>NZ_CP197389.1:4260000-4317260 GCF_052149045.1 Stenotrophomonas maltophilia group sp. RY12688 | reverse complement strand
CGCCTTCGGAATGCTTGTCCCCTACTTATTCACAAAAACATCCACAGCTATTGCACAGCCCGGTGAATTCGCGTAGTCCCCAGGGGTTGACGTGAGGGGGGAGACCTCTCTAGAATTTCCGGTTCTTTCCGTCCCATTCATACGAGAGGCCCCCAATGGCCACGAAGCGCACCTACCAGCCCAGCAACCTCAAGCGTAAGCGCGACCACGGCTTCCGTGCCCGTATGAAGACCGCTGACGGCCGCAAGATCCTGTCGCGTCGCCGCGCCAAGGGCCGCAAAGTCCTGAGCGCCTGATTGCCATGCCGCACCCTGCGGCAGACGCAATCCCTTCGACAGTGAATACTGCAGACCCGCGCAAGCGATTCCCTCGCTCTGCGCGGGTTCGCACGCGTGCCGAATACTCAACGGTCTTCAACGGCGCCCGCCGTGTGTCCGATCCGCTGATGACCCTGCACTGGCTGCCGGCTGACCGGCCGGCCAGGCTGGGTCTGGCGGTTTCCCGCAAGGTCGATCCGAACGCCGTTGGGCGTAACCGGATCAAGCGCGTCCTGCGCGACATCCTGCGTCAGACACGTACCGATATCCAGCCAGGCGACTTCGTCGTCGTGGCCCGTAGTGCTGCGCGTTCCGCCAGCAACGACGAGATCCGCCAGGCCTTCCTGCGCCTGCTGCGTCGCCTGCGTGCATTGCCCGCGCCGGGCGTGGACGGCACAATGCCGCCGCCTGATGGCATCGCAACTCCTTCTTTGACCGAGCCGGCATCGCGTCCCGGCCCCGCCGAGCCTGTCCGCTGATGAACCAGACCCGCGTATTCCTCATTTTTGCCTGGCTGATGGTGGCCGTGCTGCTGTGGATGGAGTGGAGCCGTGAAAAGGCTGCTCCGACCCCGCCACCGACGACCACGTCGGCCCCGGCTGCCGTACAGAGTGTTCCGGGCGCTGCCTCGGGCAGCATTCCCAGTGCACAGGTCCCGGGCGCCCCGGGCCAGGCCGCTGTGCAGGCGCAGGCCAGTGCCACCCCGGCCAGCCAGCGCGTGACCGTCACCACGGACGTGCTGCGCCTGGTGCTTGATGGTGGCCGCGTGCTCGACGCCGAGCTGCTGCAGTTCCCGCAGACCAAGGACGAAGGCAGCCCGCCGGTTCGCCTGCTGACCGAAGACCCCGCGCATCCGTACAGCGCGATCAGTGGCTGGGCCAGCGAAGACAAGAACACCCCGGTTCCCGGCGCCGACGGCTTCAAGCTGGTCGGTGACACCAAGGACTTCGTGCTGGCCAAGGGCCAGAACGAGCTGCAGATCCCGTTCGTGTGGACTGCCGACAACGGCGTGACCATCAAGCGCACCCTGACTGTCTCGCGCAACGAGTACGCCGTGCGCTTCAAGGACGAAGTCAGCAATGCCGGCGCCGCGCCGTGGAACGGCTACGTCTACCGCACCCTGGACCGCACCCCGACCATCCTGTCGCGGAGCATGACCAACCCGGACTCCTTCAGCTTCAACGGTGCCACCTGGTACGACAACGACAAGAAGTACCAGCGTCGTGCGTTCAAGGACTACCTGGAAGACGGCACGCTCAACCAGAACATCACCGGCGGCTGGCTGGCGATGCTGCAGCACCACTTCTTCACCGCCTGGATCCCGCAGAAGGACCAGACCGCACACTACGTACTGTCGCAGGTGGCCGGTCGTGACCTGATCGAAGCGCGTGGCCCGGCCTTCACCGTGGCCCCGGGCCAGTCCACCAGCACCGAAGCCCGCCTGTGGGTCGGCCCGAAGCTGGTCAACCTGATTGCCAAGGAAGACGTGCCGGGCCTGGACCGCGTGGTCGACTACAGCCGCTTCTCGATGATGGCGGTGATCGGCCAGGGCCTGTTCTGGGTGCTGAACCAGGTGCACAAGCTGGTCGGCAACTGGGGCTGGGCGATCGTCGGCCTGGTGGTGCTGCTGAAGCTGGTGCTGTACCCGCTGTCGGCGACCCAGTACAAGAGCGGTGCCAAGATGCGTCGCTTCCAGCCGCGCATCGCGCAGCTGAAGGAACGCTATGGCGATGACCGCCAGAAGTTCCAGACCGCGATGATGGAGCTGTACAAGAAGGAAAAGATCAATCCGATGGGCGGCTGCCTGCCGATCCTCATCCAGATGCCGATCTTCTTCGCCCTGTACTGGGTGCTGGTGGAATCGGTCGAACTGCGCCAGGCGCCCTGGTTCGGCTGGATCCAGGACCTCACTGCACGCGACCCGTACTTCATCCTGCCGGTGATCAACGTGGCGGTGATGTGGTTCACCCAGAAGCTGACCCCGGCACCGGGCATGGACCCGATGCAGCAGAAGATGATGCAGTTCATGCCGCTGGTGTTCGGCGTCATGATGGCCTTCATGCCGTCCGGCCTGGTCCTGTACTGGGTGGTCAACGGCGGCCTGGGCCTGCTGCAGCAGTGGTGGATGACCAAGCGCCATGGCGGCGAGCCGGTCCCGGCCACCACCACTCCGGCCCTGGTCAAAAAGAAGTAATCGGTAGAGCCGGCCGCTGGCCGGCTGACCCCAGCAGAAGCCCGCCGCAAGGCGGGCTTTTCGCATGCGGCGGTAGAATCGCCGGCACACCGTTCCTCCCACCTTCGAGTCCGCCATGCCGCGTGCGTCGTCGTTCCGCCTGTTCCTGCCCTCGCTGTTGTTGACCCTGGTTGTTGCCGGCTGCGGCGACAAGGACGCGAAGGCGCCGGCGACCACCGTCACCCAGGCGAGCGCGCAGGCTGCGGCCGCCGCCGATCCTGCCGCTTCGCCGTTGCTGGCGGTGCTGCAGAAGCAGCTCGATGGCTACCGCCGGATCATCGTGCTGCTGGCCGACGAGGAGCAGCAGTCGACCGCCGACCGCGGCACCTCCACGCGTGTGGGACAGCAGCTGTTCCACGATGGCCTGGAACAGCGAACGACCATCGCCGCGCAGTTCGACACCCTGCTGCGCGGTTCCAGCCCGCAGCGCTTTGCCACTCTCGGCACGGTGCTGGACTACATCGAGTCTGCGCCGGAACTGTTCGACGCCGATCGCCTGGCCTTCCGTGAAGTGCTGCGTGACCTGCATGAGCGGGTCGGCACCGATTCCTCGCTGCCGGCGGTGAAGCTGCACCAGCGCATCGGTGAGGATCTGGAAGCGCTCGATGAGATCGAGCGCAACTACAACCAGGAACTGACCCGCATCTTCAGCCGCTTCGAGCGCACCCGCGCCATCGAACTGAAGCGCGAGAAGTGGGACGACTACATCGCCCACCTGCACAAGGACTACAGCCGTGAAGCGATCCTGCGCGACTACGGGGTGATCGAGCCGTATCCGATGTCGATGAAGGACAGTGACCGCGAGATCTTCGGCCGAGACCTGCCGGCCAAGACCGTGGTGCTGACCTTCGACGACGGTCCGCACAAGGCCTACACCGATGAAGTGGTGGCCATCCTCAAGCGTTACGACGTGCCGGGCGTGTTCTTCGAAGTGGGCCGCAACCTGGGCAAGGTCGAGGCCGATGGCAAGGTCAGCCTCGGCCCGATGGCGAAGATCAGCCGCAACCTGATGGAACAGGGCTATGCGGTCGGCAACCACAGCCTGACCCACGCCCAGCTGTCGCGCACCACCGGCGACGCCCTGCGCCAGCAGGTGCTGGACACCGACACGCTGCTGAAGGATGTCGACAGCAAGCGCGCGCCGCTGTTCCGCTTCCCGTACGGCGCGCGCAATGCCGAAGGCCTGCAGCTGCTCAACGAAGCCGGGCTGAAGTCGATCATGTGGAACATCGACTCGATGGACTGGGCTGACCCGGTGCCGGAATCGATCGTGCAGCGCGTACTCGACCAGGTGAACAAGGAGCAGCGCGGCATCATCCTGTTCCATGACATCCACGATCGCGCAGTGAAGGCGCTGCCGCAGATCCTCGACCGGCTGATCGCCGAGGGTTACCAGTTTGCCGGCTGGAACGGCCGCGACTTCACCGTGGCCCGTGCGCGCAAGGGTGATGCCGCTGCCGCCACCGTCACCACCGGCTACGAGAAGTCGTGGGCGATCGTGGTCGGCATCGACAACTACGCCAAGTGGCCGAAGCTGGAATACGCCAGCCATGATGCGCAGGCGGTGGCCGATACCCTGACCGGGCAGTTCCGCTTCCCGTCCTCGCAGGTGATCGTGCTGAAGAACGAGCAGGCCACGCGCAACAACATCCTCGCGGCCTTCCACGACCGCCTGGCTGACGATCGCACCGGGAAGAACGACCGCGTGTTCGTATTCTTCGCTGGCCACGGCGCGACCCGCCAGCTCGCCTCCGGGCGCGACCTCGGCTACATCATCCCGGTCGATTCTGATCCGAAGGAATTCGCCACCGACGCGATTGCGATGACCGACATCCAGAACATCGCCGAAAGCATGCAGGCCAAGCATGTGTTGTTCGTGATGGATGCCTGCTACAGCGGCCTGGGCCTGACCCGTGGCGGCCCGTCGTCGTCGTCGTTCCTGCGCGAGAACGCACGTCGCAGCGCGCGGCAGATGCTGACCGCCGGCGGCGCCGACCAGCAGGTAGCCGATGCCGGCCCCAACGGCCACTCGGTGTTCACCTGGGTGCTGCTGCAGGCGCTGGCTGGCAAGGGTGACCTCAACGGCGACGGCCTGATCACCGGTACCGAGCTGGCCGCCTACGTGGCGCCGGCCGTATCGGCGGTCTCGCACCAGACCCCGGCCTTCGGCAGCCTGCCCGGTTCGCAAGGCGGCGAGTTCGTGTTCCAGGTGCCGGACAGCCAGGAATTCCTCAATGCCGATACGCGCCAGCTGACCGCCGATGCGATCGCGCTGAACAACAAGGTGGAGGCCGCCAGCGAGGCCAAGGGCAGCCAGGCACCGGTGACGGTGGCTGACCTGCAGGGCGGCAAGGCCAAGCTGGTAGTGCCCTCCGCCGGACCGGCGTCCGACCGCCAGCGCGCGCAGCAGGCCAACGACCGTGGCCTGCAGCTGTACCGCGAGAAGCAGTACGACGAGGCAGCCGCGCAGTTCACCGAAGCGCTGAAGCTGCGTCCGGACTTCGCCCAGGCCGCCAACAACCTCGGCTTCGTCTACTACCGCCAGCAGCGCTACGTCGAAGCGGCGCGCTGGCTGGAGAACACGCTCAAGATCGATCCGTCGCGTGCGGTGGCCTATCTCAACCTGGGCGATGCCTACTTCAACGCCGGCGACAAGGCCAAGGCGAAGCGGGCCTACACGACCTACCTGGCGCTGCAGCCGCAGGGCAGTGGTGCCGCGCAGGCACGCGCGCAGCTGGAGAAACTCTGAGCCATGAATGATGCAATCCGCACCGATACCATCGTGGCCATCGCCAGTGCCCCCGGCGCGGGCGGTGTCGGCCTGCTGCGCCTGTCCGGTCCGCGCGCAGCGGCCATCGCCAACGCGTTGGGTGCGCCTGCATTGCGCCCCCGCCATGCGCACTACGCACGCCTGCGCGACGCTGATGGCGAGGTCATCGACGATGGCATCGTGCTGTGGTTCCCGGCGCCGAACAGCTTCACAGGCGAAGAGGTGGTGGAACTGCAGGGGCACGGCAGCCCGGTCCTGCTGCAGCAACTGGTCGCGCGCTGCATTGCGCTCGGTGCGCGCCAGGCGCGGCCGGGTGAGTTCAGCGAACGCGCGTTCCTCAACGGCAAGCTCGACCTGGCCCAGGCCGAGGCCATCGCCGACCTGATCGCGGCCGGCGACAACCGCGCCGCACGCGCCGCGCGACGTTCGCTGGATGGTGTGTTCTCGCGGCGCATCGACGCCGTGGTCGAGCAGTTGGTGCTGCTGCGCATCCACGTGGAAGCAGCCATCGACTTCGCCGACGAACCGCTGGATACCCTCGGTGGCGCGCAGGTGCGGCGTGGCCTGGAACAGGCGCGCAGTGATCTCGCCCTGCTGCGCCGCGACGCCGAACGTGGCCGCCGCCTGCGCGATGGCCTGCATGCCGTGCTGATCGGTCCGCCGAATGCCGGCAAGAGCTCACTGCTGAACGCGCTGGCCGGCAGCGAACGCGCCATCGTTACCGACATCGCCGGCACCACCCGCGACACGTTGCGCGAGACCATCCGCCTGGATGGCCTGGAGCTGACCCTGGTCGACACCGCCGGCCTGCGCGACGGCGGCGATGCCATCGAACGCGAAGGCATGCGCCGCGCGCACGTGGAAATCGAGCGCACCGACCTGGCGCTGATCGTGCTGGATGCGCGCGATCCGGCGGCCGGGCAGGCGGCGTTGGGTGACGCCGTGGCAGCAGTGCCGCACAAGATCTACATCCACAACAAATCGGACCTGCTCGGTGTGCTGCCGGCGCTGGACGACCCGGACCGCGTGTTCGTTTCGGCCGCCACCGGCGCCGGGCTGGACGACCTGCATGCGCGCCTGCGTTCGATTGCCTCGGCCGGGGCAGGGGAGCAGGTGGATGGCGAGTTCTCCGCGCGCACGCGCCATGTGCATGCCATCGAGCGAGCGCAGGAACACGCGCAGCGCGCCGATGGCGAGCTGGCGCACGAGCACCTGGAGCTGGCCGCCGAGGAATTGCGGCTGGCGCATGATGCGCTGGGTGAGATCACCGGGCAGATGAGTGCCGATGATCTGCTGGGAAGGATCTTCTCCAGTTTCTGCATCGGCAAGTAACACTGGGTCACATCCCCGAAGACGCTCTGATCGTCTAGCTTACCCATGACTGGCGGCAATGGGTTTCAAACCTGTGCGCGACACCTCCTTGATATCATCCCGCCATGAACCCGATTACCGACAGTGACGTGCGATCAGCTCTGCTGGGCAAGGTCATTGCTGAGCATGTCGCAAATCCAAACACGCTTGTGGTGGAGGAAATGGGGCTTGCGCGCGGCGCCTGCCGTGTCGATGTATGTGTCATCAATGGCCACCTGCACGGCTACGAGATCAAGAGTGATGTCGACACGCTGCGGAGACTCCCGTTGCAGCAGCAGTTCTACTCCGATGTCCTCGACAAGGCGACGATCGTGGTGGGTCAGCGCCACCTGGACCATGCATTGGAGACGTTGCCTGCTTGGTGGGGGGTCAGGCTGGCATCACGTGGAGCGCGCAACGCAGTGAGGCTAGAACTAGTGCGGCCTGCAAAACTCAATCCATCAGTGAGCGCGACGGCCGTCGCAGCACTCCTATGGCGCGATGAACTTTCTGCTCTGATCGGTGGGCGGACGCCGGAAAGATCAGCGCTGCGCGGCAACCGCGCAACGCTATGCGAACGACTGTCGGAGCTCTACAGTCTTGCGGAAATCCGTGCGCTGGTCAGGGAACAGTTGAAGCGCCGGTCAGACTGGCGAGGTCGCGAACAACCTTAGTCATATGGTGGTTGGTCGCCACCGTTGGCCAGGTCGAGCTTCCCCCGGTACTGGTGACACTGTTTGCGCAGTCTTCGATGTACGCATCGCCCCAGCTGTAGCCGCGCCCCATGAAGACCACCGGCAGATCGGAGACCAGGTGCCTGCACAGATCACGGTACTGGTCGCGGCCATTGCGCTTGATCTGGGTACCCACAACAATCCGCCACTGATCATCGATCGTGTACTTGATCTTGGCGTTGGGGTCGAACAGGCGCGGATCCATCAGTTCCGTCTGCGGGGAAGCGCAGCCATAGTCACCAAACCACGGCATCCGTCCAGAATGCATGCCGGCTAGCCGCGTGTACGCGCGCCATTCCCGGCGATTCACATCGCCATGTGGGCGATAGCTCGAAGAGGGGCTCAGACTGGCAGGAAAACTGCCTCCTACGATGGTGATTGATCTCCAGTCGGCCAGATCCGGAACCGCCGCAATCCATGCCTGCCAAGTCGATGCCTGCAGCGTGGGTGAGTCGGCGACGTCGGCCGAGCTATCGAGGATCAGATCCACCTGACCAGATACCACTCCCAACAGTCTCAGCAGCCCGGAGATCCGAGCAAGGCGTCCTCCTTCAAGATCATCCGGTACGAGCCGCAATCCGCAGCCACGATCATCGCGTGCGACAATGCGTGCCACCGCCTGTTGGTAGTCGACGTGCCGGTCAATGCCGGTAACGGGAATGGCCTCGCATCCCGCGGTGCGAATGAGGTCGAAGATCCGCTCCAGATGATGCTGGCCGTCCGCCATGGTGTCGTCCCCAGCAAGATAGGGCGAATCAAACAGGCAGCGGCGCGACTTCCAGTTACTGCTCAGACGTCTGCCCACATTCTTCAGGTGGTCATCGAGTGACTTGGCCGGCGCATCGTTCTCGAAGTCCCACTGCTCGATAGGGATCTCGAACAGAGGATAGATCCCATCCTTGATTCCTTCGTTGGTACGACCCACCGCGAGATACTCACCCTGTCGCCATTTGAGGATCGGCATGTACATCGGTTGTTCCATGATCTGCCCCTGACAACCCGCTTTTGGTCATTCGAGGCTAGTCGCGGGCCATATAGCGCTTCAATCAGAATTGTTTGAAGAGTGGCGGCGGTCAGATCGGAGCCCCTGCCGGCATCCGCTCCCCGCCTTCCCCCACCTGTCATATTGCCGCCGCATACTGACAGCCATCACATACCGCTTGGGGAAGTCGCAGTGAAGTCGTGGGGTTGTGCGTTGCTGTTGTCGCTGGCCGTGGCACCATCGGTGGCCATGAGTGCTGAATCCTCCACCCCGGCCGCACCCAAGGTGTCGGTCTATGGTCATCGCGGCGCAAGCGCACTGCTGCCCGAGCACACCCTGGCGTCGTACGCGCAGGCGATCGCCGATGGCGCCGACTACATCGAACCGGACCTGGTGATGACCAGGGACGGGGTGATGGTGGCCCGCCACGAGAACGAGATCGGCGGCACCACCGACGTCGCCTCGCATCCGGAGTTCGCCAGCCGCCGCACGAGCAAGGTGATCGACGGTCAGAAGGTCGACGGCTGGTTCACCGAAGACTTCACCCTGGCCGAGCTGAAGACCCTGTACGCGCGTGAGCGCCTGCCGGAGCTGCGCAGTACTGCCTACGACGGCCAGTTCCGCATCGCCAGCCTGGACGAGATCCTGGCCTTCCTGGTGCAGCAGGCCGGGCGTGCCAACCGCGGCATCGGCCTGGTGCCGGAGATCAAGCACCCGACCTACTTCCAGTCCATCGGCCTGCCGATGGAAGACAAGCTGCTGGCCGCACTGCGTGGCAACGCGTACACCAATGTCGGGCCGGTCACCATCCAGTCATTCGAGACCGCCAACCTGCGCTACCTGCGCGGGAGGATCGGCCGGGGCAGCAACATCCGGCTGCTGCAGCTGCTGTGGAAGGGCGATACCCAGCCGGCCGACATCGTCAAGGCCGGCGGCGCGCTGACCTATGCGCAGATGATGACCCCGGCCGGCCTGAAGGACATTGCCGGCTACGCCGATGGTATCGGCCCCGAGCTGCGTTCGATCATTCCACTGGATGCCAAGGGCGCGCTGGGCACGCCGACCTCGCTGGTACGTGACGCGCATGCCGCTGGCCTGATGGTGATTCCGTACACCTTCCGCCCGGAAAACCACTTCCAGCCCAGCAACCTGCGCCAGGGTGCCGACAGCGCGCGCAATGCCGAGGGATCGATCGCCGAGATGCGGGCTTACCTGGCGACGGGCATCGATGCCTTCTTCACCGACGACCCGGCACTGGGCAGGCAGGCGGTGGATGGGATGGGCGCGGCGGGGAACTGATTCTCCTGGTAGTGCCGGCCGCTGGCCGGCAACGCAAGGATTGCCAACGAAGGTTCATGAGGTTGCCGGCCAGCGGCCGGTACCACCCTCACCTCAACCGCGCGGTTCGTCCGGGCGGCGGAACGGGATCACCACGTAGTCCTGGCCCTCGCGCGGCTGCCACAATACCGGAACGCGCTGCGGTGACGGCGGCTCCAGTTCGTCGTCGGACAGCGGCTCGGCCTCGTCTTCTTCGTCTTCCCAGCTGTAGCGCTGGCGCGGTGGCAGTGGGTCGGCGTTGCGGAACAGCAGCGCGGCGATGATGCCGGCGAAGGCGCCGCCCATGTGCGACTGCCAGGACACACCATCGGCGTGCGGCAGGATGGTCATCAGCATGCCGCCGTAGAACAGCATGCCGATCAGACCGGTGGCGATCGCCGCACGGTCGCGGCGCAGCAGGCCGAGGCTGGCCAGCAGGAACATCAGGCCGTGGGTCACGCCACTGGCGCCCAGGTGCACGCTGCCCGGATTGCCCAGCATCCACGCGCCGAGGCCCGAACCCAGCCACAGCAGGGGCAGCGCGCGTACGGTGGCCTTCGGATACACGCTGCCGGCGAGCGTGCCGAGGATCAGGATGGCGATGCTGTTGGCGGCGATATGCTCGACCGAGGCATGCAGCATCGGGCCGCCGATCAGGCCGAGCAGGCCCTTGGCTTCCAGCGGTGCGACCGCCCACGGTCGCCAGTCGAACGTGCCCTGCAGGGCGAACACGGCCACCAGCACCAGCACGGCGGCCAGGCTGACATTGAACGCCCGCAGGATGCGCGAGCGATCATTGCGGGGGGGCGGCACGTCGCCGGCGGGCAGGGGCGCGTTGTTGTCCATACCTCAGCAATGGCGGTGACTGGCGCGAAACCAAGGCCACCGTAACGGGAGAGTGGAGGCGGCCGGCGGGACAATCCCACCGGCCGCACCGTTCAACGGGTCAGGCTCAGGCCTGGCCTTCGCCTTCCTTCGGCGGGTACTTCAGGCTCAGCACCACGGTGGCGGCGATGATCACCGCGACCACGCCCAGCGAGACCGGGGTCGGGATCTTGAACAGATCGATGATCATCATCTTGATGCCGATGAAGCCCAGTACCAGCGCCAGGCCGTACGGCAGCAGGTGGAAGCGGTCGGCCATGCCGGCCAGCAGGAAGAACATCGCGCGCAGGCCCAGCACCGCGAACACGTTGGAGGTGAGCACGATGAACGGGTCGGTGGTGATCGCGAAGATTGCCGGGATGCTGTCCACGGCGAAGATCACGTCGGTGACCGCAATCAGGATCAGCACCGCGAACAGCGGGGTGAACCAGCGCACGCCATCACGCTTCACGCTCAGCGCGTTGCCGGCGTAGTCCGGCAGCAGGCGCAGGTGCTTGCGCATCCAGCGCAGGGCCGGATTGGTCTCCAGGTCCGGCTCCTGGCCGGCGGCGAACCACATCTTCCAGCCGGTGAACAGCAGGAAGGCACCGAACACGTAGAGCAGCCAATGGAACTGGCTGATCAGCACGCTACCGGCGAAGATCATGATCGTACGTAGCACGATCGCACCCAGGATGCCGATGATCAGCACCTTCTGGCGCTGCTCTTCCGGCACCACGAAGTAGCTCATGATCATCAGGAAGACAAAGATGTTGTCGACCGCCAGCGCCTTCTCGACCAGGTAGCCGGTCAGGAACTCGAGGCCGACCTTGTTGGCCACGACCTGGCCGGCGGTCTCATTCAGGTAGTACCAGAGGCCGGCGTTGAACAGCAGGGCCAGCGCGACCCAGCCGATGGACCACCACAGGGCCTCCTTGAAGGTGACCTTGTGCGGTCCACCATGGCGCATCAACACGAGGTCGACCAGCAGGGCGATGACCACCACCGCTGCGAAGCCGCCCCACAACCACACGTTACCGATCGTCTGCATTGGGAATGTCCGTTGGAAAGATGAATGCCAGGCCGGACGGCGAGGATCTGCAACGGAGGATCGGGAGGGGATCCAGGGACAGAGCTTCGCCAGTACGGCGAAGGTCTCGCTCGCAGTTCCAGTCGGCTGGAACTGCCGTTGCACCGGAGCCTGCGGGCTCGAAATGACGGCGACAACGTCTGGGAGCTACTCCCCTTCTGGCGCCGATTCTGCCGTCTGGCCCCGCCGCCGTCAAATGGGGAGGCCAGGGGTCGGATCCCCAAAGGGGCTCCGACCTCATCGTCGCCACACTGGGGTCAGAGCCCCTGCGGGGATCCGACCCCGGCGCCCGGTTTACAATGGGTGGATGAATACCCCCCTTCCGATTGTCCGCCTCAAGAATGCGTGGCGCTCCAGCCACCCGTGGATCTTCCAGAAACTGGTCGAGAAGCCGACCGTCCGGCCCAAGCCCGGTTCCATCGTCGACGTGGTCGGCATCGATGGCGAGTTCATTGGCCGCGGGTTCTACAACGGGCACTCGCGCATTGCCGTGCGCATCCTTGAAACCGACCAGAACGTACCGGTGGATGCCGGCTGGTTCTCGCGCAAGATCGCCCAGGCAGTGTCGCTGCGCCGTGAGGTACTCAAGCTCGATGCGGTGTCCGATGCCTGGCGCGTCGTGCACAGTGAAGGCGACGGCCTGTCCGGCCTGGTGGTGGACCGCTACGGCGACCTCGTGGTGGTCGAGTTCTTCGCCGCCGGCATGTTCCGCCACCGCGAATGGATCTACGATGCGCTGCGCGAGCAGTTCCCCGGCTGCCGCTTCCACAGCTTCGCCGACGAGCACGTGCAGAAGCAGGAAAGCTTCGACTTCCACGGCAACACCACCACCGAAGCGTCGGTGATCACCGAGTACGGCATCAAGTTCCGCGCCGACCCGGCCGGTGCGCACAAGACCGGTTTCTTCGCCGACCAGCGCGAGAACCGCGAGTGGCTGAGCCAGCAGGTGGAAGGCAAGAGCGTGCTCGACCTGTGCTGCAACACCGGCGGTTTTGCCGTGTACGCGGCGGCGCGTGGTGCTTCGGAAGTGATCGGCATCGACATCGACGAGGACGTGATCCAGATCGCCAAGGGCAATTCGCGCCTGAACAACGTGCGTCCGAAGTTCATCCAGTCCGATATCTTCCCGTGGCTGCGCGACGCCGCCAACCGCGGTGAGCAGTACGACGTGGTGATCCTGGACCCGGCGAAGATGACCCGCGACCGCGACCAGGTCATCACCGCGCTGAAGAAGTACCTGGACATGAACAAGCTGGCGCTGGGCGTGGTCAAGCCGGGCGGCCTGTTCGCCACGTTCTCCTGCACCGGCCTGGTGGCCGAGGACCAGTTCCTCGACATGCTGCGCCGCGCGGCCTATTTCTCCGGCCGCACGATCCAGATCCTGAAGGTGGCCGGCGCCGGTCCGGACCATCCGTTCATGGCCCACGTGCAGGAATCGCGTTACCTCAAGGCCGTGTTCTGCCGCGTGGTGGACTGATTCCTGCCAGTTGAGTCGAGCTGTGCTCGACTCGCCGTACCTGATCAGTCGAGCGCGGCCCGGCTCTACAAATCCGAGGGCCACGGCGCTATGGTCGGGCTCTTCCCCATGCCGGTGAGAGCCCATGCCTTCGTTGCGCCACCTGTCCGTCGTGCTCGCCCTGGCGCTGTGCGCGCCGCTGTCGGCCCACGCCATCGAGTTCAGCGCGCAGGAGCTGGCCCGTGCCAAGGCGCTGCAGCAGCGCCTGGTCACCCTCGACAGCCACCTGGATACGCCGGCCAACTTTGGTCGCAGCGGTTTCGACATCGAGCAACGCCACGACCGCAACGCCCTTTCGCAGGTCGACTACCCGCGCATGGTCGAAGGCGCGCTGGACGGCGGCTTCTGGGCGATCTACACCGATCAGGGCGACCGCAGCGCCGCCGCGCATCTGGCCGAGCGTGACCATGGGCTGCAGCGATTGATGCAGATCCGCGAGATGCTGGCGGCCAATCCCGAGCGCTTCGCGCTGGCGCTGACCGCCGATGACGCAGCGCGGATCAAGGCTGCCGGCAAGCGCGTGGTCTACATCAGCATGGAAAACGCCAGCCCGCTGGTGGCCGACCCCAGCCTGCTGTCGTTCTATCACCGCGCCGGCCTGCGCCTGCTCAGCACCGTGCACTTCGCCAACAACGAGTTCGCCGATTCGGCCACCGATCCCAAGGGCGCGGAATGGAAAGGGCTTAGCCCGGCCGGCAAGGAGCTGGTGCGGCAGGCGGTGAAGCTGGGCATCGTGATCGACCAGTCACACGCCTCGGACGCGGTGTTCGACGACCTGCTGGCAATGATGCCGGTGCCGTTCGTGCTGTCGCACAGCTCGGCCAAGGCGGTCTATGACCATCCGCGCAATCTCGACGATGCGCGCCTGCGCAAACTGGCCAAGGCCGGTGGCGTGATCCAGGTGAACGCCTATGGCGGCTACCTGATCGATACGGCGAAGACACCCGAGCGCAAGCAGGCCGAGGAAGCGCTGAGCAAGCAGCTGGGCGGCTGGGAAGGCATGGGCATCGAGCAGGGTGTTGCGCTGCTGAAGGCCGAGCAGGCGCTGGACCACGAGCACCCGGTGCGCCACGCCAGCCTGGACGACTTCTTCGCCCACTTCGAGCACATCCTCACGGTGGTCGGCCCGGAACATGTGGGCATCGGCCTGGACTGGGATGGTGGTGGCGGACTGAGTGACCTGCCCGATGTCAGCCAGCTGCCGAAGATCACCGCGTGGCTGCTGCGCAAGGGCTATACCGAGAAGCAGATTGCCGGCATCTGGGGCGGCAACCTGCTGCGGGTGATGCGCCAGGCGCAGGATTACGCCGCAAAGCAGGGCGGTTGAAGCGCCCTGCGGTAGTGCCGGCCGCTGGCCGGCATTGCTCGTATCGACAGGATGCGAGGTGCCGGCCAGCGGCCGGCACTACCGGCGAGCCGGTTACTTCGCGATCAGTGCGTGGCGGCGGCTGTACAGGAAGTACAACACCAGGCCGGCCACGTTCCACAGCAGGAAGTACAGCTGGGTGGTGTGCGGCAGGCTGATGAACAGGTAGATGCAGCCCAGTGCAGCCAGCGGGCCGACCACGAAAGCCAGCGGCGTGCGGAAGGTGCGCTCGCGGTTCGGCTCGCGCAGGCGCAGCACCACCAGGCAGACACCCACCGCAGTGAACGCGGCAAGGGTACCGGCGTTGGCCAGTGCGGCGATCTCGTCCAGGCGCGCCACGCCGGCCAGCGCCGACACCACGACCGCAGTGAACAACGTGGTCGCCACCGGCGTGCCGGTACGTGCGTTGACCTTGGACAGGCCACGCGGCAGCAGGCCATCGCGGCTCATCACGAAGAAGATGCGGCTCTGGCCGTACAGGAAGGCCAGCAGCACGGTCGGCAGGGCGATGATCGCGATCACGCCGATCACCATTGCCGCGGTCGGATGGCCCAGCTGGCGCATGATCAGCGCCAGCGGCTCGGCGCTGTGGCCGAACACCGCGTAGCTCATCGCACCGACGGCCGCCAGCGCCACCAGCACGTAGACGATGGTGCAGCCGATCATCGAACCGATGATGCCGATCGACAGGTCGCGGCCCGGGTTCTTGGTCTCCTCGGCGGCGGTGGAGATCGCATCGAAGCCGTAGAAGGCGAAGAAGATGATCGCTGCCGCCGCCATCACGCCGTGCTCGACGCCATCGGGGCCCATCGACTTGGCAAAGCCGTACGGCATGAACGGCTGCAGGTTGGCGCTGTCGAAGGCGGGCAGGGCCACGGCGACGAAGATGGCCAGCGCGATCAGCTTGAACACCACCAGGATGGCATTGAGGGTGGCGCTCTCCTTGGTGCCGGCCATCAGCATGCCGGCCACCAGCCAGGTGATGATGATCGCCGGCAGGTTGATCATTCCGCCTTCCACGTGCGGGCCGGCTGCCAGCCAGGCCGGCAGGTGTACGTTCCAGCCGAACTGGGTGTGGACCCATTCGAGGAAGCCGACGAAGTAGCCGGACCAGCCCACCGCCACCGTACTCACCACCAGCGAGTACTCCAGGATCAAGCTCCAGCCCACCACCCAGGCAAACACCTCGCCCAGCGCGCTGTAGCTGTAGGTGTAGGCACTGCCGGCGGCCGGCATCATCGTCGACAGCTCGGCGTAGGACAGCGCCGCACAGGCGCAGACCGCACCGGCGATGGCGAAGGAGATCAGCACGGCCGGGCCGGCCAGGTTGGCACCCACGCCGATCAGCGTGTAGATGCCGGTACCGACGATGGCACCGATGCCCAGCGCGATCAGGTGCGGCCAGCTGAGCGTCGGGATCAGACGCCTGCCGGCTTCGTGGACGGTGACGGAATCTAGGGACTTGCGCCGGAACAGGGACATGCAGGCCTCGGAAGGGGTGACTAAGAACGACAAGTTCCCGAGTGTGACCGAACGCAGCGCAGCATTACCACTGACGCGGGTCATACCCGACGCGCCGCGCGCTGCACCGCGATCAGGCTGCCGGAATCGGCATAAAGCAGGCCGGACCCCCGCGCCGGGCGACGTCAGGGCATGGCGGGCCAGTGGCAGCCGTCTTCCTGCCAGGCCTCGACGTCGTCGTGAAAAGAGCTCCTGCGCCCGTCACGGGCACGCTCATAGCGCAGGTCCAGCACCAGCGCGCCCTGGGTACTCAACAGGTAGCGGCCGTTGAGGCGGCCATCGATGCGCTCTTCCCAGACGCTGTCGAACTGGTACGGGCGATCTTCGGCCAGCACCGTGCTTTGCATCGAGATCCTGCGCAGGGGCAGGCGCTTGCGCTGGCCGGCGTAGCGCACGTCGGACTGTCCGTCCTCCAGCCAGCGCCATTCCAGGTGGATGCTGCCGTTGCGACCGCCGGTCAGGCAACGATGGTCCTGTACGGTGGCGCCAGAGGCGGTGCCGGCGAACAGCAGGGCCAGGCCGAGCAGCGGCAGCCGCCCGTTCATCCGTTCAGCCCCAACCGGATGCCAAACCCCACCAGGAACAGGCCGGCCACGCGGCGCAGCGCGTCGCTGATCCGCGGGTGCTGGATCAACCGGCGACGGGCCAGGTTGCCCACACCGATCAGCATCGAGCAGTAGGCGATGCTGACCACCAGGATGATGCCGGCCAGTGCCGCGAAGGTGGCGATGCCCTGGTGTGCCTTGGGATCGATGAACAACGGCAGGAAGGCCATGTAGAACAGGATCGCCTTCGGGTTGAGCAGGCTGACCAGGATCGCCTGCTGGAAGTAGCGGCCCGGCTGCATGCGGATCGGGCCGGCATCACCGCCTTCGTGCTTCGGCGTGCGCAGCAGGCCGATGCCGACCCACACCAGGTAGGCCGCACCCAGGTACTGCACGGCGTGGAACACCAGCGGGTTGGCCTTGAGCAGCGCGGCCACGCCGGCCAGCGCGAGCCACATCAGGATCTGGTCGCCGACCAGCAGGCCGGCCAGTGCGGTGTAACCGCCGCGCACGCCACCACGGCCGGTGGCGGTCAGCAGGGTGAAGGTACCGGGGCCGGGCAGGGCGAGAAACACCAGCACGGCGACCAGAAACGTCCACAGGTCCTGGATGCCCATCCACGGCATGGCGGCGTTCTCTCTTACGGGGGGCCGCCATTGTCGGCCAGCGCCGGGACCGGCGACAGGGGGCCGGCAGGACCCTCGGGCATGCCAGACAGCAGAGGTTGCAGGTGCTGGCGCAGCTGCGCGTGCAGCTGCCGCACCGCCGGCGAGAACTGCTTGCGGTGCGGGCAGACCAGCTGCAACGGTATGTGGCTGCCGATGCCGTCGAGCAGCAGCTGCAGGCGCCCTGCGAGCACATCCTCGCGCAGGTCCAGCCAGGATTTGTAGGTGATGCCTTCGCCGGCCACCGCCCAGCGCCGCACCACATCGGCGTCATCGCAGACCAGCGGGCCGCGCACCGGAATCACGCTGCGGCGCCCGTCGACCTCGAACGACCAGCGATCATAGGCGCGGCCACTGAGCTGGTAGACCAGGCAATGATGCTCGCGCAGATCGTCCAGGCGCGTGGGCGTGCCGCGCCGCTGCAGATAGTCGGGCGACGCCGCGAGTACGCGCCGATTGCCTTCCAGCAGGGGCAGGGCGACGTAGTTGGCGTCGTCGAAGTGGCCGATGCGGATGGCCACGTCGACCGGGTCGCGGAACACGTCGGCCACTTCGTCGGACAGGCGCAGGTGCAGGCGCAGCCGGGGGTGCGCGGCGCGAAAGGCGCTCAGCCAGGGCAGCAGCAGATTTCGACCGAAGTCCGACGGCGCCGACAGCTGCAGGGTGCCGTGCAGTTCGGCGTCTTCGCCCTGAACGCGCGCCTGGCCCTCGCGGAGGGTGGCCAGCACCTCCTGCGCATACGGCAGGTACAGCGCCCCCTCGCCGGTCAGGCGCAGGCTGCGCGTGGTGCGCACGAACAGGCGCAGGTCCAGCTCGCGTTCCAGCCGCGCCACCGCCGCAGCAACCTGCCCCGGCAGCAGGTCGGCTTCGCGGGCCGCCTGCGAGAAGCTGCCCAGTGCGGCAGTACGGACGAACAGCTGCAGATCGTCGAAGCGGATCATCTTCATCGCCAGAGTGAAAGTGCTGCCCGATTCTGCGCCTTTCCGAGGGACCGCGCGCGGCGCAACCTGTCGCCTCCTTCCCCACTGGACCGCTGCCATGCGCGCCATTGCCTACACCCAAGCCGGCCTGCCGATCGATGATGCCCAGGCCCTGATCGACATTGAACTGGAACTGCCGCAGCCCGGCCCGCGTGACCTGCGCGTGGCGGTACGCGCGGTGGCGGTGAACCCGGTCGACACCAAGGTCCGCCGCGGCGTGGCCACCGATGGCCCGCGCGTGCTGGGCTGGGATGCGGTCGGCATTGTTGATGCGGTGGGCAGCGAGGTGACCCTGTTCCAGCCCGGCGACGCGGTCTACTACGCCGGCGTCATCGACCGCCCGGGCAGCAATGCGCAGTACCAGCTGGTGGATGAGCGCAGCGTCGGGCGCAAGCCGGCCAGTCTCGACGATGCCGCCGCCGCAGCGTTGCCACTGACTGCAATCACCGCCTGGGAGCTGCTGTTCGAGCGCCTGCGCATCCCGGAGGGTGGTGGCGAAGGCCAGACCCTGCTGGTGATCGGTGCTGCCGGTGGTGTCGGTTCGATCCTGGTGCAGCTGGCACGGAAGCTGACCAGGCTGACCGTGATCGGCACCGCCTCGCGCCCGGATACCCAGGACTGGACGTACGCAATGGGGGCACACCACGTGATCGACCACAGCCTGCCGCTGGCCGAGGGACTGGCGCGGCTCGGCATCAGCGAGGTGCAGCATGTCGCCAGCCTGACCCACTCCGACCAGTACTACGCGCAGATCGTGGAACTGCTGGCACCGCAGGGCCAACTGGGGCTGATCGATGACCCGGGCCAGGTGGACGTGATGGCGCTCAAGCGCAAGGCACTGTCACTGCACTGGGAGTCGATGTTCACGCGGCCGCTGTACCGCACCGCCGACATGCAGCGCCAGCACGACCTGTTGAACCGTGTGGCCGAGCTGATCGATACGGGCGTGCTGCAGACCACCCTGGGCGAGCACTTCGGGCGCATCGACGCGGCCAACCTGCGGCGCGCCCACGCGCTGCTGGAAAGCCAGCGCGCCAAGGGCAAGATCGTGCTGGAAGGCTGGTAACACCGGCGGTTCCCGCGCCCCCTTGGGGTCAGATCCCTTTCCCCCCAGGGAAAGGGATCTGACCCCTGCCTCAGGCCACGCCGTTGTCGACGTGGGTGGTGAAACCGGGCTGCTCGCGCAGCCGTTCGAACCACGCCGAGAGGTGTGGCAGCACGGGCTTGTTGCCGGGCGTGCTGCGCCAGCGCTGGGCCGATAGCCCGAGCACGATGTCGGCCAGGGTGAAGGCGTTGCCCGTCACGTGGCAGTGGCCACCGGCCAATTGTGTGTCGAGTACGCCCATCAAGTGGTTCCACTGCGCCAGGCTGGCCTCGGCGCGGGCATCGTCCGGGTAGTCTGGGTGCCGCCGCACGCGCGCCATGAACACGTGCCGCCAGGCGCTGTTGAGGTCGCTGGCCTGCCAGTCCATCCACTGCTCGACCCGGGCGCGATCCTGCGCCGTACCGGGCAGCAGGTCATCACGGCCAGCACGTGCGGCCAGGTAGCGGCAGATGCTGTTCGATTCCCACAGCACGAAGCCGCCATCGCGCAGGACCGGCACCTGCCGGTTCGGATTCAACGTGGCCAGCAGGTCCGCCGGTGGTTCTGGCTCGTGTTGGAGTGGCAGGTCGAGGCCGGCGCACAGCCACAGCACCTTGCGCACGTTGATGGAGGTGGGCTTTCCGTACAGAGCGAGCATGGTCCTGACGCAGCAGCTGAGACTCGGCCAGCCTACACTTGCCCCATGCAAACCGAATACCTGCTCATTGCCGGCCTTCTATTGGCCGTGCTCATCCTGCAGCTGGTCGCCCTGCTGCGCCGCCCGCCGCATGAACGCCTGGAACAGGCCGTGCGCGAGGAGGCGCGCGCCGGGCGCAGCGAACTGCGCGAACAGCTCGATGGCTTCGCCCGCGCGCTGACCGATCTGTCCACCCGCACCGATCAGCGCCTGGACCTGCTGCGCGAAGCGCTGGGCGAAGATGCCCGCAAAGCGCGCGCTGAAGTGGCCGACAGCCAGCAGCGCGGCGCAGCATTGATGGGGCAGCGGCTGCAGGAACTGCGCGGCCAGCTGGAGACCTTCGGCCAGCAGCAGGAGGCACGCATCCATGCGTTTGGCCAGCAGCTGCAGGAGCTCACTGCGCGCACCGATACCCAGCTCGGGGCGCTGCGCCAGACCCTGGTGGACGATGCACGCAAGGGCCGCGAGGAGGGCGCGCTGTCGCAGCAGCGCCTGACCGACAGTCTGGGCCTGCGCCTGCAGGAACTGACACAGCGCAACGAGCAGCGCATCGCCGAGATGCGTGCCACGCTGGAGGAACAGCTGCGCGCGCTGCAGAACGACAACGCGCAGAAGCTGGAGCAGATGCGCCACACCGTGGACGAGAAGCTGCAGTCGACGCTGGAAACGCGACTGGGCAATTCCTTCAAGCTCGTCTCCGAGCGCCTGGAACAGGTGCAGCGTGGCCTCGGCGAGATGCAGCAGCTGGCCACCGGCGTGGGCGACCTCAAGCGCGTGCTGACCAACGTCAAGAACCGCGGCAGCTGGGGCGAAGTGCAGCTGGAGAATATCCTCGAGCAGACACTCACCCAGGAGCAGTACGCGCGTGCGGTGAGGGTGCGCCCGGATAGTGGCGAGATGGTCGATATCGCCGTGCGCCTGCCGGGCCGCAGCAGCGACGACACGCCGGTGTGGCTGCCGATCGACTCCAAGTTCCCGCGCGAGGACTACGAGCGCCTGCTGGACGCACAGGAACAGGGCGATGCCGAAGGCGTGCGCCTGCAGGGCATCCAGCTGGAGCGCGCGGTGCGCGTGCAGGCCAAGTCGATCTGCGACAAGTACATCGCACCCCCGCATACCACCGATTTCGCAGTGATGTTCCTGCCCACCGAGGGGCTGTACGCCGAAGTGATCCGCCGCCCGGGACTGGTCGATCTGCTGCAGCGCGAGCACCGCGTGGTCGTGGCCGGGCCGACCACGGTCACCGCGCTGCTCAACAGCCTGCAGATGGGCTTCCGCACGCTGGCCATCGAGCAGCGCTCCAGCGAGGTATGGAGCCTGCTGGGCGCAGTGAAGAGCGAGTTCGGCAAGTTCGCCGGCATCCTGGAGAAGGCCGAGAAGCAGATCACCACCGTCGGGCGCAGCATCGGCGAGGCCAGCCGCAAGACGCGCACCATCGAACGGCGCCTGCGGGGTGTCGAGTCGCTGGCTGCCGAGCAGGCCCAGTCGCTGCTCGGCGACCTGGCCGAGGGAGATGCCACGGCCGAGGAAGAGGCGAGCGACGGCGAGGAGGCCTGACCGGCGCCGACACGCCGCCTGCATCGCCGGTGCGTATGCTGGCGGCCTGCCCGCCCGATCCGGTACCACGATGCGCCTGCCCCTTTGCACCAGCCTTGTCCTGACCGCACTGCTTGCTGCCTGCAGCAGCGCGCCACCGAGCGTGGACACGACCGCGCAGGCCACGGCCACCAGCCCTGAAGCTGCCGAGGCCTATCGCGAAGCGCGCGACGTCGACTGCCAGGCCGCCGGTGGCACCCTGCAGCGGCTCGGCCGGCTGCAGCGCGAGCAATGCGTGATTCC
Source organism: Stenotrophomonas maltophilia group sp. RY12688 (assembly GCF_052149045.1). Classification (NCBI taxonomy): domain Bacteria; kingdom Pseudomonadati; phylum Pseudomonadota; class Gammaproteobacteria; order Lysobacterales; family Lysobacteraceae; genus Stenotrophomonas; species Stenotrophomonas maltophilia group sp. RY12688. Next base: position 4,295,390 of record NZ_CP197389.1, on the reverse strand, counting down.
CTTTGCCGACGCCGGCAAGGCCTGCAGCCGCAAAAGCGACTGCGCGGGCCAGTGCCTGGCCGCAGGCGAGGCAATGGCCGATGATGTGGCGTCCGGTACCTGCCAGCGTGATGCCAGCCAGAACTTCGGTTGCCGCCAGCGTATCGATGACGGCAAGGCGCAGGGCACGATCTGCGTGGATTGAGGATGCCTGTAGAGCCGAGCCCATGCTCGGCTGCCATGGCATCAGCCGAGCATGGACTCGGCTCTACAACAGCGCGCGCGGCGCTATGCTGGTGGGCCATTCCCGCCGTAGCCGGAGCCCCGCGTGAGCACCCCGATCCAGGACATTCCCCTCACCACCATCGACGGCCAGCCGTCCTCGCTTGCCGACTACCAGGGCAAGGTGCTGCTGCTGGTCAACGTCGCCTCCAAGTGCGGCCTGACCCCGCAGTACGAAGGCCTGCAGGCGCTGTATGCGGAAAAGCACGAGCAGGGCCTGGAAGTGCTGGGCTTCCCCGCCAACAACTTCCTCGGCCAGGAGCCGGGCAGCGAGGCCGAGATCCAGCAGTTCTGCCAGCTTACCTACGACGTCAGTTTCCCGATGTTCTCCAAGATCAGTGTCGCCGGTGATGACACCCACCCGCTGTACCAGCAGCTGACCGCCGCGCAGCCGCAGTCGATCGGCGAAGGCCCGCTGCGCGAGCGCCTGGCGAGCAAGGAGATTCCGATCCACGCAGCACCGGCGGTGCTGTGGAACTTCGAGAAGTTCCTGGTTGGCCGCGACGGCAAGGTCATCGCGCGCTTCGCCCCGGACGTGGCTGCCGATGACGCGCGCCTGCGCGAAGCCATCGAGGCCGCGCTGGCGGCCTGAGGAAAGCGTGCCAACCGAGGTTGGCACCTACCGGAAAAGAAAAACCCCGCCGAGGCGGGGTTTTTTCATGCACGGGCTGCAGCGATCAGTTGCTCCAGTTCGGCATCGGCATGGCATCGACCGGGATCGGCGAATTGGCATCATCATGGCCGCGGTCGCGCTTGCTGCGCAGGTCGTTCTCGATCTGGTAGTTGCGGCGCTGCATCCACGCATCGCGCACCAGCGAGTACTCGTCCACGGCGGTGTCGCGCAGATCATCGATCGCCAGCAGCTGTGCGCGGGTGTCGACCAGCTGCAGGCCCTGCAGGCCAATGCGGACCTTGTCTTCCTCGATGCGGCGGATCGGCGACAACGGGATGTCACCGGCCAGGCCGAACACGTCGCGCACGGTACGCGGGCCGAAGAACGGCAGTTCCACGTAGCGCGAACGACGCCAGCCCCAGGCTCCCAGGGTCTGGCCGAAATCTTCATTGCGACGCGGCACCATCGCCTTGCTGGCCGGATCGAACAGGCCACCGATGCCCAGCGTGCTGTTCATCAGGAAGCGGCCGAGGCTGTCCCACGCATCGGCACCGCGGCCCTGCAGCAGCTGGTTGGTGATGGTCACCGGCGCACGCAGGTTGCTGAAGAAGTTGCTGACGCCGGTACGCGCGAAACGCGGCACCACGTGGGTATAGGCGGTGGCCAGCGGGCGGGCCACACCGCGGTCGACCGCATTGTTGAACTTGTGGACCTTGCGGTTGAACGGTTCCCACGGATCGTAGGCCGCGGCACTGCCGGTGTTGCCGGTGCCACCATACAGGGCGTCGAAATCATCGTCGCTGGCGGCGGTGGATGCTGCGGTCTTCGGTGGGCTGGCCTCTGCGCCCTGCGGCGCAGTTGTCGGCACCGCAGCGGCAGGCGTTGCCGGGTTGGCCACGGGAGCGACCGGAGCAGTACCGACCACCCCGGTATCGGCCGTTGCGGCCGTCGCTTCGGCAGCAGGGCCGGGCGCGACCACGGTGCTGGCGACCGGTGCGTCGCTGCGCGCGGGCTTGCCGGCACAGGCGGTCAGGGCGGTGGCCAGGAGGATCAGGGGGAAAGTGCGTACGACGTTCATGTCAGCTCGCAGCAGAAGTAGCGTTGAAGTCCAGGTCGGGCGACAGCCGGTAGGCTGCGCTCAGCTCGTTGAAGCCGGCCGGCGCGCCGGAAATGGCCAGCGCATGGCCCGCCTTGCGTGCCCGGGCGGCCAGTTCGGCCAGCAGGGCCAGGCCGGCGCTGTCCACGCGCTCGACCTCGCCCAGCTCCAGCCGCGCCAGCTGGGCTGGCAGGGCCTGCAGTTGCGGCCACAGTGCAATCACCGCGGCACGGTCGAGCACCCCGCGCAGGCGCAGGGTGTCGCCTTCCAGCAGCGCCAGTGCGTTACTTGCCATTGCCCGCCGGCCCGGCCTGCAGGCTGCCGCTGTGCAGCTCGCTGGCCACCTGCTTGATGCCCTTCTGGCGCAAGGGCGTATCGAACTGGTTGCGGAAGGTCTGCACGTAGGAAATGCCTTCGATGTTGACGTCGAAGATCTTCCACTGGCCGTTCACGTTGCGCATCCAGTACTCGACCGGGGTCGGTTCGTTGCCGGCGCGCACCAGTTCGGTGCTGACGCGCACGCCACGGTTGCCCGGCAGCGGGCTTTCACCCTTCAGGCGGAAGCTCGGCTTGCCCTGGATGTTGAGCAGGGTCGAACCGTAGCGCTGCATCAGGCTGTCGGCCATCGCATCGGCGAACAGCTTGATGTCGCCGTCGGAGGCGCCGCGGGCGTGCGGGCCCAGCACCAGGCGTGCCGCATAGTCGCGGTCAAAGGTGCGGTTCAGTTCGCTGTCGATGTAGCTGCGCAGGCTGGCCGGGTTGCTGCTGAACTCGCTGCGGCGCTGCTGCAGCGTGGTGAGAATGCGCGTGCTGGCATCGATCACCACCTTGCCGGCCTGGCCCTGCGCTGCGGCAGCGGCGGGGGCGGCCGCCTGGGCCTGGGCAAGGAACGGGGTGGCCATCAGCAGCGCCGAGGCGAGCAGGGCGGGAATCAGTTTCATTTTCATGGTTGCGGTTCCGTTGCAGGCGCCTGCGCGCCATCGTTGGGCTTCTGGGCAGGGCCACCACCGGCGCCGCCACTGAACATGTACTTGCCGACCAGCTGGATCAGGTCCACCGCCGGTTGGGTGAAGACGATCTCGTCACCGGCCTTCAGCACGTCCGGGTCACCGCCCGGCTGCAGACCGATATAGCTCTCGCCGAGCAAACCACTGGTGAAGATGCCCGCCGAGGTGTCCGCCGGCAGGTCCTTGACCTTGCTGTCCATGCGCAGGGTCACGATGGATTCGAACTTCACCGGATCCAGGTCGATGGAGGCGACCTGGCCGACGGTGACGCCGCCGATCTTCACCGGCGCCTGCTTGCGCAGCTGGCCGACCTGGGAGAAGCGCGCCTTCAGCTCGTAGCCCTGGCTGCCCCAGCTCCAGCGCTGGTTGGTCGAGGCCACGGCCAGCACCATCAGCGAGGCCAGGGCCAGCAGCAGGAATGCGCCGACAGAGAATTCGAGTCTGGGACCGCGGATGGCCATGTGGATTACCTGATCGAGTCGTGGTGGCCGCGCGCGCATGCGCACCGCCGGTGGAGGGGTTAGGTGAACAACATTGCCGACAGCACGAAGTTGAACATCAGCACCAGCAGCGAGGCATTGACCACCGCACGGGTGGTCGCCACCGAGGTGCCCTCGATGGTCGGCTCGGCGTGGAAACCAACATAGGCGGCGACCAGCGCTGCGGTGCCGCCGAAGATCGCCGACTTCAGCATCGCCACGCCGAAGTCGTCCCAGAAATCGACGCTGTTGCGCAGTGCCGACCAGAACACGCCATTGTCCAGGCCCAGCACATGCACCGCTTCGAAGTAGCTGGCGCTGATCGCCAGCGAGCAGAAGATGCCGGTCAGCAGCGGCACGGTCAGCACCGCCGCCCAGAAGCGCGGCGCGACGGCCTTGGCCACCGGGTCGATCGCCATCAGCTCCAGTGCCTTGATCTGGTCGGTGGCGCGCATCAGGCCCAGTTCGGCGGCGATCGAGCTGCCGGCGCGGCCGATGAACAACAGCGCGGTCAGCACCGGCGCCAGTTCCCGGTACAGCGACAGGCCGAGCAGGGTCGACAGCGCGTCGGCCGCACCGAAGGTGGTCAGCGTGCGGTAGCCCTGCAGGGTCAGCACCAGGCCGACGAAGGCACCACCGACGGCGATGATCGGCAGCGAGCGTGCGCCGATCTTGTAGATCTCGCGGGTCAGCTCGGCCAGGAAATCACGGGTCGGCAGCGAACCACGCAGCACAGTCAGCGAGAACAGGCCGGCGCGACCCAGCGAGCGGGTGGCTTGGACGAACGGCATCAGGCGACCCTCGCGCGCGGCGCGGCATCGAACGGAATGGGGCCATCGGGCTGGCCGTGCAGGAACTGCCGAAGCAGCGGGTCCTGACTGGACTGCAGCGCCTCGGGCGTGCCCTGGAACACGATGCCGCCATTGGCGATGGCGATCACCTGGTCGCAGATCGGCAGGGTCTCGTGCACGTGGTGGCTGACAATGATGCTGGTCAGGCCCAGGCTGTGGTTGAGGCGCTGGATCAGGCTCATGATCACGCCGGAGGCGATCGGGTCCAACCCGGTCAGCGGCTCGTCGTAGATCATCAGTGGCGGATCCAGTGCCAGCGCGCGGGCCAGCGCGACGCGGCGCGCCATGCCGCCGGACAGTTCGCGCGGCCAGGCATCGGCAGCGGCCAGCAGGCCCACGGCATGCAGCTTCATTTCCACCAGGCGGCGCAGCACGGCGGTCGGCAGGCGGGTATGCGTGCGCAGTGGCAGCGCGACGTTTTCGGCGACGGTCAGATCGGTCAGCAGGCCGTTGCCCTGCAGCAGCACACCCACGCTCTTGCGCATCTCCAGCAGCGCGCCGCTGTCATGCGGAACCGGCCTGCCGAACAGGGTGACCTCGCCGGCGACCGGACGCAGTTCGCCGGTCAGTGCCGCCAGCAGGGTCGACTTGCCACTGCCCGACGGGCCCAGCACGGCCGTGATGCTGCCCTTGGGCACCTGCAGCGACACGTCACGCAGGATCGTGCGCCCGCTCCGGTCGATGCGGACGTTGGATAACTGCACCAGACTGGAGGCGGAAGCCGACATGGGCACCATTAACGTTTTTTAGACATCGAAGGATCGGGCCCATCGGCTGAACATAAGCAGACTGGACGGTCCAGTATTGTGGCACGGCATGACCCTTGCCAGGCCGGGACAATCGGCCGGCAGCGCGGAACAATCCGTACCGGCGATGGGCTGGCCATTGAATACTGCCTGCCGTGCTGCACACTGTGCATGATGAGTGACCCGGGCAGCGATTTCCGCCTCTACCATTCCAACTCCCTGGACGTGCTGGCTGCGCTGCTGGCACGCAACGTGCGTGTGCCGGTTCCGGGCCAGCCGTTGCTCGCGCCGGAGGTGGTGCTGATCCCGCAGGTGGCGATGCGGCGTTGGCTGCAAGCGACACTCGCTGCCGAGTATGGCGTGGCCGCCAACCTCGAGTTCCTGACCCCGGGCGAGTTCGTTGCCCGTGCACTCAATGCCAATGTGCCGGGCGAACGCGACGACCTGGACGCGGCGGGCCTGCACTGGAAGCTGTACCAGGCACTGCGCGACCCGGCGCTGCTGGCGCAGCCACCGATGCGCGCGCTGCAGTCCTATCTTGCCGGCGGCGACGCCCTGAAGCCGTGGGCACTGGCCGGTGAACTGGCGTCGGTGTTCGAGAAGTACCAGGCCTGGCGCCGCGACTGGTTGCTGCGCTGGGAGGCCGGCGCCGACCCGGCCGACCCGCAGGCGATCCTCTGGCGCACCATCGCCCATGGCCGCGACTACCGCGCGCGCCGCATCCAGGCGTACCTGGATCGCTTCGAGGGTGCCGGCCAGCCGCTGCCGCAGGGCCTGCCACCGCGGATGTCCGCGTTCGCGACGCTCAACATCTCGCCCGACGTGCTGCGGGTGATGGCCACCCAGGCGCGGGTGGGCGAGCTGCACTTCTATATGCCCACTCCGGTGCAGTCGTACTGGGGTGACCTGCAGACGCTGGCCGAGCGCCTGCGCAGCGGCGCGCCCGATCCCTTCGGTGAAGCGGCCGGTGAGAACCGCCTGCTGGAGGCCTGGGGTGCGGCCGGCCGCGACTTCATGGCGGTGCTGGGCAGCTACGAGGTGGTGCACCCGGCCGGCGAGATTGCCGCGTATTCGGATCCGGAAGAAGACACCCGGCCGACCCTTGACGAAGGCGGCCTGTCCGACAGCCTGCTGCATCGCCTGCAGCGCGATCTTTTCCATCGCCGCGCGTTGCCCTCGGGCGAGCTGCGCGATGGGCTGCGCAGCGACGACCCCAGCCTGCAGGTGCATGCCTGCCACACCCGGCTGCGCGAGCTTCAGGTGCTGCACGACCAGCTGCGCAGCCTGCTGCAGGACCCTCGCTTCGACCCGCCGCTGCAGGCGCGCGAGATCGCGGTGCTGGCGCCGGACATCGATCCCTATGTGCCGTACCTGGAGGCAGTGTTCGGCGGCCGCGGCGGCGAGGAGGAGCACATTCCCTACGCGCTGGCCGACAGCAGCCCACTGGCAGGAGAGCCGCTGGCCGATGTGTTCGTGCACCTGCTGGGCCTGCCGGTCTCGCGTTTCGGCCTGAACGAAGTGCTGGACCTGCTGGCCAGCGCGCCGCTGGCCGAAGCGGCCGGACTGGAGGCGGTGGACTTCGATCGCCTGCACGGCTGGCTGCAGCAGGCCGGCGCACGCTGGGGCCTGGATGCGAAGCACCGCAACCAGCACCAGGCGCCGGCCGACGACGCCTACACCTGGCAGTTCGCACTGGACCGCCTGGTGCTCGGTCACGCCACCGGCAGCGAGGCGGACCTGGCCGGCGTGGCGCCGTGGATCGAACTGGAAGGCGGCGCGCTGGAAGCACTGGACCGGCTGCTGCGGCTGCTGCGCGTGCTGGCGGTCTACCAGCGTCGCCTCGGCGAGCTGCTGACCCCGGCGCAGTGGCGGCAACGGCTGCTGTCGCTGCTGGACGCGCTGCTGCCGACCGCGCCCAGCTCGCCCAACAGCCAGCGTGCCCTCGAGCGCCTGCGCAAGCTGCTGAATCAGTTCGCCGACGATGCCGCCAAGGCCGGTTTCGAAGATGGCGTGCCGCCTGAGGTGGTGCGTTCGCACTTCGCCGGCGTACTGGGCGAGGCCGATACGCGCGCGCCGCTGCTGACCGGTGGCATCAGTTTCGGCCGCATGGTGCCGATGCGCCTGCTGCCGTTCCGGGTGATCTGCGTGCTCGGTCTCAATGACGGCGATTTCCCGCGCCGTGACCCGGCCGCGGGCCTCAACCAGCTCACCGCCGAGCTGGACACGCCACGCCGCCGCCCGGGCGATCGCTCCACCCGCGAAGACGACCGCTTCCTGTTCCTGCAGCTGTTCGCCGCCGCGCAGGAGGTGTTCTACCTCAGCTACCTCGGCGCCGATCCACGCGATGGCAGCGTGCGTGAGCCGTCGGTGCTGGTCAGTGAACTGATCGATGCCGCCGCCGCGTATCACCTCGATCCGCCTGCGGCGGTCCGCGACTTTACCGTGCGCCATGCACTGCAGCCGTTCTCACCGGCGGCGTTCGGAGAGGGTGATCCACGCCGCTTCAGCTATCGGCGGCAATGGCATCCCGCTGCCGGCCGCCTCACCGGCCAGCGTGGTGGCCTGCAGCCGTGGTTCGATGCCCCGCTGCCGCCGCCGCCCGACGATGCCGTGGAAGACGAGCTCGCGCTCGACACCCTGCGCCGCTTCCTGTGCGACCCGGCCGGGCAGTTCCTCGCACAGTCGCTGGGTCTGCGCCTGGCCGACGATGCCGGGGAAGTTGATGACCTGGAACCGCTGGTGCTGTCATCGCGCGGCCCGGAAAAGCGCAGCGTGCAGGCGGCGGTGGTGCGCGCCACGCTCAGCGGTGATACCGAGCCGTTGTACCCGCGGCTGCGCGCGCGTGGCCTGTTGCCGTCCGGTCCATTGGGCCAGCGCCAGTTCGAGGTGGAGCAGCTGAAGACGCGTCCGTATGCCAGTGCGCTGCTGGGCTGGATGCAGGGCGAGCCATTGGAAAGCCGTCGCTACGAAGTGGACATCGATGGCGTGCGCCTGCACGGCCGCGTGGCCGATCGGCATCCCGAAGGCCTGGTGCGGCTGCGCGCCGGCACGCTCAATGGCAATGCAGTGATCCGCCAGGGCCTGGACTGGCTGCTGGCCAACGCCGCCGGCGACGCACTGCCCCTTGTGCAGTTCCACGATGGCGGCGACGCCGGTCCTGGCCCGCATGTACTGCCGGCACTGAGCGCGCCTGCTGCACGCGCGGCGCTGCGCGCGCTGCTGCAGTTGCGCCAGCGCGGCCTGCGTGAGCCGCTGCGCTTTGCCCCGTATACGGGCTGGGCGCTGTACAACGCGCCGGCAGAGAAACAGCGCAGCGAGGGCTGGAAGCAGTGGCACGGCAGCGACCGCAGCTGGGGTGAATCCAGCAGCGACGCCTGGCAGCTGCTGCTGCGGGGGGCCGACCCGTTCGCCTCCGATGCCAGTTATGCCGACCTGCTGCGCAACAGCCAGGTGGTCTTCAGCGCGGTGCGCGAAGGCCGCACCCTCGGCGCCGAAACGCGCCAGGAGGGCAGCGCATGAGCCCCGCCTTCATCGATGAGCGAGCCCAGTGCATGGCGGTCGATCCCTATCTGGCCCTGCCGCTGGATGGCATCCGCCTGATCGAAGCCAGCGCCGGTACCGGCAAGACCTTCACCCTGGCCACGCTGTTTACCCGCCTGGTGGTAGAGCAGGGCCTGCGCATCGGCCAGATCCTGGCGGTGACCTTCACCGATGCGGCTACCCAGGAACTGCGCAAGCGCATCCGCGAGCGCCTGGCGCTGGCGGCGCGACTGGTCGATCTGGAACCGGTCGAAGGCGAAGCACCGGACGTGCGGCTGACCCGCGAGGTGCTGCAGCGCCATCTGCAGGGAGGTACCGAGCGCGCCGCCGCACTGAAGCGCCGCCTGCAGGTCGCCGCCGATGAGATCGACCTTGCGTCCATCTTCACCATCCATGGCTTCTGCACCCGCGTGCTGCGCGAGCATGCGCTGGAGAGCGGCCACACCTTTGATCCGCCGGAGCTGCTGGCCAGCGACCGTGAGTTGCTGGAAGCGCTCGCGGCCGACCTGTGGCGGGTATATGCCAATGACCCGGCCACGCTGGAACCGCTGACCTGGCTGTGGTCCACCCCGGACGCACTGGCCGCCGATCTGCGCGCGCTGCTGGCCGCGCCGCCGCTGCACCCGTTGCCACAGGCGGTGGCGCTGCCCGATCCGCAGGCCGCCCTGCAGAGTGTTGCCGAAGAGCTGTCCGCAAGCGTGCGCGAGCATGGCGAGCAGTTCTTCATCGACCTCTGCGATGCGGTCGACAACAAATGGATCAACGGCGTGTCGTACAAGCTGGGCTGGCTGCACCCGCTGGGCCGGCAACTGCTGGGCTGGGCCGAGCGCGCCGACCCGCGCGAGCTGCTGACCAGCGAGCGCCTGCCGGCACTGCTGCCGGAGGCGCTGGCAGCCAAGACCAACAAGAAATTCGCCGAGCGCACGCCATCGTCGCCATTGCAGGCGCCGTTGGCCCGCTATGTCGCGCTTCTGGCCGAACGCGATGCCTGGCTCCGTGCCACCGCGTTGAACTTCCTGCACGTGCTTCGCGCTGAAGCCAGACAGCGCCTGCAGGCGCTGAAGCGCACCCGTCGGGTGCAGACCTACGACGATCTGATCGATGGCGTCGCACTGGCCCTGGAAGGTCCGCAGCGGCTGGCATTGGTCAAGCAGCTGCGCGCGCAGTACCGCATCGCGCTGGTCGATGAGTTCCAGGATACCGACGATCGTCAGTGGGGCATTTTCCACACCGTGTTCGGCGATTCACCGGAAGTGCGCGAGCTCGGCCTGGCACCGGCGCTGTTCCTGATCGGCGATCCCAAGCAGGCGATCTACGGTTTCCGCGGCGGTGATATCCACACTTACCTGAAGGCCAAGCGGGTAGCGCAACAGGCGCCGGTGCTTGACCAGAACTTCCGCTCGCGACCGGCCGTGCTGCGCGCGCTGCAGGCGCTGTACGACAACGGTGGCGAAGACGCCTTCCTCGAGCGTGGCATCCAGTTCGAGCCGGTGCGGCCCGGTGGCGTGCGCAGCGATGCGGACTACCAGCGCGACGGCCATGCCGCCCCGGCACTCACCCTGCGCGTGCTGCGCAGTGGCGGTGACAAGGCGATGAGTGCCGATGCCTCGCGCGAAGCAGCCGCCCAGGCCTGTGTGGCGGCGATCCACCAGATCCTGGTCGAGGCGCGCGCCGGCAATGCGGTGCTGCGCGGGCGCCCGGTACAGCCGGGTGACATCGCGGTGCTGGTGCGTTCGCATCGCGAGGCCACGCTGGTGCAGCGCGCGCTGGCCGCGGTCGGCATTCCTGCCGTGGCAGCGGGCAAGCAGAGCCTGTTCGCCACCAGCGAAGCGCGTGATCTGCGTGCACTGCTGCTGGCGCTGCTGCAGCCGGCTGACGAAGGTCGCCTGCGCGCAGCGCTGGCCACAGTGCTGCTCGGCCAGCGCGCCAGTGCGATCGCGGCGATGGAGCACGAGGGCGACCTGCAACGCGGGTTCCAGGCGCAGCTGCTGCATTGGCGCGAGCGCTGGCAGCGCGGCGGCCCGTTCGCGGTGATCGCCGACGTCTGCGCCGCGCAGGGCGAGCGCCTGCTGGCGCTGATCGATGGCGAGCGCCGCCTGACCAACTACCTGCAGCTGGGCGAACTGCTGCAGGAAGCCTCGGCGCAGGCGCTGGGCATGCACGGCCTGCTGGACTGGCTGCAGGGCCAGATGGCCAGCGCCGACCAGGATGACGAGCAGCAGCTGCTGCGCCTGGAATCGGATGCGCGCCGCGTGCAGATCATCACCCTGCACAAGAGCAAGGGCCTGGAGTACCCGCTGGTGTTCCTGCCCTTCGTGGGCATCGACGGCGGTGCGCCCAACACCGCCTCGCACTGCACGGTGCATGTGGGCGGCCAGCGCCAGCTGCACTGGAAGCTGGGCAAGGACGAGGCCTGGGAAGCGGCCACTGCGCAGCGCGAGCGCGAGCAGCGTGCCGAGGATGCCCGCCTGCTGTATGTCGGCCTGACCCGCGCCGAGCACGCGCTGTGGATCGCCGTGGGTGATCTGGCCGGGCTCGGCAGGACGCGGCTGGCACCGCTGCTGGGTGACCTGCAGGCGCTGCGCGCGCATGCCGATGTGCGCATCGATGACAGTGAGGTACCGGCTGCGCTGCCGCAGCTGGCGGCCGAAGTGGAAGGGGATCTTCCGGCGGTGCGTGCACTGACCCGGCGCGTTCCGCACGACTGGTGGGTGTACAGCTTCACCCAGCTGGCCCACGCCGATGCCGGCGCGGGCAGTGACATCGAAGCCGCTGCCACCGCGCTGCCGGCGCCGGCAGCCGACGAACCCACCGGCCCGGAGCTGCCGCTGGAACCGGCACTGCCGGAAGCCGCCGCGGAGGCCGAGGACAGCGCGCCGCTCGACCCGCGTTTCATGGGCAGCCGCTTCGGCAACGTGCTGCACGAGGCAATGGAAAACGTCGACTTCGCCGCATGGGCTGACTGGCAACCAGGCCGGGAAGCTCCCGAGGGCCAGGCCGAGGTGCTGCGCAAGGCGCTGCACGATGAGGGCTATGCCGACGTCGATCTGGACGATGGCGTGGCGGTGCTGGTGCCGCTGGTGGGCCACACGCTGACCGTACCGCTGCCCGAAGGCGGTGCGCTGCACAGCCTCGGTGAAGGCGAGCGCCGCGCCGAAATCGACTTCCATTTCGCCATCGAGGCGACCACCGTGCCGGCGCTGCTGCAGGTGCTGCATGCGCATGGTGTTTCCAGTGGCCGCCGCGGCTTCGGCCAGCGCCGCCGCCTGGAGGGGCTGATGACCGGCATGATCGACCTGACCTACGTGCGTGATGGCCGGTGGTACGTGCTCGACTACAAGTCCAACCGCCTGCCCGGCTACAGCCCGGACCTGCTGGCCATTGCCATGCGCCACAGCGAATACGATCTGCAGGCGCTGATCTACACCGTGGCCCTGCATCGCTGGCTGCGCTTCCGCTTGGGCGCCGCCTACGACTACGAGCGCGACATGGGCGGCATCCGTTACCTGTTCTGCCGCGGCCTGGATGGCACGGGCAACGGCGTGCACGTGGATCGTTTCCCGTTCGCGCTGGTGGATGCACTCGACGCGCTGTTCGCCGGCGGCGAGCAGGCCCAGGCCCAGCTCGCCGCGCGTGCCCGTGGAGCCAGCGCATGAGCCTGCTGAAGGAACTTCATCAGAAGGGCCTGCTGCGTACCCTCGACCACGCATTGGCGACCAGCCTGCAGCGGCTGCGCGACGACACGCCCGACAGTGTGGCACTGGCGGCGGCGCTGGCTTCGCTGGCGGTGTCCCAGGGCCACGCCGCGTTCGATCCGGCACAACCGCAGCGGTTGCTGGAAGGCGTGCCCGAGTGGCCCGCCGCGCAGGCCTGGCTGGCGCAGCTGCGCGCATCGCCCTGGGTGGCGACGCCGGAGCAGGCTGACGCCATCGCCGGGGATGCCCCCTTGGTGCTGGAGAACGGGCTGCTGTACCTGCGCCGCTACCGCGAGTACGAGCGCCAGTTGGCCACCGGTCTGCAGCGCATCGGCCGGCATCCGCTGCCGGCGCCGGACATGGCAGCGTTGGCGCCATTGTTCGCGCAGCTGTTCCCGCACGCATCGCACGGCGAAGATCACCAGGCACGCGCAGCCGGCGTGACGCTGCGCCATCCGCTGGCGCTGGTCACCGGCGGCCCCGGCACAGGCAAGACCACGACCATCGCACGCCTCTTGCTGCTGCTGGCCGCGCAGGCCCGGCACGCCGGCCAGCCGCTGCCCGAGGTGGCGCTGGCCGCGCCCACCGGTCGCGCCGCCGAGCGGATGGCCGAGAGCCTGCGCATGGCCGTGCAACGCCTGCAGGAACAGGGACTGGATCCGACGCTGTGCGCGGCACTGCCCAGCAGCGGCACCACCCTGCATCGACTGCTCGGCGTGATTCCCGACTCACCACGCTTCCGCCACCACACCGACAATCCGCTGGCGGTGGACGTGGTGGTGGTCGACGAAGCGTCGATGATCGATCTGCCGATGATGGCCAAGCTGGTCGATGCAGTTGCCAGCGGCACCCGCCTGATCCTGCTCGGCGACCCCGATCAGTTGCCGTCGGTCGAAGCCGGTGATGTGCTCAGCGCGATCCTGCGCGCCAGCGGCGATGGCATCGGCACCCGCGCCGACGATGCGCTGGCGCTGCATGGCCTGCTGGCACCGGCCACCTTGCAGCCGCAGGCCGCACCACGCGCCTTCGCCGGCCGTCGCGTGCAGCTGCAACGCGGCTACCGGCAGAGTGATGCGCTGGACCTGGCACCGCTGGCGCATGCCGTGCGTGAAGGTGACAGCCGCACTGCATTGCAGCTGCTGCGCGGTGGTGGATTGGCTGGCGTGCACTTCCACGAAGGTGAGGCGGACCCGCTGCGTGGCCAGCGTGAGCACCTGCTGGGCCACTGGCGTGCACTGGCCGAGGCCGCGGATCCGGTACGTGCCCTGCAGCAGGCCGGTCGCCTGCGCGTGCTGACCGCGCTGCGCGAAGGCCCGCAGGGCGCGCGTGGCCTCAACAGTCGTATCGAGCAGTTGCTGGCGGGCAACACCCCGGGCTACTTCCAGGGCCGCCTTCTGCTGGTCACCGAGAACAGCTACCGGCACCGCCTGTTCAACGGCGACATCGGTATCTGCCTGCGCGACGACAGCGGCGCGATGGTGGCCTGGTTCCCCGGCGACAGCGTCGACCAGCCGCGCGCCTTCCACCCCGCAGCACTGCCCGCGCACGAAAGCGCCTTTGCGATGACCGTGCACAAGGCACAGGGCTCGGAGTTCGATGAAGTGTGGCTGCAGCTGCCACGCCAGGACAGCCGCGTGCTGTCACGCGAGCTGGTCTACACCGGCCTGACCCGCGCCCGCCAGGTACTGCATGTGGCCGGCAGCGCCGACGTGCTGCAGGCCGCACTGAAGCGGCACGCCAGCCGCTTGGGCGGCCTGGCCTGGCGGTTGGGTGCCGAAGATGTGGCCGAACAACCGGCGCCCATCGAACAGCCCACGGTGCAGGGCACGTTGTTCTGACGCGGGCGTGATGCGCTGCCTGTAGAGCCGGGCCATGCTCGGCTGATGGGCCACGAAGCCGAGCGTGGCTCGACTCTACAAAAGCGCGCTTCGATCGTCCTGGTGGTCATCCACGCATGGCGTGGATCTACGCGATCAGCACCAACCCATCCGGAAACACGATCGCCGCTTCATCCGCACTCACGTCGAAGAAGCCCACGCCGTGCTTCTCGGCCAGATCCTGCACCCGCCCGTGCGCGCGCGCGGCCACCGAGTAGGCGAACGCGCCGTAGATCACCTGCCGGCCGATGCTGTACTCGGTCACCTCGGCGCGGTCGTCATCGTCGTTGCTCAGTGGTCCGTTCAACGGCGGGAATTCCTGCGCCATCTCCGTAAACCACGCCTGCAGCGCCGGGCTGCTGACGGCCGGGTCGTCGTACTCGTGGCGCTCGTTCCACTGCGTCTGCTTTTCGAACCAGGCGATGAAAGCTGGCGCCTCGCGTGGCGCGGCGCTGGCCTCGAACACCATCATGTCGTAACTCATTGGAGCTTCCTGTGCAGAGCAGGGGTCAGAGCCTTCGCCCGCGGCGAAGGATCCGACCCCGGCAACGGGGTCTGTGGACGCACAGGGTAGCGCGCTACGGCTGCGTCGCCGTGTCCATGGCCAGGCCCGGCGCCAACGCCTTGGCCTCCGGGAACAGCGCGAAGCGCAGGCCGACCAGGCCCATCAGCGCCTCGTCGCGGGCCTTGCACGCCGCCACGCTGCCAACCCGGCCCAGCGAGGTATCCAGCCGCTCGCGCAGCGCCTGGTCTGCAGCAATCGGCTTGCGCGCCGCGATCTGCCGCCGGTAGTGCCCAGCGATCTCTTCCAGGATGTGCTCGACGGCTTCGCGGCTGCGCTCGGGCAGTTCCAGCCGTGCACGACGCAGCTGCAGGATGTTCAGGCCGATGCGCGCCTCGTTGAGCATGTCCACCGAGGCAATGTCGCTGCCCTCCGGCGTCGCTGCCAGGCGCGGTGCGAGCAGGCCCAGCAGGTCGAGCATGCGTGCGGCGAAGCGCTGCCGATCCTGCTGGCCACGTCCTTCGGCGGCTTCGGCCAGCGTGGTCCAGCCCTGCCGCACCAGCCGGCGCGCGGTCCACTCGGCACCTACCGAACGGAACAGGCGGGTCATCACCACTGCAAAGCCAATGCCGATGAACATCGCGATCGACGAATTGAGGAAGGTCTGGATGTTGGCGCTGTAGGTGTTCTGCAGGCTCAGCAACGCAGCCAGATTGACTGTCAGCGGCAGCGCGAACAGCGCACTCTTGGGATGATGAAGCAGCAGTCCCAGCGGCAGGAAGGCCACCGCCAGCACAAGCGCCAGCAGGCCGAAGTCGTGCACGGCTGGGAACACGCCGAACAGGTACACGCCCGCCACCACCGAGGCGACCATCGCCCACACCAGGAACTGCACCATGCTGGGGGCCGGATCGTCCTGTGCGGCGAAAAATGCGGCCGTCACCGCCGCCATCATCGCGCCGTTGCCGCCGCCTTCCCAGCCCAGCGCGATCCACAGCACGCAGTAGCTCATCAGCGCTACGCCGGCACTGAGCGCGGAGAACAGCGCCATGCCGTAGTCGACGTGCTTGTCGGCGGCCACGCGTTCGGTGCGGATGCGGTAGTGCGCGCGATCCAACGGCGCCGTGCCCTGGTCGATCGCGTGCTGCAGGGTGCGGCAGTCCTGCCACAGGTCCACCAGTTCTTCCAGGCGCAGCAGCAGGCTGGCCAGTTGCAGGTGCTGCAGGTCGCGGTCCACCTGCGGCTTCAGCGCGCTGATGCGCGCGCGCAGCCGCGCGTACTCGCTGGCGTTGGTCGGGCCATCCAGCCACTCGCGGATGTCGTCGACCAGCGCCGGCAGCCCATCCGGCAGGGCCTGCCCATCGCTGCGCAGCGCGCTCAGGCGATCGGCGATCGACGACAACACCGGCAACAGCAACAGCATGCGCTCGCGCAGCCGCTCCATCGACACCGCAGACCCGGCATGGCGTGGATCGTCGCGGCGCAGGAACTCGATCAGTGCCTCGAACTGCACCAGGTCGGCAGCCAGCCGGTTGCGCGGCGCATGCGCGCGGCCACGCTCAAGGATCTGCCGGCACCACTGCGCAGCGTCCTCCATCCAGTTGCCGATCCGGGCGCGCAGCATCGGCCGCACCGAGGCCGGGAACAACAGCGAGGCGAACAGCACGGCCACCACCGTGCCGAGGATGATCTCCTCGCTGCGCGCCACCACGGTGTCGAAGATGGTCTCCGGCGAAGTTACCGCCGGGAAGCCGATGAAGGCGGTGGTGTAGCCGGCCAGCAGGAACGCGTAGCCGCGAGGGCCGCGATTGAGCAGGGCCATGAACAGGCAACCGGCCAGCCAGATCGACATCGCCGCACTCAGCACCAGCGGGGTTTCCACCAGCGCCGGCAGTACCAGCAGCGTGGCCAGCCCGGCCACCAGGGTGCCGACAATGCGGTACACGCCCTTGGCGCGGGTCGGGCCCAGCAGCGGCTGGCTGACGATGTACACCGTGCCCATCGCCCAGTATGGGCGCGACAGGTTGCCGGCCATGGCGATGTACAGCGCGGCCACCGCGGCCAGGTAGGTCTTGATCGAGAACAGCCAGGCCTGGCGATCGGTCAGCGCGTTCATGGCTTACTTCGCCGTGGCCTGTGCGGTGGACGGTGCAGCCGGGGCAACCGATGCCTGCCAGCCGCCACCCAGCACCAGGAACAGGTGGATCTGGTCGCGCGAGACCTGCGCTTCGGCGGCGGCCAGGGTGGCGTCGCTGCTGGCCAGGCTGCGGTCGGCATCCAGGCTGGACAGGTAGGGTGTGCGGCCGCCCTGGTAAAGCCGGCGGTTCTGGTCGGCGGCCAGCGCGGCCTGCTCCTGCGCCACGCGCAGCGATTGCAGCCGGCGCAGGTCCTGCGCATAGCGGTCCAGCGCGGTCTGGGTCTCGCGCAGTGCCTGCAGCACGGTGTGGTCGAACTCGGCCAGGGCCGCGTCGGCACCGGCTTCGGCGGCGTGGATGCGGGCATGCGTGCCCGAAGAGGGCAGTGTCCACGAGATCAGCGGGCCGATCGACCACTGCTGGGTCATCGGCGTGCCGAAGTCTTCCAGCAGGCCGGCGGCGCCCACTGAGGCACCCAGACGGATGTCCGGATACAGCTCGGCGGTGGCCACGCCAATCCGCGCCGTGGCCGAGGCCAGCTTGCGTTCGGCCTGGCGCACGTCCGGGCGGCGCTGCAGCAGCGCACGGCCATCACCGACCGGCAGCGGCTGCGCCAGGCCGGGCGCGTGCGCGCAGTCGATCACCCCGGCCGGCAGCTGGCCCGGGGTCTGGCCCAGCAGTGCGGCCAGCGAATAGGCCGCGGCCGAACGCTGCGCGCGCAGCGGCGGCAGTGCCGCCTCCAGCAGCGCCACCTGCGCATTGGCCCGGGCCAGTTCCGGCGGTGTGCCGCGGCCGGCGGCGATCAGGCGCTCGGTAACGGTGCGGCTGCGCTGCTGCAGCTGCAGCGAATGCTCGGCCACGTGCAGCTCGTGGTTGGCGTGGCAGATCTTCAGGTAGCTGTCGGCCACCTGCGCGACCACGCTGACCTGGGCCAGGTCACGTGCTGCGGCAACCGACTGTTCGTCGGCTCGCGCCGCTTCGGCGCCGCGCTTGAGCTTGCCGAACAGGTCGAACTGGTAGCTGACCGCGAACTTGCCATCGGCCAGGTTGATCACCGGCAGCTCGTGCTCCTGCAGGAACGATTCGGCCGACAACTGCGCGCGGCTGACGCCGGCCTCGGCCTCGTACTCGAAGCCGCCCGCGTCCAGCGCCTGTTCGTACACGGCGGCAGCGCGGCGCAGGTGCGCATCGGCGGCCTTCAGTTCCACGTTGTCACGCAGTGCCTGGGTGATCAGCCCGTCCAGCACCGGGTCGTTGTACAGCGACCACCAGCGGTCGGGCAGCGCCTGGTTGGCGGCAATCTGCGGGTTCTGCGTATCGATGAAGGCCGCATTGGCCTCCGGGCGCTTGAACGCCGAACCTTCCGGCAGTGCATAGTCCGGGCCGACGGTTTTGCACGCGGCCAGGCTGGCCAGTGCGACGATCAGGCCGAGACGGGGCAGGGCGGCGTTCACAGGCCCGCCTGTGTCGGCGAAGTGCCGGCCTTGCCGTTGTGCGGATGGCGGCCGGTGTCCACGGTCACCGTGGCGGTACGGCCGGCAATCAACTCAACGCCCTTGGGCACTTCGTCGATGGCGATGCGCACCGGGATGCGCTGCGCCAGCCGCACCCAGTCGAAGGCCGGGGTCACGTTCGGCAGCAGGGTGCTGCCGTTGCTGCGGTAGCGGTCCTCGATACCGGCGGCAATGCTCTCGACATGGCCGTGCAGCGGTGCCGATTCGCCCATCAGGCGGATGTCCACGCGCTGCCCCGGCGCCACGCCGCGCAGTCGGGTTTCCTCGAAATAGCCATCAATGCGGAACGAGCCGGTATCCAGCAACGCCAGCACCGGCTTGCCGGCCACCACGTAGTCGCCCACGCGCATCGTGCGGTCGTTGACGCGGCCATCGGCCGGCGCGCGCACCTCGGTGCGGCCCAGGTTGAGCTCGGCCAGGTCGACCGCGGCCTGTGCGGTGGCCAGCGCCGCCTGTGCAGCCTGCAGCTTGGCGCGGCGCACTTCGGCATCCTCGGCGGCGACCAGGTCCTGCAGGCTGCGGTCGCGGCCGATCTCGCGGCGCAGCTGTGCCACCGAGGCCTGGCGCTCGGCCAGGCTGGCCTTGGCCTGCTCCAGCGCGATGCGGTAGCGGGCGCGATCGACGACGAACAGCAGGTCGCCCTTCTTCACCGCCTGGTTGTCGGCCACGTTCACCGTTTCCACCAGCCCGGACACGTCCGGCGCCACCTGCACCACGTCGGCGCCGACGTGGGCGTCGCGGGTCCAGGGTTCATCCATGTAGTAGACCCACAGCTGGCGCAGCACCAGCAGGGCGACGATCACGGCTGCGCTGGTGAGCAGCACCGGCAGGGTCTTCTTCACGATCTTGTTCACGATTGCATCCAACGCAGGAGGTGGAACAGCAGGCCAAGCACGATCCCGTACAGCGCTAGGTTGAACAGCGCCGGGTGCCATACATGGCGGTAGGCGCCGGCACGCTGCAGCAGCGCGTGCAGGCCGCTGTTGACCAGATAGGCCAACACCATCAACCCAAGCAGGGTCGGGACGAACACTCCGTGGAGACTGAATTCACCGGGCATCGGTAGGGGGCGGGGACGAGGTGGGGGAGGGGAGGGACAACGAAACAACAGCAACGGGCAAAAGCCGCTGGCGTGTGCACGGCAGCGGCGGTGTTCGGGGGCAGCGCTCTTACGTGATGCGGTCGGCGGCCTCGGCCAGCAGGCGCCATGCCTTCAGCACGGCGTGCAGTTCATCCATGGAAAGCTCGCCGAACACGTCCTGGCGCAGGCCGATCAACTGATCTTCCAGTTCGCTGACCAGCGCATGGCCCTCGTCGGTCAGCCACAACAGATTGGCGCGGCGGTCGCTGGCGTCGCTCTCGCGGCGGACCAGGCCACTGGCACACAGCTTGTCCAGCAGGCGTACCAGCGAAGGCCCTTCCATGCCCAGCTGCTGGGCCAGCGCCACCTGGCGGATGCCACCGCCGGAGCGGCCGATCATCAGCAACGGCATGGTGCAGGCGGTGGAGATGCCGTAGCTGCCGAGCCGGCTGTCGGCCAGGCGCTGCCACTGCCGCCCTGCATAAAGCAGGCCGGAGCTGAGCTGCATCTGCAGCACGGTGCGCTCGTCGAGGGGTCGGTCCATAAGAGATAGATAGGATACTACTAATTTCATTCCTATCAATAGGTTTTTCTGAATGGGTGGGGTGTTAGGAAAGCGTTGCGCCTGCCTGGTGTCGGGTGGGGCAGCGGGCGCCGGACGGTGCAGGACACGCCGTGAACCCCCCTCCAGGGTCCGGCCCAGCCGCTGGCGGCTGTGCGTTCGGGCGCTTGCGAGGCATGCCTCGCAAGCAAAGCGCCCTCACCCTTGGGGGGCTCGGCCGCGGCATCCATGCCGCGGACGGTCCTGCCCCGCCCGGCCCCCGCTTCCCTCCCATCAGCCCGCGGGTGCGGTGGGTTGGCTCTTTGGAGGCAGGAGCAGCAGCCAAAGCTGTGCGGACCAACGGTCCGCACCTACCACAGCAGTCGCGCAGTCGCGCGGCGCTTCCGAAGTCATGAACCCAAGCTTTTGACCCCGCTTTCGGGCGGTTCGGCCGCGCCCGCAGGAAACCGTCAAGGAGGGGGGAGAGGGGGCTGCGCAGGACCGTTGGCGCCATGGATGGCGCCATCGAGCCCCCATGGACGGGTTTACGGCGTGTCCCGCGCAGCCCCCTCTCCCCCTCCAAACCGATAGCAACGAGGCGCCGCAAGAACCCCCCGATGAACCGTCCCAACAGGACGACCCACCCCCCGGTCGGGTACGATGCTCGCCCCCCGTTCGGGACGCTGTACGCAATGAGCAAGAACAACGAAAAGGCCGCCCAGCAGGGCGACGTGACCCAGGACCAGGCCGAGGATGCCGTGCGCACCCTGCTGCGCTGGGCCGGTGAGGACCCGTCCCGCGAAGGCCTGCTGGATACCCCCCGCCGTGTCGCCGAAGCCTATGGCGACTGGTTCAGCGGTTACCGCGATGACCCGCGCGCCTACATGGAGCGCACCTTCGAGGAAGTGGCAGGCTATGACGAACTCATTGTCCTGCGCGACATCGAGTACGAAAGCCACTGCGAACACCACATGGCGCCGATCATCGGCCGCGTGCATGTCGGCTACCTGCCGGCCGGCAAGGTGGTGGGCATCAGCAAGCTGGCCCGCGTCGTCGAAGCCTACGCCCGCCGTTTCCAGGTGCAGGAGAAGATGACCGCGCAGATCGCCCAGTGCATCCAGGATGTGCTGCAACCGATCGGTGTCGGCGTGGTGGTCGAAGGCGCCCACGAATGCATGACCACCCGTGGCATCCACAAGCGCGGCGTCAGCATGGTCACCTCCAAGATGCTGGGCAGCTTCCGCGACGACGCGCGTACCCGCGCCGAGTTCCTGCGCTTCATCGAAGTGGGCGGCAAGCGCTGAGCCGCCTGCCCGCACCCCGCCGGCCCCTGCGGGCCGGCATGTCCACGGATGCCGGCGCGGCCGCCGTGCGTGGCTGCCCCTCCCCGCCAGCCCTCATGACTCCTTTCGCTGCATGAAGCATCGCGAACGCATCTCCCGTTACCGCCATCTGCGCGAACAGCCCCAGTGGAAGCTGCTCGCCGCCGACCACGCTCCGGAAATCATCGGCCTGCTGCAGGGGCTGTTGATGGACGGCGAGCGCACCCTGCCTTCGTCGGTGCTCAACGAGCGCCTGCAGCGTGCGCTGGATCAGCTCAATAGCGACGAACTGTCGCGCGAGCTGCCGCGTACCGCGCAGGCCTACATCGCGCACTGGCTGGCCCAGGGCTGGCTGGAACGCCGCCTGCCCGAGGGCGCCGACCAGGAGCAGTACGAGCTTTCGACCGCGGCGCTTCAGGCGATCCGCTTTGCCGACGGCCTCGAGCAGGCCCGTGTGGCCGCCACCGAGAGCCGGCTGGCGCTGGTCATCGAACAGCTCTCGCAGCTGGCCGCGCAGACCGAATCCGATCCGGACGCCCGCCTGTCGGCGCTGCGCGACGAGCGCGACCGGATCGACGCCGAGATCGCCCGTGTCGGCGCCGGCCGTGTGATCGCGCTGGACGGCAAGCGCGCGCTGGAACGTGCGCGCCAGATCATCGGCCTGGCCGACGAGCTGACCGAGGACTTCCGCCGCGTGCGCGACGACTTCGAGCAGCTCAACCGCGAGTTCCGCGAACGCATCATCGACGACGAGGGCGAGCGCGGCGATGTGCTGTCGCAGCTGTTCGAAGGCGTGGACGTGATTGGCGAAAGTGATGCCGGGCGTAGCTTCCAGGCCTTCTGGCGCC
Source organism: Stenotrophomonas maltophilia group sp. RY12688 (assembly GCF_052149045.1). Classification (NCBI taxonomy): domain Bacteria; kingdom Pseudomonadati; phylum Pseudomonadota; class Gammaproteobacteria; order Lysobacterales; family Lysobacteraceae; genus Stenotrophomonas; species Stenotrophomonas maltophilia group sp. RY12688. The sequence continues at coordinate 4,273,282 of NZ_CP197389.1, read as the reverse complement.
TGCTCAACGACGCCGAGCAGAGCGCCCAGCTCGATGCCGCGCTGGAAGCGGTGCTGGCGCGTGGCTTCGCCCGCCGCCTGGACCGCAACGAACGCAACTTCCTGCGCGGCTTCACCAGCACCATGCTCGAGCGCGGTGGCCAGGTGCACGATGTGCTGCAGAACTTCGCGCGCAGCCTGCGCGGCTTCGTGCAGAGCCGTGGCTATCTGGAACAGCGTCGCCTCAACCAGCTGCTCAAGCAGGCGCAGTCCGAAGCGCTCGCTCTGCGCGACGAGTTCCCCGCACAACGCGGCATCGGCCGCGACCTGCAGCTGACCACCAGCCGCCTGCGCTCGTGGTCGCAATGGAAACTGCACGATCCGCGCAGCGCCCAGGTCGATGGCAACGTCGAATACAACGACGCAGCCGCGATCAGCCTGGAAAGCGTTGGCGATCTGGTCGCTTCGTCCGAAATCGACTTCCGTACCCTGCGCCGCGACCTGCACGACCTGCTCGATGCACAGCCGCGGCTCAGCATCGCCCAGGCCCTTTCGCAGCGCGAAGCGCCGCAGGGTCTTGGCAGCGTCATCGGCTACCTGTCGCTGGGCACGCGCTTCGGCAACGTGATCGCCGGCGAGCAGGAGCTTGCGCAATGGCGTGGTGGCGACGGCCAGATCCGTCGCGCCCGCATCCCGCTGGTTTGGTTCACCCAGGAGAGACGCCATGAGCTGGCATGAAGATCCCATCGACGCACCGCAGGCCGACGTGGCGGAAGACGCCTACGAGGCCGAGCCGGTGGCGGCCGTGGCGCAGCCCCGCCGTGGCAACGACGTGTACTACCTCGGCGATACCGGGCGCCTGCCGCTGGATGCGCGCCGTGCGCTGTGCCAACTGCTGATCGGCCCCAGCATCGACCAGCTGCGCCACGCCAAGCTGTGGCCGGCGCTGATCCGCAGCGAGGCGGCCATCCGCTCGTCGCTGGCCGACCTGTTCCTGGAACTGGTGCTCGACCGCGACAGTGGCGTGGCGTTCACCCGCCAGGCCGATACCGAAGACGTCGATGCGCCGGTGCTGCTGCGCACCTCGCCGCTGACCTTCATCGACTCGGTGCTGCTGCTGTACCTGCGCCAGCAGCTGGCCGAGGCCGATGCGCGCGGCAACCGCGCGGTGGTCGCCGACGCCGAGATGGCCGAAGCGCTGGCCATCTACGAAAAGAACCTGTCCACCGACCGCGCCGGCTTCAACCGTCGCGTCGCATCGGCGGTGCAGAAGATGAAGGACAACCACATCCTGACCCGCCTCAGCGGCCAGGAAGACCGCCACGAAGTCTCGCCGGCGCTGAAGCTGCTGTTCTCCGCCGAAGACGTGTCCCAGCTTTCGGCGGTCTACCGCCAGCTGCGTGAAACCCCGGCCGCCGAGGCCTGAGAGACCCGACCATCGCATGGCTATCTCCAAGCACACTCCCGCCCTGTTCAACGAAGGCCTGCCGGACCCGCGCCTGCAGCAGTTCCGCATGCGCCGCCTGCAGGTGCACAACTGGGGCACCTTCAACGGCCTGACCGAAGTACCGATCGCCGAGCGCGGCTTCCTGTTCGTCGGCCGCTCCGGCTCGGGCAAGTCGACCCTGCTCGATGCCATGTCCGCGCTGCTGACGCCACCGGCCATCGTCGACTTCAACGCCGCTGCACGTGAAGCCGAGCGCAGTGGCCGCGACCGCAACCTGGTGTCCTACGTGCGCGGCGCGTGGGCCGACCAGCAGGACAGCGGCACCGGCGAAATCGCCACCCAGTACCTGCGCAAGGGCGCGACCTGGACCGCGCTGGTGCTGGAATACCGCGCCGGCGATGGCCGCGTGGTCAGCCTGGTGCGCCTGCTTTGGATCTCCGGCAACGGCACCTCGGCCGGCGATGTGCGCAAGCATTACATGATCGCCGAGCGCCCGTTCGACATCGCCAAGGACCTCGGCGGCTTCGACCTGGACCTGCGCAAGCTGAAGCAGAAGCTGCCCGACCTGCACCACTTCGACACGTTCTCCGGCTACGCCGAGCGTTTCCGCGACCTGCTCGGCATCGACAACGAGATGGCGCTGCGACTGCTGCACAAGACGCAGTCGGCGAAGAACCTGGGCGACCTCAACGTCTTCCTGCGCGACTTCATGCTCGACACGCCGAAGACCTTCGACGCCGCCGAGCGCCTGGTCAGCGACTTCGCCGAGCTTGATGGCGCGCACCAAGCGGTGGTCACTGCCCGCCGTCAGGTGGAAACCCTGTTGCCGGCGCGCGCCTACTACAACGATCTGAAGGAAATGCACCGCCGTCGTGGCGACGACGAAGCGCTGAAGCTCGGTGTTGACAGCTTCCGCGAAAGCCGGCGCCAAGCGCTGATCGAGGCGCGCCTGCGCGAGATGGACGTGCGTGACCGCGGCCTGCTTGGCGAAGAAGCCCAGCGCCGTGCCGCACTGGACAATCACACCGAGCGCCTGGCCGAACTGGAGCTGCAGCGCCGCCAGCAGGGCGGTGAGCGCATCGAGGAACTGGAACGCGAGCAGGGTCGTGCCGAAGCTGAGCGCGACCGCCGTCAGGCCAAGCGCGAGCAGGCACGCCAGGCGGCGCAGCAGCTGGGGGCCGAACTGCCGGACGACGCCCATGGCTTCGCCGAACTGGTCGAGCGCGCACAGAACGAGCTGCAGGACCGCCAGCGTGCCTCCTCGGCACTGGACGACGCGATCAGTGACCGCCTGGGCGGCAAGCGCGATGACGAGCGCCGCTTCGGCGAGGTCCGTGCCGAACTTGAAGCGATGCAGCGCACGCCCTCCAACATCCCGGCGCCGATGCAGAAGCTGCGCGCACGCCTGGCCGAGGAAACCGGCATCGCCGAGGCGGCACTGCCCTTCGTCGGCGAACTGATCCAGGTCCGCTCGGAAGAGCAGGGCTGGCAGGGTGCCATCGAGCGCGTGCTGGGTGGCTTCGCGCTGTCGCTGCTGGTCGACGACAAGCATTACAACGACGTCGCCGAATGGGTGAACCGTACCCACCTTGGCATGCGCTTCACCTACTACCGCGTGCGCCGCAACGATGATGCATTCGCCCGTGAGCCGTCGGCGAAGTCGCTGCTGCACAAGCTTGAACTGCGCGAGCATGTATTCGAAAGCTGGCTGCGCCGCGAGCTGGGCAAGCGCTTCGACTACGAATGCGTGGATGCCAGGCAGCTGCGCAACGTCGACCGCGGCATCACCCGCGAAGGCCAGGTCAAGCATCCCGGCGACCGTTTCGAGAAGGACGACCGCAGTGCGGTGGGCGACCGCCGTCGCTGGATCCTCGGCTTCAACAACCACGACAAGGTGGGCGCCTTCGAGCGCGAAGCACAGGAACTGGCCAAGCGCATCGCCAGCTGCGAGACCGACATCGCGCGCCTGCGCGGGCAGCGTGATCGCGACAACGAACGCCGCCTGGCATGCCACGAGCTGGTCAGCATCAGCTGGAACGAGATCGACATCGCCGCTCCGCAGCAGCGCCTGAGCGATATCGAAGCCACCCTGCGCGACCTGCGTGAAGGCAACGCCGATCTCGCCAAGCTGGCCAAGCAGATCGACGCCGTGCGCGCCGACATCGAGCAGTCCCGCCGCACCTATGAAGACGTCCGCGTCGAGCGCGGCCAGCTGGTCAAGGAACGTGATCGCCTTGACCGCGCACGCCAGCAGAGCCGCGCACTGGTGCTGCCGAGCCTGGCCCAGGAGCAGGAAGCCGGCCTCGCCGAGCGCCTGCAGGAACAGGGGCCGCTCAGCCTGGAAACGCTCGAAGCGCACATGCGCCAGGTCAGCAACGCGCTGAACGAGCAGTTGTCGTCCTCGCAGCAGGACCTCAACCGCATCGAGAACCAGCTGATCGGCTGCTTCCGTCGCTTCATCCAGCAGTGGCCGGAGGAGTCGGGCGACTTCACCGTGTCGGTGGCCTCGGCCGAGGACTTCCTCGCACGCCTCGAACGGCTGGAACGCGACGGCCTGCCACAGCACGAAGAGCGCTTCTTCGACCTGCTGCAGAACCAGAGCAAGAACAACCTGCTGGCCCTGCAGCGCCACAGCGCAGAGGCCCGCAAGTCGATCGGCCAGCGCCTGGACGAGGTGAACGCCAGCCTGGAGCAGGTGCCGTTCAACCGTGGCACGCTGCTGACCATCGAACTGAGCGACCGCCGCCTGCCGGAGGTCGCTGAGTTCCACCTGCAGCTGCGCGAGGTGCTGTCGCAGCAGCAGACCGAGCAGCGCGAGCTGGCCGAGTCGCAGTTCACCGTGCTGCGCCAGCTGGTCAACCGCCTCGGCTCGCAGGAAGGCGAGGACAAGCGCTGGCGCGAGCTGGTGCTGGACGTGCGCATGCACGTGGAGTTCATCGGCGTCGAGCTGGATGCGGAAACGCGCCAGCAGGTCGAGATCTACCGCAGCGGCGCCGGCAAGTCCGGTGGCCAGCGCCAGAAGCTGGCCACTACCTGCCTGGCGGCTGCGCTGCGCTACCAGCTCGGCGGCGCCGACAGCCAGCTGCCCAGCTACGCCGCGGTCGTGCTCGACGAGGCCTTCGACAAGGCCGACAACGAGTTCACCGCACTGGCAATGAACATCTTCGACAACTTCGGCTTCCAGATGGTGGTTGCCACCCCGCTGAAGTCGGTGATGACGCTGGAACCGTTCATCGGCGGCGCCTGCTTCGTCGAAATCAGCGGCCGTCACGACTCCGGCGTGCTGCTGATCGAGTACGACGAAGAGGGCAAGCGCCTGAAGCTGCCCGAGCGCAGCCGCCAGCAGGCCAACGAACCGGAAGAAGCCGAGGCCTGACCCGGCCGATTGAAGGGGAATGCCGGCCAGCGGCCGGCACTACCCATGGGCGGGGTTCGGTAGTGCCGGCCGCTGGCCGGCAACCGCATTCACGAACCGCGGAACGTATCCCACGCCATCCGCGCGATCAGCACCACCACCAGCCCCACGAACAGCTTGCGGATGAACGGCGTGCCGCCCTTCAGCGCCAGGCGCGTGCCCACCACCGAGCCGATGATGTTGGCTGTGGCCATCGGCAGCGCAAACAACCACAGGATGTTGCCGGTCGGCACGAAGAACGAGATCGCCGCCACGTTGGTCGCCAGGTTCACCACCTTCGACGCCGCCGAGGCGCGCAGGAAATCCAGGCCGAAGAAGCGCACGAACAGGAAGATCAGGAAGCTGCCGGTGCCCGGCCCGAAGAAGCCGTCGTAGAAGCCGATCGCCGCACCGATCGCCAGCGCGATCACCAGTTCACGGCGGCCGATCTCCTGGGGCCGGTGCAACGCGCCGAAGTCCTTCTTCCACAGCGTGTAGGCCAGCATCGCGATCAGCAGCACCAGCACCAGTGGGCGCACCGCGTCCTTGGGCAGCAGGCTTACCGCAGTGGCCCCGGCGAAGGAGAAGATGAAGGCCGTGCCGGCCGCGAACAGTACCGGTTTCCACGGGAAGCGCACATTGCGCGCATAGCGCCACGCAGCCGCACCGGTACCGAACATCGAACTGAACTTGTTGGTACCAAACAGCATCGCCGGCGTCTGCTGCGGCAGCACCGTGAACAGGCCGGGCAGCTGCACCAGGCCACCGCCACCCACGGCGGCATCCACAAGACCGGCGATGAAGGCGATCACCACCAGCCACCACAACTCAGGGGGAACCAGATCCAGCACGGCGATCAATCAAGGTGGGGGCGCGACAGCATACGCCTGTCCTGCTCCAGGTGACTCCCGCCGCGCGTGCATCAATCCCTGCAACCCGGCGACAATGCCGGCATGAGCCGAAAATCCGCCGATCCCTGCCCCTGTGGCCTTCCCGCCGACTATGCCGCCTGCTGTGGTCGTTTTCATGCCGGTGAAGCCGCGCCCGATGCCGAGCACCTGATGCGTTCGCGCTACAGCGCGTATGTGCGGGGCCTGGCCGACTACCTGCGCCACACCTGGCATCCGGATACGCGTCCGGCCGAGTTGTCGCTGGGCGATGCGCCAGGCCAGCGCACCCATTGGCTGGGCCTGACCGTGCACGACCACGCGGTCACCGGCGCAGACAGTGCTGAAGTGCGCTTCACCGCGCGCTACCGCATCGGCGGCGGCAGCGCGGTGAGAATGACCGAGCACAGCCGATTCCGGCGCATCGACGGCCGCTGGTATTACCTCGACGCGGTCTGAGCCCTACGCACTGGATGCAGCCAGCAGGCGCTGGCCGCCGTGCGCGCGGACCTGGTTGCGACCTCCGTCCTTGGCCATGTACAGCGCCTGGTCGGCGGCCTTGAGCACTGCCGTCGGTCGCGGATCCACGCGGCTGTCGGCCAGCCCGATACTGACCGTCACCTGCACCACCTGGCCGGTGCCGCCGCGTCCGCGCTGCTGACGGCCAGCTTCGTCGTCACGGCTGCGGGTGCTGCGGTCGCGCAGTTGCATGCGGGTGTCCTCGATGCTCTGCCGCAGTGCTTCGACGGCCTCGATGCAGGCCGCCGCTGGGCGGTCCAGGAACACCACCGCAAATTCCTCGCCGCCATAGCGGAACGCTCGGCCACCGTCGCCGACACGCGCCAGCCGCGACCCCACCAGGCGCAGCACGTCGTCGCCGGTATCGTGGCCGTGGGTGTCGTTGAACGACTTGAAGTGGTCCACGTCCACCATCGCGATGCTGTAGGTGCCGCGCGCCCGCTGCAGGGTCTCGTTGAACGCCCTTCGCCCGGGCAGGCCGGTCAGCTCATCGCGGAAGGCCATGTGGAAGGATTCCTGCAGCATCGCGCCCAGCATCAGCAGCAGGGCGGCGCTGCTCAGCGCCGGCAGCAGTACCGGCTGCAGGAAGATCCGCGGCAACATCCACCACAGGCACAGCAGGGCCAGCAGCATCGCCGTGTGCAGTGGCCGCGGATGCCGCCACGCCTGCCAGCCCAGCGCTGCGCTCGCCAGCAGGAACAGCAGCGCCGGCAGCTGCGCCAGCGCATTCCAGTCGGCGGGAATCCAGGCCCAGTGACGGCTCGACAGCAGATCGTGCATGCCCTGCGGCTGTTGTGCCGCAAGCAGCAGGAAGATCACCAGGGCCGCGCCGCAGACCACGCTGCGCAGCAGCAGGTCCTGGCGTCGGCGTCCGCGTTCCGGCCACACTGCCAGCCCGGCAAACAGCAGCGGCACCCAGGCCGAGATTGCGTGGAAGCGCAACGGAGTCAAGGCGTCGACATGGCCGCTGCGCAGGTAGCCCCCGACGTCCCGGTGCAGCAGGGCGAACACCACCGCCACGACCAGCAGCAGGCACAACGTGCGTATCTGGTGGTAGAGCAGGGCCAGGCCCGCGCCGAGGCAGGCCAGCAGCCAGGGCAGGATGCGTTGGGCGGGGCTGGCCACATCCTCGGTGCCCAGTGCCATCCACAGCACCAGGACGACCAGCACGGCGGGCAGCACGAACAGGTAATGCGCAGGCTGGCGGAGTGGATGCAGGGGCACGCAGGAAGTCCAGTGCGGTGACGATGCGGCCGCAACACTGCCGTTAGCGGCGTCCTCACCCGCTTCTTGAACACGCGCTTCTTGAAAAGGTACGCCCGCAACCATGTGAATGGGGCAGTGTGCCGCCATGACGTCGCACTCACTGCACTGCGCCGATGCTGTAGGCATGGACAGCGTACCCACCGCCGTCGCTGCCCCGCAGCACGACCTCGCCCACCACTTCGCACGTGTTCGTGCCCGCAGCCTGCAGTTGGCCGCACCGCTCAGTGCAGAGGACGCCATGCTGCAGAGCATGGCCGACGCCAGTCCCAGCAAGTGGCACCTGGCCCACACCACCTGGTTCTTCGAACGCTTCGTGCTGGCAGGATTCGCCAGTGCGCCGGCGCGTGATCCAGCCTGGGACTATCTTTTCAACAGCTACTACAAAAGCATCGGTCCGGCGCACGCGCGGCCGCAACGCGGTCTGTTGTCGCGGCCCTCGCTGCAGCAGGTGCGCGACTACCGCCAGCAGGTCGATGCACAGGTGCAATCGCGACTGGCGGCAGGCGACCTTGATGAGCAGGCGCTGCAGCACCTGCAGTTGGGCCTGCAGCACGAACAGCAGCACCAGGAACTGCTGTTGACCGACATCAAGCATGCGTTCTGGTGCAATCCGTTGCAGCCAGCCTACCGTGATGACCTGCAGCCTGCCACCAGCGCTGCCAGTGCGCAGGGCTGGATCGAATCACCCGAACGCATCATTACCATTGGCGCCGCAGCCTGGCCGCAGCACACCGCCTTCGCCTACGACAACGAATCGCCGCCGCACCGCGTGCTGCTGGCTGCACACGCACTGGCAGAGCGTCCCGTCAGCAATGGCGAGTACCTCGTCTTCATCGAGGCTGGCGGCTACCGCGAGCCGCGCTGGTGGCTGAGCGAAGGCTGGGCGTTGCGCGAAGCCGAGGGCTGGCAGCACCCGCTGTACTGGGACGATGCCCTGCAGCGCGAGTACACCCTCGGCGGTTGGCGAGAACTGGACCCGCATGCGCCGGTCTGCCATCTCAGCTATTACGAGGCCGATGCCTGCGCCCGCTGGGCTGGTGCGCGCCTGCCCAGCGAGTTCGAGTGGGAAGCCGCCGCTGCGTCGCAGCCCCTGCGTGGCCATTTTGCCGACGACGATCAGCTGCACCCTCGGGCGGGGCAGGGCAGTGGGCTGCGGCAGCTGTTCGGCGATGTATGGGAATGGACCCACAGCGCGTATGGCGCCTATCCGGGCTTTCGCCCTTTTGCCGGCAACCTCGGTGAATACAACGGCAAGTTCATGTGCGGGCAATGGGTGCTGCGCGGTGGCAGCTGCGCCACGCCGCGTGGCCACGTGCGTGCCAGCTACCGCAACTTCTTCATGCCCCCGGCGCGTTGGCAGTTCTCCGGGCTGCGCCTAGCCAGGGATCTCGCATGAGTACGGTGCAGGACGCGCTGCAGGCGCTGACCGATCTCACTCCCGGCCGCCAGCAGATCCTTGCCGACGTGGTGGCCGGGCTGTTGCGCACGCCCCGCCAGCTGCCGTCCAAGTACTTCTACGATGCACGCGGCTCGCGCCTGTTCGAGCAGATCACGCATACTCCCGAGTACTACCCCACGTGTACCGAGCTGGCCCTGCTTTCACGGGTACTGCCGGACATCGCCCGAAGCGTCGGGCCGCACCTGCACGTGGTGGAGCTGGGCAGCGGCAGTGGCCGCAAGACCGCGTTGCTGCTGGCCGCCCTGCACGACCCGGTGGCCTACACGCCGATTGAAATCTCGCGTGCCGCGCTGCTGTCCAGCATCGACCATCTGGCCCCGGCGCTGCCCGAGGTGGAGATGCTGCCGGTCTGTGCCGACTTTACCCGTCCCGTCGCCGTACCCATGCCCGAACGCGAACCCGCGCGACGGCTGCTGTTCTTCCCGGGTTCCACGCTGGGCAACTTTGAAGGCGAGGACGCGGTCGCGCTGCTGCGCGCGATGCGCCAGACCATGGGGCGTGATGGCCTGGCCCTGGTCGGCATCGACCTGCACAAGGACCCGGCGTTGATCGAGGCGGCCTACAACGATGCGCAGGGCGTCACCGCCGCATTCACCCTCAACCTGCTGGCCCGCCTGAACCGCGAAATCGGCAGCGACTTCGATCTCGATGGCTTCCGTCATCGTGCACGCTACAGCTCTGCGCGGTTGCGCATCGAGACCGATCTGGTCAGCCAGCGGGCACAGGACGTCCACCTGGATGGCCGCATTTTCCACTTCGCCGCCGGTGAACCCATCCGCGTCGAGTACAGCCACAAGTACACCGATGACAGCTTCGACGCGCTGTTGCGGCAGGCGGGCCTGCAGGTGGCGCAGCGATGGGATGCCGAAAGCCCCGCCTATGGCCTGCGCTTGCTGCGGCGCGCCTGAGGTGGTGGCCAGCCGGTGCCCCTTCAGGTTCGGCGGCATCGCTACCCCTAAGATGGCCGTGCAACGGCAACACGGAGGACGCCATGCCTGTTCTGACCACGCTCGGCCTGGCGGCCGCCCTTGCGTCGAACCCGACGCTGCCTGCGGCTTCGGCCGCCAGCACCGATCCGGCGTTCAGCCGCTGCTTGGCGGGCCTGCAGGCCACCGCCGCGACCCAGGGCATCGGCGCCGACCGCTTCAACGAGATCACCGCCGGGCTCACCCCGGACCCCAGCGTGCTCGGCCTGCTCGATGCACAGCCCGAATTCACCACGCCGATCTGGGACTATCTGGCCGCGCTGGTTGATCGCCAACGCGTCGCTGATGGTCGCGCCCTGCTGCAGCAGCACCGCGACCTGCTCGATCGCGTGTCGGCCCAGTATGGCGTCGATCCGGCCACCATCGTCGCGGTCTGGGGCGTGGAGAGCGACTACGGCCGCGTGTTCGGCAAGCGCCCGCTGCTGCAGTCATTGGCCACGCTGTCGTGCGCCGGCCGCCGCCAACCTTTCTTCCGCGGTGAGCTGCTGGCGCTGCTCACGCTGATCGACCGCGGCGACCTGCAGGCACAGGGGCTCACCGGCTCCTGGGCCGGTGCCTTCGGGCACACCCAGTTCATGCCCAGCACCTATGCACGCATCGCCGTGGATGGTGATGGCGATGGCCGCCGCGATCTGGTCGGCAGCATTCCCGATGCACTGGCCTCCACCGCCAACTATCTCAAGCGTGCCGGTTGGCGCAGTGGCGAACCATGGGGCATGGAGGTGCGTGTGCCCGCCGGCTTCAACGCCAGCCAGGCCGGCCGCACCCAGCGTCGCGCCCTGGCCGACTGGCGCGCGCAGGGCGTGACCGCGCTGGATGGCAGCGCGTTGGCTCCGGCCAACCTGCCGGCGGATGCGCGCGCCGCCCTGCTGCTGCCGGCCGGCAACAACGGCCCGGCGCTGCTGGTGTTCCGCAACTACGACGCGATCTACAGCTACAACGCTGCCGAAAGCTATGCGCTGGCGATCGCGACGCTTGCTGACCAGCTGCGTGGCGGCACCGGGTTGGCTACCGCCTGGCCGACCGACGATCCAGGCCTGGGCCGCGATGAGCGCCGCCAGCTGCAGACCCTGCTGCTGGCCCGCGGCCACGACATCGGTGCCGCCGACGGCATGATCGGTACCGCCACGCGTCGCGCGATCCAGGCCGAGCAGCAGCGCCTGGGCTGGAGCGAGGTGGACGGCCGCGCAGGCCAGCGCATCCTGCGCACGCTGCAGGAAGAGGCGGCCGCCATCGCACCCGCTGGGCAGAATGCCTTGCCGGCGGCACGTTGACCGCGACATCATCGCCGCGGTCTTCAAGGAGCGTCATCGCATGCAGTCGAATCCGGACATCAGCACCGGCCTGTATCACGGCCTGGAGGCCTGGCAGGTGCGAACCGCCAATGCCACAGCGGTCGTGAGTGTGTTTGGTGGCCAGCTGCTGTCGTTCATTCCCGATGGGCAGCCCGATCTGCTGTGGCTTTCGCCCACGCGCGCCGAGCTGCCCACGCCTATCCGCGGTGGCGTTCCGGTGTGCTGGCCGTGGTTCGGTCGCCAGGGCAAGAGCGCCGATGCACCGGCGCATGGCCTGGTACGTACCGCACGCTGGGAGCTTCTGCAGGCCACCCGGAGCGATGACGGCGAGGTAGAGCTGCAGTTGGCACCTGCGCCCTGCGCCGATCCCGGCCTGCGCCTGCAGATGCAGCTGCGCGTCGGCCGCCAGCTGCGCCAGCAGCTCGCCACCGAAAACACCGGAACCTCGCCGGTGACCTTCACCCAGGCCCTGCACAGCTACTTCCGGGTCGGCGATGCCACTCGTGTCGAGGTCGATGGCCTCGACGGCCTGCACTACCTGGACAAGTACGAGGACGGCGCGCAGCTGCGCCAGCAGCAGGGGCCCTGGTCGCTGCGTGATCCGCGCGATCCGGGGCGCAGCGACCGCATCTATACCGGTGTCGGCGGCCACTACGTGCTGCGCGATCCCGTCCTGCAGCGGCGGATCGAGATCCGCAGCGAAGGCAGCCAGACCCTGGTGGCCTGGAACCCGGGCATGGAGGCAGCGGCGAAGATGGCCGATGTCGGCGACGGTTGGCACGATTACGTGTGCCTGGAAGTGGCCAACGCCGGGCCAGAGCAGATTACCCTTGCACCCGGCGCGCGCCACCAGCTTGTGCAGGTGCTGGCCAGTGAACCGCTGCAGGCCGTGGCGGGAGTTTCAGAGTAGCGATGGGATCGACAGGAATGGATGGCATGCAGGAAGCACAGTGGTGGTACGCCAACAGCAAGCAGAGCGAAGGGCCGGTGGACCTGGCCGGGTTGCGCCGGTTGCAGCAGGACGGCACCGTAACCGCACGCACGCTGCTGTGGCGCGTAGGGATGGCATCGTGGCGGCCACTGGCCGAACTGGATCCTTCGCTGGCGCAGATGGCTCCGAACCCCTCGCCGGTTGAACCGGTGCCGGCGGTCACCGTCAGCGATACCCGGACCGCTGATCCGTCCGACCCCTACCGTGCACCCGCCGCTTCGCCCGTGGCCGCGACCGTACCGGAGCTGGAAGGCGACATCGCCTTGTACGCCGCCGTGGTCGGCGGCAACTTCCCGATCTATCGACAACGCTGGCGGCTGGACCAGGGCATCGCCGAGGGCAACGGCACCTGGCACTGGCCGGCCTTCCTGGTCGGCGTGATCTGGATGGTGTACCGGCGGATGTACCGGCTGGCGGCGATCTGGGCTGGCATGCTGGTGTTCTTCAGTATCGCCGAGGCGTTGCTGGGCGTACCGGAAGGCGTGTCGATGGTCATCACCCTTGCGATCAACGTCACCGCTGCGGTGTATGCCAATCGCTGGTACCTGGCGCATTGCCAGCGTGAGATCGCCCGCGCGCGCGCCTTGGCGGGCGATGACGAGGCACGCCTGCGCAGCGAGCTGTCCAAGCGGGGTGATACCAATGCAGCGGCCGCAGCCATGGTTGCCATCATTGTCGTTGCGGCGATGTTCGTCGGCCAGGCAATGGCAGGCTGAGACCGGAGCAGCTTCAGATTCACCGATGCCTGCCGCTACTGCGGGTTCATCCCGGGCATGGAATCGCCGACATGAATCATCTGGATACCCCGCCGGTTTCTCCGACGGATGACAATCCCTATCTCGCGCCTGTTGCAGAGGTGGACGGTGCGACCGCTCCATCCGACGCGGACGATCTGAACCTCCTCGTGGGGCCCAACGCAGCGCTCTACCGCCAGCGCTGGCACCTGGACAGCCCAGTGCCGAAGCCGCCGCGGCCGTGGCACTGGCCCGCCTTCCTGGTGCCGACCTACTGGCTGCTGCACCGGAAAATGTACCTGGCGGCCATCCTCTTCGAGCTGGTC
>NZ_CP197389.1:330000-4255000 GCF_052149045.1 Stenotrophomonas maltophilia group sp. RY12688 | reverse complement strand
GTTATGGCTAGGGGGTCATCGCGACTTACCAAACCATTGCAAACTCCGAATACCGAGACGGACTGTATGGGAGACACACGGCGGGTGCTAACGTCCGTCGTGAAAAGGGAAACAACCCAGACCCACAGCTAAGGTCCCAAATTTTGTGCTAAGTGGAAAACCATGTGGAAAGGCACAGACAGCCAGGAGGTTGGCTTAGAAGCAGCCACCCTTTAAAGAAAGCGTAATAGCTCACTGGTCGAGTCGGTCTGCGGGGAAGATTTAACGGGGCTAAGCACAGAACCGAAGCTTGGGGTGCATAACTTTGTTATGCGCGGTAGAGGAGCGTTCCGTAAGCCGTTGAAGGTGGATTGAGAAGTCTGCTGGAGGTATCGGAAGTGCGAATGCTGACATGAGTAACGATAATGCGGGTGAAAAACCCGCACGCCGAAAGCCCAAGGTTTCCTTGCGCAACGTTAATCGGCGCAGGGTGAGTCGGCCCCTAAGGCGAGGACGAAAGTCGTAGTCGATGGGAAGCAGGTTAATATTCCTGCACCTCGCGTAAGTGCGATGGAGGGACGGAGAAGGTTAGGTGTACCAGGCGTTGGTTGTCCTGGGGAAAGGCGGTAGGTTTGGATCTTTGGCAAATCCGGGATCCTCTAAGACCGAGCACCGAGACGAGCCTTTATGGCAAAGTCACTGATACCACGCTTCCAGGAAAAGCTCCTAAGCTTCAGCTTACGCAGACCGTACCGTAAACCGACACAGGTGGGTAGGATGAGAATTCTCAGGCGCTTGAGAGAACTCGGGTGAAGGAACTAGGCAACATGGCACCGTAACTTCGGGAGAAGGTGCACCCTTTTTGGTGGCTCGTGCGAGCTATAGCTGAAGAGGGTCGCAGTAACCAGGCCGCTGCGACTGTTTATCAAAAACACAGCACTCTGCAAACACGAAAGTGGACGTATAGGGTGTGACGCCTGCCCGGTGCTGGAAGGTTAATTGATGGGGTCAGCCGCAAGGCGAAGCTCTTGATCGAAGCCCCAGTAAACGGCGGCCGTAACTATAACGGTCCTAAGGTAGCGAAATTCCTTGTCGGGTAAGTTCCGACCTGCACGAATGGCGTAACGACAGCGGCGCTGTCTCCACCCGAGACTCAGTGAAATTGAAATCGCTGTGAAGATGCAGCGTTCCCGTGGCAAGACGGAAAGACCCCGTGAACCTTTACTATAGCTTTACACTGAACGTTGAGTTCGTCTGTGTAGGATAGGTGGGAGGCTATGAAACCATGGCGCTAGCTGTGGTGGAGCCATCCTTGAAATACCACCCTGTCGTGCTTGACGTTCTAACCTGGGCCCATTATCTGGGTCGGGGACCGTGTATGGTGGGTAGTTTGACTGGGGCGGTCTCCTCCTAAAGAGTAACGGAGGAGCTCGAAGGTACGCTCAGCGCGGTCGGACATCGCGCACTGTGTGCAAAGGCATAAGCGTGCTTGACTGCAAGATCGACGGATCAAGCAGGTAGGAAACTAGGACTTAGTGATCCGGTGGTTCTGTATGGAAGGGCCATCGCTCAACGGATAAAAGGTACTCCGGGGATAACAGGCTGATACCGCCCAAGAGTTCATATCGACGGCGGTGTTTGGCACCTCGATGTCGGCTCATCACATCCTGGGGCTGTAGTCGGTCCCAAGGGTATGGCTGTTCGCCATTTAAAGTGGTACGCGAGCTGGGTTCAGAACGTCGTGAGACAGTTCGGTCCCTATCTGCCATGGGCGTTGGAGATTTGAGAGGGGCTGCTCCTAGTACGAGAGGACCGGAGTGGACGAACCTCTGGTGTTCCGGTTGTCACGCCAGTGGCATTGCCGGGTAGCTATGTTCGGAAGCGATAACCGCTGAAAGCATCTAAGCGGGAAGCGCGCCTCAAGATGAGATCTCCCGGGGCACAAGCCCCCTGAAGGAACCATGTAGACTACGTGGTTGATAGGTCAGGTGTGTAAGTACAGCAATGTATTGAGCTAACTGATACTAATGATCCGTGCGGCTTGACCATATAACCTCAAGTTGCCTTGGCTTTACGACAGCGTCGTAAGAGCATCCAAGTGCACGCTACGTCACAAGAACTATGCGAGGCTGGCGCCTTGTCCCMCAGGGACGAGTGCGACKCTCCAAAAGCCTCCCTGGTGAAATTAGCGCTGTGGAACCACCCGATCCCATCCCGAACTCGGAAGTGAAACGCAGCTGCGCCGATGGTAGTGTGGCTCAAGCCATGCGAGAGTAGGTCATCGCCAGGGTTTATACCCAAAACCCCGCTGCTGACGCAGCGGGGTTTTTCTTTGTGCGCAGGAAATGCGGGTGGTGCCGGCCGCTGGCCGGCACCGCCATGGCTGCACACCGGCCGGTAGATCCACGCGATGCGTGGATATTCTCTGCGGGCAGCCACAGCGCCAGCCAAGGTTGGCCGCTACCGGCGGGAGGTCAGACAGTGGGCTAGGCCGTAATTGCCAGCCAGCGGCCGGCACTACCGGTAGATCCACGCCGTGTGTGGATGCGGCGCCAAACAGGGTTGGCCGCTCCTCACGGCAGGTCCGGAAGCGGACTTTTCCTGACCCATCACGCAGAAGCAGGTAAAAAACGGCGCCCTGCGGGCGCCGTCTTGATCAGGATCGCATTGCAGGCCCGGATCAGGCGGCCCGCGGGACCTCGTGCGGTTCCTGCTGGCGGAACACCGATACTGCCTCGGTAAGCGTCCCCGCCTGCGTCTGCAGCTCGCGTGCGGCCGCGGTGGCTTCTTCCACCAGCGCCGCGTTCTGCTGCGTGGCCTGATCCATCTGCACCACGGTCTGGTTGATCTGCTCGATGCCGATCGACTGCTCCTGCGAGGCCGCCGAGATCTCACGCATCAGATGGCTGACATTCTCCACGCCGCCGACAATGCCCTGCATCCGCTGGCCGGCGTCGGCCACCAGCTGGGCACCTTCGCCCACCTGTCGGCCTGCCTCATCGATCAGCTTTTTGATTTCCTGTGCGGCGGCGGCGGAGCGCTGCGCCAACACGCGCACCTCGCTGGCCACCACGGCGAAGCCACGGCCCTGCTCACCGGCACGTGCGGCTTCCACCGCCGCATTGAGCGCGAGGATATTGGTCTGGAAGGCGATGCCATCGATCACGCCGGTGATGTCGCCGATCCGCTTCGAGGCGCCTTCAATCGCCTGCATGGTGTCGACAACCCGCTGCATCGCGGTGTTGCCGTCACTGGCGGCGCTCTGCGTGGACGCAGCCAGCTCACTGGCCTCGCGCGCATGCGTAGCATTCTGGCGCACGGTGGCGGTCAGCTCCTCCATCGAGGCTGCGGCTTCCTGCAGGTGCGCCGCCTGGCGCTCGCTGCGCTCGGACAGCGCACCATTGCCTGCAGCGATCTCGCTGGCGGCGGTACTGATCGAGGCCGCGCACTGCTGGATGCGGCCCACCATGCGCGCCAGCTGGCCGGCGGTGGCGTTGGCATCACGCTGGATCGCGGCGAAGGCACCGTGGTACTCACCGTGCATGCGCCGATCGAGATCGCCGTTGGCCAGCGCCGAAAGCATCTGCCGCACGTCGTTGACGGTGCTGCCCAGCGTATCGAGCAGCTGGTTGATGCCACCGGTCAGGCCATCGAGGAAGCTGGCGCCTTCGGTTGCCTGCAGGCGCTGGCCGAGATCGCCGGCAGCGGCAGCAGCGACGATGCCGGCCACGGCGTTCTCCAGCGCCAGCTCCTGGGTACGGTCATGCCATTCCACGGCGAAACCGAGGCGCATGCCCTGTGCATCGAACACCGGGGTGACCACCTGGGCGAAGTGCACCGGGCCGATCTGTACCTTGCCGTTGTGGCTGGCCTGCAGGCCATTGAGGATGGCGCGGATGCGGTCCGGGTTGGCATGGAAGCGATGGATGCTGCTGCCGACCAGGCGTTCGGCATCGAAGTCAGGGAAGGCCTGGCGCAGTGTCGCCTGCTGGTTGCGCAGCAGAGCCACCACCGAGCGGTTCACATAGCGGATCACGTGATCATTGTCGGCGATCATCATCGCGGTGCGCGAGGCATCCAGCGCCTGACGGATCTGCGCATTCTCGGCATGCGCCTCAGCCTCACGCCCACGTTGGGCCTGGACGTGGTGCGCGGTATCGGCCAGCGCATGGGCCAACGAGCCGGGTGCATAGGATGCGGTGTCGGCATGTGCGCCCAGGTCGGTGCCCGTGGCGATGTCGCGGGCCAGCGCAGCCAGCCAGCGCGGGCCGTGGCCAAGCGCCTCGGTCTGCTGGCGCAGGCGCAGCGCGACCTGGCCGAGGAATGCCGTCAGCCCGGCGAACAGGCCCGCCTGCAGCAACGTAGGTCCCACTGCTGCGCCCTGCAGCAGCGGCGCCAACAGCGCGAGCGTGCCGATGCCGCCGGCCAGCCATACCGGCAGGCGATCACGATGGCTCAACAGCACGCCCAGCAGCAGTGCAATCGGCAAAGCCGGTGACAGGCCCGCGATCGCGCACAGCCATGCCAGCTGCAGCGACAACAACAGCGCCAGGCCATTGCGGGTGACGCTATGGCCCGCCTTGGGACCGGCCAGCCAGATGGCAGGCAGCACAGCGGCCGCGACCAGCGAGGCGGTCAGGACATGAGGCCCGCGCAGGGCCAGCACCAGGCCGGCCACCGCCAGTGCCGCACTGCCGATCAGCAATCGGCGGTCAGCGCGGTGGGCGAGCTGCTGCAGATGCGGCAGGCGGGCGGTATCGGGGGGACGAGTGGATGCAGCGGACATCGGCGACTCCTGGATCAGCAGACGACAACGGCCACACGGTGACGCACGCACGAGTGCGTGGCCAGGGCATGGACCGGGAATTCGGGGAATGCGACGCAATCAACGTCGCGCAGACGGGGCGCCGTGACCACATCCTGTGGGTGACGGAGCAATGGAGCGGGCATGCGGACTTCCTTGCAGGACCAGACACACGCCGCAGGCCCGACCGGGCCCACGTGCTGCGGACGCAGTGGCCCGCAACTGATGTATCGGCCGGAAGTGCGCAGAATGAAGTGCAGCGGACGCTGCGACTCAGCCGGCGTTGTCGTTGCCGAGGAAGCGCAGGATCACCTCGGCGATGCGTGCCGGGTCTTCCATATGCAGGTGGTGGTTGCCGGGAAACACGGCCAGCCGTCCATCACGCAGGTGCTGCAGGCGATCACTGCGCATCGGCTCGGGATAGTAGGACTGCGCCGGCGTGGCATAGATCACCTGCGTCGGGCAGGTGATGGCCTGCAGCAGGTTGTCGATCTGGCCTTCGCTGAGGCGGATCGCAGTGGGCAGCATCAGGCGCGGGTCGCTGCACCAGCGGTAGCCACCTTCGACCGGTTCCACGCCGCGCTCGACCAGCAGCCGTGCGCAGGGTTCGCTGAGCTGGTTGGTCATCATCCGCGCGCGGATCGGCGCTGCCAGATCGGGGAACACGCGCAGCTGCTTGCGTGCCAACGCGCGCGTGGCGTTCACATGCTCGCGCAGGCGATGCGCCGTTTCTTCCTCGGGACCGCGCAGGCCGCCGAGTGCTTCGATCGCCACCAGCCGATCAACACGGTCGCTGACCGAGGCGGTAAGGCTGGCGATGCCGGCACCCATCGAATGGCCGAGCAGGCTGAATCGGTCCCAGCCCAGTGCGTCGGCGACATCGAGTACGTGGCAGATCGCGGCGGCCGTGGTGTAGCTGGCACCCATCGGCAGGTGCGCGCTGTGACCGTGGCCGGGCAGATCGATGGCAACCAGATGCAACGCCGACAGGTGCGGCGCCAGCGGCACGAAGCTGGCGGCGTTGTCGAGCCAGCCATGCAGGGCCAGCACGCGTGGGCCGCCGCCGTGGTTGCGCAGGCCGGCGACGCGTGCGCCCCCGACCTGGAGTTCAAACGGTTGCAGGCTCATGCCAGCGAGGACACGGCCAGCCGTGCCAGGGCGCGTGCATGCTCCAGCTCGGCGTTGAGGCAGGGGATGTAGCGCATCGTCGCACCGCGCTCGGCCAGTGTTTCGGTGAAGCCCAGCGCAACCTCTTCCAGCGTCTCCAGGCAGTCGGTGGCAAATCCGGGGCAGACCACGTCGATCTGCTTCACGCCGGATTCGGCCAGCGCCCACAGGCTGGGCTCGGCATACGGCTGCAACCAGCGCTCGCGGCCGAAGCGCGACTGGTAACCCATCTGCCAGTCGTCCTTGCCCAGGCCCAGTGCATTGGCGATGGCCTGCGCACTGGCCTCGCAGCGCTGCGGATACGGGTCGCCCGCGTCGGCCAGGCGCTGCGGGATACCATGGAAGGAAAACATCAGTTTCTGACCGCGACCGTGCTGTTCCCAGTAGCGGCGGATCGATCCGGCTACGGCCTCGACCCAGCCGGGATCGACCGAGTAATCCCGCACCAGGCTCACGGTCACGCCCGGGTTGCGGCGCTGCCACGCATCGACCCGGTCTTCGACCGAGGCGGTGGTGGTGGTGGAGTACTGCGGGTACAGCGGCAACACCACGATCCGGCGCGCGCCGTCGGCGGCAAGACGGTCGAGCTCGCCGGCCAGCGCCGGTTCGCCGTAACGCATCGCATGGCGTACCGTCAGGGTCGGCAGCAGGGCCTGCATGGCCTGCGCCAGCTGGCGCGTATGTACCATCAGCGGTGAGCCGTCGGGCAGCCAGACCTGGGCGTACTTGGCCGCCGACCGGCCGCTTCGCAGCGGCAGGATCAGCCCGCGCAGCAGCGGCTGCCAGAGCAGTGCCGGAATCGCGACCACGCGCGGGTCGGACAGGAATTCGGCCAGGTAACGGCGTACGGCGGCGGCCGTCGGCGTCTCGGGCGTGCCTAGGTTGACCGCCAGCACGGCGGTATCGGGTGCGTCGAGCATGGGCGGTATTGTCGCCTATCCGGCGCCGCGCCGGGATGCAGGGTTCGGATTGCAGGCATAGCGCGCATCAATGCGGGCAGGGAACGCTCATTGGGGATTCATGACAACACCACTAATTTCAGTCACTTGCTATATCTTCCTACGGACTGACTTCTGGAGCCTGCCATGCGTCGCCCGATCCAAGCCCTGCTGATCGCCGCCAGCCTGCTGTCCAGCCAGGCCATGGCCGGACCGCAGGAAGACCAGCGCGCCCGCAACGCCGTGCGCGTGCTGGCCGAAATCCAGGAAATTCCTGAACAGGGCATTCCGGATAAATTGCTCGACGAAGGCCGCGCGGTCATCGTCATTCCCGACACGATCAAGGCCGGTCTTGTCATTGGCGGTCGTCGTGGCCACGGCCTGATGTCGGTGCGCATGCCCAATGGCGCATGGTCCAACCCGGTGTTCGTGAAGCTCACCGGTGGCAGCATCGGCTTCCAGGCCGGCGTGCAATCTTCGGATGTGGTTCTGGTGTTCCGCAACGACCGCAGCCTGGACAATCTGGTCAACGGCAAGTTCACGCTCGGCGCCGATGCTGGCGTTGCCGCCGGTCCGGTCGGCCGCAATGCCGCCGCCGCCACCGACGGCCAGCTGAAGGCCGAGATCTGGTCCTGGTCGCGTGCCCGTGGGCTGTTCGCGGGCGTCGCGCTGGATGGTGCGGTGCTGCAGATCGACGATGCCGCCAACCTTGACGCCTACGGCAGCAACACCACGCCGCGCATGATCTTCGAAGGTCGCGCCGCCGGTGCGCCGTCGATGGACGTGGTCGCCTTCCGTGATCGTCTGGAAGAGGCCACCTACGCCGCCCGCAACAACCGCAACGGCAACGGTGGCAGTGCACCGCGTCCGGCGGCGACCCCGGCGGTTGCGCCGGCGCCTGTTCAGGCCGCGCCGGCCGCCCCAACCGAAGCCACCACCGCGCCGCTGCAGAACGTGCCGCAGAACCCGCCGCCGCAGCAGCAGGGCTTCCAGCCGGTCAACGACGGCGAAATCCGCACGGAAACGCTGGGCGGAAACTGACTTTCGTCACGCGCGCCGGCTGACACCCGGTGCGCTATGCTCGACAGCCTGATCACTAACGTAACGAGCGTCTTTATGGGCAGTTTCAGCATCTGGCATTGGTTGGTCGTGCTGGCCATCGTCCTGCTGGTGTTCGGCACCAAGCGCCTGACCAGTGGCGCCAAGGACCTCGGCTCGGCGGTCAAGGAATTCAAGAAGGGCATGCGCGACGAAGACAAGCCGAACGCGCAGCTGGGCGATGAGTCGCGCAGCCAGGACGCCTCGCGCACCGCGCAGGACGAGCACGACCGTAACGCTCGCTGATCCGGAGCGGTTGCGGTGTTCGATATCGGCTTCAGCGAACTGCTGGTGATCGCGGTGGTCGCCCTGGTGGTGCTCGGTCCCGAGCGCCTGCCCAAGGCGGCCCGCTTCGCCGGCCTGTGGGTGCGCCGTGCCCGCAATCAGTGGGATTCGGTGAAACAGGAACTGGAACGCGAACTGCAGGCCGAGGACATCAAGCGGCAAATGCAGGAGGTGCGCCAGGGCATGCAGGACACCGAGAACCAGCTGCGCGCCAGCGGCGAGGCGATCCGTCGCGAAGCGCAGCAGGCGCAGCAGCAGGGCGATGCGCTGGCGCAGGAAGTACGCGCGCCGGCGCCTGCGGATCCGCCGCCGCATATGGGCGGCCTGCCGCCTGCCGATGCACCGGTACAGGAGGGCATTGCGCCAGAGCCGATGCCGGCGACACCCCCTGAAGCCGGTGCTCCGACGCCGCAGCGCACGGAGCGCCAGCCATGAGTGAACAGGATTTCGGCGAAAGCTCGCTGGTCGAACATCTGGTGGAACTGCGCGGCCGCCTGGTGCGCGCATTGCTGGGCCTGGGCGTGGTGCTGCTGGCGCTGCTGCCGTTTACCCAGAAGCTGTACAACGCGCTGGCCGAACCGCTGGTCTCGCAGCTGCCCAACGGGCAGACGATGATCGCGACCAATCCGGCCGGCGCCTTCTTCGCGCCATTGAAGCTGACCTTCTTCGTTGCCCTGTTCGTGGCGGTGCCGTGGCTGCTGTACCAGCTGTGGGCCTTCGTCGCCCCGGGGCTTTACGCGCGTGAGAAGCGCCTGGCGGTGCCGCTGCTGGTGTCTTCGGTACTGCTGTTCTACACCGGCTGTGCCTTCGCCTACTTCCTGGTGCTGCCGGCGGTGTTCCATTTCCTGACCACCTTCAGCCCGGACGTGATCGCGATCACCCCGGATGCGAATGCCTACCTGGATTTCGTGCTGGCGATCTTCTTCGCCTTCGGTGGCAGCTTCGAACTGCCGGTGGCGATGGTGATCCTGGTGCTGCTGGGCTGGGTGACGCCGCAGCAGTTCAAGGAAGGCCGTGGCTACGCGATCGTCGGCATCTTCGTGCTGGCGGCGGTGCTGACCCCGCCGGACGTGGTCTCGCAGCTGATGCTGGCGATCCCGATGTGCCTGCTCTACGAGCTGGGCATCCACGCCGCACGCTGGCTGGTGCCGTCGTCGGCCGTGAAGAAACCCGCCGCCTGAAAAAAACAAAAGGGGACGGAGGGGATTAAGTCGCTATCGGCACAGTGGCACAAACGACTTAATCCCCTCCGTCCCCTTTTTCGTCAGGCGTGGAAGATGTCGCTTGAGGTCGGGGTGGTCGGGACCGGCGGTGCGGCGCGACTGCCACGGTGCACGAACATCTGCTTCCACGCGGCATAGACCGCGCCGACATACAGCGGCATCAGCACCGTGGTCAGCACCAGCTGGGCGATGAAGGCGGCGGCCAGCGGGCCACCGATCAGCATCGCGATCTGGATCACGATCACGAACAGGATGTAGATGCAGAACGCGGCGATCAGGCCGAGCACGGCGAACACGATCATCGCGCCGATGTTCTCGATGCAGCCCTGCAGGCTCAGGCGCAGCGCGTGCATGCCGCTCTGCTTGTCGAACACCACCAGCGCCGGCTGGGTGAACATTGCCAGCGACAGTGCGACCGCGCTCAGGAACACCAGCAGCATCCACAGCGCGATGCGCTTGGCCGGCAGGTTGGCCACCAGCGCCGCGGCATCGTCCGGCTTGATCTGCTGGCCACTGCGGCTGATCTCTTCCATCTTGGTCATGACCTCGCTGAAGGCGGTGAAGCCTTCGCGGCCGATCATCATGAACAGCAACGCGCCCAGCAGCAGCACCGCCAGCACCTGGATCGCCAGCGGCACCAGCAGGTGGCTGACGCGGTGGTCGCGGATCGGCTGCAGCAGGTGCGAGGACAGGCCCGGGCGGCCTTCGTCGATCTCACCCACGGCGTAGAGCATGCCGCCGAACATGATCGGCGAGATGGCCAGGGTCATCAGCTGCACGGCCATGCCGGCGGCGCCGGGAATCAGCGTCGACAACAGGGTGACCACCCAGCTCACCAGCAGCCAGGCCAGGCCGATCCGGGCCAGCTGCAGCGGCGCACGCCGATACAGCGAGAACGTATCCAGCAACCACTGGGCGCCCGCCGAGGCCGGCAGCTTGCGAATCTCTTTCATGGACATCCGGGAAGGACAGGAGGGGACGGGCGGTTGCCCGTGCCGCTGATTATCGCTGTTTTGCCGCCGGCTGGGCTGAAGACAGCCGCGCCTGTCGGACGAAGCGGCGCAGCAGCTGGCGGGCCAGCGGTGCGGCGCTGACTGCGCGCTCGATGCTGCGCGCACAGCCGCCGTGGCGGCCGATGCAGTCGGCGCGGGCGCGCACGTAGCCGCGCATGTGGTGGGTGGCAAATTCGGGGTGGAACTGCACGCCCCAGGCCTGGCGCCCCCAGCGGAACGCGTGGCAGCCATCCAGCGGCGAGCGTGCCAGCACCTCGGCACCGTCGGGCGCGCGCAGCACGGTCTGCAGGTGGGTGGCGTGGGCGGCAAAGTGCTGCGGCAGGCCCTGGAACAGCGGATCCTGTGCCGCCTGTGGCTGCAGCTCCAGTTCGATCGTGCCGGACTCGCGCCCGGCCGGGTTGTAGGCCACCTCACCGCCCAGCGCATGCGCCAGCAGCTGGTGGCCGTAGCAGATGCCGAACACTGGCAGGTCAGCGTGGGCGGTCTGGCGCAGCCACGCCGCGCTGCGCTCGCTCCAGTCGGCGTGGTCAGTAACGAAGGCGGCCGAACCGGTCACCAGTACCCCGGCAAAACCGTGCGGATCGGGCAGGGCGCCACCGTGTTCGACATCGACCACCACCGTCTCATGTTCCTCCAGCCCGGCGGCGACGCGGATCCAGTGCGGAAAGCGCCCGTAGCGGCGCAGCGACGGTACCGGGCGGCCGGTTTCAAGGATCAGGAAGGGGGCTGGGTTCATCCGGGGGCGGCAGCACTGACAGGACTTCCTCGATTGTAGTCAGCCCCTGCGCCACCTTTTCAAGCCCGGCCTGGCGCAGGGTTCGCAGCCCTTCAGCGCGCGCGGCACGGGTGAAACCGGCCAGATCCATGTCGGCGCGGATCTGCCCGCGCAGCCGCGAGCCCAATGGCAGCAACTCATACAGGCCGATGCGGCCGAGGAATCCGGTGCGCCGGCACTCCAGGCAACCGACCGGACGACAGGGCGTGGCGGCATCTGGATATGCAGCCTGGCTATCAGCGAGCACCGCCCAGTCGGCAGCACCAAGGGTGTGCGGCTGCTTGCAGTGCGGGCACAGGGTACGCACCAGGCGCTGGGCGAGGATGCCGTTGAGGGTGCTGGCCAGCAGGTAGTGCGGCACGCCCAGGTCGAGCAGGCGGGTGACCGCCGACGGTGCATCGTTGGTGTGCAGGGTGGACAGCACCAGATGGCCGGTCAGCGAGGCCTGCACCGCCATCTGCGCGGTTTCCAGATCGCGGATCTCGCCGATCATGATGATGTCCGGATCCTGCCGCAGCAGGGTGCGCACGCCGCTGGCGAAGTCCAGGTCGATGTTGGCCTGCACCTGCATCTGGTTGAACTCGGGCGCAATCATCTCGATCGGGTCCTCCACCGTGCACACGTTCACGTCCGGCGTGGCCAGCCGCTTCAGCGTGGAATACAGGGTGGTGGTCTTGCCCGAGCCGGTCGGGCCGGTGACCAGCACGATGCCGTGCGGGCGCTCGACCAGTGCATTCCAGCCAGCGGCCTCCTGCGGGCTGAAGCCGAGCTGGTCGATGCTTTTGAAGGCGGCATCGGGGTCGAAGATGCGCATCACGCACTTCTCACCGAAGGCGGTGGGCATGGTAGACAGGCGCATCTCGACCTCGCGGCCACCCGGCGAGCGGGTCTTGATGCGGCCGTCCTGCGGGCGCCTGCGCTCGGCCAGGTCCATGCGGCCGAGTACCTTGATGCGGCTGACCACCGCGGTCATCACTGCCGGCGGCACCTCGAACACCTTGTGCAGCACACCATCGATGCGGAAGCGCATGCGTCCCATCTCGCGGCGCGGTTCCAGGTGGATGTCCGAGGCGCGCTGCTCATAGGCGTACTGCAGCAGCCAGTCGACGATGTGCACGATGTGCTGGTCGTCGGCATTGACGTCGCCGGTGCGGCCCAGCTCGACCAGCTGCTCGAAGCTGGGCAGGGTGGTGTTGGCCTCGCCGCGGACGTCGCCGCGCGCGCCACGCACCGAACGGGTCACCCCGTAGAACTCCATGGTGTAGCGGTGCAGGTCGAGCGGATTGACCACCGCCAGCTCGATGCGGCGGCGTGTCAGGTGCTGCAGGTCGCGGCGCCATTCCTGCACCAGCGGCTCGCTGGTGGCCACCAGCACCCGTTCGGCATCCACTGCCAGCGGCAGGAAGCGGTGGCGACGGGCATAGGCGTGGGAGACCAGCGCGGTGACCGCAGCGACGTCGACCCGGGTCGGATCGATGCGCAGGTAGCGGGTGCCGGTGCGTTGGGCCAGCCATTCGGTCAGGCGTTCCAGGGTCAGTTCGCCGCCGTCGCGGGTGGCCAGCTTGAGGTTGGACAGCAGCACCAGCGGGTGCACTTCACTGGCATTGCGCGCGCCCTGTGCGGAAAACCGCATGCGCTCGCCCTCGTGCTCGGCGACCAGGCCGTCGGCCAGCAGCGCCGCACCCACCTGCTCGAAATGCAGGCGGCCCCACGGCAGCGGGACGCCGCCTGGCTCGCCGGGCGTGCCCACCGGCAGCCGATGTTCCATCTGCCTGCTCCTCCCGGGTACGGAATGCCCCGCAGGTCGGCCGTTATACTAGCGCACCCCCTTGCCGGCCAAGACTCGTACGCATGTCCGCGACCCCGACCGTTCCGATCACCTTCCAGGGCCTGATCCAGACCCTGAACCAGTTCTGGGCCCAGCAGGGCTGCGTGCTCATCCAGCCGCTCGACCTGGAGGTGGGCGCCGGTACCTTCCACCCGGCCACCTTCCTGCGGGCGATCGGGCCGGAAAGCTGGAACGCGGCCTACGTGCAGCCGTCGCGCCGTCCGACCGACGGCCGCTACGGCGAGAACCCGAACCGCCTGCAGCGCTACTACCAGTACCAGGTGGCGATGAAGCCGGCGCCGGACAACATCCAGCAGCTGTACCTGGATTCGCTGAAGGCACTGGGCATCGATCCGCTGGTGCACGACCTGCGCTTCGTCGAGGACAACTGGGAATCGCCGACGCTGGGCGCGTGGGGCCTGGGCTGGGAAGTCTGGCTCAACGGCATGGAAGTGACCCAGTTCACCTACTTCCAGCAGGCCGGTGGCCTGGAGTGCCGCCCGGTGCTGGGCGAGATCACCTACGGTCTCGAGCGCCTGTGCATGTACCTGCAGAACTGCGACAACGTCTATGACCTGGTCTGGACCTACGGCCCGGACGGCCAGCCGGTGACCTACGGCGACGTCTACCACCAGAACGAGGTGGAGCAGAGCACCTACAACTTCGAATACGCCGACGTGGACGAAATGTTCCACCGCTTCGATGCCTGCGAGCGTGAAGCGCAGAAGCTGGTGGAAGTGGGCCTGCCGCTGCCGGCCTACGAGCAGGTGATGAAGGCCAGCCACACCTTCAACCTGCTCGATGCGCGCCGCGCGATCAGCGTGACCGAGCGCCAGCGCTACATCCTGCGCGTGCGCGCGCTGGCCCAGGCGGTGGCCAAGGCGTATTACGAGCAGCGCGAGAAGCTGGGCTTCCCGGGTGCGAAGAAGGCCTGACCGCCTTCCTGCACCGTCCCGCTTTTCATCAACTACCCGGGGCGCCGGACGCGTTGCGCGCTGCGCCCCCACCACAGGATCGAACCGATGAGCCAACTGTCCCCCCTGCTGATCGAACTGGGCACCGAGGAGCTGCCGGTCAAGGCGCTGCCGGGCCTGGCCCAGGCGTTCTTCGACGGTGTTGTCGAAGGCCTGCGCAAGCGTGGCGTCGCGCTGGAGCTGGGCGATGCCCGCCCGCTGTCGACCCCGCGCCGGCTGGCCGTGCTGCTGCCGGGCGTCGGCCTGGAACAGCCGGAACAGCACAGCGAAGTGCTGGGCCCGTATCTGAACATCGCGCTGGACGCCGAAGGCCAGCCGACCAAGGCCCTGCAGGGCTTCGCCGCCAAGGCCGGGATCGACTGGACCGCGCTGGAGAAGACCACCGACAACAAGGGCGAGCGCTTCGTGCACCGCGCGGTGACCCCGGGCGCGAGCACCGCCAGCCTGTTGCCGGAAATCCTGCGCGAGGCGATCGCGGCGATGCCGATTCCCAAGCCGATGCGCTGGGGCGACCACGCCTGGGGCTTCGCCCGCCCGGCGCACTGGCTGGTGCTGCTGCACGGCGCCAACGTGGTCGAGGCCGAACTGTTCGGCCTGCAGGCCGGCCGTGCCAGCCGTGGCCATCGCTTCCACCACGACCAGGCCGTGTCGCTGGCGCAGCCGCAGGATTACGTTGAAGCGCTGCGCGCCGCGTTCGTGCTGGTCGACCCGAGCGAGCGACGTGCGCGCATCGTCGCCGAGGTCGAGGCCGCTGCAGCCGGGGCCGGTGGCAGCGCCCGCATCACCGACGACAACCTGGAGCAGGTGGTGAACCTGGTCGAATGGCCGTCGGCGGTGCTGTGCAGCTTCGAACGCGCCTTCTTGGCAGTGCCGCAGGAAGCACTGATCGAAACGATGGAGATCAACCAGAAGTTCTTCCCGGTGCTGGATGCCGCCGGCACGCTGACCGAGAAGTTCATCGGCATCGCCAACATCGAATCGAAGGACGTGGCCGAAGTGGCCAAGGGCTACGAGCGGGTGATCCGCCCGCGCTTTGCCGATGCCAAGTTCTTCTTCGACGAGGACCTGAAGCAGGGCCTGATGTCGATGGGCGACGGCCTGAAGACGGTGACCTACCAGGCCAAGCTGGGCAGCGTGGCCGACAAGGTGGCGCGCGTGGCCGCACTGGCCGAAGTGATCGCAGCCCAGGTCGGTGCCGATCCGGCGCAGGCCAAGCGGGCTGCCGAGCTGGCCAAGAACGACCTGCAGTCGCGCATGGTCAACGAATTCCCGGAACTGCAGGGCATCGCCGGCCGCCACTACGCCGTGGCCGGTGGTGAATCGGCCGACGTGGCGCTGGCCATCGACGAGGCCTACCAGCCACGCTTCGGTGGTGACGACATCGCGCTGTCGCCGCTGGGCAAGGTGCTGGCCATAGCCGAACGCGTGGATACGCTGGCCGGTGGTTTCGCTGCAGGCCTGAAGCCGACCGGCAACAAGGACCCGTTCGCGCTGCGCCGCAATGCGCTGGGCCTGGCCCGCACGATCATCGAAAGCGGCTTCGAACTGGACCTGCGCGCGCTGATGGCCAGCGCCAATGCCGGCCTGGCCGCGCGCAACGTGCAGGCCGATGTCGGCGAGCTGTACGACTTCATCCTCGACCGCCTGAAGGGCTACTACGGCGACAAGGGCGTGCCGGCCACGCACTTCAACGCGGTGGCCGAGTTGAAGCCGGCCTCGCTGTACGACTTCGATCGCCGCCTGGATGCGATCGGCACCTTCGCCGCGCTGCCGGAGGCAGAGGCGCTGGCTGCGGCCAACAAGCGCATCCGCAACATCCTGCGCAAGGCCGAGGGCGAGATTCCGGCGCAGATCGACGCGGCACTGCTGCAGGAAGATGCCGAGCGCGCGCTGGCCGAAGCGGTCACCGCCGCCATCGATGACACCGGCGCCAGCCTGCACCAGAAGGACTATGTGGCGGTGCTGGCACGCCTGGCGCGCCTGCGTCCGCAGGTCGACGCGTTCTTCGATGGCGTGATGGTCAACGCGGAAGATCCGGCACTGCGTGGCAACCGCCTGGCGCTGCTGACGATGCTGGGCGAGCGCCTGGGCAAGGTGGCGGCGATCGAGCATCTGTCGAGCTGACGCCCGTATCGGTAGTGCCGGCGTTGTCTATCGGGGTCATTGCCGACATCGTGGACGATGCCGGCATCCTGATTGGTCGGTTGCGACAATCGACACTTTGCGGTGTATTTTGACCGCCACTTAACAACCGATCCGCAATGACGTGATGCATTTCGCATCGTCACCTCCGGTCGGTATGCTGTGCCGCATGCAGCCAAAGAAATACGCCCTGCCGCTGATGGTCCTGTCGCTGGCCGCCAC
This sequence comes from Stenotrophomonas maltophilia group sp. RY12688, assembly GCF_052149045.1. NCBI lineage: Bacteria > Pseudomonadati > Pseudomonadota > Gammaproteobacteria > Lysobacterales > Lysobacteraceae > Stenotrophomonas > Stenotrophomonas maltophilia group sp. RY12688. The sequence continues at coordinate 4,238,552 of NZ_CP197389.1, read as the reverse complement.
TTCCGTGGTCCATGCGCGCGGCACCATCGACAAGGTGGACATCAAGGGATTGGACAAGGGCGACGACGCCGCAATCATCGAGAACATCCAGGAATCGCTGTCGCTGTACGACACGATCGGCAAGGAGCAGGGCGAATCGCGCCTGGAGTACCTGCTGTCGCAGGCCGAGCGGCAGACCCGCCAGGCGCTGGAGCCGTTCGGTTACTACAACCCGGTGATCAAGGTCGAGGCGCCGCGTGAGGACGAGCACGTGCGCGTGCTGATCCATGTCGACAAGGGCGCCCCGGTGACCGTGCGCCGCGAGCACATCGACATCACCGGCCCGGCGATGTACGACCAGTACCTGCAGGACGACCTGGCCGCCTTCAAGCCCCGCAAGGGCCAGCGCTTCGAGCACACCCAGTACGAAGCCAGCAAGATCACCATCACCCGGCGCCTGGCCGAGCGCGGCTACTTCGATGCCGACTACACCCAGCGCCAGGTGCAGATCACCCGCGCCGACAACGCCGCCGACATCGACCTGACCTGGGACAGCGGCCGCCGCTACAACATGGGCCCGGTGCGCTTCGAGCAGGATTACTTCGTCGACAAGCTGTTCGATCCACTGGTGTACTGGGACCAGGGCAGCTACTACCACGAGGGCAAGCTGGACCGGCTGCGCGAGTCGCTGACGAAGCTGGACTACTTCAGCGTGATCGACATCCAGCCGCGCCCGGACCAGGCCGACGAGAACGGCGAAGTGCCGGTGGACGTGAAGCTGACCCGGGCCAAGCGCACCATCTACACCGCAGGCCTGAGCTACGGCAGCGAGAGCGGCCCGGGTGTGCGCGGTGGCATCGAGCGGCGGTTCCTGAACAACCGCGGCCACAAGATGAACACGCAGCTGGACTATGCGCAGAAGCGCAAGAGCCTGGTTACCAGTTACCGCATTCCGGCCTTCAACTGGCTTGATGGCTGGTACACCTTCGCTGCCAGCGCGTATGACGAGCAGACCGACTACATCGACCTGCGCAACTTCAAGCTGATCGCCAGCCGCAGCGGCGAGATCAACGAACACTGGACCGCGATCGCCTCGATCAACGCGCTGCGCGAGCGCTGGCGCTATGCCTCCGGCACCGAATTCACCGACGCCGTCTACAACACCTCGACGCTGGTGTACCCGCAGATGGTTGCCGACTACGTCAACGTCGACGACGAGATGTTCCCGCGCAAGGGCATCAGCGGCGCTGCGACGGTGCGTGCCGGCGTGGAAGGCGCCGGCTCGGATACCAGCTTCGTGCAGGCCAACGCCGTGTTGCGCTGGTACATCCCGGTGGGTGAAAGCAATCGCCTGATCCTGCGCGGCGAGGGCGGCACCACCTGGACCAGCGATCTGGTGGCGATGCCGCCGAGCCTGCGCTACTTCGCCGGTGGTGACCGCAGCATCCGCGGCTACGCCTACCGTGAGGTCGGCCCGCGTACGCCGAAGCCGGACAAGTACGCGCTGGGTGCCAAGAACCTGGTGATCGGCTCGGCCGAGTACGAGCACTACTTCAACGGTGGCCCCTGGGGTGCGGCGGTGTTCGTCGATACCGGCAGTGCCTTCGACAACACCATCGACCTGCATACCGGCGTCGGCTTCGGCGTACGCTGGAAATCGCCGGTGGGCCCGGTGCGCATCGACGTGGCGCACGGCCTGAACAACCCGGATTCGCAGTTCCAGCTGTACCTGAACATCGGAGCGGACCTGTGAGCACGCCCGCACCGACCCCGAACACCCCGCCGCCACGCGTGCGTTTCTATCGCCGTCGCCGCTTCTGGGCATGGTCCGGCGCCGGCGTGATCGGCCTGGTGCTGCTGGCCCTGCTGGCGGTGTACTGGCTGCTGCAGACCGTGGCCGGCCGTGACGTACTGCTGGCCCAGGTGGTGGCGCGGCTGCCGGTGGGCGCCAGCTTCACCTGGGACAAGGTGGACGGCCCGGTGGCCGGACCGCTGACCCTGTACAACGTCGACTTCCGCTATGACGACATCCATTTCCACGCCGAGCGTGCGCACCTGGAGCCGGACCTGCGCCCGCTGCTGGGCCGCAAGCTGCTGCTGGACAAGCTGGAGCTGACCAACGCGACGTTGAACCTGGCCAAGAGCGATGAGCCGTTCAAGCTGCCGTCGTGGCCCGATTCGCTACCGCAGATCGAGATGCCGCTGGCGATCCAGGCCGATGCCATCGCCATCGATGGCTTCCGCATCAGCCAAGCCAACGAACCGGTGATCGACATCAGCCGCGTGCGCGGCGGCATCGAGATCGCCAACGGCGAGTTCCAGGCGCACAAGCTGGTGGTGGACAGTGACATGGGCAACTTCACTGCCCAGGGCCGTTACATCCCGGCCAAGGACTACGACACCGACGTGACGGTGACGGCGGTGTTGCCGGCACCGCGTGGGCGCACAGCCGCTACCGTCGGCCTGGTCGCCCGCGGTGACCTGTCGCACATGGAAGTGGCGGTGGCCGGGCGTGCACCGAAGCCGCTGCACGCGATGCTGGTGTTCGATGGCCGCACCGACCCGACGTGGAACGCCAGCGTGCGCAGCGACGAGCTGGATCTGGCGTTGCTGTCGCCGGCCTTGGCGAGCTCGGCGATCACGCCGTTGTCGCTGGATTTCACCGCTGCTGGCAAGGGCGGCAATGCCAACCTGCGTGGCAGGGTGAAGCAGGGCGAGCAGGAACTGGAACTGGCACCGTCCATGGTGTCATTGCAGGACCAGGTACTGAAGGTCTCGCCGCTGCTGCTGAAGGGCCTCGGTGGCGAAGCCCGCCTGGAGGGCACCGCCGATTTCAGCCAGGAAAACCAGCAGAAGCTCAACTTCTCGGTGGTCGCGCGTGACCTGACCTATGTACCGGCGCCCGATCCGAACACCGCCGGCAGCGCACCGGTGCCGGTCACTCTGAAGGAAGCACGCTTCGGCCTGGCCGGTACCCTGAAGGCCTGGGCGGCGATCGGCCGCGCCGAGGTCGAACGCGAAAAGCAGAAGGCGCAGCTGCACTTCGATGTGCGTGGCAACGACCAGGCCGCGTCGATCCACCAGCTGCAGGCGCAGACGCCCGGTGGCCAGCTGCAGGTGGAAGGCCAGGTGGCGTGGGCGCCGCAGCTGGACTGGGACGCCAAGGCCACGCTGAAGGACTTCGACCCCGGATATTTCGTGCCGGGCTGGAACGGCCGCCTGTCCGGCAACCTGGCCTCCAAGGGCCGCCAGCTGCCGCCGCCGGCCAATGCCGCACCGGGCACCTCGGGTACGCTGGAAGCCACGGTGGACCTGCCCTCGCTGAAGGGCATCCTGCGCCAGCGCAATCTCGACGCACAGGGCAAGTTCGCACTGCAGGGCGCGCAGGGCCAGGGTGACCTGAAGCTGTCGCTGGGCAGCAGCCGGGTGACCGTGTCGGGCAAGGTCGGCGACCGCCTCGACATCGATGCGCGTTTCGAGCCGCTGCAGTTGAGCGACCTGCTGCCGGCCGCCGACGGTGGCCTGCGTGGCCAGGTACAGGTGAAGGGCCCGCGCGATGCGCCGGACATCACCGCTGACCTGGTCGGCAACAACCTCAACTGGGATGGCTACGGTGCCGAGAGCGTGAGCATCAAGGGCCGCCTGCCGTGGCGCGGCGACAGCGGCACGCTGGCCGTGCAGGGCCAGCAGGTCAACGCGGGCATGCTGCTGGAGCGGCTGAACATCGACGCACAGGGCAGTGTGTCCAACCTGCGCCTGGCCGCGCAGACCCGCAACGAGATGGGTGCGGTCGAGCTGCAGGGCAGCGTGCGCCAGCAGGGCACGCAGTGGCGTGGCGAACTGGCGTCGCTGCGCATCGCACCGGTGAAGGGCGATGCCTGGGCGCTGCGTGCACCGGCGGCGTTCGCGATCAACGGCAGCACCTACACCCTGTCCGAAGCCTGCCTGGCCGCCGCGAGCAGCGGCGCGCTGTGCGCACAGGCCAACTGGCCGCGCGAAGGCCTGGTGGTGCGCAGCGACGCGCTGCCGCTGGCGCTGGTGCAGCCGTGGTTGCCGCCGCAGTCCGGGCGCCGCATCTACCTTCGCGGCGATGTCAGCCTGGACGCGCACATCCGCCCGCGCGGCAACGCCTGGGAAGGCCATGTGGAGGTGCGCTCGAAGGAAGGCGGCGTGCGCCTGGGCGAGAACCGCAACACCGTGGGCGATACCACCCGCGGCGAGCTGGTGCGCTATGACCAGTTCTCGCTGAAGCTCGACATGACCCCGGCCAGCATCAAGGGCTACCTGGGCATGGGCTTCCAGGGCAATGGCTTCGTCGACGCCAAGATGCAGACCGGCTGGGAAGCCAGTGCGCCGCTTAATGGTGAGCTCTACCTCAACATGTCGCGGCTGTACTGGCTGGAGCTGTTCTCGCCGGACATCGTGCGACCGACCGGCCTGATCGAAGGCCACGTCAGCCTGCGCGGGACGCGAGGCCAGCCGTCGCTGGGCGGTGACGCACAGCTGAGCAACTTCAAGGGCGAATTCCCCGCGCTGGGCCTGACCTTCGACCAGGGCAAGGGCAGCTTCGTGGCCCAGCCCGATGGTTCGGCCAAGATCACCGCGCAGGCCAACTCGGGCCAGGGCACGCTGTACGTGGACGGTGGCCTGTCGTGGTTCGGCGATGCGCAGCCGCTGCAGCTGAAGATCCATGGCGAGAACGTGCTGCTGTCCAACACCAGCGAACTGCGCATCGTCGCCAACCCCAACCTCGACTTCACCCTGGCCAAGGCGGCGATGGAGCTGCGCGGCACCGTGCACGTGCCCGAGGCCGACATCGATCTGGAACGCTTGGACCGCGGCACCTCGGTGTCCGAAGACGTGGTGGTGCTCGACCCGGCCGATCCGGAAGAGTCGCGCACCTCGCCGCTGGACATGGACCTGACGGTCAGCCTGGGCGACAAGGTGAAGATGACCGGGTTCGGCCTGAAGGGCGCGCTGACCGGCAAGATGCAGGTCTGGGCCAAGCCCGGCCGCGAAATGACCGCCAATGGCGGCCTGGAAGTGAGCGGCCGCTACAAGGCGTATGGGCAGGACCTGACCATCACCCGTGGCAACCTCAACTGGAACTACAACGCGGTGTCCGACCCGCGCATCAACATCCGCGCCGAGCGCCGCATCGGTGATGTCACCGCCGGCATCGACGTGACCGGGCGTGCCCAGCAACCGCGTGCCGACGTGTGGTCCGATCCGGCGATGTCGCAGTCCGAGGCACTGGCCTATCTGGTGCTGGGACGCAGCCTGACCGGCGCCAGCAGCGACCAGGCGCAGCAGGTCAACGCGGCCTCGGCGGCGCTCTCGGCTGGCAGTGGCCTGCTCGCCTCGCAGCTGGGTGCCAAGCTGGGCCTGGATGATGCAGGCGTGAGCCAGTCGCGCGCGCTGGGTGGTTCGGTGATCGGCGTCGGCAAGTACATCTCGCCCAAGCTTTACGTGGGTTACGGCGTGTCGCTGGTGGGCGCCGGTTCGGTGATCACGCTGAAGTACCTGCTGCGCCGCGGGTTTGATGTGGAAGTGGAATCGAGCACGGTGGAAAACCGTGGTTCGATCAACTGGCGGCGGGAGAAATGACCGGGTCGGGGGCGGCGCCCTTTCGTTGAAAGGGTCCGACCCCCGGCTTCTTCAGCTGCGGCGCAGCCGCTGGCGGTGCCCGGACAGGTCCATGCTCCACAGCAGCAGCGCACCCAGCAGCGCCGGCAGCACGCTGAGCACGGACAGCATCATCAGGAATGACACTGGCAATTCCATGCGGACGGGCTTGCCCCGGCGCAGCTGGTAGCGGATCCATGCCGTGGCCAGCACGGTCCAGGCCAGCAGCCAGCACAGCGGTGCCAACCACAGCGAAGGCGAGGGCACCCACAGGTAGACGGCGGTACCGACCACTGCGATGGCTGCGCAGGCGACCGGCAGGGCCAGCCAACGCAGCCGGGAAGGCGGCACGGACGGGTCTTCAGGGGCGCTCTGCCAGACGAACAGATGACGCAGGCCAATGGCCAGCAGCGTGCCGAGCAGTGGCGCCAGCGCTGCCGTGCCCAGCACGATCGCCCTGCGCTGCTCTTCCGACTGGTAGGGCAGCAGCGTGTTGGCGATCTGGGTGGTGGCCAACGCGATGAAGGCCATCAACGTCAGCGCCACGCTTGCCAGCAGTGCACGCAGCAATGACAACTGTGCTGCGGTGAGGCGGGTGACATCGCTGGCGCCGGCCCAGAAGCGGGCTTGGCCCGCATCGATGCCGGGCGGCAGAGGACGGTCCTCCTGGCAGCCCAGTACGTCCATCAACGCTGCGGCCTGGCGCGGCACGCGCAGCGGCAGCGCGGACATCAGGTTGCGCAGGTGCGAACGCGGTTCGCGCAGCTGCTGAAGGCGGCTGGCAGCGTCATCGTGGCTGGTCCAGCGTCCGCCACGCGCCTCCATCTGCTGGGCCAGCAGATCGGTCTGCGCGGGCAGTTGCAGCCAGTCCTGCCAGGCGTGTTCGGCCAGCTCGCGCAGTTCGCCTGGTGCCAGGCCGCAGCCCGCGTCGTCCCAGCCGAAGGCCTGGTAAAGCGCCGCGGCTTCGGACAGGTTCATGGGCGCCTGCCGCGCGCGCAGCGCCTGCAGCACCCTAGCACTGGCTTCAGCGCGCTCGTCCAGGGACCACTGGCTGCGCAGACCCTGCAGGTACACCGCGAAAGGTTGCGGGTCGGTGGATTTGGCGCGCTCCAGCAGGTCCATCCAGTTGCTCATGGGTTTGCCTCGTGTGGGGGCTGCAGGCTTGAACGATCACTGTCTGCATTGCCGGGGGAGCTGGAAAATGCCCCGCGGAGGATTGCGATGGCGGCCAGCAGGGCGCACGTCAGAAGCAGTGCCAAAGCGACCGTTCGCCGCGTGAAGCGTCTGCGTGACGGCACGGAATGGTGCAGGGCGTCGCATGCGGCCGCCCAGAACATGACCTGCCTGCGCTGCAATGGCGGTGGGAGCGCCACGTGCGCCATCACAGGCACGCCGACAAGGTAATGCAGCGTTTCACGCATTTCGTGCCGCGTGCCCGCGGACAGCGCCTGGATGCGCGCGCGCAGTGGGTGCCAGGGGCCACTGAGCCGGGCGACACGGGGGCGGGCCTGCACCACCGAAACCGGCGCATTCTCAAGATGCATGTAACGGGCGAGCGCGGTCTCGTTGCCTGGCACCAGCAACCAGCACAGGTGCATGCTGTGGCCGAGGGCGGCCATGTCGTAGCACTCGCGGATACTGTCCCGGTCATACCACTGGAAGCGGTCGGCCAGCTGCTCGAAGTTCGCTTGCGGGAACGGCGTAGTGCCCTTCATCAGCCGTTGCCAGGTTGCCAGGTTCACCGCGCCAGCATCCGCAGGGGGCTGCGGTTCCGGGGACTGCTGCAGCCAGGCTGCGAAGTCTGCCGGATCGCGTTGCTGACCGTTGCGGACGATGCGGTCGGCAAGCGCCTCGGCGGCAGATGGCCCTGTCGAATGCGTGGTGCCCAGATCGATTCCTGCGATCATCGGTCCTTCCCTAGTATCCGTGCCTGATTCTAGCCAGCATCGGTGCCCCCAACCATCAGCCGTTGCCCCATGCGGCCCCAGCGGCTATGGTCCCGGGCTGTTCTGTCGTACCGGATTGCCTCATGTCACCACGCAAAGCCCTTCCCACCGCCCTGGCCCTGGGCCTGACTCTCGCCGCCGGTGCCCACGCCGATGAAGGCATGTGGATGCCGACCCAGCTGCCGGACCTGGCCAAGCCGCTGCAGGCCGCTGGCTTCAAGGGCAATCCGGCCGACCTGGCCAATGTCACCGCGCCGCCGCTGAGCGCGGTGGTGCGCGCGGGCGGCGGCACCGGCTCGTTCGTGTCCAGCGACGGCCTGCTGCTGACCAATCACCACGTGGCGATGGGCGTGATCCAGTACAACAGCTCCCCAGAGCACGACCTGATCAACGGTGGCTTCATCGCCAGGGACCGTGCCGATGAGCGCCCGGCCAACCCGGACTTCCGCGTGCTGGTCACCGTCGGCTTCGACAAGGTGACCGACCAGGTGCTGGCGCAGGCCCGCGGCAAGACCGGCCGTGCCTACTTCGATGCCGTCGATGCGGCCAGCAAGCAGATCGTGGCCGAATGCGAGAAGGATGGCAGCGTGCGCTGCTCGGTGGCCAACATGTACTACGGCACCGACTTCTACCGCATCGCCCAGCTGGAACTCAGCGACGTGCGCCTGGTGTACGCGCCGCCGCGTGCGATCGGCAACTATGGCGATGAGATCGATAATTTCATGTGGCCGCGCCACACCGGCGACTTCACCCTGCTGCGCGCCTATGTGGGCAAGGACGGCAAGCCGGCCGCCTACAGCAAGGACAACGTGCCCTACCAGGCGCCGGCACACCTGCAGATGTCGGTGGAGGGCCCGAAGGAGGGCGACTACGCGATGCTGGCCGGTTATCCGGGCATCACCTACCGCCACCGTACCGCGGCAGAATTCGCCGGCCAGATCGACACCGTGCTGCCGCGCCGCGTTTCGGTGTTCCAGCAGATGATCGACACCATCGAGGCGGCAACTGCCAAGGACGCGCAGGCACGTACCCGTTACGCTTCGCAGCTGCAGTCGCTGAAGAACAACCGCAAGCGCGCCGCCGGTGAGCTGGAAGGTCTGCTGCGCAGCGACGCCAAGGCCCAGCGTGCCGCCGACGAGACCGCGATGCTGGCCGCCACCGACCGCAGGTACCAGAGCGACATCAAGGCGCTGCTGGCCAACCTGTCACAGGGCGCGGCGGTGGGCGAGCGTGACCTGCTGCTGGACCAGATGGCCGCACAGAGCCAGTTGCTGCGCTCGGCGCTGCTGCTGGAGCGCCTGCGCATCGAATCGGCCAAACCGGACGCGCAGCGCGAGAGCGGTTACCAGCAGCGCGACCAGGCGATGATCGAAGGCGTGCTCAAGCAGGTCCAGCGCCGCTACGCACCGGAGGTCGAGAAGGCCCTGCTGACCACCCTGCTGACCCGTTACCAGCAGCTGCCGGACGCGCAGCGCGTGGCCGAGTTCGACGCCGCCTTCGGCCGTACCCCGCAGCAGCTGGCCAAGGCACTGGATACCCTGTACGCCGGCACCCAGCTGGGTGACGAGGCGCAGCGCCTGTCGCGCTTCGCGGCTGCGCGCGAAGGCAAGGCCCTGGCCGCCGATCCGCTGATCGCCGTGGCCGGCCCGCTGGTGGCCGCGCAGCTGCGCATCGAGAACGAAAGCAAGACCCGCGAGGGCGAGCAGCTGCGCCTGCGCCCGGCCTACATGCAGGCGCTGTTCGCCTGGCGTGCCAAGCAGGGCCGCGCCGTGTACCCGGATGCCAACCGCACCCTGCGCATCAGCTACGGCAAGGTCGAGGCACTGCACCCGCGCGATGGCGTGACCTACTCGCCGGTGACCACCGTGGCCGGCATCGTCGAGAAGAACACCAACGCCTATCCGTTCGACGCACCCAAGCCGCTGCTGGCCGCGATCGCCAAGGGTGACTTCGGCAGCACCGCCGATCCGGCACTGGAGACCCAGACGGTCAACTTCCTGACCAACCTGGACACCACCGGCGGCAACTCCGGCTCGCCGGTGCTCAATGCCAAGGGCGAACTGATCGGCCTGAACTTTGACAGCAACTGGGAGTCGGTCAGCGCCAGCTGGTGGTTCGACCCGCGCTACAAGCGTGCCGTGCACGTGGACATGCGCTACCTGCGCTGGCTGCTGGCCAAGGTCTACCCGGCGCCGGAACTGCTGAAGGAAATGGGCGTGCCGGCCCAGTAAGAAGCCGGCCACGACCCACGGTCGTGGCCCGCACCGCGTAAGCCCCTACACTGGTGGGGGCGGTTGCCCCCAACGAGCCCGTACACCCGGCCGCGCCTGGCCTACACTGCGGGTTCCTCCGACGGAAACACACGCGTGGTCTCCAGTTGGGTCCTGCTGCTGGTCTCGGTTGCCTATGCCGCGCTGCTGTTCGGCGTGGCGTGGTGGGGCGACCGTCGGCCGATGTACCCCGACCGGCCGTGGCTGCGGCCGGTCGTCTACAGCCTGGCGCTGGCGGTGTACTGCTCGTCGTGGACCTTCTACGGCGCGGTCGGCACTGCCGTGCGCAATGGCGTGGGCTACCTGCCGATCTACATCGGCCCGCTGCTGCTGCTGTTGTTCGGCTGGCGCATCATCGAGCGCCTGGCGCTGATCGCACGCAGCCAGAACGTGGTCTCCATCGCCGATTTCATCTCCTCGCGCTTCGGTCGCTCGCGGCGGCTGGCGGCGCTGGTGGCGATCATCGCGCTGATCGGCATCATTCCGTACCTGGCGTTGCAGTACAAAGCGGTGGCGATGAGCCTGCAGGTGCTGACCGGCAACACCGGCCCGACCGGGTTCTTCACCGACCCGGCGCTATACGTGGCATTGCTGATGGCGCTGTTCGCCACCCTGTTCGGTACCCGCCAGGTCGATGCCACCGAGCACCACCACGGCATGATGCTGGCGATTGCCTTTGAATCGGTGATCAAGCTGCTGGCGATGCTGGCGGTGGGCGTGTTCGCCTACCTGTGGCTGAGCAACCGCACCGACGCGGTGGTCGAGTCGGTGCATACGCTGTTCACCGGCCTGCCGCCGGTCGGCTTCATCTCGCAGACCCTGCTCAGTTTCCTCGCCATCATCTGCCTGCCGCGCCAGTTCCACGTGGCCGTGGTCGAGTGCGGTGACGTGCGCGACGTGCGCCGCGCGCGCTGGATGTTCGGCGGTTACCTGGTGCTGATCTCGGGCATGGTGCTGCCGATCGCCACCGCCGGCGTGACCCTGTTCGGCACCGGCGGCGGCGTCGCCGACGACTCGATGGTGCTGGCGCTGCCGTTGGCCGAAGGCCGCAATGCGCTGGCGCTGATCGCCTACGTGGGCGGCTTCTCGGCGGCCACCGGCATGGTCATCGTCTCGTCCATCGCGCTGGCGACCATGGTCAGCAATGATCTGGTGATGCCGGTACTGCTGCGTCGGAGCGGTGACCACCAGGAAGCCGCTGACGTCGCCTCGCGCGTGTTGTGGATCCGCCGCCTGGCGATCCTGCTGCTGGCGCTGATGGCCTACAGCTACTACCGCACCAGCAGCAACGACAGCACGCTGGCCTCGTACGGCCTGATGGCGTTCGCAGCGGTGGCGCAATTCGCGCCCGGCCTGATCGGCGGCCTGTACTGGCGCGGTGCCAGCCGGCGCGGCGTCGAAGTGGGCATGCTGCTGGGCTTTGCCACCTGGCTGTACACCCTGCTGCTGCCGGCGATGACCATGGCCGGCTGGGTCGACGCCGCCTGGGTACAGCACGGCCCGTTCGGCATCGAGTGGCTGCGTCCGCAGCAGCTGTTCGGCATGTCCGGCTGGGACCCGCTGACCCACGGCACGTTCTGGTCGCTGCTGGTCAATGCGGCCACGATGATGCTGGTGTCCGCACGCTGGCGGCCCGGCGTCGACGAGCGCCTGCGTGCGGCACCGTTCCTCGACCCGTATGCCGAGCGCCCGTCGGTGGCCGGCGGCTGGCCCGGGCATGTGCATGTGGGCGACCTGCTGGCGCTGGCTTCGCGCGTGGTCGGCGAACGCCATGCACGGCGTTCGTTCTTCGAGCAGGCGCAGTCGCTGGGCCGTGAGCTGCAATCCTCGGCACCGGCTGACCGGCCGTGGGTGCAGTTCACCGAGCGCCTGCTGGCCGCCTCGATCGGTGCGGCATCGGCGCGCCTGCTGCTGACCAGCCTGCTGCGTGGCTCGGGCATGGACCTGGGGGAAGTGGTGGCGGTGCTGGACGAAGCCGGGCAGGAACTGCGCTTCAACCGCGAGATCCTGTCGACCACGCTGGAGAACATCAGCGCCGGGGTCAGCGTGGTCGATCCGGACATGCGCCTGACCGCGTGGAACCGCCGCTACCAGGACATGTTCGGTTACCCCGACGGCATGCTCTACGTGGGCCGCCCGGTGGCCGACCTGATCCGCTACAACGCCGAGCGCGGCGAGCTGGGCGAGGGCGATATCGAAGTGCAGATCAACCGCCGCATCGGTTACATGCGCGCCGGCTCGCCGCACGTGTTCGAGCGCACCCGCAGCGACGGCAAGGTGATCGAGATGCGTGGCCAGGCGCTGCCCGGCGGCGGTTACGTGACCAGCTACAACGACATCACCGACTACAAGCACGCTGAAAGGGCGCTGCTTGAAGCCAACGAGACGCTGGAACAGCGCGTGGCCGAACGCTCGCATGAGGCCGAGGTCGCGCAGCAGTCGAAGACCCGTTTCCTGGCGGCGATCAGCCATGACGTGCTGCAGCCGTTGAATGCGGCGCGCCTGTTTGCGTCCGCGCTGCGCGACAGCGATCACGTGAGCGACGAACAGAAGCATCTGGCCGAACGCGTGGACGCGTCGCTGCGCGCTGCCGAAGAACTGCTTGATGGCCTGCTGGACGTGTCGCGGCTGGATGCCGGTGGCCTGCACCCGGTGATCGGCGAATTCGATGTGAGTGCGTTGATGCGCGAGCTGGCCGCGCAGTACACGCCGGTCGCCGCAGGCCGTGGCCTGCGCCTGGACCTGTTCGCGCGCACGGCCTGGGTACGCAGCGATCGCCGCCTGCTGCGCCGCGTACTGCAGAACTTCCTGGCCAATGCGCTGCGCTACACACGCCAGGGGCGCATCGTGCTGGCCGTGCGCCAGCGCGGCGACGAGGTGGAACTGCAGGTGTGGGATACCGGCCCTGGCATTCCCGAACACCACATGCGGCAGATCTTCGACGAGTTCCACCGCTACCAGCAGCCGTTCGACTGGGGCGAGCAGGGGTTGGGCCTGGGCCTGTCGATCTGCCAGCGCATCTCGCGCCTGCTCGACCATCGCCTCAATGCACGCAGCCGCGTTGGCAGTGGCTCGATGTTCTCGATCATCCTGCCGCGGGTTGCGCCCTTGCCCGGCTACACCGAGCCTGCCAAGGCGACCCAGGCCGTGGCCACACCGGTGCGCAGCGATTCGCTGGCGGGCCTGCGGGTGCTGTGCGTGGACAACGACGAGGAAATCCTCGACGGCATGCGCGCACTGCTCGGCCGCTGGCAGGTGCAGGTGATCACCGCCGCCACCGTCGACCAGGCACTGGAGAAGATCGCCGAGCGACCGCAGGTGATGCTGGTGGACTACCACCTGCACGATCGCATGGATGGCCTGGATGCGCTGGTGGCGCTGCGCGAGGCGGCCGGCTACCCGCTGCCGGGTGCGCTGCTGACCGCCGACGGACGTGACGAGCTGAAGCGGATGGCACGCGAGCGTGGCTACCGCGTGCTGACCAAGCCGATCAAGCCGGCCTCGCTGCGCGCCTTCCTGGGCGCGCTGCGGGATGCGCAATAGATCCACGCCATGCGTGGATGCGACGCCAGGTAGTGCCGGCCGCTGGCCGGCAACCACGCAATCGCTCGCTTCCGATGCGTTACCCCACGCCGTGCAGGTGTTCGTACAGGATGGTCGCGCCGATGATCACCAGGATCACGCCACCGATGATCTCCGCACGCTTGCCGACCATGCTGCCCAGCACGCGGCCGAGCATGATGCCGGCGGTCACCATGGTCAGTGTGCACAGGCCGATGACCGCGGCCATCACGCCGATATGCACGTCCATGAAGGCCAGGCCGATACCCACCGCCATCGCGTCGATGCTGGTGGCGAAGCCGGTCAGCGCCAGCTTCCAGAAGCCGTGGTGCTGCGAGGGATCCTCGTCATCCTCGGCGCTGTCCGGGCGCAGGCCGTTGTAGATCATGTGGATGCCCAGCGCACCGAGCAGGCCGAACGCGATCCAGTGGTCGAAGGCTTCGACGTACTGCAGCGCGGCGCGGCCGAGCAGCCAGCCGATGATCGGCGTGATCGCCTCGATGACGCCGAAGATGATGCCGGCACGCAGTGCATCGCGGAACACCGGCTTGCGCATGGCCGCACCCTTGCCGATTGCGGCGGCAAAGGCATCGGTGGACATGGCAAAGCCGATCAGGAGGATCGAAATGGGGGACATGGACAGCGGCTGAGGTCGGGCAAGGACGGACGCACGGCTCGCGCTCGCGCCCAACCTGACGTTGCGCGCGCGGGCCGCTGGTCTCGCCAACCATCATGGTTGTCCACGCCACGGCGCACTGGCCGAGTATGTTGACGTGGACGATTCCTGCGAAGGAATCCGGCTACTCCCCAAGGGGACGCGAAGCTTAGCATCGCGATCCGCGCGTGGCGCATTTACAGACAAACGCGCAGGCAGGGCTGGTTTGTATAGCGATGGCTATAACACGGGCCAAGCAAAGGCGTGCCAAGCAAGCTTGCCACCTACCAGGGCGGTTTCAGACGTTCCAGGCGAATGCCGGCCAGCGGCCGGCACTATCGTCAGTCTTCTTCCGGCGGCAGCACGATGGCGTCGTCGTCGATGGCCAGCTTGCCGGCCATCAGCACGGCCTGGGTGCGGTTGGTCACGCCGAGCTTGCGCAGGATGGCGGTGACGTGGGCCTTGATCGTCGCTTCGGAGACGTTGAGGTCGTAGGCGATCTGCTTGTTCAAGCGGCCAGCGCCGAGCATCTGCAGGACACGGAACTGCTGCGGGGTCAGCTCGCGCAGGCGCTGGCCGACTTCGCGTTCTTCGCTGCCGGTGGGCGGCACGTTGTGCGCTTCCGGCGGTGCCCAGGTCTCGCCATCGAGGATGGTGCCCAGCGCATGGCCGATGGTGTCCGAATCCGCAGACTTCGGGATGAAGCCCAGCGCACCGTGGTCGAGCGCGCGGCGCATCACCGTGGCTTCTTCGCGCGCGGACACCACCACCACTGGCAGCTGGGGGTGCAGTGAGCGCATGTGCACCAGTGCGTTGAAGCCCTGCGCACCGGGCATGTTGAGATCCATCAGGACCAGGTCGGCGTCGTTGTGCTGGTCGGCCAGCGCGTACAGCGCTTCCACGCTGTCGGCCTCGAACAGCTGCACGCCGGGGATGACCCGCTGCACGGCTCCACGCAGGGCTTCGCGGAACAGCGGGTGGTCATCGGCAATCAGGAGGGTGGTCATGGTCGGGGGGAACCGTGGGGGAAACCAGATGGGGTCAGAGCCCTTTCCTGGTGGAAAGGGATCCGACCCCGGGTTCTGCATCAGCGCACCTTGCGCTCGTCCACCAGCGACGCCACCACCGACGGATCGGCCAGGGTCGAGGTGTCGCCGAGCTGGTCCGGCGCGTTTTCGGCAATCTTGCGCAGGATGCGGCGCATGATCTTGCCCGAGCGGGTCTTCGGCAGGCCCGGTGCCCACTGCAGGTGGTCCGGTGTGGCGATCGGCCCGATCTCCTTGCGCACCCAGGCGATCAGCTCCTTGTGCAGTTCATCGCTCGGGGCCTCTTCGGCCACCAGGGTGACGTAGGCGTAGATGCCTTGGCCCTTGACGTCGTGCGGGAAGCCCACGACCGCCGCTTCGGCCACCTTCGGATGCGAGACCAGCGCGCTTTCCACTTCGGCGGTGCCGATGCGATGGCCGGACACATTGATCACGTCGTCGACGCGGCCGGTGATCCAGTAATAGCCGTCTTCGTCGCGGCGGCAACCGTCACCGGTGAAGTAGCTGCCCGGGTAGGTGCGGAAGTAGGTATCGATGAAGCGCTGGTGGTCGCCGTACACCGTGCGCATCTGGCCCGGCCAGGAGTCACGGATGATCAGGTTGCCCTCGGTCGGGCCGTCCTGGATCTCGCCATCGGCATTGACCAGCGCCGGCTGCACGCCGAAGAAGGGCAGGGTGGCCGACCCCGGCTTGAGGTCCATCGCGCCGGCCAGCGGCGAGATCAGGATGCCGCCGGTTTCGGTCTGCCACCAGGTATCGACGATCGGGCAGCGGCTGTCGCCGACCACTTCGTAGTACCAGCGCCAGGCTTCCGGATTGATCGGCTCGCCGACGCTGCCGAGCAGGCGCAGCGACGCGCGCGAGGTCTTCTTCACCGGCTCCTCGCCTTCGCGCATCAGCGCACGGATGGCGGTCGGGGCGGTGTAGAAGATGCTCACCTTGTGCTTGTCGATGACGTTCCAGAAGCGCGAGGTGTTCGGATAGTTCGGCACGCCTTCGAACATCAGCGAGGTCGCACCGTTGGCCAGTGGCCCGTACACGATGTAGCTGTGGCCGGTGACCCAGCCGACGTCGGCGGTGCACCAGTAGATGTCGTCCTCGCGCAGGTCGAACACCGCTTCATGGGTGTAGGCCGCGTACAGCAGATAGCCGCCGGTGGTGTGCAGCACGCCCTTCGGCTTGCCGGTGGAGCCGGAGGTGTAGAGGATGAACAGCGGGTCTTCCGCGTTCATGCGTTCCGGTTCGCAGGTGGACGGCTGGCTGTCCACCACATCGTGGAACCAGCGGTCGCGCGGGGCCTGCATGTCCACCGCGCCGCCGGTGTGGCGCACCACCAGCACGGTTTCAACCGTGTTCGTGCCCGGCAGCTTCAGCGCGGCATCGACGTTGGCCTTCAGCGGAATCCTGCGGCCACCGCGCAAGCCTTCGTCGGCGGTGATGATCAGCTTGCTCTGGCAGTCGCTGACGCGGTCGGCGATCGAGTTCGGCGCGAAGCCACCGAACACCACCGAGTGGATTGCACCGATGCGCGCGCAGGCCAGCATGGCTACTGCGGCGTCGACGATCATCGGCAGGTAGATGGTGACGCGGTCGCCTTTCTTGACCCCAAGGTTGCGCAGCGCATTGCCGAGGCGGCAGGTGCGCTCATACAGTTCGCGATAGGTCACGTGCTGGGCCGGTGCATCCGGGCCGTCCGGCTCGAACAGCAGGGCGGTCTTGTCGCCGCGCGTCTCGAGCTGGCGATCCAGGCAGTTCACGCTGGCATTGAGCTCACCATCCTCGAACCACTTGATGTGGAAGTCGGACAGGTCGTAGCTGACGTTCTTGATCTTCGTCGGCTTGCGCATCCATTGCAGGCGCTCGGCGGCCTTGCCCCAGAATCCATCCGGGTCGGTCACCGACGCCTGGTACTGCTGTTCATAGGTCTTCTTGTCGATGCGTGCCTTGGCGGCGAACTGCGGATCGACGGGGTAGATATCAGCCATGGCACCCTCACTTGCACGTTGACTTTGTATGTGCGGTCGCAGCATCGCAACGACCGATCCCCCTCAGTTTGCCCCATCCACCCCCGGCCGCGTCACCACCCTGGTTAGACCATGGTCGAAAGTGAGCGCCCTGCAGGGCCGGGTTCGACCAATGGCGAATAGCCGCTATACATAATCGCCCCGCAGTCTCGGCTCGACCGTGCCCCACGCGCGGCATCACCTTGCCACTTGGGAGAGAGGGCAACATGAGCCACCGTACGTTGAAAGCCGTGCGCACACCTTTGGCGGCCTGCCTGCTGGTCGCCCTGGTCGCACCGGGCATGGCGTTCGCAGAGACCGCCAAAGAGAAGGCACTGGAAGCACGCGTTGCCGAACTGGAACGCCAGGTCCAGCTGCTGCTGTCTTCGCAGCAACAACAACAGACCCAGATCAGCCAGACCCAGCAGGCGGTAACCGAAGTGCGCACGGTGCAGGCCGAGCAGAAGCCGGTTGCACAGGTGCCGGCCGGCAAGCAGCCGATCCAGGTCACCACCATCACCCCGGGCGCGGCACCGGGCACCACGGTCAAGATCGGCGGCTTCATCAAGGCCGACTTCCTGGCCACCCAGACCAGCGATGGCCAGCTGGCCGACGACGCCACCGGCCGTTCGCTGTACCTCCCGGGCCAGACCCCGGTGGAAGGCGCCGGCGGCAGCGGCAAGCGCTCGGGCACCGATTTCAACGCCCATGCCAAGTTCTCGCGCTTCAACCTGGGCATCGACAACGTCAGCGAATCGGGCAACAAGGCCGGTGCGTTCTTCGAGATGGACTTCTTCGGCAACTCGCTGGGCAACCAGACTGCCACCAATACCTACGGCGTGACCCTGCGCCACGCCTACATGTACTGGAACAACTGGCTGGCCGGCCAGACCTGGTCCAACTTCATGGACGCGGCCGCACTGCCGGAAGCGGTCGACTTCGTCGGCCCCACCGACGGCGTGATCTTCGTGCGCCAGGCCCAGGTGCGCTACACCCAGGGCGGCTTCAGCGTCGCGCTGGAAAACCCGGAAACCACCACCCTCACCGGCACCCGCAACCCGGTCACCGGCGCCTGGACCAACGCCAGCGCCAACTCCGACCGTGGCAGCCTGCCCGACCTGACCCTGCGCTATGGCTGGAAGGGCGACTGGGGCACCTTCGGTGTCGGCGGCATCGTCCGCCAGTTGAAGGTCGACAACCAGGCGACCGGCGCGAAGGCCGACAAGGTGGCCGGCGGCCTGACCCTGGGCGGCAAGTGGGTGATGGGTGACAGCGATTCGCTGCATTACCAGCTGACCGGTGGCGAAGGCATCGCCCGCTACATCGGCCTGGGCATCACTGCCGACAGTGCCTATGACGTGGCCCGCGACGAACTCAACCCGACCGGCGTGCTGGCCGGCTATGTCGGCTGGCGGCATGCGTTCTCGCCGAAGCTGCGCACCAACCTGATCTACGCGCGTAGCGACTACGACAACGACAGCATCCTCGGCCCGCTGGTGACCAAGAGCGTGCAGAGCATCCGCGGCAACATCTTCTATTCGCCGCTGCCCAAGGTCGATATCGGCGCCGAGCTGATGTATGGCCGTCGCGAAGTGGAGAACGGCAACAAGGGTGACATCACCCGGTTGCAGTTCACTACGAAGTACAGCTTCTAAGAGCGTGCCGGCCAGCGGCCGGCACCTACCGAGATGGGGTGCCGGCCAAGGTCGGCATCTACCGAATTGAGTGCCGACCAACGGTCGGCACCCACCAACAACGATTGCTTCGGAGGGGAAGCGTCCCATGTCCAGTACACCCAGCACCGCACATAAAGCGGACACCCTGACCAAGGGCCACAAGAAGGTCATCTTCGCCTCGAGCCTCGGCACGGTCTTCGAGTGGTATGACTTCTTCCTGTACGGCTCGCTCGCGGCCATCATCGCCAAGCAGTTCTTCAGTGGCGTCAATGAAACCACGGGCATGATCTTCGCCCTGCTGGCGTTCGCCGCCGGCTTCTTCGTGCGCCCGTTCGGCGCGGCCTTCTTCGGCAGCCTCGGCGATCGCATCGGCCGCAAGTACACCTTCCTGGTCACCATCCTGATCATGGGCATCTCGACCTTCCTGGTCGGCGTGCTGCCCAACTACGCTTCGATCGGTTTCGCCGCTCCGGTGATCCTGATCATCCTGCGGCTGGCCCAGGGCCTGGCGATGGGCGGCGAGTACGGCGGTGCCGCCACCTACGTGGCCGAGCACGCGCCGGACGACAAGCGCGGCCTGTACACCAGCTTCATCCAGTGCACCGCCACGCTGGGCCTGTTCCTGTCGCTGCTGATCATCCTGGCCTGCCGCATGACGCTGGGCAACGAGGCGTTCGAAGCCTGGGGCTGGCGCATTCCGTTCCTGGTGTCGATCCTGCTGCTGGGCATTTCGGTGTGGATCCGCCTGCAGCTGAGCGAATCGCCGCTGTTCCAGCAGATGAAGGCTGAAGGCAAGGGCTCCAAGACCCCGTTCCGCGACAGCCTGAAGGGCGGCAACCTGAAGCTGATGCTGCTGGTCCTGCTCGGTGCGGCGGCTGGCCAAGCCGTGGTCTGGTACGGCGGCCAGTTCTACGCGCTGTTCTTCCTCAGCAGCATGCTGAAGGTCGATGCCACCACCTCCTACCTGCTGATCGCCGCAGCGCTGGCACTGGGCACGCCGTTCTTCATCTTCTTCGGCTGGCTGTCCGACCGCATCGGCCGCAAGAAGATCATCCTGGCCGGCTGCCTGCTGGCGGCCATCACCTACATCCCGATCTTCAAGGGCCTGACCCACTTCGCCAACCCGGCCATCGAAGAAGCCCGCAGCAGCTCGCCGGCCCTGGTCGTCGCCGATCCGGCCACCTGCTCGTTCCAGTTCGATCCGGTGGGCCTGCGCAAGTTCACCAGCTCCTGCGACGTGGCCACCGCCGCGCTGACCAAGGCCGGCGTGCCGTACGACGTGCAGCCCGCCGCCGCCGGCTCGCTGGCGATGGTGAACGTGGGCAGCGCCAGCGTCCCCTCGTATGAGGCCGCAGGCCTGACCAAGGAAGAAGGCAAGGCCAAGGCCGATGCGTTTGGAGCGGAGCTGAAGACCGCGCTGACCACCGCCGGCTATCCGGCCAAGGCCGATGGTGCGCGCATCAACATCGCCGGCACCATCTTCATGCTGTGGCTGCTGGTGCTGTACGTGACCATGGTCTACGGCCCGATCGCCGCCTACCTGGTCGAACTGTTCCCGACCCGTATCCGCTACACCTCGATGTCGCTGCCGTACCACATCGGCAACGGCTGGTTCGGTGGCTTCCTGCCGGCGATCTCGTTCGCGCTGGTGGCCGGTACCGGCAACCTGTACTACGGCCTGTGGTACCCGATTGCGATCGCACTGATGTCGGTGGTGATCGGCGGCCTGTTCCTGCGCGAAACCAAGAACGTGGATATCACCAAATAACCGGCGTGCCGACCAACGGTCGGCACCCACCGGGTTTCAGGGGCCGTGGTGCAGACCGCGGCCTTTCTGTTTGTCGACCGTGCCCACTGGGTTCGCATTCCGGTAGTGCCGGCCGCTGGCCGGCAAACCCATGAATCTCCGAAGACATGAACCCATTGCCGGCCAGCGGCCGGCACTACCATGGCGTTGCGCAGCACCCCGTATAGTCGGCCCATGACGACCACCGCCCCCGCCGACCTTCCCGCCATCCTGCACACCCTGCGCAGCGCCTGGCAGTCGCAGCGCCCCACGCTCGACCAGCGTGAGGCCGACCTGCGCCGCCTGCGCGAGGGGCTGAAGCCACGCCTGGACGAAATGGCGCAGGCCATCGCCGAGGACTTCGGGCATCGCGCCCACGTTGAATCGAAGCTGGCCGATGGCATGAGCGTGCTGTCGGCCATCGACCACCTGCGCCGCCACCTGCGGCGCTGGTCGAAGCCGCAGCGGGCATCGGCGGGATGGAAGTTGTGGCCAGCGCGCGCGCAGCTGCGGCCGACGCCACTGGGTGTGGTCGGGGTGATCTCACCGTGGAACTACCCGGTCACGCTGGCGCTGGTGCCGCTGGTCACCGCCATCGCTGCCGGCAACCACGTACTGCTGAAGCCTTCGGAACACACGCCGCGCACCAGTGCGTTCCTGGCCGATCTGCTGGCCAGCGTGTTCCCGCCCGATCGGGTGGCGGTGGTGCAGGGCGGGGCAGATGTGGCCGCGGCGGTGTCCTCGCTGCCGCTGGACCATCTGCTGTTCACCGGCTCGACGGCCGTTGGCCGCAAGGTGATGGCCGCCGCCGCCGAGCATCTGGTGCCGGTCACGCTGGAACTGGGCGGCAAGTCGCCGGCCATCGTCTGCCGCGATTTTCCGCTGGGCAAAGCCGCCGCGCGGCTGGCCACCGGCAAGTGGTTCAACGCGGGCCAGACCTGCATCGCGCCGGATTATGTGCTGATCGATACGGTCCGCCAGCGCGAGTTCGTACAGGCGCTGCAGCAGCAGGTGCGCGAACGCTATGGCGACTTCAGCAATGCCGACGACTACACGCGCATCATCAACGAGGGCCAGTACCAGCGCCTGCAGGGCTATCTGGTGCAGGCGCGCGAACGTGGCGTGCCGGTGATTCCGTTGGCGCAGGTGGATGAGGCGCGCGCCGACCGCGAGCGCCTGCTGGTGCCGACCGTGGTGCTGGACCCGCCGGACGACCTGGACCTGATGCGCGAGGAGATCTTCGGCCCGATCCTGCCGGTGCGGGCCTACCCGGATCTGGAGGCGGCGCTGGCCGACGTGCTGTCCCGCGAACGGCCGCTGGCGCTGTATCCCTTCAGCCATGACACGGCCACGGTGGAGCGCATCCTCGGCCAGGTGGTGGCCGGTGGCGTGACGGTAAATGACACGCTGCTGCACTTCGCCGCCGATGGCCTGCCGTTTGGCGGGGTAGGGGCCAGCGGCATGGGCGCGTACCACGGGCGGGCCGGGTTCGATGCGATGAGCAAGCGGCTGCCGGTGCTGTGGCAGTCGCGCTGGGCCGCCAGTGACCGGCTGCGGCCGCCGTATTCGAAGATTGCGGGTTTGTTGAAGCTGCTGCTGCGGTAGTGCCGGCCGCTGGCCGCCAACTGCGGGGTCCTGCCGACGGTTCATGGGGTTGCCGGCCAGCGGCCGGCACTACCGGTGGGTGCAAACCTTGGTTGGCACGGGGGCGGCTATGCGCCAACCCAGGTTGGCGTCTACCAAAGCCCACCCGGGTAGAATGCCCGCATGAAAATCGCCTCGTGGAACGTCAATTCGCTCAATGTCCGCCTGCCGCACCTGGAACAGTGGCTCAAGGCGTTCGGCCCGGACATCGTCGGTATCCAGGAAACCAAGCTGGAGGACCACAAGTTCCCCGACTCTGCGCTGATCGCTGCCGGCTACCGCAGCGTGTTCGCCGGCCAGAAGACCTACAACGGCGTTGCGCTGCTGTCGCGTGAGCCTGCACAGGACGTGCAGATCGGCATTCCCGGCTTCGAGGACGAGCAGAAGCGCGTCATCGCCGGTACCTTCGGCGACCTGCGGGTAATCAACCTGTACGTGGTCAACGGGCAGGACATCGGTACCGACAAGTACGAGTACAAGTTACGCTGGCTTGAGGCGGTGCATGCCTGGATCGCCGAAGAACTGCAGCGCCACCCGAAGCTGATCGTGATGGGGGACTTCAACATTGCCCCGGACGCACGCGACGTGCACGACCCGGAGGTGTGGAACGACAACCACATCCTCACTTCCACCGCCGAGCGCGGCGCATTGAACAAGCTGCTGCAGCTGGGCCTGCACGATGGCTTCCGCCTGCACAACGACGAGGCGGGCACCTTCAGCTGGTGGGATTACCGCGCCGCCGGCTTCCGTCGCAACCTGGGCCTGCGCATCGACCTGACCCTGGTCTCCGATGCGCTGAAGAGCGGTGCGGTGGCTTCGGGCATCGACCGCGAGCCGCGCACCTGGGAACGTCCGAGCGACCATGCGCCGGCGTGGGTACAGATCGGTTGAACGAACGGGGCCCGGCATCGCCGGGCCCGTTCTGAAAGGCCCGCCGGCCAGCGGCCGGCGCTACCGCCGTGTCAGCGTATGCTCTTGCGGGTGAACAGATTGACGATCGCCAGCAGGATCACTGCACCGATCAGCGAGAACAGGAAGGTTCGAATGGTGATCGCTTCGTTGATGCCGCCGCCGAACAGCCAGCCGGAAATCAGCGCGCCGACGATGCCGACCACGATGTTGAGGATGATGCCCTGCTGGGCATCGCGCTTCATGATGATGCTGGCCAGCCAGCCTACGATGCCGCCGACGATCAGCCAGATGATGATGCCCATGATCGAACCTCCGGTGGGGAACGGTGACCAGTTGACGCGCACGGCCGTGAACCCGTCGTGCAATCGTGTGACGGGCGCGTGCGCATGAGCCTGCCAGCCACCCTCGACGGCCCGTGGCGCTTTGGTCCGGTGACGGTCTGGCGGCGCCCGCACGTGCCCGGCCAGCGCGGCGAACCGCAGGCACGGCAGGTGCTGGCGCAGGCCCTCGGGGCCGATCCGGAGACGCTGCCGCTGGTCCGCGATGACAAGGGCCGGCCGGAGCTGAGCGGCGCATTGGCCCACTACGGCACCGGCTGGAGCCACAGCGGCGAGGTGCTGCTGGTGGCGCTGGGCGAAGGCGTGCGGCTGGGCGTGGACCTGGAACTGCTGCGGCCGCGCGCCCGCCTGCTGGAGATCGTGCAGCGCTTCTTCCACCCGGAGGAGGTGGCGTGGCTGGAAAGCCTGGACCAGGCCGACCGCGAACACTGGTTCTTCCGCGTGTGGTGCGCCAAGGAATCGATGCTGAAGGCGCACGGCCAGGGTATCTCGTTCGGCCTGCACCGCCTGCAGCTGGCGCCGGGGGCCGATGGCGCCCTGCACCTGCGCTGGTGCGACCCGGAACTGGGCGAGGCCGCGCGCTGGCACCTGCACGAATGGCAGGCCACCGGTCAGTTCCGGGCGGCGTTGGCCTGGTATCCGCACTGAGGCGGGGAATCAGCGCGCAAAACCGGCGATAATGCCGGCATGAGCGAACACCCACTTCCCGCCAGCGTAGCTGCCACGCTGGAACAGGGCCTGGCCAGCATGGGCCTGGATGCCGCGCTGGCGCCGCCGCTGCTGCGCTACCTGGCCCTGCTGCACCGCTGGAACGGCACCTACAACCTCACCGCCATCCGCGACCCGCAGGAGATGGTCACCCGCCACCTGCTCGACTCGCTGGCGATGCAGCCGTTCGTGGCCGATGGCAGCCTGGCCGACCTCGGCACCGGCCCCGGGCTGCCGGGCATCCCGCTGGCCATCGCCTGCCCGGGCCTGCAGGTGACCCTGGTCGAGAGCAATGGCAAGAAGGCGCGCTTCATGCGCGAGGCCGTGCGCCAACTCGGCCTGGGCAATGCCCGCGTGGCCGAATCGCGCGCCGAGGCGCTGGACGAGGCCGGTCGTTACGACCAGTTGACCGCCCGTGCCATGGATACCCTGGCCGGCATCGTCCGCGTCGGTGGCCACCTGCTGCGGCCGGGGGGCGTGCTGCTGGCCATGAAGGGCGTCTACCCGCATGAGGAGATCGCGGACCTGCCGGCTGGCTGGCAGGTGCGCGAGGTGACCCCGCTGAGCGTGCCCGGCCTGGCCGGCGAACGCCACCTGGTTACTGTTACAGGCCCTTGATTCCCGCCGCCAGCCCCTTGTGCAACAACGGGTTGGCGATCCACGATTTCCGCAAGGGGCCGGTTGTACGCATAATGACCGGTCCCAGCACACGTCGACGAGGCACACCCGCATGGCCCGCATCATCGCCATCGCCAACCAGAAGGGTGGCGTCGGCAAGACCACGACCGCCGTCAACCTGGCCGCTTCCCTGGCCAACGCACCCAAGCGCGTGCTGCTGGTCGACCTCGATTCGCAGGGCAACGCGACCATGGGCAGTGGCGTGGACAAGCGTGAGCTGGCCGCCTCCACCTACGATCTGCTGCTGGGCGAGTCCAGCGCCGCCGATGTACGCGTGCAGACCGCCGAAGGCTACGACCTGCTTCCCGGCAACATCGACCTGACCGCCGCCGAGATCCAGCTGATGGCGCAGAGCGAGCGCGAGCAGCGGCTGAAGCGCGCGCTGGCACCGATCCGCGACGAGTACGACTACATCCTGATCGACTGCCCGCCGGCGCTGTCGCTGCTGACGCTCAATGCGCTGGCCGCTGCCGATTCGGTGATCGTGCCGATGCAGTGCGAGTACTACGCCCTGGAAGGCCTGAGCGCGCTGGTGGAAACCATCGAAGCGCTGCGTGCCAACCTCAATCCGGCGCTGGAGATCGAAGGCGTGCTGCGCACCATGTTCGACGTGCGCAACAACCTGGCCAACGCGGTCTCGGCCGAGCTCACCGAGCACTTCGGCGATCGCGTGTTCCGCACCATCGTGCCGCGCAACGTTCGCCTGGCCGAGGCACCCAGCCATGGCCAGAGCATCGTCGGCTACGACCGCGCCTCGCGCGGTGGCGTGGCCTACCTGGGCCTGGCTGGCGAGATCATCCGCCGCAACAACGAACGCAACAAGGCCACCAAGGCCGTGGAGACCGTCTGATGACCAGCAGCAAGCCGGCAGCCAAGAAGCGAGGCCTCGGCCGTGGCCTGGACGCGCTGCTGGGCCCGAAGGGCGCGGTCAGCCAGGTGCAGGCCACCACGGCGGTGATCGAGCCGCTGCCGGGGGAAGTGCTGCGCAAGTTGCCGGTCGGCCAGCTGCAGCCGGGCAAGTACCAGCCGCGCCGCGAGATGGACGAGGGCAAGCTGTCCGAGCTGGCCGACTCGATCAAGTCGCAGGGCGTGATCCAGCCGATCCTGGTGCGCCAGCTGCCGGCGGGCAACTACGAAATCGTCGCCGGTGAACGCCGCTGGCGCGCATCGCAGCTGGCCGGGCTGGACGAAGTGCCGGTGGTGGTGCGCGAGCTGGAAGACCGCACCGTCATCGCGATGGCGCTGATCGAGAACATCCAGCGTGAAGACCTCAACCCGCTGGAGGAAGCCGAAGCGCTGCAGCGCCTGATCAGCGAGTTCACCCTCACCCATGCCGAGGCCGCCGAGGCCGTCGGCCGCTCGCGCGCGGCGGTGTCCAACCTGCTGCGCCTGCTGGAACTACCAGTGGCGATCCGCCTGCTGCTGGAAACCCGCCGCCTGGAAATGGGGCATGCCCGTGCGCTGCTGACCCTGGCCCCCGAACTGGCCGGCAAGCTGGCCCAGGAAGCGGCCGACGAAGGCTGGTCGGTGCGCGAGGTCGAGCGGCGCGCGCAGGCTTTCGCCGCCGGCAAGGTGCCGAGCAGCCGTCCGGTGGCCACGCCGAAGGTGCAGCAGGCCGACATCGCCTCGCTGGAAACCGAGCTGTCCGAAGCGCTCGGCGCCAAGGTGGCGATCAGCCACGGCCGTGGCGGCAAGGGCAAGCTGATCATCCACTACACCGACCTGGACACCCTGGACGGCGTGCTGGAAAAACTGCGCGCGCGCCAGGGCTGAGCCCGGCGCCGCGTCGGGGAGGCGGCCTGTTCCTGCCGCGCCCGGCGAATGACAGGGAACGCACTGCCACGCGCACCGCGGAATGCACTGTCTTCCGGCCCGTGGCCTCATCCAGGGAGCAGGACATGAGCAACGACTACGAAGACTTCAGCCCGGACGGCACCCAGATACTGGTACATCGCCGTGAGAAGGACTTTGTGCTCGCCATCGGCGAAGAACGGCACATCGAGGCGATCAGTGCCCACATCGAACACCACCTGGGACCGGTGTCCGGTGTCTTCCATGAAATCATCTCCGACCTGGTGCACATCGACGTGCACGTGGTGCCGGCCAATGACCACTGCCCGTACCTGCGCCTGGTCACCTCCGGCATGAGCGACCTGCCGATGACCGTGCCCGCCGAGGCGGATGCGGACGTGCCGCGCTACATGGAACTGATGGTGACCCTGCCGGCCGACTGGCCGATCACGCAGGACGCCTTCGAGGATGAGCGCAACTACTGGCCGGTGCGCCTGCTGAAGGGCATGGCGCGGTTACCGCACGAGTACGACACGTGGCTGGGCTTCGGCCACACCATTCCCAACGGCCATCCCAGCGAGCCCTATGCGCCGGGCGTGGGTTTCGACGGTGCCATCGTGCTGCCGCCGGTGACCGCCCCGGAGGACTTCGCCACGCTGGAGCTGGAGGATGGCAATACCATCAGCTTCATGAGCCTGGTTCCGCTGTACCCCGAAGAGATGGACCTGAAGCTGAAGAAGGGTGCCGACGCCCTGCTCGACCGCTTCGATGCGAAACAGATCAACGATGTGATCGAGCCCGGCCGCACCAACGTGGCGAAGAAGCGTTTCGGTTTGTTCTGAGACCGGTAACATCAGGGGCCTGAACTTCGTTCCCAGGCCCCTGCCATGACCATCCTGCTCACCGGCGCTGCCGGCTTCATCGGTGCCTACACCGCCCGCGCGCTGCTGGAGGCCGGCCAGGCCGTGGTCGGCCTGGACAACTTCAACGATTACTACGACCCGCAGATCAAGCGTGACCGCGTGGCCGCGCTGTGTCCGGCGCTGGACCTGCGCACCCTGGACCTGACCGACCAGCAGGGCCTGGCCGCACTGTTCGACGAGGTGCGGCCGACCGCGGTGATCCACCTGGCCGCGCAGGCCGGCGTGCGCTATTCGCTGGAAAACCCGCATGCCTACGTCGACAGCAACCTGGTCGGCTTCGTCAACATGCTCGAGTTGTGCCGCCACCGTGGCGTGCAGCACCTGGTGTATGCCTCCAGCAGTTCGGTCTACGGCGATTCGGCCACGCCGCCGTTCTCCGAAGACCAGCGCGTGGACCAGCCACGCTCGCTGTACGCGGCGACCAAGGCGGCCAACGAGCTGATGGCCTACACCTACGCGCAGCTGTACGGCCTGCATGCCACCGGGCTGCGATTCTTCACCGTGTATGGCCCGTGGGGCCGGCCGGACATGGCACCGCTGCTGTTCTCGCGCGCGGTGCTGGCCGGTCGGCCGATCGACGTGTTCAACGAAGGCCGCATGCAGCGCGATTTCACACATGTCTCCGACATCGTATCCGGTATCCTCGGCGCCCTCGCGCATCCGGCCGACGGTCCGGTGCCGCACCGGGTGTTCAACCTCGGCAACCATACACCGGTCGAGCTGGAGCGCTTCATCAGCGTGATCGAGCAGGCCGCCGGCCGCCCTGCGCAGAAGGTCTACAAGCCCATGCAGCCCGGCGACATGGTGCGCACGATGGCCGATACCCGGCGCGCACATGACGCTTTCGGCTTCGATGCGGTGACCCCGATCGAACAAGGCCTGCCGCCTGTGGTGCAGTGGTGCCGCGAGTATTTTGGCGATCGCGCCTGAGGACGGATCCTCACGCCGCCGGGTTCATCTTCGGATAACCTCGGTTTCGGAGAATGCGCGGTCTTTGTCCCCCCTTTGGCCGAGTGCCTTATGAGCCAACCCGAGCTTTCCGTTGTCGTCCCGGTGTTCAACGAGCGCGACAATGTTGCCCCGCTGGTCGCCGAAATCACCGCTGCGCTGCGTGGCCGGCTGCCGTTCGAGATCGTCTACATCGACGACCACTCGCGTGATGACACCCTGGCGGTGCTGCAGGGATTGAAGGCAACCACGCCGGAACTGCGCGTGCTGCACCATGTGAACCAGAGCGGGCAGAGCACGGCGGTGCGCACCGGCGTCAAGCACGCGCGCGCGCCGTGGATCGCCACCCTGGATGGCGATGGCCAGAACGATCCGGCCGATATTCCCAAGCTGCTTGCCGCACGCGACGCCGCCGAGGCGCAGGTGAAGCTGTTCGCCGGCTGGCGCGTCAACCGCCAGGACAGCGGCAGCAAGCGCTGGGCCAGCAAATGGGCCAACGCCATCCGTGCGCGCATGCTGCGCGACGACACGCCCGACACCGGTTGCGGCATCAAGCTGTTCGAACGCAGCGCGTTCCTCGACCTGCCGTACTTCGACCACATGCACCGTTACCTGCCGGCGCTGATGCAGCGTGCCGGCTGGAAGACCACCAGCGTGCCGGTCAATCACCGCCACCGTACCGCCGGCGTGTCCAAGTACAACAACCTCGGCCGCGCGCTGGTCGGCATCCGCGACCTGCGTGGCGTAGCCTGGCTGATCACCCGAAGCAAGCGCACCGCGGTGGAGGAGCGCTGATGGATCTGGAGCTGCACTGGCTGGATCAGCCCCTGACCTGGCTGTACTGGACCGGCCTGCATGTGACCGGCTGGAAGCTGATCGGCTACACCGGCGCACTGATGTTCGGCGGCCGCTGGCTGGTCCAGTTCATCGCCTCCAAGCGCGCCGGCAAACCCGTCATCCCGCGCCTGTTCTGGTACATGAGCGTGCTCGGCAGCCTGATGACCCTGAGCTACTTCCTGTTCTCGGCCAAGCAGGACTCGGTGGGTGTACTGCAGAACCTGTTCCCGGCGTTCACCGCGCTGTACAGCCTGCACCTGGACATCAAGCACCGCGGCTGGAAGCGGGACAAGGCCAGTCACTGAGGCTGCGGGGTCGGATCCCTTTCCACTGGAAAGGGCTCTGACCCCTGTCAGGATCCCGGCGCATCCTCGCATGGCGTGGATCTACTGCATGTTCAGCGGCGGTGCCCTGGTAGATGCCGACCTTGGTCGGCGCTGGGTTTCCCCGTGTGCCAACCAAGGTTGGCATCTACCAGAGCGGCCGGTTCCCGGTCCTGCCTGCGCTGCAGGCAGGACCTTCGTCCCATGCCATGGGCCGTGGGCGGTGCCATGATCGGGGTCTGCCTTCCCGGGAACCTGTGCTCGTGAAAACCCGTCTTGCCGTTGCCCTGTTGATCGCCCTGTCCGCCCCCACCGTGGCCCTGGCCGCTGCGCCCGCCGCCGCCGCCGCCGCCGCGCCCGCCAGCGTGGCCACCGAATCGCCCGCGGATGCCGCCTTCCGCGCGCTGTACGAGAAGGAATGGAAGTGGCGCCAGCAGGGAGGTGGTGAAGCCAGCGAGGACGAAGACGCCCCGGCCAACGCCACCCGCATGCCTGACGTCGGCCCGGCCGCGCAGCAGGCGCGTCTGAAGGTGTGGGACGAGACCCTGGCCGCACTGAAGAAGATCGACCCGAAGACCCTGTCGCCGGACAACCAGGTCAACTACGCGATCTATCGCGACCAGGTGTTCAACCTGGCCGAAGAGACGCGCCTGCGCGGCTACGAAATGCCGTTCAACGCCGATTCCTCGTTCTGGTCCAACCTGTCCTTCATGGCCCGGCGCGAGATGAAGACCGTGCAGGACTACCAGAACTACATCGCACGGCTGAACGATGTGCCGCGTTACTTCGGCCAGCAGACCGAGAACATGCGCGCCGGCCTGAAGCGCGGCTTCAGCGTGCCGCGCGCGGTGCTGGATGGCCGCGAAGTGTCCATCGCCACCGTTGCCGAGCTGAAGGACCCGACCGAATCGCCGCTGTACGCGCCGTTCAAGAAGCTGCCCAACAGCATCCCGGCCGCCGAACAGGCCAGGCTGCAGGCGCAGGCGCGTGAAGCGATCAGCGGCAAGGTGGTGCCGGCGTTCCAGCAGCTGCGCACCTTCTTCGTCAACGAGTACGTGCCGCAGGCGCGCACCACCCTGGCCGCCGAAGCGATGCCCGATGGCAAGGCCTACTACAGGCAGCAGATCCACGAGTACACCACGCTGGACCTGTCGCCGGACGAGATCCACCGCATCGGCCTGGAGGAAGTCGCACGCATCCAGGGCGAGATGAACGACATCATCAAGCAGGTGAAGTTCAAGGGCAGCTTCGCCGAGTTCCTGACCTTCCTGCGTACCGATCCGCAGTTCTATGCGAAGACGCCGGAAGAGCTGCTTTCGCGCGCCGCGTGGATTTCCAAGCGGGCGGACGGCCAGCTCGGCAAGTACATGACGTTGCCGCGCGCGCGCTTCACCATCGTGCCGGTGCCACCGGACATTGCACCGTTCTGGACGGCCGGCCGCGGTGGCATGGGTACCTACTGGCTCAACACCTACAACCTGCCCTCGCGCCCGCTGTACAACCTGCCGGCACTGACCCTGCATGAATCCGATCCGGGCCATTCGCTGCAGGGCGCGATCGCCGCCGAGCAGAAGAACCTGCCCGAGTTCCGCCGCAACGCCTACATCTCCGCCTATGGCGAAGGCTGGGCGCTGTACTGCGAGAAGCTGGGCGTGGAGATGGGCATCTACGAAACCCCGTACGAGGATTTCGGCCGCCTGACCTACGAGATGTGGCGCGCCGCGCGCCTGGTGATCGACACCGGCGTGCACAGCAAGGGCTGGACCCGCGAGCAGGCGCTGGCCTACCTGCGTGACCACACCGCGCTGAGCGAGCATGAAGTGACCACCGAAGTGGACCGCTACATTTCCTGGCCGGGCCAGGCGCTGAGCTACAAGCTGGGCGAGATCGCCATCGTGCGCCTGCGTGCGCAGGCCGAGAAGGAGCTGGGCGACAAGTTCGACATCAAGGGCTTCCACGACACCCTGCTCAAGCAGGGCTCGGTGCCGCTGCCGGTGCTGGAACAGCAGATCCAGGCCTACATCGCCGAGCGCAAGAAGGCCTGACCGGTACCGGGTAGTGCCGGCCGCTGGCCGGCAATCCGACCCGGTCACGGGGTCGGATCCCTTTCCCGTGGAAAGGGCTCCGACCCCCTCTCACCTCACCCCACCGCCCGCGGCTTGGCCACGCGTGCCGCAAACGTCGGCAGCACCAGCAGGGTCAGCACGGTGGCGGTGATCAGGCCACCGATCACCACCGTCGCCAGCGGTTTCTGCACTTCTGCGCCGGAACCGCTGGCGATCGCCATCGGAATGAAGCCGACGATCGCCACAAGCGCCGTGGTCAGCACTGCTCGGATGCGGCTGGAGGCACCGTTGATCGCCGCCTGCAGCGGCAGGTCGCCGGCATCCAGGCGTTCGCGGATCGCCTGCATCAGCACCAGGCCATTCAAGGTCGCCACGCCGGACACGGCGATGAAGCCGACCGCTGCCGATACCGAGAACGGCATGCCCCGCAGCAGCAGCGCGAGGATGCCGCCGACCAACGCCAACGGCACGCAGCTGAACACCAGAATGGCTTCCTTGCCGCTGCGCAGGGCCATGAACAGCAGGCTGCCGATCAGCAGGAACACTACCGGTACCACCGTCGCCAGCCGCTTTTCCGCGCGCTGCAGGTTCTCGAACTGGCCACCCCAGGTCAGGTAGGCACCCGGCGGCAGTGCCACGTCGGCTACCGCGGCCTGCGCTTCGCCGACGAAGCCGCCCAGGTCGCGGCCACGCACGTTGGCCTGCACCACCACGCGGCGGCTGCCGTTGTTGCGGCTGATCTGGTTCGGCCCTTCGCTGACCGTGATGCGCGCAACCGACGACAGCGGAATCACCAACCCCGACGGCGTGGCGATCGGCAGCGAGGCCAGCTGGTCCGGATCGTTGCGCGCGGCATCGTCCAGGCGCACCACCACGTTGAAGCGGCGGTCGCCTTCGAAGATCTTGCCCGCCGCAGTACCGCCGATGCCGGTGGACAGTGCATCACTCACATCCGCCGCAGTCAGCCCATACTGCGCCGCCGCCACATGATCGATCGCCACGTTCAGCGTGGGCAGGCCGGAGATCTGTTCCACCCGCACGTCGGCCGCGCCATCCACCGCACGCAGCTTCAGCGCCACCTGGTCGGCCACCTTCTGCAGCTGGCCGAAGTCATCGCCAAAGATCATTACGGCCAGGTCGGTACGCACGCCGGAAATCAGCTCGTTGAAGCGCAGCTCGATCGGCTGGCTGAACTCGAAACTGTTGCCCAGCTGCTGCCCGGCCAGCTTTTCGAAACGGGCCACCAGCGCGTCCTTGGCCAACTTCGGATCGGGCCAGTCCTTGCGTGGCTTCAGCACGATCACGCTGTCGGAGATGTTGGTCGGCATCGGATCGATCGCCGCCTCGGCGGTACCGGTACGCGAGAACACGGTCTCCACTTCCGGCTGCTTGGCAATCACCTTTTCCAACGCCAGTTGCATGGCCAGTGACTGCTCCAGCGACGTCGACGGCACGCGCAACGCCTGCATCGCCACGTTGCCTTCGTCCAGCGTCGGCATGAACTCGCGGCCCAGCATCGAGAACGAGCCGATGCCCACCACCACCATCATCACCGCACTGGCCACTACCGTGCGCGGATGCGCCACGGCCTTGC
The DNA here is from genome assembly GCF_052149045.1 of Stenotrophomonas maltophilia group sp. RY12688. NCBI lineage: Bacteria > Pseudomonadati > Pseudomonadota > Gammaproteobacteria > Lysobacterales > Lysobacteraceae > Stenotrophomonas > Stenotrophomonas maltophilia group sp. RY12688. The sequence continues at coordinate 4,205,243 of NZ_CP197389.1, read as the reverse complement.
GGATCACCGGCTCGATGCGCGCGCGCAGCACGCGTATCAGCCTGGTCTCGTGCTCGCCGTCGTCCGCATGTGCATCTGCGTCCTTCGGCTTCGGCTCGCGCACCAGCAGCGCCGTCATCGCCGGCACGAAGGTGAAGGAGAACAGGAAGGCACCGACCAGGGCCAGCATGAAGGTCGCCGCCATCGGGTGGAACGTCTTGCCCTCCACACCTTCCAGGGTGAGGATCGGCGCGAACACCAGCAGGATGATCAGCTGGCCGAACGCCGCCGGGCGCGCCATCTTCAGCGCGGAATCGGCGGCCACGCGCAGCCGTTCCATCGCGGTCAGCGCCCGGCCCAGTTCGGCGCGGCGCTGGCCCAGCATCAGCAGCGTCGACTCGACCACGATCACCGCACCGTCCACCAGGATGCCGAAGTCCAGTGCACCCAGGCTCATCAGGTTGCCGCTGATGCCGAAGCGGTTCATGCCGATCACCGCGAACAGGAACGACAGCGGAATCACCAGCGCGGTGATGGTGGCCGCGCGCAGGTTGCCCAGCAGCAGGAACAGCACCACCACCACCAGCAGCGCGCCCTCGGTGAGGTTCCGGGCCACGGTCTTGATGGTGGAATTGACCAGCACACTGCGGTCCAGCACCGGTGCGGCCACGATGTCGGCCGGCAGCGACGTGTTCACCTGTTCCAGACGTGCGGCTGCGGCCTGCGCCACGGTGCGGCTGTTGCCACCGGCAATCATCAGCGCGGTGCCCAGCACGGCCTCGTGGCCGTTGCGGCTGGCTGCACCCAGGCGCGGCGCGCGGCTCAGTTCCACGGTGGCTACATCGGCCACGCGCACCACCACGCCATTGCGGGTGGCCACCGGCGCCTGTGCAAGATCCTCGGTGGTCAGCGCCAGGCCATCGGCACGCACCACCAGGCCTTCGCCGGCCCGCTGCACGAAGCCGGCGCCGGCCTGCACGTTGGAGCGCTGCAGCGCGGTAACCAGGTCGGCCAGGCCGAGGCCATGCGCGGCCAGTTTGGCGCTGTCCGGATGCACGCCGTATTCCTTGACGTAGCCGCCGACCGTATCGACACCGGCCAGCCCCGGGCTGGAGCGCATCTGCGGCGCGATGATCCAGTCCTGCACGGTGCGCAGGTAGGTCGCGCGCTCTTCCGGCGTGCGCAGCAGGTTGCCTTCCGGCGTGCGGTAGACCTCGCCGGCCTGCCAGCCGGCTTCACCGGGCTTGGCCAGCCTGGTCGGATCGAACGCGGTGAAGTCCACCGTCCACATCAGCACCTCGCCGAGGCCGGTGGTGACCGGCGACAGCATCGGCGACGCACCATCGGGCAGGTCTTCCGATGCCTCGCGCATGCGTTCGGCCACCTGCTGGCGGGCGAAGTAGATGTCGGTGGCATCGGTGAAGATCGCGGTGACCTGCGAGAAGCCATTGCGCGACAGCGAACGCGTGGTGGTCAGGCCGGGAATGCCGGCCAGCGCGGTTTCCAGCGGATAGGTCACCTGCCGTTCGATCTGCTCCGGGGTCAGCGCCGGGGCCACCGTGTTGATTTGCACCTGGCGGTTGGTGATGTCCGGCACGGCGTCGATCGGCAGCTTGCCCAGCTGGAACAGGCCCACGGCGGCGATCAGCGCCGCCATGAACACCACCAGCCAGCGGTGGCGCACCGCTGTTTCAATGATCAGCTTGAACATGATCGCCTCCTCAGTGGCCGTGCTCGGCTTCGCCCTTGGCCAGCTCGGCCTTGAGCAGGAAGGCGTTGGCACCGACGATGCGCTCGTTGCCACTCAGGCCACCGAGGATCTCGATGCGGTCACCGGCACGGCGCCCGGCCAGCACTGGCTGCGCCTTGAAGCCACCTTCGACGGCGATGAACACCGCGCTGCTTCCATCGACGTTCTGCACCGCATCGGCGGGCACGCTGAGCGAGCCGTCCTGGCCTTCGGTGACCACCACGGCCGATACCGGCGAACCGGCCGGCGGCAGCGATGCATCCACCGGCGTGGCGCGGATCACTGCGACGCCGCCCTGCTGCCGTACATCGGCGGCCGAACCGGTGACGGTAGCGGTGAAGCTGCCACCCGGCACGCTCACTTCCAGCTTCATGCCGGGCATGACCTGTGCAGCCAGCGCTGGCGGTGCGGTGAACACCAGCTCGTTCATCGACGGGTCGGCGACGTCGGCCACCGCACTGCCGGCGGCGACCACACCGCCCGGCGTGACCTGCACGTTGCCGACGATGCCGGCCACCGGGCTGGTGATGCGCACGCGTCCACTGGCATCGGGCGCACCGTTGGCGGCGGCCTGTGCCTGTGCGGCAGCGGCCTGGGCCTGTGCCGCCAGCGAACGCGCACGCGAGGCTTCCAGCTCCTGGCGGGCGACCACGCCCTGGTCGACCAGGGCCTTGTCGCGGCCATAGGCCAGGCGTGCGGCCTCGGCTTCGGCGGATGCGGCCAGCGCATTGGCGCGGAACACCGCTGCCTCGCCACTGACCACGATGGCCAGCGCCTGGTTCTGTTTCACCGCCGTGCCCGGCGCGACCAGTACGCGCTCGACGCGGCCGGTCACGGTCGAGGCCACCGAGGCACGGGCACCGACCGAGGGTTCCACCCGACCGGCGAGGCGGGTGGAACCGCCACCGCCGTGACCGACGGCAACCACTTCGATACCGGACGCCTTGATCTGCTCAGGGGTCAGCGGTACCACGCCTTCATCGGTGTCTGCCGGCGTCTTCGCGGATTCGGCCTTGGCTTCCTTGCTGCCGGGCGCGTGGCCATGGCTGTCGTCGGTGCCGGCCTTGGTCGCAGCGGGGTCTTCATTGGCAGGTGTCTGCGCGTTGCCAGCGCAGCCGGCCAGCAGCACAGTCAGCAGCATGCCGCCGATCAGCGGAAAAGTACGGGAGAGAGTCATGGGGCCTCCACAAAGGGTGCGCGCCCTTCAAGGCGGGCAAGATCGATTTCCGCGCCGACGCGCGACAGGCGCGCATCCACGGCGGCGGCACGGGCGGCGATAAGAGCGCTGCGCGTGCTGCGCAGTTCCAGCTGCGAGATGCGTCCGGCGTCGAAGCCGATGCGGGCCAGGCGATACGCCTCTTCGGCGGCGACCACGCTTTCATCGGCGGCGCGGGTTCGGCTGCCGGCGGCCTTCAAACCGGCCACGGCGGAGAGGCGTGCCGCCTCGCTGTCGCGGCGCTGCTGGTCCAGGCGCGCTTCGGCCGCGCGCTGGTCGGCATTGGCGGCGCGGATGCCACCGCGGTTGCGGTCAAACAGCGGGATGCTGAGGTTGAGCCCGAGGTTGTAGGCACGCTCGCCGCCCTCGCGGAAGCGGGTCTGCGCGGCGGTGACGCTGAGGTCGGGCAGGGCGCGCTTGCGCTCCACCTCGACCAGTTTGCCCGCCGCATCGGCTTCGGCTTCAGCGATGCGCACTGCCAGTGCGGTATCGGTGGCACCGCGTGGCAGCGGCGGCGCACGGTCGAGCAGGCTGTCGCCGATCGACTGCACCGGCGCATCCAGCAGTGCAGCACCGGCCAGGCGGGCCAGCGCGGCATCGCGGAAGGCCTGCGCTTCATCCAGCGCGGCGTTGGCGTTGGCCACTTCGCTCTGCGCCTGCACCGCGCGCAGTTGCGGTTCGCGGCCCTGCTTGACCATCGCGTTGACGGCGTTGGCGTCATCGCGGGTGAGGCTCAGTGCCTCTTCGGCCAGGGTGTAGCGGCGCAGTGCACTTTCCGCCTGTGCGTAGACCACCGCCAGCTGGCTGGCCACATCGCTGCGGCTCTGCGTGCCACGCAGGTTGGCCGCCTGTGCCTCGGCGCGGGCCGCACGGACGCGCGCGCCGCGCTGGCCCCAGACCTCCAATGGCTGGGACAGGGTAAGCACGCTGTCGGCCTTGCCCATGCCGCCATAGGAACCGGTGCCCCAGGCGTTCTCGGCCGACCAGGACAGGGAAGGGTTGGGCAGTGCGCGGGCCTGGTCGGCGCGCGCGTCGGCGGCCTCGGCCAGCGCCGCACCGACGCGGGTACCGGGCAGCTGGTCCAGGCGTTCAAGCAGGGTGTCGTAGGAAGGGGCGGCTTGCGCCATCACCGATGCCGCCGGGGCCAGGCCCAGCAACACGGCGACGACCCGCCCGGTCGCACGCAGCGACCGAGGTGTCAGGATCGACATAGGGGGATTCCGGTTGTGAGTGAAACGGGAGCCCGCAATCGCGGGACGCGCTCAACTCACGCCCGGGGGGGACGCGTCAATTCATCCTGGGCGACCGCATAGGTCGCCGCGTCGCCGGCATTCATCCAGCGCGCCGGCAGCGGCGCACCGAAGGCGGCGAGGGTGCTGGCCGGCAGGCTCAGGTTGGAGTGGTGGCAGTGGTTGTGGCTGCAGGCACCGGCGTGCTTGCTGTCACTGTCACCCTCGGCATCGTTGGCGTTGCTTTCCACGTGCACCGCAGTGGTGTCGTGCGGTTCGACCGCGCAGGCCAGCACGTCGGCCACCGGCACGACCACGAACGCCGCCATCAGCAGCATCATCAGGTACGTACGCAGTTGGCGGGTGATCCGGCGCATGGAAGGGAGGCTAGCAAGCGATTTTCGCCGGATACAATATCAATGGCCGCCTCGGGAATTCGTCGGAATCTCCCGTTCAGGTGGAGGGCCTGGGGGCATCCTGCCCTGGTGGGTGCGGACCTCCTGCCTTGGTGGGTGTCGACCTTGGTCGACACGCCTTTCGACCCCACCGCGTTGCCGGCCAGCGGCCGGCACTACCCGTATCACGGCAGCTTCGCGATCACCTTGATCTCGAACTGGAACCCATACAGCCAGGTCACACCGATACCGGTCAGGGTCGGGTGCGGCGCCTCGCCCCAGTACTCGGGCACGATCGCCCAGGCCTTCTCGAAGTTCTTCTCCGGATCGACCAGGAACACGGTCACATCGATCACGTCATCGAAGGTGCAGCCGGCGGCAGCCAACACCGCATTGAGATTCTCGAAGGCGCGGCGCACCTGGGTTTCGAAGTCCGGTTCGGGCGAGCCGTCCTCGCGGCTGCCGACCTGGCCGGAGACGAACAGGAAACCGCTGGATCGGATCGCCGGCGAGTAGCGGTTGCGCTCGTACAGGGCCTGGCGGCCGGTGGGGAAAACGACATCACGCTGTGACATGGGAAGGAATCCGTGGGAGAGAACGCCATCCTCCGCGCCAGTGCTGTCTGGATAAACCGCGATGATCAGCCTAGATTGATTGCCAATCCCAAACAATCATGGCCCGCCATGGACCGTTTCGAGGCGATGCGGGCCTTTGCCCGCGTGGTGGAAACCGGCAGCTTCACCCGCGCCGCGCAGACCCTGCAGATCAGCCGCACCACGGTCACCCAGCTGGTGCAGCAGCTGGAGGCACACCTGCGGCTGCGCCTGCTCAACCGCACCACGCGCCGGGTCAGCGTCACCGCCGACGGTGCGGCCTACTACCCGCGCATCGCCCGCCTGCTGGCCGAGCTGGAAGAGGTGGAGGGCGGGCTGGGTGACGCAGCCAGCCAGCCGCGCGGCCGCCTGCGGGTGGATGTGCCCGGACCCTACGCGCGGTTGCGGCTGGTGCCGGCACTGCCGGATTTCCAGGCGCGCTACCCGGAGATCCAGCTGGACATCGGCGTCAGCGACCGCGAGGTTGACGTCATCGCCGACAACGTCGACTGCGTGATCCGCGGCGGCACCCCGGCCGACCCGGCGCTGGTGGCGCGGCCGCTGGCGGCGCTGCCGATCGGTTTCCACGCCAGCCAAGGCTATGTGCAGCGTTTCGGCTTGCCGACCGATCCGCGCGCGCTGGAAGGGCCGGACCACCACATGGTCGGCTTCCTCAGCCCGCGCAGTGGCCGGGCGCGGGTGTTCACTGCACAACGTGGCGATGAGCGCATCGAGGTGCAGGGCCGCTACACGGTCGGCTTCGACGACGGCAACGCCTATCTGGCGGCCGCGTTGGCCGGCCTGGGGGTGGTGGCGCTGCCCAGCTACATGGCCGCGCCGCACGTGGCGCGCGGCGAATTGCTGCCGCTGCTGCAGGACTGGCGGCTTCCACCCATGCCGATGCATGTGATGTTCCCGCCGAACCGGCACATGAGCCAGCGGCTGCGGGTGTTCATCGATTGGGTGGTGGAAGCGTTGGGGTGATGCACACGCACCTGTAGAGCCGAGCCCACGCTCGGCTGCTTCTGGCATCACCAAGCCCGCGCTACGCGCGCCAGCCGAGCGTGGGCCCGGCTCTACCGGCATGCGAAAATCACCACAGCACGTAACAGGAAACATCGCCACGCATGAGTCGCATCGTCGCACTGGATACCGAAACCACCGGCATCTCCCACCGCCTGGGGCACCGGGTGATCGAAATCGGTGCCGTCGAACTGATCGATGGCCAGCTCACCGGCCGCCAGTTCCACACCTACCTGCAGCCGCAGCGCAAGGTGGGGCGCACAGCGCGTGCATGGCATCAGCGATGCGATGCTGGTGGGCAAACCGCTGTTCTCCAGCAAGGCCGCCGAACTGCTGGACTTCCTGCGCGGCAGCGAGATGGTCGCGCACAACGCCACCTTCGACGTGGGTTTCCTGGACAACGAGCTGCGCCTGGCCGGCATTCCCGGCACGCTGGCCCAGCACTGCCGCATCACCTGCAGCCTGAAGCTGGCGCGCGGGCGCTGGCCCGGCCAGGGCAACAAGTTGGACGATGTGCTGCAGCGCCTGCGCATCCCCGGCAACCGGGGCCTGCACGGTGCGCTCAAGGATGCCCATCTGCTGGCCCAGGTGATTCCGCACCTGCGCTGAGGCTTGCCCGCTGTTACATCGGCCGTAACCAGCGCTCGATCATCGCCACGCCACAGGCCACCCCGTCTTCATCGCTCATCGCCACGCCCAGGGCCGCCGCGCGCGCGCGTACTGCGTCGGCTTCTGCGAAGGTGATGGCTGCTGCCAGCGTTGCTGCATCCAGTCGCTTCGGTGACAACGGTGCCGGTGCCACGCCCAACCGACACAGGCGATCGGCCCAGAAGAACTGATCCGCAGCGAACGGCATCACCAGCGAGGGAATGCCGGCCCGGCAGGCCGAATGCGTGGTGCCGCTGCCACCGTGGTGGATGGCGAGTGCGCAACGCGGGAACAGCGCTTCGTGTGGGGTCGGCCCCAGTACGAAGACCGAATCGGGCAAGCGCATCGCAGGCAGTCCCACCCAGCCAGGAAACAGCAGTACCCGGCGTGGCGCCAGCGCCTGCAGCAAGGCCGGCAGCACGCGTTCGCGATCAAAGCCGGTCATGCTGCCGAAGCCAAGGTAGACCGGCGGCGGGCCGGCATCAAGGAAGGCCCGCAGATCGGCCGGGGGCGCCCAGGGCGCATCAGGAAGCCGCCATTGGCCACAGACGATGTGGTCGGCCGGCCAGTCCGCCGGTGGCGGCAGCAGCTGCGGTGAGATGCCATAGAGCATCGGCAGGCCGGACCACAGCGCGCGGCGCGGCGATTGCCCCAACTGCTGGCGTGCCGCGTTGATCGGCCGGCGGAACTGGCGCCAGATCAGGCCGTTGACCCACCCGTAGCTGGCCCGGTTCAACCAGCCCGGCGAGCGTCCGGGCGGCAGGAACGGGGAGCGGAAGGCGCGCGTCGGGGTCAGCGGAATCATGCCGCTGCCGATGACGGGAATCCTGCGGCGTTCGCCCACGCTCATGCCGACGAAGGCCGCCAGGCCACCGGTCAGAATCGCATCGCAGCCTTCGGCGGCGGCATCGGCCTGGCGCATCCAGCCGCTGACATGCTGCAGCGCCATCCGTGCCAGGCCGGTACTGGCGGCGGCAACGCCGTTGCCACGCGAGACCAGTGCGACCACGTCGTCATGGATGTCACCTTCAAGGGCCGCGTGGGGCACATCCAGTGCCTGCGCGCTGCCCAAGGTGCCGCCATCGGCCAGTAGCGTCACCTCGTGGCCCGCGCCGATCAGCCCATGGCAGAGCATGGCCAGGGGACGTGTGTCGCCTTCGGTTCCGTAGGTCAGGGCCAGCAGCCGCATGGGAAGCTCCGCAGTGGTCCGGGCCAGTATGGCGGCTGGCGCAGGGTCCGGCCTGCCGTGTTCAGTCCCCGGCCTGTGGGTAACTTGCGCAAGTGCTTGAACCGGTGCATAATGCGCGGCTCGCTGTGTCCGGTTTTCTACCGGGCGGCGCCCCCTGGGAGCACGTCCCCGGCCGCCCAACGCCAGCGTAACCCTTTGATTCTCTTGACGTGTGGTGGGCAACCATCGAGGCCGCCGTCTCCCGGGCTACGGGCTGACAACTACTATTATCGAGGTGCGCAATGTCCCGCGTATGCCAGGTTTCCGGCAAGCGAGTGCAGACGGGTAACAACGTCTCGCACGCCAACAACAAGACCCGTCGTCGTTTCCTGCCGAATCTGCACGAGCGCCGTTTCTGGGTGGCCAGCGAGAACCGCTGGGTCAAGCTTCGTGTTTCCGCGCATGCACTGCGCACCATCGACAAGAACGGCATCGATTCCGTTCTGGCTGAGCTGCGTGCGCGCGGCGAAAAGGTCTGAGGAGTAAAGCATCATGGCAGGCAAGCGCGATAAGGTCCGTATGATTTCCTCGGCCGGTACCGGCCACTTCTACACCACGGACAAGAACAAGAAGAACACCCCGGGGAAGATGGAATTCCTGAAGTACGATCCGGTCGTGCGCAAGCACGTCCTGTACAAGGAAGGCAAGATCAAGTAATCCGCACGGATTGCTGATCCCCGCGAAGAAACCCGCCCTTGTGGCGGGTTTTTTCATGTCTGGCACTTCCCCCTGGTGGGTGCCGACCCTGGTCGGCACTGCCGCACTCCCTGCGCACGCTGTCGCCAATGACGCCCTGCGCGGAATGATGGGCCGAATGCGATAAGTGATTGTGTCTACCGGTTCCGGCTCTTCGCGCGCTCCAAATCAATTGGAACGACGGGCCCTGCCGTGCCCATGATGGCAAGCCGCTGCGGTTGCAGTGGCCGGGCTTGCAATCCCGTGAAGTCAATCAATCAGTAGACTCGCCAGCCGTCGCCGGAGATCCCTCCGGCGACGGTTGGTGACCTATCCGCCTCTATGGCGGACGGTGCGAGGGGGCCTTGCGCCCGCCGGTTCGTTTGCTGATTGATTGCTTCCCGGTATTGCAACCACGCATCGTCCGCCACCTTCACGGTGGCCAGATCCGTTGAAGGAGGTTGCATGAACACCCCGTCACACCGGCAGGACCTGGAACTGGGCTGGCTGCGCCTGCAGCGCATGCTGCAAGGCATCGAGGGCATGGCGCTGCTGCTGTGCGACCACCATCTGGCACTGGCCAACGGTGCGCCGTCGCCGCTGCCGGAGGCGCAGCTGGAGCGGGCCGCACAGGCCATTGCCTGCATGGCGCTCAACGGCCGCCGCCATGCCGATTCGGTACGCCAGCTGTGCGAGGTGCCGGTGCGGCACTGAGCCATTCTGTAGAGCCGAGCCCACGCTCGGCTGCTCTGCGGTCGGAACGAAAGGCAGTCGAGCATGGCTCGACTCTACAAATCCCGCTGGGCAGAATGGCCCATCACCTCCCGACGGGCGACACGATGCTGTTCGAGTGGTTGCTGGGTTCGTACCTGCTGCTGATCGACTGGCTGATCCGGCTGGTCGCGCTGTGCTGGATTCCCACCCGCACCACGCCGGGGGCGGCGCGCAGCTGGCTGCTGCTGGTCGGCTTCGTGCCGCTGCTGGGCCTGCCGCTGTACCTGCTGTTCGGCCACCCGTGGCTGTCGCGCGAGCGCATCCGGCGTCAGGCCGAGGCCTCGCAGGTCATCCGCGAGGAACAGGCGCTGCAGCATCGCCTGCGCTGGACACCGCAGCCGGACACCGCCAGCGCCGAAATCGTGCCGCTGGTGCAGCGCCAGGGCGATTTCATGCCGGTGCACGGCAACGCCGTCGACCTGCTGACCGACTACGACGAATCGCTGCACACGCTGATTGCCGACATCGACCAGGCCGAAGACCGCGTGCACCTGCTGTACTACCTGATGTTCGATGACGCGGTGGGCGAGGCGATCGTCGAGGCCCTGCAGCGTGCGGCTGCACGCGGCGTGCAGTGCCGCGTGCTGCTCGACGCGGTGGGCGCCAAGCGCGGCCTGCGCGCCTATCGCAAGCGCCTGCAGGCGCGCGACATCGAGGTACGCGCGATGCTGCCCGGCGGCCTGCGCTGGCGCCGCAGCGGGCGCATGGACCTGCGCAACCATCGCAAGATCGCGGTGATCGACAACGAAGTGGCCTATGTCGGTTCGCAGAACCTGGCCGGCCCGCAGTTCGTGCCCGGCCACCCGAACCGCGAGCTGGTGGCGCGCGTGCGTGGCCCGGCAGTGGCGCACCTGGAAGCGGTGTTCGCCAGCGACTGGTACATGGAAACCGGCCAGCGCCTGGACGTGATCGCCGATGTGCCCGAGTGCAGTGACGACATCGCCACCCAGCTGCTGCCAAGCGGCCCGGCCTATCCGTACAGCAATGCGCGCGATGCGGTGGCGGCGCTGATCCACCTGGCACGGCGACGGCTGGTGATGGTCACGCCGTATTTCGTGCCTGACGAAGCTACGCTCAGCGCGTTGCGCATTGCGGCCTTGTCCGGTGTGCAGGTGCAGCTGATCCTCTCGGCCAGCAACAACCAGCGGCTGACCTCGTGGGCGCAGGAGGCGTACTACGACGAGCTGCTGCGCTGTGGCGTGCGCATCGCGCTGTACGAGCCGCAGTTCCTGCACGCCAAGCACATGAGCGTGGACGAGGACATCGCCGTGCTCGGCTCGATCAACATGGACATCCGCTCATTCGCGCTGAATGCCGAGATCGGCCTGGTCTGCTACGACCGCGCGCTGGTGCAGCAGCTGTGTGCGATCGAGGATGGCTACCTGCGCGAGTCGCGGCAGCTGGACCTGCAGCAGTGGCGCAGCCGCCCCACGTGGCGGCGCAGCCGCGAAGGCATCGCACGGCTGGCCGATGCGTTGATGTGAGGCGGCGGCAATCGCCCGCTTCGGCAACCCGGCCCGTCATCGCCGATGGCCTACAATCGGCGCATGACTGATTCACCGCGTAATGGCGAACTGGACCTGGCAATCATCGGTGGTGGTGCGGCCGGGGTGCTGGTGGCGATCCAGGTGCTGCGCCAAGCCAAGGCGCCGCTGGCGATTGCCGTCTTTGAACCCGCCTCGCAGCTGGCCCAGGGCATCGCCTATGCCACGCCGTGGCCGGAGCACCTGCTGAACGTGCCGGCGGCGAAGATGAGTGCGTTTGCCGACCAGCCCGGCGATTTCCTCGACTACCTGATGGCCGCCAACGCCTACCCGGGCCAGGCGCGAGAGGTGCTGGGCGAGCGTTACGTATGCCGCCACTACTTTGCCGCCTACCTGCAGCAGCGCCTGCAGGAGGCCGCTGCGGCCAGCCCGGCGCAGCTGCAGGTGATCGCGCAGCCGGTGCTGGGCCTGCAGCCGGATGACCATGGCTACCGGCTGACACTTGGCGATGCCCAGACGCTGCACGCCGTGCAGGCGGTGCTCGCCACCGGCAACAGCATGCGGCCGCTGCCGGTGGCCGGTGCCGAGGCACTGCCCGCCGATGATGTGATCGAGGCCTGGGACTACGACGGCGTGCGTACCCTGGCCGGTGAGCAGGCCGTGGCCATCGTCGGCTCCGGCCTGAGCATGGCCGACACCGTGCTGGCGCTGGTTGCCGCCGGCCACACCGGCCCGCTGCACGTGATCTCGCGCCATGGCCTGCTGCCGCTTCCGCATGCGCATGGCGGCCTGCCCACGTTCGACCCGGCCACGCTGCTGCCGATGCGCCTGCGCCAGCGCCTGCGCGCATTGCGCGGGTTCGCTCGCCAGGCGCAGGCCGACGGGCTGCCGTGGCAGGGCGTGATGGACCGCATCCGTCCGCATGGACAGGCGCTGTGGTGCAGCCTCGACGCGGCCGACCAGCGCCGCTTCCTGCGCCATGTGGTGCGCTACTGGGACGTGCATCGCCACCGCATCGCCGAAGAGGTCGACGCACAGCTGCAGGCGCTGATCGAAAGCGGCCAACTGCGCATTCACCGGTCCCGCCTGCAACGCGTCGGCCGCGAAGGCGATGCCCTGCGGCTGTCGGGTCGCGATGCCAACGGCAATGAACAGCACTGGACGATCGGCGGCGTGGTCAACGCCACCGGCGTGGAAACCCGCGCCAGTGCGCTGCGCAATCCGTTGCTGCAGCAGCTGCAGGCCGAGGGCCTGGCACGCCCCGGCCCGCATGGGCTGGGCCTGGACAGCACGGTGCCGGGCGACCGCCTGCGTGCTGCCGGTGGCCAGCCGCAGGCACGGCTGGGCGTGCTCGGCAGCCTGCGCATCGGCAGCCTGTGGGAAAGCCTGGCGGTGCCTGAACTGCGTCAGCAGGCGCAGGCGCTGGCCAGCCAGGTGGTCGCAGGAGCCGCGACGGCGATGCCGTAAAATGGAGGCATGGATGTCTCCCACCTGCTTGATGGCCTGAACCCGGCCCAGCGCGAAGCCGTCTCCGCTCCCCCCGGCCACCACCTGGTGCTGGCCGGTGCCGGTTCCGGCAAGACCCGCGTACTCACCCACCGCATCGCCTGGCTGCATGAAGTCGATGGCGTGCCGACCCACGGCATTTTCGCGGTGACCTTCACCAACAAGGCGGCCGGCGAAATGCGCCACCGCATCGACGCCCAGCTGCCTCATGGCAGCCGTGGCATGTGGATCGGTACCTTCCACGGCCTGGCCAACCGCCTGCTGCGCCTGCACTGGCAGGACGCCAAGCTGCCAGAAGGCTTCCAGGTGATGGACTCGGACGACCAGCTGCGGCTGGTCAAGCGCGTGGTGCAGGCGCTGGAGCTGGACGACGGCAAGTACCCGCCCAAGCAGATCGCGTGGTGGATCAACGCGCAGAAGGACGAGGGCCGCCGCCCGCAGCACATCCAGCCCGAACCGCACGACGCGTGGCTGGAAACCATGCGCCAGGCCTACATCGAATACCAGGCGCGCTGCGACCGCGCCGGCCTGGTCGACTTCGCCGAGCTGCTGCTGCGCGCGCATGAACTGCTGCGCGACAACCCGGCCCTGCTGGCGCATTACCGCGCCCGCTTCCGCGAAATCCTGGTGGACGAGTTCCAGGACACCAACGCCATCCAGTACGCCTTCGTGCGCGTGCTGGCCGGCGATTCCGGCCACGTGTTCGTGGTCGGCGACGATGACCAGGCCATCTACGGCTGGCGCGGTGCCAAGGTCGAGAACGTGCAGGGCTTCCTGCGCGACTTCCCGGGTGCGCAGACCATCCGCCTGGAGCAGAACTACCGCTCCACCGCCAACATCCTCGGCGCCGCCAACGCGGTGATCGCGCACAACCCGGATCGCATCGGCAAGCAGCTGTGGACCGACAGCGGCGACGGCGAGCCGATCGACCTGTATGCGGCGTACAACGAGATGGACGAGGCGCGCTACATCGTCGAGCGCGCCCGCCAGTGGGTGCGCGACGGTGGCAGTTACACCGAAGTGGCCGTGCTCTATCGCAGCAACGCGCAGTCGCGCGCGCTGGAAGAGGCGCTGCTGAGCGAGCAGGTGCCGTACCGCGTGTATGGCGGCATGCGCTTCTTCGAGCGTGCCGAAATCAAGGACGCGCTGGCCTACCTGCGCCTGCTGTCCAACCGCAATGATGACGCCGCTTTCGAGCGCGCGGTCAACACGCCCACCCGGGGCATCGGCGACCGCACGCTGGACGAAGTGCGCCGCGAGGCGCGCGCGCAGGGCATTTCGTTGTGGGAAGCGACGATGCTGGTCACCCAGGGCAGCGCGCTGGCCGCACGTGCGCGCAATGCACTGGCCGGCTTCCTGGGGCTGGTCAACGAGCTGCAGGCCCAGACCGTGCACATGACCCTGGCCGAGCGCGTGGACCACGTGCTGGCCCGCTCGCAGCTGCGCGAGCACTGGAGCAAGGAAAGCCGCAATTCGCTGGATTCGGAATCGCGTACCGACAACCTCGACGAACTGGTCTCGGTGGCGTCGCGCTTCGTGCGCCGCGCCGACGACATCGAGGAAGTGGGCGAGGACATGGACGAGCTGGTCGCGTTCCTGGCCTATGCCGCGCTGGAGGCCGGTGAAGGCCAGGCGCAGGCGGGCGAGGACGGCGTGCAGCTGATGACCCTGCACTCGGCCAAGGGCCTGGAATTCCCGCTGGTGTTCCTGGCCGGCCTGGAGGAAGGCCTGTTCCCCAGCGCACGTTCGCTGGAGGAAAGTGGGCGTCTGGAAGAAGAGCGTCGGCTGGCCTACGTGGGCATTACCCGCGCGCGCCAGAAACTGGTGCTGAGCTATGCCGAATCGCGCCGCATCCACGGCCAGGACAACTACAGCCTGCCATCGCGCTTCCTGCGCGAGATTCCGCGCGAGCTGCTGCACGAAGTGCGCCCGAAGGTGCAGGTCTCGCGTCCGGCCTCGCTGGGCAGCAGCCGGGTGATGGGCCATGCCTCGATCGAGGCACCGCCGGTCAAGCTTGGCGCACTGGTCACCCATCCCAAGTTCGGCGAAGGCATGGTGACCGACTACGAAGGCAACGGCGCCCACGCCCGCGTGCAGGTCGAGTTTGCCGACGCGGGGAGCAAGTGGCTGGTGATGGCCTACGCCAACCTGACGCTGATCTGATCACCGTCGGGGGGCGGATCCCTCCCGCAGGGAGGGCGCTGACCCCAACGCGGTACACGTATGGGGTCGGATCCCTTTCCGTTGGAAAAGGGATCCGACCCCGATTAGGCTGCGCTCATGACCCGCAACGTGCTCTTCCTCTGCAGTCAGAACCGCCTGCGCAGCCCGACGGCCGAGCAGGTATTCGCCGATTGGCCGGGTATCGAGACCGCCTCGGCCGGGTTGCTGGCCGATGCCGAGGAAGTGCTCAGCCCCGAGCTGCTGCAGTGGGCCGACCTGGTGTTCGTGATGGAGCGCGCCCACCGCAACCGGCTGTCCAGCCGCTACAAGGCGTGGTTGAACGGCAAGCGAGTGATCTGCCTGGATATTCCGGACGACTACGAGTACATGGACCCGGTGCTGATCGAGCTGCTCAAGCACAAGGTGACGCCGTTCCTGCGTTGACGGGTTGTTGTAGAGCCGAGCCCGTGCTCGGCTGCTTCTGGCGGGAAAAGCAGCCGAGCTTGGGCTATGCCGGTCGTCCTGACCGGCACCCTTCGGGCCGTCGCAAGCGACGTTGGCAGCGGCTCCTGCCGCTACCTTCGGCTCTACAATAGGCGGCACTTCTTCCAGGAACGCCCCCATGACCGAACCCGCGCTGCACGTCACCGTGACCTTGAATGCCCGGCTGCAGCCGGAGCATCGCCACGAGCTGTTCGAAGACCCGCTCGATGCGCTGCTGCAGGCGGCCAATGTCGGCGAGATCACCGGTGGCGGCACCGCGATGTCCGACGACGGCGAGGTCGAATACGGCGATATCGAAGTGGCACTGGTCGACGTGGCCGGGGTGCCCAAGCTGATCGACCTGCTGGAGCAGCTGGGTGCGCCGAAGGGGTCGAAGATCCAGGGGGCAGGCGAAGCCGATCGCAGCTTCGGTGTGACCGAGGGCCTGGGCATCTACCTGGATGGCCTGAACCTGCCGGACGAGGTCTACGAACAGTGCGATTCCAACCACGTATTCGAGCAGCTGTCCGGGAACATCGATGGCCTGGGCGAGATCTGCAGTTGGTGGCAGGGCCCGACCGAAACCGCACTGTACATGTACGGCGAATCGTTCGAGGCGATGCGTGATGCGATTGCCGAATTCGTGTCCAGTTATCCGCTGTGCCAGAACGCACGCGTGGTGCAGATCGCCTGAGCGACATTGTTGTGGAGCCGAGCATGGGCTCGGCTCTACAGAAGGGGGCCGGCCGAGCGCGTCCCTCGGACCACGCGACGGTGCGCACGGGCCCCTGCACAGCGCCGGATTGATCCTGCTCAAGGCGCCGCCTCCACATCCGGTGTGCAATGGTGGCGTTCCCATCTGGCAGACCGCCACGGAGCCCCACCATGTACAAGCGCATCCTGATTGCCACCGACGGGTCCGAGCTGGCCGACAAGGGCCTGGCCAAGGGCCTGGAGCTGGCCAAGGACCTCAACGCCGAGGTCGATATCGTGACTGTCTCCGAGCCGTGGGCCGTCGGCATGTACGACGCCATGGGCTGGAGCGTGGGCTACATGAACAGCCCGGAATACAAGGCTGACCGCGAGGAAGGCGCGCAGAAGGTGCTGCAGCCGGCGCTGGCCAAGGCCGCCGAGCAGGGCATCACCGCCAACCCGGTGCACGTGCTGGACCGCTACGCGGCCGACGGCATCATCGAGACGGCGGCCGAGCGCAACAGCGACCTGATCGTGATGACCTCGCACGGCCGCCGTGGCGTGACCCGCGTGCTGCTGGGCAGCCAGACTGCCGAGGTGCTGGCACGCAGCACGCTGCCGGTACTGGTCATCCGCTGATCCATACCCGCAGATTCAAGCGTTCCCGGGGAGGGACCCGACGCCGGTGCGCAGGATGCGTGCCGGCGTTGTTTTTTTGTGGGGGGATCGGCGGCCGTGCCGATGGCTTCGAGGGGGTCAGAGCCCTTTCCTGTGGAAAGGGATCCGACCCCGGTCACAACCCCGGTCACCTCACCAGCTGTACAGCTTCCAGTAGACCGGCGAGACACCGTCCTTGTCGTTGTCCATGCGGCCGTCGCCGTTCTTGTCGTACATGTAGAACGGAGCACCGCGCGACGGCGTCACCTTGACCATGCGCAGCTGGCCGGACACACGGTATTCCTCGATGACATCGCCGTTGTCCATGGTACGCCTGGACACATCCGCGCCCTTGACGTCCACCGGGGGAGCACCCGCGCCACCCATGCTGGCGCAGCCAGCGAGCAGGAGCAGGGAAGCCAGCATCAGGGTCTTCATCGGCGGGGGCCTTTGCCTGGAAAGAGCCCTGATTATGCCCCATCGCGGTGTGCGCGCCGTGTCGCCGCGGTGCAGGCACGGGCGCGTAGAATCAGCGCATGAGCAGATTAGTCCTGATCGACGGGTCCAGTTACCTGTACCGCGCGTTCCACGCGCTGCCGCCCCTGTCCAATGCACAGGGTGAACCCACCGGCGCGCTGTTCGGCGTGGTCAACATGCTGCGTTCGACGCTGAAGGAGCGCCCGGCCTACGTCGCGTTCGTGGTCGATGCGCCCGGCAAGACCTTCCGTGATGACCTGTACGACCAGTACAAGGCCAACCGCCCGCCGATGCCCGATGAGCTGCGCAGCCAGGTCGAGCCGATGTGCCGCATCGTCGAAGCGCTGGGCATCAGCATCCTGCGCATCCCCGGCGTGGAAGCCGACGATGTGATCGGCACGCTTGCGCTGCAGGGCCTGGCGCAGGACCTGAAGGTGACCATTTCCACCGGTGACAAGGACTTCGCCCAGCTGGTGCGGCCGGGCATCGAGCTGGTCAACACCATGACCGGCAGCCGCATGGATTCCGACGCGGCGGTGATGGACAAGTTCGGCGTGCGCGCCGATCAGATCATCGACCTGCTGGCGCTGATGGGCGACGCGGTCGACAACGTGCCGGGCGTGGAGAAGTGCGGGCCGAAGACCGCTGCCAAGTGGCTGGCCGAGTACCAGCACCTGGACGGGGTGATGGCGGCCGCGCCGACCATGAAGGGCAAGATCGGCGAGAACCTGCGCGCTGCGCTGGAACGCCTGCCGCTGAACCGCGAATTGGTGACGATCCGCACCGATGTGGAACTGGAGGCCAGCCCGACCACGCTGGCGCTGCGCGAGCAGGATGTTCCGGCGCTGACCGAGCTGTATACGCGCTATGGTTTCACCCAGGCGCTGAAGGAGCTGGGCGCGCCTGTGCCGGCACCGGTGGCCGCCAGCGAGGCGACCCCGAGCCTGCGCGGCACTGCGGCCGGCTTCGCGCGTGGCAGCGTCGAGGCGCCCGCCGCCGGCACGCTGGATCCGGCACTGTCCGCGCCGGGTGAATACGAGACCGTGCTGACCAGCGGGCAGCTGCAGGCCTGGGTCGAGCGCCTGCAGCAGGCCGAGCTGATCAGCTTCGATACTGAAACCGATGCGCTGGACGCGATGCGCGCGCGCCTGGTCGGCGTCAGCCTGGCTGTCGAGCCGGGCAGGGCGGCCTACATTCCGGTCGGCCACGATTACCCGGGTGCGCCGGCCCAGCTGCCGATGCAGCAGGTGCTGGATGCGCTGCGGCCGGTGCTGCAGGACCCGGCGAAGAAGAAGCTGGGCCAGCACGGCAAGTACGACCTGCATGTGCTGCGCCGCCACGGCGTGGAGGTGCAGGGCTACCACGACGACACCATGCTCGAGAGCTTCGTGCTCAACTCCACCGCCACCCGCCACGACATGGATTCGCTGGCCCTGCGTTACCTGGGCTACACCACCCTCAAGTTCGAGGACGTGGCCGGCAAGGGCGCCAAGCAGATTCCGTTCTCGCAGGTGGGCATCGACGAAGCCAGCCGCTATGCGGCCGAGGACGCCGACATTACCCTGCGCCTCCATCGCGCGCTGCAGCCGCAGCTGCTGGCCGAGCCGGCGCTGGACAGCGTGTACCGCGACATCGAGATGCCGCTGGTGCCGGTGCTGACCAGCATTGAAGCCAACGGCGTGCGGATCGACACCGACGAACTGCGCCGGCAGAGCCAGGACCTGTCCTCGCGCATGCTGGCCGCGCAGCAGAAGGCCACCGAGCTGGCCGGCCGCAGCTTCAACCTGGATTCGCCCAAGCAGCTGCAGGCGGTGCTGTTCGACGAGCTGAAGCTGCCGGCGGTGGTGAAGACCCCGAAGGGCCAGCCCAGCACCAATGAAGAGGCACTGGAGGCAATTGCCGACCAGCACGAGCTGCCACGGGTGATCCTCGACTACCGCGGGTTGGCCAAGCTGCGCAGCACCTATACCGACAAGCTGCCGGAGATGGTCAACCCGGACACCGGCCGGGTGCATACCAGTTACCACCAGTCTGGTGCCGCCACCGGCCGCCTGTCCTCATCGGACCCGAACCTGCAGAACATCCCGATCCGCACCGAGGACGGCCGCCGCATCCGCCGCGCGTTCGTGGCGCCGGAGGGCTTCCAGCTGCTGGCCGCCGACTATTCGCAGATCGAGCTGCGGATCATGGCCCACCTGTCCGAGGATCCGGGCTTGGTGCGCGCCTTCGAGCAGGGCGCCGACGTGCACCGCGCCACCGCCGCCGAGGTGTTCGGGCGCACGCTGGAGGAAGTGACCCCGAACGAGCGCCGCGCCGCCAAGGCGATCAACTTCGGCCTGATGTACGGCATGAGCGCCTTCGGCCTGGCCCGCAATCTGGGCATCGACCGTGGCCAGGCACAGGACTACGTGGCGCTGTACTTCAGCCGCTATCCGGGCGTGCGTGACTTCATGGAGCGGATGCGCCAGCAGGCCCGTGACCAGGGCTACGTGGAAACCCTGTTCGGCCGCCGCCTGTACCTGAACGACATCCACGCCCGCAACCAGGGCCTGCGCGCCGGTGCCGAGCGCGCCGCGATCAACGCGCCGATGCAGGGCACCGCCGCCGACATCATCAAGCGCGCGATGGTGGATGTGGACCAGTGGCTGCGCGACAGCGGGGCACCAGCGCGGATGATCCTGCAGGTACACGATGAACTGGTCTTCGAAACCGAAAGCAGTTTCGTTGAAGACCTGCGTTTGCAGGTGGTGGAGCGCATGTCGCAAGCGGCCAAACTGCGAGTGCCGCTGGTGGTCGATACCGGCGTCGGCAGCAACTGGGATGAGGCGCACTGACGGAATTCAGGCCGAAAACGACGTGAATGTGTTCATGAGTCGGGGGTTTCTGACTCGACCATGAATGTTGCCCCGATTGAAATTCATTAAATGGGGCCCCTTCACGAACCGTTAGTGTTCGGAGTGCTTCTATAACTCCCGACAGGCGCAATGCCTGTTGTGGATCTCTCCCATCCCCTGGAGCAGATCTCGGAACGGGGACTCCTCCCCAAGTGCCCGTTCCCCGGCCCCGTTGACCTCCCCCTGGTCAGCGGGGCTTTTTATTTGCGCCAACGGAACCTCGGATGGGGTCAGATCCCTTTGCCCGTCGGGCAAAGGGATCTGACCCCAGGTGCTAGGCTGGGCCACCGTTCCGCAGGGGAAGACCATGCCCGACCTGTTCGCCCTGGCCATGCCGTGGTGGGAATTCATCCTGCGCGCGGTGGTGGTGTATGTCGTGGTGCTGGGCATGGTCCGGCTGGGCGGCAAGCGGGCCCTGGGGCAGATCACGCCCTTCGACGTGCTGCTGATCGTGCTGCTGGGCAACGCGGTGCAGAACGCGCTGCTGGGCGCTGACACCTCGCTGGGCGGCGGCCTGCTGCTGGCGGCGACCCTGATCCTGCTGAACTACGGGGTGGGCTGGCTGACCACCCGGAACTGGCGGATGGAGCGGTTGATCGAAGGAGAACCCACCGTAATCGCGCGCGATGGTCGCCTGTTCGAGGCGGTACTTCGCCGCGAGCTGATCAGCCGCGCCGACTTCGATGCCGCGCTGCGCCAGCAGGGCGGGCTGCAGATTGAAGACGTGCAGATTGCCCTGCTGGAGACCACCGGGCACATCACCATCATCGCGCGGAAGGGCAGCTGACCAGCGCCGAGCCCACGCCCCGCGCGACGGCACCCCTCAGACCCAGTCGCGCGGCACCAGATAGTCGGCCAGGCGCGATTCGGGGCTGCCCGGTTCGGGCGAGAAGCCGTATTCCCAGCGCACCCGCGGTGGCAGGCTCATCAGGATGCTTTCGCTGCGGCCACCGCTCTGCAGCCCGAACAGGGTACCGCGGTCGTAGACCAGGTTGAATTCCACGTAGCGGCCGCGGCGGTACAGCTGGAACTCGCGTTCGCGCTCGCCGTAAAGGGCGTCCTTGCGCTGCTGCACGATCGGCAGGTACGCATCGAGGAAGCCATCGCCGACCGCACGCAGATAAGCGAAATCGCGCTCGAAGTCGCCGTGCAGGTCATCGAAGAACAGGCCGCCGACGCCGCGCGTTTCATTGCGGTGGCGCAGGAAGAAGTATTCGTCGCACCAGCGCTTGTGCGCGGCATAGCGTTCTTCGCCGAACGGCGTGCACAGGTCGCGTGCGACCCGGTGCCAATGCTGCACGTCCTCGTCGAACGGGTAGAACGGGGTCAGGTCGAAGCCGCCGCCGAACCAGCTGGCCACCACTTCGCCGTCGCGCTGCGCCTGGAAGAAGCGCACGTTGGCATGGGTGGTCGGCACGTACGGGTTGAGCGGGTGGAACACCAGCGACACGCCGGTGGCGCGCCAGGAGGCGCCCGCCAGTTCCGGGCGGTTGGCCGAGGCTGACGGTGGCAGGCGGCTGCCAGCCACGTCGGAGAAGCCGATGCCGGCCTGCTCGAACACCGCACCGTCGCGCAGCACGCGGGTACGCCCGCCACCGCCCTCGGCACGCTGCCACAGGTCTTCCTGGAAGCGGGCCCGGCCATCGACGGCCTCGATCGCCGCACAGATGCGGTCCTGCAGCTCGGTGAGGTAGGCGCGAACGCGCTCGAATTCGTTCATGGCGCGTACTTTACCGCAGGGCCCGGCCAACGCCGCGGACAGGCCCTGGCAGGCTCAGCGCTTGCGGTTGGTAGTGCGCGGCGCCGGAGCGTCGTCCAGGGCCGCTTCATCAACCGCCTTCTGCAGGGCACCGCCCAGCGTGATCAGCTCCCAGTTCTGGGTTCCGAGCACATCGCAGGCCACATGCAGGCCGCTGCGGTCGGCCTCGCACAGTTGCCCCAGGATGGCGCGTGCATCCACGTCCGCCCCATTGCCCTGCGCGGTGACCAGGTTCTCGCACCCTTCGCGGACGCCGGCGCGGCAGACCGTGGTGTAGTGCTCTGCGGCCTGCAGCCAGTGCCCGGACAGCGCCAGCCGGTTGCCGAGTATGTTGCAGCCCTGCAGCTTGCCCTGCGCACAGCAGGCGTCGGCGCCGTCCTCGTTGGCCAGCGCCAGTGGGCAGTCCTGCGGCAGCGGCAGCACCGTGTAGTGTTTCGG
Organism: Stenotrophomonas maltophilia group sp. RY12688; assembly: GCF_052149045.1. Taxonomy (NCBI): domain Bacteria; kingdom Pseudomonadati; phylum Pseudomonadota; class Gammaproteobacteria; order Lysobacterales; family Lysobacteraceae; genus Stenotrophomonas; species Stenotrophomonas maltophilia group sp. RY12688. The sequence continues at coordinate 4,183,179 of NZ_CP197389.1, read as the reverse complement.
CGGGCTGCAGGTGCTCGCGCCCTCGCCGGTCGGCACGAACACCTGGAAGCGTGTCCACGTGTCCAGGCCCAGCAGCTGGCCCCCGGGCAACGGCCGCAGCACGAAGTCGCCGCCCTTGTCGTGGCGGATGCGGATGTCGCCCTCTTCGACACGGGCACGCAGCTGGCTGTCCCAGCCGATGCCGACCCGTCCCGCATCGCCGAAGTCCAGCGTATCCATCAGGCCACCTGCGGCGCGGAAGGTACCGCAGGGCAGCGCCGTAGCCGGCTGCGGCCGCAACGAGGCGCCCAGCGCCCGCAACGCAGGCAGGCGCTCACAGGCGGCGCTGTCCTTGCCGGGCGCGCACGCTGTGGCCAGTGCCTGCACCGCCTGCAAGGGGTCGCCGGATTCCCACGAGAGCTCGGCCACGCGGCTGCAGAAGCCGCCATGGCCGACCTGCTGGCACAACTGCAACAGCTGCTGGCGCTGCGCGGCCGGCACCACCACCGGCGTGGAGGGTGACAGCACGGAGCTCACCGCTTCAACCATCGCCGCACCCATCGCGGCCTTGACGATCTGCTCCTGCAGCGCCGGATCCGCTTCCAGCGCCGCTGCACAGGCCGGTGTCTCGTTGCTGAAGCCGCCATTCCGGCACGGCACAGGCAGTTCGATGCCGGCCAGTGCGGTATCGAGGATGGCCTGTTGCTGCGCCTCATCCGGCGTGGCCGGCGCCCTGGCCTCGTCATGCCAGCGATCGGCCAACTGCAGGCACATGCCGGGCACGCCCTCCCGGCAAGCCGCTGCCAGCACGGTCGGGGTCGCTTCGCGACGGTTGTCCAGGCACGCCGCCGCATCGGCCAGGCAGCTGCCTTCAGCCGGGGTGGCGGCTGCGGCGCATTGTGCGGGGGCCTGCAGGGTGTAGACCGTGCCATCCACCTCGACCGTGCGGCCCCGATCGCGCACTTGCAGCACGCTGGGCAGGCCGTACTCCAGGTTCACCAGCTGCAGCTTTCCGTCGATCTGCTGGAACGCGACCGGCGTCGGTGCGCTGCCGAAGTGCTTCTGCTCGCCGCGGTTGGATGAGCTGACACGCAGCGTGCTGCTGCCTTCGTCGGCCTCGAACAGGCCGCATTGCGGTGACTGTGCCGCGGCCACCGGCGTGGCCAGCAGCAACGCCCAGGCCAGCCAGTGGCGGTACGGTGCGCGTGAGAGCATGTCGTCTCCTTGACGATCAAAGGCAAACGCCGGGTGCTGCCGGAGGCCCTGGCCCACGCCCGGCAGAACTCAGTGGAAGCGCGCGCGCACGTCGGGGCGCAGCAGTCGCCAGGCCAGCCAGCCCTGCAGGCCGAGAAGCACGAACGACATGCCGACCACGGTCAGCGTGATCAGCCAGCGTTTCAGCTGCAGCTCCTGCAGCAGGGCCGGGTCATCGGCCAGCAGCGGAATGAAGTCGCCCATGAACAGGTCCAGCCACCAGGCGGCTGCGAAGTTGGTCAGGGCACTCAGCAGCAGCAGTACCACGAAGCTCCACAGGCCCCAGCGACGTTCACGCAGCAGGCCCCAGCTGGACACGGTCGAGGCCAGGCACAACAGCGCGACGACCATTGACGCGGCCACCGGGTGCGCCAGCAGCCAGACCAGGCTGTGCAGCTGCTGTTGCTGCACTTCGCTTTCCACCAGGCGCCACAGCCTGAGGTTCTGCAGCGGCCACAGCACCAGTCCCTGCAGCACGAAGTAGATCGTCAGCAGCAGTGACAGCCAGAACGAAGCCTGTGCGACCGGGCGCACCCAGGCGTGATAGGCCGGGGAAAGCGGCGAGGGGATCGACGGGATCGACATTGACATCCGATGTCCTTGCAGTCGGCGCCCGCCTGCTCAGCGGGCCGTCGCCCGGGTGGCGACGGCCGGCAGGATATGGTGTTCGCTCAAGGGTGCCAAGGGCAGGCCATGCGGCGGTTGCAGCGGCACCCAGGCCAGTTTGGCAATTTCGGCGCGCGCCTGCGGCGCACCGTCCACCTGCACCCACCACGCCTGTGCCTGCACGCGGTGGCCGGGCTCGTTCACAGCCCAGTCCTCGAACGTGCCCAGCGCGATGGCGGCATCGGCGCGCAGCTGCACGCCCAGTTCCTCGTCCAGCTCGCGGGCCAGCGCCTGCAGGGGCGCCTCGCCGGGTTCGGGCTTGCCACCGGGCTGGATGAAGCGGCGCGCACCCTGCTTGCGCACCACCAGCGCCCGGCCGCGGTCATCCAGGATGACCGCAGCCACGATCCGGATCGTGGCTGCGGCATTGCTCACTTCAGGTTCTGCTCGAACAGCTTGAGGATGCGCTTGTACTGGTCCAGCCAGGAATCGGCACGCACATAGCCGTGGCGTTCCAGCGGGTACGGGGCGATCGACCAGTTGTCCTTGTGCAGTTCGATCAGGCGCTGGGTGAGGTTCACCGAGTCCTGGAAGAACACGTTGTCATCCATCATGCCGTGGGCGATCAGCAGGTTGTCCTGCAGGTTCTGTGCGTACTCGATCGGCGAGGACACGCGGTACGCCTCCGGGTCGATGTCCGGGGTGTTGAGGATGTTGCTGGTGTAGCCGTGGTTGTAGTTGTGCCAGTCCACCACCGGGCGCAGCGCGGCGCCGGCCTTGAAGGTGCCCGGCGCACGGAACAGCGCCATGAAGGTCATGAAGCCGCCATAGGAACCGCCGTAGATGCCGGCGTGGTCGCGGTCACCCTGCTGGGTGTCGACCAGCCAGTCCAGGCCGTCCTTGTAGTCTTCCAGTTCCGGGTGGCCCATGTTGCGGTAGATCGCCGTGCGCCAGTCGCGGCCGTAGCCCTCGCTGCCGCGGTAGTCCATGTCCAGCACGATGTAGCCCTTCTGCACCAGCAGGTTGTGGAACATCTGCTCGCGGAAATAGGCCGGGTAGCGCTGGTGCACGTTCTGCAGGTAGCCGGCGCCGTGCACGAACATCACGATCGGGTACTTGCGGCCCGGTTCCTTGTTCTCCGGTTCGTAGTACTTGGCCCAGACCACGCCGGCACCATGCTTGGACGGCACTGCCACCAGCTTCGGCTGGATCCACTGGCGTGCCTTGTAGTCGGCGGTGCGGGTGTCGGTCAGCACGCGCGCCTGGCCACCGGCACTGGGCAGCACCGCCAACTGCGGCGGCAGGTAGGCGCCGGAGTAGCGCACCAGCAGCTGCTGGCCGTCCGGCGACAGCGAGAAGTCTTCCACGCCGTTGAGGCTGGTCAGCTCGCGCACCTGGCGGTTGCCGGTGTCGACCGCGCAGACTTCGTAATCATGCGGCGCCTGCTGGTTGCACAGGAAGTAGAAGCCCTTGCCATCGGCCGACGGCACCGGTGCCGAGGTTTCCCACTTGCCGCTGGTCAGCGCCTGCGGCTTGGCGGTGCCGGCCTGGGTGTACAGGTGCGAGAAGCCCGATTCCTCGGACAACAGCCACAGCGTACGGCCATCGGCCATCCAGCCGAAATCGTTGAAGCCCCAGTTGATCCAGGCGTTGTCGGTCAGGCGGTGGCGGTTCTGAACGCGGCCGTCGGCGGCGTTGACGCTGATGATCCAGCGGTCCTTGTTGTCGTTGGCACGCAGCATCACCGCGGCCTGCTGGCCGTCGGCGCTCCAGCGGATGCCGCCGCCCATGAAGTCGCTCATCACCTGCACGCTGCGCTCGCCCTTCAGTGCATCCTTGCCGGCCTTGCGGCGCAGTTCGGCCAGCGGGTCGGTGCTGATGCCCGGCAGGCCGGACAGCGAGACTTTCTCGGCCTTGCCGGTGCGCACGTCCACGTACCACAGGGTGTGTGGCTCGAAGCCGTTGCGGCCGACGCGGGTGCGGGTGTCCTCGGTTTCCTCGTAGCCCGACTCGGTCACGTACAGCGGCATCTTGCTGGTGCGGCCGTCGTCGAAGTCCTTCGGCTTGGTCACCACGATCAGGTGGGTCAGGTCCGGCGACAGCACGCTGTCACCGATCTCGACGTCGGCGCCCAGGTAGACCGGGCCCGGTGCGCGGGTCGGATCCGCCTGGCGCCAGCGCTGGTCCTGGTCCTTCAATGCCTCGCGCTGCTCGCGGTCGCGGCGCAGGGTTTCCAGCGTGCGCAGCTGCTGGTCGCGGAGCACGTCGGCCTTCGGCGGCGTGCGCGGGTCCTTCTCGGCCTTCAGGCTGGCCACCTGCTGCACGCCGCTGGCGGCGGTCCAGTGGAACCAGTTCTGGCCGACGCGCCAGATCACGCCGTTGTCGGCCGCGAAGTTCACATTGCCCGCGCGCTCGTTGCTGCGGGTCAGCTGGGTCAGCGCGCCACTGCGCAGGTCGCGCACGAACACATCGCCATTGCGCACGAAGGCGCTGCGGCTGCGGCTGCGGTCGTAGACCGGATCGGCGACGTCCAGGGTACCGCGCTGGTCATCGGCCACCTGCGCGGCCACGCCGCCGGCCACCGGCTGGCGGAAGGTGTCGCGCACCGGGCTGCCGTTGCGCTTGAGCTGGTATTCCACCTGCTGGCTGTTCCACGACCACCAGGCCTTCTCGACCGGCGGACCGATCCAGTCCGGGTCGGCCATGGCCTGTTCGATGGTGATCGGCGTCGGCGCGGCATGCGCGGCCGGTGCGGCCAGCACGGCCGACAGCAGGAGGGACAGGGGCAGCACTCGGGACATGGGCGGACGGCACCAGAAGAGGAAACCGGGCAAGGGTAGCAGCCGTCCGGGCCGGGGGCAGGGGCCACAGGTCATGGCAGCGGAATCGGCAAAAAGGCACCGCCCGGGTCGCTGCGACGGCGTGTGCGGCATGATGGTCATTCCGTTCGGATGGAACCGATATGTACTGCTACGACTACAGGATCTCTCTGGGCGTGCAGCACCCGACAGAGGCCGGCGCCGGAATTGCCGCCCGGCTGGATCTGGAACCGGCGTTTTCCCGTGATGTCGGGACCGGATATCGGGATCGCGACGGTACCTTGATCCGGGTTCATGCGGCGACCCGCGTGGTGTTCGTACTGCAGAGGGGAAAGGACGGTTGGCTGATGGATGCCTGGCCGGCGTTGATCGATCTCCTGCGGGCACGCGCCGACGTGATCAGGGAACTGCTGCAGGAGGGGGCCGGGATCGGCCTGCGTGTTGGCATCTTTGGAAAGACGGCATGGGCGGGTTTCGAGCTGGATCCGCAGTTGCTGCGGCTGATGACGGACCTGCAGCTGGATTTTCAGGTGGAGACCTATTTCCCCGACCCGGCGGACACGACCGGCGCCAGCGAAACGTCGGCGGACAGCTAGTGCAACCGGTTGCCGTGGTCGCGCATCCATTCTCCTGAACCCGCATCATCCATCGAACAGGAGCTCGACCATGCAGGAACTGATCCCGATCACCCTATTCATCTGCATCGCCTACGCGATCCATGCCATTGCCGATGCGCGCGCGCGCAGCAAGCTGGTGGCCCCGCACGTACCGGAGGAAGTGATCCGCTCGCTGGCCGTGCTGGAAGAAGAGCGCCGCCGCCAGGGTGCGTTGCGCTGGGGCATCAGCCTGGTCTGCCTGGCCCTGGCCATGGCCCTGCTGGAAGCCATCGGGGCCCGCGACCTGACCTTTGGTGCCGCTGCCGCGCTGGTCGGCAGTGCCGGCCTCGGCCAGCTGCTGGCCTGGCACTTCACCCGGCCTGCCGCGCGCAAGGGCTGAGGCAGGCATGCCACGGGCACAGGGGGCGCCCCGCGCATGAGCCTGCTGGGCGGAGCATTGGCTGCATGGCGGGGACGCCGCCGCGATGTCCGCGTTGAGCCCTCGCTGGACGCGGGCGACGACCGCGCCCTGGTCATCGCCATCATCGACGGCTCGCAACCGGCGTTCGCGCAGCTGGTGCAGGCCCATCAACGTACCTGCGCGCATCTGATCGGGCGGATGGTCGGCGACCGCGACCAGGTGGCCGACCTGCTGCAGGAAACCTTCCTGGCGGTATTCCGCCAGCTGCACCGGTTCCGCTTTGAATCCTCGCTGCGCACCTGGGTCTCAAGGGTGGCCTACACCACGGCGTTGCAGCACCTGCGCCGGCGGCGACTGGAAGCGCAGTGGATGGTGGCGGTGGAGGCGCCGGAGGAACTGGGCATCGGCGATGAAGGCCCCGGGCCCGCCGAGTTGAGCGAGGCGCTGCAGGCCGGGCGCCAGCTCAGCGCGGCACTGGAACGGCTGAGTCCGCCGCAGCGCCTGATCGTCGGCCTGCATTACCTGGAGGATTTCGATCTGGCCGAGATCGAACAGGTGACCGGGCTGGCGCGCGGTACCATCAAGAGCCACCTGCACCGCGCGCGCCAGACCATGAAGCAGGAACTGACGCGGCATGCCACCGCCGGAGAGCTGCTGTGAACCCACCGACCGACCCTCGCGATGCGGAAGCGCGCGCGCTGGCACAGGCGTTGCGTGAGCAGGCGCAGCAGGAAGACACGCCGGATGTGAGCGAGGCGCTGCAGAAGCGCATTGCCGCTGAGTCGCGCGACGGTGGCGTGGGTTATGTGGTGGTGCAGGTGCTGTTGTTTGGCGCCCTGCTGGCTGCGGCGGCCTGGTATTTCTGGCACTGAGGCACCCGCCGGGCAAGGGGCCCCTCCAATCGCGGTGGGTGGATGCCGACCTTGGTCGGCGCTTGGGCGTGTGTGCCAACCAGGGTTGGCAGCTACCAGAACGGTTGACCCCTGCGACAAAGTGAAGCAGCGCGTCACCCGGTCGCATCCCGTCTTAACGAAATCCTCCTAAAGTGGTCCGGTATCCCACCGGTCGCAGGCAGGAGGCGTCCCTTGGACGCGTTGTTGTTGTCCCGGATCCAGTTCGGATTCGTCATCAGTTTCCACGTGCTGTTCCCCGCCTTCACCATCGGTACGGCCAGCTGGCTGGCCTTCATCGAGTGGCGCTGGCTGCGCACGAGGCTGCCCGTGTGGCGCGAGCTGTACTTCTTCTGGCAGAAGATCTTCGCGGTGTCGTTCGGCATGGGCGTGGTCAGCGGCATCGTCATGGCCTTCCAGTTCGGTACCAACTGGCCGCGGCTGAGCGAGGTGGCCGGCACGGTCATCGGCCCGCTGCTGACCTACGAGGTGCTGACCGCGTTCTTCCTGGAAGCCAGCTTCCTCGGCGTGATGATGTTCGGCTGGGGCCGGGTCTCGCCGCGCCTGCATTTCCTGTCCACCTGCATGGTTGCGCTGGGCACGCTGTTCTCCACGTTCTGGATCCTGTCGTCCAACAGCTGGCTGCACACGCCGGCCGGCTACGAGATGGTCAACGGCATCGTGCATCCGGTGGACTGGTGGCAGGTGGTGTTCAATCCCTCGTTCCCCTACCGCCTCGCGCACATGGCGCTGGGCTCGTTCATCACCACCTGTTTCGTGATTGGTGGCGTGGGTGCGTGGTACCTGCGCAGGGGCACGCACGTGGAAGCGGGCCGGCGCATGCTGATCGCCGCTGTGGCATTCGCCGCGCTGACCGTGCCGGTGCAGATCTTCGTCGGCGACATGCATGGCCTGAACACGCTCAAGCACCAGCCGATGAAGATCGCGGCGGTGGAAGCGCATTGGCATGAGACCCGGGAAGGCGAGGGCGTACCGCTGGTGGTGTTCGCGCTGCCCAACGAGAAGGAGGAGCGCAACGATTTCGAAGTGGCCATCCCGAAGCTGGGCAGCGTGATCCTGACCCACAGCCTGGACGGCACCTTCGACCCGCTGACCGCGGTACCGGCCAGCGAGCGGCCGCCGGTGACGCCGGTGTTCTTTGCCTTCCGCATCATGGTCGGGCTGGGCACGCTGATGCTGCTGCTGGCCTGGGTGTCGGCCTTCCAGCTGTGGCGCAACAAGCTGCTCGATTCGCCATGGCTGTTGCGCGGCTGGAACTGGATGCTGCCCAGCGGCTTCATCGCGCTGCTGTCGGGGTGGTTCGTCACCGAGATGGGGCGCCAGCCATGGGTGGTGTATGGCCTGCTGCGCACCGCCGATGCGGTCGGCCCGCAGAGCGCGTGGATGACCGCGCTGTCGCTGGGTGTCTACGTGGTTGGCTATGCCTTCGTGTTCGGCTGGGGCATCTGGTACCTGGTGAAGATCCTGCGCCACGGACCGCAGCCCTACGCCGAAGGGCCGTCGCTGGACCACGGCAGCCACACCCCGGCGCGCCCGCTGTCGGCAGCCGACGAACCGCTGGAGGAGCGCTGACATGGACCTGATGACCTGGCTGCCGGTGGCGTGGTTCGCGGTGATCGGCTTCGGCGTGCTGATGTACGTGGTGCTGGACGGCTTCGTGCTTGGCATCGGCATCCTCGCCCCCTTCGCCGAGGACGAGGAGCAGCTGGACCTGATGATGAACACCGCCGCGCCGATCTGGGACGGCAACGAGACCTGGCTGGTGCTGGGTGGTGCCGGCCTGCTGGCGGCCTTCCCCAGGGCCTATGCGGTGCTGTTGTCGGCGCTGTACCTGCCGGTGCTGGTGCTGGTGGTGGCGCTGGTGTTCCGTGGCGTGGCCTTTGAATTCCGCTTCAAGGCACATCGGTCACGCCGGCTGTGGAGCGTGGCGTTCGGCCTCGGTTCGCTGCTGGCGACGTTCGCCCAGGGCGTGATCCTGGGCACCCTGGTGCAGGGCATCCCGCTGGTGGACGGTGTCTATCAGGGCGGGCCGTTCGCCTGGTTCAGCCCGTTCGCGATGCTGACCGGTGCCGCGCTGGTGGCCGGCTATGCGCTGCTGGGCAGCACCTGGCTGATCCTGAAGACCGAAGGGCGCGTGCAGGCGCTGGCGCGGCAGATGACCCGGCCGCTGGTGGTGGCGGTGATCGCGGCGATGGGCCTGGTCAGCAGCTGGCTGCCGTTCCTCGATTCGCGGTTGATGGCGCGCTGGTTCAGCGACGGCAACTTCTGGTGGCTGTCGCCGGTGCCGCTGCTGACCCTGGCGGTAGCCGCTGCGCTGTGGCGCAGTGCCACCCACCCGCGCCGTGACCTGCCGCCGTTCCTGCTCAGCCTGGCCCTGTTCGTACTCGGCTTCCTCGGCCTGGTGCTGGGGATGTGGCCCTACCTGCTGCCACCGTCGATGACCCTGTGGCAGGCCGCCGCGCCGGCCTCCTCGCTGGGCTTCACCCTGGTCGGGCTGGTCATTCTGCTGCCGGTCATCCTCGGCTACACGGCGTGGTCGTACCGGGTGTTCCGCGGCAAGGTGCACGCCGATACCGGTTACCACTGATCGATTGAAGCGGGGGCCGCCGGTGCCGGCTCCCGTGTTGGGGAATGTGAAACCTGCACACCCCGTGCAGGACGTGCTAGCGTGCGCTCCTTTCCGGCAGCCAGGGGGGCGGCCGGCGACGTCCTGGACGGACGCACGGCTGCAGGAATGGGGGGCCGCCGCGCGTCGCCGTAATGGCTCGTGCCTATTGTTCTCCCGTTGAAGCACCTTCGCTAAATGATCGAATTCTCCATCGTCGACTGGGCTGCCTGGGCGCCCGGCCTGAGCGAGCGTAGCCAGTGGCTGGGCTGGGCCGATGCGCCGTATCCGCCGGTTGGCGAAGACACGCCGGCGTTGGCCGAGATCCCGGCAATGCAGCGCCGCCGCATCGAGCGGCTGGGCCGGATGGCGATCCAGGCTGCCTGCTGGTGCGAGGATGGGCAGGGGGCGGACAACCAGGTCCCGCTGGTGTTCGCCAGCCGCCACGGCGACGTGGCCCGTTCGATGGAGCTGCTGGGGGCGCTGGCCAGTGATCAGCCCTTGTCACCGACGGGGTTCGGCCTGTCGGTGCACAACGCGATCGCGGCGTTGTACTCGATCGCGCGCGGCCACCGTGGCAACTACCTGGCGCTGGCCGCCGGCCAGGCCACGGTCGAGACCGCCTGTCTGGAAGCGGCCGGTCTGCTCGCCGATGGCGCCCGCGAAGTGCGGGTCGTGGTGTATGAGTCGCGCCTTCCCGAGATTTACTCGACGTTCGCCGACGAACCCGACCCGTTCTTTGCCTGGTGTTGGCGTTTGACGGCGCCGATGCCGGGCCAGCCGACCCTCTCCCTGCAGTGGGAAGCGGCGCCGGAGGCCCCTGCCACCGCCCCGGGCGCGCTGCCGCACGCGCTGGACCTGCACCGCTTCCTGCTGTCCGGTGCGCCGGCGCTTGAGCACGTGGCCCAGGGCCAGCGCTGGCGCTGGGGGCGCCGTGGCTGAGGCGCTGCGCCGTCTCGATCATGCCTGGCGGGTGCTCGGCACCGGCCTGAGCTTTGCCGCATTCGGCATGGGCGGCCTGCTGCTGGGCGTGCTGGTGATGCCGGTGCTGCTGCTGATGCGCGACCCGGTGGTCCGTCGCCGCCGGGCCCGCCGCGTGGTTCAGGTTGCCTTTGCCAGCCATCTGCGCCTGATGCGCGCGCTGGGGGTGATGACCTACCAGATCGAGGGCGGTGAACGCCTGCAGCGCGACGGTTTGCTGGTGCTGGCCAATCACCCGACCCTGATCGACGTGGTCTGCCTGATCTCGCTGCTGCCCAACGCCGATTGCGTGGTGAAACGGGCCGTGGCCTGCAACCCGTTCATGCGCGGTCCGGTGCGGGCGGCCGGCTACATCTCCAATGACGATGGCGCTGGCCTGGTCGATGACTGCGTGGCGGCGGTGCACGCCGGCGGCACCCTGGTGATCTTCCCCGAAGGCACCCGCAGCGTGCCGGGCCAGCCGCCGCGGCTGCAGCGCGGGGCCGCCAACATCGCCGTCCGTGGCCGGCTGGACATCACCCCGGTGCGGATCACCTGCACCCCGCCCACGTTGACCAAGGGACAGAAGTGGTATCGTGTCCCCTCACGTCGCTTTCACGTTCGGCTGCAGATCGGCGAAGATATCCCGATCGCGCCCTTCCTGGCCGATGACGACTCGCCAAGGGGGGATGCCTTGGCAGCCCGCCGCGTCACCGAGCACCTTTCTCGTTATTTCGACCTGTCTGGAGATCCGCCCCGTGCAAGCACTTGAGCACGAGATCAAGGAATTGATCATTTCCTCCCTTTCGCTGGAGGACATCACGCCGGAGGACATCGATCCGACCGCGCCGCTGTTCGTCGAGGGCCTCGGCCTGGATTCGATCGACGCGCTGGAGCTGGGCCTGGCGCTGCAGAAGAAGTACGGTGTCAGCCTCTCGGCCGATTCGGAAGAAACCCGTCGCCATTTCTCCAGCGTGCGCGCGCTCGGCGAGTTCGTCGCCGCCCGCCAGTCGTAACGGCGCCAGGAATAGCCATGACCAAGAATGAACTGTTCGAACGCATCGTCAGCATCCTGACCGACAGCTTCGAGATTGAAACCGCCCGGATCACCCCCGAGGCCCGGCTCTACGACGACCTGGACATCGACAGCATCGATGCGGTCGACCTGATCGTGCAGCTCAAGCCACTGCTCGGCCGCAACCTGCAGCCGGAAGCGTTCAAGGCCGTGCGCACCGTGCAGGACATCGTTGATGTCGTGTATGGACTGCTGCCGGACCAGGCAGCCGCCTGACCGCAGCGCCGGCGGCTTCGCCATGGCTCGCGCACGTACCGTCGTGGTGGCAGCGATTTCGCTTGCCTACCCGCTGCTGGTGTACCTGGCGATGGGCCGCTTCGAGCCGCGCTGGCTGTCGCTGCTGCTGTTCACCCTGGCCCTGCTGCGTGCGCTGAGCACGCGCCAGCCGTTGTGGTGGGCCGCCGCCGCCGGCACCGGCCTGCTGGCGGTGCTGGCCACCGTGCTCAACCAGGCCCTGCCGCTGAAGCTGTACCCGGCGCTGGTCAATGCGGTGATGCTGGCGGTGTTCGGCACCAGCCTGCGCTTCGGGCCGCCGTTGGTGGAGCGCCTGGCACGGCTGCAGGAACCGGACCTGCCCCCGTTCGCGGTGGCCTATACCCGCCGCGTCACCCAGGTGTGGTGTGGCTTCTTCGTTCTCAACGGCAGCCTGGCCCTGCTGACCGCGCTGTACGCGTCGGACCGGGTCTGGATGCTCTACAACGGATTGTTGGCGTACGTGATGATGGGCGTGTTGTTCGCAGGTGAGTGGCTGGTGCGGCGGCGGGTGAAGGCGGCGCACGCGCATGGCTGAGTGGATTGCCCTGGACCGGCTGCTGCTGGAGGCGCGGCCGCAGCGCAGCGTCGGCCTGTGCGACGGAGACATGGTTGACCACGCCTGCTTCCGCCAGCGCGTACGGGGCTGGCGCGCCGCCTTTGCGGCGGCTGAAGGCCGCGACTGGGCCCTGTATTTCGATGACGCCGTGGCCTTCGCTGCGGCGCTGTTCGGCGCCTGGCATGCCGGCAAGCGGGTGTTCCTGGCCGCTGACAACCTGCCGGCCACGCTGCAGGCGCTGCAGCCGCAGGTGAGCGGTTTCGCGGGCGACGTACCGGCCGACTACCGCCCGCTGGCGGCGCTGGACGCCACACTGGACGACGAACTGCAGGCGCTGGACGAGCGCGCCTGCGAGCTGTGCGTGTTCACCTCCGGCAGCACCGGCCAGCCCAGTGCGATCGGCAAGCGCCTGGACCAGCTGGCGCGCGAGGTGGAAGCGCTGCAGGCCGCGTTCGGTGCGCAGCTGGATGGCGCGCAGGTGCACGGCACGGTGTCCCACCAGCACATCTACGGGCTGCTGTTCCGCGTGCTGTGGCCGCTGGCCGCCGGCCGCCTGATCCATCCGCGTCGGTTCTTCCACGAAGACCTGGTGGGTGCGCTGGCCGGTACCGACACGGTGCTGGTGGCGACGCCGGCCCATCTCAAGCGCCTGCCCGAGCAGCTCGACTGGGCCAGCCTGCATGGCCGCCTGCGCGCGGTGTTCTCCTCCGGTGGCCCGCTGCCGGAGGACGCGGCGCGACACGTGCGGCAGTGGTTGGGCGTGGCCCCGACCGAGGTCTATGGCAGCAGCGAGACCGGCGGTATCGCCTGGCGCCGCTGGGACACCGACCTGCCGCCGTGGCAGCCGCTGCCGGGTGTGCAGTGGCGGATCGACGACGGCTGCCTGGCGGTGGCCTCGGCGCATCTGGAAACCCCCGGCTGGTGGCGCACCCAGGACCGCGTGGAAGCCCTGGCCGATGGCCGTTTCCGGCTGCTGGGCCGCGCCGACCGCATCGTCAAGATCGAAGAGCGCCGCGTCTCGCTGGATGCGCTGGAACGCGCGCTGCGCGAAGACGCCGAAGTGGATGACGTGCGCGTGCTGGTGCTTCCCGGGCAGCGCGAGCAGCTGGCCGCCGTGGTGGTTCCGGCCGATCCGGCGCTGCTGGAGGGCGGCGACGCCGCGCGCCGTGCGCTGGGCCAACGCCTGGGCGCGCGTCTGGCGCATGCGCATGACGCGGTGACCCGGCCGCGCCGTTGGCGCCTGGTGCAGGCGTTGCCGATCAACGCGCAGGGCAAGGTGACCCAGGCGGCATTGGCGGCGCTGTTCCAGCCACTGATGCCGGTGCCGGTCTGGGACCGCCGCGACGCCGCCAGCGCCACGCTGCGCATGACCCTCGACCCGGCGCTGCGGCCGTTCCAGGGCCACTTCCCGCAGGCGGCGATCCTGCCCGGTGTTGCGCAGTTGGACTGGGCGATGCGTTTCGGCCGCCAGGCATTTGCGATGCCGCGCGCGTTCCTGCGCATGGACGCGGTGAAGTTCCAGCACGTGGCCCGCCCCGGCGATGAGTTGACCCTGCAGCTGGACTGGGATGCCGCACGCAACGTGCTGGCCTTCCGCTATACCTCCAGCCACGGTGTGCATGCCAGCGGCAAGGTGGTCTTCGCCGATGCGGACTGACCCGGCCGTTGCCGGTGCCGCGTTCGCGCCACTGGTGGTGATTCCCGTCTACGACCACGAGCACGCCATCGTGGCGGTGGTCGACGGTGTGCAGGCCGCTGGCCTGCCTTGCCTGTTGGTCGACGATGGTTCGCATGAGGCGTGCGCGGCGGTGCTGCGCACGCTGGCACAGCGCCAGGGCGTTGACCTGCTGCGCCTGGGCGCCAACCAGGGCAAGGGTGGGGCGATGCTGGCCGGTTTTGCTGAAGCCGGCGCGCGTGGCTACAGCCACGTGCTGCAGATCGACGCAGACGGCCAGCACGATACCGCTGACCTGCCACGCTTCATCGAGGCCGCGCGTGTGCATCCCGACGCGGTGATCTGCGGCATTCCGGCCTACGACGCCAGTGTTCCCAAGGCACGCCTGTATGGCCGCTACGCCACCCACGTCTGGGTCTGGATCAACACGCTGTCGCTGCACCTGCGCGACACCATGTGCGGCTTCCGGGTGTATCCACTGCCACCGGTGCTGCGCCTGATCGGTGAAGAGACCATCGGCCGGCGCATGGATTTCGATACTGAAGTGATGGTGCGCCTGTACTGGCGCCAGCTGCCGGTCGAGCACCTGGCCACGCGCGTGACCTATCCCGCCGATGGCGTGTCGCACTTCGATGTGTGGCGCGACAACGTGCGCATCAGCCGCATGCACACCCGCCTGTTCTTCGGCATGCTCTGGCGCGCACCGCGGCTGCTGTGGCGCCGCCTGCAGGGGCAGCGCTGAGATGGCGACCGCGCAGGATGCCCCGCACTGGGCCGATATCGGCGAATCGACGTCGGTGGCCGGCGTGCTGTTCCTGTGCTGGGTGCACCGCTGGTTCGGGCGCTGGCCATTCCGCCTGTGCGCGTGGCCGGTGGTGGCCTGCCATTGGCTGGGCAACCGTGTGGGGCGACAGGCCTCGATGCAGTACCTGCAGCGGCTGCAGGCATACAGCGGTGTGCTCGGCCGCGCGCCGACCCGGCGCGACAGCCTGTGCCACTTCTTCGCCTTCGCCGACACGATGCTGGACAAGATCCTCGGCCTGGGCGGGCGCTACCCGGCCAACCGTATTCACCTGCACCGCGACCTGGTGCTGCAGAAGATCGCGCGCCGCGAAGGCGGTCTGATCCTCACCGCGCACATCGGCTGCCTGGAACTGTGCCAGGTGCTGGCCGAACAGGTGCCGGGGTTCCGCATCACCGTGCTGGTGCATACGGCGCATGCGCAGCGCTTCAACCGCCTGCTGCAGCGGCTGGACCCGCTGGCGGCGGTGGAGCTGGTGCAGGTGACCGAAATGGGGCCGGCCACCGCGGTGATGCTGGCCGAGCGCGTGGCGGCCGGTGGCTTCGTCGCCATCGTCGGCGACCGCACGCCGGTGCAGGGCGGCCGCAGCGTCACCGCCGATTTCCTCGGCCATCGCGCGCCATTCCCGATCGGCGCCTATGTGCTGGCCGCGGCGCTGGGCTGCCCGGTCTACACCATGGCCTGCCTGCACCAGGGCGAGGGCTATCGCGTGGCATTTGAACAATTCGCCGAACGCATCGTGCTGCCGCGTGGCTCGCGCGACGCGGCACTTGCCGAACAGGCACAGCGCTTCGCGCGCTGGCTGGAACTCCAGGTCATCCAGTCCCCGTTGGACTGGTTCAATTTCTTCCCCTTCTGGGATCAGGCTCCGCATGACGACTGACGCCGTACCCGTGTGCCGCTTTGGCGATGCACCGTTGACCATCGAAGACGTGGTTGCCCTGGCCCAGCGCCAGTGCGAGGGCGCACTGAGCGACGCGCCGGCGTTCCGCGCACACATCCAGCGCGGTGCCGACTTCCTTGACCGCCTGCTGCGCGAGGATGGCGTGATCTACGGTGTGACCACCGGCTATGGCGATTCGTGCACGGTGAACATCCCGCCGGCACTGGTGGCTGAACTGCCGCACCACCTGT
The DNA here is from genome assembly GCF_052149045.1 of Stenotrophomonas maltophilia group sp. RY12688. Taxonomy (NCBI): domain Bacteria; kingdom Pseudomonadati; phylum Pseudomonadota; class Gammaproteobacteria; order Lysobacterales; family Lysobacteraceae; genus Stenotrophomonas; species Stenotrophomonas maltophilia group sp. RY12688. Next base: position 4,167,531 of record NZ_CP197389.1, on the reverse strand, counting down.
ACACCTACCATGGCTGCGGCCTGGGCCGCTACCTGGACCCGGTCGAGACCCGTGCGGTGCTGGCCGCGCGCCTGGCATCGCTGGTGCGCGGCATGTCCGGTGTCAGCGTGCCGCTGCTGGAAGGCCTGGCCACGCTGCTGCAGCACGATGTGCTGCCGATGATCCCGGCCGAAGGCTCGGTCGGTGCCAGCGGCGACCTGACCCCGCTGTCGTACGTGGCTGCGGTGCTGTGTGGCGAGCGCGAGGTGCTGCACGATGGCCGCGTGCAGCCGGCGGCCGAGGTGCTGGCGAAGATCGGCATGACCCCGCTGAAGCTGCGGCCGAAGGAAGGCCTGGCGATCATGAACGGCACAGCGGTGATGACCGGCCTGGCCTGCCTGGCCTGGCAGCGCGCCGACTACCTGGCGCGCATGGCCACGCGCCTGACCGCGTTCAACGTGCTGGCCAGCGACGGCAACGCGCACCACTTCGACGAAACCCTGTTCGCGGCCAAGCCGCATCCGGGCCAGGGCCGCATCGCCGCGCGTCTGCGCAGCGACCTGCACAGCGAGCGTCCGCCGCGCAATGAACAGCGCCTGCAGGACCGCTACTCGCTGCGCTGCGCGCCGCACGTGATCGGCGTGCTGGAGGACACCCTGCCGTTCCTGCGCCAGCTGATCGAAACCGAACTGAACAGCGCCAACGACAATCCGCTGATCGATGCCGATGGCGAGCGCATCCTGCATGGCGGCCACTTCTACGGCGGCCACATCGCGCTGGCGATGGACACCCTGAAGAACACCGTAGCCAACGTGGCCGATCTGCTCGACCGCCAGTTGGCGCTGGTGGTCGATGCCCGCTACAACCATGGCCTGCCGGCCAACCTGTCGGCGGCCACGGGCCCGCGCGCGGCCATCAACCACGGCCTGAAGGCGCTGCAGATCAGCGTGTCGGCCTGGACGGCCGAAGCGCTGAAGCAGACCCTGCCGGCCAGCGTGTTTTCGCGCTCCACCGAGTGCCACAACCAGGACAAGGTCAGCATGGGCACCATCGCCGCGCGCGACTGCCTGCGCGTGATCGAGCTGACTGAACAGGTGGTGGCCGCGATGCTGATCGCCGCCCGCCAGGGCCTGGCGCTGCGCGAACGGGTTGGCCTGAACGCGCAGCTGCATGGCAGTCTGGCCGACATGTACGCCGACCTGGGGCAGCGCATCGCCCTGGTTGAAGAAGACCGCGCGCTGGATCGCGAACTGCGGGAACTGCTGGTGGAGATCCGCGCGCAACGTTGGGAGCTGTATGCCGGTGAATGAGGCCATCGAACGGGTCGGCGAGGTTGCGCTGACCCCCGCCTTCCATGACTGCGATCCGATGAACGTGGTCTGGCATGGCAACTACTTCAAGTACTTCGAGATCGCGCGCTGCGCGCTGCTCGGGCGCTATGACTACGACTACCCGCAGATGCTCGAATCGGGCTACCTGTGGCCGGTGGTCGATGCCCGGGTGAAGTACGTGCGCCCGCTGCTGTTCAACCAGGCGCTGCGCGTGGTTGCGCGCATCGTGGAATGGGAGAACCGGCTGAAGATCGAGTACGAGATCCTTGATGCGGAAAGCGGCCAGGTGCTGACCCGCGCGATGACCATCCAGGTCGCGGTGGACGCGGCCAGCAAGGAAATGCTGTACCAGTGCCCGCCGGTACTGTGGGAACGCCTGGGAGTGCCTGCGCCGTGAACATGCTTGCCCGTCTTTCCAGCGTGCTGCTGTGCGCGCTGATGTTCATTGCCGCACCGCAGGTGCAGGCCGCCGACCCCGCCATCGATGCGATCACCCAGGCGGTGGCGCGGCCGGACGTGCTGCGTGGCCAGTTCAGCCAGGAAAAGCAGGTCAGCGGCTTCAAGAACCCGCTGCGCTCGCAGGGCCGGTTCGTGGTCGCGCGCCAGCATGGCGTGATCTGGACCACGCTCAAGCCGTTCCCCTCCGAAGTGGTGGTCACCGCCGACCGCATCCTCAGCCGCCAGCGCGATGGCAGCACCCGTGTCGAGCTCGATGCACGGCAGCAGCCGGCGATGCGTTCGGTGAACGCGATCATGTTCGCGCTGATGAGTGGCGACGTGCAGGCGCTGTCCGGCCAGTTCAACGTGGCGGCCAGCCGTGAAGGGCAGGGCTGGCGGCTGCGACTGACGCCGAAGTCGGCGATGCTGGCCAAGGCGTTCCAGTCGCTGACCCTGCAAGGTGACCGCTACGTGCGCCAGGTCGAGATCGTCGAGGCCAACAAGGACCGCACGCAGATCCAGTTCAGTGCACTGAGCGAAGCGCCGGCCACGCTCGCCGCCGACGAGGCACGCCGCTTTGAGTGAGGGGGCAGCATCGAACGGGCCGGACCGGTTGCGGCGCTGGTGGCACTGGCTGGGCATCGCCTGGCTGGTGCTCCTGCTGGTGTTGGGTGCGCAGCAATGGCGCCTGTGGAGCCAGCAGTCGCGGATCGACACCGACATCCTCGCCCTGCTGCCGCAGGACGCGCATGACCGCCTGTTGAGTGACGTCACCCGGCGCATCGCCGACGGCAGCTCGCGCCAGGTGGTGGTGCTGCTGGGCAGCAAGGATGGCGCCGCCGCCAAGCGCGCACAGGCGGCGTTCGCTGCGGCGATGGCGGCGGATGCCGACAGCGCGTTGCTGGTGCCCAGTGGTTCGATCGAAGGCTGGTTCGACGAGGCGCGCGCGTTCTACGCGCCGTACCGCGACCGCCTGCTGACCCCGGCCCAGCGCGTGCAGCTGCAGGGCAGCGAGCCGGGCGCGTTGGCCGAGCAGGCGTTGGCTGCGCTGTACGGTCCGATGGGCGCACCGCGCCTGACCGATTGGCGGCAAGACCCGCTCTCGCTGTGGCCGCAATGGTGGCAGCAGCAGGCGCAGGGGTCGGGGTTGCGGCTGGGCGATGATGGCCTGCTCGAAGCCGAGGGCAGGCATTGGGCCGTACTGCAGTTCGATACGCCGGGGTCGGCGTTCCAGCTTGACGGCGAGCGCCATCTCGACGGCCTGCTGGAACGTGCCGGGCTGGCCGCCAGGGCGGCGGTGCCAGAGCTGGAAATCCTGCATGCGGGTGTGCCGCTGCACGCCGAAGCGGCGGCGGTGCAGGCCAACCAGGAGATCAACACGATCGGCTGGGGCTCGCTGGCCGCAGTGCTGCTGCTGGTGTGGCTGGCGTTCCGTTCGCTGCGGCCGATCCTGCTGGTCGCCGCGTCGTTGCTGATCGGCTGCGGCGTGGCGCTGGCGGTGACCGTACTGGTGTTCGGAAAGGTGCACGTGCTCACCCTGGTGTTCGGCGCGTCGCTGGTGGGCGTGGCCGAGGACTACGGCATCCATTGGTTCGCTTCGCGCCAGGCCGAACCGGCTGATCGTCGCTGGAAGCTGCTGCGGCACCTGCTGCCCGGCCTGTGGCTGGCCCTGCTGACCAGCGCGCTGGCCTACCTGGCACTGGGCCTGGCCCCGTTCCCGGGCCTGCGCCAGATGGCATTGTTCTCGGTGGTCGGCCTGGCCGCCGCCTTCCTTACGGTGATTTTCTGGTTCCCGTGGCTGGATGGCGGTGAGATCCGCCAGACCCGTTTCTCGCAGTGGCTGGGCAACACGCTGGAGCGCTTCCCGCGGTTGCATGGCCGCCGGCCGGTGACGGTGTTCGTGGTGATCACGCTGGCGCTGTCTGCCATCGGCATTGCCCGCCTGAACAGCAACGACGACCTGCGCAGCCTGCAGTCCTCGCCGCCGGCGTTGATGGCCCAGCAGATCCGCCTGAGCCAGCTGCTGGGCATGCCCAGCCCGGCGCAGTTCTACCTGGTGCAGGGCAGTGACGCCGCACAGCTGCTGCAGCGCGAAGAAGCGCTGACCGAACGCCTGCGTGTACTGGCCAACGACAAGCGCATTGGTGGCTACCGTGCGATCAGCGACTGGCTGCCGTCGCCAGCGCGCCAGCAGGCCGATGCCGCGCTGACCGCCAAGGTGGAACCGGGCGTGCTGGACGCGGTGTCCGAGGCGGTCGGCGAACCGCTGCCGCGCCCGGATTTCGCCGCTACGCCGCTGACCGCGGAGGCGTTCCTGGCCTCGCCGGCCTCGCAGCCGTTCCGCCACCTGTGGGTGGGCGAGGTCGGCGGGCAGATGATCAGCGTGGTGATGGTCGATGACCTGTCGCGCGCCGATGCGCTGGCCACCCTGCGCGGGGCGGCCGAAGGCCTGCCGGGTGTGCGCTGGGTGGACCGCACCGCCGACTTCTCGCAGCTGCTGGGCCACTACCGCAAGCTGATGGGCGGGCTGCTGCTGGTCGGCATCGTGCTGGTGTTTGGCGCGCTGTGGCTGCGCTACCGCCGCCAGGCCTGGCGCGTGTTCGCGCCGACCCTGATTGCCGGCGCATTGACCTTGGGCCTGCTGGGCCTGTTCGGCCAGCCGCTGCAGCTGTTCAACGTGCTGGCACTGATGCTGCTGCTGGGCATGGGCATCGACTACGGCATTTTCCTGATCGAGCACCGCGGCGACGCCAGTGCATGGCTGGCCGTGTGCGTGGGCGCGGCCAGCACCTGGCTGTCGTTCGGCCTGCTTGGCCTGTCGCAGACCCCGGCGTTGCGCGCGTTCGGCCTGACCCTGCTGTTCGGCATCGGCCTGGTCTGGCTGATCTCGCCACTGTTCCGGCCGCCACCGCATGACCTGCCGCCGGCCTGAGTCCGCCTTCCGCTTTTCTTCCTTCCCCTGATCGAGCAACAAGGACGCCCCGATGAGTACTGCTGTGGATGCTGTCGAACGCACTGAAATCCTGATCATCGGCGCAGGCCCGGCCGGCTCCGTGGCCGCGGCGATGCTGCGCCAGCAGGGCCGCCAGGTGCTGATGCTGGAGCGCCAGCAGTTCCCGCGCTTCTCCATCGGCGAAAGCCTGCTGCCGCAGAGCATGGAGTACATCGAAGCAGCCGGGCTGCTGCAGGATGTGGTCGAGGCCGGCTTCCAGTACAAGAACGGCGCGGCCTTCGTGCACGGTGAAGCGCGTACTGCCTTCGACTTCCGGAAGAAGTTCTCGCCGGGCTGGGGTACCACCTACCAGGTGCAGCGCGCCGACTTCGACAACGTGTTGGCACGCGGCGCCGAGCGCATGGGCACCACGCTGCGTTTCGGTGATGAAGTGCTGTCGGTCGAACCCGGTGAACAGCCTGCGGTGAGCGTGCGCCGCCCGGATGGCAGCGAATACCGCATCGAGGCCGATTTCATCCTCGACGCATCGGGCTTCGCGCGCCTGCTGCCGCGCCTGCTGCAGCTGGAATCGCCATCCAATTTCCCGGTGCGTGGCGCGATCTTCTGCCACGTACGCGACAACATTCCGGCCGAAGCCGACTTCGACCGCAACAAGATCCTGATCACCACCCACCCCGAGCACATCGACGTCTGGTACTGGACGATCCCGTTCTCCAATGGCTGCTGTTCGCTGGGCGTGGTCGCCGAGCCGTCGTTCTTCGAGCGCTACGAGGGTGACGACCTGCAGAAGCTGCAGGCCATCGTCGGCGAGGACCCCAACCTGACCCGCCTGCTGGCCAACGCCGAATGGGCGGTGCTGCCGGTGCGCCGGATCACCGGCTATTCGGCCAACGTCAGTTCGCTGTGGGGGCCCGGCTACGCGTTGCTGGGCAACGCCGGGGAGTTCCTCGATCCGGTGTTCTCGTCCGGTGTGACCATTGCCTTCAAGTCCGCGCAGCTCGCCAGTGAATGCCTCAAGCGCCGCTATGCCGGCCAGGCCGTGGACTGGGAGGCCGAGTTCTCGATCCCGCTGCGCGCGGGCGTGAAGACCTTCCGCCGCTTCGTCGAAAGCTGGTACCAGGGCGGCTTCCAGAAGATCATCTACCACCCGCAGCAGCAGCCCGAAGTGCGCGACATGATCAGCTCCATCCTGGCCGGTTACGCCTGGGACACCAAGAATCCGTATGTGGCCGATGAAAGTGGTCGCCGCATGCGCGTGCTGGAGGAATTGTGCAGCGCCTGATCTTCCGTACTGCGGCCCTGCTGCTGTGCCTGCTGCTGGCCGCCTGTGCCGGCCGCACGCCGAAACCGCAGGTGGAACTGCCGCCGCTGCGCCTGGCGCCAGCCAGCCTGCCGGCGCCGCTGGCGCTGCAGCAGCAGCTGCATTTCCGCTTCGGCACGCATGAGCGCGATCTCGACGCGCTGCTGGAAGCCGACGCCCAGCAGGTGCAGCTGGCCGTGCAGGCGATGGGCCAGACCGGCGTGCGCCTGCAATGGGACGGCCAGCAGCTGACCCAGCAGCGCGCGCCATGGCTGCCACCGCAGGTGCGCGCCGAGCGCGTGCTGGATGACCTGCAGTTCGCGCTGTGGCCGACCGCGGCCATTGCCGCCGTGCTGCCGGCGGGCTGGCAGGTCAGTGATGATGGCTATCAGCGCAGCCTGTCGCGTGAGGGCACCGTGTGGCTGCACCTGCAGCGGCTGAACGATGGCAGCGTGCAGCTGGACAACCGCGCCGAAGGCTATGCGCTGCGCATCGAATCGATCGACATGGCCGGGCCGGACCGATGAGCGCACCGATCTACCTGAACGACCTGGGTGTGGTCTGTGCACTCGGCGCTGGCCGCGCCGCCGTGACGTCGGCACTGTTCGCCGACGCGCCGGGCGGGCTCAGCGACAACGACAGCCTGTTGCCGGGGCGCACCCTGGCGCTGGGGGAAGTACGCACGCCGCTGCCGGCGCTGGATGACCTGCCGGTGGCCCTGCGCGGGCGCAACAATGCCCTGCTGGACGTGGCATTGGCTCAGATCGCGCCGGCAGTGGCTGCGGCGATCGCCCGCTACGGTGCCGAGCGCGTAGCGGTGGTGCTGGGCACCAGCACCTCGGGCATTGGTGAATCCGAGCAGGCATTGCGCAGCCACGCCGAACAGGGCCAGTGGCCGCAGGGCTTTGATTACGCCCAGCAGGAAATGGGCACCGCCGCGCAGTTCGTGCGCCAGCGCAGTGGCGCACAGGGGCCGGCATGGACCCTGTCCACTGCCTGCTCGTCCAGTGCCAAGGCGCTGATGTCGGCCGCACGCATGCTGCGCGCCGGCATCGTCGATGCGGTGATCGCCGGTGGCGCCGATTCGCTGTGCCGCTTCACCGTGGCCGGCTTCAGCGCGCTGGAATCGGTCTCGGCCCAACGTTGCAATCCGTTCTCGCAGCATCGTACTGGTATCAACATCGGCGAAGGCGCCGCGCTGTTCCTGCTCACCCGCGAACCCGGCCCGGTATGCCTGGCGGGGTGGGGCGAGTCGGCCGACGCCCACCACATGTCCGCCCCGGACCCGCAGGGCCTGGGCGCCATCGACGCCCTGCAGCAGGCGCTGCAGCGTGCTGGCTGGGCCGCCGGCGAAGTGGACTATGTGAACCTGCATGGGACCGCGACCGGCCACAACGATGCGATGGAAAGCCTGGCCGTGTCGCAGGTGCTGGGCAGCCACGTGCCGGCCAGTTCGACCAAGCCGTTGACCGGCCATACGCTGGGTGCCTCGGGTGCCATCGAGGCGGCGCTGTGCTGGATCGTGCTGGCCGAGAACCCGCAGCAGCTGCTGCCGCCGCACTGGTGGGACGGCGTGGCCGACCCGGCACTGCCGGTGCTGCCGCTGGTCGCACCGGGCACGCGCCTTGCGCAGCCGCCACGGCGGGTGCTGAGCAATTCGTTCGCCTTCGGCGGCAGCAATGCCGTGCTGGCACTGGAGCGTCGATGAACACGCTGTACGCGATCGAAGACGTGGTGCCGCACCGCCAGGACATGTGCCTGCTGGAGCGCATCACGCAGTGGGACCAGGACGCCATCGAGGCCGAACTGGTGGTGCCCGAGGCCGGCCTGTTCGTCGAGGATGACCAGGTGCCGGCATGGGTCGGCATCGAGTACATGGCGCAGGCCATCGCGGCCTGGGCCGGTTGCCGAGCGCGTGCGGCCGGCAGGCCACCGCAGCTGGGCTTCCTGCTCGGCAGCCGCCGCTACAGCAGCGCGCGCAGCAGCTTCCCCAGCGGTTCGCGGCTGCGCGTACAGGCGCGCTGCGAGTTGTTGGGTGACAATGGATTGGGGATGTTCGCCTGCCGCATCCTGGCAGGCGAGGAAGAATGGGCGACAGCCAACGTGTCGGTGTTCGAACCGGCCGACGCGATGGCCTATCTGGAGAGTGGACAGGCATGACAGGGAATCGAAGCGTGCTGGTGACCGGCGCCAGCCGGGGCATCGGCCGGGCCATCGCGCTGCGCATCGCGCGCGATGGCTTCGACGTGGTGGTGCATTGCCGCAGCCGCGTGGATGAAGCACAGGCGGTGGTCGCCGAGATCCAGGCACTGGGCCAGCAGGCCCGCGTGCTGGTGTTCGACGTGGCCGACCGCGCGTCTGCGCGGGCCGCTCTGGAGGCCGATGTCGAAGCGCACGGCGCTTACTACGGCGTGGTCTGCAATGCCGGCATCGCCCGCGATGGCGCCTTCCCGGCGCTGTCAGCGGACGATTGGGACCAGGTCATCCACACCAACCTGGATGGCTTCTACAACGTGCTGCATCCGCTGATCATGCCGATGGTGCGGCGGCGCAAGCCGGGCCGCATCGTCACCCTGTCGTCGGTCTCCGGACTGGCCGGCAACCGCGGGCAGGTCAACTACAGTGCCGCCAAGGCCGGCATCATCGGCGCCACCAAGGCCCTGGCGCTGGAACTGGCCAGCCGCCAGATCACCGTCAACTGCGTGGCCCCGGGCCTGATCGAGACCGAAATGCTCAACGACGAAGTGGTTGAACACGCGCTCAAGCTGATTCCCGCCGGCCGCGTTGGCCGCCCGGACGAAGTGGCGGCTACCGTGGCGTTCCTGCTGTCCGAACCGGCCGGCTACATCACCCGCCAGGTGATCTCGGTGAACGGAGGCATGCTCTGATGGCCGCCGATCGTCGCGTGGTGGTTACCGGCGCCGCTGCCATCAGTCCACTCGGCCACGACTGGCCGACCATCGAAGCGCACCTGCGCAGCTGCCGCAACGCGGTGCGTGCGATGCCCGAGTGGGATGTCTATGCCGGGCTGAACACCAAGCTGGCCGCGCCGGCGCAGGACTTCGAGCTGCCGCCGAACTACAACCGCAAGACCACCCGCTCGATGGGCAAGGTCGCGATCATGTCGGTGCGCGCCACCGAGGTGGCGCTGCGCGAGGCCGGCCTGAATGAGCATCCGGTGCTGCGCAGTGGCCGTACCGGCGTGGCCTATGGCTCCTCGTCCGGCAGCCACGAGGCCACCGGCGAATTCGGGCGCATGCTCAACGAATTCACCACCGATGGCATCAGCGCCACGACCTATCTGAAGATGATGAGCCACACCGCGCCGGTCAACATCGGCGTGTTCTTCGGCCTGTCCGGGCGCGTGTACACCACCTCCAGCGCCTGCACGTCAGGCAGCCAGGGTGTGGGCGCGGCCTATGAAGCCATCCGCAGCGGCAAGCAGACGGTGATGGTGGCCGGCGGTGCCGAGCAGCTCGATGCCACCGCTGCAGCGGTGTTCGACACGCTGTTCGCCACCAGCGTGCGCAACGACGCGCCGCAGACCACGCCTCGCCCGTTCGATGCCGGCCGCGATGGCCTGGTGCTGGGCGAGGGCGCCTGCACGCTGATCCTGGAAGACCTGGAACACGCGCAGGCGCGCGGCGCCACCATCCTTGCCGAGGTTGTCGGCTACGGCACCAACAGCGATGGCCAGCACGTCACCCAGCCCAGCGCCGACACCATGGCCCAGGCCATGCGCCTGGCATTGGAGGACGCCGGCCTGGACGCGGCGCAGATCGACTACGTCAACGCCCATGGCACCGCCACCGACCACGGCGACATCGCCGAGACCCAGGCCACCGCACAGGTGTTCGGCAGCCGCGTGCCGATCAGCTCGCTGAAGAGCTACGTCGGCCACATGCTGGGTGCCTGTGGCGCGTTCGAGGCCTGGGTGAGCATCCAGATGATGCGTGCCGGCTGGTTCGCGCCCACCCTGAACCTGGCCGCGGTCGACCCGCGCTGTGGCCAGCTCGACTTCATCACCGGGCAGGGCCGCGAACTGCGGGCCGAGTACGTGATGAGCAACAACTTCGCCTTCGGCGGCATCAACACCTCGCTGGTGTTCCGCCGCTGGAGCGAGTGATCCACTGCGCCAACACACCGTTCCCGTTACCTCCGCACCCTCGACAAGGAGATGTTCCGATGCGCCGCACTCTCATGATCGCCACGGCTACCGCGCTGCTGGCCCTGACTTCCACCGCTTCCGCCCGCGACACGCGTGTCGAACAGTCCCTGCAGGAACTGGTCAATTCGCAGGCCGCCAAGGACGCCGGCATCGACGGCAGCGTGCGTTTCTATCTGGCCGGCCAGCCGGTCAGCGTGCAGCAGCGCCTGGGCGAAGACGTGACCAACAAGAAGACCAACGCCGCCAACAAGAGCGATGCCGAGGCCTGCCGCTGGGTTGCGCTGTCGGCACTGCGCGCGCTGCAGGACGGTGCCAAGTCGCGCGGCGCCAACGCCGTGGTCGACATCGTCAGCTATTACAAGAAGAACGAGTTCAAGAGCAGCACCAACTACGAGTGCTACGCCGGTGCCATCCTCGCGGGTGTCGCGCTGAAGGGCACCTACGCCAAGGTCAAGTAAGCGCCCGTGTGGCGGCGGCGCAGCCTGAACGTCGCCGCCACATTGCTGAACCCCACAGGCGAAACGCCGCCGATCGCGCCGCCATCGTCGGCTGACGGCTTTCCCCGGTGTCGGCTTTCCGACACAATCATGGCTCTTCCCGGGTTATCGTCCCGCGGACATGCACGCCTACGTCTATAAAAGCCAACTCAAGCCGGACACCTACGTCTACGTTCCCCGACGCGATGATTTCAGCGCGCTGCCCGCGCCGCTGCTCACCTCGCTGGGGACGCTCGCCTTCGTCCTGGAGGTGGCCCTGGATGCCCAGCGCCGCCTGGCGCAGGCTGACCCGGAAAAGGTCCGCAGCGAAATGAGCGAGCGCGGGTTCTACCTGCAGGTGCCGCCGTCGGTGGCCAGCCTGATGCCGCGCCACTATGACTGACGCCTCCCGTCCGCGCATTCTGTCAATTGCCCTCGCCGCGGGCGCGGTGCTGGCGCTGGGCGCCGCCGTGGGCGGCGTTCCGGGTGCGGTCCTTGCCGCACTGGCGCAGCCCGCGTTCGCGTTGGCGATATCGTGGTGGCGCCGCAGCCGCGCGCTGCTGCCGCTGAAGGTGGTCGCACGCCAGGACCTGCCGGCGCTGCTGGCATTGTGGGCAGCCGCCCCGCTGTTGCTGGCGCTGCTGCTGGCCTGGCCGCTCGCAGCGCTGCGTGACAGCGGCAGCCTGGCGGCAGTGCTTGGCCTGAGCGTACTGGTCAGTGCCGGCCTGCTGGCGGCCTGGCGCACCTGGCCATTGTGGAACGATGTCGAACGCCTGGATGGCAGCCTGGCCCAGCACTGGCAGGCGCTGGCGGGGCGCGACCTGACTGCTTGGCGTGGCCTCGGCGTGGCCGCGCTGGTCATTGCGCTGGCCGCGCTGGTGGTGCTGCCGGCCTGGCCGGGCCTGTTGCCGGAAAGCGCGCGCTGGCCCGCCGCGCTGGCGGTCGTACTGCTGTCGCCGGTGCTGCACCTGCTGCTGCAGCGGGTCGCGCCTGCGCCGCTGGTGTCCTTGCGCTCCAGCCCGTTGGTGGCGTCCAGCGCTGAACCCGAACCGATGTTCGCAGCGGCGGCCGACGTCCTGCCGCTGGAGGCGATGGCGCCGCAGGAACTGACACCGGCGCTGTATGAAGCCGCCCGCCAGGGCCGCATCGACCGGGGCCTGCAGCTGCTGCAGGCCGGTGCCGATCCGTATGCGCTGCCGGACCCGAACTGGCGTGACCAGCGCAGCCTGGCGGTGCTGGCCGCGGTGCTGCCGGACCTGCGCCTGCTACGCGAACTGATTGCCCGCGGCGTCGATGTGAATGCGCCGCACCGGGGCATGACCCCCCTGCTGGCGGCGACCCGCGACAGCTGGCATGGCCGCCCCGAAGCGGTGATGACCCTGCTCGCCAACGGCGCCGACTCGCGTGCCACCGACAGTGATGGCAACACCCCGCTGCACCATGCCGCACGCAGTTCCGACCCGGGCGTGGCCGCGCTGCTGCGCGATGCCGCTGCCGAAGTCGATGCGCTGAACCGTGATGGCTGGTCGCCGCTGGCGGTGGCCTGCCAGGTGGGCAACTGGCGTCTGGCCCGCTTCCTGCTCGAACGCGGTGCACGCTGCGAACCGGCCGATGGCACCCCGGTGCTGCTGGCCGCCGCCGCCACCGAGGATGACGATCCGGCGGGCGTGCAGCTGCTGCTCAAGCACAAGGCACGGGCCGACGCCCGCGATCGCCAGCGCCGCAGTGCGTTGCATGAGGCGGCCCTGGCCGGCCATGTCGAGATCATCGGCGTGCTGCTCGGCGCGGGCGCCAATCTGGAGGCGCGCGATGCACTGGGGCGTACGCCGTGGCTGGAAGCGGCCCGTGCCGGTCGCGCCGCCGTGATCGAGCACCTGCTGCCGCACAAGCCGGACCTGGTCGCGGTGGACGGCGAAGGCCGCAATGCGGTGCAGCTGGCGGCGATGGCCGAGGATGTCTCGCCGCTGCTGATCAAGCGCCTGGTCGAACTGGGCATCGCGGCCGATGCCACCGATCCGGTCGGCCGCCGTGCGGTGGACTACGCCGCCGAGGCCGGCCGCTGGGCGATCGTAGCCCTGCTGGACCCGTCCTATCCGTTGCCGGCCGCGGTCAGTGATGGCCTGGCCGATCGTGGCGAAGCAGCCAGTGCCAGCGGCCTGCTGCCGGACCGTCCGCCGCTGACCCTGCTGCGCGAGGCTCTGGGCTTCGGCAACACCGACGGCATGGCGGCGCTGGCCAGGCTGTGCCAACCGGAGGAACTGGGCGGGCTGCTGCTCGATCCGGAGTTGGCGCTGGAACCGCGTGCGGTGGACTGGCTGCTGGGCCACGGCGCCGATCCCTATGTGCGTGATGCCTGCTCCGACACGCCGATGTTCGCGCTGTTGTCGCGCGGCATCGATGCGGTGCCGGCGTTGCAGGTGATGCTGCAGCGTGGCCTGTCGCCGGCCGGCCGCGGTGGCCTGGCGCGCTTCCTTGCTGCCTGCGCACAGCACGACCAGGCCGCGCGTGGCCTGGAACAGCTGGCACTGGAACTGCTTGAGCGTGGCGCCGATCCGTTCGCCGCCTCGCCGGCGGGCGATCCGCCGCTGTCGCTGGCGGTGCGCCTGGGGTGGCTGCGGCTGCAGCAGGCCCTGCTCAAGGCCGGCGTTGATCGCGAAGCACGCGACAGCCACGGCATGACCGCACTGCACCTGGCCACCGCATTGGCCCGCGAAGGCGCGCTTAAGCTGCTGGTGCAGCATGGTGCCTCGCCGGAAGCACGTGCCGCCGACGGCCAGACACCGCTGGGCGTGGCGCTGTCGATCGGTCGCCGCGATCTGGCCGACTGGCTCGATTGGCGGGTGTGGCCGTTGCCGCGCCGCACCCTGCGCGAGGCCGATCTGCCGGCCGCCGCAATGGCCGGTGACGTCGATGCAGTGCGCCGCCTGATCGATCTGGGCTTCGCCGTCGACGCCGTCGACGCACAGGGCTGCACCGCGCTGCTGCGTGCTGCCGGTGGCGGCCACCTGGCGGTAACCGACCTGCTGCTGGCGCGCGGCGCCGATCCGCAGCACGCGGCGGCCAGTGGCGCGACGCCGCTGTCGGCGGCGGTCAGCATGCGCCAGGTGGACATCGTTTCGGCCCTGCTCGACGCTGGCGCCAAGCTGGAACACCGCCTGCCGGGTGGCGTGACGGTGCTGATGCTGGCCTCCGCGCTGGGCCTTCCGGACATCGTCGCGCGCCTGCTCACGGCGGGTGCCGACGTGCATGCCGGTGACGCGCAGCAGCTGGGTCCGCTGCACTGTGCCGCGCTGTACGGTTTCAGTGCCCGCGACCGCTCGCGCCTGCTGGCGCTGCTCGACACCCTGCTGCTGGCCGGTGCTGAACCGGACCAGGCCGCCGCTGGTTCTGTCACGCCGCTGCTGCTGCTGCTGGGCGCGCGCGCCGAGCCGGGTACCGCCTGCGACGAACAGGTGGTGATGGCCGCAGTGGAGCGCCTGCTGGACGAGGACGTAAGCCTGGATGTACGCGACCCGCGTGGCTTCGGCCCGCTGCATCTGGCCGCGCTGCATGGCCTGCCGCTGCTGGTGCAGCGCCTGCTGCGCGCCGGCGCCGATCCTGAAGCGCGCGACAGCCTCAACCGCAGCCCGCGCGAGATCGCGGTGATGCGTGGCTTCATCGACGTGGCCGGCGAGTTCGAGCCGCGCGTGCCGGGCGTTTCCTCGATGGCGCGGTTCCTGCGCGACAACGGCTGATCGGGACCCGGTAGATCCACGCCATGCGTGGATGATCGTGCCCGGAAGCCAAAGCATCCACGCATGGCGTGGATCTACTGCCGGAATCCGCAACCTCAATCTGTGGTGGGTGCCGACCGTTGGTCGGCACGCCTATTTGTCGTCCCTTTCCGCGTCGGCCTCGAACAGGTGCATCAGGTCGTTGCGCGCATCACGCGAGGTCTGGATCACCGCGGCCTCGTCGTCGTACACCAGGTACTGGTCACGCAGCAGCTGCTCATCATGCTCACGGAAGCGCTGCACATGGCGTTCGGCCACGTCTGGTGCCACGCCCAGCGCCGTCAGCACGCGCCCGCTCATCTCCAGGCTGGTGCCGAACACTTCGCGGAACGGCTCGGCCGACATGTCCATCAGGCGCCACGCATGCTGGCGGTTGCGCGCTCGCGCCAGCACCTTCGCGTCCGGGTACAGCCGGCGCACCATGCGCACCGCGCGCAGGTTGGTCTCCGGGTCGTCCACGGTGATGACGAACACATCGATGTGCTCGCCACCCGCTGCACGCAGCATCTCCGGGCGGGTCGGGTCGCCGTAGTACAGCTGGTTGCCGAAGCGGCGCAGGTCGGCCACCGTGTCCGGGTTCGCCTCCAGCGCCACGAACGGCACCTTCTGTGCGGTCAGCAGGCGTGCGATCACCTGGCCGAAGCGGCCCATGCCGGCGATCAGCACCTTGGGCCGGTTGTCCGGTGCCACCTTGTCGGCCTCGGCGGTCCCGCGCGGTGGAGCCTTCTCCTGGCCGAGCAGCTTGAGCAGCGCGATCATCAGCAGTGGCGTGATCGCCATCGACAGGCCGACGATCGCCACCAGCCGATCGTGATTGGCGTTGCCCAGCAGGTGCGCGCGCTGCGCTTCGTTGAACACCACGAAGGCGAACTCGCCCCCCAGCCACAGCACGCTGCCCAGCAGCAGCGACTGCCGCGGACTGAGCTTTGCAATACGGCCAATCACATACAGCAGGCTGAACTTGACCACCAGCAGGATCGCCACGCCGGCCGCGATCAGCCACGGCTCTGCGGCGATGCGGTCGAGATCGATGCCCATGCCCACCGCGATGAAGAACAGCCCCAGCAGCAGGCCCTTGAACGGCTCGATCTGCGCTTCCAGTTCGTGCCGGAACTCCGAATCGGACAGCAGCACCCCGGCCAGGAACGCGCCCAGGCTGGGGCTGAGGCCCGCTTCCTGCATGAACCAGGCAGTGCCCAGCACCACCAGCAGGGCGGTGGCGGTGAACACTTCCGGGCTGCGGGTGCGCGCGATGATGCTGAACACCTTGCGCAGCACCGGTCGCCCGCACAGGATCACCACGGCCAGCGCGCCGAGGGCCACGGCGGCGTCTTCCCAGCGCAGGGTCTCGTTCTTCGCCCCGCCCAGCAGCGGGATGGCCGCCAGCAGCGGGATCGCGATCAGGTCCTGGAACAGCAGGATGGCAAAACCCAGCCGGCCATGGTCGCTGTTGATCGCCTTGTGCTCGGACAGCAGCTGCAGGCCTACCGCGGTGGATGACAGCGCCAGCGCAACACCGACCACCAGCGCGCTCTTCCACTGGAAGTGGTCGAGCAGCAGCAGGCCGCCCAGCACCAGCCCGGACATCGCCACCTGCGCCGCGCCCGCGCCGAACACCGAGCGCCGCATCACCTTCAGGCGTGCCGGCGACAGCTCCAGGCCGATCACGAACAGCAGCATCACCACGCCGATCTCGGCCGCGCCGAGGATGCGGTCGGCGTCCTGCACGAAGCCCAGCCCGTCCGGGCCCAGCACCACGCCGGCCGCCAAGTAGCCCAGCACCGCGCCGAAGCCGAACTTCTTGAACACCGGCACGGCAATGACCGCCGCCAGCAGCAGCACCAGGGCCAGTTCCAGACCGCCGCTATGCATGGGAATACCTGGTCATCGGGGAAGCCCGCAGTGCGTCCGTTCGGGTGGGGAAAGCGTGGCGAGCGCCACCCGGCCATTATGCGCGCCGGTTGGTGTATGCACGAGAACAACCGGCCGGCAGGCGCCCGGCGCAGGGATGCCGGGTTGACCTGCATGGCCCGCGGGTCCAGACTGCCCGCCGCTGGCGGCGCACCGCCGGCACGCGCATTCCGGAGTCCCCAACCCATGTCCAGCGACAGTAGAAGTCGACCTCGTTCGACGCCAGCGATGGCCACCGCCTGACATCGGGACGGTTTGCCTGCGTTGGCGTTGCGCGAGGTCGCACCCCCACAAGGCAAAACCGATGAACCAGAAGCAATTGCTGCGCCCGGTGGCCGATGCCGCCGCATTGGCCGCACCGCTGGCGAACTACAACACCGCCGATGCGGTGGAATTCCTCAACACATTGGAACTGGCCCGCGCCGCGGAAACGCTGGCCGCGCTGCCGTTGCCGCGTGCAGTGAAGATGCTGGAAGCGCCGGAGCTGCACCGCAGCGGTGAGCTGGTGGCCGCGCTGCCGCCGGCACGCGCCGCTGCCCTGCTCGGGCTGATGGCTGACGACCGCGCCACCGACATCGTCCACGAGCTGGATGAGGAAGAACGCGCGCGGCTGATCCCGCTGCTGGGCACCGACGCCCGCCAGGTCATCCAGAAGCTGCTGAGCTACCCGCCGAACACCGCCGGCGCGCTGATGACCACCGAATACGTGGCGGTGCCCGCCAGCTGGACCGTGGCGCAGACCCTGCAGCACATCCGCCAGGTCGAGCGCACGCGTGAAACGGTGTACGCGATCTACGTGCTGGACCCGGCCAGCCAGCAGCTGCAGCAGGTGGTGACCATGCGCCGGCTGATCACCGGCCTGCCCGAGGAATCGATCCTGGACGTGGCCCAGGTCAATCCGCCGGTGACGGTGGACGCGCTGATGGACCAGGAAGAAGTGGCGCGGCTGATCCGCCGTCACGACCTGCTGGCGATCCCGGTGGTCGACGCGCAGCAGCAGATGCTCGGCATCGTCACCGTGGACGACGTGCTCGATGCGCTGATCGAGGAATCCACCGAGGACGCGCACAAGTTCGGCGGCATGGAAGCGCTGGACAAGCCCTATATGCAGATCGGCTTCTTCGAGATGCTGCGCAAGCGTGCCGGCTGGCTGAGCGTGCTGTTCCTGGGCGAGATGCTGACGGCCAGTGCGATGCAGCACTACGAGGACGAACTGGCGCGCGCGGTGGTGCTGACCCTGTTCATCCCGTTGATCATGAGTTCGGGCGGAAATTCCGGCTCGCAGGCCACCTCGCTGTTGATCCGCAGCCTGGCGCTGCGCGAACTGCGCCTGCGCGACTGGTGGAAGGTGGCCATCCGCGAGATCCCGACCGGCATGGTGCTGGGTGCCATCCTCGGCTGCCTGGCGATCGTGCGCATCGTGATCTGGCAGCTGGGTGGCCTGCATGACTACGGCGAGCACTGGATCCTGCTGGCGATCACCATCGGCGCCGCGCTGGTCGGCATCGTCACCTTTGGTTCGCTGTCCGGCTCGATGCTGCCCTTCGTCCTGAAGCGCCTCGGCTTCGACCCGGCCAGCGCCTCGGCCCCGTTCGTGGCCACCCTGGTGGATGTGACCGGCCTGGTGATCTATTTCAGCATCGCCGCGCTGATCCTGCACGGCACGCTGCTGTAACAAAACGTGCACGCCGGGGTCGGATCCCTTCGCGCAGCGAAGGGCTCTGACCCCGGATATCCGCAGCAGGGGTCGGAGCCCTTTCCTGCGAAAAGGGATCCGACCCTTCCTCCGACCCCATCGCCACGGAATTTGGGTACCGTAGGCGCATGAGTACCTACCACCTGCAGTCCGTATTCCGTCCGCAGTCGGTCGCGGTGATCGGCGGCAGCCCGCGTGAGCGTTCGGCCGGCCGCGCAGTGATGCGCAACCTGCGCGGCACCGGCTTCCCCGGCAAGGTGGCGTGGATCAACCCGCGGCACGCCGAGATCGATGGCATCCGCACGGTCAAGCGCTTGAAGGACCTGGACTGGGTGCCCGACCTGGTGGTGATCACCGCGCCGGCGGCGATCGTGCCGCAAGTGGTGCGTACAGCTGCAGAGCGTGGCGTGCAGGCGGCGATCATCCTCACCGCGCACCTGGGCGAAGGCCCGGGTTCGTTGTCCGCACAGGTAGAGGCGGTGGCGCGCAAGCATGGCCTGCGCATCCTCGGGCCGCATTGCCTGGGCGTCATCGCGCCGCACGCGCGACTCAATGCCAGCATCGCCGCGCACTTCCCGCAGGCCGGCGACCTCGCGCTGATCTCCGAATCCTCGGCCATTGCCGCCGCGCTGGTGGAGTGGGGCGTGGCGCGCTCGGTGGGCTTCTCCACCGTGGTTTCGCTGGGCGACACGATGGACGTCGACTTCGGCGACCTGCTCGACTACTTCGCCACGGACTACCGCACCCGCGCCATCCTGCTGTATGTCGAGCAGATCAAGGACGCGCGCAAGTTCATGTCGGCCGCGCGTGCCGCCGCCCGCGCCAAGCCGGTGGTGGTGGTGAAGTCCGGTCGCGCCGAGCGCGTGCAGCCGGGCAGCCGCGATACCCATGTGCAGGCCCTGGCGCGTGCCGATGATGTGTATGGTGCGGCCTTCAATCGTGCCGGCCTGCTGCGCGTGGGTGCGCTGGACGAACTGTTCACTGCTGCCGAATCGCTGGGGCGGCTGGGAACCTTTCCCGGTCGCCGCCTGGCCATTCTCAGCAATGGCGGCGGTGTCGGCCGCCTGGCCGTGGACCAACTGATCGCGCTGCGTGGCACGCTGGCCACCCTTTCCGACAGCACGGTGGAGAAGCTCGATGCGGTGCTGCCGCAGGGCTGGTCGCGCAGCAATCCGGTGGACATCGTGGTCGACGCCGATGGTGACCGCTATGCGTCGGCCATCGAAGCACTGCTGGCCGACAACGAGAACGATGCGGTGATGGTGGTCAACGTGCCAACCGCGTTTACCTCGTCCGCCGACGCGGCGCAGGCCCTCACCCGCACGCTCGGCCTGCGCCCGCGCCATCATCGCGAGAAGCCGGTGTTCGCGGTGTGGCTGGGCAACGACGACCAGGCCACCGCCACGCTCAACGCAGCACGAGTGCCGACCTATCCGACCGAGGCCGAAGCAGTACGGGGCTTCCAGCACCTGGTGCGCTACCGCGAGGCACAGAACGCGTTGATGGAAACGCCGCCCAGCCTGCCGCAGGACTTCAGCGTCGACACAGCCACCGCGCGCGCACTGGTCGATGCCGCGCTGGCCAACGGCCAGCAGTGGCTGGACCCGCTGGCCACGCACGAGCTGCTCAAGGCCTACGGCATCCCGTCGGCGCCGGTGATGCATGCGCGCGATGCGCATGAGGCGATGGACCTGGCGCAGCCACTGCTGGAACGCGGTGCGTCCGTAGCGCTGAAGATCCTGTCGCCGGACATTCCGCACAAGTCCGAAGTGGACGGCGTGCGCCTGAATCTGTCCACGCTGCCGGCGGTGCAGAGCGCGGCCAACGCGATCCTGTCGCGTGCGCGCCAGCTGCGGCCGGATGCGCGCATCGATGGCCTGCTGGTACAGCCGACCATCGTCCGCCCGAAGGCGCGCGAACTGATTGTCGGCATCGCCGATGACGCGACGTTCGGCCCGGTGATCGTGGTCGGACGCGGCGGAACCGCCGTCGAAGTGATCAACGACAAGGCGCTGGCCCTGCCGCCGCTGGACCTGCGCCTGGCCCACGAGCTGATCGGCCAGACCCGCGCTTCGCGCATCCTCAAGGCCTACGGCGATGTGCCCGCCGCCGACGAGCGCGCACTGGCGCTGGCACTGGTCAAGCTGGCACAGCTGGCCGCCGACATTCCCGAAGTGCGTACGCTGGACATCAACCCGCTGCTGGTCGACGGCAAGGGCATCCTCGCCCTCGACGCGCGCGTGGCAGTGGCACCGTCGCGCATCCTGCACAAGGGCCGCGGGCATCCGCGCTTCTCGGTGTTCCCGTACCCGAAGGAGTGGGAGCGCACCATCGAACTGTCCGATGGCGGCCGCGCGTTCGTCCGCCCGGTGCGGCCGGAAGACGATGCGCTGTTCCGCGCGTTCTTCGCCCGCGTCAGCGACGAAGACCTGCGCCTGCGCTTCTTCCAGTCGGTGAAGCACTTCAGCCACGAATTCATCGCGCGCCTGACCCAGCTCGACTACGCGCGCTCGATCGCGCTGGTAGCGATCGAACCGCGCAGCGGCGAGATGCTGGGCGCAGTGCGCCTGCACGCCGATGCCGATTACCACCGTGGCGAGTACGGCATCCTGATCCGCTCGGACCTGAAGGGCCACGGCATCGGCTGGCGGCTGATGGCGATCATGATCGAGTACGCGAAGTGGCTGGGCCTGGACGTGGTCGAAGGCCAGGTGCTGCGCGAAAACAGCACCATGCTGGCGATGTGCCAGAGCCTGGGATTCAAGACCAGGCTGGACCCGGACGACCCGACGGTGATGATGGTGACCTTGCCGGTGCAGCAGGTCGAGGTGCCCGACGTGCCGCCGGTGGCGTAATTCCTGTAGAGCCGAGCCTACGCTCGGCTGCTTTTGCGTACGCTTGGCGGCTGCATCACCGCACCGGCTCTACCACCACCGCCGTGCCATAGCACAGCACTTCGGTCAGCCCGGTCATCACATCAGTGGCGTCGTAGCGCATGCCGATGATCGCGTTGGCACCCAGCTGCCGCGCGTGCTTGACCATGTCGCGGTAGGTTTCCTCGCGAGCCTGTTCGCACAGCTCGGTGTAGATGGTGATGTTGCCACCGAAGAGCGTCTGGATACCGCCCAGGAAGTTGCCGACGATCGAACGCGAGCGCACGGTGATACCGCGCACCACGCCGAGGTTGCGCACGACGCGATGGCCGGGCAGCTCGAAGGCGGTGGTGACCAGCGCATCGTCGAAGCGCAGTGCCGGCGGGGAAGGGGTGCCGCTGTTGTAGGGGTCTGCCATGGTCGCGTCCGTGTCGCTGCCTTCTGTAGAGTCGAGCCATGCTCGACGGGCTGTGCTGCAGTCGAGCATGGCGCGACTCTACAACGCAATCGCCCGTTGCGGCATGGTTCCGTCACCGTGCTGGCGCGACAATATCCCCATGACCGACCGTATCCCCCTGTTGCTGCTGCCCGGCCTGCTCAACGATGCCGAGCTGTGGCGCGCGCAGCTGGCCGACCTGGCCGATATCGCCGACTGCACCGTGGGCGACCAGACCCGTGGCGAGACCCTGCAGGCGGTGGCCGAAGACGTGCTGGCGCAGGCACCGGAGCGCTTTGCGCTGGCCGGGTTCTCGCTGGGCGGCTTCGTGGCCCAGCAGATCCTGCGCATCGCGCCGGAGCGGGTCCTGCAGCTGGCGCTGATTGATACCTCCATCCACGCCGACTCACCCGAGCGGGCCGAGCAGCGCCGCAGCCAACGTGCCAGCGTGCGCCTACCCGGCAAGTTCCATGGTTTCGGTGATGTGCTGATGCGCAGCTACATCGATGCCTCGCGGCTGGATGATTACGTGCTGGTGCAACGTGTGCGTGACATGACCGCCCGCCTGGGCGCGGAAGTGTTCCTGCGCCAGAGCGCACTGGAACGCCGCGATGGCCATGATGTGCTGGCCGGTTACCGTGATCCGCTGTTGATCGTGTGTGGCGCCAATGACCGCATTACGCCACTCGCGGTGAGCGAGGAAATGCGCGCGATGGTGCCGCACTCGCAGCTGGTGGTGGTGCCCGATTGCGGGCACCTGGCGCCGATGGAGAAACCGGACGAGGTCAGTGCGGCAATGCGTGGGTGGTTGTTGCAGGGCAGGGGATGATCCCCGCGTTCTGGTAGGTGCCGACCTTGGTCGGCACGGTGTTTCATCGATCGGTCAGACGTCTGCGCCGACCAGGGTCGGCGTCTACCAGAGCAGTTGCGCGCCGTCGTTGGAATCAATCCCAGGCTGGGGCGATGCCTTCCGGGTTGGCAAGGCGATGGCCGCGGTCGAGCTTGGCGATCTGTGCCATGTCTTCGTCGGTCAGGCGGATCGCTGCTGCCTCCAGGTTGCTGGCCAGGTTCTCGCGCTTGGTCGAGGACGGAATGACCGAGAAGCCCTGCTGCAGCGCCCAGGCCAGCGCGACCTGCGCCGGCGTGGCCTGGTGGCGGCCGGCGATGGCCTGGATCACCGGGTCCTTGATTACCTCACCATAGGCCAGGCTCATGTAGGCGGTGATGTGGATGCCGTTGTCCTGCAGGAATTTCACCAGCAGGCGGTTCTGCAGGTACGGGTGGATCTCGATCTGGTTGGTGGCGATGGCGCCGGCACCCAGGATGCCGATCGCCTTGCGGGTCTGCGCGATGGTGAAGTTGGAGATGCCGATCTCCTTCGTCAGGCCCTGTGCCTTGGCCTCGGCCAGTGCGGTCAGGTACTCCTCCATCGGCACGTCGACCTTGTCGTTCGGCGACGGCCAGTGGATCAGCGTCAGGTCGACATGATCGGTGCGCAGCTTTTCCAGGCTGGTACGCAGGCTGGCCAGCAGCGCTTCGCGCTTGAACGCGGTGATCCAGACCTTGGTGGTCAGGTAGATCTCATCGCGCGGCACGCCGGAATCGGCGATGGCCTGGCCGACTTCGGCTTCGTTGCCGTAGATCTGCGCGGTATCGATGGCGCGGTAGCCGGCATCCAGCGCGTTGCGCACGGAGTCGATCACGGTCTGGTCTTTCAGGCGGAAGGTGCCGAGACCGAAGGCGGGGACTGTCATGAGGGGCTCCAGCAGTGGGGGGGGGAGACGGGACTATCCACGAAAGGGTAGGTCAGCGGCCGTGTGCATGCCGGCAACGGTGCATTGCACTGCCGTGTACGACCACAGGCCGTAATGAGTGCGGAACGTTGGTCCGCACTGTTCATGCCGCCACCCATGTAGCGTTGGACGCTGCCGGCCAGCGGCCGGCACTACCCCCGTCCGCGCTCCACGGTGGTGCCGGCCGCTGGCCGGCAACCGGATCACTCAGGCTGCGCGCGCCAACGCGTCCTTCGCTGTCGCCGTGGCCGACAGGTCGAACACATCCACCGCATCGATCAACCGGTTCGCCTGCTGTTCCAGGCTGCGCGCCGCGGCGCTGGCTTCTTCCACCAGCGCGGCGTTCTGCTGGGTGGTGCCGTCCATCTGGATCACCGTCTGGCTGACCTGTTCGATGCCTGCGCTCTGCTCCTGCGACGCCGCGGAGATCTCGGCCATGATGTCGGTCACGCGCTGCACCGAGGCGACGATCTCGGCCATGGTGTCACCGGCCTCGCGCACGCGCTGCGCACCCTCACCGACCTGTTCCACCGACGCCTCGATCAGCGATTTGATCTCCTTTGCCGCCGCCGCAGAGCGCTGCGCCAGGGTGCGCACTTCGCTGGCGACAACCGCGAATCCGCGGCCCTGCTCACCGGCGCGTGCCGCTTCCACCGCAGCGTTCAGCGCCAGGATGTTGGTCTGGAACGCGATGCCATCGATCACGCTGATGATCTCGGCGATCTGCCGCGACGACGTTTCGATCGCACCCATGGTCGCCACCACCTGCCCGACCACGCTGCCACCGTGTGAGGCGACACTCTGTGCACCGATCGCCAGTTGGTTGGCCTGGCGCGCGTGCTCGGCATTCTGGCGCACGGTGGAGGTCAGCTCTTCCATGGATGCCGCGGTCTCTTCCAGATTGGCGGCCTGCTGTTCGGTGCGGCGCGACAGGTCATTGTTGCCGGCGGCAATCTCTGCGGCAGCGGTATGGATGTTGCCGGAGGCATGCTTGATGTCGCTGACGATAGTTGCCAGCTGCGCGGCAGTGGTGTTGGCATCGCCGGCGATGCGCGCGAACACGCCCTGGAAATCGCCGTGCATGCGCGCGCCGAGGCGGCCGCCGGCGATGGCACGCAGCATGCTGGAGACCTCGCCCAGGTTCAGCTCGGTAGTCTGCATCAGGCGGTTGAGGCCCTCGACCATCGCATGGAAATCATGCTCGAAGCGCGCACTGTCGCCGCGCTGGCTGAAGTCACCGGCGGCCGCCGCTTCGGCCAGGCGGCGGATTTCGCCGTTGATCGCACCGAGGTTGTGCTTGACCGCATCCAGCGCTTCGGTGATCACTGCCTTCTCGCCGGGCAGGCGTTCCATGTCCTGGCTGAGGTCGCCGACGGCGTAGCGGCCCATGATCGAGATCGCGCGCATCTTCACCCGGATGTGTGCGTCGACCAGCGTGTTGCAGTCGGCCACCATGGTGCCGAACGCGCCGGGGAAGGCAGCGGCGTCCATGCGATGGCTGATCATGCCGGCCTCGTGCGCCTGGGCCATCGCGGCCTGTGCATCCAGCACGCCGCGCAGCGTGGACTGCAACGCCTGCATCGCCTGGGCGAGGCGTCCGATCTCGTCGCGGCTGCGCACCTGCACCACGTGCTGCAGATCGCCGGCAGCCACTGCGCGTGCAGCGGCTTCCACCGCCAGTACCGGCTGCACGACGGCGCGCCGCAGCCACCAGGCCAGGCCGATCAGCAACAGCACCGCGGCCAGCACCGTCAATGACGCGCACAGCAGCAGGGTCTGCCGCGCCTGCTGCGAACGTGCCGCCAGCGCCGCTTCGGCCACCTGCGTGGCATGCGTACTCAATGCATCCAGTGCGGTCGCCACCGCGCGATCCTTGCCGCGCACGAGGGTGTCGCCGGCGGCGGGATCGTAGCCGGCCGCGGCAAATGCCTGCAGCGCCGCGTGATAGTCCTGCTGCAGCTGCGCGTGCAGGCCGATGAACGCCTGCGCCAGTTCACGCGTGCGCGCGTCCGGGCTGGTCACCAGGCCCTTGGCCAGCTGTTCGACCAGCTGGCCTTCGTTGTCGAAGGCGTCCAGGTGGCGCTGACGCAACGCGTCGTCGTGGCCGCGGAGCAGCACGTTCTTCCATTCCTGCACCTGGCCGCGGAACTCACGCTGCAGGCGTTCGGCGTCGCGGCTGTGCGTGACTTCGGGCGGAACCTCGGTGGACAACTTGAACCAGGCGGAGGCCAGGCCAGCCAGCGCGCACAGCAGGACCACGGCCAAGCCAACAGACACCGCGCCGAGCAGCTTGGACTGCAGGCGCGGAGCACGGACAGACGCATTCATGGGGAAGCACTCTCGGGAAGGGGCATTGCGGTATCGACCCGCCAAGCTCCCGCTGAAGTGCGACGGAAATCACATTGGCGTTTCGTTTAGTGATGTGAAGGAACTGTTTCATAGGACAAATGTGTCCGTATGGAACGAATGTGGACCCTGGACAGGGGATATAAATGTAACTATCGTAGTTACATGAAGACCGCGAACCCGCTCTCCGACGCCCTGCACGTGATGGCACATCTGGTCGGCCAGGACGGCCCGCGCACCTCCGAGCAGCTGGCGTCCTGCCTGCCGACCCATCCGGTGGTGATCCGCCGTCTGCTGGCGCAGCTGCACAGGGCGGGCCTGGTTCGCAGCGCCCGTGGCCATGGCGGTGGCAGCCACCTGGCCCGTGATGCTGCAACGATCACCCTGCATGACATCTATCTGGCTGTGGGCGCACCACCGCTGGTGCAGGTCGGCGCCCGCGATTCCGGCGGCGGCTGCCCGATCCAGCAGCTGGTCAACAGCGCTTTGCTGGAGGGTGCACGCGAAGCACAGCGCCTGCTCGAACAGCGCCTGCGGGCGACCACACTGGACAAGCTCGGCGCCGACTTCGCCCGCCACCTCGCCCATCACCGCTCCCTGGAAGGTCACCATGAATCCTGATGTGCTCATCGTCGGCGGCAGTTATGCCGGCATTGCTGCGGGCCTGATCCTGGCCCGTGCCCGCCGCCCGGTCACCGTCATCGACGCCGGTTTGCCGCGCAATCGTTTCGCCAGCCATTCGCACGGGGTGCTGGGGCTGGATGGCATCAGCGGTGCCGAGCTGCTGAAGGCCGCGCGCCAGCAGCTGCTGGACTACCCCAGCGTGCGCTGGGTGCATGCCGAGGCCGTGCAGGCCACCGCCGGCGCAGAGGGTGTGGAAGTGCGAACCGCCGATGGGCAGGTGCTCGCCGCGCGCAAGCTGCTGCTGGCAAGCGGTATCGCCGACCAGCTGCCGGAGCTGCCCGGGCTGGCCGAGCGCTGGGGCAGCACCGTGCTGCACTGCCCCTATTGCCACGGTTACGAAGTGGGCGGTGGCGCCATCGGGCTGCTTGGTGGGCATCCGATGTCCGCCGGCAAGGCGCCGCTGTTTGCCGACTGGGGCAATGTCACCTTCTTCAGCCAGGGCCTGCCGATCACCGATGAGGAACGGGCTGCCATGCAGCAGCGTGGCGTGCGGATCGAGACGTCGCCGGTGCTGGGCGTGCAGGGCGACCAGCCGACCTGGCTGGAAGTGGAGCTGGCCGATGGCCGCCGCATCGCCCAGCGTGCGCTGTTCGTGCCGGCCACCCAGGCGATGGCCACGCCGCTGGTGCAGCAGCTCGGCTGCGTGCTGGCCGAGAGCCCGTTGGGCGTGCTGATCGAGGTCGATGCGATGAAGCAGACCTCGGTGCCGAACGTGTATGCCGCAGGCGATGCGACCACGGTCGGCAACATCACGTTGGCCGCTGCCGAGGGCGTGCGGGCAGGTATCGGCGTGCACCACGCGCTGGTGGCCGAGGACAGCAGCGCGCGCTGAACGTTGCACAGGTAGAGGCCGACCTTGGTCGGCGCCGTTCCATCCACGCATGGCGTGGATCTACTGCAATTGGGTGCGGTGGGTGCCGGCCTTGGCCGGCACCGCTCCATTACCCCTTCACGCACAACACCTGGCGCAGCGTGTGCACCACGTCGACCAGGTCCAGCTGCGCGGCCATCACATCGTCGATCGACTTGTACGCGGCCGGTGACTCGTCCAGCACGCCGCTGTCCTTGCGGCATTCCACATGCGCGGTGGCCTCGCGATGCTGGGCCAGCGTGATCTGCTGGCGCGCGGCGCCACGGCTCATCACCCGGCCGGCACCGTGGCTGCAGCTGTGGAAGCTGTCCGCGTTGCCCTTGCCACGCACGATGTAACTGCGCGTGCCCATGCTGCCGGGAATGATGCCCAGCTCACCCTCGCGGGCACTGACGGCCCCCTTGCGCGTCACCAGCAGCTCCTGTCCGTGGTGCGTTTCCTTCTGCACGTAGTTGTGGTGGCAGTTCACTGCCATCGCCGCCAGCTGGAACTTCGGCAGCCGGTGGCGCATCTCGGCCAGCACGCGCGACATCATCGCCTCGCGGTTCTGCCGGGCGTAGTCCTGTGCCCACGACACGGCTTCGACGTAGTCATCGAACAGCGGCTCGCCTTCCATGAAGAACGCCAGGTCCTTGTCCGGCAGGTGGAAGCCCAGCACGCGCCGGGCCAGTTCCTCGCGCGCCTTCTCGATGAAGTAGGTACCGATCAGGTTGCCGGTACCGCGCGACCCGCTGTGCAGCATCACCCACACCGTATCCGTCTCGTCCAGGCACAGTTCGATGAAGTGGTTGCCGCCACCCAGCGTACCGAGCTGGCGGTCGAGCTTGTCGGTGCGGATCCTGCGGTGCCTGTCCTTGATCTTCTCCAGGCCGGCGGCCAGCCCGGACTGCACCAGCCGGGTGTGGATGCTGTCGGGCATGCGCTGATGCTCGCCGCCGCGCCCGTTGCCGACCGGGATGCTGCGCTCGATGCTGTTGCGCAGCTGCCGCAGGTCATCGGGCAGGTCGTTGGCGCGCAGCGTGGTGCGCACGGCCGCCATGCCGCAGCCGATGTCGACGCCGACCGCCGCCGGGATGATTGCACCGCGGGTCGGGATCACCGAGCCGACGGTCGCGCCCTTGCCCAGGTGCACGTCCGGCATCACCGCCACCCACGGCCCGACGAACGGGATCGCGGCGATGTTGCGCAGCTGCTCATGCGCCTGCGCCTCCAGTGGCACGCCGTTGACCCAGCCTTTGATCGGCGTGCTGCCCTCGGCATGCAGCCATTGATAATTGTGTTGAGTGTCCATGTCTTCGTGTATGTCCTTGATGGGCCGGCGGCGCGTCCCTGCGCCACCGCGAGCCCCTACCTGATCGTCACCAGCTGCTTCAGCACGCCGTCCAGGCCGCCGAACACGGTGAGCTTGTCGATCTTCTCGGTGACCTTCTCCAGCGCCTCCAGCTCCTTCAGGCGCATCAACACCGGGTTGTCCTCGATCAGCTTTGCGGTGTTGAGCTGCGAACGGGTGGCATTGGCCTCCTCGCGGCGGCGGATCACGCTGGCCTGGGCCTGCTTCTCGGCCAGCACCACGCCGTTGAGAATCTCCTTCATCTCGCCCGGCAGGATCACGTCCTTGATGCCCACGCCAAGCAGACGTACACCGTGGCCCTCGATCGCGGCCTGCACATGGGCGGCGATCTCACCGTCCAGTGCCGCCTTGTCACCCAGCAGCTCGTCCAGGCTGCGCGCGGCAATCGCCTGGCGCAGGCCGAACTGCAGCTGACGATAGATGAACTCATCAGCATTGCTGAGCGAGCGGTGTGCGCGCACCGGGTCGACCACCTGCACGGTCGCGGCCAGGTTCACCCGCAGGGTCACCTTGTCGCGGCTGAGCAGCTCCTGGCCGGACACGTCCAGCGACCGCGCACGCAGCTCCACACGCTCCACCGACACGTTGCCGTTGAAGTTCCAGAACGCGTGCAGGCCGGCGTCCAGCGTCTGCCGCAGCGTGCCATCGATGAACAGCAGGCCCACCGACTCGCTCGGCACGGTGCTGATCACCGCCACACGCGGCAGCACGCCCAGCTGGCCCAGCCGCTGCTGCACGTCCGCCGGGACGCGCGGCTCGTCACCCAGTGCCATCACGCGCACCTGGGTGTCGACAGAACCGCGCCAGTACAGGCGGCGGCTGCCCGGCGGAAGCACTTCATCGATGCGGCCATTGCGCAGCAACAGGCCAACTTCGCTGGCGCCGACGTTGGCCAGCACGAAGTGCGTGTCCAACCGCGCGCCCAGTGCCTCGATCAGGCTGTCCTGGTCGCTGCCGGTGTAGGCCGCGCCCTTCGATGCGGTGTGGATGTCCACCTGCGGGCGGCCGCCGAACGGCGACAGGCGGTGCACGCCCGGCAGCAGGATCTGCTGGAAACGACGGTTGCGATACACCAGGCCGCGCTCGCCGTCGCCGATCACGACCTTGATGGTCCAGAACATGGGAGTCTCTCCTTGTATGGCTCTGGTGGTTCGACCCGTTGCGGATGAATCGCCATGACCCGGGTCGATCGGGTCGTGGCGGGGCCGCCTGCACACCACGTGCAGGCAGCGGAAGAGGGCGGCCATCGGCGGACGGTCCGCGCGCGGAGCCTTCGGTGCACCGGCAGTGCTGCCATCGTCGTTCCCGGCAGGCAGCACCGGGGCGGAACGTGGCTGGCAGTGACAGCGGGCCGAGGCCCGGCGTGCGGTCCGTTGCCTTCCACGCCCCCGCCCGAAGGCAGTGACCGTGGACGGCGACGATGGCCGCTGGGGCTTGCGCCCCAGGTGTTGCTTCAAGTCATGACGTGACAGGTCATGTGGTTGGAGTGGGAGTCGAACCCACGACAGACGGAATCAGGATCCGTTGCTCTACCCGACTGAGCTATCCAGTGGTGAACCGCGCGGAATCGAACCGCGTACCGGCGAACCGGCGCCTGCCTCCAGCAGGCGATCCAGGCGTTGGCATGTCCGCGACCTCCGGCATACGCCACGGCAACGCCGCGCGCACCAGCCCGTGGTTGAAACGGGACCGTTGGTAGTCGAGGGTGCAGGCCACCGACATTATCGGCGAGCGATAATGTTTGGGTGCGATGCAGATAATGTCCAGGCGTTGCCGTGCACGCGGAGAAAATCCTCCGGCGCGGCAGAAAAACCTGGATCAGTGAGCGGCGGGTCGCCGCGCGGGGTGCAGTTCTGGCATCGCGGGTCCTTGTGCCGACGCAAACGAAAACGCCCCCGGGACTTGCGTTCCGAGGGCGTCGTCAGGCCTCGGAGATCGGGGTGGCCGATCTCCGCAGGGCGGGCATCAGGCCGTTGTCAGCTGGTCTTCCTTGCCGAACGCGCGCGCCGGCCGGTCCATGCGCAGGCATGGCAGCAGTTTGGCGATGGCGACGGAATGCGCGTTCAAGGGAAGTTTCCAGTGGGTGTTGAAACGAGGTGCGCACGATAAACCACGATTTAGTCGCGCGCAACCATTTTGTTCAATTATTTCCTTCTTTACCGCGCGATGCCGGCCAGCGACCGGCACTACCTGACTGTGTCATGCCGGCCAGCGGCCGGCACAACCGGGTCTCATGATTCGGCGCTGGCGGCATCCAGCTGCGCGACATCCTGCACGCTCAGCGATACGTTGGCTGCGGCCAGCAGGTCGTGCAGCTGTTCGACGCTGGTGGCGCTGACGATCGGCGCGGTGATCGACGGCCGCGCGATCTGCCAGGCCAGTGCGATCTGCGCAGCGCTGGCGCTGTGCTTGCTGGCTACGTCATCCAGCGCCTGCAGGATGCGCAGGCCGCGCGGGTTCAGATAGCGCTTCACCACCGTCTCGCCACGCGCCGGGCTCTTGGCGGCATCGGCCGGCGTGCGGTACTTGCCGCTGAGGAAGCCACTGGCCAGCGCGTAGTAGCCGATCACACCGATCTGCTCGCGCTGCACCAGCGGTTCCAGTTCCTTTTCGTAGCCGGCGCGGTCGTACAGGTTGTACTCCGGCTGCAGGGTTTCGTAACGCGGCAACTTGTAGTCGGTGGACACCTTCAGCGCATCGGCCAGGCGCGTGGCGCTGTAGTTGGAAGCACCGATCGCACGCACCTTGCCGGCCTCGATCAGGCGGCCGAACGCAGCCAGCGTGGCTTCCAGCGGCGTCGACTCGTCATCCTCGTGGGCCTGGTACAGATCGATCACGTCGGTCTGCAGCCGGCGCAGCGAATCCTCGACCGCCGCATTGATGTTGTCCGGGGTCAGGCCGGGGCGTTCGGCCCACTTGGCCACCTTGGTTGCCAGCACCACCTTGTCGCGCTTGCCGCTGCGGGCAAACCACTTGCCGATCAGCGTCTCCGATTCGCCGCCGACATTGCCCGGCACCCAGGCCGAGTAAACGTCGGCGGTGTCGACCAGGTTGAAGCCGGCATCGACGAAGGCATCGAGCAGGGCGAAGCTGGCCTTCTCATCGGCGCTCCAGCCGAACACGTTGCCACCGAAGGCGAGCGGACGTACATGCAGGCCGGAACGGCCCAGTTCGCGGGTTGCCGTCATGGGCACGGACTCCTTGGGGGAAGTGTTCCAGAATAGAACGCGATGTGTGACCGTGCTGCGGCGACGACCACAAAACAGTGTTCCGCGACGCGCTCGCCGCTAACGTTTTGTGAACACCTGGGACGCTGCGACTGCTAGTCTCGCCGCATCTTCCGCTGGAGTCGTCCCGATGATGCCTGCTTCGTCCCTGCGTGGTTGCCGCCTGCTGCTTGCTTCGGCCCTGCTTGCCGCTGTTCCCGCGTTCGCTGCACCGGCCACGGTGGTACCGGCGAAGATCGAGGTCTTGCCGGCCATCGACGCGGCGGTAAAGGCGCCCACCCGCGATGCCAACAACGTCAAGCGCGATGGCTTCCGCCATCCGGCGCAGACGCTGTCGTTCTTCAAGGTGGCACCGGGAAAGACCGTCATCGAGATCACCCCCGGCAACGGCTGGTACTCGGAGATCCTGGCGCCGCTGCTGCATGACAAGGGCCACTATGTGGCTGCCGTGGTCGATCCGATGGCGGTGCCCGAGGGTCGCGGCCGCGACTACCAGCAGCGCAGCCGCGACAGCCTGGAAAAGAAGTACGCCGGTGCACCCGCGCAGTTCGGCAGGACCGCCGTCGTCGCCTACGATCCGGCCAAGCCGGTGTTCGGCCCGGCCAATTCAGCCGACGTGGTGCTGACCTTCCGCAACGTGCACAACTGGCGCAAGGCCGGCCAGGCGCAGGGCATGTTCCAGGGCTTCTTCAACGTGCTCAAGCCGGGTGGCGTGCTGGGTGTGGTCGAGCATCGCGCCAAGGCCGACGTGGCCGACGACGATGACACCGGCTATGTCGGCCAGCAGCAGGTGATCGCAATGGCCGAGGCCGCCGGCTTCAGGCTGGACGCGCGCAGCGAGGTCAACGCCAACCCGCGCGACACCAAGGACCACCCCAATGGCGTGTGGACGCTGCCGCCGACCAACCAGCACGACAAGGCCGATGATGCGAAGTACCAGGCGATCGGTGAAAGCGACCGCATGACCCTGCGCTTCATCAAGCCGTAAGCCGGCACGCCGTATTGCCAGCGCGGATTGCCCTGTAGAGCCGAGCCGATGCTCGGCTCATCGCGCGCGGCGCGACGGAGCACAACAGCAGCCGAGCGTGGGCAATGCCGGCCGTCCTGACCGGCACCCTTCGGACCGTCGCATGCGACGTTGGCAGCGGCTCCTGCCGCTGCCTCCGGTTCTACAGTCGCCTGGCGCGAGGCGTGGGACAATGCCTTACCCGCCGCCCGCCGTGCCTGCAATGCTGATCGCCTTCAACAAGCCCTTCAACGTGCTCTGCCAGTTCACCGACCGCAGCGTGCCGCCGCGGCCGACCCTGGCCGGGTTCGGCCTGCCGCCGCGCGTGTATGCCGCCGGCCGCCTGGACCATGACAGCGAGGGCCTGCTGCTGCTGACCGACAACGGCACGCTGGCGCACAAGCTCACCGACCCCAGGCACAAGGCCGACAAGACCTACTGGGTGCAGGTGGAAGGCACGCCCGGTGACGAGCAGCTGCAACAGCTGCGCGATGGCGTTGTGCTCAACGATGGGCCGACCCTGCCGGCGAAGATCGAGCGCCTCGACCCGGCGCCGACGCTGTGGACGCGCGATCCGCCGGTCCGTTTCCGCAAGACCGTGCCGGACAGCTGGCTGGCGATCACGGTCCGCGAGGGCCGCAACCGCCAGGTGCGGCGGATGACTGCAGCGGTGAACCTGCCGACGTTGCGACTGGTGCGGGTGTCGATGGGACCGTACCGGCTGGAGGACCTGCAGCCCGGGCAGTGGCGGCAGATTGGTTGACACAGAAAGGGCCGGAGGCCTTGCGGCGTTCGGCCCTCATGCAGTGCCTTGCGGTCAGAGCCCTTCCCGCGGAAGGGGTCCGACCCTGGCAAATTCACGCGTCGCTGCCGATATCGCTGTGCTCGTCCACGACGGTGTCGTTGCGGCGGTCACGCGCGCTGATGCGCTGCGCCTGCCCATTCACCACGTGGCCATTGGCGGCCTTCTTCTTCTGCTGCTTGCGGTACAGCGCATAGCCGAGCAGGCCAACACCCACCGCAGCAGCGGCCACGGCCACGGCCGGATTGCGGCGCACGAACTTGGTCGCGGCCTTGCCGCCGGTCTTCACTGCGCCGATGGCGGCGCCGGTCTTGATCCAGTCCGCATTGCGCAGGCTGCCACCGGCGCTCTTCAGGCCATCGCCGGCGGTATGGGCCAGCTCCAGGGCGCGCTCCAGGGCGCGGTCGGTGATTACGGTCAGCTTGCTCATGCGGGGGTCCTTTGCCTCGGGTCGAAGTCCAGTGTCGCGCGTTGCCCGTAAACGGTATGTCAGCCGGTGACGCACGTGGTGTGACTCTACCGCAGCCATTCAGGATCAGGCAGGGTGGGGCGGATCCCTTTCTTTTGGGAAAGGGCTCTGACCCCGGCGCGGTGTATGGGGTCAGAGCCCATTGCGATGCAATGGATCCGACCCCGCCCTCAGGTTCCGCGCGGCTTTGCCCGGTGCGTGGCCGTGGCTGTCCACGGATCATCCGGCCATGGATGGCGCGGGTAACGGCCCTTCATTTCCTTTTTCACTTCGGCGTAGGTGTTTTCCCAGAAGTTGCGCAGGTCCTGGGTGACCTGAAGCGGGCGGCCGCCGGGGGAGAGCAGGTGCAGGGTCAGCGGCACGCGGCCATCGGCGATGCGCGGCGTGTCGGCCAGGCCGAACAGTTCCTGCAGTTTCACCGCCAGCACCGGCGGCAGCGGATCACCACTCTCGCTGTCCAACGCGTAGGTGATCGGCCGCTCCAGCCCGGACGGCACGGTGATGCGGGTCGGCGCATTACGCTCGACCAGCTGCCGTTGTGACCATTCCAGCGGCGACTTCAGTGCCTCGCCGAAACTGGCCTCATCCAGCGCGTCCAGGCGGCTCTTGCCGGCGAACGCGGGTTGCAGCCACTGCGTGAGGTTGGCCAGCAGGGCCGCGTCGCTGCAGTCGGGCAGGTCCAGCTCCGGCATCCAGCGCCGCAGTGACTCGACGCGCGCCTGCCACTGGCGCAGGCCCTCGGTCCACGGCAGCGCCTGCAGACCGAGTTCGGCTACCGCGCCGGTCAGTGCCTGCGCGGCGTGCTGCGGATCGACCCGGCCGGCCGAGCGGCTGTCCAACACGATGCGGTCGAAACGCGTCTCGCGCAGTGCCACCAGGGCGCGTCGCTCGCTGTCCCAGCGCACTACGTCTTCGGTGACGAAGCGATCCGGCCACGCCTTGCGCAGCCGATCCTCGTCCACCGGTGCGGCACGCAGCAGCAGTGCATCGCGCGCCTCGAAGCGCAGTTCGCTGGCCACCAGCCACGGCTCACCGCGCAGGTCGCTCAGCTCGTGCAGGCGCGCGCTGCGGCCATTGGCCAGCAGGTAGCGCAGAGGATCGCTGGGATGCTGGAAGCCAATTCGATCGGGAAAGGCATGAGCGAGCAGGTCGCCCAGCTCATGGGCCTCGATGCTGGCCGGCGGCGTGGCTTCGCAGCGCAGGCGGCGACGCCACTGCTTGGCGGCGGCATCGATCGCGGCCAGCCCGCTGCGGTTGGCATCGCCCGGTGTGCGGCCATTGCGGAACGCGGCCAGTGCGCGCCAGCGGGCCGCCAGCGCGTCGCCGCCCTGGCGCAACGGGTCGCGCGCCTCCAGCAGCGCGGCCAGGTCGGCAGCCAGCGCCTGGGCGCGGACATCGGGCGCTGCCAGCAGCATCGCCGCCATCCGTGGATGCGTGCCCAGCGCCAGCACACGCCGGCCCAGTTCGGTGATCGCGCCACTGCTGGACAGGGCGCCGAGCCGCTGCAGCAGTTCGCGCGCCGCGCCCATCGGACCCGCCGGGGGCGGATCGAGGAAGCGCAGATCGCTGCTGCCCCAGGCCGCCAGTTCCAGTGCCAGTCCGGCCAGTTCCACCTGGTCGATCTCGGCGCGGCGCTGCGGTTCCAGCCGCTGCGACTGTGGCCACAGCCGCCAGGCCACGCCTTCGGCGACGCGCCCGGCACGGCCCGCGCGCTGGTCGGCCGATGCCTGCGCGATGGCCACCACGTCCAGCCGGGTGAAGCCACTGTTGGGGTCGTAGCGCGGTTCGCGTGCCTGGCCGCTGTCGATCACCACGCGCACGCCGGGCAACGTCACCGACGACTCGGCGACGTTGGTCGCCAGCACCACGCGCCGGCGGCCATCGCTGGCCACCTGAAGTACGCGCGCCTGTTGTTCCACGGGCAGTTCACCGTGCAGCGCCAGGACCTCGACATCGCCATTGAGCGATTCCTGCAGGCCCGCCTGCACCCGCGCGATCTCGCGCTGGCCGGGCAGGAACACCAGCAGGTCACCGGGGTGCTCGGCCAGGGCCTGCTGCACCGCGCGGCGCATCTGCAGTTCCAGCGCCTCATCGCGGCGCGCCGGGAAGTGGCTGATCGCCACCGGGTAGCTGCGGCCCTCGCTGCTCAGCCGCGGCGCATCGAGAAAACCTGCCAGCCGCTCGCCGTCCAGCGTGGCCGACATCACCACCAGGCGCAGGTCATCGCGCAGCTGCGCCTGCACATCCAGCGCCAGCGCCAGGCCGAGGTCGCCGCTGAGATGGCGCTCGTGGAATTCGTCGAACAGGATCGCACCGACCTCTTCCAGCATCGGGTCGTCCTGCAGCATGCGGGTCAGGATGCCTTCGGTGACGACCTCGATGCGCGTGCGCGCCGAAACCTTGTTTTCGAAGCGGATGCGGTAGCCGACCGTGCCACCGACCTCCTCGCCCAGCTGCCGCGCCATGAACAGCGCGGCGCTGCGGGCGGCGACCCGCCGTGGTTCCAGCAGGATGATCTTGCGGCCCTGCAGCCACGGTGCGTCGAGCAGTGCCAGTGGCACCTGGGTGGTCTTGCCGGCACCGGGCGGGGCCTCCAGCACCAGTCGCTGCTGCGCGGCCAGGTGTTGCTGGATCTGCGGCAGCAGCGGGGAAATCGGGAAGAGCGGGGCGGTCATGTGCAAAGGATAAGGGGGCACGGCGGGCGCAGGTACAATGCGCGGGCACTTTTCCCCCGCGATGACCATGCACCTGATCGATATCGGCGCCAACCTGACCCACGACTCCTTCGACCGCGACCGCGATGCCGTGCTGGACCGCGCGCGCCAGGCCGGCGTGGTGCAGATGGTCATCACCGGTGCCAGCCGCGAGCACTCGCCACTGGCCCTGCAGTTGGCCCAGCAGCACCCCGGCTTCCTGTACGCCACCGCCGGCGTGCACCCGCACCACGCGGTGGAATACACCGAGGAATGCGATGCCGAGATGCGCGCGCTGCACGCGCATCCGGAAGTGGTGGCGGTGGGGGAGTGCGGGCTGGACTACTTCCGTGACTTCTCGCCGCGCCCGGCGCAGCACCGTGCGTTCGAGCGCCAGCTGCAGCTGGCCGCGGACAACGGCAAGCCGCTGTTCCTGCACCAGCGCGACGCGCACGCCGATTTCATGGCACAGATGAAGAACTTCGAAGGCCGCATCGGCCCGGCGGTGGTGCATTGCTTCACCGGCGAACGCGATGAGCTGTTCGATTACCTGGACCAGGATTGGTACATCGGCATCACCGGTTGGCTGTGCGACGAACGCCGTGGCGCGCACCTGCGCGAACTGGTGAAGAACATCCCGGCCAACCGCCTGATGATCGAGACCGACGCGCCGTACCTGCTGCCGCGCACGCTGAAGCCGATGCCGAAGGACCGGCGCAACGAGCCGATGTTCCTGTCGCACATCGTGGAAGAGCTGGCACGTGACCGTGGCGAGGACGTTGCGGTGACCGCGGCCAATGCCACGGCGGCCGCCCGCGCGTTCTTCCGCCTGCCCGACGCGGGTTGATGGTAGTGCCGGCCGCTGGCCGGCAGCACATCTTGATTGCCGGCCAGCGGCCGGCACTACCGGAGCAGGTCGCGCAGGCCCTCACGGTAGCTGGGGAACCTCGGCTCCCAGCCCAATGCTTCACGCGTGCCCCGGCTGTCGATGCGCTTGTTGCTTTCGTAGAAGCGCCGCAGCGTCGGGCTCAGTGCCGGGTCATCCCAGGCCACGGCGGGCGGCAGCGCAAACCCGCCCAGCTTCGCGGCGAAGGCCAGCACATCCTGCGGCGGTGCAGGCTCGTCGTCGCTGGGCAGGTAGAGACCCTGCCGGGCCGGTCGCCGCATTGCGGCGATGATGACGGTTGCCAGGTCATCCACGTGCAGTCGGTTGAACACCTGGCCCGGGCGAACCACGTGGCGCGCACGCCCCTGCGCCAACTGCACCAGCGCATTGCGACCCGGCCCGTACAGGCCGGGCAGGCGGAACATCGCCGAGGCGATGCTGCGTTGTCCGGCCAGTGCACGCCACTGTGCTTCCGCGAGCAGGCGCTGCACACCAGCCGCTTCAGTGGCGTCGGCCGCGCTGCGCTCGTCGATCCAACCGCCGGCGCGGTCGGCATACACCGAGGTCGACGACAGATAGCCGACCCAGCGCAATGCCGGGCTGGCCTGCAGCGCGGGCAGCAGCAGGCGCAGTGCCGGGTCGCCCTCCGCGTCGGGCGGCACGCTGCACAGCACGGCATCGGCCTGCGCGATCTCTTCGAGCAGGGCAGGTGACGGTGCGGTGTCAGCTCGAAGCGGGTGTCGCAGCAGGCCATCGTGCGGTGCCGCAGACGGGTCGCGCACCGTGCCGGCCACGCCTACGCCGTGCGCCTGCAGCTGCGCGGCCAGCACGCGTCCGCTCCAGCCCAGCCCGAGAATCAGTACCCGCGCGGGCAATGGGCTGGCCTGCAAGGCGGGACTCACGCGACCCGCAGTGCCTGGTAGGCCTGCAGGCTGCTGTAGGCAACCTGCAGCAGCAGGGCTTCCTGATCAGCCCTGCGCGCACGCACCAGCATGTCGCCAACAATCTGTTCGGCCTCCACCTGCTGGCCGGCCTCCAGATCACGCAGCATCGAGGCCTTCAACGCCGAGCCGGCCTGGGTCAGCGTGCCGCGCGCAGTGTCCTTCGCTGCCTCCGGAACCGGTTCACCGGCGGCTTCGGCGACGGCCAGGCACTCGTCGTAAAGGCCACGTACGATCGCCTCGCCATCATCGGTGGCGACGATGGTGCCGATATCCGCACGCAGCAGGCAGGTGGCTGCGGCCAGCGCGGTCAGGAAGGTGTACTTGATCCACTGTTCCTGGCCGATGCGCTCGCTGGCCAGGTGATCAAGGTTGGCCTTCGCGCAGACCGTAGCGAAGGCGCGCACGCGCGCGGAGATCGCGCCGCCGTCGCGCTCGCCGAAGGTGAGCTTGGCCGGCTTGCCCAGATGCAGCACCGCGCCATCGGGCGCCTTGGTGGCGCTGATGAAGCACAGGCCGCCGAGCACCGCGTCGCGGCCAAAGCGCAGGTCCAGTGCGTTGTAGTGGTGCAGGCCGTTGAGGATCGGCAGCACGGTGGTGTTCGCGCCGACTGCCGGGGCGATGGCATCGATCGAACTGTCCAGGTCGTAGGCCTTGCAGCTGAGGATGACCAGGTCGAAGGGCTTCTGCGCGGCCAGTGCGGGCAGTGCATCAGCCGTGACGTGCTGAACCGGGAAACGCGCATCACCCAGTGGGCTGCGGATGACCAGGCCATCATGGTCCAGCTGCGCGGCGCGCGCGGGGCGCACGAGGAAGGTCACGTCCACGCCGGCCTGGGCCAGGCGGCCACCGAAGTAACCGCCGGTACCGCCGGCGCCGAGGATCAGGATGCGCATTGCACGTTCACCGTTTTCTGGGGGGAATCAGAACTGCGATTGTGCCGGAGATTGCAGGCAAAAAAGAGCCGAGCATAGGCTCGGCTCTACAGACTGCTGCATCCACGCATGGCGTGGATCTGGTGTTGCCGGCCAGCGGCCGGCACTACCACGCAGGTCTCAGCTGCGCATACCCACGCCACGGCGCAGCAGCCACAGGGCCAGCGCCGTCAGCACCACCACGAATCCGATCATCAGGCCGTAGGCCACCGGCAGCGGCACATCGCTGCTACCCAGCAGGCCATAGCGGAACGCGTTGACCATGTAGAAGATCGGGTTCGCGTGCGTGGCCGCTTCGGCCCAGCCCGGCAGCAGCTTCACCGAATAGAACACGCCACCCAGGTAGGTCAGCGGGGTCAGGATGAAGGTCGGCACGATCGCCACGTCATCGAACTTCTTCGCATACACCGCATTGATGAATCCGGCCAGCGAGAAGATCGTCGCGCCGAGGATCACCGTGGTCAGCATCACGATCGGATGCGGGATTCGCACCGGGGTGAAGAACATCGCGATGATCAGCACGATCACGCCGACCATCAGGCCGCGCAGCACGGCACCGGCCACGTAGCCCCACAGGATCACCCAGTTCGGCATCGGGCTGACCAGCAGTTCTTCGACGTGGCGGCCGAACTTGGCACCGAAGAACGAGGAACTGATGTTGCCGTAGCTGTTCTGGATCACGCTCATCATCACCAGGCCCGGCACGATGAACTGCATGTAGGTGTAGCCGCCCATGTCACCCACGCGCGACCCGATCAGGTTGCCGAAGATGAGGAAGTACAGGGTCATGGTGATCGCCGGCGGCACCAGGGTCTGGCCCCAGATGCGCATGATGCGGGCGACTTCGCGGCGCACGATGGTCATCAGCGCGATGCGGTTGCGCTGGCCGTCGGTCAGCTCGGTGGTGCTCATGCAGGCTTCTCCATGTTGCCGGTGAGGCGCACGAACAGCTCCTCCAGGCGGTTGCTCTTGGTACGCATCGAACGCACGCGGATGCCGGACTCGTTCAGCGTAGCGAACACGCGGTTGAGGTCCATCGCGCGTGGCATGTCGATGTCCAGCGTGTGCGGGTCCGGCGCGGTCAGCGTCGCGCCCTCGATCACCGGCAGCTGCGCCGGCAGGTCACCGTCGATGTCCAGCAGGAAGCCTTCCACGTCCAGCTTGGCCAGCAGGGTGCGCATCGGCCCCTGCTCGACGATCTGGCCATGGTTGATGATCGCCAGGTGGCGGCACAGGTACTCGGCTTCTTCCAGGTAGTGCGTGGTGAGGATGATCGTGGTGCCGGCAGCGTTGATCTCCTTCAGCACGCGCCACATGTCGCGGCGGATCTCGATGTCCACGCCGGCGGTCGGCTCATCCAGGATCAGCAGGCGCGGGCGGGTCATCATCGCGCGGGCGATCATCAGCCGGCGCTTCATGCCGCCGGACAGCGTGCGGCTCATCACCTGGGCCTTTTCCCACAGGTGCGCGCGCTTCAGCTCTTCCTCGGCGCGCTGCTCGGCTTCCTCGCGCGGCACGCCGTAGAATCCGGCGTAGTTCACCAGGATGTCGAAGGGCTTTTCGAACAGGTTGAAATTGATCTCCTGCGGCACCAGCCCGATCAGGCGCATGGTGGCGCTGCGGTTGCGCACCAGGTCGCTGCCGAACACCTCCACCTGGCCCTCGCTGAGGTTGACCAGGGAGCTGATGATGCCGATCAGGGTCGACTTGCCCGCCCCGTTGGGGCCGAGCAGGGCGAAGAAGTCGCCCGGGGCCACTTCCAGGGAAACGCCCTTCAGGGCCTGGGTGCCGTTGTCATAAGTCTTGCGCAGGTCGCGCACGCGCAGGGCGGGCGCCGTATCGTTCTGGGATGCCAAGCTCGAAGCCTTCGCGCCCATGGGCTGGCGCTGGAGAGGGGCGGGGAGGAGCTATTATAGAAGACCCCGAGGGCTTGCCCCGGCTACACACTGTCCCGAAAAGTCGTGCCTGTTCAATTCCCCCTCAAGCTGGTCGGCTGCCGCATGCTGGCCCCGACCGTCGGCCACTACCAGTTCGTGCGTGACGATGGGCAGCCGCTGGATTTCCAGCCCGGCCAGTTCATCCAGGTCCATTTCAGCTACGCCGACGGCACCGAAACCAAGCGCAGCTACTCGCTGGCGACCATCCACGACCATGCGCTGGCCCCGGGCGAGGCGGTGGACAT
Source organism: Stenotrophomonas maltophilia group sp. RY12688 (assembly GCF_052149045.1). Taxonomy (NCBI): domain Bacteria; kingdom Pseudomonadati; phylum Pseudomonadota; class Gammaproteobacteria; order Lysobacterales; family Lysobacteraceae; genus Stenotrophomonas; species Stenotrophomonas maltophilia group sp. RY12688. The sequence goes on along the minus strand of NZ_CP197389.1, from coordinate 4,126,011 downwards.
CGCGGTCAGTTTCGTGCCCGGTGGCGCCGCCACGGCCCTGTTCGAGGCGCTGGAGCAGGGCAGCCAGATCAGTGCGTCCGGCCCCTATGGCCGGTTCTGCCTGAATCCCGGTGACCACAACGCCCGTTACCTGCTGATCGCCACCGGTACCGGCGTTACCCCCTACCGCTCGATGCTGCCGCTGCTGGAGAAGGCCATGGCCGAACGCGGCGTGCAGATCGTGCTGCTGCAGGGCGCGCGCAGTCCGGGCGAGCTGCTGTACAGCGAAGATTTCTACAGCTTCGCCGAAAAGCACGCGAACTTCCGCTATGTTCCGTGCCTGTCGCGCGAACTGCCGGCCGAACCGCACCCGGATGTACAGCACGGCTACGTGCAGCAGGCGCTGGCCGGTTTCACGCCGGACCCGGCCACCGACATCGCCTACCTGTGCGGCAACCCGGACATGGTCGATGCCTGCGCCGAGCTGCTGAAGGCGGCCGGCCTGGGCAACCCGCAGATCCGCCGCGAGAAGTACGTCAGCAGCAAGTAGGCCCGGGTGGTGCCGGCCGTTGGCCGGCAACCCCATGAACCCCGGTAGTGCCGGCCGCTGGCCGGCAACCCCCCGCAAACCGGAGGCGGCACCACGCCGCCCCCGGTGCCCGGCCTCAGTACGCGATCCAGGCATCACGCCAGGCAAAGCCGGTGCCCGGGCGATAGGCATCGGCGTTGATGTTGCACCACGCACCTTCCGGGAACGGACGGCAGGCGTACAGCTTGCCGTCGGTGCCCTTCACCACGGTCTCGCCAGGCTTGTAGCTGCCGAGGCCGGCCGGATACACGAAGTCGAAATCGCCACCCGGCGGATCGACCGGATCAACCGGGCCCGGAATCTGGGTTTCCAGTTCAAAGCGGTTGCCTGGCTTCAGGTAGACGCGGTTCTCGGTGGCGGACGCCACCGGCGTGATCACGCCGTTCTTCATCACGCCGACGCGGGCGTGCTGGGCACTGCCGTTGACCTTGCGGGCCAGCGCCATCGGCCACTGTGCCGGAGCGGTCTGGCCAGCAGCCAGGGTGATTTCCGGGCGCTCCAGATCGTTGCCGTTGGCATTGAACACGCGCAGGGTCAGCGTGGTGCCTGCCTCCAGCGCACCGCGGGCGGTGACCGGGCCGGCATCCTGCCACTGCGGCGGCGGAATCACGCCATTGCCGCCTTCGAATCGCACGTCCATGCAGGTGTAGAACGCTTCACCCGAATCCGAACGCTGCCAGGTGTTGTAGATGATGTGCTGGCCACTGCGCTTGGGCAGCGGGCAATCCAGCTTGTAGGTCTTGCCATCCACCGGCACGTTGCCCAGGGTGCAGAACTCCTGCAGGTCGGCCCAGCGCAGCGGGCTGCCCGGCTGCCAGCCCTCACGGGTGACATAGAACTTCCACTCGCGGGTGGCATGCGGGGCCGGGGCATAGAATTCGAAGGTGTAGCGGCCACGCGCGTCGGCGCGGATCGGCGTGGTCGGCCAGTCCGTGCGGTTCAGGTCGAGCCCGCGGTACTTGGGAATGCTGGCACTGCACAGCTCGCCGTCGCGCACCAGTTCACGATGGTTGCCATTGGCATTGCCGTGCGCAATCGCGCTCCAGTCGTAGAACGGCTGCGCGCCGCCAATGGCCTTGGCGGCGGCGCAGGCCGGGTTGGTCGGGTTTTCCGGATTGCCCTCGTGGCACTGCTTCACGCGGCTGAGCGGCTTGGTCATGGTGCCGTGGGCGAAGGCGCTGCCAGACAGGGCGAGGCCGGCAACGACGGACAGTGCGAGGACTGCCCGGTGGGACAGGTGCATGCAGAGACTCCTTTGCGAGGTGTGGGAAACCTCATGGAGTCTTCACATGCAGACGCGCCGTCAACATCGGACAAGTTTGAATTTGATGGCTGTCGTGCCTGATCTGCAGCGCCCTGCTCAAAACACTGCGGCCCAGGCAGAAGGCGGCACGATGCGCACCGCCTTCTACAACGGGTCAGTAGGGCACCCAAGCATCGCGCCATGCACTGCCCACACCGGGGCGATATGCCTCGGCATTGACGTTGCACCACGCCCCTTCCGGGAACGGGCGGCAGGCGTACAGCTTGCCGTCGGTGCCCTTTACCACGGTCTGGCCGGGGACGTAACTGCCAATGCCTGCGGGGTACACGTGGTCGAAATCACCGCCCGGCGACGGCGTGCCCGCGTCGGGCACCCGGGTGTCGAGCTGGAAGCGGTTGCCGTCCTTCAGGTACACACGGTTGTCGGTGGCCGAGGCCGCCGGCGTGATCACGCCGTTGCTGAGCACGCCCACGCGTGCGTGCTGCGCACTGGCATTGACCGTGCGTGCCAGCACCAGCGGCCACTGTGCGGCGGCAGTCTGGCCGCTGGCCAGCGTGGCTTCCACGCGTTCGACATCATTGCCGTTGGCATTGAACACGCGCAGCGCCAACGTGGTGCCGACCGGCAGCTCGCCGCGCGCGGTGACCGGGCCGGCATCCTGCCACTGCGTTGCCGGTGCCGTTCCGCCGCCGCCCTGGAAACGCACATCCATGCAGGTATAGAACGCCTCGGTCGAATCCGAGCGCTGCCAGGTGTTGTAGATCACATGCTGGCCGGTGCGCTGCGGCAACGTGCATTGCAGCTTGTAGGTGCCATCGGCCGACAGCGGTGTATTGCCCAGGGTGCAGAACTCCTGCAGGTCGGCCCAGCGCAGCGGGCTGCCCGGCTGCCAGCCTTCGCGGGTGACGAAGAAGCGCCAGTCACGGGTGGCGTGCGGCGCGGTCGCCTTGAACACGAAGGTGAACCTGCCATTGGCATCGGGCTGGATCGGCGTGGTCTGCCAGTCACTGCGGTTCACGTCCAGGCCGCGGAAGGTCGGGTTGTTGCCGCTGCACAGCTTGCCGTCGGGCACCACGGCCTGGTGGTTGCCGTTGGCATTGGCCTGGTTGATGCCGTTCCAGTCGTAGAACGCCTGCGAACCGCCGATGGCCTTGGCGGCGGCACAGGCCGGGTTGGTCGGGTTCTCGGGGTTGCCCTGGAAACAGGCGTAGACGCGGCTGACCGGCGTGGTCATGGTGCCGTGGGCGAACGCGTTGCCGGCCAGGGACAGGCCCGCAGCCACGAACGAGGTAGCCAGCAGCAGCGGTGTGGATCGGAATGACATGGCGCATCCTTGTGGTCGTCGAAAGGGAACGGTGACCGCAGGCGCTGCGCTGCGCAGTGGACTTCCGGCGGCACCACGGCGAGTATCGAGTCGCGATGCAGGCGACGGAACCATCGCAGTGCCGATCCGTGACTGCGCATGTGAAGCCCTTCCCGCAGGCTTCACGCAGGGCTGAACGGATGCGCTGGACGTCACGTGACCGGCGTGGCATCGATCACGTCATGGGGATCGCGCTACGCAGTCACGGTACCCACCCGATCTGCCTGGCACGAGAAACAGCCATGCGCCGCGTTGTGCAGCTGGACGAACGCCACCGACGGGTCGGCAAACAGTGCATCCAGGTGGTCGGCCACCTCGGTGCCCGCACAGACCTGGGCACCGCACATCAGCGCGGCGTGGTCATAGGCACGCATCGATATCATCCGGCGCTGCACATACGGGGGCACCTCGCCTGGCGGCAGGACGCAACGGGTCACGCCGCGCTGCACGAAGATCGGGCCGGCGGCGCGATACGGTGAATGCAGCGGCAGGTGGACGTGGGACAGCAGGAGCAGCTCGCTGCCAGGCGCGGGATCGCTCAGGCTGATCCGGCAGGGATGGCCGCCGTTGGCGCCGGCCCAGCGACGCTGGATGCCGAGCGCGGCGAGCGCGCTGTCACTCATCTCGAACAGGTGCAGGAAGGGGCGATGGTCGATGCCACCGAGGTACCACGTGTGCATGAGCGTCTCCTGGGTCTGCGGCGGATTCTGCGCGTGCGCCGGCGACCGTGCTCGCCGTTTTCAGACCCCGCATCGCCGCCGGGCCGGTGCACTGGCCCACGGGCCGCCGCCGATGCCGCCCTGTGCCGGCCAAGGCCGAGAGGCGGGACCGCCTGGTCTGCGCGCCGTTGGCTGCGGATTCGTCATTGCCCATCGCCGTCGGCGCGCTGCCCGTGTAAGTTGGGTCACATCTTCCGCGGCAGCCCGTCGTGGTCGACAGGAACGTCCTCCAGGGGAAACGAGCACGATGCAAAGACACCACCTCGCGCTGGCCGGGATGCTGGCCAGCCTGATGCTTGCCGGGTGCAGCCAGCCGACGCCGGCCGACGCCGGAAGCGCCAGCGATGCACCCAGCCGCCGCTTCGGCACGATCGACTTCCAGCCCTGCACACTGTCCACCGAAGGTGCCAGCGCCAACGTGGAGGCGCAGTGCGCCACCCTGCAGGTGCCGGAGGACCGGGCCCAGCCTGACGGTCGCCGGATCGGCCTGCGTGTCGCCTGGCTGGAATCGGGCAGCAGCGGCGCCAGCCAGCCCGACCCGGTGTTCTTCCTGGCCGGCGGCCCCGGCCAAGCGGCCAGCGAGGTGGCGGTCATCGTCGATACTGCACTGCGCCAGGTGCGCAAGCAGCGCGACGTGTTCCTGATCGACCAGCGCGGCACCGGCGGCTCCAACCCGCTCAGCTGCCTGGGCGCGGACGGCAAGCCGCTGCAGGTGGACGAGGATGCCGCGCCTTCCGAGGCATCGCTGCGCGATTACGCCCAGCGCTGCGCCGCATCGCTGCAGGGGCGTGCCGATGCGCGCTTCTACACCACCACCGAGGCGATCGCCGATCTGGATGCGGTGCGTGCGGCGCTCGGTGTGGACCAGCTCAACCTGGTTGGCGGCTCCTACGGTACCCGCGTGGCCCAGCGCTATGCCGGGGCCTATCCGCAGCACACCCGCAGCATCGTCATCGATGGCGTGGTACCGAACGAGCTGGTGGTCGGTGGCGACTTCGCGACCACCTTCGAGGATGCGATCGCCCTGCAGTCGGCGCAGTGCCGCAAGGATGCCGCGTGCAGCAAGCGTTTCCCGACCGATACCCGCGCGCAGCTGCGCAGCGTGGTCGACACCCTGCGCCGTGCACCGGTCTCGGTCGAGTATCGCGACCCGGGTACCAACGCACCCCGGCAGGATGTCCTGACCCCGGACAGCGTGGTCGGCCTTGCCTTCGCCTTCTCCTACGTGCCGCAGTATTCCTCGCTGCTGCCACTGGTGCTGGATGAAGCCGCACACGGGCGCTATGCCCCGTTGGCATCGCTGGCGCGCGGCGCGAACCGCAGCATGGATTTCCAGATCAACCGCGGCATGCAGTGGTCGGTGATCTGCAGCGAGGATGCGCCGCGCTACCACGCGCCGGCCGAGGATCCCGAGCGGCTGTTCGGCAACGAAGTGGCCAGTGCGTTCTTCGCGGCCTGCCCGGTGTGGCCGCACCGTCCGGCGCCGGCAACCGATGCCGTGCCGCTGCGCAGCGACGTGCCGACACTGCTGCTGTCTGGTGAGCTGGACCCGGTGACGCCGCCGCGTTACGCCGCACAGGTGCTCAAGGGCCTGCCCAACGGCCGTGCGCTGGTCGCCCGTGGCCAGGGCCATGGCACGTTGACCGCCGGCTGCATGCCGCGGCTGCTCGGCCAGTTCATCGACAAGACCGATGCCAAGGCGCTGGATGCCGGCTGCCTGGATACGCTGAGCTACGTGCCGGCGTTCACCTCGTTCAACGGATGGGAACCATGATCGTCGCCGACAACCTGCACAAGGCCTTCGATACCCGCACGGGCCGCATCCAGGCGGTCGCCAACGTCGGCTTCCGCGCCGGGGATGGGCTGATCACCGGCCTGCTCGGCCCCAACGGTGCCGGCAAGACCACCACCATGCGCATGCTGTACACACTGATGACGCCCGACCAGGGCAGCATCACTGTCGACGGCATCGATGCGGCGCGCAATCCGGTGGAGGTACGTCGCCACCTTGGCGTGCTGCCCGATGCGCGTGGCGTCTACAAGCGCCTGACCGCGCGCGAGAACATCGCCTACTTCGGCGAACTGCATGGCCTGTCGGCCGAGCGCATCCGCGAACGCATCGAGGTGCTGTCGCACGCGCTGGACATGGGGGACATCCTCGACCGGCAGACCGATGGTTTCTCGCAGGGCCAGCGCACCAAGACCGCGATTGCCCGCGCGCTGGTGCACGACCCGCGCAACGTCATCCTCGACGAACCGACCAACGGCCTGGATGTGATGACCACGCGCGCGCTGCGCCGCTTCCTGCTGGGCCTGCGCGAAGAGGGGCGCTGCGTGATCCTGTCCAGCCACATCATGCAGGAGGTGGGCGCGTTGTGTGACCACATCGTGATCATCGCCAAGGGCACGGTGATGGCTGCCGGCAGCGCCGACGAGCTGCGTGCGCAGGCCGGCGAAGCCAATCTTGAGGACGCGTTCGTGAAACTGATCGGCAGCGAAGAGGGCCTGCACGCATGAGCATGATGTCGACCCTGATGACGGTGATGCGCAAGGAACTGCGCGACCTGTCGCGTGACCGCCGCACGCTGCTGCTGACCCTGCTGTTCGGGCCGCTGCTGTACCCGGTGCTGCTGCTGGGCATGGGCAAGCTGGCCGAGAGCCGGGTACGCACCCAGATCGAAGAGCCGTTGCAGATCCCGACCATCGGCGCCGAAAACGCGCCGAACCTGGTGCGCTTCCTCGCCGCACAGGGCCTTAATGCCGCACCGGCACCGAAGGACCTGGCCGAGGCCATCCGCACCCAGGACATCGATGTGGCGCTGCGCATCAGCGATGATTTCGGCAAGGACTGGGCCGAGGGCAAGCCGGCGCTGGTGGAGGTGATCAAGGACAGCACGCGTCGCGCGGCTGAAGTACCCAGTGCGCGCCTGGAGGCGGCGCTGGCCACCTACAACGGCCAGGTCGGTGCACTGCGCCTGATGGCGCGTGGCATCGACGCACAGGTGGCACGCCCGCTGGACGTGGCGCGCCAGGACCTGGCCAGTGCCGAGGCCAAGCGCGGCATGATCCTGTCGATGCTGCTGCCGGTATTGCTGACGCTGACCTCGTTCATCGGTGGTGCATACCTGGTGATGGACGCCACCGCCGGCGAGCGCGAGCGGCAGTCGCTGGAACCCCTGCTGGCCACGCCGGGCTCGCGCAGCGCGATCGTCAGTGGCAAGATCGCCGCCGCCTGCGTGGTCGGTTTCGTGTCGCTGCTGCTGACCCTGGTCGCGTTCAAGGTGAGCGCGCAGATCGCACCCGGCAACATTGGCCGCCAGTTCAACATGAACGTCGGCTCGATGCTGCAGATGCTGCTGGTGATGTTGCCGATGCTGCTGATCGGTACCTCGCTGCTGACCTTCCTGTCGGCCGCAGCCAAGAGCATGAAGGAAGCGCAAAGCCACATGACCTGGCTGATGCTGCTGCCGATGCTGCCTGGCTATGCACTGGTAGCCTATCCGCTGAAGAGCGAGCTGTGGCAGTACGCCGTGCCGTTCCTGTCGCAGAACCAGATGCTGCTGAAGGTGATCCGCCACGAGATCATCACCCCGGCGGTCTGGGCGATCTACCTCGGCGCCAGCCTCGGCCTCGCCGCCGTGCTGTGGTTCGCCGCCGTGCGCCGCTACCACAACGAGCGCCTGGCGATCTCTGGCTGACTGCAGCTGGTAGCGCCAGGCCATGCCTGGCGGATGGGGAACGAGGCCCGGTCATTCCGGGCCTCGTTGTTCTCAGGTTCGCGTTGCCTGCCAAGCGGCGAAGCGCTGGGCGATCACCGGTGCCAGTCGGTCGAAGTTTTCCCAGGTATCGGCGACGTGGTACAGCGAAAGGACCTCGGCCCCCAACTGTTCCTCATAGTCTTCGAGATACTGGCCATTCTCGAGGTCGTAGTACGAAGCAGTGAACGTGTTGGCTTCATCACTGACCAGGTCATCGACGAATTTGCCGTCGCTGCATTGAAGCAGGAACAGGCCCGGCGTCGTTCTACGTTCCCGCAGCGCCTGCAGGTCTTCTTCTGCGTCCTCGGCGAGCTCTTCGCTTGCCATGCCCTGTAGCAGCAGCCATGCCAGGTACATGCCGATGTGAGTGGCGCCGGCCTCAGCCGGAAGATCCGAAGGGAAGTCACCCCCGGAATGCCAGCTGGCGTCGTCGTACTTCATCTGTTCTCCTCCTGATTCTAGAAAATAGCTTAGGTCGCGAGGGTAGACAGCGGGAGCGTCGAATGCGTCAGCCGCTGGTATACCGCGCAGGCGTCACCCCCATCTCGCGCTTGAACACGGTGATGAACGCGCTCGGGGTGTCGTAGCCCATCGACAGCGCAACGCTGATCACCGGCTCGCCCGCCAGCAGGCGTGGCAGCGACAGCAGCACGCGCAGGCGCTGCCGCCAATGGCCCAGGGTCATGCCTGTTTCGGCCCGCCACCGGCGGGCGAGGCTGCGGCCGGACAGTCCGTTGGCGGCGGCCCACGCTTCGACGCTGCGAAGGTCGTCCGGCGACCGTGCCAGCGCCGCCGCGATCCGCCGCAACCGTCGATCCTGCGGTTGTGGCAAGGCAAGCGGCAAAGGCGTGCTGGCGGCGATCTCATCGGTGATCACGCCGGCCAGGCGTGCCTGCGCGGCGTCCAGCGCCTGATGTGGCCAACTCAGTGCGCGCATCATCGCCGCCTGCAACAGCACGTTCGGCTGGAGAATGCGCGGCACGGCGGGCAGCTCCAGACAGGCTTCTGCGTTGAAGTACAGGCTCCAGCCATCGAATGCCTCTGCCCCTACCAGGGCGTGAGGCAGCAAGGGCGGTATCCAGGCAACATGCCCCGCCGGCAGCAACCAGTGCAGATCGCCGGCCTCGATCCGCAGCAGGCCGTGGTGGGCACCCAGCACTTGGCCGCGCACGTGCTGGTGGCGCGCGGTGCGGCGCCGTCCGGGCACCCGCAGCTGCGAGGCCAGGACGAGTGGACCGCCTTCGGCGTTCGCCAAAGCGGGGTCAATCAACGTGGGTGATGTCTGATCTGCCATATCCAATGGCAGTTATACGGCAGAAGTGCCAATGGCTGGGCGGCACACTGGACTCCCGATCCCACAGGAGCATCACCCATGCAGCCGCAGGACATCCTTCCCGACCATCAGAACGAGGTGCAGATGAACGGCCTCACCGTGCGCAAGGGCAGCGTCGGCGCCTTCCTCGCCAGCGTCCGTGACTGGCAGGACCCCGCCGGCGATGACGCCACCCGCGCCACCGCCGAAGCCGACCTGCGTGCGCTGCTGCCGGGCCTGCATGCGCTGGGCCTGTTCCAGGTGCTGGACGCGCGCGATCCGGAACTGCAGCGCCTGATCGACAGCCTCGCCTGAAACGAACACGGCCCGGACATGCCGGGCCGTGTGGTCATTGCGGGTCGGAAACGACTTAATCCCCTCCGTCCCCTTTTCGTGGTCAGCTGCCGCCCGGGGCGAACACCAGGGTGCGGCGGGTGGTGACCGGTGCGCTGACCGGCTCGAAGCGCCAACGCTTGACCGCGTTCATGGCCTCGCGATCGAAGACGCGCGATGGCGTTGCGCGCAGCACACGGGCGTTGGTCACCGAACCGTCGGTGCCGACGGTGATTTCCACCAGCACTTCGCCGGAGGTGCCTGCGCGCAGCGCCTCGGACGGATAGCGCGGCGCCGGGGTGCTGACCGGGCGCAGGTTCGGCGCCGCAGCGGCCGCCGGAGCTGCAGCCTGGCGTGCGGCGCTGGCCTGCTGGGCGGCAGCCTGCTGCTGCTTCTGCTCGGCTTCGCGGCGGGCCGCAGCCTGGCGCTCGGCTTCCTGGCGCTCATTGTCGCGGCGGGCGGCGTCCTGCTGGGCAGCGATCTGCTTGGCCGCGTCGGCTTCCCTGGCACGCTGCTCGGCCAGGCGCTGCTGTTCGGTCTGCTGCTTGCTGCGGTCCTCGGCGTCCTTCTTCGCCTTCTCGGCTTCGGCCTCGGTGCGCTTGGCCGCGTTCTGCACGCCCTTGGCCAGGCCGTCCTTCAGGCGTGGCAGGGCCGGCGCGGACGCATCCACCTTCTCGATCAGCGCCACCAGGCGCTGCGCTTCGGTGTAGTCCTCGCGGCCCAGGTGCTGTTCGGCGGCGATCAGGGTGTAGGGCAGCAGGTCGGTCAGCGCGCTCTTCACCGAGGCGTCGTCCGGCGTCTTGTCGCGCAGGGCGAGGTAGTACTCGATGGCGTTGTCGCCAGCCGGCGCGTACATGCGGTTCTCGCGCAGGGCCTGGCTGGCCGACTCACGCAGCTGCTCGGTGCCCATCGACTGCACCTTGGCGGCGACCACCGGTGCGGCCGGTGCAGCGGCGGTGGGTGCGGCGGCCGGGGCCGGTGCGGCGGTTTCCTCCTTGCCCGAGCAGGCAGCCAGTGCCAGTGCCAGGGCAACCGGCAGCCACCGGCGCGCGGCGGTGATCGTTGAGACGTGCGACATCCTGCTCCCCTCTAGAAGACGACGTGACGTAAATCATTGATATGCATGGCCGGGACCAGCGGTCCGGGCGCGGCAGGGTGACGTTTCCCGACGCCACCGCCGGCAACGGCGAGGGTGCAATCTAGCATCCCGGCCGCCGCCGCGTACAAGAGCAGTGGCCGGGATGGGCAACGGCGGCCGTGCCGTTGCCGGCGCCGACCTCAGTGGTCGTGCGCCTTGTCGTGCGACTTGCTGTGGCCGTTGGACATCAGCTTGTCGGTCCAGGCGATGCCGATCGCCGACAGGATGAACACGCAGTGGATGATGGTCTGCCACAGCACGCCTTCCTGAGTCAGCATCGAGCAGCGGGCGACACCGATGTTGGCGGCGGCCACGCTCATCTGCTCCGGCGTGCACAGCGGGATGCCATTCAGTGCGCCACTGGCGATGAAGGTCTTCAGCAGGTGGATCGAGGAGATGCCGATGATCGCCATCGCCAGCTTCACCTTCAGCACGCTGGCATTGACGTGGCTCAGCCATTCCGGCTGGTCCGGGTGGCCTTCCAGGCGCAGGCGCGAGACGAAGGTCTCATAGCCGCCGACGATCACCATCACCAGCAGGTTGGAGATCATCACCACGTCGATCAGGCCCAGCACGATCAGCATGATCTGCTGCTCGCCCATCGACACCGAATGCGAGATCAGGTGCCACAGTTCCTTGCCGAACAGGAACACGTAGACGCACTGCGCCACGATCAGGCCCAGGTACAGCGGCAGCTGCAGCCAGCGCGAGGCGAAGATCAGCGTGGACAACGGGGAGAGCGGCGGGCGGTTTGCACTCATGCGGGGGATGCTGCGTTTCGGGGGAGAGGCGAGGTTACCGGCCCGCCATGACGGTGCCAACCCAACTCACGCACTAGACTTCAGGTTCCTTTCCGCACCCCGAGCCGACGCCATGATCGACCTGTATTACTGGCCCACCCCGAACGGCCATAAAGTGACCCTGCTGCTGGAGGAAGCCGGCCTGGAGTACCGCATCCACCCGGTCAACATCGGCTCGGGTGACCAGTTCAAGCCAGAGTTCCTGGCCATTTCGCCCAACAACAAGATGCCGGCCATCGTCGACCACGCCCCGGTCGATGGCGGCGCCCCGCAGAGCGTGTTCGAGTCCGGCGCGATCCTGCTGTACCTGGCCGAGAAGACCGGCCGCTTCCTGCCCAGCGACCCGCGCGGCCGCATCACCACCCTGGAGTGGCTGTTCTGGCAGATGGCGGGCCTGGGTCCGATGAGTGGCCAGATGGGGCATTTCAATGTGTATGCCCCGGAAAAGATCCCGTATGCGATCGAGCGCTATGACAACGAGGTGCGCCGCCTGCACGGGGTGATGGACAAGCGCCTGGCCCAGCACGCCTTCCTGGCCGGCGACGCGTACACCATCGCCGACATGGCCAGCTACCCGTGGATCGGCGCCTACGACACGCTGCCGGTGGACTTCGCCGCGTTCCCGAACCTCAAGCGCTGGCACGAGACCATCGCCGCGCGCCCGGCCACCCAGCGCGCCTATGCGCTGCGCCAGCAGGTGAACCCGAACGCCGGCAAGCCGCTCAGCGACGAAGAGCGCAAGCATCTGTTCGGCCAGCGCTGACCCCGGCATCTGAAGGTGGGTGCCGACCGTTGGTCGGCACTCGTCCGCACTGCTTATGGGCAGAAGGTCATGCTGCCTTCCCGCACGGGCTTGGTTAGGATGGGGGCACGACCGTCCCGCGCCCCGCGTGGAGGCGGACCTGCCGTTTGCCGGGATCCTCCATGCGCCACCTGTTCGCTTCGCTTGCCCTCATGCTCGCCACCAGTACCGCCGCCCACGCCGAAAAGCTGACCCTGGAAGCCATCACCGGCCCCCTGCCGTTGTCCGGCCCGACCCTGATGAAGCCCAAGGTGGCGCCGGACGGTTCGCAGGTCAGCTTCCTGCGCGGCAAGGACAGCGACCGCAACCAGCTGGACCTGTGGACCTACGACATCGGCAGCGGCCAGACCCGCCTGCTGGTTGATTCCAAGGTCGTGCTGCCCGGCACCGAGACCCTCAGCGATGAGGAAAAGGCCCGACGCGAGCGCCAGCGCATCGCCGCGATGACCGGCATCGTCGATTACCAGTGGTCGCCGGACGCGCAGCGCCTGCTGTTCCCGTTGGGCGGCGAACTCTACCTGTACGACCTCAAGCAGCAGGGCCAGGCGGCCGTGCGCCAGCTGACCCACGGTGAAGGCTTCGCCACCGACGCCAAGCTGTCGCCCCAGGGCGGCTTCGTCAGCTTCATCCGCGGCCGCAACCTGTGGGTGATCGACCTGGCCAGTGGCAAGCAGCTGCAGCTGACCCGCGACGGCAGCACCACCATCGGCAACGGCGTGGCCGAGTTCGTCGCCGATGAGGAAATGGATCGCCACACCGGTTACTGGTGGGCGCCGGATGATTCGGCCATCGCCTTCGCCCGCATCGACGAGGCGCCGGTGCCGGTGCAGAAGCGCTACGAGGTCTATGCCGACCGCACCGACGTGATCGAACAGCGTTACCCGGCCGCCGGCGACGCCAACGTGCGCGTGCAGCTGGGCGTGATCGCACCGGCCGCCGATGCGCAGCCGCGCTGGATCGACCTGGGCAAGGAACAGGACATCTACCTGGCCCGCGTCGATTGGCGCGATGCGCAGCACCTGAGTTTCCAGCGCCAGTCGCGTGACCAGAAGCAGCTGGACCTGGTCGAAGTGGCGCTCGACTCCAACCGCCAGCGCGTGCTCGCCCACGAGACCAGCCCGACCTGGGTGCCGCTGCACAACAGCCTGCGCTTCCTTGAAGATGGCAGCGTGCTGTGGTCGTCCGAGCGCACCGGCTTCCAGCACCTGTACCGCATCGATGACAAGGGCAAGGCCACTGCGCTGACCCATGGCAACTGGCCGGTGGACGAACTGCTGGCGGTCGATGAGAAGGCCGGCAAGGCCTACTTCCGTGCTGGCATCGAGACCTCGCGCGAAAGCCAGATCTACGCGGTGTCGCTGCAGGGCGGTGAGCCGCAGCGCCTGTCGAAGGCGCCGGGCATGCACAGCGCCAGCTTCGCCCGCAATGCCAGCGTCTACGTGGACAGCTGGTCCAACAGCACCACGCCGCCGCAGATCGAACTGTTCCGCGCCAACGGCGAGAAGATCGCCACGCTGGTCGAGAACGACCTGACCGATCCCAAGCACCCGTATGCGCGCTACCGCGATGCGCAGCGCCCGGTCGAGTTCGGCACGTTGATGGCTGCCGACGGCAAGACCCCGTTGAACTACAGCCTGATCAAGCCGGCCGGCTTCGATCCGTCCAAGCGCTACCCGGTGGCGGTGTACGTCTACGGCGGCCCGGCCAGCCAGACCGTCACCGACAGCTGGCCCGGCCGCGGCGACCATCTGTTCAACCAGTACCTGGCCCAACAGGGCTACGTGGTGTTCTCGCTGGACAACCGCGGTACTCCGCGCCGTGGCCGCGACTTCGGTGGTGCGCTGTACGGGAAGCAGGGCACGGTGGAAGTGACCGACCAGCTGCGCGGCGTGGCCTGGCTGAAGCAGCAGCCGTGGGTGGACCCGGCGCGCATCGGCGTGCAGGGCTGGTCCAACGGCGGTTACATGACTCTGATGCTGCTGGCCAAGGCATCGAACCAGTACGCCTGTGGCGTGGCCGGCGCACCGGTCACCGATTGGGGCCTGTATGACAGCCACTACACCGAACGCTACATGGACCTGCCGGCGCGCAACGAAGCGGGGTACCGCGAAGCGCGCGTGCTGACCCATATCGAAGGCCTGCGTTCGCCGTTGCTGCTGATCCACGGCATGGCCGATGACAACGTGCTGTTCACCAACTCGACCAGCCTGATGAGCGCGCTGCAGAAGCGCGGCCAGCCGTTCGAGCTGATGACCTATCCGGGTGCCAAGCATGGCCTGTCCGGCGCCGATGCCCTGCATCGCTACCGTGTGGCCGAAGCCTTCCTGGGACGCTGCCTGAAGCCCTGATGCACAAACGGGAAGGAGCCCGCCGATGACACTGCCGCCGCCGATTCCCACCCATGGCCCGAAGCCTGCCGGCTGGTGGTCCCGTCACTGGCGCTGGGCGATGCCGCTGGCCGTGCTGCTGGTGTTGGCCGGTGCCGGTGGCGTGGTGGCCTGGAGCGTGCTGCGCTGGAGCGAGGCCGCACGCGAGAGCCCGCCGATGCGCGAGGCGATGCGCCGCGCTGGATGCAGCATCGAACTGGTGGAAGCCTTCGGCGAGCCGCTGCGTGCCGAGTCGATGCCGCTGGGCAGCATGCAGACCGCGATCAACGGCCAGCGCGACGTCGGCCTGACCGTGGCCCTGGAAGGCCCGCGCGCGCACGGCCGGCTGTTCGTGAAGGGCACCCGCAGCGACGACGTCTGGGACTATCCGGTGATGTATGTGCTGGGCGAGAACAAGCAGACGTTCGACCTGACCGCGCTGGATGATGACGAGGCCGCGCAGGAATGCGAGCTGCAGGCCTGCCGCGAACGCGGCGAATGCCCGCTGGCCGGGGCGTTGTGACCTCCGGCCGATTGTCGCCACAGCGCTGAGCGCGTAGGGTGCGGGCAACCCTGTCCTGGAGTGCACCATGAAGCCGATCGCGTTGGCCGTTGCCCTGGCCCTGACTGCCGCCCCGCTGATGTCCGCACCGCCGGCGCTGGCGGCACCCGCCGCCAAGGCCGCTACTCCGGCCAGCCCGGCCTGGGTGGCCCGCAGCAACGCACTGGCGCAGATCCTGCTTGATGCGCAGGGCCCGTTCCAGCCGGAAGAAACCGGCTTCTTCGGCGTGCCCGGCTATGACGACAAGGTGGCCGACCTCGGTGCGGACAATGGCAAGCGCTACCGCGCCGCGATGGCCAAGGCCCGCGATGAACTGAAAGCCAAGCTGGCCACCGAGCAGGATCCCAACGTCCGCCAGGACCTGGAGATCATGATCCACGCCGCCAACCAGAACATCGAAGGCAGCGAGCTCAACGAGAAGTACCTGCTGCCATGGAGTGACGCGCCGCAGACCATCTTCAGCGGCCTCAACCTGCTGCTGTCCGACCAGGTGCCGGCCGAGCGCCGGGCCAAGGCGATCGACCGCCTCAAGGCCTACGCCGGGCTGCAGCCGGGTGGCACCGCGTTTACCACGCTGGCCCGCCAGCGTTACGAAGAGCGCTTGAAGGACGGCAGCCTGCTGCAGCCGACGAAGATCGAAGTGCAGCAATCGCTGGACAATGTCGAGACGTACATCACCGGCATCGAGTCGCTGCTGAAGAAGTACCAGATCGCCGGCGCCGATGAGGCGATGAAGGCCCTGGCCGGGCAGATGAAGGACTACGCCGCCTGGACCCGCAAGGACGTGCTGCCGAAGGCACGCACCGACGCGCGCCTGCCGGCGCCGCTGTACGCCTACCAGCTCAAGCAGGTCGGCATCGATATCGACCCGAAGCTGCTGATGCAGCGCGCGCAGCTGGAGTTCATGGAAACCCGCTCGGCGATGCAGCAGCTGGCGCCGCTTGTGGTGAAGGACAAGGGCCTGAAGGTGGCCGACCCGAGCGACCCGGTGGCGGTGATCCGCGCGCTGAAGGCCGACAAGATCGCCGACGACCAGCTGGAAGGCCACTACCGCAAGGTGATCGATGCGATCGATCCGCTGATCCGCGAGCATGCCATCGTCGACGTGCCCAAGCGCGCCATGCAGATGCGCCTGGGTTCGGCCGCCGAGAGCGCGGCCAGCCCGGCCCCGCATTTCCTGCCGGCGCCGCTGGTCAACAACACCGGGCAGCAGGGCACCTTCGTGCTGCCGCTGGGCAACCCGGCGGCGGGCCCGGGCGCACAATACGACGATTTCAACTTCGGTGCGGCGGCATGGACGCTGAGCGCGCATGAAGGCCGCCCCGGCCACGAGCTGCAGTTCACCGCGATGGTCGAGCGTGGTGTCTCGCTGGCACGCACCATGTTCGCGTTCAATTCGGTGAATGTTGAAGGCTGGGCCCTGTATGCCGAGGCCGAGATGGTGCCGTACGAGCCGCTGGACGGGCAGATGATCGCCCTGCAGTTCCGCCTGCTGCGGGCCGCACGCGCAATGCTTGACCCGATGCTCAACCTCGGCCTGACCGACCGCGCCAACGGCGAACGTGTGCTGATGGAGCAGGTCGGCCTGTCCAAGGCGATGGCCACCCAGGAACTGGACCGTTACATGGTGCGCATGCCGGGCCAGGCGGGCAGCTACTTCTATGGCTACACCCGCATCCTCGAACTGCGCATGCAGACCGAGCTGGCACTGGGCGCGAAGTTCGACCGCCTGGCGTTCAACAACTTCCTGCTCGACCAGGGCCTGCTGCCGCCGGACCAGCTGGCCGACGCGGTGAACAAGGTGTTCGTGCCGAAGTACAAGTGATGCCCGCGCCGGGGTCGGATCCCTTTCCGCAGGAAAGGGCTCTGACCCCGTGCGTCAATGTCCATCCACGCATGGCGTGGATCTACTGCATCACCGCTGCGGCGTGATCACTTGGGTCGGCAACCGTGCCGGCGGTTCCGGATTGGGTACCCAGATCGCCACGCCGGCGGCGCGCTTCTGCGTGGTCGGAATGCCGATGCCGACGCCACCGCCCACATGCGAGCCGAAGGTGCCGGCGCCCACCGACATGCCCACCGGTGAGCCGCTGCTGCCCACGCCCATCAGCACCACGCCATTGGCGCCCAGTGCCGCCGCTTCACGCTTCAGGCGTGCCACCGCAGCATCGGTCTGGCCCTGCGTGCCGAAGCCCACGGCAGATGCCGATTCCAGCTGCGCGATTTCCTGCGAGCCGGCCGGTGGCGTGGAATAGATCTGCACCAGTGCCGGATCGATCGGCGCGCGGGCGCGCCCCAGCATGACCTTGGAGGTGCTGGCACAACCGGCGGCGACCAGCAGGATGGCCGCCAGCGCGGCCCAACGGATGTTCATGGCACGACCCCTGTAGGACTGGTTGCGATCTTCGGTGGGCCACTCTGAATCGGCGCCAACACCCGGGCCCGGGCACCCACGGCAGCACGCTAGCACGCGTCGGGTGACAGCCCCGCCAACGGCAGTAGGCGGCGACCGCGTGAACGACTATGGTGGACAGACAGGAACCAACTGCGGGAGAGCGGAATGGGCGTGATCAGTCTGTTGTGGGGCGTACTGGCGCTGTTGTGGATGATCCTGGCGCTGATTCCGCTGCTTGGCTGGGGCAACTGGTTCCTGATCCCGTTCGCCGCCGTCGGCGCGGTGATCGCCGCGCTGGGCATCCTGTTTACCCACCCGACCAAGCGCGGTCGGGCCTGGGCCGGGCTGGTGCTGAACGGCATCGTGGTGGTGGTCGGCATCCTGCGCCTGGGCCTGGGCGGCGGCGTGATCTGAATCCCGGCACCCGGTGCGACCGGGCGTCGCAGGTACACGGCTGCTGGCCGGGCAGGGGCGTACAATGAGCGGCTGCGCGAGCCCCCCGCGTGCCTGTGATTCCGCGCCTGGCGCGGCTGCCCGATGATCATCCGACCCCGTCCCCACGGCTGGCAACTGCTGTACATCCTGCGCGGCTCGATCGTCAAAGCGATCGCGCCGAAGGTGCTGGCCATCCTGATCCTGTCCATTGCCGTGGCGGCCGTGGTGGAACTGGCCCCGCCGACCGGCATCGAACGCGTGTCGGTCACGCCGTTCACCCTGCTCGGCCTGGTCCTGTCGATCTTCCTCAGCTTCCGCAACAGCGCCTGCTATGACCGCTGGTGGGAAGGCCGCAAGCTGTGGGGCCAGCTGGTCTACGAATCACGTTCGCTGGCCCGCCAGGTGCACCTGCTGCTGGCCGATGACAGCGGCCGCCGTCGCCGCATCGCGTACCTCACCACCGCGTTCGCCCATGCGCTGGCCGCGCGCCTGCGTGGACGCATCGTGGCCCTGGCCGCCTTGCCATGGCTGGACAAGCCGCAACGCGAGCAGCTGGGCCAGCGCGAGAACGTGCCGGATGCATTGCTGTCGATGATCGCTGCCGAGCTGGCCCAGGCGCTGCGCGCCGGCGAGCTCGATCCGATTCTCTACACCCAGCTGGAGGAGCGCCTGCACGCGATGTCGTCGATCCAGGCCGGCTGCGAGCGCATCCTCACCACGCCGCTGCCGTTCGCCTACACCCTGCTGCTGCATCGCTGCGCATGGATGTTCTGCGTGCTGCTGCCGTTCGGCCTGGCCAGTTCGCTGGGCTGGGGCACGCCGGTGCTGTCGGCGGTGCTGGCCTATGCCTTCTTCGGCCTGGACCAGCTGGGCGAAGAAATGGAAGACCCGTTCGGCCTGGAGCCGAACGACCTGCCGCTGGACGCGCTGGTGCGCACGATCGAGATCGACCAGCTCGACGCGCTCGGCGAACGCCCCTTGCCCGAACCCCTGCTGCCGCAGGGTTATCTGTTGCAATAGCCACTCCTCGGAGCCTGCCATGTCCCATCCGCTTTACCGCCCGCGCCGCATGCGCCACGACGAGTTTTCGCGCCGCCTGATGCGCGAGAACACGCTGACCACCGACGACCTGATCTACCCGGTGTTCGTGCACGAACTGGCGGGCCGCACCGCAGTGCCGTCGATGCCGGGCGTGGAGCGGCTGTCGATCGAAGAGCTGCTGAAGGTGGCCGAAGAAGCGCTGGAACTTGGCATTCCGGTGATCGACCTGTTCCCGGTGATCGACCCGTCGCTGAAGTCGCTGGACGCGTCGGCGGCGTGGGCCGAGGACGGCCTGGCGCAGCGTGCGATCCGCGCGCTGAAGTCGCGCTTCCCGGAACTGGGCGTGATGACCGACGTGGCGCTGGACCCGTACACCACCCACGGCCAGGACGGCATCATCGACGACAAGGGCTATGTGCTGAACGACATCACGGTCGAAGCGCTGGTCAAGCAGTCGGTGTCGCACGCCGAGGCCGGTGTGGACATCGTCTCGCCGTCGGACATGATGGACGGCCGCATTGGCGCGATCCGCCGTGCGCTGGATGCCGACAACCACATCAACGTGCGCATCATGGCCTACTCGGCCAAGTACGCCTCGGCGTTCTACGGCCCGTTCCGTGATGCGGTGGGCAGCGCGGCCAGCCTCGGCAAGGCCGACAAGAAGACCTACCAGATGGACCCGGCCAACGGCGACGAGGCCCTGCGCGAGATCGCGCTGGACCTGGAAGAGGGCGCCGACATGGTGATGGTCAAGCCGGGCATGCCGTACCTGGACCTGGTGCGCCGGGTGAAGGACACGTTCGGCGTGCCGACCTTCGCCTACCAGGTCAGTGGCGAGTACGCGATGATGAAGGCCGCCTTCGCCAACGGCTGGCTGGACGAGCGTGCCTGCGTGCTGGAGTCGCTGCTGGGCTTCAAGCGGGCCGGTGCCGATGGCGTGCTGACCTATTTCGCGCCGCAGGTGGCGCGATGGCTGCGCGAGCGCTGACAATAGCGCCACGATAGACGGAGGACTGCGCGATGGGACCCGAACTGGGATGGATGCAATGGCTGATCTGGGGCACCGGTGTCCTGGTGTTCGGTGCCATCATCGTCGGTGTCTTCATCGCCGCCTGGCGGGCTGGCAAGCGCCCGCCGGAGCAGCTTTCCGCCGCCCGCCACGTAGCCCGTGAGCAGGCCCTGCCGGACAGCGTGCAGGCCGAGCTGGCTGCGTTGAACCAGCGCAAGGACAACGGCCAGCTGAGCGAGATGGAGTACGAGCAGTTGCGCGCCAAGGTGCTGTCGCGCTGACGGGCAATCCCCGGGGTCGGATCCCTTTCCGCAGGAAAGGGCTCTGACCCCTTCGCGGGCGACCCCTTCGCGGGCGCCATCCACGCATGGCGTGGATCTACCGCACGCACCCGGCCACCGCCGCCACCCTGGGCACCGCCAACCGGTACACGTCCACGCCACCGGCGCGCGGCGCCTTTGCCGCGCTGCTGGCCACCATCATCTCGCCGGGCCTGGCGTTGTCGATCACCGGCGTGCCGGTCCAGCCGCCGGCCTGGTTGAACGATAGTCCCAGCGGCTGCAGCGCCACACCGCTCCACGCACAGCCGCTGCTCCAGACCTGCGCGGTACTGCCGTGGCCGCGGCTGAACACCACGGCGCCGTCATGGCCCAGCCAGTCGCCGTCGGTCTCGTCGTCGGCGCTGTTCAGCGCGCTCAGTGCGGTGGCCGGGCCACGCAGGCCCTGCGCATCCAGCGTCGCTACGAACAGGTCCCAGCCGGCGCCATGGCCCTGCTGGCGGGCAAACAACAGCTGCTTGCCATCCGCGCTCAGGGCCGGTCCGCGCTCTTCCCGGCGCCCGCCGTCACCGCCCAGCGGCTGCGCTGGGCCCAGCCGGCCATCGGTGGCCAGCGCAGCGCGGTACAGCGCCAGCGCGCCCTCGCGGCCGGCCGCGAACAGCAGCCAGCGGCCATCACGGCTGAAGTAGGGATCACGGGCTTCACCGGCCACGCCGACCGGCAGTGCCTGTGCCTGCTGCCAACGACCGTCGACCACGCGTGCCTCCCAGAGGCCCCAGCCGGCTTCGTCGCGGCGGGCGAAAACGATGCGCTGGCCATCGGCGCTGATCGTGGCGCGACCCTCGTCTGCGCGGGTCGAGACCACGCCCATGCCTTCGATGCCGTACTCGTTCAACGCCATCGCCACGGGGGCAGAGAGTAGACTGGCGGCAAGCACCAGCAGGGGCGGGGTGATGCGCATCATCCGGTTCCATGCACGAACAGAGCATCAGTCTAGCCAGCTTGAGGATTCCATGACCGACCGTTACGCCGTCTTCGGACACCCCGTCGCCCATTCGAAGTCGCCGCAGATCCATGCGTCGTTCGGTCGCCAGGAAGGCATCGCCATCGACTATCGCGCGATCGACCTGGCCCCGGAGGCGTTCCTGGCCGGCCTGGAGGCCTTCGCTGCCGAGGGCGGTGTCGGTGCGAACGTCACCCTGCCGCACAAGGAAACCGCGTTCTCGGTGTGCACCACGCTGACCGCACGGGCGCGCCGCGCCGGATCGGTCAACACGCTGCTGCGCAAGGGCGACCGTTGGCACGGCGACACCACCGATGGCATCGGCCTGGTGCGCGACCTGACCGACCGCCACGGCCTGGACCTGCGCGGCCGTCGCGTGCTGATGATCGGTGCCGGTGGCTCGGCGCGCAGCGTCGCCCCGGCGCTGCTCGATGCCGGCATCACCGAACTGGTGGTGGTCAACCGCACGCCGGAACGTGCCGACGAGCTGATCGATGCCATGGGCGAACCGGGCCGCGCGATCAGCCGCTACTGGGAGGACCTGCGCGACCTGGGCGACTTTGAACTGATCGTCAACGCCACCTCGGCGGGCCGCGACCGCGATGTCGAGTTCAAGCTGCCGCTGTCGCTGGTCAACTCGATGACCACCGCCGTCGACCTGAACTACGGCGAGGCGGCGATCGCCTTCCTGGCATGGGCACGCGCGGCGAACTGCCGCAACACCGTGGATGGCCTGGGCATGCTGGTCGAACAGGCCGCCGAGAGCTTCCTGCAGTGGCACGGCGTACGCCCGCAGACCGACGAGGTCTACCAGGCGCTGCGCCAGGGCCCGGCTGTGTTGGCCGGCGAGGACTGATCGATGGACGGCACGACCTTGATGGTGACCGTGCTGAGCATGGTCGGTGTGCGCCTGCCGGTGCTGATCGCGCTGTGCGTCGGCCTGGTCTGGGTGGTCGGTGCGCCGCGCGATGCGACCCGCACCGGCGCCCTGGTCGGCCTGCTGCTGTTGCTGTTGACCAGCCTCGGTGGGATGGCGGCGGGCATCCTGCCGATGTGGATGGTCCGCAGTGGTGATTTCAGTGCCGTGTCGAGCCTGAGCGCCATCCTCGGCGTGCTGCATTTCGCGCTGGCAATGGTCGAGGCCATCGGCGTGGTGCTGCTGGTGTGGGCGCTGGTGCGCCTGCTGCGGCTGCGCGGCAACGCGGTGCAGTGACACCGCGGTGACGGCCCAGGGCCGTCGCCAGCAGCGTCCGGCGTGTTCATCCAGCCGCCGGGCGTCGCCGCTGCCCCGTTCAGGCAGCCAGCGGCGGCGGACATGGCCGGCCATGCGACAATGACCGGCCCGATCCAGCCACGGTAATTCCCGGCGTGACCGAAACCGTCGCCGCTCCGCGCACGCTCGATGACCCCTTGAAGGACGCGATCCGCAAGGCGTACACGACGCTGCAGGCCAATACTCCCGGCTTCTCCACCCGCCGCTCGCAGAGCCAGATGATCGGCGTGGTGTCACGCGCGCTGTCGAAGAGCGGCGGCGTTGGCGTGGTCGAGGCGCCGACCGGCGTCGGCAAGAGCCTGGGTTACCTCACTGCGGGCGTACCGATTGCGCTGGCCAGCAAGAAGAAGCTGGTGATCAGCACCGGCACCGTGGCGCTGCAGTCGCAGCTGGTCGAGCGCGATATCCCGAATTTCCTCAAGGCCACCGGCCTGGAAGCAACCGTGGCGCTGGCCAAGGGCCGTACCCGCTACCTGTGCACGCGTAACGCCGCCGAAGCACAGGGCGAGGGCTCGCAGGGCGGCATGTTCGAGGATGATGCACCACTGTTCGACCGGCCGCTGGCGCCGATCGAGATGGACATCGCCAAGCGCCTGACCGATGCCTTCACCGGCGGCAGCTGGGACGGCGATATCGACAATGCGCCGGAGACCATCAGTCCCGGCCTGCGCAGCCGCATCACCACGCCGGCCTCGGGCTGCGCCGGGCGCCGTTGTGCGTATTCGGCGCAGTGCGCGGTGCTGCGTTCACGCAACACCGTGCGCGATGCGCAGATCGTGGTCACCAACCACGCGCTGCTGCTGTCGGCGCTGTCGATCGGCGACAGCGACAACGGCCAGCCGTTGATCGCGCCGCCGTCGGACATGCTGCTGGTGCTGGACGAAGGCCATCACATCGGCAACGTGGCGATCGACCAGGGCGCGGCCAGCCTGGCGCTGGATGAAATGGCCAAGCGCACCGGGCGCCTGCAGATCCTGATTGCCGGTGCCTACCGCGCGGTCGACAAGGACCGCCTCGGCAACCTGCTGCCGAACGAAGCGATCGAGGTCGCCAGCAACGTCGCCAAGCAGCTGCGCGCGTTCCGCGATCACATCGAGCGGGTGTGGATGCCGGCGCCAGCGGACGAGGAGCCGATGTGGCGCGCGGCCAACGGCCGTTTGCCGGAGGCCTGGCGCGAGCCGATCGAGGCACTGGCCGACGAGACCCGCAGCCTCTACAACTGGGCGCATGCCGCTACCGCGCAGGTGGCCAAGGGCAAGCCGGACGACGCCGCGCGCGAGCGCCTGCAGCGCAACCTGGGCATGGCGCTGGAAATGATCGAGCAACAGTACAACCTGTGGCAGGCCTGGCGCCGCGAGGACAAGGACGGCGCGCCGCCGATGGCGCGCTGGGTCACCGCCACCCGCGACGGCGACCTGGTGCTGCACGGCTCGCCGGTATCGGCCGCGCACGTGCTGCGCAAGCTGCTGTGGGATGAGGTGGACTCGGTGGTGATGACCTCGGCGACGCTGACCGGCGGTGGCGATTTCCAGTCGCTGGCGATCGACAACGGCATTCCGGAAGAGGCCGAGATGGTCTCGCTGTCGTCGCCGTTCGACCTGCCCAACCAGGCCGAGCTGATCGTGCCCAGGTTCCCGGTCACCCCCGACGACCGCGAAGGCCATCCCCGCGAAGTGGCGCGCTACCTCGACACCGAGTTGGATTGGGCCAAGGGCTCGATGGTGCTGTTCACCTCGCGCTGGAAGATGGAAAAGGTGGCCGGGCTGATGCCGGCCGCGCGGCGCAAGCAGGTGCTGGTACAGGGCGAGATGTCCAAGACCCGGCTGATCGAAGAGCACCTGCGCCGCGTCGCTGCCGGCGAAGGCTCGGTACTGTTCGGCCTGAACTCGTTCGGCGAAGGCCTCGACCTGCCCGGCGAAGCCTGCACCACGGTGGTGATCACCCAGGTACCGTTCGCGGTGCCGACCGATCCGCAGACCGCCACGCTCAGCGAATGGTTCGAAGGCCGCGGGCTCAATGCGTTCAACCTGATCGCCATTCCGCACGCGCTGCGCACGTTGACCCAGTTCGCCGGCCGCCTGATCCGCACCTCCACCGACACCGGCCGCGTGATCATCCTCGATTCGCGGCTGCTGACCCGCCGCTACGGCAAGCGCATCATCGACGCGCTGCCGCCGTTCAAGCGCGTGATCGGCTGAGACGGGGTCGGATCCCTTCCGAAGGAAGGGCTCTGACCCGACCACGCCCTCTGTCGCTCAATCGCCCTCCGGATTCCGGCAGGCCTGGTTGCCCATCGCATTGTGGTAATCGCGATCAAAGCAGCGCAGGAAGCCATCGAGCACGTCCAGGTTGGGCGGCCACGGCACATCCACCTTCTGCCCGCCGGCGGTCGTGAAATGATAACGCCCATCCTTCAGCGCCTTGGCAATCTGCTCCGGCGCAGGAATCGCAATCAACCTTGCTCGCGCTTTCTCCAGCGCCGCACGATCACGCTGCAGGAAGGCGATCGTGCCGTCCACGTAGGCGTTCCAGTAACCGGGGTCGGTGGCGGTGGGCTTGTAGGTGCGCTGCATCAGCGCCACCGCCTCCGGGTACTGGCCCGCCTCCGCACGCATCTGGCTTTCATGCCACAGAATCATGGTGTTGCCCGCAGCCTTGGGCAGCACAGCATAGGCGGCGAGCAGATCAGCGGCTTCACGGTGGCAGCCACGGTCGGCCAGCGTGCGCCAGCCACCTTCCAGGTCCTGATCGAACGCATCCGGTTCCATCGCCAGCATCGCTGCACGGTCGTAGCTGCAGTCGGGTGCTTTGGGTGGTTCTGCTGACGTGCCCATGGCAGCGGCCAGTGCAAAGAAAAGCAACATCCTCTCAACCTCCGTGTTGATGACCTCCTGGCCACCATAACGGATCACGACGGGTAGTGCCGGCCGCTGGCCGGCAACCTCAATGATGTGGGACGCGGCGTGCAGATGCCGGCCAGCGGCCGGCACTACCGCGCAGGGATCAATCGCCGAGCAGGGCGGTGTTGCGTACGGCGCCCTTGTCGGCGCTGGTGGCGAGCAGAGCGTAGGCCTTCAACGCGCTGGTGACCTTGCGCGGGCGCGGCGCACGCGGTTTCCAGCCGCGTGCATCGGCCTCGCTGCGGCGCTGGACCAGCGTGGCCTCATCCAGCAACAGGTCGATGCGGCGGGCCGGGATGTCGATGCGGATGCGGTCACCGTCTTCCACAAGCCCGATCGCGCCGCCACTGGCCGCTTCCGGCGAAACGTGGCCGATCGACAACCCCGAGGTGCCACCGGAGAAGCGGCCATCGGTGAGCAGCGCGCACTGCTTGCCCAGTCCCTTCGACTTCAGGTAGCTGGTCGGGTACAGCATCTCCTGCATGCCCGGGCCGCCCTTCGGCCCTTCGTAGCGGATCACCACCACCTCGCCCGGCTGCACCTCGTCGGCGAGGATGCCGGCGACGGCGGCGTCCTGGCTTTCGTAGACGCGTGCGGGGCCTTCGAACACATGGATCGATTCGTCCACGCCGGCGGTTTTCACCACGCAGCCATCGACGGCCAGATTGCCGCGCAGCACAGCCAGGCCACCTTCCAGCGAATACGCATGCTGCAGCGAGCGGATGCAGCCCTCGGCGCGGTCCAGGTCCAGCGCGGGCCAGCGCGTGGCCTGGCTGAAGGCCTCCTGGGTGGGGATGCCGGCCGGGCCGGCCTTGAAGAAGGTATGCAGGGTGTCGTTGTCGCTGCGCGCCACGTCCCAGCGTTCCAGCGCTTCGGCCAGGCTGGCGCTGTGCACGGTCGGCACTGTGGTATCGAGCAGGCCGGCGCGATCCAGTTCACCGAGGATGCCGAACACGCCGCCGGCGCGGTGCACGTCCTCGATGTGGTACTTCGGTGTGTTCGGCGCCACCTTGCACAGCTGCGGGACGCGTCGCGACAGCGCGTCGATGTGGGTCAGGTCGAAGTCGACCTCCGCTTCCTGCGCTGCGGCCAGCAGATGCAGGATGGTGTTGGTGGAGCCGCCCATGGCGATGTCCAGGGTCATCGCGTTGGCGAACGCGGCCTGGGTGGCGATCCCGCGCGGCAGCGCGCTCGGGTCTTCGCCGCCGTACCAGCGATGGCAGAGCTCGACGATCAGGCGGCCGGCGCGGCGGAACAGCGCCTCGCGGTCGGCATGGGTGGCCAGCGTAGTGCCGTTGCCGGGCAGCGACAGGCCCAGCGCTTCGGTCAGGCAGTTCATCGAGTTGGCGGTGAACATGCCCGAGCAGGAGCCGCAGGTGGGGCAGGCGCTGCGTTCAAAGGCCGCGACCTTCTCGTCGGAGGCGCTGTCATCGGCGGCCACCACCATCGCGTCGACCAGGTCCAGCTTGTGCTCGGACAGCTTTGTCTTCCCCGCTTCCATCGGCCCGCCGGAGACGAACACCACCGGGATGTCCAGGCGCAGCGCAGCCATCAGCATGCCGGGGGTGATCTTGTCGCAGTTGCTGATGCACACCAGCGCGTCGGCGCAGTGCGCGTTGACCATGTACTCCACGGCGTCGGCGATGATCTCGCGGCTGGGCAGCGAATACAGCATCCCGTCGTGGCCCATCGCGATGCCGTCGTCCACGGCGATGGTGTTGAATTCCTTGGCGACGCCACCGACCTGTTCGATTTCGCGCGCGACCAGCTGGCCGAGGTCCTTCAGGTGCACGTGGCCGGGCACGAACTGGGTGAAGGAGTTGGCGATGGCAATGATCGGCTTGTGGAAGTCGCCGTCCTTCATGCCGGTGGCACGCCACAGGGCGCGGGCGCCGGCCATGTTGCGGCCGGCGGTGGAGGTGCGGGAACGGTATTCGGGCATGGCTGGCGGAACGGGCGGGCCGTACGACGTGGGGGTCAGCCGATCATGGCCAATTTTTTCGGTTGCTGCTGCAACCACCTTCACCGCTTGCGGCGGCTTGGTGGTCCGCGCATTTCCCCTTATCCCCGCGCCTGCGGCGCGCCCCCTTGAACAACAAGGGGGCTTCTCGCCGGAGACTTGGCTGCGCGCGCCGGGCATAGCGCGGCGCCGCGGGGCGTGTGCCAACCAAGGTTGGCACCTACCAGTGCGGTGTGCCGCCCGGGGTCGGATCCCATCGCAGCGCGATGGGCTCTGACCCCAATGCCGACGAAAATGAAAGGCCGTTCATCTTTCCCGCTTTGCCGATTCCGGTTGTTGGTGAGGATTTGGCATCATTGGGCATTGATCCGTATACAGGGCATGAGGCCATGAAACGTTCCCGCACCACCGCGCTGCTGCTGATGAGCGCTGCGCCGCTGCTGTTCACCGCCTGCCAGAAGGAGCCGGAGGTGAAGGTGCAGGAAGGCCTGTACACCTCGGTCGAGGCCTGCACCGAGGCCACCGGTGATCCGTCGTCGTGCCGCAATGCCTTTGCCGAAGCGCAGAAGCAGGCCGCCGATGCGGCGCCGAAGTACGCCAGCAAGGAAGCCTGCGAGAAGGATTACAAGCCGGAGCAGTGCGTGCAGCAGCACACCTCGGCCGGCACCTCGTTCATCGGCCCGATGATGATGGGCTTCTTCATGTCGCAGATGCTGAGCAACCGCGGCGGCCTCGCCCCGCAGGCGCCGGCGTCGGCACCGGCATACCAGGACAAGAACGCTGGCTGGGCGCGCCCGGCACCGGGCGGCACCGGTGGCCTGAACACCGCCAGCGGCATCGGCGCCGGCAAGGCCGGTCTGGCACCGGTCACCAGCGAACCGAACCGTGCGGTCACTGCCAGCCGTGGTGGCTTCGGCAACACCAGCGCACGCCGCAGCACCAGCGGCAGCTACGGCGGCTGATCGACCCATGCAGCGCATCCGGATTGCCGAGCGTGCCCAGTGGCGGGCACGCGCGGAGGAAGCGGGTTTCCGTTTCCATACCATCGATGGCCAGCCCTACTGGGATGAAAGCGCGTACTACGCGTTCACCCTGCGCCAGATCGAACAGGACATCGAAGACCCCAGTGCCGAGCTGCACCAGATGGCGCTGGACCTGGTCGGTGATGTCATCGGCAGCGAGCGGTTGATGGACCAGCTGGCGATTCCGTCGCATTACCGCGACTGGATCGCCGACAGCTGGCGCCAGCGCCAGCCGCACCTTTACGGCCGCCTGGACCTGGCCTACGACGGCACCGGCCCGGCCAAGCTGTACGAGCTGAACTACGACACGCCGACCTCGCTGTTCGAGGCCAGCTTCTTCCAGTGGCAGTGGCTGGAAGACCAGCGCAACGCCGGCCGCCTGCCGCAGCATGCCGACCAGTTCAATGCGATCCATGAGGCGCTGGTCGAGCGCTTCGGCGAACTGGCCACGCAGCTGCCGCCGCCGTTGTACTTCAGCGCGGTGGGAAGCTCGGAAGAAGACCGTGGCACTGTCGATTACCTGCGCGACTGCGCGTCGCAGGCCGGCCTGCATGGCCAGGCCATCGCGATCGAGGACATCGGCCTGTCCGAGGACGGCCGCTTCACCGCGCTGGATGATTCGGTGATCGGCACGCTGTTCAAGCTGTACCCGCTGGAAGACCTGATGGCCGAAGAGTTCGGCCGCGCGCTGCCCGGTTCGGGCGTGCAGTTGCTGGAACCGGCGTGGAAGGCAGTGCTGAGCAACAAGGGCATCCTGCCGTTGCTGTGGCAGCGCAACGTAGGCCATCCGAACCTGCTGGAGGCGCACTTCGATGACGGCAGCACGCTGGCCCCGGGCTGGGTGCGCAAGCCGCTGTTCTCGCGCGAAGGTGCCAACATCGAGATGCACCTGGCCGACGGCAGCACCCAGCGCAGCGACGGTCCCTATGACGGCCCGGCGATCATCCAGCGCGCCCATCCGCTGACCCGCTTCGAAGGTGGCTACCCGCTGATCGGCAGCTGGGTGGTGGGTGACCACGCCTGCGGCATCGGCATCCGCGAGGACGACAGCGCGATCACCCGCGACAGTGCGCGGTTCGTGCCGCACGCGATCGTCGACGAGGCGCCGACGCGGATCTACGTCTGATGACGGTGCGGCGTTGGCCTGGCCGGCATGGGCGTGCCACGCCCGCGCCGGGCCGGCATTTCGATGACGGGCGCAGCCTGCAGGCCTTCGCGGACCGCGTCGCGGTGCGTTGCCACCGCTGCGATGCCCCCGGTTGGGTGATCGCCCGCTGGGAACCCTATCGATGGACCGCGCGTTTCCGCTGCACCGCTTGCAGCGCTGCATTGGACAGCGGCGACTGGGTGGGTGCGGTCCGCATTCTGGGCCGCCAGCCCTGTGGATTCTGCGGGCATCAGTGGCTGCATGTGTGTCGGCCGATTCCCGCCGGCATCCCCGCGCCTGCATCCTTCCCCGCCCGATGCGCACAGTGCGGTCGCAGCACCGAGGTCACGGTGTTGACGCGTCCCCTGCGTGACGCCGAGCCTGCCGATCCGCATTTCGGTCTGCCGCTGCGCCTGGTCGAATCGACCCGCGCGGGCCTGCTGTGGGCCTACAACGCCGAACATCTGCAGGCACTGCACGAATACGCGGGCGCGACGCTGCGCGAGGGCCGCGGCCATCATCGATCCATGTTCTCGCGCCTGCCGCAGTGGATGAAGCTGGCCCGCAACCGGGCGCTGCTGCAGCGTGCGGTGGAGCGGTTGCAGCGTCGCTTGCTGCAAGGGTAGTGCCGGCCGCTGGCCGACAGCCGAGCATGGGCTCGGCGCTACAGGAATCAGGCCGTCTGTAGAGCCGAGCCCATGCTCGGCGCCGGTCAATCGCAGGGCTACAGCAACCCTTCGCGCTTCACCGCCAGGTAGCGCTCCACCAGCGCGCCCGGCAGGGCGTCGGCGGTGACGTCCAGCACCATCACCTTCTCGCTGCGCAGCGCTTCGTGCGCCTTCGCGCGCTGCTGCAGGTACAGCGCCGCGGCACCGGCCTGGGTGGCGTCCTCCAGCGTCTGCACGTCCCCCTCCAGTACGCCGTCCAGCTCGCGCTCGCGCAGGCTGGCCACGCACACCAGGTGGCGCCGTTGCAGCAGGCGCACCGCCGCCAGCAGGTCTTCGATGTCTTCATCGCGCACGTTGCTGACCAGCATCACCAGTGCTCGCCGGCGCTGGCGCAGCGACACCTCGGTGGCAGCGGCCAGGTAATCGGTGGCCACCGCGCGTGGCTGCAGGTCGTAGCTGGCGCGCAGCAGGTGCTCGACCGTGCCCATGCCGCGCTGCGGCGCGACCCAGCGGCGTTCGCCACCGGCAGCGAACAGGCCGGCGGCATCGCCCTGGCGCAGCGCCAGGTAGGCCACCACCAGCGAGGCATTCAAGGCATGGTCGAAGTGCGAGAGACCGCCTTCGCTGGCCAGCATGCGCCGGCCACTGTCGAGCATCAGCAGCAACTGCTGGTTCTTCTCGTCCTGGTACTCGCGCGAGATCAGCTTGCGCGCACGCGCGGTGGCCTTCCAGTCCAGCTGGCGCAGGCTGTCGCCGACGCGGTACTCGCGCATCTGGTGGAAGTCGGTGCCTTCACCACGACGGCGCTTCACGTGTGCACCGACCAGCCGCGAGGCCTGGTCGGCACTGAACAACGCAAAGCGCGTGAGCGGCACGAAATTCGGATAGACCCGCACGTCCAGTGCGGGCGGCAGCGTGCGTTGCTGCCACCACAGGCGCCAAGGCGAGCGCATGCGCAGGTGCACGCCTTCGAAGCGGAAGTGCCCACGCTGCAGCGGCTGCAGGTGGTAGTGCAGCGTGGAGGCGCTACCGGCCCGCAGGCGCACGCGCTGTGGCAGCGATTCCAGCGGCCAGCCGCCGGGGACCAGGTCGAACACCTGCACCGTCATCGATTGCTCGGCCTGCAGCCGCAGCGCCGCCTCGCGGCGCACGCCCAGCGCCAGCGCTTCGGGCAGTTCGCGCTGTACCTGCGGCGACGGGCGCTGCGACTGGCGCCACAGGTCGAACAGCGCAGGCAGCGCGATGGCCACGGCGGCCAGCGCCCAGCTCCAGCGCGGCAGCAACCCGCCCAGCACCAGGCCGCCCAGGGCGGCCCAGGCCAGCAGCAGCGCCAGCAGCAGCGGGGCAGGCCTCATCGGCGCGGTGCTTCCACCTTGGCCAGCAGTGCGCCCAGCACGTCGTCGGCGTCCTGGCCTTCGATCTGCAGCTCCGGGGCCAGTGCAATGCGGTGGCGCAGTGCCGGGCGAGCAATGTCGCGCACGTCGTCCGGCGTGACGAAGTCGCGGCCGGCCAGCACCGCCTGCGCACGCGAGGCACGCACCAGCGCGATGCTGCCGCGTGGGCCGGCGCCGACCGCGATGCCCGGCCACTGCCGGGTCGCCGCGACGATGCGTACTGCGTAGTCGATCACTTCGTCATCGACGGTGATCGCCGCGGTGGCGCGCTGCAGTTCCAGCAGTTCGCCGGCACCGAGTACGCGTGGCACCTGGCTCAGGTCGAAATCGCTGGCGGCGCGGCCACTGGTGATCGCGGTCACCATGCGCTTCTCGTCCTCCAGCTGCGGGTAGTCGATCAGCACCTTCAGCAGGAAGCGGTCCAGCTGTGCCTCCGGCAGCGGGTAGGTGCCTTCCTGCTCCAGCGGGTTCTGCGTGGCCAGCGCCATGAACGGCGGCGCCAGGGTGAACGCCTTGCCTTCGATGGTCACCTGACCTTCCTGCATCACTTCCAGCAGTGCCGACTGGGTCTTGGCCGGCGCACGGTTGATCTCGTCGGCCAACAGCAGGTTGGTGAACACCGGGCCACGGCGGATCTTGAAGCTCTCGCTCTTCGGGTCGTACACCGCGTGGCCACTGACGTCGCTGGGCATCAGGTCGGGGGTGAACTGCACGCGGCCGTAATCCAGTTCCAGGGCCTGTGCCAGTGCGCGCACCAGCAGGGTCTTGCCCAGCCCGGGCACGCCCTCGATCAGCACGTGGCCACCGGCCAGCAGCGCCACCAGGATCTGGTCCAGTACATCGGCCTGGCCAATGAAGGCGTGGCCGACGGCATCGCGGATGGCATCGACGCGTTCGATCAGGCGGGCGTTGGCGGCCGCCGGCAGCTCGGGGACTTCGGTCATAGCAGGGATCTCATCTGGAGCAGCAAGCGGATGCGCTCGCGCAGGGCGGAGGAATCGTGCGGCGGAGGGGGCGTGAGCGCGCTGGCAACGCGGCCTTGCGGCCAGGACAGCAGTTCGGCGATGGCCTGTTCGCGCGGCGCGCCGTCCAGTGCGGCGGCCACCGGTGCGCGCAGGCGCAGGCGATGCAGGAACAGGGCGAGCACGGCGTCATACAGGCGCGCGCCTTGGCCGAAGCGCAGCAGCAGCTCGCCGCTGGCACGCACGTGTTCCAGCAGCGAGCGGCGTTCCAGCACCGGCGACGGCAGGCGGCTGCCGAAGCGTTGCGAACGGCCCCACAGCCAGCCCAGCAGGGCCAGCAGCAGCGGCGCCCACACCGGCCAGCCCTGGTAGAACAGGCGCGCCCACAGCGACGGCGGGCGGCTGGCGTAGACCAGCCAGAAAGTGCCCTTGCCGTAGTTCGGATCGAGCAGATAGCGGGTCAGGTCGCGGTGCGAGAGATCGTGCAGGCCGTCGCTGGCCTTGCCCGCAGCCGACGCCAGGCGTGCTGCCGGCGAATCCACCTCGCCGCGCATGAACGCCATGTCGGCCAGCACGCTCACCTTGCCCTGCCCGTGGCGCAGTCGCGCGAACACCAGGTTGCGCTCGTTGCCCCAACGCCGTTCGGTGTGTGTACGGGCGGCAAAGCCCAGCGTGAAGCGACGACCACCGCAGAACTCCACATGGCTGGGATCGTCGATGACGTGGAACGGCTGGCAGTCGCTCTGCTGGTACAGGCTGTCCACGCCCAGCTGGTCCAGCAGCGGTCCCTGCGTACTGCTGGCGTCGTCCTCTGCGGGTGGCGGCGTGCGCACCAGCAGATGGCCACCACCATCGACCCAGGCCAGCAGGGCCCTGGCCGCCGGTGCCGGCAGTTCGCTGCTGTCCTGCAGCAGCACCACCGTGTCGCGCGGACCCAGCGCCATCTGCTGCAGGTCCAGCCGCGGCCGCGAGTGCACGTCGATGCCATCGGCACGCAGGGCCTGTCCAAGCACGTACAGCGGGTTGTAGCCAGCTTCGCCCTGCGGCGGCAGCTGCACGGTCTCGGTCACCCGCTCATGCGTGCGCAGGTAGAGGATCGTCAGCGGTACGCCGAGCAGCACCAGCCCGCCCAGCAACAGCGACCAGAACAGGCGCGG
This sequence comes from Stenotrophomonas maltophilia group sp. RY12688, assembly GCF_052149045.1. Lineage (NCBI taxonomy): Bacteria > Pseudomonadati > Pseudomonadota > Gammaproteobacteria > Lysobacterales > Lysobacteraceae > Stenotrophomonas > Stenotrophomonas maltophilia group sp. RY12688. The sequence continues at coordinate 4,092,382 of NZ_CP197389.1, read as the reverse complement.
GCTCATGCCAGCCACCGGTACTGCTGGCGCAGAGTGTCGGCCAGTGCATCGAAATCGGCGCGGCTGGGCAGGCGGCCACCGTAGGCGGCGTACTGCCACATGCGCACGATGCGCGCGAACAGGTCACGGTCGGTGGCATCGGGCATGCGCCGCGAGGCGCGAAGGCATTGCGCTTCGGTGGCACCGGGCGGAAGCGCGATGCCGCTGCGCTCGCCCACCGTGCGCACGCTGGCGCGGTACAGCAGGGCCAGCGCCTGACGCGGCCGGCCCTGGTCCCACAGCAGGCCGGCCTGGGTGGCCACGTCCGGCGGCAGCACGACCGGCAGCTCCACCTGTTCCTCCACCACCTGCGGTACAGCGTCGGCCTTGCGCCGGCCACTGCCGCGCAGCCACGGCAGCCACAGCCGTGCGGTCAGCAGCAGCACCAGCAGCAGGACGCCCAGCAGGGCCCACAGGCCCCACTCGGCCAGGCGCGCCAGCCAGGCAATGCCGGCCTTGCGGTTGCTGCGCTCGCCCTTGCTGCTGCCGTCGCTCTGCAGCGCCTTGTCTTCCTTCTTTTTTTCCTCGGCCTGTTCGATCGGCTTCCAGCGCGTGACCTGGCGGGTCGGGCGCTGCAGCGGATCTTCATAGGCGCGGTTCACCGCCTGGCGGAAACCGGCGGTGTCCACCGGCGCCGCACCGAAGATCACCTCCGGCGTATTGGCCGGGTCGTTGGCCGCAGTGGCGGGTTCTTCCGCGCTGTCCTCGTCCCCTTCGGCATCGCCGGCCTGCCCAGCGACCGTCTGCGCGTCCTGCGCATGCACTGGCGCGAAGGCCAGCGGCAGGGCAAGGCACAGCAGCAGCGCCAGCGTCGATGCTGCCGGCAGCAGCCGCTCGCGCAGGCGGCGCAGCGCGATCTCCACGTCCCACGCTTCCATCTGCGTACGCCGGTTCAAGTACAGGCCGAAGCCGGCGCCGACATAGAACGGTCCGATCAGCACCGATGCCAGCCAGCACGCCAGGTTGAAGCCCAGTTGCGCCCAGGCAGGCGTGTCCTGGCCGATCATGTCCCATGCGGCACGCCATGATTCGGACATCAGCTCCAGTGGCATGAACATGAACACCGCGCCGATCGCACCGGACACCAGCACCCCTTCAAAGGCCATGCAGGCCACGGTCAGCACGACGGCGGCGCCCGCAGCACCGGCCGCCACGGCGCGGCGGCGTGCACCGCGCTGGGCCGGCGCGTTGCCTTCCAGCAGGTTCACCGGCAGGCACAGGCTGCGCAGCACGCTGAAGCGGCGCCAGCCCAGGTAGCCCCAGAAGCCTGCATTGCCCCAGCTGCGCTGCGCGCGCAGCGCTGCCAGCGCGCCCACCGGCTCACCGAAGATGCCGCGCGACAGGACGTACAGCGGCGCTCGCTCGAACAGTGGCTTGCACCACCACATCGCCAGCCAGGCCCAGCCGAACGCATCCAGCCACCAGCCCAGCGCGTTGAAGATCACGAACAGCGGTGCACTGGCCAGCAGCCAGCTGCCCCATACCGCACGCGCGTGGCGGCGCGACAGGGCGCTGCCCAGCTCCATTGCTTCCCAGCCACTGCGCGCGCGCAGCGCCACGTCCAGGCGGTCAATGCGCATTGCCGCCTCCGCGCCCGCCGCGCCACAGCCACAGCAGCACGCCGGCCCACAGCACGCCGGCCACGCTGAACTTGCCCCACGCCGGCACTTCGGCAATCGACGACCAGAACGCTTCGATGAACGCGGCCACCAGCAGCATGAACGCCACGCCCAGGCACAGCCGGGCCCCGATGCGGCCGCCTTCGACCAGGGCATCCAGGCGGCTGCGCCGACCGGGGGCCAGCAGTTTCATGCCCAACTGCAGGCCGGCACCGCCGGCGATCACGATCGCGGTCAGCTCGAACGCACCATGGCCCGCGACGAAGCGCCAGAACGGATCGCCATGGCCGATGTGCTGCAGGTGGCCGGCCACCGAACCGATGATCACGCCGTTGAACAGCAGCACCAGCAGCGTGCCCAGGCCGGCCAGCAGACCACTGGCGAAGGTACGCAGGGCGATGCTGATGTTGTTCAGGATGTAGTGGCCGAACATCATCCAGTCCGTGCCGCTGTCACGCCCGAGGCGCTCGGCCGCTGGATCGTACATGCGCTCCATCTCGGCGATCTGGCGGTTGTCCATCACCATGTGGATCAGGTCCGGGTAGAGCTGCGCCAGCACGAAGCAGGCCACCGCCGGCAGCGCGAACATCGCCAGTGCCACCCACATGCTGCGCGCCTGGCTGCGCACCAGCAGCGGGAAGTCGGCCACCAGGAATTCAAGTGCACCGCGCCAGCGCGTCGGCGGCGTGCGGTACAGCACGCTGTGGCCCTGCTGCATCAACTGCTGCAGGCGCTGCACCAGCTGCGGGCTGTAGCCGCGCTCGCGGGCCAGTGCCAGCTGCTGGCACAGGCGCCGGTAGCGCTGCGGGAAGGCGGCGTCGTCCACTGCCAGCGCGCTGGCCTTGCGCCGCGTGCGGCGCGCAGCACCAGCACGCAGCAGCAGCCAGTGTTCCAGGTCCTGCCATTCCTGCTGGTAGCGGGCGACGAACTGCTCCTGCTTCATCGCCGCCCCAACAGCCAGTTGGCCATGGCATACAAGCGCAGTACGCCGACCTGGCCGTGGGTGCCGGTCAGCGGTTCGGCGATGCCGGCCAGTTCCTGCTGGCGGGCCGCCGACAGCCGTGGCGCGCGCTCGGCGAAGGCCATCAGCGCGGCCTGCTCTTCCGGTCGCAGCGGCTGCGGCGGGGCCAGCACGCTGTCGATGGTGGGCGGAGGCGGCAGGTACAGCACGGGCGCATGCACCACCACGGTGCCGGCCACCAGATCGCCCAGGCGACGGCCATGGGGATCGAACAGGCTGCTGATCAGGCCCAGTGCATAGCCGAACGGCAGCATGTCCACGGTGCGCAGCAGGTTGCGGGTGATGGCAGGCATCCAGCCTACCGGCGCGCCATCGCGCGCAAGCACGCGCAGGCCCAGCGCGCGCTTGCCGAGGGTACGGCCCCACAGCGCTTCGCAGACGATCGGGTAGGCCCAGTACACCAGGAACATCAGCACCAGGCCGAGCCCGGAGCCGAACGAATCCAGCAGTGCCAGTGGAATCGACATCACCACCAGTACCGCGATGCGCACGCCCAGATCCACCAGCCACGCCATCGCCCGTGGCACCGGGCCGGCTGCCGGCAGCTGCAGCGGCACACCCTCCGGCGTCACCACCTCGCGGTAGGTATCGAGCATCGGTGCGGCCATCAGTGCGATGGCCTTCGTTGTGGGCGCCGGAGTCCTCTCCGGCAGGCAGCCACAGGCATGGGGGTCTCGACAGGTCCTGGTCGGGCCCAGACTTTAGCAGAGCCGCATGGCGGCGTTGGCTGCTCAGCCCAGGTATTCGTCCTTCAGCCGCACGTAGTGGTCGGCCGAGTAGTGCAGCGACTCGATCTCCTTGTCGCTCAGCGTGCGCGCCGGGCGGGCCGGATTGCCCACCCACAGCTCGCCTTCGCCAACCACCTTGCCCGGGCCGACCACCGCACCGGCGCCGACGAAGCCATGGCGCTCGACGCACGCACCGTCGAGGATGCAGGCGCCCATGCCGATCAGGCTGTAGTCGCCGATCGTGCAGGCATGGATGATGCAGCCGTGGCCGACGGTCACGCCTTCGCCGATCAGGGTCGGGTAGCCGGCCTTGTTGTAGGGGCTGTGGTGGCTGACGTGGATGATCGTGCCGTCCTGCACATTGGTGCGCGCCCCGATGCGCACGTAGTTGACGTCGCCGCGGATGACCGTGCCCGGCCACACTGATACGTCCTCGGCCAGCTCCACGTCACCGATGACGGTGCAGGCCGGGTCGATGTACACGCGCTCGCCGAGGATGGGCATCTTGTCGCGGAAGGGGCGCAGCGGGTTCATCGGTGTCTCCGGAAATCAGGGCGTTCGCGACGATGATACGCGTGCGTCCGCTGGGGAAGGTACCGCCTTGGGGCCGCGCGGATACACAGTAGATCCACGCCATGCGTGGATGGTGATCTCGGTGCCGACCAAGGTCGGCAGCTACCAGAAACGGGTGCAACCGCTCAGGACGGCGCGTGCTCGGCCAGCATCCGCCGGAACAGCACGTCCAGCCAGGCGCTGTCGCCCTGTCCGGCCGGCAGCTGCGGGGCCTGCGCCGCGCGAACGGCCATCGCATGGTCAATGTACTCGCTGATGAGCGCGATGCGCGGACGAGCGCTGACCTCGGCGCTGGCGCGCTTGACCACCAGCAATGCGTCGATGGCGTGGCGCACCGGGCCGTCCGGCAGCAACCGGTCCAGCAGATCCTCGAAGGCCATCGGCGGCGGCGTGGGCTCGCTCTCGATCCACTGGCAGGCAAGCAGGGCGCGCAGCACATACAGGTACTTCTTGGTGCTGATGGTGGGCTCACCCAGGTGGCGGCTGTGTGTGGTCCTGGCCATGCTCATGTAGTGCCACCAGCTGCCCAAGGGTGAGTAGAAGCGTTGGGCCGCTTCCCACAGCAGTGCCACCGCAGCGTCATCCTGCCGGTACACGATCGGCGAACGCAGCCATTCGATCAGTGTCGGATTGGATTTTGAGACCAGCCGCAGTGCCTTGCGCAGGTCCCAGCCGCTGACATCGAGCTCATCGTCGATCGGCAGCTCGATCACATCGCGCTGCGCATCGCCCGGGCCGGTGCTCTCGTTGACGCTGAGATACCACGGCTGGCGATGCACGTAGATGAAGCGTGCATCGTAGTCGCTGTCCGGCGAAGAGAAGCCCCAGCCACGGCTGCCGGATTCGCAGGCCAGCAGCACACGCACATTGTGGCGCTGTTCGATGTCGGCGAGGCTGGAAAGAATGGCGGCGCGCTTGTCCGGCGCGATCGGGTGGATGTCGTCCATGCAGTTGTGTTCTTAATGTCGAGCGTTCTCGACTGTAGCGCAGGTCTGCATCGCTGCGCTCGCCGGGCATGGCCCGGCGCTACCAGAGGGTGACGTTCGTCGACGAGGCATGACGGGGTAGCGCCGGGCCAAGCCCGGCGAACGCGATCACGGCTCGTAGCTGTAGCCCATGCCATACACCGAACGGATCGGTTCGCCTTCCATGCCGGCGTCAGCCAGCTTGCGGCGCAGGTTGCGCACGTGGCTGTCGACGGTGCGGTCGACCACCACGCGGTGGTCCAGATAGAGGCGGTCGAGCAGCTCGTCGCGCGCCCAGATCCGGCCCGGCGTGGCCAGCAGCGTGCGCAGCAGGCGGTATTCGACCGGGGTCAGGTCCAGGCCCTTGCCGTTCCAGGTAGCGCGGGCTGCCGGTTCGTCGATATGCAGCCCGCTGTTGGCCCGCGCAACGGGGTCCGGGCGGTAGCGGCGCAGCACAGCCATCACCCGTGCGACCACTTCGCGCGGACTGAACGGCTTGCAGATGTAGTCGTCGGCACCGATGTCCAGGCCCAGCAGGCGGTCGATCTCTTCCACCCGTGCGGTGACCATGATCACCGGTACATCGCTGCTGGCGCGCAGTTCGCGGCACAGGTCCACGCCATCGCGCTGCGGCAGCATCAGGTCCAGCAGCACCAGGTCGGGCTGGTAGCGCGCGAATGCGTCGATCACCTGGCCGCCATCGTCCACCCATTCGCTGGTCATCCCGGCGGCGGCCAGGTAGTCGCGCAGCACCGAGGCCAGGCGTGGCTCATCCTCGACGATCAGGATCTTCGCGGACGCGGCGGGGGACGGGCTCATGCAGGCTCCGGCAGGGTAATGACCACGCGCAGCCCGCCCAGCGGCGATGGCTCGGCGTGGATGAGGCCGTGGTGGGCGAGGATGATGTTGTGGCTGATGGCCAGGCCCAGCCCGCTGCCGCCGCTGGCCCGGTTGCGCGAACTCTCCACCCGGTAGAAGCGCTCGAACAGCAGCGCGCATTTGTCGGCCGGCACGCCTGGCGCGGTGTCTTCCACGATCAGCTGCACGCCGGCAGGCACGCGCGCTGCCTGCACGCGTACGCGGCCCCCGGCGTGGGTGTAGCGCAATGCGTTTTCCAGCAGATTGGCCAGCACCTGCTGCAGGCGTCGTTCGTCACCGGATACCTGCAGCGGTGTGGCGGGCAGGTTCTCCTCCAGTGCCAGCCCCGCCGTGGAGAAGCGCACGCGCATGCCATTGAGCTCGCTGCTCAGCAGCGCCGCCAGGTCCAGCGGTGCGAAGCGGTAGGCCAGGCCGCCGGACTGGGTCATCGACAGGTCGTGCAGGTCGTCGATCAACTTGCCCAGTTGGCGGATCTCGCCCTGCAGGGCACCGAGGTTGGCGCGGTCCAGCGGGCGGATGCCGTCCTCGATGGCTTCCAGTTCGGCACGAACCACCGCCAGCGGCGTGCGCAGTTCGTGCGAGATATCGGCGATGAAGGCACGGCGGTTGCGCTCGGTGTCGTCCAGCGCCTGCGCCATCCGGTTGAAGTCGTTGACCAGTGCATCCAGCTCGTCATCGCTGGTGCGCTCGATGCGGGTGGCGTAGTCGCCAGCGGCGAGCCGGTGGGTGGCCGCCGCCAGTTTGGCAAGGCGCTGGCGCAGCGCGCGCGATACCAGCCAGGCCAGCAGCACCGTCACCAGCAGCAGCGCGATGCCGATCACCCACCACGCACGCATCTGGGTGTTGTAGAAGTTCAGGTCGTTGGTGGCGATGACGGTCTGGAACGGCACCATGCCCAGCCAGCCGACCGTGTGCCCGTCCACCTGCACGGCGTGCGGCTCGTCGTCGCTGGTGGCGTCCGGGTTGCCGGCTACGAACCGATGCTGTGCATCGAACAGGCCCAGGCGGGAGGGAACGCCGGTCTGGTCGGACAGCGGTGGCACGGGCCCCTCGTGCCCATGGGCCAGATCCGGGCGCAGCAGCCGCGCCCAGCGGTCACTGTCGCCGCGCAGGTGCTCCCAGCCGCCGTGCGCACTGTACTCGCGCTGCAGGTGCGGCATCACGCGCTGCATGCGCAGGTCGCCCTGGTCATTGAGGTAGTCCAGGAAGCCGGTCTGGAACGCCACGCGGCTGGCAATACCGTTCACTGCCAGCACCAGCAGGCAGGCGGTGAAGATCGCGAGGAAGGTCTTCGCGGTCAGGCCGAATTTGAGTCGAATCTTCGCCATCGCGGGGCCATTAGCGGCGCATGCGGCGCCGAAAGCAAGCGCCCGCTGAGCCGGTCGCACAATCTCCATATTCTCTGCACAGTTCCACGGCAGCGTGCACGGGTCAACGAAAGGCCCCCACGCCCCCCATGTCACTCCTGCGCCCGCTGTCCCGCTCCCCCCGTCCGCTGTTGCTGCCCCTGCTGCTGGCCCTGGCGGCCTGCTCGGCGGGCAGGCCCGAGGCCCCGGCCACCCCTGAAGTGGGCGTCATCACTGCCAGCGTGCAGCCGCTGGCCCTGCAACAGACCCTGCCCGGTCGCGCCGTACCGTTCGAGGTGTCCGAGGTGCGCCCGCAGGTCGGTGGGCTGATCCGCCAGCGGTTGTTCACCGAAGGCCAGCAGGTCAAGGCCGGCCAGCTGCTTTACCAGATCGATCCGGCGCCGTACCAGGCCGCCTTCGATACCGCGCGTGGCCAGCTGGCGCAGGCCGAGGCCACTGTGTTGTCGGCGCAGCCGAAGGCCGAGCGCACCCGCACGCTGCTGGGCATGGATGCGGCCAGCAAGCAGGACGCCGACGATGCCACCTCGGCACTGAAGCAGGCCCAGGCCAATGTGATCGCCGCGCGCGCTGCGCTGCAGGCGGCCCGCATCAACCTCGACTACACCCGGGTTACTGCACCGATCGATGGCCGCATCGGCACGTCCAGTGTCACCGCTGGCGCGCTGGTCGCCGCCGGCCAGGACGCGGCGCTGGCAACCATCCAGCGGTTGGACCCGGTCTATCTGGATGTCACCCAGTCCAGCACGCAGATGCTGGCGCTGCGCAAGCAGCTCGATGCCGGCCGGGTGAAAGCCATCGACGGCAAGGCACAGGTGAAGGTGCTGCTGGAGGACGGCAGCACGTACGCGCATGAAGGCACCCTGGAGTTTGTCGGCAGCGCAGTCGACCCGGGCACCGGCAACGTGGTGCTGCGCGCGGTCATTCCGAACCCGGAGGGCCTGCTGCTGCCAGGCATGTACCTGAGGGCGGTGCTGCCGATGGCCACCGATGCGCGCGCCCTGCTGGTGCCGCAGAAGGCGGTGCTGCGCAATGAACGTGGCGAGCCGCTGCTGCGCCTGCTCGACGCAAAGGACCGCGTGGTCGAGCGCCGGGTCAGCACCGGCCAGGTAGTGGGCAACCAGTGGCAGATCACGCAGGGGCTGAAGGCTGGCGATCGGGTGATCGTCAGCAACGGCAGCGCGGTAGCGCTTGGCCAGCAGGTGCAGGCGGTGGCGGCCACCACCGCGCAGCTGGCCGCAATGCCGGCGATCGACCCGACCGGCAATACCGACGAAACGTCGCACTGAGGCCTGCCGCGCATGGTTCGTTTCTTCATCGACCGGCCGATCTTCGCCTGGGTGATCGCCATCGCGGTCAGCCTGCTCGGCCTGCTCGCGATCCTGATCCTGCCGGTGGACCGCTACCCGCAGATCGCCCCACCCACCATCACCATCCGCGCCACCTACACCGGCGCCTCGTCGCAGACCGTGGAAAACGCGGTCACCCAGGTCATCGAGCAGTCCCAGCAGAGCCTGGACCACCTGATGTACATGACCTCCACCAGCGCCTCCGATGGCTCGGCGCAGGTCAACCTGGTGTTTGCCACCGGCACCAATCCGGACACCGCGCAGGTGCAGGTGCAGAACCAGCTGCAGGCGGCGATGGCGACGCTGCCGCAGGCGGTGCAGCAGAACGGCCTGACCATCACCAAGTCCAGTGGTTCGATCTTCGAGGTGCTGTCGTTCACCAGCGAAGACGGCAGCATGGACAACTTCGATGTCGCCAACTTCATGGAAGCGCGCATCGACGACCAGATCAGCCGCGTCAGTGGTGTCGGCAACATCCAGCCGATCGGCCAGGAATACGCCATGCGCATCTGGCTGGACCCGGAGAAGATGCGCCAGTACGCGCTGATGCCGTCGGACATCGAGACCGCACTGCAGGCGCAGAACACCGACGTCTCGGCCGGTGAGCTGGGTGGCCAGCCGGCACTGAAGGGCCAGCAGCTGGACGCCACGGTCACCGCGCGCAGCCGCCTGCACACGCCCGAACAGTTCGCGCGGGTGGTGCTGAAGGCCGATGCCAACGGCAGCGTAGTGCACCTGGGCGACGTGGCGACGATCGGCCTGGGGCCGGAGAGCTACGACAGCATCAGCACCTTCAACGGCAAGCCGTCGGCGTCGCTGGGCATCGAGCTCAATGCCGGCGCCAATGCCATCGCCGTGTCCAAGGCCATCGAGACCCGCCTGCAGCAGTTGCAGAAGTACTGGCCGCACGGCTACACCTACCACGTGGCGTTCACCACCACGCCGTTCGTGACCATCTCGCTGAAGGAAGTGGTGATCACCCTGATCGAGGCGATCATCCTGGTGGTGCTGGTGATGTACCTGTTCCTGCAGAACTGGCGCGCCACCCTGATCCCGACCATCGCGGTGCCGGTGGTGCTGCTGGGCACCTTCGGCGTGCTGGCGGCATTTGGCTATTCGATCAATACCCTGACCATGTTCGCACTGGTGCTGGCCATCGGCCTGCTGGTGGACGATGCCATCGTGGTGGTGGAGAACGTGGAGCGGGTGATGACCTTCGAAGGGCTGGCGCCGAAGCCGGCCACGCTGAAGGCGATGGGCCAGATCACCGGCGCGCTGGTGGGCATCGTGCTGGTGCTGACCGCCGTGTTCCTGCCGATGGCGTTCTTCAGCGGTGTCACCGGCGTGATCTATCGCCAGTTCTCGGTGACGATTGCCGCTGCGATGATCCTGTCGGTGCTGGTGGCGATGACCATCACCCCGGCCCTGTGCGGCAGCATCCTGCACCAGATTCCCAAAGGCGGCCATCCGCATGGCGACCACGGCGGCGAGCCGAGCCTGCTGGGCAAGTGCTTCATCTGGTTCAACCACCGTTTCGAGCGCACCTCCAACGGCCTGCGTCGCCGGGTGGATGGCTTCCTTGGCCGGCGCACGCTGGGCGTACTGTTCTACCTGGCGCTGAGCGTGGCCACCGGCCTGCTGCTGTGGCACCTGCCCGGCGCGTTCCTGCCCGACGAGGACCAGGGCATGCTCAACGCGCTGGTGAAGCTGCCGGCCGGTGCCACCCTGGAGCAGACCCGCGCGGTGATGGATCGCCTGAGTGCCGCTGCGGTGAAGGACGACGGCGTGCTGTCGATCCAGGCCACCGCCGGTTTCAGTGTCACCGGCAGCGGCCAGAACGTCGGCCAGGCCTTCATCCGCCTGAAGGACTGGGATGACCGCAAGGATGACGCCGACACCATTGCCGCACGGTTGACCGCGGCCATGGCCAGCGTGCCCGATGCGCAGGTGTTCATCACCTCGCCACCGGCCATCCTTGGCCTGGGCGATGCGGGCGGTTTCACCCTGGAACTGCAGGACGAAGGCGGCGCCGGCCATGCCGCCGCCGTGGCCGCGCGCAACACGCTGCTGAAGGAGGCCGCCAGGGATCCGAAGCTGGTCAACGTGCGCTACGCCAGCCTGGAAGACGCGCCGGTGTATGCGGTGAAGGTGGACGACGCCAAGGCGCAGGCCATGGGCGTGAATCCGCAGGACATCAATGACACCTTGAATGCGGCCTTGGGCGGCGACTTCGTCAACAACTTCATCTACAAGGGCCGCATCAAGAAGGTGTTCATCCAGGGCACCGCCGAAGCGCGCATGCAGCCGCAGGACATCGAGCGCTGGAGCGTGCGCAACCAGGCCGGCCAGATGGTGCCGCTGTCGTCGCTGGTCAGCGCGCACTGGACCAGCGCGCCGGCCGCGCTGCAGCGCTACAACGGCGTGTCGGCGATGGAGATCACCGGCCAGCCCGCGCCGGGCGTCAGTTCCGGCGAGGCGATGGCCGAGATCGCGCGCCTGGCCGACGCGCTGCCGGAAGGCTTCAGCCATGCCTGGTCGGACATGGCCTACCAGGAACAGCTGTCGGGCAATCAGGCGCCGATGCTGTACGCCATCTCGCTGCTGTTCGTGTTCCTGTGCCTGGCCGCGCTGTATGAAAGCTGGGCGGTGCCGTTCGCGGTGATGCTGGCGGTGCCGGTGGGCGTGTTTGGTGCGGTGCTGATGATGAACCTGCGTGGCCTCAACAACGACGTGTACTTCCAGGTCGGCCTGCTGACCACGATTGGCCTGGCGGCCAAGAACGGCATCCTGATCGTCGAGTTCGCGCGCATCCTTGAACAGCAGGGCAGGAGCACCCGCGAGGCGATCCTGCAGGCCGTCTATCTGCGCCTGCGGCCGATCGTGATGACCTCGCTGGCGTTCCTGATGGGTGTGCTGCCGCTGATGTTTGCCACCGGCGCTGGCTCGGCCGCGCGCCGCTCGCTGGGTACCGGCGTGGCCGGCGGCACGGTCGCCTCGATGGTGCTGGGCATGTTCTTCGTGCCGTTGTTCTACCTGCTCGTGCGCCGCCTGTTCCCGGGCCGCGCGCCTGCCGAAGCCACTGCCCCGGAGGCAAGCCCATGAAGGCGACGCTGCTGCGCGCCATTGCGGCCGCAACGATGACCACCGTGCTGGGCGGCTGCGTGAGCATGGCGCCGCATTACCAGAGGCCCGAGGCGCCGGTGCCGGCACAATTCGGCAATGCCGCCACGGCCGAGGCCGAGCCAGCACTGGCGGTGCCAGCCTGGCGCGAAGTCTTCCTCGAGCCGCACCTGCAGCAGGTGATCGCGCTGGCGCTGCAGAACAACCGCGACCTGCGCGTGGCCATGCTGCAGGTGGAGAAGGAACGCGCGCAGTACCGCATTCAGCGCGCGGCGCTGCTGCCGTCGGTGGATGCCAGCGGCAGTGTCACCCGCTCGCGGGTAAGTGATGCCAACAGCGAGACCGGTGCCACCCAGGTAACCGAATCTGATGCCGTGCAGGTGGGTATCAGCAGTTGGGAACTGGATCTGTTCGGACGCATCCGCAGCCTGAAGAACGAGGCCCTGCAGAACTGGCTGGCCAGCGCCGAGAACCAGCGCGCCGCGCGCACCAGCCTGGTGGCCGAAGTGGCCACGGCGTGGCTGGCGTTGGCAGCGGACGAGCAGTCACTGGCGTTCACCCGGCAGACCCTGGACAGCCAGCAGCAGACCCTGCAGCGCACCGAGGCCCGCCACGCCCAAGGCCTGGCCTCGGGCCTGGACCTGTCGCAGGTACAGACCAGCGTCGAAGCCGCGCGCGGTGCGCTCGCCAAGCTGCAGACGCAGCAGGCGCAGGATCGCGATGCATTGCAGTTGCTGGTAGGGGCGCCGCTGGATCCGGCCTTGCTGCCAACCGCGCAGGCGCTGGATGGCAGCGTGGCACTGGCGCCGCTGCCGGCCAACCTGCCGTCCAGCGTGCTGCTGCAGCGCCCGGACGTGTTGTCCGCCGAACACGCACTACAGGCGGCCAATGCCGATATCGGTGCCGCGCGCGCTGCATTCTTCCCGACGCTGACATTGACCGCCAATTACGGCCACAGCTCCACCGCGTTGTCGACGCTGTTCTCGGCCGGCACCCGTGGCTGGTCGTTCGCGCCCAGCATCACCGCGCCGATCTTCCACGCCGGCGCGCTGAAGGCATCGCTGGATGCCTCGAAGATCGGCAAGGACATCGGCATCGGGCAGTACGAGAAGGCGATCCAGCAGGCCTTCAGTGAAGTAGCCGATGCGCTGGCCACGCGCGATCACTTGACCGTGCAGATGGACGCACAGCGCGCGCGGGTGGCCGCCAACCAGCGCAGCTACACGCTGGCCGATGCGCGTTACCGCACCGGGCTGGACGGCTATCTGCAGGCACTGGATGCGCAACGCAGCCTGTTTGCCGCGCAGCAGGACCTGATCGCGCTGCAGCAGCAGGAGGCGGGCAACCGGGTGACGTTGTTCAAGGTGCTGGGCGGCGGCGCCGACGCACGCTAGCGCGTTCGCCAATGTGGGTGCGTCTTCCGCTCCGGTGGGTGCCGACCTTGGTCGGCACGGAGGCCTTCATCCACGCATGGCGTGGATCTACCGGAGCGGGAGGCCTTGGTAGGTGCCGACCTTGGTCGGCACACATGCACGGAGTATCGCTATCGGATGATTCGTGCCGGCCGAGGCCGGCACCCACCAGAAGCGGACGGTCCCGCGTTACGCCACGCGGCCGCGGCGCGCGCGCTCCAGGTGCACCAGCAGCAGTGAGATCGCTGCGGGGGTCATGCCCGGAATACGCTGCGCCTGGCCGATGGTCTGCGGGCGCACCCGCTCCAGTTTCTGCAGTGCTTCGGCCGACAGCCCGCGCACGGTCGCATAGTCGAACGCCTCGGCGATCGGCGTGGCCTCATGCCGCTGCTGGCGCTCGATCTCCTCGCGCTGGCGGTCCAGGTAGCCGGCGTACTTCACGCCGATCTCCACCTGCTCGGCCACCTTGGCGTCGGCCACGGCCGGCCCCAGCGATGGCACCTGCATCAGCTGCGCGTAATCCAGCTCGGGGCGCTTGATCAGGTCCAGCACGTTGGTCTCGCGGCTGACCGCCACGCCCAGCGTGTCCTGCACTTCGCGGCCCAGCGCATTGGCCGGGGTCGCCCACAGCGCGCCCAGGCGTGCGCGCTCGGCAGCAACAGCGGCCTGCTTGGTCTCGAACGCACCCCAGCGACGGTCATCCACCAGGCCCATCTCGCGGCCGGTCGGGGTCAGGCGCTGGTCCGCATTGTCCTCGCGCAGCTGCAGGCGGTACTCGGCGCGGCTGGTGAACATGCGGTACGGCTCGTTGGTGCCGTGGGTGATCAGGTCATCCACGAGCACGCCCAGGTAGGCCTCGTCGCGGCGCGGGCACCAACCGTCCAGCCCACGCACCTGGCGTGCGGCGTTGAGGCCGGCCAGCAGGCCCTGCGCGGCGGCTTCTTCATAGCCGGTGGTGCCGTTGATCTGGCCAGCGAAGAACAGGCCGTTGACCAGCTTGGTTTCCAGCGACGCCTTCAGCCCGCGCGGATCGAAGAAGTCGTACTCGATGGCGTAGCCCGGGCGGGTGATGTGCGCGTTCTCGAAGCCACGGATGCTGCGCACCATCTCCAGCTGCACGTCGAAGGGCAGCGAGGTGGAAATGCCGTTGGGGTAGATCTCGACGATGCCCAAGCCTTCGGGTTCGACGAAGATCTGGTGGCTGGCCTTTTCGGCGAAGCGCACCACCTTGTCCTCGATGGACGGGCAGTAGCGCGGGCCGATGCCTTCGATCTGGCCGCTGTACAGCGGCGAGCGGTGCAGCGCGTCGCGGATGATCTGGTGGGTCTGCTCGGTGGTGTGGGTGATCCAGCAGCTGACCTGCTGCGGATGCTCGTCCACCGAGCCGAGGAAGGACATCACCGGCCGCGGCGAATCGCCCGGCTGCTCGTCCATCACGCTGTAGTCCAGCGAGCGGCCATCGATGCGCGGCGGCGTGCCGGTCTTCAGGCGGTCCACCTGGAAAGGACGCTCGCGCAGGCGCGCCGCCAGCGTGGTGGCCGGCGGGTCGCCCATGCGGCCGGCGGCGTACTGGGTCGGGCCGACATGGATCTTGCCGGCCAGGAAGGTGCCGGCGGTCAGCACCACGGCACCGGCGTCGAAGCGCAGGCCGGTCTGGGTCATGACCCCGCGCACGGCGTCGCCTTCAATGACCAGGTCATCGACGGCGGCCTGGAACACGGTCAGGTTGGCCTGGCCTTCGACGATGGCGCGGATCGCCATGCGATACAGGTTGCGGTCGGCCTGGCAGCGGGTGGCGCGCACGGCCGGGCCCTTGGAGGCGTTGAGCGTGCGCCACTGGATGCCGGCGCGGTCGGCGGCATGCGCCATCGCACCGCCCAGGGCGTCGATTTCCTTGACCAGGTGGCCCTTGCCGATGCCGCCGATGGCCGGGTTGCAGCTCATCGCGCCCACTGTTTCGATGTTGTGGGTCAGCAGCAGGGTGCGCACGCCGGTACGGGCCGCGGCCAGCGCGGCTTCGGTGCCGGCGTGGCCACCGCCGATGACGATGACGTCGTAACGATGGAAGGACGGGTTCATGGGGCTGTTCAGCTGGGGGCGGGCGCGGCCGGGGCGGCACCGGGGTGGCGATTTTAGCGCCATTCGGGGCCGCGACGTCGGCGCCGGCCGGCTCCCGTCGAAATCAGCCCTAAAGTTGGCAGGATTTTTGCAGATAACCCAATAGCACCCACCGTGGCTGGCGCCGCAGGCGCCCGTGACCGGAATTGGAACAGGGGCCGGTACAGGCGCACGGTGGGGGAGCAGGGGGCCGGCAGTCGGGGGACTGCCCGGCCCTGTTTTTTGGCGCTATCGGGAGGCCGCCATCCACGCATGGCGTGGATCTACGGAAGCTGCGGCCGCCGGTTGACGACCCCGCAAAACAAACGGCCCCGCACTGCGGGGCCGTCTGCTTTCAGAGGTGCCGACATCCGACAGGGCCGGAACAGGGGGGATCCAGATGTTCCTGTCGGATATCGACGTAGAGCTTTTTGCGGCGGCCCGTGTCGTTTTTGTCACTTTGTGACGCGGGCCGTCACTGGCCCCGTAGAGTGCGGCTTGGACCGTGTGAAATGCAAGACGGTTCAGCGCTCAACTGTGCGCTGCGTCCCACGATCCATGTTGCGCCAGGGGGAACCGTTCATTCTTGGCGCACTCGGCGCCGGAGCCGGACGGGCCGGCGGCGGAGGCGCAGAGGGCTGGATGTTCGATTGCGGCGGTCGGCGCATCGAGTCCATGTTCCGCCACGGCGAACCGCCGTTGTACGACGGCCGCGACGGCGGCGGCGGGCGGTTCTCGCCGCCGTTGCCGGGTGGGCGCGGTGGCGGGCGGTGGTTGTGCGGCGGGCGGTAGATCGGGCGCGAGTAATATGGATTGCCATAGCCGCCGTAGTAGCCGCCATAGCCGCCGTAGTACGGGTAGCCGTAGTTGTAGGGATAGCCGGCGGGGTAGCGGTACTCCACCGACGGCGCACCGTGGTAGTAGCTGCCGCTGCGGCCACCGCCGACATAGTCGTAGGTGGTGCAGCCGGCCAGGGCCAGCATCAGGCCACCGGCAAGCATCAGGCGCGTTTTCATGGTGGGTCCCCCCAGAGGACGGGTTGTACAGTGAGCTTCATGCGCAGGCGTTGAATCGGCCCTTAACTTCACTGTCCAGGATGAATGGAGGTGAAGGCTGCCATGCTGGCATGACCTGTGCCGGGGTCGCCAGCAGGGAGCCATACGTTAATCTTGCGTCATGAGCGATTCACTGTTGCCCCGTGCCGATGATGTCCTGGCTGCCGCTGCGCGGATCGCGCCGCACGCCAGCGTGACCCCGGTGCTGCGCTCGCGCACGCTGGATGCGCTGGCCGGCGCGCAGCTGGCGTTCAAGGCCGAGCATCTGCAGCGCGGTGGCGCATTCAAGTTCCGCGGCGCCTGCAATGCGGTGTGGTCGCTGGATGCCGATCGCGCCGGCGCCGGCGTGGTCACCCATTCCTCCGGCAACCACGGCGCCGCCCTGGCCCTGGCCGCGCGCACCCGTGGCATTCCCTGCCACGTGGTGGTGCCCGAAGGTGCAGTGGCGGCCAAGCTGGCCAACATCGCCCGCCATGGCGCCACGCTCTGGCGCTGCCCGCCAACCATCGCCGACCGCGAGGCCTCCTGCGCCAAAGTGCAGGCTGATACCGGCGCGACCTTGGTCCATCCCTATGCGGACCCGGCGGTGATGGCCGGGCAGGGCACCGCAGCACTGGAGCTGCTGAACAGCGACGGCCCGTTCGACGTGCTGGTGGTGCCGGTGGGCGGCGGTGGCCTGGCCAGCGGCACCGCGCGGGCCCTGCAGCTCGCCAGCCCGCAGACCCGGCTGGTGCTGGCCGAGCCGGCCGGCGCGGACGACACCGCGCGCTCGTTGGCCGCTGGCGAGCGCCAGGCGGCGTTCACCCCAGACACGATCTGCGACGGTCTGCGCACCCTGATCGGCGCGCCCAACTTCGAGCTGCTGCGTGCGGCCAACGCCGAGGTGATCGTGGTCGATGACGCGGCGACGATGGCGGCGATGCGCTTGCTGTGGGAGGTCCTCAAGCAGGTGGTCGAGCCGTCATCGGCGACCGTGCTCGCCGCGGTGCTGGCGCAGCCTCAGCGTTTTGCCGGCCTGCGCGTGGGCCTGGTGCTGTCCGGCGGCAACGTCGACCTGCCCGCACTGCGCTGGGGCGCGCCGTGAGCCGCGACCGGCACCGGCATCGCACTGGCCTGCTGGGCTGGCTGTGGCGGTTGTTTGTCCTGCTGGTGATCTGGCTGCTGGGCGTGACTGCCTGGATCGTCTGGGTCGGCGAGCGTGACCAGGCGGCCAAGGCCGACGCCATCATCGTGCTCGGTGCGGCGGCCTATGACGCCAAGCCGTCGCCGGTATTCGAAGAACGCATCCGTCACGGGCTGGATCTCTATGAGGCCCAGTTCGCGCCACTGCTGATCTTCACCGGCGGCTATGGTGGTACCGGCGCGCGCTTTTCCGAGTCACAGGTGGCGCGGCGCTATGCGCTCAAGCACGGCGTGCCGGACGATGCGATCCTGATCGAGACTGCCTCGCGCAACACCGTGCAGAACCTGGTGGAAGCCAAGCGGCTGATGGACCAGCGCAACCTGCACCGGGTGATCATCGTCAGCGATCCGCTGCACATGGCGCGCGCGCTGCGCCTGAGCAGGGCGCTGGGCATCGATGCACTTGCCTCGTCCACGCCCAGCACGCGCTTCCGCAGCTTCCACACCAGCTGGCGCTTCCTGGTGCAGGAAATCTATTTCTTCCACCGCGACCTGGTGCGGCCGCCGCTGAGTTCGCCGGCCAACAACTGAGGCGGAAACCTGATTTGGGCGGGTGCCATGCGGTAGTGCCGGCCGCTGGCCGGCAGACGCCCACCATGGAATCGTGAGGTTGCCGGCACTGTGCCGACCAAGGTCGGCACCCACCAGAGCGATTCGCGTATGGCGTCGCATCTGGTAGTGCCGGCCGCTGGCCGGCAGATGCCCACCATGGAATCGTGAGGTTGCCGGCCAGCGGCCGGCACTACCAGACGATCAGGTCTGCTTGCGCCGGATCGGAATCGCCGAAACCGGCACTGAGGCCACGTCATGCCCGCCTTCGCGGATCGGTGCGCCCGGGTCCGGTGCCCAGGCATGGGCATAGATCACTTCCCAGCTGCTGGGCAGCTTGCCGTCGGCGCGCCGCATCGGTTCATACGCCGCTGCCGCCGCAGCGAAACGGCCACGCCCGGTCAGCGTGTGGCGGCGATCCACCCGTGCATTGGTCGCGCCCATCGCGCGCAGCTCGCGCATCAACGAGGGCAGGTCGTCGTAGGTCAGGGTGAACAGATCGCGGTCCAGCACCGGGTCGCGGAAGCCGGCCATCATCAGCGCATCGCCGAACTGGGCGATCTGCGCGAAGCGGCTCACGTGCGGGCGGTCATCGGCGGCCGCGAAGGCCTCGTTGAGTTCGATCAGGGTTTCCGGGCCGAAGGTGGAACACAGCAGCAGGCCACCGGGCTTGAGCACGCGACGGAAGCCTGCGAACACCGCCGGCAGGTCGTCCACCCACTGCAGGCACAGGTTGCTGAAGATCACGTCCACGCTGTTGTCGGCCAGCGGCAGCGCGGCGGCGTCGCCGCACAGGCGCTGGAACGGCTTCCACCAGCCGGCCTGGCGCTTGGCCTGGTCCAGCATCGGCAGTGCCACATCCAGCGCGATCACCTGCGCCTTCGGCCAACGCTTCTTCATCAACGCGCTGGCGTGGCCGGTACCCGCGCCGATGTCCAGCACCACCTCGGGCTTGCGTGCCTCCAGGTAGTCCAACGATTCGATCAGCCGCGACTGCACCTCGCGCTGCAGGGCGGCGGCAGCGTCGTAACTGGTGGCGGCACGCGCGAATGCGCGGCGGACATGGCGGGCATCGAAGTGGGACGGCATTGCGAAAGTCTCTTAGAACGTACCGGGGTAGGCGCCGCCGTCGATCAGCAGGTTCTGCCCGGTGAGGTAACCGGTGTGTGCGCTGCACAGGAAGGCGCAGGCGGCGCCGAACTCGTCCGCCGTGCCGAAGCGGCCGGCGGGAATCTGCTGGCGGCGGCGTTCGGCCACTTCGCCGGCATCGCCGTCCTTGCCCGCAGTGTGGGCGAAGTTGGCGCGCAGGCGGTCGGTGTCGAACTGGCCGGGCAGCAGGTTGTTGATCGTGACGTTGTGCGCGACGGTGCGGCGCGACAGGCCGGCGACGAAACCGGTCAGGCCGCTGCGTGCACCGTTGGACAGCGCCAGGATGTCGATCGGCGCTTTCACCGCCGACGAGGTGATGTTGACGATGCGGCCGAAGCCACGCGCAATCATCGCGTCCACGGTGGCGCGGATCAGCGCGATCGGCGCCAGCATGTTGGCGTCGAGCGCGGCGATCCAGTCGTCGCGCTCGAAAGTGCGGAAGTCGCCTGGCGGCGGGCCACCGGCATTGGTGACCAGGATGTCCACCTGCGGGCACGCGGCCAGCGCCGCGGCAAGACCGGCGTCGGTGGTGATGTCGGCGGCGACCGCGCGCACCTCAGCGGCACCGGGCAGTGCACGCAGCTCTTCGGCAGCGACCTGCAGTGCAGCCTCGCCACGGGCCACGATCACCACGTTGACGCCCTCGCGCGCCAGCGCACGCGCGCAGCCCAGGCCCAAGCCCTTGCTTGCGCCGCAGACCAGTGCCCAGCGGCCGTTGATACCCAGATCCATGCGTCAATCCCGTGGAATGAGGAAGGCGCTCATTGTCCGCCATCGGCCGGTGACAGGCCGGCAACGAAGTGTTGCAGGGCGCTGGCCACCTCGTCGGCATGGCCGAGGAAGGGCGCGTGGCCGCCATGGGCGATGGTCAGCGCCTGCGCACCCGGGGCCAATGCCGCAGCGGCCTGCATCGCCGCCGGAGACACCAGCCGGTCGCGCTGGCCGGCGATCCACAGGCTGGGTTTGCCCAGTGTTGGCAATGCGCCGCGCAGGTCGGTGCTTTCCAGCAGGCGCAGGCCTTCCAGCAGGGCCCGTTCGGTGGGCGCGCCGCGCTCAACCAGGCGTTGGCGCAGCGTGCGCAGCTCCTCGCGGGCGTGCGCCGAGCCCATCACATCCAGCGCCAGGAAGCGTTCCAGGGTGCCACCGAAATCGGTCGCCAGCTCGCGCCCGAACTGCTCGAAGACCGCCGGCTCCACCGCATGCGGCCAGTCGTGGCCGCGCACGAAGCGCGGCGTGGCCGCGATCATCGCCAGCCCGCGCACTTTCGGAAGCGTTGCGGCGGCGTGCAGTGCGAACAGGCCGCCCAGTGACCAGCCGCACCACACCGCCGGCGGCGTGGCCGCGGCAATGACGTTCACCACGAACGGCAGGCGCAACGGCGTGGTGTCTTCGCGGCTGTGGCCATGGCCCGGCAGATCAACCAGATGCAGGGTGAACCGGTCGGCCAGGCGCTGCACCAAGGGTGCGAACACACCGCCCTGCAGGGCCCAGCCATGGATCAGTACCAGGTCCGGCCCCTGGCCGGTGACGTCGATATGCATGGGAAAACGACAGCAGGCTCAGGCAAAGACAGGCAATGGCGGTGGCGCGGCGTCACGCACCGCCAGATCCACGCGATCGCGCGCGCTGGCGATCGCGTCCACCAGGCCACGCACCTGTTCCGGCGTGTGCAGGGCGGACAGGGTCACACGCAGGCGCGCCTTGCCTTCGGGCACCGTGGGCGGACGGATCGCGCCGACCAGCCACCCAGCCTGCTCCAGTGCCTTGGACATCGCCACGGCGCGGTGATCGTCACCACACAGCAGCGGTTGGATCGGCGTTTCCGAAGCCATCAGGTCCAGGCCATGGCGGCGTGCCTCGCTGCGGAACAGCGCGATCAGGTCGGTCAGTTTCGAGCGGCGCCAGTTGTCACGGCGTGCCAGGCGCACCGCTTCCAGTGCAGCGGCGGCCAGCGGTGGCGGCATCGCCGTGGTGTAGATGTAGGGGCGTGCGGTTTCAGCCAGGTGCTCGACCAGATCGTCGCGGCCCAGCACCAGCGCGCCGGAACCGCCCAGTGCCTTGCCCAGCGTGACCAGCTGAAGCGGCACATCGTCCACGCCCAGCCCGGCGGCGGCCACGGCACCACGGCCGTCACCGACCACGCCTACGCCGTGCGCATCGTCCACATAGAACAGCGCCTGCTGCAGGCGTGCCACAAGCGACAATGCACGCAGCGGTGCGATGTCGCCATCCATGCTGAAGACACCATCGGTGGCCAGCATCGCCGCGCCGTCGGGCGCGTGCTTGAGCTGGCGCATCGCGCCTTCGGCATCAAGGTGCGGATAACGGCGCAGGCGCGCACCGGCCAGCCGCGTCGCATCCAAGAGGCTGGCGTGGTTGAGCTTGTCCTGCACGCAGACATCACTCTCTTCGCTCAGCAGTGCCTGCTGCACGGCCAGGTTGGCGGCGAAGCCACTACCGAACAGCAGCGCGCTCGGGTAGCCCAGCCACTCCGCCACTTCGCGCTCCAGCGCGTCATGCAGGGCGTGGTGGCCGCAGACCAGATGCGATGCACCGGCGCCGGCGCCTTCGCGTGCAGCGGCATCTTGCAGCGCGTTGACCACGCTGAACTGCTGGGCCAGGCCCAGGTAATCATTGCTGCAGAAGCCGGTCAGCCACTGGCCGTCCACTTCCAGGCGGACGCCATCACGACGGTTGACCGTGCGCCGCGTGCGGCGACGGCCTTGGGCATCGCGCAGGGCGCGCTGGGCGTGGAGGCGGGCGGTCAGGTCGGGGCGGGCCATGGCGGCTGAATGCGGCGACGGGGCGGCTAGGGTAGCGCGTTGCCGCGACGCCTGCTTGTACCCCGTCTCAGGCCGCGTGAGCGCAGCCGCAGCCGGGCGCATCGGCGCTGATGTCGGCGTGCACTGTACCGCCGTGATCGTGGCCCTCGGCATCCACCTGCACCGCCATCGGTTGCAGTCCCAGCCGGGCGAACAGGGCCAGGTCGCGCTCACTCTCCGGGTTGCCGGTGGTCAGCAGCTTGTCGCCGTAGAAGATCGAATTGGCACCGGCCAGGAAGCACAGCGCCTGCAGTTCGTCACTCATGGCTTCGCGCCCGGCCGACAGCCGCACCATCGAGCGCGGCATGGCGATGCGTGCCACCGCGATCATGCGCACGAATTCGAACGGGTCCAGCTCCGCGCTGCCATGCAGCGGGGTGCCCGCCACCTGCACCAGCCTGTTGATCGGCACCGAATCGGGATGCGCCGGCAGCGTGGCCAGCGCCAGCAGCAGGCCGACGCGCTGCGCGCGCGTCTCGCCCATGCCGACAATGCCGCCGCAGCAGGTCTTCAGGCCGGCCTCGCGCACGTGCTCCAGCGTGTCCAGGCGGTCCTGGTACTGGCGCGTGTGGATGATCGAATCGTAGTAGTCCGGTGCGGTGTCGAGGTTGTGGTTGTAGTAGTCCAGGCCGGCGTCCTTCAGCGCGCGTGCCTGTTCGCCACTGAGCATGCCCAGCGTGGCGCAGGTCTCCAGGCCCAGCGCCTTCACCCCGGCAATCATCGTCGCTACCTTCGGGATGTCGCGGTCCTTCGGTGATCGCCACGCGGCACCCATGCAGAAACGCGACGCACCGGCGGCCTTGGCCTGGCGGGCCTTGGCCAGCACCGCATCGGTGTCCATCAGCTTCTGAGCGTTCACCCCGGTGCTGTAGCGCTGCGCCTGAGGGCAGTACGCGCAGTCTTCCGGGCAGCCTCCGGTCTTCACCGACAGCAGCGTGGAGACCTGCACCTGCGCCGGGTCGAAGTGCTCACGGTGGACCGCCGCGGCGCGGAACAGCAGCTCGGGCAACGGCAGGTCGAACAGGGCCTGCAGTTCGTCGTGTTGCCAGTCGTGGCGGATGGCAGCAGCCATGGCGGACCTTGGGTACGAGTGGAGCGAGGGCGGCAGTGTGGGTGGGTTGGTGAATGCTGTCAACTAATTGGTAATTAATTCGGTTTACAGAAATCGACTGCCAGAAATGCGCGCTACGGTGTAAGTTCATTGCCGCATACGGACTCGCGAGCACGTGCCATGGACAGCTACCAGCCCTACCCGATCCGCCGCGACGCGGTGCTGTGCAGCCTGGCCGCACTTCCTGACGGCGGCCTGCGCGTGGTGCTGGATGATCTGCGTCAGGCCGATGCGCCGGGGCAGTGGAAGAATCACACCTTCGTGACCTTCAAGGACTACGCGGCGGGGGAGCTCGATCCGGCGATGCTGCCGAAGGAGGAACTTGAAGCATTCGGTCACTATGTCTTGGTTCGCTTGTTGGCGATAAACGGTTGCCTGCGTGATACGGACGAAGGTCCTGACAGCGATGTCCCTCTCACCGACCAGTAGCGGCAAAGCACCGCCGCGCTGACCGATGGAGGCATCGCCCGGATCGATGCGCAACTGCGTTTCCACTGCGATGGACAGTTCCGAACATCGCCTGCATCGTGGGGAACGCGATGTCGCTGGACCCGCAGCGCCACCCCGGCATTGCCGATGTCTTCTACGCCCAGCGTGTGCGCGAACGGGTTGCGCGCGGTGTACTGGAAGCGCGGGGTGAAAAAGCGCCGGTGGCGGGAGCGCCTGCGCGTCCAGCGATGTACGCACGGGGCAGGCAGTCGGGACGACCCGTATCGGGGCATTTCACCGCATCCTGCAAGGCCTTCAGCCACAGTAGCCGCTGTCCGCTCGCACCCGCCGCATCCAGACTGTCCTGCATGACCGATCTCAATCGCCTCCGCGGCCGCATCACCGCGCTGGTTCTCAGTGAGGCCTGGCGCCGCCGTGCCGCGCTCTGGGGCGGTGCTGTGGCCGTAGCGCTGGTGGCCATCCTGTTTGCCAAGGCCAGCGACGCGGCCTTCCATCTGTTCCAGCGCATCACCGCGCACTCGCCGTGGTGGGCCCTGCTGCTCACGCCCGGCATCTTCGCGTTGCTGGCCTGGCTGACCGCGGGTGCGCTCAAACCCACCCGCGGCAGTGGCATTCCGCAGGTCATTGCCGCACTGGACAGGCCGGACGAGTCCTTCCGCAAGACCAACCTGTCGCCCGCGGTCTCGGCGGGCAAGCTGCTGCTGACCTCGCTGTCCCTGCTCGGTGGCGCGTCCGTTGGTCGCGAGGGCCCGACCGTGCATGTGGGCGCGAGCCTGATGTACCTGTTCGGCCGCTGGTTCGGCTTCAAGGACCCGCGCGAACTCTCGCACTTCCTGCTGGCCGGGGGCGCGGCCGGCATCGCGGCGGCGTTCAACACACCGCTGGCCGGCATCGTCTTCGCCATCGAGGAGCTCAGCGGCCGCTTCGAGCATCGCTTCTCCGGCACCCTGCTGACCGCAGTGATCGTCGGTGGCGTGGTCTCGCTGGGCCTGCTCGGCAACTACACCTACTTCGGCCATGTGAGTGCGCGCCTGCCGCTCGGCCAGGGCTGGCTGGCGATCCTGCTGTGCGGCGCAGTGGCCGGATTGCTGGGCGGATTGTTCGCGCGCGCGGTGTTGGCCAGTGCGGCGGGCCGCCCCCGTTGGCTCGGGCAACTGCGGCAGCGGCATCCCGTGTTGCTGGCCGCAGGCTGCGGGCTGGTGGTGGTGCTGCTGGCCCTGGCGTTCGGAGAAGGCGCATTCGGCACCGGCTACGAACAGGCGCGCAGCCTGGTGCAGGGGCAGGCGATGGTGGGCCACGAGTTCGGTCTGGTGAAGCTGCTGGCGAACCTGGCGTCCTACGTGGCGGGCATCCCCGGCGGCCTGTTCTCGCCGGCGCTGGCGGTCGGTGCCGGTCTTGGGCATAACCTGGCGATGTTGATGCCGGGCGTGGATCCGCGTGCGTTCGTGCTGCTGGGCATGTGTGCCTACCTGACCGGCGTCACCCAGGCCCCGCTGACCTCGGCGGTGATCTCGCTGGAGCTGACCGACAGTGGTGATCTGCTCCTGCCGATCCTGGCCACGGTGCTGATCGCGCGCGGCGTGTCCGGGATGGTGTGCCGCGTGCCGATCTACCGTGGGTTGGCGGAGCTGTTGATGGTGCCGAAAGCAGAGCCAGCTGACAGGCCTCACTGATTGCCTTGATCAACAGGACCAATCATCTCGAATCTTCACTCCTGTAGTGAAGCTGATTCCGCGCTGCACCGTCTACCCGATGCCGCGTGCGCCGCAGAAGATGCGTCCACGCCGGGGCTGCACCCGGACCCGCATCGAGAGCAACATGATCAACTGTCGTATCCGCAGCCTGGCGGCTGCCGTCCTGGCCCTGGCCAGTTCCCCCGCGCTGGCGATGTCCGGCGCGCCCATGCTGCCCAGCGAGCGCAGCATCGGTACCCTCGAACCGGTGGCGCGTTTCGAGGGTGCCATGCCCACCAGCGTGGCGGTATCTGAAACCGGGCGCATCTTCGTCAACTTCCCGCGCTGGGGCGATGACGTGAGCTGCAGCGTGGCCGAATGGCGCGACGGCCGCGCCGTACCCTATCCGGATGCGCGCATCAACAGCGCGGACGGAGCCGACCCGGCTGCACACTTCATCAGCGTGCAGAGCGTGGTGGCCGATGGCCAGGGCCGGCTGTGGGTGTTGGACACTGCAGCGCCCGCATTCTCCGCACCGCAGGCCGGTGGCGCCAAGCTGGTGGCGATCGATCTGGCTACCAATACCGTGGCCAGGACACTGGTGTTCCCGGCCAACGTCATCGACGCGCGCACCTACGTCAACGATGTGCGCTTCGACTTCCGGGTCGGCCGCGAGGGCGTGGCCTACGTGACCGACTCGTCGCTGAGCGGTATCGGCGGCATCATCGTGATCGACCTCGCTACCGGTAGCGCCACCAAGCGCCTGATCGGGCATGTGTCCACGTCAGCCGACCCGACCTTCGTACCGATCGTGGAAGGGCAGCAGATGCGGCTGCGCAACGCGGATGGTTCGACCCAGCCGTTCACCGTGGCCGCCGATGGCATCGCCCTGTCGCCCGATGGCGCCACGCTGTTCTACACGCCCTTGTCCAGCCGTCATCTGTACAGCGTGCCGACCGCGCTGCTGCGCGATCCGAAGGTGAGTGAAGCGGAACTGGCGGCCGCAGTGGTCGACCACGACGACAAGGGCGCCTCCGATGGCATGGAGATGGACGCCGACGGGCGGTTGTATGCCAGCGACTACGAGCACAACGCGATCCATGCCCGCGACGCGCAGGGGCGATGGACGACCGTGGTTCACGACCCGCGCATCCTGTGGCCGGATACGTTGTCGATGGGGCCGGACGGCTATCTGTACTTCACCGCCAACCAGCTGCACCGCCAAGCCGGATTCAATGGCGGCGTTGATCGGCGGCAGGCGCCGTACATGGTGTACCGCACGCGGGTGGATGCCGCGCCGGCGCCCACGAGGTGAAGTGATCCGGTAGAGCGGTGAAAGTTCCTACGGCCCACTGGGAACACAGCCGATGGCATCGCGCCATCGAGGTGCTCACGCTGCAACGTATGCCTGCCTTTACCCCCGCCGCCTGGAGCCTGCAGGCCGTGCTTCGCCTGCTGCTGCCATTGCGCTGCCTGGTCTGTGACGACCCAGGCCATGATGGCCTTGACCTATGCCGCGCCTGCCTCGCCGAACTACCCTGGGCCGGCCGCGCCTGCCTGCGTTGCGCGCTGCCGCTGCCGGACGCCGCCCTGATCGTCTGCGGCAGCTGCCGCGAGGAAGCGCCACCGCAGACGGCCACCCATGCCAGCCTGTTGTACCTGCCGCCAGTGGACCAGCTGCTGCTGCGCTACAAGTTCCATCAGGACCTGGCGGCTGGCCGCCTGCTGGCGCAGTTGATGCAGCGGGCACCGCCCGCCTGGTCATGCCCACCACTGGCGCCGGTACCCCTGCACCGCCGCCGCCTGCGCCAACGCGGCTACAACCAGGCCGCCGAGCTGTGCCGGCTGCTGCCGTTGCCGGTCTGGCATGGGCTGTACCGGCGGCGGCATACCGCACCGCAGTCCGAACGAACGGCCGAGCAACGCAGGGAAAACCTGTTCGATGCGTTCGATGTACGCGGTCCGGTGCCACCCCGATTGACCGTGGTTGACGACGTGATGACCACCGGCAGTACGGTGATGGAGATTGCCGAAACGCTGCGCTGCGTGGGTGCTGAAGAGGTGCGGGTATGGGTGTGCGCGCGGGTGCCGTGATCGCTGTCTTCATCGCCGGGGGCTAGGATGTGGCCGGTTCCGGATCGAAGGAGTGGCCATGAATTCCCCCTTGTCTCCCTTGTTGTCGGCGGTGGGTCGCAGCTGGTGGATCCTGCTGCTGTATGGGCTGGCCGCTGTCCGCCGCCATGGCATTGGCGTGGACGCTGGGCGTGATGGCCATCGTTGAAGGCGTCATCAGCCTGTTCGCACTGGTCAGCGGCGGCAGCGGCGCGTCGCGTGGCTGGCTGGCACTGTATGCCATCGCCTCGCTGGGTTTCGGCATCCTGGCGGTGATCAATCCGCTGGCCACCGCCAGCGTGCTGGTGCTGTTCCTGGCGGCGTGGCTGCTGGTGGCCGGCATCTATCGCATCGTGTTCGCGATCCGCGTGCGCAAGCAGATCCAGGGCGAATGGTTGCTGATCCTCAGCGGCGTGCTGGCGGTGGTGCTGGGCCTGCTGTTTGCGGCGAATCCATATGCCGGCGTGGCGGTAACTACGCTGTGGATCGGCATCGGCAGCCTGCTGTACGGCCTGCTGCAGGTGCTGGTGGCATTCAAGCTGCGGAAGCTGAAGTGAGGGCTGCGCTTCCGCTGTTGCTGGGCGTGGCCTTGACCCTGGCCGGCTGCATGCCGGGCGCCACGCCCGGTGGCTTGGCAGGGAAGGATCACGTGCCGCGCCCTGGCGTGGATGTGCGCCTGAGCGCGGTGGACGCCTCCGGCAAAGGCAAGCCGGCGCAATGGCAAGGCGAAACCCTGGCCCTGCGCGAGCCGCCGATTGCCGGCAGCACCGACATTGCCGACGTGCGCTACGTGCTGGATGAAGCCAAGCAACCTGGCCTGCAGATCCGCTATCGACCCGAAGCGCACCAGCGCATCCACGATGGCACGGCAGCACTGGTGGGCCAGCGCGCGGCGCTCAGCGTGGACGGCCGCGTGCTGATGGTGGCGACGGTGAAAGGCCCGTTCGGTGAATCGATGATGCTGAGCGGGCTGCCGAGCATTGCCGAGGCACAGGCGTTGGCGAAGCACATCACCGGTCAGTGACGGGCGCGCCAACACCACCGCGTTACGCGCGGAGGTCGACCAAGGTCGACCGCTACCGGGCGAACCGTGCCTCGATCTCCTCCAGCGACTTGCCCTTGGTCTCCGGCAGCCAGAACGCGGCTACCAGGAAAAATACGAAGGTGCACGCCGCCCAGAACACGAACATGCTGGCGTAGCCGTAGTGGCCCACCGTGGGCAGGAAGATGGCGGCGATGGTGGTCGACACGAACTGGTTGATCAGCAGCGCGATGCTCATGCCATTGGAACGGATGCGGTTCGGCATCAGCTCCGACAGTGCCAGCCACACGCACACGCCGGGGCCGACCGCGAAGAACGCGACGAACACCAGGATGCAGGCGGCCACGGCCCAGCCGTGTGCCGGTGGCGGCACCGGGCCGATGCGGGCCTGTTCGACGCGCAGCGGCGCCTGCGCGGCACTGGCGGGGTCGGCGAACGGGTTCAGATGCAAGTTGCGGAAGAATGCGCCGATCACGCTGTCCGGCTGTACGGTGCCGGTGCGGTCGATACGCAGTTCGCGATCAATCAGGTTGTCGCTGCGCACGGCGCGCACATTGGTGAAGTCGCCGTAGGCGTACGACACGGTCAGCTGCAGCGGCCGGCCCTCGCTGTCGATGCCAGCACCGAGGCGCTGCCACTGGGCTTCATCCAGCACCAGCTGCAGGCCATCGCCGTTGACCGCCGCCTGCAACTGCGGCTGCACATCAGCGCGACCGCGCTCGGCCTGGAAGAACAGCGTGGCCGCGGCCAGCAGGGCCACGCAGATACCACCGCTGCCGAGCATCAGCAGGAACTTGCGGCCCTTGCGGTCGACCAGCAGCAACGCGACCACGGTCATCACCGCATTCAGCAGCTTGATCGCCACGTCGGCGCCGTTGGCCACTGAACCGGACAGGCCGGCCTGATTGAGGATGTTCACCGCGTAGGCCAGTACCGAGTTGATGCCGGTGGCCTGGGTGCAGGCCAGCACGACGCAGGCGAGCAGGAACGGCACCACGTAGCGGCGGCTGAGCAGTGGATCGCGCTTGCTGTGGCTGCTGCTCGATTCCGGCGCCTGGATCTGCGCAAGGGTGGGCTCCACATCGGCAGCGGGCAGTACGCGCTGCAGGCTGCGGCGGGCTTCATCAATGCGGCCCCGGCGTACCAGCCAGCGTGGCGATTCGGACAGCCAGAAGATGCCCGCGCAGAACAGCAGGCCCGGCGCCAGGCAGGTCCAGAAGATGGTGCGCCAGGCGTGGTCCTTCACCGTGAACAGCTCCTGCGCCTGCTGTGCCAGCGGCAGCGAGCGCACGGTTTCGGCGGCGGCATCCACGGCGTGGGCGTGGTACAGGCCGATCAGGGCTGCCAGCACCAGGCCAACGGTCAGCAGCAGCTGGAACATCGCGGCGCCGCGCCCGCGTCGCTCGGGGCTGAGCACTTCGGCCAGGTACAGCGGAATCACTACACCGATCAAACCGCCACTGATGCCCTGCAGCAGGCGGCCCAGCAGCAGCGGCGTGTAACCGGAGGCCAGCGCCATGATCGGAATCGAGGCGGTGAACAGCAGGCCGGCCAGCAGCATCGCGCCGCGGCGGCCGATCAGGTCGGCGATCATGCCGGCGAACAGCGAGGACAGCACGCTGCCCAGCAGTACCGCGGCCACCACGAAGCCAAGCTGCTGGCTGCTGAGCTGCCAGGCGTGGCTGGCGGTGGCTTCAAGATAGGGCAGGGCGCCGGCGATGATGCCGATGTCGATGCCGTACAGCAGGCCACCGAGGCCGCCGATGAAGAGCAGGTAACGTACGGGCCAGCGCGGAGCGGTGCTTGCAGTCATCGGCAGTTCCTGTGGTAGCGCCGGGCCAGGCCAGGCGGCGGTTCGTCGCAGAGTGCATTCTGTAGAGCCGAGCCATGCTCGGCTGCTTTCCGTTCCGATATCGAGGTTCCCCATGCCGCGCTTCGTGCGGTGAGCCGAGCATGGCTCGGCTCTACAGGGAGCCCGCGCGGCATCCGGGCCGCATCGCTTGCGTCAGGTCAGATCGATCACGCGCCCACCAATGACCACCTGCTGCAGGCGCAGTTCGGCGTCCAGCACCACCAGGTCGGCACGGGCGTCGGGCGCGATGCGGCCGCGATCGCCCAGGCCCAGATAGTCGGCCGGGAAGGTGGAAACGCGCTGCGAGGCATCGGCCAGCTCCAGGCCCACGCGCACCAGGTTGCGCAGCGCCTGGTCCATGGTCAGCGCGCTGCCGGCCAGTGAACCGGTCGCCAGGCGCACGCAGCCGCCGCACTTGTGCACGCGCTGCTCGCCCAGCGCGTACTCGCCGTCGGGCATGCCGGTGGCGGCCGTCGCGTCGGTCACCGCATACAGGCGCGGGATCGCGCGCGCGGCCAGGCGGATCACGCCGGGATGGATGTGCTGCAGGTCGGGAATGATCTCGGCGTACTGTGCATGCGCCAGCGCCGCCGCGGCGATGCCGGGTCGGTAATGGTCGACACCGGTCATGCCATTGAACAGATGGGTGAAGCCGGAGGCGCCGGCCTGCAGCGCAGCCACGCCCTCTTCATAGGTGCCGGCGCTGTGACCGAGCTGCACGCGGATGCCCATCGCCGAAAGCGCGGGAATCAGTGCGGTGTGCTCGCCGATTTCCGGTGCCAGCGTTATCACTCGGATCGGCGCCAGTGCGTGCAGTTGCTGCACCAGCGCCAGCGTCGCCTCGATCGTGCGGTTGGGCTGTGCACCGAGCCGCTGCGGGCTGATGAACGGTCCTTCCAGATGCACGCCGACGATGCGGGCGGCGTCGGCATCGGGCGCCGCCATCGTCGCAGCCACCCCCTGCAGCGCGTGCTCGATCTCATCCAGGCCGGCGGTCATGGTGGTTGCCAGCAGCGTGGTGGTGCCGAAGCGCAGATGCGTGCGCGCGATGGTGCGCGCCACGTCGCCGCCCTGCATCAGATCCACCCCGGCCGCGCCGTGCACATGCAGGTCGATGAAGCCGGGCAGGATCACCGGCAGCTGCAGGTCGTCAGCACCACTGTGGTCATCCACCTGCAGCTGGCGCACGTGTGAATCGAAGTGGACCTGGCCACGCCGCCAGCCCAGCGGGGTGAGGATGCGGCCATGCAGGGAACGGATGTCGGTCATGCGGGAGGCTCGGCAATGATCACTTCGATACCCAGCCGCTGCAGCCCTTCGCGGGTTGCCTCGTCGATGCCGGCGTCGGTGATGATGGCGTGGATCTGGTCGAGGCGGGCGATGCGGTGCAGGCTGACACGGCCGAACTTGGAGGCGTCGGTCAGCACCACGATGCGGCGCGCGCGCTCGACCATGCGGTGGTTGAGGCGGGCTTCGGCCTCGTCGTGGGTGGTCAGGCCGAACTGCAGGTCCAGGCCATCCACGCCAAGGAACAGGGTGTCGAAGCTGTACGAGTTGAGGCTGGCCTCGGCCTGGCTGCCCTGCAGCGACAGCGACTGCTGGCGCAGCAGGCCACCGGTCAGCAGCACGGTGATGCCTGCGGCATTGGCCAGTTCCCAGGCGATGTTCAGGCCATTGGTCATCACCGTCACGTCGCGATGCGCGCGCAGGTGGCGAGCCAGCGTCATCGTGGTCGAGCCGGAGTCGATGATGATGTTGTCACCAGGCCGTACCAGGCGCGCGGCACACGCGCCGATCGATTCCTTTAGCGGCAGGTTCAGTGCGTCCTTTTCGTGGATGTCCTGTTCCTGCGGCGGCGTGCGCACCAGGGTGGCGCCGCCGTGGGTGCGGTTGGCCAGGCCCTGCGACTCGAAGTGGGTCAGGTCGGCACGGATGGTCACCGCCGACACGCCGAAACGCTCGACCAGATCGGCCACCTGCACCGAGCCGTGCTCGATCAGCAGCTGCAGGATCTGTTGCCGGCGGGAGCGGGTGTTGCGCATGGCCATTCTCGGTTTCGCGGGGAAAGGTAGAGATTAGCCGTTCGCAGCAACTGCGGCAGCCGAACGTGCGTTCTGCGTGCGGGTTCCGGCCTGGTTGGCGCTGCAGGCGCGCGCGTACTCGCCCAGGCACAGGCCGATGCGGTGCTGCACCAGCGCGGTGGGGGTGTTGGCCAGCGTGCCCTCACGCACGGCGCGGTACTGCTCCGGCAGGTACTGGCTGAGCAGCACCAGTGGCGGCGCGTGCTGTTCCAGGTTGGCGAACAGGGTCTGCACCGCCTGCACCAGCGCGGGCTCGCCCCAGTAGTAACGGCAGCGGTCACTGAAGGAGTAGCTGCGCAGCAGGCGCAGCGCAGTGTCATCGCCCTGGTAGTAGGACTGCCAGTACTTCGGCTGCGCCACCATCACCTCGTCCAGCACCTGCGGCAGGCGCGAGCACTGTGCCGCCGGCAGCAGTTCGGCCTCGATCGCGGCCAGCGCGAACAGCGCTTCGCGGTAGGCGAAGGTGGCCGCGGGCCCGACCTTGAGGATGGCGAAGTGGTCGCGCACCAGCGCGTGCAGGCCGCTCTCGCGCTGGTAGTCGGTGGAGTGCGCTTCGAACACGATGCGTGGCTGCTGTTCGAGGAAATCGGCCAGCGTACTGGCAGCGGCGGCGTCGTACTCGTGCACGCTGCTGTGATCGAAGTCCACGCCCGGCTGCACCACCATCGCGATCACACGCTGCCACGCATCGCGCAGCTGCGGGGTATCGAAGGCCTGCCGGTGGATGGCCAGGGTCTGCGCGGCGGCGGCCGGCGTGGTCACCTGCAGGCCCTCGGCAAGCGAGGCTTCTCCACCGGGAATCGGCACTTCGGTACCGATCACGTAGACCGGCGGCGGCAGGCCATGTTCGGCGGCGGTGCGTTCGGCGATTTCGGCCAGCTCGGCCGAGCGCGCAGCGACGATGGCATCGGGCAGTGGCACCGGATCATCGGCGCAGGACATGCTGCAATCCAGATGGATCTTGTGGAAACCGGCGGCGACGTAGGCTTCGATCAGCACGCGCGCGTGGGTCATCGCTTCGGCCGCCGGGCGCTTCTGCCAGGCATTCGGGCCGAGGTGGTCGCCGCCCAGGATCAGCCGCTCGCGCGGGAAGCCTTCTTCATCGGCCAGGGTACCGACGTAGTCGCGGTACTGCGGCGGGGTCATGCCGGTATAGCCGCCGAACTGGTCGACCTGGTTGGAGGTGGCCTCGACCAGCAGCACGGTGCCATGCGCCAGGGCGACGTGCATGGCCGCGCGCAGCACCTGCTCGTTGCTGCAGCAGACGCTGTACAGGCCGACGTTGGCGCCGGCGCGGTGGGAAGCAAGCAGGGTCTGCAACGGGGACATGGTCAGGCTCCGGAGATCAGGAAAACGAGGGTTGGCAGGCGAGCAGGGCGGCACCACGTGCGCCACCGGCATCGCCGAACCGTGGCGGCACGATCGGCGGGACCTGCACGCCATTGAACAGATGGGTGGCGAGGGCGGCCGGCAGCTGCCGGTACAGCGGCGCGTACTGCGAGAGGCCACCGCCGAGCACGATCACGTGCGGGTCCAGCGCCAGCACCAGCGCGGCCAGGCTGTGGCCGAGCAGATCACGATGAATGTCCAGCGCCTTGCGCGCGCGGGCATCGCCGGCTTCTGCCAGCGTGATCACCGCACTGGCATCGACGGCGCTGCCTCCGAGGTGGCGCTCGATCATGGCCAATCCGCTGCCGGACACATAGCGCTCCACGCAGCCCTGCAGGCCGCAGCCGCAGTCCAGCAGCGGCAGGCCATGGCGCTGCAGCAGATGGCCGGGCACGCTCCAGTGGCCCCATTCGCCGGCCAGACCGTTGAAGCCGGACAGCAGCCGGCCCTGCAGGCAGAAGCCACCGCCGGCACCGGTGCCGAGGATGGCGCCGAACATGCTGGGGAAGCCGTCGGCGGCGCCGCCGTGCGCTTCCGACAGGGCAAAGCACTGCAGGTCGTTGCCGAAATGCAGCGAGCGTTGCAGCCGCGCCTGCAGATCCTGCGCCACGCATTGGCCGGTCAGTGCGGGCACGTTCGCGCTGAGCTGGCGGCCACTGCGGCGGTCACGCACGCCGGGCAGGGCAATGCCGATGGCCGCATCATTCCGGCCCAGCGCGGCGTCGGCCTCGGCCACCAGCGTCACCACGGCCTGCAGGAAACCATCGTAGTCGCCCTGCGGCGTGGCCACGCGGCGGCGCCAGGTGACCTGCATCGCCGCATCGCACGCCACCAGCTCGATCTTGGTGCCGCCGATGTCGATGCCATAGCAGGCGTGGGCGATCAGCTCAGCCATGGTGGATGGTGACGCCCTTGACGACGCGGTTGACGGTGCCGTCCGGGAACGGGTTGTCCGGGGTCAGTCCCAGCGCGGCCGAGCGCTGCAGCGCGAACAGCTGCGCGAAGCCCAGCCACACCGGTGCCAGCCACGGATCGTCCAGCGCCGGTACGGTGAGGGTGTAATCGTCATCGGCGCCGATGTCCGAATGTGGACCGATCGCCAGCACCTGCCCGGCCACGCCATCGCGGCGCAGTTCGTCCAGCAGGTCCTGCTCGTAGCGGCGCGCGAGCGGCTGCACGCTGCGCAGCACCACCACCAGGGTGTTGCCATCCAGCGTCGACTTGGGACCGTGACGGAAGCCCAGCGGCGTGTTGGCCAGCGCCAGAACGCGGCCAGCGGTCAGCTCCAGCACCTTCAGTGCACACTCGCGGGCCAGCGCTTCCAGCGGGCCGCTGCCAAGGTAGATCACGCGGTTGAACGGGCGCTGCGCAAGTGTTGCCACTGGTGCGTCCCACTGCGCCTGCCCTTCGCGGGCCAGCGCGGCGATCTGCTTCAGGCGCGCCACGCGCGCATCCCACGGCGAGCGATCAAACACCGTCAGTGCCGCCAGCAGCATGCAGGTCAGGCTGCTGGTCATGGCGAAGGCACGGTCGCAGCTGGCCGACGGCATCAGCAGGGTGCACGTATCGCCACGGCCGGCGCCACGGCGGGCCAGTTCGCCATCGGCGTTGCAGGTGATGTCGAGGAAGCGCGCGTCGTCCACGTCGCTGCGCACGCGATCCACCGCTGCCACGCTTTCCGGGCTGGAGCCACTGCGGCCGAACGACACCAGCAGGGTCGGGCGGTCACGCTGCAGGTACAGCGCCGGGTGGGTCAGCAGGCTGGTGGTGTGCACCACGCGCACCTCGGCCGCCCACTGTGCGTTGATCGCGTCGGCCACCATCTCGGCGATGAAGCCGGAACTGCCGGCGCCGGTGAACAGCACGCGCTGGTTGGGATCGTTGAGGCTGTCGCCGAGGAAGGCCTGCAGGCGGTCGCGGGCACGCGACAGGTCCTGTGCGAGTGCTTCCCACAGCGCAGGCTGCTGGGCGATTTCGATTGCGGTATCGGCTCCGCCAAGGCGCTGCCAGGCGGACACATCGGAAAGCAGGGTGACGTCCATTCGGAGGTTCCAGTTGGGCCAGCGCACCATCTGTGTTTTCTTTCGAAATGTCAAACATCGAAAGTAAAAAGAAAGAAAATGGCCGAGTGGCTTTCCCAGTCGCGGAATGACCATGAAAACGAAAGGACGGGTCAAATGCCGTATCGCACAATGCTTAACAGGCGACTGCAAGCGCTTACACAAAGTATTGCGACGCAACAACTTTCGTTTCAATGGAATATATCTTCCTTTTTCCTTTCAATTTGTTGACATCTTTCGAATCGCTGCCCTAGAGTCGGCCCAATCGCTTTCGAAACGCCCGGTGAACGGGTTGGGAGTCCGCGTGGAAAACTGCGTACGTCGCTCGCCGCTGATGCTGGCCCTGTTGCCGGCCTTGATGCTGGCGTCCATGACGGCCCGGGCCGAGCCGGTCGGAAACCTGCGATCGGTCAGCGCCAGCGCCAGCCGCGATGGCGTGCAGGGCTGGGACCTGCAGACCGACAAGGGCGCGCGCATCCGCATTGAACTGCCGGCGACCGACATCATCCGCGTGCAGGCCGGCCGCAACGGCACGTTGACCGGCGCCGGCGACAAGGCCGCACCGATCGTGCTGCCGCAGCCCAAGGCGAACGTGCAGGCGCAGCTGGAAGAAGACGCGCAGGAAATCCGCGTGCGTACCGACGCACTGGTCCTGCATGTGCAGCGGCAACCGCTGCGCCTGCGCCTGGAACGCCTGGACAACGGCCAGCCCACCGCGCTGTGGCAGGAACTGCAGCCGCTGGACCTGGAGGCCACGCAGAGCGTGCAGGTGCTGTCGTCGCAGGCCGATGAGGGCTACTTCGGTGGCGGCCAGCAGAACGGCCGCTATCAGTTCAAGGGCCGCGAGCTGGAGGTGTCCTATTCCGGCGGCTGGGAAGAGGGCGACCGCCCCAGCCCGGCACCCATGCTGCTGAGCAGCCGTGGCTGGGGCATGCTGCGCAATACCTGGAGCGATGGCAGCTACGACCTGCGCCAGCCCGACCAGGCCACGCTGCTGCATCGCGAAGACCGTTTCGATGCCTACTACTTCGTCGGCGCGGACCTGCCCAAGCTGATCGAGCGTTACACCCAGCTGACCGGCCGCCCGAACATGGTGGCGCGCTGGGCGCTGTCCTATGGCGATGCCGACTGCTACAACGACGGCGACAACAGCAAGAAGCCCGGCACCGTGCCCGAAGGCTGGAGCGACGGCCCGACCGGCACCACGCCGGATGTGATCGACAGCGTGGCCAAGCAGTACCGCGCCCACGACATGCCCGGTGGCTGGATCCTGCCCAATGATGGCTACGGCTGCGGCTACAAGCAGTTGCCGGAAACGGTGAAGGGGCTCGCCGGCTACGGCTTCCGCACCGGCCTGTGGACCGAGAACGGCGTCGACAAGATCGCCTGGGAAGTCGGCAAGGCCGGCAGCCGCGTGCAGAAGCTGGACGTGGCCTGGACCGGCAAGGGCTACCAGTTCGCGATGGATGCCAACCGCCAGGCGTTCAACGGCATCCTCGACAACTCCGATTCGCGCCCGTTCCTGTGGACGGTGATGGGCTGGGCCGGTATCCAGCGCTACGCCGTAGCGTGGACCGGCGACCAGAGCAGCAGCTGGGATTACATCCGCTGGCACGTGCCGACCCTGGTCGGTTCGGGCCTGTCCGGCATGGCCTACGCCAGTGGCGACGTCGATGCAATCTTCGGCGGCAGCGCCGAGACCTTCACCCGCGACCTGCAGTGGAAGGCGTTCACGCCGGTGCTGATGGGCATGAGCGGCTGGTCGTCGAACGCGCGCAAGCACCCGTGGTGGTACGACGAGCCGTACCGCAGCATCAACCGCGACTACCTGAAGTTGAAGATGCGCCTGACCCCGTACATGTACGGGCTGGTGCACGAGGCCGCGCAGACCGGCGCACCGCCGGTGCGGGGGCTGATGTGGGACTACCCGCGCGACCCGCATGCACAGGATGAGACCTACAAGTACCAGTTCCTGCTCGGCCGCGACCTGCTGGTGGCGCCGGTGTACCGCAGCCAGGCCGCCAGCCGTGGCTGGCGCCGCGACATCCACCTGCCGGCCGGCGGCTGGATCGACTACTGGGACGGCCGCCGCGTGCAGGCCGGTGCCGACGGCCGCCAGCTGGACCGCCAGGTGGACCTGGCCACGCTGCCGGTGTTCGTGCGCGCCGGTGCGATCCTGCCGATGTACCCGTCGATGCTGTTCGACGGCGAAAAGCCGCTCGATGAAGTGACCTTCGACCTGTACCCGCAGGGCGACTCGCAGTACACGTTGTACGAAGACGATGGCAACACGCGCCGCTACCAGCAGGGCGAGTCGAGCACGCAGGTAATCCGCGTGCAGGCGCCTGCACTGGGCAGTGGCCCGGTGCAGGTGCAGATCGATGCGGTGCAGGGCCAGTACAACGGCCAGCTGGCGCAGCGTCGTTATGGCCTGCGCGTGCTCAGCCGGCAGGCGCCACGTGCAGTGCAGGCCGGTGGCCGCGCGTTGCCAGCGCTGGCCGATGCGGCGGCGTTCAACGGTGCGGCTGAAGGCTGGTACTTCGATGCCAAGGAGCGCCGTGGCACGCTGCACGTGCGTACCGCTGTCCAGGACATCCGCCAGCCGCTGCAGCTGCAGCTGGACTTCGCGGCGGCCGCTGCGGCCGCCGACGATGCCTATCCGGCCGCGCCGGTACTCGGCCGCGAACTGCCCGCAGACAGCCTGCTGGTGGTCAACCGCCCGGCCGAGGAGCCCGGCCATGCGCTGGAGAACGCCTTCGATGACGATCCCAACACCTGGTTCCGCAGCGTGCGCAACCAGGCCGTGCGCACTGGCGCGCACGAGTGGGTGATCGGCTTCGGCGAGCGCAGGATGATCGATGGCATCGACATCGCGCCGCGCAACGACAAGAACTGGAAGCACGGCCAGGTGCGCGATTACGAGGTGTACCTGGGCGACAGCAATGGCGAGTGGGGCGAGCCGATCGCCCGTGGCCGCCTGCAGCTGAAGGAAGGCGTGCAACGCATCGACTTCCCGGCCCATGCCGGCCGCCTGCTGCGCTTCCGCGTACTGAGCGTGCAGAACCCCGAAGGCGACGGCGCCAGCAGCACCGACCCGATGGTGACCGCCGCCCAGGGCAGCGCCCGCGCGTTCGATGCACTGCAGCCGCGCGACGTCGGCCCGATCGCACTGTCCACCTTCCACATCCTCGAACACCAGGAACCGGAGCGACCGGCCCGGCAGCGCTATCTCTCCGAGCTGCCGGTGCCGGCCGCGCTGGCCAGCCAGCTGCGTACCGACCAGTCCTTCCGTGGCGACGCCGGCATGCGCATGAACGGCCTGCAGTTCCGCCGTGGCCTGGGAGTCGGCGCCAACAGCCGCATCGACCTGCGCCTGCAGGGCGGCTGGCACCTGCTGCGTGCCGACCTCGGCATCGACGACGCCTGCCGCAACGCCGGCGGCCTGCAGTTCCAGGTATGGGGCGACAACCGCCTGCTGTACGACAGCGGCCTGGTGAAGGCGCCCGGCGTGGTCAAGCCGGAGCTGGACATCCGTGGCCTTTCCACCCTGAGCCTGCGCACGCTGGGTGCGCAGGGCAGCCAACCCGCCCAGGTCTGTGCCAACTGGGCCAACGCCGTACTGATCGGCCAGGAGGGCGACTCCGCCAGCATCGTCGCCCCATGACCCCCACGTAACACCGCTCCTCCCCCGCCCCATCCCGACTACGGCCCTCATGGCCGTGGCCCGGGAGCGTTTTGCCCGCCGAACGCCCACGCGCTCACTCAGTTGCGCCGCACCCCTGCCAGGAGAGAACCCCGATGTTGCCCGCCCGCCACCACCGCCCCCCCTGCCGCTCGATCGCTCCGCTGACGCTGGCCATTGCCGGCGCGCTGTTCTCGCTTGCCGCTCCTGCCTTCGCCCAGGAGAGCAAGGACAACGCCACCGACCTGGCCCGCATCGAGGTCACCGGCTCCAACATCCGCCGCACCGACGTTGAAACCGCCTCGCCGGTGCAGGTGATCAGCAAGCAGGACATCCAGAACATGGGTGCGCGCACGCTGCTGCAGGTGCTCGACAACCTGCCGGCCGCACGCCCTGCGCAGCAGGATGCGCGTTCGCTGTTCACCGGTTCCGACGGTGCCTCGCAGGCCAACCTGCGTGGCTTGGGCGCGCAGGGCACGCTGGTGCTGCTGAATGGTCGCCGCCTGTCGTACTACGGTGCCCCGGCCGGCTTCCAAACCCAGTTCGTCAACATCGACGCGATCCCGGCGGCGGCCATCGAGCGCATGGAAGTACTGACCGACGGCGCGTCGGCGGTGTACGGCACCGACGCGGTGGCCGGCGTGATCAACGTGATCACCAAGCGCAACTTCCAGGGTGCCGAGATCAGCTTCACCAACGACACCTCCTCGCGCATCGATTCCTACGGTGAGCGCCAGGCCAGCATCACCGCCGGCTTCGGTGACCTGGCCGAGAACCGCTTCAACATCTACGGCGCGGTCAACATGTACCGTCGCGACGCGATTCCGCTGAGCGATTTCTACGACAAGCGTCCGGACCAGTACTACGTCAACAACCCGAACTACCTCAACAACCTGCGCCTGGGCGTGGGCAGCAGGCCGGGTGAGTTCAATCCGGGCACTTACTTCGCCTTCGATCCGGTCACCGGCCGCCGCGTGCAGGAAGCTGCGCCGGGTTGCAAGAACGTGCTGACCAGTGAAGCGGCCGGTCCGCGTTGCGTCTGGGAAACCTGGATGAACAACGAGATCGACGCCGGTGCCAAGTCCGAGCGCAACACCGCCTACCTCAACGGCACCTTCCTGGTCGGTGACAACACCGAGATATTCGCCGAGGCGACCTACACCGACATCGACCTGCGCGCCAACGGCGGCACGCCGCGCACCTACGGCACCACGACCGGCAACCCGACCAGCTGGTTCTCGCGCAACACCGGCAACACCGTCAACCAGTTCCTGTACCCGTTCCTGGGCCCGAACAACGAGTACAACCACGCCAGCCCGCAGTTGAAGGCCATGATGGGCGGCGTGGTCGGCCTGAACTACCTGCTGCAGGATGCCGGCCCGAACTATTTCGGCCAGCGCAATACCGACAAGAGCTATCGTGTGCTGGCGGGCGCACGTGGCAACGTGGGTGACTGGAACTGGGAAACCGCCTTCGCCAGCGCTGGTACCCACTCCACCACCTACCAGACGATCAACGTCAACACCAAGGGCTTCGAGAAGGCGTTCGGGCCGTACACGATCGATCCTGGTACCGGTCGGGTGATCATCTCCGACCACCCGGCGTACAAGTTCGGCGAGATCAGCGAAGCCAACGCCGCGTTGATCCGTGAAGCGTTCCCGACCTTCGACATCCAGTCGTGGACCCGCCTGCATACCCTGGACGGCAAGATCGAAGGACCGCTGTTCCAGCTGCCGGCGGGCGAGATGCGCGCCGCGTTCGGCTTCAACGCCAGCCGTGAGACCTTCTACACCCCGGGCAATGCCGATGCGGCCAATGGCCTGATCACCCAGCAGGGCGGCTCGTGGTTCGACGGCAAGCGCAACACCTACGCGCTGTTCGCCGAGACCGTGGCGCCGATCACCGACAAGCTGGAACTGGATGCGGCGGTGCGCGTGGACAAGTACCCGAACTTCAGCGCCAACATCGCGCCGAAGATCGGCTTCAAGTACCAGGCGTTCGATCAGCTGATGTTGCGCGGCACCTATTCCACCGGCTTCCGCGCACCGAGCCTGGCCGAGTCCGGCAACGGCGGCGTATTCGCACAGCTCGGTGGCTTCCGTGACGAACTGCGCTGCGGCGAGACCAACGCCATCGCCAACCTGCTGCTGAAGTCGCAGCGGCCGGGTGACGTCGATCTGGGCAAGACCCTGCTGAACGTCGATTGCAGCCGTACCGTCGCGCGCATGACCCAGCCGAACAAGGATCTGAAGCCGGAGAAGGCGAAGATCGCCACCCTCGGCTTCGTCTACGAGCCGGCGAGCTGGCTGTCGGTGTCGGCCGACTACTGGTTCATCTACCGCAACAATGAAATCGTCGCGCCGGACTATCGCCGCATGGAAGACATCATCTCGATGTCGCGCTCGCCGATCACCGACAGTGACCGCGCCAACCTGGCGCAGTTGGCGGCAATGTGCGCCGATCCGGCCAGCGGCGTGAGCTGCCCGGCCACCCTGCCGGGCTACTCCGCCGGTAACGTGGCCAGCGTGGTCGGCCAGTACAAGAACCGCGGCAAGACGCTGATCGACGGCTTCGACATCGACGCGCGCAGCCGCTTCTCGCTGGGCGACTGGGGCAACCTGAACATCGGCCTGGCCGCCACCATCGCCAACCGCAACCGCTTCTACATGGACGCCGAGAACGGCTGGTACTACGGCGACGTGGTGGGCTACTACAACAATCCGCGCCTGCGTGCCACGTTCAATGCAGACTGGACCTACAAGCAGGTGACCACCAGCATGTTCGTCAACTACGTGGGTGGCACCAAGTGGGCTACCGACCAGATCGACGAAGAGAGCAACAACAAGGAAACCTGCACCGGCGGCTACCTGGCCCTGCAGAAGAGCAAGTGCGATGGTGCTCCGTCGTGGTGGACCGCCAACATGAGCGTCACCTGGCGCCCGGATGATGCGTGGAACCTGAGCTTCACCGTCAAGAACCTGTTCAACCGCCTGCCGTTCTACGATCCGAACAGCTTCCTGGGTGACTCCAGTGACTACGCCACCATCTTCGGCCGTGGTTACAGTGTGACCATCGGCTACCGGTTCAAGTAATTCCGTTTGCGTGACCTGGCGTGCCGGCTGCGGCCGGCACGCTGCCAAGAGGAGAGATGTTTGCCATGAAGCGTAGGGAATTCATCGCGGCCAGTGCCGCTGTCGCCGCCAGCAGCCTGCTGCCGCAGACCCCGGCATGGGCACGCGGGCGCAAAGTGCGCCTGGCCATGATCGGTACCGGCATGCGTGGCCTTGTGCTGCTGAAGGAGCTGGTGCGCCGCGACGATGTCGAGGTGGTCGCGCTGTGCGACATCGAACCGATCATGCTCGGCCGTGCCATGGACATGGTGGCCAAGGCCGGCAAGCCGGCCCCGAAGACCTACGGCCAGGACCGCGATACCAACGCCTGGAAGCGCCTGCTGGAACAGAAGGGCATCGATGGCGTGATCATCGCCACGCCGTGGGAGTACCACGCACCGATGGCGATTGCCGCGATGCAGGCCGGCGTGGCCGTGGGCTGTGAAGTGGTGGCCGGCATCACGCTGCAGGACCACTGGGACGTGCTGAAGACCCAGCTGAGCACCGGCACCCCGTACATGCTGCTGGAGAACGTCTGCTATCGCCGCGACGTGATGGCGGCGTTGCAGATGGTGCGCCAGGGCCTGTTCGGCGAACTGGTGCATCTGCAGGCCGGCTACCAGCACGACCTGCGCGGCGTGAAGTTCAATTCCGGCGACCCCAACCAGCCCTACGACAGCGGCGTGGAGTTCGGTCCGAAGGGCTGGAGCGAAGCCCGCTGGCGCACCGAGCATTCGGTGGAACGCAATGGTGAGCTGTACCCCAGCCACGGCATCGGCCCCTGTGCGATGTACACCGGCATCAACCGTGGCAACCGCTTCACCCACATCAACGCCTTCGCGACCAAGGCACGCGGCCTGCACGAATACACCGTGGCCAAGAGTGGTGGCACCACCCACCCCAGCACCCAGGTGAAGTTCAAGCTCGGCGATATCGTCACCACCACGCTGGCCTGCGAGAACGGCGAGACCATCCTGCTGCAGCACGACACCTCGCTGCCGCGCCCGTATTCAATGGGCTTCCGTGTGCAGGGCACCAAGGGCCTG
Source organism: Stenotrophomonas maltophilia group sp. RY12688 (assembly GCF_052149045.1). Taxonomy (NCBI): domain Bacteria; kingdom Pseudomonadati; phylum Pseudomonadota; class Gammaproteobacteria; order Lysobacterales; family Lysobacteraceae; genus Stenotrophomonas; species Stenotrophomonas maltophilia group sp. RY12688. The sequence goes on along the minus strand of NZ_CP197389.1, from coordinate 4,048,851 downwards.
TGGATGGACGTGAACCATTCGATCCACATCGAAGGCCGCAGCCCGCCGCACCAGTGGGAAGAGTTCAAGAAGTACCAGGACGCGTACGAGCACCCGCTGTGGAAACAGAATGCCGACACCGCCGCCGGCGCCGGCCACGGCGGCATGGACTGGTTCGTCATCCATGCATTTGTTGAAGCGCTCAAAGCCAAGGCACCGATGCCGATCGACATCTACGACGCGGTGACCTGGAGTGCGATCACCCCGTTGAGCGAGCAGTCGATCGCCAACGGTTTCCAGACGCTGGAGTTCCCGGACTTTACTGCTGGTGCGTGGAAGACGCGCAAGCCGATCTTCGCGTTCGACGGTAAATACTGAGATTCATCCCTTCCATGCTGTGACGGAAATGCCGGGCGATGCCCGGCGTTTCTGTTTCTGGAGGCATTCGCCTTGTAGAGCCGAGCCCACGCTCGGCTGCTTGTTCGGTCGGCCGCTCGCTTTATCAGAAAACTCTGAAATCCGACCCACTCCACACTTTATGACTTGAATGTGTAAACGACATCGGAGATAACGTCCCCCATGCGGTCAGACCGCATTCCGGACCAGGGACGATCCGAAGCATGACGTGGTGAGGCAACCGCCCCACGTTCTCGTTCCCGCCGGTGCTGTGTTTGTCCAGGAAGGAGAACAGGGATGTTGAAACGACTGAAGACCATTTCGTGTGCCGCACTGGCGATGATCGCGCTGGGGAGCTTGGCTCCTTGGGCTGCGCAGGCGCAGGAGGTGCAGAAGAAGTGGGAGAGCTACCTGTCGATGGGCCAGCCGCGAGCCACCGAAGCGGCGGTGCAGAAGGACATCAAGTCGCTCTTTTCCCAGTACGAAAAGGACAAACCCTTCGATTGGCATGTCAAACGCCAACGCGTCCTTGGAAAGAAGGTCATCTACGATTACCGGGTGAGACCCGAGAAGATCGTTACTACCGACTGGGTCTACATCCACTCAGGGCAGGAGTACTCATCCGAAGATCAGATTCGTAGCGCGATCCTCGCTACCCGCGTCAGCGACCCGCAGTGCCCGGCGACTTCACTCACGGAGGATCCTTGGGTGGAGCTCCTTGGACTTGGCAGGGGCGACGACGGTAGCGTCACCAACGAGGAGAAGGATTTCCATTACACCTTGAACTTCTATCATCAGAGCACTCAAGAATGCTCGTCGATAGTGGGGTGGGAGCGTGTGCGCCGGGCCAGAACGGCGCTTTGTCCGAATCGACCGTCCCTGACGTGGAATGAGGCCCTGCAGATGTGCTCCCTGGTCCAGCAGGACGAGCCGCACATGTCGCCCATGCTCTCCTACACAAGCGGGCCGCTGCCGCCGCAGCAGTGTCCTGTTGGTAACCCGTGTGATCCGACCACTGGCGATAAATCCCAGCCTGAGCCGGATTTCAACCTTGGATGGGTGAGCTTCCAACGCCACTATCACTCCCTGACAAGCACGGCGGGCGGCGCGTTGGGTACGGGCTGGACCCATTCCCACAATCTGCGGCTTACCGCAGGCGTAGACGATTCCACCTTCCCTCCCAGCCCCGAACTGAAAGTTGGGCTGATCGGCGCCGATGGCGGGCAGACCGCATTCCAGAAAGTGGGGGCAAGCTACGAAGCCATGGACGGAAGCGGCGATCGTGCGGTCCAGCAGGGCACCAACTGGCAACTTTCACGTGCCGGAGAGCGCATTTATTTTGATGCTGATGGCTTGATGCAGCGCCGTGATCTCGAAGACGGTACTTCGCTGACCTATGCACACGACAGCCGCGGCCGCCTGCTCAGCATCACCCATTCAACCGGTCGGCGCGTGGACGTCCAGTACCTCGCGCCGGGCGACGATTCACTGATCTCGGCCCTGGTGATCGCCGGCCAGCCTGTGGTGAGCTACGCCTATTCTCCGGCCGGGGAACTGATCACCGCGACCTATGCCGACGGTGCCAGCCGTACCTATCACTATGAGGACGCCCGCTTCCCGGGCTACCTGACCGGCGTAACCGCCGAAGACAACCAGCGCTACAGCTGGTACGGCTATGACACGCAAGGGCGAGTCACCTGCAGCCGCCATTCCGGCGATTGCAGCCAAGCCGACGTGGGCATTGATGGCGTGCGCCTGGAGTACACGCCGGCAGGCACCACCATCGTCACCGACGCACTGGGCAAGCAGAGCACCTACGCCTTGACCGCCAGCGGCACCAGTGGCCTTCCGCGCAAGGTCAATAGCATCACCGAAAGCAACGGCAGCATCACTCGCGCCTATCTGCCCGAGGGCACCGATTTCCGGCGTCGGCTGCAGTCGGTGACCGATCGCCGTGGTGTCGTCACCAGCTACGCCTATGCCGAGGCCAGTGATGCTGCCGCAGGCGCCGTCAGCGTGACCACCACCACCGAAGCGGCCGGTACTCCGGACCAGCGCATCAGCGAAATGCGCGTGGCCATGGACAGCAATCGGCTGGTGCAGCAGACCATCGGTAACCGTGAGATCCGCATCGCACGCAATGCGCGCCTCCAGCCAACCACCATCACCGTGCGCGACAGGGTGACCGGTGATACCCGCATCACCACGCAGACCTACTGTGAGGCCGAAGGGCCGGAGTGCCCGCTGGTGGGACTGCTGCGTAGCGTGGATGGCCCACGCAGTGATGTGGCGGATGTCTCCACCTATGCCTACTACACCGCGGACGACGCGGGATGCGCGACCAGTGGTGCCTGCAGTTATCGCAAGGGCGACCTGCGCAGCGTGACCAATGCGCTGGGCCAGACGGTCGAGACCTTGGCCTACGACGCGTTCGGGCGGCCGTTGTCGGTCAAGGATGCCAACGGCGTGGTCACCGATTACACCTACCATGCGCGCGGCTGGCCGACCTCGGTCACCGTGCGCGGTGCCACCACAGCCGAGGACCGGGTGACCCAGATCAGCTACTGGCCGACCGGCCAGGTGCAGCAGGTCACCGAGCCGGACGGCAGCAGTGTCACCTATGTCTATGACGCCGCCCAGCGCTTGACCGATATTGCGGACAACAGCGGCAACACGATCCACTACGTATTGGACAACGCCGGCAACCGCCTCAAGGAAGACACGCTGGATGCAGGCGGCACCCTGCGCCGTACCCTGGCGCGGACGTTCAACACGCTTGGCCAGCTGACCGCGCTGAAGGATGCGGGCAACCACGCCACCGGCTTTGCCTACGATGCCAACGGCAACCCACAGACGGTGACCGATGCCCTGCAGCGCGTGACCAGCCAGCAGTACGATCCGTTGAACCGCTTGGCGCAGACCCTGCAGGACGTCGGCGGCGTCGCGGCGGAGATCCGCAGCCAGTACAACGCGCTGGACCAGGTCACCCAGGTCACCGACCCGAAGGGCCTGCATACCACCTACGCCTACAACGGTTTCGGTGATCTGACCGGGCAGGTCAGCCCGGACAGTGGCGCCAGCAGCTACACCGTGGACGCGGCCGGCAATCGCAAGACGGCCACCGATGCACGCGGCGTCACCGCCACCTATCACTACGATGCACTCAACCGCCTGATCGGTATCGCCTATCCGGACCCCAATCTGGACGTGGGCTACAGCTATGACGTGGCACCGGCCGCCTGTGCCGCCGACGAGCGCTTCGCCGAGGGCCGCCTGGGGCAGGTGCTGCACGCCAATGGCAGCACCCAGTACTGCCATGACCGTTTCGGCCAGGTCACCCGCAAGGTGCAGACCGTCAATGGTGTGGCCACCACCCTGCGCTATGCCTACAGTAAGTCGGGTCGCTTGACCGCGTTGACCTACCCCGACGGCAGCGTGGCCGACTACGTGCGCGATATCCAGGGCCGCATCAGCCAGATCGGCCTGACCCGGCCCGGCCAGGCACGCCAGATCGTGGTGAACAACGTGACCTACGCGGCCTTCGGCCCGGCCACCGGCTGGACCTACGGCAACGGCCGCCAGCTGCAGCGTCCGCTGGATCTGGATTACCGCCCGCAGGCGGTACACGACCCGGCCGCAGGTGGCCTGTCACTGGGCTATGGCTATGACCCGGTTGGCTCGATCACCGAGCTGAAGAACGGCGCAGGCTCGGCGGTGCTCGCCAAGTACGCCTACGACGCGCTGGGTCGCCTGACCCAGACCCAGGACGGCGCGACCGGTACGCCGATCGAAACCTATGCCTATGACGCCACCGGCAATCGCACCGCGCTGACCACCTCGGCAGGCACCGCCAGCTACACCTATCCCGCAACCAGCCACCGGCTGACTGCCGTGGATGGCGAGGCACGCAGCCATGACGTGGCGGGCAACACCACCGGCATCGGCAGCAAGACGTTCACCTACAACGACGCCAACCGCATGAACGCGGTGAAGCAGGGCGATGCCGTGCTGGAAAGCTACGGTTACAACCATCGCGGCGAGCGCGTGCTGCGCAGCCCGTCCGGTGGAGCTGCCCAGATCACCCTGTACGACGAAGCAGGGCAATGGCTGGGCAACTACTCGGCCACGGGCCAGGCGCAGCAGCAGGCCATCTGGCTGGACAACTACCCGGTGGCGCTGATCAACGTGCCGGGCACCGGCGTGCCGGAGCTGGCCTATGTCCAGCCGGACCATCTGGGCACGCCGCGCGTGGTGATCGATCCGGTGCGGAATGTCGCGATCTGGGAGTGGAGCAACAAGAGCGAGGTGTTCGGCAACCAGATTCCGAGTGCCGATCCCGATGGCGATGGTGTGGCGTTCGAGCTGGCGTTGCGCTTCCCCGGCCAGCAGGCGACGGATTCGAGTGGGTTGTTCTACAACTACCAGCGCGAGTACGACCCGGCGGTGGGGCGGTATTCGCAGAGTGATCCGATTGGGTTGATGGGGGGAATAAGCACGTTCACCTATGCGGGCGGTGGACCGCTAATGAGCGTGGATTCGCTTGGCCTTCAGTCAAGAGATCTGGAGTACATCTACAAGTATTCCGGCGCAACGCCCCCTCCTCCGAGCGGGTACCCAACGGAGTACAGGCAGGGGGTCCAGGATTTCGTGAGAAACTACATCGACATGAGGCTGGCTAACACGAAGCTCCAGGATAAGTACTTTCATTGCAAGGCAAACTGTGAGGCTGCTCAGCGCGGACAAGGCGGCAAAGCGGCTGCTTGCAATATGAGCAATGCTCGGGAGATATTTGATCAGCGGGTGAAGGGGGATTCATCTGCAGCGTCGGCCGCAGACCAACGGGCCAATTTGTTCGGCCGAAATAACGCGGGCGAGGGGTCATGTTCTGAAGTATGTTCACCATTCAGGCCGAATGGATTGCCGGACAATTATTGAAATGAAAAAACAGTCAAAGACCGTTGTACTTCTCTGTGCAATTGTAGTGATTATTGCTCTTGCTTTTTGGTTTCGGGGGCAAATGGCTATCGATGCCTGTTTAGATGATGGAGGGAGTTGGAACTACTCGACGAGCCAATGCAGCACTGAAGAGTGACAGCTTCAAAGGCTCAGATGGATGCATCTGCAACTGCATCTTCGTTCTTCAATCGTGTGGCTGGACAGTTGGAGGATTGCTGATCTTGTGTGGCGAGAATGAAGTTGCAGAGTTGGAGAGTCTGGCGGAGCAGGCTCCTTCTCTTCGCATGCTGCTGAGCAGGAAATGGCGGAACTTCGTGTGGGAAGACGAGTACAGCATGCTACGTGCGCGAACCCCAGGGCCGCATCAGCCAGATCGGCCTGACCCAGCCCGGCCAGGCGCGCCAGATCGTGGTGAACAACGTGACCCATGCGGCCTTCAGCCCGGCGACCGGCTGGACCTATGGCAACGGCCGCCAGCTACAGCGTCCGCTGGATCTGGACTACCGCCCGCAAGTGGTGCACGACCCGGCCGCAGGTGGCCTCTCGCTGGGCTATGGCTACGACCCGGTCGGTTCGATCACCGAATTGAAGAACGGCGCAGGCTCGACGGTGCTGGCCAAGTACGCCTACGACACGCTGGGCCGCCTGACTCAGACCCAGGACGGCACGACCGGCACCCCGATCGAAACCTATGCCTATGACGCCACCGGCAATCGCACCGCGCTGACCACCTCGGCAGGCACCGCCAGCTATACGTATCCCGCAACCAGCCATCGCCTGACTGCGGTGGACGGCGAAGCGCGCAAACATGACGCAGCGGGCAACACCACCAGCATCGGCAGCAAGACGTTCACCTACAGCGATGCCAACCGCATGAGCGCGGTGAAGCAGGGTGATGCTGTACTGGAAAGCTACAGCTACAACCATCGCGGTGAACGCGTGCTGCGTACCCCGGCCAGTGGCGCGGCTCAGATCACGCTGTACGACGAGGCAGGGCGGTGGCTAGGCAACTACTCGGCCACGGGCCAGGCGCAGCAGCAGGCCATCTGGCTGGACAACTATCCGGTAGCACTGATCAATGTGCCAGGCACCGGCGTGCCGGAACTTGCCTACGTGCAGCCGGATCATCTGGGCACACCGCGCGTGGTGATCGATCCGGTGCGCGATGTGGCGATCTGGGAGTGGAACAACAAGAGCGAGGTGTTCGGCAACCAGATTCCGAGTGCTGACCCGGATGGCGATGGAGTGGCGTTCGAGCTGGCACTGCGCTTCCCGGGCCAGCAGGAGACGGATGCGAGTGGGTTGTTCTACAACTACCAACGCGAGTACGACCCGGCTGTGGGGCGGTATTCGCAGAGTGATCCGATTGGGTTGGCCGGTGGAATAAGTACCTTCAGCTACGCACTAAGTTCCCCGGGCTCACATAGTGACGCAGAGGGTCTGCAAGTCATGCGCAGCGGCGTGCACGCAGGCTCTCGCGCTATGATGAATTCGAACCAAGCTCCTACAGGAGACAATCAATCAAACTTCGCTGCGCCCGCTTCTTGGGGGGAAGTGTCTTCTGGCCTTGCCGCAACGACAAATGCGCTGAACAGCCTTAGCTTAACTCACTCAAGCAGTGTCTTAAATCCGCAAAGTCCCGCGTCAATTCTGACGCGGAACATCATATCCAAGGCGTGCGAGAAAGAAGACGACGATGACTGTAATCGTCTCATAGCAAAGATAGATTCTTTGGTGGTCGAGCTGAGAAAGCGATACTGGGATCTTAAACTGGATAGACGTGGGCTTCTGGCTACCGGTCGTATGTCAATAGATGGGCATGTGCAGCAATTTCAAAACAAGCAGGCACAGTTGAGGCGATTGCTTGCTGAATCTGCAGCAAAGCGCTGTGCAGGTTATAGCAATGAGGCTTGGCAATGGGCCACTATGGCTCAACCAATTTGAGATCTAGACAATGCTTGATAAAGAGTGCATGGAAAAAGTCGCTGAAGCATGGGTTAACTTTAATCGGCTCGCAGTCGATGCGAATGAGCGGGGTCCGCTCACAGGCGTGCTGGATGAAGTTGATGGCATCATCCAGCGAGATCCTGGCGAAGGTTGGAAATTCATTGAGGCTGTCAGGCGAATGGATGTGGATGCGCATCTACTTTCCAATCTTGCTGCCGGACCTTTGGAGGACTACTTGGTTGCCCACGGCGAGACCGAAATCGAGAGGGTTGAAAGCTTGGCAAAGCACGACCCATCTCTTCGGGATCTCCTTGCTCAGACGTGGAAGAACTCGATGTCGGATGAGGTATGGCGGCGGGTACAACTTGCTGCTGCATCAGGTTAGGCTGCCATGGGTAACGCTCGAACGCCTTATGACTACGCTTGGCAGCTTCGCTATCGGCATGTCCCGCGAGGCCGCAGGGGGAGTACAGTGCAATAAATAATAACTGCGGGACGCCGTTGCAGAATTGCATGCGGGAGATTGGCAAGGGGCTTCAGCCTGTGAACATGATTCTTCCGGAATCAATAAACCCCCTGCTTTGGTGGATGTCTGATGACTCAACCATTCAACGCGGGAAAAGGTGATGAAATTTATTCCTGGAATTTTTCTTATCTGCTCAGTCTTAACTATCACCTCTTGCGAACACAAGGGTAGAGAAGTTGTGCCGGAGGGCGTGATCGAAGTTTATGATTCGGCAGAGGGCGGGGGCGTAATTGGTACGAGTACTACTCCGATTCCGATTGTTGGATATGTTTATCCGGATAAGACTCGTTACGTGCTGAAGGTCTGCTATCTGGGTCACATAGGGTATGTGCGGGATGGAATACGAGAGCTAAGATCAACAGTGGGCCGGAGCTCATCCTGCCCGGAAACCGCGAGAAGCGCGGACTAGAGTTAACTAAGCGAGGCGAAACTGAGATCACCAAGCTGGAGACTGTGGCGAAACAGGAGCTGCCACTGCGTGAATTACCTAGTTGGATATGGGCCAGAGCGTACCCAGCAAGGTTGGGAGGACACAGTGATGGCAGGGCACCTTGGTGCGGTGACGTCTGCTGAGGGATGCACGGGGGCTCGGCGCCCCCGCTACACCCTATCCCGCAACCAGCCATCAGCTGACTGCGGTGGATGTCGAGGCGCGCAGCCATGACGCAGCGGGCAACACCACCAGCATCGGCAGCAAGACGTTCACCTACAACGATGCCAACCGCAACTCGGTTGCCAATGGTCGACTTAATCGGGCTGCAGCGCATCCGGGGAACGCCAATCTCTTGCGGGGTGGGTCGAAGATACTTGGGCCCCTTGGAGCAATCGTGAATTACAGGTCAAACTGCAATAAATGCCAATGTCCGGCGAAGTGATTTTCATAAGGTTCATGAAGGGTGCAGCTGCGGCGGGAGCGCTGGGGATCTGTTGCGCGCTGATCGCGTCCATGTTGAGTATGCGCTGTCCAGTAGCTAGGTACTCTCCGGAAGTTATGTTTGCTCTTTCTTTCGCGTTGCTGATGTTGCTCGTATATTCCAAGTTCGAACTGGCGAGAAGGGGAATTCTGTCGATTGAGGTTGGGCAGGTGCGTTTCGCGTTCGCAATAGCGCTCCTGGCCGAGATGCTGATGATTGGGTTGCTCGTCGCCCGCAACCTCGAATGCGATAGCTTCGTTCGCGCGATTCCCATTCCTGGTGCACTACTTGTTTTCTATACAGCTGTCGCATTCTCATTTGTATTCGGTGATATCTATCTTGGTCCTGCGCGAAAAATCATCAGGCTTGGAGCTCGGCCGAGGAAATTCTTGAGGGAGGAATAGTTGGCACTGGGTGGATTGGAGTGGAGCAGATTGGGTGGCTTCGTCGCCTTTTCTCACTTGAAGATATGAGGCGAGATAAGGTCGGTGGTGGATCCCTTTCGGTCCCTCCACTGCTTGGAGCTGGGTTTGGCGTCATGTCGGGATCTGGCTACACAGTTCCTGGTCAGATAGCTGCGCCGACTGGAAAAGGATGCGGGTGTCCTTGAGATGAGAAAATACAATCGTTTTTTTGGGGCTTACTACATCATGTTCTTCTGGGCGCTCAGGCTGGTTGCTTGCCTTGGAGTTGCCGTAAATTCAGTGCTCCTTGCCTTTGTGCTGGTTGATATTTCTGATGGTGGACGAGACTACGGATTTGCGGGTTTGGCGTTTGTCGCGCTCTCTCTTTGCACAGCGTTTGCCATGTGGAAAATCGGGTCTGTCGGCCTGCTCCGTCTTCGGCAAAGGAGGGCACCATAGATCTTTCCAGGGATGCTCTGAACAACTGCCGGGGTAGTGCCGGCCGTACGCAGGTGGCGTCCCGTTGTATTTGGTAGATCCACCTGGTCTGTGCCCGTGTGAGTGCGTCGACTACTTGGGCGTGACGTTCGGTGTGGCAGACCTCGCCTTTGGAGGCTTGGAAGCTGTGAATGGCGAAGGAGTCACCATTGCCGGTGTTTTGTCTCCGCAGCCCGAAGTTGCAATCCCCGGATTCCTGGTAATGGTGAATGGTGGAGCAACGGCGTACGATGGAGTGTCAGTGATACAAACCGCTCAGGATGCAAAGGAAAGAGAGTCCATCTATACCGAGGTGGCGGGGGGCAGTTGGCGCGAAGACGGGAGAGCTGTCGTCATTCGGCTTGACGTTCAACGGTCACCTTAAGGCCACACGGAACTGTTGCACTTCGTAGCCCCTGACAAGGATGCGCTGGATGCCATGAAGGCGGTGAAGGATGTTTCGGGTGGGTCTGGGTGCAGTTGCATATAATGGAGGTGATATGCATATGCGCAAGAAAATAATGAATTGGCTTGGTTTGTTGTTATTTGCGCTAGTTTTTTTGAGGTCCTCGTCCTATCTTGTATTGAAGGTGTATGCTATTGGTCACCTTGAGAGGGGTGATTATTTTGTAATGTTGCCTGTGGCGCTGGGGTCACTCCTGATTTGCGGCATGTTCATGGCGATTGTGATTAAAGGAATGAAATCCGATCAGTAGGCTGCGCCTGGAGCATCACGCGCGACGTATGGTTCCGACAGGTTATTGCATGGGTATCACTATTCACGATTTCCAGCTGGTTGGAATTCGTCTTGATCCGCTGTCAGGTGTGACTGTTTCTCTGTTCGATGAATCTTCGCGGGCATCCTGTGATTTTGTCTTTGGCCAAGTCAGGAGAGCAAGCGTTGATGGTTTCTCTAGCCAGAATGTCGTGCTCGATCTCAAGGTCTTCAATCGAAAGGATGATTACTTTGAATTCAAGCGGTGTTGCTTCCTCCTTGGCCTAGATCCAGTGGCTGCCAGGGAAATTGTCGATGGTGACACCTTGGTCTTCATTGAGGCCTCTGTCGGCGCAGAGATTGCACTTCTAGTAGAGGGCACTTGGGATAGCCGGTTGATTCCTGTCAAGTCATGATTCCTGATCTGTCGAGCGCATCGCTCCAAGACGCACGCACCGCTTGGCTTGTAGGTCGACAGGGATCTGACGGAGAGATGGATTGTGGGACGGACCATCATCGGGCCAACGCAATGGGCTCTACCGTGCGTGCAGCCCGATGAACATCATGGATCCTGTACTCAGCGAACTGCTTTCCCGGCTCGGTGTCGGCACTGACTTCGGCGATACGGTGCTGACTTGTCCGGAGACCCAAGGGGCCTATGAGGACACGCCCCTGCATGTGGTGGCCTATTACAACGATGTGGCCCTCCTCAGCGCATTGATGCCCTTCGTGACTACCATCGATGCGCGTGGTGATCTTGATCTGACGCCGCTGGCAAGAGCTTTGATGATGTGGTGCGTATGGTCGACGCCGCAGATGGAACCTGCTGATGGAAACTTCTGAAAAGAGGTTTTACCGATGCGCCTGATGACCTTCATCTGTCCACTTTGTGGCGCTAGCGGGCAGCGCTTTCCCCTGAGATTTGCTGGGAGGCGTCAAGCAAAGATGTCCTGCCGGAGGTGTCGCGTCGAGCTTCGTTCAGACCCGCGGTTGGGCACGTACACGCTCTATCTTCTGTACACACAGGTCGTCATCCTGGTGGCGGCATTGCCGCTGATCGGGGCCAGTGTCGCGGGTGAATGGGTACGGCTGGGAACGATCTGTCTGGTAGTGCTGGTGCTGTGCTGGTTCCCGGGCGTGATCAGGCACGCACGAAGTCCGATCGTGCGCGCCTGCCGGGATGCCGATTACAATGCGCGCAGGCCAGGTGCTTCGACTGCGCACGCTGCCGCAAATCCGGAGCAGCGTAGCGACACGCCAAGTGCCAGCCCATGATAGGGAAGTCAAGAAATGACATACCATCTTGGGCGCGAGGTGCAGTCCCTGAATCGTTTTGCAGAACGGGTTGCAGATGGTAACTAACATTTGGCCGGCCCTTTCTGGGGCTCTCATGTCCATGCCGAAGGCTGGCATCTTGCGTGCAGCGGTGCTGCTCTTGCCAATGCTAGGGGGCTGCAGCATTCACCAGTTTCAACATACGGAATGGAAGTCGGACTGGGTAGATGTTTCGTCCGGTGCAATTTTCCCTGGCAATTCAACGACTCTGCCGCTTGACCGCGTTTCCATACTTGATCCTGATAGTGAAGCAGCCATTGCGAAGTGGATGTTGGAGCATTCGCTGGTCGTGGTATCGGCATCAGAGGTTGAAGGGAAGATCGGTCCAATGCCGTTGAGTGACCTGAAGCCAGCGCCCGGGGAGAGCGTCTATCTCGTCAGGGCCGCTTCGGATGAAGGTAGGGGCAAGTTCATCGGCTACGTCAACGACTAGGGACTTCTCATCATGTACGGGGTGATGGGGGGCTGCGGTGAGCAGAAGCAACGGGTGGCTGCCGTGAGTCTTCGGGAGAAGCCCGCCAACGTATTCGGCCGATGCTCGGCGGCGCTATAGTGCGCTGAAGCGCCGAGCTCCGCCTACTGCCTGGCGGATGACGCCAGTGTGCGACCAATGGCGCGCTCGGCAACCGCAAGGGAGATCGGTGCAGCGCGACCAATGCGTTCGAGCAGATTGTTCTGGGGAGCTAATGGAAAGCAGTCAAATGAAATCGGGGTTGCTCAGGAGTTCTCTCGATGCCAAAGGCTTCTTCCTACGCGCTTTGTCTTTCGCGTCCGTCTGCGTGCTCGCCCTGAGCGGATGCGAGAATGACCGGTTAGGGGAGCTGCAGCTGAAACCCATCTACGCTGAGCTGAGTAGTGCGTACTACGGTGGGATGTGCGAGGGTGCAGCCGGTCCAGATGCCAGTATCGAGAAGGTTCGTGCGGTGCGCATTGGAACAATCGCTGGTGACTGCGCAGTGCTCTATTTGGATGGAGTAGATAGGAACGGTGAGCCCGTGATCTATGGAGTGAAAACCGGGGATCGGCCTGAATGTGCTGGATTGATACGGAAGCTCGAAGTCGGACGGGCAAGTGCGGCCGTTCTCGGCAGGGCGCGGGAAATATGCAGGTGGTGATTCCCATATCTTCTCCGTATCCTTCTAGCGTGGGGGCGCAGATACCCGCTTTGGGCCGGCAGTCGCAATCTTCTTTTCAGTGCCACCCTGGCCTTATGAAATTCGAATTTGGCGTCTAGTATGAAGATGAATTTGCACACCTTGGAAAAGGTCTCATCAATATTGTTCGACGCGCTGCGCTCCAGGGGCTTGCAAGAGATTGAAGTGGAGGACGTGTTCTACCGCGTGGTGCCATGGTCGGAACGCCACTCCATGGGCGGTGAGCGGGTGGAGCTTGAAGTTGGAAGTCTTTTCGATGACTACTCTGATATTCAAAGAGTAGCGTCGGGGCAGCAGGAGCCACTGGCCTATCATCTATCTGCGTTGGCCTGCCTCCCTTACGAGATAGGGGGGAGGATGAGTGAAGAAGTGTGATTGCAGATAGGCGTGCACGTGCCGGAGCATCCCATGCGCCGCGTGATCGCTTTGAGCTTGAAGAAGAAGCCCACCCGTGTCTTCGCAGGATGTTCTGCAGCGCGCTGACAGCTCTGTTCGTTGTCGCCGCTCCAGAGTAATCAGCGCAAAGGCTGGAATGGGGCGCGTCATTCAAATGACTTGGTTGAATGGACGGTGATTTACCATGGAGCTTGAAGCGAAAAAGGTAATTTTCTTTTCTCAACAGGATGAACGGTTCTTCTTCGAGTGGATTGGTCGAATCGGCTGCATCGGTAATGTGGTCGGCAGAGGGGATGTCATCTATCTATCCCTGGATCCAGATGCGGTTCTGGAGGAGGACGTCTGGGAACTGGCCGCATTGTTCAGGAGGTATCGGATTCCACTGGCCCAGCTGCGAACGCTGGAGGCAGGCAGGTACTCTCGAGCGCTGCGCGATGCCTTGCGCGAGTAGAGTGCCAAGCGGGAGGCAAGGTGCATGAGCTCCCGCACTCCTCCACAAAAGAACGCGATCGGGCTGCACGCCCTCGGAGAGGTACAAGATGAAAGCCAGGCAGATTCTTCGGTACGGGCTGGCCTACGCGGTGTCGTGTGGAGCACTCTGGCTGTTCCTGCACTTTGTGGGCAGGGCGCTTTACGCCTTCGACTCACATCAGGTTTTCTTCTGGCTGTATGCCGTCAGCCTTTTGTTGCTGGGAATCTGCGCACGGGTTCCCGCCGCGGGCCGCCTTACAATCAGGCGGCTTGCCAAGGGGGCTGGCTTGGGGCTGCTCGCGGGCCTTCTGGCCCAGGTCGTGGTGCTTGTACTGGAAGCCTATAGATTCAGCGGATTAAGCCCATCGCTGCTCTGGCAGGTACCGGTTTCGCTGACGGTGATGAGCGTCGTGCTGCTCACGCCGCTCTGGGGCGCAGTGCTGGTTGCCCTCACTGCCGAACACCGCCGCGACAACCACCCACGTCAGGCCTCGAAGCCATGAAGCACCTGAACGCCTTCTGCCTCGTGGTTGCACTGACATCCTGTGCAGCGCATCCGAACCGCACCACAGAGTGTCAGCCGGCCCAATTCACTTACATCGGCACCGAGAGCGTCGACGGGCTGACCTACGGGCGCTTCCAGGTCACCCACAATGCTGATCAGCCGCTTCAGCTGTGGGTGGATGAGAGACGCAGGTTGAACCCAAGGACCGCTCGCGCAGAGATGAGGCGCACAGGCGAGGATGCCTGGCGGCCTTACAACGTGATCCTTGAGGAAATCACACCGGGAGCGATCGGGCTGTCGATCGGGCAGGATGAACAGCAGACCGTTCTGTTCGATGGTGATGGCCTGTTCCTGCCCGGCGCATCCAGCGCGGGCGCGAATTACTCCATCGTGGTACAGGACGCTGCCGGTTGCGAGCATCGCTCGGCAACGTTCATTCCCTGACCTTTCTGGCGGCGCGCCGGCCAGGCAACGAAGGAAAAATGGCGCGCCCGGAGGGATTCGAACCCCCGACCAATGGCTTCGGAAGCCACTACTCTATCCGGCTGAGCTACGGGCGCGTTGTAGAACCGCCGCGCCGTCGGCCAGTGCCGGGGCGGGCATCGCAGCGCCATGAGGCGGTGCGGGACCGGCATTCTATCCAGTTTCGTCGAACAAATCTCCCCCCACCGGCAAAGCCCTGCCAGAGGGGCAGGAGTATCCTATCGCCATGGCTGATACCCCCCTCACTTCGCCGCAGTCGCCGGCGACGCCGCGTTGGCGGCATTACTGGAGTCTGATGCGCGCTGATCGCCCGATCGGCACGTTGCTGCTGCTGTGGCCCACGTGGTGGGCGTTATGGCTGGCTGCCGGCGGCCTGCCGCCGCTGTGGACGCTGTTCGTGTTCACCGCCGGCGTGTGGCTGACCCGCTCGGCCGGTTGCGTCATCAACGACTACGCTGACCGCTGGCTCGACCCGCATGTGGAGCGCACCAAGGCGCGGCCGCTGGCCACCGGCGCGATCAGCGGTCGCGCCGCGCTGGCGCTGTTCGCCGTACTGATGCTGGTGGCCTTCGGCCTGGTGCTGACCCTGAACGGGCTGACCATCGGCCTGAGCTTCATCGGCGTGTTCCTGGCCGCCAGCTATCCGTACCTGAAGCGCTACACCCATCTGCCGCAGGTCTACCTGGGCATGTCGTTCGGCTGGGGCATCCCGATGGCGTTCGCCGCCGTGCAGGGCGAGGTGCCGATGCTGGGCTGGCTGCTGTATGCCGGCAACATCCTGTGGTCGACCGCCTACGACACCTGGTATGCCATGGTCGACCGCGAGGACGACCTGAAGATGGGCTCGCACTCCACCGCGATCCTGTTCGGTGATCTCGATCTGGTCATCCAGGGCGTGCTGTACGCGCTGTTCCTGGCCACCATGGCGCTGGTTGGCGTGCGCGGCGGGCTGGGTGGCTACTACCTGGCCGGCGTGGCCGTGGCCACCGCGCTGGTGGTGTACGAATTCTGGATCTGCCGCAACCGCGAGCGCGGCCCGTGTTTCAAGGCGTTCCTGCACAACAACTGGGTCGGCGCCGCGCTGTTTGCCGGTATCGCCGTGGACCTGGCGCTGCGCTGACCCCAGGGGTTGGTAGAGCCGGCCGCTGGCCGGCTGCACCCGTGCGCGATCCCGAGTTTGCCGGCCAGCGGCCGGCACTACCGCCACCTACGACCAATAGGTGGCAGACAGCCCACACCCCACCGCCCAGAATCGGTCCATCGAACCTGGGAGGGTAGGCGATGGCCTCGACGGCAGCAGTACAGGACGGCTGGATGGCGCGCGCAGCGCTGCGCTCGGCCGCCTGGGCGGAAAAGTGGTTCCCCGATGCGTATGTGTTCGCGGTGCTGGGCGTGGTCATTGTCGCGCTGGCCGCGATGGGCTTCGGTTCGACCCCTCCGGCCACCGCCAGCGCCTTTGGTGACGGCTTCTGGAGCCTGATCCCCTTCACCATGCAGATGGCCTTTGTGGTCATCGGCGGCTACGCCGTGGCGACCGCGCCGGTGGTCGCACGCTTCATCGACTTCCTGGCCCGGGTGCCGCGCACCGGTCGCGGTGCGGTGGTGTACGTGGGCCTGGTCAGCATGCTCGCCTCGCTGCTCAGCTGGGGCTTCTCGCTGGTGTTCGGTGGCCTGCTGGTCCGCGCGCTGGCCCGTCGCACCGAACTGCGCATGGACTACCGCGCCGCCGGTGCGTCGGCCTATCTCGGCCTGGGCGCAGTGTGGGCGATGGGGCTGAGCTCGTCGGCCGCACAGTTGCAGGCCAACCCGGCCAGCATGCCGCCGGGGCTGGTGGAGATCACCGGCGTATTGCCGTTCACCGAAACCATCTTTCTGTGGCAGTCGATCGCCCTGACCGCAGTGCTGATCCTTGTCTCGCTGCTGATCGCCTGGCTGACCGCGCCTGCGGCCGGCAGTGCGCGTACCGCCGAGGAATTTCCCGGCGCTGCGCAGGCCGAGCCGGAACCGCTGCAGCGACGCACGCGCCCGGGCGAATGGCTGGAATACAGCCCGCTGCTGACCGTGCTGCTCTCGCTGCTGGCGTTCGGCTGGCTGTTCAACGAGTTCGCCAACAAGCCGGTGGTGACTGCCATCGCCAACCTCAACACCTACAACTTCCTTTTCATTTCGCTGGGCCTGCTGCTGCACTGGCGCCCGCGCAGCTTCCTCAACGCTGTGGCCAAGGCGGTGCCGAGCACCACCGGCGTGCTGATCCAGTTTCCGCTGTACGGCGGTATCGCGATGATCCTCACCCACGCCGCCGGTGGTGACGGGCAGACCCTGGCGCACCGGCTGTCGAGCCTGTTCGTGCACGTGGCCAGCACCGATAGCTTCGCGCTGGTGATGGGCATCTACTCGGCGGTGCTGGGCTTCTTCGTGCCGTCCGGTGGCGGCAAGTGGATCATCGAGGCGCCGTACGTGATGCAGGCCGCCAACGAGCTGAAGGCGCACCTGGGCTGGGCAGTGCAGGTCTACAACGCGGCCGAAGCGCTGCCGAACCTGATCAACCCGTTCTGGATGCTGCCATTGCTGGGCGTGCTGGGGCTGAAGGCACGCGACATCGTGGGCTTCACCTTCATCCAGTTGCTGGTGCACATCCCGCTGGTGCTGGGCCTGTTGTGGCTGCTGGGCATGACCCTGGCGTATGTGCCGCCGGTGATGCCGTGAGTGCAGGGCTGGCGTCCGTGCGCGAGCAGGACGCCAGCTCCGTTCAGCGCGTGTTTCCAGCAGAGCACGCCATGAATGCGCGCAGTCGCGCTGACGGCATGAGCACATGCCGAACCCATATGAATCCTTCATCGGCTTGTGCCGCAAGGGGCTTTGCCCGTTCATTCACGCGCGTACACACCAATGTAGCCGCCCACCAACGCGCGATTAACTCTTCGCTGCAGACGATGGGCCCGTCCACCGCATTCCGCGTGTGGCTTTGGAGATCGGACATGGCACAGCAGAACCAGAACCCGAACCAGAAGCAGCAGGGCCAGCAGAACCAGCAGGATCAGCAGCAGGGGCGTGGCCGCGACCAGCAGCAGCAACAGCAGCAGGAACAGCAGCAGCGCAACCAGCGCAACCAGCAACAGGGTGGGCAGGACGAGGAGGAGTGACTTCGGTAACCACTTCCTGTGATGCGCGATGCCCCGCCCCGTGCGGGGCTTCGCTTATTCCAGCACGCCAATGCGTTGCAGCACCGGCGCTGCTGACATGTCGTTCGGGTTGGTGCCTGGCTGATCCTGCGGCACCTCCATGCCCATGGCGCGGTAGAGATCGACCCAGTGCTGTGCGATCTGCCCGGTCTTCGGGTTGCGGAAGTTCATCGGCTGCAGTGCGAACACATGGTGCGCACGGAACGCACGTTCGATGAAATCCGAACAGTAGTAGCTGTCCTCATTCAACACATACGACGTGTTGTAGGGCTTGCCCAGCATCATGCGTGCGGTCGCGATCGCATCCTTGATGGCAGCCTGCTGCGATGCGCGCAGCCGATAGACCACGACCTGCCGCTGCTTGCCTCGGGCGTCCTCGCGGAACTGATCCAGCGTCTGCCGGCGCGAGCCTTTCTCATCCGCATGCAGTACCTCCCAGCCGTCTGGCGCCGCAGCGACCAGGGCCACGTGATCGAAGCTGGGTGCGCCCTGCTTGCCGGTGGCATCGTCGATGGCCGCGCTCAGGCCGGCATGGCCGGCGGTGACGAACAGCAGATCGCCTTCCCGGACCTCCAGCGCGGCCGCACCACCAGGCCACAGCGTTGGCAGCAGCAGGGAGAGGGCAAGCAGGAATGCGCGCATGGGGCCAGGGTCGAAGCGTGTGCGGCGTAGTCTAACGGCTGCTGCGATGACGTTGATTTCAGAATTAGTGTGATATTAGTCACAATTCGGCATGTCGGGATATTCCTGACAGCGGATGTTGAAACTGAATTGACCGAGGCATGGCTATCCTTGCCTCCCTACCGCGCCGGAACCGCGCGCGACCGCCCGGAATCAGGAGGATCCCGTGAACCAGCTCCGCCCCGTTGCCCTGCTTGCGCTTGCCCTGGGGCTTGCGCTGTCCGGCTGCAAGCCTGCGCCCCAGGCAGCCCCCGCTGACGCCGCCGCACCGGCTCCGACCAGCACGGCCACTGCCACGACGCCGGCCACGCCGGTTGCCGCGGCCCCGGCAGAGGCTTCTGCCAGCTGCCCCCATCCGGTCTTCGACGACTTCCTCAAGCATTTCGGCAACGAGATCGCGCTGCAGGAAACGTCCACTGCCGATCCGCTGCTGGACAGCCACATCGACAGCGAAGCCGAGCCGGAGCCACGCAAGGTGGAGGAGAAGGTGCCGCTTGCCAAGGTCGAATGGCCGGTGATGCCGGACCCGGCCACGCTGCAGCGCCAGGGCCGCGAGATGCAGGTCACCCGCCTGCCCGATGGCCAGGTACAGGTGCAGATGCGCACTCCCGATACCAGTGACCAGCAGATCTACACCTTTGCCCAGAAGCCGTGCTGGCAACTGGTCAAGCGTGAGGACGAATCGATCTGACCCCTGAGCGACCGCCTGCGAGCGGTCGTGTGATTCACCCAAGGAGCCCCGCATGCGTCTGTCTCCCGTTGCCCCCGTACTGGCCCTGATGCTTGCTGCCTGCAGCGGCCCTGAGGCGGCTGCACCGGCGGCCCCTGCTTCCACTGACCCGGCAGCGACGCCGGCCGCACCTGCGGCTGCCGTTGCGGACCATTCCACCTCTCTTACGCGCGACGAGACCGGCATGCATATCGATTGCCAAGGCACCCGCCTGCACCTGGCGGCCCAGCCCACCCAAGACACGGACGCTTCCCGGCTGACCACGCTGGAAATTGAAAAGGACGGCGCACGCCAGGCCATTGCTGCGCCCAAGGAGATGGACGGCTATACCGCCGTTGGCCTGGCCTGCGTGCAGGACCGCAGCGGTACGCCGTACTTCGTCGTGCAGTACGGTGAACTGCCGTTCGGCTGCAGCTTCTGCGAGTGGTACTACCTGTACGACGCCAGTGGCCGCCAGTTGACCCACAGCACACCGCCGCTGCGCGGCGCGGAAGGCGAGGAGCAGGAGCCCAACAACGACGAGTACGAGAAGTTGATCGACTCGCTCGGCATCAAGCACCCGGAGGTGAACTACATCGAAGACTGAGCGCAGCGGCAGGACGTCGCACGCGCGCTGTGAACGCAGCACTGCAGTACCGCAGTACCAGAGGTACCAGGAGCAGTACCCCTTAAGGAAATCCCCCTTTTCATAGAATGGATAGCACACACATGGCAGACATCTACCAGGACATGGTCCAGCCCCGCGGGGCGGCCTACAGCAGTGACCGCATCAAACCGTGGAGCCACTACCGCGAGCCGATCGACCAGAGCGACGGCCGCCTGCATGGCAACTCCCGCCGGTGGGGCGATGCGACCCCGGAAGTACAGTCACGGGTGATCGACACGATCATCGAGTCGGCGCGCGAGAAGGGCCTGACCCCGCGCGAAACGGCGCACGTACTGGCCATCGCCCGCGTTGAATCGGGCTTCAACCCCGATGCCGCCGCTGGCACCACCTCGGCCTCGGGCCTGGGCCAGTTCATCGACAAGACCGGCAACCACTACCACCTCAACAACCGCAACCGCTTCGACGTCGGCGCACAGTCCGATGCACTGGTTGACCATTACATCGATAACCGCACGCTGGCGCACAAGCGCGGCCAGGGTGAGGAGTACATCTACAAATACCATCACGACGGCCCGACCCGCGATTACGGCGGCCTCACCCTGTCTGAAAAGAAGGTGATGCCGTACGTGGACAAGTACGAGCGGTTCGTGGAGGAGCGCCTGGGACTGACCCACGGCCAGTCCCAGGGCAGCCACGCGGCCCCCGCCGTAGCTGCGGCCACGCACGCGCAGGCCAAGCCGGCAGCGGCGCATGCCGAAGGCCAGACCCGCAACTTCGAGCAGACGATGCAGGTGATGCTGCCCCCGCAGAACGGGGTCAAGCCGCACATTACCGGTGAGTTCGGCGAACACCGCGCGCACAAGCCGCACGGTGGCACCGACTTCAACTATGTCGGCGGCCAGCACGGCCGTAATCTGCAGCACCCGACCGTCAACGCGCCGATCTCCGGAACGGTGACGTTCGTCGGTGGCGACTACGGTACGGTGAAGATCAGGGATGCACAGGGCAACTCGCACGAGATCCTGCACCTGCAGTCGACCCAGGTGAAGGAAGGCCAGCCGATCAAGGCGGGTGAGCCGATCGGTACCATGGGCGGGCGTGGCCCGGGCGGTGCGGGTCAGTATGCCCAGCACGTGCATTACCAGTTGAAGGATCCGCACGGCAAGCTGATCAGCCCGCAGGACTTCTGGGACCACGGCAAGCTGAAGGAAACCGGCAAGGGTGGCCATTCGCATGACGCCGACCACAACGGTGTGCTGCGCCAGGGGGCCAAGGGCGAGGAAGTGACTGCGCTGCAGAAGGAACTCAACCGCCTGGGCGTGCGCGACGGCCAAGGCAATCCGCTGAGCGAGGACGGCAAGTTCGGTGCCAATACCAGGGACGCACTGATCGCCTACCAGAAGCAGCACGGGCTCTCCGCCGACGGCGTGGCGGGTCCGGCGACGCTGGGCAAGCTGGCCGAAGGCCGCAGCCATGCCGAGGCGGCGCCGAAGGGGCCGCAGCTGGGCGACAAGGCGCATCCGGATACGCCGCTGCACAATGCGATCCGTGGCCACATGCCGGGCATGATCTCCAACGAGATGAGCGCGCATGTGACCGCCCAGGCCAAGGCCGCCGGCATCGATTCGCCGGAAAAGCTGCAGGGCGTCACCGTGCAGGATGGCAAGGCCTTCGTCGTGGGCACCGTTCCCGGCTTCCGTACTGCGGTGGACATGACCCAGGCGGCACCGAGCCTGCAGGAGACCAGCGCTGCAATGCTGGCCAAGCATGAGCCTTCGCAGCAACACGTGCAGGACGAGCAGCAGCGGGTGGCCATGGGCCGTTGACCGCTGCGTGTGAAGAAGTGTGTGGTATAGGAGGCCGGCCGGGGTAATCCGGCCGGCTTTTCCGTTCATGGGGCAAGGACATACACGGATGCCGTTTCGCATGATGCACAGCACCGCCATTGCAAGGCACGGCGTCCACATGAGCCGGGTGCTGCCGTGGCGCAACGCATGGCAGTGGGTAGGGCTGGCACTGCTGCTCTGCCTGCTGCCGCTGCCAGTGCTGGCGGCGGCCCCGATTCCGGCACTGGACGACCCGGTGGTGGACACCGCCAACGCACTGTCCGCCAGCACCCGCGCCACGCTGCGCGAGCAGGCATTGCAGCTGCAGGCACGCAAAGGCGCGCAACTGCAGGTGCTGGTGGTGCCCAGTGTTGGCGATGACGGCATCGAAGCCTATGCACAGCGTGTCTTCGACCAGTGGCAGCTGGGCCGCGCCGGTGTCGATGACGGGGTGTTGCTGCTGGTGGCGGTGCAGGACAGGCGCGTACGCATCCAGACCGGCTATGGCCTGGAAGGCACCATTCCCGATGCCTATGCCGCGCGCATCATCGACAAAGCGATCGTGCCGCGCCTGCGCGAAGGAGACCTGGACCGGGGCATGCTGGACGGCAGCAAGGTGCTGGTGGCGCTGATCGATGGCGAGCCGCTGCCGCCCGAGCAGGATTCATCCGCACGCAACCTGTTGCCAGCGGATTGGCGTACAGGGGATTCGGTCGTTGCCCTGACGTTGCTGGTGGGGTTCCTGGCCGGTCTGTGGCGATCACCGCCGCGCCTGCTGGCCATCAGGACCGAGGCCGAGTCCAGCGGTAAACGCCGTGAGCGGCGGCGCAAGGCACTGGCAGCCAATGCGGCAGTGCCCAGGCCGAATTGGCCGACCTTGCCTGCCTGGGGCAGGCCGTTGCTGGTAACGGCGGTGATGGCCGCTGGGTTGGTTTCGGCGACGCTGCTGCTGCCGCGGCATGTGCTGCCTGCGCTGTTCTTCGTGCTGTTACCGGCCGTACCGGTGGCGGCGCTGCTGGGGTGGTGCTGGCGTCGCAGCCGTGGTGTGCGCATCGTGCTGTCCGGCATGTTGGCCGTCAGTATCGGTTTCTTCATGGTGATGCTGGTCCGTGGTCAGTTGCCGCCCAGCCTTGCCCTGCACACGTTGCTGAACCTGGCGGTCGCCATTGCCGCCATGCTGGTGTTCTTCCTGGTGCAGGCCGGCCGCGCGCGCTGGCGGAAGAACCGCAACAGCTTCGCCGTGCGCCTGGTGGTGCTGGTGCTGTTGACCGGCGGCTATGCGCTGGGCGCGCTGCTGGCCATCGACCGGGCCGGCGACGAGAACGCACGCGTTTTGGCGACGATCGTGTCCTGCGCAAGCACGCTGTTCCTGTACTTCATCTGGGTGTTCACCCTGCTGCCCGGCGAAAAAGCACGCAGCGGACAAAGGTCGTCCCAAGGCTACCGTTCCTCGTCCAGCACCTCGTCGTCGAGTTCGTCCTCGAGCAGTTCCGGCGGCTGGTCCGGTGGCGGTGGTCGCAGCGGCGGTGGCGGCGCTTCGGGCAGCTGGTAGCTCAGGCCGCCCACACCCGCCAGCCCAGCGTCGCATCGCGCAGCTCGCCGCTGCCGCTCACATCACCCATCTGCAGCTGCACGCCCTGCGCATTGGGCAGGTCTTTCTGCTCGGGGAACCAACGACGGTCGGCGGCGACGATGATCAGCAGGCCCTCGTCGTCGCCCACCGGTGCGAACTGCGGCGAAGGCGGGCTGATCGGCTGCAGGCCGAAGCGCTGGCTGGACTGTTCGCGCACCGCATCGACATCGTGGCTGGGCAGGCCAACCTCGCTCAGGCAGGTCAGCTCGCTGCCATGGAAAGCGCCTGCGCGCGTGCTGACTGGCAGACGGCGCCGGCCGATCAACTCGAGGATCAGGCCGTCGGGACCGGTGAAGTACACCGACTGCGACTGCCAGCTGCTCTCCAGCGCAAAGTAATCCAGGCCCTCAGGATTACGTTGCAGCGGGGTACGTTCGCGCAACCAGGCCATCGCCTCGCTGAAGCGGTTGTCCGGTACGTTGAAGGCCAGGTGCACGCCACCGATGGGGTGATCACCCGCCGCCTGCAGTTCGATCGTGCTCCAGCCGATGTGCACATGGTTGCCGACCACGCGCTGCTGCAGCACATCGTGGAAATACGCGGCGACGGTGGCGACGTCGGACACCGGCAGGGTGAGGTGAAGCAGGCGCATGACCGATTCTCCATGGACGCGCTCACTGTAGCGCTGGGGACTGCCCGGCGGCCACTAGCGCAGTGACTGGTTGAAGAATCGTATTGCGGCGTCCACTGCCTGCGCGTGGGTCTGCGCCTTCGGCACCGACGTCCTGCACAGGTCCTGCAGCCGCCGCTGTCCGGTCGGGGTGCATGCGGCGAGGAAATCGTAATGGCCGACGCCGGGCAGTACCTGCAGTGCAGCGCCCGCAATCACCGCACGCGCAGCTTCGCCATTGCTCTGCGGTGGCGCAACCGTGTCAGCCTCGCCCAGCACGATCGCCACCGGCTGTTTCAGCGAGGAGAGCTGCTCGGGCGCAAAGGCCTGCACGATTGCCGGTGCCAGCAGGAACACCGCGCGCACGCCGGGAATGGCGCGCGCGTCGTTGGCGTGGGACATCCACGGCGACAGCTCGGGCGACGCCGCAGCGGCAACACGCGCCTCCATCGTGTGCGTGGCCGCTTCCTGCTGGGGCCGGCAGACGCCGTCATCCGGATGCGCCGTGCAGAAGGCCAGCAGTCGCTGCAGGTCCGGTCGCGCACCGGCCGCCACCAGTGCGGTGTAGCCGCCGGCCGAGAATCCGGCGACCCCCAGGCGCTCAGGATCGACATGCGGGCCCAGCACCGGATCGGCCTGCACAGCCGCCAGTGCGGCACGCAGGTCATCGGCGCGCAGCCAGGTCAGTACGCTGCCGGGCAGGGTCATGCTGTCAACGCCGTTGTTGCCCGGATGATCGACTGCGATCACCAGATAGCCTGCCTGCGCCAACGCGGTGCCCAGCCAGCCCATCATGCGCGCGCTGCCGCCGTTGCCATGGGAGAACAGCAAGGTCGGCAGGCGATCACCGGCGACCGGCGCATCCCTGGACGACCGGCCGACCTCGAACAGCGGCGCGTCGGGTGGACCGATGGTCAGCACGGTCTCCCGGCTGCCTGCAGGTGCCGGATACCAGACCGTGTAGCGCAAGGCGTCGCGGCGCTCTGCGTCGCGCACGGCGGCGCTGGCCAGCGTCGTTGTGCCGTGGCGCTCGCCGGACACCCCGCTTTCGCGAGCGGCGCCGGTGCTTGTGAACGCCATCAGCATCGCTCCCAGCACAGCAGCGGTCATGCGCATCTTCAACTCCTTGTCAGTGGGGACGGTCGTCGACGGGCAGCCAGATTTCCACGCCGCCCTGGCCGGTGTGCTCGTCGAACCGGGCGTCGTACCGCTCCAGATCCGGCGCATCGGCAAGGCTCAGGTTGGAAGCAGGAAGATAATGATCCAGCAACCAGAACCAGGTCGAGCGGATGGCCGAGATGTGCCCGCTGTGCCAGGCCACCAGGTAGCGGCGCGCCGGGATGTCCACGCGTTGCCAGTGCGCAGGCACGCTCGGCACCGTGCTTACCGGCAGTGCCGCGATGTAATCGAAGCCACCCTTGTCATCACTGTTGCAGCACACGCCGAAGCTGATCGGCGCCGGCATCGGCCATTCGCGGTTGAGTTGCGCCCACTGGCCGGGAATCGCGCCGCCACTGTCGCGGGTATGCCGCACGCCGATGCCGGCCACCTGGAACGCGGGCGTCTCGAGCAGGCGGGGGGCTTCAATGCAGGCGGACGGGGCCTCGTCCATGCGGATCGCCTGCACCAGCGCCAGCCCATCGGTGCCCTGTTCGCGTACGCGCTCCGGCGTCTGTCCGAACTGTTCGCTGAAGGCACGCGTGAAGGCGGCATGGGTGGTATAGCCGGCACCCAGCGCCACCTGCAGGATGTCGCCGGCGCCGCTGGCCAACTGCTGCGCGGCAGCGGTCAGGCGGCGCCCGCGCAGGTAGCGCACCACCGAGGTGCCGGTGCGGGCCTGGAACAGGCGCGACAGATGGAATGGCGACAGGCCCGCCGCAGCGGCAATGTCGGCCAGCGCCAGTGGCCGGTCCGCGTGGGTTTCGATGTACCACAATGCCTTGCCTGTCGCGCTCATCCTGCCGTTCCCCGGATCCAATGCCGGCACAGTAGCGGATCGGCAGGCGCGGCGTTTAGCAGTTCTTGCGCCTGTGCGGATTCAAGCTGTCGTACTGACGTCATGCCTCCTTCACACATCGCGCCGAGACTGCGCGCCTTGTCCAGGCCTGTTGTGTGCGCACAGGTGCTGGCCCTGTCGCGTCCTCCCGGAGCCCTGCCGTGCATCGTTCGAAGCTTTCGCGTTCCATCCTCCTTGCCCTTTCCATGGCCAGCGCAGGAGGCGCGATCGCAGCGGAAGCCGATGCGGTCGATGCCGCCGGCGGCAGCCGCGCCGCGCCCACCCAGCTCGACGCGATGCTGGTCACCGGTACCCGCGCGTCCAACCGCACCCAGTTCGAAACGCTGGCGCCGGTGGACGTGTTCAGCAAGGAAGACATCACGTCTGTCGAATCCACCGACCTGAAGGACGTGCTGGCCCAGCTGGTGCCGTCGTTCGTGGTGCAGCGCCTGCCGATGGCGGACGGCCAGGTGTTCGTGCGTCCGGCCACGCTGCGTGGCCTGTCGCCGGACCAGACCCTGGTGCTGGTCAACGGTCGCCGCTTCCATCGCAGCGCGCTGCTCGGCAACCGCGGTGCGCAGGCCGCTGATCTGGCACAGATTCCCACCAGTGCGATCAAGCGCATCGAAGTGCTGCGCGATGGTGCGTCGGCGCAGTACGGCTCGGATGCCATCGCCGGTGTCATCAACATCATCCTCGAGGATGGCCCGGGTAGCGAGATCACCGCCGGCTATTCGCAGTACGCGCAGGGCGACGGTGCCTCGCGCGATTTCAGTGCGCGCACCGGCTGGTCGCTGGGCGACTATGGCAGCCTGGTGCTGTTCGCCGAATCGTCCAACTCCGACGCTACCTCGCGCACGCGCCAGCGCCCGGACGCGATCACCTTCCAGGCTGCACATCCGGAGCTGGACGTGCCCAATCCGGTGCAGCGCTGGGGCCAGCCGGAGCTGGAAAGCCGCCGCGTCGGCTTCAACGTGAAGGCCAATGCCAGCGAGACGCTGGAGTTCTATGCCTTCGGCCTGTACAGCCACAGCGATGGCGTCAGTGATTTCAACTGGCGCAATCCGGACACTACCACCGGTGCGTACCGCACCACCGCCATCTTCCCGGGCTGGAACCTGCGCTCGCTGTATCCGGTCGGCTTCAGCCCGCAGTACGGCAACGTCCAGAACGACCTGCAGCTGGTCGGTGGCCTGCGCGGCGAGATCACGCCCAAGCTGCGCTGGGATGTCAGCGCCTCGTATGGCCGCAACGCCATCGACTACAGCTTGAAGAACTCGATCAATGCCTCGCTCGGCCCGGCCAGCCCGACCGCGTTCGATCTTGGCCGCCTGACCCAGACCGAGAAGAACGCCAACGCAGACTTCAACTACGAGTGGGACGTGGCCGCGCTGTCCCAGCCGGTCAACGTCGCCTTCGGTGGCGAGTTCCGCCAGGAGACCTATCAGGTGCGTGCCGGTGACCCCGCCTCGTACGCCGTGGGTCCTGGCGCGGCTGCAGGCCTGGAGGCAAATTCCAATGGCGCGCCCGGCTTCTCGGCCAGCCAGGCCGGGCAGTGGAGCCAGCGCAGCAGGGCCGCCTACGTGGACATGGAAGTGCCGCTGGGCGAGCGCTGGAGCATCGGTGCGGCCAGCCGCTACGAGGACTTCTCCAGCTTCGGCAGCACGCTGGACGGCAAGCTCTCGGCGCGCTTCGCGATCACCCCGGACGTGGCCCTGCGCGGCACCGTGTCCAGCGGCTTCCGTGCACCGACGCCGGCGCAGCTCAACACCACCAGCACCACCCAGGGGTTGGATACGCGCACGCTGCAGATCTTCACCAGTGGCCGCCTGTCGCCGAACGATCCGCTGGCGCAGCTGCTCGGCGCCAGGCCGCTGAAGCCGGAAGAATCGCGGACCGCGTCGCTGGGCCTGACCTGGCGCACCGACCTGGGCCTGTCCGGCTCGGTGGATGTCTACCAGATCAAGCTCAGCGACCGCTTCAGCCAGTCGGCCAGTTTCGCCATTCCGGCCGGTACGCCCAATCCGCTGGGCTATACCTCGGTGAACTATTTCACCAACGACTTCGATACCACCACCACCGGGGTGGACGTGGTCGGCAACTACCTGCGCGACCTCGGCGCCGGCCGCATGACGCTGACCCTGGCCTACAACTACAACCGCACCCGCGTGGACAATGGCAGCACCTCGGTGGCCACCAACGAGACCCAGCGCGTGCTGTTCGAGGATCGCCTGCCCGAGCACAAGGGCAGCCTGACCGGAAGCTGGGACATCGGCGCCTGGTCGCTGATGGCACGCATGCGCTACTACGGCGCCTGGACCGATTCCAGCGGCAATGCAGTGGGCGATATCTACCAGCGCTTCGGCGCGATGAGCTTCCTCGACCTGGCCGTCGGCTATCGCATCAACGAACATCACAGCCTGCGTGTGGGGGCCGACAACGTATTCGACCGCTATCCGGACGAAGCCACCTTCCAGGCCAGCCGCGGCCTGGTCTACTCGCGCAACGCGCCCTATGACACCGACGGTGCCAATCTGTACGCGCAGTACCGGCTGAGCTTCTGATGGACCCGGCCCGCCGTTCCCTGTTGCGTGCCGGCACCTTGCTGCCGGCCGCAGCCGCACTTTCTTCACTGCCGGCCATGGCTGCCACGCGTTACGCTGCGTCCATGCAGATTCCCGCAACGACCGTGGCGCCGGACGTGCTGGCCCGCGATGAAAACTACTGGGCCGCCGTGGCCAGCCACTTCGATGTCACCGACGAAGTGAACCATCTGGAGAACGGCTACTGGGGCGCGATGGGCCGCCAGACGCTGGCCAGCTACCAGCGCCACACCGCGGAAGTGAACCGAGGCAATGCCTGGTATGGCCGCCGTGAGTTCCCGGCGCAGTACATGGCGGTGCAGCGGCAGGTGGCCGAACTGCTGGGCGTGGGCGCCGACGAGATCGCACTCACCCGCGGTGCCACCGAGGCGATGCTGGCGCTGATCGGCGGCTACAACCGCCTGCAGCCTGGCGACCAGGTGCTGTACGCCGACATCGACTACGACAGCATGATCGGCGCGATGCGCTGGCTGCAGCAGCGCCGCGGCGTGCAGGTCGAGCGCATCGCGCTGCCGGCCGTGCCCGACCATGCGCAGATCCTGCAGGCCTACGAGGCCGCGTTCGCGCGGCTGCCACGCCTGAAACTGGTGCTGCTGACCCAGGTCAGCCATCGCCATGGGCTGGTGCTGCCGGTGGCCGAAATCGCTGAACGTGCGCGCGCACGCGGCATCGACGTGATCGTTGATGCAGCACACGGGTTTGGCCAGATCGACTACGCGGTGCCGCAGCTGAAGTCTGATTTCGTCGGCATCAACCTGCATAAGTGGATCGGTGCGCCGGTCGGCGTCGGCGCGATGTATGTGCGCAAGGGCCGCGTTGCGGACCTGGACCCGTACATGGGCGAGACCGACGATGGCCGCGTGGGCAGCCGTGTGCACACCGGTACGGTCAACTTCGCCGCTTACCTGGCGCTGCCGGAAGCGATCGCGCTGCACCAGCGCATCGGCGCAGCCAACAAGCAGGCGCGCCTGCGCTACCTGCGCGAGCGCTGGACCGTGCCTGCGCGGCAGATGGCGCATATCGAAGTGCTGTCGTCGCCTGATCCGGCGTTGGCCAGCGCATTGGCCAGCTTCCGTCTACGCGGGCGCACCAGCGTGGCTGACAACATCGCGCTGCAGAAGCGCCTGCTGGATGAGTATCGCGTGTTCACCACGCATCGCGACGGGTTGGACTCCGGCGCCTGCGTGCGGGTGACGCCGTCGGTGTTCACCCGGCCGCAGCAGATGGATGCGCTGGTGCAGGCGCTGGCGGCGTTGGCCTGACCTCTGTCGATCTGGTACGGGCCGACCTCGGTCGACACGCGATAGACACCAATTCCCCGGCCGGCCAGGAGAGCCAGCCGGCCGGGGGCACCACTCAACGCCTTACTTGGTTTCTTCCCACTGCACCACATCCGGCTCGGCCGCCCGGATCCCGGCGGTCGACAGCAGTCGGGTGGTCGCATCCAGGGCCGCGTTCACCGAGGGGTACTCGACAATCGCACGGCCCGAAGCCCTGGATACCTTCACCACGGTGCCACCGGTGGCGGTGGCCGCGCGCTGGGCCGAGGCCGCGTCGGTGAAGAACACCTTGACCCGCGAGGTCGCCACCACCGGTGCACCGTCGTTGGATACGGCGGCGGCGAACTTGCTGGCGCCGGCGTCCAGGCGCGCCGCGGTGCCGGTGCTGCTGGCATCGGTGGAGCGCTTGCTGCGGGTGCCGGTGGCGTCGGTGCTCTGGGTGATCCGGAACCGGCCGCCCTTGACCTGCTGCACGGTGGCCGTCGGGGCCAGCTGGAAGCGCGTGCCGCCTACATCGAACGCGCGGCCAGTGGCGGCGGCTTTCAGTTCCTGTGCGTCCACGGTCGACAAGGTCCTGGCCGCGGGGGCCGGGCCAGAACTCTGTGCCCAGGCGGGGAATGTCATCGCCGCGAAGGCGAGGGTGCTCAACAGAATGGTCGTCTTCATCATCAGTGCCCCAGAACGCGGATCTTGAAGAATTCGAGGTTGCCACGCGATGCAGCGTTCGCGGCCTGCCCCATGTCGGTCACTTCCAGTGTCCATGTGCCATTGCCGGTTTCATCCAGGAAGGCATTGCTGGACAGCAGGTCCCAGTTGGTGAAGTTGCGCTGGATCGCCACCGTGCCCTGCAGGCCCGAGCCGATCGAGGTGAACGCTGGCTGCACCACGCTGCGGGTGCCACTGGGCGACACCAGCACGAACTGCAGCTGGCGGGTATTGGTGTGGCTGACGCGGAAGCCGAGCTGTACCGACTCGACATTGCGCGCACCGTTGGCCACCTGCACGGTCAGGCGTGCAGCGGCGGCCGAGGTATTGCCGATGGCTACGCGGCGCGTGGTGTTGCGCCAGCCGGTATCCACCAGCGCACCCAGCGGCTGGAAGGTCTCGGCCACCTGCACTGCGCGTGCAGCGTTGACCACGCCGAAGCCGTACCAGTTGCTGAAAGCACGGTTGGCGGCGTTGACGGTCCAGCCCGGCACCAGGGTGCGGCCATCAGGCAGCGTCACCGCCGGCTGGTTCGGGTGGTTGCGCGTGGCGGTAGTGGCCAGGATGTACTTCACATCGCGATAGGACAGGTTCGGATTGGCTTCCAGCACCAGTGCCGCCACGCCGGAAACCATCGGCGCCGAAGCCGACGTTCCGTTCATCTTGGCGGTGTAGTTGCAGGTGCTGTCGATCGTCGACAGGTTGCTGTCCAGGGAGTTCTCGCGGCTGGCATTGGTATTGCTGCCCTGTGCGCAACCGGTCACGTCAGTGGTGACGATCGCCGGATCGTAGGCGCGTGCCACCAGTCCCGGTGCATACTGCGCCTGCAGGCCATACTCGCCGCCAAACGCCGACACCCACAGCGCCGAGCCGGTGGACGAGTACGACGAGCGCACGCCATCGGCACGCACCGCGCCCACCGTGATCACGTTGAACAGGTTGTTGCGCGGGTCGCGGCCGGCCGGCACGCAGCCAGTGCCGCGGTTCTTGGTGTCGGCGGTGCAGACATCCTGGGTGCGGCTGATCGAGGCATTGTTGAAGTTGTTGCCCGCCGACTTCACGTAGATGCCGCCTCGGCCACCACGGGTACCCGACAGCGCCTGTTCGTAGGAGCTGACGTCATTCTGGCTGAAGGCCAGCGGCAGGTTCGGGTTACCCGGGCCTGCGCCCCAGCTGTTGTTGAAGACCTGCACGTCGGCCGACTCGGCACCGTCCCACCAGGCGTATTCGATGTTGGTCAGCTGGCTGCCCTGGGCGTCGGAGGCCAGGACGTTGAAACCTTTCAGCGTTGCCGCCGGAGCCACACCGCGCACACCCAGGTTGTTGGCACCCACTGCACCGGCGATGCCGCCGACCATGGTGCCGTGGTTGTCGGCGTCCGGATTGGAAGGCGTCGGGTTGTTGGAACCATTGGCGAAGTTCTTGCCGGCCACCGCCGCCACGTTGGCCGCCAGGTCTGGATGCGCGATCTGCAGGCCATCATCGACGATGCCGATGGTGACGCCCTGGCCACGGATGCCATTGCGGAACAGGCCGTCTACGTTCAGATCGTTGCCGGCCACCGGCAGCGTGTCAGCCGGGACCGTCTGCCCGGTGTTGAGCAGGTGCCACTGTATTGCCGCCAGTGGATCGGCCTGTTGGGCCTGGGCAGTGACGGCCAGGCTGCCCAGTACCAAGGCAGTGGCGAGGGCCAGGCGCGCGGAGCGCGGTGGCGCGGTGCGTTGCGTGTGTCGCTTCATACACGAATCCTTCTGTTGTGAATCGGCATGGCAGGACGGCGGGGCGGAACTGCCCCATCGCAACGAGCCAAACGCGACACAACGAACAACCCCCTACCTCTTCACACCCGCAATGTGCGAATGTGCCAATTGCGTCACAAACACTTAGTACGTCAAGTTATGACGGGGCACTCGAATGCCTTCACGCCATCATCGCGTGCTTGCTTCGAGGTACGGGGAACGTGGGTAATCGCATGCAGGTGAAGTCACACATGAAGAAGGCACGCCAGCGTGCCCGTGCGCGCGTGGACCAGACCCCGCTCTCGGTTGCCGTCATCCGCAAGGTGGTGCTGTCCGTGCATACGCGCAGCCACGACTATGGCGACGATGCCGATATCAGCGAGTTGCTGCCCGAGCTGGCAGCCTTCGGCATCACCACGGTGAAACCGCTGCGCCTGTTGATGAAGAAGCATCGTCGCGCGCTGCTGCAGGAGGAACGGATCGTCATGCGACGCGCAGAGACGCTGCATCTGCGCACCGAGTGGCGGCCTGGTGGCATAGACGTGCACGCCAACACCAGCCGCTACGCCATCGGCGGCCTGGTCCGCACCAGCATGGAACACGAATTCGGCTTCGAGACGATGCTGCCCTTCCACGAGGTGCGCGAGGACGAATCCACTTAGCGCGGTGCCTGCGCGGAGGGTGTGGCAGCCCCGCCGGGGCATCATCGCGCGTCCTCACATCGCGCTGTGCTACTACAGCCCGTGCACCCTTCCGCACGGAGCACGATGATGGTCAATCCGCTCGCCCAGGCCCATCGCGGCCTCGGCACCACGCTGTTCAGCCTGTTGAACCCGATACCTTTCGGCTTCTTCGTCGGCGCACTGATCTTCGACGCGATCTATCTCAACAGCGCCGAGGTGATGTGGGGCAAGGCCGCTGCCTGGCTGATCACCTTCGGCCTGCTGATCGCCATCGTGCCGCGCCTGATCAACCTCTTCGCGGTCTGGCGCCGCAACGGCACCGCCACCCGCATCGACCGCATCGACTTCTTCCTCAACCTGGTCGCGGTGGTGCTGGCCATCTGGAACGCCTTCGTGCACAGCCGCGATGCGTACGCCGTTGCGGTGCCGGGCACGATCCTGTCGGCGTTGACCGTGGCCCTGATCGCCCTGGGCCTGATCCTGCTGTCACTGCAGCCGCCGGTGCTGCAGGGAGGTCGTCATGGCTAAGCACATCCTGCCCACCGTGGGCTCTCTGGCGCTGGCCGTGATGCTGTCGGCCTGCGCCGGCAAGGCTGAATACCATCCCGCCGACCAGTCGGGCCCGCAGCCGCCGCTGCCCAAGCCGGCCAACTTCCTGATGCCGCCGATGCAGGTGCCCAAGGGCGTCGGCTGGACTGATGGGCAGACCCCCACGGTGGCCGAGGGCCTGAAGATCGAGCGCATCGCCGCCAACCTGCAGCATCCGCGGCGCCTGCTGACCCTGCCCAATGGCGATGTACTGGTGGTGGAAGGCAACGGCCCCGGCGAAGAACCGGTCACCACGCCCAAGCAGTGGATTGCCGGCAAGATCAAAGCGCGCTCGGGCAAGGCCGGCAAGGGCGGGAACCGGGTCACCCTGCTGCGCCGCACGCCGGGAACGAGCACGTGGACCCAGCATGTCTACATCGAGGGCCTGCATTCGCCGTTCGGCATCCAGCTGATCGGCGACACGCTGTACGTGGCCAACACCGGCAACATCATGCAGTACCACTACGTGCCCGGCGAAACTCGCATGTCGGACAAGGGCCGCGAGTTCACCGACCTGCCCAGCACCATCAACCACCACTGGACCAAGGAACTGCTGGCCAGCCGTGATGGCCGCAAGCTGTATGTGGGCGTGGGCTCCAACAGCAACATCACCGAGAACGGCCTGGCCGTCGAATACCGCCGTGCGGTGGTGCTGGAAGTGGACGTGGCCACCCGCGGCAGCCGCATCTACGCCTCGGGCATCCGCAACCCGACCGGGCTGGACTGGGAGCCGAGTACCGGGAAGCTGTGGGCGGTAGCAAACGAACGCGACGAGATCGGTGCCGACCTGGTGCCTGACTACCTCACCTCGGTGAAGGAAGATGGCTTCTACGGCTGGCCTTACAGCTACTACGGGCAGCACGTGGACGAACGCGTGCAGCCGCAGCGACCGGACCTGGTGGCCAAGGCAATCGTGCCGGACTACGCCATCGGCTCGCACGTGGCACCCCTGGGCCTGTTGTTCTACACCGGACAGGCACTGCCGGCGCAGTACCACGGCGGCGCCTTCATCGGCGAGCACGGCAGCTGGGACCGCTCGCCGCTGAGCGGCTACGAAGTGGTGTATGTACCGTTCAAGGACGGCAAGCCGACCGGGCGCCTGCAGACCGTGGTGAGCGGCTTCGCCTCAAAGGACGAGAAGACCCTGATGGGCGCACCGGTGGGCATGGCCATGGACGCCGAGGGCGCGCTGCTGGTGGCCGACGACGTGGGCGACGTGGTGTGGCGGGTGTCGGCCAGGTAGTTCTGTAGAGCCGAACCATGCTCGGCTTACGCGCGCAGCGCGGGGTTTCGCGTACAGGTCGAAGAGCAGCCGAGCGTGGGCTCGGCTCTACAGTTCCGCAGTACCGCTGCGGAACCCGCTGAACACCGACTCGGCAGCAAACCCAACGCCGCCCAGCAGCACGCCGAAATACACCACTGTGGCCACCACGAAGCCATAACCGGCCGCCACCGCCGCGCCATCGCGCTGGATGAAACCGATGGCGAAGGACATCAGCGCCAGCGCCGGCAGCGTGTTGCTGAAGGGTATCGGCCCGGCCGGCGCCATCAACAGCAGGGTCGCGAACACCAGCATCAGGTTGTTCAGGCGCATCATCTTCTTCGAGCGCACCATCACCGCCAGCCGCATCGGCCGCGACAGCCGCTCCATGCGGTGCACCCATTTCAGCGCACGGCCGAGGTTGGTCTTCAGCTTGTCGGTGGCGATCTCGCGGCGGGCCAGCTTCTGTGGCACCCACAGCGGGCGGTTGCGCACCCGGCTCAGGCCGATCAGCAGGATCGAGGCGCCAAACACCGTACTCAGCCCGGGAATCGACACCGGAATGATGAAGATGGCCGAGAGCAGGATCACGATCAGCAGCAGGCCCTCATCGCCCAGCGCGCTGAGCAGGGTGCCGACGCTCACCTGGTCGCCGGGCAGTTCGTCGATCATCTGCTCGATCTGCTGGGCCAGGGGCGCGCTGTCATTGGTTTCAGGGGCACGGTAGGTCATGCGTCGCAAGGTTCTCCAGGGAAGGGCGGTCAAGGGGCCGTCCTGCGGTGGGGGACGCACAGGCTCCCGCAGTATCCCGGCCAACGTGGGCAAAGAGGTGAACCGGGCATGAGGGGGTAAACTGGCGTGCCCCGCACGAGTTGAACGCAATGGACATGGGCCGCCGGCAATCGACCATCGAACTGGTCGCCATCGACATGGATGGCACGCTGCTGGACCCGTCGCACCAGCTCACCTCCCGCGCCAGGAAGGCCATCGCGCAGGCGCGGGCGCTGGGCGTGCACATCGTGCTGACCAGTGGCCGCCCGGTTCCGGGCCTGGCGCCGTACCTGCACGAGCTGGGCATCACCGGCAACGACGACTACTGCATCGCCTGCAATGGCGGCCTGGTGCAGCGGATCGGCACGCGCGAAACCGTGGTCGAATATCCGCTCAGCTTCGACGACTTCCTGTTCTGCGAGCAGGTGGCCCGCGACCTCGGCGTGCACTTCCAGGCGCTGGACAGCCAGCGCATGTACACGCCCAACCAGGACATCAGCTACTACACCGTAGCCGACTCGCATCTCTCGCGGATGCCGCTGTCGTATCGCCGCGTGGAAGACATGGACCCGTCGATGTCCTTCATCAAGTTGATGATGATCGACGCGCCGGATGTGCTGGATGCCGCCATCGCGCGCCTGCCCAGCGAGCTGACCGAACGTTTCGCGGTACTGAAGAGCGCGCCGTTCTTCCTGGAAGTGTTCGACCACCGCGCCGGCAAGGGACCGAGCCTGCAGAAGCTGGCCGAGCACCTGGGCATCGACCGCGCCAACGTGATGGCCATCGGTGACCAGGAGAACGACCTGACCATGCTGCAGTACGCCGGCACCAGCGTGGCGATGGGTAACGCCATCGACGCGGTGAAGGCGGTGGCGCGGTTCGAGACCAGCAGCAATGCTGATGACGGCGTGGCGCGCGCCATTGAGACCTACGTATTGCGTTGAGGCGCCAAGCGGCGCTCAGCGCCTCAGGCCCAGCACGCAGTGCGGAGCATCGCGCTGGCTGCGGACGATGATCTCCTGCGCTCCTACGGTGAGCGAATGGTGCTGCTCGTGGTTCCGCGCGATCAATGGCGCACCATGGCTGGGTGGATAGATGAATGGCTGCAGGGTGTAACGCTTAGCCAACCGCTCCAGTGGGAAGCATGGCGTATCCACGAACGTGACGAACAGGAGGCGGATGTCATCGTCCTTGCCGCGTATCACGCGATACTCCACATTGTCGATGGCATAGCCATCGGCGGTCAGCATCGGCTGTGACCGGTAGATGCGCGGTCCTGCATCCTTCTCAAAGGAAAACGGCGCGATGATGCCCAGCTCATGCAACTGGGCCGGGCTGATCGGCGACGGCGTGGTGACCAGCGCGTCGATCAGGGCATCCAGACGCTGTGGGGAACGCACTTCAACTCTGTCGTGCGATTGCGCAGTTTCCATGCACGAAAGCAGCGTCACGCAAACGATGGCTATTACTTTCCAGGTGGTCCAGCGGATCATCAAGGCTCCTGCCAATCCGGAATCGGGTATCTGAAGATACCGGACAGGACGATACCTGCGTATAGCCGCGCTGTACCACGGCGCAATGGCGGATGCGCCAGTGCGATGCAAGAATTTCGCACGTCGAAATCACGCCATCGAATCCTGCGGCAGATGATCGTCTTCGTCTGCTGACCGGCGCGCACCGCGCCGTCACCCTCTCAACGCAATCGCACTGCCAGCCAGGGCGCCGACACCGGCGCTGCAACGCGCTGGGCGTGCGCCTGCGCCGCTCTCTCCCTGCACCCTGGATCTGCTGCCATGAACACCCCACCCACGACACGCCTTGCCTTGGCGATCATCGCGGCCATCACCGCCCCTGCGTACGCCGCAGAAACGCACGATGCCGCGCACGACACGCCCACCACGCTCAATGCCCTGCAGGTCATCGCCGCGCCGCGTGGCGCGGCCGTGGCACCGACCCAGGTGGTTGGTCCCAACCGCTACATCATCAAGGCCGAAGACCTCGACGCGATGGTCACCGGCAACAACGGCTTGGCCATGCTCAAGCAGGTGCCGGGCGCCAGCTACACCGCCACCGACGGGCTGGGCCTGGATATCTCGGCCACCAGCCTGTTCGTGCGCGGCTTCCGCATGAATGAAATGGGCATCACCTTCGAGGGCGTGCCGCTGAACGACAACGGCTTCCTCTCGCTTACCGGCACCAGCGTGGTGAACGTGGGCGTGCCCGATGGCATCGGCGCGATCACGGTCAGCCCCGGTGGCGCACCGGTCAGCGTGTTCTCCAGCAGCGTCAACGGCGGCAGCCTGGAATACCGCCTGCGCGACCTGCAGGACACGCCCAGCCTGCGCGTGAAGCAGGGCGTGGGCAGCAACAGCACGTTGGTCACCACCGTATCCGGGCAGAGCGGCCAGCTCGGCGAGCAGGGCCCGAAAGTACTGGTCGACCTGCAGCGCGTGTCTGCCGACAAGTACCAGGGCGAGGGCACGCAGAACTTCCTGCGCGGCGACCTGAAGCTGCAGCAGGACGTCGCCTGGGGCGATGTCACCGTGTTCCTGTCCGACAGCAAGGCCAAGGTCTGGGGCTACAACAACATCTCCTTCGACATGATCCGCAAACTGGGCTGGAAGGCCGACATCTTCTATCCCGATTATGCGTGGGCGTGGTACGTGGCCTCGCCGGAGAATGCAGACAAGTCCTGCGGCGCCTACACCTGCGGCGAGCTTTCCGAACTGATTCCGTACGACACCGGCCAGATCACCCGCGACCGCGTGTCATCGATCAACCATCGCTTCCAGATCACCCCGGCGCTGAGTGGCAACGTGCAGCTGTACAACGCCAACAGCCACACCCAGGCCACGCTGACCGACCCGACCGTGCCATCGCCCAACGGTGCGCCGTTCTCCGAACAGGTGCAGACACCGCGCCTCAACCGGCTGGGTGGCATGGTCAACCTGCAGTTCGAGACCGGCGCGCACACCTTCACCGCCGGCTTCTGGCAGGAGAAGAGCAAGGCCGCCGCCAAGACCGAGTGGTACCCGCAGCCACTGCTGGGCGAGGGCCCGCCGCTGAAGGCCACCGGCCCGTTCGATGTGTATGGTCCCGCGTTCAAGACCGACAACGCATCGAGCTGGGTGACCCGCTCGCGCCAGTTCTACCTGCAGGACGACATCGTGTTGAACGACACGCTGAAGCTGGGCGTTGGTTTCAAGGCCGTGGACTTCCGCACCCGCGGCGGCGGCCTCGGCGATGCCAAGGACCGGCCGGTGAACGGCACGCTGCGCGCGAAGAGCAACTTCCTGCCGCATGTCTCGCTGTTCTGGAGCCCGACCGAATCCACCGATGCCTTCATCGACCTGGCCAATACCATGAACGGCTATCGCGTCGCTCAGCGCGGCAACATCGGTTACACCGCCTCGGCGTGGACCATCACCGACCAGGAAGAGTTCGACCGCGTAGCGGGTACCCTGCGTCCGGAAAAGAACTGGAACCTCACCGTGGGTGCATCGCACCGCTTCGACCGGCTGACGATCACCGGCGACGTGTTCTACAACGACATCCGCAACCGCCTGCTGTCGGCTGCCATCGGCACCCAGTTCGCACAGATCAACACCGTGCGGTTGATGCCGAAGATGCACGTGATCGGTGCCGACCTCGGCATCACCGCCGACCTGACCGACCACCTGCAGTTCTACCAGGGCGTGGCCGTGGCCCGTTCGTACTATGACAGCGATTTCGTGGTGGATGACACGGTGTACCCGATCAAGGGCAACGCCCAGCCGGGCTACCCGCAGATCTCGCTGGTCAGCGACCTGTCCGCCCACTTCGGTGACTGGCGCTTTGGTGCAACCAGCACCTCGTACCTGCGCCAGCCCTTCACCTACGAGAACGACATCCGCGTGCCCACGTTCTGGCAGGTCAACACCTACGCCGCTTACCGCTTCGGTGCGGACAGCGCCGTGCCCGGCCTGGAGCTGCGGCTGGACGTGAGCAACCTGTTCAACCGCCACAACATCGGCACCGCCACCATCGCCGGCTCGTCGTTCTCGGGGGATTACCAGACCCTGCAGCGCAGCGCGCCACGGCAGCTGATGTTCAGTACCTCGATGGCGTTCTGAGGCGACGAGGGCGGGGTCAGAGCCCTTTGCTGCGCAAAGGGATCCGACCCCGCAGCCACCCCGTGATCGGGGGTCAGATCCCTTTGCACGGCAAAGGGCTCTGACCCCCAAAACCCGCCTTGCGCAATCAACAGGGATTTTCTGGCAGCGACGCAAGGTTCCCACAATGTTGCTGGGTCATCCTGTTGGCATGGCACAGTACAACCCGCGAACCCCGCTGTTCGGCATCCGAGGCCCAGGACGGCCCCGGCAGGCGCCGTCCGTGGCGCCTGTGATCGACCTGCAGGCCGAGTACCACTTCTGGCACGTCTACGAACGCGTGGTCCGCCCGCTGCCCGGCGGAGGGCTGCCGCAGGCGTGGCTGGTGTGCCAGAAGGTATATCGCGACCGCTGGCAGCACCCGGAGGACAGCGACGCGGCGGGACTGTCACGGGTGCTGTTCGGCGACAACATGACGGCTGGCCGGGCGTCGGAGCTGGCGGAGCTGCACGCGCTGGTCAGCCGTCGGGTGGCGTTGCTCGCGAAGCGGGGACGGTTGCATTCGGCAGCCTGATGCCTGCCCTTGGTGGGGTCGACTGTTAGTCGACCGCTCTTCGCATCTACCTCTCAGAAGGCCGCGCTTCGCGCGAGAGTCGACCAACGGTCGACTCTACCAATAGCCAACCCGACCGTCATTTCTAAGGCTTTCCCCGATCCAACTGCCGATAGCCAATCGCCTCAGCCAGATGCGCCGTGTGGATCGTTTCACAACCCGCCAGATCCGCAATCGTGCGCGCCACGCGCAGAATCCGGTGCATCGCACGTGCGGAAAGCTGCAGACGCTCGATGGCCTGCTCCAGCATGTCCTGATCTGCCTCGCTGAGTCGGGTACAGGCTCGCAGCGCCGCTGGCGGCAGATGCGCATTGAGCCCGCCACGCGCCTGCTGCCGGGCATGGGCGGCTTCCACCCGTGCACGTACCGCAGCACTGGGCTCACCCAGTGGCGTGCTCTCCCGCAGCTCCACGGCATCCATGCGCGTCACACTGATATGCAGGTCGATGCGGTCCAGCAGCGGGCCAGAAACCCGCGCACGGTAGCGGTTGATGCGCTCATCACTGCACAGGCAGCGGTTACTGCGGTCGCCGGCCCAGCCACAGGGGCAGGGATTCATCGCCGCCACCAGCTGGAATCGCGCCGGATACTGCACGCTGCGTGCCGCGCGGGCGATGCGGATGTGGCCGGATTCCAGCGGCTCTCGCAGGGTTTCCAACGCACTGCGGTTCCACTCTGGTAGCTCATCCAGGAACAGCACGCCGTGATGGGCCAGCGAGATCTCGCCGGGGCAGGGCGGATTGCCCCCACCCACCAGCGCCGCCGCACTCGCGCTGTGGTGCGGCGCCCGGAACGGACGCTGTCGCCAGCGCCGCGGATCCAGCCCCTCACCGCTCACTGAGGCAATCGCGGCCAGCTGCAACGCCTCGGCTTCCTCGGTGTCCGGCAACAGGCTGGGCAGGCGTGAGGCCAACAGTGTCTTGCCGCAGCCAGGGCTACCGATCAGCAATAGATGGTGCCCACCGGCGGCCGCCACTTCCAACGCGCGCCGCGCATGCGCTTGCCCGCGCACGTCGGCCAGATCGGGCAGTGGCAACGGTGTCGTGTCCACGCGCTCCACGGACGGCAACAGGCGCGGATTGCCCAACCCGGCGCAGCACTCCAGCAGCGTGCGCGCCACACGTACATCGGCGTGCTCGGCCAACGCGGCCTCTGCGGCATTGCCCGGCGGCACCACCAGGATGCGCCCAGCGTCAGCCGCTGCAATCGCAGCGGGCAGCGCGCCCGCCACCGGCCGCAGCTCGCCGGTCAGGCCAAGCTCACCCAGGAACTCGTATTGCAGCAGCGACTGCGGATCGATCTGGCCACTGGCTGCCAGAATGCCCAACGCGATGGCCAGGTCGTAACGCCCGCCTTCCTTGGGCAGGTCAGCGGGCGCGAGGTTGAGCGTGATGCGTCGCTGCGGAAAGTCGAAGCGCGCGCAAAGAAGGGCGGCACGCACGCGCTCACGGGATTCACGCACGCTGGTCTCGGCCAGGCCGACAATCTGGGTGGCAGGCAGGCCACCGGAGAGATGCACTTCCACCCGCACCAGCGGGGCATCGACCCCGGCGCGGGCACGGCTGTGGACCAGCGCCAGGCTCATGTGTGGATTCCTGCAGAGGGACGCTCGATGGTGCTGCAGGTAATCTGCGTGGGACTATCGGGAATTGCTGGTGCAGATACTAGGGGGATTCCGGCCGATGGTTGGAACGTGTCTTCTTCCTCTGCGGACACGGGTCTCTGCCATCAAGTGAAGGATCGACGCTAACGCTGTGCTACTCCAATGAGGGGCGTCGGTTTCACATGCCGCGCACTTCCTAGCGCCACGCCAATTTCACTTGGGGAATCCAGGTGCCCTACCTGCGGATGCTTCTGAAAGATCAGCGTGGCAACAACCAGCGCTTGATTCACGTCAACACGCACGGGTCTCAGTGTGGCTTCCCCAGCCATCAGGGGCTGTGATATGAAGACGGGATCTTGCTGTAGGCTCTTTCAATGGGATTGGAAGGATGGAAAAGTTCGAGGAGATCGATCACCGTGTTTTCCTCTTTCCTTGGGGCTTGGCGAAGCGCTTTCCTAAACGGGCCCCCATGGGGACCTGGCTCAGTTGCATACCACTGATGAGCTTGGCGTTGGCGCCATCGGCAAGCGCCGAGACGGTCACCTACATTCATACTGATGCGCTTGGTTCGGTGGTTGCCGAGACCGACGCCAATGGCAACGTGGTCAAGCGCTATGACTACGAACCCTATGGAGCCGTTGTTGGTGGGCAGGTTGCGGATGGACCTGGATATACGGGACACGTGAGCGACGCTGCCACTGGGCTGAGCTACATGCAGCAGCGCTACTATGATCCCCACTTGGGACTCTTCCTCTCGGTGGATCCGATCTCCACGCATTCAAGTCCGAAACACTTCAATCGCTACAGCTACGCTTACGGCAATCCCTACTCCTTCACCGATCCGGACGGAAGGGTCCCGGTAATGCCATTCATCTACGGTGCCGTCCTGGGCGGCCTCGCAGACATCGCGGTCCAGAAAGCCATGAATCCGGATAAGCCTATCGACAAAGTGGAGGCTGGCATTGCGGCTGCGGTTGGCTCTGTCTCCGGAGGCGCCGGTGGAGTAGCCGTTGCGGCAGTCGGATCTGGCACGATTTCGGTAGGGCGTGCAGTTGCTATACAGACCGTGGTCAATGCGGTGGCAGGCGGTGCCGGCTCCGCCGCAGAGAGCGCAATCAAAGGGCAGCCCATCACGGCGGAGGGCGTCGCTTCAAACGCGATTGGCAGTGCAGCGGGTGGATTGGCAGCCTCCGGGGTTGGCGTTGCCATGGGTGATTTCGCAGGGCCAGCTGCACGGGGATCACTCCAACGGCTGAGTCAATCCCGCGGCCCAGGTGGACCGAACATGGCAACTGCCACTGCGTCAACCGGAACTGCCATTCCCAGGCAATCGGCGCTCCAGGGTGCGGCGTCCCAAGCGGGCCAGGGCCTGGCGGGAGCAGGGGCGACTATCGTACAGAAGGACTTGGAGAAGAAGAAATGAGTCCCTTGTTGAAAGGCTTCATAGGCACTCAGCTTCTCGCTGCGGTCTTTGGCGTTTCGTACTTCGCAGTTCTCACGTACCGCAATTACCCGGACGCTATGCACACGGGATTGCGTATTTGGGGCTACTTCGCGGTGATCTTTCTATTCCTTCAACTGTTTCTTGCGCTGAAGCAGTGGTGGGAAAATTCGCGTCGAAGGCGATAGGCGTGCACCGTTCCGGGATTTCGTTTGCACCAAAGAACAAGTCGGCCAATGGGCGGCTTGTGCTCTTTGCGGGGAGGTTTACCGGCGTGCAAGTGAAAGCATGCCAATCTCCACATCGGCTGCTGGAAAAACTGTGTTCACTTGAAGTCCCTCGCGGCTTGCGAGTACTGATGGCCCTCTCGCTCGCCATGGGCCTGCCGGGGTGCCGGGATGAGGTGGAGAGTTCAACGTATGCCATTGGCCAGACGGGAGAGACGTGCACCGCCTACAAGGGCTTCGACCGCCAGCCTCCTGAAGTAGTTGTGGCCGAGCTTGCCAAGCGAGGGTTGGATAGTCGCCGATTGGTGCACAGGACAGTCTGCGGCTCGATCACCAGTTGGGACATTCTCCCCGCAGGGGCGTCGATCGATCGGATACCTCCGCCAGACGCATATGTAAACGTCCACCTGCTGGATGACGGCTCGGTTTCCATCAGTACAGACCGCCCCTGACGTTGGCGCCGTCCTTGATGATCGAGCATCGGGCGGCCCCTTGCGGTGCAGGCGCAGCGCAACTGTGAGCGTCAGCCTACGAAGGCACTTCAGCGCTGAAGTCGTTGGTGGGATCGGGCTGGCGGATGCCGGGCGCCCCAAGCAGACACCGTTGCTCATCCAGCACCAGCCCATTGAAGCGCCCAAACCGTGCCTCAACCCACGAAGGCCCCGCACTTTCCACCAACAACCTTCCCCGGCTCTGGTGCAGATCCAGCCACCGCTCGAAGCTGATGCGCAGACGTTCGATGTCCGGCGCCCGCCAGCGTGCATCGGCGGGCATGCGGATCAGCACGCGCGAGGGCGCGTTCTCCACCTCCATCACCAGCACGCCCTTGCATCGGATCTCGAAGGATGTCGCCCCGGCATGGCGCGTGTGCAGTTCAAAGCCCTCGAGTGCCTTCGCGGTCACGAAGCCGAGTGCATCACTGTGCAGCAGGCGGTAATCGGCCGGCTGCAGCTTCTGGTAGG
Source organism: Stenotrophomonas maltophilia group sp. RY12688 (assembly GCF_052149045.1). Classification (NCBI taxonomy): domain Bacteria; kingdom Pseudomonadati; phylum Pseudomonadota; class Gammaproteobacteria; order Lysobacterales; family Lysobacteraceae; genus Stenotrophomonas; species Stenotrophomonas maltophilia group sp. RY12688. The sequence goes on along the minus strand of NZ_CP197389.1, from coordinate 4,004,361 downwards.
CCCACACCTGATCGCCCGCGGGCACGGGCCACTCCACCCACATCGCTCCGATCACCGCGATGCACACCGCCGCAGCGGCAAGGCCGTGCTTCTTCATTCATCCCCCCGCACACAGGCAGAAAAATGCGCGCCATAAGCGCGTTCAGTCCTTGGGTCGCATCCGCTCGTGGATGAAGGCGGTCAGCGCCAGATCGGCCATCACCAGCCCCTCCATCACCCGGTCGCCGACGTACTGCTCCGGCTCACCGTTCTGGCGCGTGCGCTCGGCCGCCAGCAGGATCTCCTGCACGATGCGCTGGCCGGTGAGTGCGCAGTCGGCGTCGGACAACGCCATCTGCCGGCTGCGTAGATGGTGCCGCTCGGGCCAGGGCTGGCCGTCGGCCGCAGCGCCCGCACCGATGGCGTGCAGGATGGCGATGAGGCTGTTGGGGTCCAGCGCGGGCGCGGGTGACGGCGCTTCCTGGATCGGGCGCGGGGGCGGGGAGTGCGGTGTGGTCATGGCGGGCTCCGTGCAAGCAGGCGGACGCCGCCACCGATAAAGGTGGCGGGCAGAGCGTGGCTCGAAAACCGGTTGCTAGACAAAGCCGGCGGGCACGAGGCCCCCACGCCCCGCCCGCCATAGCCGGCAGACGGATTGCCAGCCGGCACCACGCGCGGTGGTGCCGGCTGGCAAGCGCAAACTTACGTCTAGCAATCCGGGTTTTCGAGTCCCGACCACCGATGCACGGTGGCGCAGTAACGATTACCTGCTGTTGTTCGGAATGCCAAGGGGTAGGGGTCAATGCCGCCAAAACCCGAGACGCTTTTGGCATTGTCGCATAGCGTCGGATGGGGCGAGAGCCTTGGCGTGCTTGGCGGAGCGGCACTTCTGGGACGGAGTCGTCAGAACATTCCGCCAGAGACGCAGGGAGCGGCAAATGCGACAGCATTGGTCCGACGGTCGCTGATGGATGCCGCGTATTTCGCCTCCATGCGTGAGTGACTTTCTGCCTATTGACCCCACGGGGCGCCACGCAGAATCTGGCTACCGCTGTAGTCACTCGGAACTGTTCTGCCCGCAGCAGGAAGGTTCTGCGGCGTTTGAACGGACTCCACCCACTGGCGCAGGCCGCTACAAGGATCACTGTACGTGTTACGCCGCAATCGACTTCTTCTGTCTGCGGGTCTGCTCCCGCTCCCGTGGTTCCTGTTCTGGACCAGCGTTGCCGCCGTGTTCGCGCCGGGCTACAACCCGCTTGCACAGCACGCCAGCGAGCTGCTGCAGGCGCCGACGCTTGCAAGCATCTGCGCCAGGATCGCCGCCATCGGCTCTGGCGTAGGCTTCGTGGCTTTCTCCATCGGGGTATGGCGGGAGTCCGGTCGCCGGATTGCCGTAGGCGCGATCTGCTGGATGGTATTTGGCATCTCCATGCTGACCAACGGGCTCTGGCCCATGGGCCATCCGATGCACGGCTTTTACACCATCGGTATCGCCAACATCATTGCACCGGCGATGTCACACATCGAGTTGAGTGCATGGTCTGCCAACCGAAGGGCGTACGCCGTGACCGCTGTGGTGAGCATCGCGAGCATCGTCTATCTCTGGTTGAACGTGGTGGGCGTGGACCCGGAGGGCTACCGGGGGCTGACACAGCGCGTGTTCTCGTCGATCAACTCGCTGTGGCCGTTTCTGGTTGGGCTGTATCTGCTGCGCCGGGACTCAAGCGCGCTGAAGGCGGAGCCGGCGCATTGATGGAAGGGTATGCTGCACTTGGGCGATGATTGAGCGTGCGGAGTTGAGAGCAAGATGAGAATTTTTCGCCGCCAGCTGATCTACGTCCAAGTGCACCAGGACCATTTTATTGCGCGCTTGGTCGGTGGAGACAGGACCATCCGCCGCCAGTGTCACGCCCTTGGCAATCGCGCGGGTCCGATCAAGGACTTTTCGAATATCCGGCCCCTGCTCAAGGCGATCTTCTCGGAACTCATGCCTGGGTTCTCTCTCGTCAAGCCGTGGGGGATTCTGCACTTTGATCCGGCTGAGTACCCGGTCACCAAGGAAGAACTGGCCGGGTTTCAGAAGGCTGCCATGCGAAGTGGTGTGAGCTTTTGTTTTCTCTCCACGTGGGAGCAGCGGCATGAAGACAACGACTTGATGGACATGTTCAAGTAGGGTTCGGCCCGATATTCGTTCTATACCACGCAGATTCGTGGGCCGGTTCGAGGCATTGCGAGAGTCCGCTCTTGGCCGAAAGCAGCCCCGATTCTCCGCCATCGTTCTCGCAGACGTTGAAGGTTGAAATCTGGGATTGATGGCTCCCCTCGCCAATCGGGATTTCGCCCTGCCAACGATTGATACCACCAAAATTCAGTAACGGCATCCTAATCCTGGAGCCTAGAAACTCCTCAGAGGGCGGTACCCACCTCCGTCAATCGGTGGGTTTTCTGTGTCTCAGGTCCTACGGTGCAACCGACTTGATGCTCTGCGTCGGGAGGGCTTCTAATACAACACCCTTTGGGAAGATGCGTCGGCCGGCTCTCTGCGGCTTCTGGCCTCCCGACTTCCTGTCGCTGTCCGTCCGGGTTGACGGCGTAAGGTTGAGCCCCCCATTTCTCCTAGGCGAAACCCGAAGCCCGAACAACGGTTCTAAGTCACTGATTAGACGTAGCATTTCGACCAAAGCTATCGCAGTCTTTGGCGAATTCGCAGACACGCCCGATACTAGGGCTTTCAGACGACGGAAGCGCCAATGACCTCGCCGCTTTATGACTTGGACGAGCTAGTGCTCCAGTGCAGAAATGAGCGTGCACGCAACTACATTCGGGAAGCAGTGTCCAGCTACAGAGCTGGGGCATTTCGAGCGGCTATCGTCTCAACATGGATCGCAGTCTGCTTTGACATCATGCAAAAGTTTCACGAGCTTGCCATCGCCGGCGATGCTGCTGCGGGAAAAGAAGCGGAAGCCCTTGAGCGAATCAGGGCCAACGGCGACGTGACCGCAGCTATGCGGTTCGAAAAGGACCTCCTCAACAAAGCAAAGTCGCCCTTCGAGCTCGTGAACAACCTAGAATACATAGACCTCACGCGGCTCTACGACGACAGAAACCGTTGCGCTCATCCCTCGTTCGTCGCGGACGGGGAAGCCTACTCTCCTCCTGGAGAACTCGCACGCTTACATATCAGAAACGCTGTAACGGTGCTTCTTATGCACCCTCCAGCGCAGGGGAAATATGCCCTGGACCGGCTGCTAACCGATGTTAGGTCGCAGCTGTTTCCAAGGAAGGTAGACGAAGCACAAGCGTGGCTGGCTAACGGCGCCATGCGCAGGCCTCGTGATTCGCTTACACGCAACTTCGTGGCCGTGCTTATTAAGGATTATCTGATCGGCGAAGCTGACTACCCTGAAAAATCGCGCTACTCATCCGCGCTAAAGGCGGTACGCAACTTACATCATCAACAATGGAATGAAGCTGTCCGAGCACACTGCTCGCCCGTGATCCGGCAGCTCGACGACACCAAACTAGGAGTTGTCGTCGAATTTTTCTCGATTTGCAATGAGGCGTGGAGTCTCGTAGAAGCTGACGTCTCACAGCGGGTATTAAGCTTCATCAGAGAACTTCCCTCTGATAAGTTCGACGTCATTGAGAACGCCCTGTCCTTCGATGCCTTTGCCAAAGAGGCAAAGAAGCGAATTGCGAGATCGACCGTCGACGAGATCGAGAACGTCTTTTGGTTTGACATACCTGCTTCAGTGGCCGATCGCCTCATTGACATCTACCTGCGATCCCGGTCTTTTTCAGAGGCAAATAAAACTGGTCGATTACTTACAGTATATGCATCTGAGCTCTCCGTTGAGCATGCGCAGCGAATAATCAAAGGGTCGGCAGCCAATGAGGAGATCGTCGGGAGCTTTGATTTTCCCGGTCTTCTCAACGCGCTCCACAAGAAGACAAAAGGCGTGCGAGAGCTAGGAGATTTCGTCACTTTACTCAATGATTCAGGGCTTGGCGGGTTCGCTGATGACATCCCGCCCTGATCCAGTGAGTTCAACTCTGATTCGCAACTGGTTGATTGCAATTCTCGACGATTCCCGCTTCTGGCCGGAAGCAGGCATCAGTACTGCGCCGGCGCTTGGCCCTGTGCTATTCTCCGCTTTCGACCCAAAGCGGGCATTTGCACCCCTGCTTGCTGCGGTCGTCGAGCCTACCGCTGGGTCCGGTTTACGTTGGCTTGTTAATCGGACTCAGGCACCCTAAGATCGCGCCGTATCAAGGGAGAAGTCCCCCATACGGTGCTTTGTGCGTAAGTCGTATAATCGGACCCAAGGGTCCGTCTACTAGGTGGTTGGGCCGCTGTGCAAAGTGAACGGTCAATCGGAACCTTTCGAGCTGAAGTTGCTGGTAACGAGCGGGAAGTTGAAGTGATTGTGTCGAGGTGCGCATCGACATTCTCGCTTGGCCGCGATGACTTTCACGTTTCTGTCAGGCTCTCAACCCTTGACTACTCGGCGTCTCTCGCTGAGCCGCAAGAACGTAGCCTTCCCTACATCAGGGGCTGGCTGAATTCTTCGCAGTGCGTGATCCAGCTAGAGAATATTGAGAGAGCATGCATCACCAGAGGACAACGATTCACGGAGAGGGTCCTCTTGGCCCTTGTTGCTCTAGCGCCGGAGGCTCACCAGGTTCGCATCGCCAATGTTACCCACCGTGTAACGCAAGATGTTCTTCGTACTGCTCTGGGTCCGGACAGACGTAAAGTAGTTCCTGCTGGGTCACTTCGTGGCCCATTACTCCAGTCACTTTCCAGTATCGGCTGCACAGCAGTCCAAGCCGAACGGGAGGGTGCGTCCTACTACCATGCGCTGGGCTTGCTCGGTGCGTGCCCTAACAGGTCATTCAAGCCGAATCCGCTTCGCGGCTCGGCTTAATTCTGGCGTTAGGACTCAATCACAGGGGATCGCAAAGTGTCAGAAGCAACGGCCATATCTTACACCGTGTCGCGCGGCAACGAGCCGGGCGCTGTTCTCACTCCGCACCTGCATGAGGACGGTAAGTACGTAGCGAGCATGAGTCGGTTCGAGCAGGACTACGTTCGTGTTGAGTCGATTCGGGAGCTTGGCATTCTTGCTCAACACGGCTTCAGCGTCCGCATGAGCAGTCCCACCAGCGCCAGTCATCGGGCACCAAGTCTGATTTCGCCTGGTTCGCTGCAAATCGTGTTCCGGAGCGGCGTTGAGGCCTAACAATTCATTCAAGCCGAACCGGCTTCGCCGGTTGGCTCAACTCAGGCGTTAGGCCCGTGCCGGAGACCACTGTGGAACATAACTTCGAAAGGCTGAAAGCCCACATACTTCCGCTGTCACGCTCGGACTTGTTCGAGGTAGCCCGCACCGAGTGGGACTTGGTGAGTGTGGAGATCACGGAAGAGTTCGATCACTGCCCTTGCGGCCAAGAAATAAAAGAGCATTGCTACATAACAAATCGCATCACAGGCAAGTCGACTTACGTTGGCAACGTTTGCATCAATCGCTTTATTGGCATTGATACGGGCAACCTGTTCGATGGCCTGAAACGCATCGCAAAAGACCCGTATGCCAACGCTAACCTCGACGTCATCGAGCATGGGCGCAAGATGGGGTACATCTATGACACTGAATATGAATTCTTGGTCAGTACGCGCCTCAAGCGGAAGCTGTCGGAAAAACAGCTTGAATGGAAGCGCAAGATCAATCGCCGCATCACCCAACAGATCTCGGTGCAACGTCGCACACGCACCTAACAGTTCGTTCAAGGCGGACGACCCATATGGGCAGCCGCTTAACTCCAGCGTTAGGGCGCACAATAGGAGCCTCATGAACCCACGCGACGTAAGAGGTACGCAGGCGACTCCTGCACCCGACTTGACGAATTGCTCGCGGAGAATTCGAGGCCGCAGATCTAACAATTTGTTCAAGCCGATGCCGCTTCGCGGAACGGCTTAAGTGAGGCGTTGAACGTTCGCTACTGGCCGAAAGCTGACAGAGCAGAACGCACGCAACTGAAATCCAATGACCATATTCCATCACTCCCTGGTAACCCTCCGGCTCTTCGGGGATGACCTCAATCCAGCCGAGATCACTGCTTTGCTGGGCGCGAATCCAACCGCCGCGCATCACAAGGGCCAGGAACTCAGAGGCAACCAATCAGGCACCGTGCGTATCGCCAGGACCGGGGGCTGGCGACTTGATGCGGAGCATCGTGAGCCTGAAGATCTGGAGGCTCAGATCTTCGAGATCCTCGATCAGCTCACCGGCGATCTCGCCGTATGGCAGTCATTGGCACGGTTCCGGCCTGACTTGTTCTGTGGTCTCTTCATGGGCAGCAGCAACGACGGTGTCTCGCTTTCACCCCGCGCGCTGCTCGCATTGGGAGAGCGCGGCATTGAGCTCGGGCTGGACATCTATGAAGCCGATGAAGAGGTGTGCAACGCCCAACGCTAGTAGGTCATCAATTGATGATCTCCCCACTCCCCGAAGCAACAAACGCCTTCAACTGCCGAATAAACTCGGCGTCGTAGAGCTCCCACTCCACAATCTCCCCAACCACCCGCAACGGCTGCGCACTCCGATACGATCGCGTCGGGTTCCCGGGAAACTTCTTGTTGGTCACGTTCGGATCGTCCTCGAACGGACCGGTCGGCTCCACCACATACACGCGTGGTCGCCCTTCGCCCCGGGCCATCTCCGCAGCCAGCCCGGCGCCCTTGGCAATCGTGGTGAAGTAGATGTGGTTCATCACCACACTGTCGCGATAGTTGGAGCGGAAGCCCGCACTCAGCAACTCGCCCACCGCCAGATCAGCGCGGGTGCCGTGATAGAACGGCCCGGCGACCTGGTCGCAGGTGTCATGCGAAACGGGTGTCCTTTCGGTGTCCTGCGCCATCGCTGCTGCCCCTGCTTGTCCTGCCGGATCGACAGGCCGGCGAGTCTAGGGCGCCCGGTGGGCCTTGCTGCAAGGCCCCATCCGGGAAATACTCTGTAGTGGGAGGCGTGGTGCGCCTCCTTTTTTCATTCTGCGGCGCCGCGCCCTTCCAGCTCGCGCACGGCGGTTTCCAGTGCGTCCAGCTTCTGGCGGGTCTTCAGCAGCACGGCGCGCTGCACTTCGAACTCTTCGCGGGTGACCAGGTCCAGCTTGGCCAGGCCGGCCTGCAGCGCGCTCTTGAAGGTGGCCTGCAGTTCCTCACGCGATTCGCGCAGGCCCGGTGGCACCAGGTCGCTGAGGCGACGGGCGAGGTCATCGATTTGGTTCAGGTCGATCATGGGGTGCTCCGTGGGGGTGGGCCCGTGCATCCGGCGCGGGCAGTCCAATCGGCACAAGGATACTGCTGGCGCCCACTGCCCGGACAGGCCGCAGCGGCTTCGCACGGGCCGCGTTCAGGCGCTATCCTCCACGCCGGAAGACAGGAGATAGACGATGAAGATGGTCATGGCGGTGATCAAGCCGTTCAAGCTCGACGACGTGCGCGAAGCGCTGGCCGAGCGTGGGGTTACCGGGATCACGGTGACGGAAGTGAAGGGCTTTGGTCGCCAGAAGGGCCACACCGAGCTGTACCGTGGCGCGGAGTATGTGGTCGATTTCCTGCCGAAGGTGAAGCTGGAAGTGGCGGTGACCGATGACCAGGTGGAGGCGGTGGTTGAGGCCATCGTGAAGGCCGCCGGCACCGGCAAGATTGGTGACGGCAAGGTGTTCGTGTACGACTTGGGCAGCGTGGTGCGTATTCGTACCGGTGAACTGGACGCGGACGCGTTGTAAGTAGGGGTGGGGGCGGCCGACTGCAGCGCGGGGGGGGGGGGCTGGACCGCTGCGGAGTCTGGGCGACGGGATGCTTGACCCCTTTGTTGTTGAGTCGAGCAAGCTCGAGTCTACAGCCGGGATCGGGCGGCGCGAACACCCGTATGCGATGAAGAGCCCTCCCGGTGTGATCAGCCCGGCGGAATGAGGGGTGACGACCGCCACTCCGGCAGACCGAGCGCACGGCGGGTGCGCGTCACGGTGGCGGCGATCTCTGCCTCGAAGCCGCCATCAGGTTGCAGCAGCGGCATGAGTTCGGCACAGCGTTGCTTCAGCACATCGACCCATGGCGCTGGGTGGGTTTCCGTAGCGGCTAGTGCCAAGTGCCTGCGACCCTCGTCGTAAGCGCCCGCGAGCCCGGCAGTGATGCCCGCATAGATGTGTTCGCGGATGCCCGGATTGGGGTGACGGCTCATCAATGTACGCACGTGCCCCGGGGTGGGAAAGCGGTCACGCAGGGCCAGCACCTCGGCTGCGGCCTGCTTGGCCAGTGCCTGCGCGACCGAGGCAAAGCTCACGGCATCGGTGAAGCGCTCGAATCCGGCGACGCGGCCGCCCTCATCGAAGGACAGGTAATCCTGCTCGTCCCAGAGCCAGCAGGCGCCGACATTGAGATAGCTGCCTCTGTCCCATGCTGAAGGCTGGAATTCGACCACGCCGACCCACCAGCCCTGGTCGTCAAGCCAGGTGCGTGAACGGCCTTTCTGCACGCAGCCCAAGGGGCGCAGTATGGATCTTGCGGCTGCAGTCAGCAGGCGGGTGTGTTCAGGTGTCGGCATCCCCAGCGTCCTTGCGAGTGGCGTGCCGACGAGTATCGCAGAGCACATCGGGCGTGTGGTCCGGGGCAAATGCAGGGGCAAACAGCAGTCGCGCAAGCAATGCAGGGCGAACAGCGCTTACCGGCGCTTCGCCCACTTGTAGAACCGCTTCCAGCCCTGCCGCACCGCGGCCACCCAGCCCGGGTCGGCCACCAGCGCGGCCTGCGCGGCACTCGGGGCCTGGCCGGTCACGCGCTGGCGGATCTTCAGCAGGTTCTTCATGTCGCTGCGGCGCATCTGCCGGCTCAGTGGATTGCGGCGCAGCCAGCGCGGGGCGCGCCAGGCGGAGGTGAAGTCCAGCAGCACCGGCACGCCGCCGCTGACCACCACGTTGGTGCCATGCAGGTCGTTGTGGGTGATGCCGGCGGCGTGCAGGCGGGTGAGCGCGTGCTGCAGCTGCTCGAACACTTCATTGCCCACGGCCTGCGCGGTGCTCAGGGTCTGGCCCGGGATGAACTCCATGCCCAGTGCCAGGCCACCGAGGGTGCCGAGCAGCGCGGGGGCATGCTTCCAGCCGCCGAGGCGCTGCAGCATGCGGGCTTCCCGGCGCACCATCAGTCGCGCGATCAGCGAAACGGGAGTGCCGCGGTAGCGGGAGTAGTCCTTGATGACCGCCTCGCGCCCGTCCAGGCAGGTGCGGTAGACGTCGGGGGCCAGGAAACGTTCGCCGCGCTTGAGCAGCAGCGGGGAGGCGGCGTCATCGCCGCAGGAGGAGGGGGGCAGGGCAGGAAGATACATGTCGGGGTCTCGGACGACCCGGTGGGTGGCGCAATGCGTCAAGCGAACCGGTGTTACAGGGAGTTACTAAGTTTTCGTTAATTTTAGTACTCGTCAGTTCGCTATTCCACGATTTGTCGGAGAAATGTCGGGGCCGTGGCTGGAACAGTTCGTCGCGCAGAATCGGACAATTCTGTCTCACTTATTCCGGTTGGCCTTTAGTATCAACCGCTTGCGCGCTCAGCCCTGCGCCTCGTCCACAACCGGCTGAACGCGGCGCACGGGCAACTTGACCCCGGCGCACGGCCTGCCGACCATAAGCTGTTAACCCGCGACATCGGCGGCCGCCCCCCTCCGGCACGTCCCCGTCCCCTGCCGCGTTCCCCACCGGTGCTGGCCGCCTGGCCGTGCATCGCCCCGTTTCCCGTTCCGGCCGCGGCTGGAGGAAAGTGCTTTGATCATCAAAATCGTCATTGCAGCGCTGTTCGTAGCCTGCGTGCTGTACATCCACTTCCGTGGCAAGGTCCGCGCGCGCTGGTCGCGCCAGCTGCTGGACCACTCCAGTTTCATGGCCCCGATCAACGTGGTCATGTACATGTTCTCGAAGGTGCCGACCACGCCGTTCCTGGACCCGGGCAAGGAGTTCCCGCAGCTGGAGCCGCTGCGCCAGAACTGGCAGATGATCCGCGACGAGGCGCTGGCGCTGCGCGACGCGCAGAAGATCGCCGCCTCCAGCACGTTCAACGATGCCGGCTTCAATTCGTTCTTCCGTCGTGGCTGGAAGCGCTTCTACCTGAAGTGGTACGGCCCGTCGCACCCGTCGGCGAAGACGCTGTGCCCGAAGACCACGGCGCTGATCGAGTCGATCCCGGATGTGCGTGCGGCGATGTTCGCGCAGCTGCCGCCGGGCAGTGAGCTGCGCCCGCACCGCGACCCGTTCGCCGGCTCGCTGCGCCTGCACCTGGGCCTGAGCACGCCCAACGACGATGCCTGCTACATCGAAGTGGACGGCATCAAGAAGAGCTGGCGCGACGGCGAGTGGATGATGTTCGACGAGACCTACATCCACCATGCACACAACGAGACGCAGCAGGACCGCGTGATCCTGTTCTGCGACATCGCCCGCCCGCTGCGCTTCGGCTTGCCGGGGCTGTTCAACCGCGCGGTGGCGGCCACGCTGCTGGCCGGCGGCGCCTCGCCGAACCTGCCGGGCGACCCGACCGGTGGCGTCAACAAGGCATTCGGCAGCGTCTACAAGGTGCGCCTGAAGGCCAAGGCACTGCGCGAGCGCAGCGTGGTGGCCTACCAGCTGATCAAGTGGGGCCTGGTGGTGGCGGTGATCGCCGGTATCTGGGCGCTTTGATCGTTGCATGAGGTTGCCGGCCAGCGGCCGGCACTACCGGAACATGAAAAAACCCGCGCTGTCGCCAGCGCGGGTTTTTCTTTTGCCTTGGTGGGTGCCGACCGTTGGTCGGCACGCATTACTTCAGTGCAGCCTGCACGAACGGCGGGGTCACCAGCACGCCGGTGTGCAGCGCGGCGGTGTAGTACAGGGTGTTGAAGGTCTTGGCGGCCGAGTCGGCCTGGCGGAAGTCGAAGCTGCTGTCGCCCTTGCGCGCCATGGTCACGCTCCACCAGCCGGTGGGGTAGCACGGCTGCGGGAACGGCAGGGTCTTGAACGAACCGAAGCCGGCCTTGCCCATCTCGGTGCGCATTTCGTTGATCAGCTCCAGCTGCATCAGCGGCGACTCGGACTGCTGCACCAGGATGCCGTCGTCCTTCAGGGCCTTGAAGCAGCTCTCGTAGAAGGCCTTGTTGAACAGGCCTTCGCCCGGGCCGACCGGGTCGGTCGAATCGACGATCACCACGTCCACGCTGCCGGCCGGGCAGTTGGCCATGTAGGCCACGCCGTCGTCGAACAGCAGCTCGGCGCGGGCGTCGTCGTTGGAGTCGCACAGTTCCGGGAAGTGCTTGCGCGCCATCACGGTGACCTGCTCGTCGATATCGCACTGGGTCACGCTCTCAACGCTGGTGTGCTTGAGCACTTCGCGCAGGGTGCCGCAGTCGCCGCCACCGATGATCACCACGCGCTTGGGCGCGGCGTGGGTGAACAGCACCGGGTGGCTGATCATCTCGTGGTAGAAGAAGTTGTCCTTGCTGGTCAGCATGATGGCCCCGTCGATGGTCATCAGGTTGCCCCAGTCGGTGGTCTGGAAGATCTCGATCTTCTGGAACGGCGACTGCACCTCGTCCAGCTTGCCGGTGATGCGGTAGCCGATGGCCGAGCCGGTGCGCTCGAAGTGTTCGATGTACCAGTTGTTGCTGTCAGTCATTGGAAAACAGTCCTGTTCGGAGGGGTGGAGCCGGGCTGGCGGGCGGGGCCGCGTGGCACAGATGCCACATCCGGACGGATCGGCCCGTTCAGGTTGGAACCTGTCACGGGCGCGGGCGCGCATGATAACGAACCTGTGGGCACATAGGCGTTATCATGCCCCCCCTTTTATTGCCAACAAGGCCGACTGAAATGACCGATTGGTCCCTCGACCAAGCCCGCAAGACCTACTCGATCCCGCATTGGGCGGACGGTTACTTCGACGTGGATCAGGCCGGGCACATGGTGGTGAGACCGACCGGGGCGGACGGCCCGGTGGTGTCGCTGCCCAAGGTGGTCGATGCGGCGCGCGCGGCGGGCGCCAAGCTGCCGCTGCTGGTGCGCTTCCCGGACATCCTCGGCCAGCGGCTGGGCAAGCTGCAGGCGGCCTTCGCCCAGGCCCAGCAGGACTGGGAGTACAGCGGCGGCTACACCGCCGTGTACCCGATCAAGGTCAACCAGACCCGCGGTGTGGCCGGCACCCTGGCCAGCCACCACGGCGAGGGCTTCGGCCTGGAAGCGGGCAGCAAGCCCGAGCTGATGGCCGTGCTGGCGCTGTCGCGCCCGGGTGGCCTGATCGTCTGCAACGGCTACAAGGACCGCGAGTACATCCGCTTGGCCCTGATCGGCCGCAAGCTGGGCCTGCAGACCTTCATCGTCATCGAGAAGCCGTCCGAGCTGAAGCTGGTGCTGGAAGAGTCCAAGGCGCTGGACGTGAAGCCGGGCCTGGGCGTGCGCATGCGCCTGGCCTCGCTGGGCGCCGGCAAGTGGCAGAACAGCGGTGGCGACAAGGCCAAGTTCGGCCTGTCGCCGCGCCAGCTGCTGGACCTGTGGAAGTCGCTGCGTGACACCGAGTACGCCGACTGCCTGAACCTGCTGCACTTCCACATGGGCTCGCAGATCTCCAACGTGCGCGACATCGCCAACGGCATGCGCGAAGCCACCCGCTACTTCGTGGAGCTGTCGCGCCTGGGCGCGAAGATCACCCACGTCGATGTGGGCGGTGGCCTGGGCGTGGACTATGAAGGCACCCGTTCGCGCAGCTTCTGCTCGATCAACTACGGCCTGCATTCCTACGCCAGCAACATCGTGCAGCCGCTGGCCAATGCCTGCGAAGAGTTCGGCCTGACCCCGCCGCGCATCGTCACCGAGTGCGGCCGCGCGATGACCGCGCACCACGCGGTACTGATCGCCAATGTGTCGGAAGTAGAAGAAGCGCAGGAAGGCCGCGTGCCGGACCAGCACGACGACGAGCCGGCGGCGATTCGCCACCTGCGCGAGATCCATGACGAGCTGGACGTGCGCCCGGCGGTGGAACTGTTCCAGGAAGCCCAGCATTTCCATGCCGAAGGCCTGGCCAGCTACGCGCTGGGCCAGATCGACCTGCCACAGCGTGCGCGCATCGACGATCTGTTCTACGCCATCGCCCACGGCGTGCGTGCGCGCCTGAGCTATGACGAGAAGAGCCACCGCCCGGTACTGGACGAACTGAACGAGCGCCTGGTCGACAAGTACTTCGTCAACTTCAGCGTGTTCGAATCGATCCCGGACGTGTGGGCGATCGACCAGGTGTTCCCGATCGTGCCGATCGAGCGCCTGGATGAAACCCCGGACCGCCGCGGCATCATCGCCGACATGACCTGCGACTCGGACGGCATGGTGGAAACCTATGTCGAGAACGAGAGCCTGGACAGCTCGCTGCCGCTGCACAAGATGAAGCCGGGCGAGAGCTACCGCATCGGCTTCTTCATGGTCGGCGCGTACCAGGAAATCCTGGGCGACATCCATAACCTGTTCGGCGATACCGACGCGGTGGAAGTGCTGGCCGATGCCGATGGCTATGCCATTACCCAGCAGCGCCGCGGCGACACCACCGACGTGATGCTGGATTACGTGGGTTACCGCCTGGACGAACTGCGGGCGACCTATGCGCAGCGCGTGGCTGCAGCGCAGCTGTCGCCAGAACGCGCGCAGGAACTGTCGGACGCGCTGGAAGCCGGCCTGACCGGTTATACCTACCTCTCCGACGAGCCGTTGGTCTGAGGTAAACGGGAATGCCGGGCACAGGCCCGGCGCTACCGGCCCCGATGAGCGCGCGCGCGATCTTCCACCTGTTCCTGCATGCCGCCGTGCCAGCGTTGCTGGCATGGTTGTTCTGGCGCAAGCGCTTCGCCTCGGCGTGGTTGTTGATGCTGCTGGGCTGGATCATCGACCTGGACCATCTGCTGGCCGACCCGATCTATGCACCGAACCGCTGCAGCATTGGTTTCCATCCGCTGCACACCGCACCGGCCATTGCGGTCTATGCCGGGCTGTGCGTGCCGAAGAAAACGCGGTTGTTCGGCATCGGTCTGATCATCCACATCGTGCTGGACGCAATTGATTGCTGGTGGATGCATCACCGTTGATGCTTGATGCACGGCGACCGGTCGGATTGGCGCTTGGTAGAGCCGGCCGCTGGCCGGCTTCCGCTGGGCGTTCCCTGTGACCACGTGGTTGCCGGCCAGCGGCCGGCACTACCCACCGTCAGGTTGGTCGCTTCACGCCACCGGCAACCACACCGTCGCGCGCAGGCCCGGCTGCACATTCTCCAGCGCCAGGCGCCCGCCATAGCTGGCGGCGATATCGCCCACGATCGCCAACCCCAATCCACTGCTGCCCACGCGCTCATCCAGCCGCACGCCACGCTGGGTGACCCGTTCCAGCGCGTCTGCGGCCAGGCCGGGGCCATCGTCGCGCACTTCGATGCGTAGCTGCCCTTCGCTGGTTTCCGCTTCGACAGTGACCTGCTGTTGCGCCCAGCGCCCGGCATTGTCCAGCAGGTTGCCCAGCATCTCCTCCAGATCCGCACTGGCACCGGCGAACTGCAGCGTCGGATCGATGCCCGCCGCCGTGAACGCGATGCCACGTTCGCCATGCACGCGTGCCATCAGCCGGCACATCGCCTGTGCGACGGCCGCCACGTTGGTGCGCTGGCGATGGTCGGCGGCCAGTCCTGCAGCCAGGTAACGGTCGACACTGGCCTGCATGCGCGCACTCTGCTCGCGCACGGTGGCCCGCCAGTGCGCGCCATCGCCGTCGGCTTCGGCGGCCAGTACGCTCAGCGGGGTTTTCAGCGCATGCGCCAGATCCTGTGCACTGGTGCGCGCGCGCGCGACCATGCGTTGCTGGTGGTCAAGCAGTGCGTTGAGTTCTTCGCCCAGCGGCGCAACCTCTGCCCCCAGTCCCTGCGTGTCGATGCGTTGCGCGTCGCCGCGCCGTACCTGTTCCAGCTGCGCACCGAGGCGATGCAGTGGACGCAGGCCGAAGTGCACCTGGCTGGCCAGCACTGCCAGCCAAGCGGCGACCAGCACGCCCAGCGCGATGGCGGTGCGCTTGCGGAATGCAGCGACATCCGCATCCAACGCACTGCGATCAGTGGCAACCACGGCCACGAACGGTTCGCTGGCGCGTGGCAGGCGCACCTGCTGCACGCGTGCGCGCAGGGATTGCTGCAGCGGCCCGGCCAGGTTGCGGGTGGCCGGCCCGGCAACCGGCGCCGGCAGGGTTTCATCCCACAGCGAGCGTGACTGCAGCAGCACGCGGCCATCGGCACCGGCGATCTGCCAGTAGGCACCGGAGAACACGCGCTGGAAGCGTGCGTCATTGGGTTCCTGGCGCAGGCGCAGCTGTCCGTCCGCATCCATTTCGGCCTGCGCCAGCAGGGTCAGCATGTCCTGCTGCAGTTCGTGGTCGAGGCGGTCACGCGCACTGCGCTTGAACAGCTCGCCCAGCAGCGCGCTGGCCAGCAGCGAGACCAGCAGCAGGCCGACGCCGCCGGCCAGCAGCAGGCGCCGTCGCAGCGATGGTTGCCGGCTCACGGCGCGGCCAGCCGCCAGCCCTGGCCGCGCACGGTCTGGATCAGGTCGATGCCGAGCTTGCGGCGCACGCGACCGAGCAGCACGTCCAGTGCGTTGGAGTCCGGGTCGTGGCCACCGTCGAACACCTGCTCGCCCAGCCGGTCGCGGCCGATCACCTGGCCGCTGTGATGGATGAAGTAGCTGAGCAGGCGGAACTCCTGCGGACTGAGCGGCAGCGCCTGCCCATCCAGTTCAAAGCGGCCGGCATTGACGTCCAGCTGCAGCGGGCCGCAGTGCAGGCGCGGGCTGGCGTGGCCATGGCTGCGGCGGATCAGGGCGCGCAGCCGCAGCACCAGTTCGTCGGCCTGGAACGGTTTGGTCAGGTAGTCGTCGGCACCGGCATCGAAGCCAGCCAGCTTGTCGTGCCAGCGCCCGCGCGCGGTCAGCACCAGCACCGGAAAGCTGCGGCCATTGCCGCGCCAGCGCTCGATCACGCTCAGTCCATCCAGTCCGGGCAGGCCGAGGTCGACGATGGCGGCCTGCAGGTCCTCGATCTGGCCGATCTCCTCGGCCTGGCGACCGTCGGCGACCACCGCCACCACATAGCCGGCCTGTTCCAGCAGGGGCACCAGGCGCTGTGCCAGTGCGGCATCGTCTTCGGCCAACAGGATGCGCATCAGTCGTCGAGCTCCGTCTTCAGCAGCTTTCCGCTGCGCGCATCATAGTCCAGCTCCACCACCACGCCGTCGCCGCGCAGGATCTCCACTTCGTAGACGCCGTCGTCCAGCTCGACTTCCAGCAGTTGGCCCGGGTAGCGCTTGAGCGCATCGCGCACCACGCTCTCCAGCGGCACGTAGCGGCCCTGCTGCACGGCGCGACGCGCGACCTGCTGCGCCGGGTCCTGCAGGGGCGCGGCGGCGGTCGGGGCGTTGGCCAGGGCCAGCAGCAGGGGCAGGGTGGCGAGCATGCGGGTAAGGAAAGAGAGAGGGGTACAGGCGCGAGTGTGCCGGGGATGACTAACAGCCGGCTAACAGCCACGGCTAAGGCGCTGTTAACCGAGGCATGCATCGTGGCGTTGCCGGGATGGTCCGGCCACGAACACGAACAGGAGAACCCCCATGTTGAAGTCGCTCACCCTCGCCACCGTTGCCCTGCTGGCCATTGCACCGGCCGCACAGGCCGCACCGCTGGGCATGGCCCAGGTCGAACAGACCCTGCGCAAGGCCGGCTACACCCAGATCCACGAGATCGAACGCGATGACGGCCTGTGGGAAGCCGACGTGAGCCGCGCCGATGGCCGCTTCAGCGAAGTCTACGTGGACCCGAAGACCGGCGAGATCTTCGATGAGCACAGCGGCCGCGCGCTGCTGACCACCGAGCAGGTGCTGGCACGGGCGCAGTCGCATGGCCTGCGCGAGATCCATTCGCTGGAACGCGATGGTGCGACCTGGTCGCTGGAAGCCCGCAATGCCCGCAACCAGAAGGTAGAGGTGCGCCTGAGCGGCTATGACGGCCGCATCCTGCACAGCGAGCGCGATGGCTGGCTGGATTGATTCGCGTGCCGGTAGGTGCCGGCCGCTGGCCGGCTCACGGGGAGAAAGCGTGTCGACCAAGGTCGACACCTACCGGGCATAGGTACCGGTAGATGCCGGCCGCTGGCCGGCACACGGGGAGAAAGCGTGCCGACCAAGGTCGACATCTACCAAGCGTACGCAGCGATAGCGGCCACCTGGGTCGGCCCGGGCCCGGCGCGGAGCTTACCAGCCGTACGGCGGCGGGTAGTCCCAATAGCCCGGGCCGCGGCCGTAATAGCCGCCATACGGACCGAAGAAGCCCGGTCCCTTGCCTTCGCTCACGTGGATGTTGACGTTGACCCCGTGGGTCTTGCCCTCATCGGTGGTGTAGTTCTTGCTCAGGTTCAGCGTGGCCGCGTTGTAGTGGCTGTTGCCACCGTTCTTGGAATAGCCGATGCCGGTGGTGAAACTGCCGGACACCTTGACCTTGTCGTCGGTGACGTCGGCGATCTTCGCGTCGTCGTGCACGCGCGGGCCGCTCTTGTCACCGTAATAGGTGCCGGGCGGGTCCTGCTGCAGGGCCGGGTCGTTGAGATAGCGCATCGGCGCCTGCGGCAGCGTCAGGTCCAGGCCGGCAGCCTGCGGCGCGGTGGCGCCGGCGGCGGACTGGGCCAGCACGGTTCCCGGCAGGGCCAGGCACAGCAGCAGGGTCAGGGGGCGGATCATGACGGCGCTCCAGCGAACAGGTGGCCACGCAACACGCGGCGGTACAGGCCGATGCTAGCAGGGGTTGCTTGAATGATGCCTGTCGGCCCCGGATTGGGGTAGAGCTGGCCACGGCCGGCTGCAGGTCACAACCGCCCGAACCCGAACAGCCCTTCCAGCGCATGCCTGCGCCGCTCGATCCGGGCGCGCAGCAGTTGGGCGCCGATCATCGAATAGGTGATGCCGTTGCCGCCGTAGGCCATGGCGAAATGGACCCGCGGCCCCCACTGCGCGTGCGGGCCGAAGAAGGGCAGGCCGTCGGCGGTTTCGGCGAAGGTGCCGGCCCAGGAAAAGGCGGGCACCGGGTCCAGCCGCGGGAACCAGTGCAGCAGCTGATCCATCAGCTTTTCGGCCTTGCGCTGCACGCGCCGGTCGCGCCGCGCCGGGATATCGATGGCGTCATCCAGCCCACCCACCAGCAGGCGGCGGTCGCCGGTGGCGCGCAGGTACAGGTACGGGCGTGCGCTCTCCCACACCATCGTGCGCTGCAGCCGGCCCAGCGTGCCTGCATCGATCGGGTCGGTGATGAAGGCGTAGCTGCTGCGGTTGCGCGCGACCCGCTGTTCAAGCCAACGCTGGTTGGCGTAGCCCATGGCCAGGACCACGTGGCGGGCACGGACCGTGGCGCCGGCCTCGGTCATCGCCGTTGCGCCCTGCGCGCCAGGCTTGAGCGTGTGCAGCACGGTGCGGTCGTGCACATGGCCGCCGCGACGGCGCACGCGTTTAAGCAGGCCGTAGGTGAGGCAGTAGGGATCGACCCGCGCCGCCTGGCGGGTCAGCAGGGCGCCGCCGGCATCCACGTCGAAGCGTTCGCGCAGGGCTTCGCGGTCCAGCCAACGCGCGTCCAGTCCAATATCACGGCGTGCAGCTCCTTCGGCCATCAGGCGCGGCACGTCGCGCCGCCGGCTGGCCAGGTACAGGCTGTCCATCTGCCGGAAGTCCACCTCCTTCAGCCCGCGTGCCACTTCAGCCAGCGCCGGGATCGCGTCGGCACAGGCAAGGTAGGCCAGGGCGGCGGCATCCTTGCCATAGCGCTCGGCCAGTTCCAGCAGATGGGTATCGATCTCATACTGCAACAGCGCGGTGCTGGCCGCCGTGCTGCCCCAGCCGATGTCGCGCTGCTCGATCACCGCCACCTCGTGGCCGTGGGCGGACAGTTCGTCGGCGATCAGCGCACCGGTGATGCCGCCACCGACCACCAGCACGTCGCAGCGCAGATCCTGCTCCAGCGGGGGAAAGGCCTGCAGCAGTCCGTTGCGCACTGCCCACCAGGGGTAGCCACTTTTCAGGTCCATGCGTGGTCGTGCTCAGGCGGTGGGGTGGCCGGTATGCGGGGTCTGGATCAGTTCGGACAGATCGAAGCCCTGCAGGCGGGCCGCGGCCAGATAATGGTCCTGCACGGTCGCGTCCAGGCGTGGCTCGCGCGCCAGCAGCCACAGGTACTTGCGATCCGGGCTGCCGACCAGCGAGACGCTGTAGTCCGGGGCGACCTGGATCACCCAATAGTCGCCCTTGGCGAACGGCAGCCAGCGCAGGCCCTTGGGCAGGAAACTGACCTCCAGGCGCGCGCTGTCGTTGTCGACGGCGCAGGCCTCGCCGGTGGCCTCTTCGATCTCGCCGTCCATGCGGCAGCGGTTGGTGACGCCGACATTGCCGTTGTCGAGCAGGGTGTAGTGCGCCGACACATCGGTGCAGCCTTCCGGCTCGTGGCGCATCGGTAGGCGCGCGATCTCGTACCAGGTGCCCAGGTAGCGCGGCAGCTTGAGGTCGGCGACGGTCTTCAGCGGCGGGTGCTCGGTCATCGGTCATCGTGGCAGGGGCGGGCCTCCACGATGCCGATGGGCTCGCCATGGGCGGGTGAAGCCGGGGCGATGGCCGTGTCCAGAACGATCCGTCGCCGCTGCGACGTGCCTGTTGTCACCGGCATGGCGGTATCCTGCCGCCAGCGCCGTGTTTTCCTGATCCAACCAAGGTGGAGGTGCCGATGTACCAGGTGATCCTGTTGAAGAGTGAATCCGCGTTCGCACGCGAACAGTGGCCGCAGGTCGATGATCTGGTCGACTACGAGGGCGTCAGCTACAGCCTGCGAGCCGGCCCGCGCCAGCCACTGCCGACCGACCACGAGTGGCACCCGGTGGCGGTATATGCGCCCGATGAGATCACCGAGGAAGAGTTCCAGGACTGGTACGCGCTGCAGCAGCCGACCGTGGAAGAGCTGCGCCTCAAGTACTGATACTGCTGCGCGTCCCACATCCGTCCTTTACCGCCTCTGACGTATAGTCGCGCGCAGGCGCGGTGGTCCGCGCGAACCGGTGTGGCGCGTGTCTTCTTTCCTGCGATCGATCCGTGCACGAGGGCCCTGGTGGGCCCTGCTGCTGTGCACTGCCTTCCTGCTGTCCGCGCCGGTGCTGGCGCAGGAGGAGGACCCCACGCCCAAGCAACAGCTGGCGGACATCGATTCGCGGTTGAAGGATGTCGAGCGCAAACGTGGCGATGCGGAAGCCACCGAGACGCTGGCGATGCTGTCCGAGAATGCCTCGCAGGCACGGCGTGACGCCGAGGCACTGGAAAAGGCACTGCAGCCCCAGCTGGATCGCATCAACGAGCAGCTGGCGCAGCTGGGGACGCCTGCCGAGGGCACCACGGAGCCGCCGGAGCTGGCAGCGCAGCGACGGGCCATAACCAGGCAGCGCGACGCCCTGGCCGCGTCGGTGGCCCAGGCCAAGGCCAGTGCCGTGCGTGCACAGCAGCTGGCGGCGGACATCGAGCAGCAGCGCACCGCACAACGTACGGAAGAACTGGGCCAGAAGGTCGCCTCGCCGCTGTCGCCTGCGTTGTGGAGCAAGGTGGCCGAGCGCCTGCCGATCGATATCGCGCGCGTTGCGCCGTTGGCCGAGCAGGGGCGTGACGCGCTGGTGGCCGGCATCCGCACCCATGGCTGGGGCACGCCGTTGCTGGGCCTGCTGGCCGCGCTGGTGATGATGTTCCCGCTGCGGTTGTGGCTGCGCAGGCTGGGGCGGCAGTTCGCCGCGTCCGAGCGCGCGCCTGATGGACGACTGCGCCGGTCTGGCCTGGCGATGTGGCTGCTGCTGGTGGGCACGCTGCTGCCCGGTTATGCCGTGGTGGTACTGATGGCGGCGCTGGATGCGATCGATGCCATCGCGCCGCGCTTGCAGGTCGTGGCCGACGGCCTGGAGACCGCCACCTTCCGTGCGGCGTTCATTGCCGCGCTCAGCGCCTGCCTGCTGGTGCCCAAGCGCCCGTCATGGCGGCTGTTGAACCTGGACGACACCGCCGCGCTGAAGCTGCGCAAATATGCCTGGGGTGCGGCGGCGCTGGCCTGGCTGAGCACGGTGCTGGTGGCCCTCGACCAGGCTACGCGCACCAGCGACGTCACCACGGTGGCGTTGGACGGCCTGATTGCCCTGACCTACCTCGGCCTGATCATGGCCATGCTGGTGACCCTGGCGCGCCTGCATCGCCGGCAGACCGCCGAGGCCGAGGCCAAGCTGGAAGCACAGGCCGATGGCGTGGGGGCAACCACGCCCGTGCGCCGCAGCAGCTGGCTGGTGCTGGCCCGGGTAGCGGGCAATATCGCGGTGGTGGCGGCCATCGTTGCCACGTTGCTGGGCTACCTGAATTTCGCCAAGTTCGTGAACCAGCAGCTGATCGGCGGCAGCATCGTCGTGCTGGCCGCAACCCTGCTGTTCAAGTTCGTCGATGACCTGAGCACCTGGATGCTCAACGCCGACAGCAAGGTCGGCCAGACCATCCTGCTCAGCACCGGCCTGAGCGTATCGCGGCTGGAACAGGCGGGCGTGCTGCTGTCGGCGGCGTTGCGCACCATCGTCGTACTGATCGCGCTGCTGGCGCTGGTGGCACCGTTCGGCAACATCGGCGCGGTGGTGGAGCGCTTCTCTTCGCTGTTCACCTCTGGATTCGACATTGGCGGAACCAAGCTGGAGCCGGTGCGCATCGTGCTGGCGGTGCTGGTGCTGCTGGCTGGCCTGGCCGTTACCCAGCTGGTACAGCGCTGGCTGACCGACACCTACCTGCCCAAGACCGAGCTGGATCTGGGCGCGCGCAATTCGGTGAGTACCGTTGCCCGCTATGTGGGCATCATCATCGCGGTGATCTGGGCGCTGTCGGCGATGGGCCTGCAGCTGAGCAAGCTGGCATTGCTGGTCAGCGCGCTGTCGGTGGGTATCGGTTTCGGCCTGCAGGTGATCACCCAGAACTTTGTTTCCGGCCTGATCCTGCTGGCCGAGCGGCCGGTGAAGATCGGCGACTGGGTGAAGCTGGGCGACCAGGAGGGCGACATCCGCCGCATCAGCCTGCGATCGACCGAGATCCAGGTGGGCGACAAGTCGACGTTGATCGTGCCCAACTCCGAGCTGGTCACCAAGACCGTGCGCAACATGACGATGGGCAACAACCAGGGCCGCATCCAGATCCAGTTCGCGGTGCCGCCCAGCACGGATGTCGGCAATCTGCGGCAGGCGCTGCTGGATGCGTACACCGCGCACACCAACGTGCTGAAACAGCCGGCACCGACGGTCTACATCGACAGCATTGCCGGTGGCCAGATCACCATCAACAGCTTCGCTTACGTGGCCAGCCCGCGGCAGGTGTACGCCACCCGCAGCGACCTGTACTTCAGCCTGTTGCAGATCCTGGCCGAGCGGAACATTCCGCTGTCGACCCCGACCGACATCCACATCATCCGCGATCCGCAGGAGTAGGGGTTTCTTTGCAGGGCTGCGCCCTGCACCCGCTACAAGCCGGAGCTACGGCAACGGCAACGACAAAAGCTGGTTTCCTGTGGGATGGCGGGGTGGGTCCGGTTGCGGGGGCCGCTGCAGGTACCCCTCCGGGGCCCGGCCCAGCCGCTGGCGGCTGCGCGTTCGGGCGGTTGCGAAGCAGTGCTTCGCAAGCGAAGCGCCCTCACCCATGTAAGCTCGGTCGCCGCATCCATGCGGCTCACGCCCCCGCAACCGGACCCACCCCGCCTTCGACAGTTTTCCGCGATCTTTTGGAATTGCTTTTGGGGTCAGATCCGTTTTCCTCCGGAAAACGGATCTGACCCCAGATTGATTTCGATATCTCACAAAAGTGTCGACCAAGGTCTGCACCTACCGACAGCCGCAGGACTCTGTCAGAGGTGGGGCGGTGTCGGAGTGCGGGGTGTCAGCCGCATGGATGCGGCTGCCAAGCCTCCAGGGACGGATTTACGGCGTCCCCGCACTCCGACACCGCCCCGCCCAACCACGGAATGCACGCTGTTGCTGTTGCCGTTGCTCCGGTTTGTAGCGGGTGCAGGGCGCAGCCCTGCAAATAGGCCTACCCCCGCGGTCGGCTGCGCGAGGGCACCAGTGCGAACGTATCCACCGCCAGCTTCTCGGCGTGGTTCAACCACGCGCGGATCTCCAGATCGTCCACTTCGTGATCCAACCCGAACGACACGTTGATCTTGCCGTTGGCATCGGGCTGTACCCACTGCTGGGCCAGTACCACCTTGCGCTGCGAGGACACCGCTTCGATCCAGAAACCGCGGTCCGGGCGCGTGCTCGCCACCAGTTGCAGCATGTACTGGCCGGCACGCGTACGGCGTCCCTTCTGGGTGATCATGTGTGCCTGGCGCACGCTCGGGCGCGGGCCCTGGAGCGTATCCAGCGGTGCATCCACCGCGATGCCACCGCGCAGGTCGTTGTCGCGGTACAGCTTGAAGCCGTTGTCGCGGTTGACGAGCAGGGCGCACCAGTCACCATCGGCCGAGCCGTCCTCGAACGCGGTGCAACGGTCGACGTAGGCCAGGGTGTTGTCCGGGTTGGCATCATCGAACTGGCGCGAGGTGTTTTCCAGGTACACCGACTTCAAGCCCCACTCCTTGTCGTACTCCAGCAGCACCGGCGGCTGCACGTGCTGCAGGCCAACGACCACCTGGTCATCGCCATCGATCTTCAGTTCGCGGGTCGGCTGGCCCAGCCACAGCGAACGGGCGAAGGCCAGGTACTGCGGGTAGTCGCGGCCATCATCGCGCCGCGCGGCCACGCTGGCACTGGGCGCGCGCTGCGGGTCGATCAGCGAGCGGCCAAAGCCCATCGTCTTCAGGTTCGGGTCCAGCAGGCTGAGCAGGGTCGCACCGGAATCCAGGGTGGTGCCAGCGTCGGCACTGAGCTGCTGCGGGGCAATGCCGTCGCCGAGGAACAGCAGCAGGTTCTCGCGCTTCTGCTTGGCCAGCACGTGGCTGAGGTCGTTGGGCATCGCCAGGTGGTCGGAGGCGATCACGATCAGCGTGTCCTTCCCATACGGGCTGGCCTGGATACGCTCGACCAGCTGTGAGATCAGGCGGTCGGTGCACTTGAGTGCATTGAGCAGGCCGATGTTGCCGTACCCGCTCCGGTAGCGCTCGCCCTTGCACGACACCGGCAGGTGGCCCGCCGGGTGGTGGGTGTCCATGGTCAGCGTGGTCAGCATGAACGGTGAACCGGCGCGTGAGAGCTGCTCGAAGCGCTGGTAGGCGGTGTCCAGCAGCACGTCGTCGTGCACGCCCCAGGCCGAGTAGTGGATGCGGCCGATCTTCTTCTGCTGCTTGAACCATGCCAGGTCATGCACTTCGTCAAAGCCATGGCTGGCCAGGAACTGGCCCTTGCCGGCGAACTGGCCGTTGGCGCCGCCCAGGTAATGGTTGGTGTAGCCCTGCTGCTTCAGGTAGTCGCCCAGGCACACCGCCTTGGGCAGGAAACTGCCCATGCGGTCCATGCTGTTCTCGTCGCCCTGCGAGGTGGTCAGCGGCACGCCACACATTGACGACACCAGGCCGGCGATGGTCCAACCGCTGCCTTCGGCCGAGGCCAGGCCACGTACGTCCAGCGACTCGGATGCCAGGCGGTTGAGGTTGGGCATCAGGCCGGGAAACACGGCCTCGTCCAGATAGGTGCGTTCCAGGCTCTCGCCGTAGATCCATACGATGTTGCGCGGGCGCTGCAACGGCTGCGTCGGCACTTGGTACTCGGGGGCGATGCGGGCGAAATCGACCGGGCGCAGCTGCTGGTAGAGGCGTTGGCCGTCACGGGCCAGCGGACTGATCAGGATCGTGGCCACCCACACGGTCGCGAAACCGGCGAACAGCGCACCACCGTGGCCGGGCCGGCGCCAGCGCTTCACCCGCGTGGCAAACAGCGGCAGCAGCGAGACCAGCGCCAGCACGATGAAGCCGGCGATGTAGCCCTTGAAGTCGGAGACACCAGCGCCTTCCATGTCGGCGCCGAGGTGATAAAGCGTGGCGGCGTTGAGCCCATCCCCGGACAGCTTGTCGATCAGCCACCACGCGCTGAGCATCAGCAGTAGCAGCGAGAATGCACCGGCCTTCCACCACACCCACTTGTCGGACGCGAGGAACAGCCAGCACAGCAGCAACAACGACAGCAGCAGTATCCAGAGCATAGGCAGCTTCGGCAGTGACGGGGTGGTGGTGATGGACGTCGTACCGACGCGTGTCCATCCGACCGGCGCTGCTGCAAGCACATCCACATGACAGGCCGATGACCCGATAGTGCATGCACGAACCTGACTGAAATGTTTGTTGGAATGACGCGCGCGCGATCACGCCGCGAAGGTAAAACGAGCGTGAAAGGCTTCGTTGGATTGCATTAAAAACCGCATGAATACGCGGCTTTTTCGCCAATGCATCAGCGGTGCCCGCGTTCCTCGCGTGCCCGCGCGCGGCGATCGAACAGCAATGCACTGGTGACGATGCCCAGTCCCAGCACCACGCCGATCAGCAGCAGTATCAGTGCGATCAGGGGATAGCCGAACAGGTGCCAGCCGGTGTCGATCTTCATCATCATTGCCGCAGCCATGATCAACGCGGCGCTGATGATGCCGGCCGCCACGCGGTTGGCGATCTTCTGCAGGTTCTCCATCAACCGCGATTCTTCCAGCCCGGTCACCTTCATCTGCAGGCGGTTCTCGGCCAGCAGCGCCATGATGTCCGACAGCTTGCGCGGCCCATCGCGCAGCAGCTGCTGCAGCTCCATCGCCTCGCTGGCGATGTTGGCCGCCGACAGGGATTTCTTCAGGCGCGCGCGCATCACGTGCTGCAGCTGGCGCTCGACGATGCGGCGCGTGTCCAGCTCCGGTGCCAGCAGCCGGCACACGGTTTCCAGGTTGAGCAGGGCCTTGCCCAGCAGGCTCAGTTCCGGCGGCGTGCGCAGGCCGCAGGCGGTGGCGATGCGCACCATGTCCAGCACCACGCGGCCTTCCGAGAAGCTGCCACTGGCGGCGTAGCGCGCGATCAGCTGGCCGGTCTCACGCAGGTAGCGCTCTTCGTCGAAGGCCTCCAGCCGCGTGCTGATGCTGATCAGATCGTCGGCCACCTCTTCGCCGCGGCCATCGACGGCGGCGAACAGGATCTTCAGCAGCCGCTCGCGCAGGCGCGGCGGCATGTGCGCGACCATGCCCAGGTCGAAGATCGCCAGCCGGCCATCGGGCATCACCCGCAGGTTGCCCGGGTGCGGGTCGGCATGGATCTCGCCATGCACGAAGATCTGGTCCAGATAGCCGCGGATGAGCGCCGCTGCCAGCGGATCCATGTCCTGCTCGGTGCGGCGCACGCCAGAGATCGCATCCACGCGCACGCCGGTGGCGAGCTCCATGGTCAGCACGCGCTGGCTGCTGTAGTCCCAGATCGGCTGCGGCACCCACAGGCGGCGGAAGGGCCGCAGATGCCGTCCGAAGCGGGCCAGATTCTCGGCCTCGGCGTGGTAGTCCAGCTCCTGCATCAGGGTCTTGGCGAACTCGTTGAGCCAATCGCGCAGGCGCACGCGGCGGCCCACCTGGGTCAGGTGATCGGCGGCCAGCGCAAAGCTGCGCAGCGCTTCCAGGTCCGAGCGCAGCTGCGCGGCCACCTCAGGCTTCTGCACTTTCACCGCCACCTGGCGGCCATCATGCAGCACCGCGCGATGCACCTGCGCGATCGACGCACAGCCCAACGGCTCGGGATCGAACGAGGCAAACAGCTTGCTAACCCCCACGCCCAGCTCCTGCTCGATGATGGCGTGGATGCGCTCGACCGGGATCGGCGCCACCTTTTCCTGCATGCGTTCCAGGGCGGTGGCGAACTCCACCGGTACCATGTCCGGGCGGGTGGACAGCATCTGGCCCAGCTTGACGAAGGTCGGCCCCAAGGCCTCCAGGTCACTGACGAACTGCTCCGGGTTGCCATCGGCGGGCACGTCGGCCTGGTTGCTGGCGACGTCCAGGTTCATGCCCGAGAAAACGCCCGAATGGCGGTAGCGCATCAGCAGGCGCAGGATCTGGCTGCGCCGGTTCATGCCTTTGACCAGCGGGGGATTGCCATTGGCGGTGGGCGGATTGCTCAAGCGGAACTCCCATGCGGCAAGGACGGTAGTGCCGGCCGCTGGCCGGCAATGTCCGGATTCGGCAGTGTCGCCGGGGGAAGGTGGGCATGCGGTGAACCCCGCGGCTATCGCAGAGACCGGCGGATCGGTCAGAATCGGCGCATTCCCTCTCTTGGACGCCCCATGGCCGGTGCCAGCCTGTTCGCCCTGCTCGACGATATCGCCTCCCTGCTCGACGATGTCTCGGTGCTCACCAAGGTCGCCGCGAAGAAGACCGCCGGTGTGCTGGGCGACGACCTGGCGCTGAACGCGCAGCAGGTGACCGGGGTCAACGCCAACCGCGAGCTGCCAGTGGTGTGGGCGGTGGCCAAGGGCTCGCTGGTCAACAAGGTGATCCTGGTGCCGGCGGCCCTGGCGATCAGTGCGTTGGAAGCCTGGCTGCGCAGCCGCGGCTGGAACGTGCCGCTGATCGTGCCGCTGATGATGATCGGCGGTGCCTTCCTGTGCTTCGAAGGCGTGGAGAAGCTGGCGCACCGCTTCCTGCATTCCTCCGACGACGATGCCGAACGCCAGGCCGAACGCCGCAAGGCGCTGGCTGACGCGCAGGTGGACATGGTCGCGTGGGAGAAGGACAAGGTGAAGGGCGCGATCCGCACCGACTTCATCCTTTCGGCCGAGATCATCGTGCTCACCCTGGGCGTGGTCGCCACTGCGTCGTTCACCAACCAGATCCTCACGCTGAGCGTGGTCGCACTGGCGATGACCGTGTTCGTCTACGGACTGGTGGCGGGCATCGTCAAGCTCGATGACGCTGGGCTGTACCTGTCGCGCAAGGGCGGTGCCATTGCCGCCTTCGGTCGCGGGCTGGTGGCGTCGGCGCCGTGGCTGATGAAGTTCCTGTCGGTGGCCGGCACCATCGCCATGTTCCTGGTCGGCGGCGGCATCCTCGTGCACAACGTGCCGGCCCTGCACCACGCGGTGCAGGCGCTGGGCGGCGAAGGGCAGTGGGGCTGGCTGGTGAGCGCGGTGGGCAACATGGTGGTCGGCATCATCGCCGGCGCCATCGTGCTGGCAGCGGTGACCGGGTTCCAGAAGCTGCGCGGTAAATAAGCCCGTAGACCCTCGGGGTCAGATCCCTTTTCCCGTTGGAAAAGGGATCTGACCCCATTCCACGATCACCCCGCCTGCACCCGGTTCTTGCCCTGCCGCTTGGCCGCATACAGCGCGTCATCGGCACGCCGCAGCAGGGTTTCGGTATCGTCACCGGGCTGCCACTGCGCCAGCCCGGCGCTGAAATGCACCGGCACGCGCTGGTCCTGCACGGTCAGCACGCGATGGGCCAGCGAGCGCTGCAGGCGCTGCACGGTGGCCATGCTGTCGGCGCCCTGGGTTTCCGGCAGCACCAGCACGAACTCGTCGCCGCCCAGCCGTGCGATGCCGTCGGTGGCGCGCAGCAGCAGCTTGCACACGGCCACCAGGTGCTGCAGCAGCGCATCGCCACCGGCATGCCCATGCGCGTCATTGGTCTGGTGGAAATCATCCAGGTCGATCACCGCTACGCCCAGCGGTGAGTTGTTGCGTGCGGCGCGGGCCAGCTCGCGCTCCAGCAGTTCGTCCAGGCCACGGCGGTTCAGCGCCTGGGTCAGTGGATCGATGCGTGCCAGGTCACCAGCGGCGCGCAGTTCCTGCTCCAGCTCGGCAATGCGCTGCTCTGCGCGCTCCACTTCCTGCCGCGCATTGGCCAGGTGATCGCGGGCCTGTGCGGCCTGCTGCTGCACTTTGCCTGTATCGCGCATCACCTCCTGCAGCAGCTGGTTGAGATCGGCGATGCTGCGCGCCTCGCGCAGCTGCAACGCGTAGCTGCCGATGCGGTCGTGGTATTCGCCGGTGCTGGTGGCCATGCCATCCATGCGCTCGATGAACTCGCCCATCAACCCGCGCATCGCCGCCTTCGAATCGTCGATGCCCTGGCGCAGCAGCCCCTGCTTGTAGATCACTTCGCGCAGTTCGGCCCGGGTGCGCTCGACCGCTTCCGCTTCCAACGGACCGTCCAGCAACTGGCGTACCGCCGCGATCTGGCCCTGCAGCCAGCTGCGGTCATCCAGCAGTTCGCTGACGTTCTCCAGCAGCAGCGCGAACAGCTCCAGCAGCAGCGCCTGCTGCTCCTGCCAGCTTTCGGCACGCACGCCGACCTGGTGGCCAAGTTCGCGCACGCCCTGTTCGATGGGTTCCAGGGCCGTGCCCGGCTGCCATTGGCGCAGGCGCAGGGCCAGCGCCTGCGCTTGCTCGCGCAGGTCCGGGTCGTGCTGCAGCAGGGCCACCACCGCACCGCCCAGCAGCAGCCGCAGCTGCTCGGACAGGCGCAGGCTTTCCGGCTGCCCGTCCGGCGAATGCTGCTCGATGGTGCGGATGTACTTGTCGATCAGCTGCCGCATCGCGCGCCCATAGCGCGGCCAATCGGCGCTGGCCTGTGCGGACTGCAGGCGGTCGCCCATGTCGCCCAGTTCGCCGGGCAGGGTGGCCATGCCGTTGGCGAACGCCGCCAGCAGCGGTTCCGGCGCATCGGCGCCTGCGAACAGCTGCTGCAGCGCCACGCCACCGCCGCCCTGCAGCACTACGCGGTCACCCCGCCCATCGTCCACCACCGCGCGCACGCGTGCCGGCGGCCCAAGGGCGGTACCGGGGGCAGGGCGGTGGTCGGGCTGGTCCGTCATGGAGCGAATCCTGGGGCTGGCAGGGACTGGTTCCAGCATATCGGCGCGGCCGCCGAGGGCTTGAACGGCTAGGATGGGCGACAGGATGCCGCAGTGGAGGTGGTGATGCGCGTGATGTTGCTGGGGGCGACCGGCCTGGTCGGCGGGCTGACCCTGCGCAGGCTGCTGGACGACCCGCGCTGCAGCGCCGTGGTTGCCCCGACCCGCCGCCCCCTGGCGTTGACTCACGGGAAGCTGGAGAACCCGGTGCTGGCATTCGACGCGTTGCCCACTTCGCCAGAATGGGCGCGCGTTGACGCGGTCATCTGCGCGCTGGGCAGCACCATCGCCCAGGCCGGCAGCCGCGATGCCTTCCACCGTATCGACCACGACTATCCGCTGGCGTTCGCCCGCCTGGCGCAGGCGCAGGGTGCGCAGGCCTTTGTGCTGAACTCCGCAGCCGGCGCCAATCCACAGTCGTCGATCTTCTACAGCCGGGTGAAGGGCGAGCTGGAGCGTGACCTGCGCGCGCTGGGATTCAACTCGTTGACCCTGGTCCGCCCAGGGCTGATCGGGGGCGAGCGCAACGAGGTGCGTCGCGGCGAACGCCTGGCACTGACGGTGCTGGGTGCTTTGGGGCCGGTGTTGCCGCGTGCGTGGCGGATCAATCCGGCCACCGAGATTGCCAGGGCGCTGGTCGAGGCTGCGTTGGCCCCGCAGCCGGGCGAGCACGTGGTGGCGTCGAGCACGCTGGTCGGCTGATGTCGCGAGCGCTGCGCCTGACCCAGCTGCTGCAGCTGCTGCGCCGTCATCGACGGCCGGTGGCCGGGCAGGCGCTGGCCGAAGCGCTGGGCATCAGCCTGCGCACGCTGTACCGCGATATCGAGACCCTGCGCGAGCAGGGCGCCGACCTGCGTGGCGAGGCCGGCGTCGGCTACCAGCTGGCACCCAGCGATACCTTGCCTCCCATGACCCTGCCACCGGCCGAGATCGACGCGCTGGTGCTGGGCCTGCGCTGGGTCGCCGCGCGCACCGAGCCGGCGCTGGCCGAGGCCGCACGTGATGCCCTGGCGCGTATCGCCCATGTGTTGCCCGCGGCACGCCGCGAGGCATTGCGTGACAGTGGCCTGCGCGTTGGCCCTTCGCGCGCGGGGAGCAAGGTTCCCCCCGCGCGTCTGCAGGCCGTGCGCGAAGCCGTGGGATCGCAGCAGCGCCTGAAGTTCGCTTACGAGGATGCGCACGGCCAGCGCAGCGCGCGCGTCGTCTGGCCGTTCGCGCTGGGCTACTTCGATGAGGTGCCGATGCTGGCGGCGTGGTGCGAGCACCGCGAGGATTTCCGCCATTTCCGGCTGGATCGCATCCGCCAGGTGCGTGTGCTGGAGGACTGCTACCGCGTGCCGCGCGCCACCCTGCTGCGGCGCTGGCAGAAGGCCCAGGGCATTGCACCCGACTGGCTGGATCGCTCATAGCCACAGCAACAGCGGGGAGCGGGGGGAGAGTCGACTGTTAGTCGACTATCGCGCGCAGCGCGGGGTTTCAAGCAGGCTGAAGGAAGAGCAGTCGACTAACAGTCGACTCTACCGACAGACAAATCTGCTGACAGAATCTGTCAGCAGGCCCGTACCACCATGAACGCTCCCAACAACGGAGCTTCCCCATGTTCACACCCAGCACCCTGCTGCAGTACGTGCACGACGTCGCCACCAGCGCAACCTTCTACAGTGGCATCCTCGGCAAACCACCGGTTGAACAGTCGCCCGGCTTTGCGCTGTTCCTGCTCGGTGATGGTGCCGCACTCGGCCTGTGGCAGCGCGATGACGTGCAGCCTCCGGTGTCCGCGCAGGCCGGTGCCGCCGAACTGGCGATGGTGGTCGCCAACCCCGACGCCGTGCAGCAGATGCACGATGCGTGGCGCGCCCTCGGCGTGCAGATCCTGCAGGCGCCGGTGACGCTGGAATTCGGCCACACCTTCGTCGGCGCCGACCCGGATGGCCATCGCCTGCGTGTGTACAGCCGTGCCGAGGGAATGGTCGCGCGCGATTGATCGCAGGCGATCTGTGGAGCCGAGCCCATGCTCGGCTTGCTTCTTGCCTTCATCCACGCATGACGTGGATATATTGCAAGGCAGCCGAGCAGGGCTCGGCTCTACAATAGAGCGGCACAAAAAAACGCCGGGCATTGCCCGGCGTTTCCTGTGTTTCAGAGGGGGCCGATCAGCTGGCCAGCGCCAGGTCGTCCATCATCGCGCGCAGGAAGCGGGCGGCTTCACCACCCGTAGCCGCGCGGTGGTCGAAGGTGACCGACAGCGGGATTACCTTGTGCGCTTCCACGCCGCCCATCACCGGGGTCATCTGGTGGCGGGCACGGCCGGCACCGACGATGGCCACGCACGGCGGCACCACGACCGGGGTCGCGTAGCGGCCGGCGAACATGCCGAAGTTGGACAGCGAGATGGTGTAGCCGCTCAGTTCCGAGGCGGCGATCGAACGCGATTCCACCTGCTCACGCAGGCGGTTGACGCCTTCGCGGATGCCGCGTGCATCGAGCATGTCGGCATTGCGCAGGGCCGGCACGAACAGGCCGTCGTCGGTGTCCACGGCGATGCCGATGTCCACCTGGGCGTGCAGGGTGCGGGTCAGCGCTTCACCGTCGAACCAGGCGTTCATGGCCGGCACCTTCTGTGCGGCAATGACGATGGCGCGAACCAGGCGGGCGGTGACGTCGTTGCCCGGCAGCCAGGCGTGGATGTCGGCGTCGTCGTTCAGCGTGGTCGGCACGACCTTGCTGTGCGCATCGGCCATGACGCGGGCCATGTTGCGGCGCACGCCCTTCAGCGGTTCCGGCTGGCCCTTGGCGACCACGCCCGGCGGCTGGGTGCGCATCGGCTTGCCGGCCGCAGACAGCGGGGTGCGGGCTTCGCTCTGCACCGGGGCAGACACCTGCGCCGGGGTGGGCGCGGCATACGCGGCGGCAACCGGTGCCGGGGCGGCGCCGAGTTTGGCGGTGCCGTTGGCGGCGGCCTGCTTGACGTCGGCCATGGTCACCGCACCATCGGTGCCGGTAGCGGCCACGCGGCTCAGGTCCACGCCCAGCTTGCGCGCCATCGCACGCACGGCCGGCACGGCCTTGACGCCACCGACGGCCAGTGCCTGCTCGGCGTGCACGGCATTGGAGCTCTGCATCGCGCCGACCACGGTACCGGCGTCGTCACGCTCGGCCGCGGCGGGCTTGGCGTCCTCGGCGGCAACCGGAGCGGCCGCAGCCGGCAGCGGCGGCGGGGTCGGTGCGGCAGCCGGCGCCGCCGGTGCGGCGTGACCATGGCTGTGGCCGGTGTCCTGGCCATCGGCGCGCTGCGGCAGGTTCGGGTCCAGTTCGAAGCTGGCCAGCACCGAACCGGTCGGGATGATGTCGCCGGCAGCGCCGGACAGCTTCAGCACCTTGCCGGAGAACGGCGAGGGCACTTCCACCACGGCCTTGGCGGTCTCCATCGACACCAGCGGCTCGTCCAGCTTGATCACATCGCCTTCCTTGACGAACCACTCGACGATGGTCGCGTCCGGCAGGCCTTCGCCCAGGTCGGGCAGGTTGAAGTTCTTGGTCTGGCTCATTTGCAGTTCTCTTCCAGCAGTTCCAGTTCGCGGGCCGGCAGCCAACCCGTCGCGCCATTGGCGCGCTCGGACCACCACCACCCGCCGTGTTCGTGATGAAGCTTCACCATCTCGCCGCTTTCCACATCCAGCTCGCGGGCGTCGTAGTCGCACAGGGCTTCGGCGCGACCCTCGTCCAGCAGCTGCAACCAGGCGATGGGCGCCCATCCAGCGCGCCCATCGTTGGTGCGTACCCAGGCAAACGCCGGCCATTCCTCGTCACGTACACCTACTTCGACGATCTGGCCGGTGTGGAACCGGAGCGGGTTGGGATACTGGCTGCGGTAAGCCCCCAGAAGGCGGGCCCGCATGTCAGCCGGCCGCCACCGCGCGCTTGGCCGCCGCCACGATCCGCTCAACGCTCGGCAGGTACTTCATTTCCAGGCGGAACAGCGGAATGTGGGTGTCGTAGCCAGTGACGCGCTCGACCGGGGCCAGCAGGTCGTAGATCGATTCCTCGGCCAGGCGCGCGGCGATCTCGGCGCCGAAGCCCGCGGTCTTCGGGGCCTCCTGCACGATCACGCAGCGGCCGGTCTTGGCCACCGATTCGGCGATGGTGGCGAAGTCCAGCGGGCGCAGCGTGGCCACGTCGATGACTTCGGCACTGATGCCTTCCCCGGCCAGCTTGTCGGCCGCTTCCAGGGCTTCCTTCACCTGCGCGCCCCAAGTCACCAGGGTCACGTCGGTGCCGTCGCGCAGCACGAAGCAGACGTCCAGCGGCAAGGCTTCGCCGTCGTTGACGACCACTTCCTTGTACTGGCGGTAGATGCGCTTGGGCTCCATGTAGATCACCGGATCCGGCTCGCGGATCGCGGCCAGCAGCAGGCCGTAGGCACGCTGCGGCGACGACGGCAGCACCACGCGCAGGCCCGGCACGTTGGTGAAGATCGCCTCGTTGGCTTCGCTGTGGTGTTCCGGCGCGCGGATGCCACCGCCCCACGGCACGCGCAGCACCATCGGGCAGTGCAGGCGGCCACGCGTGCGGTAACGCAGGCGTGCGGCGTGGCAGACGATATGGTCGACCATCGGGTACATGAAGCCATCGAACTGGGCTTCGGCCACCGGCTTCATGCCTTGTGCGGCCAGGCCGATGGTCAGGCCGGCGATGGTGGTTTCGTCCAGCGGGGTGTCGAGGATGCGGTCCGAGCCGAAGCGCTGCTGCAGGCCGGCAGTGGCGCGGAACACGCCGCCGTTGACGCCCACGTCCTCGCCCAGCACCAGCACCGACGGATCGTGTTCCAGCTCCCAGGCCAGCGCCTGGGTGATGGCTTCGATGAGGGTGATCGGGGTGGTGGTCATGCTGTCATCTCCGCGCGCGACTGCAGCGCTGTCGGCGGCGTTGGTGTGCGCGCCGGGCGCGCCGTTCTTGATCTCATCCATGGCGCTTCTCCAGGGCGATCGCCTGGGCACGCTGGGCCAGCAGGTCCGGCGGCGGATCGGCATACAGGAAGTCGAACATCGCCTCGACCGGCTGCACCGGCGTGTTGAGGTACAGGTTCACTTCCTCGTCCACGCGCGCGCCGCACTCGGCGGTCCAGGCGGCTTCTTCTTCCTCGCTCCACACCCCGGCGTTGATCAGGTACTTGCGCAGGCGCAGCATCGGCTCGCGCTGCCAGGCATCCTTCACTTCGGCATCGTCGCGGTAGCGGCGCGCGTCATCAGCGGTGGTGTGGTCGGACAGGCGGTAGGTCATCAGTTCCAGCACGGTGCCACCGTCGCCGGCCAGCGCACGTTCGCGCGCCTGTTCCATTGCCGCCAGCACCGCGATCAGGTCGTTGCCGTCCACCTGCAGGCAGTGCAGGCCGCCCGCCAGGCCCTTCTGCGCCAGCGTTTCGGCACCGGTCTGGGCCGAACGCGGCACCGAGATGGCCCAGCCGTTGTTGACGATGCACAGGATCAGCGGCAGCTTGTAGGCGCCGGCCGAGTTCAGTGCCGCGTAGAAGTCGGTCTTGGAGCTGCCACCGTCGCCGCACACGGCCACGGCGATCTGCGGTTCCTTGTTGAGCTTGAACTTCAGCGCGGCACCTGCCGCATGCAGGCACTGGGTGGAAATCGGCACGCAGAACGGGAAGTCCCTGGCCGCGTTGCCGCCGTAATCGTTGCCGCGTTCGTCGCCGCCCCAGTACATCAGCACGTCGTGCGGGCGCACGCCACGCATGAACATCGCGCCATACTCGCGGTACGAAGGCGCGAACACGTCGTCCTTCTGCATCGCCGCGCCGATACCCACGTGCGCGGCTTCATGGCCCAGGCAGGCGGCATAGGTGCCGAGCTTGCCGGTGCGCTGCAGCGCGATGGATTTGCTGTCGAACGTGCGTACGAACAGCATCTGCTTGAACAGCGGTACCAGGACCTTGGGGTCGCGCAGCGACACGGGCAGGTCGTCACGGACGAGCGTGCCGTCCGTGTCCAGGTACTGCAGGTATTCGATCTTGAATTCAGCGGCAACCGTCATTGCGTACTGCACCTTCGACAGAGAAGTTACAAATGATATGAATCGCCATGTTAAGGAACGCGTACGGAATAGCCTTCCTGCGCCGCAACACGGAGATTCCCCGTTTTACCCCTGCCGGCGGGTGGGGGGCCAATAACAACAACGTATTCAGTCGTTGCTGCAAAGCATCAGAATACGCCTCTGGCTGACTGCCGGTACAACGGCGCGGACGGTTCCACGCGCAGGCCGGTGGTCGGCCGATGCTCCACGGCCAGCCGCACGCCCCGGTATGGACCGGGCGGCTGCCAGCGCGGCGGCAACGCGCTACCCTTGCCGCCCCCGATCTGGTCCCGCCCATGTCCGTCGACAACAACCAACGCGATCTCGAAGCCGGCATCCACACCGACCTGCAGGGACGCCTGACCTACGGCGGCTACCTGCGGCTGGACCAGCTGCTCAGCGCGCAGCAGCCGCTGTCCAGCCCGCCGCACCATGACGAGATGCTCTTCATCATCCAGCACCAGACCTCGGAGCTGTGGCTGAAGCTGCTGGGCCATGAGCTGCGTGCCGCAATCGGCTTCCTGCAGCGCGATGAAGTCTGGCAGTGCCGCAAGGTGCTGGCGCGCAGCAAGCAGGTGCTGCGCCAGCTGACCGAGCAATGGTCGGTGCTGGAAACGCTGACCCCGTCCGAGTACATGGGCTTCCGCGACGTGCTGGGCCCGTCGTCGGGCTTCCAGTCGCTGCAGTACCGCTACATCGAATTCCTGCTGGGCAACAAGAACGCGCAGATGCTGCAGGTGTTCGAGCATGACCCGGCCGGGCAGGCGCAGCTGCGCACCGTGCTGGAGGCGCCCAGCCTGTACGAGGAATTCCTGAAGTACCTGGCCCGCTTCGGCCATGCCGTGCCGGCGGTCTACGAGGCCCACGACTGGACCCAGCCACACGTGGCCGACGACGCATTGCAGCCGGTCTTCGAGCGCATCTACCAGGACACCGACCGCTACTGGCGCGAGTATGCGCTGTGCGAGGACCTGGTGGACCTGGAGACGGCTTTCCAGCTGTGGCGATTCCGACACATGCGCACCGTGATGCGGGTGATCGGCTTCAAGCGTGGCACCGGCGGTTCGTCCGGCGTGGGCTTCCTGGCCAAGGCGCTGGAACTGACCTTCTTCCCCGAGCTGTTCCAGGTGCGCACCAGCCTGCAGGCCGCGCCCCCGGCAGCGCTGGGCTGATCCCCATTCAGCTTGGTTCCCGGCCCGCGGCTGGATCGTTTCAGATGCAAGTTCAGGGAGCAGGCTGCCACCTGCCTCAAACGGCGTGTATTTGACGTGAACGCCAGAAGTCGGTGATCCTCGCGCGTTGCTCCAACTGCACAGCGGACGTGCTCGTCATCCACCGAACCAGGAAATCCGCATGAGCGTAAACGCCACTGCGAACACCCCAGAGCCGGCACTGCCGGACTTCAAGACCACGCTGGGCCACCCGCGCCCGTTGTGGATGCTGTTCATGACCGAGTTCTGGGAACGCTTTGCGTTCTACGGCATCCGCTGGGCGTTGGTGCTCTACATCGTTGCCCAGTTCTACAACGGCAGCGCTGCCGGTGAAGGCGACGCCAGCCGCATCTATGGCGCCTACCTGGCCCTGGTGTACGCCGCGGCCATCTTCGGCGGCTACGTGGCCGACCGGGTACTGGGCTACCAGCGCTCGATCCTGACCGGCGCGATCATCATGGCCGCCGGCCTGTTCATGATCTCGCTTCCGCAGGAGCACATCTTCAAGCTCGGCCTGGCCACGATCATCGTCGGCAACGGTCTGTTCAAGCCCAACATCTCGACCATGGTCGGCAAGCTGTACGGCCTGAAGGACGAGCGCCGCGATTCGGGCTTCACCATCTTCTACATGGGCATCAACATCGGCGCGATGATCGCCCCGGTGCTGACCGAGTACCTGGCCCGCAAGGTGTTCGGTACCGATGCGATGCCGTCCTACAAGGTCGTGTTCATCGCCTCGGGCGTGGGCATGCTGATCTCGCTGGTGTGGTTCTACATCGGTCGTGCCGGCCTGAAGGGCATCGGCGCACCGCCGGCCGGCGCGGAAGGTTTCGGCCGCATCATCATGGTGCTGGCCGGTGCCGTGGTCGCCATCCCGGTCGCGTACTTCCTGCTGGCCACCGGCGCCACCGCGCTGGCCTGGATCCTCGGCGCGATGTTCACCGCGCTGGCCATCCTGCTGCTGGTCGAGGGCATCCGCGAAGGCAAGGTGCAGCGCGACCGCGTGATCGCCATGCTGATCATCTTCGCCTTCAACGTGATGTTCTGGATGTTCTTCGAGCAGGCCGGCAGCTCGTTCACCTTCCTGGCCGAGAACATCGTCAACCGCCAGTTCAGCAGCTGGACCTTCCCGACCGCGTGGTTCCAGTCGGTCAACTCGGTGGCGATCATCACCCTGGCCCCGGTCATCGCCTGGATCTGGGTGGCGATGGGCCGCGCCAATCCGTCCATCCCGCGCAAGTTCGGCCTGGGCCTGCTGTTCAACGGCGCCGCCTTCGCGCTGCTGATGTTCGCCCTGTCGCAGATGGTGGTGGACGGCAAGATCCCGTTCTGGACCCTGTTCATGGTCTACGTCATCCAGTCGGTGGGTGAGCTGTGCCTGTCGCCTATCGGCCTGTCGATGGTGACCAAGCTGGCCCCGGTGCGCTTGGTCGGCTTCGGCATGGGCGGCTGGTTCCTGTCCACCGGCATCGGCAACAACCTGTCGGGCATCTTCGCTGGTGTGGTCAGTGGTGAAGGCGGCATGACGGTCGAGTCGGCCCTGAAGGGGTATACCTTCGGGTTCTGGGCCCTGATCGGCTCCGGCGTGGTGCTGTTCCTGATCGCCCCGCTGATCAACAAGCTGATGCACGGCGTCAAGTAATGAAGCGAGGGTAGAAGGCATGCGCAGCAAGCTCGGTGGTGCAATGGTGGTGGTCTGTGCGGCGCTGATCGGCGCCTGTTCCCAACCGCAACCGCCTGCCACCGCCGAGCCCACGCAGCCCCTGGATACCCGGCCCACCGAGCCGCCGGTCGCTGACCCCAGCGAACCGGTGGCCTCGGGCAACACCCCGGTGGCGGCGGACATTGCCGCCATCGCCGGGCTCGGCGCGCAGTTCGACCCGGCCCGCGACCCCGCCGATGACCTGGCCACCGCCAAGGTGGAAGCCCAGCGCGGCAAGAAGCGCATCCTGCTCGAGATCGGCAACGCCGCCTGCGATCGCTGCCGGGCGCTGGACGAAATGGTCGAGGGCAACGGCGACCTGCGCCGCTTCCGCGACGCCCACTACGTGTGGGTGAAGGTCAACGCCAGCGACGAACAGCCCAACACCGCCTTCTTCGCCCAGTTCCCGGTGATGGAGCGCGACTACCCGCACCTGCTGGTACTGGACGCCGATGGCAGCCTGCTGGTCTCGCAGGCCACCGGCGAACTGCGCAGGGGCGAAGCCTTCCAGCCTGCGCGGGTGAGCGCGTTCCTCAAGCAGTGGGCACCTGATAAACCGGAGTAGGGTAGTGCCGGCCGCTGGCCGGCAGCTGTGGTGGGGGCCGACCGCTGGCCGCCTACCCCGGTGGGTGCCGACCGCTGGCCGGCACTGATGCCGGGTCGCATCCACGCATGGCGTGGCTCTACTGCGCGCGCCGTCACACTCCCTGAATCGGCATCTCAACTTCGCAACGCGCTCGCCGTTACCGGCAAGGACTTCAGTCGACGCCCCGTCGACGCAACCTACCGGAACGCCCATGCACAGCGACCACGCCGAACGATTGCCCGAACCTGCCAGCCACCTGGCCGAGGGTGGGGCAGGCGAAGGCGTGACCCTGCCGGCGCAGGAAACCCTGTTGGACGACGCCGGCACCGGCGAGGAAACCGTCGAACTGGCACCACCACGCCACCGCCTGCCGCAGATCGCGCTGCCCGACAACGTGGTGCTGAAGGGCGCGGTGCAGAATCTGGTCGAGCAGAAGGCGCGGCTTGATGCGCTGGCGGCCGAGGGCCAGCTGGCCGGGCTGCTGCCGCCGGAATGGCAGGGCCATGGCGCGCGCGCGATCGAGCTGTCCACCTTCATCCAGGGCGTGCTGCCGTTCCTGCAGACCGGGGAGCGTGGCGAAACTGCGCCTGCCCGCCTGCCGGTGCGGCACGTGCTGGGGGATGACAGCCGATGGGGCCTGGAGGATGTCGCCGAGCCGAAGTCGTTGGCGTGGTACCTGGCCAGTGATGAGCGCGCCACTGCGGGCAGCAAGGACGCGGCGGAGGCGTACCTGGTGGGTGCGCTGGGCCTGGCGTGGATGCAGGAAGGGCGCAGCCGCCCGGGCTTCCTGCGTGCGATGGGCCAGGACAGTCTGGCGGCGCGGGTGACCATGCTGGGTTATCCGCCCGCCAACGAACTGGCGCTGTACAACGTCACCGCGCATGGACAGCCGCAGATCTGGTGCGTGCATGGCCGCCGCCGCATGCGCCCGCTGGTGGCGCCGTGGCTGAGCGTGCCGCTGCTGACCGCTTACGGCGTGCCGGCCCCGGTGGCGTGGCCGTCCAGCTTCCCACCGGTGGAGGCCGTGGCCGAACTGCTGGCGACCGTCCGCCCGGGGCGCGCGCTGCCGGAAGTGGATCTGGGCAAGGTAGTGGCGAAGATCGCCGAGGATGCCGCGTCCGACGCCTGGCAACCGGTCAGCCTGCTGCAGCTCAATACATGGTCACCGCGCTGGCATTTCTTCCTGGGCACCTTCGTCGGCCTGCCGTCGCTGCTGCTGGTGGCTGCGGCGCTGGCGCTGCCCGGGGCCGTCGAAGCCGCCACGGTTGCCGCCTCGCTGGGCTTCGCCGGCGGCGCCATCGCAGCACTGGCCGTGCCGTGGATCCACGCACGGCGCAAGCACCTGAGCTGAAAAAAGGGGACGGAGGGGATTAAGTCGTTTCAGGCACACCTGTGCTCGTTACGACTTAATCCCCTCCGTCCCCTTTTTCTTTCAGACCCCTTCGCCCATCCGCTCCAGGCCTTCGCCGGCCAGGCGCAGGATCAGCTTTTCCAGCACCTGCTCTTCCTCCTCGCTCAGCACCGACATCAGCTTGCGGGTGATCTCGATCACCATCGGCGCGATGGTCTCGTACACCTCGAAACCGGCGGCCGACAGCGCCAGTACCGAGCGGCGGCGGTCGTCGCCATGCGTCTCGCGCTTGATGAAGCCGCGCTCCAGCAGGCGGGCCACGGCGCGGCTGACCGCCACCTTGTCCATCGCCGTGCGGTCGGAGACCTCGCTGGCC
This sequence comes from Stenotrophomonas maltophilia group sp. RY12688, assembly GCF_052149045.1. Taxonomy (NCBI): domain Bacteria; kingdom Pseudomonadati; phylum Pseudomonadota; class Gammaproteobacteria; order Lysobacterales; family Lysobacteraceae; genus Stenotrophomonas; species Stenotrophomonas maltophilia group sp. RY12688. Next base: position 3,963,106 of record NZ_CP197389.1, on the reverse strand, counting down.
GAGGAGCCCGGGTACAGCGCCAGGATGGTGATCACCCGCCACTCGGGGATCGCCAGACCGTAACGATCGCCGTACAGCTTGGCGATGTTGCCGCTGACCCGGTTTGACAGCACGCTCAGCCGATACGGCAGGAACTGTTCCAGGTCGAGCAGGACGTGCGAGGCACGCAGGCGGGTCGAGGCGGGATCGGGGCTCATGTTGCGGTGCACCTTGCTGGTGGTTTCAAGTGTAACTATAAGGGGTAGGTCCAGACCCTGCATTCTCGCCGGGTCCCTACCTGCCCGCACCTGGTTTGTACCGATGCGGTACCGATTCGGAGCCACGCCATGAATACCGCAGTCCCGACCGCCTCGCACCCCAACCCCGGCATGCAGGTCACCACCTTCGAGAACCCGATGGGCATCGACGGTTTCGAGTTCGTCGAATTCGCCGCCCCGGCCGGCCGCGGCCAGGAGCTGCACGAGTACTTCCGGAAGATGGGCTTCAGCGCGGTGCTCAAGCACAAGCAGCGTCCGATTACCGTCTATCGCCAGGGCGACGTCAACTTCCTGGTCAATGAAGACCCCGATTCGTTCGCCGCCGACTTCGCCGAAAAGCACGGTCCGTGCGCCTGCGGCTTCGCCATCCGCTTCAAGAAGCCGGGCCAGGAGGTCTACCAGGCCGCGCTGGGCAACGGCGCCGAAGCCATCGCCTTCAAGCCGGACAGCAAGGCGGTCAGCGCACCGGTCATCAAGGGCATCGGCGACTGCATGCTGTACCTGGTCGACCGCTACGGCGCGGCCGGCAGCGTCTACGACGGCGACTACGAGCCGATCGCCGGTGCCGACCTGCACCCGGTGGGCTTCGGCCTGACCTTCATCGACCACCTGACCCACAACCTGTACTTCGGCAACATGCAGCAGTGGTCGGACTACTACGAGCGCCTGTTCAACTTCCGCGAGATCCGCTACTTCGACATCAAGGGCCTGAAGACCGGCCTGGTGTCCAAGGCGATGACCGCGCCGGACGGCATCGTGCGCATCCCGCTGAACGAATCGTCCGACCCGAAGAGCCAGATCAACGAGTACCTGGACGCGTACAAGGGCGAGGGCATCCAGCATATCGCCTGCTTCACCGAGAACATCTATGAGACCGTTGAAGCGATGCGCGCGCAGGGCGTGGATTTCCTCGATACGCCGGAAACCTACTTCGACGTGATCGACCAGCGCGTGCCCAACCACGGTGAAGACGTGCCGCGCCTGGCCAGGAACAAGATCCTGATCGACGCCGACCCGGAAACCCACCAGCGCAAGCTGCTGCAGATCTTCACCCAGAACTGCATCGGCCCGATCTTCTTCGAGATCATCCAGCGCAAGGGCAACGAAGGCTTCGGCGAAGGCAACTTCACCGCGCTGTTCGAGAGCATCGAGCGCGACCAGATCCGCCGCGGCGTGCTGTAAGGTCTGCAGGCAATGTCGGCTTCCGGTCGACATTGCCTGTCCGAATGGTAGTGCCGGCCGCTGGCCGGCCATCTCTGGAGTTCCCATGTCCCCCGCCATCATCGCCCGCGGCTACCAGTCCGGCTTTGGCAACGAGTTCGCCACCGAGGCCGTCGCCGGCGCGCTGCCGGTCGGGCAGAACTCGCCGCAGAAGGTGGCCCACGGCCTGTACGCCGAACAGTTGACCGGCACCGCCTTCACCGCGCCGCGCGGCAGCAATCGCCGCAGCTGGCTGTACCGGATCCGTCCGGCGGTGACCCATGGCGAGTTCACCCCGTTCGCGCAGTCGCAGCTGCAATGTGATTTCGGCGCACAGCCGGCCTCGCCGAACCAGCTGCGCTGGAGTCCGCTGCCGCTGCCGGAGCTGCCGACCGACTTCGTCGAAGGCCTGTACACGATGGGGGGCAACGGTTCGCCCGATGCGCATGCTGGCGTGGGCATCCACCTCTACGCTGCCAACCGCGACATGGTCGGCCGCTACTTCTACGATGCCGACGGTGAGCTGCTGATCGTGCCGCAGCTGGGCGCGCTGCGCCTGCTGACCGAGCTGGGCGTGATCGAGATCGAGCCGCAGCAGATCGCGGTGATCCCGCGCGGCGTGCGGTTCCGCGTTGAACTGCCCGATGGCCCGAGCCGCGGCTACATCTGCGAGAACTACGGTGCGCTGCTGAAGCTGCCTGACCTTGGCCCGATCGGTTCCAACGGCCTGGCCAATCCGCGCGACTTCGAAACCCCGCACGCGGCGTTCGAGGATGTCGATGGCGATTTCGAGCTGATCGCCAAATTCGAGGGCCGCCTGTGGCGTGCGCCGATCGACCATTCGCCGCTGGACGTGGTGGCCTGGCACGGCAACTACGCGCCGTACCGCTACGACCTGCGCCGCTTCAACACCATTGGCTCGATCAGCTACGACCACCCGGATCCGTCGATCTTCCTGGTGCTGCATTCGCCCAGCGACACGCCGGGAACCAGCAACATGGATTTTGCGATCTTCCCGCCGCGCTGGCTGGTGGCGCAGAACACGTTCCGCCCGCCGTGGTTCCACCGCAACATCGCCAGCGAATTCATGGGCCTGGTGCACGGTGCCTACGATGCCAAGGCCGAAGGCTTCGTGCCGGGCGGCGCATCGCTGCACAACTGCATGAGCGGCCACGGCCCGGACGCGCCGACCTTCGACAAGGCATCCAATGCCGATCTGTCCAAGGCGGACGTGATCAAGGACACGATGGCCTTCATGTTCGAGACCCGCGCGGTGATCCGCCCGACCGCACAGGCCCTGGCCGCCGGCCACCGTCAGGGCGACTACCAGCAGTGCTGGAACGGCCTGCGCAACAACTTCCGCTGACCCGAAAAAGGGGACGGAGGGGATTAAGCCGCAATCAGCACACGTGTGCTTGAAACGACTTAATCCCCTCCGTCCCCTTTTTCTTCAGGCCACCTCGGCGAACGCGTCGCAGTGCTCCAACGGCAGCGCTTCCAGCAGGCGTTGGCGTACACGCTGGCAATAGCCTTCCGAAGTCAGCCCGGGCAGCATCCGCATCGCCGAGTGCAGCACCTGCAGTACTTCACTTTCGGCGCGTGCCTGCTGCAGGTCGCGGAACAGCGCCGCCGCCTGCGGGTGGCGCTGCATTTCCAGGATGCCCAGCACATAGATGCGCGCGGACACCAGCGAGCGGCGGCGTTCGACCGCTGTGGCAGCAGCTGCGGCAGGTGTCGCGGGCTGCGGCTCTACCGTGGCTGCCGGCGGCGGTGGCGGGGCTGCGGCACCGGTGCCGGTGCTCAGGTAGCCGGCCTGCACCAGCTGGATGACCATCGCGGGCGCATCCTGGCCGAGCAGACCGGTCAGGTCGGTGATGCTGCGTTGGCCGTCGCACAGGATCAGCAACCGGCGCTGGCGCATGTCCAGCGGCGCGCGATGGGCCTGCAGCGCGGTTCGGGCGAGTTCGGTCTTGCGCGGTTGCATGGAAGGGACAGCCAGGTCGGTGCATGCCGAGCCTGAACGAGGGCGATGAAACCGCGATGACAATGCAGCCTCTGCACGCGCGCTGCGCTAGCGTGCAGCTACCTTCGTGCCAGGGAACCGCACCGATGAAGCACCTCCCGATTGCTGGTCTGTTGCTCCTTTCGCTCGCCGCATGCAGTGGCGGCCCCGACAAGCAGGGCGCCGCCGGCAGCGGCAGCGATACCCCGGCGGAAACCGCCTCGGCGACCGGTCCGGCCCAGTCGACGGATCCTGATCTGGCGGCCCGCCCGGCGAACGACCTCCGCAAGGACAGTCCGGCCCGCCTGGACGGCTTCGCGGGTGCGAAGCTGGGCACCGGCATCGCCGAAGTCCGCAGTGGTTTTGGCACGCCACTGCAGGGGCTGGGCACCGATGCCGCCGGCAAGCCGCTGTCCGCCGACGACGGCAACGACGGCTGCTACTTCCTTCGCCCGCAGGATGCCGAGGACCCGCGGCTGATGATCGAAGGCCGCAAGCTGGTGCGCTACGACGTGCGCAGCGCCGCCATCACCGCACCGGGCGGCGGCAAGGTCGGCATGACCCTGGGCGAGCTGCAGGTGCTGTATCCCGAGCGCGCAGACGTCGGTCCCGACAAGTACGACGAGAAGGCCCAGCACCTGCGCGTGCGGCCGGCGCAGGAGGGCGGGGCAGTGATCGACTTCGCGCTCGGTGCCGATGGCCGGGTGGGGGCCTGGCGGGTCGGGCAGACCCCGCAGGTCGACTATGCGGAAGGCTGTGGCTGATCCTTGATCCATCGCCCAGCCATGCGCTCGGGCCAAGCGTAGAATCGCGCCACCACTGCTGGGGAGTGCTCGATGATCGCCATTGCCATTGCCTGGTTCCTGCTCGGCCTGCTGCTGCTGGCACTGGGCGGGGACTCCATCGTGAAGGCCGTCTCTGGCCTGGCCCAGCGCTTCGGGGCCAGCCCGTTCACTGCCGGGCTGCTGCTGCTCGGCGTGACCACCTCGTTGCCGGAACTGGCGGTCAACGCACGTGCGCTGGCGGTCGGCCAACCGGAGCTGGCACTGGGCAATGCAGTGGGCAGCAGCATCGTCAATCTGGGCTTGACCCTGGCGGTGGCCCCCGTCGCCGCCCCCCTGCTGCTGCGCGCGCGCCTGCAGGCGGTGCTGTGGTGGTCGCTGCTGGCGGCCGCCGTGCTGCTGATCCTGTTCGGCCTGGATGGTCACCTGGTGCGCTGGGAAGGCGGCGTGCTGGTGGCGGGCTTCATCGTCGTGCAGGTGCTGCTGCTGCGCCGCGGCCGCGTCGAGAGCGCCGAGGTGCAGGTAGCCATCGCCGAATCCGCGCTGAGCCGCACCAGCCTGCCGTTGAACGTGCTGCGCGTGTTGATCGCCGCACTGACTCTGTACTGGGGCGCGCGCCTGGTGGTGGGGGCTGCCGCCGACTTCGGTGCCGCACTGGGCTGGACGCCGTTGCTGGTCGGCCTGCTGCCGGTGGCGATCGGCACCGCACTGCCCGAGGCGGCCACCGCCATTGCCGCCTCGCGTCGCGGGCATGGCGACATGGTGCTCGGCCACGTGCTGGGTTCCAGCGTGGTCAACCTGCTGCTGGTGATCGGCGCGATGGCGATGTTGCAGCCGTTGGCCTTGCCGGCCTCGTTCGTGCGCCTGGAACTGCCTGCGCTGTTGGCGTTCGCGCTGGTGCTGTACCCGATGCTGCGCGGCGACCTGAAGATCAGTCGTGGCGAAGGCGGGATCCTGCTGGTCGCGTTCGTAGGCTGGTTCGTGCTGGAGCTGCTGCTGGTCGGCGCACCGGCGTTGTAGATCCACGCCATGCGTGGATGCAGTCGATTTCGTGCCGACCAACGGTCGGCACCCACGGGGCGTCACCCTGCCGGCCAGCGGCCGGCACTACCGGTTCTGCGTGGTTTCTTCTTCCCGCACCGGTTCCGGCGGCGGCAGCTGCTCCTCGGCGGCCGGCTCGTTGCCCGGCAGGCTGGGGCGGGTTTCCATCAGCAGCGACAACGCCGCCTTGGCCATCATGTGCGCGCTGATCGGTGCGGTGATGAACAGGAACACGGTGATCAGCAGCTCGCGTGGCTGCGGGTCCTGGCCGAGGAAGATGTGGTAGCACACCGAGCACACCAGCACGCAGCCCACGCCCAGCGTGCTGGCCTTGGTCGGTGCGTGCAGGCGCTTGAAGAAGGTGGACAGCTTCACCAGGCCCAGTGCGCCGACCAGGATGAAGAAGCAGCCGAACAGCAGCAGGATCGACAGGACGATCTGGATCGCGGTGATCATTCGACGATGTCCCGGCGCAGCACGAACTTGCTCAGCACCACGGTGCTGCCGAAGCCGAGCATGGCGATGATCAGCGCCGCCTCGAAGTAGATCGGCGAGTTGAGGTACATGCCGAACAGCATCAGCTCAGCGATCGCGGTCACCGACAGCGTGTCCAGCGCGAGGATGCGGTCGGGCACGGTCGGCCCGCGCAACAGCCGCCAGGTGGCCAGCAGCATCGCCAGGCCGACCACGTGCATGCACACCACCAGGGTGGTCTGGATGACTTCAAAACCGGTCATGGGAAGATCTCCATCAACGGCGCCTCGTAACGGCGCTTGATCGTATCGATCAGGTCCTGCGGGTCCTCCAGGTGCAGCACGTGCACCAGCAGGTACTTGCGGTCGTCGCTGAGCGCGGCCGAGACCGTGCCCGGGGTCAGCGTGATCATGCTGGTCAGCGCAGCGATGCCATGGATGTTGGCAATGTCCAGCGGCAGCCAGATGAAACCGGGGTGGATGTTCTTCTCCGGCCCCAGTACCTGCAGGGCGACACGGATGTTGGACATCAGGATGTCCCACAGGGTCACGCACAGCAGTTTCGGCAACGGGCGCAGGGTGCCGATGCGGGCGAACTCGCGGTCCAGGCGCGCGGCGAACAGCGGCACCACCACGCCCAGCAGCAGGCCCAGCACGATCTGGCCAAGGGTGAAGCTGTCGGACATCAGCAGCCAGAACGCCACCACCATGATGCTCAGCATCGGCGACGGAATCAGGCGACGGAACAGGGAGCGCTGGGCGGTCATGGCTGGCGGATCTCCGGTGCAGTCGCACGCAGCTGCTGCACGTACTCGCTGGGGTGCAGCAGCTGCGCGGCGGTGGCGTCGGTGTAGCGCATCAGCGGTGCTGCGGCCAGGGTCATGCCGATGCCGTAGGCCAGCAGGATGCAGGCCGCGTACAGCTCGACCCGGCGCAGCCGCGCCTTGCGCGGTACCGGCGCTTCCGGATCGACCGGTGGCACGCGCCAGAACAGGCGGATGCCCCCCCGGGTCAGGCCCATGATCACCAGCAGGCTGCTGACCAGAACGGCGGTCCAGACCGGGCCGGTGTACTGCGCCGGCATGCCGGCCAGCAGCGCAGCCTTGGCCAGGAAGCCGGACAGCGGCGGCAGGCCGGCCACCGACACCGCGCCGATCAGGAACAGCACGGCGGGCGTCTCCTTGCCTGGCATCGGCGCGACCACTTCCTTGCGGTCGCTGGCGCCACCGCGACGGCGGCGGATCAGGTCGGCAACCAGGAACAGCGCGGCAGCGACGAAGCTGCTGTGTGGCAGGTAGTACAGGCCAGCCGAGAGCACCTGTGGCGTGCCCACCGAGAAGGCGATGAACAGCGTAGCCGCCGACACGATCACCAGGTACGAGATCAGCACGCGCAGGCGGGTCGCGGCCAGCGCGCCGAGGCCGCCCAGCACCAGCGTCGCGACGCCGGCCCACAGCAACCAGTCGCGGCCGTAGCCGGCCATCGCGCCGGCATCGTCGCCGAACCACAGCATCTGGATGCGCAGCACCGAGTACAGGCCGACCTTGGTCATGATCGCGAACAGTGCGGCCACGGCGGCCGGCGCGCGCGAATAGGCTTCCGGCAGCCACAGGTACAGCGGCATCAACGCGGCCTTGGCGCAGAACACCAGCAGCAACAGGCCCATCGTCGCCTTCACCAGGGTCAGCTGTGCCGGCGGTACCTCGGCGATGCGCTGCGACAGCTCGGCCATGTTCAATGAGCCCAGCGAGGCATACAGCAGGCCCAGCGCGACCAGGAACAGGGTCGAGGCGGTGACGTTGAACACCACGTAATGCAGGCCGATGCGCATGCGGAGGCCGCGGCCACCACTGAGCAGCAGGCCGTAGGAGGCGATCAGCATCACTTCGAAGAACACGAACAGGTTGAAGATGTCGCCAGTCAGGAACGCACCGTTGAGGCCGACCAGCTGGAACTGGAACAGCGCATGGAAGTGCGGCGCGCGGCGGTCCCAGCCCGAGCAGGCGTGCAGCAGGCAGGGAATGGCCAGCAGCAGGGTGGTCAGCAGCATCCACGCCGACAGCCGGTCGGCCACCAGCGCGATGCCCAGCCGCGACGGCCAGTCGCCAAGCAGGTAGACGTTGATTTCACCACTGGCCGTGGTGGCAAACAGCAACCCGACCGCCAGTGCCAGCGCCGACTGCGCGGTCCAGGCCACCGCCCGCTGCACCCTGGGGCCATAGCGGCGGTGTTCGACGAACAGCGACAGCGCCGCACCCAGCAGCGGAATCAGGATCGGCAGGATCACCAGGTGGTTCATGCGCGGTCCTCGCCCTGGCGCGGTGGCACGCGCTCGTCCTGCAGGTCGTCATCCGGCTCGTGGGCATCCACGTGGTCGCTGTGGTTGTCGCTGCGGCTGCGCATGGCCAGCACAATGCTCACCGCGGTCATCGCAAAGGCGATCACGATCGCGGTCAGCACCAGCGCCTGTGGCAGCGGGTCGGTGTAGTTGCCCAGGTGGCTGTCCACGCCTTCCTGCAGCACCGGCGCCTTGCCCAGCACCACGCGGCCGCCGGCGAAGATCAGCAGGTTGGTGGCGTAGGACAGGAAGGTCATACCGAGGATCACATCGAAGCTGCGCGCACGCAGCAGCAGGTAGATGCCGATGGCGGTCAGCATGCCGATCGCGGTAGCCAGGGCCAGTTCCATCAGTGCATCTCCCCGGTGCGTGCCGAGCGGCGTTGCAGGTCGATCTCACCCTTGCGGGCGGTGCGGGTTCGCGACGGCTTGATCGTGCCCATCATCGACAGCATCAGCATGGCGCCGCCGAACACCACCAGATAGACGCCGATGTCGAAGCCGATTGCGCTGGCCAGCGGTACGTCGCCGATCAGCGGCAGGTGCAGGTCGAGATGGCCGCTGGTCAGGAACGGCACGCCGAACAGCATCGAGGCGCTGCCGCTGAGCAGGGCGATCAGCAGGCCCATGCCGATGCAGCGGATGTAGTCGAAGCCGAAGCGCGACTCCACCGATGCAGTGCCCTGGATCACATACTGGATCAGCAGCGGCACTGCCAACACCAGGCCGGCGATGAAGCCGCCACCCGGTGCGTTGTGCCCGCGCAGGAACAGGAAAATCGACACGGTCAGGGTCAGCGGGAACATGATCTGGGCCAGGTCGGCCGGCACCGGCAGCTTGATCGGCGGGCCGGGCATGATCTGCTCCGGTGCCATCCGCGTACGCCGCAGCAGCGCATGCACCACCAGCGCGGCGATGCCGAACACGGTGATCTCGCCGAAGGTATCGAAGCCGCGGAAGTCGACCAGGATCACGTTGACCACGTTCTGGCCGTAGGCCTCGGGCAACGCGCGGGCGAGCAGCTCGCCGGCCATGGTGTTCGGCGGCAGGGTCATCGCCGAATAGGCCAGCGCGCCAAGCCCGGCACCGGCGATGATCGCGATCACCGCGTCGCGGCGCTTGCGCCAGCGCGGCCGCTCAGGCCCGGACTGCGCGGGCAGGTAATTCATGCCCAGCAGCATCAGCACCAGCGTCACCATCTCCACCAGCAGCTGGGTGAGGGCCAGGTCGGGTGCGGACAGGAACACGAAGGTCAGCGCCACCATCAGGCCGACGCCGCCGACCAGCAGCACCGCCAGCAGGCGCTGCTTGTAGATGCGCAGGGTGGCGACCGCGCAGGCCATCATCACCAGCCACAGGGCCCAGCCCAGCAGCGGAATCGGCTGCGGCGCGGTCCAGTTCGGCGAGGCTGGGTTGGCCACGAACGGCGCAGCGGCAACCACGATCGCCACCAGCACCAGGCCCAGCAGCATGCGCTGCAGGCTGCCATTGGCGATGCCATTGGTCAGGCGCATCGCCAGCGCGGACACGGCGTCCAGCTGGGCGTGGAACACATTGCGGCCCGTGCTGACATTGGTCACGGCATGCAGGTTGATCAGCCTGCGCAGGCCGAAGTACAGCGCCACGCCACCGACCACGCCGATCGCGCTCATCGCCAGCGGCAGGTTGAAGCCGTGCCACACCGCCAGGCTGTATTCGGGCATGGCGGTGCCGAGGATCGAGGCCGCAGCGGCGTGCAGCACCGGCGCGACGGTCAGTGCCGGTGCCACGCCCACCGCCACACAGATCACCACCAGCAGCTCCACCGGCACCTTCATCCAGCGCGGCGGCTCGTGGGGCACGCGGTCCAGGTCGTGCGGGCCAGCGCCAAAGAAGGTGTCGTGCACGAAGCGCAGGCTGTACGCCACGCCGAACACGCCTGCCAGCAACGCCGCGATCGACACCGCCGTGCGCATGATGCCCGGGCCGCCGGCCGTAATCGCTTCGGCGAACAGCATTTCCTTGGACAGGAAGCCGTTGAGCAGCGGGATCCCGGCCATCGCCAGCGAGGCGATGATCGCCAGCGCGCTGGTGAACGGCATCAGCCTGCGCAGCCCCCCCAGCTTGCGCATGTCGCGGGTGCCGGTTTCGTGATCGATGATGCCGGCGGCCATGAACAGCGAGGCCTTGAAGGTGGCGTGGTTGAGGATGTGGAACACGCCGGCGACCACCGCCATCGGCGTGGACAGGCCGAACAGCAGGGTGATCAGGCCCAGGTGGGAAATGGTCGAGTACGCCAGCAGGCCTTTCAGGTCGTGCTGGAAGATCGCGTTCCAGGCACCGATCAGCAGGGTCAGCGCGCCGATGCCGCTGACCGTATAGAAGAACAGGTCGCTGCCGGCCAGCGCCGGATGCAGCCGCGCCAGCAGGAACACGCCGGCCTTCACCATGGTGGCCGAGTGCAGGTAGGCCGAGACCGGGGTCGGCGCTGCCATCGCGTGCGGCAGCCAGAAGTGGAACGGGAACTGCGCGCTCTTGGTGAAGATGCCGGCCAGCACCAGGAACAGGGCGTACGGGTACAGCGTGCTGGCGCGGATCTGCTCGCCGGCGGCCAGCACCACATCCAGGTCGAAGCTGCCGACGATGCGGCCGATCAGCAGCACGCCACCGAGCAGGGCCAGGCCGCCGCCGCCGGTGATCACCAACGCCATGCGCGCGCCTTCGCGTGCGTCCTGGCGGTGCGACCAGAAGCCGATCAGCAGGAACGAGCTGATGCTGGTCATCTCCCAGAAGATCATCAGCAACAGCAGGTTGCCCGACAGCACCATCCCCAGCATGGCGCCCATGAACAGCAGCAGGTAGCAGTAGAAGCGGTGCGCGTTGTCCTGCTGGTTCAGGTAGTAGCGCGCATACAGCACCACCAGGGCGCCGATGCCGAGCACCAGCCCGGCGAACATCCAGGCCAGCCCGTCCAGGCGCAGGGTGAAGTCCAGCCCGATCTGTGGAAGCCAGGGGACCAGGGTGCGGACCACCTGGCCATCGAGTACTGCCGGGGTCAGCCAGCCGAGGATGGCCAGCCCGCCCAACGGCGCCAGTGCCGCCAGCCAGGCAGCAGTCGAGCGCGAACTACGGGGGAAGGCCGCAACAGCCGCTGCCATCAGGAACGGCAGGGCCAGCAGCAGGGGCAGGCTGGGGAGCATGCAGGGAATCCATGATTCACGAGCAGGTCAGGGAGAATAACAGGCTGCGAAATGTCGCCGAAACCCATCGAACAGCGATCAATTGCATGTAACGTTCGCTGATTCATTTTTTCTGCGGCGCAACATCACGTTCCTGCGGTCCCTCCCGGGTTGCTCTTGGGGGACACCCTACGCCCACGCAGGGAGACCGCAGGCCCTGTCGCACAGGGGCTGCCGTCAACGGACGGGAAGCGGGGAGCGAGTCACCGGCGCAGGCTGGCAGGGCCGCCGTGGAGTGTGGGTGATGGAATTCGCCCGTTCAGGAAACGACGGCCGCTGTCGACCGCCCGCGATCAGTAGCGCCAGTCGAGCTTGCGATAGAACTTGGCCATCACCCAGGCCGGGCCGATCAGCAGGTAGGTCAGGTCGGTCAGGAAGCTGGGCTTGCGACCCTCGAACGTGTGGCCGATGAACTGCGCGATCCAGGCCGCCACGAACACGCCCACCGCCAGCCAGCGCAGCGCATGCAGGCCGATCTCGGCCTCCAGCAGGCGGCACAGGCAGCCAAATACGAAGAACTGGACGAGCATGCCGATGCCCAGGGGGCGCGACAGCTTGTTGTAGAAGCACCAGGCGCTGAACATCGCGAACGCCGACCAGATGCCGTACTGGAACCAGGGGATCAGCGGCGGCAGGCACCACAGCAGGGCCACCACCGACCACAGGATCGCCGGCACCGCCACCACGTGGATGCGCTGGTTGATCACGTTGCGGTGGTCGTCGGAGTAGCTGGCGAAATAGCGGTCGATCGGCCGCGCAAGCTCGGTGGATGTCTGCATGCGGCCAGCATACTCCCGCCGGGCCCGTCAGTAGAGCCAGGCCATGCCTGGCTGCAGGTGTTCGTCGACGTTGCCGGCCAGCGGCCGGCACTACCGAACGCGCCCCCCGCCTTTCCGGCCGGGGGCGCAGGCGGGTCAGTCGACGCTGATCCCGGCCAGGCGCTGCAGCGCCTCAGCGTACTTGGCGCGGGTGCGCTCGATGATGTCGGCCGGGATGTTCGGACCCGGGGCGGTCTTGCCCCAGTCCAGCGTCTCCAGGTAATCGCGCACGAACTGCTTGTCGTAGCTCGGCGGGCTGGTGCCCACTTCGTACTCGTCGGCCGGCCAGTAACGCGAGGAATCCGGCGTCAGCATCTCGTCCATGATGTACAGCCGGCCATCGGCGTCGGTACCGAACTCGAACTTGGTGTCGGCCAGGATGATGCCGCGCTCGCGGGCGTAATCGGCGGCGAACTTGTAGATGCGCAGGGTGGCGTCGCGCACCCGCTCGGCCAGTTCCGCACCGACCTGCTTCACCATCGCGTCGAAATCGATGTTCTCGTCATGGTCGCCGACCGCGGCCTTGGTCGAGGGCGTGAAGATCGGCTCGGGCAGCTGTTCGGCCTGGCGCAGGCCATCGGGCAGGTCGATGCCGCTGACCTTGCCGGTGCGCTGGTAATCCTTCCAGCCGCTGCCGATCAGGTAGCCGCGGGCGATCGCTTCCACCGGCACCGGCTTCAGCTTGCGGGTGACCACCGCGCGCTTGGCGTACAGGGCCGGGTCCACGCCTTCGGGCAGCACGCTGGCCACGTCGATGCCGGTCAGGTGGTTGGGCATCAGGTGCGCGGTCTTGGCGAACCAGAAGTTGGAGACCTGGCAGAGCATCTCGCCCTTGCCCGGGATCGGGTCGGGCAGGACCACGTCGAACGCCGACAGGCGATCGGTGGCCACCATCAGCAGGTAGTCGCCCGGCGGGGTTCCGGCTGGCAGCCGCTCGCGCGGGATATCGAACACATCACGCACCTTGCCGCGATGGCGCAAGGGCAGGCCGGGGAGATCGGATTGCAACAGCGTGGTTGGCACGGGCACTCCTGGGGCGTTGTCGATACGGCTGCCCAACGGACCCGGCGGGCCCGCTGACCAGCGGGCGGCCTAGTGTAAAGCCCTCCGGGCCCGCTGTGACGTAAAATGAGCGTCCATTTCGTCGGTCGACCCCGGAGCGCCATGCGCTGGTACGGAAAACTGCTCGGATTCATCGCCGGCGCCCTGCTGTTCCGGCCCAATCCGCTGTTCGGCGCGGTGGTCGGCCTGCTGATCGGCCATGCCTTTGATTCGGACTGGTTCCGCCTGAACAAGGAGAACCCGTACCGGGAGCTGGGGCTGACTTCCGAAGCCACCGATGCCGAGATCGAACGCGCCTACCGCAAGCTGATCTCGCAGTACCACCCCGACAAGCTTGGCGGCGCCGCCCCCGAGCTGCAGCAGCAGGCCGAGCAGAAGTCGCGGCGGATCAATGCCGCCTACGACCGCATCAAGTCCCTGCGCAAGCGCTGACCCACTTTCCCCTCGTTGCAAGGCCCGGCCATGTCCCACTGCCTCATCGCCCCCTCCATCCTGTCCGCCAACTTCGCCCGCCTCGGCGAGGAAGTCGACAACGTCCTCGCTGCCGGTGCGGACTGGGTCCACTTCGACGTGATGGACAACCACTACGTGCCGAACCTGACCATCGGCCCGATGGTCTGCCAGGCCCTGCGCAAGCACGGCGTCACCGCGCCGATCGACGTGCACCTGATGGTCGAGCCGGTGGACCGCATCATTCCGGACTTCGCCGAGGCCGGTGCCACCTACATCAGCTTCCACCCGGAGGCGAGCCGGCACGTGCACCGCACCATCCAGCTGATCCGCTCGCTGGGCTGCAAGCCGGGCATCGTGCTCAATCCGGCCACCCCGGTGGACATCCTCGATTGGGTGCTGGATGACCTGGACCTGGTGCTGCTGATGTCGGTCAACCCGGGCTTCGGCGGCCAGGCCTTCATCCCCTCGGCGCTGGACAAGCTGCGCGTGGTGCGCAAGATGATCGATGCCAGCGGCAAGGACATCCGCCTGGAGATCGACGGTGGCGTGAAGGCCGACAACATCGGTGAGATCGCTGCCGCCGGCGCCGATACCTTCGTCGCCGGCTCGGCCATCTTCAACGCCAGGACCAGCTACCAGGACGTGATCGCGCAGATGCGCGCGAACGTCGCTGCGGCACGGGGCTGAGCCATGAGTACGGTGGCCGTGTTGAACATTCGCCCGGCCACCGTGGCCGATGCTGGCCTGATCCTGCATTTCATCCGCGAGCTGGCCATCTACGAGAAGGCCGAGCATTCGGTGCAGACCGATGAGATCGGCATCGCCGAGAGCCTGTTCGGCGCCGACGCCACCGCCCGCGCGCTGATCTGCGAGGCCGACGGCGAGGCCATCGGCTATGCGGTGTACTTCTACAACTACTCCACCTGGCTGGGCCGCAAGGGCATCTACCTGGAAGACCTGTACGTCAGCCAGGAAAAGCGCGGTGCCGGTGCCGGCAAAGCGTTGCTGAAGTACATCGCACGCCAGGCCGTGGCCGAGGGTTGCGGTCGTTTCGAATGGTCGGTGCTGGACTGGAACACTCCGGCCATCGAGTTCTACACCGCTGCTGGCGCGAAACCGCAGGATGAGTGGACCGTGTACCGGCTGCAGGGGCAGGCGCTGCACGATTTCGCCAACGGGTGAGGCGTGTGGCGGGTGCGAACCGCAACCCGGTGGGTGCGAACCTTGGTTCGCTCCCTGGGTACCCACCCCCAAAAAAAAGCCACGCCAATCACTGGCGTGGCCTCGCTGCATGCGTGGGAGGCTGATCCTGCCTCCATCCGTCGTCCCTGCTATGGCCTTCCATTCTCCAGCAGCTGAATGACACCTGCGTGACATTCACTGCGGGCAAACAGTGCATTGCTAGCCTGTGCCGCCCTGACCTGGAAGTACCGCATGACCACCCCGCGCTGGCGCCTGATCCTCAACGGCAAATCGGCTGGCAACGATGAACTGCGCGACGCCGTGGGCCATTGGCGCGGGCAGGGCGTGCAGCTGGAGGTGCGGGTGACCTGGGAAGACGGTGACGCTGAACGCTACGTTGCCGAGGCCATCCATCATGGCGTGGACGTGATCGTGGCGGCCGGTGGCGATGGCACGCTCAGCGCGGTGGCCGAGACGCTGGCCCATCGTGAGGAACCGGCAGAAGCGCTGCCTTCGCTGGCGTTGATTCCGATGGGGACCGCCAACGACTTCGCCACGTCGGCAGGCATTCCCACCGAGCCCGGCGATGCCCTCGCGCTGATCGGCCAGGTGCCGGCACGGCCCATCGACCTGTTGCGCGTGGATGCCGATGGCACGCCCTGGTGGTGCGCCAACCTCGCCAGTGGTGGCTTCGGCACGCAGGTGACGGTGGAGACCGATGCCGGCTTGAAGAAGATGCTCGGTGGGCTGGCCTACGTGATCACCGGCATCGCCAAGCTGGGCCGCATCGAGCCGATCGCCGCGCGCCTGTCCGGCCCGGACTTCGCCTGGGAAGGTGACTTCATCGCGCTCGGCATCGGCAATGGCCGGCAGGCCGGCGGTGGCCAGCAGCTGTGCCCGCAGGCACTGATCGATGATGGACTGCTGGATGTGACCGTGCTTCCGGAACTGGAAGGGGAGGTCGCCGCCACCCTCGGCCAGATGCTGAAGTCCGGTACCCAGGCCGCACTGGAACAGCTGGCCACACGGGCGCGGCTGTCGTGGCTGCAGATCGATGCGCCCAAGGCGCTGACCCTGAATCTGGACGGCGAACCGGTGCAGGCCCGTCACTTTCGCGTCGAGTGCGTGCCGGGCAGGGTGCGGATGCATCTGCCGACCGGATGCCCGTTGCTGGAGGGGCAGGGGTAGAGTCATCAGTCCCCGTGGCCACTGCGGGCGTCCGGTGGTTCAGTTTCCCAGGGTTCCCCTGCCGCGCAAGCTGCGATACAGTCAAGGGGTGTCCAGCCTGACGACCCCGCATACTCTTTCTTCCGCACGCCGTTGGTGGCGATGGTGGCCCGTTGCCGTCGTCCGCCCCCATAACGCTGTGTCCCGGAAGGAAAGTCGTCTTGAACTCGCACGCTCAGTTTCAGCAGCAGGCCGCTGAAGGCCACACCCACATTCCCGTCGTCCGCGAAGTGCTGTCCGACCTGGACACGCCGCTTTCGGTCTATCTGAAGCTCGCCGACGGCCCCAATACCTACCTGTTTGAATCCGTCGAAGGCGGCGAGCGCTTTGGTCGTTACTCGATCATCGGCCTGCCGGCGCGCCGCGTGTATGCCTTCCACGGCCATACGCTGACCGTGCGCGAAGACGGCCAGGTGGTGGACACCCGCGAGGTAGCCGATCCCTTCGCCGAAGTCGAGGCGCTGCGCAGCGCCCACTCGGTGCCCAAGCTGGAAGGCCTGCCGGGCTTCACCGGCGGCCTGGTCGGCTGGTTCGGCTTCGAATGCATCGGCTACATCGAGCCGCGCCTGGCCCCGCCGGCTGGCCGTGATGAGCTGGGCACGCCGGACATCCTGCTGCTGGACTCCAACGAGCTGGCGGTATTCGACAATCTCAAGGGCCGGCTGTACCTGATCGTGCACGCCGACCCGCGTGTCGACGGTGCCTTCGAGCAGGCGCAGGCGCGCCTGGATGCCCTGACTGCGAAGCTGCGTGCGCCGGGTGCCGGCTATCCGGCGCCGCTCAACAGCGACGTGCTGGACGAATCGGATTTCGTCTCCGGCTTCACCCGCGAAGGCTTCGTCGATGCGGTCCAGCGCAGCAAGGAATACATCCGCGCCGGTGACATCTTCCAGGTGGTGCTCAGCCAGCGCCTGAGCGTGCCGTTCAAGGCGCGCCCGGTGGATGTGTACCGCGCGCTGCGCGCGTTGAATCCCTCGCCGTACATGTATTTCCTCGATGTCGGCGACCTGCAGGTGGTTGGTTCCTCGCCGGAAATCCTGGTGCGTTTGCAGGATGGCGAAGTGACCGTGCGCCCGATCGCCGGCACCCGCCCGCGTGGCGCCACGCCCGAGCTGGACCTGGCACTGGAAGCCGAGCTGCTGGCCGATCCGAAGGAACGTGCCGAGCACCTGATGCTGATCGACCTCGGCCGCAACGATGCCGGGCGCGTCTCCAGGGCCGGTACCGTGGAAGTGGGCGAGCAGTTCGTGATCGAACGCTACAGCCATGTCATGCACATCGTCAGCGAAGTGACCGGCCAACTGCAGCCGGGCCTGAGCTATGCCGACGTGCTGCGCGCCACCTTCCCGGCCGGCACGGTCAGCGGCGCGCCAAAGATCCGCGCGCTGGAAGTGATCCGCGAACTGGAACCGATCAAGCGCAACGTCTACGCCGGCAGCATCGGCTACATCGGCTGGCACGGCGATGCCGATACCGCGATCGCGATCCGCACTGCGGTCATCAAGGATGGCCGCCTGTACGTGCAGGCCGGCGCCGGCATCGTCTACGACTCGGACCCGGACAAGGAATGGGACGAGACGATGAACAAGGGCCGTGCGCTGTTCCGCGCCGTCGCCCAGGCCGCCAAGGGCCTGTGAGTTTCCCGTGCCGTGGCCTGCGCCACGGCATCTTCCGCTGTTCCCATTCAAGACAAGGAGTACCGCATGAAGCTGCTGAGCGCATTGCTGTGGTCGTCACTGCTGGCCACGATGGCCCCGTCTGCGTGGGCGCAGGCCAACACGATCCCCTCGCAGCCGCACCTGCTGGTGAAGGGGCAGGGCACCCGCACAGTGATGCCCGACCGCTTCGGCCTGCAGTTGAACATCGAAGAGACCGACATGGACGCCGACGCCGCGCGGCGCCGCGTGCAGGACAACGTGGCGCGCGCGCTGGCGCTGTTCAAGCAGCACAAGGCGGTGGACGGCAGCGTGCGTGCGGACAACCTGCGGATCGGCCCGGCGACGCGCTATGAGCAGAACCGGCAGGTCTTCATCGGTACCCGCGTATCGCGCCAGCTGCGTGCGAGCTTCGCCAGCGTGAAGGCGATGCAGGATGTGCTGGGTGCGTTGAAGGCCGACGAGAACGTACAGGTGAGCAGCATGGCGCCGACCTACTCGGGCGAAGCGGCGTTGCGGCGCGAACTCAAGGGCGAGGCCGCAGCCCAGACCCGCCAGTCCGCGCAGGGCCTGGCCAAGGCCTACGGCACCCGGCTGCGCGGCCTGTACAGCATTTCCGACGTAGCGCCGAACTTTGCTTATGGCATCCAGGCCGGCAGTTGGCCGAGCAGTGGGGATCTGGTGACGCCGCCTTCGCCGCCCGCGCCCGAGGCACCGATGAACAGCATCGAGACCACGGGCTCCCGCCTGCCCGAGTCGGTCGAAGCCGGCCCCATCACCTACACCGAAAACGTGTACGCCATTTTCCTGATAAGCGACGGAACCTGACCATGTTGTGGATGATCGACAACTACGACAGCTTCACCTACAACCTCGTGCAGTACCTGCAGACGCTGGGCGCTGAAGTGAAGGTGGTGCGCAACGATGCAATGAGCGTGGACGAGATCGTCGCGCAGAAGCCCGAGCGCATCGTCATCTCGCCCGGCCCGTGCACGCCCAACGAAGCGGGCGTGTCGCTGGAGCTGATCCAGCGGCTGGGCCCGACCACGCCGATCCTCGGCGTGTGCCTGGGCCACCAGGGCATCGGCCAGGTCTACGGCGGCACCGTGATCCGCGCCGGCAACATCATGCACGGCAAGACCTCGCCGATCCGCCACGAAGGCAAGGGCGTGTTCGCCGGCCTGCCGGACCGCTACCAGGCCACCCGCTACCACTCGCTGGTGGTGGACAAGAACAGTCTGCCGGACTGCCTGGAAGTGACCGCCTGGACCGAGAACGAGGACGGCTCGATCGAAGAGATCATGGGCCTGCGCCACCGCCAGTTCCCGGTGGAAGGCGTGCAGTTCCACCCCGAATCCATCCTCACCGAACACGGCCACGCCCTGCTGCGCAATTTCCTGCAGCGCCCGGCGGCCTGATCCAAGGAGCATTCCCATGAGCTTCTCCCCCCAGGAAGCCCTGCAACGCACCATCGAGCACCGCGAGATCTTCTTCGACGAGATGGTCGACCTGATGCGGCAGATCATGCGCGGCGACGTGTCGCCGATGATGACCGCCGCCATCCTCACCGGCCTGCGGGTGAAGAAGGAAACCATCGACGAGATCGCCGCCGCCGCCACGGTCATGCGCGAATTCGCGCTGGCGGTGCCGGTGGCCGACAGCACCCACCTGGTCGACATCGTCGGCACCGGTGGCGATGGCTCGCACACCTTCAACATCTCCACCTGCGCGATGTTCGTGGCGGCTGCGGCCGGTGCGCGCGTGGCCAAGCACGGCAACCGCAGCGTGTCGTCCAAGTCCGGCAGCGCCGATGCGGTGGAAGCACTGGGCGCGGCCATCGAGCTGCAGCCAGCGCAGGTGGCCGCTGCCATCGAGCAGACCGGCATCGGCTTCATGTTCGCGCCGATCCATCATCCGTCGATGAAGGTCGTCGCGCCGGTCCGCCGCGAGATGGGCGTGCGCACCATCTTCAACATCCTTGGTCCGCTGACCAACCCCGCCAGCGCGCCGTCGGTGCTGATGGGCGTGTTCCATCCTGATCTGGTGGGTATCCAGGCGCGCGTGCTGCGCGAGCTGGGCACCGAGCGCGCCATGGTGGTCTGGGGCCGCGACAACATGGATGAGATCTCGCTCGGCGCCGGCACCCTGGTGGGCGAGTTGCGCGACGGCAAGGTGCGCGAGTACGAGATCCACCCGGAGGACTTCGGCATCGCCATGTCGGCCAGCCGCAACCTGCGCGTGGACAGCCCGGAGCAGTCCATCCAGATGCTGCGCGCGGTGCTGGACAACGAGCCCGGCCCGGCGCTGGACATCGTCGCGCTCAATGCCGGCGCCGCGCTGTACGTGGCCGGCGTGGCCAGCGACATCGGTGATGGCCTGGCCCGCGCCCGTGCCGCCATCGCCAATGGCAGCGCCCGCCAGCGCCTGCAGCAGTATGTGGAGACCACCCGCGCGCTGGTTGCCTGAGCGCGCGGTTCAGCCTGACCCCGTCGATGGCCGATAATGGCCGTCCTCAGCGCCCCCGCACCGAATCGAAGACGATGAGCGACATCCTGCAGACGATCCTGGCCCGCAAGGCCGAAGAAGTAGCCCAGCGCCGCGCCCAGCGCCCGCTCGAGGAGCTGCAGGCCGCCGTGGCCAGCGCCCCGCCGGTACGTGGCTTCGTGCGCGCGTTGCAGGCGGCCGTGGCCAACGGCGACCCGGCGGTGATTGCCGAGGTGAAGAAGGCTAGCCCGTCCAAGGGCGTCATCCGCCCCGACTTCCGACCGGCTGACATCGCGGTCAGCTACGAGTTCGGTGGTGCCAGCTGCCTTTCGGTGCTGACCGACGTGGACTTCTTCCAGGGCGCCGATACCTACCTGCAGCAGGCCCGTGAAGCCTGCACGCTGCCGGTGCTGCGCAAGGACTTCGTGATCGACGCCTACCAGGTGTACGAGGCACGCGTGCTGGGCGCCGACTGCATCCTGCTGATCGTCGCCGCGCTGGACGACACCCAGCTGGCCACGCTGTCGGAACTGGCGCTGTCGCTGGGCATGGACGTGCTGGTGGAAGTGCACGACATCGACGAACTGGAGCGCGCACTGCAGGTGCCGGCGCCGATGATCGGCATCAACAACCGCAACCTGCGCACCTTCGAGGTGTCGCTGCAGACCACGCTGGATATGCAGCAGGCCGTGCCGCGTGACCGCCTGCTGGTCACCGAAAGCGGCATCCTCGGCCCGCAGGACGTGGCGCTGATGCGCGACGCCGGCATCCATGCCTTCCTGGTCGGCGAGGCCTTCATGCGCGTGGAAGAGCCGGGCGAGGGCCTGCGTCAGCTATTCTTCGCAACATGACAACGCACTATCCGACGCCGCGCGAGGATGCGCCGCTGGTGGTCTTCGACTTCGACCACACCCTCTACGACGGCGATTCGGGTACCCACCTGTTCGCCTCGCTGATCAAGCGCAACCCGCTGCGCATGCTGGCGGCGCTGCTGGTCACGCCGATCGCCGGGCCGATGGTGGCGATGCTGCCGACCCGTCGCGCGGGCATCTCGGTCTATGTGTGGATCGGCAGCTTCGGCCTGCACCGTGCGCGCGACTTCAACAAGGTGATCGACGCCTACGTGCTGCGCAACCAGGCGCAGATGCGCGCCAAGCTGCTGCCGCAGGCGCTGGAAGTGTTCGCCGCGCACCGCGCCAAAGGCGATCGCGTGGTGGTTGCCACCGGCGCGCCGCCGGAGCTGGCCCGCGCGATCCTGGCCTTCGTGGCCCATCAGGATGTGCCGGTGATCGGCACCGAGGTCGGCCCGCGGCTGGGCGGCGTCGGTCCCACCCGTCACTGCCACAACGAAGAGAAGATGCGCATGCTGCGCGAGCGCGGCTATGGCGACATCGATATCGCCTATTCCGACAGCACCGCCGACCTGCCGCTGCTGCTGGCGGCCAAGGCGCCGGTGGTGGTGAACCCGAAGCCGGGGCGGGTGGCGTTCTTCCGCCGCGTGCTGCCGGCCGGCACCCGCATCCTCAACTGGGGATGCGTGGATCGCGGCGGCGACAAGGCGTAGCCCGGGGCCAGATCCCATGGGGGCTCTGACCCCATCGCACGATGACGGATCTGCCGGCCAGCGGCCGGCGCTACCCTTCTCCGTCGCGGTTGTGCCGACCCTTCTCCGTTCCGGTAGTGCCGGCCGCTGGCCGGCAAGCGCTCAGCGCCCCAGGTACCCGTGCACCGCATGCCCGATCTGGAACAGGCTGATGCCCAGTACCAGCACGCCCACGGCCACCAGCACCCAGCGCTCCTTCACCCGCTTGACCAGGATCGCCGCCACCGGCGCGGCCATCATGCCGCCGATCAGCAGGCCGGCAACGATCTGCAGATGCTGCACGCCCATCGACAACAGGAAGGTCGCTGACACCGTCAACGTGACCACGAACTCGGCTGCGTTGACTGTTCCGATGGTGGTGCGCGCCTGGCCGCCGCGGGCGAGCAGGGTGGACGTCGCGATCGGCCCCCAGCCACCGCCGCCGCTGGCGTCGAGCAGGCCGGCGAAGAAGCCCAGCACCGGTACCCGGCGGATCTCGCCCTGGGGCATCCAGCGCCCAGCGGCGCGGGCCAGGATGATGATCGCCAGCACCAGCAGGTACAGGTAGATCAGTGGCCGGATGATCTCGCCCGGGACCTGCGTGAGCACGTACGCGCCCAGTGCACCGCCCACTGCGCCGGGCAGGGCCAGGCGCAGGAACAGGCGTTTATCGACATTTCCGGCTGCGAGGTGCGACACCCCCGAGGCGCCCGTGGTGAACACTTCAGCGGTGTGGATGCTGGCGCTGACCTGCGCCGGGGGCAGGCCCATGCTCAGCAGCACCGACGAGGACACCAGGCCGAACGCCATGCCCAATGCACCGTCCACCAGCTGTGCGCCGAGGCCGATGAGGATGAACCACCAGAATTCGCTGCTCAGCTCCATGCACCGAGCCTAGCCCAGCGGGCCGCGCAGGGGCCGTGTAGAGCTGAAGCCATGCGCGGCTGCCTTCGACGGACAGCAGCCGAGCGTCGGCTCGGCTCTACAGGATGGCTCGGCAGCCTTGGGTTGCCTTGCAATCAACGGGTGCCGTACAGCACCACGGTCTTGCCGCGGGCATGCAGCAGGCCGTCGGTCTGCAGTTTCTTCAGCACGCGGCCGGCCATTTCGCGCGAGCAGCCGACCAGTCGCGCCAGTTCCTGTCGCGATACGCGCAGCTGGCTGCCCTGCGGGTGGCTCATCGCCTCCGGTTCCTGCGCCAGGTCGTGCAGGGTGCGCACGATCCGGTCGGTCACGTCCAGGAATGCCAGGCGGCTGGCCTTGCGGCTGGTGTCGAGCAGGCGCTTGGAAATCTGCTGGCCCAGCGCGTACAGCAGGCGCGGGGCATCGGCCGACAGCGGGCCGAGGAACAGCTGATGCAGGCGCTCGTAGCTGATTTCAGCCAGCTCGCAGGCGGTACGGGTCCGCAGGATCACCTCCCGGCGGTCCGATTCGACGAACAGGCCCATCTCGCCGACGAACTCGCCGGCACCGAAGTAGCCCAGCACAAGCTCGCGATCGTCATCTTCCTCGGCCATGATCGAAACCGAGCCGCTGATGACGTAATACAGGGTTCCCGCCGGGTCTCCGGGCCGGAAGACGTCGGTACGGGTGGGATATCGCCGCCTGTGGCTGTGCGCCAGGAAACGATCGATTGTGGCGATATCCAGGGCCAGTGGACTGCTAGCTAGGCGCACGGTTGACACGATAGGAGCGCTCCCTCTGCGCATGAACGGATTCACGGGGTCGATAGCGGAGCTTAACCAGCGCAATTGTTAAGGGCAAACAGTGTGCCAGAACTCTTGCGTCTTCACGTTCCCCCCGGGGGCAGTTTGCCCCATAATTCCCCCTTTCCCTTCTTACACAGGAATCGACCGCCGTGGTCAAGCCGTTGCCTCGCCTGAGGCTGCAGGGTTTCAACAACCTCACCAAGGCGCTGAGCTTCAACATCTATGACGTGTGTTACGCGCGCACCGAAGAGGAGCGTCAGCGTTACATTGAATACATCGATGAAGAGTACAACGCCGACAGGCTGACTCAGATCTTGACCGATGTCGCCGAGATCATCGGCGCCAACATCCTGAACGTGGCCCGCCAGGACTACGATCCGCAGGGTGCCTCGGTGACCATCCTGATCTCCGAAGAACCGGTGATCGACAAGAAGCTGGCCGGCAAGGAGCTGATCTCCGACGCCGTGGTCGCGCACATGGACAAGAGCCACATCACGGTCCATACCTACCCGGAAACCCATCCGCAGGAAGGTATCGCCACGTTCCGCGCGGACATCGACGTGGCCACCTGTGGCGTCATTTCCCCGCTGAAGGCCCTGAACTACCTGATCGAGAGCCTCGAGTCGGACATCGTGATCATGGACTACCGCGTCCGTGGCTTCACCCGCGACGTGAAGGGCAAGAAGCACTTCATCGACCACAAGATCAACTCGATCCAGAACTTCCTGGCCAAGAACATCAAGTCGCGTTACGAGATGTTCGACGTCAACGTCTACCAGGAGAACATCTTCCACACGAAGATGCACCTGAAGGACTTCGACCTGGACCAGTACCTGTTCGAGGAAAAGGCCAAGAACCTGTCGTTCAAGGAACGCATGAAGATCGAAGCGCTGCTCAAGCGCGAGATCGAAGAGCTGTTCCACGGCCGGAACCTGTCCGAGTAAGCCCCATGTGCGATGCCCGCAGGCATCGCCACCCAGGCGGGACGACCCGCCCCGTGGAACCAGTGCCCCGCACGCGTTACAGTTCCACGGTGATGTACCGACCCACGGCCCGGTGTGAAAACACCGGGCCGTTTCGTTTTTCTCAAAAAAGGTAAGGAGCCCCCACCCATGCCCTGGATCTACCTGCTGCTGGCCGGCCTGTTCGAGATCGGTTTCGCCCTCGGAATGAAGTACTCCGAAGGCTTCAGCAAACCCCTGCCCACCGTTGCCACGGTGGTATCGGCCCTGATCAGCCTGTACCTGATGAGCCAGGCGATGAAGAGCATCCCGGTCGGTACGGCCTACGCGATCTGGACCGGCATCGGTGCCATGGGCGTGGCTGTGCTCGGCATCTACCTGTTCAATGACAGTGCGTCGCCGGCCCGCCTGGCCTGCGTGGGCCTGATCGTGGCCGGCGTGATCGGCTTGAAGCTGGTCTCGCCCAATTAATCGGTAGTGCCGGCCGCTGGCCGGCAACCTCTTGATCTTCTGCGGTGCCTGCGTGGTCGCCGGCCAGCCGGCACTACCCCGGGCCTACAGCCGGTAGGCGATGGTCTTCATCACCCTGGAGGCCAGCGCCATCACGCCAGGGATCGGGAACGGCAGGCGGCGTGCGCCGGCCTGCTCGGCGTGCTCCGCATGGCGGGCTTCGTCTTCCTTCATCACCTCGATGACCGCACGGCTGCGCAGGTCGCCGGCCGGCAGATCGACCAGGTGCTCGTCCAGATGGGCTTCCACCTGGCGCTCGGTTTCGACCACGAAGCCGAGGTTCCAGCCGTCGCCGCGCAGCCCGGCCAGGGTGCCGATGGTGTAGCTGCCGGCGTACCACAGCGGGTTGAACAGGCTCGGGCGGCTGTCCAGCTCGCCCAGCCGGGTGGCACACCACGCCAGGTGGTCGGTCTCCTCCTGGGCCGCTTCCAGCAGGTGTTCACGCGTGGCAGGGTCGCGGGCCACGGCGGCCTGCCCGAAATACAGGCCCTGTGCGCAGACTTCGCCGACGTGGTTGATCCGCATCAGCCCGGCCGCGTGGCGGCGTTCAGCGTTGTCCATGCCCGGCTCGCTGGTGTCCGCGGCCGGGTAGGGGCGGGCTGCCGGCGGGTTGCCGAACACCGTGTCCAAGGCGCGCTGCGCTTCGGTCAGCAGATGGTCCAGCGGTGTGGTCTGGCGGAGCACGGTCATGGCGGTACGCGGTGGGACGGAAGACCCCTCGATTCTCCCCCGGCTCCGGCCCCCTGCCAACCCGGGACATGGCCGGCTTGCACCGGGGGCTTGACCTGCGTACAATCCCGCCTCTTACGCTTCACCTTTCACAACGCGTGGCAGAGTTCCGGCGAGCCGTTCGCCGCAATGAGCCCGACCTAACATAGAGTTCTTCATGAGCACTTTCACTGCCAAGAACGAGACCGTCCAGCGCGACTGGTACCTCGTCGACGCCGAGGGCAAGACCCTGGGCCGTCTCGCCACCGAGCTGGCCCGCCGTCTGCGTGGCAAGCACAAGCCGGTCTACACCCCGCACGTTGATACCGGCGACTACCTGGTCGTCATCAATGCAGAAAAGATTGCCGTCACCGGCAAGAAGCTGCAGGACAAGATGTATCACCGTTTCACCGGTTACATCGGCAACCTGAAGACCGAGTCCCTGGCCCAGGCGCTGGAGCGCCACCCGGAGCGCGTGATCGAGATCGCCGTCAAGGGCATGCTGCCGAAGGGCCCGCTGGGTCGCCAGATGTACCGCAAGCTCAAGGTCTACGCCGGCACTGAGCATCCGCACGCCGCACAGCAGCCGCAGGTTCTGGATATCTAATCATGGCTATCACTCAAAACTACGGCACTGGCCGCCGCAAGTCCTCCACCGCTCGCGTGTTCCTGCGCAAGGGTTCGGGCAACATCACCGTCAACGGTCGTCCGCTGGACGAGTTCTTTGGTCGTGAGACCGCGCGCATGATCGTGCGCCAGCCGCTCGAGCTGACCAAGAACACCGAAAGCTTTGACATCCTGGTCACCGCCGCTGGCGGCGGCACCACCGGCCAGGCCGGTGCGATCCGTCTGGGCATCGCCCGTGCTCTGGTCGAGTACGACGAAACCCTGAAGTCCGAGCTGCGCAAGGCTGGCTTCATGACCCGTGACGCCCGTGAAGTCGAGCGTAAGAAGGTTGGTCTGCACAAGGCCCGCCGCGCCACCCAGTTCTCCAAGCGCTGATCTACCGCGCCTGGTTGGGCTCCTTCGGGAGCCCGCTGGATGGGAAAGCAAAAGCCCGGCTTCGGTCGGGCTTTTGTCGTTCTGGGGGTCATCGATGTCCTGGTTGCCGGCCAGCGGCCGGCACTACCCGGGGCGTCGCATCTCGGAAGGGGTGGGGTGGTGCCGTTTCCTGCGGAGCAGGGTCCGATCCCGCGGGTGCCTCTCTGGAGAAGAGCCCCCTTGTTGTTCAAGGGGGCGCGCCGACAGGCGCAGGGATCAGGTGGAATGCGCGACCAAATTAAAAGCAAAAGGCCAGATCTTTCGATCTGGCCTTTTGCTTTTAATTTGGCTGCCCCGGATGGATTCGAACCACCGAATGCCTGAGTCAGAGTCAGGTGCCTTACCGCTTGGCGACGGGGCAAAACGTGCAACTATTTTCTCACTTTTCACACTGAAAAACAACTTGATTTTCAGTGTGGTGGCTATGGGTGGACTCGAACCACCGACCCCAGCATTATGAGTGCTGTGCTCTAACCGGCTGAGCTACATAGCCTTGGTGAGCCCGCTATTCTGCGGATGTGTATCGGCCCTGTCAACACTTTTGTGCCGTGCTTGTGGGCCGACAGAGGGCATGGGATAGTCCCGACCAGTAGATTTTCTTAGGAGTCCGCATCGTGATCGATCCGGACGGCTATCGACCGAACGTCGGCATCGTGCTGATGCGGCAGGACGGCCAGGTGTTCTGGGCACGACGCGTGCGCCGGGACGGCTGGCAGTTCCCGCAGGGTGGCATGAACACCGACGAGACGCCTGTCGAGGCCATGTATCGTGAACTGCAGGAAGAGACCGGCCTGCTGCCTGAGCACGTGGAAGTGCTCGGGGCGACGCCCGGCTGGCTGCGCTACAAGCTGCCGGCGCGGGCCATCCGCCGCAATGAACGGCAGGTCTGCATCGGGCAGAAGCAGGTCTGGTTCCTGCTGCGCCTGACCGGCGACGAATCGCATGTGCAGCTGGACCATACCGACTCGCCCGAGTTCGACCACTGGCGGTGGGTGGACTTCTGGTACCCGGTGGAGCACGTGGTGATGTTCAAGCGTGGCGTCTATGCGCGCGCGCTGCGACACCTGGCGCCGTTGGCGCGTGGGGTGGCCGGGCAGGGCGTCAGCGCCATGCCCAAGAGTGCCGCCGAGGCCTGGATGCCGGGCCACGCGGCCGGCCATGACAGGCCCCGGAAGCGCACGCCCAAGCGCGGCGGCTACTGGCCGCGCAAGGCCAAGGGGGAGTCCGGGGCGGTTTGAATGGGAGGCCACGCAGGCTGCGGGCCGATCCGTCACAACGCGTCCCCGCCGGCTGTTTCCAGCAGGACCGGGCTGTCCGGCGGGCCGGCCAATCCGACTGTGAACGGTATCGAGAATGGTTCAGGTCTCTGATTGACAACCATTCTCGTTTCCATTGGAATAGGCAACAGGCCGCTTCTGGCCTGCCAGCCCGGTTCCCGCCTGTGTACGTCTGCATCTGCAACGGAGTCACCGACCACCAGATCCGCGAAGCCGCCCACCATGGTGTCAGCACGGTGGCCGAACTGACCATGCGTACCGGTTGCGGTGCCACCTGCGGTTCCTGCCTGGACATGGCCGGCGACCTGCTGGCCAAGGCACGCGCGACGCACGATCTGCCGCTGCCGGTATTGGGCCTGGCCCAGGTTGCCTGATCGTTTCCTCGCGGCCTGTTGACGCCGCGCTTTCGCGTCCTTCACCTGCAACCGCGCAGGCCAATGCGCACGATTCGCGTTCCTTCACCACCGCACGCAAGGCGTTACAGTGCCTGCGTTTTCAGCGTGCAGGAGCATCCCCATGAAGGGCGACACCAAGGTCATCGAATTCCTCAACAAGGTCCTCTACAACGAGCTGACCGCGATCAACCAGTACTTCCTGCACGCCAAGATGCTGAAGAACTGGGGCATCAAGGAGCTGGCCGAACACGAGTACAAGGAATCGATCGACGAGATGAAGCATGCCGACATGCTCGCCGACCGCATCCTGTTCCTCGAAGGCCTGCCGAACTTCCAGGCGCTCGGGAAGCTGCGCATCGGCGAGAACCCGACTGAAATCCTGCAGTGCGACCTGTCGCTGGAACGCGATGGCGTGGTCACCCTGCGCGAGGCGGTGGCCTATTCCGATTCGGTTGGCGACTATGTCAGCCGCCAGCTGTTCGTGAAGATCCTCGACTCGGAGGAAGAGCACATCGACTGGCTGGAAACCCAGCTCGACCTGATCGAGCGCATCGGCGAGCCGAAGTACCTGCTGAGCAAGCTGGAAGAGTGAATCAGCGGTCCTGGCCGGCGCGATGCTGTGCCAGGTAGCCCGTCAGTGCAACGCGCGCCCGGGCGAATTCCGCAACCAGCAGCGCCACCGCGACTGCGGGGCGCTGCAGGCTGCCACTACGGGCCTCGTGCTCGATCCGCTGCGCGATCGCCGACAGCGACAATGCCCCCACGTTCGCGCTTGATGATTTCAGGCTGTGCGCGACGGCCTGCATGCGCGGTTCATCGCTGTTCCGCGCGGCCAGCTGCAACTGCTGCACCATCGCCGGCGCATCTTCAAGAAATACCGTGACGATCTGGGTGGCAGCATCGCCGATCACCGCGTGCAGTTCATCCAGTACATCGCGGTCGAGCACCGGTTGTGCTGCTGGCGCCACCTGCTTTTCCGGATTCGGTAGAGCCGAGCCATGCTCGGCTGATGGCGTGCGACTGCAATTGGCCGTCAGCCGAGCATCACCCGGCTCTACAGAAGGCCGTGCAGGTGCTGCGGCTTTACCGCCACCCCAGCGCTGCAGCAGCGCATGCAGCGTGGCGCGTGCGATCGGCTTGGACAGGTAATCGTCCATGCCAGCCTGCAGGCAGCGCTCGCGGTCGCCGGCCATCGCATTGGCGGTCATCGCGATGATCGGCAATCGCGCATGCCCGGTTTCCGCTTCTTCGGCGCGCCAGCGGCGCGTGGCGGCGTAGCCGTCCAGCACTGGCATCTGGCAATCCATCAGCACGATGTCCAGCCCGCCTTCGCGGAGGGCGGCCAGGGCCTGTTCGCCATCGGCGACGTTGCGCACCTCGCACTGGAACACCCGCAGCAGCTGCTCGGCCACCATCCTGTTCACCGTATTGTCCTCCACCACCAGCACGCGCAGATGCAGCGGCGGCAGCGTGGCAGCCGGTTGCTCGTGTTCCGCGCTGGCCAGCAGCGCAGCGGGGCGGGCAGAGGCGACCGGTGCTGCCAGCAGTGCATGCAGGGCGGCGTCGTCGAAGTGGGAGGGCAGCTGGCGCTGGCGGGGGCGTTGCGCAATCGCATCCTCCTGCAGCCACAGTACCTGCAGTGCATCGTCGTCGCCGCGTTCCCCCAGTGCGAGCTGCAGCGTGGCCTCGCCGTTGCGGCGTGCGCGCGCATCGACCAGCAGCCAGGCGGGTGCCGGTTTTCCGGGCCGCGCGGGAGCGCGCAGGCGCTCGACCACGCTGTCCAGTTGCGCCAGCACCTCCACCTGCAGTCCATGGTGGGCAGCGATGCGCTCGATGCGTGCCTGCAGCGTTGCATCGGCACTGAACAGCAGCAGCGGTGCCGGCGCGCGCGTCATCGCCGGCAGGTCGCCAGGAACCTTCAGCAGCGGGATCTCGAACCAGAACGTAGCACCCTGGCCGGGCGTGGACTGCACACCAATACGCCCATGCATCAGGTCGATGATGCGTTTGCAGATGGCCAGGCCCAGGCCGGTGCCGCCGTAGATGCGCGTGGTGGATGCGTCGGCCTGGCTGAAAGACTGGAACAGGCGTGCCTGCAGCGCGTCGTCGATGCCGATGCCGGTATCGATGATCTCGAAGCGCAGCTGGTGCTGCGCGGCACCTTCGCCCAGGCGCAGCACGCGCAGCTGCACCTGGCCGCGGGCGGTGAACTTGATCGCATTGGCCAGCAGGTTGCTCAGCACCTGGCGCAGGCGCACCGGGTCGCCGCGCACCGGCAGGCGCACCGATGGATCCAGCTGCAGGCCCAGTGCCAGGCCCTTGGCGTCGGCGGCGCGCTGCATCAGCTGCACCACGCCATCGAGCAGATCGCGCAGGTTGAAGCTGGTGATTTCCAGCTCCAGCGCCTGTGCTTCCAGCCGGGAGTAGTCGAGGATGTCGTCGACGATGCGCAGCAGCTGCTGCGAGCTGGCCGAGGCGGTGGCCAGCATCTGCCGCTGGTCCTCGCTCAGTGGCCCGCGTGCGATCAGCTCCAGCATCGGCAGGATGCCATTGAGCGGGGTGCGGATCTCATGGCTCATCGTGGCCAGGAACTCGCCCTTGGCCAGCACGGCCGCCTCGGCGGCCTGCTTGGCCTGCAGCAGCTGTTGTTCCAGCTGGCCCTGGCGTTCAGTGGTATGGCGTAGCTGGTCCCGTTCAGCGGCCAGCGCTCCGTGCGTGCGCTGCAGCTGCGCCAGCGCACGGTCGCGCGCGCGAAGCCGCAGGCCCAGCACCATCAGCGCGATGGTGGCCGCGGCGAGGGCAACCAGCAGCACGCCCCACAGCGGCACGTCAGAGCACCGCGTTGTGGAAGTCGAAGTTCAGGTCGCTGCCGGCCGACTGCACCATGTTGCCCTGGATGTAGTCGACGCCGCCGACCCACATCGCCGCCGCAGCCTGCGGATCCTCGATCTGCTGGCCGATGATCTGCAGCCCGGCGGCATGGGCCTGATCGATCGCCTTGCGCAGCTCCTCGCGCGTGGCCGGATTGGCATGGCTGCTGGAAAAGCGCGCAGCCATGCGCACGAACGACAGCGGCAGCTGGTTCAGCAGGGCATCGGCCTCGCCGCTGGGTTCGAACTGGCTCAGGCAGAAGCGCACCCCGGCACTGGCCATGCGCTGGCAGAACTGCTGCAGCGGCACGGTGTGGATCAGTGCGTCCGGCAGGCGCACGTCGATCACCAGTGCACTGCCCGGCAGGTCGCGCTGCTGCAGTGATTCCAGCAGCCAGTCGGCGAAGGCGTCGCGCTGCAGGGTGCGCAGCGACTGCGAGACGAACAGGTTCAGTGGCTGCGTCGCGTGGCGGTACAGGTCCAGCAGCCCCAGCGCGTGATCCATCACCTGCTGGTCGAGATCGGCAATGCGGCCTGCGGCTTCCGCTGCCGGGATCACCTGCCCGGCCGCCAGCACGGTGCCGTCGGCCTGGCGAAGGCGCAGCAGCAACTGGTACTGCGCGGTGTTGCCGCCGGCAACAGCGACGATCGGCTGATAGGCCAGTTCCAGCTGTCCTTCCAGCAGCGCCAGGTGTTCCTGTTCGGTGACTGCCTGGCGGTGCACATGGCCGGCCACCCCGGCGCTGAGCAGGCGCGCCTGCAGGGTGGTGCGCTCGACGGCTTCCAACGCACTGTTGGCATCCTCGAAGCCCGGTGACAGCGGTGCATAGCCAACTACGCCGCGCAGGTGCACGGATTCGTCGTCGCGGATCACGAAGGCACGTGCCGACAGCTGCTCGCGCAGGCTGGCAGCGATGCTTTCAAGGGCGTCCTCGTCGGCGCTGCGGGCCAGCAGCAGGAAGCTGTTGTCGTTCAGGCGTGCCAGCAGGTGCGGATGGCCGGCTTCGGCCAGGCGCTGCCCGGCCTGCACCATCAGCCGTTCAAACGCGGCATAGCCATAGCGTTCGCGCAGGCCCAGCGCGCTGGCCACTTCGATGAAGAACACGCCGCCCTGATCGCGGTGGGCGAGTGCGGTGTTGAGCTGCTGCAGCACGTGGTGGCGCGTCGGCAGGCCGGTTTCCGGATTGCTGGTGGCCGGTGCGCCGGTGGCGCCGGGCAGGGTCGCGGCCTGGGCTCGTGCGCGGCGGATGCGGTTGGCCACCGCTGCGATCAGGTGGCGGGGCCGGATCGGTTTGCTCAGGTAGTCGTCCGCGCCGCTGTCGAGGACTTCGAACTGGCGCTCCGGATCCGGATCACCGCTGAGGAACACGATCGGAAGCAGCTGCAGGCCGGGCTGCTGGCGGATCAGCGCGGTCAGGCGCATGCCGTCCAGGCCGGGCAGGTGAAGATCCATCAGGATCAGGTCGGGGCGGTGCTCCTTGATGGCCTGCAGCGCGGCATCGGCATCGTTGTGGACGATCGCCTGCATGCCGGCGCCGTGCAGCACGCTCTGCGCGAACAGGGCCTGCGCCCGATCGTCTTCAACGATCAGCACGCGGTAGGGCGAGTCCGATGGCGACGGGGCCAGATCGTTGTTGCCGGCGTCGGCCAGTGCGATCGGGCCGGGCAGCGGCGGCGGTGCGCTGTTGGCCGGCGTGGACGCATCGGCCGCGACAGGGGATGGGGTCGCCGCCATCGGTGGGTCCACGGCCGGAGGTGCCGTCTCGGGGGCCCAGCGCTGCCAATGGTCGGCCGGAGGGGTTTCAGCGCGTCCCGGGCGGGCGCCCGCGGGGGATTCGTTTGCGGCCATCGGTGCTCCTGGTGTTCGCGTCCATTATGCGACAAGCCCGGCGCTCAGCCGGTACCGGTGTGCCCTGGCGGTGCTGCCGATGCACCGCGCGCCAGCCAGCGCACGCCCTTCCACAGGGCGCGCCAGACCAGCCACACCAGCAGCGCACCGGCCAGGCTGCAGGCCAGTACCACGATCAGCGCGATCCACGGGTGTGCCAGGGCGAGGGCCAGGCCACCGATCACGACGGTGTCTTCGGCCGCAGAGGCGACCCAGTTGCTGGCCGGTTCCGGCGAGGTGTTGAGCAGGGCGCGGGTACCGGCCTTCAGGCCATGGCTGGCCAGGGCGACGCCGGCGCCGGCGGCGAGCGCACCGGTGCCCAGCTGGCCATCCGGCGACAGCGTGGCCGCCGCAAGGAATGCGCCGGCCGGTACGCGCGCGAGCGTCTGCACCAGGTCCCACACCGAATCCACGCCAGGGATCTTGTCGGCGAAGAATTCGGCCACTGCCAGCGCCGCCGAGGTGCCCAGCACCCACCAGGATTCGGTGGCCTGCAGGGCGGGGGGGAGGTCGACCCAGCCAAGCAGCCCGGCCAGGCCGACACCGAACACGGTGAGGTAGACGCGGATACCGGCCAGCCAGGCCAGCAGGATGCCGATCACGAACAGGTGGGCTTCGGTCATGGCGGTGCTCCGGCGACGGAACTGTGCAGGGGGCCACACTATCGACGATGGCGTGCCTGAACGCCACCGACCGTGGCCGGCCACTGCGCAGGAAACCCACCCGTCCTGTCATACACTAGCCCGTCGTTTGCCACAGGGGCCGTACCGGTGTCGCCCTTGCGATACCCCGGAAACCACCCATGACCAACCGTCCTCCCATGCGCGTGCAGGTCCGCCTGCCCGGCGCGCCGCAACCGCCTGCCGACCGTCGCCGCCTGCTGGTGATCGGCGGCATCTGGCTGCTCAGCCTGGTGCTGGCGGTGCTTGGCGGCTGCTGGATGGCCACCCCGCGCGATGCCCAGGGCCAGCGCCTGCAGGCCGCCGAAAAGCGTGCCGAGGCGCTGCAGGCACAGCTGACCGAGCTGCGCCAGAAGCAGGCCACGCTGGAAGCCTCTGACCGCATCAGCCGTGCCGCCAATACCGAGGTGCAGTCCTCGCTGGCAGAGCGCGATGAGGAAATCGCCGGGCTGCGCGCCGATGTTGCCTTCTATGAGCGGCTGGTCGGCTCGACCAGCCAGCGCAAGGGCCTGAACACCCATTCGATCGAGTTCAGCCCGGAAGCGGCCGGCACCTGGCAGTACACCGCCGTGCTGACCCAGAACCTCAACCGCGGGGCCATCAGCCAGGGGCAGATGCGCTTCACCGTGGAAGGCGTGAAGAACGGCAAGCTGGCCACGATCAGCTGGGATGATCTGCACCAGCGCAGCAAGGTGCCGGGACAGGACTACTCGTTCCGGTACTTCCAGCAGCTCACCGGCAGCGTGATGCTGCCGGCTGACTTCACCCCGCAACGCGTGCGGGTGACATTGGGGAGTGGTACGGGGGGTACCACCCAGGTATTCGACTGGAAACAGGCCGGTGCGCCGGCCAGCAAAGGGGAGTAGGCAGATGTTCGGAAGCAGCAAATCCAACCGTGAAGGCCAGCTGGTGGTGGATGCCCTGATCGGCAACCAGGTGGTGATCCGCGGGGATGTGGAATTCAGTGGTGGCCTGTATGTGGAAGGCCGCATCCACGGCAAGGTGATCGCCGCCGAAGGCGCCAGTGGTGCGACCCTGACGGTTGCCGAGCACGGCGTGATCGAAGGTGAGATCCGGGCCCAGGTGGTGGTCATCAGCGGCCGCCTGGACGGCGATGTACACGCCACCGAGAAGGTCGAGTTGACCCCGAGCGCACGGGTCAATGGCAACGTCCATTACCAGGTGGTGGAGATGAACGCGGGCGCGCAGCTGAACGGCCGCCTGATCCATGCCAGCGCCCCGATGGCAGCCTTGCCGGCGCCGGAAGGCGAAGACGCCCATGATGGCAAGGGCGATACCGCCGCGCGTCGCAAGCTGGCCGAGGCGATGGCTTGAAAGCCGTCGTCGGCACCCCCATGCTGGCAGCATGAGCACGCTAGTCTCCCTGCCCGGCGCCACCCCGGTTGCCGCGCCCGATTACCAATCGCTGGAGCGCCCGCTGAACTTCACCGAGTCGGCGGCCGCCAAGGTCAAATCCCTGATCCAGGAAGAGGGCAACCCCGACCTGGCCCTGCGTGTGTACATCGAGGGAGGCGGCTGTTCGGGCTTCCAGTACGGGTTCGAGTTCGACGAGAACCGTGCCGAGGATGACCTGGCGGTACAGACCAGCGGGGTGACCCTGCTGGTCGATCCGCTGAGCCTGCAGTACCTGATGGGCGCGGAGGTGGATTACACCGAGAGCCTGACCGGTGCCCAGTTCGTGATCCGCAACCCCAACGCAAAGACCACCTGCGGCTGCGGCAGCAGTTTCAGCATGTAACCAGGGCGCGGGACCTGTGTCCCGCGCGACAAGGTGTGTGGAGCAAGCTCCGGACCCACAGGCGGTTTCCGCAAAGCCTGCGGCTTGCCACCTGCATCGATTGGCGGCACGCTTGGCGGATGCCCAATACTCCTTCGCCGCTTTCCGGTTTCGCCTTCGTTGGCGAACCGTTGGAGCGCGCCGATGCCCTGCGCGAAGATGCTGATGCACTGGCGCGCCTGTGGCCGGGCGCGCGCATCCTCGTCCTCGATCACGATGGCAGCGCCTTCACCGGCGATGACGACCAGCCGCTGGCGCTGACCGGCGCCGACGTCGGCGGTGGCCCGGGCGCCGCAGTTTTCCTGGGGCTGCGCGGTGATCAGGCATGGTTCTCGGTTGAAGCCAGCAATGTCACCGTGAGCGCGCCACGCCGACTCGATCTGCGCCAGGCTGCGTTGTTGTGGCCGATGGCCGATGCCACCGCTTTCAGCTATGCCCGTGGCATGTCCTACTGGCACTCGCGCACCCGCTTCTGCGGCGTATGCGGCGGCGCGGTGGCGTTTGCCCGTGGCGGCTTCGTCGGCCGTTGTGCGCAGTGTTCCACCGAACACTATCCGCGCGTCGATCCGGCGGTGATCGTCGCCGTGGAAAACCAGGGCCGGCTGCTGCTTGGCCGGCAGTCGAACTGGGCCCCGCGCCGTTACTCGGTGCTGGCCGGCTTCGTCGAACCCGGCGAGACCTTCGAGCAGACCGTGGTGCGCGAAGTCCATGAGGAGAGCAAGGTGCGGGTGACCGCCTGCCAGTACCTCGGTTCGCAGCCGTGGCCGTTCCCCGGCGCGCTGATGGTCGGCTTCCGTGCACAGGCGCATGACGACCTGCCGACCGTGGATGGCGAGCTGGAAGACGCGCGCTGGTTCAGTGCCGACGAGGTCGGCGCCGCGTTGGCGCGCGATGTGGAGGACGACGGCCAGGGCATCCGCCTGTCGCCACCGATCTCGATTTCGCGGGGCCTGATCGAACACTGGTACCGCCAGCAGCGAGGCTGAGTCGGCGTTTCGGCCGGGCCGGTCGTGGCAGCTGTATTGCCGCCACCTGAACACGGCCCGGGTTACAGTCCGGTTCACCCGCGAGGGCACCGCTGCGACAGGTAAGGTAGCGGCGCCGAGCGTTCTGTTTCGTAGGGAGACCTGCCATGTTCACCACTCTGGCCGCCGTGCTGGTGGCGCTGGCCCTGGGCCACGTTGCCCCGGCCGCTGCCGCCTCGATGCGCCGTTTCGACGGCTTCCGGCGCTGGCTGGGCTGGCTGGACGCGCGTGGTGGCAAGGCCTGGCAGGGACCGGCTGGAGTGGCGCTGGCGCTGCTGCCGCCGTTGCTGCTGATGGGGCTGCTGGCGTGGCTGCTGCGCGGAGTGCTGTTCGGCCTGCCGTCGCTGCTGCTGGGTGTGGCCGTGCTGGCCTGGTGCTGGGGGCCGCGTGACCTGGATCGGGATATCGAAGCGATCATTGATGCGGACGACGCCGCGACGCGGCAGGCAGCCGTGCGCAACCTGCAGGCCGCCGGTGGCAGCCTGCGCGAAGACGTGCCGTCGCTGGTCGAGGCGACCGTGCTCAATGCGCTGCGTCGCTGGTTCGCGGTGCTGTTCTGGTTCCTGCTGCTGGGCCCGGCCGGTGCGCTGGGCTACCGCTTGCTGGCGTTGATGGCGGAAAGCCCGATGCGTGCACGCGTGCCGGTGGAGCCGCTGGCGCTGGCGCAGCGCCTGCTGGGCTGGATCGAGTGGCCGGTAGCGCAGCTGATGGCGTTCTCGATGGCGCTGGTCGGCAACTTCGATACGGCGTGGAAGGCCTGGCGCCAGGCCCATGGCGAACGCCTGGCCGGCTCCATCGGGTTCCTGGGCGCGGTGGCGCGGGCCAGCGTCAACGCCGAGCTGCGCGAGGACGCGCACGATTACACCGAGGCGGGGCTGTTGCCGGTGTGGCAGCGGCTGCCGGACCTGCGTGATGCGATGAGCCTGGTGTGGCGGATGCTGCTGTTGTGGCTGGCGGTGCTCGCCCTGCTGGTGATTGCAGGCTGGGTGACGTAGTTGTTTTGCAGGGCTTGCAGCCCTGCACCTGCAGAGGCAACAGCAACAGCAACAGCAATGGCTGGATTGCTGCGAATTGGCGGGGTGGGTCGGATAACGGGGGACGCCGTGAATCCGTCCATGGAGGCTTGGTCGCCGCATCCATGCGGCTCACACCCCCGCCATCCGACCCACCCCGCCTTCGACAGTTTTCCGCGCACTGACGTTCTGTAGAGCCGAGCCATGCTCGGCTCCGAGCGAGCGCAGCGAAGCGATCCGCTTCCGCTTTTGATCTTCTCTTTCTTTTCCGTGGTGGACGCACACGGAAACTGTCCGTGGCCGGGCGGGATGGGTTTGCGGGGGTGTCCGCGGCATGGATGCCGCGGCCAAGCCTCCACGGACGGATTCACGGCGTCCCCCGCAAACCCATCCCGCCCGGCCAACCCCAAGGCTTCTGCCTTCAAACGCCGCCCACCACGAGGGGCTGCGCCGTCGGCTGGCAACCTAGATCGGTGCCAGCGCGGTGAATGGCGCCCACGGCAGGTTGCGCAGCAGCGCATAGCCGGGAAGCACCCAGAGCCAGAACGTGGGATTGGCCAGTATCCGCATCAGCGGATCGAGCACACGTGGACGGATGCCGGCGACGTTCAGCAGCATCAGCAGCAGGAATGGCAGGCTGATGACCAGCAACGGGTTCATCCCCATCGCGCCGGGCAGGTCGAAATGGACCAGGGAGTACAGGCAGCGCGTGCTGCCGCAGCCCGGGCAGTACAGGCCGGTCAGCGCGTACAGCGGACAGCCCGGCAAGGGATTGCCGGCGGCATACGGATTGACGTTGCGCAACACCGCCGCAGCACCGGCGGCGAGGCCGGCAGAGGCCAGCAGCGGCGCCCAGCGGGCGAATCGGGAGCGGGCGGGAAGCGCGGACATGCAGCAACGGATCCGGCGCGGGCGCCGGATCCGTCCAGGGGCATCAGTAGCTGCTGCCGCCGCTCATGGCGCCCATGCCGCCCACGGCGACAATCAGGATGCCGTACAGCACGCCGACCACGACGGCCGCGATCGCCGACCAGATGGCCCACTTCTTGGCCTTCGCCGAGGATTCCTGCGCGCCGGCGATGTCGCCAGCGGCCAGCTTGCCGTTGACCTGGGCGGCGTAGACGATCGACACGATGCCGGCCGGCAGGCAGCAGAACAGGGTGCTCAGGATCGCCCAGACGAGATTGTTCGGGACCTGCGGAGTAGCGGTGTTCATGGGTTCAAGCTCCTTGATGGGTGGTAGTGGTGAATTACGTTTCGGAAAGAGCGCCCAGTACGGCCAAGCCGCCGAACAGCCCGAACCACAACAGCAACAGGACCGGGAGGGCCACGGCCGAAGCCACTGCCCACCAGCCCGCCTTGCGCGACGCGCTGTAGGCCCCCGGCAGGTCGCCCGCCGCGCGGCGGCCATCGACCTGGGAGGCATACACGATCGACACCACGCCCAGCGGCAGGCAGCAGAACAGCGTCGTCAGGATCGCCCAGACCAGATGGTTGGGGATGTAGACCGGACGGCTGAGCGGTGGTGGTTGATTCAAAGCGAGACTCCATTCCTCGGTGGCCGGCCATGGTGCATTGGCCGGACCTCCCCCCTGTGGGTGCGTAATCTACCTCAACCCGCGCTGCATGTATGCGGTTACAGTCAGATACTGGAGTGTATGGCCATTGACCGGAAGCTTTTGACGGGCCCCTGTAGGGAAACAGAAGCCGTGTCTGCAGGGGGAATGGGGGCTGTTGCCTGGAAGGGTTACCGGCGGCCGCGCGGCCGATCAGGCGTGATCGCCACGCAGGGCCCGCACCTGGGCCTCCAGCACCGGGGCGCGGGTGGTGCGGCCATCCACCGCCGGTGCGGCCACCACCTCCACGGTGGCGCGGAAGCGGCGCGGTACGCGCATGCGGCCGAGGCGGCTGTCGCGCCGGCTCCACATGCTCGACCACATGCCGCGCAGCGCCATCGGCACCACCGGCACCGGCCGCCGCTCGAGGATCTTCTCGACGCCGGACTTGAACGGCGCCATTTCCCCGTCGCGGGTCAGCGCACCCTCGGGGAAGATGCAGACCAGTTCGCCTTCGGCCAGCGCAGCGTCGATCTCGTCGAACGCGCGCTGCATCAGTGCCGGGTCTTCGCGAGCACCGGCGATCGGGATTGCCTTGGCGGTCCGGAAGATCCAGCGCATTACCGGGATGTTGAAGATCCTGTAGTACATGACGAAGCGCACCGGGCGCGGAATCGTCGCCGACAGGATCAGCGCGTCCATGTAGCTGACGTGGTTGCAGACCAGCAGCGCGGCGCCTTCGTCCGGCACGTTGGCCTCGATGCCGTGCGGGCGCAGCCGGTACAGGGTGCGCACCATCAGCCAGCTGAGGAAGCGCATCAGGAATTCAGGGACGATGGTGAAGATGTAGATCGCCACCAGCGCGTTGGCGATGGCCAGCGCCAGGAACTGCTGCGGAATGGTCCAGTGCAGCAGCTTGTGCGCGGCCAGCGACAGCAACGCCGCAGCGACGATGAAGCCCGAGTTCTGGATGTTCAGTGCGGCGAACACGCGCGACATCTGCGCCTTCGGCGTGCGGCTCTGGATCAGTGCGAACAGCGGCACCACGAAGATGCCGGTGAACAGGCCGATGCCGACCAGGTCGATGACGATGCGGATGCTGCCGGGCTGCTGCAGGAACGGACCAATGATCAGCCCGTGCACGGTCGCTTCGCCGCTGCGGGCGAAGTACAGGTCGAGCAGGAAGGCGGTCATGCCGAACGCACCCAGCGGCACCAGGCCGATTTCCACCGTGCGTGCCGACAGCTTCTCGCACAGCAGCGAGCCGACGCCGGTGCCGACCGAGAACAGGGCCAGCGCAAAGATGTACAGGGTCGGCTCGCCGCCCAGGTTGGTCACCGCGTAGGCCGGTAGCTGCGAGGTCAGCACGGTGCCAACGAACCAGAACCAGGACACGCCCAGGATCGAGTTGCGCACGGCCTTCTGCTGGCGCGCCATGCGCAGTACCGCCAGCGATTCCGGCAACGGGTTCCAGTTGATCTTCAGGGTCGGGTCGCCTGCATCGACCCTGGGAATCAGGCGCGCGGCGATGTTGCCGCAGATCGCCAGGGCGATGATCGCGCACGAAGCCACCACCGTACCGTGGCTGCCGGCCACGGTGAACACCAGGCCGCCGACGATCATGCCGGAGAGGATCGACATCGAGGTCCCCATCTCGACCAGGCCGTTGCCGCCGGTCAGTTCCTCGGGCCTGAGCACCGACGGCAGCACCGAATACTTCACCGGGCCGAACAGGGTGGACTGCATGCCGGTACAGAACAGCGCGACCAGCAGCACCGGCAGGCTCTGGGTGAGGAAGCCGGTGGCCGCCAGCGACATGATCACGATCTCCATGGTGGTGGTGATCACGATCAGCCGCGATTTTTCCAGTTTGTCGGCGATCTGCCCGGCCAGCGCCGAGAACAGGAAATACGGCAGGATGAAGATGGCCGGTGCCAGGGTGGCGTACAACCCCAGTTCTTCCTCCGGCACGGCCATGAACAGCAACATGCTGATGATCGCCTGCCGGTACACGTTGTCGTTGAACGCACCGAGCGCCTGTACGACGAAGAACGGCAGGAAACGGCGCTGGCGCAGCAGGGCGAATTGGTTGTGACCGGACATGGAGCCTCCTTGACCGGCGCAGCCTAGCATTCCTGCCCATCCGCTGTGGGTGCGGACCTGTGGGTGCGGACCGCTGGTCCGCACACCTGCCAGCACCCTCAGACGATATCGTCGACCACGCCGCCGTCCACGCGCAGCGCCGCGCCGGAGGTGGCGGAAGCCTGCGGCGAGGCCAGGTACACCACCATGTTGGCCACTTCCTCGACCGTAGCGGTGCGCTGGATCACCGAAGACGGCCGGTGCGCCATCACGAACTCGCGGCCGATCTGTTCCAGCGGCTTGCCGCTGCGCTGGCGTTCATCCTCGAACATCGCGGCGAAGCCATCGGACAGGGTCGGGCCAGGCAGCACTGCGTTGACGGTGACGCCACTGCCGGCCACGCGCTTGGCCAGGCCGCGTGACAGTGACAGCTGCGCGGTCTTGCTGACCCCGTAATGGATCATGTCGGACGGAATGTTGCGCGCCGATTCGGACGAGATGAACAGCACGCGGCCCCAGCCGGCATCGACCATCGCTGGCAGCAGCGCACGCGACAGGCGTACGCCGGACATCACGTTGGTCTGCCAGTAGCGCTCCCAGGTGGCGTCATCGGTCTGGAAGAAATCCTCTGGGCCGAAGATGCCAGCGTTGTTGACCAGGATGTCGACCCTCGGCAGCCCAGCCAGCAGCGTATCGACACCGGCCGCATCGGAGAGGTCGGCGGCGACACCCAATACGTCGGCTACCGGCACGGCCGCGAGCAGGTGTCGGCGGGCGCGCTCGACGCTGTCGGTGCTGCGGCCATTGAGAACGACCCGCGCACCAGCGCTGGCCAGGCCCTGGGCGATGGCCAGGCCGATGCCGGCGGTGGAGGCGGTCACCAGCGCGGTGCGGCCGCTGAGTTCGATTTTCATGGTGATGATCCAGAGCGGGCGATTGCCCAGTATCCGCGTGGCGGCGTGATCGAACTGCATCGCCCGGTGCAACGCGCCGTTGCACGCGGCGCAGCAGATCCACGCCCTGCGTGGATGGGATGCCCGATCAGCGATGAGGGATCAGGTCAGGTTGGTCGCCGCCTCATTGGCCGCGGCACGCACCTTCGGCAGCATGCGCAGTACCAGCGCCATCTGGGTACGGATCAACTGCAGTTTCGGTGGCATCGCCTCGTCGATCTGCTCCAGCTCGGCGGCCACCGCGCGGTCGGCGTCGTTGTCATCGTCCGCGACGGGTTGCCGCGCGGTCAGCGCCGTCGCCAGCTCCTGAAGTGCCTTGCGCACGCGATCGCCCGCGGCCAGCGCCAGTGGATCGCCTGCGTAGCTGTCCACCTGGTCGCGGTGCGCACCCAGCGCCGACAGATGCCCCAGCAGCGTGTTGGACAGCGCCAAGAAGCGGAAGCCGGCATCCAGGTTGCGGCGCACGTGGCCGGGTTCGCGCAGCATGTTCGACAGTGCGGTGGACAGCGCGGCGTCGGCGTTGTGCATGTCGCGGCGGGCGATGCGGTAGGCCAGGTCGTCGCGCATGCCGCTGCGGTACTGGCCCAGCACCGAATCCAGGTAGCGAGCGGCAGTGTCCAGCACGCGTGCCAGGACGAGATGCAGCTGGCGGCCCTGCCAGTCGGGCAGGATCAGGAACGCTGCCGCCGCTGCGATCGCGCAGCCCAACAGCGTATCGACCATGCGCGGTACGATCAGCACGAAGCCATCGCCGATCAGGTTGAAGCAGGTCAGCGCCATCACGGTGATCGCGGCTGATGCCACCAGGTAGCGGTCGGTGCGGGTGAAGAAGAACAACAGTGCCGACAGCAGTGCGATCAGCAGCTGTACGTGCAGCTGCGGGAACAGCTGCAGCAGTGCCCAGGTCAGCACCAGTCCGGCGACGGTGCCGACGATGCGCTGTGCCAGGCGCTGGCGGGTGGCGCCGAAGTTGGGCCGGCACACGAACACGATGGTCAGCAGTACCCATGAACCGTTCTGCGCATTGAACAGCCGGATCGCTGCAAAGCCGGCGATCAGCGCCAGTGCCATGCGCAGGCCATGGCGGAACAGCACCGAGCCGGGCGTGAGCTGCTGGCGGATGCGCACGCCCATCTCGCGCAGGGTATGCGGGTTGCTGTCGCGCAGGCGGGTGTCGACGTTGTCCAGGCTGGCTTCGGAACGTTCGGCATCCAGCAGGCGGCGCTCGATGCTGCGCAGGTTGTGAACCAGCAGGTCCAGCGAGCCGAGCAGGCGCTGCCACTGCGGGCGCTGCTGGTCACGCAGGTAGGCGAGCGCGTCGGCCAGGTCGCGCCCGGCCTGCTGGTTGCTTTCGCCGTATACGAACGGACGACGCAGCCGGATCGCCTCGCCCAGGCGGGCACAGGCCTGGCCCTGCAGGTCGAGCAGGCGCTGGCAGCGGTAAAGCACATCGCTGTGGAAGAAGGCGTCCACCAGCGCGCCATACGGGTAGTGCGAGGAACTGGCGCGCTCGTGGAAATCCTGCGCCATGTAGTACAGGCGCAGGTACAGGCCGGAGTTCACCCCGGGCCGGCCGGAGCGGCCGAAGCGGGCCAGGATCGCGGTCTTGGCCTCGTTCAACGCACCCACCACACGGCGGTTCTGTTCGGCCAGGTCGAGCTGGCGACGTTGCAGGTCGGCTTCGCGCACCGGCTCGAACAGCGCAGCCTTCAGCTGCAGGTAGCGGCCCAGCTCAAGGTACAGCCGCGCCACGCGTTCGCGCACCGGCCGGTTGGCGAACAACGCGGCCCACAGGATCGACAACAGCCCGTACCAGACCGCACCGGCCAGCAGATGGCTGACCGCTTCCAGTGCGCTGTGCAGGTCGCTGGCACCATGTTGTTCCAGGCCGATCATCGTGTAGATCGCCAGCGTCACCGTGGCCTGGGCAATGGATGCGTAGCGCTCGCCGAGCGCGCCAAGCAGGGTCAGGCCGAAGGTGGACAGTGCCAGCGCGCCGATGAAGATCCACGGCCACGGGAACAGCCAGATCACCGAAGCCGCCGCAATGCAGAAGCACAACAGGGACAACACCACGGCCTTGGTCCGGCCCCACCAGTTGTCGTCGGTTTCTGCGATGGCGCTTGCGATGATGCCGAGGAACACGCCGGGCAGGGCGGTCAGCGCCTCGAACTGCCAGCACACGGCCACGGCCGCGGTCAGCGCGATGAACACGCGCAGGCCGTAGCTGGCCTTTTCGTGGGCCCACAGTCGGCTGAGGCGGGATTGGCGGGCGGACATGCAGGCTCGGTGGAAGGGTCTTCCACCATTATTGCGGGCTGCGCGTGAAATATGGAGTGCGGACCAACGGTCCGCACCCACGGTGCTGCCGGACCCTACATGTCGAACCGCACGCTCACAGCGAACGTACGTGGCAGGCCTGTGCCGGCGTTGGACCAGTACTTCCGGTTGGCCAGGTTCTCGACGCTGGCGCGCACGGTCAGCGGATGACCGGAGGCGAGCAGGCGGTAGCCGATGCCTGCATTGACCAGCGTGTAATCGGGCAGCTTCAGGGTGTTGTCGGCGTCGTACCAGACATCGCCGTAGTAGCGCACCGCGGCGTATGTTTCCAGGCCATCCACCCGCAGCTGGTAGGTGGCGTGCACGGCCC
This sequence comes from Stenotrophomonas maltophilia group sp. RY12688, assembly GCF_052149045.1. Lineage (NCBI taxonomy): Bacteria > Pseudomonadati > Pseudomonadota > Gammaproteobacteria > Lysobacterales > Lysobacteraceae > Stenotrophomonas > Stenotrophomonas maltophilia group sp. RY12688. The sequence continues at coordinate 3,918,216 of NZ_CP197389.1, read as the reverse complement.
CGCTCCAGCGCGCCGCACCGGCGGTACGGTTGCCCTCCTGTGCAGCGCTGGCCGGGGACAGCCTGTCGTAGGTCGGGTCCAGCCAGGTGACGCCTCCGCCAACCGTGAGGACATCGCTGAGGTGCAGGTCGGCACTGGCCTCGATGCCTTCGTACAGCGTGATGCCGTCCTGCACCAGGCGCTTGCCGGCCGGTGTGAGTTCATCGATGTTGGCGCCACGTTCCAGCCGGAACGCCGCCACGTTCGCGTTCCAGCGCGCGGCCTCGGCCTTCGCGCCGATCTCGTACTGCTTGCTGAGGGTCGGGTCGAGCACATCACCGGCGTTGATGTAGTTGTTGCCTACGCGGCTGCCCGCTTCCAGCGATTCGATGTAGCTGGCGTAGAGGGTGACCGCCTCGCTGGGCTTGAACATCACGGCATAGGTCGGTGTGACCGGATAGGTGTGGTAGCGGCCCTTGGTCTCGTAATCGTTGTAGCGCCAGCCCGCCAGCACCGACCAGCCGTTGCCGAGATCGACGGTATCGCTTGCGAACACGGCCTGCTGCACGGTCTCGTCGCCGCGGGTCATCACCCGTGAACCGACGGCGTCATGGCGGATGGCATGGCGCTGGTACAGGTTGGCGCGGCCGATCAGGCTCCATTCGTAGGGACGGTCCCAGCCCAGCCCGGTCTGGTGACTGATGCCTGCCACCACCTGATGCTGCAGCGGACCGGTGTGGAAGCTGCCCTGCAGCATCGCCTGCGCCAGCTTCCACTCGCTCTTGCCACCCAGTTCATAGACGTTGACGTCATAGTCGCCATTGGGCGAATCGATGTAGGCGAAGATCTTGTTGACGTCATTCCACGAGGTGGTGACGCCGTAACTCAGGCTGGTTTTCCAGTCGCTGTTGATCTGCCAGTCCAAGCGGGTCGACAACAGGCTGGAACGAGTGTCGTAGTAGGTGCCGGGGACACTGTTGCCGGAATTCCCGGCGATCGGCCGTGGTAACGAGGTCAGTCCGCGGAAGTAGTACTGCGGCGATTCCTCGCGCAGGTCGCGTGACTGGAACACGCCGTCGAAGGTCCAGATCAGTGCGTCGCTCAGGCGCGCGTCCAGCGACAGTGCGCCCACCTTGCGATCGACGTGGCCACCATTGAAGGTCTCACCCTTTTCCTCGAAAGCATTGAAGCGATAACCGAACATCTGCTCGTTGCCGAAGCGGCCGCCGACGTCCATCCCGCCACTGACGATGCCCTGCTCGCGCCAGCCCAGCTGGGCGGAGAAGGTGGGCGTGTCGGTCGGCTTCTTGGTGATGTAGTTGACGATGCCACCGGGGGCACCGAAACCATAAAGGAATCCACCCGGGCCTTTCAGCAGATCGACCTGTTCCATCACTTCCAGCGGCCACTCGGTACCCCACGAGGAAACCTGCAGGCCATTGACGCGATAGCTGTCGAAGTTCAGGTCGATGCCACGGTTGCGGATCGGCGAACTCCAGCCACTGGCATAGGCGCTGACCTGGGTGGTGACCGAAGGGTCGAGCAGGAACGCTTCGCCCAGCGAGACCACTTGGCGCTGCTCGATCTGCTCGCGGCCCACGGCGGTGATCGCGAACGGGGTATCACGCAGCACGCGATCACCAAGGGCGCCGGTATCGGCGTGGGTGCGTTCGGCGGTGACCTTCACCGCATCCAGATCGGTGGCACTGCGGTTCCGATGGGTGCGCTCGGGTACGGACTGGGCATGCGCGGCACAGGCCAGTGACAGGGAAACGGCAAGCAGCGCCGGGCGGCAGAGTGGGTGCAGGAGCATGGTTCAGTCATCCTCGGCGAACGGCCACGCGCCATCCGCCCGCATGGGGGGAAAGGTTGATGGCTGGGATCACGCAGGCTTGCCGGAGAGGGCAGCGGGGCGCCGCGAAGGGGCGCAGGACCATGGCTGGAGGGGAATTGTTCTCTTTTCGTTACAGCACGTCAAACCCGGAGGCGTGCGGACCAACGGTCCGCACCCACCCTCCGCGCCGGTGGTAGTGCCGGCCGCTGGCCGGCAGATTCGCAGTACCGAGAACTAGATCCACGCCATGCGTGGATGGGCTCTACTACGCCCGCTGCGCGCGCTTGAGCAGCTTCGCTTCGCGCCTGCGCGCGCGACGGGCGCGCCAGCGCTCGGCCAGGCAGGAGAAGATCACGTACAGTGCCGGCGTACTGAGCAGGGTCAGGCTCTGCGAGAACAGCAGGCCGCCGATCATCGCGATGCCCAGCGGGCGGCGCAGCTCGGACCCTTCACCCAGGCCGATCGCCAGCGGCACTGCGGCCAGGATCGCGACCATCGTGGTCATCATGATCGGGCGGAAGCGCACGATGCTGGCCTCGCGTGCGGCATCGCGCGGCGCCAGCCCATGCTCGCGCTGCGCCACCAGTGCGAAGTCGATCATCATGATCGCGTTCTTCTTGACGATGCCGATCAGCAGCACCAGCGCGATCATCGAGATCACCGACAGCTCGGTGTTGGTGCCGAACAGGGCCAGCAGCGCACCGACACCCGCCGCCGGCAGCGTGGACAGGATGGTGACCGGGTGGATCAGGCTCTCGTAGAGCATGCCCAGTACCAGGTACACGGTCAGGATTGCGGCGAACACCAGGATCAGCATGTCGCTGGGATCGGAGTTGAAGCCGAAGCCCGCATCGTCGGCCAGGCGGATGTCGCCGGGCATGCGCATGCCGGCCACGGTCGCGTCGATGATCGCCTTGGCCTCGCCCATGCTCACGTTGGGAGCCAGGTTGTAGCTGAGGTCCATCGTCGTGTACTGGTTCTCGTGGGTGATCTGCGATGGGGCCAGGCCAGGCATCTGCGTGGCCACCGCGGTGATCGGCACCATGTCGCCGTTGCGCGCACGCACGTACACCTCATCCAGCGCCGCCGGGGTGGCGGTCTGCGAGGGCAGGGCATTGACCACGACGCTGTACTGGTTGATGTCCGAATAGATGGTAGAGATCTGGCGCTGGCCGAACGCACCATACAGCGCGCCGTCGATGGCGCCCACTGTGATGCCCAGGCGCGCGGCCTTTGCGCGGTCGATCTGGATGTTCTGGCGCAGGCCGGCATTGTCCACGTCGGTGCCGACGTCGCGCAGCTTCGGGTTCTTCTTCAGTTCCGCCTGCAGCTTGGGCAGCCATTCCTGCAGTGCGGCCAGGTCGTTGCCCTGCAGCGAGATGCGGTACTGCGCGCCCTGGCTGGAACCGCCGCCATCGTTGCTGGGCAGGTCCTGGATCGCGCGCAGGCGCAGCTGCAGGTCGGGATAGCGATCGGCCTTGGCGCTGAGGCGCGCCAACGCATGCGCGGTGGTTTCGCGGCGGCCGTCGCTGCGTGATTTCAGCTCGATGTTGAACTGTGCACTGGAGCCCTGGCGGCCGCTGCCCAGGCGTACACCCACCGTCTTCACCGCCGGGTCGGCCATCAGCATGTCGGTGATGCGGCGCTGGCGCGCGACCATGTCCTCGAACGACACGGTGGCACTGGAGTTGGCGCGGCCCCAGATCAGGCCGGTGTCCTGCGGCGGGAACGCGCCCTTCTTCACCGCGCCGAACAGGAAGATGGTGACGCCGATCAGGATCAGTGGCGTCAGCGACAGCAGCAGCGCGTGGCGCAGCGAGAAATCGAGGAACACGGTGTAGATGCGCAGCATCCGCTCGTGGCCGGCATCCAGCCAGCGGCCGAAACGCGACGGCGGCGCGCTGTGGTCGTGCGCGCTGAGGAAGCGGCTGCACAGCGCCGGGGTCAACGTCAGCGAGACGATCATCGAGACCACGATGGCCGCCACCAGGGTCACGGTGAACTCGCGGAAGAACGCGCCCATCATGCCGCTGGCGAACAGCAGCGGGATGAACACCGCCACCAGCGAGGCGGTGATCGAGACGATGGTGAAGCCGATCTCGCGCGCACCGGTCAACGCCGCCTGCATGCGCGGCATGCCTTCGTCGAGGTGGCGCATGATGTTCTCGATCACCACGATCGCATCGTCGACCACGAAGCCGATCGCGATCACCAGCGCCAGCAGGCTCAGGTTGTTCAGGGTGAAGCCCATCACGTACATGACCAGCGCGGCGCCGGCCAGCGACAGCGGCACGGTCACCGCCGCGATCAGGGTGGGTGCCAGCCGGCGCAGGAACAGCGCCATGGTCAGCACCACCATTGCCAGGCTGATCAGCAGGGTGACCTGCACTTCATGCAGCGACGAACGGATGGTCGGCGTACGGTCGAAGTACGGCGTCATCGTGGTGCCCGGCTGCAGGTAGTCGCGCAGGGTCGGGATCTGCGCCTTGACCCGGTCCACGGTCTCCACGATGTTGGCGCCGGCACGGGTGAACACGTACATCACCACCGCCGGCTTGTGGTCGAACCACGCCGCCTGGTAGGCATCCTGCTGGCCGTCGTAGACGTTGGCGATGTCCTTCAGCCGGATCACCCGGCCGTCGCCCTGGGTCTTGACTACCAGGTCGGCGAAGTCGGCGGCGCGCGCCACCGAGTCGTTGGCGATGATCGCCGTGGTGGTGTTGCCATCGCTGAGGAAGCCGGTGGGCGAGGTCACGTTGGCCGCGCGCACTGCGTTGCGCAGGTCATCGGCGGTCAGGCCCAGCGCGTTCATCAGGCGCAGGTTGACGTCCACGCGCACCGCTGGCGTCGACGCGCCAGCGATGTCGACCGAGGCGACGCCGCTGATCTGGCGGATGCGCTGCGCCAGCAGCGAGTCGGCCACGTTGTAGAGCTCGTCGGCCGACTGCGTCTGCGAGGTCAGCGCGATGGCGATCACCGGGTCGTCGTTCGGGTTCGCCTTCTGGTACATCGGCGAGCCCATGCCCGAGGGCAGGTCGGCCTGAGCCGAGTTGATCGCCGTTTGTACATCCAGTGCCGCCGAATCGATGTTGTGGCCGCTCTGGAAGATCATGAACACCAGCGAGCTGCCTTCCGAGCTCGACGAGCGCATGCGATCGATGCCCGGCAGCTGGCCGAGATGGCGTTCCAGCGGCGCGGTGACCGTCGAGGCCATGGTCGCCGCGTCGGCGCCGGACTGGCTGGCATGCACGAAGATCACCGGGATCTCGATGTTCGGCAGCGCCGATACGCCCAGGCGCAGGTAGCAGATCAGGCCGACCATGAACAAGCCGATGGCCAGCAGTGCGGTGCCGATCGGGCGGCGGATGAAGGGGCCGGACAGGTTCATCGTGCGGCCCCCCACGGCAGCGGGGCGTGGATCATGCCTGCGGCTCCTGCAGCGAACCGTCGCGCAGCGCACGCTGTTCGCGGCGGCGCGCCAGCCACTCGGAGAAGCGCTCCATGTACAGGTAGATCACCGGCGTGGTGTACAGGGTCACCAACTGCGACAGCAGCAGGCCTCCAACGATGGCGATACCCAGCGGGCGGCGCAGCTCCGAACCGATGCCGGTGCCCAGCGCCAGCGGCAGCGCGCCGAGCATGGCCGCGGCGGTGGTCATCATGATCGGGCGGAAGCGCAGCAGGCAGGCGCGGCGGATCGCTTCGTGCGCGTTGGCGCCGGCGCGGCGGGCTTCGATGGCGAAGTCGACCATCATGATGCCGTTCTTCTTGACGATGCCGATCAGCAGCACGATGCCGACGATGCCATCCACCGACAGGCTCAGCCCGCACAGCATCAGCGCCAGCAGCGCGCCGACACCGGCCGGCGGCAGCGTGGAGATGATCGTGATCGGGTGGATGTAGCTCTCGTAGAGCACGCCCAGCACGATGTAGATCACCACCAGCGAGGCCAGCAGCAGCCACACCACATCGGTCTGGCTGCCGGTGAACTCGGCGGCCTTGCCGATGAACTCGGCATGCAGGTGGGTGGGCATGTCCAGGCTGTCCTTGGTCTCCTGGATCGCTCGCACCGCTTCGGACAGAGAATAGCCTGGCGCCACGTTGAACGACACGGTCACCGCCGGCAGCTGCTGCTGGTGGCTGACCACCAGCGGGGCGCTGCTGACCTTGCCTTCGGCCAGCGCCGACAGCGGGATGATGTTGCCGGCGCCGACGGTGATGCCGGTGTTCTGCGCGCCGATGCCGGTGGCGGTGGACGAGTTGGAGGAGGTGACCTGGCCGAAGCTGGTGGCATTGGTGCCGGTCAATGCGCCGGCGCCGTTGGAGGCGACGGCCAGCTGTTCCATCAGCGCAGTGCTGGTGCGGAACTCCGGTGCCACTTCCAGCACCACGCGATACTGGTTGAGCTCGGTGAAGATGGTCGAAATCTGGCGCTGGCCGAACGCATCGTAGAGCGTGTCGTCGATGGTCTGCATCGGCACGCCCAGCACGCTGGCCTTGTCGCGGTCGATGTTCAGCTCCAGGGCGCGGCCCTGGTTGGACAGGTTGTTGTCGACGTCGGCCAGTTCCGGGCGCTTGCGCAGCGCTTCGGTCAGGCGCGTGGCCTGGGTCGCCACCGTCGCCGAATCCACGTCCGACAGCGAGTACTGGTACTCGGTGGCGGCCACGCGGGTATCCAGGGTTACGTCCTGCACCGGCTTCAGGTACAGCGCCACGCCCGGAATGCCGGCCACTGCCTTCTGCAGGCGCGGCAGGATCTCGTCCAGGCCGTCGCGCTGGCTGCGCTCCTTCAGCACGATCGACAGCTGGCCCTGGTTGAGCGTGGGGTTCATGCTGCCGGCACCGATGAAGGCCGACACGCCGGTCACGTCTGGATCCTGGCGCAGCGCTTCGGCCACCTGCCTGGTGCGCTGCTCCATCTGCGGGAAGGCGATGTTCTGGTCGGCCTGCACCACGCCGGTGATCAGGCCGGTGTCCTGTTCGGGCAGCAGGCCCTTGGGAATCAGCACGTACAGCAGCACGGTCAGCACCAGCGCGCCACCGGCCACGGCCAGGGTCAGCCGCTGGTGGCCAAGCACCCAGTCCAGGCTGTGCTCGTAGAGGCCGACGGTGCGCGTCCACAGGTTCTGCTTGCCGGCCGCCGCCGCGCGCTCATGCGCGTCCTCGCCCTCGGGCAGGGCATCGGGCTTGAGCAGGTAGGCGCACATCATCGGGGTCAGCGTCAGCGAGATCAGCATCGACAGCACCACGGCGATGCTCAGCACCCACGCGAACTCGTGGAACAGGCGGCCGGTGACGCCGGGCATCAGCAGCAGCGGCAGGAACACCGCCACCAGCGAGACCGTCAGCGACAGCACGGTGAAGCCGATCTGGCGTGCGCCGATCTCGGCCGCTTCCTTGCCACTCTTGCCCTGCTCGATGTAGCGCACGATGTTCTCGATCATCACGATCGCATCGTCGACCACGAAGCCGGTGGCCACCACCAGCGCCATCAGCGAGAGGTTGTCCAGCGACATGCCGGCGAAGGCCATCACCGCGAAGGTGCCGGCCAGCGACAACGGCACCGCCACCGAGGGAATGATCGTGGCCCACAACCGGCGCAGGAACACGAAGATCACCGCCACCACCAGCCCGATGGTCAGGATCAGGGTGAACTGCACTTCATGCACCGAGGCGCGGATGGTCTCGGTGCGGTCGTTGAAGATCTCCAGGTGCACGTCGGCTGGCAGCACGCCCTGCAGCTGCGGCAGGATGGCGCGGATGCGCTCGACGGTCTGCACGATGTTGGCACCGGGCTGGCGGCGCACTTCCAGCAGTACCGCCGGCTTGCCGTCGGCCCAGGCGGCAAGCTGGTCGTTCTCCACGCCATCGATTACCTCGGCCACGTCCGACAGCCGCACCGGGCGGCCATTCTTGTAGCTGATGATGGTGTCGCGGTACTCGGCGGCGCTGGCCAGCTGGTCGTTGGTGCCGATGCTGTAGGACTGCGTCTTGCCGTTCAACGAGCCCTTGGGCGCATTGACGTTGGCCTGGGTCAGCGCGCTGCGCAGCTGCTCCAGGGTCAGGCCCATGTTCGACAGCTGCGCCGGATTGACCTGGATGCGCACGGCCGGGCGCACATTGCCGGCGATCGAGACCAGGCCCACGCCCTGCACCTGCGACAGGCGCTGGGCCAGGATGGAATCGGCGTAATTGTTGACGTCGCGCAGCGGGCGCGTGTCAGAGGTCAGTTTCAGGGTGACGATGGCCGCGTCGGCCGGGTTCACCCGGTTGTAGACCGGCTGGTAGGGCAGCGACGAGGGCAGGGTGGCCTGGCGGATCGCCGCCTGCACGTCCTGCGCGGCGATGTCGATGTCGCGGTCCATCGAGAACTGCAGGATGATCGTCGACAACCCGGCCGACGAGTCGGAGGTCATCAGCTCCAGCCCGGAAATCTGCCCGAACTGGCGCTCCAGCGGGGTGGTGACCAGCGAGGCCATGGTGGTGGCGTTCGCACCGGGGTACTGGGTGGTGACCACCAGGCTGGGCGCATCGATTTCCGGCAGCGCCGACACCGGCAGCTTGCGGTAACCGAGGATGCCCAGCAGCAACAGGCCCGCCATCAACAGCGAGGTGGCGATCGGGCGGCGGATGAAGATCGTCGAAAAGCCCACGGACTGATCCTTGCTGGCACTTCAATGTCGGCGCCGGCAGGTCCGCCGGCGCGAGGGAGATCAGTGGCCTGCGCTCAGCGCGGGCCACCACCGCGACGGCCACCGCCGCCTGCGTTCTTCTGCTCGGCTGCCTTCAGTTCGGCCTCGGTCGGTGCGGCCGGGGTCTCGCCCGGCTTCAGTGCGGTGACCTTGCTGCCCGGCTTCAGGCGGAACTGGCCTTCACTGACCACCCGCTCGCCGCCCTTCAGGCCTTCGGCGATCTGCACCTGGCTGTCGCCCACTTCCACGCCGCTGCGCACGGTCTGCATCTTTACCGTGTTGTCGCCCTGCACTATGTAGACGTACTCGCCATCCGGGCCACGCAGTACCGCCTGGGTGGGGATCACCACGCCGCCGGCAATCGTGCGCAGCTGCATGCGCACGTTGACGAACTGGCCCGGCCACAGGCCGTTGTCGGTGTTGTCGAACAGGGCGCGCGCCTTGAACGTGCCGCTGTCGGCACTGATCAGGTTGTCGACCACATCGAGCTTGCCGTCGCCGGACAGCACGTGCGAATCGGCGCGGTCCAGCGCCGCCACCGGTACCGTGCCGGCGGCCTGCGCCTGGCGCACATCGCCGAGCTGGCGCTCGGGCAGGTTGAACAGCACGTGGATCGGATGGATCTGGGTCAGCGTGACCAGAGCGGTACCGGCGCTGACCACGTTGCCGGCGTCGACCGCACGGATGCCGGCGATGCCTGAGATCGGCGCGGTGACCCGGGTGTACTGCAGCTGCACCTGCGCCGAGCGCATGCTGGCCTCGTTGGCGGCCACGGCGCTTTCGTACTGTGCCACTTGGTTTCGCTGTGTATCCAGATCGGTCTTGGCGACGTACTGGCGATACTCCGGCGCGTTCGAGCGCTGGTAGTTGGAGCGCGCGGTGGCCAGCAGGGCCTCGTTCTGGCGCTTGGCTGCAGCGGCCTGGTCGTAGCTGGCCTGGGCGGTGCGCGGGTCGATCACCGCCAGCACATCACCCTGCTTCACTTCCTGGCCTTCACGGAAATTCAGGCTCATCAGCTGACCGCCGACCTGCGGGCTGACGGTGACGGTGTTCATCGCGGTCACCGTACCCAGCGCGCTGGCATACACCGGTACGTCCTGGCGCGTGGCTTCGACCACGGTTACCGGCACCGGGCCGGCATCCGGGTCTTCCCCGCCCTGGCGCGCGCCCGCAGCAGGTTTTCCAGCCTTGTCCTTGCCCCCGCCAATGACGCGCAGGCCGACCACGGCCAGCACCAGGATCGCCACGACCAGCAGCACGATCTTCCAAACACGTGACATTACGAGGACTCCGAGAGGGCTGGACCGGACGGGACGCCGGGACAATGCGCAAAGCATACCTGTGCCACATCACGTTTCCTGCATGACGGATGGGACGGGCGCTAAGACCGGATGCGGCACCGGAGGTTCCCGTGGCGCCGGTGTTGCCCTACATTCAGCTGGAACCCTCTTGCTGTGGAGATTGCGATGCGCCGTTCGCTGCTGCTGTCCGCCCTGCTGCTGGCCCTGCCGGCGCTTGCCCATGCCCAGGACGGGCAACGCCCCGAAGTGACCGCCGCCGCGCAGCGGCTGCAGGCCCAGGTGGTCGAATGGCGTCGTGACTTCCACCAGCACCCGGAGCTGTCCAACCGCGAGGCGCGCACCTCGGCCGAGGTCGCCAAGCGCCTGCGTGCGATGGGCCTGAAGCCGAAAACCGGCATCGCCCACCACGGCGTGGTGGCGATCATCGAAGGCGGCAAGCCGGGTCCGAAGATCGCGTTGCGTGCAGACATGGACGCGCTGCCGGTGACCGAGCAGACCGGCCTGCCGTTCGCCTCCAAGGCCACCGACCAGTACCGCGGGCAGACCGTGGGCGTGATGCATGCCTGTGGCCACGACGCGCATACCGCCACCCTGCTCGGCGTGGCCGAAGCGCTGGTATCAATGAAGAAGGACCTGCCGGGCCAGGTGATGCTGATCTTCCAGCCGGCCGAGGAAGGCGCGCCGCCGCCGGAAGAGGGCGGTGCGGCACTGATGCTGAAGGAAGGGCTGTTTGCCGATTTCAAGCCGGAGGCCGTGTTCGGCCTGCATGTGTTCTCCAGCGTGCAGGCCGGCCAGATCGCGGTGCGCGGCGGCCCATTGATGGCCGCCTCGGATCGCTTCGGGATCAAGGTGATCGGTCGCCAGACGCATGGCTCGGCACCGTGGAACGGTGTTGACCCGATCGTCGCCACCGCCGATCTGGTCGGCACCGCGCAGACCATCGTCAGCCGCCGCGCCAACCTGTCCAAGCAACCGGCGGTGCTGACCTTCGGCGCGATCAACGGCGGCATCCGCTACAACATCATTCCCGATGAAGTGGAGATGGTCGGCACCATCCGCACCTTCGACGAAGGCATGCGCCAGCAGATCTTTGCCGACCTGCGCAACGTGGCCGAGCACACGGCCGCCGCGCACGGTGCGAAGGCGGTGACCGACATCTACGAGTCGGAGGGCAACCCGGCCACGGTGAACGACCCGGCGCTGACCGCGAAGATGCTGCCGAGCCTGCAGGCGGTGGTGGGCAAGGACAACGTGTACGAGCCGCCGCTGCAGATGGGCGCGGAGGATTTCTCGCTGTACGCGAAGGAAGTGCCGGGCATGTTCTTCTTCGTCGGCTCCACCAGCGTGGGCATCGACCCGGCGACGGCGCCGGCCAACCATTCGCCGAAGTTCCTGCTGGATGAGAAGGCACTGGATGTGGGACTGCGGGCGTTGCTGCAGGTGAGCCTGGATTACCTGCACGGTGCCGGCACCCCGGCGGGGTGAGGGTTTCCGGCAGGGCTTGCAGCCCTGGGTACGCGACATCGCATGCGCGCTGTCGCTCCCACAGTTCGCTGCGCGAACGGTGGGCCCCCCTTACCAGCTTCCAGACCCCTGCCGCTTCGCGGCCGCCCCCTGACTCAGGGGGCCTTCCTCCAGACCCGATCCCGTGGCTTGCCGGTAGATCCACGCCATGCGTGGATGGCAGACATCGAAAATGTCCGAAGGATCGGATTTTGATTTTCTGATCTTTCCCGTGGTGGATCGGCGGCAGAAATGTGTCGGGGGGCCGGGCGGGTGGGGCTGGCGGGGTATCCGCGCCATGGATGGCGCGGCTAAGCCTCCACGGACGGATTCACGGCGTCCCCGCCAGCCCCATCCGCCCGGCCCACTCCCGGGAATCCAGGCTTTCGACGACCCAACACCCCACCACGGAGGGGCTCCGCCGTTGGCCGGCCCGGCCGAAGGCCCGCCCTCCGCGCGATACAATGACCTCCATGAACACCCCACAGGATTCCAGCCTCGGTCGCGAGGTCAGTTACCCGTCGCAGTACGATCCCGGCCTGCTGTTCCCCATCCCCCGCAGCGGCGCCCGCGCCGAGATCGGCCTCGATGAGGCCGCGCTGCCGTTCGTCGGCCACGACCGCTGGCACGCCTTCGAGCTGAGCTGGCTCGACCCGCGTGGCAAGCCGCAGGTCGCCGTCGCCACGGTGCAGGTGCCATGCACCTCGCCGCGGCTGATCGAATCGAAGTCGTTCAAGCTGTACCTCAACTCCCTCAACAGCACCCGCATCGACAGCGCCGAGGCACTGCGCGCGCGCCTGGTGGCGGATCTGTCGGCCTGCGCCGGTGTGCCGGTCCAGGTCGAGTTCGGCCTGCCAGGCCTGCGCGAGACGCCGCTCGGCGAGTCCATCGACGGGCTGGAACTGGAGATCGACTGCTACGGCCCGCCGCAGGCGGACTTCCTCGCCGCCGATGCGGGTGAGGTGGTGGAAGAGACCCTGGTCTCGTCGCTGCTGAAGTCCAACTGCCCGGTCACCGGCCAGCCGGACTGGGCCACGGTCAGCCTGCGTTACCGCGGGCCGAAGATCGATCGCGTGGGCCTGCTGCGCTACTTGGTCAGCTACCGTGAACACGCCGAGTTCCACGAGCAGTGCGTTGAGCGGATCTTCAGCGAGGTATCTGCGCGCTGCCAGCCACAATGGCTGGAAGTGGAGGCCCGCTATACCCGCCGTGGTGGCCTGGACATCAACCCCTGGCGCGCCAGCCCCGGCATCACCGCCCCGGCTGCGACCTACCGCGAACTGCGGCAGTAACCGGTAGTGCCGGTCGCTGGCCGGCAACCGCAAGGAACCCGCGTCCAGGGCAAGGGAAAGCCGGCCAGCGGCCGGCACGACCGGACACCGTCTCTCCCGATTGTTCAGCCGCCCCCGGGGGCGGCTTCACATCTGCACCATCCCCATTTAACAACCGCCATGGCACCGTGCCAATCACGTAGTCATGCAGACGGGAGTTGTGGATGAGTACCGAGAAGAAAGCCGATTTCTCCGGCGTCAGTGGCAGTGTCGACAGTACCGCCGAGCAGGTGCCGAAGGCGGACTTCTCCGGCGTCAGCGCTTCGGTGGACAGCACCGCGGACGTTGTCAGCGGCGGCACCTATACCGTGCAGAAGGGTGACTCGCTGTCGAAGATCGCCAAGCAGCATCTGGGCGACGCCAATGCCTGGAAGAAGATCTTCGAAGCCAACCGCGATGTGCTTGATGACCCGGACAAGATTTTCCCGGGCCAGACCCTGAAACTGCCGCCGAAGTAAGCCGGCCAGAACGCCGTCCGACAATCCCTGGGAGGAACCCCGAATGATCAAGACCACCCCGCTCCAGACCGCCCTGATCGCCGCCCTGCTGGGCAGCGTCGCCCTGGTCGGTTGCAAGAAGAAAGAAGAGTCGACCGACAACAATGCCGCTCCGGCAGCGACTGCTCCGGCCGAACCGGCAGCACCGGCCCCGATGACCGGCGCGCCGCCGCCGATGGCCGAAGCCGCTGCTGTCAGCGTCTCGTCGGTCACGGTCGGCAAGACCGCAGCCGCCGACAAGTCGGTTGCGACGACGGCTTTGTTCGCGCCGAAGGACGACATCATCGTCTCGGTCAAGACCGACGGTGCTGCCAACAACGTCGCCGTTGGCGCGAAGCTGACCTACCAGGACGGCCAGGTGGCCGGCGAACAGAATGCCACGCTGAACACCAGCGGTGCGGAAACCACCAACGTCACCTTCAAGAATGCAAAGGGCTGGCCGGCCGGCAAGTACCGCGCCGAAGTCACCGTCGATGGCAAGGCGGCCGGAACGCCGCAGGAGTTCGAGGTCAAGTAAGTCCAGCCGACTCTCTCCCGGCAGGGCTCACGATGGACGCAGCCGCGAGGCTGCGTCCTTTTTTGTTGGATGATGGTCGGCTTCATCCAGGCGTCGATGGATCACAGCGTTGCCGGCATGCAGTACCGCCGCGTATGGCGTGGCTTTGCCCCGCGCGACTGAAAACGCGACAATGCAGGGGTTTCCCCGCCGCGCGCCCACCCTGACGGCGACGGGGGAAAGCGTGGGGCCCCGCCTCGCGCGCGACACGGTTGCACGTGGGCCGGCGCTGGCGCCGGCCTTCCCCTGAGCATTGCTACAGAGTCCAAGTCCCCCATGTCCAAGATCCTCTACACGCTGACCGACGAAGCACCGTTCCTGGCCACCCAGTCGCTGCTGCCGATCGTTGACGCCTACACCGCCACGGCCGGCATCGTGGTGGAAACCCGTGACATCTCGCTGTCCGGCCGCATCCTGTCGCAGTTCCCGGAACTGCTGTCCGACGCGCAGAAGGTCAGCGACGACCTGGCCGAGCTGGGCCAGCTGGCGACCACCCCGGACGCCAACATCATCAAGCTGCCGAACATTTCCGCCTCGGTGCCGCAGCTGAAGGCGGCCATCAAGGAACTGCAGGACCAGGGCTACCCGCTGCCGGATTACCCGGAAACCCCGGCCGACGACCAGCAGCGCGACTACAAGGCGCGCTACGACAAGGTCAAGGGCAGCGCGGTGAACCCGGTGCTGCGCGAAGGCAACTCCGACCGCCGTGCACCGCTGTCGGTGAAGAACTACGCGCGCAAGCACCCGCACCGCATGGGCGCTTGGGCGCCGGATTCGAAGTCGCACGTCGCGCACATGGCCGCCGGCGATTTCTACGGCAGCGAAAAGTCGGCCACCCTGGCCAACGCCGGTTCGCTGAAGATCACCTTCCACGGCAACGACGGCAGCACCGCTGTGCTGAAGGAAAAGACCGCGGTCAAGGCCGGCGAGATCGTCGACGCCGCCGTGATGAGCCGCAAGGCGCTGGCCGCGTTCATCGGTGAGCAGATCGCCGATGCCAAGGCCCAGGGCGTGCTGTTCTCGCTGCACCTGAAGGCGACCATGATGAAGGTCTCCGACCCGATCATGTTCGGCGTGGCGGTCAATGAGTTCTACAAGGACGTGCTGGCCAAGCATGCCGACGTGCTCAAGCAGGCCGGTTTCGACGCCAACAACGGCATCGGTGACCTGGCTGCGCGCCTGCCGTCGCTGCCGGAAGCCACCCGTGCCGCGATCGAAGCCGACCTGGCTGCCGAGTACGCACAGCGCCCGGGCGTGGCCATGGTCAACTCGGACAAGGGCATCACCAACCTGCACGTGCCGAGCGACGTCATCGTCGACGCCTCGATGCCGGCGATGATCCGCGACTCCGGCAAGATGTGGAACGCCGAAGGCAAGCTGCAGGACACCAAGGCGGTCATTCCGGACCGCTGCTATGCCGGCGTGTACCAGGCCGTCATCGACGACTGCAAGGCGCACGGCGCCTTCGACCCGGCCACCATGGGCTCGGTGCCCAACGTCGGCCTGATGGCACAGAAGGCCGAAGAGTACGGCTCGCACGACAAGACCTTCCAGATCGCTGCCGATGGCGTGGTCAAGGTCACCGACGACGCCGGCAACCTGGTGTTCGAGCACACTGTGGAAGCCGGTGACATCTGGCGCATGTGCCAGACCAAGGACGCGCCGATCCAGGACTGGGTCAAGCTGGCCGTCGAGCGTGCCCGCCTGAGCAGCACCCCGGCCGTGTTCTGGCTGGATGCCGCCCGCGCCCACGACGCGCAGGTCATCGCCAAGGTCGAGCAGTATCTGAAGGACCACGACACCAACGGCCTGGACATCCGCATCCTGCCGCCGGTGGAAGCCACCGCGTTCTCGCTGGACCGCATCCGCAAGGGCGAGGACACCATCTCGGTGACCGGCAACGTGCTGCGCGACTACCTGACCGATCTGTTCCCGATCATGGAGCTGGGCACCAGCGCCAAGATGCTGTCGATCGTGCCGCTGATGGCCGGTGGTGGCCTGTTCGAGACCGGCGCCGGTGGTTCGGCCCCGAAGCACGTGCAGCAGTTCGTCGAAGAGGACTACCTGCGCTGGGATTCGCTGGGTGAGTTCCTGGCCCTGGCTGCGTCGCTGGAACACCTGGGCAACCGCTATGACAACGCCGCCGCCCGCGTGCTGGCCAAGGCGCTGGACGAAGCCAACGGCCAGTTCCTGGACAACGACAAGTCGCCGTCGCGCAAGCTCGGCGGCATCGACAACCGTGGCAGCCACTTCTACATCGCTCTGTACTGGGCGCAGGCCCTGGCCGCCCAGGACGAGGATGCCGCACTGAAGGCACGCTTCGCCCCGCTGGCCAAGGCGCTGACCGACAACGAGCAGAAGATCGTCGACGAGCTGATCGCAGTGCAGGGCAAGGCCGTGGACATCGGCGGCTACTACCGTCCGGACGTGGCCAAGGCCAGCAAGGCGATGCGCCCGAGCGCGACCTTCAACGCCGCGCTGGAGCTGCTGCGCGGCTGATCCGTCGCCGTTCGGCCGTGACCCCGGAACCCGCGCTTCGGCGCGGGTTTCTTTTCTGGCTCTGGGGTCAGATCCCTTTTGCCACGCAAAAGGGATCTGACCCCAGGCGATGAAACCGTGACTTCCGTCGGCTGTCGGAATGCCGTCAACGGGGCATGAAACTTGCCCGCGATAGCAGTCGCAGAACCGATCGGACACCGCCTGCAACCGCTCCCGATCTGAGCAGTCGATCACGACGGCTGCCGCTGGCGATGCCCTAGCCTTGGCGACGCGAGACCACCGGGGAGGTGGTCGCCCGGGGACACGGATGGCACGCGTGCTGGTAGTGGGAACCGATATCCAGGGCGAGCAGGCCCTGCTGCAACGGCTGCGCCTGGCGTCGGCACTGCCGGACGGCCAGGTCCGCCGCAGCCGGGACCTGGACGATTGCGACCTGCTGGTCATCCGCGATACCCCGGCACTGCGCAACGCGGCCCAGCGCATGCGCCAGCAGCGACCGCGCCTGCAATGCTGGATCGAGGACAACGGCGGCCAACTGCGCGACGGCGACGGACACCAGGATGTGCTCGACGACGGTGCCATCGGCCGCGCGCTGCGTCGCATGCAGTTGGCACCGGAGCCCCTGGCCATGCCCGCACCCGCGCTGATACGTCTGGCCGATGGCGCACACGCCATCACCCGCCTGCTGCGCGAGCGGTTGCCGCTGCGCCATGGCCAGGCACTGTTGAGTGATGCGGGCGAGCCTTTGCTGCTGATGGATCTGGAGCACGACCAGGCCGTGCTGTTGCAGGAACCCGCGAGCGCGCTGGTGGAGCGCCTGGCCGATGCTTTCGAACGCCTGCAGCTGGATGCACTGACGCCAATGCGCCTGCAGGCGCTGGCTGGTGAGCGAACACGCCAGCCGCTGCGGCCGCTGTTGTGGCAATGGGCGCAACGCAGCCGCCACTGGCAGGCACTGGACGAACGCCTGCGCGGCGCTTCGGTGAAGCTGCTGCGCTGGCCGGATTTCCGCGTCCTGGGGCACGACCACGATGGATTCCGCCTGTGCTCGTTGCTGCTCAAGCGCGCGTGCACGGTTGAAGAATGCGCGATGCTGCTTGAGCTGCCGGCGGCGGCCGTTCGCGATTTCATCCACGCGGCCTACCTGTGTGGCTACGCGCAGCTGCAGGCCGCCCCGGCGGCGCCGATGATGGCGACCGGTGGCACCCGCACCGACAACGGACTGCTTGCCCGCCTGTGGCGGCACCTGCGCGGGAGTGAGCGCAATGCGTGAGCACAAGGTGGTGGTGCTGGGCGGCATGGGCAGCGGCAAGTCGACGCTGGTGCGCAGCATCGCGGCCGGCGCGGTAGTCGACACCGATGTGGCCAACAGTGATCGCCTCGGTGCCGACAAGGCCTCCACCACCGTCGCGCTGGACTATGCAGACATCGACCTGCCCAACGGAGAACGCCTGCGTCTGTACGGAACGCCCGGCCAGCAGCGTTTCGATTTCCTGTGGCCGATCCTGCTACAGGGTGCACGGGGCGCGGTGCTGTTGCTGGACGCACGTCGCGTCGGCATTGCCAGCGAGCTGCAGGACTACCTGCAGGTGCTGCAGCCGTTCGCATCATCCCTGGCACTGGTCGTGGCGGTCACCCACCTGGACCAGGCGCCACAGGCGGCGCTGGATGACTGGGCCGCCCGTGCCTGCCTCGATGACCAGCCGCTGCCGCTACTGGCCGTGGATGCCCGTGACCGCGAACAGGGACTGCTGCTGATGGATGTACTGATGAGCGAAATGGAAGCACACGCACTGGTGGCCGCGCATGGGTGACGGGCAGATGGCGGTACTGCCCGATGCGGGCCAGCGTGAGCGCCTGCAGCCGCTGCTGCAGGACCTGCAGCAGCGGGTGGAGGGCGTGCGCACGGTGGTGCTGGCCAGCGTCGATGGCTTTGCCCTGGTCAGCGCCGGTGCCGAAGGACGCGGCGAACGGCTGGCGGCGATGACCAGCGCGATGCTGGCGTTGGCCGCAGCGGTGGGGCGCGAACTGCTGCTGGGCGATCTGCAGACGCTGATGCTGGAAGCGATGGGCGGGAAGGTGCTGATGCTGGCGATCCAGGCCGAGGGACGTGCACCGCTGCTGCTGATGGCGGCCTGCGACCAGCGCAGCGTGATCGGGCAGGTGCTGTGGCAGAGCAGGGAATGTGGCCAGGCGATCCTGGCCGAACTCGGCGGATCGTGAGCCCGGCCGCAGGGGAACGAGGGGCTCGAACCAACATCGACAAGGGGTGCGACGTGGCTGGATTGAATGAATCGTTGAACGCACTGATGGGCATCGACGGCGCGCAGGCAGTGGCGCTGGTCGACTACGAAAGCGGCATGCTGCTGGGCGAAGCCGGTGCCGGCATGGACATGGAGGTGGCCGCTGCCGGCAACACCGAAGTGATCCGGGCCAAGATGAAGACCGCCGCCTCGTTGAACCTCAATGACAGCATCGAGGATATCCTGATCTCGCTGGGCAAGGCGTACCACATCATGCGACCGGTCGCGAAGAAGAAGGGACTGTTCTTCTACATCGTGCTGGACCGGACCAAGTCCAACCTTGCACTGGCCCGACGCAAGGTGCAGGACGTGGAGGCCGAACTGGCGATCTGAGCCGGTAGTGCCGGCCGCTGGCCGGCGTCTGCATCGATCCATCGACGGTCCAGGTGCTGCCGGCCAGCGGCCGGCACTACCTTCGCACTCGACGCCATTGCACACGCCAGCGTATGGTGAAGCCGGTCCTCCCGGCTGAGTCCTGCATGTCCGAGCCTGATATCGATGCCGAGCTGGCGTCGCGCATCGCTGGCGCCATCCACGCTGGCTTCGAGCAGTACCACGCCCGCTTTGCGACGATCACCGCTCGTGCGCGGCAGCGTTTCGAGCAGCGCGACTGGGCGGCTGCGCGCCAGGATGCAGTCGAGCGCATCGCGCTGTACGACCTGTGCATTGCCGAACAGATGGATGCACTGCGGCGCCTTGCCGGCGAAGCAATCGGGGAGCGCGCATTGTGGCTGCAGGTGCATGCACGCTACAGCGCATTGCTGCGGGGGCTGATCGATGCCGAACTGTACAAGACCTTCTACAACACACTGTCGCGGCGCTTGTTCTCCACCCGTGGCGTGGACCCGGCGCTGGAGTTCATCGCCTTTGACGTCGAGCCGTCCGATGCGATCACCCATCCGGTTGCGCGGCATACCTACGCGGTTTCACCCACGCGGCCGGTGGAGGCCCTGCAGCGCGTGTTGGCCGATTACCGCTTCGACATTCCGTATGCGCACCAGCTGCGCTGCGCGGCGGCCATCGCCGTGCGCCTGCAGGACGATCTGGCCCACTGGGGCGATACGCCGGTGCGCAGCATCGAGCTGCTCGACACCGTGTTCTATCGCGAGCGCCGTGCCTACCTGGTGGGCCGCGTGTTCGGCGAGCACCGGTTCTCACCCTGCGTGATCGCGCTGGTCAACGATGAGCGTGGACTGCGCGCCGACGCGGTGCTGACCCGGCGCCGCGACGTCGCCCATCTGTTCGGCGTGTCGCGCAGTTATTTCCAGGCCGACCTTGCCACGGTGGGCGATGCGGTGGTGTTCCTGCGCAGCCTGCTGCCGGGCAAGCCCATCGATGAGATCTACACCGTGCTGGGCCGTGCCAAGCAGGGCAAGACCGAGCGCTACCGCACCTTCTTCCGCCACTTCAACGAGCATCCGCAGGAGCGGCTGGTGCCCGCCGAAGGCACACCTGGCATGGTCATGGCGGTGTTCACCCTGCCCAGCTATCCGCTGGTGTTCAAGCTGATCCGCGACCGCTTCGCGTGGCCCAAGGCGATGTCGCGGCAGCAGGTGGAAGAGAAGTACGCGCTGGTGTTCAACCTCGACCGCGTCGGCCGCCTGCTCGATGCGCAGCCGTATCGCCACCTGCGCTTCCCGCGCGACCGCTTCGCACCGGCCTTGCTGGAGGAGTTGCTGCAGCAATGCTCGCAGACCGTGCGGGTCGATGGCGACCATGTGGAAGTCGCACTGTGCTACGTGCAGCGCCGTTTCCGGCCATTGAATCTGTACCTGCGCGAGCAGGGGGGCGAGGCGGTGCGCGCAGCGGTACTCGACTATGCGCAGGCGATCACCGACATGGCGCGCAACAACATCTTCCCCGGCGACATGCTGCCGAAGAACTTCGGCGTATCGCGACATGGCCGGGCCGTGTTCTACGACTACGACGAGCTGTGCCTGGTCAGCGACTGCGTGTTCCGCGCATGGCCGCAGCCGCGTACGCCGGAGGAAGCCATGGCCGATGAACCCTGG
The DNA here is from genome assembly GCF_052149045.1 of Stenotrophomonas maltophilia group sp. RY12688. Lineage (NCBI taxonomy): Bacteria > Pseudomonadati > Pseudomonadota > Gammaproteobacteria > Lysobacterales > Lysobacteraceae > Stenotrophomonas > Stenotrophomonas maltophilia group sp. RY12688. The sequence goes on along the minus strand of NZ_CP197389.1, from coordinate 3,897,709 downwards.
TTCCATGTCGGTCCACGCGACGTGTTTCCCGAGCGCTTCGGCCCGTTCATGGGGCTGCCCGCCAGCGAACTGGCGGCGGTGGGGGAGCACTACCGGCACCTGTTCGATCCGGCGTGGTGGCAGGACCTGCAGGCGCGCTTCGCCGAGGGGAACTATCCGGATACGCCGCCCTACGCGGCGGCCCATCGCCTGGCCTGAACGGCGTGGCGTGAAGCACGTGCCGGTCCGGTCAGGACTGCGGTACGCTCGGTGCTCACTTCATCACCACGGATCCGGCAATGATGCGTTCCCCCCTGTTCCTTGCGCTGGCCCTGGCGTTCTCCGCAGGTGCCCCGCTGCTGCCATCCGAGGCCGTCGCCCAGAACGCGCGCGCCGTGCGCGCCACCGCCGAGATGAGCATGGCGGTGGCGGGCAGTATCGATGTGGCGGCCGACGGCTCGGTCAGCGCGCTGGTCCTGGACCAGCAGGCGATGCTCGCACCGGGTATTGCATCGTTCGTGGAGGGCACCATCCGTGGATGGCAGTTCGAGCCGACGCTGCGCGATGGCAAGCCGGTGGCGGTCCACGCACCACTGCGGGTGCGCCTGCGTGGCAAGCAGCAGGACGACGGCAGCTACCAGGTCAGCATGACCAGTGTCGACTTCAGTGAGTATGACCCGAAGGCTACCGATTCGGTGACCCGGAAGAACATGCCGCCACCGCGCTACCCCGAGGATGTCTTCCGCAGTGGCGGGCAGGGTGATGTGCTGCTGCTGGTCAAGGTGGCCCGCGACGGGACCGTGGCCGACGTCATTGCCGAACAGGTGAACATGACCGTGGTCGCGCCGGAGCGGACCCTGGCCAAGATGCGCGACCTGCTCGCCAAGGCCAGCATCAGCGGCGCCCGAAAGTGGACCTTCGTCCCGCCCACGACCGGCGAGAACAGCACGCGCGACTTCTGGACCGTACGCGTGCCGGTGAACTTCGCCCTGAACAGCGACACCGGCAGCAACGGCAATGCCCAGCCGGAGCGCTATGGCCGCTGGCGTGCCTACATCCCCGGCCCGCGCCAGGCCGCACCGTGGCGCAAGCCGGATGCCGTCGAACAGGTGGGCAGTGATCTGCTGCCTGCCGGGGGCGTGTACATGGTCGATGGCACCCAGCGCGGCCTGCGCCTGCTGACACCGTTGGCGCAGCGCTGAGCCCGGCGCGGTGAAGCGGTCGGCCAGGCCGGCCGCTTTTCAGTCCGCGTACGGGTAGACCACCACCCGGTTGCGGCCCTGTTCCTTGGCCATGTACAGGGCCTTGTCGGCCAGCCGCAGCGCCTGCTCGGCATCGACATGGAAGCTGGGGAAGTGGGCCACGCCCAGTGACACGGTGATGGTGCCGACCGGCTCGAACGGATGATCGGCGATGTGCTGGCGCAGGCGCTCGCCGGCCTGGCGCGCAGAGTCGGTGCTGATGCCCGGCAACAGCAGCAGGAATTCCTCGCCGCCGGCACGGCAGAGGATGTCGCTGTCGCGCGAGTAGCGGCGCATCTGGTCGGCGATATGGACGATGGCCGCGTCGCCGACGTCATGGCCATGGCTGTCGTTGATCGATTTGAAGCGATCGATGTCCAGCGCCAGGATCGCGAACGGAATGCCCTGCACCTGCAGCGCATCCAGCGCCTGCTGCAGGCCGCGGCGATTGAGCAGGCCGGTCAGCGGATCGGTACGGTTGGCGCGGCTGAGCGTGCCGATGCGGTCTTGCAGCGCGTTGAAGCTGTGCAGCACGGCCTGCTTGAGCTGGGCCACCTCGAAGTACCAGGCGCGGATGCCGCTGACGTGGCTGATCGCGTTGCCGGTGTCCTCGCCACCCTGCACGTTTCGCGCCAGCTGCCACAGCGGCATCGAGATGCGACGGGCGAACCACCAGGTGACCAGCAGTGACAGCAGGCCGAGCGGGATCGCATTCCAGATCACCGCGGTCATCAACCGTGACAATGGCTGCAGCGTGGCCTCGGTCGGCCGCTGGGCGATGATGCCCCAGCCGGTGGCCGGCACCGGTGCATAGCCGGCCAGCATCGATACGCCCAGGTTGTTGCGGACCTGCTGCGCACCGCGTTCACCGCGCACGACTGCCTTCACCGCCGGGTTGCCGACCACGTAGTCGCCGACCCGCTTGCCATCGGCGTGGTACAGCAGGCGGCCATTGCGGTCCACCACGTACAGGTACGAGCCGTCGCGGTAGTAGTGCTTGCCCAGCAGCGTGTGCAGCGCACTGCGCTGGCGCAGGTAGAGGGTGCCGCTGACGTAGCCGCGATAGCGGCCCTGGCGATCGAAGATCGGGTGCGACAGCGAGACCAGCAGCTTGCCGGTGGTCGACTGGTAGGGATCGCTGATCATCGGCTGGCGCGCGGCCAGTGCGGCGTTGTTGCCGGCACTGTGAAGGATCTCGCCCTGCAGCTGCAGGGTCTGCGGCGATGTGGCGATCACCAGGCCGTCGGCGTCGACCACCAGCGAGGAGTTGAAGCTGTTGGTCTGCAGCTGCAGTCGGCTGGCTTCATCCTGGGCCTGTGCCGGATCGAGATCATTCTGGCCGAGCCGGGTGGCGGCGTAGGCCAGCTCCTGCTGCGCGGCCAGCAGGAAATTCTGGGTGGTCTCGGCCAGCTTGGTGGCATAGACGCGGTTGGCTTCCAGGGTGTTGCCGACCAGTTGGTCGCGCTGCACGCGGTAACTGGCCAGCAGGGTATTGGCCAGGGCGATGATGGCGCTGAGCAGGGCCAGGGCGAGGATCAGCTTGCCCAGGTTGAGGCGGGGGGACAGCGTTCGCATGCGTCGACGGATCCGGCAGGAGGCTGGACCCGACCGGATTCTCCGGAAGGGGCGACAGCGGGAATCGGTGGCCACGCCCTTGGGGCCGGGCAGGGTATCGGGCGAATTATCGCCAAAAGTCGGCGGCGGCAAAGTGAAACAGGTCGCCCTGCAGGCAAAAAAAAACCTGCCGCAGCGGGCGGCAGGTTCTTTTCGATGCAATGGCGCGGATCAGCGCTTCATCGAACCGAAGAACTCGTCGTTGGACTTGGTGTTCTTCATCTTGTCGAGCAGGAATTCCATCGCGGCCATTTCGTCCATCGGATGCAGCAGCTTGCGCAGGATCCAGATCTTCTGCAGCAGTTCCGGTTCGATCAGCAGGTCTTCGCGGCGGGTACCGGAACGGTTGATGTCGATGGCCGGGAACACGCGCTTTTCAGCGATACGACGGCTCAGGTGCACTTCGCTGTTGCCGGTGCCCTTGAACTCTTCGTAGATCACCTCGTCCATCTTCGAGCCGGTGTCGACCAGCGCGGTGGCGATGATGGTCAGGCTGCCGCCTTCTTCCACGTTGCGCGCGGCACCGAAGAAGCGCTTCGGGCGGTGCAGGGCGTTGGCGTCCACACCACCGGTCAGCACCTTGCCCGAGCTCGGCACCACGTTGTTGTAGGCGCGGGCCAGGCGGGTGATCGAGTCGAGCAGGATCACCACATCCTTCTTGTGCTCGACCAGGCGCTTGGCGCGCTCGATGACCATTTCGGCCACCTGCACGTGGCGCGCGGCCGGCTCGTCGAAGGTCGAGCTGATGACCTCGCCGCGCACGGTGCGCTGCATTTCGGTCACTTCTTCCGGGCGCTCGTCGATCAGCAGCACGATCAGGTGCACGTCCGGATGGTTGGTGGTGATGGCGGTGGCGACCTGCTGCATCATCATCGTCTTGCCGGCCTTCGGCTGCGACACGATGAGCGAGCGCTGGCCCTTGCCCTGCGGCGCCATCAGGTCGAGGATGCGGCCGGTGATGTCTTCCGACGAACCGTTGCCACGCTCAAGGGTGAAGCGGCGGCGCGGGAACAGTGCGGTCAGGTTCTCGAACAGCACCTTGTTCTTCGACGCTTCGATCGGCTCGCCGTTGATGGTGTCGACGATGTTCAGCGCGAAGTAGCGCTCGCCGTCCTTCGGGAAGCGGATGCGGCCGGAGATGTGGTCGCCGGTGCGCAGGTTGAAGCGGCGGATCTGGCTGGGCGAGATGTAGGTGTCGTCAGGGCCGGCCAGGTAGCTGGCTTCGGCAGCGCGCAGGAAACCGAAGCCATCCGGCAGGATTTCCAGCACACCATCGGCGGCGACGCCGTCACCGTGGCGGGTCAGCACCTTCAGCAGGGCGAAGATCACGTCCTGCTTGCGGGCACGGGCCACGCCTTCGGAGATCTGCAGCTGCTCGGCGATTTCCAGCAGCTTCTGTGCCGGCATGCGCTTGAGGTCGCTCAGCGAGTACACCGGGAAGCCCTCGGGCACGTTGGCGTGCGGGCGCGGCACGAACGGCTGCTGTTCGCCGCCGTCATTGGACATGCCATCGTCGCGGAAGCGGTTGTTGCGGTCACGGTCGCGGCGGTTGCGGAAGCGGTCGCGTCGGTTGCCCTGACCTTGCCCCTGGCCCTGCTGGCCGTTCTGGTTGTACGGGTTCTGGCCCTGGTTCTGGCCACCCCCCTGGTGATTCTGCTGCCGCGGCTGGCCGGATTCGCGGCCCTCGCCACCCTCGCCACCGCCACTGCTGGCAGGGGCCTCGGCGGCGGGCGCGCTCGGCGCAGGTGCTGCGGCCGGCGCCGGTGCTTCGGGCGCGGCGGCCAGCGGCAGGGTCGGCTGCGCCGGAGCGGCGCTGGTTTCTGCGGCTGCCGGGGCGGCGGCCTTGCTCACGCGGGGCTTGCGCACGCGCTTTTCGGCGGGCGCATCAGCGCTGCCGGTTTCGGAAGTGTTATCGGACAAGAGCGTTATTCCTCGCTTGACGGTGCGAGCGCCCGGCTGGGGCGGCGAACGTTGGGAATGGGTCTGGAAGAAACTGCGTCCAGAGGGTGCGGCACGCGAACGCGGCCGGATATGCCGACACTATCATCGGCCTGCGGCGCCATGCAAGGGTCGCCGGGAACAGCATTCATCATGGGCGTGGTGCGCCCGCCGGCAGCCGCGCTCGGCGGCTGCCGGAGACCGGCAGGATCAGGCCAGGGCCTTGTCCAGCAGGCCGGCCAGCTGGGCCTTGCCCACCGCACCGATCTGCTCGCCGACCTTCTCGCCATCCTTGAACACGACCAGGTACGGAATCGAACGCACGTGGTACTTCGCGGCCAGCGCACGGTTGTGGTCAACGTTGACCTTGGCGATCTTGGCGCGGCCCTGGTAGGCATCGGCCAGCTCGTCCAGCGCCGGGGCGATCATCTTGCAGGGGCCACACCACTCGGCCCAGAAATCGACCAGCACCGGTTCCTTGGAATTCAGTACTGCGCTATCAAAGTCGGCGTCGCCGACATGTACAACCTTGTCGCTCATCTTGGTTTCTCGTCTTGGATTGCACCCGGCCATGCCGGAGGTGGGTGAACTGGGCCTTGCCCGGTGGCGCGACCCTCGTCGTTGCCTCGCGGCGCACTGCCGCGGTGCGTTCGGCGGGATGCCTGGACGCTCACGGCCGGCAGTGTACCCCTATCGCGGGGCAGGGACAGGCGCCGTCTGGAACCCAGCGTATCGTGATCGCTTCGATGCCCGGTATGTGTCGGATTTCACTGTCCTCCTGTACATGGGGCTGGCAGTGCGCGACACCAGCGCCCCAGACCGGGCCGTTCAAGTCCAGTGTGGCTGGGTGAAGGTGGCGTCTCCGGGTGCCGTGAGACACCGCATTCCGGTTTGCCTGCCCGAGTGCGTTAAACTGGGACATTGTGCGGCGCACGGACCGAGGGGTCCCGGCCTGCCAACCCGCCGCAGGGGCCGCAGTTTGCGACGGTTCCCCTAGACGCTGAAGTGCCAGCCGCCCCAAGGGCCGGCGGCCATACCAAGACGGACTCATGAGCGACAAACCGCTGACCGATTTGACCTTTTCCTCCTTCGAGCTGCATCCGGCCCTGCAGGCCGGCCTTGAAGGAGCCGGATTCACCCGCTGCACCCCGATCCAGGCGCTGACCCTGCCGGTCGCGCTGCCCGGTGGTGATGTTGCCGGCCAGGCCCAGACCGGTACCGGCAAGACCCTGGCCTTCCTGGTCGCTGTCGTGAACCGCCTGCTGACCCGTCCGGCGCTGGCCGACCGCAAGCCGGAAGACCCCCGCGCCCTGATCCTCGCCCCGACCCGTGAGCTGGCCATCCAGATCCACAAGGATGCGGTGAAGTTCGGTTCCGACCTGGGCCTGCGTTTCGCCCTGGTCTACGGTGGCGTGGATTACGACAAGCAGCGCGAGCTGCTGCAGCAGGGTGTGGACGTGATCATCGCCACCCCGGGCCGCCTGATCGACTACGTCAAGCAGCACAAGGTGGTTTCGCTGCATGCCTGCGAGATCTGCGTGCTCGACGAAGCCGACCGCATGTTCGATCTGGGCTTCATCAAGGACATCCGCTTCCTGCTGCGCCGCATGCCGGAACGCACCATCCGCCAGACCCTGCTGTTCAGCGCCACCCTCAGCCATCGCGTGCTGGAGCTGGCCTACGAGCACATGAACGAGCCGCAGAAGCTGGTGGTCGAAGCCGAGACCATCACCGCTGCCCGCGTGCGCCAGCGCATCTACTTCCCGGCCGACGACGAGAAGATCCCGCTGCTGCTGGGCCTGCTGTCGCGCAGCGAAGGCGCGCGGACCATGGTGTTCGTCAACACCAAGGTGTTCGTCGAGCGCGTCGCCCGCTCGCTGGAGAAGGCCGGCTACCGTGTCGGCGTGCTGTCCGGCGATGTGCCGCAGAAGAAGCGCGAGAGCCTGCTCAACCGCTTCCAGAAGGGCCAGCTGGAAATCCTGGTGGCCACCGACGTCGCCGCCCGTGGCCTGCACATCGATGGCATCAAGTACGTCTACAACTACGACCTGCCGTTCGATGCCGAAGACTACGTGCACCGCATCGGCCGTACCGCGCGCCTGGGTGAAGAAGGTGATGCGATCAGCTTCGCCTGCGAACGCTACGCGATGGGCCTGCCGGACATCGAGGCCTACATCGAGCAGAAGATTCCCTCCGAGCCGGTCACCAAGGAACTGCTGACGCCGCTGCCGCGCCCGGAACGCCCGGCCCCGGCTGCAGGCGAGGAAGGCGAGGACAACGAAAGCGTCGGCCAGATCTTCCGTGAAGCGCGCGAAGCCCGCGCCGCCGAGGAAGAGCGTCGGGGTGGTGGCCGCAGTGGCGGTCGTTCCGGCAGTGGTGGTGGTCGTGGTGGCCGTGACGGCGAGCGCAGCGGCGAACGCCGTTCGCGCGGCCCGCGCAAGCCGCGCGTGGAAGGCGAGCAGGGCGCTGCCGCCCCGGTCGCCGGTGCTGAAGGCGCCGCCGCCACGGCCCCGCGTCCGCCGCGCCCGCCGCGCGCCGAAGGCGCACCGGAAGGTGCCGTGGATGGTGAGCACAAGCCGCGCAAGCGCCGTCGTCGTCGCCATGGCCGTCCGGTCGAGGGTGCCGAGGGCGTGCAGGCCAACGCCGGCAACGGCGCGAGCCCGGTGACCCCGGTGCAGGTGGTGGCCAAGCCGGTGCGTACCGCCGCCGATACCGGCGATTCGTTCCTGACCCGCATCGGCCGCAAGATCCGCCGGATGCTGTCGGGCAACTGATCCTGTAGCACCCGACCGTTGGTCGGGTGGCTTCATGGGCGTGCCGGCCAGCGGCCGGCACTACCGATCCCGTGACCATCTCCACGCCGTCGCGCCGGTCCTGCATAATCGGGGCATGAGTGTCCTGCGCTTCGACAATGTCAGCAAACAGTACGCCGGTGGCCACGAGGCACTGACCGATGTCAGCTTCGAGGTCGCGCCGGGCGAGATGCTGTTCGTCACCGGCCATTCCGGTGCGGGCAAAAGTACGCTGCTCAAGTTGATCCACCTCGACGAGCGGCCCAGCCGTGGCGCGGTGGTGTTCGACGAGCGCAACCTGCTGAAGGTGCGCGGCGGCGACGTGCCGCGCCACCGACGCGCGGTGGGGGCGGTCTACCAGGACCACCGCCTGCTGATGGACCGCTCGATTGCCGAGAACGTGGCGCTGCCACTGATCCTGCGTGGTACCCGCCGTGGCGACATCAACAAGCGCGTGCGTTCAGTGCTCGAGCGCATGGGCCTGGGCCATCGTGAGAAGGCACTGCCCTCGCAGTTGTCGGCCGGCGAGCAGCAGCGCGTCGGCATCGCCCGTGCCATCGTCGGCGAGCCCAAGCTGCTGGTGGCCGATGAGCCGACCGGCAATCTCGACCCGACCTTGGCAGCGGAGATCATGGCCCTGTTCGCCGAGCTGCCCTCGCGCGGCACCAGCGTGCTGGTGGTCAGCCACGACCTGCCGCTGCTGCGCCGCATGCGCAAGCGCGTATTGATCCTCGACCACGGCCGGCTGGTGGATGACATCTCGCCGCAGGACCTGGCGGAGTAACCGATGGCGAAGAACGAAAACAGCGAAGCCGCCGCCCCGTCGCGCGTGGGCGTCTGGTTCCAGCACCACGTGCACAGCGTGGTGTTCAGCCTGGGCCGCGCCTGCCGCAAGCCGTGGGCGACCCTGCTGACCGTGATGGTCATGGCGCTGGCCCTGGCGTTGCCGCTGGGGCTGTCGATCGCGCTGGACAACCTCAAGCAGTTCGCCGGCAGCGTGCAGCAGTCGCGCGACATCAACGTGTTCCTGAAGGGCAACATCGATGGTCCCGGTGCGCTTCGCCTGGCCGGCCAGCTGCGCGACCGCGATGACGTGGCCGAAGTGAATGTGCGCACACCCGAGCAGGGCCTGCAGGAACTGCGCGATGCCGGCCTCGGTGAGGCGATCGATGCGCTCAACGACAATCCGTTGCCCTCGCTGCTGGTGATCACCCCGGGCCAGGGCAAGGACGACGCACGCCTGGCACGCGCGCTGGAAAGCCTGCCCGAGGCCGACCTGGTGCAGCACGATGCGCTGTGGCGCCAGCGCCTGGACGCCTGGCTGGCGTTCGGTGCACGGCTGGTGCAGGTGCTGTCGGTGCTGCTCGGCGTGGGCGCCGCGCTGGTGGTCGGCAACACGGTGCGCCTTGACATCCAGGCCCGTCGCGCAGAGATCGGCGTGCTGCAGCTGCTCGGCGCGAGCGATGGCTTCATCCGCCGCCCGTTCCTGTACCTGGGCGCGTGGTACGGGCTGGGCGCCGGCGCAGTAGCGCTGGCCCTGATCGGCGCCGCCGGTGCCGCCCTGCGCGTGCCGCTGGCCGAACTCTCGCGCAGCTACGGCAGCCCGTTCGTGCTGCATGGCCTGGACCTGCTGCACGGCGGCCTGGTCCTGGTCGGCACGCTGCTGCTGGGCTGGCTGGGCGCCTGGCTGGTGACCGGCCACTTCCTCCGCCAGACCCGCCCGACCGACACCTGAGACCGGCATGCAACCGCAAGCGCTGAAGCACCTTGAAGGGCCCGCGACGCGGGTGATGGTGGTCGATGGTTCGAAGCTGGTCCGCAAGCTGATCGCCGATGTCCTGCAGCGTGACCTGCCGGGCGTGGAGGTGATCGGCTGCGACAGCATCGAGGATGCGCAGCAGGCGCTGGCGCAAGGCCCGGTGGACCTGGTGACGACCTCGCTGACCCTGCGCGATGGCGACGGCCTGGCGCTGGCGCGGATGGTGCGCGAAGCCGCCGGCCAGGCCTATGTGCCGGTGATCGTTGTGTCCGGCGATGCCCAGCAGCACCTGGAGCAGCGTCGCTTCACCGAGTACGTCACCGACTATTTCGACAAGGCGCTGGGCCATGAGGCACTGGCGACCTTCATCCGTGGCTATGTGCAGCCGCAGACCATCCCCGGCGCCACCATCCTCTACATCGAGGACAGCCGCGTGGTGGCCGAGGCCACCAAGCGCATGCTTGAGCGGCAGCAGCTGAACGTACTGCACGTGGTCAGCGCCGAAGAGGCATTCACCCTGCTCACTGCCGAGTCGCTGGGCCGCAGCCGCCACCGCATCGATCTGGTGCTGACCGATGTCACCCTGAAGGGCGAACTGAGCGGGCGCGACGTGGTGCAGCGCGTGCGCGTGGACTTCGGTTACGGCAAGCGCCGCCTGCCGGTGCTGGTGATGACCGGTGACGGCAACCCGCACAACCAGACCGGGCTGCTGCAGTCCGGTGCCAATGACCTGGTGCTCAAGCCGATCGAAGAGCGGCTGCTGGTCACCAAGGTGCTGTTCCAGCTGCGCCTGGCCCGATTGAACGATGGACCCCTGATTCGATGATGGATGAAGTAGCCGACACCCCGACGATCCAGCTGGAACCGAGCTGGAAGCAGCATGTCGGCGATTACCTGCTGCAGCCGCAGATGCGCGAGCTGTCCAGCTTCCTGCGCCAGCGCAAGGCCAGTGGCGCGGCGGTGTTCCCGCCCGGCCCGCAGATCTTCGCCGCGTTCGACGCCACGCCGTTCGAGCAGGTGAAGGTGGTGATCCTCGGGCAGGACCCGTATCACGGCCGCGGCCAGGCGCATGGCCTGAGTTTCTCGGTGCCGCCGGGCGTGCCGGTGCCGCCGTCGCTGCTGAACATCTACAAGGAGATCGAGAGCGATCTCGGCATCCCGCGCCCGGACCACGGCTGCCTGATTCCGTGGGCGCAACGTGGGGTGCTGCTGCTCAATGCCGTGCTGACGGTGGAAGAGGGCAAGGCTGGTGCCCACCAGGGACGTGGCTGGGAGGGCTTCACCGATCACGTGGTGGATGTGCTCAACCGCGAACGCGAAGGCCTGGTGTTCATGCTGTGGGGCGCCTATGCGCAGCAGAAGGGCAAGGTCATCGACACCCGTCGCCATCGCGTGCTGAAGTCGCCGCACCCGTCGCCGCTGTCGGCCCATCGTGGCTTCCTCGGCTGCCGGCATTTCTCGATGGCCAACGAGTACCTGCAGCGCCGCGGCCAGGCCCCGATCGACTGGTCGCTGCCGCCGCGTTCGGCGCTCTGAGCACCGTCGGGCTGCTGGGCCTGAACACCGGGCAACGTCTCCGGGCCTGAATGGGTCTGCAGAACGGCCCGTTCAGCTCCGCTTGACTGAAATCGGCCGGTTTCTGCCAGGTAATTGCTTGAATTCCAAGGGATTGTGAATCCCGAAAAGCATGCTCGCCACTGTCATCAAATCGCGCTACGGTAGGGCTCTGTTTGGGACCAGTGTTGCATCAATAGGATGCTGGAACTTTTTCCTCCTTTAGCAGTCCAAATCCCGGACTGCTAAGATGGGTGCCTATGAGCCAGAACACCTCTACTGCCCTTGTGGCAAACAATCTCCCGATTCCCAGTGCGCTCGGTTCGCTGGACGCCTACATCGGTGCCGTGCACCAGATCCCGGTGCTGTCGGTCGATGACGAACAGGACCTGGCCCGTCGCTTCCGCGACGGCAACGATCTGGACGCCGCCCGCGAGCTGGTGCATTCGCACCTGCGCTTCGTGGTGCACGTGGCCCGCGGCTACAACGGCTACGGCCTCGCGCTGGGTGACCTGATCCAGGAAGGCAACATCGGCCTGATGAAGGCGGTCAAGCGCTTCGACCCGGACATGGGCGTGCGCCTGGTCTCCTTCGCCGTGCACTGGATCCGTGCCGAAATGCACGAGTTCATCCTGAAGAACTGGCGCATCGTGAAGGTCGCCACCACCAAGGCGCAGCGCAAGCTGTTCTTCAACCTGCGCAAGTCGAAGACGCGCCTGGGCTGGATGAACGCGGCTGAAGTCAGCGCGGTGGCCAAGGACCTGAACGTGTCCGAGCGCGAGGTCATGGAAATGGAGTCGCGCCTGTCCGGTCGCGATATCGGTTTCGATGCGCCGACCGACGAGGACAACGAGCACGCCCCGCCGTCGCCGGCTGCGTTCCTGGTTGCCGATGACGAAGACCCGTCGATGGCCTACGAGCGCGAGGACAGCGAAGACAACCAGATGCAGCTGCTGCGCGAAGGCCTGGCCGAACTGGATGCGCGTTCGCGCGACATCATCCGTCGTCGCTGGCTGGATGCCGACAGCAAGGTGACGCTGCAGGAGCTGGCCGACGAGTACGGCGTGTCCGCCGAGCGCATCCGCCAGGTCGAGGCGAACGCGCTGAAGAAGATGAAGGCGCTGTTCACCGCGTAAGGCGGGATGGCGTTGAAGCCAGGAAAAGGCCCGGCATTGCCGGGCCTTTTCTTTTCGGTGGCGTCCTCATCCACGCATGGCGTGGATCTACCCAGTGTCAGTAGAGCCACGCCATGCGTGGCTGCGGCGCGGCCTCAGCCCTCGCGTGCGATCGCGCGCCAGCCGATGTCGGTGCGGTGGAACGCGTTGGCCCAGCTCACCTTGGCCACGCCGGCATAGGCATTGGCCTGTGCGTCGCGCACGCTGTCGCCCAGTGCGGCCACGCACAGCACGCGGCCACCGGCACTGACCACCTGGCCCTGCGCATCCAATGCCGTACCGGCATGGAACACCTTGGCGCTGGCCGGCACGTCGCCGAGGCCGGAAATCACATCACCGGTGATCGGCGCTTCCGGGTAGGGCCTCGCGGCCAGCACCACGCCCAGTGACGGGCGCGCATCCCACTGCGCTTCTACCTGGTCCAGGCGGCCATCAATCGCCGCTTCCACCAGCTCGACCAGGTCCGACTGCAGGCGCAGCATCACCGGCTGGGTTTCCGGATCGCCGAAGCGCACGTTGAATTCAATTACCTTCGGCGCGCCGCTGGCATCGATCATCAGGCCGGCGTAGAGGAAACCGGTGAACGGGATGCCGTCGGCGATCATGCCCTGCACGGTTGGGTTCACCACTTCGCGCATCACGCGTGCATGCACCTCCGGCGTCACTACCGGCGCCGGCGAGTACGCGCCCATGCCACCGGTGTTGGGGCCGGTGTCGCCGTCGCCGACGCGCTTGTGGTCCTGCGAGGTGGCCATCGGCAGCGCATGCACGCCGTCCACCATCGAAATGAAGCTGGCTTCCTCGCCATCGAGGAATTCCTCGATCACCACGCGGGCGCCGGCATCGCCGAACGCGTTGCCGGAGAGCATGTCACGCACCGCGTCTTCGGCCTCGGCCAACGTCATTGCGACGATCACGCCCTTGCCGGCGGCCAGGCCATCGGCCTTGACCACGATCGGTGCACCCTTCTCGCGGATGTAGGCCAGGGCAGCGTCCACGTCGGTGTGCACGGCATAGAACGCGGTGGGGATGTTGTGGCGGGCCAGGAAGTCCTTGGCGTAGGCCTTGCTGCCTTCCAGCTGCGCGGCGGCGGCGGTCGGCCCGAAGATGCGCAGGCCGGCGGCGCGGAAGCGGTCGACCACGCCGGCCACCAGCGGTACTTCCGGGCCGACCACGGTCAACGCCACGCCTTCAGCCTGGGCCAGCGCCAGCAGGCCGTCGATATCGGTCACCTTCACCGCCACGTTGCGGCACTTGTCTTCGCTGGCGGTACCGGCGTTGCCGGGCGCCACGATCACGTCGGTGACACGGGAGGACTGGGCCAGCTTCCATGCCAGGGCGTGTTCGCGGCCGCCGGAGCCGATGACGAGGATCTTCATGGGACAGGGTTCTCGGATACGGAAAAGAAAAGCCGGGCAGGGCCCGGCTTGGTGATGCGGATCAGTGGCGGAAGTGGCGCACGCCGGTGAACACCATGGCCAGGCCATGTTCGTCGGCGGCGGCGATCACTTCGGCATCGCGCATCGAACCGCCCGGCTGGATAACCGCCTTGATGCCGGCGGCAGCGGCGGCATCGATGCCGTCGCGGAACGGGAAGAACGCATCGGAGGCCATCACCGAACCCTCGACCACCAGGTTCGCGTCGGCGGCCTTGATGCCGGCGATGCGGGCCGAGTACACGCGGCTCATCTGGCCGGCGCCGACACCGATGGTGCGGTTGTCCTTGGCATAGACGATCGCGTTGGACTTCACGAACTTGGCCACCTTCCAGGCAAACAGCAGGTCGGTGAACTGCTTGTCGGTCGGCGCCAGCTTGCTGACCACCTTCAGCTCGTCGCGGGTCATGCCGCGGTTGTCTGACGACTGCAGCAGCAGGCCCGAGCCGACGCGCTTGCTGTCGAAGTTGTTCAGGCCGTCGCCATGCGGGATGCGCAGCACGCGTACGTTGGCCTTCTTCTGCGCGTACTCCAGCGCGGCCGGTTCGTAGTCCGGGGCAATCAGCACTTCCACGAACTGGCGGTCCAGGATCACCTTGGCGGTGGCGGCGTCCAGCGGCGTGTTGAAGGCGATGATGCCGCCGAAGGCGCTGGTCGGGTCGGTGGCGTAGGCCAGCTCGTAGGCATCGCCGTTGCCGGCGCCGACGGCCACGCCGCACGGGTTGGCGTGCTTGACGATGACGCAGGCCGGCGCATCGAACTGGCGCACGCATTCCCACGCCGCATCGGCATCGGCCAGGTTGTTGTAGCTCAGCTCCTTGCCCTGCAGCTGCTGGAAGGTGGCCAGCGTGCCCGGGACCGGGTACAGGTCGCGGTAGAACGCGCCGCTCTGGTGCGGGTTCTCGCCGTAGCGCAGGTCCATCACCTTCACGAAGGTGGAGTTCATCTGCGCCGGGTATTCGGCACGGGCCGGCACGGCGGCGTCGGTGGCGGTGACCGCCGACAGGTAGTTGCTGATCGCCGCATCGTACTGGGCGACGCGGTTGAACGCGGCCACCGAGAACGCGAAGCGGGTGGCAGCCGTCAGCTGGCCGTTGTTGGCCTCCAGCGAGGCCAGCAGCTCGGGGTACTGCGACGGGTCGGTGGCCACTGCCACGCGGGCGAAGTTCTTGGCCGCCGAACGCAGCATGGCCGGGCCGCCGATGTCGATGTTCTCGACCGCGTCGGCCAGGGTGCAGTCGGCCTTGGCGGTGACCGATTCGAACGGGTACAGGTTCAGCACCAGCAGGTCGATGGCGCCGATGCCGTGCTCGGCCATCACCGCGTCATCCAGGCCGGAGCGGCCCAGCAGGCCGCCGTGCACCATCGGGTGCAGGGTCTTGACCCGGCCGTCCATCATTTCCGGGAAACCGGTGACCTCGGCCACGTCCTTCACTGCCAGGCCCGCCTCGCGGATCGCCTTGGCGGTGCCGCCGGTGGAAAGCAGCTCCACGCCGCGTGCCGCCAGCGCAGTGGCCAGCTCGACCAGACCGGTCTTGTCGGAAACGGAGAGGAGGGCCCGGCGGACGGGCAACAGATCAGCAGTCATGGGACAGAATCGGCAGCGGAGCGGGGCCGATATTGTAGGCGGTGGCGGCCGATGGCGGGCGCTGGTGGTGGCAATCAACCCGCACCGATGGCCTGTGGCCGCCTTCAGCACCGTCTGGACGGGGGCGGTCCGCAATCAATTCGATGGGGCACGCTGCCCCAATCGGGTAGGCTGTGCGGGAACTGCCAAGGATCAGCGGGTTCGGATCGTGTCGATCTATGCATTGAAAGGACGTTTTCAGGACCTCCTGCGTCCAGCCGTACGCGGCCTGTACCGCATGGGGATCACCGCCAATGCGGTGACCGTGGCCGCTGCCGTGGTCTCGCTGCTGGTGGCCGGCGCCGTCTGGTGCTGCGCGCCGGCGCAGCCATGGCTGTACCTGCTGCTGCCGCTGTGGATGCTGCTGCGCATGGCGCTCAACGCGGTGGACGGCATGCTGGCCCGCGAATTCGGCCAGCAGTCGCGGCTGGGTGCCTATCTGAACGAATTGTGCGATGTGATCGCCGATGCGGCGCTGTACCTGAGCCTGCTCAGCGTGCCGGGCGTGCGCCCGGAGGCGCTGTGGCTGCTGGCCTGGACCGCGGCGCTGAGCGAATACGCCGGCGTGCTGGGGCTGATGGTCGGCGCCAGCCGCCGCTATGACGGCCCGATGGGCAAGAGCGACCGCGCCTTCGTGATCGGTGCGCTGGGCCTGCTGCTGGCGTTTGAGTGGGTTGGCGCGATGACGGTCACGGGCGTGGCCGCGGCCATGGCGGTGCTGTGCGTGCTGACGATGATCAACCGGGTCCGTCGCGGACTGCGGGAAACCGCAGTTTCGCCAAATTAATCAAGCAGATAGAAAAAGACAATCAGGAGATTGCATGCGTCAGGCGCAGGAACGGGAATTCCACAGCTTCGACCAGGTACCGCTGTTCTACCGGTACTGGGCGGGCACCACCGCAGCGCCGGCCACCAAGGCCATCGTGCTGCTGCACCGCGGGCACGAGCACTCCGGGCGTGTTACCCATCTGGTCGATGAGCTGGACCTGCCTGACACCGCCTTCTTCGCCTGGGATGCGCGCGGCAATGGCCGTTCGCCGGGCGCGCGTGGCGATGCACCGGGCTTTCCGGCGCTGGTGCGCGACCTGGACAGCTTCATCGCCCACATCGGCGCCGAGCATGGCATCGCGGTGGAAGACATCGTGGTGATCGCGCAGAGCGTGGGTGCCGTGGTCGCCGCCACCTGGGTGCACGACTACGCGCCGCGCCTGCGCGCGCTGGTGATGGCCTCCCCGGCGTTCAAGGTGAAGCTGTACGTGCCGTTCGCACGCCCGGGCCTGGCCTTGATGCAGAAGCTGCGCGGCAACTTCTTCGTCAACAGTTACGTCAAGCCGCAATGGCTGACCCACGATCCGGCGCGGGTGGAAAGCTACCGCACCGATCCACTGATCACCCGGCCGATCTCGGTGCGCGTGTTGCTGGGCCTGTATGAGGCGGCCGATCGCATCGTCGCCGATGCGCAGGCCATCAGCGTGCCGGTGCAGTTGCTGGTGTCCGGCTCGGACTTCGTCGTGCACCGTGGCCCGCAGGACCGCTTCTACGAGCGCCTGTCCAGCCCGATCAAGGAGCGCGTGCATCTGCCGGGCTTCTTCCACGACACGCTGGGCGAGCGTGATCGGGCACCGGCACTGGCACGTATCCGCAGCTTCATCCAGGCGCGATTCGCCGAACCGTTGCGCGAGTTGTCGCGGCGCGATGCGCACCGCCATGGGCCGACATTTGAGGAGTCTGAAATCCTGGCCTGGCCGCCCGAGCGCAACAGCCTGGCCGACCTGCGCTGGCGCGTGGTGCGCGGTGGCCTGCGCTTTGGCGGCAGACTGTCCGAAGGCATTGCACTGGGCCTGCAGACCGGTTTCGATTCGGGCAGCACGCTGGACTACATCTATCGCGACGAAGCACGTGGCAAGGGCCCGTTGGGGCGCCTGGTCGACCGCAACTACCTGGATGCGATCGGCTGGCGCGGCATCCGCATTCGCGGTCGGCACCTGCAGGAACTGCTGCGCGATGCCGCCCAACGCCTGCGCGGGCAGGGCATGCCGGTGCGCGTGCTGGACGTGGCCGCTGGCCATGGCCGTTATGTACTGGAAGCGCTGGGCCAGGGCGAGCAACGCGCCGAGCGCATCGTGCTGCGCGACTTCAGCGGTCTGAACGTGACCCAGGGCCAAGCGTTGATCGAGCGCCTCGGTGCGTCCGACATCGCCCGTTTCGAACAGGGCGATGCGTTCGATCCGGTGCAGCTGGCGCAGGTCGATCCGGCGCCGACGCTGGCGGTGGTATCGGGCCTGTACGAACTGTTCCCCGACAACGACGCCGTGCTGTGCTCGCTGCAGGGCATCGCCGCAACGGTGCCGATGGGTGGCTACCTGGCCTACACCGGCCAGCCCTGGCACCCGCAGCTGGAGTTCATCGCCCGCGCGCTGACCAGTCATCGTGGTGGCGCTGCTTGGGTGATGCGCCGCCGCACCCAGCAGGAAATGGATGAACTGGTGCGCCTGGCCGGGTTCGAGAAAGTGGCGCAGCGCATCGATGACTTCGGCATCTTCACTGTGTCGCTGGCACGCCGGACCGCGTGATGGCGACGCTGGCTGCAACTCCGCTTGCCACGGCGGGGCGCCCCTGGCGGCGCGCGCTGCTGTGGCTGGCCCTGCTGGGCCCGTTCTTCTTTGCCAGCTACGGCTTCGCCAACTGGATGGCCGGCCGCCACGCCGAACTGCCGGTGATGGCGTTCGGCTGGGAAACGCAGATTCCGTTCATGCCATGGACGATCGTGCCGTACTGGTCGATCGACCTGTTCTACGCGGTCTCGTTCTTCCTGTGCCGGCAGCGCCTCGAACTGGACCGGCACGCATTGCGGCTATTCAGTGCACAGCTGATCGCCGTGAGCTGCTTCCTGCTGTGGCCGCTGCGCTTCAGCTTCGAGCGGCCGGAGATCGGCGGCGTGTTCGGTTGGCTGTTCGATGTGCTGCTGGGTTTCGACAAGCCGTTCAACCAGGCGCCATCGCTGCACATCGTGCTGCTGATCGTGCTGTGGGTGAAGTTCGCGCAGTACCTGCACGGTGCCTGGCGCTGGGTCCTGCATGTGTGGGCGCTGCTGATCGGCGTCTCGGTGTTGACCACGTTCCAGCATCATTTCATCGACATCCCGACCGGGCTGCTGGCCGGCTGGCTGTGCGTGTGGCTGTGGCCGGAGCAGGGCACGCCACCGCTGCGGGCCTGGCGCATCGCGCGGCATGCCAAGCGGTGGCGATTGGCTGCGCTGTACCTGCTGGCGGCCGCCGTGCTGCTGGTGCCGGTGGTCCTGCTGCGGGGTACGGCGTTGTGGCTGCTGTGGCCGGTGGTGTCGCTGATGCTGGTGGCGCTGGCGTATGCCGGGCTGGGCACGGCGGTGTTCCAGAAGCGCGCCGATGGTCGCCTGAGCATGGCGGCACGCTGGCTGCTGGCACCGTACCTGGGCGCCGCCTGGGTCAACTCGCGGCTGTGGACACGGCGTGCGCCGCAGCCGGTGCCGGTGCTGGACGGCGTGTGGCTGGGCCGGATTCCCTGCACGGTATTGCCGGCACCTTTGGTGGCCGTGGTCGATGCCTGCGCCGAGCTGTCCTGCTGCGCGCCGGGTGCGGCGTATGGCAGCGTGCCGATGCTGGACCTGGTGGTGCCCACGCCGGAGCAGTTGCGCGAGGCCGCCGAGGCCATCGAGCGTCTGCGGCCGCAGGGGCCGTTACTGGTGTGCTGTGCACTGGGCTATTCGCGCAGTGCCGCCAGCGTGGCGACGTGGCTGCTGCGCACGGGCCGTGCCGCGGAAGTCGGAGCGGCGGTCGCCATCGTGCGTGCGGCACGCCCCGGCATCGTGCTGGGCCCGGAGCATCTGCAAGCCATCACCGCAGCGGCTGGAGTGCGCGCATGAGTGCCGTTCCCGATCTGGCGACCATGCAACTGCTGCTGCGCCAGGGACGCTGGCCCGCGCTGCTGTCGCTGGGGCTGCTGCTGGTGGCGCTGCTGCTGGGCATCGAAGCGGGGTTGGCGATGATCGCCGCCGGGCTGTTGCTGCTCAGTGTGGGCGCTGGGCTCGTGCAGGCCTACCATGCATGGCGGGTCGGGCTGGACGCGAGCCTGCTGCAGCTGTTGCGCGATGAAGGCCTGGAAGGCGAAGCCGCTGCACGCCGTACCGACCAGTTGCTGCAGGACAGTGGCCTGCGCCGCACACCGGCCGATGCGCCGCTGCGCGGCTGGGACGTGCGTTGGGCCGGCATGCGCCGGCTGCTGCTGCGCCAGTACCTGCTGACGGCAGTGCAGGCCGCACTACTGGTACTGGCCGTAGTGTGGCCGCAGACGTGAACGGGAGGGACCGATGTTCGCCGAACTGATTGCACGCGCCTGCAGTGGCGCGATCCACGTGGTGACGGGCGCCCGTGCGCTGTGGATCGGCTGTGCGCCGTCCAGCGAGCGCCGCGTGTACTACGGCAACCACGCCAGCCATGGCGACTTCGTGCTGATCTGGTCGTCGATGCCGCCCGCGCTGCGGCGACAGGTACGCCCGGTGGCCGCCGCCGAATACTGGCAGCGCGACGGCCTGCGCCGCTACCTGATCGATGCGGTGTTCAACGGTGTACTGGTAGAGCGTGAGGCCGGGCACCGCCAGCAGGACCCGTTGCAGGTGCTGCGCGATGCGGTCGACGAAGAGTGCTCGCTGATCCTGTTCCCGGAAGGCACGCGCAATGTGGGCGATGAGCCGCTGCTGCCGTTCAAGAGCGGCATCTACCACCTGGCGCGGCAACGGCCGGAGCTGGAGTTCGTGCCGGTGTGGATCGACAACCTGAAGCGGGTGATGCCGAAGGGCCGGTTCCTGCCGCTGCCGCTGCTGTGCACGGCTACGTTCGGCACGCCGCTGCGGCTGCAGGCCGACGAGGACAAGGCTGCATTCCTGGCCCGCAGCCGGCAGGCGCTGCTGGACCTGGCGCCGAATGGAGGGCGCGCATGAGCTATCTGATGGACGTGTCCGGTGACCTGGCCGCGCGCAGCGTGGGCCAGCAGACCGGTCTGCTGTTTGCCGGCGTCGGCGTGGTGCTGGTGCTGGCCACGCTGGTGGCCGAGACCCTGCGCTGGCGGCAGCGTGGGCAGCCCAGTGCAGTGATCGCCAACCTGGTGTCGCGCATCCGCGCCTGGTGGGTGATGGCGATCGTGGTCGGGCTGGCGCTGTTCTTCGGTCGCGCCGGGGTGATCGTACTGTTTGCGATCATCTCGCTGTTCGCGCTGCGCGAGTTCATCACTCTGGCACCGACCCGCTCGGGCGACTACTACGCGCTGCTGGCCGCGTTCTACATCGTGCTGCCGTGGCAGTACTACCTGGTGTGGATCGACTGGTACGGCATGTACACGCTGCTGATTCCGGTCTACGCATTCCTGTTCCTGCCGATCCTGTCGACCATCGGTGGCGATACCACGCACTACCTGGAGCGGACGGCGAAGGTGCAGTGGGGGCTGATGATCTGCGTGTTCTGCATCTCGCATGTGCCGCTGCTGCTCAACCTGCATGTGCCCGGGCATGATCCGGCGCGCAACGTGCTGCTGTTTGCCTTCCTGGTGATCGTGGTGCAGTCCTCGGATGTGCTGCAGTACATCTGGGGCAAGCTGCTGGGCCGGCACCTGATCGCCCCGAAGCTATCGCCGTCGAAGACGGTGGAGGGCTTCGTGGGCGGCGTGCTGAGTGCCAGTGCGCTGGGTGCGGCACTGTGGTGGATCACCCCGTTCACGCCGCTGCAGGCGTTCGGCCTGTCGCTGCTGATCAACCTGATGGGGTTCTGGGGGGGGCTGGTGATGTCGGCGATCAAGCGCGACCGTGGCATCAAGGACTGGGGCCACATGATCGAGGGCCATGGCGGCATGCTCGACCGGCTGGATTCGGTGTGCTTCGCCGCGCCGGTGTTCTTCCATGTGGTGCGGTATTACTGGAAGGCGGGCGGGGGCGGGTGATCCTACCGGGCCTTCATCCACGCATGGCGTGGATCTACTGACGGGCGGGGGCGGTTGACTTTGCCGGGCTTCCATCCACGCATGGCGTGGATCCACCGGTAGTGCCGGCCGCTGGCCGGCAACTGCAACTCCCTGCCATCGTTCATGGGGTTGCCGGCCAGCGGCCGGCACGACCCACGCGCGCTTACGCGCTGATGCCGTATTCCTTCAGCTTCTTGCGCAGGGTGGCGCGGTGGATGCCCAGCATCGCCGCGGCGCGGCTCTGGTTGCCTTCGCAGTGGTTGAGCACTTCCACGAACAGCGGGATTTCCATCTCGCGCAGCACGATCTCGTAGACATCGTCCGCGTCGCAGCCATCAAGGTCACGCAGGTAGCGGCGCACGGACTGGGCGACGTGTTCACGCAGCGGTGGCCGGGGAGCGCCACGACTGTTGTCAGGACGAGAGAGGACAGCGTTCAAGGGGGTTCCCGATTCGGTTGGCCCGTGCGCGCGGAGCGCGCGGCCGGACGAGGTGGTGGCGGCCAGTCTAGCGCGAGCGTGCCCGACCTGCCACGGCTGGTCGCCTCTATCCTGCTCAGAGGAAGTCGAAGGTGAATGCGACGGTGGATGCGGCGGGTTCCTGCACGCGGAACGCAATGCGTGCACTCTGGCCAGGTTCCAGCACGGCCGCGCCGGGGTTCTCGCCGAGGTACTGCGCCGGTGCGAACACGCCGCTGCCGATCACCCGGCCATCGGCGTCAGACAGCGACAGGCGCAGATCCGGCCAGGCCTGTGCCCAGCGCGCATCGTTGCGGATGCTGGCCTGCACCTGCAGTACGCCCGCCTGGCCCGGCACGGGGCGGATCTCGCGGCTGGTCATGGTGAACGCGGTGGGGTCATGCCAGGCCGGCAGGCTGCAGCGCAATACGCCGCACAGTGCGCCCAGCCAGGCGCGGTTGCCGGCGTCGGCGGCCAGTCGCGCACGATCGGCCAGCACGCTCTGCAGGACCAGCAGCAGTGCCAGTCCGGCGACCAGCCCCCAGTGCCAGCGTGGCGTCGGCAGTGCGCGTGGCCGCGAGGTGCCCAGGAAACTGGGTGCATCTCCGGCCACGGCCTGCGGAGCCGGAGCGACAAGGACGGGTTCGATCACGGCCGCTTCGTCGGGGTTGACGATGTCATCGCACTGTCGCGTTTCCGCCATCGGTGGCGGCGCCGCTTCGAGGGGGGTGCGGGCTTGGGCTGGCGGGATGTCATCCATCGCCGGGTCGGGCGTGCGTGAATCGGTCGCAGGTGCAGCCTCGCCTTCCGACGCGGGGCGCAGGAAGGTGGCCAAGGGGCGGCGCGGCGGGTTCGGCTCGGACATGCTCAGGGTGCGGGCTCGGATCCAGCGGTCATTCAATCACGATCAGGCGCGGCGTACGCCGGTGATGCGCATCCAGTCGCCATCCTGGGTCGCCTGCAGGTCGTTGAACCACGCGGCGTAGCGCTGCAGCAGTTCGCCTTCCTGGCCATGCAGGATGCCGGACAGGGCGATGCGGCCGCCGGCAGCGACGCGCGCGGCCAGCAGCTCGGCCAACGCGTCCAGTGCCGAGGCAAGGATGTTGGCGACCACGATCGGGTAGGTGGCGACCGGTTCGTCCTGCGGCAGGTACACGTGCATGCGTGCCTGCTCGCCGTTGCGCTCGGCATTGTCGGCGGTGGCGACCAGCGCCTGTGGATCGTTGTCCACGCCGACCGCTTCGGCGGCACCCAGCTTCAGCGCGGCCAGGGCGAGGATGCCCGAGCCGCAGCCGAAGTCGAGCACGCGCTGGCCCTGCAACTGGCCGTCCACGGCCAGCTGGTCCAGCCAGCGCAGGCACAGGGCGGTGGTCGGGTGGGTGCCCGAGCCGAAGGCCAGGCCCGGGTCCAGCCGCACCACGGCGGCATCGGCGGCCTGCGCGGCGTCCGGCAGTTCATGGTTCCACGGCACGATCCAGGTACGGCTGCCGAAATCCATCGGCTGGAACTGGTCCAGCCAGGCGCGTTCCCAGTCTTCATCCTCGACGGCGCGGAAGCTGCCGTTGCTCCAGTCCAGTTCCGGATCGAACGATTCCAGCGCGGCCAGCAGCAAAAGTGCATTGCTGTCGGCGGGGAACAGTGCGCTCAGCACCAGGGTGTCCCACAGCGGCGTTTCACCCACGCCGGGTTCGAGGATGGCCTGTTCGTTGCTGGTGTCGGCTTCGGCATCGAGCAGGGTCACAGCCAGTGCGCCGACGTCCTCCAGCGCATTTTCATAGCGGGGCTGGGTGGCTTCGGTGCAGCGCAGGGTCAGTTCCAGGAACGGCATGGCGGTGGGGGCAATCACGGGAAAGGGGGCCATGCTAGACCATCGGAGCGTCTCCGTATCGCGTGAGATGCCACCTTGAGATGAACGGGGGCAGTTCAGACAGGCCTGCCGGGCCTTGCTAAACTCGTCACTTTCCTGTGCGCCGTGAACGCTCACCGCCGCCGATGGCCTTCGCCCCGACCCTGAAAACCTGGTTGCTCGTGCTGCCGGCGGTGGCCGTGCTGGGCGTGGCCGGGTACCGGGCCAGCGGCCATGCGGCGGGCGTGGCATCACCGTCGCCGGACCTGCCGACCGTCGTGGCCAGCCGCGACAGCGGAGCGGCGTTGCCGGTGGTGCCGGAAGCCCTGGCGCGCCGGCTGGCCACCGTCGAGCGCGGCAACACGCTGCCGTCGGGCCTGCCGCTGGACCTCCGCGCCGACATCGAAGACGCCAGCGATCTGTACGCCTACGCCCAGCGACTGCGCGTGCAGGCCGATACAGGTAACCATGAAGCGCGCTGGATGCTCAGCCGCGTGTACGACTATTGCGCGCAGTACGCACTCGATCCGGGTGGCTACCGCCTGGACAACAACGTGTTGAGCGGGTTGGGCCTGACCGCGGCGCCGGCGATGATCGAGGCCCGCGAGCGCGTGGCGCAGCGGTGTGGCGGCTTCGTTCCGGGCGACAAGCTGGGCGCTGCGCTGGTGCTGGCCGAACGCCGCAAGGCGGCCGCGCAGGGCAACCTGGCCGCAGAAGCATCGTTGTTCGCCGAGGGTGAGCCGTTGCATGACAGTGCCGAGTACCGCCGCGACCTGGTCGAGCGCGTGCGCACTTCGCGTGACCCGGAGGCCTATATGGCGATCGCGCCGGGCATGGGCGTGCGTGCCGCCGGTGACAGCGCACTCGACGGCCTGGTGGCGGGCGAACAGCTCAGTGAGCTTGCATGGCGGCTTGCGGCCTGCGAACTCGGTCTACCGTGTGGAGCGGACAGCGTGCTGGTCAACAGTTTTTGTGCGAACGGAGGGATCTGTTCGCAGGATGGAGCGCAGGATTTCCGGGATTTCGTGTATGACGCTGCGGTATCGCGGCAAGGTGCTGGGAAAATGAAGGAATGGATCAAGCGATTGATTGGAAAGAGGGACGGGCGATGAATTACCGTCGATTCCTGCATGGGGCCAAGTTCTGGTTCTGGGTGGCGCTGTTCGTGGCCTACTCTGCCGGTGCGGTCGGCCTGCTGATGATCGATACCTACGAGGATCGGTACCGGCATCTGTCGAAGGTGGAACTGACCACGGTGAAGGCGCAGGAAGACGTGCGCCGCGCCGGCGCCAGCCAGGTCGCTGCGGTCTATCGCGCGCAGACGGGCATGCCGTTCGCTTCACTGCCGGCTGGCAGCACCTTCCAGGTAGTTTGGCCGGATGGCTCGACCGAGACCATGGTGATCGTCGATCCGACCTCGCCCAATGGCGTGCGGCCGCTGGCCAATTCGCAGATTCCGGCGACCGCGGCGGACGCGCGCTGAGGCCGCATCAGTAGAGCCGAGCCATGCTCGGCTGCACTCGCCCGCAAGCCGGGAACGGCTCGGCGCTGCCGGAAGGAAAACAGGAAAGGGCGGGAATATCCCCGCCCTTTCCATGTCCAGCATCGGGTGACGATCAGGTCAGCGCGATCGGCTTGTTCTTGCGTTCGGCAAGGCGCTTTTCCAGGTAGTGGATGTTCTGTCCACCGGCCTGGAAGCCCTTGTCGCGCATGATCCGCTGCTGCAGGGCGATGTTGGTCTTGATGCCATCGACCACCATCTCGCTCAGCGCCACCCGCATGCGGGCGATGGCGGTTTCGCGGTCCGGGCCGTGCACGATCAGCTTGCCGATCATCGAGTCGTAGTTGGACGGCACGCGATAGCCACTGTAGATGTGGGTATCCACGCGCACGCCGGGGCCGCCCGGCGGATGGAAGCCGGTGATGGTGCCCGGGCTCGGCACGAAGGTCTCAGCATCTTCGGCGTTGATGCGGCACTCGATGGCATGGCCGGTCAGTACCACGTCGCTCTGCTTGATCGACAGCTTCTGGCCAGCGGCGATCTTCAGCTGCTCGGCCACCAGGTCGATGCCGGTGACCATTTCGGTGACCGGATGCTCCACCTGGATGCGGGTGTTCATTTCGATGAAGTAGAAGCGGCCGTCCTCGTACAGGAATTCGAAGGTGCCGGCGCCGCGATAACCGATGCGGATGCAGGCTTCCACGCACACCTTGCCGATCTGCTCGCGCTGTTCGGCGGTGATGCCCGGTGCCGGTGCTTCTTCCACCACCTTCTGGTGGCGGCGCTGCATCGAGCAGTCGCGTTCGCCGAGGTGGATGGCGTTGCCCTGGCCGTCGGCCAGCACCTGGATCTCCACGTGGCGCGGGTTCTCCAGGAACTTCTCCATGTAGACCTCGCCATTGCCGAACGCGGCCTTGGCCTCGCTCTTGGTGGTTTCGATCGAGGTCTTCAGCGAGGCTTCGGCGTGCACGACGCGCATGCCACGGCCACCACCGCCGCCGGCCGCCTTGATGATGACCGGATAACCGATCTCACGGGCGATCTTGGTGTTGGCGACGATGTCGTCGCCCAGCGGGCCGCCCGAGCCGGGCACGCACGGCACGCCAGCGGCCTTCATCGCGCGGATGGCTTCGACCTTGTCACCCATCATGCGGATGGTGTCAGCCTTGGGGCCGATGAAGATGAAGCCAGACTCTTCCACGCGCTCGGCGAAGTCGGCGTTCTCCGACAGGAAGCCGTAGCCCGGGTGGATGGCCTGGGCGTCGGTGACTTCAGCAGCGGCGATCAGTGCCGGGATGTTGAGGTAGCTCTGCGGCGACGGCGCCGGACCGATGCAGACCGACTCGTCGGCCATGGCCACGTGCTTGAGGTTGCGGTCGACCGTGGAGTGCACGGCCACCGTGCGGATGCCGAGGGTGTGGCACGCGCGCAGGATGCGCAGCGCGATCTCCCCTCGGTTGGCGATGACGACTTTGTCGAGCATGGCGCGCCCCTCAGCCGATCACGAACAGCGGCTGGTCGAACTCCACCGGCTGGCCGTTCTCGCCGAGGATGGCGACGATGGTGCCGGACGTGTCGGCTTCGATCGGGTTGAACATCTTCATCGCTTCGATGATGGCCAGGGTTTCGCCTTCCTTGACCTGCTGGCCCACGGTGACGAAGGCCGGCTTGTCCGGGGCGGACGAGGCATAGAAGGTGCCGACCATCGGCGAGCGCAGCACGTGGCCTTCCGGCAGCGCCGGGCCCGGCTTGGCGGTGCCGCCGGTGGACGCTTCGGTCGGCGACTGCATCGGCATGGCCTGCGCCGCCGGCGCCGCCGGGGCGGCGTACACCGGAGCAGCGACCGGTGCGGCATAACCAGCGACCGGAGCGCGCGACAGGCGCACCGACTCTTCGCCTTCCTTGATTTCGATTTCAGCCAGGTTCGACTCTTCCAGCAGGTCGATCAGCTTCTTGATTTTGCGCAGATCCATGAGGGCCTCTTTGGTTTCTATCTAGGTGAGGAGAGCGCCGTGGGCGCCCGGGTCGACAATCAGGTGGCGGATACGCGCAGCAGCGCCGCGTCCATCGCGTAGCGGTAGCTGTCGGCACCGAAGCCGCACACCACGCCCACCGCCTTGTCACTGAAGTAGCTGTGCTGGCGGAAGGGTTCGCGGGTATGCGGGTTGGACAGGTGGATCTCGATGAACGGCACCGCCACCGCTGCCAGCGCATCGCGCAGGGCCACCGAGGTGTGGGTGAAGGCGGCGGGGTTGATCAGGATGAAAGCGGTTCCGTCGTTGCGCGCAGCCTGCACGCGGTCGACCAGCACATGCTCGGCGTTGGACTGCAGGCTCTCCACGGCGTGCCCGGCAGCCGATGCCTGCGCGGCCAGGGCCTGGTCGATGTCGGCCAGCGTGGTGTGGCCGTACACCTCCGGCTCGCGGGTGCCGAGCAGGTTGAGGTTGGGGCCGTGCAGGACCAGCAGCTTCGCCATGGGATCCGGAAGACGGGAAAGGGCGGCAGTCTGGCGGAACCGGTGGATGCTGTCCAGTTCGGCGAAGTTTGCAGCGTTTCAATCGTATGTTTGAAACGTGCCGGAGGGCCTGTGGCTGTATGGCGGACGCCGGATCAAGGCGCGCTGAACGTCGTGCAGGCGGTGGATGCGAGCACATAGGCCGACGATCACGGCAGGGCCGGGCGAGGGGCGATGCCGCAACGGCCCATGATGCGGTAGATCCACGCCATGCGTGGATGAAGGAAGTGCGGCGCGCAGCAAGCTACGCAGCCACCGAGGGGGCTGCCCAAGGTGCGCTGCCCCCCCCAGCGCCCCAATCGGACATCCGCTCAGGTTTCCAGCGGCACCGTCGGCACCACGTTCGGGAATACCTCCTCCAACGGCTCCTGTTCCCCCGGTTGTGGCGCCGGCCAGTTGTAGGCGTTCACCGGCTGCGCGCGGTTCACCCACAAGGCGTAATACAGGTGATCGGCGCGACCGTCGCCGGTATTGGGGTGGATCAGGATGGTCAGCCCCAGGCTGTTGAGCTGCAGCCACGGCACCAGCACCGGCAGCAGGTCGTTGGTGAAGCCGAAGTAGAAAGAGGGCGTGACGTGCGGGCCGCGCGGCTCCAGGTTCCAGTTGCCCAGCTCCACCGGGAAGCGCTCGGCGGCCCAGCGCCGCAGCAGGGCTGCCTTCTCGAAGCTGTCCTCATCGAAATAGATATGGGCGTGGTAGCTCTTGATGTCGGTGTAGGCGCGCGGGGCGGTGGGCAACGTGGCCTCGCCGGGGCGCACGCTGGCCGGGCGCGGGGTCGGTTCGCTGGCCGTGGCCTGGCCCCAGGGGCTGCGGCCCTTGGGCGCTGGCGGAACGATGGCGCGGAAGCCAGGTCGCCCGGGTTCGGTGGTGTTCACGGCGCTGCCGACGCGCGCGGCGGCGGTGGCGGTGGACGCGCTGGCCAGGCCGCCGGCGGCCAGGCCGGCCGACGCGATCAGGCGCCGGCGGGCGGGCGAGAGCAGGTCGGCCCAGTGGGCGTCATCGTCGCCTGCGTCGGTGAGGGGATGCGGGTCCGGGTGCATGAGGGGCTCCGTGGCGGCATTGTGGGGGCAGGCGTCCACGCTCGGGCAGGGCTGCCGGTGGCGTCCAATAAGCAGCCGGCATCACTTCATGCACGGCTGCCTTCGTCGCCTTGAGCGCGACCGAACGGCGGGCTAGGGTGCAGGTCTACTGCCCCGGAGCCCGCCATGGCCTCGCCTGATGCCGACACCCTGCGCAAGCGCGCCAGCTTCCGCCAGTTGCATGCAGCAGGATGCTTCGTGCTGCCCAATCCGTGGGACGTGGGCAGTGCGCGCTATCTGCAACGGCAGGGCTTCCAGGCCCTGGCCACGACCAGTGCCGGCTGCGCCTGGAGTGAGGGGCGGCCGGACGGCGCGGTATCGCTGCAGGCCACGCTGGAGCACCTGCGACTGATGGCGGCGGCGACCCCGTTGCCGTTGAATGCCGACTTCGGTGATGGTTTCGGCGCTACGCCACAGGCGGTGGAGGAGGCGGTAGCCGCGGCGCTCGCTACCGGCATCGCGGCGTTGTCGATCGAGGACGCCAGCGGCCTGGCCGATGCACCACTGAGGCCCATCGAGCAGGCGGTCGAGCGATTGCGCGCGGCGCGTGCGGCCATCGACCGCGCGGGCGGCGACGTGCTGCTGGTCGGGCGAGCGGAGAACTTCTTCGTGGGCGTACCGGATCTGCAGGACACCCTGCGGCGCCTGCGTGCCTACGCCGAGGCCGGTGCCGATGTGCTGTATGCACCGGGCATCAGTACGCGCGAGCAGATCAGTGCGGTGGTCGCCGCCGCGGGCTCGAAGCCGGTGAACCTGCTGGTCGCTGGACCCACAGCACTGAGCCTGCAGGACATCGCCGCACTTGGCGTTCGCCGGGTCAGCCTGGGCGGTGCGCTGGCGCGTGCCGCGTGGGCTGGACTGATGCAGGCGACCCAGCCGATCGTGCAGGACGGACGCTTCAATGGCCTGCAGCAGGCGGCGTCCGGGGCTGCCTTGAACGCGTTGTTCCAGTAGCCCCGCGCCCTGCATGACGGGAAGGGCCGGTGACTACAACGCCTCGATCTCCCGCTTGGGCAGGATCACGCCGGGTTCCAGCGCTGGCAGCAGTTGGCGAAGCAGGCGCGGATTGTCCTGCAGCCCCGTGCCGTCCAGATACGTCCACCCGGAACCGCCAATGCGGCGCACGGCCACCATGAACGTGGTGCTGCGCATCGGGGTTTCACGCACCCGTACCAGGGATTGGCGTGGCACGAAGCAGACTTCTTCCTCCCCGGCCGCATAGGTCCGGGTCGGCACACCGACGTCTTCGCTGATGACCACCACGCCGCCGCTGTGCTGCTTCTTCAACGCATCGCGGGTGATCGCCTGGAAGGCCTCATCGCCGCCGGCCAGCCGCTTGAGGCTGGGATGCGTGCGCTCGATGAGGAAGTCCGCGTCGCCGCGGGCGTAGGCAGTCATCAGGGCGCGCACATCTTCGCGCAGGGCCTTCGCGTCACTGGGACTGAGTTCACCCGCGAAGGCGGATGGCAGCAACAGCGACAGCAGCAGCGTCAGTATCGTCAGGGGCAGGCGTCGATCCATGTCCGGATGTCCCACAGGGCATCGTTGCACTATACGTTGGACGCGAAAACAGCGTCCCACCGGTGGCGCTGGTTTCCCAGGAATCGCTACTTACCATTGGTAGGTATAAATTCCTGGAGATCCCCATGCACAGCCTCATTGTCATCGCCCACCCTGAGCCCGTTTCGCTGACCCACGCGATGGCGCGTCGCATCGGTGATGCCATTGCCGCGGCCGACACCGGCAACACCGTGGCCTATGCCGACCTGATGGCCGAAGGCTTCGATCCGCGCTTCAACCCGCAGGACCAGGCGTTGTTCCGCAGCACCGGCGCGGTACCGGCCGATGTCGCTGCCGAGCACGCGCGGCTGGATGCCACCGATACGCTGGTGCTGGTGTTCCCGTTGTACTGGTGGTCGTTCCCGGCGCTGCTGAAAGGCTGGATCGACCGTGTGTTCACCAACGATTGGGCCTACGCACAGGATGCGCAGGGCAGGCTGGTGAAGAAGCTGCAGCGCCTGAATGTGCATCTGGTCGGCTTGGGCGGCGCCGACGCAGCCATGGTCGAACGTCGTGGCTACGACGCGGCAATGAGGACGCAGATCGACATGGGCATCTTCGACTATTGCGGCGCACGCGTGCTGTCGTCCCACCTGCTGCTGGACGCCGATACCGGTGCCGCTGAAGCGCATCTACAGACCGCGCTGGCGATCGGCCGTAAAATTGGTGTTCCAATGCGCTGATCGCCGTGCTCCGCCGATGCCCGCCAACGCCACCCCCACGCGCCGCCGAATGACCCGGGAGCAACGCACCCGCCAGTTGCTGGATGTGGCCTGGGCACTGGTCCGCGAAGAAGGTACCGGAGCGTTGACGCTGGGGCGGCTGGCCGAAGCGGCGGGCGTGACCAAGCCTGTGGCCTACGATCACTTCGTGACCCGCAATGGCTTGCTGGCGGCGCTCTACGATGACTATGACGGACGCCAGACCGTGGTCTTCCACGAGCGCATCGGTCGCGCCCGGGCGCAGCTGGTCGATCGGGCGGCGGCCATCGCCTCCGGCTACATCGACTGCGTCCTCAGCCAGGGCAGTGAAGTGCAAGGCATCCTCGCCGCGCTGGTGGGGGCGCCGGAACTGCATGAGGTGCGGCGGCGCTACCAGCAGGATTTCATCGACAACTGCCAGGTCTGGCTGGGCCCGTTCGCCGCCGACGGCACGGTGTCGCTGGCGGGGCGCTGGGCCATCCTCGGTGCGGCTGAAGCCCTTTCAGAGGGTGTGGCTGCCGGCGCGCTGGACAAGGCCGGTGCCGTGGCCGAGCTGCAGCGGCTGATCGTGGCGACGGTCAAGCGGCGCTGAGCCGCACAAGCGGTCAGCCGCCGGCCAGGGCGGCGAATCCCGCGGCCAGCTGGTCGCGCACCAGTGCGTCGCGCGCGTCGCGGCTTGCAGAGCCCAACACCACGGTGATCAGCCGTACCGGCTGGTCCCGCCCGGATACTGGCCGGCACGCGGTGGCGGCCAGGCAGAAGCCTGCGGCCTGGGTGTAGCCGGTCTTCAAGCCGTCCACGCCGTCTTCGCCGAGCAGGGCGTTCTGGTTGCTGCGGTTGAAGCTGCCATGGGCGAACGCGCGCTGCGCGGTGATCGCCAGGATCTGCGGATGGTCGTTCAACAGGCGGGCGGCCAGCACCGCCATGTCGCGCGCGCTGGAGACATGGTGCGGTGTGGTGATGCCGGACACGCTGGCAAACCAGGTGCTGCGCAGCCCGAGCTGGCGTGCGTGCCGGTTCATGCGTTCCAGGAATGCGGCCTGCGATCCGTCCAGGTGACGCGCGATCGCCAATGCAGCGTCATTGCCGGAAACCACCATCAACCCTTCCAGCAGGCGTGCCAGAGTGATTGTCTCGCCGGGCACCAGGCCCATGCGCGTTTCATCATCGGCCACGGCATGCACATCGTCGGCGGCGATGGTGACCGGGTCGTCCCACGAGCGTCCGTTCTCTTCGACGCACGCATAGGCGGCGTAGGCGGTCATCAGCTTGGTCAGCGATGCCGGTTGCCGCGCGGTTTCAGCGTTGTGCTGGTGGATCACCGCGGAGGTCGCCGCTTCCAGGGTGATGGACGAAATCGGTAGGGGGGCGGGCGCAGCAGACGGCATGGCGGGCGGAGATGGCAGCGACGGTCAGCAAGAATAGTTCGTGCCGGCTGCACGAAGCCGCACTGCCGGAGCGCTGCAGCGTCCACGGCAACGCCCGGTTGCGCCCGGGCTGGGGTCGAGGCAGCCTGCGCACATGCAATCGGATATCCGCATCGACGGTCGTGTCTTCACCTACGTCTTCCCGTGTGCGTGGGAGGACTACGCGAAGATCGGCTTTTCACGTGATCCGCTCGGACGCATCAGCGCATTGCATCGGCGATGGTTCGAGTTCTTCGACCTCGATGCCGGTGCGCTGGTGGAAGCGGAGGGCGAGCGCGATGCACGTGATCTGGAGCTGCAGCTGCGTTCGCCGTTCAAGGCGCACCGCGCACCGGCACCGATGACGATCCAGCACAAGGCTGGGGGTCGTACTGAATGGGTACGTGGTGCCAACCAGGCCTTGTCGCTGGCAATTGCTGCGTTGGGTGAACAAGGCTATCGCTGTTACCCGCTGAAGGCATGGCTGCAGGCGGCGCTGCGCCTGCGCATGGACCGGCTGCACGACTGGGCTGTGGTGCAGCTTCCGGAAGAAGAAGGCCTGCGGATTCCCGGTGGCCCCGGTGAGGGCGTGCTGCGTGACACGCTCGACGGTTGCCGGGCACTGGATATCGATCCAATGCCCTGGCTGCCTGAATACGTCCAACGCTGGTACACAGGTTGAGCCGCGTTCAACGGGTCCTCGGCTGCTGAACCGGCGCGGCCGGTTGCGCCGCGCACGCAGGGGAGGCGGTGGACGGGCTGGCCAGCTGGCGTGCCAGCTCGGCGTTGGCCACATGGCCGTGCAGGAACAACAGGCTGCCGAAGATGTTCATGAGCGTGCCTCCACTTGAGTGGATTGCACGATACGGGCAGCATGGAAGCGCAAAAAGAGACATTTCCGCAAGCATGCCTTGAGAGGAATTCAAGCCTGATGTCCCGTCCGCCCCTTCATGCCCTGCAGGGATTCGTGGCCGCCGCGCGGCTGGGCAACCTGTCACGGGCAGCGGCGTCGATGAATCTGACCGTCAGTGCGCTCAGCCATCAGATGCGCCAGCTGGAAGAGCGGCTCGGGCAGCCACTGCTGGTCCGCCAACCGCGTGGCGTCGCCCTCACCCTGGAGGGGCAGCGCCTGCTCGACCAGGTCGGCCCGCATCTGGATGCGATCAACGAAGCTTTCCAGCCCTATGCGGCCCGCGCCGAGCACGTGCTGACGATCAGTGCGGTGCCGTCGATGGCGTCGGCGTGGCTGGTGCCGCGCTTGGGTCACTTCGTGGCTGAGCACCCACAGATCGAGATCAACCTGCAGTCGAGTGAGCGCCTGATTGATTTCGAGCGGCAGCGCCAGTTCGACGCCGCGCTGCGGCTGGGCAGCGGGCAGTGGCCGGGCCTGGTGGTTGAGCCGCTGTTCGACGAGTGGCTGCTGCCGATGGCGAGCCCGGCGCTGATCGAACGCATGGGAGGGATCGACCGGGTGCCACTGAACCAGTGGCCACTGCTGGGGGACCCCGATGGCGCGTGGGGGGCCTGGTTCGCGTTGAGCGGGCAGACCCCGCCGTCGCGCTTCGTAGCGGTGCTGGATGATTCGGAGGCACACCACCGTGCGGCGCTGGACGGGGTGGGCGTGGCGCTGGGGCGGGTGACGCGGGCGCGCTTGTTGCTGGATTCCGGCCAACTGGTTGCGCTGTCCAACCTGCGCCTGAAAACCGCCTGGCCGCATTGGCTGGTCTACCCGCAGCGTTCGGCCCGCCACCGCGGCTTTCTTGCCTTCCGCGACTGGCTGCACGCGCAGGCTGCCGAACACGTGCGGCACATGGCGGACGCTACACTCATCGCACCAGCGTGACCGCCTGCCCGGCGCGCGCGAATGCCTCCTCCAGCAGCGAGCCGGCCTTGATCGCCTCCACTTCCTCGAACAGCGCCTGCAGCGCGTCGGCGGGGCGCGATGCCGGCGCCGCCACCGCCTGCTGGATCGCGGTGAAACGGTCGGCCAGCACGCGGTGGCCGGGATGCGCCCGCGCCCATGCTTGCAGCGGCTGGCGCACGCCGGCGGCGGCATCCAGGCGCTGCAGATCGAACAGGGTGATCGCAGCCGCCGACGTCTCGGCCCGTTCGATCGTGGCGTGGCGCAGTTCGCGGCTGAGAAACAGATCGTAGGCTGCACCGCGGCCCACCGCGATGCGCAGCCCCTCGCGGTCGAGGTCGGTCACCTGCTGCGCGGGACTGTCCTCGCGCACCAGATAGGTGCCTTCGATCTCCACGTACGGAGCACTGAAGGCGATGCGGTCGGCACGTGCCGGATCGATGGCCAGGAAGGCCAGATCCCAGCCGTCTTCGCCTGCCGCAGCGACCACCGAGGCTGCGGCATCGTGACAGGTGAAGCGTGCCTGCACACCCAGGCGCTGCGCCAATATCGCGGCCAGCTCCACCGACGGTCCGCGCGGCGAGTGCGCATCGCCCTGCGCCAGCACCGGGTTGCCCAGGTTGATCGCCACGCGCAGGAAGCCCTGCGGTGCCAGCGCACTTTGGTGATCGGCCAGGGACATGCAGGACTCCGCGAGAAAAGGGGCACCCAGCATGCCAGCGCTGCCCTGCAAGGAGTGTCATGCTGCACGACTGCAGGATGGCCTACCTTCCGTTTGCCGACGAGGCCGCAGGTGTGGGCATGGACTTGGAGGTGAGCCTGGAGCGTGCACTGCGAGCGGGGGCTGAGCTGCGCTTCGGACCGGTCGACGCGGGCGACTGGCGCGTGGCCGAGCCCACGCTCGGCTGCTGTTGGCCCAGCCGCCCAAGCTCAGCCGAGCATGGGCTCGGCTCTACAAGGTCGCGGCGCGTGAGCGCTGCAGCCAGTCGTTGATCGCCGGATCGAGCCGCGGGTCGTCCGGCAGCTGCATGCCGAAGCCTTGCTGCAGCACGTCGCGCACGTCGGCAACATCCTGCAGCGGACGCTTGTCCGGTGCCTGGCCGGGGCGGTACTCGGTGTAGTTGCCGCTGCCGATGGTGCGTCGCCAGTCCGGCCCGGTCAGCGACGCGCGCAGCTGGCCAGGGAAGCTGGAGTCGGGATGGGTGCACACGTACCAGTTGCCCACCACGTTGTCGATCGGTGCCGGCACGTGCAGGTCAAAACGGTACATCGCCCGCCAGCCGTCAGCGGATTCGGCGGACAGCACGAAATCCCCCTCGCCGGGCAGCCGCTGCAGCAGATAGCGTTCGTGCGGAGTGGCCTGCGGCTGCGGATCATGCAGCCGCAGCGGCACGGTCGGGGTCAGGCTGCCGAAACCGGCATCCACCAGCCAGTCATCGCCGTCCACCTGCACGCGCAGCAGCAGGTGGGTCCGTGCGGTCAGTTCGCCGTCCTGGGCAGCCAGCAGCACGCGCGCGCTCAATGGCTGTGCATCGAAGCCCAGCGCCTGCAGCAGCGCCAGCAGGCCGCCGTTGAGTTCGAAGCAGTAGCCGCCACGACGGTCGTCGAGCAGCTTGCGCTGCACGCTGTCCAGGTCGATCGGTACCGCATCGCGCAGCAGGCAGCTGAGGGTCTCGAACGGCAGCACTGCGTTGTGACGCTGCTGCAGCAGGGTCAGGCCGGCCAGCGTCAGCGGTGGCGGGGCATCCAGCTGCAGGCGCTGCAGGTAGCGGGGGACATCGAGCGTCGTCATGGCGGCACCGGGCGGGAGGGGAGGTCCACTGTGCTCCCCCAACCGGGGTTGAGGTCAAGGGCGCTGGTCGTGTCACGCCAGCGTCGCCTGCACCCGGTACAAAGGCCGCGTCCGCCCGTCACCGCTGGGCCAGGACGACGAAAGTTCTAAAGTTGCCTTGAATCCGGCCGATACAGGTGCGTCCTTTTGCCTGGAGTCTGTCATGTCGGCCGTTGTCCCCCACCTCCGGTCCCTGCGCACGCGGCTTGCGGCGCTGCGCCCGGCGTCTTCCGGCCTGCTGCTGTGGCTGCAACCGCATCGGCTGAGCGTAGCCAACAAGCTCAAGGCGACCTTGTGGGTCTGTGGCCTGGGACTGGTCGCAATTGCCGCCGCCTTTGCCTGGACCGGGCATGCCAGCACGCAGGCTGCGCGCAGCCAGGCCAGCTACCAGCGCGGCAGTGATCTGGCCGCGCGCCTGGCCACGCGGGTGGCCGAAGCGCGCCGCCTGCAGATCCAGTATGCACGCAGTTTCGATGATGCCGACCGCGCGCAGCTGCTGGCCACGCAAAAGGCGCTGCAGGACGATCTGCAGGCCCTGCGCACGATGCCGATGGATGCCGGCCGGCGCAAGGCCCTGCAGGCGCTGACCGAAGCTGCAGACGCGTTCTCGCAGGGTGTTGCCGCCCTGTTCGAACGGGTCGACGAGATGGGCCGTGGTGAGGCCGGCCTCGCCGCGCAGCTGCAACTGGCTGCAGACACGCTGCAGGGGCAGGTGGATGCGCAGCAGCGGGATGCGCTGGCGTTGTCCCTGCAGAAGATGCGGCGGCAGGAGGCCCTGCTGCTGCTCGACGGTGATTCCACCCACGCCGACCGCGCCAGCGAAGAAAAGCTGCCGTTCGATCTCGCGCTGGCGGGCCTGCCCGCGGATGCGCAGGTCACCCTGCGCACCGGGATGGATGCGTATCAGGCCGCATTGCTGGGGTGTACCGCGGCCCGCGTCGGCCTGGATGTGGAAGCGCAGTCGCTGCTGGATACCGCCGCGGGCGTAGCGCCTGCGCTGGCCGCATTCCAGCAGGCACAGGTGGCGGCGCTGGCCGGGGCGCAGGCACGCCAGCAGGCCGGCGCGCGCACCATGAGCGTGCTGTTCGCACTGACCCTGCTGCTGGTGGCCGGCGTGCTGATCACCAGCCTGGTCCTGGTGCTGCGTGCGGTGCGCCAGCCGATCCAGGACACCCTGCGCTTCGCCAGCGACATCGCTGAAGACCGCTTGGACACCACCCTGCGCGTCTACAACGCCAACGACGAGATCGGCCAGCTGGCGCAGCGCCTGGTCGACATGCAGCAGCGCCTGCGCGCGCGTATCGAGACCGAGCGTGCCGTGGCGCGCGGCAACACCCGGGTGCGCCAGGCATTGGACAGTGCACAGACCGGTTTGATGGTGATCGATGCGGAAGGGCAGGTCGCCTACGCCAACCCGGCATTGCTGCAGCTGCTTGACCTGCGGAACGAAGCGCTGGTGGGCAGCGACGCGGTACGCCTGCATCCGGCGTTGGCCAGCCTGGCCGGCGTGCGCCAGCGCGAAGAGCGCGAGATCGGCCATGCCGGCACGCGTTACCAGCTGATTGCCAACCCCGTCATCGATGAAGGGCAATTCCTCGGCGTAGCGGTGGAATGGCGCAGTCGTGCGCTGGAGACCCTGCTGGAAACCGAGGTCGCTGCCCTGGTCGATGCTGCAGCACACGGCGACCTGCACGGTCGCATCGCGCTGGAGGGCAAGCAGGGCTTCGTGCGCACGTTGTCGACCAGCATCAACCGCCTGCTGGCGACGTTTGAAACCAACCTCGGTGACCTGCAGGCATTGCTGGCTGCGCTGGCCCGTGGTGACCTCAGCGTGCGCATGGAGGGTGAGCTGCAGGGCGTGTTCGCGCGCATGCGCGATGATGCCAACGCGACGGTCGCGCAGCTGGGCCGCATCGTCACCCGCATCCAGCACGCCACCTCCAGTCTCGATACCGGCGTTGGCGAGATCGTTGCCGGCCATCATGATCTGTCTCAGCGCACCGAGCAGCAGGCCGCCAACCTGGAAGAGACCGCCGCTTCCATGCACGAACTGACCGATACGGTCGGTCGCAATGCTGATGCCGCAGGCCGTGCCGACGCGCTGGTCAAGGGTGCGGCTGCGGTGGCGCAGCGCGGCGGCGAGGCTGTCGGCCAGGTGGTGGCGACCATGCAGGGCATCAGCGAGGCATCGCGGCGGATCGGCGACATTACCCAGCTGATCGACGGCATTGCCTTCCAGACCAACATCCTGGCGCTGAATGCGGCGGTGGAAGCGGCGCGTGCCGGTGAGCAGGGCCGCAGTTTCGCCGTGGTAGCCGCGGAAGTGCGCCTGCTTGCACAACGCAGCGCAGAGGCGGCCAAGCAGATCAAGGGCCTGATCGAGGATTCGGTGGCGCGTGTGGGAGAGGGCAACCAGCAGGCCGAACAGGCCG
Source organism: Stenotrophomonas maltophilia group sp. RY12688 (assembly GCF_052149045.1). Taxonomy (NCBI): domain Bacteria; kingdom Pseudomonadati; phylum Pseudomonadota; class Gammaproteobacteria; order Lysobacterales; family Lysobacteraceae; genus Stenotrophomonas; species Stenotrophomonas maltophilia group sp. RY12688. Next base: position 3,859,417 of record NZ_CP197389.1, on the reverse strand, counting down.
GCACCACGATGGGCGAGATCGTCGGCAGCGTGCAGCAGCTGGCCGAGCTGCTGGCGGGTATCCGCAGTGCGTCGCAGGACCAGCATGCCGGCATCGCACAGGTGAACCAGACCATCGTGCAGATGGAAGCCAATACCCAACGCAACGCCAGCCTGGTGGAAGAGGCCGGTGCCTCCACGGCGCAGATGCAGGTCCAGGTGCGTGCCCTGGCCGACGCGGTGGGCGCGTTCCGGTTGCAGTCGATGCCGCAGGCGCGCGCCGCCGCGGCCTAGTCAGCCGAGCGTAGGCTCGGCGCTACATCGGCTGCAGGAACACTGTAGAGCCGAGCCCATGCTCGGCTCACACCAGCGTTCGGCGGCAGGAATCAATACACGTCGCGGCGGTAGCGCCCGTTTTCCAGCAGCATTTCCACCGCTTCATCGCCCAGCGCCGTTCGCAGCACCTGATCCACGCCTTCGGCCATGCCCTGCAACGACCCACAGACATGGATCACCGCACCGCGCCGCATCCAGTCGCGCAGCGTTCCGGTGGCCGCCTGCAGGCGATCCTGCACATAACCGCCGTCGCCATCGCGCGAGAACGCCAGGTCCACCCGCGCGAGATGGCCATCGGCCTGCCACGCTTCGATCTCGTCGGCGAACAGGAAATCGAGTGCACGCTGGCGCTCGCCGAACAACAGCCAGTGCCCGTGTTCGCCTGCACGGGCGGCTTCGCGCAACAGGCTGCGCAGGCCGGCGATGCCGGTGCCGTTGCCGATCAGCACCATCGGCGCGCCAATGACACGATGGAAACCGGGGTTGCGATGCACGCGGGCGACGATGCCGGCACCGATCGGCGCATGCAACGACAGCCAGCCCGAGCCCAGCCCGGCTCGACCGGAGGCGTCATGCACCAGCCGCACCACCAGCTCCACCACGCCATCATCCGTGCAGGAGGCGATCGAATACTCGCGGCTGGGCAGCAGCGGCAGCCCGGCCAGCCACAGGCAGGCATCCTGCACTGCCAGCGCGGCATCGGCCTCCGGCAGCTCGCGTTCGCTGGCCAGCGCCAGCAGCGTGCGCGGATGGCCATCGACCAGCAAGGGCTGCAGCGGATCCAGCCCATGCGCCTTCAACACGGCACCGGCATGCTGCGCATTGTGGCGGGGCGCGATGTGCAGGATGTCACCGGCCTGCCACTGCACGTCGGCCGGTGCGGCAAGACGGATACGCCAGATCGCTCCGCCGACGCTGCCAGGGTTGAGGCGGTCACGGCCGAGCAGGCGCCACTCATGCATCTGCGTAGCCGCAGGCAGCACGCTGTCATCGGTGACGATGCCGGTGAGCGCACCCAGCTCCTGCTGCCACCGGCGCAGCGCGGGGACCGAGGCGGCATCGACGTCGACGCGCTCGAACAGTGCACGCGCGCCGTTTCCGATCAACCAGCCATCGACCCGGCGGCCGAAGCCGCAGTAGTGCGGGTACTGGCGGTCACCCAGCGCGAGCAGGCCGAACTGCAGGCCCGAAAGGTCCAGCGCTTGTGCAAGCAACTGCCGCGCTGCGCGCCGTGCGGCGTCGGGCGGCTCGCCGTCGCCGAAGGTGCTCAGCACGAACAGCGCGCTCGATGCACGCAGCAGGAGCGCGGCATCGATGCGCGCCAGCGGCAGCACCTGCACCGCATGGCCGGCCGCCTGCAGCTGGGCCGCCGCGCGCCACGCCAGCTGTTCGCCCAGTCCGCTCTGGCTGGCATGCACCACCAGCCACGCTGCGTTGCCGGCGTCGCTGGCCGGCATCGGTAGCGCCTGGCGCAGCCCGCGCGCGGCACGCTGGCTGCGGCGGCGGTCCAGGTACAGCATCCAGCCGGTGATGAAGAACAGGCTCATGCCCAGGCTGCTGAGCATCACCACCACGCGTCCGGGTACACCGAAGTAGCTGCCCGAATGCAGCGCGAACACGCTGGTGGCCAGCTGTCCGCCCGCGCCCTGGCGTGCGTACGGGCGGGCATCGAGAACCGCACCGCTGGCCGGATCGAGCTGCAGCAGGTCATGCGCACGATCGTGGTGGCCGCCGCGCTGCGACGGATCACCGGCCATCACCCGAACATTCAGTGCCTGTCCGGGTTTCTCCGGCAGGCGCAGGTCAATGAAGCCGGCGCGCACGCCCGGCAGCGCGTACAGCGTGGCTTCAATGCGGTGCAGGTCCAGCGACGCATCGGTGGCAACCTGGTGCTTGGCCGCCGGTGGGACGCCCAGCAGCGTGCTGGCCGCACTGCGATACCCGTCGAACGACCACCACAGGCCGGTCAGCGCACTCATCAGGTAGATCAGCAGCACCCAGGTGCCGACTACCGAGTGCAGGCTCCACAGGAAGCCGCGCCCGCTGCGTTTCCACTCCACTGCCAGCCAGCTGCGCCAGTGCCACCAGCGTCGTGGCCAGCGCAGGTAGAGGCCGGACAGGGTGAAGAACAGCAGGGCGATGGCACAGCTGCCGGTGATCCACTTGCCGCGTTCGCCCGCGGCAAGGTGGCGATGCAGGTCCTCGACGAAGTCAAAGAACGCCTGGCCGCGCAGGGCGCTGAAGCGCTCACCGCTGTACGGGTCGAAGTACACCCAGTGGTCCTTGCCGCCGGCAAAGCGCGCGACCGACGGCCGCTGTCCGGTGGCATCGATACGCAGGCGTTGCAGGGGGCGTTCGCTGCCGGCCTGGAGCAGCGGCACCAGTTCACTGAGTGCAAGGGGATGCTGTCCGTCGGCATGGTGCTCGGCGATCTCGGCAAAGCCGGGATTGGCGGCGCGCAGCAGCTCGTCCTCGAAGGACAGCACGGCGCCGCTGAGGCCCATCACGGCCAGGACGGCACCGGCGGTAATGCCCAGCAGCCAATGCAGTTGGAACAGGACGTTCTTGAACATCGAAGGAGAGGGGCCCGGGAGGCTGCCGCCCGCATCCTGCGCAACAGCAAATGAGAATTAGTCGCGGAATTCTCCGTGGCGCGTTGGCTGCGGTCAAGCTGGAGGTACCGGCCGGGCGGCACCCGGCACCCGCGGTAGTGCCGGCCGCTGGCCGGCAACCTCAGAAGCAACAGCCGAAGCAACAGCGGGTTTCCTGTGAGGAGGCGGGGTGGGTCCGGTTGCGGGGGACGGCGCAAGTACGTCCCTGTAGCCTTGGTCACGGCATCCATGCCGCGGACACCCCCTCAACCGGACCCACCCCGCCTTCGACAGTTTCCTGCGATCTGTCGGAACGGCGTTCTGCTTTGGTGGGTGCCGACCGTTGGTCGGCACGGGGTCTGATTCCGTTCTGAATATCGATATCTGACAGATGTGTCGACCAAGGTCGACACCTACCAACAGCCGCGAAGATCTGTCAGAGGTGGGGCGGTGTCGGAGTGCGGGGTGTCAGCCGCATGGGCCCGAGGCATGCCTCGGGCGGGTTGGGCAGGACGCCCAACCCCGGTCTTGACGTGTGCGCAGGACAGCGCACACGAGCAAGCGGCTGCCAAGCTTACAGGGACGTACTTGCAGCGTCCCCGCACTCCGACACCGCCCCGCCAACCCACGGAATGCCCGCTTTGGCTTTGGCTGTTGCCGTTGCATTGAGCAGGGTGCAGGGCTGCAAGCCCTGCAAAAAACACCCTCACTTCACCCAGCCGTCGATCTCGCCGTGGGCGAACGGTCCCAGCTTCGCTTTTACCATTCGCCCCTGCGCATCGAACAACACGCTGTAGGGCAGCAGGCCTTGCGCGTTGCCGAGCTGCACGCTGGCATCGCGCGGGCCCGGTGTCTCGATCACGATCGGGTAGTCCACTGGCACCTGCTGCAGGAAACCGCGCACGTCGTCCGTCGTGTCCAGCGCCAGACCCAGCACCTGCACACCGTTGTCGCCCTGGGCATCGGCGAAGCGCGCCAGTTCGGGCATCTCTTTCACGCAGGGCGCACACCAGCTGGCCCAGACGTTGATCAGCAGCGGCCGGCCGGCGAAGTGATCGCGCAGGACCAATGGCTGACCCGCCAGGTCCGGCAGTGTCAGCGCGGGCAACTGATCGCCCACCTGCAGCGTGGGCTTCACGGCCGTCGCCCTGGAAGCCGTTGCTGGCGCGGCAGGTGCTGATGTGCCGGGTGACAGCCGATGCCCGGCCCACAGGCCGAGGCCGGCGGCCAGCACCGCTGTCCACAGCAGCGCTGGCCGTTGCCACTTCATCGTGCGGTGCGCAGCAGCGCTTCCTCGACCACCGCCTGGGTCAGCAGGGTCGGCAGCACGGTCGGCGGCGCGCCGGGGCCGTACACCACGTACAGCGGTACGCCAACCGCCTTGTGCTCTTCCAGGAACGTGGTGATCTGCGGGTCGACGTTGGTGTAGTCACCGCGCATGTACACCGCATTGGTGCGCTTGAGCAGTTCCTTGAACTCCGGCCGTGACAGCACCGCACGTTCGTTGGCCTTGCAGCTCACGCACCAGTCGGCGGTCATGTTGACGAACACCACGCGGTTGTCGGCGCGCAGGCGGTCCAGCAGCTGCGGCGAATACTCGACCACGTTGTCGCTGGCGGCCTGTGCTGCCCTCGCCGGCGGTGCAAGCTGGGTCACGCCCCAGGCCGGAACCAGCGCACCGATCGCCAGCAGCACACCGAGCAGGGTCACCGCACGCGAGCCGGTCCAGCGGTTGCGTTCAAACAGCCACAGGCCGAACGCGAACAGCAGCAGGCCACCCAGCACCAGCGCCATGCCGTCCACGCCGCGCTGCTTGCCCAGCACCCACAGCAGCCACAGCGCAGTGGCGTACATCGGGAAGGCCAGCACGTGCTTGAGCGTTTCCATCCACGGGCCGGGCTTGGGCAGGCGGCGTGCCAGCGCTGGCACGAAGCCGATCAGCAGGAACGGCAGCGCCAGGCCCAGGCCAAGGAACAGGAACACGGTCATCGCCTTCAGCGGTGGGGCAATGAAGGCGTAGGCGATCGCACCGCCCATGAACGGGCCGACGCAGGCACTGCCGACCACGCAGGCCAGCGCACCGGTGAAGAAGTCACCGGCCGGGCCGCTGCGGCTGGCCAGCGACTGGCCAAGATTGCCGATGCCGCCGCCGAGGGTGAATACGCCGGACAGGCTCAGGCCCACCGCGAACATGATGTAGGCCAGCGCCGCCACCACGCCCGGGTGCTGCAGCTGGAAGCCGATGCCGACGGCGTTGCCGATCGCACGCAGGCCTACCATCAGCGCGCCGATCCCCGCGAACGCGACCAGCACGCCCAACGTGTACCAGAGGGCATGGCTGCGCGCGCGCTCGGGGCTCTCGCCGCTCTGCGCCAGGCTCAGCACCTTCAGCGACAGGATCGGCAGCACGCAGGGCATCAGGTTCAGTACCAGGCCACCGGCCAGCGCCAGCAGCAGCACCCAGACGAACGATCGGTCCGGGTTCGGGGTGGTCGCCGGCGGACGCGTGCGCAGGGCGTTGCCATCGCGCGCATCGGCGGCGAACTCATTGCGCGCGCCCTCACTGCCGCTGGCGGCGGGAGCGGCGTTGCCGTCGTTGGGTACGGTCGGCAGCAGGCGCAGCGGTACGCCATTGGCGGATTCACGCGGCGCACCGGCAGCGCCCAGCGCATTGACTGCTTCCTCGCGCACTGGCGCCTGGCCGGTGCCGGCGTTGAGCTTGCCGGCCGGAATCGACAGCTTCACCCGACGGGTCATCGGCGGGTAGCAGATACCATCGGTCTGGCAGCCCTGGAAGGTCACCACCAGGGTGCTGTCGACCGCATCAGTAACGGTGCGGCGCAGCGGCAGCGGCACTTCCACCTGGTTGAAGTACACCGAGACATCGCCGAAGTGCTCGTCGCGATGCGACTGCGCGGCCGGCCAGCGCGGCTTGTCGGCGAGCACGCCGGCGCTGCCTTCCAGCTTCAGCGAAGTGCGGTCGCGGTACAGGTAGTAGCCGGGTGCCGGGCTGAAGCGCAGCAGCAGGGTGTTGCCGTCGCTGGCGATGGCATCGAAGCCGAACGCCTGTTCCGACGGCAGCGGCAGCGCCTGGCTGTTGTTGGCCGCGCCCGGCAGGCGCAGGCCACCGCTGTTGCCGGCACCGGCCAGCGGGTTGTTGAACGGACTGGCGGCACCGGTACGCGCGGCAGGCACCACGGCCGCCGCACCGGCACCCGGCAGGGTGACCTGCACCACGCGCTTCTGCGGTGGGTAGCAGACGCCGGCATCGGCGCAGCCCTGGTAGCGGACTTCCAGGCTGATGGTGCCGGCAGCGTCCGTCGGCGTGCCGGGCAGGGTGGCCTGCAGGCGCTCGCGATAGGTTTCGACCTCGCCGAAGAAATCATCGTGGTGCCTGTCACCCTTGGGCATCTGCAGCGTGCCGGCATTGAAGGCCGGATCCGCCTTGACGCTGGTGCGGTGGCGATACAGGTAGTAGCCCGGTGCGATCTTGAACTGCAGCTGCACCTGGCCCCGTTCGGGGGCAGTGGCGGTCAGCGCGAACGCCTGGTCCACCGGCAGCAGGTCCTTCTCATCCAGGGCCAAGGCGGGCAGCGAGAGCCACAACAGGGCGCACAAGGCGGCGCCACGCGCAAACAGAGTCTTCAATCAGTGTCCTCCCGGGTCTGTGCCCGGATCCAGTCCAGATATGCCGGCAGGCCGGCCCGGGTTTCGACCGCGATGCACTCCGGGAGTTCATACGGATGCAGTTCGACGATCCGGGCGATTGCGTCATCGACGCGGCTCGCGGTGGTCTTTACCAGCAGCTGCAGCTCGGCATCGGTGGTCACCTGGCCCTGCCAGCGGTAGGTGGACTGCGCGCCATCAAGGCGGGTCACGCACGCGGCCAGGCGCTCGCCGACCAGCGCGTGCGCAATGCGCTCGGCACTGGCCCGGTCCGGGCAGGTGGTCAACAGCAGCAGGACGGGATCGACGATCGGCATGACCGCCGAGTATAGGGCCGCCGCCGGGTCAGGGCCCGGCGGCGGCAGTGGACCGCTGCGTTGCGCGGTCAGTTGGCCAGCTGGCAGGTGGCTGGCTTGGCCGAGGTGAACAGGGCCGGGGTCGCCCACTCGGGGTGGTCGATGAACGGGTTGCGATTGCCCTGGAAGCTGTAGACCACGTCATTGCGGGCACGCTCGGCATCATCCGGCGGATCGGACAGGTGCCAGTCGATCAGCGTCGACAGCAGGCCCATGTAGGCCGGCGAACTGCTGGTCTTGACGATCTTGCTGCGGTCGTCGGTCAGCTCCAGGTCCGGCTCGGACTGACCGGTGGCCGCATCCTTGCCACCCTCATAGCGGATCGCCATGTACATCACCGCACGCGCCATGTCGCCCTTGCGCTTGCCCCACACCTCGAAGGTGCCGGTGTTGCCGTCCGGCGTGCGCACCCAGTTGGAGTTGCCCGGGTAGCCGCCGCTGCCGCCGCCCTGCCCATTGTTGGCTTCGGTGGCACGCTCGCCGCAGCTGGCATCGCACTTGGCGAACGGCTTGTTGCCACGGTCGGCGTTCCACTGCGCGTCGGTCAGGTACAGCATGTGGGTGTCGGTGTACGGCGCGTAGGGCAGGCCCTTGTCACCGGTGGTGGTGGCAAAGCCCAGCGAGTTCGGCCAAGTGTGCTCGCGGTTGTAGGTCAGGCCGCTGCCGGTGCCCGCACGATCACTGACCTTGGCGTAGCTGCGGTTGCGGTACGCATCGAGGATGCGGTTCGGGTTGTTCGGATCCTCGTCGGCGATTTCCAGGATGGTCCAGGTGCTGGTGCCCGAGCCGCTGTACGGGTAGGCGGTATGGCCCTTGATGGTGGCGTGCAGCGAGCAGCGCAGCTGGCTGGGGCTGTTGGTGTTGACCCTGGAGTAGTAGCCGGCCGGCACGCCCGGGTTGCCGCCGGTGCTGGCCACGGTGAAGGCGATGCGGCTGTCGGCGGCCGGATGCGCGCCCTGCAGGTCGGTGATGCGCGCGGCGCGGATGTCGAAGCGGCAGGCTTCACCGGCCACCAGCGCGGTATTGGTGGACAGCTTCACGCTGCGGCCGCTGGCCGGGAAGGTCAGCGGCACGCTGCCGGAGGTGCCGCAGCTCAGGGCGAAGGCGCCACTGGCCAGGTTCACCGTCTCGCTGAACACCACTTCCAGGTCGGCGGCAGCGGGGAAGGTGCTGCTGCCCTGCGCCGGGGTGGTGGTGGAGACTGACGGCGGCGTGTTGGGGCCTGGCGTGCCACCGCCGCTGAAGGTCTGGCCGTTGTTGCAGCTGCCGAACGTCTGGCCGGCAGATTCGGCCCAGGTGAAGTGGGCGTACTGGCTGCCGCTGCCGGTCAGCTGCAGCGAGGTGCCCGGCGCGGTGCTGTTGCTTTCGGCCACCGGGATGTTCTGGCTGGTCATGCCCGCGGCGGGGCCACCGGAGGCGGTGATGGCGCCCTCGTAGCTGAGGAACTGGACCACCTTGCCGCTGGCATCGACCAGGGCGATGCCGTCGTTCGGACCATTCTGGAGGCCGTTGGTCGGGTAGTTGACCACGGCGATGGTGGCGCTGCCGCAGCCGGCGGCGGTGCCGGCCGGGACCGGATTGTTGGCGTAGACGGTGGCGGCCGACGGGTTGCTGCCGTTGTAGAGGTACAGGCGGTAGCCGGACAGGTCCTCACCGGCAGTGGCTACGACCTCGATCGCTTCGCCGACGTCACCGGCGGCGGTGCTGTCGTCGTAGTGCAGTTCATTGATGAAGACCTCGGCCTGGACCGGCGCAGCGGCCAGCGCCAGCAGGCAGGCGGCGGCAAGCGGGGACAGCAATCGCATCGACTACTCCTTGTGATTGGGAATGCCTGACCGAGCCTAAGGCCGATCCAGTGACACTTTGTCGTAAATGAACGTCAGATATCTGACAGTGCGACGCTTGTCACCGAAATTGATCTGGACCGACGCCCTGGCCGAGGCGCGCGGGCGAAAAAATTTTTTCATTCCGCCCTTGAAAGGGGGCGGCAGGGCTCCATCTCTGCCCTGCTCCCGACGTTGTCGGGTTTCTTCACGTGCGGTTCTGGCACTCGCCTGGGGTGAGTGCTAACATCGCCGGACTTTTTTAGACCAATCAATCACTTAAGAGGTCTCCTATGAGCATCAAGCCGCTGCACGACCGCGTTGTGGTCAAGCCGATCGAAGCCGACGAAATCTCCGCCGGTGGCATCGTCATCCCCGACTCGGCCAAGGAAAAGTCCACCAAGGGTGAGGTCGTGGCCGTCGGCCCCGGCAAGCCGCTGGACAACGGCAACGTGCGCGCGCCGTCGCTGAAGGTCGGCGACAAGGTCATCTACGGCCAGTACGCCGGCAGCTCGTACAAGAGCGAAGGCGTCGAATACAAGGTCCTGCGCGAAGACGACGTGCTCGCCGTCATCGGCTGAGCTTCGGCGCGACCTGTTTCAACCTGATCCCAAACTCCCAGCCGCCGGGCCTCGTCCGGCGCTACCAATGAGGTAAATGCAATGGCTGCCAAGGATATTCGTTTCGGTGAAGACGCCCGTTCGCGCATGGTGCGCGGCGTCAATGTTCTCGCCAATGCCGTCAAGGCCACCCTGGGCCCGAAGGGCCGCAACGTCGTGCTGGAAAAGAGCTTCGGCGCCCCGACCATCACCAAGGACGGCGTCTCCGTCGCCAAGGAAATCGAACTGGCTGACAAGTTCGAGAACATGGGCGCGCAGATGGTGAAGGAAGTTGCGTCGCGCACCAACGACGATGCCGGCGACGGCACCACCACCGCCACCGTGCTGGCCCAGGCCCTGATCCGCGAAGGCGCCAAGGCCGTTGCCGCCGGCATGAATCCGATGGACCTCAAGCGCGGTATCGACAAGGCCGTTTCGGCTGCCGTCGCCGAGCTGAAGAACATCTCCAAGCCGACCGCCGACGACAAGGCGATTGCCCAGGTCGGTACCATCTCGGCCAACTCGGACGAGTCGATCGGCCAGATCATCGCTGACGCGATGAAGGAAGTCGGCAAGGAAGGCGTCATCACCGTTGAAGAAGGCTCGGGCCTGGACAACGAGCTGGACGTGGTCAAGGGCATGCAGTTCGACCGCGGCTACCTGTCGCCGTACTTCATCAACAACCAGCAGTCGCAGACCGCTGACCTGGATGATCCGTTCATCCTGCTGCACGACAAGAAGATCTCCAACGTCCGTGACCTGCTGCCGGTACTGGAAGGCGTCGCCAAGGCCGGCAAGCCGCTGCTGATCGTCGCTGAAGAAGTCGAAGGCGAAGCGCTGGCGACCCTGGTGGTCAACACCATCCGTGGCATCGTCAAGGTCGTGGCCGTCAAGGCCCCGGGCTTCGGCGACCGCCGCAAGGCGATGCTGGAAGACATGGCCGTGCTGACCGGCGGCACCGTGATCTCCGAAGAAGTCGGCCTGTCGCTGGAAAAGGCCACCATCAAGGACCTGGGCCGCGCCAAGAAGGTGCAGGTCTCCAAGGAGAACACCACCATCATCGACGGCGTCGGCGACAAGGCCAACGTTGATGCACGCGTGGCGCAGATCAAGACCCAGATCCAGGACACCTCCTCGGATTACGATCGCGAGAAGCTGCAGGAACGCGTGGCCAAGCTGGCCGGCGGCGTTGCGGTGATCAAGGTCGGCGCCTCGACCGAAATCGAAATGAAGGAAAAGAAGGATCGCGTCGACGACGCCCTGCACGCCACCCGTGCAGCCGTTGAAGAAGGCGTGGTCCCGGGCGGCGGCGTTGCCCTGGTCCGCGCGATCACCGCGCTGGCCGGCCTGAAGGGTGCCAACGAAGACCAGAACCACGGCATCCAGATTGCCCTGCGTGCGATGGAAGCCCCGCTGCGCGAGATCGTGGCCAACGCCGGCGACGAGCCGTCGGTCATCATCAACAAGGTCAAGGAAGGCACCGGCAGCTTCGGCTACAACGCGGCCACCGGCGAGTTCGGCGACATGCTGCAGTTCGGCATCCTGGACCCGACCAAGGTGACCCGTTCGGCCCTGCAGAACGCGGCCTCGATCGCCGGCCTGATGATCACCACCGAAGCCATGGTTGCCGAAGCTCCGAAGAAGGACGAGCCGGCCATGGGCGGCGCTGGTGGCATGGGTGGCATGGGCGGCATGGGCGGCATGGACTTCTAAGTCCACGCCTCCGGCGGTCGTTGCCGGCCTCGGTCGGCACGCCTTCCCGATGTGATGTTAAAGAAGAACCCCGCCGCAAGGCGGGGTTTTTTGTTGCCCGGTTGCCGTCGCCGCAGTGCATCGCTACGCTCGGTGACCATGCCTACCTCGTTCATCGTCGTTGACGACTTCCTTTCTCCCGCCGATGCGCAGGGGTTGCGCCAGGCGGCACTGGGCCTGGACTATCCCGTCCAGGAGGGCGCATTCCCCGGCCGCAATTCACAGCAGCGGCTGGAGCTGGATGGCCTGTCCGGCGCGGTCTCGCGACTGGTCAACGAACCGCTGCGGCCGGTCAACCCGCTGCAGTCGCACGGCAAGTTCCGCCTTACCCTTGCCGGCGACATCGGCCGCGCCAAGGTACACGCCGACCACTCGCACTGGTCGGGCATTCTCTACCTGAGTGCACCGGAGCACTGCGAGGGCGGCACCGAGTTCTTCCGCCATCGCCGTACCGGCACCGAGCGCATGGCCCTGGACGCGGCGGAGCTGGCCGCATTGGGCTACGCCAACGGCGGCGACATGCATCGCGACATCATCGAGCGCGACAGCAACGACGACAGCCAGTGGGAAATGACCATGCGCATTCCGATGCGCTTCAACCGGCTGGTGCTGCTGCGGCCCTGGTTCTGGCACACCGCCGGGCCAGCGTTCGGTGATCGACCGGAGAATGGCCGGCTGGTGTACCTGATGTTCTTCGAGCAGGCGCGCTGAGGAGTGCCATCCACGCATGGCGTGGATGCTCCCCCTGGCCGCGTTCGCCATGCAGGCGTCATCGCACCCTCATTCGACGAATACCTTCGCCGCGCCATACTCCCACTGCCACGGCACGCCGGTATCGCCCAGTACGAATGCCACCAGTGCCGGGAACGCAGCTTCCGCCCGTACATCGTTGCCCAGGATCACCACGCAGCGTCTGTACCGTTCGATGCACACCAGCGTGTTGCCGACCGCATCGTCGTGGCCACCCTTGTAGAAGCCTGCGCCCTGCGGGCCGCGGAACGTCACCACGCCCAGGCCTGAGGCCAGATCCTTGCGTTGCTGCGCCACGGGCAGCTCCGGCTGCAACGTGGGGAACTGGCTGGCGGTGGTGATCGGCAGCTGCGGCCGCACCAGTTCCCTGCGCATTGCAGGCGACAGCCCATCGCCGCGGACATAGCCGGCAGCGAAGCGCGCCATGTCGGCGATGGTGGTATCCATCGAACCGGCCGCACGCACGCGGCTGCGTTCATCGTGCGGCTCGGCCGTGCCTTCCGCCGTCCAGCCATCGGCCAGGTTGGCGGCGAAATCCTCACGCCACATCATGCTGGTGCGGACCATGCCGAAGCGGTCGAATACCTGCCGCTGCATCAATGCACCCACGTCCTGGCCAAGCCGTCCACGCTCGATCACGAACTGCAACAGGATCAGCCCTTCGCCGGAATACCCATAACGACTGCCCGGATCGAAGTGGAACTTCAGGCGGCCATCGGGTTCCAGGAACCCGAAGTTGGCAAAGCCACTGGAATGGTTGAGCAGCAGGCGCGGAGTGAGCTGGCGCCAGCGCGCATCATCGGTCAGTACGCTGTAGTCGGCGTACTTCTTCGGCTCTGGCGGGTAGTCCGGCAGCGGCTTGTCCAGCGCCGTGGCGATGCTGGCGTCCAGCTCGATCCGTGCGTCCTGGGCAAGCTGTGCGACCAGGTGGCCGAACGCCATCTTGGTCAGCGAGGCGGCGTACATCACGGTATCGGTGCGCAGCGGCTCGCCTGCGGCGTTGCGTTCGCCGTAGGCGGCCACGTGTACCACCTTGCCGCCATCGATCACCGCCAGCGCCATCCCGCGCGCATGGGCCGCCTGCATCAGCCGCTGTGCTTCGGCATCGATGCGCGCGGGCGAGGGTAGCGGCGGCGCGGCCAGCACGGCCGGCGGGAGCAGCGTCAGCAACAGCAGGACAGCACGGCGCATGCGTGGAACTCCTGGCGGGACGTGGCGCGATGCTACGCCTGCCAGCTCCCGCCGTCATGCGCCAGACGTCAGCCGGGTCGGCGCAGGCAGATCCGCGCGGCACCCGCACCGATGTCCACCTGGCCACCGCGCATCGCGTCGGCACCGAGGATCAAGGCCGGTCGCGCCTCCAGGCCGATCGCCCTGAACACCGGCAGTTCGCTGATCCGGACCTCCATCGGCGGGTGCTGCCAGTTGCCGCCGGTCATGCCGGGCAGGGTGTACAGCCAGGTTGCCTGTGCACCGCCACCCAGCCCCTCGGTGCCCTCTTCACGTGCACGCACCCGAGCATCGCTGCCGTCGGTGCGCAGGCCCAGTGCGCGGGCTGCTTCGGCGTTGAGGACGGTCTGCGCGGCACCGGTGTCGACCACGGCGATGGCGTCCACGCCGGGCGTACCCAAGGCAAGCGTGATGAAGCCGAACTGGCGCAGGCCGTCATCGCGGCCGGGCAGCGCATTGGGTTGGCAACCCGGTCCTTCCAGGTCCAAGCCGCCGGGTGTCCACAGCGCCAGTTGATTGCGGCCGAAGTCCCAACGGGTGTCCCAGCGCCCGGTCAGGTCGTTGCCGATCAAGCCGTCAATGGCCGGATCATCGCCCTTCGCCAGCGATGACAGGTCGACCTGCATGCCGCTGGCCTTCAATTGCCAGCTGCCCAGCTGCCACGCTGTGCTGCGCATGCGCTGCAACCGCGCCGCCTTCGCGCTCGCGCCCTGGGCCTGCGACACTGCCGCTTCCGCATCCTGCAAACCGTAGCGCCGCACTACGCGTGCATCGACCAGGGTTGCCCCGGCGGCACTGTCGACCACGAAGCGCAGCGGCTCTGAACGCCCGTCCAGCGAGACGGCCACTGCCGGATGACCGCCCTGCATCCACATCGGCAGGACGTGCTCGGCGGCATCGGAGGCGAGCGCCGGCAAGGGGATGGCGAACAGGGGCAGCAGGAACAGGCGCAAGGGGAGACTCCGCAGTGATCGTGGGCGACCATTGGCGCGCAGCGGCGTATCACCGCGATATCGGCGTTGATACCGTCCTGATACACAGGTGCGGGATACTGGGCGAATGAACACTCCCATCCGCGTCATCGTCGTCGATGACGATGCCAGCATTCGTGACGCCATCGCCGACCACCTGCTGCTGCACGGCTACCAGGTGCGTGTGGCGGCGGATGCAACAGCGCTGGACGTGTTGCTGCAGGTTGAACGTCCTGACCTGATCATCCTCGACTGGATGATGCCCGGTGAGGACGGCCTGTCGGTATGCCGCCGGCTGCAGGCGCGGGCGATCCCGATCCTGATGCTGTCGGCGATGGGGGCCGCGCCGGATCGCGTGATCGGCCTGGAGATGGGCGCGGACGACTACCTGGCCAAGCCGTTTGACCCGCGCGAGCTGTTGGCGCGGGTTCGCGCGCTGATGCGCAGGCAGGACAAGCTGCGCGCACAGGTGGCCAGCGAGCTGCGGTTTGATGGCTGGCGATTGCTGCCTGACCAGCGTCGCCTGTTCGCGCCGGATGGCGCCGAACTGGTGCTGAGCCGCGGTGAATTCTCCCTGCTGCTGGCACTGGCTGAACGTCCCGGGCGGGTGCTGGCGCGCGAACAGCTGCTGCAGTTGAGTCGCGGAGAAGCCAGTGACAGCGTGGACCGTGCCGTCGACCTTGCGATCAGCCGCCTGCGCCGCAAGCTCGGGCAGGCCGCGTCCGGCGCTGAAGCCCTTGTGCAGACACTGCGTGGCGAAGGGTACCGCTTCAACGCGGAGGTAGGGGTGTTGTGAGCAGCCGGTGGTCAACCACCCGCTGGATCGCGATGCTGGCCTTGGCCAGCCTGCTGCTGGCAACCCTGGTCAGCGTGGCGGTAGTGGGGTGGATGCCCCGGCCCGCGCCGCCACCGATGCGGCTGGACCATGCGATGCAGGTGCTGCGTGGGGAACAGGCGCCGGCGCCACTGGGATTGCATATGTCGACGCAGGACGCGCCACCCCGGGGCAGCGCCAGTGACTGGCTCACCCAGTTGGCGGCGCTGCAGATGGACCTGCCGGCCAGGAATGTACGCCTGGTGTGGACGGGGCAGGGCAGGGCGCCCGATGTGCAGGTCATCGAGGGTGGCGCGGTACTGGACGCCTCCGCTCGTGCTGGCGTGCTGAAATCGCAGGCCGCGTTGCTGACCGCCATGCAGTGGCCGCCGTTCGAACTGGGGATGCGGCAAGCCGATGGCCGATGGCGGGTGGTCGGCAGCGACCACAGTGAACTGGCGGCCTGGCGCCGCCAGGTGATGCTCGCCCTGCTGGGCGGTGCGATCCTGCTGGCCCCTCTGGCGGCGTGGGCGTCGATCCGGTTGGGGCGCCCGCTGCGACGCCTGGCTGAAGCCAGCGCACGGGTCGACCTGCAGGCCGAAACGCCATTGCCTGATGACGGTCCACGCGAAGTGCAGGTACTGGCCACAGCGATCAGCACCGGTCGCGAACGTCTGCGCGCCCAGGCACGGGACATGACCCATATGCTGGCGGCCGTGGCGCATGACCTGCGCACGCCCCTGACCGGCCTGCGCCTGCGGGCGGAGTTCGCTCCCGCGCCACAGGCCGCCAGGATGGTGGCAGACATCGAGCGCATGGATACGATGATCGAGCAGGTGCTCGACTACGCACGCGGTGAGCTGCAGCCGTTGCAGATGCGGATGGTGGATCTTTCAGCGCTGCTGGAGGACTGCGTGCAGGCGGCGCTGCTGCGCGGGGTCGACATTTCCCTTCAGGGCCCGGATACGTTGCCGTGGCATGGCGATGCGCTGCTGCTCCGGCGCGCGGTCGACAATCTCATCGACAACGCCGAGCGCTACGCGGGCGCCGTGGAGCTGTGGGTCGCCATGGCGGGGGATGGAGTGCAGCTGGACGTGATGGACCGCGGCCCTGGCATCGCCGAGATCGATCGCGCACGCCTGCTGCAACCGTTCCAGCGCAGCGAGGGCTCGCGTAGCCGCGCCACCGGGGGCGCCGGACTTGGACTGGCCGTGGCTGCCAACGTGGCGAAGCGCCACGCGGGCGAACTTCAGCTGTTGCACCGCGAGGGCGGGGGGCTGATCGCGCGGCTGCTGCTGGGACGCACTTCCTGAGTCAACTCCGATTTGCTTCCACTGGCCACTCCTCCATATGATTAGGTGCCTAATCATTCAGTGAGGAAAGGATGATCGAAGCCAAGCATCAGGCGTTGCTGGAGGAAGCGCAGCGGCGCGGCCACGCCAACATCGCGCAGCTGCGCCTGTGCTTCCAGCTGCTCTCGTTGTCCTCGTCGATCGATCGCGACTGCGCTGCACGGTTGGCACCGCACGGGCTCAGCGAGGGTCGCTTCATCTTGCTGTTCCTGCTGCACGGGGCCGGCGGCGCACTGGCGCCGCACGCGCTGGCCGAGCGCGCTGGCGTGACCCGGGCCACCATCAGCGGCCTGCTCGATGGCCTGCAGCGCGAAGGCCTGCTGCAGCGTCGCAGCGATGACGAGGATGGCCGTCGTCTGCAGATCGTGTTGACCGCACCGGGCAAGCGTTTGGCCGAGTCGCTGTTCGAGCGGCACACACAATGGATCAGCGGCCTGTTCAACGGCCTGGATGCTGATGAACGGCAGCAGCTGTCACAACTGCTGCACAAGGTCTGGCAGCACACGGACACCGGGCGGGAAGCCTCCGCATGAGCACGCCCATTCCCGCGGAACGGCTGCGTGCACTCAACAGCGGTGGTGCCGCTGCCACGCATCTGGCCGAATGCCTGGCAGTGGATTTCGCCGCGCTGTTGCAGGGGGTGGCACCTGTGCTCGAGCCGGAAGCGCTGCAATGTATGCGCGACGCCTCCGGCAAGGGCATCACCCAGCGCATGGCGCTGGCGGCGCGGTTGCTGCACGAATCCGGGCAGGGTGATCCCGCGCACTGGCAGGCACACGCATCAGACACCGTGCGTGGCTGGGCCTGCTACCTGATTGGCAGCGATGCCGGCGCGGCGCTGCCGGCCAAGCTGCGGGCGATGCGTCCGCTGGCTGACGACCCGCACTTCGGCGTGCGCGAATGGGCATGGCTGGCGCTGCGCAGCGACATCGTTGCCGCACCGTTGCAGGCGCTTGAGTACCTGCAGGTGTGGACGCAGGAAGCATCGCCTTACCTGCGCCGCTTCGCGTGCGAAGCGCTGCGCCCACGAGGCGTGTGGTCCACGCATATCGCGCTGTTCAAGCAGCATCCAGAACTCGCGTTGCCGATGCTGGAAGCAATGGCCAACGACCCGGAGCGCTACGTGCAGGACTCGGTCGGGAACTGGCTCAACGATGCCGGCAAGACTCGCCCGCAGTGGCTGCGTGAGCTGTGCGCACGATGGCAACAGCAGCACCCTGGCGATGCCAATGCCTACATCCGCAAACGCGCCATGCGCTCGTTGCGGTAGTGCCGGCCGCTGGCCGGCAACCTCATCAACCTCAAGGAAGGCCTTCCATGTCCTACACCCTCATCGAGCTCTACACCGCTCTGGCCACCTTGTAACAGCGCCTCCGGAGGCGCATGGCACATGCGTCTGTCACCCGGACGCGGTAAACAGGACATTGCCCATGTCCATCCGCAGGGAAGTTGATCATGCAGAGCACGCTCCAGGTAACGCTGTACGGCCCGCAGGGCGATACGCCGGCACTGCAGCTGCCGCAGATGGAAGGGCCCTCGGTGGCCATCCCGGAAGCGGTACTGCGCCGGCTGGTGTCCGATCTCTACACCACCCGTTCCCTGCTCAATCCCGAGCAGCTGGACGAGGCCCGGCAGGAGCTGGACCGCGTGCTGGAGCGCTGGGCCGACATCCACGAAGGCCTGCTGCTGGACGTGGAAGTGCATGGCAGATGAGCGACGTTGCACAGCGGCCACCACGTGCGCTGCGCAGTCAGGCGCATCACTGAACCGCGCCCCCAGTTGCGGATGAAACATTTTGCACTGCGCAGAAGCTGTGCTATCAATAGATCCCATGAACGCAGCCGCTACCCGCTTTTACTGGTATTACTTTCCGAAGCCACTGGCGGAGGAAGGACTGCGCTCACCCTGAAGAAAGCTTCAGACGCATTCCCGAAAGCCGCCAGCGAACCTGGCGGCTTTTTTCATGCCGCCACGCTGGGGACCCCCAACGTTCCGGAGATCTCCTGCAATGCCCCCGCACACCGACGACCTGCGTATCCGCACCATCGAACCGCTGACACCGCCCGCCCAGCTGCTGGCGATGCTGCCCTGTGACGATGAGGCTTCCGACACCGTCAGCGCCTCGCGCGCGGCCCTGCACCAGATCCTGCACGGCCGTGACGACCGCCTGGCGGTGGTGGTGGGCCCGTGCTCGATCCACGACCCGAAGGCCGCCATCGAGTACGCCCAGCGCCTGAAGCCGCTGCGCGACGCGCTGGCTGGCGAGCTGGAAATCGTCATGCGCGTGTACTTCGAGAAGCCGCGCACCACGGTGGGCTGGAAGGGCCTGATCAACGACCCGGACCTGGACGGCAGCTTCAGGATCGACAAGGGCCTGCGCATCGCCCGTGGCCTCCTGCGCGACATCAACAAGCTCGGCCTGCCGGCCGGTGTTGAATTCCTCGATGTGATCTCGCCGCAGTACATCGCCGACCTGGTGGCATGGGGCGCGATCGGCGCACGCACCACCGAAAGCCAGGTGCATCGCGAGCTGGCTTCGGGGCTGTCGTGCCCCGTCGGCTTCAAGAACGGCACCGATGGCAACGTGAAGATCGCCGCCGACGCGGTGGGTGCGGCATCCAACCCGC
This sequence comes from Stenotrophomonas maltophilia group sp. RY12688, assembly GCF_052149045.1. NCBI lineage: Bacteria > Pseudomonadati > Pseudomonadota > Gammaproteobacteria > Lysobacterales > Lysobacteraceae > Stenotrophomonas > Stenotrophomonas maltophilia group sp. RY12688. Next base: position 3,840,572 of record NZ_CP197389.1, on the reverse strand, counting down.
ATCATTTCCTGTCGGTCACCAAGCAGGGTGGCACTGCCATCGTGTCGACCACCGGCAACCCGGATTGCCATGTGATCCTGCGCGGTGGCAAGCAACCGAACTACGACGCTGGCAGCGTGGCTGAGGCCTGCCAGGTGCTGGCCAAGGCCAAGCTGCCGGCGCGCCTGATGATCGATGCCAGCCATGCCAACAGCCTGAAGAACCCCGAGAACCAGCCGAAGGTGATCGACGACATCGCCGTTCAGTTGGAAGACGGCGAACAGCGCATCGTGGGCGTGATGATCGAGAGCCATCTGGTTGGTGGCCGCCAGGAACTGGTGGAAGGCCAGCCGCTGGTCTACGGGCAGAGCATCACCGATGGCTGCATCGACTGGGACACCACCGTGACGGTGCTGGAGCGACTGGCTGCGGCCGTGCGCGCCCGTCGCGACGTGAAGGTGTCCGAAGCCGCCTGAGTGCGGCACGTGTGTGGATGGCGGCCAGCGCCTGCGGGGGTGCGGCCGCGATCAGGGCCGGCCGGAGTTGGAGACCGGCCCATCTGCACCGGCGATGCGCCTGGCGCTGCGCATGAGCGACAGCGCCAGGTACATCGCCGGGGTGGTGATGCCGATATTTGTAGCGTCGAGCCATGCTCGACGTGCGCGCGACGCGCGTTGGCTTCCTGCAAAGCGCAGTCGAGCATGGCTCGACGCTACGAAGAGGCTCAATGCACTTCGTCGTGGTACACGAACTTCGGCATTTCCCAGCGATAGTGGATCGCCAGCAGGCGCAGCGCGAAGCCGCCGCCCAGGCAGCACAGGATCGCGGTGGCGTCGGCCACGCCCCAGTGCAGCAGCAACAGATACGCCGCGCCGGTCAGCAGCGCGATGATCGCGTACAGCTCCTTCTGGAAGATCAGCGGCACCTCGTTGCAGAGGATGTCGCGCAGCACGCCGCCGAACGCGCCGGTCAGCATGCCGGCGATCAGCACGATCGGCATCGCATGGCCGGCCTCGCGCGCGATCGAGCAGCCGATCAGGGTGAAGGCGATCAGGCCCAGGCCATCGAGCACCAGGAAGGTGCGCCGGAAGTGGTGCATCCAGCGCGCCACCCAGGTGGCGATCAGCGCCGCGCACACGGTGAAACCCAGGTACTCGGGATGCTTCACCCAGCCCAGCGGGTAGTGGCCGAGCAGGATGTCGCGCAGCGAGCCGCCCCCGAGGGCGGTGACGCAGGCGATCATGACCACACCGAACAGGTCCATGCGGCGGCGGCCGGCAGACAGTGCACCGGTCATGGCTTCGGCGGAAATGGCAACCAGGTAGATGATGGACAGCAGCATGGAACAGGCTCCGGGCGCGGTGGGGCCGGCCATGCGCAACTGCCACCACTGCCTGCGCAATGACGGGATGACGATGACCGGTGCCGCTCCCGCTGTCCTTTTGCCTGAGAGTTCAGCGGCGTTGGCCGCGTGCCCCTTCGGCGGATCGTCCCGGGCGTGCCCGGTGACCTCTCTCCAGCTCGGCGAGTCGAATGCATGGTTGGTGGGATTCCAGCCCACCGGCCTGAGCGATCATGGGAGCCTGCGCCTTCGGCGGGCGCCAGCGCGGCGCCACTCTCCTGCATTCGGGCGCCAGTATATCCGCTGCAGTGCAGCACGGCATAATCCGGGCATGGCCCCGTCCCTCCGCCCGTGGTTCCTGTACCTGCTCGAATGCCGCGATGGCAGCTATTACGCCGGCATCAGCACCGACGTGGATGCGCGTTTCGCCGCCCACCAGGCCGGCAAGGGCGCGCGCTACACCCGGGCCCGGCCACCGCTGCGCGTGCTGGCCGTGCGCGAATACCCGGACCGGGCCGCCGCCTCACGCGCCGAGTGGCAACTCAAGCAGCAGCCCCGCGAACGCAAGCTGGCCTGGCTGCAGGCGCCGGTCCTGTAGATCCACGCCACGCGTGGATGGGCTACCCGGCCCATGCGATGATCGCCCCGCGCCCAGAGCTGGAGACCCGGATGTCCACGATCGCCCTGCTGTTTGCTCTTTCCGCAGCAACGAGCCCTGCCCCCGACCCGGCCACGATCGCGGCCATCGAAGCCACCTGCCATGACTACGTCGATGGCCAGCTGGAGGCGGACCCACAGCGCGTCGCCCGCTCCCTGCATCCGGACCTGGCCAAGCGCCCTGTGCTCGGCGATACACCCGACGAACGCCTGGGCCTGCGCCGGATGTCGAAGGAAGAACTGGTCTCGCTGACGAAGCAGGGCGCGTTGAAGACCCCGAAGGATCAATGGGATCGTCGCTGCACGGTGCTGGACGTGACCGGCAACGCGGCCTCGGTGCGGCTGGAGACCCCGTGGTTCGTCGATTACTTCCACATGGGGCGCTTCGACCAGCGCTGGGTCATCGTCAACGCGTTGTGGTATCCAAAGCCGAAGGCACAGTGAGCGATGCGTGCCGCCGGCAAAGCATGGATCTCCGTCGTCGTGCTGGTCGCCGGCATCGCGCTGCTGCCTGGCCTGCTGTACCTGCTCGGGCTGGCATTGGCAGGCGGTCGGCCGACGCCGGCCGACCGTGCGCCCAGTGGTGTGGCTGCGTGTAGCAGCGAGCCACGGGCGGGATACCAGCCGATGAACCCCTGGCGCTTTACCGCCCAGTTCTTCGACAAGGACGCGATGAAGAAGGTGCCTGAAGTGGAGCGGGAGGCCTTCTGGATTGCCCGGCGCTACCTGTGGCGGCAACCGCAGCGCGGCATGCTGCGCTGGCATCTCAGCAGTACCGCACTGACGATCTGGATCACCCGGCATTGGAGTGCCGCGCAGATTGCCGACACCGCGAGGAAGGAGGACTTCTGCCGGACCTGGTCGAAACGGCGGGTGCCCGGTGGCCCGATGAACCAGTAGATCCACGCCATGCGTGGAGGGTGTTGACCGGGTCAGAGCCCTTTCCTGTGGAAAGGGATCCGACCCCGTTGCGTGCAGCCCTACCGCCTCGGCCGCCGGTCATCCTGGTCATCACCGAAGATGATCCGCGCACTGCGCTGGTAGCTCCAGTACGCGACTGCCCAGTTCAGCAGCACCACGATGCGGTTGCGGAAGCCGATCAGGAAGAACACGTGCGCGGCCAGCCAGAACCACCAGGCCAGCACGCCGGAAAGCTGCAGCCGGCCCAGGTGCACGATCGCGGCCATGCGGCCGATGGTGGCCAGGTTGCCGTAGTCGGCGTAATTGAACGGGCCGGGCTCGGGCTTGCCGTGCAGGCGCGCGCGGATCACCTCGGCCACGTACTTGCCCATCTGCTTGGCGGCCGGTGCCACCCCGGGTACCGGCTTGCCGTCGGCCTGGCTCAGTGCGGCCAGGTCGCCGGCCACGAACAGCTCCGGGTGACCGGGCAGGGTCAGGTCCGGTTGCACCGGCACGCGTCCGGCGCGGTCCAGTGGCACGTCCAGCGTGCGCGCCAGCGGTGAAGCGGCCACGCCGGCGGCCCAGACCACGGTGCGCGCCGGTACGAACTGTTCGCCGAGCTTGAAGCCCTGGCTGTCGATGTCGCTCACCGGGGTACCGGTCAGCACTTCCACGCCCAGCTTTTCCAGTTGGCGGCGCGCCTTCAGCGAAAGCACATCCGGGAACGAGGACAGCACGCGGGGCCCAGCCTCGACCAGCCGCACCCTGGCGCTGGCCGGGTCGATGTGGCGGAATTCGTTGCGCAGCGTGTGGCGCGCGATCTCGGCCAGGGTGCCGGCCAGTTCGACGCCGGTGGGACCACCGCCGACGATGGCGAAACTCAGCCACGCCGCCTTCTTCGCCGCGTCCGGTTCGGCCTCGGCGCGTTCGAACGCCAGCAGCAGCTTGCGGCGCAGCGCGATGGCATCGTCCAGCGTCTTCAGGCCGGGCGCATCATCGGCCCACTGATCGTTGCCGAAGTAGGCGTGGGTGGCGCCGGTGGCCAGCAGGAGGCTGTCGTAGTCCAGCGTGCTGCCATCGGCCATGCGGATCTGCCGCGCCCGCTTGTCGATGGCCACCACTTCGCCGAGGCGGACTTCCACATTGCGCTGGTGGCCGAGGATGTGGCGCAGCGGTGCGGCGATATCCGGCGCGGACAGGCCGGCGGTGGCCACCTGGTACAGCAGCGGCTGGAACAGGTGATGGTTGCGGCGATCGACCAGGGTGATGCGTATGCGCTCGCGGGCCAGGGCACGGGTGGCCCAGAGACCGGCAAAACCGCCGCCGACAACGACCAGGTGGGGAACGCGCTCGCGACTCATCGACTCACTCCAGTGGGGGCATCGGGGGAAGCGCCTGGCATCTTCGCACGGCGGCCACCTGTCACGTCAGCGCCTGCCCGGATCGGCGATACTCGGGTTCAGGCAACGGCCCGTGAGGAGCCCATGAGCGAACCGGAAAAGCGCATCGCCCTGTTGATCGACGCCGACAATGCGCCGGCCTCGAAGATCGACGAGGTCCTGGCGGAAGTCGCCCGCTACGGCGTGGCCAACGTGCGCCGTGCCTACGGCAACTGGAAGAGCCCGCGACTGAAAGGGTGGGAAGCGGTGCTGCATGAGTATGCGATCCGACCGATCCAGCAGTTCGCCTACAGCAAGGGCAAGAACGCTTCGGACATGGCGATGGTGATCGATGCCATGGACCTGCTGTACGCGCGCAACCTTGATGGCTTCGCCATCGTCTCCAGCGATGCGGACTTCACCCCGATGGTGATGCGCCTGCTGACCGATGGCGTGAAGGTATATGGCTTCGGCGAGAAGAAGACGCCCGAGCCATTCGTCAATGCGTGCTCGAAGTTCACCTACCTGGAGGCACTGGGGCAGACCCATGCCAGCGTGCCCGATGCCGAACAGGCGTCCAGCGAGCAGGCCTCGAACGAGCCGGTGGCCAACGACGATGCGCGTCCACGCAAGAGCGGTGCGGAAATGCGCAGTGACACCCGGCTGGTGAAGATGCTGCGCCGTGCGGTGTCCGCGGCCGAGGGTGAGGATGGCTGGTCGCACCTCGGCCCGGTCGGCAGCCAGATCGGCAACCAGGCCTCGTTCGATCCGCGCAACTATGGCTACGGCAAGCTCAGCGACCTGCTGGCGGCGATCGGCCTGTTCGAGCTGAAGAAGGACGGCAAGTCGTCCTACGTGCGCGCGCTGCCAAAAAAGAACAGGTAGTGCCTGCTGCTGGCCGGCAATGCCCGGATGCCAGATCCCGCATCCGGCACGCACATCTCCACCCGATCAGGCGTATCGTTGCCGCTCGCATTGCCAGCAAGGAAAACCCGCATGTTGAAGATCTGGGGCCGCCGCAATTCCAGCAACGTCCGCAAGGTACTGTGGTGCGCCGAGGAAATCGGCCTGCCGTACGAATCCATCGAAGTCGGTGGCAGCCATGGTGGTACGCAGACCCCGGAGTACCAGGCGATGAATCCCAACGGCCTGGTGCCGGTGATCGAAGACCACGGCTTGCCGCTGTGGGAATCGAACACCATCGTGCGCTACCTGAGCGCCCGCTATGCACTGGGCACCCTGTACGCTGAGGACCCGATGGAACGCGCCCAGGCCGAGAAGTGGATGGACTGGAGCACGTCGCGGATGGCGCCGCTGTACAGCGACCTGGTCTGGGGCATCATGCGCACCGCGCCGGCCGACCGCGATGAAGCGCGGATCAATGCCGCCATCGTGCGCGCCGGTGACTACCTGGCGATGGCCGACGCTACCCTGGCCAGGCAGCCGTGGCTGTCGGGCGAGAAGTTCGCGATGGGCGACATCCCGCTGGGCTCGCTGGTCTACGCCTGGTACGAGCTGCCGATCCAGCGACCGGAGCTGCCGCATCTGGCTGACTGGTATGCGCGGCTGCGTGAGCGCCCGGCCTACCAGCGCGGCGTGATGTCGCCGCTGACGTAAGCGAAGGCGTCCGGGGTCAGAGCCCTTTTCTGCGAAAAGGGATCCGACCCCAGGGCATCGGGGTCGGATCCCACCCGACGGGTGGGCTCTGACCCCTCAATACAGGTCCGTTGGATCCACATCCAGCGACCAGCGCACCTTGCGTGCTTCCGGCAGCGCATACAGCTGCGGAACCAGCTGCGCGAGCACGCCATGCAAGGGTGGCCGCTGCGGCGCCGACAGCAGCAGCTGTGTGCGCTGGTAGCCCGCGCGCCGCGGCATCGGCGCCGGCATCGGGCCGTACGCCTCCACCACGTTCTGCTCGCCCAGCAACTGCCGCGCAGCCAGCAGGAACGCATTGGCGTGCTCGACCTGCTGCGCTTCGGCGCGCATCAGCGCCAGGTGCGCGAACGGGGGGAACCCTGCGGCTTGCCGCTGGTTCAACTCGGCCTGCGCGAACGGGTGGTAGCCACCGCTCACCAGGGTTTCCAGCAGCGGGTGACCAGGGTGATGGGTCTGCAGCCAGACCTCGCCGGGGTCACGCGCACGTCCTGCACGACCGGCCACCTGGATCAGCTGCTGCGCCAGCTTCTCGCTGGCGCGGAAGTCGGCGGAGAACAGGCCTTCGTCGATGCCGACCACCACCACCAGGGTCAGCTTCGGCAGGTCGTGGCCCTTGGCCAGGATCTGCGTGCCGACCAGGATGCCGGGCTGGTCGCCCAGTTTCGCCAGCTGCTGCTCCAGCGCATCGCGGCGTGAGGTGGTGCCACGGTCGATGCGCACCACCGGGAAATCGGCGAAGGCGGCGGTGAGGTGTTCTTCCAGGCGTTCGGTGCCGATGCCCTGCGGCTGCAGCGCCAGGCTGCCGCAGGCCGGGCATGCCAACGGCGCCGGTTGGCGCGCGCCACAGTGGTGGCACTGCAGGCGTCGGCCGCCGCCATGCACGGTCATCGGCGCATCGCAGCGCTGGCAAGGCGCGGTCCACCCGCAGTCGTGACACAGCAGCACCGGTGCGTAGCCACGGCGGTTCTTGAACACCAGCACCTGCTGGCCACGCTGCAGGTGTTCGCCGATGCCGGCCAGCACATCGGCCGAGAGGCCATCGTGCAGCGGCCGCTTGCGTACATCGAGGATGCGCACGCGCGGTGGCCGCGCATCGCCGGCGCGCTGCTTCAGGCGCAGGTGCGTGTAGCGCCCGGCGTAGGCGTTGTGCAGCGTTTCCAGCGAAGGGGTGGCACTGCCGAGCAGCACCGGAATGCCCAGCGCCTTGGCGCGCACCAGAGCGAAATCGCGCGCGTGGTAACGGATGCCGTCCTGCTGCTTGTAGCTGCCGTCGTGTTCCTCGTCGACGATCAGCAGGCCGGCCTGCGGCAATGGCGTGAAAACCGCCGAGCGGGTGCCGACGATGACCCGCGCTTCGCCTCGGGAGGCGGCCGCCCAGACGCGCGCGCGTTCGTTGTCGTTCAACCCCGAATGCAAGGCGTGCACGGCGATGCCCAGGCGGCCGCGGAAACGTGCCAGGGTCTGCGGGGTCAGGCCGATTTCCGGTACCAGCACCAGCGCCTGCCTGCCCTGCGCCAGGCAATGGATGATCGCCTGCAGGTAGACCTCGGTCTTGCCGCTGCCGGTCACGCCGTCCAGCAGGAACGGCTGGAAGCCGTCGGCAGCGTTGATCGCAGCCACCGCCCCGGCCTGGTCCGGGTTGAGCGTGGGGCCGGGCAGCGGCTGCGCATGCTGCGGTGCCACCGTCATCGCCACGCGCTCGGCCAGCTCGCGCTTGGCCAGGCTGCGTGCAGCGGTGCGCCAGTCGGCCATGCGTTCGCCGAGCACGTCCTCATCCACGATCGCTCCTGCCAGCAGCTCGGCCAGCTGCCGCGGACGGCTTCCGGCGCGCAGCTTTTCGCGCTGGGCGTGGCCTTCGGTGGTCAGCTGCCAACCCCAGTGGTGGGTGTCGGGCAGGGCCTCGCCATGGCGCAGCGGGCCGGGCAGGGCGGTGCTCAGCACCTCGCCCAGTGGCGCATGGGTGTAGCGCGCCAGCCACTGCAGGCTCTGCCAGAGTTCGCCCTGCAGCAGCGGCTGCCGGTCGCACCAGGCCAGCGCCTGGCGCAGTCCCTGGCCGTCGTCGGTCTGGCCGTGGCCGGCCACCACGCCGACCAGCTCGCGATTGCCGAACGGCACCTTCAGGCGGCAGCCGACCGCGGCCGTGGGGCCATCGCCCTCCGGCGACAGGTAGTCGAACAGGCGGGGCAGGGGGACGGGCAGGGCGACCTGCAGGGTCGGAATGGGCGAAAGCATCGGGCCAGTGTAACGGGCCATGCGCGCGCGAATGGCAGGGGGCAGACGTGCCCGGGCACGACCGTTGAATCATAAATGTCACCTAAATATCGGTGTCCATTGGAGATTCAGGCTTATCCACATGTTCTGTGGATAACGTTGTGCGTTACCGGTCGACGGGAACGCAGGAGGCCGATGGCGACGAGCTCACCCTTGGGTTGGTCAAAAAATCGCCACACTTGAAAGGCGTTCAAAATCAACAACTTGAGTGTGAAACATTGCTGAAACAGAGTGAATTCAGCGGCATGCCGCAATTTCCCGCGCGGGGAGCGTGGTGCTGTGCACAACCTGCAGCACGAAGTGCCTGTGGGCGCAAGTCCTACGGGTGCCGATGGGCTGCCGCTATCATGCCGGCAGACCTTTGGAGTGACCGATGACGGCTGTGCCCGCCCCTGTTTCCTCGACCGCGGCCGGCGCGCTGTCGGCGTTCCTGCGTGGCGTCGAACGCCGCGCCCTGGTGGTGGCTGAACTGCAGTGCGGCGATGCCGCCCGTGCCGAGCAGACCCTGGTGGCAGTGATGCGCGCGTTTGCGGCGGTCGCCAGCGACCTGCCGATGGCGCAATGGCCGACCCGCTTCTGGACCCTGCTGGGCCAGCGCCAGGCGCTGCGCGAGCCGGCGGGCGGGCAGTGGGCGCCGTCGTTGGCCGCGTTGGGCGCGATGCCGCCACTTCCACGACTGGCGCTGCTGCTGCGGGTGGGCGGCAGCCTGGACGAGGGCATCGCCATGCGCGTGCTCGACCAGGACGAGGCCGGATACCAGCACCTGCTGGCTGACGCGTGCCCGCGGGATGCCCATGGCCAGCCAGACGCCGCAGCCTGGCGCCAGCTGGCCGAGCAGGTGCAGGCGCGTATCCGTGAACTGCCGGCCACGCGCCTGCAGCAGCTCCAGCAGCCGGCCGCACCCGCCGCCCACAATGAAGCACCGGCCTCCAGCTGGCGCGCACCGCAGCGGGACGAGCGTGCGGCCGCCAACGGCAAGCGCCGCCGCGCGAATGCCAGGCCGCGCTGGCGCGGTCCGCTGATCCTGCTGGTGACCGTGGCGGTACTGCTGGCCGCCGCGCTGGGGTGGCGCCACCTGCAGGGACATTCGTTCGGCAGCGATGCACCCTTGCCGGAGGGCGTGGTGGGCGAAGCCGGTCCGGTGACCGTGGAAGCCCTGCCACCGAGCAAGGTGGACGCCATACCGGACGCGGGCCAGGCGCAAGCCAATGATGACGCAGCGATGCTGGCAGATCGCGACTACCCGCTGGTCGCCGATGCCGACCTGTACGCGTGGACTGCCGCGGGCGGCCCGCTGCCGGTGGATGAATCGCAAGCCAAGCCGAGCCGGCCGGAGCCTGCCAGTGCCACGCTGGAAACGGCTGCCGCCGATGAATAAGTCCGTGCTCGCCAGCCTGCTGCTGGCCCTGCCGCTGTCGCTGTCCGCCGCACCGCAGCCGTTGAGCGTGCCGTTGCCGCCACCGGTTCCGGGCAGTTCGCCGGCCACGCCGGCGTCGGCCGCTGCAACAGCACCTGCCGAATTCGCTCAGCTGGATACGCAGCAGCAGCGACAGCGCCGTGCCGACTACGCCGCCTGGCGCGCATTGCCGGAAGCAGAGCGCGAGCGCATCCGTCAGGCGGCTGCGCGCTTCAATTCGCTGCCGGCCGATCAACAGCAGCGCATGCGGCAGCAATTCCAGGCGCAGGATCAGGCGTTCCGCGCCGGATGGCGGCTGGGCCCGCAGCTGGGCCTTGAATTCCCCAAGCTGCACGGACTGTTCGGATTCGTGCCACCGGAGCAACGCGAGACCGCGCTGGCCGTGCTGCGCCAGCTCAACCCGGCGCAGCTGGCCCAGCTGGCCCTGGTCGCGCAGCGCACGCCGCCGCAGGAACGCGACACGGTACGCAGCGCCTTCCTCGCCGTGCCCGCCGCCGAGCGCGACAGCTGGCTAAAGCGCCAGGCCGGCCAGTAGAAAAGGGGACGGAGGGGATTAAGTCGTATCAGGCCAGTCAGTGCCGAATGCGACTTAATCCCCTCCGTCCCCTTTTTGCTTGGGGCGGCTGAAACCCAGCATTCACGCCATGTCATGGGAATGCAGGCGCCGCCCGCGTAAGATGGGCGCCCGCAACCCGGTGCCTGTGCCCTTCGCGCGCAACCGCAGTTCGCGTCAAGCACCTTATGTCTACTGCAACCTCCACGCCGCGCTTCAGCAAGGAAGTCGGCGCCACCGGTCTGCTCGCCCTGCCGCTCGTGCTGGGCCATGTGTCCACCGGTCTGATCTCCTTCGTCGACAACGTGATTGCCGGCCACCACGCTACGGCGACCCTTGCCGCAGTCACCATCGGTACGGCGTTGTTGTGGCTGCCAATGCTGATTCCGATCGGCACCCTGATCTCCCTCACCGCTTCGGTGTCGCAGCTGCACGGCGCCGGCCGCGAGCGCGAGATCGGCCCGCTGTTCCGCCAGGCACTGTGGCTGGCGCTGGGGCTGGGGCTGATCATGTTCACCTTCCTCACCGTGGTGCCGCCGCTGCTGCCGGCCTTCGGCATCGCGCCGGACATCGTGCCGGGGGCGACTGCGTTCCTGCATGCGGTGCGCTGGGGTGGCCCGGCGCTGACCCTGTACTTCTGCATGCGTTATCTCAGCGAGGGCATGCACTGGACGCTGCCGACCATGCTGCTCGGCTTCGGTGGCCTGCTGGTGCTGGCGCCGATGGGCTACGTGCTGGCCAATGGCAAGCTCGGCTTCCCGGAGTTGGGGGCCGAGGGCCTGGGCATCGCTTCGGCGGTGATGATGTGGCTGCAGGCGACCGCATTCGCCCTGTATCTGTGGCGGACCAAGCGCTTTGCCCATCTGCAGCTGTTCTCCCACTTCGAGGGACCGCGCTGGAAGGCGATCTGGGAGCTGCTGCGCACCGGCCTGCCGATCGGCATCACCGTGCTGATGGAAGGCGGCCTGTTCATCGTCACCGCCTTGCTGATCGGCCGCCTGGGTGCCAATGAAGCGGCGGCACACCAGATCGCGATCAACGTCGCGCAGCTGTGCTTCATGATCCCGATGGGCGTGGCCGAGGCCACCACCGTGCGCGTCGGCCATGCGGTCGGCCGTGGTGACGGCTTCGGCGTACGGCGTGCGGCGTGGGCCGGTTACGCGATCATCATGGGCACGCAGACGTTGTCAGCGGCGGTGCTGCTGTTCGGCCACGATGCCATCGTCGGTGTGTACACCAACGACCTGGCAGTGGCCGGCCTGGCCTCGACCCTGCTGCTGTACGCGGCCACCTTCCAGTTCCCGGACGGCATCCAGGTGCTGTCGGCGGGTGCGCTGCGCGGCCTCAAGGACACCCGCGTGCCGATGTTCATCGCCATGTTCGCGTACTGGGGCCTGGGCATGCCGCTCGGCGCCGGGCTCGGCCTGGGGCTGGGCATGGGCCCGCAGGGCATGTGGATCGGCCTGATCGTCGGCCTGACCGCCGCTGCCATCCTGATGGGCTGGCGCCTGCGCCGCAGCAGCCAGCGCATCGGGCAGTCCGCGCTGTCCTGATCGTCCTGCCCGCCATGCCGACCCATGGCGGGCGATCCCCTGACTTGTGTCCGATGCCGCATCGCGCGGCACCGGCTATGCTGGTACCACGGCAAGAAGCCATCCGGAGCGTTCCATGAATCAACCCGTGCCCCCGCTGCCCCCGGCACGTCGCAACCCCGTCGCCAGTTTCTTCATCGGGCTGTGGGACGTCATGAACTTCACCCGCCGGTTGATCCTCAACCTGGTGTTCTTCGGCCTGCTGTTCCTGCTGCTGGTGATGTTCGTCATCGCCGCCGGCATGGGTGCCGGTGCCAGCAAGTCGCTGCAGGACCGCACGACGCTCGTGATCGCGCCGGAAGGCCGCCTGGTCGAGCAGTTCAGTGCCGATCCGGTCAGCCGCGCACTGGCCAAGGCCGTGGGTGACAACGGTGCCGAAGAGATCCAGCTGCGCGACCTGCTGCGGGTGATCGAGTCGGCCAAGGAAGACAAGAAGATCGAGCGCGTGGTGCTGGAGCTGGACAAGCTGCAGCCGTCGGGCTTCGCCTCGCTGCGTGAAGTCGCCGCCGCGCTGCAGGACCTGCGCGCTTCCGGCAAGCAGCTGGTGGCCTACAGCGAGAGCATGGGCCAGTCGCAGTACCTGCTGGCTGCACAGGCCGACGAGGTCTACCTGGACCCGATGGGTTCGGTCGTGCTCGAAGGCCTCGGCCGCTACCGCCAGTACTTCCGCACCGGCCTGCAGGACAAGCTGGGCGTGGACGTGCACCTGTTCAAGGTGGGCGAGTACAAGTCCGCGGCCGAACCGTACGTGCTTGACGCCGCGTCGCCGGCCTCCAAGGAAGCCGACCTGTTCTGGATGAACGATGTGTGGCAGCGCTACCTGGGCGACATCGCCAAGGCGCGCCGCCTGGATCCGGCACAGCTGGCTGCCGGCATCGACACGCTGCCGGAAGGCATTGCCGCCGCCGGTGGCGACCTGGCCAAGTTCGCGCTGCAGCAGAAGCTGGTGACCGCGCTGAAGACCCGCGAGGAATTCGAGGATCTGATGATCGAGCGCGGCGTGGCCGACGAAGACGCCGACGGTGGTTTCCGCAACGTCGACTTCGGCCGTTACCTGGCCCTGCTCGACGCCCGCCGCAACCCGGTGGACTCGCGTCCGCAGGTGGCCGTGGTGGTGGCTGCCGGCGAGATCAGCGGTGGCGACCTGCCGGCCGGCCGCATCGGCGGCGAGTCGACCTCAGCGCTGTTGCGCGCCGCGCGCGACGACGACAACGTGAAGGCCGTGGTGCTGCGCGTCGATTCGCCGGGCGGTGAGGTGTTCGCCTCCGAGCAGATCCGCCGTGAAGTGGTGGCGCTGCAGGCCGCTGGCAAGCCGGTGGTGGTGTCGATGGGCGACCTGGCTGCCTCCGGTGGCTACTGGATCAGCATGAATGCCGATCGCATCTACGCCGATCCGTCGACCATCACTGGTTCGATCGGCATCTTCGGCATGGTACCGAACTTCAGCCGCGCGCTGGACAAGATCGGCGTGCACACTGACGGTGTCGGCACCACCCGTTTTGCGGGTGCATTCGATGTCACCCGCCCGATGGATCCGGCCGTGGGACAGGTCATCCAGTCGGTGATCAACAAAGGCTACGCCGACTTCACAGGTCGCGTCGCCGACGCGCGCAAGAAGCCGGTCGAGGCCGTGGACGAGGTGGCCCGCGGCCGCGTGTGGAGCGGTGCACAGGCCAAGGAACGCGGCCTGGTCGATGCCTTCGGTGGCCTGAGGGATGCGGTGGCCGATGCGGCCAGCCGCGCCAAGCTGGGCAAGTCCGATGCCTATCGCGTGCGCTACATCGAGAAGGCAGCCACGCCGTTCGCGCAGTTCGTCAGCGGTTTCGCCGGCAGTCGTGCCGGTGCCTGGATGCTGTCCGATTCGGGCATGGCGCGGATGATGCTGGCACGCACGATGCCGGAAGTGGACACGCAGCTGCGCTTCGTCGAGAACGCGGCCCGCGAAAAGGGCAACGGCGCACCGGTGAAGGCGCTGGCGTACTGCTTCTGCGGGTTCTGACCGGCAACGCTATCGAATGAAAACGCCCGGCTCAGGCCGGGCGTTTTCGTTCATGGGGTCGGATCCCTTGGCTTCGCAAAGGGCTCTGACCCCACCGGTCATTGCGCCGCGTCGGCCTCGGCCTTGCGCTCACGCGCGGCAGCCTCATCGACGGTTTTCTGCACGTCCTTGGCGCGGTCCAGCGGCTCGTTGATCGCACGCGACATCGCTCGTGGCACCGGTGGCTTCTCCGGGTTCGGCGTGGGCGGACGCTGGCAGGCCGCCAGCAGCAGGCTGGCCAGCAGCGACGTGGACAGGATCAGGATGCGCATGGCGGCTCTCCGCGGTGGGCGTATGGGCAAGTGTCGCATCCCCGGCCGAGCGCCGCCGTGAGCGCGTATCCTTGCGGCATCGAAACACAGCGGGCGCGGCCCCGGAGGACACATGACCCAGCAACGGTGGCGCCTGGACGGCCAGACTGCCCTGATTACGGGCGCCAGCGCCGGCATCGGCCTGGCCATCGCGCACGAACTGGCCGGCCTCGGTGCCGACCTGATGATCGTGGGCCGTGACATCGATATGCTGGAGACGGCGCGCGACGAACTGCTGGACGTGTATCCGCAGCACCAGGTGCACGCGCTGGCTGCCGATGTCTCCGATGACGAGGACCGCCGGCAGATCCTGGACTGGGTGGAAGACCACAGCGATGGCCTGCACATCCTGGTCAACAACGCCGGTGGCAACGTCACCAAGGCGGCCACGGAGTATTCCGAGGACGAATGGCGCAAGATCTTCGAGACCAACCTGTTCTCGGCCTTCGAGCTGTCGCGCTACGCGCATCCGCTGTTGGCGCGGCATGCGTCGTCGTCCATCGTCAACGTCGGCAGCGTGTCCGGCCTGACCCACGTGCGCAGTGGCGTGGTCTATGGCATGACCAAGGCCGCGATGCACCAGATGACGCGCAACCTGGCCGTCGAGTGGGCGGAGGATGGCATCCGGGTCAACGCGGTGGCGCCCTGGTACATCCGCACGCGGCGCACGTCCGGTCCATTGTCGGACCCGGACTACTACGAGGAAGTGGTCAACCGCACGCCGATGCGCCGCATCGGTGAACCGGAGGAAGTGGCCGCAGCCGTGGGCTTCCTGTGCCTGCCGGCGGCCAGCTATGTCACCGGCGAATGCATCGCAGTGGATGGCGGTTTCCTGCGCTACGGGTTCTGATCATGCGGTGGTAGTGCCGGCCGCTGGCCGGCAACCACGGGATCTTCAGGTGATTGCAGTTGCCGGCCGGCGGCCGGCACTACCGCATGGCAGTCACCCCGGTACCGGGCAGTTGCTGGCCTCCAGCACGCCCTGCAACCGTTCGCGTTCCCCGCGGGCCTTGTCGCGGTTCTCCGGCGAGGCGAACCGCTCGCGGCCACGTGCGTCGCGGAAGCGTTGCTGCCAGCTGCTGCAGCGCTGCGCTTCCGGCAGTTCCTCGCAGCGGTCGCGCACCACTTCGCAGCCTGCAGCATTGACCGGTGTGGCGCCGCCCAGGCCCTGCACGGTCATCAGTTCGCAGCGGCCGGGGGCAGCTTCGTATTCGTGCAGGTAGCCACCGCCCTGGCTGTCGGTGCACTGGAAGATGGGCGGCAGCGGCGGCTTCGGCGGCGCATTGCTGTCCGGCGCGGCATCAGCCTGGCGTGGCAGCGATGCACTGTCGAGTATCAGATCGCCGCCTTCGCGTTCGACCATGCCGGCTTCCATGATCGTGCGTCCTTCGCCGGGGCGGCGGGGGCTGGGCGCGGAAGCCGGCGGCATACCCGCCGCCGCCGGTTCGGGTGGCGACGGCACAGGGGTCGGCGTGGGCGACGCACTGGCAGCGGCCGGAATCCGCACCACCTGCTGCTTGCTGCCGGCAGGGCAGGGCGTACGTTGCAGGGTGGGCACATCGCTGTTGCTGGAGGTGCAGCGGTAGATCACCCCGTCGTCGGCCACTGCGTTGCCGGCGAACAGGCCCAGGGCCAGCCAGATCAGGTTCTTCATGCGCACAGCGTACATGCCACGGCAGGTGCTGCGCTCAGCGGTCGCAGTCCCGCGACAGGCGTGCGTCGATGCCACGCTGTTCGTTGCTGATGGCAGTACGCTCGCTCTGCAGCGCACTGTTGTAGCGGCGGTCCAGTTCCCAGCGGCGGTCGCGCAGGCGCGCGCAGACTTCCTGCGGCGGCAGCGCATGGCAGCTGTCGCGGACCAGCACGCTGCCGGCCGGAACCTGCACACCGACACCCACCGCGGGCGGCCGGTAGCCGGTTCCTTCACCGATGGGGGGGCCGACCGGCGTGCCGAAGGCCGGGCGTGGGCCGGGATGGACCGGGCCGTGGTGCCCGTGCGGAAGCCAGACGCTGGTCCACAACGGTACCCAGCGCGGATTGCCCTCGTTGTTGTCGCTGGTATAGCGGCGACCGTCGTCGCTCACGCATTCGTACAACGGCTGTGGCGGCTGGATGTAGACGTGGCGGACTTCGCGATCGCGCATCACCGGAACCTCGTCGGGAGGCGCGGGCGTCGCATCGCTGCGCACCACCCGTGGCGTCGGGTCGCGCGGGCGCTGCAGGTCGCGCACTTCCTGCCGGCCGCTGCTGCAGGGCCTGTCCTGCAGGGCCACGGCGCCATTGCTGGCGACGCAGCGATAGACGCGCACGTCCTCTGCGGCCGGTGCGGTCCATGGCAGCAGCAGGCACAGGCCCAAGGCGGTGCGCAGCAGGTTCATGGCGGCAGGGTGCGTGATTGTGCGTGGCAGTGCAATCGTCCGCTCAGGAGCGCAGCACGTTGCCGCTGAGCGCGTCGCGGATCGGGGTCGGTTGGGCCAGGCCACCGGTCTCGCCATCGAGCAGGCCATCGAGCAGGCGCAGCAGGCGCGGATCCAGCTCGGCGCGACTGCGTGCCGGCGGTTCACCTGCCAGGTTGGCGCTGGTGGAGACCAGCGGCCCGCCCCAGGCGCGGCACAGGGCGGCGACCAGTGGGTGGGCGCTGATGCGTACGGCGATGCCGCTGTGTTCACCGGTGACCCACGGTTGGGCGCGCGGACCGGCCGGCAGGATCCAGGTGTTGGCGCCCGGCCAGCTGGCCAGAACCGCACGCTGGCGGGCGTCGGGCAGCGCCTGCAGGCGGACCCAGCCCTCCAGCTGCGACAGTTCGGCGGCGACCAGGATCATGCCCTTCTCGATCGGGCGCTGTTTCAGCCGCAGCACCGCGTGCACCGCGGCTTCATGTGACGGATCGCAGCCCAGGCCCCAGACCGCTTCGGTCGGATAGGCGATCACGCCACCGGCGCGGAGCGTGGCGACAGCAGAGTTCAGGGTGAGTTCTTTCATGACGGCGACCGGCCCGGCGTGGGCCTCCATTATCCCCCCGCTGCGTGCAGAAGGGGTGGAACGCGCCCGCTCGGTAGTGCCGGCCGCTGGCCGGCATCCGAGGCTTCCAGGTGTTGCCGGCCAGCGACCGGCACTACCCCTCATCCGCGCATGGCGTGGATCTACTTCTTTGCAGCGGTCTTCTTGACGGCCTTCTTCGCCGGTGCCTTCTTTGCGGCAGCTTTCTTCACAGCCTTCTTGGCCGGCGCTTTCTTGGCCGCGGCCTTCTTCGGCGCTGCTTCCTTCTTCACCGCAGCCTTCTTGGCCGGTGCCTTCTTCGCAGCGGCCTTCTTGGCGCCGAAGCCCTTGCGCACCGGCTTGCCGGTTTCTTCCATCAGCTGCTGCACTTCAGCCAGGGTCAGCGATGACGGCTCGCGATCCTTGGGGATCTTGCCGTTCATCCTGCCATCGCTGATGTACGGGCCGAAGCGGCCGTTCAGCACCTGGATGTCGCTGCCCTCGAACTCCTTGATGATCCGGTTGCGCGCGATCTCTTCCTTCTCTTCGATCAGGAATACGGCGCGGGCCAGGTCGATGGTGTACGGGTCGTCTTCCTTCTTCAGTGAGGCGTAGGTGCTGCCGCGCTTGGCGAACGGGCCGAAGCGGCCGATGCCGACGCTGACCGGCTCACCATTGTCCTCGCCCAGCGCGCGCGGCATCAGGAACAGTTCCAGCGCGTCTTCCAACGAGATGGTGTGCATCGACTGGCCGGGGCGCAACGAGGCGAACTTCGGCTTTTCCTCGGCGTCCTCGGCGGTGCTGCCGATGGCGGCATACGGCCCGAAACGACCCAGCCGCACGCTGACCGGCTTGCCGGTCTTGGGGTCGGTGCCGAGCTCGCGCGCGCCACTGGCCTCGGCGCGGTCGACCGATTCCTTCTTGTCTTCGACCAGTTCCTTGAACGGCTCCCAGAAACGGGCCATCAGCGGGATCCATTCTTCCTCACCGCGCGAGACGGCATCGAGCTCGTCCTCAAGCCTGGCGGTGAAGTCGTAATCCACGTACTGGGTGAAGTGGCTGGACAGGAACTTGGACACCGCGCGGCCCACGTCGGACGGGCGGAAGCTACGGCCTTCCATTTCCACATACTTGCGGAACAGCAGGGTCTGGATGATCGAAGCGTAGGTCGAGGGACGGCCGATGCCGTACTCTTCCAGCGCCTTCACCAGCGCCGCTTCGGTGTAGCGCGGCGGTGGCTGGGTGAAATGCTGTTCGGCCAGGATGCGTTCCAGCGGGATGCGGTCGCCCGGCTTCATCGCGGGCAGCTTGCGGCCCTCATCTTCGTCCTCGGCGCTCTTGTTGTCCTTGCCTTCCTCGTACACGGCCAGGAAGCCGGGCACGACCACGGTGGTGCCGCTGGCGCGGAACACGTGTTCGCTGCCGGCCGACAGGTCGACGCTGACGGTGTTGAGCGTGGCCGGGATCATCTGGCAGGCCACCGCACGCTTCCAGATCAGCTCGTACAGGCGCCGCTCGTCGTCGGTAAGGAACCGGGCGACCTGCGACGGGGTGCGCAGGGCCGAGGTCGGGCGTACGGCTTCGTGCGCTTCCTGGGCGTTCTTCGACTTGGTCTGGTAGGTGTTGGGCTGGTCCGGCAGCGAGGCGATGCCGTAGTCGCGGGCGATCACGTCGCGGATTTCCGCCAGCGCGTCCTGCGACAGGTTCACCGAGTCCGTACGCATGTACGAAATCAGGCCGACGGTGCCTTCGTCGCCGATGGCCACGCCTTCATACAGCTTCTGCGCCACCTGCATGGTCTTGCGGGTGGTGAAGCCGAGCTTGCGCGAGGCTTCCTGCTGCAGGGTGGAGGTGGTGAACGGCGGCGCCGGGCGGCGCTTGCGCTCCTTGCTGGCCACGTCGGTGACGTGCAGCGAACCCTGCGCGGCCTGCTGGATGCGCATGCGCGCCGCTTCAGCGGTGTCGCCATCGGTGACGGTGAACTGCTCGAACTTCTGCCCGTCCAGCTTGACCAGCTTGGCATTGAAGTGCTGGGACGGGTGCGCGCACTCGGCAGCGATCGACCAGTACTCGCGGGCGATGAAGGCTTCGATCTCTTCCTCGCGCTCGACGATCATGCGCAGCGCCGGGCTCTGCACGCGGCCGGCAGACAGGCCGCGCTGCACCTTGCGCCACAGCACCGGCGACAGGTTGAAGCCGACCAGGTAGTCAAGTGCGCGGCGGGCCTGCTGGGCGTCGACGAGGTCGCTGGCGATCGCACGCGGCTGGCTGATCGCTTCCTTGATGGCGCGCGGGGTGATCTCGGTGAACACCACGCGCTGCATCGGCTTGTCCTTGACCAGCCCGCGTTCCTTCAGGATCTCGGCGATATGCCAGCTGATCGCTTCACCCTCGCGATCCGGGTCGGTTGCCAGCAGGATGTCGTCGGCGCCCTTGGCGGCCTTGGCGATCGCATCGACATGCTTTTCGTTCTTGTCGATCACGTCGTAGTGCATGGCGAACCCGTTGTCCGGGTCGACCGCGCCTTCCTTCGGAATCAGGTCACGCACATGCCCATACGAGGCCAGGACGGTGTAGTCCTTGCCGAGGTATTTGTTGATCGTCTTGGCCTTGGCCGGCGATTCGACGATGAGCAGGTGCTTGGGCATGGCAGCAGTGTCTGTGGGGCGAGCCGCAGGGAAGGGGCCGCTAGGGTGGAGCAAACGGCCGCATTAGTGAAGCGGCCACGGACAAATCAATACGCTGAACGCCCGGTAGTGTGCCGGGCGTTCAGGTTTCACCTTATTAGAGGAATCACGCCCGGCCAGCCCCTGTCAAGCAGCCAGACGTGAGGATGGCCGTTCATGAGGCCATCTTGGCGATGAAGCCGACCGCAGCCACCAGCAGCACCAGGCCCGCCACCGTCAGCAGGCCGGTCAGTACCAGGATCACGATGGTGACCGTACCCAGCTCATGGCGCTGCAGCTGCGGCTGGTCGGTGTAGGCCCAGCGGTCGACCACCAGGGTGTCGCAGATCATGTCGTGCAGGCCCTGCTTGCGCTCGGTGAAGGCGGCCATCAGGAAGCCGATCCCCAGGGTGAAGCTGCTCAGCAGCATGGCCCAGTAGCGACCGAAGGCGCGGCCACGGGTCAGGCGGTCACCATTGCTGCGCACGACCTTGATGCCGACCGCCATCTTGCCCAGCGTGGCGCCGCCCTGGGAGGAATGGAACCAAGTGTAGTAGGCCACGCCGATGACCATGTTGATCAGCGCGCTGGCCAGCTGCGCGACGATTTCGATGGAGGTCTCGCCACTGCCCACCGCGCCCATGCTGGCGCCAAGCACCACGCCGATGATGGCGCCGATGATGCCGCCCGGCACGGCCAGCACGAAGTAGTCGATCATGTAGGCCGCGACGCGCTTCCAGAAGCCGGCGTAGACCACCTCGCCGCCGATCACCGGCCGCGCGCCACCGGCAGCGGCGGCGGCCGGTGCGTTGTAGGGTGAGCTGCTGAGCGCGCCCGTGCCAGGCAGCGGCGCAGTGCCGTTGTCGATGGCGGCGTAGTCGCTGCGCAGGTCGAAGCCGCCACTGGCAGTGGCGGTGCTGGCGTCGGCCAGCGTCTGCAGGCCCAGTTCATCGACCACCTGGCGCAGTGCAGCCCACTGGGCCATGCCTTCGCGCCAGACCAGGGTGTCCAGGTTCAGTTCGCCGCGCTGGAAGCGCTGGCGGATCTCCTGGACCGACAGCGGGCCCTGGCGTTGCTGTCCTACGGCGTAGTACCACTCAGTCATTGCATGTTCCCTGTTGGATCGTCCTTGGAGGTGCTGCCGTGCGCGTGGCTCAGCCGCGGCACGACGGCGGCAGGTACTTGTCGTCGCTTTCACCGCTGCATTCCCAGCGGCCGCTGTCGCGATCATATTCCAGCCACAGCAGGTCGCCATCGAGGCTCTTGCCGGGCACGGCCAGCGTTGCTTCGATGCCACAGTGGCCGTTGTTGAAGCGGCCGATGTTCACCGCCGACAGGCCGGCCTGGCTGAAGTCCCCCGGGGCCGGGAAACCGGCATCGTTGGCGCCGGGGCAGCGGCCTTCATCGTCGGCGAAGTGCTGCACCTGCTGTTTCAGCGGCTGCAGGGCATTGACCGCGGTCGCGATCCTGGCACGCACGGTGTAGTCCTTGTATGCGGGCAGGGCGATCGCCGCGAGGATGGCCATGATCGGTACCAGTACCAGCAGCAGGCCGCCGCCGATGATCGCGGTCAGGGCGCAACCGGAGAGCTTCTTCTTCGGCGGCGGCAGGACCCCAGCCGCCGCCTGGGTGGCATAGGGCGTGGACGGCGGCAGTACAGGCGGCTGCGGCGGAGGCGGGGCCACCGGTTCCGGTTCCGGCTCGGGTTGCTGGGCCGGCGCAGCAACGTCCAGCGCCGGCACGATCAGGCCCAGCTCGTCGACAACGGTGCGCAAGGGCTGCCATTGCGGCAGGCCGTCGCGCCAGACCAGGGTGTCCAGGGAGATCTGGTTGTTTCGGAACAACTCGACCAACTGTTCCGCCGGCAGCGGGCCTTGCTGCCGGTTGCCTTCTGCATGGAACCACTCGCTCACGGGGACGCTCCTGAATGCGCTATGCCCCCAAGTGTACGGTCAGTGAAGGGGTTCTGGCTCGTCCATGAACATCTGCGTCTCCATCCAGGCATAGGCCGCTTCGGAGCCGGGCTGGTTGAACAGCACCATCAGCACGACCCATTTCAGGTCGTCCAGGTCCAGTTCGTCCTGGTCCAGGGCCATCGCCCGGTCCAGCACCAGCTCGCGCTGGTCGGCGTCGAGGATGCCGTGCTGTTCCAGGTACAGCAGGAAGCCGCGGCATTCCACATCCAGCTTGTCCAGCTCGGGACCATGGTAGATGCGCACGGGGCCATCGACCCGCGCCTGGGCCACGCTCGGCCGCTGCGCGGCCAGGGCATCGAGCCAGTCGAACGCCTTGTTGATCTCGGTGGGGCTGAAACCGGCCTGGATCAGGCCGTTCTGCAGCGAATCGCGGTCACGGATCAGGTCCGCATCTTCGCTGAAATAGTGTTCAAACAGGTACAGCAGTACATCCAGGATGCTCTCTTTCATTGCCCCTCGGCCTGCGTCGCGCGACGCTGTGGAGGTGAAGAAACTAGGGAGTTCGACAGTAGCGGCCGTGTACGCACACCACGATTCCCGCCAGTTCCATGGCCAGCAGCATGGAGGACACCTGGGGCGCCGTCAATCCACAGCGCGTGATCAGTGAATCCATACCGCTTGGGTTGTGGTCCAGGGCTCGCCACAAGCACTGGTAGTCAGGGTCGTCGGCCCAGCGCGCCGGCAGGAGGGCCGGCAGTGCCTGTTCAGTGGGGGTGGACAGCCGCGATTGCAAGCCCGGCAGCTGCAGGCGAAGGGCAGGGGCGAGCAGTTCCAGAACCTCCTCGGGGCGCTCGACCAGCGCCGCGCCCTCGCGGATCAGGCGGTGGCAGCCCGCCGCGCGCGGGTTGAGCACCGATCCGGGCAGGGCACAGACCTCGCGGCCTGCCTCGGCGGCCAGGCGCGCGGTGATCAGCGCGCCCGAACGCTGCGCGGCCTCGACCACCACGGTGGCCAGCGCCAGCCCGGCTACCAGCCGGTTGCGCGCGGGGAAGTGGCCTGGGCGGGCCGCCGTACCCGGCAGGTACTCACTGAGCACCACGCCCTCGGCGGCGATGCGCGCCTGCAGCCGGGCGTGGCTGTCCGGATAGGCGCGGTCAGGGCCCGTGCCGATCACCGCCACGGTGCAGCCACCGGCCTCCAGCGTGGCCTGGTGCGCAGCGGCATCGATGCCTGCGGCCAGGCCGCTGGTCACCGCCAGGCCCGCCTCGACGAAACAGCCGGCAAAACGCGCGGCCAGTGCGCGCCCGCCCGGGGTGGGGGAACGGCTGCCGACCAGCGCCACCGACGGGCGCCAGGCCAGGCTGGGGTCTCCGGCGACGAACAGCGCCAGCGGCGGGTTGGGCACCTCCAGCAACGAGGGTGGAAAGGCCGGATCGGTGCAGGGCAGCAGGTGATGGTTGTCCTGTTCCAGCCAGCGCAGGGCGGATGCACACGCCCGGGCGTCGGGACGTTCCAGCGCGGCGCATTGCTCCGGCGTGCAGCCGTGCGCGCGCCAGTTCGCCGGGCCTTGCGCGATGGCGGCTTGCGCACCGCCTGCGGCCTGCAGCAGGGCCCGTCGTGGCGCCAGTGCGCCTCCCGCCATCAACAGGCGCAGCAGCGCCTCATATGCATGCGTGGTCATCCCCCACTATCGGCCGCACGCAACAAAGGCGCCCTAGGGCGCCTTCGCATGTGATCGTCAGGTTTTCCCGCAGACGCCTGCCGGGCAGCGGCCGGCACGCCCGGCAACGGTTACTTTGCGTCCGGGTGCAGCGCGTTGTAACCCACCTGCACCGGCTTCACGCCCTGCATCACCAGCGCGTAGCTGACGTTGTCGAAGGTACGGAACACCATCGCGTGCGCGGCATACTCGTCCGGCAGCGAGACCCGGCCCGCGCCGGTGCTGAGCGAGTCGTCCATGCGCGAGGAGCCCGGGTACTTCATGCGGTGCGCCACATGGCGGCCCGGGCGCCACAGCGAGAACACGGTACCGTTGTCCACGCCCTGGGCACGGCCGGCCGAGATCGCGATCACGTCGCGCGGGCCACCGGCATTGAACATGTCGGTGACGGCCAGCACGCGCACGTCCACACCCTCGACACCGGCAGCGGGTACATGAGGGATGAACTGCAGGTCGTACGGCTTGGCTTCGACCGGCACCAGGCGGTCACCGGCGCGCACTTCGCGGCCGCCGTCGTTCTTGTCCAGCACCAGCGTGGAGGCCTCGACCTTGCCGCCGGCAATCTGGGTGATGGTGCCGGTAGCGACCTGGGCCAGCTCGTAGCCGAGCACGCCACGGCGGGCGTTGGGCGCGTTGTAGGCCTTCCACAGGTTGCCGCTGCCCGGGGTCACGTCGCCATTGGCGGTCAGGTCTTCGGTCGGCTTGGGCTGGGCGTACCGTACGGTCGGGCGTACCACGGCCCAGCGCTGGCCCACCTGGGCATCGGCCAGGCGCACGTAGACGGTGTCACCGCCGGACACGCGCAGGCGGCTGTCCTCCAGGCCGACCACGTAGGGCAGCTGCTTGATGCTGTCGACAACGCTCAGCTGCTTCAGGAACGGCTCGACCTGGGCCAGCGGAATGGCGTCGATCGGGGCCTCCTGGCGCGGGCCGGCCTGGGACACGGTCACCCGGTCCAGGTAGGCAAGGCTCAGCACGTCACCTGGATAGATCAGGTGCGGGTTGGCGATCTGCGGATTGGCTTGCCAGATCTCCGGCCACAGCCAAGGCTTCTGCAGGAAACGTGCGGCGATATCCCACAACGTATCCCCTTTTCGGACCACATAGGTGTCCGGGTGCCCGCCATTCACTTCCACGGCGGTAGCATAGGCAGCCACGGTCAGCATCGCCGCGGCGACGACCGTACGAAAACGAAGCAACATAGGTGTGAAGCCCTGATTCCCCAACAGGTCCACGCACTATAGTCCAGAAACCGGGGCGCAAGGCAAGCGTTGGAGCTAGAATCTGCGACGTATGCCGGCGTGCCGGCCCCCTATCCGGAAACAGCCATGGCCCTTCTCCCCATTCTCGAGTTCCCCGATCCGCGCCTGCGTACCAAGGCTGCGTTGATCGACGCCGCCGAAGTCACCACGCCGGCCTTCCAGGAACTGATCGACAACATGTTCCAGACCATGTACGACGCCCCGGGCATCGGCCTGGCGGCCACCCAGGTGGACGTGCACAAGCGCTTCATGGTCATCGATGTCAGTGAAGAAAAGAATGAACCGCATGTGTTCATCAACCCGGAAATCGTCGCCAGGGACGGGGGCCGGGTGTACCAGGAGGGCTGCCTGTCGGTCCCGGGCATCTTCGCCGACGTCACCCGCGCCGACACCATCACCGTGAAGTACCTGGACCGCAACGGCCAGGAACAGCAGCTGGAGGCGGGTGAAGTACTGGCCACCTGCATCCAGCACGAGATGGACCACCTGGACGGCAAGCTGTTCATCGACTACCTGTCGCCGCTCAAGCGCGAGATGGTCCGCAAGAAGCTGGCCAAGCAGCGCAAGCACGTGGCGTGATCGCCCATCCGGGCCGCCCTTCGGGTGGCCCGTGCCTGCGCGACGCGCGCGGGCTGCACGGCGCCGGCCGACGGCGCCGTTTTGTTTCCTGCACGATTCCATCCTGCAAGTGGGGTAGCCATGAGGATTGTCTTTGCCGGTACGCCGGAATTCGCGGTGTCGTCGCTGCGCGCCGCGGCGCGCCACCACGAGGTCGTGGCCGTCTATACCCAGCCTGACCGGCCGGCCGGCCGTGGCCGTGGCCTGGCACCGTCGCCGGTCAAGCTCGAGGCCGTGGCCCGTGGCATTCCGGTCTACCAGCCTGAATCACTGAAGGACGAGGCTGCACAGCAGCAGCTGCGCGACCTGCAGCCGGACCTGATGGTGGTGGTGGCCTACGGCCTGATCCTGCCCAAGGCGGTACTGGCGATCCCGACCCACGGCTGCTGGAACGTGCATGCCTCGCTGCTGCCACGCTGGCGCGGGGCGGCGCCGATCCAGCGCGCGATCCAGGCCGGTGACGCAAAGACCGGTGTGTGCCTGATGCAGATGGAAGCGGGCCTGGATACCGGCCCGGTGCTGCTGCACCAGGAACTGCCGATCGCTGCCACCGATACCGGTGGCCAGCTGCATGACAAGCTGGCCGAGCTGGGTGCACAGGTCCTGTCCGACGGCCTGGGCCTGCTGCGGGCCGGCATCAAGCCGATCGCGCGGCCGCAGCCGGAGCAGGGCGTGACCTATGCGCACAAGCTGGACAAGGCCGAAGCCCGTCTGGACTGGGCGCAGGGCGCCGATGTGCTGGCGCGTACCGTGCGTGCCTTCAATCCGTGGCCGATCGCCGAAGCGACGCTGGCTGGCGAACGCGTGCGCATCCATGGCGCGGTGGCGCTGGAGGAGGCCCACGGCCAAGCGCCGGGCACGGTGCTGGCGGCCAGCCGCGATGGCATCGACATCGCCTGCGGCCAGGGCGCACTGCGCTTGCGTACGCTGCAGCGCGAAGGCGGCAAGGCGATCACCGCCGCCGACTACCTCAACGCCCGCCGTGATCTGCGCGTGGGAGCATAAGCGGTGTCGAAGCAGAACGATTTCTCCGTTGCCAAGGCGGCGCCGGGCGCGGCCACCCGCATGCTGGCCGCACGTGTGCTGGCACAGGTGTTCACCCGTGGCCGTTCATTGAAGGCCGAACTGGCCTGGGCGCTGCCGAAGCTGGCCGACAGCCGCGATCGTGCCTTGCTGGAAGCGCTGTGCTTTGCGGTGCTGCGTCGCCGCAGTACCTATGACGCTGCCTTGCAGTCGTGGATGCAGAAGCCGCTGTCGGCGCGCGACGCCGATCTGCGCACCCTGTTGATGGTGGGCTTCGCCCAGCTGGACGTTCTGGAACTGCCGGCGCATGCGGCGCTGTCGGCCACGGTCGATGCCGCGCGTGCGCTGGGCCGTGAGCGCCAGGCCGGCCTGGTCAATGCGATCCTGCGCCGCGCGCAGCGCGAAGGTTTCCCGGAGCAGCCGGCGCGCGATGCCTTCCCGGAATGGCTGGCCGATGCGGTGGAACGCGATTGGCCGGCACAGGCCGACGCGATCTTCAGCGCCAGCCTGCAACCGGCACCGTTGTGGCTGCGTGCCAACCGCCAGCACGGCGGCCGTGACAAGGCACTGGCGGCACTGGCCGAGGCGGGCATTGCCGCCGAACCCAGCGCGCTCTGCGCCGATGCACTGCGCCT
Organism: Stenotrophomonas maltophilia group sp. RY12688; assembly: GCF_052149045.1. Taxonomy (NCBI): domain Bacteria; kingdom Pseudomonadati; phylum Pseudomonadota; class Gammaproteobacteria; order Lysobacterales; family Lysobacteraceae; genus Stenotrophomonas; species Stenotrophomonas maltophilia group sp. RY12688. The sequence goes on along the minus strand of NZ_CP197389.1, from coordinate 3,813,655 downwards.
GGCGGCCCCCGTTGCGGTGAACCAGCTGCCGGGTTTTGCCGACGGTGCACTGTCGGTACAGGACCTGTCGGCGCAATGCGCAGCCGACGCGCTGGCGCCCGCGACCGGCGCCCGCGTGCTGGACGCCTGTGCGGCACCCGGTGGCAAGTCGGCGCACCTGCTGGAACGTGACCCCAGTCTGCGCCTGCTGGCGCTCGATATCGATGCGCGTCGACTCGCGCGCGCCCGCGATACCTACACCCGCACCGGTGTGGGTGAGGGCGCGCAGACCCGGGTGGCCGATGCCAGCGATCCCGGGGCCTGGTGGGATGGCACGCCGTTCGACGCCATCCTGCTGGATGCCCCGTGCTCGGCCACCGGCGTGATCCGCCGCCAGCCGGACGTGATGTTCCACCGCCGCGCCGAGGACATCGATGCGCTGGTCGGCGTGCAGGCCCGCCTGCTGGAGGCCTGCTGGTCGATGCTGCGCCCGGGAGGCGTGCTGCTGTACGCCACCTGTTCGATCCTGCGCGCCGAGAACGTCGATCAGGTGCGAGCCTTCCTGAAGTGGCATCCGGACGCAGCGGCACAGCCTCTGGATGACACATTCGGCCTCGATTGCGAGGGGATTGCGCGCCAGCGCCTGCCGGGTGACAACGATGCTGACGGTTTCTTTTACGCGCGTCTGCTAAAAACAGCCTGACCCCGCTGACGTTCCGAGTCCCATGCTGAAATCCCGCGCGTCGCGCGAGACGTGGTTGTTCGTGGTGATGGCCCTGCTGGTGCTGGGGGCCGGGCTGGGCCTTCGTGATCCGTGGCCGTCGGACGAACCGCGCTTCGCGCTGGTGGCCAAGCAGATGTTCGACAGCGGGCAGTGGCTGTTCCCGCATCGCGGCACCGAGCTGTACTCGGACAAGCCGCCGATGCTGATGTGGTGGCAGGCCACGCTGTACGGCCTGGTCGGGCAGTGGCGCGTGGCCTTCCTGCTGCCGTCGCTGCTGGCGGCCCTGGGCACGCTGTGGTGCGTGGTCGACCTGGGGCGACGCCTGTGGACGCGGCGGGTGGGGCTGTACGCCGGCTGGGCGCTGCTGTTCGCGCTGCAGTTCACCTTCCAGGCGAAGAAGGCGCAGATCGACCCACTGCTGCTGCTGTTCATCACCCTGGCCAACTACGGCCTGCTGCGCCACCTTTTGCTGGGACCAAGCTGGCGCTGGTGGTGGCTGGGCTGGTTCTTTGCTGGCATCGGCGTGATCACCAAGGGCGTGGGGATGCTGGCGCTGCTGATGCTCGTGCCTGCGGCCATCGCCGCGGCGTTGCAGTGGCCACGGGTGGGACTGCATGCGCGCGACGCGCGTTTCTGGCTGGCGCCGCTGGCCTTCCTGCTGGCGGTGTCGTTGTGGCTGGCGCCGATGCTGCTGGCCGGCTTTGCCACTGGCTCGGACGAGTACCTGGCCTACATGGACGACATCCTGTTCCAGCAGACGGCGCGGCGCTACGCCCATTCCTGGGACCATCACCAGCCCGCCTGGTACTTCCTGGCGACGATGCCGCTGATGTGGATCCCGGCGTTCCTGGCCCTGCCCTGGGCGATTCCGGCGTGGCGCCGCCGGTTGCGCCGCCGCGACCCGCGCTACCTGCTGCCGCTGGCCTGGTGGCTGATGGTGGTGCTGTTCTTCTCGATTCCCGCCGGCAAGCGCGATGTGTACATCCTGCCGGCACTGCCGATGTTCTGCCTGGTGCTGGCGCCGCTGTTGCCTGGATTGCTGAGGCGGCGCGATGTGCAGGCCGTGGTGGGGGTGTTCACCGGCCTGCTGTCACTGGGCCTGGCCCTGGCCGGTGCGATGGCGGTGCTGGGCGAGCCGGCCTTCGAGCTGCGCCTGACCCACAGCCGCGGGCTGGCGCCCGGCGCCGTCGACGCACTGGCCTGGACGATCCTGGCGATGGGCGTGTGGGGCGGAGTGAGCCTGCTGGCCTGCGGCCGTCGCCGGCATCTGGCGCTGGTATCGACCCTGGCGATGGTCTGGGTGCTGTACAGCCTGGTCGGCTATCCGCTGCTGAACGATTCCAGTTCCGCCCGCGGCCTGATGCGCACGGTTGGTGACCGTCTGGGACCGGATGCCGAATTGGGGCTGGTGGCCTGGAAGGAGCAGCATCTGCTGTTGGCCGACCGCCCCGCAGCGACCTTCGGTTTCGAGACGGACTGGGACGAGCAGCTGATTGCGGCCACGCGCTGGCAGCGGCTGGCGCCCGGACGCCGCTGGTTGCTGGTGCACGAATACGCGATGCTGTCGTGCGTCGACCGCAACCGTTCTGAACTGGCCGGCGTGGCCAACCGGCGGCGCTGGTGGCTGGTGCCGGCAGCAGCGGTGAAGGTGCCCTGCGTGGTCACTGCAGAGGAGCGCGAACGTGAACGGCGTTTGCAGGAACATGACTAGCCACCACGATTCCGGCTTGTCCAGTCTGCCCAAGCGGGCCCAAAGGCAGTAAAACAGCAGGCTGGGACGGCCTCCGTTGGTCCTTCCCGTTCTTCCCGCAGATTGCAGCGATACTTCCCGACGTGCCAGCTTCACCGGACAACCTGAACCCCATGGCCGACGACCCGCTGGGCGTTCCCGCCGGTGGGCGCCATGGGGCCGCGCATGCGCTGGCCCAGCTGGGCCTGTTCTGCCTGCCGGCACTGGTGCTGACCGTGCCGATCAACCTGCTGCCGTATGGCCTGCTGCTGCTGCTCAGCACGCTGCTGGCGCCGGAGCTGCTGTGGCGCGCGCGCGGCATGGCCGGTCAGCCGGTGAAAGTGCTGGCCTGGCTGATGCTGGCGGTGCTGGCGCTCGGCGTACTGTCGGTGGTGTTGTTCGAGCAGGGCCTGCGTGACGTCGACAACCGCTCGCGATTCGTGGTGATCCCGTGGATCGCGCTCTGGGTCTGCGCGCTGCGTCCCAACCTGCGGTGGCTCTGGTACGGATCATTGACCGGCCTGCTCGCCACCTTCGCGATGTCGCTGTGGCAGGTGCTGGGTGGCGCCCCGCGCGCAGAGTTGTTCACCAACGCCATCGTGCTGGCCGACATCGTGATGGTGTTGATGGTGCTGCTGGTGTTCTGTCGCCCGTCGCGGCGCTGGTCGCTGGTGATCCTCGGCACGGCCGCCGGCTGCGGCACCATCGTGCTGACCGGCAGCCGCGGCGTGTTCGCCGCCCTGCTGGCGCTTCTGGTGGTGCTGGCACTGAGCCTGCGCTGGCGCACCGGTGCGGCGCGCCTGTCGGTGCTGGCCGGCATGCTGGCGATCGGCGCGACCCTGTTGCTGTCGGTGCCGGAGCTGCGTCACCAGGTGCGCCTGAGCGAGCTGCACAGCGACGTGCAGCGGATGGAGCAGGGCGACAGTGATTCTTCCGCCGGTGCCCGCGTGGAACGCCTGCAGGTGGCCTGGGAGACCTTCCTCGACCATCCGCTGGTGGGGGTGGGCATCGGTCATTTCGACAGCGCGATGCTGCGCGTGCCGGTCTGCCGTGAGAATCCGGAAGAGTTGCGTTGCCACCTGGGGCATGCACACAACGATGTTGCCGAATGGGCAGCGACCCAGGGCGTACCGGGCCTGCTGCTGTTGCTGGCGGTGTATGGCATCCCGCTAGGGTTGTTCGTGCGGCTTCATCGCCGCAGCGGACGGACGACCTTCCGGGGGCCGGCCGCAGCCGGCATCATGCTGGTGATCACCTATGCGCTGTGCGGCCTGACCCAGTCGATGTTCGCGCACCAGATGACGGCCAGTTTCTACGTGACCCTGGTCGGCCTGCTGACCGGCCTGTCGATCGTCGAAGGCGCGCGCCACCGGGCAGTCACCGGGGCGTGATGCATCGGCGCGCCGGGCAGGGCCCGGCGATCAGGGGTTCGGCGGGTCGGCCACGGCCTGGCCGTTGCCCAGCATCCACAGCATGATGGTCTTCTGGCGCACGTAGTTGGCGCGCACATAGGCGTAGACCAGGCCATGCCAGCCGTCGCGGAAGCCGCCACGGAACACGAAGCCGCGCCAGAACCGCCAGGCCGGTGCCAGCACCAGCTTGCCCAGCGTGGCCCGTTTACCGCGCGCGAACTCGTGCTCGGCCATCATCCGCGCGTACTTCTCGGTCTTGGCCAGCTGCTGCTGCAAGGATCGGTAGGGATAGTGGACCAGGTCGCCGCGCATGGTACCCACACTGCCATCGACGCTGGCGGCCTCGTGAATCTCGCGCTTGCCGCGCCAGCCGCCACGGCGGCGGTCGAACAGGCGCATCACCCGGTCCGGGTAGGCATTGCCATGGCGCAGGAACTTGCCGAAGTACTCCGACAGGCGTGCGAAGCGATAGCCGGCATGGCCAGCGAAGCCACCGTCGCGGGCCTGTTCGATGGCCGCACGCAGTTCCGGGCTGATCCGCTCATCGGCGTCCAGGCACAGCACCCAGTCGTGGCGGGCCTGCTCGACGCAGTACGCCTTCTGGCTGCGGAAGCCGTCGAACGGGCGCTGCAGCACGCGGGCGCCTGCGGCCTCGGCGATGGCCACGGTGGCATCGGTGGAGTAGGAGTCCACGACGACGATCTCATCGCAGAAGGCCAGTGAGGCCAGGCAGTCGCCGATGCGGCCGGCCTCGTTGAACGCGATAATGCAGGCCGAGATGCGAGGCCGTTCGATGGGAGCGGTCGTGGAGGACATGATGGCCGGGTACCTGTTGTTTGCGACGGAGCGCTATGCGCTGCCTATTCTCGCCCCGTTGGCGCAGGCCTTGCACGCCTCCGGGCAGGAGGTGGCAGCCTGGTTCGAGGGCGGCGCGGCCGGCAGCCAGCTGCCGGGAGTGCCCAACATCGGCCTCAAGCAGGCGCTGGCAATGCGGCCGCGGGCGGTGTTCAGCGCCGCCAACTGGGTGCCGACCTTCCTTTCGGGAGCCAAGGTGCAGCTGTTCCATGGCTTCAACGTGGAGAAGCGGGACAGTGCGCGCGGCCACTTCCGGGTGCGCGGCATGTTCGACCTGTACTGCACGCAGGGGCCGGCCACCACCGGGCCGTTCCGCGAGATCGCGGCCCTGCAGGGCCACTTCGCGGTGGCCGAGACCGGCTGGCCGAAGCTGGATCCGCTGTTCCGCGACGATGGTGGCGAGAGCGCCGCGCTGCGCGCCGCCGCTGGAGGACGCCCGGTGATCCTGTTCGGTTCGACCTTCACCGAACGCCTGAGCGCAGCCCCGCACCTGCATGCGCAGATTGCTGCCGACATCGCCGAGGGCAAGCGCTACTGGCTGCTGACCCTGCACCCGAAGTGCCCACCGGAATTGTTCGAACGCTACCGCGCGCTGGCCGGTGCCAATGCGCGCTTCGTCGAGCCGGAGCAGGTGATGGCTGCACAGCGCGCCGCCGATGTGCTGGTGTCCGATACGTCCTCGATCGTTTCGGAGTTCATCGTCCAGCACAAGCCGGTGGTGACCTTCCGCAACCGGGTGCCCAAGCCGCACATGATCGACTTCGACGACCCGGTGCAGCTGCCGGCGATGCTGCAGCGCGCGCTGCATCCCGACGCCGCGCTGCAGGCGGAGATCGTGCGCTACGCCGATGCCATCCATCCGTACCGCGATGGCCTGTCCAGCGAGCGCGTGATTGCGGCTACCGAGGATTTCCTGTCCGGCGAGATGGGCGTGCTGCGGCGCAAGCCGTTCGGGAGCTGGGTGCGCGACCTGCAGATCCGCAAGGACCTGGGGTATTGGGGGCCGTCGCAGCGGTAAGCCGAGCGTGGGCTCGGCTCTACAGTAGATCCACGCCATGCGTGGATGCGCGACCCCAGGCCGCGGTAGTGCCGGCCAGCGGCCGGCACTGCCTACCAGCGCAGCTTGCGCCGCGCCAGCGCGGCCGCCAGTTGATCCATCACCTGTTGCGCCTGCGCCTGCGGCAGGTAGTGCAGGATCAATGCCACATCGCCATGCGCGCCGGCGGTATCCAGCTGCAGGCTGCTGGTGCCCAGCAGCTTGTCCAGTGGCGAGCGCAGCAGGCGCAGGCCCTGCACCTTGTCCAGCTCGGCCCAGCGCCACCAGCGCTTCCACCAGCCGCCGCGCACGGCGACGTAGTGGTCATCCAGATACCAGCCCATGCGCGCCATCTGCCGATGTGCCACCAGCAGCGCCAGCGGCAACCAGGCCAGCACGATCAGGCCCCATGATCCCCAGCGCCAGTACGCGGCTGCGGCCAGCACGGGGACCAGCAGCAGCGCACCCAGGCACAGCCGCCACCAGCCACGCTGGGGAATGGACTGCCACTGCGCCGGTGGCCACTGCAGTTGTGGCAGCAGGTGCTGCACCAACTGCTCGCAGCGCATTGCCGGGGCCAGCGGTGCCAGCTCGCGCAGGGCGCGGTCCTGGTCCCGCGAAGGGCCGCCGGCGGCGCTGTCGATGCGCAGCTGGCGCAGGCCGAACCAGCGATGCAGGGTGGTTTCGTGCAGCGTCCAGGCCTGGATGCGGCGACGCGCGACACTGCTGCGGGTTCGGCTGACCAGGCCAGCCGAGACGGTCAGCCGGCGATCCTGCTCGCTGAGAGTGAAGCCGTGATAGCGCAGCAGGGTCAGCACCACCGACAACGCCCGCAGCGCCAGCCAGCCCAGCAGCAGGGCTGCGGCCAGCAGCAGGAAGGCGCCGGCCACGCCGGGATGCAGGTGGCTTGCGTAGCCGAAGGCCTCCCTGCCACCACGCTGGATGGCCGCGTCCATCACCGGCCGCGGCACGGTCTGGAACAGCACGCCGAAGGCGGCGATCGCCAGTGCCCATCCGCGGTTGGAGAGCAGGCCCATGCGCACCACGTCCCAGCTCGACAGGCGCAGCAGCACCTGTTCGGTGTCGGTCCCGGTGATCGAGGGCGTGGCGACGACGTCGGCGGCCTGCGGTGCCTGCCCACGCTGGCGCACCAGCCGTTCCAGCGCCAGCGCCTGGTCCAGCCTCAGTACCCGCATCTCGGCTTCCGGCCGCACGCCGCCGGCTGATTCCAGGCGCAGCTCGGCCACACCGAACAGCCGGTGCAGCGGGTTCTGCCGCACTTCCACGTTGTGGATGCGGGCGAACGGGATCTCGCGGCGGTTGCGCGCCAGCAGCCCGCTGCGCACGGTGATGGCATCGCTGCCGATGCGGTAGCGGTAGCTGAGGTACTGCAGCACCGAGACCAGCACCAGTGCCGCGATCGCCGACAGTGGAATCAACTGCGCCCACATCGGGTCGCGCTCGCCACGCTGGCCGAACACCAGCAGCGCGACCAGCGGCAGGAAGTAGTGGCGCAGCTGCATCAGCAGTACGAACAGCCACGACCACGGGTGCAGGCGATGGTCCTCGCCACCGGCAGGCAGCGATGCGGGCAGGGGCGGCGGCAGGCTCACAGGGCGTCGGCGTCCTGGTCGAGCTGGTGCGAGAGGGTGTCGCGCAGGCGCTCGGCGTCGGCTTCATCCAGGCCGTTGACGGTGACCGCGCTCATGCGGGTACCGGCAGTGTGCACGATCAGCGTGGCCAGGCCGGCGCGGCGCTCCAACGGGCCCCGGCGCAGGTCCAGGTGTTGTACGCGCGATATGGGAATGCGGGTTTCCAGCTGCCACATCAGGTCGCGGCGCAGGCCCAGGCCCTGGTCATCCAGGCGCCAGCGGGTGCGGGTCAGTCGCCGGCGGCCGAGCCAGGCGCCGAAGAGGATGCCGATCAGCAGCCCCAGGGCGGCAGTCCACAGGCCGCCGGGCAGATCGAAGAACCAGGCAGCTGCGGCCAGTGGCAGACCCGGCACGAACAGTCCGCCGAAGGCGCCTTCCAGTGCGGCCAGGCGGGCGGCACGTTGCGGTAGCGATTGCCAGGCTTCGGTGGTCGGGGCGATGGGGGCGACGTCGGTCACGCGGGCTCCGTCAGGTGGCAGGGCGAGCGGCGGCGGTGGCCGCACCGCGCAGACGGTAGCAGGTCGGCTGTGTTACTGGGCAGCCTGGATCAGCGCATCGACATCCAGCAGGTGGCCAGCACGATCGGCCTTGGTGCGCAGGTAGTGTTCGTTTTCGGCGGTGATCTCGCCGGTGACCGGAATGCAGTCCAGCACCTCGATGCCGGCATTGCGCAGGCGCTGTGCCTTGGTCGGGTTGTTGCTGAGCAGAGCCACGCGCGAAATGCCCAGGCCATGCAGCATCGCCACCGCACTGCCGTAGCGGCGTTCGTCGGCACCGAAGCCCAGCTGTGCATCGGCGTCGATGGTGTCCAGGCCGTCGTGCTGGTAGCCGTAGGCGCGCATCTTGGCGGCGATGCCGGTGCCGCGGCCTTCCTGGTCCAGGTACAGCAGCACGCCGCCGCCCAGTTCCTTCAGCTTGCGCAGCCCGCGCCGCAGCTGGTCGCCGCAGTCGCACTTGAGCGAGCCGAACAGGTCGCCGGTCAGGCACGAGGAGTGCACGCGTACCGGTACCACCGACGACAGGTCCGGTTCGCCGACGATGATCGCGACCTGGTCGCGCTGGGCCACGCCGCCGCGGAACACCGCGAAGGTGGTCATGCCGACGTCGCGCAGCGGTACCGGCGAACGCGCCACCAGTTCGTAGTCGTGGGCCGCATGTGCTGCGCCTTCGGCCAGGTCGCACAGGGCCACCTCGGCGGCACCGTCGAAAGTGTGGTCATCCACGTCCAGGCGCACCGCGACCATCGCCGGCAGCAGCAGGCCCAGGCGGGCCAGCTCGACCGCGCCGGCATCGAAGGCGTCGCCGGCTGCCCAGCCGTCGGGCATCGGGCCGGGCTCGCGCAGGTAACCCAGCGAGGGCAGGGTATCGAAGGCAATGCCAGCCAGCGGCAGGCGCGCGCCTTCCGGTGCTTCCACGCCGAGCACGCGGGCGCGGGTCGCGGTCAGGAACAGGTAGTGGCGCTCGCGCGCGGCACCGGCGAACGTGGCAAAGCTGCTGGCAGTGGCGCTGTCCAGTGCAATCACCGCCAGGCGCTGGCCCTGGCCATCGTGGAGCAGTACCGGGCGACCGGCACGCAGTTCGGCCACCGCGCGTTCGCATCGGATCGCGGCGGGATCGCCGAACAGGGAAGAGGCAGCAGGCATGGCAGGACCGGGGGAGGCGGACATCGCAGTCTCTATGGGGGCGCCGGCGTCGTATTCAACGTGGTGCGGCCGCCGGTCGCAGGGGCCGGACGGGCCCTGCGACCGTCAGTGCGGATGCTCTTCGGTCGCGTACGGGTCTTCCTCGCCGCTGCCCGGTGGCCGCAGCGTATAGCGCTTGTAGGTCCATTGGTACTGCGTCGGGTCGCGGCGGGCGATGCGCTCGATGCCGGCGTTGAGCGCGGTGGCCGCCACCTGCGGGTCCGGGTCGGCCACGGCCGGGTCGGTCGGCTCGATGTGCAGGGCGAATTCCATGTCCGGCCCAACGCGCTCGCACCAGCCATACAGCACGGTGGCGCCGGTACGCTCGGCCAGCCGGTTGACCAGGGTCATGGTCAGTGCCTGCACGCCGAAGAACGGCACGAACACGCCGTCGCCGGCCTTGGGTTGCTGGTCGGGCAGGATGCCGGTGGCACCACCGTCCTTGAGCACCTTGAACAGCTGGCGCACGGCGGGACCCTCGGCGCGCACCTGCTGCACGTTCTGGCCGCCCCGCACCAGCTGCAGGAAGGCGTCGCTGGCCTCGTCCTCCGGTGGCTTGTAGACGATGGCGATGTGCCCGCGCGAGGCCAGCCACTGGTTCAGCAGCTCCCAGTTGCCGAAGTGGGGTGCGGCCACGATCACGCCCTTGCCGCTGGCCAGGGCCGCGTCGTACAGGGATTCGCCGTGGCGCTGCTTCAGGTGCAGGCGCAGGTTGTCGGCCGGCCTCTGGCTCCAGAGCCGCAGCGTCTCGATGGCCTGCAGGGCGGTGGAGCGCAGCAGCTCGCGGTGCAGGCGGTCGCGCGCCGGACCGTCCAGTTCCGGGTAGGCCAGTTCCAGGTTGCGCCGGGTGACGCGGCTCTCGCGAGCGTTGAGACGGACCCACGTCCACGCCAGGGCATGCGCGAACGCCCGCAACAGTGGCCAGGGCAGGCGGGCGAACAGGGTGGTGGCGCGGTAGACCAGCCGGGCTTTGCGTTGCGGATTCATCGGCGCCAGTTTAGCCAAGGGCGCTGCTATCGTGGCCGGCCCTGTTCATTGGAAGCCCACGATGCTCGTCCTGATCCAGCGCGTCAGCCAGGCCGCCGTCCATGTCGACCAGGAAGTGGTGGGGCGGATCGGCCCCGGCCTGCTGGCCCTGGTCGGCATGGAACCGGGCGATACCGAGGCCCAGCTGCGACGGATGGCCGAGCGCCTGCTGGGCTACCGGGTGTTCGCCGACGAGGCCGGGAAGATGAACCGGTCGCTGCGCGACACCGGCGGCGGCCTGCTGCTGGTCAGCCAGTTCACCCTGGCCGCCGATACCCGTTCGGGCATGCGCCCCAGTTTCACGACCGCCGCACCGCCGGACGAGGCTGAACGCGGGTTCAATCGATTTGTCGAGATCTGTCGTGAAAATCACGCGCCCGGGGTGGAAACGGGCCGATTTGGTGCCCATATGGTCGTCAGCCTGGTCAATGACGGTCCCGTGACCTTCCTTCTCAGGCCCTGAGCCTGCGGGACCACCGCCCGGCAGGCGGGGCCCCGGGCTGGTATAATGCTACGTTCCCTATTTCTCCCTAGCCGGTGGCGCGAGCACTACATGGCCAACGAACGTCCTGCCCAATCCGAAATCAAGCAACTGATCAGCAAGGGCCTGGAACAGGGCTACCTGACCTACGCCGAAGTCAATGACCATCTGCCGGACGACATGGTCGACCCGGAACAGATCGAAGACATCATCGGCATGATCAACGGCATGGGCATCGATGTCCATGAAGTTGCGCCGGATGTGGAAACCCTGCTTCTCAACGATGGCAACACCGGCAACCGCGAAGTCGATGACACCGCGGCTGAAGAAGCTGCCGCCGCGCTGAGCGCGCTCGACACCGAAGGTGGCCGTACCACCGACCCGGTGCGCATGTACATGCGCGAAATGGGCACCGTCGAGCTGCTGACCCGCGAAGGCGAAATCGCCATCGCCAAGCGCATCGAGGAAGGCCTTTCGCAGGTCCAGGCGGCCCTGGGCCAGTTCCCGGTTTCGGTCGAGTCGCTGCTGAACGACTACGAAGCCCACAAGGAAGGCAAGAAGCGCCTGGCCGAAGTGATCGTCGGCTTCAACGACCTGGTCGACGAAGAGCCGGCACCGCCGGCGGTCGTTGCCGATGACAGCGCCGATGCGGACGCCGAAGGCGACGAGGACGAGGACGACGATGTCGACGGTGGCGATGAAGAAGCCGCACCGACCGGTCCGGATCCGGAGGAAGTCGCCGCGCGCATGCAGGCACTGAGCGATGCCTTCAACGCTTTCAAGAAGGCCGCGACCAAGGGCGACAAGAAGAACCTGCCGCGCCTGCGCGAAGAGATGTCGGCGGTGTTCGTCACCCTGAAGCTGCCGCTGCCGCTGACCGACGTGCTGACCAAGCAGCTGCGCGACACCATGGCCGACATCAAGTCGCATGAGCGCCGTGTGCTGAACCTGGCCACCGTCACCGCGCGCATGCCGCGCAAGGACTTCATCCGTTCCTGGGAAGGCAACCAGACCAACCTGGAGTGGGTGGAAGACGCACTGAAGCGCAAGCAGAAGTGGTCGTCGGCCCTGCGCGAAGTGAAGGACCAGATCATCGCCGAACAGCAGGCGACGATCGACATCGAGAAGCTGACCCAGCTGGACCTGGAAGAGCTGAAGGAAATCAGCCGTGCCATGGCCTACGGCGAAGCCAAGGCGCGCAAGGCCAAGAAGGAAATGGTCGAGGCCAACCTGCGCCTGGTGATCTCGATTGCCAAGAAGTACACCAACCGTGGCCTGCAGTTCCTCGACCTGATCCAGGAAGGCAACATCGGCCTGATGAAGGCCGTGGACAAGTTCGAGTACCGCCGCGGCTACAAGTTCTCGACCTACGCCACCTGGTGGATCCGCCAGGCGATCACCCGCTCGATCGCCGACCAGGCGCGCACCATCCGTATTCCGGTGCACATGATCGAGACGATCAACAAGTTGAACCGCATTTCCCGCCAGATGCTCCAGCAGTACGGCCGCGAGGCTACGCCGGAGGAGCTGGCCAAGGAAATGGACATGCCGGAAGACAAGATCCGCAAGGTGATGAAGATCGCCAAGGAGCCGATCTCGATGGAAACCCCGATCGGCGACGACGAGGATTCCCATCTGGGCGACTTCATCGAGGACACCAACGTGGAGTCCCCGATCGAGAACACCACCAACATCAACTTGTCCGAAACCGTTCGCGACGTGCTGGCCGGCCTCACCCCGAGGGAAGCCAAGGTGCTGCGCATGCGCTTCGGCATCGACATGAACACCGACCACACGCTGGAAGAGGTCGGCAAGCAGTTCGACGTGACCCGCGAGCGCATCCGCCAGATCGAAGCGAAGGCCCTGCGCAAGCTGCGTCACCCGAGCCGTTCGGAGCAGCTGCGCAGCTTCCTGGATATCGATTGATAGCCAGCGGCTGTTGAAGCGTTGAGAGAAACCCCGCCTGGTGCGGGGTTTTTCTTTGGTCGTCCCGGCCATGCCGGTCGGATCCTGACGATGTCACGTCTGCCATTTGATTACTTCCTGCGGTAGCCGCACGCTGACCGTGCAGATGCTCAACACATCGCGTAGGCAGGCCGGTCTCAATCGGCGCTGATGCAAGCGCGCAGCAGGTCACGTACATCACATACGGCCCGCTGCACTGATTCGTCATGCATTTGGAGTGAGGCCATGAATGATGTGGAGCACGATCTGTCTGATTCCCGGCAGACTGATTTTCCGTCGCTGCTTGATTGGGATGAGGTGATGCAGGATGAGCGTGAGGATCGGCTGGGGTTTGCCCGCCGCACGACGTATGCGTTGCTGACGCTGTCTGGTGCGGAACTGGTCGAGGGCTTTGACGGCGGCAACCATAAGGCACTGGAAGAGGCCAGAAGGACGGTGGCGCTGTTCCAGGCACACCTGCGGCGGCAGGCGTGGTTCGTGGAAGCGGCGGAGAAACGGTTGGGGCGTGTTGCTGAGGCTCTTGCTGCTGCCGGGTAGCCGATCGAGCGTGGCCTCCACTACACTGTGGCGCTGCGCAGGGCCTATAGCTCAACGGTTAGAGCAGGGGACTCATAATCCCTTGGTTCCAGGTTCGAATCCTGGTGGGCCCACCATAAAAAAACAGGCACTTAGGCTTACGCCCAAGTGCCTTTTTTGTGCCGGCGGGAAAATTCGCGGGAAAACTCAACGCTTGCGAGGTGGTTTCACGACTGGCAAGTCGTGATCGTAGCGGCCCGTAGTGGTGGGCGATTGTGCCCGGCCGCATCCTGCTTGTCGCCACGGTTGCCCTCGGTGTTGGACGTGAGCCATGCGCGCCTGATGGGTGGCAGGCCCTGCGAGGACGCCATCTGGCGCCAGATCGTGACCGTGCTGGACGCGGCGGACCGTGGCTGTGACCTGTTCGATATCGAGGAACTGCGCCGTGACTACAGCGCCGAGGAGTTCGCCAACCTGCTGATGTGCGAGTTCGTGGACGACAGCGCCAGTGTGTTCCCGCTCACGATGCTGCAGCCCTGCCAGGTCGATTACAAGCCGTTTGCCGTCCGGCCCTACGGCGACCGCGCCGTGTGGATCGGCTACGACCCGGCTGAGACCGGCGACAGCGCGGGCATCGTGGTTGTGGCCCCGCCGCTGGTGCCTGGGGGCAAGTTCCGCGTGCTGGAACGCCACCAGTTCAAGGGCATGGAGTTCAAAGACCAGGCGGCGTTCATCGAGCAGATCACCAAGCGCTATTGGGTGACCTACATCGGCGTGGATGCGACCGGCATGGGCACCTGCGTTGCTCAGCTGGTGCGCCAGTTCTTACCCGGCGTGACTGTCTTCAACTATTCGCCCGAGGTGAAAACGCGGCTGGTGCTGAAAGCCTATGACGTAATCAATGACGAACGGCAGGAATACGACGCCGGCTGGATCGACCTCACGCAGTCACTGCTGGCGATCCAGAAAACCATCACCCCGAGCGGGCGCCAGGTGACCTACACCGCCGGGCGCTCGCGTACCACCGGCCATGCTGACTTGGCTTGGGCACTCACGCACGCGCTGCAGAGCGAGCCGCTGGAAGGCGGACGGGCTGCGCGCGGCACCATGGAGATTTTCTGATGACCGACACCGACCAGAGCGCCATCGCCGCGCCGCCGGTGAGTATCGAAGCCTTCACCTTTGGCGAGGCCAGCCCTGTGCTGGAATCACGCGGCTTCCTCGACTACCTCGAATGCTGGCGCAATGGCCGCTACTTCGAGCCACCGGTGGATCTGCAAGGGCTGTCGCGCACAACGCGCTCCAACCCGTACCTGCACAGCGGCCTGACATTCAAACGCAACATGCTGGTGCGCACGTTCCGACCGCACCGGCTGCTGAGCCGTGAGGCGTTCTCGCAGCTGGCGCTGGACTACACCACCTTCGGCATGGGGTATGTCGAGCGTCGCCGCCCCATGTCAGGAGCCGCGCACAGTCTGGCGGTGCCGCTGGCGCAGTACGTGCGCCGTGGCGTGCAGCCCGGTGAGTTCTTCCCGGTGCGTGCCGCACGGGTAGAGCATGAGTTTCCCGCCGGTGAGGTGTTCCAGCTGCGAGAGGCAGATGCTGATCAGGAGATCTACGGCCTGCCGGAGTGGATGCCAGCCGTAGAGGCCGCGCTGCTGAACGAGTCGGCCACGCTGTTCCGCCGGAAGTATTACAACAACGGTTCGCACGCCGGCTACATTCTCTACATGACCGACCCCCAACCCGAGGGCTTGGACGTGGACGCGTTGCGCGACGCGCTGCGGCAGTCGCGCGGGCCGGGCAATTTCAAGAACCTGTTCGTGCACTCGCCCAATGGGAAGAAGGACGGCTTGCAGGTGACCCCGGTCAGTGAGGTGGCGGTCCGAGATGAGTTCACCGGGATCAAGAGTGTGACCCGCGATGACATGTTGGCGGTGCTCCGGGTGCCACCGCAGCTTCTGGGTATCGTGCCGCAGAACAGTGGCGGGTTTGGGTCGATCCGCGACGCGGCGGGCGTGTGGGCGGCGATGGAACTGGCGCCGCTGCAGACGCACATGGCAGCTATTAACGAGTGGCTGGGCCAGGACGTGATCCGCTTCGAACCCTTCGAACTGGAGGCGACCGCATGATGATTCGAGAGCGCCCGAGCTGCAGCGTGGGCGCTCACTTGTGGGCCAAGGCGGTGGAATGAATGGCGCCGATAGCACAGTGACGGCTTTATCTCGAGAACGATGGCCCGTCTTGCGTATGCGCCTGCTGTGCCGGTTGTTGTTCAAGGCTCGCTGCTTGTGATTGGCTCAACGCATCAGCGCGATGAAGCGATTCCGCCTCCGGTGCGCGAAGCGCATCCATCGTACTCATATGGCCTCGACGATGGGCGGGATCGTCCATTGCTCCCTCGACTATGAAGACCCTCTCACCTCGAGCTAGGTTCTCTGTCGGATTGTTCAAGACAACATGGTCAACCCGTGAAAGGCTCTGCTCCTTCGCCAGTACCAGCAAGCTTGCAGACATGCGCTGACTCGACTCGTCCCAAGGTTTCCCATGCTCTGCGTCCAGGCGTTCCACACCTGCCCTAATCTGCATGTAGAGAGAGCGGTCAGCATCGCCGAGTTCAGGGGCTGAGGAGGATGCTCGCTGCCGTGAGGGCGAGTCGTCGCTGTCCGAACCGACTATTTCCGCAACCGCAATGCGCTCGGCGTCAAATTCTGGATCTGGCCTACGCCGCCGTTGCGTGGGTGCTATTTCCCGGTCGTAGTAGTCGCCATAGTAGAGTTCGTATGTCGCATGAGGACCAACAGACGGAGCCTCTGTCTTGAACACCTCAGCGATCTGCCCAAGTGCTTGGTTACGGTTGATCCGTCCGGCCTGGAGTTCCGCTGCAATGGTTCCGTATTGTTGTGGACGATTACCTGTGCCGGAAACGCCAATATCTGGACCGCCAGCTGCAACGATCTCACGCTGGACCTGGACATTGCTGAGAGTCGCGGCGGCTTCTCCTCGCAGCTCGCTGTTCACATAGGCTTGCTTAGAAGTTCGATTTTCGGGTTCGGTGAAGAGATGGTGCCCAACTTCGTGAGCAAGAGAACTTGCGATCCTTGAGCCTTGCCCAATCGCATTCTCGTCAATAACGATCTTGACGCCGGGTATAAGATAAGTGCCTTCACCGGCTGCCCCCCATTGGATAACGATACCTTCACGCCTCGCCTGGGTGAGGCCCGCCTGAAGTGTTGGGGATTTTGCTAGAAGCGGCGCCAAGGAGGGGTCGTCCAATGGCGATGCAGGACGCCGTGTGGCTCCTGGGCGGCCTCCCTCCTGCGGCTGCGGCAGTCCAGATTCTTCAGTACGCTCCATGCTCCGGCTCCTTCGCAATAACAGGGATCAGCGCTGACTGATCGATATGTAGGTCAGCGTCACGTTATCGGAATCGAGTCCGAGCACGACCTTTGCATCGTTCACCTGCGCAGACCAGTAAGGGCGAGAGCCAGGCGCGTCAGGCCGAGATGGATGTTTGGTCGAGTTTTCCCAGATGATTTCCTCGAGCGCAATGCTTGGTGGTGCGATCTCAAAGATCAGGTTCGCGAGCGCAGGATCGTCAGCAGCACTTCTCAGCCTGATGTTCCGGACCTCAAGGTCGCCCAACATTCCGTGTTCTGCGATCCGTTCGTCAATCACGTCCTGGCGTGTCGGCTCTCCCAGATGCGTGTGGAGCTGTTCATTTAACGCGTCGACATCATCAAAACGTACACTAGACAGGCGCTCGATGTCGTTCTTGAATCGCTCCATACCAATTTCACTCCCTGATTTGACGGACTGTCTTTGATTAGATTTATGCGATGGGGTTGGTGAGGCACCGCTCGAACACGCTGACAGTATCAACGCTGAAACGGCTATTGAGAGGCAGCGATACGCTGCAAGCCGGAGGTGACTCCGATCTCCGCGCCTTGATGAAGTAGCGCATTTGTCGAGCCATGCATCCATGAAGGTACCTCTCGCGCCAGGAACACTGTCCCGAATCTAGCACAACGTCTTGTGATGCACGGGTCGGAACCCCCACCGGATAGCGATTTTGGGAGATTTCGCGCAGTGTTAGATTATTCGTTTAGTTGGAAGGGGCGAGCTATGGGTGGGCAAGAGGAAGCAATCGCGACAACTAGGGAGGTTGCAATCAACCATTTCTTCGAAATCACTGCTTTCATCGTGCGCCATGTTGGGTGAGTAGGAAACTTCTGTTGGGTTACAAGCAGCAGGATCTGTATATGGCCTCAGACATCTCGTTGGATCGCTCTATCTGGTTGGGCTGCAACAGTTTGGAGAGTCTCGCAATGGATGCCGCTGATTGGCTATTGGGGTGCGCGCGCTGATATGCGAGCCAGTATGCAAGGCTCTTTTCAGGGGATTTGTCGGCAATGATCCCTCGGTCATGGATGTCAGCAAGGGCTTCAATCGAGTCGACGCTTCCCTGTGATACCGACTCATTTAGATAATCAATCGCATCCCTTCGATAATTGGCTATCCGTTCCGGATCCTTGAGCGCTTCAGTCAAGTTTCCAATGATGGCTTTCGGGTCTTTGGCGAAAATCAGTCTCGCTTCGACCGACCCTTGGGCGGCAGCAAGAGAGAGCCAATTCTCATCTCCGAGTTCCGTTCGCCCTATCAGCCCTTGGCAGTGGCCAATCTCCTGGCCGATTTCCACTGATGCGTAGGCCTTGTACTCATCGGCATCACCTGAGTTAAGCGCCCGCTTGCAACTGGCAATGCGGTTATGGATCTCATAGCTCGACTGGGCATCGCCGGCCCGTGCAGCCGCGATGCGCCTGTCAATGTATTCCGAGGCGTCGCCTTCGTAGTGAGGTGTTTCGATCTTGAGCAGAAATGCCTTGCCACCCAAAGCCACTGTTGATTCGATGGATTGGTGTGGCGAACGCAAGGATTGATGAATGCTTGATTCAGATGCGATATCCGTTGACGAAGTGCTTTTCTCACTGAGAGGAACCTCATCTCCTTTGCTTTCTGACATCGGATGGTCTGCAGGCCAACCAGGAAATGGTTGCGACTACGCCGATGACGAACATTCCATATATGAGAATTCTACTGATCTTCAATTGATTCCTTTTCCCTTGTCGTCGCGGAGCTTTGCGATGGACTGACCTCGGGCCGTGGTGATAGCTGATTTCGGCGCTGATCCCCTGCCTCTCGATTCCCGGGATTTCATATTGCGGGGTGATATTCACTGTCAACCAGAAATTCGTTGCAGCGGGCTACGCTTTGCTCTTGCGTGTTCTCAGTCACGCATCGGTGGACGTAAAGCGACAAATACCCTTCCTCGGAACGCGAGCGCATGAATGGCAAAATGGCCATTCCGTGCCGCGGTAGCAATTGGCTTGTTCTCTCGCTAGCCCGACGGCGGCCGCCGCAGTTGCGATCTCATCGCGAAGGTTGCGCCCTCCCTCCTGGTGCGGCCGCGACGCGATCGCGTTGACCGTTGGCCTTGGTGTATCTGTAGCGGAACCTGAGCCCACCGCCGGCGAGCTTCCGCACATCCGGGCAGCCCACACCATGCGACGCTGGATCCGAGGCCCGTTGGCCGATCGGCAAGGTGGCCAGTCCGTTCTCTCCGAGCATTCCCTTCATTGCGCCCATTGGCGACCGCTCGGCGACCTTTTGTCAGCGGAAGGAGGTGCACAAAGATGAGCGAAGATGGTCGCGGGGCCTGGGAATCAGCCGCGTGGTTTACGGCTGGAAGGTCTGTGGAGGCGCGTGGAAGCGCTGTGGAGGCCCCGTAATCCGTCGATTCCAGATTCGAATCGTGATGGGCCCCCACGCGACCTCGCACGACCTGTTGCAGATCTCATTGCTCCCGCGCCCCGCGCGCCCTGCAGCGTCGGTACCATCTGATCCGCACACAGGGATCGACCATGCCCAACACCGATACACCGGTGGAAGACTTCACCACCGAAATCGAAGACAGCCGGCACCTGTTCGCCTGGTGTCTGGTCCACCATGGCCAGGTGCCCGAGGCGCAGGCGCTCGAACAGGCACGGAAGCGCTATCCCGACCAGAGCCCCGGCCGCGAATACGAATACGCGCTGATCTTCCACGACGAGCCCTGGCACTGGGCGATGCTGCACATGAAGGGCGAAAGGTATTGGCAGCAGCACCCGGAACTGGCGCGGCCGTCGCTGGACTACGAAGCCGAATCGGACGCACTGTGCCTGGCCCGCGGTGAGCAGGTGCCACTGCTGGATGAGGACGAGTACCTGGGCGCGCTCGCGCATGCACGCCACATGCGTGCATGGACGCTGGTCCATCAGGCGGGTCGTTGGCCGGATGAAGCGCGCCAGGAGGCGCTTGGTCACTACGCGTATCATCCGCGCCATCATCGCGGGCGATTTCAGGTTCACGATCCGCGTGACGGCTGGTGCCATGTGATGAGCGCATTGCATGGCAACGACTACTGGGCGCGACCCGAGCTGCGGGAACCGCCACAGGCCTATTGGAGCGAGTCCCGCGCCTTTGTTTCGGCGCAGGGAATCCGCTTGCCGGACCCTCCGGGCTGAGGTCTGCTCAGCCAGCGAAGGCGCAGCGCCATCGATCACCGCACTCTGTGCCGAATGACACATGCCCTGCCATTTCTGCTGGCGGGAAGATGGCGGCATCCTGAAGTGGAGTGATCTGATGCCTGGTACGCTCAGTCGTCGCACCTTCCTGGCCAATGCCGCGGCTGTTCCGGCGGCCACGCTCATGCCCACCGGTGTTGCCACCCCGGCGCGGCCAAGCGTCACCACCGCGAGCCTGATCGACGCGGAACGCGGCGTGATCCGCTCGGCCATGGACGGCAGCGGCATCGGTGCCGCTGCCGTCTGCCTGGTCGAAGGCGGGCAGGTGCGCTGGACTGAAGGCTTCGGTCACGTATCAGGCCAGGGCAGCGTGCCCGTAGACGCCAGCACGATGTTCAGCATCCAGTCCACCTCGAAGAACTTCGCGGCGGTGGCGGTGCTGTTGGCCGTGCAGGACGGCATCCTTGATCTGGACGCGCCCATTACCCGCTATCTGCCGTCGTTCACGGTGCGCAGCCGCTTCGAGCATGCTCCACAGGAGCGCATCAGCCTGCGCCTGCTGCTTGCCAATCGCGCGGGATTCACGCACGAGGCGCCACTGGGCAACAACTACGAACCGGCGTCGCCGGGCTTTGATGCGCACGTCCGCAGCATCTCGCAGACATGGCTGCGCTTTCCGGTGGGTACGCGCTATCGCTACTCCAACCTGGGCTTCGACCTTGCCGGTCATGTCCTTGAGCAGGTTGCGGGCATCAGCTATCCGGCCTGGCTGCAGCGCCGGATCTTCGAGCCGCTGGGAATGCACGACAGTACGGCCGATGCGTCGGTCTACCTGGCAAGCAAGGTGCGGGCACTGGGAACCCAGGAAGGCCATACGCAGGTACCGCCGGTGACGCCGCTGGTGGTGTCGGGAGGCGTGTGGACCAGTGCCGCCGACATGGCGAAGTATCTTGGCTTCCTGCTCGGTGGCGGCCGATCCGGTGCGCAGCAACTGCTTGAGCCCCGTCTCTGGGACGAGATGCATGGTTTCGGCCTGGGCGGCGACTACGGGCTCGGTGTCATGCGCAGCGAACGCCTCTACGGCAGTACACCGGTGCGGCTGCTGCACCACCGCGGCGGGGGCTTCGGATTCGGGTGCGTGTTCACCTACTGCAGGCAGGCAAACGCTGGATTTGCCGCGATGTTCAATCGCGCGACGTCTGCGGGGTACGGCATCGGCGAGCGTCTGCTCGATCAGCTGTTGTCGGCGCGTTTCGGGCCCCGTCAGCCGCGTGTGCCCCTATCAAGCCTGGCGCCGATCAGGTTGACCCAGGACCAGATGCAGCAGATGGCGGGAAGCTGGATCGGGCGCAGCGGCAAGGCGAAGATCGGGGTTGCCGGAAACGGGGAGCTGCAACTGCATCGAGGGGCGCACGCCGAGGGTACCCGCTTTGCGGCCATCGACGGCGATCAACTTTTCACTGTGGACACCGATGGAGAGGTTGCGACGTACCGTTACCATGCGGCGACGGACATGCTGCCGGCGTACCTGGAATGCAGCAACGGCGAGGATGGCCTGGACCAGAACGATCCCATCGATGGGCCCACCGGGCCGCAGGCGCCCCATTGGCAACCCTGGCTGGGACGCTATCGCGTTGACCAATGGGGCAAACCATCGATGTTCGTTGTGCTGGAGCAACGACACGGCTGGCTGTACATCGATGGCATCCGCCTGGTTGCTGAGGTGGAGCCAGGATTGTTGTTCACCAGCGATGGCGAAGCGGTGGATTTTCGCGGCTCCCAGCCGACATGGCGCAACCTGCGCCTGCAGCGCGTCGCGCCCGTGGACCAGGGGTGATGGCGGCATGCCGCGTGCTCATCCGCGCCGCTCACGCCCATCGATGCTGTAGCGTCCCGCCCCGGTGCAGGCCAGCAGCAGGAAGCCGCCGGCGAGGCCCAGGTTCTTCAGGAACATGATCTGCTGGGTCTGGTCGGCGAAGTTGTGGTGGAAGATGAAAGCGGTGACCAGGCTGAAGCCTGCGAGCACGACCGCCACCAGCCGGGTCTGGAAGCCGAGCAGGATGCACAGGCCGCTGCCGATTTCGAACGCGATGGTCGGCCAGAGCAGGATGCCGGGTACTCCCATCGCCTCCATGTAGCCCTGGGTACCGCTGAGATCGCCGAGCTTGCCCAGCCCGGAGACCAGGAACAGGGCCATCAGCAGGATGCGTGCAAGCAGGTAGGCGAGCGAATGCGATGAAGTGCTCACGTCGATGTCCTCGGATATGGCCGATGCAGGCGATCGGAGCCCACCGGCGGTGAAGCCCGTGTCTACGCGCCGGGCCAGGCGCCTTGACAGCTGCCGCGCTGCAGTAGACCTTTCCCGCATGATGATCGATATTGAATCGCTCAGCCTTCGCGAGCTGGGTGCCCTGGTGGTTGCCGCTGAACAGCGGAAACAGCTGATTTCCAGCCGCCGTCCGGCCAGTGCGGTGCGGCGGATGCTGAAGGCCGCCGCCGCCGAAGCTGGCTACACCCTTGAAGAACTCTTTGGCGGCCAAGCCTCGGAAACACCTGCGCCCGCCCGCAAACCCGCCCGCCGTAAATCCGGCAAAGTCGCGCCCAAGTATCGCGACCCGGAATACAAGCGCCTGACCTGGACCGGTCGCGGGCGCATGCCGCGCTGGTTGGCGTCCAAGGTGTCGATGGGCCACAAGGTCACCGATTTCCTGATTCCTGGCTTGGCCAGGCCGACCGCTGGCAAGACCAGCACCATCGGCAAGCGGACCGTCATCAAGAAGGGATGAGGCTGCAGCACTGCTACCCTGCCCGGGTCTTTCAACCAAGGAGCACGGGATGGCACACGAGAGTGGCATGACGATCACGCCGAAAGTCCTGCACGCCGCCGCAGTGGCGGGCATGTTGGTCAGCCTGCTGGCCTGGGCGGTGGAATGGAGCGGGATGGCCTATGTCTGCCCGTACTGCCGCGTGCAGCGCACGGTCATCGGCGTGCTCGGCCTGCTGACGCTGTTCGCGCGCCCTGGGAGCCTCATCGTGCCCTGGTTGTCGTACACAGCGGGTGGCTTCGCCTTCGTGGTCGCAGCGATGCAGCACTTCAACGGTTGGAAACGCATTTCCGCAGGCGACTTCAGTTTCAATGAGCAGTGGTACATCGACCCTTGGCTGTTGTCGGGCTGCGCGATGCTGATCCTGGTGGCGCAGCTGATGCTGGTGCAGGCCGCCTGCCGGCGCAGCTTGCGCTGAGTGTTTCCACGCATGGCGTGGAACTACCCGTTCTGGAATACCGCCAGCTGCGCGGCGAAGGCGCGCTGGTAGGCGGGCCGCTGCGTCGCGCGGGCCACATAGGCGGCCACAGTCGGATATTCGTCGAGCAGCCCGCTGCTCTTCAGGCGCAGCAGCACCGAGACCATCATCAGGTCGCCCACGCTGAAATCGCCGTCCAGCCACGGCGCCTTGGCCAGCCATGTCGACAGTTGCGCCAGTCGCGCCCGAACCCGCTCATCCAGCAGCGGCAGCCGCTGTGCGTACCACGGCTGCTCGCGCTCCAGCACCCAGGCCATGGAGCGCTCAACGATGGGGGGCTCCACCGTGTTCAGCGCAGCGAACATCCACATGATCGCGCGCATGCGGGCGTCCGGATCGCGCGGCAGCAGGCCGGGGTGCTGTTCGGCCAGATGCAGGACGATGGCGCCGGATTCGAACAGGGTCCGGTCGCCCTCCTGCCAGGTGGGAATCTGCCCGAACGGATTGCGTGCCAGGTGTACGGGCTGCTTCATCTCGGTGAAGGTGAGCAGTTGTACGTCATAGGCTACCGACAGTTCCTCCAGTGCCCAGCGCACGCGCATGTCACGGGCCAGGCCCTGGCCACGGTCGGGGGAGGTGGCGAAGGCGGTGAGGATGGGAGGCATGGGGTCCGCAATCAAGGAGGGCTTTGATGATCTGACGAGCGAGTGTGCCGGAAATCGACATGGGTGTCGGTGCTCTGCACGTCGCCTGCACATGTCCTGCACGCACGCACCGTCGCCGATCCATCAGTCTGCCGGGGTCATCCGCAGAGACAGGTAGCAGGCATGAATACTCCCGGAAAACCGAAACCCAGTTGGCGCCAGAGAAACGTGCTGATGGGAGCGCTGGCCGCGGTCCTGGTGATCGTACTGATCATCCTTTTCGTACCTTGGTGAGCCTGCCCGGGCTCGCTCGATGTGATCCACGCGCCACTGTGGCGTGAAGCAGTCAGTGCGGGTTGAGTGACGTGATGTGCGTATCAATCGCTGCTCACCCGGGAACCACACAAGCATGTCCACAGTGGATACGCAGGCAGCGCAGTCGAAGCTGCTTTTCTCCCCCGAAACGACGATACAGGAGCAACGCCATGAGCACCCAGTCCACCATCGAACACCGTCTCAACGACCTGATCGAGATCGCCCGTGACGGCAAGTCGTTCTATGAAGAAGCCGCAACCAAGGTGAAGGATGCCGAGCTGTCGGCCCTGTTCACCCGCATTGCCGGTGTCAAGGGTCGCATCGTGGCCGCATTGAGTGGCTCGGTGGCTGCCAGCGGCGGCAAGCCGGCCGAGCATGGCACCGTGGTGGGTTCGATGCAGCAGTTCTACGGCAAGGTGCGTGCAGCCTTCGGTGACACCAACTATGGCTATGTGGCCGAGCTGGAAGAATCGGAGGACCGCCTGCTGGGCGCGTTCAAGGACGTGCTGAAGGACAACGAGCTTCCGCCGGCGGTCCGCCAGGAAGTCACCCAGCTGTTGCCGGAAGTGCAGGAATGCCACAACGTGATGCGCGCGCGCAAGCATGCGATGAAGGCGGCCTGACGATCAGCGGCGTCCCACTCCCCAGGGACGCCGCGGCCGGGGCGGCACCGCTGCCCCGGCCACCCTGAATCGGTCGCTGCTACACTCTTGCCGGTTCCGCACTGCCAACAATGAGCACCATGAACAACGGGAACGGTCCGCAGACAGTTCGCTGAGCCGCAACAACGACGCAGACGTTGTTGCGGTGAACATCCCTGCGATGCATGCGAAGTGGATGGATCACCGCCGGACTCACTCTGGGCGGAGACTCCCCATGTTCAATCGACAGGCCCCGCGTTGGGCCCATACCCTGCCATCGGCCATTGCGCTGATGGCGCCGTTCGACCTCCTGGCCTCGCTGGCCATGGATATCTATCTACCTGTAGTGCCCTTGATGCCCGGCGCGTTGGGAACATCGCCTGCGCGGGTGCAATTGACGCTGAGCATCTACCTGCTGGTGCTCGGCGTCGGCCAACTGCTGTTCGGCCCGTTGTCCGACCGGATCGGGCGCCGCCCCGTGCTGTTGCTGGGGGCGCTGCTGTTCACCGTTGCCTCGTTTGCGCTGGCGCTGTCCAGCAATAGCGGGTTCTTCCTGGCCTGGCGCACAGTGCAGGCGATTGGCGCGTCGGCAGCGCTGGTAGCGACGTTTGCCACCGTCCGCGACGTATACGCGGATACACCGCAGGGGGCGTCCTTGTATGGACTGTTCGCTTCGATGCTGGCCTTCGTGCCGGCACTGGGGCCGATGCTGGGTGCACTGGTGGCTGCGGCAGCAGGCTGGCGTGCGATCTTCGTGCTGCTGGGTGTGCTTGGCCTGGTCGCCGTCCTGCGTGCGCAACGCCTGTGGCAGGAAACCCGACCCGCAGGGCGCAGGGACGCTGGACCGGCACTGCAGAAAATTCTTCGCAGTGGTGCCTTCTGGGTCTACACGCTGGGATTCAGTGCCGCGATGGGCACGTTCTTCGTGTTCTTCTCGATCGCACCGCGCGTGCTGGTCGAGCGCATGCAGTACTCCCAGATCACCTTCAGCCTGGCGTTCGCGACGGTGGCACTGGTGATGATCCTCATGTCGCGCATGGCGAAGACGTTCATCGCGCGCTGGGCGGTGCCTGGCACATTCGTGCGTGGCCTGTGCGTGATGGTGGCGGGTGTGTTGTTGATGGCGCTCGCTGCGGAGTTGCCACTGTCATTCGCCAGCGTCGTGCTGCCCATGTGGAGCATCGCGGTGGGGCTGGTGATGGTGGTTTCGGTGGCTGCCAACGGCGCGTTGAGTGAGTTTGCCGATGCGTCGGGTACGGCGGTGGCGCTCTACTACGCGATGCAGAGCCTGATCGTGGCCTGCTTCGGAACACTGGCTACGGTGCTGCTGCCGGGCGATACGGTATGGCCGCTGGTGGCCTATGGGCTGTTGCTGCCAGTGGCCAGCCTGGTCGCCGCGGCGATGTTGCGCGGCTGCCGCTAGCCTCGGCCGGTGATTAAAAAAGGGCGGCCATCAGGCCGCCCCAATCCTTCATGAGAACACGTGACGGGAACTAGAAGCGCACCGACCAGCGCACATTCGCACTGTGGTCGCGGCTTTCACTGCCGTACTGGCCGCTGTAGCCCAGTTCCAGCTGCTGGCGCTCGGTCAGCCAGGCCGACAGGCCCAGTTCGGCCACCACCGCGTTGTCGGCGATCGGCGCGCCGTTGACCGCAAACGTTGTGCTTCCGTTGGCGAAGGCCAGGTTGGCGACCTGGCTGCGATCACCGGAAGCGCGGCGATAGCCGACGCCACCGCGCAGGTGCAGCCAGCTCTCCTGCTGGAACGAAGCCTTCAGTCCCTTGTCGAAGCGCAGGCCGGCAGTGGCAATCGTGGTTCCGGTATCGTCCACCTTGCCCTGCAGTGCCGCTGCTCCACCGCGTTCGTTGACGCGCTTGAGGTCCACTTCGACACGTGCGACCTGCAGGTAGGGCTCCAGCCCGGCTTCCGGGCCACCGAAGCGGTAGCCGGCTTCGATGAAGGCCTGGCGGGTGCGGGCGTCGTAGCGCGCGCTCAGGCTGTCGCTGAAGCCTGCGAAGGCGACATCACGCGTACTCTTCACCTCGTGCTTGCTCCACGCCACACCACCGCGCAGGCCGAAACCGCCCCAGTTGTGGCTGGCGTAGGCACCGAAGTGGGTGTTGTCGATCTTCGACTTGGCGCGACGCTCCTGCTGCTTCACGTCGGTGCGGCCCGTGCCGGCCAACACGCCGACCTGCCAGCCGGAGAACTCGCGGTCGATGCCGACCAGCAGGCCGTTGCTGTTGGCTTCGGTGCGGGCAGTGTTGACGTCACCGTCCAGCTTGCTGTTGCCACCGATGGCCTGCACCCATGCACCCGTCGCGTCACCCACGTCGCTACCGGGCGCGGCGGCGCCGGCACGGCGTGACAACGCGGCATCGCGCACGTAGCGGCTGCCCTCGACCAGGGCGATGGCCGTGGCCGGATGCAGCTCGCCGCTGAGGCCGTCGAGCACGCCTCCGACCTGCTGCGGGAACAGCTGCGTCAGCGGTTTGGGCAGACCCTGGGCGATCGGCAGCAGGTCGGCGGCGGCCGCCACGGCACGCTGGTTGGGCGTGTGCGCGGCGGTGGTCAGCGATGCACCACGGGCCACATCGATGCGCGTGCCGTTGGTGCCGTAGGCCAGGCTGAACTGCAGGAACGGGGAGAACGCGCTGAAGTCGGTCTTGGCGAACTGGCCGTTGATGCCTCCGTCGGCACGCAGGAAGTTGAACTGCTCGCCGAGGTAGTACACACCCGGCTCCGGCAGCGCGACCAGCGTGCCGCCAAGGGTGGCGGTGCCGGTCACGTGCAACTGGTCACTGCGGCCACCCGGGGCCAGCTCGGCGGCATAGACGCCAGTGGCGCCCTGCACGTAGTTGCCGTTGATGGTCAGCGTGCCGATCGAGTTGCCCGGCGCGATGATGCCGTCCACGCGGGTATTGCCGAGCGTGCCGACGCCCTTCAGCAGGCCATTGGCGCCGACCGTGGTGGTGCCGCCGGTCTGCGTGCCGTTGAAGGACACCACGCCGCCGTTGATCACCAGGTTGCTGTTGTTCAGCACGCCGCTGGCGCTGACCGTGCTCACGCCACCGGTAGTGGTCAGTGCGGTGGAGACCAGGCTGCCGTTGAGCAGCAACTGGCCACCCTGTACTTCGACTGCCGAGGTGAGGGTGTTGGTGCCGTTCAATTCCAGCGTACCGTCCTGCAGTACCGCGCCGTTGAAGCTGTTGTTGCCGCTCAGGCGCAGCCAGCCGATACCGGATTTGGTCAGCTTGCCAGGGCCACCGATGTCGTTGGTCCAGTTGTCCCAGGCATCGCCTTCCCAGACTTTCAGGCCGCCGGCCTTCTGGTTCATCACCACGTTGGTGTCCACGCGCAGCGAGCCATAGCCTTCGATGGCCTTCTTCAGATCCACCATGCCCCAGCCGTAGATCGGATCGATGCCCGCTGCACCCAGGTCGCGTGCGGTGGTCAGCAGCACGTCGCGGACCTGGGCGTTGTCCAGATAGGGGAAGCGCTCCATCAGCAGGCCGAGCGCGCCGGTGATGTGCGGCGCCGCCATCGATGTGCCCGTCTTGGTGCCATAGACATACTGGGTGTTCTCGCTGTCGATGATCAGCCGCACGTAGGCGGAGGTGTTTTCGATGCGGCCCTGGATATCCCCGGAAACGATGGTGCTGACGATGTCGGTGCCGGGTGCCGAGATGCACCAGTTGGCGGCAACGCCACAGATGCTGGAACTTCCATCGATCACGTAGTCCGTTTCGCCCGCAGCGGCGTTGGGCCGGCGGACGTTGGCCACGGCCAGCCAGTACGGTTCCAGTTCGGGCTTCCAGCGCGGCATGGCGGCCGTGATGCCGGCGACGGCGCCGCTGCCGTTGCCAGCCGACCAGACCTGGATGAGGGTGGAGCCCGGGGTATCGCCATTGCTGGCGTAGATGCTGCCGTACACGCCGTAGTCGGCACCGATGTTGGCGTACTGCTGGTCCAGCGCGGCGGCGGTCATGTTGCGCGTGGAGATGCCCCAGCTGTGGTTGATGGCACGCACGCCCTGCGCCTGGATCTGTGCATACATGTCCAGCGTGGCGGCGTCATCCGGATCGGTGCGGTAGACCGCGCGCGGGCGATAGTAGTTGTCCGGATCCAGGCGCCACTCATAGTAGGTGTCGCCGAACACGCGGGCGGCGGTGAGATCCGCACCAAAGGCCACGCCATGCATGCCGGTGCCATTGCGATTTGCGCCGATGGTGCCAAGCACATGCGTTCCGTGGTCGGCGTAGCTGAAGCCATAGGGCTGGCCGGCCGCGATCAGGCGTGCCGCGAGTGCGGCCGGAACGCCGGCACCGAGGCCATAGTAGTTGTAGCCGGGCTGTTCGCCGCGGGTCTGCCCGCAGGCACCGGTCCCCGCGACCACACCCGGCGTCGGGCAGTCGGCACCGATGGTGATGCTGGAGGTATTGCGTCCTGCAAACTCCGGATGCGCCAGTGCGGACCCCGAGTCGAACAGCGCCAGGCGCACACCCTTGCCGGTCAGGCCGCGTGCATAGGCGTAGTCCGCGCCCATCGCACCCAGGCCCCAATCGGCGTTGAACTCATCGCTGCGCCAGCTGGCCGGATCGCCCGGGTTGCCAAGAACGGCGGTGCTGCTGGCGGCAGGTGCAGCGGCCGTCGCTGCGGGTGCAGCGTTGGCAGCAGGCTGCGCCCATGCAGCCTGCATCTGGCGCTGCTGCTGCCAGGCCTCGAGTGATTCGCTGGCCATGGCCGGCAGTGCAGCGGCCAGCAGCAGCGAGCTGGCGACGGCAAGCGCCAGCGGGCGGTGCGACAGGGAGCGGGACGAACGGCCGTACAGCGGGTGATTCATCGGACAACTTCCTTGGTTGACGGACATCAAGGCCGTTAACGCAACGGCATGGCGATATCCCCCAGTAATGTGAAGGGATTTTTATGAACGTGTTAATGTTTTGTGATCGGTGCACGACGTGGCTCCGCCGGGCCGGGCACCGCGACCTTTCTTGCCGAGGCCTTGGAGCCGTCCATGCGTAACGCATTGCGTAAACCACAGTTGGCGATATTGGGTAGTGCCGATCCTGGCAGCGACGCGTTCGAGCGCGCAGCTGAAGCAGGGCGTTTCCTGGCCGTGCAGGGCATCACGCTGGTCAGCGGCTGTGGCAGTGCCGCTACGCGGGTAGCTGCCGAGCAGGCAGTAGCCGCCGGTGGCCAGGTGCTCAGCGTGATCCCGGAAAGCGGCATGCCGGCAGCCGATTGGCCCGCCACGGTGGTGGTGCCCTGTGGCATGGGCGATGCGCGCAACCTGATCATGGCCCTGGCCGGTGATGCCTGCATCGTGATCGGCGGGCGCGCCGGTACGATCTCGGAGGTTTGCCTGGCCTGGCTGCACAAGCGGCCGCTGCTGCCGCTGGTGGGGGCCGGTGGCTGGTCCGATGCGCTGCCGGACAACCCGCCGGACGAGCGCGGCAATTCGCCGATCCTGCCGTGGCGCAACATTGATGAGCTGGCCGGACAGCTGCGTGTGCTGGGGTTACTGCACCGCTGAGTCGAGCGGCATCGGCCTTCACCCAGCGTCCCGTGTGCAGCGCTAAGGTGGCCCGGCCTGGGCTCACCAGGCTAATCAAGGAGCGATGTCGATGCGCACTTTCAGGAAAGTGATCGCCGGTGTTGTGTTCGCGTTGGCCTGCAGCGGCTCGGTGGCCGTGGCCGGACCAGTCCAGCCCTGCGATCTGCCCTGCTGGAAGGCTTACCAGGCATGTGTGTCCGGTGGTGGTGATGCCATGGAATGCCAGTACGAATACGATCGATGTGTCATGGAGCGCTGCGGCGCGGTGTAAGCCCAGCCATGCTCGGCTGAAGACGGGCCTCGTCCGTGGCGGGGCTCTTCTGTTCGTGCGCAAGGTCGGGCAGTCTCGACACGTTCTTCCTGGTGGAGTGGAACATGGCCGTCAAGCGTGTCGTCGCCAACATCGCCACGTCCGATCCCTCACGTGCCGCTGCGTTCTATGGCGAGCTGCTCGGCATGCCGGTGGTGATGGACCATGGCTGGATCGTCACCCATGGCGGGCAGAGCAGTGCGCTGGCGCAGGTCAGCTTCGCCAGTGAAGGAGGCTCGGGCACGCCGGTGCCGGACCTGTCGATCGAAGTGGACAATCTGCAGGACGTGCTGCAGCGCATGCGCGCGGCCGGCATCGCGCTGGAATATGGCCCGGCCGACGAACCCTGGGGCGTGCGGCGCTTCTTCGTCCGCGATCCGTTCGGTCGGCTGTTGAACATCCTTGCCCACGCCTGAGCGGTGGATGGTGCCTCGCCACGCCTGACGGTGCGCGCGGGACGATGACCGTCTACCGGCGTGCTGGCCCTGCTCGCGGCATCCGGGCTGCTCCGGCAGCCCAGGCGCGCCTGGACGCGCCGCGGTCAGCTCTGCTGGCGTTGTGGACCGTCCCTCGTTGGCGTCGCTTCGGCCGCTTGCCGCTGCTGCCGTGCATTGGCGTGGCGAGCGTGCCCGCCTTCGCGGCCGATCGCTGCCATGTGCTGGCGGTTGCGGCTGATCGCCTCGCCGCCCTTGCGGCCGGCCACGCGTGCCTCGGCCGGGCTGAACTCGTGTGCATTGCCGGACGCATGCGCGGCGCGTCCTCCCTTTGCGGCGATCGCGCGCTGCTTGTCCTGGTCCATCGAGGCGAAGCCACGATGGGAAGTGCCGTGGTGCTGGCCGGCCATGGGAAGGCTCCCGTTGCATGGAAGGGAAGCTCATCCTTGCCGGTGCCCGGCTAACGGAGTGTCCGCACCGGTGCGGCTGCCTTCACGCCGCACCGTACTGCTTTTCACGGCGCAGGTACGCTGCTGCGCGCGCCGCCCTGCGTGGCCAGGACGAACTGCACCCTTCACCTAGGCCGGACAGCCGGCCGCGCAGGGCGCACGTTGGAGCTGCGCCTGGGCAACGGCGGCTGGACCTTCCTCAGCGAAATCGAAATGGCCGCAGAGCAGTAAGGCTTCAGGGCTGGCGGGCGTCCTGCAGGCGCTGCGCGAAGGGCCGCTGTGCGAGCGCTGCAAGGGCGTCGCGTAGTACCTGCTCCAGCGGCTGCCCCAGATCGGCATCGAGGCTGCGCGCCGCACGCGCGGTGGCCTGCCATTGCGCCTGCAGCGCAGGCATCGCGCGCTGTGCGCGGGGGCTCAACTGCAGGATGCGTTCACGCCCATCGTCGCCGCTGGACGCGTGCAGCCAACCATCGCGCACCATCGCCGCCACGGTCTGGCTGAGCGCCGAATGGCTGAGCCCGCAGGCCGATGCCAGGTCCTTGATCCGGCAGGGGCCCTGCGCCATCAGCGTGCGCAGCACCGGTGTGTAGCGGGGCCGGTAGTCCAGTTGCAGGTCCCGGTAGGCGTGCTCGACCGCCGGGTCCAGCTGGTCGAGCAGGGCGCGCAGCAATGTGCCGAGCGTGGCGTGTTGGAGATCCATGACCAGGATGATATATAAGCGCTTATATATCTTCAACGCGGAGGTGGTTGATGGCCGTGTCCTGGATGCTCGTTGCGTTGCTGGCAGGGGCCTGCCCGGCGCAGGACGGAGTGCTGCGCGCGGCGGCCACCGCCGTGCAGGCGCAGTACCTTGACGAGGCGGAGGGCGCCCGTATCGCCGATGCCCTACGCACCTGGTCGGTGCAGCAGCGCTATGCGGACAGCTGTTCGGATCCGGTTGCGTTCAGCGCACGCCTGAACCAGGACCTGGACATGTTCGATGGCCACTTCCACGTTGAACGCGTGGACGCAGCGGCCGGCCAGGACGACTGGTTGATGGCCTGGCGCGCCGATGCCCGCAGCAATGGTGCCGGCGTGCGCGAGGTGCGGGTGATGGAGGGCAACATTGGTTACCTGCGCCTGAGTACCTTCTATCCGCTGGATCTGGCGCGCCCGAAGTTCGCTGCGGCCCTTTCCCTGCTGGCCGACACCGATGGCCTGGTGCTGGATCTGCGCCAGAACGGGGGCGGCGACGATGCAAGTGCCGACCTGCTGGTACGCACGCTGCTGGACGCGAAGATCGACGCGGTGCAGCAGCTGGACCAGCGCGGCCGGCGCACGCCGGTACTGCTGCCGCGTGCCAGCCTGCCTGCGTACCTGAAACCGCTGGTGGTGCTGATCGACCGCCGCACCGGTTCGGCGGCCGAGTTCGTCGCCTATTCGCTTCAGGCACTGGGCCGCGCGCGGATTGTCGGCACGCGCAGTGGCGGTTCCGCGCATATGTTTGGTGATCCTGTGCTGCTGCCCGATGGCTATCAGATCAGTATTCCCGACCGGCAACCCATCAATCTGCGCACCGGTGGAAACTGGGAACGTACTGGCGTGAGGCCTGATGTGGCCGGCGGCGACGATCCGCTGTTCATCGCGCGGCAACTGCTGGCGTCTGCGAAGTCGTCAAGATGAACGCACGATTGCATGGCTGTCCTATCGCGGATGCGCGATTGCATGCCTAGAATCGAAGCATCCCGGTAGTTCCCGGGCGCTTCGAGTGAATGGACTCAATGAAGATTCTGTTGACCGGCAGTTCCGGCCGCATCGGGCGCGCGATCTTCGGTGCGTTGGCGGCCGCCCACGAAGTGGTGGGGCTGGACCGCAGTCCGTTTGCCACCACGCGCATCATTGCCGATGTCAGCGATCGGCAGGCCGTCGCGCGCGCGGTGCAGGGCGTGGATGCGGTCATCCATACCGCGGCCCTGCATGCCCCGCATGTCGGCCTGGTGCCGGATGCGGTGTTCCAGCAGATCAACGTGGAGGCCACCGCACACCTGCTGCAGGCGGCACGCGAAGCCGGTGCGCGGCGCTTCGTGCTGACCAGCACCACTGCGTTGTATGGCCATGCCGTGGTGGCCGGTGGCTGCCGTTGGATCGACGAAGACACCGAGCCGCTGCCGCGCACGATCTACCACCGTACCAAGCTGCAGGCAGAGACCCTGGCCGAAGCCGCCGCCACGCCGGGCTTCAGCGTTCGCGTGCTGCGCATGGGCCGGTGTTTCCCGGAACCGCCCGAACGGATGGCGATGTTCCGCCTGCATCGCGGCATCGACGCCCGCGATGTGGCCAGCGCACATGCTGCACTGCTGCTCGACGAAGGCGCCCGGTTCGCGCGCTATCTCGCCTGCGCACCGACGCCGTTCCGGCGCGAGGACTGCCTGGAACTGGCCACCCACCCGCGCAGCGTGCTGGCCCGTCGCGCGCCGCAGCTGCTGGCCGAGTTCGAACGCCGTGGTTGGCCGCTGCCATTGAGCATCGACCGTGTCTATGACAGTGCCCGCCTGCGCAGCGAGCTGGGCTGGCAACCGTGCTTCGGGCCGGACGACGTACTGCAGCAGTATGCCGTCGGCAGCATCGAGGTACTGCCGCGGGCACAGTGGATCAAGGACCGCGTGGCCGAGTGAGGGCATAGCGAGGGGGGAACGCTGAGCCGACCCTGAGCGGATTCAGGAATGTGCAGGCCGGCCGCCTCAACCTCGTTGGCGGGCGGCCGCTAACCCAGTGCGCTTCCAGCGCCGGGCGCGCCCCGGCTGCCGGTGGCCTGCGCGACGGATCGCGCGCCTGCGCGGTGCCCTCGTGGTGCCGGTCGTCCTGAACTGCTTGCGGACCCTCCCATGTCTTCTTCCCGCTCTGCCACTGCCCAACGCCCGGGCAGCATCGCCCACAAGTTGATGCTGGGCACCGCCGTGATCGCGCTGCTGTGCTTCGGCCTGACCGCCTTCCTGATCTACCGACAGGCCAGCGCCAGTCTGATCAGCGCCTCGCGCCAGACCATGACCAGCGAGGCCAACGCTGAGGCGCGCCAGGTGGCGGCTGATCTGGGCACGGCTTTCGCCAGCAATGACGCCATGGTCGAGGCCGTGCTGGCCCAGCGTGCCCGTGGTGACATACCCGACCGCGCCAGCCTGGCGGCGGTGCTCGGCGAACAGCTGCGTGCTCATCCTCAATGGCTGGGCAAGAGCACCATGTGGGAGGCCGATGCCTTCGACGGCAAGGATGCGGAGTTCGTCAATACCGAAGCACACGATGCCACCGGCCGCTACATGAGCTACTGGGCCTGGCAAGACGGCAAACCGCAGCAGTCGGTGATGACCGACTACACCGAGACTGCCAGCGGTTCCGGTGACTGGTACATGGTGCCCAGCCGCGACAAGCTGCCCAAGGTCAGCGAACCTTACGCCTATGACATCGCCGGCCAGAAGGTGCTCATGAGCACCCTGAGCACGCCGATCATCGAGCACGACAGGTTCCTCGGTGTATTCACCGTCGACTTCTCGCTGGCAGCGCTGCAGAAGCACCTGGCAACGCTGAAGCCGATGGGGGCTGGCCGCGTCGAACTGCTGTCGCCGAAGGGCGTGGTGCTGGCCTCGGCCAATGCCGCCGAGATCGGCAAGCCGCGCAACGATGCCCTGACCCGCACCATGCTGGCCGACATCGCCGCCGACCGTCCGTTCGAGGCCTTCAGCCCCGATGCGGCCGGCAATGTACGCGTGTATGTGCCGCTGCGCGTGGGCGACGCCCCGCAACGCTTCGCGCTGGGCGTGGTGATGCCGCATGCGGTGATCGTGTCTGAGGCACGCCAGCTGCTGTGGCTGACCCTGCTGGTCGGCGTGATCGCCGCGCTGACCCTCAGCGCCGGTGTCTACGTGCTGCTGCGCCGCTTGGCGATCCGCCCGTTGGCCGAAGCGGTGCGCGTGGCCGGTGATGTCGCCGCCGGCAAGCTGGACAGCACGCTGCCGGCGCGCAGCAACGACGAAGTGGGGCGCCTGCTGGACGCAATGCAGGGCATGCGTGGGCAGTTGCAGTCGGTGATGGCTGCGCAGGCCGAAATGGCGCGCCGCCACGATGCCGGTGAACTCAGCTATCGCATGGATGCTGCGGCCTTCCCGGGCGAGTACGGCCGCATGGTGGCCGACAGCAACCAGCTGGTGGCCTCCAGCAATGCGGTCACCCAGCGCCTGGTTGAAGTGATGCAGCGCTATGCCGTGGGCGACCTCAGCGTGGACATGGAAGCGCTGCCGGGCGAGAAGGCGGTGTTCACTGCCGCAATGGCGACCACCAAGCGCAACCTGGCTGCGATCAACGAGCAGATCCAGCAGCTGGCCGCCGCCGCCGCCGCCGGTGACTTCGCCGTGCGCGGTGATGCACTGCGCTTCGACCATGATTTCCGCCGCATGGTGGAGACGCTGAACACAATGATGCAGGTCAGCGACCACAACCTGGCGGCACTGTCGACGCTGCTGCGCGCGATCGCCGCCGGTGACCTCAGTGCCCGCATGCAGGGCGACTTCCACGGCGTGTTTGCGGTGATGCGCGACGATGCCAACAGCACCGTGCAGCAGCTGACCCAGATCGTCGGCCAGATCCAGCAGTCGGCGGCCAGCATCCGCCTGGCCGCCGGTGAGATCGCCGCCGGCAACAGCGACCTGTCGCGCCGCACCGAACAGCAGGCCGCCAACCTGGAAGAAACCGCCGCGTCGATGGAAGAACTGACCTCCACCGTGCGCCAGAATGCCGACCATGCGCTGCAGGCCAACACGCTGGCCGGTTCCGCAGCGGGTGTGGCCAGCGAAGGCGGCCAGGTGGTCAGCCAGGTGGTGCACACCATGGAGCAGATCGAGGCGTCTTCGCAGCGTATCGCCGAGATCATCTCGGTGATCGATGGCATCGCGTTCCAGACCAACATCCTGGCGCTGAACGCGGCAGTGGAAGCGGCGCGCGCCGGTGAACAGGGCCGTGGCTTCGCAGTGGTGGCCAGTGAAGTGCGGGCGCTGGCGCAGCGCTCGGCGGGTGCTGCAAAGGAGATCAAGGAGCTGATCGACGCCTCGGTGGCCCAGGTCGGTGCCGGTGCGCAGCTGGTGCACGGTGCGGGGCGCACCATGCAGGACATCGTCGGTCAGGTCGGCCGGGTCAACGAAATCATGGCCGAGATCTCGGCCGCGTCGCGCGAACAGTCGGCCGGCATCGAGCAGGTCAACCAGACCGTGGTGCAGATGGACGAAACCACTCAGCAGAACGCCGCGCTGGTGGAGGAAGCCAGTGCCGCCGCCCGTGCGATGGAGGAGCAGGCCGAGCAGCTGGCGGTGGCGGTGTCGCGCTTCCGCCTGCAGGCCGAGCCGGAGGGCATGGCCCGCCGCGCGGCCTGATGCCGGAAACGAAGACGCCCGGCGGGTGCCGGGCGTCGGTTGCATCCTTGCCGCGCATCCTGCGCAGGTCTGATGGCTCAGAACATTCCTTCAAACGGGTTCCAGCTGGCGCGTCCTTCCACCTTCTCCAGGTAGTAGCTGTAGTTGGTGCTGGAGGCGACCAGCAGGTTCATGGCGATGAACAGCATGCGCCCGACGACATCCGGCAGGAACATGGTGACGATGGCCAGCGCGATGTTGATGCCGATCACCACCAGTGCCTTGCGCCACATGCCGAGAATCAGCAGGTAGATGGCACCGAAGAACAACGCGAAGAAGTTCAGGTTGATCTTCAGGCGGTCACCAAAGGACAGTGCCTTCCAGGCCTGCTTGAAGCCGGGGTTCTTGGGGGCGCCGTGCTGGCGGAAGAAGTTGAAGCGGAACTGCCACTTCGGGCTGAACTGGGACAGGTCAGTGGTATTCATTGGGAAACATCCCTGTGAGAAAACGTTTTCATGATAGGGCAAGTCCTATTCAGGATCCAAGCGCTAGCGTCAAGAATGTGACGCCTGCCTTGTTCGCGCGCCTGCGGCCAAGCGCCGCGCCGTCACCCGCCCGCCTTGTTTTTAGGATAGGGTGCGCAGTTCCGCTGCCGCACCGGCTGAACCCGTGCGGCGGCGGGATGTCCATGGAGGTTGCATGACCACACCTGCTACACCGGAAAACGCACCGGGACCGGTGCTCCTGCCGACACCTGAAGTGGTGCAGGCACAACAACTGCTCGCACGCCAGCAACTGGCGGTGGCGATGGACCGTGCGCGCACGGCCGCCACGCGGGATGCGGCACCGGCCGCGCTGGAAAGCGAGTAACCCGCAACACCGTCGATCGCGCTGGCATGTCGCCAGCGCGATCACGGCGCGTGCCGCCGGTCAGAACCGCGCGGTCATGCTCAGGAAGTAGCTGCGCCCGGCGACGAAGTAGTCGGTGGAGCCTTCCGCATACAGCTTCTTGTCGGCCAGGTTGCTGACGCCACCGCGCAGGGTCAGCACTTCGTTGACGTTCCATGCCGCGGTCAGGTCATACAGCGTATAGGCCTTGAGGAAGGTCGTGGCGGTGCCGGTCTGCCTGCCGGTGTACTGCGCCGACAGGCTGCCGGAAAACACCGTGCTGGGCGCCCAGTCCAGCGACGAATAGCCGGAGAACTCCGGCGTATCGATCAGGTTGCGGCCGGTGGTCAGGTTCCTGGCTTCCTTCATCCAGGTCGCCGAGGTGCGCCAGCGCCACTGCTCGCCGAAGCGGACGTTGAGGTTGCCTTCCATGCCGCGGGTGCGCGCGCGCTGTACGTTGTTCATGCGCGTCCACCAGATGCCGTTGAACCGGCCCAGCGGTGCGTACTCGATCTTGTTCCGGAAGTCGGTGTGGAAATAGGTCACGCCGACATCGATCAGGTCATTGTCGAAGCTGATGCCGATCTCGCGGTTGGTGCTGGTCTCCGGATCCAGGTCCGGGTTGCCGGCCATGTAGCACCCGCCACGGGTGTAGCCCAGCGGAATCAGCGAGGTGCAGCCGCGGCCCCCGGACTGGGTAGCGGCACTGGCCGAGTTCTCGGTCAGGCTGGGCGCACGGAAGCCCTTGGAGACGCCACCGCGGATCGTCCACTGTTCGGCAGGGTGCCAGACCAGGTACGCACGCGGGCTGACGTGGCCGCCGAACTGCTCGTGATGGTCCAGGCGCGCGCCCACGGTCAGGGCCAGGGTGCGGTGCAGTTTCAGCTCGTCCTCGGCAAACAGCGCCCAGGTGTCCACGTCCAGAGTGGAGCCGCTGACCGCGTTGCCGGCATAGTCGATCGGCGCGCGGCCGATGGTGTCGGTGTTGGTCAGCTCCTGCCGCTTCCATTGGCCGCCTACGGCGAACTGGTGTTCAACGCCGAGGGTGAACGGCGTGGTCAGGCTGCCCTCGATGATCGTATCGGTGGCTTCGGAACGGCCGGCAGCACCGATGCCGTTCCTGTACTCGGTCCAGTACGCACTGATCTTCGAATTGCCGAAGCGCCACTTGCCATCGTGGTTGAGCGCCAGCGAGCTGCGCTTGAGCTCACTGGCACCCCAGGCACCTTCGTCCTGCTTTTCCAGCGACGCATCGATGAAGGCCTGCTGCACGCCGTGCCCGGCTTCCAGCGACAGTTCCTGTGCGTCGCTCAGCTTCCACTGCAGCAACGCATCGACATTGCGGTCCTTTTCGCCCGCGTAGGCATTGCCGGAGACACCGCCGTTGGAGCGGTCCGAATCGCGGCGCATGCTGTTGGCACCGATGCGCAGGCCGAAGCGTTCGCCCAGCGGCCCGGAGAACGTGGCGCCGATCTGCTGGGTATCGCCGCGCTTGCCGTCAGCCGGGCGGGTGTAGCTGTGGGTGGCGCTGCCGTTCCATTCGTCGCCGATGCGCCGGGTGATGATGTTGATCACCCCGCCCATCGCATCGGAGCCATACAGCGACGACATCGGCCCGCGCACCACTTCGATGCGCTCGATCTGGTCCGGCGAGATCCAGTTCAGGTCCTGGCGGCCGAGGTCGGGGCGATAGTTGGTCGAGGCCGAGCTGCCCATGCGCTTGCCGTCCACCAGCACCAGCGTGTAGTTGGACGGCATGCCACGCAGCTTGATCTTGGACTGCTCGCCGACGGCGCTGAGGCCGCCGGTCACGCCCGGTACGCGGCTGAGCAGGGCGGCCAGGTCCGGTACCGGCTGGCGCTCGATGTCCTCACGACTGATCACGCTGATGCTGGCCGGGGCATCCTTGATCCACTGCTGGCTGCCTGAAGCCGTGACCACCACGGTATCCAAGTCCTTGGTGCAGGCATCGGCGGCGGCCTCTGCGGCGGCCAGGCCGGGCAGGGCCAGCAGGCAGGCGGCGGCCAGGCCGGGCAGCGCCAGCAGGCAGGCGGTGGCCAGGCGGGTGCGCGGCAGGCGCGCGGAACGGGAACGGGACGACAGGGACATGACGGCTTCCATGAGAGGTGGGGTGACCCGGTGGAAGCAGCAGGCGCAGGCAGACAGCAGGCAGCCCCCCCCTTCCGTGGGTCGTCGGGTGCGCGGTCAGGACCGGCGCAGCTGGGTGGGTCGCGGCCGCGCGGAAGACGGTGACCTGCCTGGTTGATTAAATGATAACCGTTCGCGTTTGTTGCGATCCAGTACCGGGGGCGATGCAGTGACATCTGGCCATGCCCTGGCGTGATCGCCTGCTATTTGCTGAATGGGGACAAATCCCGGTGTAGACCTTCGCACCCGGCTTACATTCTGGGCCCTAGACTGGGCCGCATTTTCGATTCCGCCCCGTTGGAGATCGTGTGGGTTCCGGTAGTGACAGACATCGACTGTGCGGCGTGAGGCCGACACAGCCAGGACAAGTGCGGGCGCCGGGAAAGCGCGCCGGGAACCTTGGTGCATGCAGCCCGGCCGGGATGGCCGGCCGTGCCGACGGCGCGGAGTAAGCGACGATGGGGGTGCAGACCATCCATGCGGAAGCAGGAACGCCCCGGCTCGATGCCGGCTGGGCGCTGCTGCCCGCTGAATCGCCGTTGCCGATGCCCGAACAGACCCTGCGCGAAGGCGCACTGAAGGTCCGGCGGCATCGCACCTCGCCGCGCCTGATCGGCCTGCGCCGGCTGTACCTGTTTGGTGGCACGCTCGGCATGACCGCCGTGGCTACGCGGATGATGTGGCGGGTGCTGTCGGCCAATGGCATCAGCGTGCTCGAAGCCTGCCTGCTGGTGCTGTTCGTCGGCCTGTTTGCCTGGATCGCGCTCTCCTTTGCCAGCGCCCTGGCCGGCTTCCTGACTGCTGTGTTCGACCGGGGCTATCGGCTCGGCATCGACCCGGACAAGCCGTTGCCGGCCGTGCACAGCCGTACTGCGCTGTTGATGCCGACCTACAACGAAGACCCGCGCCGCCTGCTGGCGGGCCTGCAGGCGATCTACGAGTCGGTGGCGGCCACCGGCCAGCTCGACCGCTTCGACTTCTTCGTGCTCAGCGACACCCGCCGCGAGGACATCGCCGCTGCCGAGGAACAGGTGTTCGCCGAGCTGCGCGAGCGTGTGCCGGAGGGGCAGACGCGCCTGTTCTATCGTCGCCGTGGTGACAACAGCGGGCGCAAGGCGGGCAACATCGCTGACTGGGTCCGCCGCTTCGGCGGTGCCTATCCGCAGATGCTGATCCTTGATGCCGACAGCCTGATGACCGGCGACAGCATCGTGCGCCTGGTGGCCGGCATGGAACACAACGCCGACGTCGGACTGATCCAGACCCTGCCGTCGGTGATCGGCGGCCGCACGCTGTTCGCGCGCATGCAGCAGTTCGGTGGCCGCGTGTACGGGCCGGTGATCGCCCGCGGCGTGGCCTGGTGGCACGGCGCCGAGAGCAACTACTGGGGCCACAACGCCATCATCCGTACCCGTGCCTTCGCCGACCACGCCGGCCTGCCGGCGCTGCCGGGGCGCAAGCCGTTCGGCGGCCACGTGCTCAGCCACGATTTCGTCGAAGCGGCGCTGATGCGTCGTGGCGGCTGGGCCGCGCACATGGTGCCCTACCTCGGTGGCAGTTACGAGGAAGGCCCGCCGACGCTGACCGACCTGCTGGTGCGCGACCGCCGCTGGTGCCAGGGCAACCTGCAGCACGGCAAGGTGGTCGGCAGCCGCGGGCTGCACTGGATCAGCCGCACGCACATGCTGATCGGCATCGGCCACTATTTCACCGCACCGATGTGGGCGATGCTGATGCTGATCGGCATCGCCATCCCGCTGTTCCAGGAAGGCATCGATTTCAACGCCCTGC
Organism: Stenotrophomonas maltophilia group sp. RY12688; assembly: GCF_052149045.1. NCBI lineage: Bacteria > Pseudomonadati > Pseudomonadota > Gammaproteobacteria > Lysobacterales > Lysobacteraceae > Stenotrophomonas > Stenotrophomonas maltophilia group sp. RY12688. Next base: position 3,772,239 of record NZ_CP197389.1, on the reverse strand, counting down.
TGCACCTGTCGCCCAGCGTGTACTGGCGCGCACAGGATGAAGAGCAGGTGGTGCGCCTGTTCGCCGCCACCATGGCGGTGCTGCTGCTGCCCAAGGTGCTCGGCTACCTGGCAATGCTGCTGGACCCGGTCGACCGCCGCGGTTGTGGCGGTCCGATCCGTGCCTTCGTATCGATGCTGGTGGAAACCGTGCTCGCCGCGCTGATGGCGCCGGTGGTGATGTACGTGCAGTCACGCGGCGTGGCCGAAGTGTTGTCCGGGCGCGATTCCGGCTGGGACGCGCAGCAGCGTGACGACGGCGGCATCTCGTGGATGGCGTTGATCCGTGGCTACGGTGGCCTGGGTGTGTTCGGCGCCTTCATGGGCGTGCTGGCCTGGGCGGTATCGCCGTCGCTGGCGGCCTGGATGGCGCCGGTGGTGATCGGCATGGTTCTGGCCGTTCCGGTGGTGGCGCTGACCTCCTCGCGCGGCCCCGGTGCTTTCCTGCATCGCCTCGGCCTGCTCGATATCCCCGAAGAGAACATCCCGCCACCGGTGCTGGTACGCGCCGCGCAGCTGCGGCGGGAAGCGGCCGAGCAACCGCCGCTGTACTGATTGCCCCGCGCCAGCGGCATAATGCGGCTCGAACTTGAAGGAGCCGCATCATGCTGCAAACGGTGGAACAGGAAACCGGCGCCTCGCCGCAGTGGTCGGTGATCTGGTTGCACGGCCTCGGCGCCGACGGCCATGATTTCGCGCCGATCGTGCCGGAACTGGTGCGGCCGCACTGGCCGGCGCTGCGCTTCGTGTTCCCGCACGCACCCGTGCGGCCGATCACGATCAACAACGGCGTGCCGATGCGCGGCTGGTACGACATCGTGGGCATGGACTTCCGTTCGCGCGCCGACATGGCCGGCGTGCAGGAATCGGTGGTGCAGCTGGACGCACTGATCGCGCGCGAGATCGAGCGCGGCATCGCGCCGGAGAAGATCTTCCTGGCAGGCTTCTCGCAGGGTGGGGCGATCATCCTGACGGCCGCGCTCTCGCGTACCGCGCCGCTGGCCGGCCTGATCGCGCTGTCCACCTATCTGCCTGAAGCCGACAGCGCCACGCGTGTTGACGGCGCGGTGCAGGTGCCGGTGTTCATGGCCCATGGCAGTGGCGACCCGGTGATCCCGCAGGCCGTCGCAGCGCACAGCGCGCAGGCGCTGCGTACGCTGGGCCTGGATGTGGCGTGGCACAGTTACCCGATGGCCCACCAGGTCTGTGCCGAGGAGATCCAGGCACTGGGTGACTGGCTGCAGGAACGCCTGGGCGCCGCCTGAGCCATGTCGCCGGCCAGCACACCGCCATGGATGCCGGAACTGTGCCGCCTGCCACGGCTGGCGGCGATGCTCGGCCTGGCCGAGCTGGTGGTGGTGGTACTGGCGCTGGCGCCGGACGGCAGCCGTCACTGGACCTTCGGCGAACTGCTGTCGGCCAGCGGATTCGCGCTGTGGCTGGCGCTGGCGGTGACCGCCAGCCTGTGCCTGCTGCGGCAGACCCTGTCGCGGCTGCCGCCGGTGCTGGGCGCCATTGCGGCGACCGTGCTGGCAACCCTGATCGCGGTGGTCTGCGCCGGCATCGTGCACGCGCTGTACGCGGTGCTGGGCGACAGCTTCGCCAGCGGCATCAGCTTCTGGCGTTTCACCCTCGGCAGCGCGGCAACCACGGCGCTGATCGCCGCGCTGGCGCTGCGCTACTTCTACGTAAGCGATCGCTGGGCCGCGCAGGTGCAGGCCAACGCGCGCGCGCAGGCCGACGCGCTGCAGGCGCGTATCCGCCCGCATTTCCTGTTCAACAGCATGAACCTGATCGCCAGCCTGCTGCATCGTGACCCGACAGTCGCCGAGCGCGCGGTGCTGGACCTGTCCGATCTGTTCCGTGCCGCGCTGGGGGCGGGCGAGGGTGATTCCACCCTTCGCGACGAATGCGAGCTGGCCGAGCGCTACCTGTCGATCGAATCGCTGCGCCTGGGTGAACGCCTGCAGGTGCGTTGGCAGCGCGACGAGCCGCTGCCATGGGACCTGCCCTTGCCAAGGCTGGTACTGCAGCCGCTGGTGGAAAATGCCGTGCTGCATGGCATCTCGCGCCTGCCCGACGGCGGCACCATCGAACTGCAGCTGGCGCGCGAGGGCAATGAACTGCAGATCCGCGTACGCAACCCGGCACCCGATCCGCAGGCGCCGGGGCTGGCGCTGGCACGCGGCGCCGGCCATGCCCAGCACAGCATCGGCCATCGGCTGGCCTGGCGCTTCGGCAGCACCGCGCGGATGACGGCTGGCTGGAGCGAGGGCTACTATGCCTGCCAGGTGACAGTGCCGATCCAGTGAGGGAACGATCGTGAGGGTAGTCATCGCCGACGACGAACCGCTGGCGCGCGAGCGCCTGCGCAGCCTGTTGGCGGCACAGGACGGCGTGGACGTGGTGGCCGAGGCCGGCAACGGTGAGCAGGCCCTGCACGCGTGCGCGGAGCTGCAGCCGGACCTGGTCCTGCTGGATATCGCGATGCCCGGGCTGGATGGCCTGGAAGCGGCCCGCCACCTGGCCAGCTTCGAACCTCGGCCAGCGGTGGTGTTCTGCACCGCCTACGATGCGCATGCGCTGTCGGCGTTCGAGGCCGCAGCGATCGACTACCTGATGAAGCCAGTGCGTGCCGAACGGTTGGCGGCGGCGATCGCACGTGCGCGCACGTTCCTGGCCGGCCGCGATGGCCGGCCGCAGGAGCACAGCGGGCAGCAGGCACGCAGCGTGCTGTGCGCACGCCTGCGCGGCAGCCTGCGCCTGATTCCGCTGGACGATATCCACTACCTGCAGGCCGAGGAGAAGTACGTGGTGGTGCACCACGCACGCGGCGAGGACCTGATCGAGGAATCGCTGAAGTCGCTGGAAGAAGAGTTCGCCAGCCGTTTCATCCGCATCCATCGCAACTGCCTGGTGGCGCGCCACGAGCTGGTGGAGCTGCGTCGGGGCTCGAGCGGGCAGGTGCAGGCGGTGTTGCGGCATGGCAAGCAGCCGCTGGAAGTCAGCCGCCGGTGCGTGGCGACGCTGAAGCAGGAACTGCGGCACTTGTGAGAGTTCCGCGCGGCCTGCGGCCGCGACTGCTGTGAAATCAACAGCAACAGCAACAGCGGGTCATGGCTCGGTGCTTCTACGTGCTGGGCCGGGCCGGGGTGGGGTTGTGGGACACGCCGTAAACCCATCCATGGCGCCAACGGTCCCGCCGCCCCACCCCGGCCCAACCCTTACATTCGTCCAGCGTCGGACGGCAAAGGCATTGTTGTTATCGGGTGGGGAAGAGGGGTCAGATCCCTTTTCCTGCGGAAAAGGGATCTGACCCCGGAAGCCGCCGGCTGTTGCTTTTGCTTCTGCTCTTTTCTTTTGATCTTCCGTGGCTGGCGCACACGGAAACTGTCAGAGGCCGGGCGGGATGGGTTGCGCAGGGGCGTGAGCCGCATGGATGCGGCGACCGAGCTTACATGGACGTACTTGCAGCGGCCCCTGCGCAGTCCATCCCGCCCGGCCAAGCACGGCTGTTGCTTTCACGCCCCCCAGCCAGCCACGAGGGGCTCCGCCGTTGGCCGTATCCGCGCCGAAGGCGCGATAATGACCGTATGGAAACTGTCCGCATCGCTACCCGCAAGAGCCCGCTCGCCCTCTGGCAGAGCGAACACGTCGCCGACCGCCTGCGCCAGGCCCACCCCGGCCTGCACGTGGAACTGGTGCCGATGAGCACCCGCGGTGACGAGGTGCTGGACCGCTCGCTGGCCGCCATCGGTGGCAAGGGCCTGTTCCTGAAGGAACTGGAGCTGGCCATGCTGCGGGGTGAGGCCGACTGCGCCGTGCACTCGCTGAAGGATGTGCCGATGGAACTGGACGCGCCCTTCGCGCTGCCGGCGATGCTGACCCGGCACGACCCGGCCGATGGTTTCGTCTCCAACCTGTACGCCTCGCTGGACGCGCTGCCGATCGGCGCGCGGGTCGGCACCTCGTCGCTGCGCCGCCAGGCCCAGCTGCGCGCGCTGCGCCCGGACCTGGAGCTGCTGGACCTGCGTGGCAACGTCAACACCCGCCTGGCCAAGCTCGACAACGGTGGCTACGACGCCATCGTGCTGGCGGTGGCCGGCCTCGAGCGCCTGGGCCTGGGCGAGCGCATCGTCGCGCGCCTGCAACCGCCGCAGTGGTTGCCGGCGCCGGCGCAGGGCGCGGTGGCGGTAGAGTGCGACGGAGGCAACACGCGCCTGATGGCGCTGTTCGCCACGCTTGATGACGCCGCCACGCGCGCCTGCGTGGAAGCCGAGCGGGCCATGAACCGCGCGCTGCATGGCAGCTGCCACGTGCCGGTGGCGGCGATCGCGCAGTGGCAGGGCGACGACCTGCACCTGCAGGGCCTGGTCGGCAGCGCCAGTGATGGCCGCGCCGTGCGTGCCGAAGCGGTGGGCCCGGCCCGTGATCCGGAAGCGCTGGGCCAGCGGGTGGCGAAGCTGCTGCTGGACGGTGGTGCTGGCGAACTGCTGAACGTCTGAGGCACCGCAGGTAGTGCCGGCCGCTGGCCGGCAACCTCATGCCGCCGATTGAACGCTGTTGCCGGCCAGCGGTCGGCACTACCGAAATGAAGAACGGGCGCCTTGGCGCCCGTTTCTTATTTGAACTTGTAGACCACGTTCATCGTGGTCAGCGTATCGGTCTTGCGCTTGTCGACAGCGACGTCGCTGTTGTAACGCGCCTGCCAGCCGGCCTTCAGCGCCAGGTGCTCGTTCATGCTCACCGAGACGCCGAAGTCGTTCTGGCCGAAGGTGTTGTACGAACCGGATTCGACCAGCAGCGTGTTCACCAGGTCGGTGTTGTCGGTCAGCGAGTATTTCAGGTCGAACTGGCCGCGGCCGATCATGCCGGTACGGGTGCGGTCATCCTCGGTGCTGTGGGTACGGCGCACGCCGGGGCCGATCTGCGCGTCGAAATAGAAGCGCTCGGTGTTCCACAGGCGGGTGCCGTAACCCAGACCGAACGAGCTCTGGCGGTCGTAGGTGGCGAAGTCGTCGCGCTCGGTACGCACCGTGGCCGTCAGCTGGCGGTGCTCGCCCAGCTGCAGCGCGCTGCCCGCACTGCCGGTGTAGCGGTTGGCAGTGGTGTTGCTGCGGCGGGTGGTGGTGCCGTCGTCGTTGGTCTCGGTCACCTTGGAGCTGGAGCGCAGGCCGAACAGGTCCATGCTGTGCACCCAGTCGCCGTCGGTGTAGCGCAGGCGCAGGCGGCCGTTGAAGCTCTCGGTGCTGCTGTTGCCGCGTGCCGAGGCAAAGCCGAGCTCGCCGCCGCTGCCGCTCCACGGCGAGGACATCGCCGCCAGTTCGGAGGCATCCTGCGCGTATGCGAGCGGCGCACACAGCAGCAGGGGGATCAGCAGGGACACGCGCAGGGACATCGAGGCTTCTCCGGAACGGTTAACAGCCGGTGATGATACTGGAAGCGTGATGGCGGTCCGAATCGATCCAAAGCGTGCTTCAGCGAACGTTGCCGCGATCGCCTATTCAGGGCAGATCGACACGCAATGCGGGGTCGTTGAAGCGCGAATAGCGCAGGCGCAGCTGGAAGCTGCGGCCATTGCTGCTGCCGCTGCGCACGATCTGGCGTGGCAGGCCCTGGGCATCCACCCAGTACTCCAGGCGTTCGCCGGGCTGGTTGCCGCGCAGCCGGTAGTGACGGGTCTCGACCCCGTCCAGCGCCTGGCTGCCGAGATCTTCGGCCTTCAGGTCGGCGGGCAGGGCGTCGGCCGGCAGCGGGTTGCGCCACTGCTCGAGCAGGCCGGGCGGGGCCGGCACCTGGCGGATCGCACCGTCGGCCTGCAGGAACAGGGTGTCGCCGATGATGGTCTGCGGCCCGGCCGGGGTCTCCACCCGGAAACGGTCGGGTGCAACGAAGTCCATGGCGCTGCGTACCCGCTGCGGCGCGCCCAGCACTTCCAGTTCGGCGTGGAAGCTGCGCAGGGCGGCGAAACGCTGGCTGGCACCCAGCACCGCCTGTGCCGGATCGGCGGCGGGTACCGGGGCCTCGGTGCCCGCCGGCGCCGGCGCGCGATCGCAGGCGGCCAGCAGCAGGCAGGCCAGCAGGGACAGGGCAGGCAACCGGCGCATCGGGCATTCCATGGGGTGGGGGCGACCACGATAGCCCAAACGTCCCACACAAGACCCGCGACTCGGACATAATCGGGGGTATGGACCGATACGAACGCATCACCGCCCTGCATCGTCTGCTCAAGTCCGCGCGCTATCCGGTGACGGTGGCGACGCTGCAGGACAAGCTCGGTTGTTCCCGTGCCACCGTCTACCGCGACCTGGCCTTCCTGCGCGATGCGCTGATGGCACCGATCGAGGGCGACGGCGAGGCCGGCTTCCGCTACCAGGCCGACGAGAGCGACCGCTTCGAGCTGCCCGGCCTGTGGCTCAGCTCGGAGGAGCTGCATGCCCTGCTGGCCTCGCAGCACCTGCTGGCGCGCACCGGCGGTGGCGTGCTGTCGTCGGTGCTGGCCCCGCTGCAGCAGCGCATCGAGAGCCTGTTGGCAGCCCAGGCCGGTGTCTCCAGCTGGCCGGTCGATCGCGTGCGGGTGATTCCGCACCGTGGCCGCAAGTTCGATGAAGGCAGCTTCCGCAGCGTGGCCTCGGCGGTGCTGGAGCGCCGTCAGCTGGCGTTCGAGTACCGCGCCCGCTCCACCGACGAGCCGACCAAGCGCACCGTCTCGCCGCAGCGCCTGACCCATTATCGCGACAACTGGTACCTGGATGCCTGGGACCATGACCGCGAGGCGCTGCGCAGTTTCGCGGTGGACCGCATCCACAAGGCACGGGTAATCGACAGTGCCGCCCGCGATGTCGCCGACAGCGAGCTGGACGAGCAGCTCGGCGCCAGCTATGGCATTTTTTCGGGTGCGCCGAAGGGCTGGGCGACCATCCTGTTCAGCGCCAAGGCTGCGCGCTGGGTGGCCGACGAGCACTGGCATTCCAAGCAGCAGGGTCGTTTCCTGGCCGATGGCCGCTACGAACTGAAGGTGCCGTACAGCGTCTCGCGAGAGTTGCTGATGGACGTGCTGCACTATGGTTCGGATGCCGAGATCATCGAGCCGATCATGCTGCGCGAGCAGGCCAAGGCGCTGCTTGAGCTGGCCCTGAGCAACTACGAAAAATCCTGACACTCCCCCCGAGAACCCCGTCCCCCATGAAGAAGACCCTGTTGCTGTCCCTGCTCGCCGCTGCGCTGGCCCTGACCGCCTGCGGCAAGTCCGGCGAGCCCTCGCAGAAGCTGGTGGTGGCCGCCACGGCCGTGCCGCATGCCGAGATCCTCGAGGTGGTCAAGCCGATCCTCAAGCAGGAAGGCGTGGACCTGGACGTGCGCGTATTCAACGACTACGTGCAGCCCAACGACCAGCTGGTGCAGAAGCAGGTGGACGCCAACTACTTCCAGACCGAGCCGTACCTGGATGCCTACAACCGCGACCGCAAGACCGACCTGGTGAAGGTGATCGGCGTGCACATCGAGCCGTTCGGTGCGTACTCGCGCAAGGTCAAGTCGCTGGCCGAGCTGCGCGACGGTGCCGACGTGGTGATCCCGAACGATCCGAGCAACAACAGCCGCGCGCTGATCCTGCTGCACAAGGCCGGCGTGATCGAGCTGAAGGACCCGGCCAACGCGCTGTCGACCCAGCGTGACATCACCGCCAACCCGAAGAACCTGAAGTTCCGCGAGCTGGACTCGGCGATGCTGCCGCGCGTGCTGGACCAGGTCGATCTGGCCCTGATCAACACCAACTATGCGCTGGACGCCGGCCTCAACCCGACCAAGGATGCGCTGGCGATCGAGAGCAAGGATTCGCCGTACGTGAACTTCCTGGTCGCGCGCCCGGACAACAAGGACGACGCCCGTGTGCAGAAGCTGGCCAAGGCCCTGACCAGCCCGCAGGTGAAGGCCTTCATCGAGAGCAAGTACAAGGGCGCGGTGCTGCCGGCGTTCTGATTGCGGCTGATCTGTTGATTTGAATGGTGGGTGTCGACCTTGGTCGACACTGCCTGCCCTGTAGAGCCGAGCCCACGCTCGGCTCTGCTGTTTCCGGCATTTCACCAACGGCAGCCGAGCATCGCTCGGCTCTTCCGTGTCACTCCACGTGCCGCAGCAGGGCAGGGCATTGCAGTTTCAATCGACGTGGAAGGCGAGGGTGGCGGCAACTGCCTGCTGCCATCCCGCATACAGCTTCTCGCGCCGCGACACCTCCATCTGTGGCTCGAAGCGCCGGTCCAGGCCCCACTGTGCAGCGATCTGTTCGCGGCTTGACCAGAACCCGACGGCCAGGCCGGCCAGATAGGCCGCACCGAGCGCGGTGGTTTCGGTCAACCGCGGCCGCAGCAGCGGCACACCGAGGATGTCTGCCTGGAAGCCGGCCAGGAAGTCGTTGCCGATCGCACCGCCATCAGCGCGCAGCTCGGTCAGTGCGATGCCCGCATCGGACTGCATGGCATCGAGCACGTCGCGGGTCTGGTAGGCCATCGCTTCCAGCGCGGCGCGCACGAAATGCGCCTTGCCCGTGCCACGGGTCAAGCCAAACATCGCACCGCGCACATCACTGCGCCAATAGGGCGCACCCAGGCCGACAAACGCCGGCACCAGATAGGCGCCGCCGCTGTCGGGCACCTGCGCGGCCAGTGCCTGGCTGTCGCTGGCGCGTTCGATCATGCGCAGTCCGTCGCGCAGCCACTGCACCACCGAGCCGGCGATGAAGATCGACCCTTCCAGCGCATACTCCACGCGCCCGTCCAGGCCCCAGGCAATGGTGGTCAGCAGGCCGTTGCGCGACCGCACCGCCTGCGCACCGGTATGCATCAACATGAAGCAACCGGTGCCATAGGTGTTCTTGACCATGCCCGGCTGGAAACAGGCCTGGCCGAACAGTGCCGCCTGCTGGTCACCGGCGATGCCGGCGATCGGGATCGGGTGGTCGAAGAAGAACTGCGGCCGGGTGTGTGCGTATACCGCACTGGAGTCGCGCACCTGCGGCAGCATCGCGCGCGGGATGTCGAGCAGGGCCAGCAGATCGTCATCCCAGTCCAGCGTGTGGATGTTGAACAACAGCGTGCGCGCCGCGTTGCTGTAGTCGGTCACATGCGCCTGGCCGCCGCTGAGGTTCCACACCAGCCAGCTGTCGATGGTGCCAAACAGCAGCTCGCCACGTTCGGCGCGCTGCTGCGCACCTTCCACGTGGTCGAGGATCCAGCGCACCTTGGTCGCAGAAAAATAGGCATCGATCAGCAGGCCGGTCCGCTCGCGGATCAGCGCTTCATGGCCTTCGGACTTCAGTCGTTCACAGATGGCGTGGCTCTGCCGCGATTGCCAGACGATGGCGTTGTGGATCGGCTGGCCGGTGGCACGGTCCCAGACCACGGTGGTTTCGCGCTGGTTGGTGATGCCCAGTGCGGCGATATGGCGCGGGTCGATCTGCCCGCGACTGAGCAGTTCGGTCAGCGTGGCATAGACGCTGGTGAGGATCTCGCGCGGGTCATGCTCGACCCAGCCGGGTTGCGGGAAGATCTGTGCAAACTCGCGCTGCGCGCTGCCGATGATGTCGCCGGCACGGTCGAACAGGATCGCGCGCGAACTGGTGGTGCCCTGGTCGATGGCCAGCACGTAGCGGGGCGTCATGCAGCGTCTCCGGTAGAGCAGTCAGGGTAACTTACCTTTCTCTCTGTAGAGCCGAGCCATGCTCGGCTGCATTTGCACAACGCAGCCGAGCATGGCTCGGCTCTACAGAGTGGAGTGTTCGATCCACGCCTGCAGCCGTGTCACCTGCGCAGCGTCCAGCCGCAACCCCAGCTTGCTCCTTCGCCACAGCACGTCCTCGGCAGTGCGCGCCCACTCATGCTCGCGTAGAAAGGCCACTTCCCGGGCATGCAGGCCGCCGCCAAACGCCTCGCCAAGATCGTGCAGGCCCCGTACACCCTGCAGCAGTTCCGCGCTTCGACTGCCATAGGCCCCGGCCCAGCGTCGCGCGATACCTGCGGGCAACCAGGGTGCCGATACCTGCAGATGCGCGCCCGCCTGCGCGGCGTCGCCCCAGTCGCTGCCTGGCAGCGGGTCCCCGTCTGCTGTCCACGCCGCTCCCATCTGCGGCAGGGCGGGCCGCAGCAGCTCCAGCGCTTCCTCGGCCAGCACCCGGTAGGTGGTCAGCTTGCCGCCCAGCACATGCAGCGCCGGTGCCGGGTCCACCTGCAGCTGCAGGCGGTAATCGCGGCTGAGTCTTGCCGCGCGCGGATCGGGATCAGCCAGCAGCGGGCGGACACCGGCGAACTGCCAGACCACATCTTCCGGCGCGATGGGTTCATGCAGGTAGCGGTTGGCCGCTTCGCACAGGTACGCCACCTCTGAAGGCAGCACGCCGCAGCGCGCCGGGTCGCCGCGATAGTCGGTGTCGGTGGTGCCAACCAGCAGGTGGTCGTGGGCGAAGGGCAACAGGAACACCACGCGTCGATCGGGTTGCTGCAGCAGGCACGCGCTGTCATCGGGCCAGGGCCGGCGCAGGACGATGTGGCTGCCTTGTACCAGCCGCAGCGCGGGGCCGCCACTGCGTGCCTCCATCCGTTCCAGCAGGCCGCCGGCCCACGGCCCTGCCGCATTGGCGACGGCGCGCGCGGTCACCTGCTGCTGGCCATCAGCGGATTCCAGCACCGCCTGCCACCGGCCCTGCAAGGGCTGCAGGTCGATGCAGCGGCTGCGCACACGCACCTGTGCGCCCCGCTGCGCGGCATCCAGGGCGTTGAGCAGCACCAGTCGCGCGTCATCGACCTGCGCGTCGGCGTAGCTGAAGGCCTGCCGCAGATCCGGGGAAAGCCAGGGGCCGAGCGGATCGCGCTGAAGGTCCAGGGCGCGCGAGGCGGGAAATGCCGGGCTGCGACGGCCCAGGTGGTCATACAGCCACAGTCCCGCGCGTAGCATCCAGCGTGGGCGCAGATGGGGTTCCCACGGCAGCACGAAGCGCAATGGATGGACCAGATGGGGCGCCTGCCGGCGTACCACCTCGCGTTCGCCCAGCGCCTTGCGCACCAGCCCGAGCTCGCCCTGTTCCAGGTAGCGCAGGCCGCCGTGGATCAGCTTGCTGCTGGCGCTGGAGGTATGCGCGGCCAGGTCGTGCTGCTCGCACAGCAGCACGCGCAGGCCGCGGCCGCTGGCGTCACGGGCGATGCCGGCACCGTTGATGCCGCCACCGATCACCAGCAGGTCGACGTCGTCCATCGTGTCTCCGCGTCCTGTGTCTGTAGAGCCGAGCCGCGCCACCATTGACCGTGGGCGCCATTGAACGTAACGCATCGCAATGCGCGCGGAGCCCGCCGCTCGACTCGGGATAGGGGGCTTGGCTCGACTCTACAAAAAGGCAGTCGAGCATGGGCTCGACTCTACAGAACGCCGGTGACGGAAACGACGACGGGCCCCGAAGGGCCCGTCGCGTTGCATCAGTGAAGCAGGTGCAGCCTGGATCAGAAGCGGGCGCCGATGCCGAAGCCGACGGTCCACGGATCCATCTTGGCTTCGCCGATCTTCTCGCCGCCAACCTTGATGTCCGGGCGGGCGCGCATGTAGCGGGCGTCAGCACGGGCAAACCAGGTGGAGTTGATGTTCATGTCGACGCCGACGGTGCCGATCACGCCCTTGGCATCCTTGAAGCGGATGTCGGTGTCAGCGCCGTTGCCCAGCTTCTCGTTGCTGAAGCTCGACTGGTAGTAGCCGACGCCCACGAACGGACGGAACACGTTGTCAGCCTGGCCGAAGTGGTACTGGCCGCTCAGCGCGACCGGCTGCTGCTCGACCGAGCCCAGGCGGGCGTTGTTCGGGCCCTTGAACTTGTTGTCGAACTTGTCAGCGGCGCCCCACAGTTCAACGGCCCAGTTGTCGTTGATGTAGTAGCTGAAGCTGACGGTCGGCGCCGGACCACCATCGGTCTTCTTCACGCCGGAGATCGGGTCGTTCTTCGGTTCCAGCAGCGAGATGCCGCCAACAACGGCAAAATGCTTGCCCGACGCGGTGTCGGTGCTGCTGCTGTCCTGGGCGAAAGCGGCCGGCGCGAAGGCGGCGGAGGTCAGCAGGGCGAGACTCAGGATACGGATGGAGCGCATGGGGGTATCTCCTAATGTTTCTTGTTTTGGGCCCCCGGTTGCGGGGCGAGCACACCGTAGTCGCCCCAACATGAATCGAATCCGACGCACGTTAAAAAATAGTTTTCCTTGTTCAGCGACCGGTACGGAACGCCTGTATTCATGGGGTTTCTGGCGCTCGGGGACATTCATGCAGTTGGAGAAGATGTGAGCACAGCAACGTTGTGCATTGGCTTGCAAGCGCAGGTGAACGTGGAGTGCAGGGTGCTGCTGCTGGGCTCGATGCCGGGCGTGGCGTCCCTGCAGGAGCAGCGCTATTACGCCCATCCGCGCAACCGCTTCTGGCCGCTGATGGCCGACATCTGTGGTTTCGACGCGGATCTGGCCTACGCCGCGCGGCTGCAGGCATTGAATGCCGCGGGCATCGGTCTGTGGGATGTGATCGGTCGCTGCGAGCGCCGAGGCAGCCTGGACGCGGACATCGTGCGTGGCACGGAAGTGGCCAATGCACTGCCGGAACTGATCGCCACGTTGCCTGAGCTGACGCTGATCGGCTGCAATGGCGCTGCATCATGGCAGGCGTTCCACCGCTGGGTGCTGCCGCAGCTGGAGGCCCCGCCACAGGTGGTTGCATTGCCCTCGACCAGCCCGGCCAATGCGGCGTGGTCGTTGCCGCGCCTGCGCCAGGCCTGGCAGCCGGTTGCAGACGCACTGGCGACATGAAGCGGACATCGTCCGGACAATACGCTACCGACTGGTCGCGGCCGGGACCCGTGGGCAACGGCCTGTCCCGGCTGCGTGCGTACTGAAAACACCTGTAACGGTTGGCGCTGGACCCCGCTGGCCGCACAATAGACGTTTCCCTACACCAGATTGCCGGAGTTATCCCCATGGCCGAAATCAAGGAAGCACTTGTCCCCGATATCGGTGACTACAGCGATATCCCGGTAATCGAGGTGCTTGTCGCCGTCGGCGACACGGTCAAGAAGGACCAGGGCCTGGTGACGCTGGAAAGCGACAAGGCGACGATGGAAGTGCCGTCCTCGGTGGCAGGCGTGGTCAAGGAACTGAAGGTCAAGGTGGGCGACAGCCTGTCCGAAGGCAAGGTCGTGGCGCTGATCGAAGTGGCCGAAGGCGAAGCCGCCGCGCCGGCCGCCGCCGCACCGGCACCGGCCAAGTCCGCTGCCCCGGCTGCTGCCACCCAGAGCGCGCCGGCCCCGGCCGCCGCTGCGGCGGCCGCTCCGGCCACTCCGGCCGCCAGCGGTGGCGCAGTGGAAGCGCTGGTGCCGGACATCGGCGACTACGCCGGCATCCCGGTCATCGAAGTGCTGGTCGCCGTCGGCGACACGGTCAAGAAGGACCAGGGCCTGGTCACGCTGGAAAGCGACAAGGCCACGATGGAGGTGCCGTCGTCAGTGGCCGGTGTGGTCAAGGAGATCAAGGTCAAGGTGGGCGACAACCTGTCGCAGGGCGACGTGGTTGCCATCATTGAAGCCGAAGGCGCTGCCGCGCCGGCACCGACCAAGGCGGCGGCTGCCGCTGCTCCGGCTGCCGCCGAGACCGCCACCAAGGTCGAGCCGGTCGCTGTGCCGGCACAGCCGGACAAGCTGGCGGCGCGCGAGATCGCTTCGGCCGGCACCCCGTCCAGCCCGCCGGTGCAGTTCAACGCCGATGGCGTGCTGCCGGCCAAGGTGCCGTACGCCACCCCGGCGGTGCGCGTGTTCGCCCGCGAGCTGGGCGTGGACCTGCTGCAGATCAACGGCACCGAGAAGGGGGGCCGCATCACCAAGACTGACGTGCAGAAGTTCGTCAAGGCCGCGCTGAGCGGTGGCGCGCCGGCTGCCGGTGGTGCTGCCGTCGCTGCCGGTGGAGGCCTGAACCTGCTGCCGTGGCCGAAGGTCGACTTCAGCAAGTTTGGCGAGACCGAAGTCCAGCCGCTGTCGCGCATCAAGAAGATCTCCGGCGCGAACCTGGCCCGCAACTGGGCGATGATCCCGCACGTCACCCAGTTCGAACAGGCCGACATCACCGACCTGGAAAGCCTGCGCGTCGCACTGAACAAGGAGAACGAGAAGGCCGGCATCAAGCTGACCATGCTCGCCTTCCTGATCAAGGCCAGCGCCGCGGCGCTGAAGAAGTTCCCGGAGTTCAACGCCTCGCTCGATGCCAGCGGTGAAAACCTGACCCTGAAGAAGTACTTCCACATCGGTTTTGCCGCCGATACGCCGAACGGCCTGGTCGTGCCGGTCATCCGCGACGTGGACAAGAAGGGCGTGGTGCAGATCGCGCAGGAAACCGGCGAGCTGGCCAAGAAGGCGCGCGACGGCAAGCTGGGCCCGGCCGACATGAGCGGCGGCTGCTTCTCGATCAGCTCGCTGGGCGGCATTGGCGGCACCGCGTTCACTCCGATCGTCAATGCACCGGAAGTGGCCATCCTGGGCGTGTCCAAGTCCTCCATCCAGCCGGTCTGGAATGGCAAGGAGTTCGCGCCGAAGTTGATGCTGCCGCTGTCGCTGAGCTACGACCACCGCGTCATCGACGGCGCCCTGGCCGCACGCTTCACCACGTACCTGTCGCAGGTGCTGGCCGACATGCGCCGCGTGCTGCTGTAAGGCATCGCTTCGCCCCCACCGTGCGGCCGCTGCCCCTGGCGCGGCCGCGTGAACAGATGCAGTGACAGCCCGCCGGCCATGCCGGCCGGGCACAAGGAAAACCACCATGGCCACGATTGAAGTCAAGGTTCCCGACATCGGCGATTACAGCGATGTTCCGGTGATCGAAGTGTTGGTCGCCGTCGGCGACACGGTGAAGAAGGACCAGGGCCTGGTGACCCTGGAGTCGGACAAGGCCACCCTGGAAGTGCCGTCCTCGGCGGCCGGCGTGGTCAAGGAGATCAAGGTCAAGCTGGGCGATACCCTGTCCGAAGGCGCCGTGGTCGTGGTGCTGGACGCTGAAGGCGCCGCCGATGCCCCCGCCAAGCCCGCTGCGCCGGCTCCGGCTGCGGCCGCTCCGGCCAGCAAGCCGCCGGTGACCCCCTCGCACCGCGCCCCGGCCGAGCCGGTGGCACCGAAGCCGGCGCTGTCCAGTGGCAAGCCGGCCGACATCGAATGCGAAATGGTCGTGCTGGGCTCCGGCCCGGGCGGCTACACCGCCGCCTTCCGCGCCGCCGACGTCGGCCTGGATACGGTGCTGGTCGAGCGCTACGCCAGCCTCGGCGGCGTCTGCCTCAACGTCGGTTGCATTCCGTCCAAGGCGCTGCTGCACGCTGCCGCGGTGATCGACGAAGTCGCCCACGCCGGCGATTTCGGCGTCGAGTTCGGCAAGCCGACCATCACCCTGGACAAGCTGCGCCAGTACAAGGAAAAGGTCGTCAACCAGCTGACCAAGGGCCTGGCCGGCATGGCCAAGCAGCGCAAGGTCCGCAACGTGCAGGGCGTCGGCAGGTTCCTCTCGGCCAACGAACTGGAGATCACCGCCGCAGACGGCAGCACCCAGCTGCTGCGCTTCCAGAAGTGCATCATTGCCGCTGGTTCGCAGGCGGTGAAGCTGCCGAACTTCCCGTGGGACGACAAGCGCGTGATGGATTCCACCGACGCGCTGGAGCTGGCCGAAGTGCCGGGCTCGCTGCTGGTCGTCGGCGGCGGCATCATCGGCCTGGAAATGGCCACTGTGTACAGCGCACTGGGCAGCAAGGTCACCGTGGTCGAGTTCATGGACCAGCTGATGCCGGGCGCCGACAAGGACCTGGTCAAGCCGCTGGCCGACCGCCTGAAGAAGCAGGGCATCGAAGTGCACCTGAAGACCAAGGCCTCGGGCGTCACCGCCGATGCCAAGGGCATCACCGTGACCTTCGAGGCGGCCGAGGAAGGCCAGGCACCGGCGCTGGCGCAGGGCACTTTCGACCGTGTTCTGGTGGCCGTCGGGCGTTCGCCGAACGGCAAGAAGATCGATGCCGAGAAGGCCGGTGTGCAGGTCACCGAGCGTGGCTTCATCCCGGTTGATCGCCAGATGCGCACCAACGTGCCGCACATCTTTGCCATCGGCGACATCGTCGGCAACCCGATGCTGGCGCACAAGGCAACGCACGAAGGCAAGCTGGCTGCTGAAGTGGCCGCTGGCCACAAGAAGGAGTGGGTGGCCCGGGTGATTCCGTCGGTGGCCTACACCAACCCGGAAATCGCCTGGGTGGGCGTGACCGAGACCGAAGCCAAGGCCAAGGGCCTGAAGGTCGGCGTGGCCAAGTTCCCCTGGGCCGCCAGCGGCCGCGCGATCGGCATCGGTCGCACCGAGGGCTTCACCAAGCTGATCTTCGATGAGGAGACCCACCGCATCATCGGCGGCGCGATCGTCGGCGTGCATGCCGGTGACCTGCTGGCCGAGATCGGCCTGGCCATCGAGATGGGTGCCGAAGCCGAAGACATCGGCCACACCATCCATGCGCACCCGACGTTGAGCGAATCGGTGGCGATGGCCTCGGAAATCTACGACGGCACGATCACCGATCTGTACATGCCGAAGAAGAAGTAAGGCGCCCGCGCCGTTCCGAACGAAAAGCCCCGGCATCTACCGGGGTTTTTTTGTTGAGCTTCGATCACTCTCATTGCGAGCGTTCGGGCCGCTGCGTGGGTGGCCGGCGTCTGGACAAATGTCCCCCGTCGTCCGCCTGCGGCGGTCGCCTCCTCCTTTACTTTGTCCAGACGCCGGCCACCCACGCAGCGGCTCGGCTTGCGGGTAGTCGAGAGCCACTGCCTGGGCCGCCTGGATGCCTGACACGCGGAGGGAGTGGGGGCTGGGTGCGAAGTAAAGGAGGAGGTGACGGCCGCAGGCCGGCGCCGGGGGACATTCGCAGACAGCCCCCGGTCCCTCCAGCGCTCGACCACGCCTGCGTCTACGGTAACTGCCACCGCGAAGGTCTGGGCCGCTGCGCAGGTGGCAGGCGTCTGGACAAATGTCCCCCGTCGTCCGCCTGCGGTGGTCGCCTCCTCCTTTACTTTGTCCAGACGCCGGCCACCCACGCAGCGGCTCGGCTTGCGGACAGTCCAGAGCCACTGCCTGGGCCGCGCGGATGCCTGATGCGCGGGGGGAGAGGGGCTTGTGTGCGAAGTAAAGGAGGAGGTGACGGCCGCAGGCCGGCGCCGGGGGACATTCGCACGCAAGCCCCTCTCCCCCCGCGCTCGGCCAACCTGCTTCTCTGCTCGACGATGCCACAAAAAACGCGGCCCCGATGTTCCGGAGGCCGCGCCAGGAGAGAGAGAGCCGTGGAAGGGGCGGGTGTCAGAACACGAAGCTGACGCCGGCCACCGGGCCCTTGAATTCCTGCTTCAGGCCGATGGTGCCGTCGCTGCCCTTCTTGTCCGCATCGAGCTTGAACCAGTCGTAGCCGGCGAACACACCGAAGTTCCTGGTGAAGCGGTAATCGACGATGGCGTTGGCGCGGCTCAGATCGCCCTTGTAGTCATCGAAGCTGCCCCAGCGCGTGTTGAGGTACTGGCCCTGCAGGGTGATCATCCACTTCTCGGACGGGGTGAAGCTCAATCGCGCACCGACCACCGGCGCCACGCCGTCGGTCTTCTCGTTGAGGAACTGGCCTTCGTACACGGTGCCGAGGTCGGCGTAGGCCTTGGTGCTGACCTTGGCGTACTCGGCACCCAGCTGCAGGCCGAGGTCGAACGTATCGGTGTCCACCACCGAGTAGTCATAGACCAGGCTGGCCACCTGGTACTTCAGTTCGCCCTTGACGAAGCTGCCGGACGGCACGTTGACGTCACCGAAGGAGATGTCCTGGCCGAGGGTCTCGCGGCGGTCCTTGTCGTACTTGAAATAGTTGAACAGCAGGCGCTGGCGGTTGCTGATGCGGAACATGCCGTCAATGCGCGGCTCCCACTCCTTGCCACCCAGCTTGAAGTCCTCGGAGAAACCGATGTCCTGCCCGGCGACATTGGTCTTGCCGCGGAGCGTGTTGTCCGAGTCGATGTTCATCGCACCCAGGCGCAGGGCAAAGCGGTCGTCGCCTTCGGCGGCGTGGGCAGCGGTGGCGAACGAGGCGCCGGCGGCGATCAGGGAGAGAGCGAGCAGGGTGGGTACGGGGCGCATCGAAGAGTCCTTGCAGTGGTTCATCAGAATGAAGACCACTGTGCCGGACAGGCCCGTCCACCATCCGTGAACGTATGGTCCACGGCATGTGCACGGTTCAGTGCTGTCGCGACGATGCAAAAAGATGGCCCCGGAGACGGGCTTCGGGGCCATCGTGGGACCTGCGGGGTGGAGCCGACGAGGATGCTGCAGGCAGGTCGAAAGATCGGACCCGCGCATCCGGCGAAAGTTCCTCGCCTGCGACCAAAGTTCAATACTGCGGTGCAGCATCATGCGGACGTCATTGTCCCCCGGGTGGTACGCAAAAATGTAACCGTTACCGCAACTTGCGGCTTCCCGGGATGAACAGGCAGCGGTTGTCTCGCAAATTGTCCCATTGCTATAATTTGGCGGCTCGATGAGGCCCCCCTGCTGTAGCCGCCTCAGCCTTCCACTTGCAACCACGCGGGACGTCCTGTGCTGAACTCCGTTGATGCGGGTCGGCGACTGATGCTGCGCGCCGCGGTCTACCCGCTGGCCGCGGTCGCTGTCCTGGCCCTGGCCTTCCTGCTGGTCGGTCCGAAATATGCCCTCGGCGCGCTGGCGTCCGGTGTGGCCATTTCGGCCGGTGGCTGGGTGGCGGCAAGGATGGCGCTGGGGGGTGGTGCGGTGGCCGCAGGATCGGCGATGGCTCGCCTGATCATTGCGATCGTGGCCAAGTGGGTCGTGGTTTTCGGCGTCCTGCTGGTGGGGTTCCTGGTCTTCAAGCTGCCTGCATTGGCGCTGTTGGCCGGTATCGCCGTCGGCTTGATGTTCCAGGTCCTGGCGATGGCCAGGCGTTGACAGAATTCAATTAACTGAAGGTTCCGGACACATGGCGGGCGAGGCTCTAACCCCTACCAGCTACATCCAGCATCACCTGCACAACCTGACCGCGCCGGTCGGCAAGGGTGAGGGTATGTTCTGGCATATCCACGTCGATACCTTCCTCACCGCGGTCCTGATGGGCCTGGTGATCGTTGTCGCGTTCTGGCTGGGCACCCGCAAGGCCACCGCCGGCGTGCCGGGCAAGTGGCAGGCCTTCGTCGAGATCTGCCTGGAGTTCGTCGACCGCCAGGCCAAGGACACCTACCACGGCAAGAGCAAGCTGGTCACGCCGATCGCCATCACCATCTTCTTCTGGATTCTGCTGATGAATCTGCTGAAGATGATCCCGGCCGATTTCATTGCCAAGCCGCTGGAATGGGCGGGCGTGCACTACTGGAAGCCGGTCCCGACCGCTGACGTCAATGCCACCCTGGGCATGGCCATCAGCGTGTTCTTCCTGATGCTGTTCTTCGCACTGAAGTCGAAGGGCCTGGGCGGCTTCATCAAGGAATTCCTGACGGCGCCGTTCGGCAAGTGGATGATGCCGTTCAACCTGATCCTCAACATCGTCGAGTGGCTGAGCAAGCCGATCTCGCTGGCGATGCGACTGTTCGGCAACATGTTCGGCGGCGAAATCGTGTTCCTGCTGATCTGGGTGCTGGGTGGTGCCGGTTTCTTCGGTGCCATTGCCGGTGGTGTGTTCGGCCTCGGCTGGATGCTGTTCCACCTGCTGGTGATCCCGCTGCAGGCCTTCATCTTCATGATGCTGTCGATCGTGTACCTGAGCCTGTCGGAAGACGCTCACTGAGTTTCAAGCTTCAACGCGTTTCAACCTTCATCCGTTTCATCACCCTTAGCAACTTAAGTTCCTGGAGATAACCATGTACTTCGCCGTCCTGACCAACTTCGCGCAGATTCAGAGCTCCACCGCCCTTGCCGTCGGCATCATGATCGGCCTGGCCGCGCTGGGCGCCGGTCTGGGTCTGGCCATCATGGCTGGTAAGTTCCTGGAGTCGGCCGCCCGCCAGCCGGAACTGATCCCGGTCCTGCAGGTCCGCATGTTCATCACCGCCGGCCTGATCGACGCCGCGTTCATCATCTCGGTCGCCGTTGGCCTGCTGCTGGCCTTCGCCAACCCGCTGTCGGCTGCCTTCGCTGGCGCCGTCACCAAGGCTCTGGCCGGCTGATACAGCGGTTTGAGACGACCGGGTGCTGATGCACCCGGTTTCGGATGAAGGCCGGATGTGCCGCTTCGGCGGCGCGTCCACCCCGAAACCAGCGATCGAGCTAACCATGAATATCAATTTCACCCTTCTTGCGCAGGCGCTGGCCTTCGCTGGTCTGATCTGGATCATCGCGACCAAGATCTGGCCGCCGCTGATGAACGCGATCGAAGAGCGCCAGCAGAAGATTGCTGAAGGCCTCGCTGCTGCCGACCGCAGCCAGAAAGATCTGGCCCAGGCGCAGGAGAAGGTCAACGAAGCGCTGAAGGAAGCCCGCACCAAGGCCAACGAGATCATCGATCAGGCCCATGCGCGTGCCAACCAGATCGTTGATGCTGCCCGCAACGAAGCGATCACCGAAGCCACCCGTCAGAAGGAACTGGCCCAGGCTGAAATCGACGCCGCCGCCAACCGTGCCCGTGAAGATCTGCGCAAGCAGGTGTCCGCGCTGGCCGTGACCGGTGCCGAAAAGCTGCTCAAGCGCGAAATCGACGCCAACGCCCACAAGGCGCTGCTCGACGAGCTGGCCTCGGAGATCTAAGGATGAGCCAGGCCCTCACGCTTGCCCGCCCGTACGCCCGCGCCGCGTTCGCGACCGCGCGCGACGAAGGCGCGTTCGCGCCGTGGTCGGAAGCCCTGGCGTTCTCCGCCCACGTCGCCGCCGACCCGCGCGTGGCGGCCCTGCTCGCCAACCCGGAGCTGGGTCGTGACGACGCCGTCGCCCTGCTGGCGCCGGTGTCCCACGGCGAGACCTACTCGCGCTTCCTGGCCATCCTGGCCGAATCGCATCGTCTGCCGCTGCTGCCGGAAATCTCCGGCATGTTCGACGCCCTGCGCGCCGAAGCCGAGCACGTGGTCAAGGCCACCGTCACCTCGGCTGCCGAGCTGTCGGCCGGCGAGCTGGACGCGATCAAGGTCGCGCTGCGCAAGCGCTTCAACCGCGAGGTCGACGTGACCACTGCGGTCGATGCTTCGCTGATCGGCGGCGCCGTGATCGACGCCGGCGACGTGGTCATCGATGGTTCGCTGAAGGGCAAGCTGGCCCGTCTGCAGACCGCGCTCGCTAACTGAATTCATTTAACGTCCGGCCCCGCTGCCGGCACTAGGACTTGACGATGGCAACCACGCTCAACCCCTCCGAAATCAGCGAACTGATCAAGAACCGCATCGAGAAGGTCAAGCTGGCCGCGGAATCGCGCAACGAAGGCACCGTGACCAGCGTGTCCGACGGCATCGTGCGCATCTTCGGTCTGGCCGACGTGATGCAGGGCGAAATGATCGAACTGCCGAACAACACCTTCGCCCTGGCCCTGAACCTGGAGCGCGACTCGGTCGGCGCCGTGGTCCTGGGTGACTACGAGCACCTGCGCGAAGGCGATGTCGCCAAGACCACCGGCCGCATCCTGGAAGTGCCGGTCGGTCCGGAACTGCTGGGCCGCGTCGTGAACGCGCTGGGCGAGCCGATCGACGGCAAGGGCCCGCTGGGCACCGACCTGACCGCTCCGGTGGAGCGCGTTGCTCCGGGCGTGATCTGGCGCAAGTCGGTCGACCAGCCGGTGCAGACCGGTTACAAGTCGGTCGACTCGATGATCCCGATCGGCCGTGGCCAGCGCGAGCTGATCATCGGTGACCGCCAGACCGGCAAGACCGCCATGGCGATCGATGCGGTGATCAACCAGAAGGGCACCGGCATCAAGTGCGTGTACGTTGCGATCGGCCAGAAGGCGTCGACCATCGCCAACATCGTGCGCAAGCTGGAAGAGAACGGCGCGCTGGCCCACACCATCGTGGTCGCCGCGACCGCTTCCGAATCGGCTGCCATGCAGTACATCAGCGCCTACTCGGGCTGCACCATGGGTGAGTACTTCATGGACCGCGGCGAAGACGCGCTGATCGTGTACGACGATCTGTCCAAGCAGGCCGTCGCCTACCGCCAGATCTCCCTGCTGCTGAAGCGTCCGCCGGGCCGCGAAGCCTACCCGGGTGACGTGTTCTACCTGCACTCGCGCCTGCTGGAACGCGCTGCCCGCGTGTCCGAGGAATACGTCGAGAAGTTCACCGAAGGCAAGGTCACCGGCAAGACCGGCTCGCTGACCGCGCTGCCGATCATCGAAACCCAGGCCGGCGACGTGTCCGCCTTCGTTCCGACCAACGTGATCTCGATCACCGACGGCCAGATCTTCCTGGAAACCGACCTGTTCAACGCCGGCATCCGCCCGGCCGTGAACGCCGGTATCTCGGTGTCGCGCGTCGGTGGCTCGGCCCAGACCAAGATCATCAAGAAGCTGTCGGGCGGTATCCGTATCTCGCTGGCCCAGTACCGTGAGCTGGCTGCGTTCGCGCAGTTCGCCTCGGACCTGGACGAAGCGACCCGCAAGCAGCTGGAGCGTGGCCAGCGCGTCACCGAGCTGATGAAGCAGAAGCAGTACGCGCCCATGTCGATCGCCAACCAGGCGCTGTCGATCTACGCCGTCAACGAGGGCTACCTCGATGACGTGCCGGTCAACAAGCTGCTGGCGTTCGAAGAAGGCCTGCACGCCCACTTCGCCAATACCCAGGGCGAGCTGATCAGCAAGGTCAACGCTACCGGCGGTTGGGACAACGACATCGAAGGTGCCTTCAAGAAGGGCATCGCCGAGTTCAAGACCACCGGCAGCTGGTAATCGCGGTCCTGTAGAGCGGAGCCACCGGCTCCGCTGGACCAGATGACAAACGGTTGAACAACGCGGGGCATCAGCCCCGCGCCACGGGAAACAAGAGATGGCAAGCGGACGCGAAATCAAAACCAAGATCAAGAGCGTGCAGAACACCCGCAAGGTGACGCGCGCCCTGGAAATGGTCTCGGCCTCCAAGATCCGCAAGGCGCAGGATCGGATGAAGACCTCGCGTCCGTACGCGCAGGCGATGAAGCAGGTGATCGGTCACCTGGCCCAGGCCAGCACCGACTACCAGCATCCGTTCCTGGTCGAGCGTGAGCAGGTAAAGCGGGTCGGTTTCATCGTGATCTCCTCCGATCGCGGTCTGGCCGGCGGCCTGAACAACAACCTGTTCCGCAAGATGCTGGGCGAAGCCAAGGCATGGCAGGACAAGGGTGCCGAAGTGGACCTGGTGACCATCGGCCAGAAGGCATCGACCTTCTTCCGCCGCGTGAAGGTCAACATGGTCGGCAGCGTGACCCACATCGGCGACGTGCCGAAGCTGGAATCGCTGATCGGTGTGATCAAGGTCATGCTCGACGCCTTCACCGAAGGCAAGATCGACCGCGTGTACCTGGTCTACAACCGCTTCGTGAACACCATGGTGCAGAAGGCCAGCTTCGATCAGCTGCTGCCGCTGCCGCCGGCCGAGAAGCAGATCGCTCACCACGACTGGGACTACCTGTACGAACCCGATGCCGCGACCGTGCTGGAGCACGTGATGACGCGTTACATCGAGTCGCTGGTGTACCAGGCACTGCTGGAAAACGTCGCCTCCGAGCATGCCGCACGCATGGTTGCGATGAAGGCGGCGAGCGACAACGCCAACAAGCTGATCGGCACCCTGCAGCTCGTCTACAACAAGGCGCGCCAGGCAGCGATCACCCAGGAAATCTCCGAAATCGTCGGCGGCGCGGCAGCAGTCTGACCGCGTTCGTTCAAAGCACACATTAGAGGATGCAGCAATGAGTCAGGGCAAGATCGTTCAGATCATCGGCGCGGTCGTCGACGTCGAATTCCCGCGTGAATCGGTGCCGAAGGTGTACGACGCACTGAAGGTCGAAAACACCGAGATCACCCTCGAAGTCCAGCAGCAGCTGGGCGACGGCGTGGTGCGTACCATCGCCCTCGGTTCCACCGACGGCCTGAAGCGCAACCTGGTTGCCGTCAACACCGGCCGCGGCATCTCGGTGCCGGTCGGCGCCGGCACCCTGGGCCGCATCATGGACGTGCTGGGCCGTCCGATCGACGAAGCCGGCCCGGTCGCTGCCAGCGACAACTGGGAAATCCACCGCGCTGCGCCGTCGTATGAAGACCAGTCCCCGGCCACCGAGCTGCTGGAAACCGGCATCAAGGTCATCGACCTGATGTGCCCGTTCGCCAAGGGCGGCAAGGTCGGCCTGTTCGGCGGCGCCGGCGTCGGCAAGACCGTCAACATGATGGAGCTGATCAACAACATCGCCAAGGCGCACAGCGGCCTGTCCGTGTTCGCCGGCGTGGGTGAGCGTACCCGTGAGGGCAACGACTTCTACCACGAAATGAAGGACTCCAACGTCCTGGACAAGGTGGCGATGGTGTACGGCCAGATGAACGAGCCGCCGGGCAACCGCCTGCGCGTCGCGCTGACCGGCCTGACCATGGCCGAGTACTTCCGCGACGAGAAGGACGAAAACGGCAAGGGCAAGGACGTCCTGTTGTTCGTCGACAACATCTACCGCTACACCCTGGCCGGTACCGAAGTGTCGGCACTGCTGGGCCGTATGCCGTCCGCGGTGGGTTACCAGCCGACCCTGGCCGAGGAAATGGGCGTCCTGCAGGAGCGCATCACCTCGACCAAGAACGGCTCGATCACCTCGATCCAGGCCGTCTACGTTCCCGCGGACGACCTGACCGACCCGTCGCCGGCGACCACCTTCGCCCACCTGGACTCGACCGTCACCCTGTCGCGTTCGATCGCCTCGCTGGGTATCTACCCGGCCGTCGATCCGCTGGACTCCACCAGCCGCCAGATGGATCCGCTGGTGATCGGCCACGAGCACTATGACACCGCCCAGCGCGTCCAGCAGACCCTGCAGAAGTACAAGGAACTGAAGGACATCATCGCGATCCTGGGCATGGACGAACTGTCCGAAGAGGACAAGCAGGCCGTGTCGCGCGCCCGTAAGATCGAGCGCTTCTTCAGCCAGCCGTTCCACGTGGCCGAAGTGTTCACCGGTTCGCCGGGCAAGTACGTGCCGCTGAAGGACACCATCCGTGGCTTCAAGGCCATCGTCGATGGCGAGTACGACCACCTGCCGGAGCAGGCGTTCTACATGGTCGGCGGCATCGAAGAAGCGGTCGAGAAGGCCAAGAAGATGGCCGAGAAGGCCTGATCCGGGACGGGCGGGAGCGATCCTGCCCGACCTGACGCCGGCGCCGGGCAACCGCCCGCGCCGGTGGACCCCCACGGTGGCATTGCGCCGCCGCGAACAGCGAAGAGATTTGCATGAGCACGATCCGTTGCGACATCGTCAGCGCCGAGCAGGAAATCTTCCGTGGCGAAGCGACCCTGGTCGTGGCCACCGGTGAGCTGGGTGAACTGGGCATCGCGCCCAAGCACGCGCCGCTGATCACCCGCCTGAAGCCGGGCAAGGTGGTGGTCACCACGCCGAACGGCGAGCAGCTGGATTTCGCCATCTCCGGCGGTATCCTGGAAGTGCAGCCGCAGGTGGTGACCGTGCTGGCCGACACCGCGATCCGCGCGCAGGACATCGACGAAGCCTCGGTCCGCAAGGCCAAGGAAGAAGCCGAACGCATCCTGGCCAACCGCGGCGAAGCGATGGAAGTGGCCGAAGCCCAGCAGAAGCTGGCTGAAGCCGTCGTCCAGCTGCAGGCACTGGAACGCCTGCGCAAGAATCTCAAGCACTGAGGTTCGCGCTGCATCCACGAGAACGCCGGCCCTGTGCCGGCGTTTTTGTTTGGGGCGGGGCAGGGCCGATTGGGTAGAGCCGACGGGGTAGAGTCGACTGTCAGTCGACTACCGCGCGCAGCTCGGGATTTTCGCGACCTCACGGAAGAGCAGTCGACTGACAGTCGACTCTACCGTTCCGGTTCCCGCCCCCAATCCGGCATCCCGATTCCCGCCTCGTCTCAGCGATACACCACGTAGCGCATCAACAGGAACGACACGCATGCCAGCCCGCCTTCCACCAGCGGCTTGGCCAGCCACGTGAATTGCAGGCCCAGCGCCTGGTCGACCAGGCTGACCAGCAGCGTGCTCGTCGCCGTCAGCAGCAGCCACAGCCCGAAGAAACGTGCAAAGCGCTTCCATCCCAGCTTGCGGGTGCCGGCCTCGGCAAAGGTGTAGCGGCCGTTGAGCCAGA
Source organism: Stenotrophomonas maltophilia group sp. RY12688 (assembly GCF_052149045.1). Taxonomy (NCBI): domain Bacteria; kingdom Pseudomonadati; phylum Pseudomonadota; class Gammaproteobacteria; order Lysobacterales; family Lysobacteraceae; genus Stenotrophomonas; species Stenotrophomonas maltophilia group sp. RY12688. Next base: position 3,745,880 of record NZ_CP197389.1, on the reverse strand, counting down.
AGCCCAGCAGCATGCCGGCCAGGCGACCGGCGATGTTGGCCGGCGCGACCGGCATGCCCAGCGCGGTGGCGACCACGAACACCAGCCAATCGACCAGCAGCTGCACGAGCCCGATCACGAGGTAGGTGCTTCCCTGGCGGAGCAGGCTCATCGGCGTGGTGAAGGAGGAGGGATGCCCATGTTAACGGCCCACGCTCTAGAATCACCGGCAACGAACTACGGACTGCTGCTCCCATGACCCAAGCCCTGCACGTCATCATCCTCGCCGCCGGCGCCGGCAAGCGCATGAAGTCGGTGCTGCCGAAGGTGCTGCAGCCGATCGCCGGCCAGCCGATGCTGGCGCACGTGATCGATACGGCCCGCGAGCTGCAGCCGGCGGCCATCCACGTGGTTTACGGCCATGGTGGCGAGGCGGTGCGTCAGTACTTCGCCGGCCAGCCCGACCTGCAGTGGGCCGAACAGGTCCAGCAGCTCGGTACCGGCCACGCAGTGGCGCAGGCAATGCCGCAGGTTCCCGATGCCGCGCAGGTGCTGGTGCTGTACGGCGATGTGCCGCTGATCCGCGCGCAGACCCTGCGCGACCTGCTGGCGCAGCCGGGCCGGCTGGCAGTGCTGGTGGCCGATGTCGATGACCCGACCGGGTACGGCCGGGTGCTGCGCGATGCAGAGGGCAAGGTGGGCTCCATCGTCGAGCAGAAGGACGCCACCGACGACCAGCTGCGCGTGCGCACGATCAACACCGGCATCATCGCCGCAGAGTCGACCGCGCTGCGCCGCTGGTTGTCGCAGCTGTCCAACAGCAATGCGCAGGGCGAGTACTACCTTACCGATGTGTTCGCGTTCGCCGCGCATGAGTACACCCCGGCCGAGATGGCCCTGGTCGCCGATGCACAGGAGGCCGAGGGGGCGAATGATCCATGGCAGCTGTCGCAGCTGGAGCGCGCCTGGCAGCGCCGTGCGGTGCGTGCACTGTGCGCTCAGGGCGCGCGCGTGCGTGACCCGGCACGACTGGATATCCGTGGCACCGTCACCGTGGGCAGCGATGTACTGATCGATGTCGACGTTGTTCTTGAAGGCAACGTCGTGCTCGGTGACGGCGTTACCGTAGGCCCGTTCAACCGGCTGAAGGACGTCAACCTGGGGCCCGGCACCGAAGTGCGCGCGCATTGCGACCTGGAAGGCGTGGTGACCGAAGGTGCCGCGCAGATCGGCCCGTTCGCACGCTTGCGGCCGGGTACCGTGCTGGCCGATGGCGTACACGTCGGCAACTTCGTCGAAACCAAGAAGGTCACCCTCGGCGTCGGCAGCAAGGCCAACCATCTCACCTACCTGGGTGACGCGGTGATCGGCAGCAGGGTGAACATCGGTGCCGGCACCATCACCTGCAACTACGATGGCGTGAACAAGTCGACCACCACCATCGGCGACAACGCCTTCATCGGCTCCAACAGCTCGCTGGTGGCACCGATCACCATCGGCGAGGGCGCGACCATCGCTGCCGGGTCGGTCATCACCCGCACCGCGCCGGACGGCAAGCTGACGCTGGCACGTGCACGACAGGAAACCATCGATGGCTGGAAGCGCCCGGTCAAGAAGTCCTGAGCCACGGGTTCCGCGCACCGATGAGCTGGGTGTGCTGCCGGCGATCGAACAACGTGCCGGCGAACTGCTGAGGGGTCACGAGGCCTATCCGGTGTTTGCCAGCCACGGCCTGGACCTGCCGACGCTGCAGGAAGGCCTTGAGCGTGGGCAGCTGTGGGTGGTGGATGGCGCCGCCGGCGGTGTTGCCGGCTACCTGCTGGCCGGCGACCTGGCAGGCGAGTTCCATGTCCTGCAGATGGATGTGGATCCAGCGCACGCGCGTCGTGGCCATGGCCGTGCATTGCTGCGGCATGCCTTGGCGCAGGCCAGGGCCACTGGCTTTGCTGCAGCGGTGCTGACCACCTTGAGCGATGTGCCGTGGAATGCAGCCTTCTACGCCAGCGAAGGGTTCGAGGTAGTGCCCGAGGCGCAGTGGAGCGAGGGCCTGCGCGCGGTGATGGCCGAAGAGGCCGCGCTGGGATTTCCAATGCATCTGCGGGTGGCGATGCGGCAGGTCTGGTAGGTGCCGACCCTGGTCGGCACATCCACGCATGGCGTGGCTCTACTGACAGACCGAGCCAAGTCGGCAACTCACCCCATCGGCAACAGGATCGACACGCACAGCCCGCCATCACCGCGGTTCTGCAGCGACACCCGCCCACCGTGCGCCTCCACGATCTCGCGGGTCAGTGCCAGTCCCAACCCGGTACCGTTGCGCTTGGTCGAATAGAACGGCATCAGCGCGTTCTGCAGCACCTGCTCGTTCATGCCCTTGCCACGGTCCAGCACATCCAGGCGCAGCCATTGCGGCAACCGCGTCAGCTGCACCTGCACGTCATCATTGGGCGGATCGGCTTCGGCACAGGCTTCATGCGCGTTCTTCAGCAGGTTCAACAGCGCCTGCCCGAACTGCGCGATGTCGATCCGGCTGCTCAGTTCCTCGTCCGGTTCACGTTCCATGCCGAACGGAATCTGCTGGCGCAGGCTGGACAGGAAGGGCGCCCAGTGCACGGTCTGCAGTTGCGGTTGCGGCAGCTTGGCGAAGCGCGCATAGCCACGGATGAAGCCTTCCAGGTGGCGCGCGCGGTCTTCGATGGTGGTGAAGATCTCCGGCAGCCGATCGAAGCGCTCGCGCTGTACCAGCACGCCGCCGGAATGGGCCAGCGAGGCGATCGGCGCCAGCGAGTTGTTGAGCTCGTGGCTGATCACCCGGATCACCTTCTTCCACGTCTGCACTTCCTGGCGGCGCAGTTCGGCGGTGAGCAGGCGTACCAGCAGCAGGTCGTGCGGGCGGCCGTTGAGCTGGAAAGATCGGCGTGAGAGGTGATAGACCTGTTCGTCGTCCTCATCGCCGTCTTCGCCTTCCGCATGCACCGCGAACAGGCTGTCGCCGCCACGGGCGATGGCATCGCGCAGCTCCACCGGCACCTGTTCCAGCACCTCTTCCAGGCGCTGGCCTTCCAGCTTCCAGCCGCCATGCAGCAGCTTGCGCGCGGCCAGGTTGGAGAACACCACGCGGGCGATGCCATCGCCGCCGGAAGCAATCAGCAGCATCGCCACCGGGGTGTTCTGTACCATGGTGTCCAGCAGCAGTTCGCGCTGCACCAGGCCTTGCCGCTGCTCGCGCAGCACGTCGCCCAGTTCGCGGTGCGCCTGCACCAGGTCACCCAGTTCGTCGTTGCCTGGCCAGTACACACCGAAGTTGTACTCACCGTCGCGGTAGCTGCTGGTGGTGCCGGCCAAGGCGCGCATCAATGAACGTACCGGCGCGGTTGCACGGCGCAGGGTCCACCACATCAGCGACAGCAGGATCAGCGCCGACACCGTGGTCACCACCCAGCCATGGTCCATCCAGTAGGCCAGCAGCCACGGCAACGCGGCGGCCAGCGCCAGCACCGGCAGCAGGCGCAGGAACAGGCGGAAGGTGAACGAGCGCCGTTTCATTCGCGTGGGATGCCGTGCCGGTCCATGCGCCGGTACAGTGCCTGGCGGCTCAGGCCGAGTTCGGCGGCGGCCTGGGCGATGACGCCGTGGTTGCGCGCCAGCACATCCTCGATGCGCGCACGGTCAGGATCATTGCCGGCACTGGCTGCCGGTCGCGGTGCAGGTGCGGCACGCGGCAGGTTCAGGTCGGCCACTTCGATGCGGTTGCCGGTCGCCAGCAACTCGGCCCGCTGGATCACGTTGCGCAGTTCGCGCACGTTGCCGGGCCAGGGGTGCCGTTGCAAGGCCGCGGTGGCGGCGCTGGAAAGTGGCTTGCCGGCGGTCAGGAAGCGCTCGGCCAGGGGCACGATGTCGCCCGGGCGCTCGGCCAATGGTGGCAGTACCAATTCCACCGTATTGAGGCGGTAGTACAGGTCTTCGCGGAAGGTGCCGTCGCGGATCATCGCCGGCAGGTCGGCATTGGTCGCGCTGACCACACGGACTTTGACCTGGCGCTCGCGATTGGAGCCAAGACGCTCGAAGCGCCCTGTTTCCAGCACACGCAGGAGCTTCATCTGGCCGCCCAGCGACAGGTTGCCGATCTCATCCAGGAACAGCGTGCCGCCGTCGGCGGCTTCGAACTTGCCCTCGCGTGCCTTGTTGGCGCCGGTATATGCGCCGGCTTCGGCACCGAACAGTTCGGCCTCGATCAGTTCCGAGGGCAGGGCGCCGCAGTTGACCGTGATGAACGGGCCCTTGGCCACCAGCGAGTTGGCCTGGATGATCTGCGCGATCTTCTCCTTGCCGGCACCATTGGGACCGGTGATCAGCACCGGCAGGTCGGAGCGCGCGACCTGGCAGGCCAGGGCAATGACGCGCTCGCTGGCCGGATCGGCGAAGACCGCACCACACAGCTCGTACTTTTCTTCCAGCGCATTGCGCTGGCGCAGCTCACGGCTGCGGCGGCGGTCCAGCTCGCGCCGCGCCTCGGACAGCTCGAGCAGGTTGTTGACCGTGGTCAGCAGCTTGCGGTCGTCCCAGGGCTTGGCCAGGTAGTCGGCGGCACCGGCCTTGACCAGGTCCACCGCACTGCTCAGGTGGGTCCAGGCGGTGAGCAGGATCACCGGCAGGTCCGGGTGGCGTGCGCGGATCTGTGCGAACAGGTCTTCGCCTTCTTCGCCGGAGGTGGTGTCCTCGCTGAAATTCATGTCCTGGATCACCAGGTCGACCGGCTGCGACTCGAGCAGGGCCAGCCCTTCGGCCGGGGTCTGCGCCTGCAGGGTGTCGATGTCATGCAGGGAGAACAGCACGTCCAGCGCGGTGCCCACGCTGGCGTTGTCGTCGATGATCAGGATCGAAGGCATCAAGCAGTTCTGCAGAAAGGGATGGGCGGCGCCGATGGAGCCGTGTTCGTATCCATACGCCGGGAGAGCCCGGCGCCACCCATCAAGCATAGCCAAAGCCGTGGCGACGAGGGCGGGCTGGTTTCAGCGCCGCGCTGGTGGAGGCGGTGGTGCCGGCGGTGGCGGAGCGGCCAGCGCCAGCCGCCACGAGGTGGCGTCCACCGGGACGGTGAGCTCGCGTTTGTCGCGGCGCAGCAACAGGTACACAGTCGGGGCACTGGAATGCCGCAGTGCATCGGCAAGATGCTCGATCCGCCGCACGGCCGTATCGTCCAAGCGCAGGATGCGGTCGCCGCTGCGCACGCCGAAGCGGGCTTCCGGACGCGCGGCGTCCACCCGTACCTGGCCCTCGGTCGAGCGGAGCGCCAGGCGGGCATCATCCTGGCGCCATTCCAGCGTCTGCGAGCTGCCACCGCCGGCCAGCGCCGGCAGTGGCAGCAGTGCCATCAACAGCATTCGGCAGGCACGCACCTCACGCGCCCCGCGTGGCGACTGCGGGCGGGACCGCTGCCGCGCGCCGGGCCGGCCCGAACACCGCGATCTGGCCCAGCACCCACAGCAGAAGCGCGCCCAGCGGCAGGTAGTACAGGGGCATGCGTGGCAGCTCGTAGAGGTTCATCAGTGCCAGGTTGATCGCGTAGGCTGCCAGCATGCCCAGCACGATGCCCAGCGAGGCCAGCAGGAAGTTCTCGGTCTGGAAGTAGCGCAGGATCTGGCCGCGGGTGGCACCGAGTGCGCGGCGGATGCCGATCTGCTTGCTGCGCTGCTGCACCCAGAAGCTGGCCAGGCCGATGATGCCCAGTGCGGTCACCACCAGCAGCGAGACGCTGACGGTGATCAGCAGGCCAACCATCGCGCGGTCGTTCTTGAAGAAGTCCTTGCGCTGGTCTTCATAGGTCAGCTTGTCGCGCATCAGCCGGTTGGGGTCATTGCGCTCCAGTACAGCAGCCCCCGCATCAAGCACCTCCTGGCGGCGTTCCGGCGAAGTGCGCAGCACATAGGTGCCACCCTCGTCGAAGGTGCGCCGCATGGGCAGCAGCATGGAGTTCGTCCAGTTGTCATTCCAGCCGTTGGGCGTGCTCAGCGTGTCGACGATGCCGACCACATGCAGCGGCTGCTTGCCCATGTAGTAGGTCTTGCCCAGCGCGCTGCCGTTGGGTTCCATCTTGGCGGCGGTGGCCTGGGTGAGGATGACCGGGATGGCGTTTTCCTTGGCGCCCCCCTTGCTGGCGTCTTCGAAGTTCTGGTACTCGCCGGGCAGGAAATCGCGGCCGGCGATCAGGTTGATGCCCATCGTGGCCAGCCCGTTCTCGGACAGGGTGTACATCGAGGCGTTGGTGGTCGGCCGTTCCTGGTCGATCTCCCGCGAGATGCTGCTGCTGGACGAGCCGTTGCGGAAAGGCACCTGGTTGATGATGGTGACGTTGCTGACGCCGGGAAGCGCACGCAATGACGCCAGGTCCTCACGGGTGCGGGCCATGGCATCGGTCTGCTTGCCGATGCCGCTGACGCGGAGCATCACCAGTTCGTTCTCGGCGATGCCGCTGGGCATGCTGATCTTCTCCACGCGCTGGCTGACCAGGAACAGCGCGTTGCAGACGATGGCGCAGGTCAGTGCGACTTCCAGCACGATCAGGGCAGCGGCAGTCTTGTGCCGGCGCAGCGTGCTGAGGATGGGGCGGATGTCCATGGGAGTCCTCGTTCGGGTGCTTACTGCGACTTGAGCTGGATGGCCGGAGTGACCTGCATGGCGCGCCAGGCAGGCAGGAAACCGGCGGCAAGGCTGGCGAACAGGGTCAAGCCCAGCGCAAGCAGCAGCATGTTGCCGTCCAGGTGGGCCAGCTTTGCGTACTCCACCGGTTGCTGGCGCACCGCGAACAGGCCCAGCAGGGCCAGGCCGATGCCCAGCACGCCCCCGACCACGCCGACCGCGCCGGCTTCCACCAGGCACTGCAGGAAGATCTGGCCACGGCTGGCACCGAGTGCGCGGCGCACGCCGATCTCACCACTGCGGCGCAGGAACTTGGCCAGCAGCAGGCCCACCGTGTTGACCAGGCAGACCCCCAGGAAACCCAGTGCCAGCCACAGCTGCAGGCGCACATCGCTGGGCACCGCGCCGTTGAAGTCCAGCCATTCCATCACGGTGCGCAGGCGCACGTTCGGCGGGTGCTTGAAGCGGCCGGCCTGGCGCTGCTGGCTCGAATAGTTCTCCAGGTAGCGGCGGTAGTCGGCGGCCTTGACCGGGTCCATCTCCACCCAGTACTGCAGCCACGCGCACGGCGCATTGAGCGAGTAGCTGTTGCCGTCGGGATTTTCGCCGAAGCAGTTCATGTTGCCGTTGCTGCCCAGTTTCAGGTCGAAGGACGTGGAAATCGGCAGCAGCAGGTCCTCGTTCTTGCCGTAGCTGCCGGTGGTCAGGTCGTAGAAGTGCGGTTCCGGGCTCCACTCCTTCATCACGCCGACGATGCGGTAGCTCTGGCCTTCCATGCGCAGGTCGCGGCCTACGCTGTTGGCGCCCTGGTAAAGCTTGTCGTTGAGCGCCTTGGAGATGACCACCACGCGTGCGCGGCCTTCGTCGTCCTCGCGCGTCCACGGGCGGCCGTACTGCATGGGCACCTCGAACATCGGGAAGAAATCGGCCGAGGTCCAGCGGGTGTCGATGCTGAAGGGCTTGAGGGTGCTGTTGTCCGGTTCGATGGTGCCGCCGCCGCCGCTCATCAGCGCCTGGCGCTCGCCCTTGGCTTCGCGCAGCAGGGCTTCACCGTCGAAGCGGGTCAACTGTGTTTCCGGCTCCTCGCCCGCGACATAGGCGCCGGTCGCGGCATCGAGCTGCACATAGAACAGCCGGTCACTCTTGCCGGGGATCGGGTCGCCGGACAGCACGTGGAACACGGTCAGGGTGGTCATCGAGGCACCGATGCCGAGGGCGATGGCTACCACCATCAGCGCAGTCAGGACCTTGTTGCGGCGGAAACTGCGTACCGCCAATCGGGCGTAGTAGGCGAACATGGGAATGCCCTCACTCGTTGACGGCGACGATGTGGCGCGGCGTGGCCAGCACCGGCTCGCGCACCAGGTCGGTGACCTGGCCGTCGACGATGTGCACGTTGCGCTGCGCACGCGCGGCCAGTTCCGGGTCGTGGGTGACCATTACGATGGTGGTGCCGGCGGCATTGATCTCCTCCAGCAGTTCCATCACGCCACGCGCCATCTGCGTATCCAGGTTGCCGGTCGGTTCGTCGGCCAGCAGCAGGCGCGGGCTGCCGGCCAGTGCACGCGCGATCGCCGCACGCTGCTGCTGACCGCCGGACAGCTCGTTCGGGTAGTGCTTCATGCGCGAGCCCAGGCCGACCTGGGTCAGCGCCTTCTCGATGCGTTCGCGGCGTTCGTTGGCGCTCATCTTCCGATAGCGCAGCGGCACGTCGACGTTGTCGAACAGGTTGAGGTCGGGGATCAGGTTGAAGCCCTGGAAGATGAAGCCGATCTTCTGGTTGCGCAGGCGGCTGCGGGCGTCATCGCCCAGCGTGCTCACATCCTGCCCGTCCAGCATGTAGGTACCGCTGGTGAAGGTTTCCAGCAGGCCGGCGATGTTGAGGAAGGTGGTCTTGCCGGAACCGGACGGACCGGTGACGGCGACGAACTCGCCTTCCTTGACCTGCAGTTCCAGGGAGCGCAACGCGTGGGTTTCCACCTGTTCGGTGCGGAAGACCTTGGCGACCGAACGCATTTCGAGCATGTACATGGGGTGTCCTCTCTCCAGGATTCAGGTATCAGTTGACGGAGACGCGTTCGGCGTCCTTGAACAGGTCGCTGCCGGAGACCACGATGCGGTCGCCCGGCTGCACACCCGACTTGATTTCCACTTCGCCCAGGCTGCTGACGCCCAGTTCCACCGGGCGGCGCACGGCGGTGCGGCCATCCATCACGTAGGCCATGCCGTTGCCCTGTTCGACGAACGGGCCGCGCTCGACCTTCAGCACGTTCTTGCGGGTATCGAGCAGCACGCGCACCGACATCCGCTGGCTCTGGCGCAGGCCTTCCGGCTGCGCGCTGGCGAAGCGCACGCGGGCGTTGACCTCGCCGTTGACGACTTCCGGTGATACCGCGCTGATCTCGCCCGGGAACGGCTGGCCGTTGCCGCCGGTCAGCTGGGCCGGCATGCCGATCGCCAGGTCGCGGGCGAAGCTCTCCGGCACCTTGATCTCGACCTCGAACTTGGACAGGTCGACCACGCCCAGCACCGGCGCGTTGGCGGCCAGGTTGGTGGACTGCACCGCCTGGACCTGGCCGACCTGGCCATCGAACGGGGCGCGCAGGGTCAGTGCATCGACCTGGCGTTGCACTTCGGCCACCACGGCCTTCTGGCGGTCGGCCAGCAGGCGCTTGTTGCGGGCATCCAGGTCGGCGCCCTGGCTCTGCAGGCGCGCGTCGGTGGTGGCGTTGGCCAGGGTGATGTCGGCCTTCTTCAGCGAGTCCTTCGCCTTGGCCAGGTCGATCTGCGGCACCGCACCGCCGTCGTAGCCGCGCTGGTAGCGCTGCAGGTCGCGGTCGGCGGCCTGGCGTTCGATGGTGGCCTGGTCGGTTTCCTTGCGTGACTTGGCACGGGCCAGGGTCGCGTCCAGCGCGGCGCGGCTGGCCTCGGCTTCCAGGCCGGCCAGCGTTGCCTGTTCCTGGGCCAGCTTGCTGCGCAGTTCCGGGCTGTCGATGATCGCCAGCTCCTGGCCCTTCTTGACCACGTCACCGGCGACGACCTTCAGGTCCACGGTACCGGCCGAGATCGCGTACAGGATCGGGCTGTTGGCGGCGATCACGCGGCCGTCGGCAGCGATGTCACGGACCAGGTCGCCCCGCTTCACCTCGGCGATGCGCACGCGGCTGCTGTCGAAGGAGCGGCTGGCATTGGACCAGGCATGGACCGCCCAGCCGATGCCGGCGAGCAGCGCAATGGCGCCCAGCGCCAGCCAGCGGTAGCGATGCCAGCTGGCGCGGGTGGTGCCGGCCGGGGCGGAGGAAACGATCTGGTCCTGTGCGGAAGTGTCGCGGATCATCGGGTGCGTGCCTGACGGTGGTAGCCAATACCAAGCACGTAGCGTGCCAACCTTATTTCCTTTCAGGTCAAGGGGTTGGGGATTTCGGGGGAGTGTCCGGGTGTCCGCGGACACCTTTCCGGACACTTTCATTAAGCGGACAGGAGGGGGAAGCCGGACACGCAGGCTAGAATGCGCCGATCGTCTCCAAGGAATCGCGTGACATGTGTGGAATCGTGGGCGCAATCGCTGATCGCGATGTGGTGCCGGTACTGATCGAAGGCCTGAAGCGGCTCGAGTACCGTGGTTACGACTCCTCGGGCATCGCAGTGATCGACCACGCCGAGCGCCCCGAAGTCCGTCGCGTCCGTCGTACCGGTCGAGTGTCGGAAATGGCCACGGCGGCCGAGGCCGAGGGCTTCAATGCGGTGCTGGGCATCGGCCACACCCGCTGGGCCACCCACGGCGGTGTCACCGAGGCCAATGCACATCCGCACATCAGCCACGGTGTGGCGCTGGTGCACAACGGCATCATCGAGAACCACGAAGAGCAGCGCGAGAAGCTGCGCGCGCTGGGCTACACGTTTGAATCGCAGACCGACACCGAGGTCATCGCGCACCTGATCCACCATCATCTGAAGGGCGGCGACGACCTGCTGGTGGCGCTGCAGCACACGGTGAAGGAGCTGACCGGTGCCTACGCGCTGGCCGTGGTCAGCCGCGCCGAGCCGGAGCGCTTCGTCTGCGCGCGCATGGGCTGCCCGCTGCTGGTCGGCCTGGGCGAGGGAGAGAACTTCGTCGCCTCCGACGTCTCGGCCGTGATCTCGGCCACGCGCAAGGTGATCTTCCTGGAAGAGGGCGACACCGCTGAGATCCGTCGCGACGGCGTGCGCATTTTCGATGAGCACGACCAGCCGGTCGAGCGCGACGTGCACCTGTCCGACGTGTCGCTGGCATCGCTGGAGCTGGGCCCGTACCGCCACTTCATGCAGAAGGAAATCCACGAGCAGCCGCGCGCGCTGGGCGACACCATCGAGGCGGCGATCGATGCCGGTGGTTTCCCGGCCGGGCTGTTCGGCAAGAACGCCGAAGCGGTGCTGTCGGGCATCGAAGGCGTGCAGATCATCGCCTGCGGCACCAGCTACTACTCGGGCCTGACCGCGCGCTACTGGATCGAAGCCATCGCCGGCCTGCCGTGCAGCGTGGAAATCGCCAGCGAGTACCGCTATCGCGCGGCCTACGCGAACCCCAAGCATCTGATCGTGACCATCTCGCAGTCCGGCGAAACGCTGGATACGATGGAAGCGCTGAAGTACGCCAAATCGTTGGGCCACCAGCACACGCTGTCGATCTGCAACGTGCCGGAAAGTGCGATCCCGCGCGCCAGCGAACTGGTCTGCTACACCCGCGCCGGCGCCGAGATCGGCGTGGCCTCGACCAAGGCCTTCACCACCCAGCTGGCCGCACTGTTCCAGCTGACCGTGGTGCTGGGCAAGCTGCATGGCCGCATCGACGCGGCGCAGGAAGCGGACTACCTGGAGCAGCTGCGCTTCCTGCCGGGCAGCGTGCAGCACGCCCTGAACATGGAGCCACAGATCGCCGCCTGGGCCGAGCGTTTCGCGCGCAAGAGCAGCGCATTGTTCCTGGGCCGCGGCCTGCATTACCCGATCGCGCTGGAAGGCGCGCTCAAGCTCAAGGAAATCTCCTACATCCACGCCGAGGCCTACCCGGCCGGTGAGCTGAAGCATGGTCCGCTGGCGCTGGTGGACGAGGACATGCCGGTGGTGGTGATCGCGCCGAACGACAGCCTGCTGGAGAAGGTGAAGTCGAACATGCAGGAAGTGCGTGCGCGTGGTGGCGAGCTGTTCGTGTTCGCCGACCAGGACAGCAACTTCAACGCGTCCGAAGGCGTACATGTGATCCGCACGCCGCGCCATGCCGGCGTGCTCAGCCCGATCGTGCACACCATCCCGGTGCAGCTGCTGGCCTACCACACCGCGCTGGCACGCGGCACCGACGTGGACAAGCCGCGCAACCTGGCCAAGAGCGTGACGGTGGAGTAAGGCATTCCCGGAGCTGTGGGATGCTGCATGCGAAAGGGGCCTGCGAGGCCCCTTTCGTTTGTGCCGGACGCAGTACGAAGTGGGACAGCCTCCGGGCGTTCTGTCCGTCGTCGGCAGCAGGCAATCATTCTTTAATGCGCGAAGCCGCCTGTATTCAGCGGCGGTTTCAGCCACGGTGCCATTCTCTGGATCGTCAGTTGGTTCCCACGACGAACTGTCCTATCGATGCCGGTAGTGACCGAGGGTCGCAGTCGTAGAATCGATCTGGCCGAGGTTAGGGTTGAGCGATTGAACCCGCCTCGTTCGCGTTGCAGCACATCGTCTGCCGAGTGATTCCAAGCGGCAGACGGGTGCGCCAGACGTGCGCTGAAAGGTCTGTTCCCTGGGAGGGGGCGTATCGGAAGAGCACACTTTTTTGACTTCAGTGACCTGCACCAGGAAACAAGAATGAACGTCCGCGAACTCCTGCAATCCAAGAAAGAAGCTGTCATCACCATCGATGCCGAAGACACGATCGGTGCCGCCGCCCACAAGATGAGCGCGAACAGGATCGCTGCGCTGGTGGTGATGAAGGACGATGCCCCGGTCGGCATCATTTCCGAGAAGGACATCGTGCGCACCCTGGCCGACGACGGCCCGCAGGCCGGCCGCCGGGTGATTTCCAGCCTGCCGTCCACCGGTCTGGAGGGCATTGCGCCGGACGCCACGCTGAAACAGGCCATGTCATTGATGACGTACTCGCGGCGCCGTCACCTGATGGTCACTGAAGGCACCCGCCTGGTCGGCATCCTCAGCCTGGGCGATATCGTGAAGAACCTGCTGGGCGAGCTGGAACTGGAAAAGGCCGTGCTGCAGGACATCTACATGGCCGCCCACTGAGGGCCGCAGCGCTGGAAGCAGAGAAGCCGGGCATTGCCCGGCTTCTTCATTCACGGCGCCGGTGATATCAGAAAGTGACCTTCACCGAATCGGCGCTGTAGTTCGCCGGCCCGTGATAGACCACTTCGATGTTGTTGCCATCGGGGTCGAGCACGAAGGCGCCGTAGTAGCCCGGGTGGTAGGGGCGTTCGCCTGGCGCGCCATTGTCGGTACCGCCGGCGGCGATCGCGGCAGTGTGGAAGGCATCAACAGTTGCGCTGTCGCGCGCCTGGAAGGCGACATGGTGGCGGCCGGTCAACTGGCCGGCGGCGGCACGGCTGCTGGCGCTGGAAATGAACAGCTCGTCGGCCCAGAAGAAGTCTGGCCCTTCGCCGCCCAGTGGGATGCCGATCGTATCGAACACTGCCTGGTAGAAGCGGCGGCTGGCGGCCAGGTCACGCACCACCAGCTGGATGTGGTCGATCAGGCGGCCACGGTGCAGTTCCATCGTTTCCATACGAACCTCACAGAAAAAGGGGACGGAGGGGATTAAGTCGCTTCCAGCACAATAATGCCAGAAACGGCTTAATCCCCTTCGTCCCCTTTTCGGGGTCAGACGTTGGCGATGATCTCGACCCAGTAGCCGTCCGGGTCCTTGATGAAGGCCAGGTTCTTCATGCGGCCGTCGGTCAGGCGCTTCTGGAAGGTTACCCCGAGGTCCTCGAAGCGCTGGCAGGCCGCCTCGATGTCCGGCACCGACACGCAGATGTGGCCGAAGCCGCGCGGGTCGCTGTTGCCGTCGTGGTAGACCGCGCCGTCCTGGCTCTCGGTGCCGTGGTTGTGGGTCAGTTCCAGCACGCCCGGCAGGCCGGCCATCCACAGGCGGCGCTGGCTGTCATCTTCCGGAACCGCCACGCCAGCTGGGACGTAGGCCAGGAAGTACAGGCTGAACTGGGCTTCGGGAAAGTCGCGCTTGTCGATCAGCTGGTAGCCGAGCACGCGGGTGTAGAAGTCCAGCGAGGCGGTGATGTCCTTCACCCGCAGCATGGTGTGGTTGAACACGAAGCCGGTGGTTTCGGCCGGGGCCTGGGCGGCGACGCCGGGGACATCGCGCAGGGCGGGAATGGTCATGGGGGAGGTCCTTCAGACAGGGCCGTTGCCGGCCGGATGGGGGCATTCTACCGGCCAGCACCTGACGGTACCGCGACGTACAATGGCCGGATCGCACCGTTCCGTCCTGACAACGATTGCCCGCCATGTCGCAGCGTGAATGGGTGGCCGCCGCCATCCGCAAGATTGAAGCCGATTTCAACCGCTCCGCCGATACCCACCTGATCCCGCTGGCGCTGCCCGGGTTCGAGGGCATCGATGTGTACCTGAAGGATGAGTCGAGCCATCCCACCGGCAGCCTCAAGCACCGGCTGGCGCGCTCGCTGTTCCTGTATGCGCTGGCCAATGGCTGGCTGCGCGAAGGGCGACCGGTGATCGAGGCGTCCAGCGGCTCGACGGCGGTGTCCGAAGCCTATTTCGCGCGCCTGCTCGGCCTGCCGTTCATTGCAGTGATCCCGGCCACCACCTCGCCTGAAAAGATCGCCGCGATTGAGTTCCAAGGCGGCCGCTGCCATCTTGTCGAACGCGCCTGCGACCTCAACTGTGATTCGGAAAAGCTGGCCCGTGAAACCGGTGGCCACTTCATGGACCAGTTCACCTACGCTGAGCGCGCGACCGACTGGCGTGCCAACAACAACATCGCCGAGTCCATCTTCAAGCAGATGGCCGAAGAGCCCAGCCCGGTTCCGGAATGGATCGTGTGCAGCCCCGGCACCGGCGGTACCGCCGCCACCCTGGGCCGCTATGTCAGCTACCGCCGCCACGACACCCGCATCCTGTGCGCGGACCCGGAAGTGTCGGTGTTCGTCGACGGTTACCGGGCCGCCGTGGCCGGTGAACAGGACTGGCGCGACCTGACCTGCAGTGGTGGCTCGCGCGTGGAGGGCATCGGCCGGCCACGGGTGGAGCCGAGCTTCATCCCGACCAGCGTCGATGCGATGGTCAAGGTACCCGACGCGCTGAGCCTGGCCGCGATGCGCCATGTCAGCCGCCAGCTCGGCCGCCGCGTCGGTGGCTCCACCGGCACCAACTTCATCGGCGTGCTGCAGGCCGCGCAATGGATGCGCGAGGCGGGCCACCAGGGCAGCATCGTCAGCATCCTGTGCGACAGCGGCGAACGCTACGCGCAGAGCTATTACGACCCGGCGTGGTACCTGCGCCAGGGCATCGATGTCGACGGCGCCGATGCACAGCTGGCCGCGGCGGTGGCCGGGCAGGGGTTGCCCGAGCTGCCGTGGTGCAGCCTGGAAGCGCTGTAGCATGGACGACGCTCTCGCCGGGCCATGCCGGCGATGCCAGGGGGGCACCGCAGAGGCGTGCGTCGATTGGTAGAGTCGACTGTTAGTCGACTGCTCTACGTTCAGGTCGCGAAAATCCCGCGCTGCGCGCGAAAGTCGACTCTACCCGGTCGCCGGGGCGTCTCAATATCCCGCCGCGGTGAAGGCGTCGAGCACCGCGTCGCGCAGTGCATCGGGCAACGCCTCGATGTCCATCGCACGGTCATCCAGGTGCAGGGTGGGATCCAGGATGCTGGCGCGGCCCTGGGCCAATGCCTGCAACCACAGCAACACGCAGATCACGAACTCGCGCTCATGGCCCAGCTGCAGCTGGCTGGCGCCGCGCTCGACTACTTCGAACGGGTACCACTCCTGGCTTTCATTGAACGTGCCGCCCTGCTGCAGCACCGCCTGCAACTGCTGCAGGTGGCGCGGGGCGTCGTCGCCGGCATCGCACAGCGCGGCGATCCAGGCCAGTTCGGCCGCGCTGGCAGACAGTGCCAGCGACCGCGCCGGTGAGGCGGATGCAACTGCAGCCAGACCTTCCATGTGGGGCCTCGTTCGGTACGTGCCGCTGCGGACTCCCCCGCACCCAGAGCTTCGGGGGGCGCGCGTAAGGCCGATGTGAATACCGTGCCCCCTTGTCAGCGATGCCTGGCAGCGCCATATCTACCGGGCTGCCCGCCTGCCGGGCCCGTACTCTGGAGACCTGCCGTGACCGTTGCCAACCCCCTGCTCGATTTTTCCGGCCTGCCGCGCTTCGAGGCGATCCGCCCCGAGCACGTGGCGCCGGCGCTGGATGTGCTGCTGGCCGAGGCCGAAGCCGCCGTCAGCGCAGCCGAGCAGGTGCAGCCGGTCACCTGGCAGACCTTCGTGACCCCGCTGGACGATGCCACCGAGCGCCTGTGGCGCGCCTGGGGCCTGGTCGGCCACCTGCAGGGCGTGGTCAACACCCCGGAGCTGCGCGAGGCCTACAACAGCAACCTGCCGCGGGTGACCCGCTTCGCCAGTGTGCTGGGGCAGAACCTGGCGCTTTACCGCCAGTACCAGGCGCTGGCCGCCAGCCCGGAGGCGGCGCATTTCGATGAAGCCCAGCGCAAGGTGCTGGACAACACCCTGCGCGACTTCCGCCTGGGCGGCGCCGAGCTGGCGCCCGAGGCGCAGCAGCGTTTTGCTGCGATCAAGGAAGAACTGTCGGCGCTGTCGGCGAAGTTCTCGCAGAACGTGCTCGACGCTACCGATGCCTGGTCGCTGATCATCGAAGACGAAGCGCGGCTGAAGGGCCTGCCGGAAGACGTGAAGGCCGCCGCGCATGCCGCAGCACAGAAGGACGGCAAGGCCGGCTGGAAACTGACCCTGCAGATGCCGTGCTACCTGCCGGTGCAGACCTGGGGCGAGGACCGCGACCTTCGCGAGATCCTGTACCGCGCCAGCGCCCAGCGTGCGTCCGAATTCGGCGATGACGCACTGGACAACAGCGGCAACATCGACCGCATCCTTGCCCTGCGCGCCGAACTGGCTGCGTTGCTCGGCTTCGATTCGTACGGCCATTACTCGGTGGCGACCAAGATGGCGCAGGACCCGGCCGAAGTGCTCGGTTTCCTGCGTGACCTGGCCGCGCGCGCCAAGCCGTTCGCCGCCAGGGACCGCGCCGAGCTGGAGCAGTTCGCGCGCGAACAGCTCGGCATCGACAGCCTGCAGGCCTGGGACCTGGCCTTCGCCGCCGACCGCCTGAAGCAGGCGCGTTACAGCTATTCCGAGCAGGAGGTGAAGCAGTATTTCACCGAGCCGAAGGTACTGGGCGGCCTGTTCTCGGTGATCGAGCAGCTGTACGGCCTGCGCGTGCAGGAGGACAGCGCGCCGGTGTGGCACGAGGATGTGCGCTTCTTCCGGTTGGTCGATGCGCAGGGTGCGCTGGTTGGCCAGTTCTACCTGGACCTGTACGCCCGCGAGGGCAAGCGCGGCGGAGCGTGGATGGATGATTGCCGCAACCGTCGCGTGCGCACCGACGGCAGCGTGCAGACGCCGCTGGTCTACCTGGTGTGCAACTTCGGCCGCGGTGCCAACGGCAAGCCGGCCACCTTCAGCCACAACGAAGTGACCACGCTGTTCCATGAGATGGGCCACGGCCTGCACCAGCTCCTGACCCGCATCGGCGAACTGGGCGTCGCCGGCATCAACGGCGTGGAATGGGATGCGGTGGAGCTGCCCAGCCAGTTCATGGAGAACTTCTGCTGGGAATGGGATCACTTGCAGGCGATGACCGCGCACGTGGACAGCGGCGAGCCGCTGCCGCGCGCGCTGTACGAGCGCATGCTGGCCGCGCGCAACTTCCACAGCGGCATGGCCACCGTCCGCCAGCTGGAGTTCGGCCTGTTCGACATGCTGCTGCACAGCCAGTTCGAACCAGCGCAGGACAGCGTGCTGGCACTGTTGGACCGCGTGCGCGCGGAAGTGGCGGTGAACCACCCGCCGGCCTGGAACCGCTTCCCGCACCAGTTCAGCCACATCTTTGCGGGCGGTTACGCCGCGGGTTACTACAGCTACAAGTGGGCCGAGGTACTCAGCGCCGACGCCTATGCCGCTTTCGAGGAAGCGCCGCAGGCACTGGCTGAAACCGGTGCACGCTTCCGTGATGAGATCCTGTCGCGCGGTGGCAGCCGCCCGGCGGCGGACAACTTCAAGGCCTTCCGCGGCCGTGCTCCGCAGATCGATGCGCTGCTGCGCCACTCGGGCATGGCGTAAGGCGTCGGGTAGGTGCCAACCCCGGTTGGCACTTCACCGCCATCCACGCATGGCGTGGATCTACCGGAATGCCGGCCAGCGGCCGGCACTACCGGTGGCGGGTCATTCGGCGTAGATCATCTTCCGGGTCATGCCGCCGTCGACGATGAAATCCTGGCCGGTACTGAAACCGGACAGTGATGACAGCAGGTATACGGCCAACGCACCGATGTCCTCCGGCTGGCCGACGCGGCCGACCGGGTGTTGCGCATGGTCGGTGGCCGAATACTCCGGTGCGTGTCGCCGTGAGGGTGCCTGCCACTCGCAGGTGCCGATCCAGCCGGGACTGATGCTGTTCACCCGCACCGCCGGGCCGCTGCTGATCGCCAGCGCATGGGTGAAGCCCACCAGCCCGCCCTTGGCTGCGGCATAGGCTTCGCTGTGTGCTTCGGATTGCCAGGCGCGGGTCGAGGCGATGTTGATGATCGCACCGGCGGCGCTGGCGGTCAGCGCCGGCAACGCATGCTTGCTGCACAGGAACGCGCCGTGCAGCGAAGACAGCCGGCGCTGCCACTCGTCCCAGTCCATGTCCTGCAGCAGCGTGCCGTGCGGGCTGGCAATTCCCGCGTTGTTGACCAGCCCGTCGATGCGGCCGAAACGCTGCAGGGCCACGGCGATGAAGGCGCGCACGCTGGCTTCGTCGGTGATATCCAGGCGCTGGAACACGGCATCCTCACCACGCTGCCATTCCGCCAGGCACGCCTCGCCGGCCTCCATGTCGAGGTCGCCGATCAGCACGCGGCCACCGGCGCCGAGCACGGCCTGCGCGATGCCACGGCCGATGCCGTTGGCACCGCCGGTGACCAGCACCACCTTGCCCGACAGCGGCGCGGCCGGCCAAGCGGCAATCGGCGGTACCGTGCTCACGACAGGTCTTCGCCACGCAGGCGGCGATGCCAGCCGTCCACGCCGATGCGGTCCAGGGTCTGGATGTTGCGCTCGACGATCACATCCGGATCCGGATAGACGTCCACCGCGCGCGCCACGCTGTCTTCGCGCAGCAGGTGCAGGGTGGGGAAGGGCGCGCGGTTGGTGTAGTTGCTGGCGTCGTCGGCAGCCACGCCCTCGAACTGGTAATCCGGATGGAAGCTGGCCACCTGCAGGATGCCCTGCAGGTCCAGCGCCTCGATCGCCGCGTCGGCGTTGTCGAGGAAGTCGTTGTAGTCGAGGAAATCGGTCAGCACCTGCGGATGCACGATCAGCGTGGTATCGATCTGCTCGGCCGGCGTATCACGCAGCAGGACCAGTTCCTCGGCCAGCTGCTCAACCAGGGCTTCCGTCGTGGTCGCATCGCTGAGCACGATGCGGACCTGGTCCTTCACGTAGACCGCCTTGGCGAACGGGCACAGGTTCAGGCCGATGACGATGCGTTCCAGCCACAGGCGGGTGGCGGCGATCGGGTCCTCGGTGGGCAGTTGGGCGTCGGTCATGGCGGGCACGTCGGCTGGCGGGGCGGACATTGTAGGCTCGTCGCTTGCAACGCGCCGTCGTACCGCAGGTGCCGGCGCCGGGCCATGCCCGGCGGCCAGATCAATCGCGGAAATTGTTGAACTGCAGCGGCAACTCGAACTTGCCGGCCTTGAGCACGGCGATGGCGTCCTGCAGGTCGTCGCGCTTCTTGCCCTGCACGCGCAGCTTGTCGCCATTGATCTGGCTTTCAACCTTCAGCTTGGCTTCCTTCAGCGCAGCGGCGATCTTCTTGGCGATCTTCTGCTCGATGCCCTGCTTGACGGTGATCTTCTGCCGGGCCTGGGCCAGGTTGGTCTCGATGTCGCCGAACTCCAGGCTGAGCACATCGATGCCGCGCGCGGCCAGGCGTGCACGCAGGATGTCGTTCATCTGCTTGAGCTGGAATTCGGTCGGCGCGAACTGGTTGATCACATCGCCATCGCGTTCGAACTTGGCATCCACGCCCTTGAAATCGAAGCGGGTGGCCAGTTCGCGGTTGGCCTGGTCGATGGCGTTGGTCAGTTCGTGGGTGTCGACTTCGGACACGACGTCGAAGGAAGGCATGGGCGATGCTCCGCAGGATTCAGTGGCAGCCATTCTATCGCGAGGGCCCCATGCCCGCCGTTTGTAGAACCGAGCCCACGCTCGGCTGCTTTTTGAAGAGCGGCCGAGCTCTACAGAATGCGACGACCGGGCGATAATGGGCCATGAACGTGCAACGCTCCCCCTCTCGCGCGGTGGCCTGGATGGTCGCTGCGGTCGCCTGCTTCTCGCTGATGGATGCTGGCATGAAGCAGCTGTCGGCCAGCTACCCCACCCTGGAAGTAACCTTCCTGCGCGGCGCGGCCTCGTTGCCGTTCGTGCTGGTCTGGGTGCTGGCCAGCGCCGGGCCGCGTTCGCTGGTGCCGCGCCGCTGGGGGCTGCACCTGCTGCGTGGTGCGCTGGGCATGGCGATGATCGGCTGCTTCGTGTTCGCCCTGCGCGACCTGCCGTTGTCCACTGCCTACACCATCTATTTCGTGGCCCCGCTGCTGATCGCCGCATTGTCGGTGCCGCTGCTGGGCGAGCGGGTCGGGCCACGGCGCTGGGTCGCCATCGGGATTGGCCTGGTCGGCGTGCTGGTGGTGCTGCGGCCGGGCGTCGATGGCTTCATCTCGGTGCCGGGGCTGATGGTGCTGGCCGCGGCCACCGCCTATGCCATTGCGGCGATCACGGTCAGCCTGCTGACCCGCACCGATACCTCGCAGTCGATGGTGGTCTGGTTCCTGGTGATCATGGCCATCGGTGCCGGCCTGCTGGCCCTACCCGGCTGGGTGCCGCTGCAGCTGGCACATGCGCCGCTGATCGGTGGCATGGGCCTGGCCGGGGCGCTGGGCCAGATCGCCCTGACCAGGGCCTTCCAGCTGGGCGAGGCCTCGATGATCGCGCCGTTGGAGTACAGCGGGCTGGTCTGGGTGATCGGTTGGGACCTGGCCTTCTGGGGCCAGCTGCCCGATGGCTATACCTGGGTGGGCGCGGCGATCATCGTGGCTTCGGGGCTTTACCTGCTGCACCGCGAGCGGGTCAACCGGCAGGAACCACCGAAGCCGCTGGATCATCCCTGAACCGGTTTGGCCGGGAAGCGGGGTCAGAGCCCCTGCGGGGATCCGACCCCGGAACCCGCGCCGGAGCAGGTACGTTAGAACCAAAAGGAATAACATTCTGGCCCATGGCGCGGGCGCGCGACCGCCTGCGCTGGTAGGCTGCACGCCCCCTTCCGTCACCCAGCCGGTGAGCCACGCCCGTGATCGAGTTCCAGCGCCTGCACAAATCCTATGCCGTTGCCGGCCGCGAGATCAGCGCGCTGCAACCGTTGGACCTGACCATCGAGGCCGGTGAGGTTTTCGGCATCATCGGCCATTCCGGCGCCGGCAAGTCGACCCTGATCCGCATGATCAACCGCCTGGAAGAACCCAGCGGTGGCCGGCTGCTGATCGGTGGTGAGGATGTCACCGCGCTGGACGCGGACGGCCTGCGCGCGCTGCGTCGGCGCATCGGCATGATCTTCCAGCACTTCAACCTGCTGTCGTCGCGCACGGTGGCGGGCAATGTCGCCTTCCCGCTGGAACTGGCCGGCACGCCGAAGACGGAAATCGACGCGCGCGTGGCCGAGCTGCTGCAGACCGTGGGCCTGGAAGCGCATGCGCAGAAGTATCCGGCGCAGCTGTCCGGTGGCCAGAAGCAGCGCGTCGGTATCGCCCGCGCGCTGGCGACCCGTCCACAGATCCTGCTGTGCGACGAGGCCACCAGTGCGCTCGATCCGCAGACCACCGCTTCGGTGCTGTCGCTGCTGTCAAAGATCAATCGCGAGCTCGGCCTGACCATTGTGCTGATCACCCACGAGATGGACGTGATCCGCCGTGTCTGCGACCGCGTTGCGGTGCTCGATGCCGGCCAGATGGTCGAAACCGGTCCGGTCACCCGGGTGTTCCTGCACCCGCAGCATCCGACCACCCGCCGTTTCGTCAGTGAGTCGGAGCATGTGGACGAGGGGGCGCTGCACCGTGATTTCGATGCCGTTGGCGGCCGTATCGTGCGCCTGACCTTCCTCGGTGGCGACACCTACGAACCCCTGCTCGGCAGTGTCGCGCGGCAGACCGGGGTCGACTACAACATCCTGTCCGGCCGCATCGACCGGATCAAGGACACCCCGTATGGCCAGCTGGTGGTCGCCCTGGTGGGCGGTGACCAGTCCGCCGCCCAGGCCGCGTTCGTGGCCGCCGGCGTGCATGTTGAGGAACTGCGTCGATGATCATTGCTGCTGCCGGCGGCTTCTTCCGCCACCTGGATGCGGGCAAGTGGGCCGACATCGGCCAGGCCACCATCGACACCCTGCTGATGCTGCTCGGTTCGCTGCCGCTGACCCTGGCCATCGGCCTGCCGCTGGGTGTGCTGCTGTACCTGTTCGGCGCACCGCAGATGAAGCGCCGGCCGTTCGCCTATGGCGTGCTGGCGCTGGTGGTGAACCTGCTGCGTTCAGTGCCTTTCATCATTCTGATGATCGTGCTGATTCCGGTCACCCTGTTCCTGATGGGGACGTCGCTGGGCGTGCGTGGTGCGATCGTGCCGCTGGTTATTGGTGCCGCACCGTTCTATGCGCGCCTGGTCGAGACCGCGTTGCGCGAGGTTGACCGCGGCGTGATCGAAGCTACCCAGGCAATGGGCGCCACTACCTGGCAGCTGGTTACCCGCGTGTTGCTGCCGGAAGCGCGCCCGGGCCTGATCGCCGGTGCGACGGTGACCACCGTCGCGCTGATCGGTTTCACCGCGATGGGCGGCGCCATCGGTTCCGGCGGCCTGGGCGATCTGGCGTTCCGCGACGGCTACCAGCGTTCGCACACCGACGTGGCCCTGGTCACCGTGGTCCTGCTGCTGGTCCTGGTGCAGCTGCTGCAGATGCTCGGCGACCGCCTGGTCGCGCATTACAGCCGCAAGTAACCGCTACGCCTGCTGGTAGCCGGCCAGCGGCCGGCTCTACCCCATTGCCTGGAAACGGTAGTGCCGGCCGCTGGCCGGCAATTCCACGTGCGGTCAACGCGCGTTCGGTACTTCGTAGCCCAGCTTGCCGACCTGTTCCGGATGCTGCGGCACGCGCTTGAGCTTGTCGGTGTTCACGCCGTACTCGTCGCGCAGGCGCTCGGCCAGCTCCTTGTACAGCGCTTTGTCCATGTCCGGCGTGCGCGAGAAGATCCAGGCCATCTCACGGCCCGGGTAGCCGATCAGTGCCCACGAATAATCCGGGGCGACGTCCAGCACCCGGGAGTGGGTCGGCACCACGCGGTAGAACCAGGTGCGCCAGCCGTGGTTGCCGCTGTCCGGGTCGACGCTGGCGCGTGCACGGATCTCCTGCAGGGGTTCGCCGAAGCCGTCGCGGTAGCGGTAGGTGATGCCGACCTTGTGCTCGTCGCGCAACTCGTACTCGTTGACGCTGGCGACGTGCCCGCGTTCGATGAAGTTCGGCACGCGGCCGATCACGTACCAGGTGCCCATGAAGCGCTTGAGGTCGATCGGGGCATCCGGATCGGCGCGCGGGACGCTGGCACGGGGTGATGGCGGCTCACCGACCGCCATGGCGGGGCCCGCCAGGGACAGGGCCAGCAACACGGCGCAGAGCGGGCGGATCGAAGTCATGCGGGAGCGGGCTCAGGAGGGCTTTGCCTGAGCATGGTCGACTGAGCGTGCGCGATCCGTCAATGGTGTCGCAATCTGTGAGAAGGGGCTTGCCCAAGCTGTGTTGCATTGTCTACCGGAGAAGGCCCATGAACACACGTTCCGTCCGTCGCCCTGCAACTGAACGCATCATCGAACGCGCCGACCCGCGCCTGCTGCGTGGCGTGCGGCAACTGGCGCTGGCCGGACTGGCGCTGGTACTGGTCTGGCCAGCGGCACGTGGCAGCAGCGCGTGGTTGGGCTGGCTGCCGATGTGGCTGATTGGCATGCCGCTCGCGGCCTGGTGGGCGCTGCTGCGCTTCCCGCTGCCGCGCCTGTCGGGGCTGCCGAAGGTGCGGCGTACCGGTGGACAGGCGCGTCGCCGGCGCGGCCCGGCGGCCACGGCCTGACCTTCGACACGGGGGAGGCCGCGGCATTCCGTGCTAGCGTTCCACGGCTTATGACTGCCTGGAGCTGCAATGTCACGACTCGCTTCCGCCTGCCTGTTGGCCGGCATGATGACCGCTGCCTCGGTGGGGACCGCCGTGGCCGCTGAGGATACAGACCGCTACGCCTGGCTGGAGGACGTCACCGGCGACAAGCCGCTGTCCTGGGTCAAGGAACAGAATGCCAAGTCCGAGGCGCGCCTGGCGCAGACCCCGGCCTTCAAGCAGATGGAGACCCGCATCCGCGAGGTGCTCGACTCCGATGCCAAGATTCCGGGCGTGCAGAAGATCGGCGACTACTACTACAACTTCTGGAAGGACCAGCAGCACGAGCGCGGCCTGTGGCGGCGCACCACCCTGGCCGAGTACCGCAAGGCGTCGCCGCAGTGGGAGACCGTGCTGGACCTGGATGCACTGAACAAGGCCGAGGGTGAGAACTGGGTCTGGCACGGTGCCGATTGCCTGCGCCCGGATTACAGCCGTTGCCTGATCGCGCTGTCGCGCGGCGGCGCCGACGCCGACGTCACCCGCGAGTTCGACCTGGTCAACAAGACCTGGATCAAGGACGGCTTCTTCCGCCCGGAGTCGAAGGGGGGCCTCAACTGGGTCGATCGCGACACCGTGTTCGTCTACACCGACTTCGGTGCCGGCACGATGACCACGTCCGGCTATCCGCGCGTGGCCAAGCTGTGGAAGCGCGGCACGCCGATGGCCTCGGCCACGACGGTGTACGAAGGCAAGCCGGAAGACATGTACATCGCGGCGATGCACGATGACACCCCGGGCTTCGAGCGCAACCTGGTCAGCCGCACGCTGGCGTTCTACAACAACGAGCTCTACCTGCGTGGCGACGACGGCACGCTGACCAAGATCGACGCGCCGAACTCGGCCGAGAAGGGCCTGCACAAGCAGTGGCTGACCCTGGAGCTGCGCGATCCGTGGACCGTGGGCGGCAAGACCTATGCGTCCGGTTCGCTGCTGGCGACGAAGCTGGACGACTTCCTGGCCGGCAAGCGCGACTTCGAGGTGCTGTTCACCCCGACCGCGACCACCTCGCTGGCCAGCGCCACCTGGACCAGGAGCCACCTGGTGCTGAACGTGCTGGACGACGTCAAGAACCGCCTGTCGGTGCTGACCCCGGGCGCCAACGGCTGGCAGACCAGCCGCTTCGTCGGCGCACCTGCCTTCGGCACGCTGGGCGTGGCTGCAGTGGACAGCAATGACAGCGACGCGGTGTGGCTGACCGCCACCGACTACCTGACCCCGACCACGCTGGCGCTGGCCGAGATCGGCCAGGCCCCGGAAACACTGAAGACCATGCCGGCCTTCTTCGACGCCAAGGGCAAGGTGATCGAGCAGCACTTCGCCACCAGCAAGGACGGCACCCGCGTGCCGTACTTCGTGGTGCACGACAGGGCGATGAAGCTCGATGGCTCCAATCCGACGCTGCTGTACGGCTACGGTGGCTTCGAGATCTCGCTGACCCCGAGCTATTCCGGTGGCATGGGCCGCGCCTGGCTGGAGAAGGGCGGCGTGTACGTGGTGGCCAACATCCGTGGTGGCGGCGAGTACGGCCCGCGCTGGCACCAGGCGGCGCTGAAGCAGAACCGCCACAAGGCCTACGAAGACATGGCCGCGGTGGCGCGGGACCTGGTCAAGCGCAAGATCACCAGCGCCAAGCACCTGGGCGTGCAGGGCGGCAGCAACGGTGGCCTGCTGACCGGCAACATGCTGACCCAGTACCCGGAGCTGTTCGGTGCGGTGGTGGTGCAGGTGCCGTTGCTGGACATGAAGCGCTACAGCCACCTGTTGGCGGGTGCCTCGTGGATGGCCGAGTACGGCAACCCGGATACCAGTGACTGGGAGTTCATCAAGACCTTCTCGCCGTACCACCTGTTCAACGCGAAGAAGAACTACCCGCCGGTGCTGTTCACCACCTCGACCCGCGACGACCGCGTGCACCCGGGCCATGCCCGCAAGATGGCGGCGAAGATGATCGACGCCGGCAAGGACGTGACCTACTACGAGAACATCGAAGGGGGTCACGGCGGCGCCGCCAACAACGCGCAGGCCGCGCACATGTCGGCACTGGCCTACAGCTTCCTGTGGGAGCGGTTGGGCGGCAAGTAAGCAGAACGGAAAACGCCGCCCCAGGGCGGCGTTTTTCCTTATCCGGTAGGGCCAGCGGCCGGCACTACCGTCAACGTGATCCCTGCCAACGCTTCAATCCGCGCGCAATCCGCGCCACCGCCTCCTGCAATCGCGGTACCTCCTGGGTATAGGCCAGGCGCACGTGCTGGTTGGCACGATGGAAGCCGAAATCCAGGCCCGGGGTGAACGCCACGTGCTCGGTTTCCAGGAAATGCGCGCAGAATGCCTGCGCGTCGTCGGTGAATGCACTGACGTCGGCGTACAGGTAGAACGCGCCCTGTGGCTCGACTTCGATACGGAAGCCCAGCTCACGCAGTGCCGGCAGCAGGAAGTCGCGACGCTGGCGGAACGCGTCGCGGCGCTGCTCGAAGATCGCCATGGACTCCTCGCTGAAGCAGGCGAGCGCGGCGTGCTGGGCGATGCTCGAGGCGCTGATGTACAGGTTCTGCGCCAGCTTCTCCAGATCCGGTACTGCGGACGGCGGCGCCACCAGCCAGCCCAGCCGCCACCCGGTCATGCCGAAGTACTTGGAAAAACTGTTCAGTACGAATGCGTTGTCGTCCACCTGCAGCACGCTGGGCGCGTCCAGGCCGTAGGTCAGGCCGTGATAGATCTCGTCCACCACCAGGTGGCCGCCCCGCGCGTGCAGGGTCTGCGACAGTGCAGCCAGTTCGTCGGCGGAGAGCACCGTGCCGGTCGGGTTGGCCGGTGAGGCAACCAGCGCGCCGACGCTGTCGGCATTCCAATGCTGTTCCACCAGGGACGGCGTGAGCTGGTACGCAGTGTCCGGGCCGACCGGCACCAGCTGTGCGCCGCCTTCGACGAGGCGCAGGAAGTGGCGGTTGCAGGGGTAGCCGGGGTCGGCCAGCAGCCAGTGGCGGCCGGGATCGACCAGCAGGCTGCTGGCCAGCAGCAGCGCACCGGACCCACCCGGGGTGACCAGGATGCGCTCAGGATCGATGTCCAGACCGTAGTGGCTGCGATAGAAACCGCTGATCGCCTGGCGCAGGGCCGGCAGGCCACGTGCGGCGGTGTAGCGGGTATGGCCGGCGGCCAGTGCGGCCTGGCCGGCCCGCACGACCGGTTCGGCCGTAGTGAAGTCCGGTTCGCCGATTTCCAGGTGGATCACATCGTGGCCGGCCTGTTCCAGCGCCTGCGCGCGGGCCAGCAGGGACATCACATGGAACGGGGCGATTTCATGGCTGCGCCGGCTGTAGCCCGGCGTGTGGGGCAGGGTACTCATGTGCCCATGGTACGCCGGCCGGCATGACCCATGACGATCCGCAGGGTTGCCGCATTGCAGGGATTGGGGTCAGATCCCTTTTCGGGAAAAGGGATCTGACCCCGCCGAAGACCATTGCATTGACGCGCCTGGAGCCTTACTTCATGAAATCCACCCTTTGCCTGTTGCTTGCCAGCCTGATGACCACGACTGCTACCGCTGCCACTCCGCCCGTTCCGCCGGATGCCGCCCGGCACCCGCATGTGGTCAAGGCGCCGTTTGGCGCGACCCGCAACGATGACTATTACTGGCTGCGCGACGACAAGCGCGAGAACAAGGACATGCTGGCCTACCTGCAGGCCGAGAACGCTTACGCCGACCAGTTGCTGGCGCCGCTGAAGCCGCTGGAAGACACCCTGTACAAGGAGATCGTCGGCCGCATCAAGCAGGACGATTCCAGC
This sequence comes from Stenotrophomonas maltophilia group sp. RY12688, assembly GCF_052149045.1. Lineage (NCBI taxonomy): Bacteria > Pseudomonadati > Pseudomonadota > Gammaproteobacteria > Lysobacterales > Lysobacteraceae > Stenotrophomonas > Stenotrophomonas maltophilia group sp. RY12688. The sequence goes on along the minus strand of NZ_CP197389.1, from coordinate 3,717,937 downwards.
GTTCCGGCGCGTGAGCGCGGCTACTGGTACTACAGCCGCTTCGAGACCGGCCAGGACTACCCGATCCACGCCCGCCGCAAGGGCAGCATGGAGGCCGCCGAGGAAATCCTGCTCGACGTCAACGCGATGGCCGCCGGCAAGGGCTACTTCAACGTCGGCGCGATGGAAGTGAGCCAGGACAACCAGCTGCTGGCATGGGCCGAGGATGACGTCGGCCGCCGCCAGTACACCCTCCGTTTCAAGGACCTGCGGACCGGCCAGGTGCTGCCCGACGTCATCACCGGCAGCTCCGGCGACCTGGTCTGGGCCGATGACAACCGCACCGTGCTGTACGTCGAGAACGATCCGGAAACGCTGCTGACCGTGCGCGTGAAGAAGCACGTGCTGGGCACCCCGGCCAGCGCCGACACCGTCGTCTACGAAGAGAAGGACGACAGCTTCTACATGGGCATCGGCCGCACCCGTGACGATCGCTTCATCACCATCGGCGTGCACAGCACCGTGTCCTCCGAAGAGCGCTACGCGCCGGCCAGCGACCCCACCACCTTCGCCGTGCTGGCGCCGCGCCAGCGTGACGTCGAGTACGACGCCGACCACTACGATGGCCGCTGGGTGATCCGCACCAACGATGGCGCGAAGAACTTCAAGCTGGTCACCGCACCGACCGACGCCACCTCGCGCGCGCAGTGGAAGGACTGGATCGCGCACGACGAGGCGGTGTTCATCGAAGGCTTCGAGCTGTTCGAGGGTTATACCGCCATCGCCGAACGCTCCGAGGGCCTGGAGCGCATCCGCCTGCTGTTCAAGGACGGCCGCAGCGACTACGTGAAGGCCGATGAACCGGCCTACTCGATGGGCCTGGGTGACAACACCGAAGCCGAGACGCCGTGGCTGCGCTACGTGTACACCTCGATGACCACGCCGACCACGGTATTCGAGCTGAACACCGCCACCGGTGAGCGTCGCCAGCTGAAGGTGCAGCCGGTGATCGGCTATGACGCATCGAAGTATGAAACCGACCGCGTCTGGATCACCGCGCGCGATGGCGTGAAGGTGCCGGTGTCGCTGGTCTACCGCAAGGGCTACCAGAAGGATGGAAAGGGCGCACTGTTCCAGTACGCCTATGGCAGCTACGGGATGTCGATGGACCCGTACTTCAACCAGACCGCGGTGAGCCTGCTCGACCGCGGCGTGGTGTATGCCATTGCCCATATCCGCGGTGGCCAGGAAATGGGCCGCGACTGGTACGAGAACGGCAAGCTGCTGCACAAGCAGAACACCTTCAACGACTTCATCGACGTCACCCGCGGCCTGGTCGCACAGGGCTGGGCGGCGAAGGATCGCGTCGCTGCGTCCGGCGGCAGCGCCGGTGGCCTGCTGATGGGCGCGGTGGCCAACCAGGCGCCGCAGGATTACCGGGTGATGGTGGCGCAGGTCCCGTTCGTCGACGTGGTCACCACCATGCTCGACCCGACCATTCCGCTGACCACCAACGAATACGATGAGTGGGGCAACCCGGAGCAGAAGCCGTATTACGACTACATGCTGTCCTACTCGCCCTACGACAATGTGAAGCAGCAGGCGTACCCGGCGCTGTTCGTGGGTACCGGCCTGTGGGATTCGCAGGTGCAGTACTGGGAGCCGGCCAAGTGGGTGGCCAAGCTGCGTGATCACAACACCGGCCCCTACCCGATCCTGTTCCGCACCAACATGGAAGCCGGCCATGGCGGCAAGTCGGGGCGCTTCCAGCGCTACCGCGAGCTGTCCGAGTCGTACGCGTTCGTGCTGCAGCAGCTGGGCATCGCCCAGCCGTAACGGCGAAGGGGTGCCGGGCGTTGCCGGGCACCCCGAACCGTTATCCTTGCGGCCATGAGCCTGCCCGAGCCCTCCGCATCCCGCGATACCGCCACGCCACCGCGCGTGGTGCGTTTCCGCTGGGCGTGGTGGCTGCTGGCCTATGTCAGCCTGGGCACCGGCATCGTCGGCATCTTCGTGCCGGGCCTTCCGACCACCGTATTCATCCTGATCTCGGCGTGGGCTGCGTCACGTGGGTCCGAACGCCTGCACACCTGGCTGCTGCAGCACCCGCGCTTCGGCCCGGCCATCGCCAACTGGCAGGCACACGGGGCGGTCAGCCGCCATGGCAAGTGGATGGCCACGATCACCATGGCGGTGTGTGCCGCCATCATGCTGTGGTGCGTGCCGATCGCCTGGGTGAAGTGGTTCTCGATCGGCAGCATGACCGTGGTCGCAATCTGGCTGTGGACGCGGCCGTTGCCGCCACCGCCCACAGATTGAGCGCCGGCGGTAGTGCCGGCCGCTGGCCGGCAACCCGATTCCCTGCACCAACCGCTCAGCCGCCAATGGCTATACTCGGGGCATGAAGATCCCCCATCGAAACGCCATCCTGATTCCGCTGGCAGCGGCCTCGCTGCTGCTCCTCGCCGCCTGCGGCAACAAGGGCCCGCTGGTACTGCCGCAGAAGCCGGTGCCGGTGGAGGAAACCGTCGAACCCGCTGCCGAGCCCGCCACCGAGGCGACCCCGGCGGAGGCCCAGGGCGCCGTTGCCCCCACCACGACCGTCGACCCGGCTGCAACGACCACTCAGCCGGCACCCGCGCCAGCGAAGAAGGCGGGCGTCGGGAATGAGTAAGGCCGGTTCCAGGGCCTTGCGCTTCAGCAAGATGCATGGCGCGGGCAATGACTTCGTAGTGATCGACCTGCGTGACGGTACTGCGCCGCCCACGCCTGAACTGGCCGCGCGCCTGGCCGACCGCCACACCGGCGTCGGCTGCGATCAGATCCTGACCATCGAGGCGCCACGTGCGGAAGGCTCGGTGGCCTCGTACCGCATCTGGAACGCCGACGGTTCCAATTCCGAGCAGTGCGGCAATGGCGCGCGCTGCATCGCGGCCTGGCTGGTGCGCGAGGGCAGCGCGCAGGGCGATGCATTCGTCATCGACAGCCCGCTGGCCAGCCATGAGGTGAAGGTGCTGGGTGAAGGGCAGTTTGCGGTGACGATGGGCGTGCCTGCCTTCGAGCCGGCCAACGTGCCGCTGATGGGCTTCGCCCACCCGCGCGAGGAATACCTGCTGCCGCTGCAGGGCGAGAGCGTCCGCTTTGCTGCGGTGTCGATGGGCAACCCGCATGCGGTGATCGAAGTGGGCTTGATCGATGCCGCTCCGGTTGAACGCGTGGGTTCGCTGCTGCAGCAGCACGCGTCGTTCCCGCGCTCGGTGAACGTGGGCTTCGCCCAGGTGATGAGCCCGGCCCACGCCCGCCTGCGCGTGTTCGAGCGCGGTGTCGGCGAGACCCTGGCCTGCGGCAGTGGCGCCTGCGCCGCCGCCGTGACCCTGATGCAGCGCGGCCGCCTGCAGCGCGATGCGCGCATCAGCCTGCCCGGAGGTGACCTGCGCATCCAGTGGCCGGGCGATGGCCAGCCGGTGGTGATGGCGGGCCCGACCGCATTCGTCTTCGAAGGGGAGTGGATGGCATGACCGAAACCGTCGACAAGCTCGGGGCCCATGAAGTCGCTGCCTGGTTGCGGCGACATCCCGGCTTCCTCAAGCAGTTTCCGGACCTGGCCCTGACCCTGGTGGTGCCGCGCGATGACGGCCCGACCGCATCGCTGGCCAGCTACCAGCTGGAAGTGCTGCGCGAGAAGAACCGCGAGCTGGCACGACGGTTGGCCGATCTGGGCGCCACCGCCCAGGTCAATGAACGCCTTGCGGTGCGCACGCACCAGCTGACCCTGGCACTGATGAAGCAGGACAACGCGGCCGATACCCTGCGCGCGATGGCCGCATCGCTGCAGGAAGACTTCGCCGGCGACCTGGTGCGGCTGGTGGTGCATGCGCCGGTGGCCGGGCTGGAACAGGCCGACTGGCTGCAGGTGATTGCTGCCGATGATCCGCAACTGGGCCCGTTCCGCGATTGCCTGAACGACGGCGAGCCGATCTGCGGCCGCCTGCAGCCGGAAAAGAATGCCGTCCTGTACGGCGTGCGCAGCGAGGAAGTGCAGACCACCGCGCTGCTGCCGTTGCCGGGCGTCGGCCTGATCGCAGTCGGCAGCCACGACCCGAACCGCTTCTACCCGGGCATGGGCACGCTGTTCCTGCGCATGATGGGCGACGCCCTGGCCACTGGCCTGAAGCGCTTCCACGACTAAGCAGGACCGGACGACGATGAGCGCGGTACAGGCCTTCCTGCAGCATCTGCAGGTGGAGCGGCGGATGTCGGCGCATACGCTTGACGCCTACCGCCGCGACCTGGACGCGCTAGCGGTCTGGGCCGAACCGCGTGGCGTAGCGGTGGAGGCGCTCGATGCCGATGCGTTGCGCCAGTTCGTCGCCGACGAGCATCGCCGCGGCCTGTCGGCCAAGAGCCTGCAACGCCGCCTGTCGGCCTGCCGCAGCTTCTATGCCTGGCTGCTCAAGCACGCGCACATCGAGGTCAGTCCGGCAGCGACGCTGAAGGCACCGCGCGCGCCACGCCGGTTGCCACAGGTCCTCGACGCCGATGAGGCGGTGCAGCTGGTCGAGCTGGAGCCGGAAGGTGAGCTCGGCCGCCGTGACCGCGCGCTGCTGGAACTGTTCTATTCCTCCGGCCTGCGTCTGAGCGAAGTCTGTGCGCTGACCTGGCGCGACCTGGATTTCGACAGCGGGCTGGTCAACGTGCTGGGCAAGGGCAACCGCCAGCGCCGCGTGCCGTTCGGGCGGCCGGCACGCGAAGCGCTGCAGGCGTGGCGCGCGGAAAGTGGCGGTGGTCCGGCATCGCCGGTGTTCCCCGGTCGCAACGGGCCAATCAGCCAGCGTGCGGTGCAGATCCGCATCCGCCAGCTGGCGCAGCGCCAGGGCCTGTTCAAGCAGGTGCACCCGCACATGCTGCGGCACAGTTTCGCCAGCCACATCCTGGAATCGTCCGGCGACCTGCGTGGTGTGCAGGAGCTGCTGGGCCATGCCGACATCGCCACCACGCAGATCTATACCCACCTCGATTTCCAGCACCTGGCCAAGGTCTATGACGCCGCGCATCCGCGCGCGAAGCGTCGACGCAGCACCGAGGGCAGCGGAGAAAGCTGAACGTTGGCCCTGCGTCAGCCGGTCGCGGGTGGCTTGAAGGGCGCAGCGCAGTCCCCACCTCTGGTTCTGTCACCCCGGAGGCATCATGGACCCCAGTCAGAACCCCAACGTTTTCCACGCCACCACCATCGTCTGCGTCCGTCGCGGCGAGCACGTGGCCATTGCCGGCGACGGCCAGGTCACGCTGGGCCACACCGTGATGAAGGGCAACGCGCGCAAGGTGCGCCGCCTTGGCCGCGACGGCCAGGTGCTGGCCGGCTTCGCCGGTGCCGCTGCCGATGCCTTCACCCTGTTCGAGCTGTTCGAGGCCAAGCTGGAAAAGCACGGCCAGCTGCAGCGCGCCGCGGTCGAGCTGGCCAAGGATTGGCGCACCGAGCGCCGCCTGGGCAAGCTCGAAGCCCTGCTGGCAGTGGCTGACAAGGAAACCTCGCTGATCATCAGCGGCACCGGTGATGTGATCGAGCCGGAGGACGGCATCATCGCCATCGGCTCCGGTGGTTCGTACGCCCTTTCGGCTGCGCGGGCGCTGATGGCGCACACCGAGCTGGATGCACGCACCATCGCCAGTGAAGCGATCGGCATTGCCGGCGACATCTGCATCTACACCAACCGCAACGTGGTGGTCGAGGAGCTGTGAGGGTCGTGCCGGCTGCTGGCCGGCAACCTCATGTCCCCCGCACGCGTGCCTGGTTGCCGGCCAGCGGCCGGCACTACCGACAATGAATCCGTGAGCACAACCATGTCGAAGATCGAAGTTTCCTCCGCCACCATGACCCCGCGCGAGATCGTGCAGGAACTGGACAGGCACATCGTGGGCCAGCACGACGCCAAGCGCGCGGTGGCCATCGCCCTGCGCAACCGCTGGCGTCGCATGCAGCTGCCGGCGGAGCTGCGCAATGAAGTGATGCCGAAGAACATCCTGATGATCGGCCCGACCGGTGTCGGCAAGACCGAGATCGCGCGCCGCCTGGCCACGCTGGCCAACGCACCGTTCGTGAAGGTCGAAGCCACCCGCTTCACCGAAGTGGGCTACGTCGGCAAGGACGTCGAGCAGATCATCCGTGACCTGGCCGACACCGCGGTCAAGCTCTATCGCGAACAGGCCAAGGTGCGCGTGCGTACCCAGGCCGAAGAACGCGCCGAAGACCGCATCCTCGATGCGCTGCTGCCGCGTCGTAGCGGCGGCATCGGTTTCGATCCTGAAGTCGCCCGCAACGAACCGTCGGCGCAGGACAACGAGACCCGCATCAAGTTCCGCAAGATGCTGCGCAACGGTGAGCTGGACGAGCGTGAGATCGAGCTCGACCTGGCGGCCAATGTCAGCATGGACATCATGACCCCGCCGGGCATGGAGGAAATGGGCCAGCAGCTGAAGTCGATGTTCGCCAACCTCGGCGGCGGCGCGAAGGCGCACAAGCGCACGCTGACCATCAAGGCCGCGCGCCCGCTGCTGATCGAGGAAGAAGCGGGCAAGCTGGTCAACGAGGATGACATCCGTACCGCCGCAATCGAGGCGTGCGAGCAGCACGGCATCGTCTTCATCGATGAGATCGACAAGGTCGCCAAGCGTGGTGACAACGTGGGCGGTGGCGACGTGTCCCGCGAAGGCGTGCAACGCGACCTGCTGCCGCTGGTGGAAGGCTCCAATGTGTCCACCAAGTACGGCACGATCAAGACGGACCACATCCTGTTCATCGCGTCGGGCGCGTTCCACCTGGCCAAGCCCAGCGACCTGATTCCGGAGCTGCAGGGCCGTTTCCCGATCCGCGTGGAACTGGGTGCGCTGAGCAAGAATGACTTCGTGCGCATCCTGACCGAGCCGAAGGCCGCGCTGACCAAGCAGTACGAAGCGCTGCTGGCCACTGAAGGTGTCAAGGTCAGCTTCACCGCCGATGCCATCGACCGCCTGGCCGAAATCGCCTTCCAGGTGAACGAGCGCCAGGAGAACATCGGTGCCCGACGCCTGCATACAGTGCTGGAACGCCTGCTGGATTCGCTCAGCTACGAGGCACCGGACCGCGATGGCGAAACCCTGGCCATCGACAGCGCCTACGTCGATGCACACCTGGGTGAGCTGGTGCAGGACCCGGACCTGAGCCGCTACATCCTGTAACGCCCGATCCGGTCGGATCCCTCGCCACGGCGAGGGCCCTGACGCCATCCGCTGCAACAGAAAAGGCCGCCGAAAGGCGGCCTTTTGCGTTGGCGGTCAGCGCGATTGCCGCGTGCGGTAGGCCTGCAGTACCTGATCGATCACCGCACTGGTGCGGGCGGCGCTGATGCCGTCCGAGGGCGAGTGCCCGTTGCCGCGCAGTTCATCCACGAGAGAGGCAATCAACGGTTGCTGGATCGACGACGGGTTGGGAATGTCGAAGGCCTGCACACCGGCTCCGGTCTCCAGCACCACCGGAACATCCTCGAAGGTCGCAAAGCGCAGCTGGCCGCGGTCGCCGGTGATCTCGATCTCATCCTGGCGGCGGAACGCGCAGAAGCTCCATTGCGCGATGCCGTGCGCGCCCGCTCCAGTGCGGAAGCACATCGAAACGCTGTCCTCGGCGGCATAAGCGCCGGTCAACGAACTGGCCAGGCCGCGCACATCGCTCAGCGGCCCCAGTAGATGATCGAGCAGGTCCAGGGTGTGCGAGCCCAGATCGACGAACAGCCCGCCGCCGGAGATTGCGGGATTGGTCCGCCAGAAGTCCGGCGATGCGGCGTTCACCGAATGCGGCCGATGCAGGGTGGCGCGAACGCTGCGCGGTGTACCGATCGCGCCGCTGTCCAGCAGCTGCTTCACCTGCGCGAATCGGGGCAGGGCGCGGCGGTAGTAGGCGACGAACACGGGCACGCCACGGCGTGCACTGGCTTCCAGGATGCGCTCGCATTCGGCGAGGTCCAGGGCCATGGGTTTCTCGATATAGACCGGCTTGCCCGCCGCAATCGCCTGCAATGCGTACTGCATGTGCGTGGAGGGCGGTGTTGCAACGTACACCGCGTTCACGTCCGGATCGCCGATCAGCGCGTCGGCATCCGTGTACCAGCGTGGCACCGCGTGGCGCCGCGCATAGTCTTCGGCCAATGCGGCATTGCGGCGCATGACCGCCGCCACCCGTGAGCCGGGTGTGCTGGCCAGGGCGGGGCCGCTCTTCTTCTCGGTGACGCTGCCGCAGCCGATGAAGCCCCACACCACGTTGTCCAGGATCATGGGTCTGTCCTCACAGTGGGGCTGCGGTGGCGGCAGTGAACCCGCTCATGCCTCGGGCAGCGGCTCGGGCACGGTGCCGGGAACGAACACGCCGTCCTTTACGTAGGCGGCCAGGGTCATGTCCAGTGCGAGCATGCCATCGCGCTTGAGGTCCATCAGTTCCGGTTCGACCATCGCACCGTGCAGTACGCCCAGCACGGTGGCGTGCAGCATGCGTGCGGCGATCTTCGGGTCTGCACCCTCGCGCAGCTGGCCCAGGTCCTTTGCCCGGCGCAGGGCACGTTCCATCCGGTCCAGTCCATCGCGGAAACCGGCCTGCTGCAGTTCGGTCAGCACCCGGGTATCAGCCGACGCATCGCTGCGCAGCATGATCTCCATGGTCTTGCGCAAGCGCTCGTCCTCGGACAGTTCGATGAACGAGTGGATCATCACCGCGCGCAGGTCGTGCACCGGCGTGTTGCGCTGGTCGGTCGAGGTGCGCTCCAGCTCCTGCATGAAAGGCAGATGCACGCGCTCGACGATCGCGGCCAGCACCTCGCTCTTGTTCTTGAAGTGCCAGTAGACCGCACCGCGGGTATAGCCGGCGCGGGCACCGATCATCTCCAGCGTGGTACGGGCCACGCCGTGTTCATGGAAGCAGGCTTCGGCGGCGTCAAGGATGCCTTCCCGGGTTGCCTGGGTGTCCTCTTTGGTCTTGCGGGCCATGGATGGGTACGAGTGCGGGTGAAACGTGGCTGAATTGTACCGGTTTACAAACAAACAATCATGTATGTATATTTCGCTCCCATCATTCCCGTCGTGTGCGTGGCAGGCCGGTCCGGTTACCACTCCCCGCTGGTGAGCGTTGCCTGCTGGCGCTTTCGGCCTGTATCAGCGCGATTTGAGATTCCTTCCCCTAAGAGCCTTTCCGTCATGTTGCTGAGCCGAATCCGACCCTTTGCACTGTCGCTGGCGATCGCCGCGACCGTGGCTGCCTGCGGCGGCCAACCCCAGGCCCCCGAGCAGGGCCCGGGTGACGTCACTGTGGTCACGCTGAAGTCCGAGACCGTGGGCCTGACCCGCGAACTGCCGGGCCGTACCAACGCCTACCTGGTCGCCGAAGTGCGCCCGCAGGTCAATGGCATCGTTGCCAAGCGCCTGTTCACCGAAGGTGGCATGGTCAAGGCCGGCGAGCCGCTGTACCAGATCGAGGACGCCAGCTACCGCGCCCAGGCCAACAGTGCCCGCGCCCAGCTGGCCCGCGCCGAGGCCACCGCCAACGCCGCCCGGCTGAGCGCCAAGCGCATCACCGAGCTGGCCAAGGTCGATGCGGTCAGCCAGCAGGACCTGGAAAATGCCGTGGCCGCGCAGAAGCAGGCCGAGGCGGATGTCGGTGCCGCGAAGGCATCGCTGGACGCAGCCAACGTCACCCTGGGCTACGCCCGCATCACCGCGCCGATCAGCGGCCGCATCGGCAAGTCCAGCGTCACCCAGGGTGCGCTGGTCAGTGCCGGCCAGGCCAATGCACTGGCTACCGTGCAGCAGCTGGACCCGATCTATGTCGACCTGACCCAGTCTTCGGCCGAGCTGCTGCAGCTGCGCCGCGAACTGGCCGCCGGCCGCCTGCAGGACAACCAGACCCTGCCGGTCAGCATCCTGATGGAAGACGGCAGCACCTTCGAGCACAAGGGCACGCTGGAGTTCTCCGAAGTCAGCGTCGATCCGACCACCGGCAGCTTCGGCCTGCGCGTGAAGGTGGACAACCCGGACGGCCTGCTGATGCCGGGCATGTACGTGCGTGCGGTGATCGGCGGCGGCGTGCGCAGTGATGCCGTGCTGGTGCCGATGCAGGGCATCGCCCGCGATCCGAAGGGCGATACCACGGCGATGGTGGTCGGCAAGGACAACAAGGTCGAAGTGCGCCCGGTCAAGGTCAGTCGCACGGTCGGCGACAAGTGGCTGGTCGAGGACGGCCTGAAGGCCGGTGACAAGGTCATCGTCGAAGGCCTGCAGAAGATCGGCCCCGGCATGCCGGTCAAGGCCACCGAAAAGGGCGACGCACCGGCCAAGCCGGCGGCCGATGCCCAGCCTGCCGCCCCGGCCGGCGACGCGAAGTAAGCGGAGAACCCCATGGCACGCTTTTTCATCGATCGACCCATCTTCGCGTGGGTGATCGCCATCATCATCATGCTCGCCGGCGGCCTGGCCCTGTTCAAGCTGCCGGTCTCGATGTACCCCAACGTCGCACCGCCGGCGGTGGAAATCAGCGCCACCTACCCGGGTGCATCGGCCAAGGTGGTCGAAGACTCGGTGACGCAGATCATCGAGCAGAACATGAAGGGCCTTGATGGCCTGATCTACTTCTCCTCCAACAGCTCGTCCAACGGCCAGGCCACCATCACCCTGACCTTCGAGAGCGGCACCAACCCGGACATCGCCCAGGTGCAGGTGCAGAACAAGCTGCAGCTGGCCATGCCGCTGCTGCCGCAGGAAGTGCAGCGGCAGGGCATCAACGTGGCCAAGTCCAGCTCGGGCTTCCTGAACGTCATCGCGTTCGTGTCCGAGAACGGCAGCATGGACGCCAACGACATCGCCGACTACGTCGGTTCCAATGTCGTCGACCGCCTCAGCCGCGTGCCGGGCGTGGGCAACATCCAGGTATTCGGTGGCAAGTACGCCATGCGCATCTGGTTGGACCCGAACAAGCTGCATACCTATGGCCTGTCCGTCGCGGAAGTGACTGCGGCGATCAAGGCGCAGAATGCCCAGGTGGCGATCGGCCAGCTCGGCGGTGCGCCGTCGGTGAAGGGCCAGCAGCTCAACGCCACCATCAACGCGCAGTCGCGCCTGCAGACCCCGGACCAGTTCCGCAACATCATCGTGCGCGGCGCGCAGGACGGTGCCGAGCTGCGCCTGGGTGATGTCGCCCGCGTCGAACTGGGTGCCGAGTCCTACGACTTCGTCACCCGCTACAACGGCCAGCCGGCCAGCGGCCTGGCGGTCACACTGGCCACCGGCGCCAATGCGCTGGATACCGCTGCCGGCGTGGATGCTGCGCTGGACGACATGAAGAGCTTCTTCCCGGCCGGATTGAAGGCCGAGATCCCGTACGACACCACCCCCTTCGTGCGCGTGTCGATCAAGGGCGTGGTGCAGACCCTGCTCGAAGCGATCGTGCTGGTGTTCGTGGTGATGTACCTGTTCCTGCAGAACTTCCGCGCCACCCTGATCCCGACCATCGCCGTGCCGGTGGTGCTGCTGGGTACCTTCGGCGTGCTGGCGATGCTGGGCTTCTCGGTGAACATGCTGACCATGTTCGCGATGGTGCTGGCGATCGGCCTGCTGGTGGACGATGCCATCGTGGTGGTGGAGAACGTCGAGCGCATCATGTCCGAGGAAGGACTGTCGCCGCTTGAAGCGACCCGCAAGTCGATGGGCCAGATCACCGGTGCGCTGGTGGGTATCGGCCTGGTGCTGTCGGCGGTGTTCGTGCCGATGGCCTTCATGAGCGGATCCACCGGCGTGATCTACCGGCAGTTCTCGGCCACGATTGTCTCTGCAATGGCGTTGTCGGTACTGGTGGCGATCGTGCTGACCCCGGCACTGTGCGCGACCATGCTCAAGCCGTTGAAGAAGGGCGAGCATCATGTTGCCCACCGCGGCCTGGCCGGTCGCTTCTTCAACGGTTTCAACCGCGGCTTCGACCGCACCAGCGAAAGTTACCAGCGTGGTGTGCGCGGCATCATCCATCGTCCGTGGCGCTTTATGGGCATCGTGGCGGCACTGTTCGTGCTGATGGGCGTGCTGTTCGTGCGCCTGCCCAGCTCGTTCCTGCCCAACGAAGACCAGGGCGTGCTGATGGCGCTGGTGCAGGCCCCGGTCGGCGCCACCCAGGAGCGCACGCTGGAATCGATCGCGGCATTGGAGAATCACTTCCTGCAGAACGAGAAGGATGCGGTGGATTCGGTGTTCTCCGTGCAGGGCTTCAGCTTCGCCGGCATGGGCCAGAACGCCGGCATGGCGTTCGTCAAGCTGAAGGACTGGAGCGAGCGTGACGCCAACAATGGCGTGATGCCGATCACCGGTCGTGCGATGGCAGCCCTGGGCCAGATCAAGGATGCCTTCATCTTCGCCTTCCCGCCGCCGGCCATTCCGGAACTGGGTACCGCCTCGGGCTATACCTTCTTCCTGAAGGACAACAGCGGCCAGGGCCACGAGGCACTGGTGGCCGCACGCAACCAGCTGCTCGGCCTGGCCGCCGGCAGCAAGAAGCTGGCCAACGTGCGCCCGAACGGCCAGGAGGACACGCCGCAGTTCCGCATCGACATCGACGCGGCCAAGGCGACCTCGCTGGGGCTGTCGATCGACCAGATCAACGGCACGCTGGCCGCTGCGTGGGGCAGCTCGTACATCGACGACTTCGTCGATCGTGGCCGCGTCAAGCGCGTGTTCGTGCAGGCCGACCAGCCGTTCCGCATGGTCCCGGAGGACTTCGACCTCTGGTCCGTGAAGAACGACAAGGGCGAGATGGTGCCGTTCAGCGCGTTCGCCACCAAGCACTGGGATTACGGTTCGCCGCGCCTGGAGCGCTACAACGGTGTGTCGGCGATGGAGATCCAGGGCGAACCGGCCCCGGGTGTTGCCTCCGGCGATGCCATGGCCGAGATCGAGCAACTGGCCAAGCAGCTGCCTGCGGGCTTCGGCATCGAGTGGACGGCGATGTCCTACCAGGAACGCCAGGCGGGCTCGCAGACGCCGTTGCTGTACACGCTGTCGCTGATGATCGTGTTCCTGTGCCTGGCCGCGATGTACGAAAGCTGGAGCGTGCCGACGGCGGTGCTGCTGGCGGCCCCGCTGGGTATCCTCGGCGCAGTGCTGGCCAATACCTTCAAGGGCCTGGAGCGCGACATCTATTTCCAGGTGGCGATGCTGACCACGGTAGGCCTGACCAGCAAGAACGCGATCCTGATCGTCGAGTTCGCCAAGGAAAACCTGGAGAAGGGCGCGGGCCTGATCGAGGCGATCATGCATGCGGTGCGCGACCGCCTGCGCCCGATCGTGATGACCTCGCTGGCCTTCGGCATGGGCGTGGTACCGCTGGCGATCTCCACCGGTGCCGGCTCCGGCGCCAAGCAGGCGATCGGCACCGGCGTGCTCGGCGGCATGATCGTCGGCACCGTGCTCGGCGTGTTCTTCGTACCGCTGTTCTTCGTAGTGGTGCAGCGCGTGTTCAAGCGCAAATCCACGACGTGATCGAAACGGTAGTGCCGGCCGCTGGCCGGCACTACCTCCTGCCATCCGGCAGTACCGATGGAAGTCATTCCCATGAAAAGTGCATCCCTGTTCCTTTCCATTGCCGCCGCGCTCGCGCTGCCCGGCTGCTCCACTCTGGTGCCGAAGAACACCGCCGTCGCTCCGGCAATTCCGGCGCAGTGGCCGGCCGAGGCTGTACAGGGCCAGGCGGCCGATGTCGCCGCCGTAGGCTGGCGCGACTTCTTCACCGATGCGCGCCTGCAGCAGGTGATCGAGCAGTCGCTGCAGAACAACCGCGACCTGCGCGTGGCCGTGCTCAACGTTGAACGCGCGCGCGGCCAGTACCGCGTGCAGCGCGCCGACCGCGTGCCCGGTGTGGCCGTCACCGGCCAGATGCAGCGCCAAGGCACCGACGCCGGCGTCACCGAGCAGTTCACCGCCGGTGTCGGCGTGGCCGAGTTCGAGCTGGACCTGTTCGGCCGCGTGCGCAACCTCAGCGAAGCGGCACTGCAGCAGTACTTTGCCGTAGCTGCCAATCGTCGCAACGCGCAGCTGAGCCTGGTGGCCGAGACAGCGACGGCGTGGCTGACCTACGGTGCCGATGCCCAGCGTCTGAAGATCGCCGATGCCACGCTGAAGACCTACGAGGATTCGTTGCGCCTGGCCGAGGCCCGCCACGAGCGTGGTGGCAGCTCGGCGCTGGAGCTGACCCAGACCCGCACGCTGGTGGAAACCGCGCGTACCGACGCCACGCGCCTGCGTGGCCAGCTGGCCCAGGACCGCAACGCGCTGGCCCTGCTGGCCGGTGGCCAGCTGGACCCGGCACTGCTGCCGGACGGCATCGAACCGCAGTTGCTGGCACTGGCGCCTCCGCCGGCCGGCCTGCCCAGCGATGTGCTGCTGCAGCGCCCGGACATCATGGCCGCCGAACACCAGCTGCTGGCCGCCAATGCCAACATCGGCGCGGCACGTGCTGCGTTCTTCCCGAGCATCTCGCTGACCGGCAGCATTGGCAGTGGCTCCAGCGAATTGTCCAGCCTGTTCGACAGCGGCACCCGCGTATGGAGTTTCCTGCCGAAGATCACCCTGCCGATCTTCCAGGGCGGCAAGCTGCGCGCCAACCTGGCCGTCGCCAACGCTGATCGTGATATCGCACTGGCGCAGTACGAGAAGTCGATCCAGGTGGGCTTCCGCGAAACCGCCGATGCGCTGGCGTTGAATGTCAGCCTGGATGAACAGGTCAGTTCACAGCAGCGCCTGGTGGAAGCGGCCGAACAGGCCAACCGCCTGTCGCAGGCACGCTACGACGCCGGCCTGGACAGCTTCGTGACCCTGCTGGACGCACGACGCACTGCCTACAACGCGCAGCAGACCCAGTTGCAGGCGCAGTTGGCCCAGCAGGCCAACCGCATCACCCTGTACAAGGTGCTGGGCGGCGGCTGGCACGAGCGCGGCTGAGAGAAAGCCGGCCAGCGGCCGGCTCTACCTGGACGATCGTTGGTAGTGCCGGCCGCTGGCCGGCATTGTCATTCCGGGGCCCGCTACACCGCTTCATCGTCGCGCCGCGCCGCATGGCAGGCGCGAACGCGCGCCAACGCATCGCCTGCTTCGCGGGCCATCTGCTCGTACTCGGCACGGATCTCTTCCAGGCGCGCTTCGTCCAGTTCTTCCAGATCCAGCAGTTCGTTGTTGGCTTCGGCCGTCGCCCGGATCAGCTCGTCCAGCTTGATCTGCATCGCGGCGGTGTCCGCGTTCTGCGTGTGCTGGATCAGGAACACCATCAGGAAGGTGATGATGGTGGTGCCGGTGTTGATCACCAGCTGCCAGGTGTCGTTGAAACCGAACACCGGACCACTGATGCCCCAGATCACCACGATCCCTACCGCGGTCAGGAAGGTCCACGGTGAGCCGGTGGCTGTCGCGGCCTTCTTGGCGATCATATTGAACAGGTTGCGTGCTTTCATCGTCGTCGTGTGCCCACTCAGGTGACGAGGATGATCGGCAGTGACCCGTGCAGGTGCCGTGCAGCGCCGGTCAGGCGCGCATGCGCTGCAGTCGTGGCGCCTGCAGGCTGCGCACCGGGCTGCTCTGGTAGACGTGCTGCCAGCAACGGTCGACGAACTCACGGGCCTGGGCTTCGCTCAGCCGCGGCATGATCTGCAGGGCGTACTGGGTCTGGAACATCTCGTCACGTTCGGCCTCGCTGGCGCGCGGCTGGGTGATCAGCGAATCGCAGGCGAACTTGATCCACGGCACGTACGAGCCGAACGAGTTGTGCGGCAGTGCGCCTTCGGCATGCTGGCGGCGCCAGTGGTCAAGCTCGGCGTCTACGTTGATGACCGGAGGAATGGTGGGGACTTCAGCGTGCATGACAATCCAGTTCGGTTGAGTGGAAAGGGAGTGGGGGTTCATCGGAGTGTGGCGTATGTGGCGGTGCATGCCGCGTCAGCGGGATGTGGAGCCGGCGTGGCGATTGCCGATCAATTGCGCATGCTCGACCGCACCGAGGTCCTCGGCCATGTCGGCCATCGCATTGCACAGGCGCTCCTGGTCGAGCGGGTGGCGGCGGACCAGCTCCAGTTGCATGTGCTGATAGGCAGTCCAGAACAGCGCGCCGCGCCGGTGCAGTGCATATTGCTGCTGCAGGCGCTCGCGGATGGCATCGAGGATCGGGTCGGGCGGGGGACGTACGGCGTGCGCGCACATGGCTGGCTCCGCCGGGGAAAGGGACCCCGGTAACCCCACCCTAGGCGCCTCGGCCGGGTGGGGTGTTACCGCAGTGTATGCACGCAGCGCAGCTGACTGTGCACGGGTTCACGGCATCGGCCGCAAACGCTGCGGGCACTAGAACGTGCCCGCGCTGAAGCGTTCATTAAACGGGTTCAACGACACGTTGCACGGTGCTTATTCACCGATGTCTTCATTCCAGATCTCCGGATGCTGCGCAATGAAGCCACCCAGCAGGTCAACGCATTCCTGGCTGTCGAGGTCGATCACGTTGACACCGTTCTCGCGCAGCCAGTCGATGCCGCCCTGGAACGTGCGCGATTCGCCCACCACCACGGTGCCGATGTTGAACTGGCGCACCAGACCCGAGCAGTACCAGCACGGCGCCAGGGTGGTGACCATGATGGTGTCCTGGTAGCGGCGCTGGCGGCCGGCCTTGCGGAAGGCGTCGGTTTCGCCGTGCACCGATGGGTCGCCTTCCTGCACGCGGCGGTTGTGGCCGCAGCCGAGCAGGCGGCCGTCGTTGTGGTACAGCGCCGCGCCGATCGGCACGCCGCCCTCGGCCAGGCCCTGGCGGGCTTCGGCGATGGCGGTCTGCAGCAGGGCCTGGTAGTCGGGCGTGGTGATCATGCGGGGGCTCCGGTCAGTCGTGGCCCGCCATGATACGGGCAGGGGGTGCCGCTGGCCCCCGGCGGTGCGATAATCGGGGCCATGAGCGAATCCCCCTACAAAGCCGGTACCACCCATTTCGGGTTCCGCGACGTCGCCGCCAAGGACAAGCAGAAGCTGGTCGGCCAGGTGTTCACCTCGGTCGCGCGCAACTACGACCTGATGAACGACCTGATGAGCCTGGGCGTGCACCGGGCGTGGAAGCGCTACTACGTGGCGACCGCGCAGGTGAAGCCGGGCGACCGCGTGCTCGATCTGGCCGGCGGCACCGGCGACATCGCCGCCCTGCTGAAGGAACGCGTCGGCGCCGAGGGCTCGGTGGTGCTGGGCGACATCAACGCCGGCATGCTGTCGGTCGGCCGCGACCGCCTGACCAACCGCGGCCTGGTGCTTGGCCTGGACTACGTGCAGTGCAACGCCGAAGCCCTGCCGTTCCCGGACAACAGCTTCGACCTGGTCACCATTGCCTTCGGCCTGCGCAACGTGACCGACAAGGACGCCGGCCTGCGCGAGATGTACCGCGTGCTGAAGGTGGGCGGCCAGGCCCGCGTGCTGGAGTTCTCCGAAGTCACTGCCGACTGGTTCAAGCCGATCTACGACTTCCACTCGTTCAAGATCCTGCCCAGGCTGGGCAAGTTGTTCGCCAACGATTCGGACAGCTACCAGTACCTGGCCGAGAGCATCCGCAAGCATCCGCCGCAGGACGAACTGAGGGCGATGATGGGGCAGGCCGGCTTCGAGCGCTGCCACTACAAGAACCTGACCGGCGGCATCGTCTCGATCCACTCCGGCTACAAGCTGTAGGCCCGGTGTTCCGGTAGTGCCGGCCGCTGGCCGGCACCTGCGCGGGCAACCACCGGGCGACGGGGTTGCCGGCCAGCGGCCGGCACTACCGGCGCTGTGCCTGCCATTACCCCGCACCGCGCAACGCCTGCAGGGCCCGAGGGAGGTACCATTGGGGTTTGATCCCCGTAACGGTCCCGATTCATGCGTAATCCGCTGATGCTCCTTCCGCTGGCCGTGGCCCTGGCCGCCGGCTGCTCCCAGGAGGCGGCCGCGCCCGCCGCCGCCCCGACTGCCGCAAAGGCCCCTGCCGCCCCCGTGAACGCCGAGAACCGCAGCCACGACGAGAGCTCGTACGCCGAGCCGGACAAGGTCGTCATCAAGGACATCGCGCTGGATCTGAAGCTGGACTTCGACCAGAAGCAGATCGGCGGTACCGCCACCTACACCCTGGAATGGAAACAGAAGGACGCCAAGCAGCTGGTGCTCGACACCCGAGAGCTGACCGTGTCCAAGGTCGAGGCCGTTGCCGCCGACGGCGCGCGCAGCCCGCTGAAGTTTGAGCTGGCCCCGGCCGACAAGGTGTTCGGCAGCAAGCTGACCATCGAGGCTGCGGAGCAGCCGGCCACGGTGGAAGTGACCTACCACACCGCACCGACCGCCTCGGGCCTGCAGTGGCTGGCGCCGTCGATGACCGAGGGCAAGAAGCTGCCCTTCATGTTCAGCCAGTCGCAGGCCATCCATGCCCGTTCCTGGGTGCCGCTGCAGGATACCCCGAGCGTGCGCTTCACCTACAGCGCGCACGTGGTCTCGCGCCCGGACGTGATGGTGCTGATGAGCGCCGACAACGATCCGAAGGCCGCGCGTGATGGTGACTACACCTTCAAGATGCCGCAGCCGATTCCGTCCTACCTGCTGGCCATCGCCGCCGGCGACCTGGTGTTCGAGCCGATCTCCGGCCGCTCCGGCGTCTGGGCCGAGCCGACCATGGTCAACAAGGCCGCCAAGGAATTCGAAGACACCGAGAAGATGATCGGTGCCGCCGAGAAGCTGTACGGCGAATACCGCTGGGGCCGCTACGACATGCTGGTGCTGCCGCCGTCGTTCCCGTTCGGTGGAATGGAGAACCCGCGCCTGACCTTCGCCACCCCGACCGTGATCGTCGGCGACAAGTCGCTGGTCTCGCTGGTCGCCCACGAACTGGCGCACAGCTGGTCGGGCAACCTGGTGACCAACGCCAGCTGGAAGGACATCTGGCTCAATGAAGGCTTCACCACCTACGTCCAGGGCCGCATCACCGAAGCTCTGTACGGCAAGGAAATGGCCGAGATGGAGAAGCAGATCGACCAGACCGACCTGCTGGCCGAAGTGAAGGACATGAGCCCGGCCGACCAGGCGCTGGCGCTGCCGCCGCTGAACGAGCGTGATCCCGACGAAGCCCTCAGCCAGGTGGCCTACGTCAAGGGTTCGTGGTTCCTGGAGTTCTTGGAACAGCGCTTCGGCCGCGAGACCTTCGATCCGTTCCTGCGTGGCTGGTTCGATGACCATGCCTTCCAGAGCGCGAACACCGACCAGTTCGTCGATTACATGAAGAAGAACCTGCTGCCGAAGAATCCGTCGGCCGTGACCGAGGCCGAACTGAAGGCATGGCTGGACGAGCCGGGTATCCCGGCGTTCGCGGCCAAGGCGCAGTCGCGCAACTTCAGCAGCGTCGATACCGCGCGCATCGCCTTCGCCAGCGCCGGCACCGTGCCGAGCAGCCAGGTCATCGCCGACTGGAGCACGCAGGAATGGGTGCGCTTCATCGATGGCCTGGGCGCGACCCAGCCGCTGGACAAGCTGGCCACGCTGGACAAGGCCTTCCACTTCACCGGCACCCCGAATGGCGAGATCGCCATGCGCTGGTACCCGCTGGCAATCCGCAGCGGCTACGAGCAGGCCAATGAAGGCGCGGCGGCATTCATCGAGCGCGTCGGCCGTCGCAAGCTGATCCTGCCGATCTACGCTGAACTGGTGAAGACCCCGAAGGGGCTGGAGCTGGCCAAGCAGGCCTTCGAAAAGGCCAAGCCGGGCTACCACCCGATCACCACTGCCTCGGTCCAGGACATGCTGGCCAAGGCTGAAGCCAAGTAAGCAGAAGCGCCGGGCATCCCCCGGCGCTTTTTTTTGTAGAGTCGAGCCATGCTCGACTGGCTTTTCAACAGCAGTCGAGCATGGCTCGACTCTACAGAAAAGCGAAAACACCAAGGACCTCCGCCATGAAACGACTGATCCTGCTCACCGCCTGCACCCTGGCGCTGGCCGCCTGCAGCAACCCCGAGGAAGAACGCAAGGCGCAGGAAGCCGCCGCAGCCGCCGTGCAGGCGCAGAAGGAGGCCAAGGCCGAAGACGTGGCCAAGCAGTACGACATGGCCGTGGCCGCGCAGGACTGGGAACGCGCGCGCCTGCACGGCGCCTCGCTGCTGGACCAGTACAAGGACACCGCCGCCGCCGAGCGCATCGCCGCGGGCTTCGACGAGGTCAAGGCCAAGGGCGATGCCGCGCGCGACCTGCGGCGCATGCAGGCGCTGTGGCAGTACAACCAGATCCCGGTGGGCAGCAAGGGCAACCAGGTTTCGGCGCAGATCTACAGCAAGGAACGGGTGGACGTGGATGGCAGCGGCGCCAAGCCGGTGCAGCTGGTGTTCCGCGATCATCCGGAGTGGAAGCGGCATGCCTACCTGGTGCTGCAGGCCGGCGATTTCCGTTGCCCGCAGTGCACGGTGAAAGTGACCGTGGACGACGGCAAGCCGGTGTCGATGGCCGCGTGGCGCCCGAAGACCGATGAAGCCATCGCCCTGTTCATCACCGATCAGAAAGCGCTGTGGAAACTGGCGCGCAAGGGCAAGTCGATCAGCATCGAGTTCCCGGTCAAGGCCGGAGGCACCCGTACGGCGGTGTTCGAGACCGGCGGCGTCGACGCCAGCCGCATGCCGCAGTGGTGGCAGTGATGGTCGCGACGGGCAGCGCGGTGCACGCGTTGTCCGCGATCCGGCACTGGGTGTTCGACATGGACGGCACGCTGACTGTAGCCGTGCATGATTTCGCCGCGATCCGCCGCGCACTGGAGATCGCCGCCGAGGAAGACATCCTCGACCATATCGCGGCGTTGCCGGATGCACCGGCGCAGGCCAAGCGTGAGTGGTTGCTGGATCACGAGCGCGCGCTGGCCGAGGACGCGCTGCCGGCGCCGGGTGCGGTGAAGCTGCTGCGCGCGCTGGCGGCGGCTGGCTACCGGCTGGGCATCCTGACCCGCAATGATCATGCGCTGGCGAAGCTGACGCTGGAGGCGATCGGGGTCGGGGCGTTGTTCGACGATGCCGACATCATTGGTCGCGATGAAGCGGTGCCCAAGCCCTCGCCGGAGGGCCTGCAGCAGCATCTGCGGCGATGGGGCATCGGGCCTGCGCAGGCGGTGATGGTGGGTGACCACGCCTACGACCTGGAGTGCGGCCGTGCGGCCGGCACGCATACCGTGCTGGTCAACCTGCCAGAGAACCCTTGGCCGGGCCGCGCCGACTGGCATTTCGCCGATTGCCGCGCGCTGCTGGCCGCCTGGCAGGCCGCATGACCGGCGCGCGCAAGCCGAGCATGGGCTCGGCTCTACAGAGAGCAGGCAACGTGTCGGTCGGAAGTTCCGGTAGTGCCGGCCGCTGGCCGGCAGTGTCGACCCAGGTCGACACCTACCCACAGCATTCCCAGCAGCGCATCGGATGCAAAGCCCCCTTGTTGTTCAAGGGGGCGCGCCGAAGGCGCAGGGATAAGGTGGAATGCGCGGGCAGTTCGGCTTACGCGCCCAGCGCGTAACCGAACTGCTGCTTGAACTGCTCGTTGAACTCATCGAAGGTGAAACGCTGGTTCTGCGTGCCCGGATGCTCGACCTTCAGTGCGCCCATCAGGTTGCCCATGCGGCCGATGGTCAGCCAGTCGTAGCCCTTCTGGATGCCGTAGATCAGGCCTGCGCGGAAGGCGTCGCCACAGCCGGTCGGGTCGACCACGCGGCGCTCGTGCGCCGGCGGGATGTCGTAGCTCTTTTCCGGAGTGTGGATGACCGCGCCCTTCGGGCCACGGGTGGTGATGTAGGCCTTGACCCGGCTGACGATCTCCTTCTCGTCCCAGCCGGTGCGCTCCTGCAGCAGGTTCGACTCGTAGTCGTTCACCACCACGTAGTCGGCCTGCTCGATGAAGGCGCGCAGTTCCGGGCCGTTGAACAGCGGCATGGCCTGGCCCGGGTCGAAGATGAACGGGATGCCGTCTTCGTGGAATTCCTGCGCGTTCTGGATCATGCCTTCGCGGCCGTCCGGGCCGACCAGGCCCAGGGTGACGCCCGGCACCCCACGCACGTGGTTCTCGTAGGAACGCATCATCGCGCCCGGGTGGAAGGCGGTGATCTGGTTGTTGTCGTGGTCGGTGGTGATGAATGCCTGCGGGGTGAACAGCTCATCGATCACGCGCACGCGCGACAGGTCGATGCCCAGGCCTTCGAAGTATTCGCGGTACGGGCCGAAGTCCGAGCCCACGGTGCCCATCGGGATCGGCTGGCCGCCCAGCAGGTGCAGGTTGTAGGCGATGTTGCCTGCGCAGCCGCCGAACTCGCGGCGCATGCGCGGCACCAGGAAGGACACGTTCAGGATGTGCACCTTGTCCGGCAGGATGTGATTCTTGAACTGGTCCGGGAACACCATGATGGTGTCGAAGGCAAGAGAACCACAGATCAGAGCGGACATCGATGTAAGCCTATGCGGTGAATTTTGGGGTGGGCCGGCCCGGTTCAGCGGGCAAGCAAACGGCGCCCTTGGGCGCCCGACGGCGCAAAGGTTACCCGCTGGTGCCGCTCAGGGCCAGAACCGGGTGAGACCCGATCAGGCCGAAAGCCTGTGAAGACGCGGGTTCAGCTAGTTTTTTCCTTGCTCGGCGGCAGGCGGGTTGCTAGGCTTGTCGGCCTCGATTTCTGCCCATTTTTTCGCCATCCCGCGGCGGGCACGACACCCCTCAGGACTCCTTCCTCAGATGTTCAAGAAACTCCGTGGCATGTTCTCCAACGACCTGTCCATCGACCTGGGCACGGCCAACACCCTCATCTACGTGCGCGGGCAGGGGATCGTGCTGAACGAGCCGTCGGTCGTGGCCGTGCGCCAGGACCGTGCCATCGGTGGCACCCGCTCGGTGGCAGCCGTCGGCGCCGAAGCCAAGCAGATGCTGGGCCGTACCCCGGGCCACATCACCACCATCCGCCCGATGAAGGACGGCGTCATCGCCGACTTCACCTATACCGAGGCGATGCTCAAGCACTTCATCAAGAAGGTGCACAAGTCGCGCGTGCTGCGCCCGAGCCCGCGCGTCCTGGTCTGCGTGCCGGCCGGCTCGACCCAGGTCGAGCGCCGCGCGATCAAGGAATCGGCCGAGGAAGCCGGTGCCCGTGACGTGTTCCTGATCGAAGAACCGATGGCCGCCGCGATCGGCGCCGGCATGCCGGTCACCGAAGCCCGTGGCTCGATGGTCATCGACATCGGCGGTGGCACCACCGAAGTGGCGGTCATCTCGCTCAACGGCATCGTCTATTCGGCCTCGGTCCGCATCGGCGGCGACCGCTTCGACGAGTCCATCACCAACTACGTGCGCCGCAACCACGGCATGCTGATCGGTGAAGCCACCGCCGAGCGCATCAAGGTCGAGCTGGGCTGCGCCTACCCGCAGGCGGAAGTGATCGAGATGGAAATCTCCGGCCGCAACCTCGCCGAGGGCGTGCCGAAGATGATCAAGATCAGCTCCAACGAAGTGCTCGAGGCCCTGCACGAACCGCTGTCGGGCATCGTCAGCGCGGTCAAGCTGGCGCTGGAGCAGACCCCGCCGGAACTGTGCGCCGACGTCGCCGAGCGCGGCATCGTGCTGACCGGTGGTGGCGCCCTGCTGCGCGACCTGGACCGCCTGATCTCCGAGGAGACCGGCCTGCACGTGCAGGTGGCCGACGACCCGCTGACCTGCGTGGCGCGCGGTGGCGGTCGTGCGCTGGAGCTGGTGGACATGCACGGCAACGAGTTCTTTGCGCCGGAATAAGCCGTCCCGGCCGTTCCTGCCCGCCGCGCCCTTCCGGGGTGCGGCCCGCCGTGATGGCGGGCCGGCACCGGCGGGGCGCCCGCGTGTTTCCCTTCCGCCTTCTGCCAGTTGAATCGTTGCCGTGCCGCCCTACGCCGGTCCTCCCGTCGCCTCCCGATCCGGTGATGCCGCCAGCCCCCTGCGGTTGCTGGCCTATCTCGCGTTGGCCATCACCCTGATCGTGCTCGATGACCAGGCTGGCTGGCTGGCACGCCTGCGCGAGCAGGCCAACAGCCTGGTACAGCCGGTGTGGGCACTGGCTGGCCTGCCCGGCAAGCTCGGCAACCAGGTCAAGGATTCCGCCGCCAGCCATACCCAGCTGGTCACCGAAAACCGTGAACTGCGCAACCAGCTGCTGCTGGCCAACGCGCGCCTGACTCGCCTGCAGACCGCCGCGCTGGACAACGCCCAGCTGCGCGAACTGCTGAACGTGGCCGAGCGCAGTGGCCTGGACGTGCAGCTGGCGCCGATCCTGGACATCGACCTGGACCCGGTGAAGCAGCGCCTGGTGCTCGACGCAGGCAGCCGCGAGGGCGTGCACGTCGGCCAGGCGGTGATCGACGCCGGCGGCTTGATGGGGCAGGTGATCAGCGTCACCGGTGGCACCTCCACCGTGCTGCTGCTGACCGATCCCGACCACGCGGTGCCGGTCACCGTGGCCCGCAACGGCGTGCGCCTGATCGTCTATGGCCGCGGCGACACGCTGGAACTGCGCGACATCCCGCTCAGCGCCGGCGTGGAAGTGGGCGATGAGATCGTCACCTCCGGCCTCGGCGGGCGCTTCCCGGCCGGCTTCCCGGTCGGCACCATCACCGGCCTGCGCCCGGACGACACCCACGCCTTCCTGGTCGGCGAACTGAAGCCGGCGGCCCAGCTCGACCGCGGCCGCGACGTGCTGCTGCTGCGCCCGGGCGCGGCGATCCGCATTCCGCCGGAGCTGCGCCTGCAGCTGGAAGAAACCGCCCCGGGGGGCCCGGCCACCGGCGCCAGCGTGTCTGCGGGAGCCGCGCCAGCGGCAACGACGCCAGCTCCGGTCAGCTCCCCGGTAGCGCCGGTCGCTGGCCGGCAACAGCCCTCGTCGCAGACGAGGACTGTTGCCCCCGCATCCTCCCTTAACCCCGCGCCTCAACAAGAGGGGGGCTCTCCCCCAGCTGGATCCACGGTAGTGCCGGCCGCTGGTCGGCAACCGACCACGCCGGAGGCCCAGCGATGAGCCGCCTGCGCGACAACCCGTGGGTGCTGCCGGCCAGCCTGGTGGTGGCGCTGCTGCTGGGCCTGCTGCCGCTGCCGGCGCTGCTGCAGCCGCTGCGCCCGTACTGGCTGGCGCTGGTGCTGGCGTACTGGGTGATCGAAGCTCCTGAGCGCGTCGGCCTGGGCATCGCCTTTGCCAGCGGCGTGGTGGCCGACCTGCTGTACGGCGGCGTGCTGGGCGAACAGGCACTGCGGCTGGTAATGCTGGCCTTCATCCTGCAGCGCTTCCGTGCCCGCATCCGCTTCTTCCCGATGTCCCAGCAGATGCTGGCCATCGGCGGCCTGCTGTTCAACGATCGCATCGTCAGCGCGCTGGTCCACATCGTGGTGGATGAGCCGACCCTGCCCTGGTCGTACTGGTGGGCGCCTCTGCTGGGCATGGGCCTGTGGCCGCTGGTGTTCGTGCTGCTGGACGCGGTGCGCTTCGGCAAGCGCGGGCGCTGAGCCATGATCCCGCGCCGCCAGGTCAAGAACCCGCACGCCGAAGCCGAACAGTTCCGCCGCCGTGCGGCGCTGGGTTTCCTGGGCGTGCTGGTCTGCCTGCTGGGCCTGGGCGGCTGGTACTTCAAGCTGCAGGTGCTGGACCACGACGTGTACGCCACGCGCTCGGAAGCCAACCGCATCAAGCCGCGGCCGGTGGTGCCAGGGCGCGGCATGATCTACGACCGCAACGGTCGCCTGCTGGCCGAAAACGTGCCGGCCTTCCGCCTGGACGTCACTCCGGACAAGGTCAAGGACATGGATGCCACCCTGGAAGGGCTGGCGAAGATCATCAGCATCAGCCCGGAAGAGCTGGAAGCATTCAACAGGTCGCGCAAGGCGCGCCGCAAGTTCCTGCCGGTCACGCTGAAGCTGCGCATGAGCGACGAGGAGATGGCGCGCTTTGCCGTCGACCGCTGGCGTTTCCCGGGGGTCGAGCTGGAACCCTACCTGACCCGGCGCTATCCCTATGGCGATCTGTTCGCGCACATCATCGGCTACGTCGGCCGCGTTGATGACAAGGATCTGGAGATCCTCGGCGAAGGCAATGCCGCGCTGACCCACATCGGCAAGTCCGGCCTGGAACGCTATTACGAGCAGCAGCTGCGCGGCAAGGTCGGCTACGAGCAGGTCGAGACCAACGTGCAGGGTCGCGCGATCCGCACCATCGGCCGCGTCGCCGCGCAGTCCGGTGCCGACCTGCGGCTGTCGATCGACGCCGACCTGCAGCGCGCGATGGTGGCCGCGTTCGGCGACCAGGAGGGTTCGGCGGTGGCGATGGATCCGCGCACTGGCGAAGTGCTGGCGATGGTCAGCCTGCCGTCCTACGACCCCAACCTGTTCGTCAACGGCATTTCCCATGCCGACTTCAAGGCCTTGAACGAAAACCCGTCGCGGCCACAGTTCAACCGCCTGGTGCTCGGTGGCGTCGCTCCCGGTTCCACGCTGAAGCCGCTGATCGGCCTGGCGGGACTGGACTCCGGCGTGCGCCGCCCGGAAGACAAGGTGCTCTCCACCGGCATGTTCTACCTGCCGGGCACCTCGCGCGGCTGGGGTGACGCCCACCGTGGCGGCCACGGCTGGACTGATCTGCGCAAGTCCATCGCCGAGTCGGTCAACACCTATTACTACAAGCTGGCGCTGGACCTGGGCATCGAGCGCTTCGACCATTACATGGAGTACTACGGCTTCGGCCAGCCGACCGGCATCGACCTCACCGGCGAGATCGGCGGCATCCTGCCGTCGCCCGCCTACAAGCGGAAGAGCCGCAAGGAAGCCTGGTATCCCGGCGATACGGTCAACATCAGCATCGGCCAGGGTGACTGGAAGGTCACCCCGCTGCAGCTGGCGCGCGGCGTCAGCGGCCTGGCCGACGGCCAGCTGCGCACCCCGCACCTGGTGATCCAGCAGCGCGAAGGCTTCGACAGCGACTGGACGGCGATGCCGCCCGGCGAGAGCAAGCCGGTCAGCCCCAATCCCAACAACGTGCAGGCCGTGCGCGAGGGCATGATGGCAACCATGCGGCCCGGCGGCAGCGGCTGGCGCGTGGCCGTCGGTGCGCCGTACGTGATGGCCGGCAAGACCGGTACCGCACAGGTCATCAGCCGCAAGGGCACCGCCGCCGTGAATCCGAAGAGCCTGCCGATGCATCTGCGTCACCGCGCACTGTTCGTCGGCTTTGCGCCGGCGGACAGCCCGGTCATCGCAATTGCGGTGGCAGTGGAAGGTGGTGGCTATGGTGGTTCGGCCGCGGCACCGATCGCACGCAAGGTGTTCGACGCTTACCTGTTGGGCAAGATGCCCGAAGGCATGCAGCCGCTGGACAGCGAGCGCGGCACCACCGCCATCGGCGCCACCGCGTTCGACAACGAAGACGCGGGCGCGCGCCAGGCCGGTGACCTCGCCGCTGCACAGGTGGGAGAGCATCCGGTGCTGATTGGTGCACCCGCACCCGCACCCGAGCCGGCGCCTGCGCCGCAGCCGGGTGCGCCGGCCGCCGCGCTGCCAGCCACGCCGCGCCCGGCCCCTGCGGAGCCTGCACGATGAGAGTGTTCCTGCGCTGGGCCGGCGACATGCTGCGCCGCTTTTTCAGCACGCTGGACTGGGTGCTGTGCCTGGCCCTGGGCGCGCTGATGGTGATTGGCCTGGCGACCCTGAAGAGCGCTGGTGGCGACAGCCTGGTGATGGCGCAGGGCGCGCGTTTCGCGGTGGGCATGGCCGCACTGTGGGGCATCTCGCGGGTGCCGATCCTGCGCATCCGCTCGGCCACGCCGATGATCTACGCGATCTCGATGATCCCGCTGCTGGCGGTGTTCGTGCTGGGCACCGGTAAATATGGCCGGCAGTGGCTGGACCTGAAATTCTTCTACCTGCAGCCGGCCGAGCTGCTGAAGGTGAGCCTGCCGATGATGGTGGCGTGGTACCTGCACAAGATGCCGCTGCCGCCGCGCTTCAATACCGTGCTCGTGGCCTTGATCATCATCGGCGTACCCACCGGCCTGGTGATGCTGCAGCCGGACTTCGGTACTGGCGTGCTGATCGCCGCCAGCGGCGTGTTCGTGCTGCTGCTGGCGGGCCTGCCGTGGTGGTGGGTTGGGCTGGGCGTGGGCGGCGTGGCTGCGGTCGCGCCGGTGGCCTGGTTCTGGTTGCTGCGGCCGTACCAGAAGGACCGCATCATGATGTTCCTGGACCCGGAGATGGACGCGCTTGGCGCCGGCTGGAACATCATCCAGTCGAAGATCGCCATCGGTTCCGGCGGCTTCGATGGCAAGGGCTGGGGCGAAGGTTCGCAGTCGCACCTGAACTTCATTCCCGAGCAGACCACCGACTTCGCGTTCTCGGTGCTGAGCGAGGAATTCGGCTGGATCGGCGTGGCCACCGTGCTGGCGCTGTACCTGGTGGTGATCGGGCGTTGCCTGTGGATCGCCAGCCAGTCACGCGATTCCTATTCGCGCCTGCTGGCGGGTGCCACCGGCCTGGCGTTCTTCGTCTACGTGCTGGTGAATGGCGGGATGATTTCCGGCCTGCTGCCGGTGGTAGGCGTGCCGATGCCGCTGATCAGCTACGGTGGTACTTCGGCGGTGTCGCTGCTGGCCGGTTTCGGGCTGGTGATGGCGGTGCGCAGCCACAATCCAGTGCACGGCGGCTACGGTTGAGTCCGGCGTCGGGGTCAGATCCCTTTTTCCACAGGAAAAAGGGATCTGACCCCGCAGCTCGGCTACGGAGAGCAGGAGCACCCTGACAGCTTCACGCAAGCCCCCGTTGCTACCGTGCCCGCGTGAAATGGAAACGACTGCCTGGCGGCTGCCGTGAGGCGCTGCGCACGATC
This sequence comes from Stenotrophomonas maltophilia group sp. RY12688, assembly GCF_052149045.1. NCBI lineage: Bacteria > Pseudomonadati > Pseudomonadota > Gammaproteobacteria > Lysobacterales > Lysobacteraceae > Stenotrophomonas > Stenotrophomonas maltophilia group sp. RY12688. Next base: position 3,689,049 of record NZ_CP197389.1, on the reverse strand, counting down.
GATCTGCCGTTGCTGGGCGCGTTGTTGATCCTGATGGGCGCCGGCCTGGCGGTGCTGCACAGCGTGTCCGGCCCGGTGGCCGGGCAGGCGGCACGCTTTGCCGGTGGGCTGTTGGCGATGTGGCTGCTGTCGCGTGTTTCGCTGCTGCGATTGCGTGCGTGGACCCCTGCGATCTACGCGCTGTCGATGCTGCCGCTGATGGCGGTGTACGTCATCGGCACCGGCAAGTACGGGCAGCGCTGGCTGAACCTCGGCGTGTTCTACCTGCAGCCGTCCGAGCTGCTCAAGCTCAGCCTGCCGCTGATGATGGCGTGGTACCTGCATCGGCAACCACTGCCGCCCTCGCCGCGCACGGTATTGACCGCCGCGCTGCTGATCGGCGTGCCGGCGGTGTTGATCCTCATGCAGCCCAACCTCGGCACCGCCACGTTGGTCACTGCCAGTGGCGTGTTCGCGTTGTTGCTGGCTGGCTTGCACTGGGGCTGGTTGGCGACCGGGGCGGCAGGGCTGGCAGTGGCTGCACCCCTGGCGTGGTTCGGCTTGCTGCGGCAATACCAGAAGGATCGTGTGCTGACCTTCCTCGACCCGGCGGCCGACCCGCTTGGTACCGGCTGGAACATCCTGCAATCGCGCATCGCGATCGGTTCCGGGGGCTGGCAAGGACGTGGCTGGGGGCAGGGCACACAGGCCACGCTCGATTTCCTGCCCGAGTACACCACCGACTTTGCGTTCTCGGTGCTGGCCGAAGAGTTTGGCTGGATCGGCGTGGCGACGCTGTTCGCGCTGTACCTGTTCGTGGTGGGGCGTTGCCTGTGGATTGCGGTGCACGCGCGCGACACGCACGCGCGATTGCTGGCCGGTAGCCTGGGGCTGGCGTTCTTCGTCTACGTGCTGGTGAACGGCGGAATGATTTCCGGCCTGCTGCCGGTAGTGGGCATTCCGATGCCGCTGATCAGTTACGGCGGGACCTCGGCGGTTTCGCTGTTGGCCGGCATCGGGCTGGTGATGGCGGTACGCGGGCATCGGCCCGTGCACGGGGGATAGCGTTTCCAGCCAACGGCGCAGCCCCCTCGTGGGTGGTGTCTGGGTGGTCGCGGAAAGCAGAAGCCGCGGGTGGGCCGGTCGGGTTGGGTACGCGGGGGATGCCGTGAATCCGTCCCTGGAGGCTTGGCAGCCGCATCCATGCGGCTGACTGATCAGACACCCCCGCGTACCCAACCCGACCGCCCTCTGACAGATTTTGGCGGTCTGCCACCCACGGAGAAGCAAGAGAAAATCAAAAGCGGGTCACGGCGCTGCGCTTGCTCGTGAGCCGAGCATGGCTCGGCTCCGCACAAGGCAATGAAGCGACCCGCCAAACCGCTTTTGCTTTTGATCTTCTCTTTTCTTCTCCGTGGGTGAACGCGCCCGAAAACTGTCAGCGGCCGGGTGGGTGGGCAGTGCGGGGTGTCCGCGGCATGGATGCCGCGGCCAAGCCCCCATGGATGGGTTCACGGCGTCCCCGCACTGCCCACCCACCCGGTCAGCTCTCAGCAATCCGGCTTTCTGCGACCACCCAGACACCACCCACGAGGGGCTGCGCCGTTGGCCGGAGACTTCCTGGCGCTGCGCAATGCCCGTTGTGGAAGCGTTCTCACAACAATGCGACGCAACACGCTCTCCGACCAAAGCCCGCGAAAAACGTTATCTGGTTCACATTTTTACACCGCGTTGATCTTGATCAATGGACTTGTCGTAATCGGCCTGCACAATGGCGGCCCGTTCGGCACGGCGCGCCGTCAATCGATGCAGCGCGAGGGGGCGTCGGGCGGGAGCAGTACTGATCCAACGGGTACAGGGAGCGCGGGGAACTGCCACTGGGGAGCGGCAGCCGCGCAGGTACCGACCGGATCCGGTCGCCGGTTGCGTCTGCGGGGATGGGGACGCAACCGGCCACCTCTATCTGAATGGGGAAGCTCGATCACGACGTCTTCACATTTCCCGCTGAACGCGGGCAAATCGTTGTGATTCATGGTGTTAGGGGTTTTAATTCATCCATGACCTGCTAACCTGCGACGATGATTCGACGCACTCTGGCCTGCATGCTCACCCTCGGCCTGGTCGCCTGCGCGACCCAGCCGAAGTCCCCACCGTCTTCTCCCCAGGCCAGCAGTACGCCGCGCCAGCCCGCCACCAAGGCCCACGGCCCGGCCGAAGCCGCTCCCGAAGCGGCCGCTGCTACAGCGCCGCCGGTCGATCTCACTCCGGTGCCGTTCGAGGTCGCACGGGCCCGCTTTGTTGCCGATACGGCCAAGCGCTATGGGCTGAAGCCGGAGCAGATCAGCAGCGTGCTGGATCAGGCGCAGGTGCGCCAGCCGATCATCGCCGCCATGTCGCGCCCGGCCGAACGGGTCAAACCGTGGAACGAATACCGGCCGATGTTCATCAGCAAGGCACGCATCGATGGCGGCCGCGCGTTCCTGGCCCAGCATCGTGCCGAACTGGATCGCGTGCAGCAGCGCACCGGCGTGCCGGCCGAAGTGATCGTGGCGATCATCGGCGTGGAGACCAGTTACGGGAAAAATGCCGGCAACCACCGCGTGCTCGATGCGCTGTACACGCTGGCGTTCTACTACCCGCGCAGTGGCGACCCGGCCAAGCTGGAACGCGAAGTGCGCCGCGAGCTGTTCTTCCGCGATGAGCTGGCCAAGCTGTTCGAGCTGGGCCGTGAGGAAAAGCTGGACATCACCACGCTCAAGGGCAGCTATGCCGGTGCGATGGGCATGGGCCAGTTCATGCCGTCCAGCTATCTCGATTACGCCGTGGACGGTAATGGCGATGGCCGTCGCGACCTGTTCACCAGCTACGACGATGTGTTCTCGTCCATCGCCAATTATTTCGTGAAGAAGGGCGGCTGGGTCCGTGGTGGCCAGGTGGCCGTACCGGCCACGCTGGCGCCGGGTCGCGAGGAGTTCAACCCGACCGAATGGATGCCGACCTGGTCGCTGGCCGACCTGGCGCAGCGCGGCTACCAGCCCAGCGCTGCGGTGCAGCCGGGCGCCACCGCAACGCCGATCACGCTTGAGGGCAGCACCGGCAAGCAGTACTGGCTGGGCTTCCAGAATTACTACGCGATCACCCGCTACAACCTCTCGAAGATGTACGCGATGGCCGTGTTCCAGTTGTCGCAGGCCATCGCCGGACAGGAGCTGCCCCCGGCATGAACATCAGATGGCTGGTCCCGAGCTTGATCGTCCTCGCGCTGGCTGCCTGCAGCAGTGCGCCGAAGAAGCCGGCCACGACCGGCCACGGTGGCAAGCCCAGCGGCACGGTGGTGCAGGGTCGCGGCTCGCGCCCGGCGCATTGCCCGGAGGGCTCGCCCTATGCTGCGGCCAAGGAAGACCCGAACACGCGCGGCAACTACACCGCCGGGGGGCTGTACAAGCCAGGCGTGCGTGACAGCACCCCGGACTACATTCCCAACGTCGCCTGCATTCCCGAGCCGGAAGTGACCGCCGAAGAGCGTTCGGCCATCGGCAACAAGTCGCCGTACGTGGTGCTGGGCAAGTCGTACAAGGTGCTCGACGACACCCGCAACTATGTCGAGCGCGGTACGGCCTCGTACTACGGCGCCAAGTTCCACGGCCGCCTGACCTCCAACCGCGAGGTCTACGACATGTACCAGTTCACCGCCGCGCACAAGACGCTGCCGCTGCCCAGCTTCGCCCGCGTCACCAACCTGGACAACGGCGAGTCGGTGATCGTGCGCGTCAACGACCGTGGCCCGTTCCATGATGGCCGCGTGGTCGACCTCAGTTATGCCGCCGCGGTGCGGCTGGGCATCACCCAGCGCGGTACCGGCAACGTGGAAGTGCGTGCGCTGCAACCGGGCGAGAGCAACCTGCTGGCCCAAAAGCCGTCGCGCCGCGAGCGCCGTGCCGCCGAAACGGCTGTCGCGGCGGCCAGTACGCGCCCGGTAACGGCTGCGCGTGCCACCGCCGACAGCGACATTGATCGCCTGGTCAAGCGCCTGCCGGCCGACGCCATGCCTGCGCGTGGCCAGCCGGCCACCACCCAGGGCGTGGCCAGCGCCGTGCCGGACGTGGCGGTCAGCAGCCTGCCGCCGAGCGCACCGCCGGCGCGCAGCGCCCCTGTGGCACCGGTTGCCGTCGCCAGCGCCGCGCCGCGCGCGGTCACGCCGGCGCCGGCGCGTACAACGCCGGCCACACCGACCGCCCCCAGCCTGTCGCAGCAGGTAGTGGGCGCGGTGATGGTGCAGGTCGCCAGCTTCTCCAGCCGCGACAATGCCAACCGCGCAATGGGCCAGCTCAACGCCGCCGGCATCGTCGGCGCGACCATCAGCGACATCGCCGCCGGTGGCCGCACCCTGTTCCGCCTGCGCGTTCCCGCCAGCGACCATGCCAGTGCCGCGGAACTTGTCGGCCGCATTGCCGGTCTGGGCCTGGGTTCGCCGCAGATCGTCAAGGATTGACCCACCCGGGCCGGTGCTGCCGGCCCATGCTGCCCCGGCCTTACAATGGCCACTACGTTCCACCCTCCATTCCTGGCCGTCCCCTGGAGCCTGCTGTCCAATGAATTTCCGTTCCGCCGCCACCGCCCTGGCCGCCACCCTGGTGGTGGGCCTGGCTTCCGCCCAGACCCCGCTGCCGACCCCGGCCACGCCGGCGCCCGCCGCCGCTGCCGCCCCGGTCACCGTTGCCACCCCGCCGGCGCCGGTGCCGAGCGTATCCAAGGCCTGGGTGCTGATGGACTACGCCACCGGCCAGGTGCTGGCCGGCGAGAACATCCACGAGCAGCTGGCCCCGGCCAGCATCACCAAGGTGATGACGTCCTACGTGATCGCCGCCGAGGTCAAGAACGGCAAGGTCCGTGCGGATGACCAGGTGATGATGAGCGAACGCGCCTGGCGCGAAGGCGGCGCGGGTACCGACGGCAGCTACAGCGGCTTCCCGGTCAACCAGACCGCACGCCTGGAAGACATGGAAAAGGGCATGGCGATCCAGTCCGGCAATGATGCCGCGATCGCCCTGGCCGAGCACGTGGCCGGCAGCGAAGAAGCCTTTGCGTCGCTGATGAACAGCTACGCCGCCAAGATCGGCATGAAGAACTCGCACTTCGTCAACGCCCACGGCCTGACCGCCGAAGGCCACCACAGCACCGCCTACGACCTGGCGCTGCTGGGCCGCGCGATGGTGCGTGATTACCCGGAAACCTACGCGTACAACAAGATCAAGGAATTCCAGGTCGGCAACATCAAGCAACCGAACCGCAACCTGCTGTTGTGGCGCGACGGCAGCGTGGACGGCATCAAGACCGGCCACACCTCCGAAGCCGGGTACTGCCTGATGAGTTCGGCGCAGCGTGGCGACCAGCGCCTGATCGCCGTGGTATTGGGGGGGGAGTCGGAAAAGCAGCGTGCCGATGACAGCCTGGCGCTGCTGAACTGGGGCTTCCGCTTCTTCGAGACCCACCGTCTGTATGAACCGGGCAAGGCCGTGGCCGAGCACAAGGTCTGGAAGGGCACCACCGACAAGGTGCAGCTGGGGGTGGCCCAGCCGATGCTGGTGAGCGTGCCGCGCGGCCGCTACAACGACCTGAAGCCGAGCATCGATGTGCCCAAGACCCTGGAAGCACCGTTCACCGCCGGCCAGAAGATCGGCACCGTGAAGGTCACCCTGGATGGCAAGGTCGTCGCCGAAGCGCCGCTGGTGGCCGTGGCCGCCGTTGAGCAGGCCGGCTTCTTCAAGCGCCTGTGGGACAGCTTCTGGATGTGGTGGGAATCGGAATGATCCACGCCCCGGCGTGGTGAACGAAAAGGCCGGCGAATGCCGGCCTTTTTCTTTGCCTGTATCGACGCTGTCGGGCCGGGTCCGGCGCGTGGAATTGGTACACGTCCGATGGGTTTGCCGGCGTGTCAGGTCGAGCATGTACGCAACAGGACTGCCGGGCACTGCGGCTTTCCGTCCCATTCCACAGGAGTACATGCCAATGACCATTCGCACGCTGATATCCGCGATTTCTCCAAAGACGCGTTGCACTGCGCGCCGCACCCCGCTGGCATTGGCGTTGGCAGGTGCCTTGATGCTGCCAGCAGCTCTGGCTGCAGCAGCGGACAGGGGGGACTGCGCCAATGAAGCAACCGATGCGGAGCGCGAGCGCTGCACCAGTGACCAGGGGGTGACGTGGTCGAGTGTGCTTGCCACCAAGATTGAACTGGGCGATGACGCCGTAGCGGGGGGCGCGCGCGACATTGCCATCGGCAATTCAGCAAGGACGGACAGCTTACTTTCGCCGGGCACTGATTCGCCGGACTACTCGATTGCGATCGGACCCGGTGCGCAGGTCGTGGGTGGAGGATCGCTGGCTATGGGCGGGGGTGCGAGCGTGCTCGGGGCCCCAACCACCAAGATGAAGGCAGTAGCCCTGGGCAATGCCAGTACTGTTTCGGCCGAAGGTGGCGTAGCGGTGGGCTACGATGCGACCGCCAGCCACAGTAACAGCGTCGCCTTGGGAGCCGGGGCGACCACCAATGCGGCCAACACGGTATCGGTGGGCAATGGCGTTGACAACCGCCGCATCACCAACATGGCTGACGGTGTGATCGCTGCAGGCAGTGCCGATGCCATCACCGGTGCGCAGCTGTTCTCGACCAATGAGCGCGTTGGGCGGGTGGAGAGTGACATCGACACGATCAAGGACGATGCCTCGAAGCTGGGTGCCCAGGTGGGTTCGCTGGAGAGCGACGTTGGCGGATTGCAGACGCGCATGTCCGGCGCAGAAGGCTCGCTGAAGACGCTGAGTGATGACGTCGCGGGCCTTGCTGACGGCTCCTCCGGCATCGTCACCCATGATTCCGGTACGGGCGTGGTGAGCGTGGCTGCCGGCAAGGGCGGTACTGTGGTGGATTTCGCAGGCGGGGATGGCTACCGGCGCCTGAGCGGCGTGGCCAACGGCGTCAACGAAGATGACGTGGTGACCATCGCGCAGCTGCGGGCGGCTGGCGCGATTGATCCCGTCAGTGGCGAGACGCTGAGCGTGCTCACTTACGACGATGCAAGTCTGTCCCGGGCCTCGCTCGGCGGAACGGGTGGCACGGTGCTGGACAAGGTCGCCGCCGGCCAGATTGGCCAGTTCAGCATGGAAGCCGTCAATGGCAGCCAGCTGTGGCAGATGAATGCCAACTGGGAAGCCCAATGGCGACAGATGGACGACCGGCTGGGTTCGATCGAGCGTGGGATCGAGGATGGTTCCATTGGTGGCCCGGGGACCGGAAATCCCGGCACGGGCAATCCGGGTGTCTCCCCCGGTACCGGTGAGGGATCGGTGGCCATTGGCGAAGGGAGCGATGCTTCCGGCAAGGGCGCGATCGGCCTTGGCAATGGAAGCGCGGCGTCCGGCGTTGGCGCAGTGGCCGTGGGCGAGGGTAGTGTGGCCTCGGGTACGGGCTCGGTTGCCATGGGCGAAGGCGCCAGTGCGACGGGCAACAATTCGGTTGCTGTCGGTGCCGGATCTACGGCTGACCGCGACAGTGAGTTCTCGGTGGGCTCCCAGGGCAATGAGCGCGTCGTCAGCAATGTCGCGGCCGGCGTACGCCCGACCGATGCGGTGAACGTGCAGCAGATGGATGATCGTTTCAAGGCCGAGCGTGAGTACACCGATGGCCGCTTCAACGCGATGGACACGCGGCTTGACCGCATGGGGGCGATCAGCGCGGCCTATGCGGGCATGGCAATCAACACCGCCGGTTTGAGCGGCGACAACCGCGTGGGGGCGGGTGTCGGTTCGCAGAACGGGCGTTCGGCGTTGGCCGTGGGTTACCAGCGGATACTGGGCGAGAAGAAGAACGTCTCGGTGTCCTTGGGTGGCGCCTTCAGTGGTAGTGACCAGAGCGTTTCTGCCGGCGCGGGTTTCAGCTGGTAGGCACGCGAGGTGTCCGCCGGGCAACACCCGGCGGAACCGAGGCTGGGCCTACAGCGCACGACTGATGGTGAAGCTGCCGAACACCGGCGCCTCGCGCTGGCCGTTGAATTCGCGCGTGCTGTGGTAGCGCGCGGCAGCGAACTTCCAGCGGCCGTACATCACCGCCACGCCGTACCCGCCGTAGGCCACCACATGGCGCTTGTCCACGCTGTGACTGTTGCGGAAGGTGTTGCCATCCAGGGTGATATCGCGGATCACCCAGGCAGCGTCCGAGGTCGCGAACAGGTGCCAGGACCACCCACCGGGGCGGCCGCTGCGGGTCGGCGCCGTGTTCTCACCGGCCGGGCGCAACGGCGTGCTGCCGAAGTCGTCCGGCAGCTTCCAGCCAAAGCGCACTTCACCGCCGAAATTGGCCTTGGTTTCCAGGTTGCCGATCGACCCGCCGTAGTGGCTGATCGCGTCCCAGCCCCAACCGTCGGCATTGACACTGGCATCGCCCGGCCAGCGGCGCATGCGCTCATGGGTCAGCATGAACAGTGGTTCGTTGTGCAGCTGGTTGTCCCAACCCTTGAATTTTTCGTCGCCCAGCACGTCGTGCACGGCATTCTGCACCTGCTTGCCCTGTGCCCAGGGGCCGACCACGCCCAGTGTCAGCTGGGTGGTCTGCAGGCGGTCGCCGCTGCGCGCATTGAAACCGAAGTTCGCGATCAGCACGCCGGCGTAAGGGCGGTCGTCCTCGATCAGGTCCCTGCGAGTGAAATCGGTCGGGGTGAAGATCCCCTGGCCGATGCTGAAGATCATGTTCTGCTGTTCGAACTTGCCCGGATGCAGCCCTTCCAGGTACCGGTTCACCCAGCGCGCCATGCGCGGCAGGCAGGGGTCGTCGGTGTAATCGACCAGATTGGGGGAGACCAGGGTCAACAGCGCACCGTTGGTATAGCCCTGATCCTGGTGGCGGCCGCCGAACAGGTCGTTGTCGACGCGGAAATTGACCTGCGGCGGGTGGTCGCGCATGGCGTCCGGGCCACATTGTTCGGCCGCCTGGGCGGCAAGGGGGAGGGCAGAGGCCAGCAGGCCGGCGAGCCCGAGAGCTGCGACACTACGCATGGATGGAATGCTCATGGGGAAGGGGGCGGTTTTCAGTCGTTTTCTGCAACGCTACGGTACTCGTGCCCGCGCGTCGGAACGAGCACGTCCGGATCACTTGTCTGTTCCGAAAACAACATTGTCCGGCGGGCACAATTTGTTACCCGCGCACGCGCCGCGGGCCTGGCGTGAAGGCGGTCGCGGGCCGCCCGTACGATGTTCGCGTGGGTGCCGGTCAGGAGATTGCAGTCAGCTGCCGTTGGGCCTCAGGCCCGTCCCTTTGGGCCGCCTGCAACGCAGCAGACCGCCGGTGCGGTCCTGGCGTTGATGAATACTCTTGGGTTTGTTGCCCTGCGGCCCGATAATGGGGCCATGGAAATCAAGTCCGACAACCCCGACCACGGCTTCCAGTTCCCCGGCCAGTTCGAGCTCAGCGCCATGGGCCCGGCCAACCGCGGCCTGGAGCATGAGCTTCCCCGCCTGTTGCTGGCCGCCGGCATCGATGTGGTGAACGAACGCATCAGCTGGAAGCACTCCTCCAACGGCAAGTACGTGTCCGTCCGCATCGTGTTCAAGGCCGAGAGCCGCGAACAGTACGACCTGGCGCACCAGGCGCTGCGTGACCACCCGGAAGTGAAGTGGACGCTGTAGCCGACTCCTGCCCGGCCGAAGCCGCCCCGGAGGACCGTGCGCCGCGTCCGGCGCTGGTCCGTGACCTCGGCCGACAGCTGTATGAACCGGTGTGGCGCGCCATGCAGCGCTTCACCGACCAGCGCAGCGACGCCGATGCCGACGAGCTGTGGGTGGTCGAGCACGATCCGGTGTTCACCCTGGGCCAGGCCGGCAAGGACGAGCATGTGCTGGCGCCGGGCGACATCCCCGTGCTGCACGTGGACCGCGGCGGCCAGGTGACCTATCACGGTCCCGGCCAGATCGTGATCTATCCGTTGCTGCGCCTGCCACGGCTGGGTATCGGTGTGCGCGACTACGTGTGTCGCATCGAGCAGGCGCTCATCGATACCCTGGCCGAGTGGAACATCGGCGCCGAACGCCGCGAGGGCGCCCCAGGCGTCTACGTCGGTGGTGCCAAGATTGCCGCACTCGGCATCCGTGTGCGTCGCGGTTGCACCTTCCATGGGCTGGCCTTCAACGTGGCCATGGACCTGGAACCCTTCCACCGCATCAATCCCTGTGGCTATCAGGGGTTGCAGGTGACCTCGGTGCTGGACTTGGGCGGCCCCTCCGGGATGGAGGCCGTCAAGCCGGTGCTGCTGGACCACCTGGCCCGCCAGTTTGGCCTGCTGCTGCAGCACACGCCCGAACTGCCCGATCTTTCTGCGGCCGCCTGACCGCCCCCCGGAACTGCCATGACTGAAACCACCGCCCGTTCCATTCCCCTGCAGATCGTGCAGGGCGATTCTCCGTCCACCGCGCCGTTGCAGGCCGGGGTCAAGCAGCTGGGCGGTGACAAGATCAACCGTTCGCCGGTGCAGTTCGCCGACGCGCCGGTACTGCGCAAGCCGTCCTGGATCCGCGTGCGCATTCCTTCGGGCAATGCCGTGCAGAACCTGAAGGCCAAGCTGCGCGAGAACCGCCTGGTGACGGTCTGCGAGGAAGCCAGCTGCCCGAACATCCATGAGTGCTTCGGCCACGGCACCGCCACCTTCATGATCCTCGGCGAGGTCTGCACCCGGCGCTGCTCGTTCTGCGACGTCGCCCACGGCCGCCCGAAGCCGCCGGATGCCAACGAACCGGCCAGCCTCGGCCAGACCGTGGCCGACATGGGCCTGAAGTACGTGGTGGTGACCAGCGTCGACCGCGATGACCTGCGCGACGGCGGTGCCCAGCACTTCGTCGACTGCATCACCGCCATCCGCGAAAAGTCGCCGGGTACCCGCATCGAAGTGCTGACCCCGGACTTCCGCGGCAAGGGCCGCATGGAACGTGCGCTGGAGATCCTGGCGCAGAACCCGCCGGATGTGTTCAACCACAACATCGAGACCGTGCCGGACCTGTACCGCAACGTGCGCCCGGGTGCGGACTACCAGTGGTCGCTGAACCTGCTGAAGAACTTCAAGGCGCAGCACCCGGACGTGCCAACCAAGAGCGGCATCATGCTGGGCCTGGGCGAGGACTTCGAACAGATCAAGGCCACGATGCGTGACCTGCGCGCGCACGATGTGGACATGATCACCATCGGACAGTACCTGCAGCCGACCGCGCACCATCACCCGGTGCTGAAGTACTGGACCCCCGACGACTACAAGGCACTGGAAGACTACGGTTACGAGCTGGGCTTCAGCCACGTGGCGTCCGGCCCGATGGTGCGCTCGTCGTACCACGCCGACGTTCAGGCCAAGGGCGCAGGGGTTTCCTGACACCCTCCCGGTGGGTGGGAGCTGCTTCTCCTGTGGGTGCGGACCGTTGGTCCGCACACCTCTGCCTGCGGTAGAGCCGAGCCCATGCTCGGCTGCTTGCTGCCGGCCAGCCGAGCATGGGCTCGGCTCTACATGCATTCACAATTTGCTACACCGGCCCCGCTAGGCTGGTTTTCCACCGAGCGCGGCCGGGTGACAAACCCGGCAACTTTCGGCACTGTCGGGGTGTCTGAACACCCTGCAGTCTCCCCCTTGGCAAGGCGCCTTCGAGCACGTCAATGAAATTCAAAGCCCCCGCATTCCTGATGGCCCTGGCGCTGGTCGCGCCGCTGGCGCTGGCGGCCAAGGCCGACTCGCCTGCATTGCCCGCTGCGGCGACTGCCGATCAGGTGACCACCTCCAAGCTGGTGTATGGCCTGTTGTCCGACAGTCGTTACGCCTACCGCCCGCGTGCGCTGGACGAGGCCACCTCCAAGGACGTGTTCAAGCGCTATCTGGAGACGCTGGACGGCGCCAAGCAGTATTTCACCCAGGCCGACGTGGCGCGCTTCGCGCCCTTCGAAGCCAACATCTCCTCGGCCATCCGTGGCGGCGAACTGGAACCGGCGTTCCAGGTGTTCGCGGTCTACAAGCAGCGTGTCGGCGAACGTGTGGCCTTTGCGCGCAAGCTGCTCAAGCAGGAGCCGGACTTCACCACCGACGAGCGCTTCGAGTACGACCGCAAGAAGGTGCCGTGGGCGGCCAGCAGCGCCGAGCTGGATGAGCTGTGGCGCAAGTCGGTGAAGAACGACTGGCTGCGCCTGAAGCTGGCAGGCAAGAAGCCGGACGATATCCGCAAGACGCTGGACAAGCGCTACGCGACGCTGGAAAAGTCGGTCAACGAGCTGAAGGGCGAAGACGTCTTCCAGTTCTTCATGAATTCGTACACCAGCGCGGTTGATCCGCACACCGATTACTTCACCCCGCGCACGGCCGAGAACTTCAACCAGGCGATGTCGCTGTCGCTGGAAGGCATCGGTGCGCAGCTGCAGCGCCAGGACGACGTGGTGGTGATCCGCGAGATCATCGCCGGCGGCCCGGCTGCGGTGGACGGCACGCTGAAGCCGGGTGACCGCATCGTTGGCGTTGGCCAGGGCAAGTCTGGCCAGGTCGAGGACGTGATCGGCTGGCGCATCGACGATGTGGTCGCCAAGATCCGCGGCGCCAAGGACACCCAGGTCAAGCTGGAGTTCATTCCGGCTGCCGAAGGTGCCGATGGCAAGCACCACACCCTGGTGCTGACCCGGCAGAAGGTGCGCCTGGCCGAACAGGCCGCCAAGGGCGAGACCATGACCATTCCGGCCGCCAACGGCGAGCCGGCACGGAAGATTGGTGTGATCAAGCTGCCGACCTTCTACCAGGATTTCGAAGGCCGCCGCCGCAACGCCGCCGACTATGCCTCGGCCACCCGCGACGTGGCCAAGCTGCTGGCTGGTTTCAAGAACGACAAGCTGGACGGCGTGGTGCTGGACCTGCGCAACAACGGCGGCGGTTCGCTGGATGAAGCCATCGAACTGACCGGCCTGTTCATCGAGCAGGGCCCGGTGGTGCAGGTGCGCGAGTCCGGTGGCCGCGTCACCGTCAACAGCGACCGCAACCAGGGCGTGGCGTGGGATGGCCCGCTGGCGGTGCTGATCAACCGCGGTTCGGCTTCGGCCTCGGAGATCTTCGCTGGTGCGATCCAGGATTATGGTCGTGGCCTGGTGATCGGTGAAACCAGCTTCGGCAAGGGCACCGTGCAGAACATCGTCGACCTCGACCGCTGGCCGAGTGGCGAGACCCAGCGCTTCGGCCAGGTCAAGCTGACCATCGCCCAGTTCTTCCGCATCAGCGGCAGCAGCACCCAGCACAAGGGCGTGGTGCCGGACCTGGCCTTCCCGGCCAGCGTCGATGCCACCGAGTTCGGCGAGAGCACCTACGATAACGCCCTGCCGTGGACCCGCATCGCCGCCGTGCCGCACACCCAGTACGGCAACTTCGCGCCGCTGCTGCCGAAGCTGGAGGCCCGCCACGACGCGCGAATCGCCACCGACAAGGAATTCCAGTGGTGGAACGAGGACGTGCAGCAGTTCCGGACCGAGGCGGCGAAGAAGTACATCTCGCTCAACGAGGCCACCCGTCGCGCCGAACGCGAGCGCCAGGACGCCCAGCGCAAGGAACGCCAGCTGCAGCGCAAGGAGCTGGGCCTGGCCCTGGACCCGCTGGCCGATGACAGCAGTGATGATGGCCTGACCGGCAACGAGCGCGACATCGTGAAGGATGCCGCCCGCGAAAAGGCTGCCGAAAAGCGTCCGGACCCGCTGCTGCGCGAGTCGGCCTCGATCCTGGCCGACGCGGTGAACCTGCTGGCCAATGACCGTCCGCTGTCGGCCCAGGTGCTGCCGCAGTCCACCGGCGCGGGGCGTTGGGCGGACTGAGCCGGAGACGGCGCGCGACATTCGCAGGGGCCGGCATTGCCGGCCCCTTCTTGTTTGGGAAGCCCATTCCCGGTCGCGCCGGGCCATGTCCGGACCAGTGAAGTGCCGCAAACGACTTGATCCCCTCCGTCCCCTTTTACGTGCATGAACCGGGAGCAACGTGGGGGGCCATATCGACCTGCCGCACACGGGGGCGGGACTACCCTTGGTGCTTCCGTTCTCGCAGGAGTACCCATGCGGGCCTCCCGTCTTTCCAGCGCTGCCGTGGCGTGCGCCAGCGCCTTGATCCTTTCGGCCTGTGGTGGCCGCGCCGCCGACAGCACCGTGCTGCGCGAGTCTTTCGATTCCGGCGATACCTTCTCGCGCACCGTTGGGGGACGCCCCGGCGAAGCCTGCGAGGCCGCGCGCCGCACGCTGCTCAGCCAAGGCTATGCCATCGCCCGTTCCGATGATGCACAGGTGGAGGGCAGCAAGAACTTCCAGCCGCGCGAGGATGACCATGAGCAGCTGGTGCTGCGCATCTCGTGCGCCCCGCGCGGCAGCCAGACGCTGGTATTCGTCAGTGCCGTGCAGGACCGCTACGCGCTGAAGAAGAGCCCGACCTCGGCCAGTGTCGGCGTGGGTGCGCTGGGCTCGGTGTCGCTGCCGTTCGGCAGCAACGACGACTCGCTGGTGAAGGTGGCCAGCAGCACGGTCACGGATGCCGAGTTCTATCGTCGCTTCTTCCAGCGCCTGCAGCAGTATCTGCCGGCCGCGGCGGGCACGCCATCGCCATCGCCGGCCGCGGCGCCGGAACCCGCACCGGCGGTTACGGACCAGGGCTGAGAGTGCGCGGCAGGTGGCTGATTGCAGCCCTGCTGCTGGCGCCCGCGTGGGTCGTGGCAGCGCCATCCCCGGACTGTACGCAGGGCCTGCTGCAGCGGTTGGGGTGGCGCTTCGAAGAAGCGTCCCTCACCGCGCCGCAGGTGCGCGGTGGTCCCGTATGTACGCGTGCCTCGCTGGCTGATTCACAAGCGGCCGGCGACCTGCAGGTGCGGTGGCCGACGGCGTTGCCCGCTGCTGCTCGGCACGCACTTCTGCAGCAGCTGCTGGATGACCCCGCCACCGTCTGCGCCTATGCCTTTGAGCTGGGGGCGGCCACGCGGCGCGCGACTTCGGCATTGCAGGGCAATCCCACGTTCCGCTTCTCCGGCCCGCAGCTGGGATGGATCGGCTTCGGATTGCAGGGCGCACCGGCACAGGGTTGGCAGCGTACACGCAGTTTCGGTCGTGGCTTCGTGCCCCGCGCGGGCAACAGCCATGCGCTGGAGGCGTTCTACAGCGGTGCCGTGCGTGCCGAATGCGGTGTCGGCCGCCAGGTCGCACAGCTGGCCACCCAGCGCGAGCTGTATGGCGATGCTGCGTTCGACACAGGGTTCGCAGCGGAGGAACTGTCGATCGGCACCTTCCTCGCGCTGCACGACACCGACAGCATCCTGCTCGGCGCGCATGCGGGCGACTTCTTCGCCGATGGCAAGGCGGTGCGCACCTCGGCGATGGGGCGGCAGGCGTTCGTGGGCGTGCCCGGTTTCATCGAACATGTGTACGACAAAGGCACGCTGGACGACCTGAGCAACCAGGCCGAGAACTTCGTGGTGGTCGAGGTGGGCGAGGGCGCTGCGCAGGCGCTGGCACTGCACGCTGGCCTGGCCTGGTACGACCAGCGCAATGCCGAGCTCTGGAAACTGGCGCAGGACATCCCGCGCATCGGCCAGCGCTATTTCGAGCGCCTGCTGTTCGAGCGCGATCCACAGCTGCGCGCGCGCCTGGCACCGCGCTACCACGCGGCTCTGGTGCGCATGGATCAGCTGCTGGACGATCCGTTCTACCAGCAGTTCGTGATCTACGTGCATCCGCGCGGTATACGTCCTATCGGCTACCACATCGTCCGCCTGCTCGATCGCAACCCGAGAACGCCGTTTTCGATCGACCTGGCGGTGCACAATCTGCATACCACGCTCTACCGGCGTTGGCGCGAGGCGCAGCTGCGCCACTGCGCGGCTACCGGCAGGCCAGGCAGCCTGACCCTAGACCCCAACTGAAGGTGAAACAATGGATATTGCAATGATCGGCCTCGGCCGCATGGGCGCCAACATGGCCCAGCGCCTGCATCGCGGCGGCCACCGCGTGGTCGGCTACGACCCGGGCGAAAGTGCGCGCCAGCGTGCTGCAGAGGCCGGCCTGGAGGTGGTTGATTCGCTGGCCGCCGCCGTGGCCGCGCTGCCGGTGCCGCGCGTGGTGTGGCTGATGGTGCCGGCGGGTGAAACCGTCGACCAGACGCTGGGACAGCTGACCCAGCACCTGGCCGAGGGTGACATCGTCATCGACGGCGGCAACTCCAACTACCAGGACTCGATCCGTCGCGCCAAGGCGCTGGCGGAGGACGATCTGGGCTACGTCGACTGTGGCACCAGCGGCGGCGTGTGGGGCCTGCAGGAAGGCTACAGCCTGATGGTCGGTGGCGAAGCATCGGTGGTGGAGCAGATCGCACCGCTGCTGCGCACGCTGGCACCGGCTGAAGATCGCGGCTGGGCGCGTGTTGGTCCATCCGGCGCCGGCCATTTCACCAAGATGGTCCACAACGGCATCGAGTACGGGATGATGCAGGCCTATGCCGAAGGCTTCGCGCTGATGGAGCGCAAGCAGGAGATGGCGCTGGACCTGGCCCAGGTCGCCGAAGTCTGGCGCCACGGCAGCGTGGTGCGTTCGTGGCTGCTGGACCTGAGTGCCGAAGCCCTCAAGCGCAATCCGTCGCTGGATGGCATCGCGCCATACGTGGAGGATTCCGGGGAAGGCCGCTGGACCGTGGCCGAAGCCATCGCGCTGGACGTGCCGGCACCGGTGATCACGTTGTCGCTGCTGGAACGCCTGCGTTCGCGGGAATCCAATTCGTTCACCGACCGCCTGCTGTCGGCGATGCGCAATGAATTCGGCGGCCACGCCATCAAGAAGTCGTAAGCACTGCGGTGGGGTCAGAGCCCTTCGGCGTTGCCGAAGGGATCCGACCCCGGGCAGATCAGGGTCGGATCCCTTTCCGCAGGAAAGGGTTCTGACCCCATGCAGCCAGTCGAGCATGGCTCGACTCTACAAAAGCCGTCTCCGATCGTTGCCACGTCATCCACGCATGGCGTGGATCTACTGGTCAGTCCAACGCGATCCGCCGCCCTTCGCGCGCGCTGTCCATGCCGGCCTGCAGCAGCCGCATCAACTGCAATGCCTGCATCGGGCTGACCGTCGCTTCGCCGTCGCCGTGCATCGCCGCTGCGAACTGCGCATACAACCGACGATAGTCGCCGGGCAGGTTGTCGACGGTGCTGCGCAGAACATTGTCTTCTGCATCACAGTGCACCAGTTCGCCATGCCGGGGATCGATGCCCCATCCGGGCGCACCCGGCGCTACGCCGCGGCGCAGCTGGGCCTCCTGCACATCCAGGCCGTACTTGATCCAGCTGGCCTTGCTGCCATGCACGCTGAAGTGCGGGGCAGGGGCAGCCACCAGCGAACCGGCATGCACGATGGCGCGATGCCGCGGGTAGTGCAGTACGGCGTGGAAGTAGTCGATGCCGGCGCCACCTTGGCGCTGCACGGCCAGATCCGCATCGATGGCGTAGGGCCAGCCGAACAGCACCAGCATCTGGTCCAGCAGGTGCGGGCCGAGGTCGTACCACAGGCCACTGCCTGGCCCGTCCTGTTCGCGCCAACGGTCGCGCACCTGCGGCCGGTAGCGGTCGAAATGCGCATGGCATTCGGCCACCTCGCCCAGCGTGCCTTCGGACAGCAGCGCCTGCAGCGTGAGGAAGTCGGCATCGAAGCGCCGGTTCTGGAACACGGTGGCGATGCGGCCGGCGTCGCGTGCTGCGGCCAGTACTGTTTCCGCTTCGGCCACATCCAGCGCAAAGGGTTTGTCGACCAGCACGTGCTTGCCGGCGGCCAGCGCGGCCATCGCCAGCGGCGCGTGCTGTTCGTTCGGCGTGGCGATCACCACCGCATCCACCGCTGGATCGTCGAACACGTCCTGTGGCGTTGCACGCACGTGTACGTTGCTGAACGTGCGCAGCAACGTGTCGCGCTGCGAGCTGACGATGCTGTGCAGGACAAGGCCGGGCGTGTGCTGGATCAGAGGGGCATGGAAGACGCGGCCGGCGAGGCCGTAGCCGATCAGGGCCAGGTGCAGGTCGGGGCGCATGGCAGAGCTCCGGCAGGGGGGAAGGGCAGGGTAAACGACAGATGCGGACAGCCCAAAACTGAACCGTTGCCGTTGGAAACGCTTCGATTCACGGCGGCATGACCACGACGCCACGCCTGCTCCACGTGCGCTTGTCCAGACTGGCAGCACATCCCGAAGGAGAACGACACGATGAGCAATACCACTCGCACGCTGATTGCTTCTGCCCTGACGCTGGGCCTGGCACTGTCCTCCTCGGCCGCATTCGCCAAGGACCCGGCCGCGAAGAGCCCGCCGACCACCAGCGCACATCCGGCTACCCACGCGGATCGCCATGATTCCAACGAACCGGTGACCGACAGCTGGATCACCACCAAGGTGAAGGCGGACCTGCTGACCAGCAGCAACGTCCCGGGCACCGAGATCAA
The DNA here is from genome assembly GCF_052149045.1 of Stenotrophomonas maltophilia group sp. RY12688. Taxonomy (NCBI): domain Bacteria; kingdom Pseudomonadati; phylum Pseudomonadota; class Gammaproteobacteria; order Lysobacterales; family Lysobacteraceae; genus Stenotrophomonas; species Stenotrophomonas maltophilia group sp. RY12688. The sequence goes on along the minus strand of NZ_CP197389.1, from coordinate 3,670,577 downwards.
GGTGGAAACGGTGAACGGCGTGGTCAGCCTGAGCGGCACCGTGGCCACCCAGGCCGAGAAGGACAAGGCGGTCACCACCGCCAAGGGCATCAAGGGCGTGACCCGCGTCGATGCCGCCGCATTGAAGGTCAGCGCTGCCGCCAAGCGCTGAACCGGTTGGGCGCCCCGCGTGGGGCGCCCGCTGACCTGTAGACCCGAGCCATGCTCGGCTGGCACTCCAAGGCAGCCGAGCATGGGCTTGGCCCTACAGGTCTGATTGCCAACCCGTTCAGCCGACCGCGCTGGAAATTCCAGAGTTGTGACCGCCTGCGCTATATTGCCGGTTCCGCCGCAACCGGGCTCGACCCGGCGAACGCGTCGCGGCAGAGCTGACGAGGAACTATGGCGCTGGTTTTCAGTGACGACATCTGGGACCGCTGGCGGTTGCCGGCCTTGGCGCTGGCCGCCGCCGCGATCATCGTGGTGCCGTGGTTGACCCTGCGTAAACTGCAGCAGGACAGCGAACAAGCGATGGCCTGGGTCAACCACACCCAGGCCGTGGGCGTGGCACTGCAGCAACTGCAGGCCGATGTGCGCGATGTCGAATCGGCCGCGTTGACCCTGTCCAAGGGCGTGGATGCCCCCGGCCTGCGCGAACGCATGGCCCGGGCCGATGAAATTCCCGGGCGCCTGGCCGAACTGGGCCGGATGACCCGCGACAATCCCGACCAGCTGATCCGCATCGGTCGGATCGAATCGATGCTGGAAGGCCGCATGGCACTTGCCCGCGAGTTGGCCAGGTCCGAACCGAACAGCGACCAGCGCGAGCTGGTGCAGGACCTGAGTACGCGCTATCCCATCCGCGGGCTGGTGGAAGAACTGCAGGCCAGCGAGCAGAAGCTGCTGGCGCTGCGCGCCGAGCAGGCGGCACGCCAGCGCAAGCAGACCGAACTGGTGTCGTGGAGTTCGCTGGTGATCCAGCTGGCGCTGCTCGGCCTGGTGCTGTGGCTGCTGCAGCGGCAGATCGGCCGTCGCCTGCATGCGGAGCGGCAATCGCTGCGCTCGGCTGCACGTGCGGCGTCGGTGCTGCAGACCGTGCGCGAACCGATCGTGCTGCTCGACCGCGACCTGCGCGTGCAGCTGCACAATCCAGCATTCGCTGAGCTGTACGGCCTGCAGGACGAGCGCGCCGACGGCCTGCTGCTGGAAAACGTTGGCGACAACGCATGGCAGGAGCCGGTGGTCCGGCAGCGCCTGGCCGACGTACTGTCGCGCGGTCGCGAACTGTGGGACTTCGAGCACGAGCAGCGCACCGCCGACGGCATGGTGCGCTACATGCTGCTCAACGCGCGGCGCATGCCGCTGCCCGACAGCGATGACGAGGTGGTGCTGCTGACCATCAGCGACGTCACCATGCAGCGCGCAGTGCAGCTGCGCGTCGAAGAGCTGAACCGCCAGCTGGAAGGCAAGGTTGCGCAGGTGTCCGAGGTCAACCGCGAGCTGGAGGCCTTCAGCTATTCGGTCTCGCATGACCTGCGTGCACCGCTGCGCCACGTGGCAGGATTCTCCGACAAGCTGTCGCGCCACCTCGGCGACCAGGCTGATGACAAGAGCCGCCACTATCTGGACGTGATTTCCAGTTCGGCCCGGCGCATGGCAGCGTTGATCGACGACCTGCTGGTCTACTCGCGACTTGGCCGTGCGGCGATGCGGCAGCAGGCGGTGGACATGCAGTCGCTGGTGGCCGACACCCGCGCCATGCTCGATTCCAATCTGCAGGCCGAGGCCGAGAACAGCGGCCATGCGCACCAGGTGGAGTGGAGCATCGCGCCGCTGCCGATCGTGGTGGGCGACGAAAACATGATCCGCCAGGTCTGGCTCAACCTGCTCGGCAACGCAGTGAAGTACTCGGGCAACCGCGAACCGGCGAAGATCCGCGTTGACTACCAGCAGCAGCCCGACGGCGGCCATCAGTTCACGGTCAGCGACAATGGTGCAGGCTTTGACATGGCCTACGCCGGCAAGCTGTTCGGTGTGTTCCAGCGCCTGCACAAGGCCAGTGACTACCCGGGGACCGGCATCGGCCTGGCCAGCGTGCGCCGCGTGCTGACCCGCCATGGTGGCCGTATCTGGGCCGAGGCCGAACCGGACGTCGGCGCTGCTTTCCACTTCTACCTGCCCCCCGCGACCGACGCGGACAAACAAGGTCCCTCTGCATGACGACTCTGCGCACCATTCTTCTCGCCGAAGACAGCCCGGCGGATGCCGAAATGGCGATCGACGCCCTGGAAGAAGCGCGTCTGGCCAATCCCATCGTGCACGTCGAGGACGGCGTGGAAGTGATGGACTACCTGCTGCGCCGCGGCGCCTTCGCCAACCGCGAGGAAGGCTTGCCGGCGGTGCTGCTGCTGGACATCAAGATGCCGCGCATGGATGGCCTGGAAGTGCTGCGGCAGATCCGCGAGCACGAAGAACTCAAGCGCCTGCCGGTGGTGATCCTGTCGTCTTCGCGCGAGGAAAGTGACCTGGCCCGCAGCTGGGACATGGGCGTGAACGCCTACGTGGTCAAGCCGGTGGACGTGGACCAGTTCTTCGGCGCGGTGCAGACGCTGGGCAAGTTCTGGGCATTGATCAACCAGGCACCGGAACTCGAGTGAGCCCATGCCCCTGACCGGTCCCGCCCTGGGGGCGCTGCGCATCCTGCTGGTGGAAGACTCACCGGAAGATGCCGAGCTGATGTCCGAACAGATGCTCGACGCGGGCCTGGAGGCCCGCTTCGAGCGTGTGGAGAGCGAGGCGGAACTGCGCCAGGCACTGGCTGTGTTCCAGCCGGACATCGTGCTGTCCGACCTGAGCATGCCGGGGTTCTCCGGTGACGACGCGCTGCGCATCGTGCGCGAGACCTCACCGGAGGTGCCCTTCATCTTCGTCTCCGGCACGATGGGTGAGGAGAATGCGGTAGCGGCGCTGCAGAAGGGCGCCAACGACTACATCATCAAGCACCAGCCTGCGCGCCTGCCTTCGGCGGTCGCGCGTGCGATCCGCGATGCACGCAGTGCGGTCGAGCGCGCACGCGTGGAAACCGAACTGATGCGTGCGCAGCGCCTGGAAAGCCTGTCCCTGCTTGCCGCCGGGCTCAGCCACGACCTGCGCAACATCCTGCAGCCGCTGCTGATCATGCCGGACCTGCTGAAGGCCCGCACCGAGGATCCGCAGCTGCACCACCTGGCCGACGTCATCGCCGAGTGTGGCCGCCGCGGCCATGAGATGGCCGAGTCGATGCTGTCGTTCGTGCGTGGTTCGCGCAAGCCGAGCGAGCGCATCGAGATCGACGGCCTGTTCGACGCGGTGGCGCTGCTGTTGCGCAGCAACGTGCCCGATGCCGTGCGCCTGGAACTGCAGGTGCTGGACGAAGGCCTGGTGGTCGACGCCAACTACACCGAACTGCAGCAGGTAATGCTGAACCTGGCGCTCAACGCGATCCAGGCGATGCCCAACGGTGGCCGCCTGAGCCTGACCGCCAGCCATGCCGGGCAGCGCGATGGCGTGGACTGGATGCAGATCTGCGTGTCCGACGAAGGCATCGGCATGGATGCGGACACGCTGTCGCACCTGTTCAATCCGTTCTTCACCACCAAGGCCGATGGCACCGGCCTGGGTCTGATTTCCTGCAAGCGCATCGTCGAAGGCGCCGGCGGCAGCATCCATGTCAGCAGCCAGCCGGGGCAGGGCACCTGCTTCGAGCTGCGCTTGCCGATGCACGAAGCCAGCGACGGCAGCGAGCCGATCGAGCAGCTGGTGGCCCTGGGCAGTGGCCAGTCGATCCTGGTGGTCGACGGCGAAGCTACGCGCCTGTCGCTGCTCGGCAACGCGCTGTCCAGCCAGGGGTATCAGCTGCAGCTGGCCTCTGATGGCCCGGCGGCGCTGCGCTGGATGCAGCAGGAGGCGATGCCGGCGCTGGTGATTGCAGACGCCGGCTCAAAGCTGCTGCCGGCCAGCCAGCTGCTGGGCGAGATGGCTGCGCTGGGCTATCGCGGCCCGGCGCTGGTGCTGGAGGATGCGGCGGTGGCGGTGCCTGCCGATGCCTTCCCGGCCGGCGTGGACGTCCATATACTGCGCAAGCCGCTGCAGATGCAACAGGTGTTCCGCGCAGTGGCCGAGGCGCTGGGCTGACAAAGGGTAGTGCCGGCCGCTGGCCGGCATCCCCGTGCGGTGGGATCATTGCGGTTGCCGGCCAGCGGCCGGCACTACCGGTCCAGCGTTTCCCAGGGGAACCGCGGCAGGGCGTCCACCGCCTGTTCCAGGCGCCGTGACCAGTTCTGGTGGATATCGGCGTACAGCGCTGAATCCGCGCCCAGCCGCAGTTGCTGGCCGATGCGCAGTTCACCGTCGCGCAGCAGCGCCAGGTCGATCGGCAGGCCTACCGACAGATTGGAACGGATGGTGGAGTCCAACGAGACGATCGCCGTGCGGGCGGCATCCTCCAGGCGCGTGGCGGGGCTGAGGATGCGGTCGAGGATCGGCTTGCCGTACTTGGATTCACCGATCTGCAGGTAGGGCGTCTCCGGTGAGGCGGCGATGGCGTTGCCGAGCGGGTAGATCATGTACAGCCCAGGCCGCTCACCGGCAATCTGGCCGCCGAAGATCAGCGTGGCCTGGGTATTGACCCCATCGTGGCCATGTTCACTGTGGCTGCTGTGCACCTGGCTGTCCACCAGCAACTGGCCAACGTACGCGGCGGCCTCGAAAAGGTGAGTCATGTCGCGCAGGTTGGGTGAGCGCCGCTCGTCGGCATCGCGCCCCAGGCGCGACACCAGCAACTGGGTGGTGGCCAGGTTGCCAGCCGCCATCAGCACGTAGGCTGCCTGGCCGGGATATTCGAACACGTGCAGCTTGCGATGCACGCGTACATCGTCCAGCGAGGCATTGGTCCGGGTGTCGGCAGCGAAGACCAGGCCCTCGTCCACCTCGATTCCAACGCAATAGGTCATGTCGGTGCCCTATCATGTGCGTCCCGGATTGTAGGCAGGCCGCCGTGACGACGGCATGTCCACGCCCCCATCGCTGCCACCTGAACCGCATGACGACCGTGCTCCTGAGCCTGGGCAGCAATGTCCAGCCCCGCCGCTACCTCCACGCCGCGGTGGCGGCCCTGCGCGAGCGCTTCGGCGCGCTGCAGGTCTCGCCGGCCTACCGTACCGCCGCGGTCGGCTTCGACGGCCCGGCCTTCCTCAACAACGCGGTGGCGATCGAGACGGACTTGCCGCTGCAGGAACTGGACGACTGGCTGCATGCGCTGGAAGACGCGCACGGCCGCGACCGCAGCGGGCCGCGCTTCTCCGACCGCACCCTGGATATCGACGTGGTGTTCTACGGCGACCTGGTGGTGGAAGGTCCCGGCCACCTGCGCATTCCCCGTCCCGAACTGAAGCATGCCTTCGTGCTGAAGCCGCTGGCCGACATCGCGCCAGACTTCATCGATCCGGTCAGCGGGCTGGACCTGGCCACGCTGTGGCGCGCGCACGCGCAGTTTGGCGAGGCGTTCGAGGTGGTTGACCTTGAGTGATGGGGTCAGATCCCTTTTCCCGGCGGGAAAAGGGATCTGACCCTGTTGTGGATCCCGGCAGCGCCTCAACTTACCGTGCGCCCGCCATCCACGCGCAATGTGTGGCCGGTGACGAAGCTGGCTTCGGCCACCAGCCAGTACACCGCTTCGGCAATCTCCTCGACCGTACCGATCCGCGCCAAAGGCGTGCGCGCCAGCAGCGCCTCGCGGGCGAAATCGTCCTTGCCCTGTTCGGGCCACAGGATCGCGCCGGGCGCCACCGCATTGACCCGCACTTTCGGCGCCAGCTCCAGCGCCAACGAACGGGTGGCCATCTCCAGCGCGGCCTTGGCCATCGTGTAGGCGATGTGGTCGCGCATCGGATCGGTGCCGTGCAGGTCGGTCAGGTTGACGATGCAGCCCTGCTGGCGGCGCAGGTAGGGCGCGGCCGCCTGTGACAGCAGCAGTGGCGCGCGCGCATTGACCGCATACAGCTCGTCCATCGCCTCGGCCGTGACCTGGCCGAGCGGGGTGGCATAGAAGTTGGAGGCGTTGTTGACCAGCGCGTCCAGGCGGCCGAAGTGGGTAACGGCCTGTTCCACCAGGTCGGGCAGGGCGTCGGCGTCACGCAGGTCGGCCTGCAGCGCAAGCACGCTGCCCGGCCGCACATTGTCGAAATCGAACGCGGCCTGCTGCAGTTCGGCGCTGGAGGTGTTGGCATGCAGTACCACCGACCAGCCACAGGCGTGGAACTGGCGGGCGATGGCCGCACCGATCCGGCGCGCGCTGCCGGTGATCAGGACCACGGGGTGGGTATCGCTCATCGAGGGTCCTCCAAGGCTCGGCTATCCTGTGCACCATTGTCACCGCATTCGAAGACGCCATGCAGCCCACCTTCCCCCTGCCCGAAGCCGATGCCCTGGCCCACAGCGACCAGCTGGCGGCCGCCCTGCGTGCCGAAATCCTTGCGCAGGGCGGGGCGATGCCGTTCTCGCGCTTCATGGAGCTGTGCCTGTACACCCCCGGCTGGGGCTACTACAGCGCCGGCGCCAGCAAGTTCGGTGGCAGCGGCGACTTCACCACCGCACCCGAGCTCGGCAGCCTGTTCGCCGGCAGCGTGGCCAATGCGCTGGCGCCGGTGTTCGCGCAGCTGGGCGCGCAGGCCCGCATGCTGGAACTGGGGGGCGGTACCGGCGCATTCGCCGAGGCCGTGCTGCTGCGCCTGGCCGAACTGGACGCGCTGCCGTCGCGCTACGCCATCCTCGAACCCAGCGCCGACCTGCGCGAGCGCCAGCAGCAGCGCCTGCAGCAGAACCTGCCGGCCGAGTTGGCCGCGCGCGTGGACTGGATCGACCGCCCGTTCGAGGAGGAGTGGGAGGGCGTGGTGTTCGCCAACGAGGTGATCGACGCGCTGCCGACCCCGCGCTTCCTGATCCGGGACGGCGAGGTCTACGAGGAAACCGTCGAGCTTGATGGCGAAGGCAACTTCATCCGTGGCGCGCAGCCCGCTGACATCCTGCTCAACGGTGCGGTGCGCCACATCGAGCGTTACCTGGAAAAGCCCTTTGCCGACGGTTACCGCTCCGAGGTGCTGCCGCAGCTGCCGTACTGGCTGCAGGCAGTGGCTGGCGGCCTGCAGCGTGGTGCGATGCTGTTTGTCGATTACGGCTACAGCCGCAGCGAGTTCTACCAGCACGACCGCGACGATGGCACGGTCCGCGCGTTCTACCGCCACCACGTGCATAACGACGTGCATCGTTGGCCCGGCCTGCAGGACATCACCGCGTCGGTGGATTTCACCGCGATGGCCGAGGCGGGCATGCACGGTGGTTTCGAATTGGCGGGGTACTGCAGCCAGGCCAGTTTCCTGCTCGGCAACGGCCTGGACCAGGTGCTGCTGCTGGCCGAAGAGCGTACGGATGAGGTCGGCCGCATCCAGCTGCGTGACCAGGTGAAGAAGCTGACCCTGCCGACCGAGATGGGCGAGCGCTTCCAGGCCATCGGCCTGCAGCGTGGTGTCGATTTCGAGCCGGCGTTCGAACTGGGCGACCTGAGCTGGCGCCTGTGAGCAATGCGTTGCCGCTGATCAAGCCGCTGCGGCGGCAGCGGCTGTGGACCGCGCTTTGGACATTGGCGGTGTTGCTGGTGATCGTGGTCTGCCTGATCCCACCACCGCCGATCCCGCTGCCGGAAAACAGCGACAAGGGCGAGCACTTCCTCGCCTACTTCATCCTGGCCGGCAGCGCGGTGCAGCTGTTCCGGCCGGGGCGCCCGCTGCTGTGGGTGGGCGTGGGGCTGGTGCTGATGGGCGTCGGCATCGAGTTCGCGCAGGGTGCGCTGACCAGCAACCGCACTGCTGACCCGATGGATGCGCTGGCCAACACGATCGGCGTGCTGGCCGGCATGGCCACGGCGCTGACCCCGTTGCGCGATCTGCTGATGCGCTGGCGGGGCTGAGGTTCCTGTAGAGCCGAGCCCGTGCTCGGCTCCCTCCCGAAAGGCAGCCGAGCATGGGCTCGGCTCTACAGTAGATCCACGCCATGCGTGGATGGATTGCGCCAGGACAGGCTTGCGGTTACTTCTTCAGCGTGACCTCATCCAGCACCCACATCGCCGGGCGCGTATCGCCGGTGAAGTTGATGCACAGGTCACCCGTGCCCTGCGTGCCCTTCGGCAGCGCCGCACGCAGGGTCACGAAGCCACCGGCATCGGGCGTGGCCGGCAGCGGTACCTGAGCCAGCACCTTGCCCGTGCAATCACCGCGGCGGATCAGCATTTCGCCATGTGCGCTCCGGGCCTTTTCGAAGCGACGCTTGGGTTCATCGTGGGCCAGCTGGAAGTAGTACGGAATGCGGCCCGCGCGGACCTCCACGCTGCCGATGCCGTCCAGCTGCGCCTGCGGCCAGCGCCAGCATGGCTGGAAGATGTCGACGTTGAACACCGCACGCGTTCCCTCGCGCGGGCCGTCGTCTTCCAGGCGCAGCACCAGCCCCTTCTTGCCCACGCAGCTGAGCAGCGCATCGCTGCGGCGGCTGAGCAGCGACTGCGCGGTGAACGTGGCGATGGTCGGCTTCGCGGCCAGCATCTGGCCCTGGTAGAACGCGGCGGCCTGCACGGTGGTCGGCAGCGTCGCGGTCAGCGGCTGCTGGTACAACGGCGACTGCCCGGTCACCGGCTGGCCATCGGTGCTGTAGCGCACTTCATAGCCCAGCGGGTTGGCCAGCGATAGGGTCACGGAGTTTTTCGCGCGATCATCGGTGTAGTCCACGCCCACTTCGAACGGGGTCTGCGCGTAGGCCAGGCCCCAGGCACGGTAGCGCTGCAGCTGCGCGGGCAGGCGCGCGAGGAAATCGCGGAAGTCGCGATGTTCCGGCGTACTCCAGCCGGTCTCGGCCACGGCGGCCAGGCGCGGGAACAGGTTGTGCTGCAGGCGCGCGTAGGTGCGCGTGTGCTCGGTAAACATGTTGGCCTGCAGGCCGAGAATGTGCTGGCGCTTGTCGGCCGCCAGCTCGGCCGGCACCGGCTCGAAGTTGTACAGCTTGCCGAGGTTGACCTGGGTCGGGCGGCCCGGCGGTTCATTCGGCGAGGCCGTCTGCAGGTAATCCAGGTACAGGTACCCCACCGGCGACATGACCACGTCATGGCCGGCACTGGCTGCAGCCAGGCCACCTTCGGTGCCCTGCCACGACATCACCGTGGCCTGCGGTGGTAGGCCGCCTTCGAGGATTTCGTCCCAGCCGATCAGGCGCCGGTCGTGCTGCTCCAGGAAGGTCTCCAGGCGCTTGATGATGTGGCTCTGCATGGCCATTTCATCCTTGATGCCCAGCGCACGCATGCGCTGCTGCACCTGTTTCGAGGCTTCCCACTGGTCCTTGACCGCCTCGTCGCCGCCGACGTGCACGTACTTCGCAGGGAACAGCGCGATCACTTCTTCCAGTACGTTCTCGAGGAAGGTGACGGTGCTGTCCTCCACGTTGAACAGGTTCGGGAACACGCCCCATTCGCTGATCGGCTTCAGCGGGGTGTTGATCGAACCCAGTTCCGGGTACGCGGCGATCGCCGCGGTGGCATGGCCGGGCACATCGATTTCTGGAATCACCTGGATATGCAGCCTGGCGGCATAGGCGATCACTTCGCGGATCTGCTCCTGCGTGTAGAAGCCGCAGTAAGGATGCTCCTTGCCACTGGCCAGATCGATGCCACTGTCGCCGGCCGGCAGGCGGCAGCTGCCCACCTCGGTCAGCTTCGGGTAGCGCTTGATCTCCATGCGCCAGCCCTGGTCATCGGTGAGGTGCCAATGGAAGGTATTGAGCTTGTGCGCGGCCATGGCATCGAGCACATGCTTGATCTCGTCCAGGCTCTGGAAGTGCCGCGCCGAGTCGAGCATGAAACCGCGCCAGCCGAAGCGCGGCGCGTCCTGGATCTGCACCGCCGGCAGCACGCCGTTGCTGCCACCCGTGGCCAGCTGGGCAAGCGTGGTTGCGCCGTAGAACAGGCCGGTTTCGTTGCCGGCCTGCACCAGCACGCCCTGCGCGGTGCTTTCCAGCGTGTAGCTCTCACCACTGTCGCGGAAGGTCGGGATGATCTGGAAGCGGATGCTGCCCGACGTGCCTGCCGCCTTGCCTTGGGCCGGCGTAAGGCGCGGACCGCCGCTGCGGGCCAGCAGGTCGGCGAACTGGGTGGCGACGCGCTGCGCGGCTTCGCCTTCGGCGTGCAGCGCGGTATCGGCGCGTACGGTGATGCCGCTACCCAGGCCGGGCTGCACCGTGGCCGGGGCGGGAATCAGCATCAGGCTGCCGGCACGCAGCTGCGGACCCGGTGCTTCAGCGGCCGGCGTGGGATCGGCGGCGAGTGCGGGCAGTGCCGGCAACAGGGCGAGCAGGCTGCCCAGCAGCACTGCGCTGCGCATCCGGGCGCGGGAAGGCTTGACCATCGGAACGACTCCTTGGAACGGTGCGATGAACGCTATACATGAAAAACGCCGGGCCCGGAATGACCCAGGCCCGGCGTGCGTGCACGACTCGGCGATGTTGCTGCCGCTGGATCAGTACTTGAAGCGGAAGTTGAGGTAGTACTGGCGACCGTTGCTGTAGAACGAGGTCGGGATGGCCGCGGTCTGGTAGTACTTGTAGGTCGGGTTGTTGAGGTTCAGGCCATCCAGGCTGATGCTCAGCCAATCGGTGGCCTTGTAGCTCAGCGATGCCGACAGCGTGCCGAAATCATCCTGGTAATACGGGTTGGTGCCCGACAGGCTGATCAGGAACGAGGAACGGCGGGTGTAGCTGACCCGGGCGCCAAAACGCTCGTTCTCGAAGTAGGCACCCACGTTGTAGGTGTTCTTCGAGGTGCCCAGCAGGTTGTGCGAACCATCCGACCAGGTGTGCGAGGTGGTGCCGTTGGCGTAGGTGTAGTTGGCATTGATGCCGAAGTACTCGCCGATCGGCTGCTCGTAGGCCACTTCCACGCCGGTGACCTTGCCGTCGGCATTGATCGGGGTGGAGATCTGGTAGGTCTCAAGCTGGTTGGTCAGTTCGCTGTAGAGCTGGCGCGAGACCACGTCGAAGGCGATGTAGTCCTTCAGCTTCATGTGGTACGCACCCACCGACAGCAGGCCGCGCGGCATGAAGTACCACTCCAGGTTGGCATCCAGGTTGGTCGACAGGGTCGGCTTGAGGTTCGGATTGCCGCCGCCGCCGGTGCGGTTCAGGTCAGAGCCGTACGAGGACGCGCCCAGTGCCGAGTAGTCCGGCAGGGTCTGGGTCTGCGAGGCGGCGACACGCAGCACCAGCGAGTCGTCCAGGTCGAACTTGATGTTGGCGCTGGGCAGGACACGGTTGCGCTTGTTCTGGAAGGCCAGGCGCTCCCACATGCCGAACAGGCTGCTGACATCGGCATCGGCGGCCTTGCTGACGGCGTTGTAGGTGTCGATGTCCTGCTTGATGTTGACGTAGCGCAGGCCGACGTTGCCGCTCCACCAGTCGCCGCGGAAATTGGCCTGCACGTAGCCGGCGAAGTTCTTTTCCTTCACCTTCCACTCGGCGCCATAGTTGTGGCGACCGGTCGGGCCATCATTGCCGGCCAGCCAGGTGGAATTGTTGGTCACCGCGTCCTTCAGCGCGCCCGGGGTGAAGTACCAGAGGTTGCGCGGGAAGGTGCCGCCGATGTCGCCGGCAAAGCCGCTGGGGTAGTTGGCCGTGGCACCGTTCTTCAGCGCGCTCCAGATGTCACCCGGGGTTGCACCTTCCGGCGACAGCGCTTCGCGCTTGTGGTCGGCGAAACGCAGGCCGAAGTCGATCGAGCTCAGTACGCCGCCATCGTTGAAGTACTGGTTGAAGTCGAGCGTGGCCCACTTCTCCTTGTCTTCGGCGGTGACCTGCTGGTTGCCCCAGGTGCCGAAGCTGGTCACGCCGTTGGGCGAGAGGTCGCCGCCGACGTTCCAGTCGATCGGCGAGCCATTGCCGTGGGTGGCCCAGCTGGCGCCGCCGCCGTTGGCCAGGGTGACCTCGGCGATGTACTGGCGCGGCGTCTCACCGGTGCCCTTGGTGCTGCCGGCCTGGAACTTGGCGGTCAGGCTGTCGCTGATCTGCCAGTCGGCATCGAAGGTGACATAGCTCGACTTGGCCTTCGACTCGCGGTAGATCATGTCGTACACCGCATAGTCGGTGCCCGGCACGCCCCTGTAGCTGGCGTTGGTCAGCACGCCGTCCTTGACCACATAGCCCGGATCCGGCGCCTGCGACTTGGCGAAGCTGTTGCCGAACATCATGAAGTTGCGGTTGTAGTTGTTGGCCTTCAGCTCGGAGCTGAAACCATTCAGGCCCAGGGTGAGGCTGTCGCTCGGCTTGAACTGCAACGAGACCAGGCCGCCCTTGCGCTCGCGGGTCTGCTCAAACAGGGTCGAACCCAGCAGGCCCGGCACATTGACGCCGATCAGGTCCGGATTGGTCTTGGCGACCGGATCGCCGGCGCCGATCTTGAAGAAGCCGCCCGGGATTTCCTGTGCTTCACGGCGCAGCTCGCGCTTCTGGCTGAAGCCCTGCACCATCACGCCGAAGGTGCCTTCCTCGTTCTTGTAGTTGAACAGTGCCGAGTACTGCGGGTCGTTCGACTTGGCCTGGTCCGAGCGCACCATGCCGATCGAGCCTTCCGCGGTGAACGGCTTGGAGAACTCCAGCGGCTTGCGGGTGATGATGTTGACGGTACCGGTGGTACCGCCGTCCTGCAGCTTGGCCTGCGAGGACTTGTTCACTTCCACCGAGCTGACCAGTTCCGACGGCAGCAGCGAGTAGCTGACGCTGCGGCCGACGTTGTTGCCCTGGCTGAGCACGAACCAGTCGGCCGAGCCGACGGTGTGGCCGTTGATCAGGGTCTGGGTCAGGCTCGGGCTGGTGCCGCGCAGGCTGACACGGTCGGCTTCATCGAAGCCACCTTCGTCGGCGCTGGACGAGCTGATGTTCACGCCGGGCAGGCGCTGCAGGGTATCGGCAACGTTGTGCGCGGGCAGCTTGCCCACGTCTTCGGCGGTGACCACTTCCACGCGCGCATTGGCTTCGCGCTTGGTGTCCAGCGACTTCTCCATCGAGCCACGGATGCCGGTAACGGTCACGGTGTCCAGATCGGTGGCGGTCGGGGCCGCCTGCTGCGCGTGCGCACTGAAGGCGATGCAGCTGACGATGGCGGCCGAAAGCAGGGTCTTGCGGGTGTTCATGATGTCTCTCCTCATCACTCGATTGGGTGCCGGCGGCGGTGTTCGGTTACGGTTGCGATGACATGCGCGGGGCGGCGGCGAAGTCCCGTGCGTTGGCGTGCCACGTACTGCGTGCTGCGATTGCGTTGAAGCCTGTTGCGGTGTCAGGCGGCCGACTGCTGCAGGTACCAGCTGGCAGCGCCAACCACGCCCAGCTGGCCGTGCTCGACGACCTTTACCGGGATGCGTGCCAGCGCTTCGCCCATCGGCCCCTTCTGCAGGTAGCGTTCGACGAAGGTGCTGGCGTGCAGGTATTCGCGGATCTGCGGCAGGATGCCGCCGGCCAGGTAGACACCACCGTGGGCGCCGTAGAACAGCGCCATGTCGCCGATGGTGCTGCCGAGCAGGCCACAGAACACATCCAGCGCCTGGCGCGCATGCGCATCGGTATCGGCCATGGCCGCAGCGGTGACTGCGTCGGGGCTTGCCAGGGTCGGCGCCTGCCCCTGCAGCGCGCACACCGCACGGTACAGGTTCATCAGGCCGGGGCCGGAGATCGCATGCTCGATCGACACGTGCGCGCGGTCGCGCTGCATGTGGCGGACGATGGCCATTTCCAGTTCGGTGCTGGCCGCCAGGGTCGGCTGGCCGGCTTCGGTGGGCAGGACCACCGGGCCGTGCGCGGTGGGGATCCACAGCGCTGCACCGAGGCCGGTGCCGGGGCCGACCACCAGGGTCGGGCCACGCGCGGCGGTCTCCGGCCCGCACAGGTGCAACACGCCACTGGCGTCCACCTGCGCGGCGGCGTAGGCCACCGCTTCGAAATCGTTGACGATGTAGACCCGCTGCAGGCCGACCTCGGCTTCCACCTGGCGCGCCGACAGCGGCCACGGCAGGTTGGCGGTGATCACCGTGCCGTCTTCGCGGGCATAGCCGGCGCTGGCGACCACGCAATGCGTGGGCCGCGGGCCTTCGCCCAGGAAGTCGGACAGGATCGCGCTGAGGCCGGCATGGTCGGCATTGCGGTACTTGCGGTACTCCAGCACCTGCACCGGATGGGCGGCGTCACCGCTGGCCTGGACCCGGGCCACGCGCACATGGGTGCCACCGACGTCGGCGGCCAGGAACGAGGGCGCGACGCGGGACAGGACATGCGACGGGGCGGGGTGGCTGGCGATCACGCGGGCTCCTGCTGCAGGTGGGCCGGCCCGGGGATCGGGGGCGGCGATTGGGGCGGAGTCTGTAACCGCGCTGACAACGATGTCAACGAGTTCGTGACACTTTCGTTGCTGCGTCGCAACGAATGCGGCGCGCAGTAAACGTTTACACGGTGTGAGTGCGGGTTTCACGTGGGAACCATTGGTGCACGGGGCTCTAGGCCTGCCGCGCATTCAGCGGGGCGTACCGCGGCGGACTTGCGCAGTGCAGCACGAGGTTCAGGCAGGCGTGCATGGAAGTTGACAAACCGCCGTTGTCCATCGAAAGAATGTGACAACGTTGTTCCCAGCCACTCTCCGACGCCGCGTTCTGCGGCCGTCGCCGCAGGAGCCCTCCTGATGTCCGCCGTCCCCGCTGCAAGCGCGCGCCCGAACGTGGCCACCTCCATCGCCATCGTTGGCGTGTTGTTCTTCCTGATCGGCTTCTTCACCTGGCTCAACGGCCCGCTGATCACCTTCGTCAAGTTGGCCTTCGAACTCAGCGAGGTCGGTGCCTTCCTGGTGCTGATGGTGTTCTACCTGTCCTATTTCTTCCTGGCCCTGCCGGCGTCCTGGATCCTGCGCCGCACCGGCATGAAGAAGGGCCTGAGCCTGAGCCTGCTGGTGATGGCCGGGGGGGCCGCGCTGTTCGGTGAGTTCGCGACCCAGCGCTGGTACCCGGGCGCGCTCGGCGGTCTGTTCGTGATCGGCAGCGGCCTCGCCCTGCTGCAGACCGCGATCAACCCCTACATCTCGATCCTCGGCCCGATTGAAACGGCGGCACGCCGCATCGCGCTGATGGGCATCTGCAACAAGATCGCCGGCATGCTGGCGCCGGTGCTGATCGGCACCCTGGTGCTGCACGGCATCGGCGATCTGGACAAGCAGGTGCAGGCCGCCGACGCGGTCACCAAGGTCGCGCTGCTCAACGAATTCGCCGCCAAGATCCATGCGCCGTACCTGGCGATGGCCGCGCTGCTGGTGGTGCTGGCGGTGGCCGTGCTGTTCTCGCCTCTGCCGGAGATCAAGTCCTCCGAAGCCAATGCAACGCCGTCAGGTGCACCGGGAACGGCCGAGCGCCGCAGCATCTTCCAGTTCCCGCATCTGTGGCTGGGCGTGCTGTGCCTGTTCGTGTACGTAGGCGTGGAAGTCATGGCCGGTGATGCGATCGGAACCTACGGTCACGGTTTCGGCTTGCCGCTGGACCAGACCAAGATGTTCACCTCGCTGACGCTGGGTGCGATGTTGGCCGGCTACGTAGTCGGCCTGCTGGCGATCCCCGGCCTGGTCTCGCAGTCGCGCTACCTGACCATTTCGGCAGTGATGGGCGTGGTGTTCTGCCTGGGCGCCTGGGCTACGCACGGTTACGTCTCGGTGGCCTTCGTGGCGCTGCTGGGCTTCGCCAACGCCATGATGTGGCCGGCGATCTTCCCGCTGGCGATCCGCGGCCTGGGCCGCTTCACCGAGACCGGCTCGGCGCTGCTGGTGATGGGCATCGCCGGCGGCGCGATCATTCCGCAGCTGTTCGCCGTGCTCAAGCAGCACATCGACTTCCAGTTGGTGTTCGTGCTGCTGATGGTGCCGTGCTACCTGTACATCCTGTTCTACTCGGTGATCGGCCATCGTGCCGGCCTGCCGCAGGACAAGGCCTGATCGGCGATGATGGACGGCAGCCAACCCCAGGGAAAACCCATGCGCAGAGCGACCATCAAGGACGTTGCGGAGAAGGCCAAGGTCTCGCTGAAGACGGTCTCGCGGGTGATCAACAATGAGCCCTCGGTGATGCAGGCCACCCGTGCGCGGGTGCTGCGTGCCATCGCCGAGCTCGACTACGAGCCCGATCCGTCCGCGCGCAACCTGCGCAGCGGCACTACCTTCGTGATCGGGCTGGTCTACGACAACCCGAACCCGTACCACATCATCGGCGTGCAGAACGGCGTGCTGGCCGCGTGCCGCGAGACCGGTTTCGGCCTGCAGATCCATCCCTGTGATTCGAGCTCGCCGTTGCTGGCCGATGAACTGGCCGACTGGGTGCAGCGCTCGCGGCTGGCCGGGCTGGTGTTGACCGCACCGATGTCCGAGCGCCGAGACCTGATCCAGGCGCTGACCGCGCGTGGCATCAAGCTGGTGCGCATCATCGCCGCCACCGAAGACCCAGCCGACGGCGCCTGCGTGTTCGTCGACGACCGCGAGGCGGCCTACGAGATCACTGAGCACCTGATCCAGCTCGGTCACCAGCGCATCGGTTTCCTCTGGGGCGGCAGCTCGCACCGCTCCTCGGGCGAACGCTACGCCGGCTACGAAGCGGCGCTGAAGGACTACGGCATGACCGTGGACAAGCACCTGGTGGTGCAGGGCGACTACACCTTCGACGATGGTTTCCGTGGGGCGCGTCGCCTGCTGGCGCTGCGCGAGCCACCTACCGCCATCTTCGGTTCCAACGATGAAATCGCTGCCGGCGTGCTGGCCGCCGCCAAGTCGGCCGGCATGAACGTGCCCTACGACCTGTCCATCGCCGGCTTCGAGGACAGCCCGTTCTCGCGCCAGTCGTGGCCGCCGCTGACCACCGCCAAGCAGGCCACCGAGGACATCGCCCGCCACGCCGCGCGCCTGCTGATCGCACAACTGCGCAGCGACGCCTACGACGATGCGCCGGCACCGCTGCACAACCAGGGCTTCGTGCCGCAGCTGGTGGTGCGCGGCTCGACCGCGCCGATGCGCCCGGCCGGCGCACGCCCCCTTCCTTCCGATCCTGCCTGAGCCCGCCATGTCGCTGTCAGACCCCACGTCCACCCTGATGTTCGCCGAGGCCGCCGAAGCGGCCGACGTGGTTGCCCGCCAGTTCTCGCGCAACCACGCCACCCTGGAAACCCTGGCCGCCAGCCTGCGCGCGGCGCCGCCGCCGTTCGTGGTCACCTGTGCACGCGGCAGCTCCGACCATGCCGCCACCTACGGCAAGTACCTGCTGGAAACCCAGCTGGGCCTGGTGGTTGCGTCGGCCTCGCCGTCGGTGGGGTCGGTCTATGCCGCACCGCTGCAGCTGCGCGGTGCGCTGTTCATCGTCATTTCGCAGTCGGGCAAGAGCCCGGACCTGCTGCGCAACGCCGAGGCGGCCAAGGCCGCTGGCGCACGCGTGATCGCGCTGGTCAACGTCGAGGATTCGCCGCTGGCGCAGCTGGCCGACACGGTCATTCCGCTGCATGCCGGTGCCGAAAAGAGCGTGGCGGCGACCAAGAGCTACCTGGCCTCGCTGGCTGCACTGCTGCAGCTGGCCGCCTACTGGAAGCAGGACAGCAGCCTGCGCAACGCGCTGGACCTGCTGCCGGACGCGATGCGTGAAGCCTGGCAGTGCGACTGGAGTGCGGTGACCGAAGGCCTGGTCGAGGCCACCAACCTGTTCGTGCTCGGCCGTGGCCTGGGCTTGGGCGCGGCGCAGGAAGCGGCGCTGAAGTTCAAGGAAACCTGCAGCCTGCACGCCGAAGCCTACAGCTCGGCCGAAGTGAAGCATGGCCCGATGGCGCTGGTCGACCGCGGCTTCCCGGTGCTGGCCTTCGCCCAGCCCGACGAAACCGGCGCCGGCACCCGCGCGGTGGTCGAGGAATTTTCTGCACGGGGCGCGCAGGTGTGGCTGGCCGGGGCCGGCGGCAACCTGCCGGTGGCGGCCGCACCGCACCCGCTGTGCGCACCGCTGCTGACCGTGCAGAGCTTCTATCGCGCGATCAATGCGCTGGCGCTGCGTCGTGGCTTCAACCCGGATCTGCCGCCGCATCTGAACAAGGTTACGGAGACGGTGTGATGGCAACGGTGCTGCGCAACGCCCGCATTCTCGCCGGCGATGATTTCCGCGATGACCTGGCGGTGGTGATCGAAAACGGGCAGATCACCGCTCTGTTGCCCGACGCCGCACCACAGCTTGGCCATGCTGCCGAGCAGGTGGACCTGGGCGGCGGCTGGCTGCTGCCCGGCTTCATCGACGTGCAGGTCAATGGCGGTGGCGGCGCGTTGTTCAACAACACGCCCGATGTTGCCTCGCTGCGTACCATCGCGCAGGCTCACCGCCGCTTCGGTACCACCGCGATGCTGCCCACGCTGATCAGCGATGACGTGGCGGTGATGCGCGAAGCCATCGGTGCGATGCGCGAGGCGATCGCGCAGGGCGTGCCGGGCGTGATCGGCATCCATCTCGAAGGGCCCTACATCGCGCCGACGCGCAAGGGCACGCACGATGCCAGCAAGTTCCGCGTGCCGGACGAAGAAGAGATCGCGCTGGCCGCGTCGCTGGACAACGGGGTGACCCTGCTGACCCTGGCGCCGGAGCGCGTGCCGCTGGAGACCATCCGCGCGCTGGTCGAACGTGGCGTGATCGTGGCCGCCGGCCACACCGCAGGCACCTACGAAGAGATCCGCGCCGGCCTGGATGCCGGTGTGCGTGGCTTCACCCATCTGTACAACGCGATGTCGCCGCTGCAGGGCCGTGAGCCCGGCGCGGTGGGCGCTGCGCTGGAAGACCGCGACAGCTGGATCGGCATCATCGTCGATGGCGTGCACGTGCATCCGGCCAGCCTGCGGGTGGCACTGGCGGCCAAGCCGCGCGGCCGCCTGCTGCTGGTGACCGATGCGATGCCGCCGGTCGGTGCGGATGATCCCAGCTACGTGCTGTACGGCGAAACCATCACCGCCATCGACGGCGTGGTGCGCAATGCCGCCGGTTCGCTGGCGGGCTCGGCGCTGGACATGGCCACGGCGGTGCGCAACACCGTGCAGCTGCTCGGCCAGCCGCTGGCCGAAGCCGCGCGCATGGCTTCGACCTACCCGGCGCAGTTCCTCAATGTCGACGACCGCCTGGGCCACATCGCCGAGGGCTACCAGGCCGACCTGGTGCTGCTGGATGACGCCCTGCAGGTACGTGGCACCTGGATTGCCGGACAGTACGAGGCCGCCTGATGAACAGTACGCCGCCACGCCGTCTGGGCTCGATCGATGCCCTGCGCGGCATCACCGTGGCGGCGATGCTGCTGGTCAACAATCCAGGCGACTGGAGTGCAGTGTTCGCGCCGCTGCGCCATTCGGAATGGCATGGCTGCACGCCTACCGATCTGGTGTTCCCGTTCTTCCTGTTCCTGGTGGGCGTGTCGATGGCCTTCAGCGTGGCACCGCGCGCGCTGGATGCCGCTGCGCGTCCTGCACTGGCGCGCGGTGTGCTGGAGCGCGCGCTGCGCATCCTGGTGGCCGGTGCGCTGCTGCATCTGCTGATCTGGTGGGCGCTGGATACACACCACTTCCGCATCTGGGGGGTGCTGCAACGGATCGCCGTGTGCGCGGCGCTGGTGGGTGTGCTGGCGG
Source organism: Stenotrophomonas maltophilia group sp. RY12688 (assembly GCF_052149045.1). Taxonomy (NCBI): domain Bacteria; kingdom Pseudomonadati; phylum Pseudomonadota; class Gammaproteobacteria; order Lysobacterales; family Lysobacteraceae; genus Stenotrophomonas; species Stenotrophomonas maltophilia group sp. RY12688. The sequence goes on along the minus strand of NZ_CP197389.1, from coordinate 3,650,827 downwards.
TGTATGCACGGCCGCGCATGCAGGCCGGCATGCTTGTTGGACTGCTGGTGGGGTACACGGTGCTGCTGCTGGGCGTCGGTGACCTGGCGCCGTGGACCAACCCGGCCAGCCGCCTGGACACCACGCTGTTCGCACCGTGGATCTATCAATGGCGTGCCGATACCCGCCTCGGCCATGACCCGGAAGGATTGCTGAGCACGCTGGGTGCACTGGGCAGTACCGTGCTCGGCCTGTTGGCCGGTGGCCTGCTGCGCAGCGGGCGTCCGACGGCACTGGCCGGGCTGGGCGTGGCGACCGCCGTGCTGGGCCTGTTGCTGGCCGGGGTGCTGCCGTTGAACAAGCAGCTGTGGACGCCCAGTTACGTGCTGTGGACCGGTGGCCTGGCCGCGCTGGCGCTGTGGCTGGGCCACGTGCTGATAGACCTGAAGGGATGGCCGGCGCTGGGCCGGCGCTTCGGCGTCAATGCGATCACCGCGTATCTGGGGGCCTCGGTGATGTCGGTGGCGTTGATGGCCAGCGGTGCCTGGAGCTGGATCTGGCAGCAGCTGGCCGCCGCGATGCCGCAGGCGCTCGAGCTGGCATCGATGCTGCAGGCGCTGGCGTTCGTCGCACTCTGGTGGGGCGTGGCATGGTGGCTGGACCGGCGGAAGATCTACCTGAAGATCTGACCCCATCCGCCAACGCCATCCACGCATGGCGTGGATCTACCAGGTGCCACGATTGAATCGATTGGCGATGCAGGATCAGTAGATCCACGCCATGCGTGGATGCTTTGCGCGTGATTCCGGATGCCGGAAAAATGAACGATTTCAGCCACATCACATTGGCGTGAGGGCCCGGCGATTTCACATCCGAAATGTGATTTCCCGCACGCAAGTTCACCTATCGAAACGGTTCACATCACGCCAGACTGCACACGCAGCAGTGTGCATTTGCAGTTCCTGATTCCCTGTCCAGGAGAACTGTATGACCCGTGCCGTCCCGCGCGCTTTCCGTCCGCGCCGCCTCACCGTTTCCGTGCTTCAGGCACTGGCTGTCCCGTCCATGGTGCTGTTGACCGCCAGCGCCGCCTGGGCTGGCTGCAGCACCGTCGCGCCGGTCACCGGCCAGACGGTCACCTGCGATGCCAACGCGCCGAATCCGCAGACGGTGCCTATCACAGCCAGCGGCGAAGCGGGCATCAGCGTCAACGTCGCCAGCGGTGCCCAGTTGCAGCAGAGCGGTGGTGGCAGTGCGATTTCGCTGGTCGGGGCCGGCGGGCACCTGCTGTCCAACCTCGGCACGATCAGTTCGGTGGGGGGGGTGGCGGTCCAGCTCGGTGGCGGCAGCCGTGTCGAGAATTCGGGCAGCATCAGCACCGGCAACAACATCGCGCTGCAGTTCGTTGGCGCCGGCGACAGCGTGTTGGTCAACCGTGGAACGATCAGCGGGCGCACTGGCGTACAGTTCGATTCGGGCAACGACCGCCTCGAGATGCAGGCCGGCAGCATCAGCGGCGGCGTCCTGCAAGGAGATGGCAACGATGTGCTGCTGCTGGGCAATGGCACCATCGACAGCATCGACCAGGGTAGCGGCGATGACCAGATGACCGTCACCGGCGGCACCGTCACCGGCGTGGTGGCGCAGGGCAGTGGCCGCGATGATTTCGTCATGAGTGGCGGCACGATCGGCGCGCTGCAGCAGGGCGACAACATCGATACCTTCCGCATGAGCGGTGGCCGCATCGTCGGTGCGTTCGAAGATGGCGACCAGGCCTGGATGACCGCAGGCCGCATCGGCCGCGTCAACATGAAGCTGGACAAGAACCTGTGGGACCAGTCCGGCGGTACTGTTGATGGCAACGTGGTGACCGGCTTCGACACCGACACCATCATCATTTCGGGCACGGCCTACATCGGCGGCAACATCAGCGTCAGCGGCGGCAACGACAGCGTGACCATCACCGATGGTACCGTGCGCGGGCAGATACTGCTCAGTACCGGCGATGACACCTTCAACTGGAGCGGCGGTGGCATTGTCTACGGTGCGATCGACATGGGCCCAGACAACGACGTGGCCAACCTCAGCAACCTCAACCAAGGCAACCTGGGTGCGGTGCCGCTGTTCGACGGGGGCAGTGGCATCGACCAGCTCAACCTGAGCAACGTCAAGACCGCAGGCGTGGGCCGCTTCCAGAACTGGGAGGCGATCAGCCTGGCCAACAGCACGGAGCTGAGCTTCGATGGCGACCTGGTGCTGGGCGACAGCGCAACCGGCACCGGTACGCTCACGGTGGACGACACCAGCACCGTCTACGCGGGCAGTGGCGGCCATGCCATCCGCCCATTCAACAGCGCTGCACTGGTGGAGATGGTCAATGCCGGGCGCATCGACCTGACCGGTACCGGCGCCGGCGACGTGTTCACCGTGCGTGGCAACTACCGTGGTGACGGCGGGGGCCTGTACCTGCGTACCGTGCTGGGCGCGGACAACTCGCCCAGCGATCGCCTGGTGATCGATGGCGGTATCGCCACCGGCACCACCGGCATCGGCGTACTCAATGCCGGCGGCAGCGGCGCGGCCACGCTGGCCGACGGCATCCTGGTGGTGCAGGCCTTGAATGGTGGCCGCACCGCGCCGGGCGCGTTCTCGCTGTTTGCACCGGTCGCGGCCGGTGCCTACGAGTACTTCCTGTTCAAGGGCGGTGTCAGTGCCGGCACCAGCGAGAACTGGTACCTGCGTTCGACGCTGGTGACCGGCCCGACGCCGGCACCCAACGGTGGTGGCAGCGCCACCCCACCGCCGCTGACGCCGCCGGTGGCACCCCCGCCCCCCATTGCCCCGGCGCCGCCACCGCCGCCCGAAGGCGCCATCGATCCGGACCTGACCGCAGGCGAGACCGCACCACCGCCGCCGCCGCCGGAACCGGCGCCGGTGGCACCGCCCAGCGATCCGGCGGTGCCGGACGTGCCCGTGGCCGGCGGTGCATTGCCCGGTACCGGCGCGCCGCCGACGCCGGGTGCACGCCCGGCCGAAGGCGCGGTGGTACCGCTGTACCGCGTGGAGACCGCCGCCTACGCGGTGGTGCCGCCGCTGCTGCGCGAGACCTCGCTGGCCAGCCTCGGTACCTTCCACGAGCGGCAGGGCGAACAGCGCCTGCTGTACAACCAGGGCGCATTCCGCACCGCCTGGGGTCGCCTGGTGGGGCAGAGCAGCGAGATCCATTGGAAGGGCGATGCACAGCCCGGCTTTGATGGCGACGTGATGGGCCTGCAGGCCGGCCTCGACGTATGGGCTGCGGCGTCGGACAACCACCGCAACCAGATCGGCGTGTTCGTCGGCCGCACCCGCGCGCAGGGCAAGACCACCGGCCTGGCACTGGGCTGGGAGAACGTACAGGTGGGCCAGAACCGCCTGGACGACAAGCACGTGGGCCTGTACTGGACGTTCACCGACAGCAGCGGTGCCTACATCGACGCCGTGGCGATGCAGAGCCGCTACGACGGCCGCGCGCGTTCCTCGCGCGGGCTCGGCTTCGGCCTGAGCGGCGACGGCACCAGTGTGTCGGTGGAGGCTGGCAAGCCGCTGCTGCACTTCGGGCAGTCCGCATGGTGGCTGGAACCGCAGGTGCAGGTGATCTGGCAACGCACTTCGCTGGATGACCGTCGCGATGAAATATCGAGCGTGCGCTTCGACAACGACAACGCCTGGACCGGCCGTGTGGGCCTGCGTTTGGCCGGCGATTACCAGCTGGCCGACAACGGCTGGCAACCGTATTTCAAGCTGAATTACTGGCATGGTCGTTCCGGCGAGGATCGCATCCGCTTCGACGACGACGTGATCATCAATTCGCAGCGTTCACGCGCGCTGGAAGCCGGCGTGGGTGTGGTCGGGCGCCTCAACCGCACCATCAGTGCGTACGCCGTGGCCGACTACACGCGCGAGCTGGGCGGCGACCGCAACGAGAAGCGCCGCATCATCGAAGGCAACATCGGGCTGCGCGCGGACTGGTAGCGCCCTTGCGCTCGGGGGACCCTGCTCTGGTAGGTGCCGACCTTGGTCGGCACTGAACCTACCGACGCCACGAGCACAGTGCAGCCGAGCATAGGCTCGGCTCTACGACAACGGCGCGCACGCATCCGGCTCCACCAACGCTCCGGCATGATCGGCCAGCACCACCACCGCATGCAGCAGCCCTTCCTCCACCTGCGGTGGACACTGCGCCTGCGCACCATCCATCTCCCGCGCCGACTGCGCCGCCAGCAACACACCGCCGCAGGCGGACAATGCGGCAAGACAGCGCGTCGCCTCGGCCAGTTCCCGGCCGCGCGCCTCGCTGAGTTGCCGCTCGCGCCACGCCTGGCCGTCGGCTCCGTGGCTGTGTGCGATGCCGCGCAACCGGGCGAAGAACGCCGACTGCGGCGCCTGTTCGTCGGCTTCGGTGAGCGCATCTTCCAGCGCTTCGGCTGCCGTAGTGGACAGCTGCAGGTCGGGCAATGCAGCACCGAGCAGTGCCTGCAGGCGCGGATAGGTGGGGTAGGGCGTGTTCATGGCAGCAACCTCACAAGGCAAGGCCACCTGCGGGATGCAAGGTGGCGGGCGGTGCGGGTTGGCGTGCCGGTGAAGCTCTTCACGAGGAATGACGCCGGCGGATCCGGGGATCCCCACGCACCGCCCGCCGCAGAACGACGGACGGTGCATTGTTCGGGCAGGCAACGACGTTGCAAGCCCGCTCGTGAAAAGCTTCATTCAGGACGCCAATCCCGGTCAGCGCAGGAAGCGCCGACGGGGGCCACCTTGGCGCGTTGTGCGCCGCGATGACATGGGCAAAGTTGCAATGTGGTGACTGCACGCAAGCCGCCTTGCTGCAATCAGCGACCGGGCCGGATACGACAGTTCGCGCGTGGCGCAAGCGATCATGCCCCGGTTATGCTGCGGTCCTGACTCAACGACAAGGAAGCGTCGCATGCAGGTTCGCAAGGGAGTGCGTCGCATCGGCGCGCTGATGTTCGTGTTGCTGGCGACCGGCGCCATGGCCGATACGCCAAGCACGGTCGAGGTGCCCTCGCCGGAGGCCCTGGCCGAGATCCTCAGCCTGCTTGAACGCCAGGCGCTGTATCGCGATCGGGTGGACTGGCCCGCCATCCGCATCCGCCTGCAATCGGCGCAGGGCGACCCCGCGCAACGGCTGGCCGTTCTGCGCGAAGCCATTGCGCTCAGCACCGGCCACCATGGTGCATGGACCACGACCCAGCGCCAGCGTGAATCCCTTGCGCGCGCGCAGCAGGCCGGTGCCGCCGCCGTGGACCAGGCCAAGGCCGTCGATGCGGTGGATGCGCGCATCGGCTGGGTGGTCATCGAGGGCTATGCCCCTATGCCCGGCGCGACGCCGCAGGAGAAATTCCGCCAGGACATCCAGCGCGCCGCGCGGTGGCAGCAGGTAATCCGTAGCAAGGACGACGGCATGCGCTGTGGCTGGATCGTCGACCTGCGTGACAACAGCGGTGGCAACATGTGGCCGATGCTGCTGGGCATGGCACCGTTGCTGCGCACCTCGGTGGTGAACAACGAAGATGTGGGAGCGTTCGAAGCCGCACAGGGGCCGGAGCGCTGGACGTTGACCGCGACCGCTGTACAGCGTGCAGGCAAGTCGGTGCTGGACTTCGGCCAGTCCGGCTATGTGCTGCGGCAGCCCGGCGCGCCGGTGGCGGTGCTGTTCGGGCCGCGCACCGGCAGTTCGGGCGAGGCCTCGGTGCTGGCGTGGCGTGGTCGTCCGCAGACGCGGAGTTTCGGTCAGCCTACTGCGGGTGTCTCCACTGGCAATGTCGTGCACACGCTTGCCGATGGCAGTCGCCTGCTGCTGACCACCAGCGTGATGCGGGACCGCAATGATCGTGGTGATGGCTTGAAGATCGAGCCCGACCAGCGCGTCGACGGGGACGCCGCCACCGTGGCCGCCGCCCAAGCCTGGCTGCTGGCCCAGCCCGCCTGCCAAGGCACCCGGTCATGATCCTGATCGGTCAACAGGAACGGGTGCTGATCGTCGGCCCCACCGAAGCCCACCACTGCCTGCGCTGCCAGACCGAAACCGAATTCGCCCCGCAGCTGCGCTACAAAATGGCGCGCATCGACCTGCTGTTCGGCTTCACCTACCAGCGCCGCTACGAACTGGCCTGTACCCGTTGCGAGCACGGCTGGGTGCTGGATACCGAGACCATGGACCAGCAGCTGGGTGGGGTGCCGATCCCGTGGCGGCACCGCTTCGGCCTGCCGTTGATGCTGTTAGGGGGCGCCGCGCTGGCGGTGGCCGGATGGATGTGGCGGCACGGATACATCGGCCGCTGATGGAGATGACACGGTTGCTTATATCCCAAATTGGGACTAGGATATCCGAATGAAAGTGGTTGCTTTGGCGACGCTGAAACGATTCTGGGAACGTCACCCTGATTCGGAAGCAGCGCTGAGGTCCTGGTATGACGAAGTGAGGCACGCCGTCTGGGACACACCGCATGACGTACGCCAACGTTACGCAAGCGCAAGTTTCGTGGCCAATAGTCGTGTGGTGTTCAACATAAAAGGCAACAGCTACCGGCTCATCGTCGCTGTGGGTTACAGGTTTCAAGTGGTCTACATCAAGTTCATTGGCACCCACGCCGAGTACGACCGGATCGACGCCGACACTGTGGAGCTTCTATGAACATCCATCCCATCCGTACGGAAAGCGACTACGAAAACGCGCTGCGCATGATTTCGGCCTATGTCGACAACGAGCCGGAGCCGGGCAGCGAAGATGGCGATCGATTTGAAATTCTCGTAACGCTGGTTGAAGCCTACGAAGCGAAGCACTACCCGATCGAGCCGCCAGATCCCATCGATGCAATCCGCTTCCGCATGGAGCAGGGCGGTCTGACCGTGAAGGATCTGGTGCCCTCCATCGGCCAGCTCAACCGTGTCTATGAGGTGTTGAATCGCAAGCGCGGTCTGACTCTTGAAATGATCCGGAAGCTTCACCGCAACCTGGGCATTCCCGCAGAAAGTCTCATCGGCCGCTGAAGCCCCTGCCGATACGCTGCCGTGCCTCACTCCCGGCCTGTTAAAGTCTGCCCTGCAACCACGTACCGGAACCGACCATGGACCACGACACCCCGTTCGAACCCCTCAACGACCTCGAGGTGCGCCTGCTGCAGGCCCAGGACGGTACGCTGACCGCAGCGCAGTTCCTCGACGGCCTGCTGACTTCGACGGCGTTCGTGCTGCTGGACAAGGCCATTGGTGAGGATGGCGCTTGGGACGAAAGCATCTCGCCGCTGGTGCTGACCAGCGAGAGCGGCGAGCCGATGTTCGCGGTGTTCACTGCCCCCGAGCGCGCGGGCCTGTGGCACGAGCAGCTGCCGCAGTTTGCGCATGCCATGCCGATCGCGGTGCACGCGCTGCTGGCCGGTATCGGCGACGGCGTCGGCCTGGTCCTGAACCCGGGCCTGGACGTGGGCATGGAGATGATTCCCGATGCCGTGGCCCAGCTGAAGCAGCGTGCGGCGGCGATTACCCGCGGCATGGCGCACTGAATCCAGCGATTGCGTGGTTGCCGGCCAACGGCCGGCACTACCCGTGGTGCAGGACGGCTGCGATGGCTTGCAAGCGCGTCCTGTTCAATGGGGAGGAGCATCGTGGGCAAGCGTTCTAACCGATCGCTGTGGGTCTATGAGATCGGCCTTCTTGTGGGTTTGACTCTGGCAGCTGCGTTCATCACCCGGTTCAATCCGGTGGAGACGCTCCGGCTGGGTGGATGGCTGTTCCTCTTGATGCAACCCATCATGTTGGGTGCTCATGCTGTCGACCATTTCTCGCGGAAGCGCCGTCGTTAGACGGGCGATGTGAAGGTGCCGGCCAGCAGCCGGCATCATCAGATGCTTCAGCGGGCAGCGGCGATGGCTTTCACCCGGGCCTTGGCGAGTGCCTCACCGATGGCCGGGCCCTTCAGATGCGTGGTATCCAGGTCCCGCGCCTGCACTGACAGCGCTGCCCGGTGCAGGCGCTTGAGCGTTTCGCCCTGCGGGTAGTCGGCATCCTCGAAACCGAGCCGGCCGCGCTTGTCGGCCTCGCAGCACAACGCGATGCGGGCCACGCGTTCCGGCCGGCGCAGCGCATCACAGCGGCCCAGCAGTTCCAGCACGGTGGCATCGCGTAGTTCGTCGATGCGGTGCACGTTCAAGTGCTCGCGGCAGACCGCTTCGGCCAGCTGCTGGTGCTCGGCGGGAATCTTCAACCGCGTACACAGTGCCTTCAGCGGCTTGATGCCGCGCTGCTCGTGCATGATGTGGCGCGGCCATTCCTCCGGCGGGGTCAGGCCCTTGCCGAGATCGTGGGTGAGCGCGGCGAAGCCGACCAGGTCATCACCCGGCGCCAGTTTCGCGGCCATGTCGCTGACCATTTCCTGGTGGATGCCGGTATCGATCTCGGGGTGGAACTCGGCACGTTGCGGCACGCCGTACAGCGCTTCCAGCTCGGGCAGGATCGGGCCCAGGGCATGCGCATCGTGCAGCGTGCGCAGGAAGGCGGAGGGCCGCTCACTGACCAGCGCCTTGCGCAGTTCCTGCCAGACGCGCTCCGGCACCAGCGCGTCCAGCTCGCCACTGGCGGCGACCTCGCGCATCAGCGCCATGGTCTCTTCGGCGACGGTAAAGCCCAGCGGTGCGAAGCGCGCCATGAAACGGGCCGCGCGCAGCACGCGCAATGGATCTTCGACGAACGCAGGACCGACATGGCGCAGCACGCGTTGCTCGATATCGCGCACACCACCGTAGGGATCGACCAGCGTGCCGGTGTCTTCGTCGCAGGCAATCGCGTTGATGGTGAAGTCGCGGCGCTGCAGGTCTTCTTCCAGCGTTACGGCCGGATCAGCATCCACCACGAAGCCGCGATAGCCGCGGCCGGATTTGCGCTCGGTGCGCGCCAGTGCGTATTCCTCACCCGTGTTCGGGTGCAGGAACACCGGGAAGTCACGGCCAACCGCAGTGTAGCCCAGCGCTTCCATCTGCGCGGGCGTGGCGCCAACCACCACCCAGTCATGGTCGCCGGCAGGGCGCTGCAGCAGGCGGTCGCGCACGGCGCCGCCGACAAGATAGATCTTCATGGGGGAATGATCGCACGGCCGGCGCAGATGTTCCGGTAGTGCCGGCCGCTGGCCGGCAGCTTCGGAATGGCTGCGGTTGCCGGCCAGCGGCCGGCACTACCAATACAGAGGCATCACGGCAGGCCGCGCCACCCCGAAGCAGCACCCAGGCGGTGCATATTCCGATCGAGGCCAGCCGCCGGCACGACCGCTGTGCGATCAATCGCCGCCCTGCTCGGCGTTGGCGGCGCAGCTGAAGTTCTTGCGCTTGTCGACCAGGCGGCCCATCAGGCGGTCGCTCAGTGGCAGGGCATCACCATTGAGGCGCCAGTCGTAGATCACGCTGAAGGCCAGCACGCGGGCGACGTACTCGCGGGTTTCCTTGTAGCTGATGGTCTCGATCCACAGGTCCGGATCGAAGCCCGGGCGCTGGCCCTGCCAGCGTGCGGTCGGGGTCGGGCCGGCGTTGTAGGCGGCGATGGTCACGTACGGCAGACCGTCGTACTTGTTCATCAGCTGGCGCAGGTAGGCGGTGCCGATGGCAATGTTGGTGTCCGGGTCGTACAGGCTGTCGGCGCCGCCGTAGCCGGTCAGGCCGATCGACTTGGCCACGCTGGCACCGGTGGCCGGCAGCACCTGCATCAGGCCCATGGCATTGGCAGGCGAGCGCGCACGGGGAGTGAAGGTACTCTCGGCGCGGATCTCCGCGGCCACCCAGGCCGGGTCGATCGCGTTGCGTGCCGATTCGCGGCGGATGGTGGCGTCGTGATGCAGCGGGAAGCGCAGGTCGTACAGGCGCTGTTCCTGCGGCTGCTTGCCGAGCGCGAACACGGCGCGGTCGAACCAGCCATTGTCCTGCGCCACGCGCACGGCGAGGCGGCGCTGGGTGTCATCGAAGCGCGACAGCGCGCTGTTCCATTCGGCCACGGCCCAGCCAGCGCGGTCGATCTGGTACAGCGCCATCGCGCGCTGGATGGCCGGGTCGCGCGCGATCACCGCCTGTGCCTGTGCGCTGTCGTTCGGCTTCCACGGGCACAGGGTGTAGCCCTGCTGCAGCTTGTCGGCGGCGAGGAAGCCGTGGAAGGTCGGCGCGCGCGCGGCCTCGCGGAACAGCGGCTGCGCCTGCTGGGCCTGGCCGGTCTTCTCCAGCATGCGGCCTTCGAAGTAGCGCCAGCGCGGGTCGCTGCGCTGCTTGCTGCCCATCTTGCGAATGGCGGTCAGCGCCGCCGGCCAGTCGCCGCGCGACATCGCTTCGCGCACGCGCCACTCGTGCAGGCGTTCGTCATAGGCCGACTCCGGCACCGCGTTGAGGCGGCGTGCCGAATCGGGCAGATAGGAGGCCACTGTCCACAGCGCGATCTGGTACAGCACCTGGCCCTGCTGGTCGGTACTCAGGCCGAGCGTCTGGGCGTACTGCGGCAGCTGCTGCTCGGTGGCGCCGGGGTCGGCCTTGGCCAGCTTGGCCAGGCCATCGGTGGCGATGCGCCGGCTGCGCTCGTTGCGTGGCCAGTTCAGGGCGCTGGCATTGGGCTTGTCGACAAAGGCGGCGTAATTGTTCGCCAGCGCCAGGTCGGCGGCAGGCAGGCCGCGTGCAGCGCTGCGCATCACCGCCGGTTGCTGGGCATCGGCGGCGGCATCGATGCGTTCCCAGCGCAGGGCGTCGCTCAGGCCACCCTGTGCCTGCAGCACGGCAAAAACGGCATCACAGCCGTCCGGCAGCGACTTGCCGTTCTTGCGCCACAGATCCTGCGCTTCACTGATCCACTGCGGATCGACCTTGCCCGTCACCTGGCGCGCGGTCAGCTGCGCACAGCGCAGGCCGGTGTTTTCGGTGGGCGCCCAGTTGGCCAGCAGGGTCGGCCAGTCCTGGCGGCGTGCGAGCGAGGGCAGCCACACGCTGCGGAAGGTGGTGGCCACGGCCTGGCCGTCGTAGCGCTTGAGGAAGGCCTGCGCCTGCGCGGTATCGACGGTATCGATGTTGCGGCGCAGGTTGGCGTACTCCAGCCAGCCATAGGCCGGGTGACGGCTGAGCGCAGCGGCTTGGCCAGGATCGAACTGGCCGCGTTCGGCGGCTGCGATCGCGGCTTTCAGCTGCGCGTTCTGGGCATCGAGGGACTGGGCATTGGCGCAGCCGATCAGCAGCGTGGTGGCCAAGGGCAGCAGGGACAGGGCGGTCGAAGTGCGTCGGGTCATGGCGGGCAGCATAGCGGGCAATGGCTGAATTCAGTTTCGCATTGCGTGCACGCCGAGCGTCGGCAACGACAGCTGAATGACCCCGCGCAGGCCACTGCCGCAGCGGATGGGAGGCGTCGTAACGTCGGCCTTGGGCGAACGGCCCGGCTGCAGGGAGCGGCACATGGCGTTCAGTAGCGCAGGAAGAAGCGGCCCGCTGGCGGACATCAATGTCACGCCACTGGTGGATGTGATGCTGGTGCTGTTGATCATCTTCATCGTGACCGCGCCGATCGTGGCCCGGCCGATTGCCGTGCAATTGCCGCAGGCCACCGATCGGGTGGTCGACCGTCCCGAACCGCCACCGCCGATCGAGCTGCGCCTGGACGCTGCCAACCAGCTCAGCTGGAACGGCCAGCCGATGGCGATCGGCGAACTGCAGGCGCGCCTGCAGGCACAGGCGGGCGAGCATGCCGGCAACCTGCCGGAGCTGCGCATCGCCACCGATCCGGCGGCCGAGTACGAAGGCATGGCGCGGATATTGGCTGCGGCCGAAGCCACTGGCATGGAGCGCATTGCCTTCGTGCGATAGAGCGTTGTCTCACTGCTGCTCATGCGGTGATTGCTGCATGAGCGGCGCTTGCCCTGCTGACAGCGTCGCATCCAGGATCCGCAGAAAAGCCATTTCAATCTGCACTGGAACCTGGGTCGGATGTGCTCGCCACTTTCTGCGCTCAGGGTCATGTTCAACGTGGAAAGCAGTCAACTCGGCTCTCTCGAAATCCACCACAACCGTCAGTCCCTCTCCCGAGGCCAAGGCCGCATCGCTGGGAGAGGGACAGTTGTTGCACTCGATCACGCCGCCTGCTCTCGATTCACCTGCCAGGGAAAGAAGCAGCGTCATCACCATCGTGACGCCCGGCACGGCAGTCACTGCTTTCATGTTCGGCCCTCCCGCGAATGGCTGGAGGTGCGAGTCTGCGCTGGGTCGACTGGTGGGGCCTCCTGAATGAAGGAATTTTCAAACTATTCCTGAAACGATCCGGCAAAGGCCTTTTCCGTGAATGCGGAAGCTACCGGCGCGCGCTGTCGCAGCCTGCATCAAGGCTGCCTGCGGTGAACAGTATCGTCCGGTCATAACCTGCAGCTATCTGACGCAATCGGCCTGCAATTGCGTCAATTCCGCGTGAAAGAGTGTCGATCATCACGCCGCGATTTTTACCACTTGTTTACAAAGGAGACGGCGCCGCCATGCAGGGAGGGAGTGCGGCGGCCCATGTCCCGACATTCCTTTGGAGAGAGAGCGAATGAATCACCTGCACCACCGCCCTTTGGCGGTTGCCGTCGCGCTGTGCGTGATGACCCTGGCACCGTTGGGTGCCGCTGCACAATCCACCACCAACCTGGATGCGGTGGAAGTCACCGGTACCCGCATCAAGCGCGCTGAGGTGGAGGGCCAGGTGCCGATCCAGACGCTGACGCGCGGCGATATCGAACGCACCGGCCTGACCTCGATCGGCGAAGTGCTGCAGCAGCTCACCGGTTCCGGTTCGGCGCTCAACGCCAAGTTCAACTCGTCCGGCAACTTCGGTTTCCCGCCCGATGGCAGTGGTGTAGGTGCCGGTTCGGCGCAGGTGGACCTGCGCCACCTGGGCGCCAAGCGCGTGCTGGTGCTGGTCGACGGCATCCGCTGGGTCAATGAGTCATCCGCATCCGGCGTCGGCTCGGCCACCGATCTCAATACCATTCCGCTGGCCATCGTCGAGCGCATCGAAGTGCTGGAAGATGGCGCGTCGTCGCTGTACGGTTCCGACGCCATTGCCGGCGTGGTCAACATCATCACCCGCCGTGACTTCGATGGCGGCCAGGTGACCCTGAACTATGGCGAGTACAGCAAGGGCGATGGCACGCAGAAGGGCGTGGACCTGGCCTGGGGCAAGAGCGGCGACCGCTTCAGCCTGTTCCTGGGCGCCAGCTGGACCAAGCAGGATCCGGTGTTTGCCAAGGACCGCGAGCAGTCGCGCTTCCCGATTCCCGGCACCGGGCTGGCGTTCGGCAGCGGTGGCATTCCGCAGGGTCGTTTCATGTTCACCGACCCGAACACCGGCGCGGTGCAGAACATCGTGCCCAATACCGGCGTGAGCAACCCGCGCTACGACGGCAGCGCCGGCTGCGCGCGCACCGATGACTACCACTGCTTCACCAGCGCCGACCGGTTCAATTTCGCCGAGTACAACATGGTGCTGACGCCCTCGGAGCGCAAGGGCCTGTTCGGTCAGTTCCGCTTCGACATCACCGACAACGTGCAGTGGTACGTCAAGGCACTGGGCAACCGTCGTGAGTCGACCAACCAGGCCGGCCCGGAGCCGCTGTTCTTCGGCCCCGATGGCGCCACCGGCAATCCGCTGGCCGACAACATCACCGTGTCCGCGCTCAATCCGTACAACCCGTTCGGCTTCGACCTGGTCTCGGGTGACAACCTGAGCCTGATCGGCCGCCGCCCGGTGGAAGGCGGCGCGCGCGTGTTCAAGCAGGAAGTGGACACCACGTATTTCGCCACCGGCTTCGTCGGCAACTTCCAGGCGGCTGACCGCAGCTGGTACTGGGACGTCAACGGCATGTACAGCAAGAACAAGGCCGAACAGACCAACTACGGCAGCTACAACATCTACAACGTCAACATGGCGCTGGGCGACCCGGCGGTGTGCGCGGCAACCCCGGGCTGCGTGCCGTTGAACATCTTCGGTGGCGTCGGTTCGATCACCCCGGACATGCTGAAGTGGATCCAGCCGGTGGTGCACGACCGCAGCCAGAACGAGCTGAGCCTGTTCACCGCCAACCTGTCCAGCGAGCTGTTCTCGCTGCCGGCCGGCCCGGTGTCCTTCGCCACCGGTTTCGAGTACCGCAAGTACGAGGGCTGGTACCAGCCGGATCCGCTGACCGTGATCGGCCACTACAACGGCGTGCCGTCGCAGCCGACCTCCGGTTCCTACGACGTCAACGAGGCCTACCTGGAGTTGAGCGTGCCGATCTTCGCCGACTCCTCGTTCGGCAAGAAGCTGGACCTGAGCCTGGCCGGCCGCTATTCGGACTACTCCACTTTCGGTGGCGAGTTCACGCCCAAGTACGGCCTGCGCTGGCAGGTGACCGATGACTTCGTGCTGCGCACCACGTACGCCGAGGGTTTCCGCGCACCGTCCATTGGCGAACTGTACGGCTCGGCCGCACGTGCCGACCTGCAGCTGTTCGATCCGTGCTCGGTGGGCCTGGGCGGTACGCCGCCGCGTGGCAGTGCCGCCAATTGTGCCGCGCTGGGCGTGCCGGCCGGCTTCCAGCAGGCCAACTCGCAGATCTCGGTGACCACCGGCGGCAATCGTGATCTGGAACCGGAGCGCTCGCGCAGCTTCAGCACCGGCTTCGTGTGGAGCCCGTGGTTCGGCAACAACGCGTCGTGGTCGGAGCGCTTCGATGTGGAGGTGACCTTCTACCGCCACGCCATCGATGGTGCGATCCAGGCCATCAACGCGCAGACCCAGCTGGACCTGTGCGTGGACACGCTTGACCCGGTGTACTGCGATGGCATCACCCGCGCCAGCACGGGTGCGGTCAGCAGCTTCAACAACCGCCTGACCAATCTGGGCTCGATCAAGACCGACGGCTGGGACGTGGACCTGTTCTGGACGTTGCCGCAGACCTCCTTCGGCCAGTTCAAGCTGGCCTGGAAGAACACGTTCGTCGGTCGTTACGAAGCCACCGGCGCGGCCGGGCAGAAGCAGCCGCAGAAGCCGGGCGTGGAAGTGGCCGACAGCTCCATTCCGGAGTGGACCAGCAACGCCAGCATCGCCTGGACGATGGATCGCTGGAGTGCGAACTGGACGGTGCGGCACATCTCCGAACTGACCGAGAACTGCGGCGATGCCGTGGCATTCCCGGTGTGCAGCAACCAGGCAGCCGGCACCAACACGCTCTCGGCCACCACCTTCCACGACATGCAGGTGGGCTACAAGATCGACTGGATGAAGGGGCTGCAGCTGACCGCGGGCCTGAACAATGTGTTCGACAAGGATCCGCCGATCTGCCTGTCGTGCTCGTTGAACGGGTATGACGCTTCGACCTACGACATCCCGCGCGGTCGTTACTGGTACCTGCGCGCGGACCTGCGGTTCTGATGTGAGGGGGGGCAGCGCCGGTCAGTTCCGGCGCTGCCTTGCGGATGTAGCGCCGAGTCCGCGCTCGGCTGATTCTCTGAGCCGAGCATGGGCTCGGCTCTACAGGTGCGGGGCGGTCGTACCCCGCGTCTGATCAGAACGCCCAGGTGAACGTCAGCGAGCCATTGCGGCCATCGCCGTAGGCACCGTAGCCGGTGATCTGCGAGTAGTACTTCTTGTCCAGCAGATTGTTGAGGTTGGCCTGCACGCTGAACTCCGGCGAGATGCGGTAGCGCACGAAGGCACTGACCAGTGCGTAACCTTCCTGCTCGATGCGGCCGTAGGCCGGTAACGGGTAGTAGATGCGGTTCTGCCAGTTGGCACCGCCACCGACGGTCAGCGCCTGCAGCGACTGCGGGGTGTAGCTGGTGAACAGCTTCAGTGCGGTCTGCGGCAGGTTGGTGTTGATGTCGGCGCCGTTGATGTCCTTGGCCACGTAGCGCGATGCGCCGAAGGTGGCATTCCAGCCCGGTGCCAGCTCGCCGTTCACCTCGAATTCGAAGCCGCGGCTGACCGTGCCACGCGCGGCGCGATAGGCGAACTCGTTCTGGCTGCCCTGCACGGGTTCACCGGTGGCCTGGCCGACGTTGTCCTGTTCGATGCGGAACACCGCCAGCGAGGCATTCAGGCGGTTGTCGAACCACGCCCCCTTGACGCCCACTTCGTAGCTCTTGCCATCGACCGGATCGAGGTAGCTGCCGTTGCGGTCCTTCAGCGTCTGCGGCTGGAAGATTTCGGTGTAGCTGGCGTAGGTCGAGTACGTGCCGTTGATGTCGAACACCAGCCCGGCGTACGGCGTGGTGACCTTGTGCGCGCGGTCGGCGCCTTCGCCCTCGCTCTTCCAGTCGGTGTAGCGGGCGCCGATGATCAGCTTCAGCGGATCGGCCAGCGACAGGCGCGCGGCCGCGTAGCCGGCCTTCTGGGTGATGGTGCCCTCGCTGGCCAGTGTCAGCGGGTTCCAGTTCGGCTCGCTGATGTTGCCGGTCCAGTTCAGATAGCTTGCGAACGGATCCCAGGTCTGGCCGGCACCGCCGACCTGGTAGTCGCCGTAGTTGGCGTACTCGCGCTTGTTGTAGCTCAGGCCTGCCATGAACTGGTGCTCGCGGCCGAACAGCTGGAACGGACCATCAACGTAGCCATCGACGCCGGTGACCTTGCGCTCGGTGTTGTAGAAGCCCGCGGACGGCGAGATGCCCGCGCCGGTGGTCTTGTCGAAGTTCGATGCGCCCGTGGTCCAGTCGTTGTAGGCCGGGTAGAACAGCTTGTCGTCAGCCTTGGTCTCATCGTGCGTGGCACCGACCTTGAACTTCCAGCCATTGCTGAAGGCGTGCTGCAGGGTGGCGAAGGCGCGTTTGCTGGTGGTGTCCCAGTAGGTCCACTTCGGGCTCGCGTTGAACGATTCGTCGTAGCCCGTGCGCGAGCCATCGGAGTACAGCATCGGGAAGCCACCCCAGGTCGCGCCATTGGCGCGCTTCTGCTGGTAGTCGTAGCCCACGCTCAGCTGGGTGTCCGGGGTCAGGTCGGCGTCGATGACGGCGTAGCCCAGCGTCTTGCGCTGGTTATAGCGGTCCATCTGGCCGTCGGTGTCCAGATAGCTGCCGATCACGCGGCCGCGCACGGTGCCGCTGGCGTTGAGTGCGCTGCCCACGTCCACCGTGGTGCGGGTGCGGCCCCAGCTGCCCACGTTCACCGACACGCTGCCGGCCAGCTCGGCGCTGTCGGCGTGCTTGCGGATCAGGTTGACCGATGCGGACGGATTGCCGGCGCCGCTGAGCAGGCCGGTGGCGCCGCGCACCACTTCCACGCGGTCGTACAGCGCCAGGTCCAGGCCGGAATCACCATAGCTCCAGTTTTGCACCATCTGCGTGGGCAGGCCATCGAACTGGTAGGCATCGATGTAGAACCCGCGCGCGTAGAACTCGGTGCGCTCGCTGTCGGACTGGGTGCTGGTCACGCCGGTGGTGTTGGCCAGCACGTCGATGATGTCGTCCAGGTTCTGATCTTCGATGCGCTGGTGGCTGATGATGCTGAGCGACTGCGGGATCTCGCGCGGCGCCAGGTCGAAGCGGGTACCGGCCGAGGTGCGGCGCACTGAATAGCCTTCGGCGCGTTCGCCCTTGACCACCACTTTGTCGAGCGTGGTCGGGTCGGCGGCGGTGTCGGCGAAGGCGGCCGGGGCCACGGCGCAGAGAACGGCGAGCACGGCAACGAACAGCCGTTGCGGCTGCGGGGTACGGAAGGCGGAACGGGTCATGGGGGTCCTGGACGAGCACGCGCGCTCGGCCGGCATCCAGAAGGCGAGGCGCTACGGGTAGGGGGAGGGCGGGCAGGCCGTCCTGGCGCCACCGGAAACGAAAGAAATCGTAATACGAACTATTCCTATTTACAAATAATGAACGAATCGATCCGATGATCCGGGTGTGGGCTGGGTCAGCGCAGCAGCGGGAGTGGATCGCGCGCGCCGTCGGTGCCGTAGATGCCCCAGTGCAGGTGCGGCGGCGTACCCTTGGCGTTGCCGCTGTCGCCGACGTGGCCGAGAAGGTCGCCGGCCTGGACCACCTGGCCGCGCGCCAGGCCCTCGGCCCAGTCGTCCAGATGGGCGTAGTAGTAGCGCTCGCGCCCGGGCCCGATCACCCACACCTGGCGGCCACCGAGGCCGCGGTCGCTGACATCCACGACGACGCCGGCGGTGGCACTGCGCACTGGGGTACCGCGCCTGGCGAAGATGTCGATGCCGGCGTGGGAGCGGTCACGGCCGCGTGGGGCGCCGAAGGTATCGGCGATCTGGCGGGGCCGCACACCTTCCACCGGCACCGGAAGCTCGGTGGCCGGAGGCATCCGCGAGAGTGTCCACAGCAGTTTCGGTGCAGCGGCCCATGGGCTGTTCCACAGTGCCATGGCGGCAACGATCGCGATGACCAGCCACAGGCCGCGCAGCAGCCAGCGGCGCAGGCGACGGGCGGGGGAGGGCGATGTGTTCATGGTCTCCGACTGTAGCGCCGAGCCATGCTCGGCGGCTGTTGCTTTGCGGTCAAAGCGCAGTCGAGCATGGCTCAGCGCTACAGAACCGGGTCCAGTGGCACTTCGAAACTGCGCTTCAACGTTCCCAGTGCAACCGAGGTGCGGAAGCGCTCGATGTTGTCATCGCCACCGAACAGCCGCTCGGTGATCGCCTCGTACTCTTCCATCGACGCGGCCGACACCAGCAGCAGGAAATCGCCGTCGCCGGTGATCGAGTAGCACTGCTGCACCGCCGGGTCGTCCTGCACGCGGCGCTTGAACGGCGCCACGCGTTCGCGCTGCTCGCTGACCACGCGCACCTCGACGATGATGGTCAGCGGTCGCCCGACCTTGGCTGCGGCGACTACCGCCACGTTGGCCGCGATCACACCGCTGTCCTGCAGGCGTTTGATGCGGCGCTGCACGGCTGGGGTGGACAGGTGCACGGCCTCGGCGATCTCGCGCTGCGGCAGGGTGTTGTCCCGCTGCAGCAGGCCGAGGATGGCGCGGTCGAGGCTGTCGAGCACGGGGGCGGTAGCCATGGTGAGCAG
Organism: Stenotrophomonas maltophilia group sp. RY12688; assembly: GCF_052149045.1. Classification (NCBI taxonomy): domain Bacteria; kingdom Pseudomonadati; phylum Pseudomonadota; class Gammaproteobacteria; order Lysobacterales; family Lysobacteraceae; genus Stenotrophomonas; species Stenotrophomonas maltophilia group sp. RY12688. Next base: position 3,631,805 of record NZ_CP197389.1, on the reverse strand, counting down.
AAGTTGCACGAACGGGCTGTCAATTGAGCCAAGTGCTCGGCGCGGGCGCAATAGACTTTGCCCATGCAGACCTCACGACTCGCGCCGATGTTGCCGGCGCTGGCGGTGCTTGGCTCGGTCACCTCGCTGGCCATCGGCACCTCCTACGCAAAACACCTGTTCCCGCTGATCGGCGCCCAGGGCACCAGCGCGCTGCGCGTGGGCTTCTCGGCGCTGTTGCTGCTGCTGTTCTGGCGGCCGTGGCGCTGGAAGACCGGCCGCGCGGATGCGATCACCCTCCTGCGCTACGGGCTCACCCTGGGCCTGATGAACCTGCTGTTCTACATGGCCCTGCGCACGATTCCCTTCGGCATCGCGGTGGCCATCGAGTTCACCGGGCCGCTGACGGTGGCGATGCTGTCATCACGGCGCCCGATCGATTTCCTCTGGGTGGGCTGCGCGGCGGTGGGGCTGTTGCTGCTGCTGCCGCTGGGCGGCGGCCGGGCGCTGGATCCGACCGGCGTGCTGTATGCGATGGGCGCAGCGGCGTGTTGGGGGCTTTACATCGTATTCGGCAAGCGTGCCGGACACCTGCACGCCGGGCATTCGGTGTCGCTGGGGCTGCTGGCGGCTTCGCTGGTGGTGGTGCCGGTGGGCGTGGTGCATGCCGGTGCCGCGCTGCTCGACCCGAAGATCCTGGCAGCCGGGCTGCTGGTGGCGCTGGTGTCCAGCGCGATCCCGATGTCACTGGAGATGATGGCGCTCAAGCGCCTGCCAAAGGAGACCTTCGGCATCCTGATCAGCATGGAGCCGGCGGTGGCCGCGCTGTGGGCGATGCTGCTGCTGCACGAACACCTGCACGGGCTGCAGTGGCTGGCGATCGGCTGCACGGTGCTGGCTTCGGTGGGCAGCACGATGACCGCGCGGCGATTGAAGGTGCCGGTGGTCCAGGCCGGGTAGCGGCAGAGAGCGTGCGGACCAACGGTCCGCACCCACCAGAGCGGCGTGCGGACCAGCGGTCCGCACCTACCAGGGGGGCGGTTCAGCGCAGGGCGTCGGCCGGGACGTCGATCTGCATCGCCAGGGCGAGGTGATCGGAGAACGCGGCCGGCACGGCTTCCACGGTGCGGGTCTGCAGGCCACTGCTGACCAGGATGTGGTCGATGGCGCGGTCGGGGCGCCAGCTGGGGAAGGTCGGCACGATGCAGCCGGGCGGTTGCAGTCGGGTCTTCTGGTACAGCACCTGCATTTCCGGGCGTTCGGCCAGACAGTTGAAGTCGCCCATCAGCACCGCGTTGGGGTGGTCGGACAGCAGCTCGGCGATGAAGCCCAGCTGCGACATCCGCGATCCCGCGCCCAATGACAGATGGGCCACCGCCACCGCCAGGCCGTCGGCACCATCGCCGAACTTGGCCAGCAGCACGCCGCGCCCGCCGATGCGGCCGGGCAGGGCGTGGTCCTGCACTTCCACCGGTTCCAGCTTGCTCAGCAGGCCATTGGCGCTGGAGGCGACCCCGCCCATGCGCCGGTTCGGCTGGTGGCTCCAGTAGTTGAAGCCGGCGCGCTGGGCCAGGTAATGGGTCTGGTTGGTGAAGCCCGAGCGCAGGCTGCCCGGGTCGGCCTCCTGCAGGCCGACGATGTCATGTTCGCGCGCCAGGGTGGCGATCGCGTCCAGGCTGCTGCGCTTGCGACCCGCCGGCAGCGCATGTGACCAGCTGCGGGTCACATAGTCGCTGTAACGGCGGGTACTTGAGCCGGCCTGGATGTTGGCCGTCAGCAAGCGCAGGGTCCGTGTACGGGGGGAATTCACGGCCGGGAAATGCTTCTCTTGGATCAGTGAGCCTGGGCCGCACCGCGTTCGCGGGCGATCAGGTGGTCGGCGATGCGCAGCATGTCCGGGAAGCTCTTGCCCTTAACCAGGTACTTGCCGTTGACTATGATCGACGGGGTGCCGCTGATCTGGCTGCGCTGGGCGAACTGCTTGGCCGAGTTGGTCTTGGCGTTCACCGCGAAGCTGCCCATGGTGGCCGCGAACTGCTTCGGATCGACGCCGTAGGCGGCGTAGAACTTGGCGATGTCTTCCACCGAGTCACGGCCGCGCTCGCCCTTCAGGGTCTTCTGCGAGTGGATGGCGGCGTACAGCGCTTCGTGGGTCTTCTCCTGCACGCCCAGGGTCTGCGCGGCGTAGAAGGCACGGGCGTAGTCATCCCAGGTGCCGCCGAACATGGCCGGCACGTAGACGAAGTTCACGTCGCTGGGCAGGCCGGCCTTCCACGGGCCGACCAGCGGCTGGAACGCGGCGCAGGCCGGGCAGACGTAGCCGAAGATCTCGGTCACTTCGATCTTGCCGGCGGCCGGCTGGAACGGCTGGCCGTTCGGGATCACCTGGTAGTCGGCACCTTCCACCGGAGCCGGGCCGGTCAGTGCGGCGGTGGTCGGGGCCGGCGCGGCGGCCGGAGTTGCTTCGGCCGGAGTCTTCTCGCCTTCAGCGGCAGCCGGCGCGGCGCCTTCGCTGCCCGCCGCCGGTGCGGCAGCCGGTTCGGTGGTCGTGGCCGGGGTTGCTGCCGGTTCGGCGGGGGCCGCGGTGGTGTTGGTGCTGCCGTCGTCGGCCTTGCAGGCGGCCAGGATCGGCAGCAGCGCTGCGAGGGCGAGGGCGTAACGGATCTTCATGGAAACGTCTCCAGCATCTGGAAAGGTGGGGCCGGCGGCAGGCGCCGGCCAAGGGGAAATGATGACACGCGGCGGCGACAACGCCGTGTCGGTGGTGGGTGTTGGTTCAGCGGCCGCGGGCGGCGCGCGCCTGCGCGATCAGCGCCGAGGCAATGCGCAGCTGGTCGTCGAAGCTGTTGCCGCGCACCAGGTACTGGCCATTGATGATGATGGCCGGGGTGCCCGGAATCTTGGTGCGCTGGGCGAACGCGCGCGCGGCCTCGACCTTCTTCTGCACGGCATCGCCGCGCAGGGCCTGGATGTAGCGGTCCGGGGTCACGCCGTAGGCCTTGTAGAAGGTGGCGAGCTCATCGGCGGAGACGTTCTGCATCGGCAGCGAACCCTGCTCGTGCAGGGCCTTGAACACGGCGGCATGGCTGCGCTTGGCCACGCCGACTTCGTCGGCGGCGTAGTAGGCCAGTGCCCAGGCATCCCAGGCACCGCCGAAGGCCGCCGGGACCGGGGTGAAGCGCACGTCGGCCGGCAGCTTGGCCGCCCAGGCTTCCAGCTGCGGTTCGAAATGGGCGCAGTGCGGGCAGGTGTAGCCGAAGACTTCGACCACCTCGATCTTGCCGGCCAGCGGCTGGAACGGGCCCGGCTGGGCGATGCGCTCGTAGTCTTTGCCCTCGACCAGCGGGGCATTGGCGGGGGTGGCGGCGCAGGCTGCCAGCGGCAGCAGCACCAGCACGGACAACAGCAGGCGGGAAATCAACCTCATCGACACGCATCTCCGTTGAAAAAAGCAACGCCGGCGCAGCCGCCGGCGTGAAGGAAACATACCGCAGCCGTAGGCCGGCGTCGCGGCCCGGGCCGACCAGTGGTGGTCAGGGGGCGGCAGCCGGTTGTGTTGGCGTGGCCGTGGTGGCCACATCGTCGGCCTTGTTGTGCAGGCCCTGCAGGTAGCTCGACAGCGCCTGCACCTCCTGCTCGCTGAGCTTCTGCGCGACCGTGGCCATGATCTGGAAGTGCGCCTTGTCGGTCTCGTTGGTCTGGCCGGCCTGGTACTCCTGCAGGCGGCGCGCGACATAGCTGGCGTGCTGGCCACCGAGATGCGGATAGGCCGGGCCGGGATTGCCGGCACCGCTGGGGCCATGGCAGGCCATGCAGGCCGGCAGGCCACGCTTGGCATCGCCGCCGCGGTACAGCTGCTGGCCGATCTCGTAGAACTTCATGCCCTTGTAGGGGCCGTCGGCGACCGCCGTGTCATCGGCGATGCCGGCGTTGGCCTTCTGCGTGGCGAAGTAGGCGCCGATATCACGCATGTCCTGCGGGGTGAGGTTCTGCACGAACGGCACCATCGCCACCGCCGCGCCGGAACTGCGCTGGCCGTTGGCGATCAGGGCCATCTGCTGGGCCACGTAGCGTTCGCTCTGGCCGGCAATGGACGGGTACATCTCCACCGTGGAATTGCCGTCGGCACCGTGGCAGGCCGCGCAGGCCGTCGCCTTGGTCTGCCCGGCCTTCGCATCGCCCCAGTGGGTCTTGCTGAAATCCACCTCCAGCGAGGCGGTATTGATCGGCCCATTGTCGGGCAGCGGGGTCAACGTGGTCTGCGCGAACGCAGCAGCGGCAACGACTACAGCAGTGGCAAGGGCGGATACGGCAAGAACGCGAGCGTGGCGCATGCTGAAGCTCCGTATGGACCGGGCCGGGCGGTGGCGGCCGGCATCGCCCGGATTATCAACGCCGTTTCCGCGCACGGTCAACGCAGCAGTGCAGCAAAATGCCCGCAAAGGCCGCCGGCACGGGCGCGCGGCGCCGCAACATGCGATCCTAGGCACATGTCATTGCTCATCGAACGCGCCCGCTACCACCTTTCGGCCCATAACGTGCGGCAGCTGCCGCCCGACGAAGGGGCCGAAGTGGCCTTCGCCGGCCGCTCCAACGCCGGCAAGTCCAGTGCGCTCAACGCGCTGACCCGCCAGAACGCCCTGGCGCGTGTCTCCAAGACCCCCGGCCGTACCCAGCAGCTGGTGTTCTTCCAGGTCACCCCGGAGGCGCATCTGGTCGACCTGCCCGGTTACGGCTACGCCAAGGTGCCGCTGGACCTGCAGGCGCACTGGCAGGCCTTCATCGACAAGTACTTCCGCACCCGCGAGGCCCTGAAGGGGCTGGTGGTGGTGATGGACATCCGTCATCCGCTGAAGGACTACGACCGGCAGATGCTGTCCTATGCCGTGCAGCGTGGCCTGCCGGCGCATGCCCTGCTGACCAAGGCCGACAAGCTCAGCCGCAGCCAGCAGATGCAGTCCTTGCAGAAGGTGCGCAAGGAGCTGCAATCGGCCTACGGTGACAGCGTCAGCGTGCAGGTGTTCTCGGGCGAAGACCGTACCGGCGTGGACGAAGCCCGCGCCGTGATCGGCGGCTGGCTGGGGCTGGAATAAGGTATTGCCGGTCGCCCGGCTGGCAGCCGGGCGCTACCCGATCGGGTGGGTGCCGACCTTGGTCGGCACACCCTCACAACGGCGAATACTCCGCCGGGACCCACGCATAGGCCTGGCCTTCACTGCGGACGTGGCCCAGGCCCGGGAACGGCAGGTGCGCACCGGCCACCCACCAGCCGTTGGCGGTGGCCTGCTGCAGCAGCCCGCGACGGCTGGCGATGGCCGCCTTGCGGTCCGAATCGGCCTCGAACGCGGCCTCCGGGTGCGCGAACTGCACCGCATGGAAGTGCAGCACGTCGCCCCACACCAGCAGTGACTGGCCTTGGCTGTCGAACCGGTAGGAGACGTGGCCGGGGGTATGGCCATGGGTGTCCATCGCCACCGCGCCGCCGGGCAGGGCATCGCCGGGGTTGAACGTGCGCAGGTGGCCACTGGCCTGGTACGGTGCCACCGCGTTGCGCGCCAGCGGGAAGGCGAAGCGCACACCCTTCGGCGCGGAAGCCTCGCTGGCCGGGTTGAGCCAGTAGTCGGCATCGGCCCTGGACAGCCACACCGTGGCATTCGGGTAGGCCGGCTTGCCCTGTGCATCGAGCACCCCGCACAGGTGGTCCGGATGGGCGTGGGTCAGCAGCACCTCGTCCACCTCGGCCGGGTCCACGCCGGAGGCGCGCAGGTTGCCCAGCACCTGGCCCAGGCCGGGGCCGAAGCACTGCGCGGTGCCGGTATCGACCAGGGTCAGGTGGTTGCCCTGGCGCACCAGGAACGCGTTGATTGCGGTCTGCAGGCCCTTCTTGTCTTCCGGTACGTAGCGGCCTTCCAACAGGCGGCTGACCAGTGTCGGCGGCACGTCGACCACTTCCTGCCGGCCCAGCGCGACCACGCCGTCGAACAGGGCGGTGACCTGCAGCGCGCCGACGCGCTGGTGGTAGACGCCGGGCACCTGCTGGGTGGGAGCGGGCGAGGTGGCTTCGGCCAACGCGGCCAGCGGCAGGGAGGACAGGGCCAGCAGCAGGGCGGTGCGTAGGGGCAGATGGCGCAGGGTCATGAGGGTTCTCGGTGGATGATGGGCGGTTCCGTTGGCCTAGCGTGCCGTGACTGGCGTGCGCACGGCGCTCAAACCACTGCGTGGAATGCTCAGGGAAGGGGGTGTTGTCTGCAGGGCTGCGCCCTGCACCCGCTACGAGCCAGAGCAACGGCCGAAGCAAGAGCAACAGCAACAGCGATCTATCCGTGGGATGGCGGGGTGGGTCCGGTTGCGGGAGACGCCGTAAACCCATCCATGGGGGCTTGGCCGCGGCATCCATGCCGCGGACACTCCCGCAACCGGACCCACCCCGCCTTCGACAGTTTTCCGCGAACTGTTGGAGATGCTCTTGGGGTCAGATCCGTTTTCCGCAGGAAAACGGATCTGACCCCAGATCGATTTCGATATCTGACAGAAAAATCGTGTCGACCAAGGTCGACGCCTACCAACAGCCGCGAAGATCTGTCAGAGGTGGGGCGGTGTGGGTGGGCAGGACCGTTGGCGCCATGGATGGCGCCATCGAGCCCCCATGGATGGGTTTACGGCGTGTCCTGCCCACCCACACCGCCCCGCCCTCCCACGGATAGCCGCTGTTGCTGTTGCTTTGGCTGTTGCTTCGGCTCTTGCACTTGCTTTGGCGGGTGCAGGGCGCAGCCCTGCCGAACCCCTCAAATGTCTGTGGGAGCCAGCCCGTACTGCTCGGCAAAGCGCTTGCTGAAACTGGCCGCAGAGCGGTAGCCCGCGCGTGCGGCCACGGTCTTCAGCGGCAGGTCGGTGGTGTAGAGCAGCTGCATGCCATGCGCCAGCCGGGCCTCGGTGAGCAGCTGGCGCAGGCTGGTGTCCTCGGCGGCGAGCCGACGGCGCAGGGTCGCGCCGCTCAGCGCGAACAGCGCTTCCACATCGCGCGATTGCCAGTCGCGAGCGGGTTCGGCGGCGATGCGGTCGCGGATCTGTTCGCCCAGGCTCGGCGCCTGCGGCAGCAGCAGGTTGCCGTGGCCCTGCCGGCACAGGGTCAGTACCAACGAGGCCAGGGCCAGCCGCGCTTCGCTGTAACGGCCGTCCTGCAGAGATTGCCGCCACTGGCGCAGCACCGCGCCATGATCGATCAACGGCAGCCGCGCCATCGCATGACCGGCGGCGGGAAGCTCCCCGCTCCACAGCGTGCGTGCGGCCGCCAGCACTTCGGCACACAGCGGCACGATGGCGCTGAGGTAGCGGCCACTGCGTGGGTCGGGGGTGTTGACCACATCGATGCGGCAGCGCTGGGTCAGCAGCAGGATGTCGCCGGGCATGAACTCCAGCGACTGGTGCGCGGTACGCACTTGCTTGCGTCCTTCCAGCAGGATCGCGAACTGTGGTTGTGGAATCTCCACCGAGCTGGCGCCATGTTCGCGCCGAGCGGTGATGCACGCATAACCTTCGGCGCGTGCGCAGCCGGCCAGGCTGGCCATCTCGGCCAGCAGTGCGGTGGCCGGTGGCAGCATGGCGGTCATGACACGTGGGCACCGAACAGGCGACCGACGCCGGCCGCCGCGGCCATCGCCAATGCGCCCCAGAACATCACCCGGATCGCGCCGCGAACCGGCGGTGCGCCGCCGGCCCTGGCCGCCACTGCGCCGGTCAGGCACAGGCCGAGCAGGGTACTGGCCGTGGTCATCAGTGCGACCCTGTCGACCGGCGCGAGCAGGGCGGTCAGCACCGGCAGCGCCGCGCCACAGGTGAACGCACCGGCCGAGGCCAGCGCTGCCTGCAGCGGGCGGGCGCGCAGGGTATCGGTGATGCCCAGTTCGTCGCGGGCGTGGGCACCCAGCGCATCATGGGCGGTGAGCTGTTCGGCCACCTGCCGTGCCAGCGCAGGCTCCAGGCCGCGGTGGCGGTAGATCGCGGCCAGCTCCTCCAGCTCGCTGTGCGGATTTTCGCGCAGCTCGCGCTTTTCCATTGCCAGGTCTGCGTCCTCGGTGTCGGCCTGGGTCTGTACCGAGACGTACTCGCCGGCGGCCATCGACATCGCGCCGGCCACGGTGCCGGCCACGCCGGTGGCGAGGATGGTGGTAGCGGAGGCGCCGCCGGCGGCCACGCCGACCACCAGGCCGGCCACCGAGACGATGCCATCATTGGCGCCCAGCACGGCGGCACGCAGCCAGCCGACGCGCTCGGAGCGGTGCAGTTCGGGATGTCGTGAATGGCGGCTCATGTCGTTGAGTGTACGAGGGTCAAGAGGGCGTCGGTGGGATGCTGAAACCCGTCACCGTCGCATGACGCAACGAGGTGCCACGCTATAGTGCGCCCTTGCGATGGAAGGCCGCGAGCCCCACATCCCCCGCCACCGTCCAGCGAGCCCTCCCCTTGTCGAGCCCCAGCCACGTCGCCGATACCCCCATTACCGACCGCTCGCAGCTGGTGGAGGTGATCGCCTCCGGCGAGAAGCCTCGCGCGCAGTGGCGCATCGGCACCGAGCACGAGAAGTTCGGGTTCCGCCTGGACGACCTGCGCCCGCCGACCTTCGAGGGGGAGCGCGGCATTGAAGCACTGCTCAACGGCCTGGTCCGCTTCGGCTGGGAGCCGGTACAGGAGAATGGCTGCACCATCGCCCTGCTGCGCGATGGGGCCTCGGTGACGCTGGAACCGGCCGGCCAGCTGGAGCTGTCAGGTGCGGCGCTGGAGACCATCCACCAGACCTGCGTGGAGACCGGCACCCACCTCAACGAAGTGGCGCAGGTGGCCGGCGAACTGCAGCTGGGCTTCCTCGGCATGGGCTTCCAGCCGAAGTGGAAGCGCGATGAAATGCCGTGGATGCCGAAGGGCCGCTACAAGATCATGCGCGCGTACATGCCCAAGGTCGGTTCGCTGGGCCTGGACATGATGACCCGTACCTGCACGGTGCAGGTGAACCTGGACTACGCCACCGAAGCGGACATGGTGAAGAAGTTCCGCGTGTCCCTGGCGCTGCAGCCGATCGCCACCGCGCTGTTCGCCGATTCGCCGTTCACCGAAGGCAAGCCGAACGGCTACCTGAGCTATCGCTCGCACATCTGGACCGACACCGACGCCGACCGCACCGGCATGCTCGACTTCGTATTCGAGGATGGATTCGGCTACGAGCGCTATGTCGATTACCTGCTCGACGTGCCGATGTACTTCTCCTATCGCGACGGCACCTACCACGACGCCAGCGGGCAGAGTTTCCGCGACTTCATGCAGGGCAAGCTGCCGGTGCTGCCGGGCGCGTTGCCGACCCTGCGCGACTGGTCGGACCACATGACCACCGCGTTTCCGGAAGTGCGCCTGAAGAAGTATCTGGAAATGCGCGGCGCCGATGGTGGCCCGTGGAGCCGCCTGTGTGCGCTGCCGGCGTTCTGGGTGGGCCTGCTGTACGACGACACTGCGCTGGACGCTGCCTGGGACCTGGTGCGTGACTTCACCCTGGCCGAGCGCCATGCGCTGCGTGACGGCGTGCCGAAGCATGCAATGAACCTGCCGTTCCGCAACGGCACGGTGCGCGACCTGGCCCGGGAAGCGGTCAGGATTTCCGTGGAAGGCCTCAAGCGCCGTGCGGCGCGCAATGCCGACGGCCAGGACGAGAGCAAGTTCCTGGACGTGCTGCAGGAGATCGTCGAATCCGGCCTGACCCCGGCCGAGCGCAAGCTGGCGCTGTTCCATGGCCGCTGGCATGGTGACGTCGATCCGGTGTTCCGCGAGTTCGCGTACTGAGTGGATTGCGGTAGTGCCGGCCGCTGGCCGGCAGCCTGGCAGGGTCGCCGGCCAGCGGCCGGCACTACCAGAAGAAAAACCCCGGCATTGCCGGGGTTTTTCATTTCCAGATCCGTCCTGGTTCAGGCCGCGTTCTTCAACGTCGCCATGTCGATCACGAAGCGGTAGCGCACATCGTTCTTCGCCATGCGCTCCCAGGCTTCGTTGACGTTCCTGATGTCGATCATCTCGACGTCGCTGACGATGCCGTGCTCGGCGCAGAAGTCCATCATTTCCTGGGTTTCGGCCATGCCACCGATCGCCGAGCCGGTCAGGTGCTTGCGGCCGAAGATCACGCTGCCGCCGGTCAGCGGCGGGTCCAGTTCGGTCAGCACGCCCACCAGGCACATGGTGGCTTCGCGCTTGAGCAGGCCCATGTACGGATTGGTGTCATGGCTGACCGGGATGGTATTGAGCAGGAAGTCGAAGCTGCCGGCGTGCGCCTTCATCTGCGCCGCATCGCGCGAGACCAGCACCTCATCGGCGCCCAGGCGCTTGGCATCGGCGCCCTTTTCCGGGGTGGTGGTGATCATCACCACGTGCGCGCCGAGTGCCTTGGCGAACTTCACGCCCATGTGGCCGAGGCCGCCGAGGCCGATCACGCCGACCTTCTGGCCCGGGCCGACCTTCCAATGGCGCAGCGGCGACCACGTGGTAATCCCGGCGCACAGCAGCGGTGCGGCCGCCTTCAGGTCGAGGGTATCGGAGACCTTCACCACGAAGCGCTGCTCTACCACCACGTGGTCGGAATAGCCGCCGTAGGTCGGTGCGCCGCTTTCGCGTTCACGGCCGTTGTAGGTCCAGGTCGCGCCCTCGGCACAGTACTGCTCCAGGTCGTGCTGGCAGGCGTCGCAGTGGCGGCAGGAGTCGACCATGCAACCCACGCCGGCGTGGTCGCCGACCTTGAAGCGGGTAACGTTGCTGCCGACCTCGGTGACGCGGCCGATGATCTCGTGGCCCGGCACCATCGGGTAGATCGAGCCACCCCAGTCATCGCGGGCCTGGTGCAGGTCGGAGTGGCAGATGCCGCTGTAGAGGATCTCGATGCGCACATCGTCGGGACCGACCGCACGGCGTTCGAACTCATAGGGGACCAGCGGAGCGGTATGGGAATGGGCGGCGTAACCACGGGCGAGGGACATGGGGAATCCTTGGCAGGGTTTATCGAAAGGCGCTTTACAATACGCCGCGTTCCCAATGGCAAGAAGCGTGGATATCGGCATGATTCATCAAGTGAAACTGCACAATCATGGCCACTGACAACCTTTCCCACCTGGCCGCGTTCGCGGCGGTTGCCCGCCACCGCAGCTTCCGCCGCGCCGGCGCCGAGCTGGCGCTGTCGACCTCGGCGGTGAGCTATGCGATCCGCGCGCTGGAAGAACGACTGGGCGTGGGCCTGTTCCACCGCACCACGCGCAGCGTGGCCCTGACCGAGGCCGGGCAGCGCCTGCTGGAGCGCCTTCAGCCGGCGCTGGGGCAGGTGCATGACGCGCTGGAAGAAATGAACCACTTCCGTGCCGCCCCGGCCGGCCTGCTGCGCATCAACGCCACCCGGGCGGCGGTGGCGACCCAGCTGCGGCCTCGGCTGGCGCGCTTCCTGCACGCTCACCCCGATGTACGCGTCGAGCTGACCGAAAATGATGGGCTGGTCGATATCGTCGCCGAGGGCTACGACGCGGGCGTGCGCCTGCACGAATTCGTGCCCGAGGACATGGTGGCGGTGCCGATGGGGCCGCCTCTGCGTGGGCTGATCGTTGGCTCGCCGGATTACCTGCGGCGACATCCGGCGCCGCAGCATCCGCGCGACCTGGCCGCGCATGAATGCATCCGCTTCCGCTTTGCCAGCGGGCATCTGTACAAATGGCAGTTCGAGCGCAGCGGGCAAGCGCTGGAGATCGACGTGCCGGGCCGGCTGACGTTGAGCGAGCAGGGCACCGTGGTCGGTGCAGTGCTTGATGGCATCGGCCTGGCCTACGTGCTGGAAGACACCGCGCGGCCGTATATCGAATCGAGGCAGATGGTGGCGGTACTGGAAGACTGGAGCGAGCCGTTCGCCGGGTTCGCGCTGTACTACCCGAAGCAGCGGCAGATGCCCGGAGCGCTGCGCGCGTTCGTCGACATGCTGCGGGAGTGACGTGCGGTGGTGCGTATCCACGCATGGCGTGGATCTACTGCCGAACGACAGCCTCCACGCGTTGCTTGAAGCGGATCAGTAGATCCGCGCCATGCGTGGATTGGCGCCCGCGACGCAGCCAGCAATTCATTCGACCAGCGCGTCGTAGCCTTCGCCACTGAACTGGATCAGGCAGAAGCCGTGCCCGAACGGATCGGCCAGCACGGCGATACGGCCCCAGCGGCGCTCGCGCACCGGTTGCTCGAGCATCGCTCCGGCCGCGACCGCACGCATCAACGCGGCATCGATGTCTTCCACCACCCAGTCCAAGTGCAGCGGGGTCCAGTGGCGCTCGTAGTCACGCACATCGCCGTCTTCGGTGGCGGCGCTGCCAGCCTCGTTCTGCAGCAGGTAGAGCGGTGTTGGCCCACCGAGCAGTTCCACCGCGCCGGTACCGAGCCGACGACCGATGCGCAACCCGAACGCGGCCAGGTAGAACGCTTCGGCCGCGGCCAGGTCGGACACGTCGATGTTGACGATGAAGTTGCGGGCAGTGGCGTTCACGGCAGTGATTTCCAGCATCCGGTGGTTGCAGTCTAGTCTCGCCACCTGCTGCTGCCGGTTCATCTCCTGCGCGGATTCGGGCAAGCTGGGCGGCCTCCATCGACAAGGACATCCATGAGCGTGCTATCCGACATCGAACAGGCCACCGGCCAGGCCTTCCCGCCCCTGTTCAAGCAGTTGCATGCAGCGGGTCGGTTGAGCTGGGGCACTCCCCATCCGGATTGGTCCGAGGTGGTGTTCCCGACGCTGCAGGCGGATCCACCGGTGTTGCTATACGCCCAGGATTACGAGCCGTTGGAACACGATGAGCTGCTGGAGGCGTGGCAGGAGCTGACCGCCGAGGACCACTACAATCCCCTGCGTCCCGACCTGCAGCTCCTGCCGTTTGCGCGGACCGGCGGCGGCGACAGCTACTGCTTCTGGAGCAACGCGCCCGATTCTGCCGAGCCGCCCGTCGTGCTCGTGTGGCATGACGATGATCGTGCCGATGTGCTGGCCGCCAACTACCAGGATTTCCTGTTCCGCAAGATGGTCGAAGCCGTTGCCGACTACCAAGCGCCGTATACGCTGCTGTCGCACGGCGAGCTGGCCGGCAATCTGCAGCGCTGGCTGCAGAGCCACCAGTCGTTCCTGCGCGGCGACCAGTTCGCGGCGTTGCAGCGGTTGTTCGCCCGCGTTGACGATATTGAAGAAGCAAACATCAGCGAAGACGACGCACAGGCCATCGTCGTTGAAGTGATCGGCTTCGAGCGGTTGGACGAGTCGTTCGCTTACGTGCGCGAGGAAGTTTGAGCCAAGGGTCGGAGCCCCACCTGTGGTGGGGATCCGATCCCGTGCGGGATCAGCCTGCGGCCGGGTAATCGAGGTAGCCTGCTTCGCCGCCACCGTAATAGGTGCTGCGGTCGGGCGTGGCCAACGCGATGTTGCGCTGCAGGCGCTCGACCAGATCCGGGTTGGCGATGAACGGCTGGCCGAACGCGGCCAGGTCGATGGTGCCCGCTTCGACCAGCTGCAGGGCGCGTTCGCGGGTCATGCCACCTGCCAGGATGACGGTGCCACCGTAGGCCTGCCTGAACTGCCGCAGGAACGCCTCACCCAGCACCGACTGGCCTGCCTGCAGGTTGTCGTTGAGGTGCACATAGGCCAGCCCACGCTTGCCCAGTTCCTCGGCCAGGTACAGATAGGTGGCTTCGTTGTCGGGGTAGAACGGCATGTCGAAGGTGAGGTTGTTCGGTGCCAGGCGCACGCCGACGCGCTGCGCACCGATGCGCTGGGCCATCGCATCGACGGTCTCCAGGATCAAGCGCGCACGATTGGACAGCGAACCGCCGTAGCGATCATCGCGCTGGTTGATGAGCGGGTTGAGGAACTGTTCGAACAGGTAGCCGTTGGCGGCATGCAGTTCGATGCCATCGAAACCGGCGACGATGGCGTTGTCGGCGCCGCGCGCGAAGTCGTCGACGATGCCGGGGATCTCTTCGGTGGCCAGCGCACGTGCCGGGGTGGGATCGGCGTGGCCGCGGCTGCCGTCGTCCAGATAGACGAACGAAGTGTTCTTCGGTGCACTGGCGACCGGCCGGGTACCGGCGCTTACCGGTTGGCCACCGTCGGGCTGCAGCGAGGAATGCGACATGCGGCCGACGTGCCAGAGCTGGGCGAAGATCGTGCCCTGTGCGGCATGCACCGCCTCGGTGACGAGCTTCCACCCGGCGGCCTGCTCGGCCGACCAGATACCCGGCACGTCGATGTAACCCTGGCCCTGCGGCGAGACCGGGGTGCCTTCACTGATGATCAGGCCGGCGCTGGCGCGCTGCCGGTAGTACTGCGCGGTGAGTTCATTGGCCACCGCGCCGGGGTTGCGGGCACGGGTCATCGGGGCCATCACGATGCGGTTGCGCAGGGCGGTGCCTGCCAGATCGAAGGGGCGGAACAGGGCGGCGGTCATGTCGGTCATCTCGGTGCGGGGGGAGGCGCCAGCGGCGCGATGCACACAGGATGGAGTTGACATGCAGGCGCATAAAGCGCTTCGATCTCCCTAGATGCGGGACGATTTGTCCCCAATGGAGCGCGATAGATGCTGCCGCTGGAATCATTGAATGGCCTGGTCACGTTCGTTACCACGGCCCGCTCAGGCAGCTTCACCGAGGCTGCCGACGCGCTGGGCATCTCGCGCTCGGCGGTGGGCAAGGCCATCGCCCGGCTGGAAGCGCGGCTGGGCGTGCGCCTGTTCCACCGCACCACGCGGCGCATCGCGCTGACCACCGACGGCGAAGCGTACTACGCATCGTGTGCGGCGGCGCTGGAAGAAATCTCCGCCGCCGAGGCCTGCCTGGGGTCGGCCGGCCTGCCCAGCGGACGGCTGCGCATCGACATGCCATCCTCGTTCGGGCGCCTGGTGGTGCTGCCGGTGCTGCTGCGCCTGTGCCGGCAATACCCGGACCTGCAACTGACGATGACCTTCACCGATCACTTCGTCGATCCGGTCGAAGAGGGCATCGACCTGCTGATCCGCTTCGGCGGATTGCACCAGGCCGAACATCTGGTCGCGCGCCGGCTGGGTCGCCAACGACTGGTCACCTGCGCATCGCCGGAGTACCTGCGGGCGCATGGCGTGCCGAGCAGCGTGGAGGAACTGTCGCAGCACCGCAGCATCGTTGGTTTCCGCCACGGCCAGCCGGTGGCGTGGCGGATCGGCAGGGATGATGCCGAGGGAACGTTCATCCCGAATGCGACCTACCAGCTCAACGATGGTGACGCGGTGATCGATGCGGCCATCGCTGGGCTGGGCATCTGCCAGATGCCCGTTTCACTGGTGCGCCGTCATCTGGAATCCGGCGCGCTGCAATCGGTGCTGGATGCGCACATGCAGCGGCATATCGACATCCATGCGCTGTGGCCACCGACCCGCCACCTGCGGCCGAAGGTGCGCTACGTGGTGGATGAGCTGGCGCGGTTGGCGGGTGAGGGATTGTTCGATTGAGCTGGCCACGATTGAGTTCCTGCTGGCTGCTTGTATACTATCCCCCAGTATAGTTCCTGGGTGGTTCGCCATGCCACACTCCCCCGAAGAGAAGAAGAAGGTCCTGGCCCGCGTGCGCCGCATCCGCGGCCAGTGCGATGCGCTTGACCGCGCGCTGGAAGCCGGCGCCGACTGCGGGCCGGTGCTGCAGCAGATCGCCGCCATCCGTGGCGCGGTCAACGGCCTGATGTCCGAGGTGATGGAGGCCCATCTGCGCGAGGAATTCGGCCAGCCCGCTGCCTCCGACGAGCAACGCGCCGAACGCGTGCGCGACATGAGCGCGTTGATCCGCTCGTACCTGAAGTAAACGACGGCGCAACATGGCGCCGCCCATCCTGTCATTGCCTGTCCCTGGAGAAGCCATCATGAAGTCCCGTGCCGCCGTCGCCTTTGGTCCCGGCCAGCCGCTGCAGATCGTCGAGATCGACGTCGCCCCGCCGAAGAAGGGCGAAGTGCTGGTGAAAATCACCCATACCGGTGTCTGCCACACCGATGCGTTCACCCTGTCCGGCGATGACCCGGAAGGCCTGTTCCCGGTGGTGCTGGGCCATGAAGGCGCCGGCATCGTGGTGGAAGTGGGCGAGGGCGTGACCAGCGTCAAGCCGGGCGACCACGTGATTCCGCTGTATACCGCCGAGTGTGGCGAATGCCTGTTCTGCAAGAGCGGCAAGACCAACCTGTGCGTGTCGGTGCGCGCCACCCAGGGCAAGGGCGTGATGCCCGACGGTACCAGCCGCTTCAGCTACAACGGCGAGCCGCTGTACCACTACATGGGCTGCTCGACCTTCAGCGAGTACACCGTTGTGGCCGAAGTCTCGCTGGCGAAGATCAATCCGGACGCCAACCCGGAACACGTCTGCCTGCTCGGCTGCGGTGTCACCACCGGCATCGGCGCGGTGCATAACACCGCCAAGGTGCAGGAAGGCGACAGCGTGGCGGTGTTCGGCCTGGGTGGCATCGGCCTGGCGGTGATCCAGGGTGCGCGCCAGGCCAAGGCCGGCCGCATCATCGCGGTGGACACCAACCCGTCCAAGTTTGAGCTGGCGCGCGAGTTCGGTGCCACCGACTGCATCAACCCGAAGGATTTCGACAAGCCGATCCAGCAGGTCATCGTTGAAATGACCACCTGGGGTGTGGACCACAGCTTCGAGTGCATCGGCAACGTCAACGTGATGCGTGCGGCGCTGGAATGCGCGCACCGTGGCTGGGGCCAGAGCGTGGTGATCGGCGTGGCCGGTGCCGGGCAGGAGATCTCCACCCGCCCGTTCCAGCTGGTGACCGGCCGCAAGTGGATGGGCACTGCCTTCGGTGGCGTGAAGGGCCGCAGCCAGCTGCCGGGCATGGTCGAGGACGCGATGAAGGGCGACATCGAACTGGCCCCGTTCGTCACCCACACCATGGGCCTGGACAAGATCAACGATGCCTTCGACCTGATGCATGAAGGCAAGTCGATCCGTTCGGTGGTCCATTACTGAGCCGCAGCGTGGGCTGGTTCGATGCCTTGCGCAGGCCGCGTGCGGAAGATCCGCGCGCGGCCCTGGTTGATCCGATCGAGCAGGCGTTGCGCGTGCTGGGTTGGGTCGAAGGCGTCGTGGGTCCGCCGCGCGCAGTGGACTCACCCTTCGGCATTGATGAAATGCCGTTCGAGCACTGGCTGGCGCAGGTGTTCCTGCCGCGCCTGCACGAAGCCCGCGCCGATGGCCAATGGCCACCGCGCAGTGACGTGGCGGTCGCAGCGTACCGCAACCTGGACGGCCAGCCTGGTGTCGAACCGCTGCTGCGCCTGCTGTCGCAGCTGGATGAGTTGATCAACACACGTGACGGCTGACGCCGGCACGCAGGAGAGTTCCATGGAACGTATTGAACACCGCGCCTGTTTCGGCGGTTGGCAGGATGTTTACCGCCATCGTTCGACCACGCTGGGCTGCGACATGCAGTTCGCCGTGTACCTGCCGCCGCAGGCGGAAACGCAGAAGCTGCCGGTGCTGTATTGGCTGAGCGGGCTGACCTGCACCGAGCAGAATTTCATCACCAAGGCCGGTGCGCAGCGCTATGCAGCCGAGCACAGCGTAATCATCGTCGCGCCGGATACCAGCCCGCGCGGTGATGACGTGGCCGATGCCGAGGGCTATGACCTGGGCAAGGGGGCGGGGTTCTACCTCAACGCCACCCGTGCACCGTGGGCGAAGCACTACCGCATGCATGACTATGTGGCGCAGGAACTGCCGGCGCTGATCGAGGCGAACTTCCCGGTCACCGGCGCGCGTGGCATCAGCGGCCACTCGATGGGTGGCCATGGTGCGCTGGTGATCGCGCTGCGCAACCCGGGGCGCTACCGCAGTGTGTCGGCGTTCTCGCCGATCGTCGCGCCCAGCCACGTACCGTGGGGGCAGAAGGCGTTCACGGCTTATCTGGGCGACAACCCAGCCGACTGGGCGCAGTGGGACGCGTGTGCGTTGCTGGCGACGGCCAGCGAGCGCCTGCCGTTGCTGGTCGACCAGGGCGAGGCGGACGAGTTCCTGCAGACCCAGCTGCAGCCGCAGCGCCTGCAGGAGGCCTGCGCCGCAGCCGGCCATCCGCTGACCCTGCGCCTGCAGCCGGGCTACGACCACAGCTACTATTTCATCGCCAGCTTCATCGGCGAGCACGTCGCCCACCACGCTCGCGCCCTGCACGCCTGAGGGCTTTCCGGTAGTGCCGGCCGCTGGCCGGCAACCCGCAGCCCTGCAATTCCCTGGGATTGCCGGCCAGCGGACGGCACTACCATGGTGATGCACGCGGAGTGTCGTTTTGCCGCAGTGGATCACGCCGCTGTGGCGTGCCGGCGCGCTATCGTGCGCTCAGACGGCCTTGCGGATCGGGGGGATGCATGCCGGTAGTGCTGGCGCTGCTGTACGTGCTCTGCCATGGGCTGGCCGTGGCGTTCTGGCCGAGCCCGGCGGGCGTGGGTTCTTTCCTGTTCCTGACCGGCGCACCGCTGCTGGCCGCCGCCGCGTGCCTGGTGCGGGCGCAACGTGACCGCGCCGCTCTGGGCTGGCGTTCTACCGCGATGGCACTGCTGCTGTGGGCCGGTGGCATGACGTTCAACATGGTGGATGCGCTGGGCGCCGGCCGGGCTGACTTCACCCCACGCGTCAGCCTGTTGTTGTACGTGCTGTATGGCGTGCCGCTGGTGTTCATCCTGGCCCGGGCACGCCGCGAGCGCCCGAGCATCAGCCTGATCGATGCGGCGATGGCGGCGCTGCTGGGTGTGCTGTTTTTCGTGCACACCGCATCGTTCGCCGCCCGTGTCGAGGTCGACGCCCATGCCATGTCCAACATGCAGCGCATGTTCGACATCCAGAACCTGTGTATCGCCGCGTTCGCCGTGGTGCGATGGCTGGCCGGCGACGTGCCCGAACGGCGCAGGTTCTTCCGTGCACTGGCGTTGTACGCGCTGGCCTATCTGCTGGTGGCCTACTACATCAACCACTACACCTCCGATGATGCATTCGGTGCGTTCAACGACCTGCTGATCGACGTACCTTTTCTGCTGATCGCCTGCATGGCGCTGGACACGGCGCCGGACACAGGCACCACGGCACACCCGCGGCTGGCGAGGACGGTGCAGGCCGCCGGTCCGATCATCCTGCCGTTGCTGCTGCTGGTGGTCGGCACGCTGGTGGTCGATCATGCGCGGCCGTTGGCCGTCGCGGGCTTCGTCGTAGCCACCCTTGGTTTCGGCCTGCGCAGCGTCCTGCTGCAGACCGATCTGCTGGAGCGTCAGGCGGCGCTGGATCAACTGGCGCGGCAGGATGGCCTCACCGGCGTGGCCAATCGCCGCGAGTTCGACGCGCGGCTGACCTCCGAGTGGAATCGCGCGCGGCGCAGCGGCACCGAGCTGGGCCTGCTGCTGGTGGATATTGACCACTTCAAGGCCTTCAACGACCGGCACGGCCATCCGGCCGGTGATCGTTGCCTGCAGGCGGTGGCCGGGGTGCTGAAGGGCGTCGCAGGTCGCGGCAGTGACAGCGTTGCGCGTTATGGCGGTGAAGAATTCGCTGTCATCGTGCCTGGAAGCCCACTGTCGGGCGTGCTGGCGCTGGCCGAGCGCCTGCGCGAAGCGGTCGAAGCGCTGCCATTGCCGGAAGGCCCGGTCAGCATCAGCGTCGGCGTGGGCTACCTGCACCCACCGGCGCTGGCCAGTGCCGACCAGCTGCTGGCCGATGCCGATGCCGGCCTGTATGCCGCAAAGCGTGCCGGCCGCAACCGGGTGGTCCTGCATGCGCGCGTGCTGGATGACGAGGGCAACGCGCACGGCACCATGGACTGTTGAGCGGACCAGCCCATGGCGTGCCGCCCATCCAGGGACATCGCACTGGGTAGTGCCGGCCGGTGGCCGGCATCTCCTCGGTTGCCGGCCAGCGGCCGGCACTACCACGGCGTGGCCTCAACGCACGTCGCGCAGTTCCCAGTGGTGGCCGGCCAGCAGGCGCAGGCGCTGCTTGAACACGTCACTGTCGATACGGGTGGTGGCGACCAGGTTGATGCGCAGGTCCTTCTGCTCGCCGGTCACGGTGGCGTCCGGATCGGTCACGCCCCACTGCGGTTCCACCGCATCCGGGTCGGGTTGCTTGGCCTTCCACCGTTCGAACAGCGTGCCGCTGCGCAGGGCGTCCTGCAGCTCTTCGGCGAAACCGGCGGCGCCCTGCGAATGGAAGGACAGGTCAGGGTCGTTGCCGCGGGCCTTGGACGGGTCGGGCAGGCTGATGTGGTACTGCGCAGGCATGAAGTTCTCCTTGAAGTGCGGCAAGGCTGGCACAACCACGGTGGAATCGGTGTGCAGATTCGGGGCATCACTCGAACCGATGTGGCCCATCGGCAAAGCCCACGGTGACCGCGCCCTTGCCGACATTGACCATGCCGGTCAGGCTCATCACCGATTCGTACACGGTCACGCCATTGCCGGCGCAGACCTCCTTCATCTGTACATAGCCGGGCAGGCTGCGCAGCTCATCCAGCTCACCGCCGTAGCTGACGCATACCGTCGGCGTCATCAGCCCGGCACGTACGCGCTGGCCGACCACCGCGAACAGCTTCTGCACGGCGCTGTCGAAGCCCTTGATCTTGGCGACCGGCCCGGTTTCGCCGCGGTAGCCGTGCAGCACCGGCTTGATGTCCAGTGCGCTGCCCAGCGCCGCACTGAGCAGGCCGACGCTGCGGTCGCCCTTGTGCCGGGCGCGCGCACGCATGTAGTACAGATCACGGGTGACCATGTAGCCGTGCACGTTGCCAGCCAGTTCTTCCAGCCGTTCGCGGATCTGCTGCACGCTGGCACCAGTGTCACGCAGGCGAACCGCCTCCACTGCGGTCACGGCCTGCGCAGCGAACAGGTTCTGGGTATCGAGCACGCGCAGGGCGAACGGCGAGTTGTAGCCCGCTGCCTGCCGCACCGGCTTGTAATCGTTGAGGATGGCGAAGCTGGCCTGCAGCGCATTGTCGTGGATCGGGCTGCGGGTCTTGGTGATGGTCATGCAGAACACGTGGTCGTAATCGATCACCAGCTGCTGCAGGAACAGGTCGCGGATCTGGTTGACACTGAAGGGGATGGTCTCCGCCTCGGCACCGTGCTCGGCCACGTGTGCATGCAGGAAACTCAGCGTGGCCTGCTCATCGCGATGATCGGCCAGAACCGCTTCACCGATTCGTACGGTGATCGGCAGCAGCACGATGTTGTGCTCGGCAATGAAGTCCTGCGGCAGGTCGCAGGCCGAGTCGACGACGATTCCGATGCGCATCCGCGGCTCCCCCTCCAGGGCGGTTGTAGGTTCGGAAACGTGAAATCTATCTCAAATTCTGGCGTGGCGCGCGAGGGAAACGCGCCAGGCCCTGTTCAGCGACTGCGCTGCACGGCCACCGGAAGTTCGGCCAGGCGCTGCCATTCGGGCTGCTGCAGCAGGGCGGGATCGGCCAGCACGGCGGCCATCAACGGATGGGCGTCGTTGCCCCAGAACAGTTCGTCATCGATGGCCAGGGTCGGTACGCCGAACACGCCGGCAGCAATGGCGGCCTCGGTGTTCCTCCGCAGCTGCTCCTTGACCGCGGGGGCCGCGGTGGCGCTGGCGACATCCTCGATCCCCAGCCGCGCAGCCGGTTCGCGCAGGGCCTCGGCGCTATCGGCGGCATTGCCGTCGCGCCAGATCCAGTCGAACAGCACGTCTACCGCCTGCACGCTGCCACCGGCGGCCAGGCACAGCCGCAGGGCAGACAACGGGTTGAACGGGTGGCCCGGCGGGAACCGCAGCGGTGTTCCTTCGGCCTGCGCAGTCCACAGCAGCTGGCGGTACATGAAGCGGCGCTTGGCCGGAATCTCGGCCGGCCCGAGGTTGCCCAGGTGATGCAGCACGGCACCGAAGGCGATCGGCACGGTCTGGATCCGTGCGAACTGGGGCAGCTGCTTCAGCTTCTGCCAGTGCAGGTAGGAATAGGGCGAGACGAAGTCGAAGTACCAGCGCAGGGTGGCCATGCGGGTTTCCTTGGGTAACTGGAGGTCAGGGCTGCGCGTTGCGCTGCAGGTAGCGGTCGCGCAGTTCGGTCTGGCGCGAGCGCATCGGCATCGCCCGGCCGCCCAGCCAGACCTGTTCGGCATAGTGCGCCACGTCCAGCGGGTCGCCCTCCCACAGCACCAGGTCGGCACGCTTGCCCGGCTCGATGCTGCCGATCTGGTCGGCCACGCCGAACGCCTGCGCCGGCACCCGGGTCAGGCCGGCCAGGCCGTCGGCCCAGGGCAGGCCATTGGCCACGGCATTGCCGGCCAGCTGGCGCATCTTGCGGGCGTTGTGCGAGGCGTCGCCTCGCTGCACGAACGAGACCGCCACGCCGGAACGCTGCAGGCGTGCCGCATTTTCCAGCGTGGCACCGATCTGGTCGAAGCTGGCCGGCAGGTTGGACAACACATCGACGAACACCGGTACCTGTGCGGCGGCCAGCTCCGGCGCCAGCTGCCAGGCTTCGCTGCCACCGGCGATGGCGATCTTCACTTGCTCGCGGGCGGCCCAGCGCAGCAGCTGGCGGATGTCCGCCGCGCGGTCCACCTCCACCACGATGCGGCCCTGGCCGGCCAGGTAGCGGCCCAGCGTGCGGCGCCCGGCCGGGGTCAGCAGCGCATGCGGCGAGTCCGCGGCGACCTGGCCGCGTGCCTCGTCCACCATCTGCTGCAGCAGCATCCATTGCGCCGCACGCGAATGCCCGGTCAGCTCCACTGCGGCCGATCCCAGGCGCAGGAACAGCGCGCGCGGCCCGAGGGGATCGGCGCTGCCGTCCAGCCGCATCACGCCACCCTGGCCTGCAACGAAGCGGCCACCGGTGGCCGCCCCCAGGGCGGTGAAGCCGATGCCGTCCAGGCGCGCCACCGGGATCAGCACCGAGGCCGGGTTGTACGCCAGGGTGACATCGAACTCGGGGCGCAACGGTTGTTCGCCGATCTTCAACGTGCTGTCGACCGTGCTCGCTTCACCGGAGACCTCTTCGATGCCGATCTCGGTGATGCCCCCGAACAGCGCCGGTGTCAGCGGACGGCCATCGGCCTCGACCACGCTGGCCCCGGCCGGGGCGGACAGCCCGCTGCCGACGGCGCGGATGATCCCGCCCTGCACCAGCACATCGGCGTGCTGCAGGCTGCCGCGCGCGCTGGCCGTATGTACGGTCGCGTTGCGCACCAGCAGGTCCTGCGCCTGCACGGATGCGGAGAGGCAGGCCAGCACCATGACCGTAGCGCCGAGCCATGCCCGGCGACGCTTGTTCAACGCGCCCATCAGTGCACCTCCTGGCCAAGCTGGAAGTCGGAACGTGGCGTGGCCGCAGGTGCGCTGCGGTCGTACAGGCGGCGGCCGTCGATGAAGACCTGCTCGGCCAGCGCGTACGAGCTGAAGGGGTTGCCGTTCCACACCACCACGTCGGCCATCTTGCCGGCCTCCAGGGTGCCGGTCTGGCCTTCAATCCCCAGCGCCCTGGCGGCGTTGGCGGTCATCCAGGTGATGGCGTGTTCGGGGGGGATCTCCGGCATGCGTGCGCGGCGCGCGGCGGCGATCACCTTGGCCGCTTCCTGGTTCAGGCGCTGGATGCCTTCGGGGGAGTCGGAA
The DNA here is from genome assembly GCF_052149045.1 of Stenotrophomonas maltophilia group sp. RY12688. NCBI lineage: Bacteria > Pseudomonadati > Pseudomonadota > Gammaproteobacteria > Lysobacterales > Lysobacteraceae > Stenotrophomonas > Stenotrophomonas maltophilia group sp. RY12688. The sequence continues at coordinate 3,608,143 of NZ_CP197389.1, read as the reverse complement.
TGGACGATGGCGCAGCTGTTCTTCGGCCGATCGACCAGTGCGATGTTCTCCGGAATGCCGTCGAAGGCTTCCATCTTGAAGCCCCACCAGTCGGCCCACAGCGCGCCGCAGACGCCGTCGGCAGCCAGCCGGTCGGCCAGCTTGTAGGCTTCCACGCCGTGGTGGAAGGCGGCCACCTTGAATCCGAATTCCTTGGCCAGGTCGAGCATGGTGGCCATCTCGTCGGCGCGGTAGCAATGGATGTGCACGCGGATGTCGCCTTCGATCGCGCCGGCCAGCGTGTCCAGCTTGAGATCGCGCTTGCCGCCGGCATCACCGGCGCTGTCGCCCTTGTCGCTGCCGAACCAGCCCTTGCGCTTGGCCGGCTTCGGTTTGTTCTTGGCGATGTAGTCGGCGGCATCGATGAAGGCGGCGCGGTAACCGGCAACGTTGCCCATCCGCGTGGCCGGAGCGACGCCCTTGCCTCCGCCGTAGACCCGCTTCGGGTTCTCGCCGCAGGCCATTTTCAGCCCCCACGGCGCGCCGGGGAACTTCATCGCCTGGTAGGTGATGGCGGGGACGTTCTTCAGGGTCACACCACGACCACCGACCAGGTTGGCCGAGCCCGGCAGCACCTGCATGCTGGTCACGCCGCCGGCCAGTGCGGTGGCGAAACCCGGGTCCTGCGGCCACACCGAGTGCTCGGCCCAGACGTTGGCGGTGACCGGCGCGGTCATCTCGTTGCCGTCGCTGTGCGCGCCGACGCCCGGGCTGGGGTACACGCCCAGGTGCGAGTGCACGTCGATCAGGCCCGGTGTGACCCACTTGCCCTGCGCATCGATGCGGGTGACACCAGCATCGGCCTGCAACTGGCGGCCGACGGCAACGATGCGGCCCTCGCGCAGCAGCACGTCGGCGTTGTCCAGGCGCTGGCCGGTGCCGGTCAGCACGGTCGCGTTCTGGATCAGCACCGGTGCATCGGGGTGTGCCTGGTAGGTGCTGGGGTAGGGATCGGCGACGAAGCGCGAGGCGCCCACCGCCGGTGCCGTGCTCAATGAAAGCAGCGCCAGTGCCACCCCGGTGCGCAACAACGTCGATGCCATGCAGTTCCCCTCACCAGAAACATGAATCCACGGACGCTAGCCGGGGCCGATGTGGCTTGCCAAGTGACCTTGGACAGGGGCGTGGGGGGGGGTAGGAATTTTCTGATGGAGGATTTGTGAAGGAAATATTAACGTTGGATGAAGCGATGGGCTGATTACGTCTTGCGCTGACCTGTATCACCAGCTTACGCACCTGCTCCAACGACGGAGCCGGGCCCCGTACCTTTCATGGAATCAAGGACGCAACCGATGACTGCTGCAAAGCTCCGCCGTTCGACCGTTTCGCGCCGTTCCTTCCTGCCCTCGCCGCTGGCGTCGGCCATTGTCGGTTCCTTGCTGGTGGCCACCGCACTGCCGGTCCTGGCCCAGGACAATGACGACGCCCTGGCCCGTTACCAGCTGCAGCGCAGCCTGCAGTCTGCGTTCGCCGCGCAAGGCGGAGTGAGCGCCTCCGCTCCCGCGATGATCGCTCCCTCGGTAGCGATTCCGGTGGCGGCGCTGGCTCCCAGCGTCGGTGCTTCCGCGGAGCCGGTCATGGGCAGGCCCGGCGATGCTGCGAGCTGGCGCACCAGTGAATTCGAACTCGACTGGGGCCTGGCTGCGATCAATGCCGACGTGGCCTATGCGCGCGGGCTGACCGGTGCCGGCATCCGCCTGGGCGTGTTCGACAGTGGCACGGGTCTGGACCATCCGGAATTCGCCGGCAAGGACAACCGCAGCGTCCGCATCGCCGATCTGATGGCTGACGGCACGCGCTGCACCAACACCACCGCAGTGCGTGGGCCGGCGGCCTGCTTCGCCAGTGATGGCGATGACGTCCAGATCAGCTATGTCGGGTACAACGCCAACGTGCCCGACAACATCCGCAGGATCATCGAGTCGGGCCCCTATGTGCAGCCGGGGATGCAGTTCGAGATCCATGGTACGCACGTTGCCGGCACCATCGCGGCGAACCGGGACGGAAGCGGCATGCACGGTGTGTCCTTCGGTTCGGACCTGACCGTTGGCCGGCTGTTCTCCGACAGCATCCGCGAGTGGCAGCGTACGGCGACTGGCTACTCGGTCGTGACGCTGGGCGCGATCGGCCCGAAAGTCAGCGCCTTCCAGGACCTGTATGCCCAGATGAACGCGCAGGGCGTGCGTGCCATCAACCATAGCTGGGGCCTGGTCACGGAACCGACGACAGCGACGGACATGGACGCGATCTACAACGACCCGGACGACCGCCAGTACCTGAACACCTTTGCCGACGGATCGCGTGCGCGCGGGATGATCCAGGTGTGGGCGGCCGGCAATACCAGTTCGGTCATTCCGACGCCTGCGCAGAGCCCCATCGCCGGCCTCTACGCCACGCTGCCGCGCGCATTCGCCGACATCGAGCCGTACTGGTTGAGCGTGGTCAACGTCGGTACCAACCTGACCCTGAGCAATCGCTCCAACAAGTGCGGCCTGAGTGCCAACTGGTGCCTTGCCGCACCGGGTTCGGACATCGTATCGACCGCCTATGGTGATGATTCCAGCCTGGCCGGCAGCGTCGGCATCGACGCCAACGGCAATGTCAGCCTGGACATCCAGCAGCGCGTGCCTACCTATGGCTATGCGCTGCTGAGTGGAACCTCCATGGCCGCGCCCCACGTCACCGGCGCGCTGGGCCTGCTGTTTGAACGCTTCCCCTATCTGGACAGCGCGCAGGTGCGCGATGTGCTGCTGACCACGACCACCGATCTGGGCGCGCCCGGCATCGACGACATCTACGGTTGGGGCCTGTTGAACCTGGCCAAGGCCATCGAGGGTTACGGTTCGCTGCGCGTGGACACCAACGTGGTGATGAACCAGCGTGCCGGTGGCCTGAAAGTGTGGGAGGGCGATGCTTGGGACAACTGGACCAACGACATCGGCGGCCCCGGCAAGCTGACCAAGAGCGGCATCGGCTGGCTGCGCTTGAGCGGCGACAACAGCTTCAACGGTGCGCTGGTGCGCGAGGGCGTGCTGGAACTGGATGGCGTCAATACGCTCACCGGAGCGGTGGACGTGGCCGGCGGTAGCTTCCTGCTCAATGGCACGTTGAAGAACACTGCGCTGAACAGTCAGGGGGGCTCCAGCCATATCAACGCACGCGGTGTGCTGGATGGCTCCGACCTGAACGTCAACGGTGGCGTGGTCATCTTCGACGGTGTGCAGCGCGGCGCCCACACCTCGGTGGCCGCGCAGGGGACGTTCGAATTGAACGGAAGGCTGGAAAACAGCGCGTTGACCAGCCTGGGCAACAGTCGTGTGAATGCAGGCGGGGTACTCGCAGGCTCCGATCTGACCGTCAACGGTGGCGTGCTGTCGTTCAACGGCACGCAGAGCGGTGGTCACACCCTCGTTGGCCCGAACGGCACGCTGAAGGGCATCGGCCAGCTGGGCGATACCACCGTGGCCGGTATCGTTGCACCGGGCAACTCGATCGGCACGCTGACCATCAACGGCGACTACGTGCAGACCGCCACCGGTGTGTACCAGGCCGAGCTGGCCCCGGGCGGGCACAGTGACCAGTTGCGCGTCACCGGTACCGCCACCCTGGGCGGCACCCTGATCGCCCTGCCGGAAGCGGGCACCTATTACCTGGGTGAGCAGTTCAACTTCATCCGTGCCGACGGCGGAATCCGTGGCCAGTTCGCCACCACCGACTTCAGTGCGTTCTCGCCGTTCCTGAAATTCGGGCTGTCCTATGGCACCGGTGGCGCGCGCATTGAAGTCACCCGTGGCAATCCGCTCGCCAGTGCCGCCAGTACCGACAACCAGCGCGCGGTGGCCACTGTGGCCGACCGGCTGGCGGTCAACCAGGGCCTGCCGCGCCCACTGACCCTGCTGTTCCCTCAACAGGTAGGCGCTGCACTGGACGGCCTCAGCGGCGAGCTGCATGCGGCCACCGCGATGGCCCTGGTCGAGGGCAGCCGCTACGTGCGTGATGCCGCACTGTCGCGCCGCGTCGGTGCACGCGCGCCGGGAGCAGACGGCGACGCCGCCACGGGGGTCTGGGTACAGGCCATCGGTGGCAGCACCACGCTGGACGGCAATGGCAACACCGCACGCACCGAAGCCAACAGCAGCGGCCTGCTGGTAGGCGTGGACCGCGAGATCAACGGCTGGCAGGTGGGCATGCTGGCCGGTACCGGCCGTACCGATGCCAAGCAGCAGGAAGGACGCCGTGCGCGTGCCAAGGTCGACAATACGCACCTGGGGGCCTATGCCAGTCACGACTGGGGCGCCTTCGGCCTGCGGGGGGGCCTGGCCTGGAGCGAGCATGAGGTGAAGAGCACCCGCGAGCTGGCCTTCTCCGGTTACAGTGATACGCTGGCGGCACGCTATGACGGCCGCACCCGCCAGGCGTTCGTCGAGGCGAGCTATCGCTTCGGCGGCCCCGAGGCGGGGCTGGAACCTTACCTGCAGCTCGCACGTGTGGAAGTGGACATGAAGCGCGTCAACGAACGCGGCGGCGCGGCTGCACTGCAGGGTGAGGTGGACGATCTCCGTATCACCGTGGCCACGGCCGGCCTGCGTTTTGACAAGGGCCTGAAGGCTTCGTTCCAGCAGGACAGCTGGCTGCACCTGCGCGGTGGCGTCGGGTACCGCCATGCCAGCGGGGATCGCGACCCGGCGGCCCGCTTCGCCTTTGCCACCGGCAGCGACAGCTTCGTGGTCAGCGGTGCCCCGATGGCTGACAGGACGGTGGTGGCCGAACTGGGGCTGTCGGCATGGTTGACCGCACGCCAGCAGCTGGAGCTGGGCTATAGCGGCCAGTATGGCGACGAAAGCCGTGACCACAGTGCCAACCTGCGCTGGTCGGTGCGCTTCTAAGCCGCCGGTTACCGCAGGTAAACCAGGAGGGCGGCCGCAGGGCCGCCCTTCTTCGTTGCCGACCCAGGTGTGGGTTGGCCCGTGCACGCCTACAATGGCGGCCCCCACGCCGTACCGGACCGCCCATGAAGAGCAAGCAGGAAATCGTCGACAACTGGCTGCCGCGCTACACCGGCGTGCCGCTGGACCAGTTCGGCCAGCACATCCTGCTGACCAACTTCGGCGGCTACCTGCACACCTTTTCCGAGCTGACCGGTGCGCCCATCATCGGCCTGGACCGGCCGATGGCCAGTGCCACCATCGACGGCATCACCATGATCAACTTCGGCATGGGCAGCCCCAATGCCGCGATCATCATGGACCTGCTGTCGGCAGTGATGCCCAAGGCGGTACTGTTCCTGGGCAAGTGCGGTGGCCTCAAGCGCAAGAACCAGCTGGGTGACCTGGTGCTGCCGATCGCGGCGATCCGCGGCGAGGGTACGTCGGGCGACTACCTGCCGCCGGAAGTGCCAGCCTTGCCGGCGTTTGCGCTGCAGCGTGCAGTCTCGACCATGATCCGCGACCTCGGCCACGACTACTGGACCGGCACTGTCTACACCACCAACCGCCGGGTCTGGGAGCACGACGAGGCCTTCAAGGAGCGGCTGCGGGCGATGCGCTGCATGGCCATCGACATGGAAACCGCCACCGTGTTCGCAGCCGGTTTCGCCAACCACATTCCCAGTGGCGCGCTGCTGCTGGTCTCGGACCAGCCGATGATCCCCGACGGGGTCAAGACCGAGGCCTCCGATGCCAAGGTCAGCTCCCAGTTCGTGGAAAACCATATCCAGATCGGTATCGAGGCGCTTAAGCTTATCCGGCGCAACGGCAAGTCGGTCCGCCACCTGCGCTTCGACGAATGATGATGATGGCCTGGCGCGGCGCGCCGGCCCTGGGGAGTAGGTGATGGACGTTGCCGCGCAAGTGGTGGATTTCTGGAAAGAAGCGGGCCCTGCGAAGTGGTTCGCCCGCGACGATGCGTTCGACGCGCAGTTCCGCCAGTTGTTCCTAGATGAGCATTTCGCCGCCGCTTCGCGTGGGCGTGAACACTGGCTGGGCAGTGCCGAGGGCGCACTGGCGCTGATGCTGCTGCTGGACCAGTTCCCGCGCAACTGCTTCCGCGGTACTGCCCATTCCTATGCTACCGATGGCCTGGCCCGGCACTACGCCATGCGCGCCATCGAGGAAGGCCTGGACCTGCAGCTGGTGCCGAAGCTGCGCGCCTTCATCTACCTGCCGTTCGAGCACTCCGAGGACCCGTTGGACCAGGACCGTTCGGTGGCGATGTTCGATGTGCTGGGCGACAAGGAATACCTGCAGTACGCCGAGCTGCACCGCGACATCATCCGCCGCTTCGGCCGTTTCCCGCACCGCAACGCCGTGCTGGGGCGCATTCCCTCGCCGGAAGAACTGGACTACCTGGCCGAAGGCGGATTCGCCGGCTGAAAAAAGGGGACGGAGGGGATTAAGTCGTTTGTGGCATAAACGACTTAATCCCCTCCGTCCCCTTTTTTTTCGGGGGCCAGATCCGCTTCCCGCAGGAAAGGGCGCTGACCCCGCGCCGTCAATCAGTACTTCGGCACGCCGTTGTCGACGTCTTCCGACCAGGCGTTGATGCCGCCGGTCACGTTGAACACCTTGGTGAAGCCCAGGGCGCGGAACTGCTCGGCAGCCTGCGCGCTGCGGCCACCGTGGTGGCACATGAAGGCCAGTGCGGTGTCCTTCGGCAGGGCTTCCAGCGCGGCGCGGCCGTTGCCGTCGAAGGTCTTGAACGGTACGCCCACGGCGGCGATTTCACGTTCGTCGGCCGGGCGCACGTCCACCAGGGTGATGTTGCCGGCACGCACCAGGTCGTCGGCATCGCGCACGCTGATTTCCTGCACCGGCTTGGGCGCGTTCGGATTGTCGATGGCCAGGCCCTTGCCGCGGATGTCGTCCACCCAGTCGATGGTGATGCCGTTGGCGCGACGGGCGCTGGCCAGGTCGAACTGCACGCGCAGGCCATTGGACTCGGCAGCGATGGCGCCTTCGTCGTGCGGGGCCAGCTGGAAGTTCGGCTGGAAGCCGGCGTCGATGGTCAGCTGCAGGGCGGCGCCCGGGGCGTCGGCCAGCGCGCCCTTGAGCATTTCCACGGCCGCCGGGGTGACGGTGATGCTCGGCGGGGTACGGTCCGGTGCCGGCAGCCCCAGCACGCTGCTCAGCTCGCCGCTGGCGGCCATCTGCAGCACGATGTCGCTGCCGCCGACCAGTTCGCCGTCGATGTACAGCTGCGGGATGGTCGGCCAGTCGCCATAGGCTTTGATGCCTTCACGGATTTCCTGGTCGGCCAGCACGTTGACGTGGGCGAACTCGACGCCAAGGTCCTGCAGGGCGCCCACGGCCTTGGCCGAGAAACCGCACTGCGGCATCGACGGCTGGCCCTTCATGAACAGCACGACGCGGTTGGCGTTGAGGATGGATTCGATGCGCGAACGCAGGGCAGGATCGAGGGACATGGACGTCGGGGTTCCGGGAATTCGAACCATCAATTCTACCCCTCATGGCATCATGGGGTATGAGCAACGCAGGAACATTGCATCGCATCCCGACCCGGCCCTGGCGCTGGCTGCCCTGGCTGGTGGCGTCGCAGCTGCTGGTGATCCTGGTCTGGGCCCTGGCGGGCTGGCACTGGGGGCTGCCGCTGATGGTGGCCAGCCACGCACTGTTCATGGTGCCGGTGTTCCTGCCCAACAGTCGCTTCTATGCGCCGGTGCTGAGCCGGTTGCCGGATGTCGGCAACAGCGTCTGGTTGACCATTGATGACGGTCCTGGCCCGGAAACCCGTGCCGTGCTCGACCTGCTGGACCGCCACCAGGCCCATGCCACCTTTTTCCTGGTGGGCGAGCGCGCGCTGGCGCAGCCGGAGCTGGTGCAGGAGATCCTGCACCGCGGCCACGACCTGGGCAACCACAGCCACAGCCACCCGCAGGCGCGCTTCTGGCGGCTGGGCCCGGCGGCGATGCGCGCCGAGATCGAGGGCTGCCAGCACGCGCTGCAGGCGGTAAGCGGTCGCCCGGTGCGCTGGTACCGCTCGGTGGTGGGCATGACCAATCCGTTCGTGGCGCCGGTACTGCAGCGGCTGGGCCTGGTCCGGGTCGGCTGGAGCGCGCGCGGCTTCGACGGCATCGGTTGCACGGCGCAGGGGGTGCTCGACCGCCTGCTGCCGGATCTGCGCCCGGGGGCCATCGTGCTGCTGCATGAGGGGGCCGCCCACGGCCACAACCTGGCGATCATCGAGGGCGTGCTGCAGGCACTGGACGAGCGCGGGCTGAAAGCGCGGCTGCCGGTCCCGTAACGCCGGCCCTGGTGATGTAGAGCAGCCGGGCATGGGCTCGGCTCTACAAGGGGGCGCTGCTGTAGCGCCCGAGCCGATGCTCGGGCGGCGGTGTGAAGCACCGGAAAAACGTCGCAGCGCGGCTCTACAGCGCGGGGCGTTCGGCCACCAGCAACCAGCTGTTGAATGGCGTGCGCCCATGCAGGGGACGCGGCGCCGTCACCTGCAATCCGGCCTCGGCCAGTGTCGCTTGCAGCACGTGCGGGTCGGGGTAGTGGCGCGGCCGCGTGCCCATCCAGCCGACCAGCCAGGCCAACCGGTCCGCCACCCGCGTGGTGCGGTCGCGACCATCGCCGGTGGCCAGCGGCGTGCGCAGCAGCAGGCGGCCGCCGGCGGCCACCCGCGCGCTGGCCGCACGCAGCAATGCCAGTTGTGGGCCCGCGTCCAGGTACTGCAGCACATCCAGCAACAGGACGTGTCCAGGCTGCGCCGGCAGTGGCGCCTGCACGTCCAGGCAGTCGAAGCGCACAGCGTGCAGGCCGGCGGCGGCACGCTGGGCACGGGTGATCTTGCCGGCATCCACGTCCACGCCGAGGTAGGGGTGGGTGCCGCTGCGCTGGCGCAGCACGTGGGCGAACAGGCCCAGCCCGCACCCCAGGTCCAGTAAGGGTTGCCCGTCGTCGGGCAGATGCTGCAGCACGCCGTCATACAGCGGGTCGCTGCCGAGCTTGCCGCGGGTGTAGTAGTAGTCGCGGCGGCTGCCCCAGGCCCGTGCCGGGCGGAACGCTTCGGCGATCGCGCGGGCCTGCGGGGCGGTCAGCGGTGTGCAGGGCAGGGGCGGGCCGTTCCGTGGCGTACCATCCATCGTGTCAGTCCGTGCCACCGAGCAGGTGTGCGGCGACCGGCAGCGCGCGCGCGCTCCACAGTGCGTACATCCGCGCCGACGGGTGCAGGCCGTCTTCGGCGATCATTGCCGGGTTGTCACCCTGGTCACGGCTGATGTCGGTGATGTCGACGAAGGCCACGTCCTGCTGGGTGCTGATCACCTCGGCCGCTGCGTTGAACTCGTCGGTCTCGATCTCGATGGTGGCCAGGTCGCGGCCGCTGCCGGCACCGAACGGCGTCGCGCCCCAGTCGGGGAAGGACAGCACCAGCACACGCCCGGGGCGGCCCCCGGCAAAGCCGATCGCCCGCTGAAGCAGGGCCTGGAACTGTACGCGGTACTCGTCCAGCGGCCGGCCGCGGTACTGGTTGTTGACGCCGATCAGCAGGCTGACGAAATCGAACGGACCCTGGGGTGCGGCCGCATCGATGCCGGCGTCCAGCTCGTCGGTGGTCCAGCCGGTGGTGGCGATGGTCTGAGGGTCGGCCAGCGCCACATCCTGCGCACGCAGGGCGGCGGCCAGCTGGTGCGGCCAGCGGCCTTCGACGGCAACGGCTTCTCCGACGGTGTACGAGTCGCCCAGCGCCAGGTAGGACAGCGCCACCGCTCAGGCCACCGAACGGCGCGGCTTCAGCGGCACGACCTTGGTCGCGTCCTCGGCACGCCGGGCCAGCACGCGGTCGATGCGGGCGAACACATCGCGCATCACCGAGGCTTCCGGCAACAGGGTCACGCGGAAATGATGGCGGTAGGGCACGTTGAAGCTGGAACCCGGTACCACCAGCACGCCTTCGTTGTTCATCAGGTCCAGCGCGAAGTTGTGGTCGTCAAAGCCCTTGGCAGCGGCACCGACCACGGCCGGGAACGCATACAGCGCACCGGCCGGCGCGACCAGCGACAGGTGCTCGCTGGCTTCGCAGGCGTCGATCACCGCACGGCGGGTTTCATACAGGTGGCCACCCGGGGTGCACAGTTCGGAGATGGTGTCCGGGCCGTTCACTGCGGCCTCGATGGCGTACTGGCCCGGTACGTTGGCGCACAGGCGCAGCGCGCCCAGCAGGTCCAGCGCGGCGCGGAAGTCGCCCAGGCGCGCGTCGTCGCCGCTGAGGTGGGCCCAGCCCACGCGCCAGCCGCAGGCACGGTGCACCTTGCTCAGGCCGCTGAAGGTCAGGCACGGATGGTCGCCGGCCAGCGGCGCGACCGGCTGGAACACCGCATCGTCGTACAGGATCTGGTCGTAGATCTCATCGACCAGCAACAGCAGGTTGTGGCGTCGTGCGATCTCGACCACGCGCTCCAGCAGTTCACGCGGGTAGCTGGCGCCGCTGGGGTTGTTCGGGTTGATCAGCACGATGGCGCGGGTGCGTGACGACACCAGCGTCTCGATCTCGCTCGGGTCCGGCTGGAAGCCGTTTTCGGCGGCGCAGCGGTAGTACACCGGTCGGCCATCGTTGAGGATGGTGGAGGCCGACCACAGCGGGTAGTCCGGCGACGGCACCAGCACCTCATCGCCCGGATTGAGCAGTGCGCGCAGCGACAGGTCGATCAGCTCGCTGACACCGTTGCCGACGAACACGCGGTCCGGGTGTGCATCCGGTGCGCCGCGGCGGACGTAGTAATCGGCGATGGCTTCACGCGCCACCGGCAGGCCCTGCTGGTGGGTGTACGGGTCGGTGCGGCCCATGTCGTCGGCGATCGCGCGCTGCAGGTGCTCGGGTGCGCGGAAACCGAAGTTGCCCGGGTTGCCGATGTTGAGCTTGATCAGCTTGCGGCCCTGCGCCTCCAGCTCCCGCGCTCGCCGGGCCAGCTCTCCGCGGATCTCGTAGCGCACTTCGGAAAGGCGCTCGCGGATGGCCAGGGGCTTGGGCGAAAGGGTGGACATGGGGGCTGGGCCGTCAAAAGGCATGGGGATTCCATCCTACCGGAATTGCTGCAGTGCATGGCAACGGCTCCGCGCCTGCCATTGCTGGGCTGGCCGGGGGCCGTCACAGGTAGAATGGCGGCGATGACCCAGACCCCCGATTTCATCGCCCTGCAGACCATCGGCTGGCCCTGGCCGGGCCCGGCGCAGCAGGCCGACTGGCAGGCCATGATGGCCGCGCACCCGCAGGCCCGCCCGGCGCGGGTGATCGAGCAGCACCGGACCCATTACGTGGTGGCCGATGGCCCGGATGCGGCGATCAAAGCGGAGTCACTGCCGGAATGGCAGCGCCCGCGCTTCCCCAGCCACGAGCGGCCTGCAGTGGGCGACTGGGTGCTGCTGGACGGCATCCGCATCGTTGCGCTGCTGCCGCGTCGCACCGCGATCAAGCGTGGCGCGGCGGGCGAGCACTACCACCAGCAGGTGATCGCAGCGAACATCGATACGGTGTTCATCGTTTGTGGCCTGGATGCCGACTTCAATCCGCGCCGCATCGAGCGCTACCTGCTGCTGGTCGGCGGTGGCGGCGCCGAACCGGTGGTGGTGCTGACCAAGGCCGACCAGACCGAGTACAGCGAGGATGCGCTGGCGGTGCTGGAAGAACTGGAGATGCAGGGCATCGCGTTGCATGCGATCAACGGCCTGGATGCCGACAGTGTGGCGGTGCTGCAACCGTGGCTGGGCCCGGGGCGCACGGTGGTGCTGGTGGGCTCCTCCGGTGCCGGCAAATCCACGCTGACCAACACCCTGCTCGGCGAGCAGCGGATGAAGACCAACGCGGTGCGTGCCAACGATTCGCGCGGCCGCCACACCACCACCCATCGCGCGTTGATGCCGCTTCCGACCGGCGCCTGCCTGATCGACACCCCCGGCATGCGCGAGCTGAAACCGACCGGCGAAGAAACGCTGTCCGAAGGTGGCTTCGCCGACATCGAAGCGCTGGCCACGCAGTGCCGTTTCAACGACTGCAAGCACCAGCAGGAACCGGGCTGTGCTGTCCGCGCAGCGATCGACGCTGGCGAGATCGAAGAGAGCCGGCTGCTGAACTATTTCAAGCTGAAGGAAGAAGTGGCCGCCGCTGCCGCCAAGCTGGCGGTGCGCCAGGCCGAGACCGCGCAGGAACGTGGCGGCAGGAAGGGCAAGGGCCAGCAGTTCCGCCCGGCCGCCAAGCCGCGCCGGCGCTGATGGGTGTCGGGGTCGGATCCCATTGCCTCGCAATGGGCTCCGACCCCTGTATTGAACCCGCGTCTGCCTGCTTCGGGTGGGTGCCAACCTTGGTTGGCACGAATCTGTCCGCAGCCCGCCGTCGGCGCATGCCAACCAAGGTTGGCACCTACCAAAGCAAGGGCAGGGCGCTATAGTCCGCCCATGGAACCGACCGCGACGCTGGACCGTGAGGTGGCCCACCATGCAGCGCTCGATGCGCGCCTGGTCGAGGCCGTGGGAGGCATCCGCCTGCTGGGGCTGACCAGCTGGCCGGCCACGCTGCAGGCCCCGTTCTTGGACAGCGTGGCACGTGGCCAGCCGGTGCTGCCGAAGGTGGATTACCCGAGGCTGGATTTCAGCGAGGAGCGCCGCGCATTGGCTGCGATCGCCGCCGACTGCGATGATACTCATCCGCTGGGCCACTACGTGCGGCAGTCGGCACAGAGCTGGGACCTGGCCGCGCAGCTGCTTGAGGGGCTGGGCACTGCCGCCGTCGATACCTGTTCGGTGCAGCTGTTCGGCGCGCCCGAGCAGCCGTTGCCAGGCAATGGCCCGAGCACGCGCGAAGCGGCGCGTCACTTCATCCAGATTGCTGCCGAACTCGATCACGAACTGCTGGCGCCGGAAGAGCAGGTGCCGGTCTCGGCCATTGCCCTGCAGCTGCAGCTGCAGAATGACCTGGATGCGTTCTTCGAATCGCGCATCATCCAGGTGCAGCTCGATCCAGAGCTGGTGTCCAAGGCCGCTGCCGGACCGACCCGCATCCGCCTGCGCACCAGTGCGCGCTTCAGTGCCTACGACCGCGCGCAGCTGTTCCACCACGAAGCGCTGGTGCATTCGCTGACCGCCTTGAATGGCCGCGAACAACCGGTGCTGCCCAGCCTGGCGTTGTCCTCGCCGCGGGTGACGGCCACCCAGGAAGGGCTGGCTACCTTCGCCGAACAGATCACCGGCAGCATCGACATCGAGCGCCTGAAGCGAATCAGTCTGCGCACTGAAGCGATCGCGATGGCCCGCGAAGGCGCCGACTTCATCGAGGTGTTCCGCTACTTCTGCGATGCCGGGCAGAACGCCGAAGAGAGCTTTGCGTCGGCACAGCGCGTGTTCCGTGGGGTGCCGCCGAGTGGCGGCCTGGCCTTCACCAAGGACACGGTGTACCTGCGCGGCCTGGTGTCGGTGCATACCTTCTTCCGCCACATGCTGGCCGAGGACCGCCTGCAGGTCTGCCGCTGGTTGTTCGCCGGCAAGATGAGCCTGGCCGATGCGATCGCGTTCGCACCGTTGTTCGAGGCGGGGGTGCTGAAGCCACCGCGCTGGCTGCCGCATTGGGTGAGCCGGGCGAATGGGCTGGCCGGCATGCTGGCGTTTTCGCTGTTTGCCAACCGGATACGGATGGACCAGCTGGCGCCGGAATGAAATGCGTTGGCGGGATGATGCGCTGGCGCCTCGATTGATATCGCTGGGCGGCGGTGGCGCACCCTGGCCAGGACACGCCGTAAACCCATCCATGGGGGCTCGATCGGCGCATCCATGCGCCTCACGGTCCTGGCCAGGGTACGCCACCGCCGCCAGACAGTTTCCCGCGCGGGCGGCAGCACATCAGCGCGCCGAAGGGATTGCGCTTGAAAATCTTGAAAAGCAAAGAGCCGGGCAATGCCCGGCTCTTTGCTCTTGCTCTTCTTTGTCCTCCGCACCGTGGCGCGGGAAACCGTCGAGCAGGGTCGGATGGGCCGGCGCAGGACCGTTGGCGCCATGGATGGCGCCATCGAGCCCCCATGGATGGGTTTACGGCGTGTCCTGCATGGGCCTGCCTACCCACGCCATGCAGGAACAATCAACGCGCCGCAGCGCCCGCTTTTGACTTAGAACTCCGCCGCCACCGTCATGAACAGCTGCCGCGGTGCGCTCGCATGGATCGCATAGCGCGTGCCCTTCGGATCGGTCGGTGCGAACGAGCTCAGCTGGCCGGCGTAGCGCTTGTTGGTCAGGTTGGTCGCATTCAACGACACCCGAACGTTGCGCAGGCCCAGGCCCGGGCCGAAGTCGTAGCCTGCACCGGCGTCGAAGGTGGTCACCCCCGGCACCGACTGGTCGTTGGTGTAGGTGTAGTAGCGCTTGCCGGTGTACTTGGCACGCAGGCTGGCGAAGAAGCCATCGCGGTTCCAGCTGATCTCGCTGGAGGCCATGCGCTGCGGCGTATCCACCGTGATCTTGCCGGCCACCGGCACGATCGCGCCGCCCGAGGTGTAGTCATCCTCGTAGGTGGTCTTGTTCCAGGACAGCGCGTTGTACCACTGCAGGCCGTCGATCGGCTTGAGGATGAAGGTCAGTTCCGCGCCGTGGCTCTTCACCGAACCGACATTGATGAAGCGCGTTACGCACTCCGGACGCGTGCCGACTTCGATGCTGGAACACGGGTTCAGCGACAGCAGGCGGTTGTCGAACTTCACGTTGTAGGCCGCGATCGAGGCCTGGTACTTCTCGCCGAAGGTACGGAAGCCGGCTTCCAGGCTCTTGGACTTCTCCGGTTCCAGCCCGGCGCTGGCTGCGAACGATTCCGGCGACACCTGCAACGGGCCACCGCTGCCGCCACCGACGAAGGCGGCGATGTTCTCGGCGTACGAGGCGAACAGTTCATTGTTGGCGTTGAGCTTGAAGCCCAGGCCCACCTGCGGCAGCACCGACTTCTTGGCGGTCAGCGTGCCCGAAGCGATGCTGGTTTCCACGCCCGGCTGGGCGGTGGCGCGCATGCGGGTGTTCGGGCTCTTGATGCCCACGTCCACGGTCAGGCGCTGGTCGAGGAAGCGCATGCGGTCCTGCACGTAGAACTGGCGCGTGCGGATGTCGAAATCCTGGTTGAACAGCAGGCGGTCCGGGTTCTTCAGGTACAGGTCGTCCAGGAACGGGCCGCTGATGTAGTAGAAGTTGCGCGACACGTTATGGTCGTTCTGCTCGTACCACAGGCCGGCCTCCAGTTCGTGGATGCCCACCGTCCACGACAGCGCGGCGGTCACACCATCGCGGTTGATCGTGTAGTTGGTGCTGCGGATCGAAATCGGCAGCATCCTGTCGGTGCCCGGGTAGGACGGCTGGCCCGGTGCCCACCAGTGGCCCTGGCCACGGTTGTCGTGGTGGTAGGCCAGCAGCTTCAGGCGACCCTGCTCGCCCAGGCGCAGGTCGGCATCGACCGAATAGAGGTTGTCGTCGCGAAGTGCACGGCTCTGGTAGTACGCATCGTCGATGCTGTTGACGCCGCCGCTGAACCTGCAGCGCGCCTTGTTGTAGGTGCCCGGCGCGCAGTACGCAGCAGCGACGGCGCGGTCCCAGTCCGGTGCGTAGATGTTCCAGTCATAGCCCAGGCCGCGGGCCAGCATGTCCTTGGACAGGTAGGCGTAGTTGGCCTGGCTGGCGCGCGAGGTCGCCACGAACGCACCGAAACGGTGGTCGCCGATATTCCACACGGCCTTGGCGTTGAACTGGCGGGTGGTCTGGTTCTGGTACGGCGCGGCCCACATGTCCTGGTCCTGGTGCACGCCGGACACATAGGCCGAGAAGCCGTTGAGGTCGCCGGTGTCCACACGCAGGTAGCCACGGCGCTGGTTGTTGTCGCCGACGGTGACGCTGGCGCGGCCACCGAATTCAGTGGACGGGTCCATCGAGAAATACTGGATGGTGCCGCCCAGGTTGCTGGTCGAAGCCACGCCCAGCGAACCGATGCCCTGCGACAGCTCGGCACCGGCCAGGTTCTCGGCAATGATCGCGCGGGCAATGCTCAGGCCGTTGTAGTTGCCGTAGCTGTTGTCACCCAGCGGGATGCCGTCCAGCGTGTAGCCGAGGCGGCTCTTGTCGAAGCCACGCAGGCTGATGGTCTGCGATTCCTCATTGGCACCGAAGGCATCGTTGGACTGCACCGACACGCCCGGCAGGCGGTCGAGGATCTTCTGGCCACTGGTACCCGGCGGCAGCACCTGCTTGTCGACGGTGGTGATGCGCTGCACCTGGCGGGTCTCGCCCTGGCCGATCACGGAGACGGTGTCCAGCGTCTGCGCGCTCAGCGCGGCATCGGTGCTGGCGCCGGTATCGGCGGCGGTGGCGGCATGGGCGCTGGTGGCGGCGGAGAGCGCGATCGCCACGGCGATCGTCAGGTGTCGGGTCTGCATGGTGGTCCGTTGCATGGGGGGTGGTCACCGGCACACGTGCGCGGTGCATGGCCACTATGCGAACGGAACATGAAACCTTCTTTACGAGAAACCAACGAACGACGCAGGCCCCCGTGCGTGTCCTGCAACCCGATAGAAAAAGGGGCCGGATCCCCCTCGCGAACGAAGATTCACCGGCCCCGCGCACTCCGTGGGGGAGGGCTCAACCCATGTACAGGCCACCGTTGACCGGATAGTCGGCACCGGTCACGTACGAGGCTTCATCCGAGGCCAGCCACGCGCACAGGCCGGCCACTTCCTCGGGCCGACCCAGCCGGCGCACCGGCACCGAGGCGGCCAGCCGATCCAGTACATCCGGCGGGAAGCTGCTGATCGCCTGGCTGGCGATGTAACCCGGCGACAGCGTGTTGACGGTGACCCCGCGCGAGGCCACTTCGGCGGCCAGTGCACGGCTGAAACCGTGCATCGCGGCCTTGGCGGTGGCGTAGTTCACCTGGCCGATCTGGCCCTTGTGGGCGCTGACCGAACCGATGTTGATGATGCGGCCCCAGCCACGCGTGGCCATCCCATCGACCACCTGCTTGGTCAGGTTGAACAGCGCATTGAGGTTGGAGGCGATCACCGCATTCCAGTCTTCCACCGTCATCTGCCGGAACAGCAGGTCGCGGCTGCCGCCGGAGTTGTTGACCAGCACGTCCACTTCACCGACTTCTGCGCGGACCTTGGCGAACGCGGCGCTGGTCGAGGCCCAGTCGGTGGCGTTGCCTTCGGAGGCGATGAAGTCGAAGCCCTGTTCGCGCTGCTCGCGCAGCCAGTTGGCCTTGCGCGGCGAGTTCGGCGCGCAGCCGGCAACCACGGTGTGGCCGCTGCGGGCCAGGCTCTGGCAGATGGCAGTGCCGACACTGCCCATTCCACTGGTGACGTAAGCGATTCGAAGCGTCATTGCAGAAGGCTCCTTGGCAAAGGGTCAGGCGGCGAGGGGGTAAAGGCCGAACAGCAGGCTGCCGATCATCAGCAGCATCGAGATGGCGATGGCCCACTTCAGGGTGAACTTCTGGTGGTCGGCGAATTCGACCTTGGCCAGGCCCACCAGCAGGTAGGTGGAGGGCACCAGCGGGCTGAGCAGGTGCACCGGCTGGCCGGCCAGCGAGGCGCGCGCCATTTCCACCGGGGTGATGCCGTAGTTGCCGGCGGCCTCGGACAGGATCGGCAGCACGCCGAAGTAGAACGCGTCGTTGGACATGAAGAAGGTGAACGGCATCGACGCCACGGCGGTGATCACCGCCAGGTACGGGCCCCACGACTCCGGAATCACCGCCAGGAAGCTGTGTGACATCGCCTCGACCATGCCGGTGTTGTTGAGGATGCCGGTGAAGATGCCCGCAGCGAAGATCAGCGACACCACCGACAGCACGTTGCCGGCATGGTTGACCACGCGGCGGCGCTGCTCGGCCAGGTTCGGGTAGTTGATCACCAGGGCGATGGCGAAGCCGACCATGAACAGCACCGGCATCGGCAGCACGCCGATGATCAGCGCGGTCATCAGCGCCACGGTCAGGGCCAGGTTGACCCACAGCAGCTTCGGACGCTTGATGTCCTCGGCGTCTTCCACGGTCGGCAGCGGATTGCTGTCATCGGACACGCTGTTGTCCATCCAGCTGCCGCCCTTGGGCAGGGTCACCACGCCAAGGCGACGGCGTTCCTTCAGGCCCAGGTACCAGGCCAGCAGCAGCACGCCGGCACAGGCGATCACCATCGACGGGATCAGCGGCACGAACACATCGGCCGGGTCCACGTGCAGCGCGGTGGCCGCGCGTGCGGTCGGGCCGCCCCACGGGGTCAGGTTCATCACGCCGCCGGCCAGGATGGTCACGCAGGTCATGTTCAGCGCGTTCATGCCGAGGCGCTGGTACAGCGGCAGCATCGCCGAGACGGTGATCATGTAGGTGGTCGAACCGTCGCCATCGAGCGAGATCAGCATCGCCAGCACCGCCGTGCCAAGCACGATCTTCATCGGGTCGCCCTTGACGAAGCGCAGGATCACCCTTACCAGCGGATCGAACAGGCCGGCGTCGATCATCACCCCGAAGTATAGGATGGCGAACATCAGCATCACGCCGGTCGGCGCTATCTTCTTGATGCCTTCCAGCATCATTTCGTCGATGCCGGCGCCGAAGCCGCCAATCAGCGCGAACAGGATGGGGATGGTGATCAGGGCGACGAGCGGCGACAGGCGTTTGCTCATGATCAAGTACATGAACGTAATGACCATGCCAAAGCCGAGGATGCTCAGCATCATCTGCGGACTCCTTGCGAAAACAGGACGTGGGGAGTGGAAGGGGGCCGGGTGGTTTGCCCGGCACAGCTGGCTTAGAAGTCGTACTGCAGGCGGCCGGTGACCGCGCGCGTGCGGTCCACCGTGACCCCGGCCAGGCGGTCGCGGTTGCGGCTTTCGATCACGTTGAGCATGAAGCGCAGGTTGTCGCGCAGGTACCAGTTGCCACCCAGCGTCCAGGCTTCGGTGCTGCCACGGCGCAGGTCCGGCGCGCCATCGAGGTGCTGCGCGCCCCACATCTGGTCGTAACGCAGCGCCACTTCGAAGGCCCCAGCCTTGTGGCGGATGTCCTTGACCCGTGCGAAGCGGCCGGTCTTGCGGTCGTAGGCACGGCTTTCGCCGGTGACGAACCAGCTGAGCATGCCGTAGGCCGCCATCACGTCGCCGCGCTGGGCGCCGTCATCGAAGGTGGCGCCACCGAACTCGCCCTGCCACGACAGCGGGCCGCGCACCTGCGCGTATTCCAGCGACCACTTGTTGACGTCGGTATCGCGGCCGGCGGAGAAGTCGACCAGGGTCAGGCGGCTGTTGTCGGACAGGTGGCCGGCCGGGCGCGGACGGATGCGCAGGCCGGGCACGCCGTTGGCCCCCGGGTTGTCGTAGGCCTCGCGGGCCAGCGACAGGCCCAGGTGCAGCACGTCACCGTCGCTGGGCGTGGGCGCCCAGGTGACGCGACCACCCGCCGCGCGGCCCTTCACCTGCCAGGCGTCGATGCTCTCCAGGCTGTAGAGGCTGGCCGCCCAGGTGAAATCCCCCGGATTGGCCTGCCAGGACGCACCCAGGCGGTACAGCGGCGCCAGCGTGGTGCCGGCGTTGCCGCGCTCCAGGAAGCTGCCGTAGTTGGAGCTGGTACGGTCATCCAGCGAGAAGTACTGCTTGAACTGGCCGACGGTCAGCTTGCCGGCCTCGCCGAAGCTGCGTGCCAGGTAGACATCCTTGGCCTCGACGCGGTCGCCGGAGAAGTCGGCTTCCAGCTTGTAGTCGACCACGAAGAATTTGCCGGACACGTCAAGCCAGGCGCGACGGATCTCGGTGTCGTCCTTGTTCGGGGTGCCGCGGTTGTCGTTGTCGAAGGTGGCGAAGTCCAGGTGCAGGCGGCCACCGAGGGTGGCGGTGACCGGGCGGTCGTCTTCGGCAGCGAAGGCCGGCGCCGACAGGGCAGCCAGCGCCATCATGGCGGCAGGACGCCGCCAGGCAAACGTGAATTCCACAAACCCTCCCAGGTGCGCGCCAGGCGCGCGGCAATCGTGGGCACCGGACGGTGCGCGGCCGCAGTCTGGGTCGGGCAAGCTGTCATCGTCCTGTCAGCGGTTTGTGCGGTGCAGCGAAAAGCGTGTCGCCGATCTCGCCGTGCCGTGCCCAGCAAGCGCGGCGGCGGCATGCGGTAGCATTCGGTTCCCCTCCCACCCGTGTGCCCATGCGCCTGCTGCTGGTCGAAGACAACCCGGATCTGGCCGATGCGATCATCCGCCGGATGCGCCGCAGCGGGCACGCCGTGGACTGGCAGGCCGATGGCCTGGCCGCCGCCAGCGTGCTGCGCTACCAGAGCTTCGACCTGGTGGTGCTGGACATCGGCCTGCCCAAGCTCGATGGCCTGCGCGTGCTGGCCGGCATGCGCGAGCGCGGTGACAGCACGCCGGTGCTGATGCTGACCGCGCGCGATGGCATCGAGGATCGCGTGCAGGCGCTGGATGTCGGTGCCGACGATTACCTGGGCAAGCCATTCGATTTCCGCGAGTTCGAAGCGCGCTGCCGTGTGCTGCTGCGGCGTGCGCGTGGCCAGGCCAGCGAAGTGGTGCAGATCGGCGGCTTCCAGTTCGACAACGCTGCGCACCGGGTCAGCCTCGACGGCGAACCGATCGAACTGCCCAACCGCGAGTACCGCCTGCTGGAGATCCTGGTCGGGCGCCTCGGCCAAGTGGTCGGCAAGGATGAGATCGGCAACGGCCTGTTCGGTTTCGATGACGAAGCGGGGCCGAATGCCATCGAGTTGTATGTTGGCCGCCTGAGAAAGAAGCTGGCGGGCGCACCGCTGCGCATCACCACGGTGCGCGGTGTCGGCTATCTGCTGGAGGCCAGCGATACCCATGCCGACGCCGATGGCTGACGCGCGCGCTGCGACTGCGGCGCCGGGTTCGCTGCGGCGCACGCTGCTGCTCTATCTCGGCGTGCTGCTGGCGGTGTTCGCGGTGGCCCTGCTGTTCGCCGCACGCGATTACGGCCAGCGTGCCGCCAACCGTTCCTACGATCACCTGCTGGTGTCCTCGGCGCTGTCCATCGCCGATTCGGTGGCGCTGGTCGATGGGCAGTGGCAGGTCGATCTGCCGTATGCGGCGCTGGACCTGCTGGCGATGGCGCCGGAGGACCGCGTGTTCTATCGCGTGGCGGACAGCCGCGGCACGCTGATCACCGGCTACGATGACCTGCCGGCAGCGCCGCGCCGGCCCGGTACCCAGCCGCAGCTGTTCGATGCCACCTACAGCGGCGAGACCGTGCGCTTCGTGGTGGTCGGCCGCAGCTTCGCCGCTGCCTCGGCGCAGGGCGAGGTGCAGGTCCAGGTCGGCCAGACCCGGCGTGCGCGTGAAGCGGTCGCGCAGGACATGGTCAATCGCGCGTTGCTGGCGATCGGCGTGCTGTCCGGGCTGCTGCTGGCACTGGTGGCGTTCGGCGTGCATCGCGCATTCCGGCCGCTGGTGCGGGTGGAGCGCGAGCTGTCGCGACGGGAGCCGTCCGACCTGAAGCCGCTGGATGCCCGCGTTCCGCGCGAGATGGACCAGATGGTGGCGGCGCTGAACCGCTTCATGGAACGCCTGTCCAGCAGCAACGAGACACTGCGCGCGTTCATGGCCGAGGCTGCGCACCAGATGCGCACGCCGCTGGCGGCATTGCGCGCACAGGCACAGCTGGCGCTGGATGATGACGATCCGGAGGACATGCGGCGCAGCCTGCAGGCGATCGAGCGCAACGCCACCCATATGAGCCGGCTGCTGAACCAGCTGCTCAGCGATGCCAGCGTGATCCATCGTTCGCATCTGCAGCGCTTTGCAGCGGTGGACCTGGCTGAGACCGTGCACCAGGCCCTGCATGAAGCGCTGCCGCAGGCCGGTCCGGCGCCGCGCGTGCAGTTGGCGATGACCGCCGAACCGGCATTGGTGCACGGCGATGCGCTGCTGCTGCGCGAGGCGATCAAGAACCTGGTCGACAACGCACTGAAGTACGGCGGTGACGGCGACTTGCAGATTGCCCTTACCGTGGAAGGCGAGCAGGCCGTGCTGACCATCGCCGACCATGGCGCGGGCATCGCTGCGGCCGATGCCGAGCGCGTGTTCGAGCGCTTCGCGCGTGGTGAGGGCGCGCCGTCCGGCGGTGCCGGGCTGGGCCTGGCCATCGTCAAGCGCGTGGTCGACAGTCATGGCGGCCGCATCGACCTGAGCAACCGCCCGCAGGGCGGGCTTATCGCCACCATCCGCTTGCCACGGAGCAGTTCATGATCCGCTTGTTTGCCACGGCCGTTGCCCTGCTGCTGGCCCTGCCGGTGTTGGCTGCGCCCGGCGATGTGCGCCGTTTTCCCGCACAGGGAGCGGCCACCGCTCAGCTGCGCATCCACGGCACCACCGACATCGAAGTGTTCGCGGTGGTCATCGCCGACTACCAGCGCCTGCACCCCGGCACCGAGGTGGTGTACGAGGACATCATCACCCAGGACCTGTACGCGCGGTACCTGCACGACCGCGGCGGCCCGGCATCACCGGACCTGCTGATCTCCAGCGGCATGGACCTGCAGACCAAACTGGTCAATGACGGTCACGCGCTGCCACACCGTTCGGCGCAGACCGCCGCGCTGCCGGCCTGGGCACAGTGGCGCAACGAGGCGTTCGGCATCAGCTACGAGCCGGTGGTGATGGTCTACAACACCCGCGCGATTCCTTCGGCCAAGGTGCCGCACACGCGCCGCCAGCTGCTGGACCGGCTGCGTGCTGAAGGTGCACCCCTGCGCGGCAGGGTCGGCACCTATGACATCGAGCGCAGCAGCGTCGGCTACCTGTTGGCGACCCAGGACGCGCAGCGCGGCAGCATTGCCGGCGCGCTGCTGGGCGCGCTCGGCGACAACGACGTGGTGCGCGAGGAGCGTACTGGCGTGCTGCTGGACCAGGTGGCCAGTGGCCAGCTGTCGCTGGTCTACAACGTGCTTGGCTCCTACGCGCAGGCGCGCGTTGATGCCGGCGCGCCGCTGGGCATTGTGGAGCCCGAGGACTACACGCTGGTGGTGCTGCGCACCGCAGTCATCCCGCGCACCGGCCCACACCCGGAAGAAGCCCGGCGCTTCCTCGACTACCTGCTGTCGCCACGCGGCCAACAGGTGCTGTCGCGCGAGGCACGGCTGATGCCGATCGTGACCGGCAACGCGCGCGGCGATGATGCGCCGGGCCGCAGCCGCCGCCCGATCCAGCTGGGTCCGGGCCTGCTGGTGTATCTGGACGCGCTCAAGCGTCGCCAGTTTCTCGATGCCTGGCGCAGCAGCGTCGAGCCGGCCGGGCGCTGAGGCGGCGACCTGCCCGTACAATGGCGGTATGAGCGAATACACCATCCTGATCGCCGATGACCACCCGCTGCTGCGTTCGGCGGT
Organism: Stenotrophomonas maltophilia group sp. RY12688; assembly: GCF_052149045.1. Lineage (NCBI taxonomy): Bacteria > Pseudomonadati > Pseudomonadota > Gammaproteobacteria > Lysobacterales > Lysobacteraceae > Stenotrophomonas > Stenotrophomonas maltophilia group sp. RY12688. The sequence continues at coordinate 3,584,734 of NZ_CP197389.1, read as the reverse complement.
GGTGCAGTCCTTGCGGCAGAGCCTGCCGTTGGCACAGGTGCGCGAGGTTGCGAGCGCCGAGGCATTGGCCGAGACGCTCGACGCGCAGCCGGACGTGGACCTGGTGCTGCTCGACCTGACCATGCCTGGCGCGCACGGCTTTTCCGCGCTGCTGCACGTGCGTGGCTCGCATCCCGACATTCCGGTGGTGATCCTCTCCTCCAACGACCATCCGCGGGTGATCCGCCGTGCCCAGCAGTTCGGCGCGGCCGGTTTCATCCCGAAGTCGGCCCCGGCCGAGACCATCGGCGAGGCCGTGCAGGCGGTGCTCGACGGCGGCCTGTGGTTCCCGGCAATGGCCGCCGAGCGCTCGGAGGCCGATGCGCTGCTGGCCAGCCGTCTGGCCCAGCTGACCCCGCAGCAGTTCCGCGTGCTGCTGTGCCTGGCCGATGGCCTGCTCAACAAGCAGATCGCCTATACGCTGGGGTTGGCCGAGAACACGGTGAAGGTGCATGTCACCGCCATCCTGAAAAAACTCGAGTGCCATAGCCGAACGCAGGCAGCGGTGCTGGTGAAGGCGCTGGAGCCCGAGGGCGACGCCGGCATCGGGTTGTAGTTTCCAGCCAACGGCGCAGCCCCTCGTGGGTGGACACGTAGAGCAGTTCATGGGTGAGGCCGGGCAGGTGGACTGCGCAGGGGCCGCTGCAAGTACGTCCATGTAAGCTCGGTCGCCGCATCCATGCGGCTCACGCCCCTGCGCAGCCCACCTGCCCGGCCACGGACAGGTTCCGTGCGCGTCCACCCGCGGAAGAGAAAAGAAGATCAAAAGCAAAGACAGCCTGACAGGCTGCTTTTTGTAGAGCCGAGCCCACGCTCGGCTGCTTTCTGGACGGTCCGTGAAGCCGAGCATGGGCTCGGCTCTACACGAGCAAGCGCAGCGCGCGACCCGCTTTTGATCTTATTTTCTTCTTCGTGGGTGCAGGCCACCGAAATCTGTCGGAGGCCGGTCGGGTTGGGTGCGCGGGGGTGTCAGCCGCATGGATGCGGCTGCCAAGCCTCCAGGGACGGATTCACGGCGTCCCCCGCGCACCCAGCCCGACCGGCCCACCCACGGCTTTTGCTTTCCACGACCAACCAGACACCACCCACGAGGGGCTGCGCCGTTGGCTGGAAACTACCCGCGATGCCGGATCAACAACTGACTCATCAGCGCCCGCAGCGCCGGTGGCTTAACCGGCTTGGCGATCATTCCCCAGCCGCGTTCGACGGCCATCTCACGCAATCCCGCATCGCGCTCGGCAGTGACCAGCACCACCGGCGGGCGGGCCTGCCACAACTCGGCCAACGTCTCGTACAGCACCGGCCCGTGGTGATCGCCCATGCGCACATCCAGCAGCACCAGCTCCGGTACCGCGCCTGTTGCTGCCACCTGCAGCGCCGCCTGTGGGCCATCGGCCAGCGCCACCTCGCAGCCCCAGCGCTCCAGCAGCGCGCGGCTGGCCGCGCAGACGTGTGGATCGTCGTCGATCACCCACACCCGGCGCCCGCGCAGCGGATTGTCCGCGGCCGGTTCCTGCACCAGCACCGGCGCGGGTGCCGTGGCGGGAATCGCGCTGGCTTCACCGAACGGAACGCCTACCGCGAACACACTGCCCTGGCCCAGCTGCGAGCGCAGCCGGATCGGATGCCCGAGCAGGCGACCGATGCGATCGACGATGGCCAGGCCAAGGCCAGCGCCGCGCTGCTGGCCGTCGTGCAGGCGGCGGAACTCCTCGAAGATCTCGCCCTGCAACGCGTCGGGAATGCCGGGGCCCTGGTCGTGCACCTCGATCCACAGCATGCCTTCACGGCGACGGCAGCCGAGCAGCACGCGGCCGCGTTCACTATAGCGCAGCGCGTTGGACAGGAAGTTCTGCAGGATGCGGCGCAACAGGGCTTCATCGCTGACCACCACCGCATCGGTATCGACCCAGTCGACCACCAGGCCACGCGACTGTGCGGCGATGCCGAACTCGCGCGCCAGCGTCTGCAGCAAAGGTCCGAGCCGGAACGCCTGCACACGGGTCGGCAGACTGCCCGACTCCAAGCGCGCTATATCCAGCAGGCTGTTGAGGATCGCGTCCTGCGCCGCCAGCGCGGCATCGATATGATCGGCAGTCTGCTGCTGCGCCGGGTCGCCCAGCTTGCCGCGCAGCACCGAGACGAACATGCGCGCAGCGTTGAGCGGCTGCAGCAGGTCGTGCACCGCCGAGGCGACGAAGCGGGTCTTGTAGCGGTTGGCCTGCTCGGCCTCGCGCCGCGCCTCGTCCAGGTCACGGGTGCGTTCGGCGATGCGGTGTTCCAGCGCATCGGCCAGCGAGCGCAGTTCGCGCGCGGCATTCTTGTAGCTGGTGATGTCGGCGTAGCTGGTGACGAAGCCGCCATCAGGCAGGGGATTGCCGCGGATCTCCAGCACCGTGCCGTCGTCCTTTTCGCTCTCGCGCATGTGCGGGCGGCCACTGCGCAGGTGGTTCAGGCGGCGCTCGATGGCCTCGTCCACCGGGCCGGGACCGAGCAGGCCACGACGGGCATTGAAACGGAACAGTTCCTCGATCGGCCGGCCCACGCGCACCAGGTCTGCCGGGAACCGGAACAGTTCCAGATAGCGCGAATTCCACGCGACCAGGCGCAGGTCGCGGTCGATCACCACCACACCCTGCGGCAGGTGTTCGAGGCTGCGGCTGAGACCACTGTCGGCGTCGGTGGCGGCCTGCAGCAGGCCATCCTGTGCGGTACGCAGCTCCTGTGCGTGCTGCTTGAGCAGGGTTTCCAGTTCGCGGCGGCTGCGCAGGCGATGCTTGGCCAAGCGCCTGCGCTGCTGCACGAACAGCACCAGGAAGCCCAAGGCCAGCCACGCGGCACCGCCGGTCAGGGCGGCCGCGCGACCGGCAGCAGTAGCGGCGCCGGCGTCGTGCAGCAGGTGCAGGTTCCAGCCCTCGGCGGGCAGCGCCAGGCTTTGCCACAGCATCGGCTGCGGCAGCGCAGGATCCAGCAGCCGCACCATGCGGCCGCCATCGGACAGCACGTCTTCGGTACGTGCACGCAAGGGCTGCAGGGCACGGTCGGCGTACTGACGTGCATCGAGCATTTCGCGGCGCTCACCTGCACGCAGCGGACGCAGCAGCCGGTAGCGCCAGCTGTCCCGGTTGGACAGGAACACGACGTCATGGTCGTCGCTGGCCAGCACCACGTCCGGGCTGCTCAACCATTCCTGTTCCAGCGCGGACAGCTCGACCTTGATCACCACCACGCCGAGCCGCTTGCCGTCATCCTCGATGGCCTGCGAAAGGTAATAGCCGGGCACGCCGGTAGTCATGCCGATGCCGTAGAAGCGGCCACGGCCCTGCGCCAGCGCCTGGCGGTAGTAGGGGCGGTAGCTGTAGTTCTCGCCGACGTTGCTGGTCGGTTGGTCCCAGTTGCTGGCCGCCACCGCCACACCATCGTGGCCGACCAGGGTCAGGGTCGAGGCCCGGGTGACTTCATTGGCACGTTGCAGCTTCAGGTTCAGTCGCTGCCGTTCGCCGGGCGAGGGCGGCACACGCAGTGCGTGCAGCAGATCCGGATCCAGCGCCATGACCTGCGGCAAGGTGCCGAAGCGGTCGATGCGCTGTTGCAGGCCCTGGCCATACAGCTGCAGCTGGCGTTGCACCTGGCTGCTTTCGTCGCCGAGCGCGCGCCGCCAGGCGTAATGGCCAGCGACGACCGCGCACAGCACGGTGCCACCGACCATCACCAGGATCGTCAGCAACAGCATCCGGTGGCGGCTGAGCCAGTACATGGCGGCAGTCTACGCAGGGCCGGCGGGCGTGGCGTGCACGCCCGCCGGGGTCTGACGTGGAAGGGGTCAGAAGTGCATCTGCGCGCGCAGTTCGAAGATCTCCGGCGTGCTGTGCACGCCACGACGGCTGGCGTCGACCTTCACGTAGTTGGCCTGGAACTTGAAGTGGCTGGTCAGGTACCAGTTCGCACCCAACGTCAGGTCGTGCTGGCGGCCACCCAGGATGTCACCATCGTCGAGGTCCAGGCGGCTGTAACGCGCCACCAGTTCGACCGCACCGTAGTTGTGCGCCGGCTTGATGTTGGCCACCGCGCCGGCGTTGTACGGCCGCGATTCGCCGGTCAGCACCCAGCTGGCCATCGCGTACTGGCCGCTGCCGGTGAAGTCGGGCTTGCCGTCATGGCGGGTGACCGTGGCGCGCAGCGCTTCGGCCTGCAGCGAGAACGGGCCGCGGATCCAGATGCCTTCCAGGCCGGTGCGGCGGATCTGGTCGGCGGTGACCAGCGCGCCGGAATCGACGTAGCGGATGTCGGTCAGGCCGGCTTCCGGGCGCGCGCGCAGGCGGGCGCTGGCCTCGTGGTGCACGTCGCGGCCATCGCTGTAGCCGCGTGGGTTCTCCTGCGAGTAGGCCAGGCCCAGGTGGATAACGTAACCTGGTGCCTTCACCGGCGTCCACACCGCACGCACCGCCTGGGTGGTGCCGGGGTTGTCGCCCTGCAGGTCCTTGCCGCCATAGGCGCCTGCCTGCAGCAGGTACTGCGGGCGCTCCAGCACCCATTCCACACCGGTACGGCGGCCTTCGTAGAAGGCCTGCACCGGCAGCGAGGTTTCCAGGAAGCTGCCGGCACGCGAAGAGGTGTTCGCATCCAGGCCGACCGGGGTCTTCATGTAGCCGAAGCGGAAGCGGCCGACGTCACGGCCGAAGAAGGCCTTGCTCTCGAAGCGCACGAACACGTCCAGCCAGGTATCGGCCTGGAAGTCGTAGTAGACCATCGCGTCGTACACGCCCTTCTTCTTCAGCGTCGCACCGAATTCCTTGCGGCGCACGGCGTCGTCGTCCTCGAGGCCACTGGCCGAGGAAAAGTCGTTGTAGTCGTAGGCGATGTTGGCGGTAGCGGCCAACTCGGTGCCGTCGCCGAAGGTGTACTTGGTCGGCCAGTTGTCGAAATCCGCAGCCGAAGCGAGGGCGGGTAGGGCGGCCAGCGACAGGGCCAGCAAGGTGGGATTCGGGCGCATGTTGGGTGCGGCTCTCTCAGATTGCGTGTGGACAGGACATCAACGGCCGCAGGGGCCGAAACTTTCGCAGGGACATGCCCAGCCGTTCAGCCCGGGCCACCGGCCTTCCCGTTTCTGGGCGGTGCGGCGCCAGTGTAGGCACCTGTGCCACCTGAACCGGGGGGCTAGTACCAATAGGTTATCTGCGCCGGCGTGCCTGGCGCGTACAAAGGCGTCCATTGGTCGCACCCCCCTGTGCGTGCAGTACAGGGCCTGCGGTCAGTTTCCACGGTAACGGCTCCCGTGCAGTCCCGGGGCCGTACGTGCCTGAAAACGCCCCTTCCGGAGTCCGCCATGCACATCCCGACCGCAGCACCGGTGCCTGCAAAGCCGTTGCCGATCTATCGCCAGCTGTACTTCCAGGTGATCGTGGCGATCGTCCTGGGTGCCATCCTCGGCCACTACGAACCGCTGGTCGGCGAGAAGATGAAGCCGCTCGGCGATGCCTTCATCAACCTGGTGAAGATGATCATCGCGCCGGTGATCTTCCTCACCATCGTCACCGGCATCGCCAGCATGACCCACCTGCGCACGGTGGGCCGGGTGTTCGCCAAGGCGATGGCGTACTTCCTGTTCTTCTCCACGCTGGCGCTGATTGTCGGCATGATCGTGGCGCACGTGGTGCAGCCCGGCGCCGGCATGAACATCAATCCGGCCGAGCTGGACCAGACCGCAGTGCACAGCTACGTCGAGAAGTCGCATGACCTGACCCTGGTCGGCTTCCTGATGGACATCATCCCGAAGACGCTGCTCAGCGCTTTTGTCGATGGCAACATCCTGCAGGTGCTGTTCGTGGCCGTGCTGTTCGGCATCGCGCTGGCGATGGTGGGCGACAAGGGCAAGCCGGTGCTGAACTTCCTGGAGGCGCTGGTCGCCCCGGTGTTCAAGCTGGTGCACATCTTGATGAAGGCCGCCCCGATCGGTGCCTTCGGTGCGATCGCCTTCACCATCGGCAAGTACGGCGTCGGCTCGCTGATCAACCTGGCCTGGCTGGTGGGCTCGTTCTACCTCACCGCGTTCCTGTTCGTGGCGGTGATCCTCGGTGTGGTCTGCCGCCTGTGCGGGTTCTCGGTGTTCAAGCTGGCGCGCTACCTGAAGGCCGAACTGCTGCTGGTGCTCGGCACCTCCTCGTCGGAGTCGGCGCTGCCGTCGCTGATGGAGAAGATGGAACGCGCCGGCTGCAGCAAGTCGGTGGTGGGCCTGGTGGTCCCGACCGGCTACTCGTTCAACCTGGACGGCACCAACATCTACATGACCCTGGCGGCACTGTTCATCGCCCAGGCCACCAACACCGAACTGACCCTGGGCCACCAGATCGCCCTGCTGCTGGTCGCCATGCTCAGCTCCAAGGGCGCGGCGGGTGTCACCGGCGCCGGTTTCATCACCCTGGCCGCCACCCTGGCCGTGGTGCCGGAGGTGCCGGTGGCTGGCATGGCGCTGATCCTGGGCGTGGACCGGTTCATGAGCGAATGCCGCTCGCTGACCAATTTCATCGGCAATGCGGTGGCCACCGTGGTGGTCTCGCGCTGGGAAGGCGCGCTGGACCGCAACCGCCTGCAGCTGGCGCTGGATGGCCGCGAGAGCGAACTGCCGCCGCCGGTCGATGCGCTGCCCGAGGCGCTGCCGGCCAAGGGCTGATCCAGGTGTGTGGTACCGCGGGGCCGATCACGTCAGTGGTACGGCCCCGCGGCGTTTCAGGGCGTCCCATGGCTGTCATGGGCAGCGCCGAAGCTGGTATCGCGGTACCGTCGCATACGGCACGGAATTGTGCGGTCGCAGCATGGTTGCGACAGGATAGCGACAGGTCCGGACGCTCCAACGGGGGTATCATCCCCTGTCCCTTCTGCCCATTCATGTAACCCACATCGATGTCCAACGAAGATTTCAAACAGGCCGCCCTCGATTACCACCGGATGTCCCCGCCGGGAAAGATCAAGGTTTCCGCTACCAAGCCCATGCTGACCCAGCGCGACCTGTCGCTGGCGTATTCGCCGGGCGTGGCTTACGCCTGTGAAGCGATCAAGGCCGACCCGCAGCAGGCCAGCGAGCTGACCGCCCGCGGCAACCTGGTGGCGGTGATCTCCAACGGCACCGCGGTGCTGGGCCTGGGCAACATCGGCGCGCTGGCCGGCAAGCCGGTGATGGAAGGCAAGGGCGTGCTGTTCCAGAAGTTCGCCGGCATCGATGTGTTCGACATCGAAGTGGATGAGACCGACCCGGACAAGCTGGTCGACATCATCGCCTCGCTGGAACCGACCTTCGGCGGCATCAACCTGGAGGACATCAAGGCGCCGGAATGCTTCGTGGTCGAGCGCAAGCTGCGCGAGCGCATGAAGATCCCGGTGTTCCATGACGACCAGCACGGCACGGCGATCATCGTCGGCGCGGCCGTGCTCAACGCGATGGCGATCACCGGCAAGAAGATCGAGGAAGTGAAGCTGGCGACCACGGGCATGGGCGCAGCCGGCATTTCCTGCGTGAACATGCTGGTGCAGCTGGGCCTGAAGCCGGAGAACATCCTGGCCTTCGATCGCGAGGGCGTGATCCACACCGGTCGTACCGACCTGGACCCGGAAAAGCAGCGCTATGCGCGTGACACCGACAAGCGCACCCTGGCCGAGATCGTCGACGGCGCGGACATTTTCCTGGGCCTGTCGGCACCGGGCATCCTGACCGCCGACATGGTCAAGACCATGGCGCCGGATCCGGTGATCTTCGCGCTGGCCAACCCGACCCCGGAAATCATGCCGGAGATGGCGCGCGCTGCGCGTCCGGACGCGATCATCGGCACCGGCCGTTCGGACTACCCGAACCAGGTCAACAACGTGCTGTGCTTCCCGTACCTGTTCCGTGGTGCGCTGGACGTGGGCGCCACCGCGATCAACGAGGAAATGAAGATCGCCTGCGTGCGTGCCATCGCTGCACTGGCACGCCGTGCAGCCACCGACATGGGTTCGGCCTACGGCGGCGAGACCCCGAGCTTCGGCCGTGAATACCTGATCCCGCGCCCGTTCGACCGCCGCCTGCTGGTGGAACTGTCGGCCGCCGTGGCCCAGGCCGCGATGGATTCGGGCGTGGCCTCGCGCCCGATCGAGGACATGGGCGCCTACCGCGACAAGCTGGCCCAGTTCGTCTACCGCACCAGCCTGATGATGAAGCCGGTGTACGACCGCGCGCGCAGCGACAAGCAGCGCGTGGTGTACGCCGAGGGCGAAGAGGAAGTGGTGCTGCAGGCGGTGCAGAACGTGGTCGATGACGGCCTGGCGCATCCGATCCTGATCGGCCGCCCGGAAGTGATCGAGTCGCGCATCGAGCGCCTCGGCCTGCGCCTGAAGATCGGCGAGAACGTTGAAGTCACCAACATCAACGACGACCCGCGCTTCAACGAATACTGGCAGTACTACCACGGCCTGACCGGCCGTCGTGGCGTGACCGTGGCCGCGGCGAAGAACCTGATGCGTTCGCGCCCGACCCTGATCGCAGCGGTGATGGTGGCCCGTGGCGAAGCCGATGCGATGCTGACCGGCATCGTCGGCCGCTTCCACAAGAAGCTGGGCTACGTGCGCAGCGTGCTGCCGCTGGAGCCGAAGGTCACCTCGACCTCGGCGATGACCGGCGTGATCAACCAGCAGGGCGTGTTCTTCTTCGTGGACACCCACGTGCAGGAAGACCCGACCGCCGAGCAGCTGTGCGAAGCGACCCTGCAGGCGGCCTATCGCATGAAGCTGTTCGGCATCGAGCCGAAGGTGGCGCTGCTGTCGCACTCCAACTTTGGCAGCCATGATTCGAAGGATGCGCTGAAGATGCGCCAGGTGCGCGAGCTGCTGCTCAAGCGCAACCCGCGCCTGAACGTGGATGGCGAAATGCAGGGCGACACCGCATGGGATGAAGCGCTGCGCCAGAAGCTGCTGCCGGGCTCGACCCTGCAGGGCCGCGCCAACCTGTTCGTGCTGCCGAACCTGGAAGCGGCCAACATCGCCTACAACCTGGTGCGGGTGTTCACCGACGGCGTGGCGATCGGCCCGATCCTGATGGGCGTGAACAAGCCGGTGCACATCCTGACCACCAGCGCGACCTCGCGCCGGATCCTGAACATGACCGCGATTGCGGCGGTCGATGCGCAGATCAGGAAGCAGCTGGAAGCGGAAAAGAAGGCATAAGCCTTCTTTCCCACTTCCGCTGCCCACGCATTCTTCCTCTACCCCCGCCTTCGGCGCGCCCCTTCAACAAGAAGGGGCTCCTGGTCGGAACAAGGATGGCGCTGGCGCGGTGGGACGGCGGGGTAAATGAAAACACCGGGCATTGCCCGGTGTTTTCATTTGCCGCAACGGCCGCCAAACCTGCCACATGCGCTACGCCGCCCGGTCATTTCCCTGCAACGCCGCTGCGGCCCAATACGCCCACGCGGCCCGGCCGTGGGAAGGGACCGGCCCGGCCTTCCCACCCTGGGCCCGACCAACTTCCCATCGGCGAGGGTGTCATGCGCAATCGAGTGACGCGGCGGTACTTCCAGCAGCTGTTCGCGCTGTACGCCGGTTTCGTGCAGTCGCGCTGAGGCGTAGACGCCAGCGAGGTAGAGTCGACCGTCGGTCGACTATCGCGCGAAGCGCGGGGTTTTCGGGGGCTGGACGAAAGTCAGTCGACTAACAGTCGACTCTACCCAGTCGACTCTATCCAGTCGCGGCTGTACCCAGTTGATCGCCCAGTCAGCGCCGCTTGCCGCGGCGTGCAGGGGCCGGCGGCGGAGCGTCGGAACGCGGCTTGGCGTACTGCGCCCACAGCGCCGGCAGTGCCTTGCCGGTGTGCTTCTGCCACAGCGCCGGTGCATAGCGGCCGTCGCGCAGGGCCTTGTCCAGTGCCAGCACCAGGCCCGGATGTTCGGCGTCGGCCCATTTCAGGAACGCACCGGTGACACGGTAGCCGCTGTCGAAGTTCTGCCCCTTCTCGACCTTGCCCGGCAGTGCCCAGCCCGCGGCGGCATTGTCCATGCCGTAGCGGTCGCGTGCGTAGTCGGCGATGCCTTCCACCAGCCAACCCGGCACCCGTGCGTCGCCATAGCCCGGATAGCCCTGCACGATGTGCATGGCCTCATGGGTGACCAGGTCGATGTCGTTGGGGTGCTGCGCCAGCCAACCCGGGTTGATGGTGATCGTTGCGGCCTGGTCCTTGTCACCGACGAAGGCGATCCCCGTGTAGGCCGGGTCGATCACGATGCGCACCATCGACGGCGCGGCCGGGTGGAAGTCCGCACGTTCGCGCAGGTAGGCGAAGTAGAACGTATCGATCACCCGCTTTCGCTGCGGCGCGGCCAGGGCGCCACGGGCGTCCTGGTAGTTCAGCGTCACGCCGTCGCGGGTCAGCTGCGCATCAAAGGCCTGGGTCTGGCCGAAGCTGGAGAAGGAAAGGGCAACAAGGGCCAGAGGCAGCAGACGGTAGCGCATGGGGCTCATTGTACGGCGCTGGGCGCCAACAGTTCGATCTCCGCCAGCGGCAGCCGGTCCGGTGCGGCCAGGCGCAGCCGATACTCGCTGTAACGACCGGGTTTGGCGATGCGGAACGGTCGGGTCTGGCGGGCAGACTCGAAGGCTTCGCCGCTGCGCTGGTCGAGCACGATCCAGCGGCCGTTGCCGCTGCGCGCTTCCAGCGTCCATTCGCCGCCCTGGATGCGGCCGTCACCGCTGGTGAGCGTGTACATGGTCGGCACGCCGTCGCCCAGGCCGGTCAGTGCGATGGTTGCGCCGCCGCCCAGGCCGACGGTCGTGGCGGCATCGTCGTCGACCAGCGCTGGCAGGGCGCGACCATCGGCCAGCGTCGCCTTGGCGCCACTGCCGAGCAGGTCGTGCAGCAGCTGCGGGCGCTGGCCCCGCGCGGTCAGCGAGCGCGGCACATCGTCCACGCCGCTGCCCCAGCGCGACGGCTGCGGCCCCATCACGAAGTCCAGCGTCGCGCCCTTGGCGATCAGCTCGTGCGGCACCCAGGTCTTCGTCCACGGCTTGCCATTGATCTTCAGCGACTGCACGTAGACGTTCTCGCGTGAGTTGTTGGCCGCGTTCACGGTCAGCACCGCACCGCCCTGCAGTTCCACCCTCGCATGTTCGAACGCCGGTGAACCGATCACGTACTCCGGGGCGCCCATGCGCAGCGGATACAGGCCCAGCGAGGCCAGCACGTACCACGCGGAGGTCTCGCCGTTGTCCTCGTCGCCCGGATAGCCCTGGCCGATCTCGCTGCCCACATACAGCCGCGACAGGATCTCGCGCACGTGCTGCTGGGTCTTCCACGGCTGCCCGGCGTACAGGTACATCCATGGGATGTGGTGCGCCGGCTGGTTGCTGTGCGCGTACATGCCCATGCGCACATCGCGCGCTTCGGTCATCTCGTGGATGGTGCCGCCGTAGGATCCGGCAAACGCGGGGTCGGCGGTTTCCGGGGTGGAGAAGAAGGCATCCAGCTTCGCTGCCAGCTTGTCACGGCCACCATAGAGCGCGGCGAGTCCTTCGCCATCGTGGGCGGCGGTGAAGGCGAAGGTCCAGCCATTGGATTCGGTGTAGTCGTGGCCCCACACGCGCGGGTCGTAGGCCTTGGCGTCCACGCGCCACTGGCCATCGGCGTTGCGACCCTGGAAGAAGCCGGCGGCCGGATCGAACATCGTCGCGTAGCTGGCGGCGCGATGGCGGAAGTAGTCGGCCTCGGTGCTGTAGCGCTCGCGTGCGGCCGGCATGGTCGCGCGCTTGGCCAGAGCGTCGGCCATGTTGGCGATGCCGAAGTCATTCAGTGCGCCTTCCATCGTCCACGACATGCCTTCGTGCACGTCCGCGCTGGCGTAGCCACGGAAGGTCGAACGGTCCATGCCCTTGCGGCCGACATGGCGGTCGGGGGGGACCACGGTCGCGTTCTTCAGCGCGGCGGCGTAGGCCTCGGCCGGATCGAAGCCGCCGATGCCCTTCAGCCACGCATCGGCGAAGGTAACGTCCGAACTGGTGCCGACCATCAGGTCGGCGTAGCCCGGCGACGACCAGCGTGCGATCCAGCCACCGGCACGGTACTGCTCGATGAAGCCCTGCACCATCTGCCCGGCATCGTCGGGCGTGAACAGCGCATAGGCTGGCCAGGTGGTGCGGAAGGTGTCCCAGAAGCCGTTGTTGACGAACACCTTGCCATCGCGCACGCCGGTGAAGCTGCGGTTCGCGCTGCCTTCGGTGTTGTCGTCGCTGGCGCTGGCCTGGTTGGCGTAGCGCCAGTCAGGCGCGGCCGCGCTGCCGGCATTCTCGTGGCCGGAGTTGGGATACAGGTACAGCCTGTACAGGCTGGAATACAAGGTGGTCTTCTGGTCGTCAGTGGCATCGCCGATATCGAAGCGGGCCAGGCGCGCGTCCCATGCATCCTGCGCACGGCCCGCCACGCTTTCCAGCGTGTCGGCGGCGGAGATTTCCAGCGCCAGGTTGTGACGCGCCTGTTCCACCGAGATCAGCGAGGTCGCGATGCGCATCGTCACCTGCCGGTCGCTGCCAGCATCGAACTTGATGTAACCGGTCGGGCGGCCGGTGTCGAGGCGGCCGCTGCTGCGCCACGGCTTGTCGAAGCTGGCCACCACGTACATGCGGCTGGCGCCGTTGGACAGGCCACTGCGCGTATCGGTGTAGCCGCTGAGGGTCTGCGTGGCCGTGTCCAGGGTCAGGCCACCACGCGCATCGACATTGTCGAACAGCAGATTGGCGTCGCCGCCCTCGGGGAACTCGAAGCGGAACAGCGCGGCATGGTCGGTCGGTGCGATGGCAGCAGCGATGCCATTGTCGAAGCGCACGTCGTAGCGGTAGGGGCGCGCGCTTTCATGACGGCGGTCGAACGACAGCGCGCGCTTGCGGCGGTCGGCGTCCGGCACGCCACGGCTGGCCGAGGGCATCACCTGGAAGGTCTGGCGGTCGCCCATCCACGGGCTGGGCTGGTGGCTCAGTGCCAGTGCCTGCAGCTGCGGGCGGTTCTGCGCATCGTTCTGTTCGTTCCAGCGGTACAGCCAGTTCAGTGCGCCGGCGTCGGTCACCGGGGTCCAGAAGTTGAACCCGTGCGGCACCGCCGTGGCCGGGAAATTGTTGCCGCGCGAGAAGGTGCCGTTGGCCTGGGTGCCGCGGGTGGTCAGCACCCAGTCGGAGACGCGCTGCGGCCGCTGCCGCGGTTGGGCATCCAGGCGCACGTCATCAATCCAGCCAGAGACCGGCGCGCCCTCGGCACTGGCTACCTCCAGCTCGATCGCAACCACGCGGCGGCCCTTCAGCGCGAGCACGTCGCCCAGCCGCACTGCCTTGCGGGCCCATTGTTGCGGGTACAGCGTCTTCGATTCGCCCTGCGCGCGTGCGCCGATCGCCACGCCATGCTGGTCGCGTGCCGCACCGGCCGAAACGCGGCTGCCATCGTCCAGCAGCAGGTCCAGCGATACATAGGTCGAGGCGACGGTGTCCTTGCCGACGATTTCCGGCAGCACCAGCCACGACAGCGTGGTATCGGCCTCGATGGGCAGGTCGGCCTTGAACAGTTCGCGCCGCGCGCTGCCGCCTTCGCTGCTGTAGCGCAGCGCATGCAGGCCGCTGTAGCCGGCGTTGCGCTTGGCGGCGTAGGGCGCGGCCGGTCCATTGCCGATCGTGACCTGAAGCGCACCGGTGGCCTGCGCCGGTACAGGTTCGCCCGGTTCGAACGAGGTCTGCAGCCCCTGCGCCCGCGCCGGCATCGCAGTGGTCGCACAGGCCAGGGCCAGGGCGAGCGGAAGCAGGGCGCGGCGCGGATCGGACAGGGTCATGCAAGGGTCTCCCGGAAGGGCTGGCGGCGGGCGAACCCGCATCGGCGGACACCACGGACAGCATCGCTCCGCCCGCCAGGCTGGCAGTGGAAGAGGCGATGCCGGTCCGGTGGGGGCGGGCCATGCGATCGGGTTGGGTTGGGTGGGTCGAGGTGCGACCTGGCCCGATCCTGCAACAGCCGCCGCGCGCTGGCAAGTGCCATTTAGTTCGATCCAAATGCGGGAAATATCGCTGGAGTCGATTCTGGCGAGCGAACCTGCCGGAACGACCGCGAAATCCCCGGAATCGCCGCCGCCCGGCGCGCGGTGGGGAGATGCGAGGCATCGGCGGCGGCGTGCAAAGGCCCGTTGCGGGGCAATGTCGTTGCGGCCCAGATGCTAGAATCACGGGCCTCGCAACCCGTTCACCGAATCCGCCATGAGCCATACCGCCACCGCGCCCGCCAACGCCGAGAAGCGCTACACCGTGCACCGCAGCGATCTGCCGTTGAGCTGCCCGACCCCGGAAATGGCGCTGTGGAACTCGCATCCGCGCGTGTACCTGCCGATCGAAGACGAGCCCAACGGCGAAGCGCAGTGCCCGTACTGCGGTTCCGTGTTCGTGCTGGCCGACTAAACGGCGGCCCCTTCGATGCGCCGATTGACCGTGGTGCAGTTGCTGCCGGCGCTGCACTCCGGTGGTGTCGAGCGCTCGACCCTGGAAATCGCTGCGGCCCTGGTTGCCGCCGGCCATCGCGCGCTGGTGGTGTCTGCCGGTGGCCGCCTGGTGCAGCCGCTGCTGGACAGTGGTGCCGAGCACCTCACCCTGGATATCGGCCGCAAGTCGCTGCTGACCCTGCGCCATCTGCCGACCCTGCGCCGGCTGTTTGCCGAAGTTGGTGCGGACATCGTGCATGCCCGTTCGCGGCTGCCGGCCTGGTTGGGCCTGTACGCGATCCGCGCCATGCCCGCCGCACAGCGCCCGCATTGGGTGACCACCGTGCACGGGTTGAACTCGCCCAGCCGCTACAGCGCGGTGATGACCAGTGGCGAACGCGTGATCTGCGTGTCCAACACCGTGCGCGCCTACGTGCAACGCCATTACCCGACGGTGCCGGAAGAAAAACTGCGGGTCATACCGAGAGGTGTCGACGTCAACCAGTTCCCGCGCGTGGCGCGCGCCGACCGCCGCCCGCGGCTGGCGCTGGCGGCCGACTACCCGTGGCTGGCCCAGGTCGAAGGCCCGCTGCTGCTGCTGCCGGGGCGCGGCACCCGGCTGAAGGGCCACACCCACGCGCTGCAGCTGCTGGCCGACGTGCGTGCCGCCGGCGTGCCTGCCCAGCTGTGGATGCTGGGCACCGACGAACCCGGGCGCGAGGCCTACGTGGCTGACCTGCGCCGCCAGGCCGCGGCACTGGGCGTGGCCGAGGCCGTACAGATCAGCACGCCTACCGTCCGCATCGCCCAGGCCTACGCCGCCAGCGATCTGGTGCTGCAGCTGTCAGACAAGCCGGAAGCCTTTGGCCGCACCGTGGTTGAGGCGCTGTCGGTCGGTCGCCCGGTGCTGGGCTGGGACCACGGTGGCGTCGGCGAACTGCTGCTGCAGCTGCAGCCCAGCGGTGCGGTGCCGCTCGGCGACGCGCGCGCGCTGGGTGAACGTGCGCTGGCCCTGCTGGCGCAGCCGCCGTCCCTGCCGACCCGCATCCCGTTTACCCTGCAGGCCATGCAGCGCGATACCCTCCGCCTCTATGCCGATTTCGCCGGCTGACCCCGCTGCCATCGTGCGCGACGACCGTGCCGGGCGCTGGGCGCCCTGGTGGGTGCTGGCGTACGTGGCGATGTGGCCGCTGCCGGGCATTGCCGAAACCGTGCTGGGCCTTGGCGCGGTCTATGCTGCCGCGCGCATGGTGATGCGCCGGCTGCAGCGCCGTCCGCACCTGTTGAGCACGGCGGCGTGGGCGCTGACCTCGATCCTGTTCCTCGGCTACTGGCTGCCGCAGGCGTTTTCGGCCATCGATGCGATCGACCCTTCGGCCTCGTGGACCAAGGCGGCCGCCGGACTGCGCTACCTGCCCTTCATGTGGCTGGTGGCGATCGCGGTGGCCACGCCGGAACGGCGGCGCTTGACCTTCGGTGGCCTGGCGCTGATCACCGGCGTGTGGACGCTGGACGCGCTGGTGCAGGCGCTGGCTGGCACCAGCCCGTGGTTCTGGTCGCTGGAACACCTGAAGCTGGCCGTGAGTGGCCACGCGTTGTGCCCGGCCGACGAAGCCGCACTGGCCGACCGCCTCAGTGGCGCGCTTGGGCCCTGCAATCTGAAATTCGGCCAGGTGCTGGCCAGCCTGTCACCGTTCCTGCTGCTGCCGATGGCGCAGCGTTTCGGCAATGCAGGGTGGCTGCTGGCCGCTGCAACACTGGGGTGCGTGCTGCTGCTGGCAGGTTCGCGCGCCTCGTGGATCACCTTTGTGCTGGTGCTGGCCTACAGCGGCGTGCGCCAGTTCGGCTGGAAGCGGCTGCTGCTGCTGGCCCTGGTGGCAGCGCTGGGTACGGCCGCACTGACAGCGGGCGTGCCGCAGCTGCGCGAGCGTGTCGCGCGCACGGCGCAGGCATGGAACGAAGACGGGCAGGGCGTTGACGAGGCGCTTTCGGGGCGCGCGCGCATCTGGACCGCAGCGGTGTGCATGATCGAGGAGCATCCGGTCAACGGTGTCGGTGCGCGCGGCTTCCGCGATGCGTATCCGGCCTGCGTGTCAGATGAGGGTCCCGCCGTGTGGGGTAACCAACCGGCGTTGCACGCCCACCAGATCGTGCTGGAAATCCTTGCCGAGACCGGCGTTCTGGGCCTGCTGCTGTGGTTGGCGGCGGTGGCGCAGGCCTGGCGGGCCTGGCGCTATGCCCCGGCGGCTGCGCGTGATCGCGCCCGACCGGCGATGCTGGCGCTGGCGGTTACGGTGTTCCCGCTCAATACGCACCTGGCGTTCTATTCCGCTTTCTGGGGTGGCCTGACGGTGCTGCTGGCAGCCCTGTTCGCCGGCAGCCTGCTGGCCCGCGACGCAGATGATTCCCCGCCGGTGAAGTGACCGCGCATCCGCGCATGGTAGGGATCAACCATGGAGTCGATCAGTAGATCCACGCCATGCGTGGATGAGGCTTTCCCGACCTGAACACGGTGACATCTCCACTATCGGTGCCCCGGCAGTTCGCGCACGCTGGAGGCATGGCCAGCCCCAGACTTCGCTACGGTCGGTATTCCCGATCCGGCAACGTTTATTCATTGACCACAGCAACCCTCGGCCGCGAACCGTTGTTCGCCGATGCGGCAAACGTGGCGATCCTTATCGACACCCTGCGCTTCGTAGAGCGCAAGGGCTTCAGCCACAGCCTCGCCTGGGTGGTCATGCCCGACCATCTGCACTGGCTGATGGAGCTGCGCGGAGGAACCCTGGCCGAGTGTATGGCCCTGCTCAAATCACGCAGCAGCCGACTGCTGAACCGGCGATTGGAGCGACGAGGGGCGCTGTGGCAGCACGGTTACCACGATCATGCCGTACGCAGCGATGAATCCCTTCATGAGAAGGCGATGTACATCCTGGCCAATCCGGTCCGTGCGGGCCTGGCCGGCACGTTGGGTGAGTACCCGCACGCATGGTGCCGTTGGCCGTTGTAGGTGCCGGCACCCGGATGTAGAGCATCCACGCATGGCGTGGATCTACTTCAGAATGCTCCGCGTCATCAAATTCACGCCATGCGTGGACGAAACCCTCCCGCCCCACCTTTATTTGTAGAAATCACTCCGGCCGCCGGGCTGGCGCTTGAAGCGGCGGTGGATCCACAGGTACTGGTCGGGAGCCTCGCGCACCATCGCTTCGATGGCCTGGTTGACCCGCGTGGTATCGGCTTCCACATCCTCGCTGGGGAAGTTCTCCAGCGGCGCGCCGATCTTCAGGAAGTACTTTCCGCCTTCGCGCCGGTGGAAGTACGGAATCACCGCACAGCCGGTCATGCGCGCCAGCTGATGGGTGGCGGTGATGGTCGAAGCGGTGTGGCCGAAGAATGGCACGAACACGGTGTCCTTGCCCCGCATGTCCTGGTCTGGCGCGTACCAGAGGAAGCCGCCCTTCTTCAGGTGGCGCACGGTCGCGCGGATGTCCTCGTTGGCGAACATCGCCTTGGCATAGCGCAGGCGGCCGAACTTCACCGCCCACTCGTACACCGGGTTCTTGTGCTTGCGGTACATGCCGGAAAGATCGACGTAGTCGCACAGCAGGCGGCCGCACATTTCCAGGGTCATGAAGTGGCCGGAGACCAGCAGGACGCCGCGGCCTTCGGCCTGCATCTGCCGCAGGTGTTCCAGGCCTTCGATCCGTACCTGCGGGCGGATGCTGTCGATGCTGCCCCACCAAGCGCGGATGCACTCGAACACGCCGACGCCCAGCGCATCGAAACTGTCGCGCACCAGGCGCTGCCGCCACGCCTCGTCCTTCTCGGGGAAGCACAGCTGCAGGTTGACCTCGGCGGCGCGGCGGCGGCTGCCGAGCAGGCGCCAGGTGATCCAGCCGACGCCCCGGCCCAGCGCGCGCTGCAGCATCCACGGCAGGCGGGCGATGGCGAAGGCGCCGAACATGGCGGCGAACATCGGCCAGTTGCGCGGATCGCGCAGCGACGGGCGGACGGCGGTGGAGGCATCTGACATGGGGCCATTCTACCAAGGCGGCCGCGTGTCTTTCCCGGGGGGCTCCCGTATCCTTCCCGCATGCGTAAAGACCCTGTCGAATGGATCCTGCGCGGCCTGTACTCGGTCGTGCTCTACATCCTGCTGCCGATCACCGTGTACCACCTGGTCTGGCGCGGCTTCCGGGTCCGTGAGTACTTCCGGCGCTGGGACGAACGCTACGCCTCCTATCCGCAGCCGACCGGCCAGCCACGGGTGTGGCTGCACGCGGTCTCGGTGGGCGAGGTCAATGCCGCCGCGCCGCTGGTCAACGCCCTGCGCCAGCAGCGCCCGGACATCCGCTGGGTCATCACCACCATCACTCCTACCGGCTCCGAGCGCGTGCGTGCGCTCTGGGGCGACGCGCTGGACCATGTCTACCTGCCGTACGACGTGCCGGGCAGCGTCAATCGCTTCCTCGGCCATTTCCAGCCCAGCTTGGCGCTGATCCTGGAAACCGAGTTGTGGCCGAACATGCTGTTCGGCTGCCGTGACCGTGGCGTTCCGGTCTACATCCTCAATGCCCGGTTGTCGGCGCGTTCGCTGCGCGGCTACCGGCTGCTGGCCGCATTGATCCGCCGCGCCCTGCGCACCGTCACCTGCGTGGCCGCGCAGTCGCAGGACGATGCCGAGCGCTTCGTGCAGCTGGGGGCGGAGCCCGGCCAGGTGCAGGCACTGGGCAACCTGAAGTTCGACATCACCACGCCGGACGTGCAGGGCTTCGTCGAACAGTTCCATGCACGGGTGCCGGGCGCGCGCCCGGTATGGATCGCCGCCAGTACCCATGATGGCGAAGAGCAGGCGGTGATCGACCTGCACCGCCGCCTGCGCCAGCAGCATCCGGATCTGCTGCTGCTGTGGGCACCGCGCCATCCCGAACGTTTCCCGAAGGTGGAAGCGCTGGCGCGCGAACAGGGCTGGAGCGTGGCGACCCGCCGCGTGGACCAGTGGCCGCACGCCGCCACAGACGTGTTCGTCATCGACACCCTCGGCGAGCTGATGCCGTTCTACGCCTGCGCCCAGGTCGCCTTCGTCGGCGGCAGCCTGCAGGCCATCGGTGGCCACAACCTGCTGGAGCCCGCTGCGATGGGAACCGCGGCGGTGACCGGCCCGCACCTGCACAACTTCGCGGAAATCTCCCGGCGCATGCGCGAGGCCGGTGCGCTGCTGATCGGCGAAGATGCGCAGGCGGTGGGCGACCTGCTGCAGCATCTGCTTGAAGATGCGCAGGCCCGCGAAGACATGGCGCGTGCGGGCTGCACGTTGGTCAGCAATGGCCGTGGCGCGCTGCAGCGCACGCTTGCGCTGGTCGCACCGCACCTGCCACCACCGCGCGAGTGATCCCGGCAGCGCGGCGTCGGCGGCGCTGCGCTGCGTTGTCGTGATCAACTTCATCAATTCTGCTTAGCGACGATTTTTCTGTCGTTGCTGGACCGACCCTGCCGATGGCAGCGTGCCTGCCATCACATCGTGGCGCACGCAGCACCGATTCCGATTCCGCAGGACGACGCAGGCTGCCAGCCTGCTGTCGACCGCGCTTGGGCGGATATCAAGGGAACTTGCGATGGACGGCGACAGGGGCAGGGACGGCACCGGTGGGGCGCGCTTGGGGATGGACCACCTGGCTGTGGTGGCACTGACGCTGCTGGTGGGCGGCAGCGTGATCGCGCTGGTGGGCCAGCACACGGCGGCACAGGCTGGCCCGGCCATCGTACTGAGCCTGTTGCTGGCCGCACTGGGGGCTGGCCTGGTGCTGTGCTGCCTGCAGGATCTGGTGCTGCGACTGCCGGCGGCCGATGGCCTGTACGGACTGTTGGCCGCCAGCTGGGGGCCACGGGTGGCCATCGTTCTGGGCGCGATCCTGTTGCTTGAGCTGACGGCGACCACGGCGGGCGCGGCACAGTCCATGGCCCGCCATGTACATGCCGTGCTGGCTACCGGAGGCCTCCATGCCAACGACTGGCTGCCCGTGCAGGTAGCGGCGGCCATGGGTCTGCTGATGTTGAGCGCGCTCGCGTTGCTGCCGCCGCGGGGTGTGGCTCTGGCGGCCTGTGCGCTGCTGACGGTGAAGATCGGTGTGGGGGTGTTGCTGCTGGCGCTGGCGGCGCGTCATGTGCACTACGGGCATTGGATTCCCTGGCTGCCTCCGGCGACCGCACCGTATCGCTTCGGGCTGGGGGGCGTGCTGGCGGCTGCGGTGCCGCTGCTGGGCATATTTGCCAGCGTGGGCCTGGCACTGGGCTTTCCTGCGCTGCGCCGCCAGGGCGCGATGTGGCAGCCGGCGGTGCTGGCGCTGGTCTCGTTGCTGGCGATGCTGCTGCTGATCGTGCTGGCAGCATTGCAGGCCGGGCTGGTCGAGTTTTCCGCGCTCGCCAGTACCCGGCCACTGGCGGTTGCGCTGCAGGTGCACCCCCAGCTGCAGTGGATGCTGCCATTGTTGCCCCTGGCCGGGGCAGCGGGCCTGGCCGCCCTGCAGTTGGTGCTGCTGATGCTGGCCGTCCGGTTGGCCACATCGTTGTGGCCCCGCGCAGCTGACGCGGCGGGACGATCCCGCACGCGCCTGAGCGCAATGGTGGTTGCGCTGCCGGCGGTGATGCTGGTGCTGGGGCTGCCGCAGGGCACCTTGCCGGCGCTGCCGGGTCCGGCAACGCTGGTGGTCATGGCAGCGCTGTGCCTGGCGGTGCTGCGGCGTCGGGATGACACCCGGCAAGGCGCAGCCGGCTGCGGGCTGATGATGTCGATGCTGGCCCCCTTGGCAGCCGTGCTGTGCGCGCTCGCGGCGTTGGAACGCCTGCGCGCATGGCCGGGCTGACGGTTCGTGGGGCCACGCCGGGGCGCGCGCGTGTGGATACAGCATCTGCAAAAAAGCCACCCTCGCGGGTGGCTTTTTCGTTGCAGGGGCGACGACTCAGTGCGTGGTCGTGGCCGGGTTGCCCGCGTCCTGGGTCAGCAGCCGATTGACGTCCTGCAGTTCGGCCACGTCCAGCGCACCCAGCGACTGGCTCAGCAGCAGGCGGTTCTGCAGGAAGGTGTAGCGGGCCTGGGCATAGTCCAGCTGTGCCGAGAACAGGATGCGCTGGTTCTGGATCACATCCAGCACGGTACGGGTACCGACTTCCAGGCCGACCTGCGAAGCGTCGTACGCGCTCTGCGCCGAGACCACCGCCAGGCGGCGGGCTTCCACTTCGCTGATGCCCTGAACCAGGGTCTGGTAGGCATTGCGGGTATTGCGATCCAGGGCACGCTTCTGCTGCTCGTAGCCGTCCTGGGCGATGTCACGCTGCGCCAGCGCCTGGCGCACGCCGGACTGGGTGGCACCACCGGAGAAGATCGGCACGCTCAGGGTCAGGCCGATGCTGTTGGTGCGCGCATCCGGCGACAGCGAGCCGGCACCGGTGCTGTCGCCCCAGGTGGCGCTCTTGCCCCAGCTGCCGCCCAGCGACAGGGTCGGGTAATGACCACCACGGGCAGCCTGCACGCCGGCTTCGGCGGCACTGACCTTCAGCTCCTGCGCCTTCAGCGCCGGATTCTGGGTGGTGGCCTGCTGCACCAGCTCGTCGATGTTGCCGCGGTTGGCCGGCACTTCCGGGCGGAAGTCCGCCGGCAGGCCACGCAGGTTGGTCACCGGCTGGCCGGTCAGTTCGGTCAGGGCCTGGTAGTTATCGGCCAGGGTGTTCTGCGCGATGATGGTGTTGGCGCGCGCCTGGTCGTACTGGGCGCGTGCTTCGTGCACGTCGGTGATCGGCGCCAGGCCCACTTCCAGGCGCTTGTCGGCGAAGTCGAACTGCTTCTTCGCGGCCGCTTCATTGGTCTGTGCGGCGTTCAGCGATTCGATCGCCACCAGCACATTGAAGTAGGCCGCCGAGGTGCGCACGATCAGGTTGTCGTTGGCCGATTCGAGGGTGAAGTCCGCCGCCTTGCTCAGCTCACGCTGCGAGCGCAGGTTGTTGATCTGGGTCCAGTTGAACAGCGTCTGGCTGCCGTCGATCGTGTAGGTGCGGCGCTTGTTGGTGAACGAGCCGGAGTTGGCGTCGGCGTTCGGCTCGCTGCGCGTGCGGTTCAGCGCGGCCTGGCCGTTGATCTGCGGCAGCAGGGCGGCACGCGCCTGCACGGCGCCTTCCTTGTCGTACAGCCGGGTCGATTCGGCGGCCGACAGCTGCGGATCGCCGTTGCGGGCCATTTCGTAGACCTGCAGCAGGTCGGCGGCATGGGCGGACAACGGCAGCAGGGCAGTGGCCAGCGCAACAGCGAGGGATCGGCGGATCATTGCGGCTTCCTTGGACTCAGAGGTGGAACTGGGGGGCCGGGGCGGCACCACGCAGGTAATCGATATCGGTCTCGAACAGGGACTCGGAGCTACCGTCGGCCTTGACCAGCAGGGCCTCCATCGCCGGCGAGCGGCCGTGGATCACGAACAGGCGGCCACCCGGACGCAGCCACGAGGCGAACTGTGACGGCACCACGTCGACCGCACCAGTGACACAGATCACGTCAAAGCGGCGTTCGGTCTGCCAGGACAGGGCATCGGCCACTTCCACGCGGACGTTGGTGCCCAGGCCGGAGGCGTCCAGGCGGGCACGCGCAGCGGCGGCCAGCTCCGGGTCGATTTCCAAGCTCAGCACATCGCGCGCCAGCGCGCCGATGCAGGCCGACAGGAAGCCGCTGCCCGTGCCGATTTCCAGCACTTCGTCACCCGGCTGCAGGTCCAGTGCCTGCAGGGTACGGCCCTCGATGACCGGCTTCATCATCTTCTGGCCGTGGCCGATCGGCAGTTCGACATCGGCGTAGGCCAGTGCCCGGTGCGCGTCGGCGACAAAGGCCTCGCGCGGCAGGCGGGCCAGGACGTCGAGCACCTTGATGTCCAGCACGTCCCAGGGACGGATCTGCTGTTCCACCATCAGTTCGCGGGCGTGGGCGTAATCAATCGTCATGAGGTTCAAATCCAGCGCAGTGGGCCGGCCATTTTACCGGTGCCGGAGGCCGGCGGCGCGCCCAGAGCATCAGCTGCCGGGGGCCGGGGTCGCAGTGCCGGAAGTCATCGCGACCTCCGGTTCGTTCAGTTTTGGTTATTCAGCCGTTCCGGCCCCTCGCGGCGCGTAGGCGCGCAGGAAGAAGTCGATGCTGGCGGTCACGTGGGCAAGAGGGTCGCATTCCACGGGTGACAGTGGCATGCCGCACATCATATGCATGTGCACTTCGCCCTTGACCAGGGTCAGGAACTGCTCGCCGGCCAGAGCACAGTCGGGGATATCCAGTTCGCCACGTTCGGCGCGGGCACGCAGGAAATCGGCCAGGGCCTCGCAGGTACGCTCGGGGCCGGCTTTCCAGAACAGCGCGCGCAGGCGTTCGTCGGTCTCCGGCGCCATCATCATGCGCTGGATCGAGATCGCCGCGTCGGAGGTGATCAGCTCGAAGAAGGCCAGGCCGATACCGATCAGCTGGTCGCGCAGCGGGCCGTCCGCGTCGGCTACGAACAGCGCGTCGGGCAGCATTTCAATGCACTTTGACTGCACCGCCTCGGAGAACAGCGTCTCCTTGTCGCCGAAGTGGCTGTACACAGTCAGCTTCGAGACGCCGGCCTGAGCGGCGATGGTGTCCATGCTCACGCCGGTATAGCCCTGTTCGATGAACAGTGCCTTGGCTGCTTCAAGGATCGCCGCGCGCTTGCCGAGGTCCTTGGGGCGCCCGGGTCCGGCGGCCTTGGCAGCGGGCTTGGCCGACGGCTTGCGGGAAATGTGGGAACTCATCGCGACAATACTAGACCAAGCGGTTCGATATTTATACTATACCGGCCGGTTTATTAAATTGGGCCGGCAGTCGCGGCTCCTCCCTTAGTTGCAACCCTGCGTTTTCAGGACGTTGACCGATGAAGATCGTGCGCTGGATGGGCGGTATGGTGTGGATGGCTGCGCTGGCAGCCTGTTCGGGGCAGGAACAGGCGCCACCGGCGGCCGTACCGGTGCTGGTGGTTCACCCCGGCGAGCAGGCCGGGCAGGCGCCGGCGGCGTTCCCGGGCACGGTGCGTGCGCGACAGGAAAGCCCGCTGTCGTTCCGCGTTGGCGGCAACCTGGTCAAGCGCCACGTCGATGCCGGGCAACGGGTGAAGAAGGGCGACGTGCTGGCCGAGCTGGACGTGGCCGACTTCGCGCTGCAGGCCCGTGCCTCGCAGGCGCAGCTGGCGGCAGCCGAAGCCGATCTGGTGCGCGCCCGCGATGACCTCAAGCGTTACCAGGTGCTGGCCGACCAGCAGCTGGTCAGCCGCTCGCAGCTGGACCAGCAGTCCGCCGCGTTCAAGGCCGCGCAGGGCCAGGCCAACGCCGCCCGCGCCAACCTCGATGTGCTCCGCAACCAGGCCGGCTACGCACAGCTGCGTGCGCCGGCCGACGGTGTGATCGCCAGCCGCGAGGCCGAGGCCGGGCAGGTAGTGTCCGCCGGGCAGACCATCTTCAACCTGGCCGCCGACGGTGGCCGCGAAGTGCTGATCGACCTGCCCGAGGCCACCATCCGCGACTATGCTGTGGGCCAACCGGTCGAGGTGGAGTTGTGGAATCGCCCCGGCCAGCGCCTGCCGGGCACGATCCGGGAGATCGCCGCCGCTGCCGATCCGCAGGCACGTACCTATGCGACCCGGGTCAGCCTGCCCGCCGATGCGCTGGCCGACGTCGAACTGGGCCAGAGTGCACGCGTCTACAGCAGCGCCGGTCGCCACGGCACCCTGCAGCTGCCGCTGGGCGCGCTGCAGCGTGGTGCCAACGGTGCCGCCAGCGTATGGGTGGTCGATCCGGGCAACAGCACGCTGAAGGCCGCAACGGTTACCACCGGTGCGTTTGGCAGCGAGACGGTACCGGTACTGTCGGGCGTGAGCGGGGGCGACTGGGTAGTTGCTGCGGGTGGCCACCTGCTGCGGGCCGGCCAGCCGGTGATCGCCGTGGACCGGCAGAACCGTCCCGTGCTGAAGCCGGCTACGCCGGCCGCTGCCGCCAAGGCCAGGGAGTAAGCCGGTGCGCCGCTTCAATCTTTCCGAGTGGGCGTTGTCCAACCGCCCGCTGGTGCTGTTTGCGATGCTGGCTTTCGCGCTGATCGGCGCATGGTCGTACAAGCATCTGGGCCAGTCCGAGGACCCGCCGTTCACCTTCAAGGCGATGGTGGTGCGCACATTGTGGCCGGGGGCGACCGCCGAGCAGGTCTCGCGGCAGGTGACCGAGCCGCTTGAGAAGGCGCTGATGAATACCGGCGAGTACGAGTTCATCCGCTCGTACTCGCGCCCGGGCGAATCGCAGATCATCTTCATGGCGCGCGACAGCCTGCGTTCCAGGCAGATCCCGGACCTGTGGTACCAGGTGCGCAAGCGCGTGGGCGACATCCGCCCGACGCTGCCGCGCGAGATCGTCGGTCCGTTCTTCAACGATGAGTTCGGCGACACCTACGGCAACATCTATGCGTTGACCGGCAAGGGCTTCGACTACGCGGTGATGCGCGACTACGCCGACCGCATCCAGCTGGAACTGCAGCGGGTGCCCGACGTCGGCAAGATCGACCTGGTCGGCCTGCAGGACGAGAAGGTGTGGATCGAACTGTCCAACACCCGGCTGGCCACGCTGGGCGTGTCGATGCAGCAGGTGCAGCAGGCGCTGGCCGACCAGAACGCAGTGACCGGCACCAGCTTCTTCGAGACCGCCACCGATCGCGTGCAGCTGCGGGTGACCGGCCAGTTCAACGACATCGAAGCGATCCGCCAGTTCCCGATCCGCGCCGGCGACCGCACCGTGCACCTGGGCGACATCGCCGAGGTCAAGCGTGGCTTCGCCGATCCGGCGTCGCCGAAGATGCGCTTCATGGGCGAAGAGGCGATCGGCCTGGCGGTGGCGATGAAGGATGGCGGTGACATCCTCAAGCTCGGCGCCAACCTCGATGCCGAGTTCGAACGCCTGCAGAAGACCCTGCCGGCCGGCATGCAGCTGCGCAAGGTGTCCGACCAGCCGCAATCGGTGGAAGAGTCGGTCGGCGAGTTCGTGCAGGTGCTGACCGAGGCGGTGGTGATCGTGCTGCTGGTCAGCTTCTTCTCGCTGGGCCTGCGCACCGGCCTGGTGGTGGGCGTGACCATCCCGCTGGTGCTGGCGATGACCTTCTTTGTCATGCACTACTTCGACATCGGCCTGCACAAGATCTCGCTGGGTGCATTGGTGCTGGCGCTAGGACTGCTGGTGGACGATGCGATCATCGCGGTGGAGATGATGGCCACCAAGATGGAGCAGGGCTACGACCGCCTGCGCGCCGCCAGTTTCGCCTGGGAGTCGACCGCGTTCCCGATGCTGACCGGCACCCTGATCACCGCGGCCGGCTTCCTGCCCATTGCCACTGCGGCATCGAGTACCGGTGAATACACCCGCTCGCTGTTCCAGGTGGTGACCATCGCGCTGGTGGTGTCGTGGATCGCAGCGGTGCTGTTCATCCCTTACCTGGGCGACAAGATGCTGCCGGACCTGTTCAATCCGCAGCCGCCGAAGCCGGGCAGCCTGTCAGCGCGCTGGCACGCCAAGCGCCAGCAGTGGGCCGACCGCTATCCGGCGCTGGCCAATCTGATCGCGCCGCCGCAGCACGGGCACGACCACGATCCGTACCAGCGCCCGTTCTATCGTAGTTTCCGTCGCTTCCTCGATACCTGCCTGCGGCATCGCTGGTGGGTGATCGCGGCGACCATCGGCCTGTTCGTGTTCTCGCTGATGATGTTCCGCTTCGTGCCGCAGCAGTTCTTCCCGGACTCGACCCGGCCGGAACTGATGGTGGACATCGAGCTGGCCGAGGGCGCCTCGCTGCGCTCGACCCAGGCCCAGGCCGAGAAGCTTGAGAAGCTGCTGTCCAGCCGCGAGGGCATTGCCAACTACGTGTCCTATGTGGGCACCGGTTCGCCGCGCTTCTACCTGCCGCTGGACCAGCAGCTGCCGGCGACCAACTTCGCCCAGTTCGTGGTGCTGGCCAAGGACATCACTTCACGCGAAAGCACCCGCGACTGGCTGCTGCACGAGGTGATCCCGAAGTTCCCGGACGTGCAGATGCGCGTGACCCGCCTGGAGAACGGCCCGCCGGTCGGCTATCCGGTGCAGATGCGCATCTCCGGCGAGCACATCGAGAAGGTGCAGGCGATCGCGCGGCAGGTCGAGGCCAAGGTGCGGGAGAACCCGCACGTGATGAACGTCAACCTGGACTGGAGCGAGCCGAGCAAGGTGGTGCGCCTGGTGGTCGACCAGGAGCGCGCCCGCGCGCTGGGCGTGAGCAGCGCCCAGGTCAGCCAGTTCCTGTCCAGTTCGTTGGCCGGGCAATCGGTAAGCGTGTATCGCGAGGGCAATCGCCAGATCGAGATGCTGCTGCGCGGGCCGGCCGATGAGCGCAATCAACTGGAGCTGCTGTCCAGCCTGTCGATGCCCACCGCCAACGGTGGCAGCATCACGCTGTCGCAGGTGGCGACGATGGAGTACGGCTTCGAGGACGGCATCATCTGGCACCGCAACCGGTTGCCGACGGTGACCGTGCGCGCCGACATCAGTGATGGCATGCAGGCGCTGGACGTGGTGCATCAGATCCTGCCCACACTGGACGGCATCCGTGCCGAGCTGCCCAGTGGTTACCTGCTGGAAACCGGCGGTACCGTGGAGGATTCGGCGCGTGGCCAGAACTCGATCAAGGCCGGCATGCCGCTGTTCCTGGTGGTGGTGGCCACGCTGCTGATGCTGCAGCTGCGCAGCTTCTCGCGTGCAGCGATGGTGCTGGTGACCGCGCCGCTGGGCATCATCGGCGCGACCCTGTTCCTGCTGCTGTTCCGGGCGCCGTTCGGCTTCGTGGCGCTGCTGGGCACGATCGCGCTGGCCGGCATGATCATGCGCAACTCGGTGATCCTGATCGACCAGATCCAGCAGGACATCGATGCCGGGCATGACCGTTGGCATTCGATCATCGACGCCACGGTGCGCCGCTTCCGCCCGATCGTGCTGACCGCACTGGCAGCCGTGCTGGCGATGATTCCGCTGTCGCGCAGCGCGTTCTACGGCTCGATGGCGATCTCGATCATGGGCGGCCTGATCGTCGGTACGGTGCTGACCCTGGTGTTCCTGCCGGCATTGTACGCGGCGTGGTTCCGGGTGAAGCCCGATGAATCCGGGGCGTGATGCCGACCGGGGTCGGATCCCTTTCCCTCGGGGAAAGGGCTCTGACCCCACCCATGCCGGTTGCTCCCTTCCCAGGTAGGGGCCAACCTTGGTTGGCACGGATGCATGCATTCACGCATGGCGTGGATCTACTGCAGCTGCAGGCCGCTCCGCAGCACCGGCAGCAGCCATTCGATGAACACCTGCACGCGCAGCGCACGGTGCTGCCGATGCGGCTGCAGCAGGGTGACCGGCAATGGCTGTGCGACGTGCTGTGGCATCACTTCCACCAGCGCGCCGGATTGCAGCTCGGCCTGTACGTCGTAGCGCGGAATCTGCAAAAGACCCAACCCCGCCACACAGCACGCAATCGATGCCTCGGCGCTGTTCACACGCACCCAGCCAGGCATCGGCAGCGTGCGCAGTTGGCCGCCGTCCTGCCACTCCCAAGGTTCCACCCGTGCCGTGGTCGGCGACGCGTAGTTCACCGCGCGATGCTGCGGCAGGTCGGCAGGATGCTGCGGCACGCCGTGTTCGCGCAGGTAAGCCGGCGCCGCAACGTTGGCAAAGTCCAGTTGGCCCAGCGTGCGCGCCACCAGGCTGGAGTCGCCCAGCTGGCCGACCCGCAACACTGCATCGCAACCGTCCTCGATCAGGTTCACCGCGCGGTCGCTCATGCCCAGGTCCACTTCCACCTGCGGGTAGCGGGCGAAGAAGTCGGGCAGCGCCGGTGCGATGATGCGGCGGCCGATGCGGCTGGGTACGTCGATCTTCAGCAGCCCCGACGGCTGGGCGTCGACCTGGAGGAACAGCGATTCGGCGTCCTCGACCTCGGCGATCAGGCGCAGGCAGCGGGCATGGAACACGTCGCCGTCGTGGGTGGTGGACACCCGCCGGGTCGAGCGCTGCAGCAGGCGGGTGCCGAGCCGCTGCTCCAGCTCCGCAATGGCTGCCGAGACAGTGGAGCGGGGCAGGCCGAGCTGGTCGGCGGCGCGGGTGAAGCTCGCGCACTCCACGACCCGGGTGAAGATGCGGAAGCGATCGATCCGGTCCATTGTTCGCTGACTCTGGAAAGTTAAGTCAATTTGGCGGGCTTTATCCGCTTTTTCTGCACGATATCGTCGTCAGGGCAGGGTTGCCACCCCGGGCAGCCCCCTCCCGAGACCGAAGCCATGACCGAGCATTCCCTCAAGGGCAAGACCGTGCTGATCGCCGGTGGCGCCAAGAACCTGGGCGGCCTGATCGCCCGCGACTTCGCCGCACAGGGCGCCAAAGCCATCGTCATCCACTACAACAGTGCCGCTACCCAGGCCGATGCAGAAGCGACTGTAGCCACGGTGCAGGCCGCCGGCAGCAAGGCGGTGGCCCTGCAGGGCGACCTGACGTCGGCGGCAGCGATGGAGCGCTTGTTCGTCGATGCCGTGGCCGCAGTCGGCCGTCCTGACATCGCCATCAATACGGTGGGAAAGGTACTCAAGAAGCCGCTGCTGGACATCAGCGAGGCGGAGTACGACGAGATGAGCGCGGTCAATGCCAAGGCCGCGTTCTTCTTCCTGAAGGAGGCAGGTCGCCACGTCAATGACGGTGGCCGCATCTGCACCCTGGTCACCTCGCTGCTGGGTGCGTTCACGCCGTTCTATTCCAGCTATGCCGGCACCAAGGCGCCGGTCGAGCATTTCACCCGTGCGGCGTCGAAGGAGTTCGGCGAGCGCGGCATCTCGGTGACCGCGATCGGTCCCGGTCCGATGGACACGCCGTTCTTCTATCCGGCCGAGAGCGCCGATGCGCAGGCGTATCACAAGACTGCGGCGGCGTTGTCGGCGTTCACCCGCACCGGGCTGACCGACATCGCCGATATCGTGCCGTGGATCCGCTTCCTGGTGACCGATGGCTGGTGGATGACCGGGCAGACGATTCTGGTCAATGGTGGGTACACCACCAAGTAAGCAAAGCCATGCATGGCGTGGCCCTACCACGCGGGAACCGAATCATCCACGCATGGCGTGGATCTACCGCTGTGGTAGGTGCCAACCTTGGTTGGCACGGAGTCGGGCAGTGGCCACGGGCCACCTGTAGAGCCGTGCCATGCTCGACTCTACAGGTGTTGCCCGATGGATCAGCCCAGCTTCGCCAGCACCGCGTCGGTTGCCGCGGCGGTGCTGACGGCCTGGCCCTTGGCCGCAAGGTCGGCGGTGAACACGCCGTCATCCAGCACCGCATGCACGGCGGCTTCCACGGCTGCCGCTTCGGCCTCCAGCCCCAGCGAATGGCGCAGCAGCATCGCGGCGCTGAAGATTGTCGCGTACGGATTGGCAATGCCCTTGCCGGCGATGTCCGGGGCCGAACCGTGGATGGGCTCGTAAATGCCCACCGCACCCGGCTCGCCCAGCGAGGCCGACGGCAGCAGGCCCAGCGAACCGGCCAGCATCGAGGCCTCATCGGTGAGGATGTCGCCGAACATGTTCTCGGTGACGATCACGTCGTACTCGCGTGGCTTGGCCAGCAGGTGCATGGCCATCGAGTCGACCAACTGGTGCTCCAGCGCCACGTCCGGGAACTCCTCGCGGCCGATGCGTGCGGCCACGTCGCGCCACAGGCGCGAGGTTTCCAGCACATTGGCCTTGTCCACCGAAGTGACCTTGCCGCGACGCTGCTGGGCCAGGCGGAAGGCGCTGCGCAGCACGCGCTCGATTTCGGCCACGGTGTAGCGGCACAGGTCGCTGGCGCTGTCGGCGTCGCGGGTCTTGTCGCCGAAGTAGATGCCGCCGGTCAGTTCACGCACCACCACGAAGTCCACGCCCTGCAGCAGCTCGGCCTTGATCGGCGAGGCGTGCAGCGCGGCCTCGTGGGTACGCACCGGGCGCAGGTTCGCATACAGGCCCAGCGCCTTGCGGATCGCCAGCAGGCCCTGTTCCGGGCGCACCTTGGCGTTCGGGTCGGACCACTTCGGGCCGCCGACCGCGCCCAGCAGCACCGCATTGGCGGCCTGGCAGGCGGCCAGCGTCGACGCCGGCAGCGGTTCACCGTGGCGGTCGATGGCAATGCCACCGATGTCGTGCTCGCTGAAGGTGAAGGTGTGGTTGAAGCGTCCGGCGACCGCCTTCAGGACGGCAACTGCCGCGGCGGCCACTTCCGGGCCGATGCCATCACCGGGCAGGACAACAATTTCAGCGTGCATGCTCACTCTCGTAACGTTCGATTTCAGGGACACGGCCCAGCAGATACCCCAACTGGTCGACGCCTTCCAGCAGGCAGGTCTGCGAGAAGCCATCCAGCGGGAAGGAATAGACCTGGCCATCGGGGGTGCGCAGTTCGCGCGCAGCCACGTCGATGGTCAGCGCATCGTCCGGGCGCTGCATCAGCGCCTGGACGTCGGCCTCGTCCAGCACGATCGGCAGCAGGCCGTTCTTCAGCGCGTTGCCGCGGAAGATATCAGCGATCTCGCTGCTGACGATGGCACGCAGGCCCAGGTCGGTCAGCGCCCATGGCGCGTGTTCGCGCGACGAGCCGCAGCCGAAGTTGCGGCCCGCCAGCAGGATGCTGCGGCCGGCGTTGTGCGGCTGGTTGAAGGCGAAGTCGGCCACCGGCGAACCATCAGCTTGCCAGCGCCAGTCGTTGAACGCGTTGCGACCCAGCCCGGCACGCTCGGTGGTGGACAGGAACCGCGCCGGGATGATCTGGTCGGTGTCGATGTTGGTCTGGCGCAGCACCACGCTGGCCGAGGTCAGGGTACGGAAACCGGCCATCACGCCACCTCCTGTGCGAACAGTTCGCGGGTATCGGCAACGTGCCCGTTCACCGCCGCCCATGCGGCGCTCATCGGCGAGGCCAGCAGCGTGCGCGAACCGGGGCCCTGCCGGCCTTCAAAATTGCGGTTGCTGGTACTCACGGCCAGCTGGCCGGGGGCGACCAGATCGCCGTTCATCGCGATGCACATCGAGCAGCCCGGCTCGCGCCATTCGGCACCGGCCGCGCGCACGATCTCATGGATGCCCTCGGCCTCGGCCTCGCGCTTGACGATCTCCGAGCCCGGTACCACCAGCATGCGTACGCGCTCGGCAACACGACGGCCGCGCAGCACCTGTGCGACTTCGCGCATGTCGCTCAGGCGGCCGTTGGTGCACGAACCAACGAACACTACGTCCACCGGTGTGCCCGCCAGCGCCTTGCCGGCCTGGAAGTGCATGTAGTCCAGGCCCTTCTGTGCGGCGGCATCGTTGGCGACGGGAATCGGCGCATCCACGGCGATCGCGGTACCCGGATGCGTACCCCAGGTCAGGGTCGGGCGGATGTCGGCGGCTTCGATGTGCACTTCGCTGTCGAAGCGCGCGCCGTCATCGCTGCGCAGCTGTTGCCAGCGCGCCACGGCAGCGTCGAAGTCGGCGCCCTTGGGGCCGCGCGGCGTAGCGGCGACGAAGTCGAAGGTGACCTGGTCGGGCGCGACCATGCCGGCGCGTGCACCGGCCTCGATCGACATGTTGCACAGGGTCATGCGCTGTTCCATGTCCATCGCTTCGATGGTGCTGCCACGGAACTCGATCACGTGGCCGGTGCCGCCGTTGACGCCGATCACGCCGATGATGTGCAGGACCACATCCTTGGCGCCGACGCCGGGTGCCAGCGCACCGTCAACGGTGATCGCGAAGGTCTTGGCTTTGCGCTGCAGCAGGCACTGCGTGGCCAGCACGTGGCCGACCTCGCTGGTGCCGATGCCGAAGGCCAGCGAGCCGAATGCACCGTGGGTGGAGGTGTGGCTGTCACCGCAGACGATGGTCATGCCCGGCTGGGTGAAGCCCTGTTCCGGCGCAATGACATGGACGATGCCGCGGTTGTCCGAGGCCATGTCGAACAGTTCGATGCCGTGCTCGGCGCAGTTTCGCGCCAGGGTGGCGACCTGTGCCTCGGAAGCGGCGCTGGCGTAGGGCAACGTGCCGTCCGCCGCAGCCGGCAGGGTCGGCGTGGAATGGTCCATCGTCGCCTTGGTGCGGTCCGGCCGGCGCGGCGACAGGCCGCGCTCGCGCAGTTCAGTGAACGCCTGCGGCGAGGTGACCTCATGGATCAGGTGCAGGTCGATGTACAGCACGGCGGGTGCGCTGTCGGATTCGGGAACCACCACGTGGGCGTCCCACAGTTTGTCGTACAGGGTGCGGGGTGCGGAAGTCATGCGTATGCCTGGCAGAAGTACGAGATAGCGAACATCAGTAAAGAAAGCGGAACGGTCAAGTCAGCGACGGCGGGCGAGCACACGCAGGCGCACGTAGTCGGCCAGCGCCTGGCCGGCGGCATTGCGTGGCAGGTCGGCCAGCAACGCGGTGGCAGCCTCGCGCACGGTGGCGCGGGCCTCGGCGGGCAGGTCATCCAGCAGCGGCGCGGCGAATACCCGCAGCCAGCCGGCCACGCCGGTCGGCAGCGGGGTCGGGCGCGGCGTGCATTCGATCAGTTGCACCTGGAAGCCATGCTGGCGCAGGCGGTCGGCATAGGCATCGGCGGTCGGGAAGTACCACTGGAAGGTGCTGGCGCCATGGCCGTGGGCCACGCGTGCGGCCTGTACCGCCGCGACGATCGTGGCCACGTTGCCATGGCCGCCGAACTCGGCGACGAAGCGGCCACCGGGGCGCAGCGCGCGACGCACCCCTTCCAGCACGCGGTCCGGGTTGCCCATCCAATGCAATGCGGCATTGCTGAAGACCGCATCGAACTCGCTGTCGAACGACAGCGCGTGGCCGTCCATCACCTGCGCGTCGACGCCACGTGCACGGGCGGCGATCACCAGTTCCGGCGACGCGTCCACGCCGTGGATGCACGCGCCGCTCAGGGCCAGCTCGGTGCTGAGCACGCCATCGCCACAGCCCAGGTCGAGGATGCGCTCACCGGCGCGCGGATCGAGCAGGCGCGCGACCGCGCCACCGAGCAACGGTACGAAGCCGGCATCGATCGCATAGTCCTGGGCGTTCCACTGCTGGCCAGCGGCTGCGGTAGGAGTGTCGAAGGCGCTCATCTCGGGTTCCTCAGGCGGTGGCAGGGGTGGGAACGTCGGTGCTGCTGTGGGCGGTGGCCTGGCGCTGGCGCAGCAGGCGGTTGGCCACATCCAGCCAGGCCAGCGCGGAGGCTTCGATGATGTCCTTGCTGGTGCCGGTGCCGTCGTACTCCACGCCGTCGTGGCGCACGCTCAGATTGGCTTCACCGCGCGCATCGGCGCCGATGCCGACGCTGTGCACCTGGTAGCTGTCCAGCATCAGCTGCACGCCGGTGGCAGCCGACAGCGCGCCGAACAGCGCATCGACCGGGCCGTCGCCCTGCGCGGTCTCGGCCACGCGGTTGCCGTCCGGGTCGGACAGTTCGACCAGTGCGTTGGCGCGGCTGCCGACATCGCTGATGGTCATCGAGGCCAGGCGGTAGCCCTGTGCGTTGGAACCGCCCTGCATCAGCGTCTGCAGATCGGCATCGGTGACCACGCGCTGCTGTTCGCACAGGCCCTTGAACTGCTCGAACACCAGCTTCAGTTCGTCTTCCTCCAGCCAGAAGCCCAGCGCACGCAGGCGCGCTTCAACGGCGGCACGGCCACTGTGGCGGCCCAGCACCATCTGAGAATCCTCCCAGCCCACGTCTTCCGGGCGCATGATTTCGTAGGTGCCGCGATGACGCAGCATGCCGTGCTGGTGGATACCCGATTCGTGGGCGAAGGCGTTGGCGCCGACGATGGCCTTGTTGCGCTGCACCGGCATGCCGACCAGGCGCTGCAGCAGCTGCGAGGTGCCGACGATACGCGGGGTGTTGATCGAACTGTCCTGCTCGTAGAAGGCCTGGCGGACTTTCAGCACCATCGCGATCTCTTCCAGTGAACAGTTGCCGGCGCGCTCGCCGATGCCGTTGACGGTGCACTCGACCTGGCGTGCACCGCCCTCGATGGCGGCCAGCGAGTTGGCCACGGCCAGGCCCAGGTCATTGTGGCAGTGCGCGCTGAAGATCACGTTGGCGGCATTCGGCACATCGGCGACGCCGGCGATGACCTGCTGGAACATCGCGCGGATCTCTTCCGGCGTGGTGAAGCCGACGGTGTCGGGCAGGTTGATGGTGGTGGCGCCGGCGGCAATGGCTACGCGCGAGACTTCGATCAGGTAGTCCAGCTCGGTGCGGGTGGCATCCTCGGCCGAGAACTCGACATCGTCGATGTAGGAGCGAGCCAGCGAGACGTGCTTGCGTACCGATTCCAGTACCTGCTCGCGGGTCATCCGCAGCTTGTGCTCGCGGTGCAGCGGGCTGGTGGACAGGAACACGTGCAGGCGCGGGTTGCCTGCGGCCTCCAGGGCACGTGCCGAGGTCTCGATGTCGGCCTGCAGGCAGCGCGACAGCACGGCCAGGCTCAGGCTCGGGCGGCGCAGTTCGCGGCCGATCAGCGCCATCGCCTCGCGGTCGGACTGCGAGCTGGCCGGGAAGCCGGTCTCGATGATGTCCACGCCCAGTTCGTCCAGCGCACGCGCCATCACCAGCTTCTGCGGCGGGCTCATGCTGCAGCCGGGGGACTGCTCGCCGTCACGCAGGGTGGTGTCGAAGATGCGGATGCGCGGGGTGGTAATTCGTTCGATGGTGGTCACAGGGAAATCTCCTCGACAGCGGGCGTTGCGGCTTGCAGGTGGGAAGGGGAAGGCATGGGGGAGGGCGGCGCGCTGGCCTTGGCGGGCGAGCGGGGT
Organism: Stenotrophomonas maltophilia group sp. RY12688; assembly: GCF_052149045.1. Taxonomy (NCBI): domain Bacteria; kingdom Pseudomonadati; phylum Pseudomonadota; class Gammaproteobacteria; order Lysobacterales; family Lysobacteraceae; genus Stenotrophomonas; species Stenotrophomonas maltophilia group sp. RY12688. The sequence continues at coordinate 3,548,349 of NZ_CP197389.1, read as the reverse complement.
GTTTCGCTGCGCCGTCGCCGTGGCTTGCGTGGCGGGCGCGGTCGGACGTCGGTAAGCAGGCCGGCCAGCACGCCGGCATCGATGTTCCCGCCGGACACCACCGCGCACTTGCGGCGGCCCGCGACGCGGCGGCCAGCGGCCAGCGCCAGCGCGCCGGCACCCTCGGCAATGATGTGTTCTTCCAGTGCCAGCCGGACCAGGGTTTCGCGCAGTTCGGCTTCGCGCACGATCACTACGTCGTCCAGCAGCGAGGTGCACAGGCGTCGGGTCAGGAATCCAGGGATCTTCACCCGCACGCCGTCGGCCAGCGAGGCGACGGGGGCGATCTCGCGTACGTCGCCGCGGATGGCGCGCGCCATTGAGTCAACGCCTTCCACCTGGGCACCGATCACGCGCACGCCCTGTGATTTCAGCGCCAGTGCAACGCCGGAGGCCAGGCCACCGCCGCCGATCGGCACGATCACCACGTCCGGTGCGTGCGCGGCCAGCTCGATGCCGACCGTACCCTGGCCGGCAATCACATCGGCGTCGTCGAACGCGGAAAGGAAGCGGTAGCCGTGGCGTTGTGCCAGTTCAACCGCGAAGGCGTAGGCCTCGTCATAGCTGGTGCCATGCTGGCGCACGGTGGCGCCCCAGTGAGCGACGCCGGCGATCTTGGTGGCCGGCGCGCCATGTGGCATCACGGTGATGGCCGGAACGTCCAGGCGGTAGGCCGCCCACGCCACGCCCTGGGCATGGTTGCCGGCCGAGGCGCAGATCACCGGCCGGGTATCGCCGCGCTCGCGGCCGGCCAGCAGCGCGTTCAACGCGCCGCGCACTTTGTAGGACCCGGTGCGCTGCAGGTTCTCCAGCTTCAGCCAGGTGCCGAAGCGCTCGGCATGGTGCAGCGGGGTAGGCGGCAGGAAGCGGCGCAGCCGGGCCTGCGCCGCCAGTACGTCGGCGACGCTTACGTCGCCGACATCGCTTTCCTGGCTGGCATCAGTGGCCGGCATGGGCCACCAGCGGGGTGCAGGCGACCGCCGCATGCGGGCACGGGCGGCGAAGAAGACGCCTCCGTACCGGCACCGTGGTCACTACGGTACGGGTGTTCATACGGATGCTCCTTCCACGGCGGTGACCTGCACGGACACGCAGTCGTAGATCTTCTCGATCTGCCGGCACAGCGTTTCCGCCGGGCGCTGGCCATCCACCACCAGTTGCAGGTGCCAGCGGCCATCGTCGGCGGCCACCGGCGCACCGCTGATCGCACGCGGCGCGAAGCCACGGCGCTCGGCCATGCCGATCACGCGCAACAGCGCGCCTTCGGCCGGGTGCAGCACCAGGTCAAGCCGGTAGTGCATTGGGGATCTCCTGGCGGGCATGGGCGGGGTTGCTTTCCAGCATCGTGCTGTTGGCGGTGTTCGGTGGCACCAGCGGCCATACGTTGGCGCGTGCATCGATGGCGACGTGCAGCAGTGCCGGGCCGGGTTCGGCCAGCAGCGCGGCCAGGCCACCCTCGACGTCATCCCGAGCGTCGATGCGGGTGGCGGAAATGCCGAACACCTGCGCCAGCGCCACGAAGTCCGGGTTGTCGGACAGGTCGATCTCGCTGTAGCGCTCGGCGAAGAACAGCTCCTGCCATTGTCGCACCATGCCCAGCGAACTGTTGTCCAGCAGCACGATCTTCACCGGCAGGCGGCAACGCGCGATGGTCGCCAGCTCCTGCACGTTCATCATGAAGCTGCCGTCGCCGGACACCAGCACCACGGTGCGATCGGGGCAGGCGAACTGCGCACCCATCGCTGCCGGCAGGCCGAAGCCCATGGTCCCCAGCGCGCCACTGGTCAGGTGGTTGCGCGGGTGGTTGAAGCGGCAGTGCTGCGCCACCCACATCTGGTGCTGGCCGACGTCGCAGGCGATCACCGCATCGGCCGGGGCCAGTTCGCTCAGGCGCTTCAGCAGCGCCGGGGCGTAGATGTGCTGGCCCGGTGCGTCGTAGCGCGCTGCGAAACGATCGCGATGCTGTGCACAGCGCTTGCGCCATGCGTCCTGGTGGGCCTTGGGGGAGGGGAAGGCCGCACGCAGGGCGCGGATGGCATGGCCGACATTGCCAGGCACAGCGACATCGGCGCTGCGCAGCTTGGAGATCTCATATGCGTCCGCATCGATGTGAACGACGCGGGCGAACGGTGCGAACTCCGCCAGCTTGCCGGTGGCACGGTCGTCGAAGCGTGCGCCCAGCACCAGCAGCAGGTCGCTTTCCTGCACCGCCATGTTGGCCGCGCGGGTCCCGTGCATGCCCAGCATGCCCAGCGACTGCGGATGGCTGGCCGGCAGTGCGCCCAGGCCGCGCAGCGTCATCACGGTGGGGATGGCACTGGCCTCGACGAAATCGCGCAGGTCCTGCACCGCATCACCCAGCGCGATGCCACCGCCGGCGTAGACCACCGGCTTCTCGGCCGCGGCCAGCGCGGCAATGGCTTCGGCAATGGCGGCCTCGGCCGGCGCCGGCGGTGGTTCGACGCTGCTGGGGGCATGGGCCGGCAGATGGCTGGCGTCGGCCAGCTGCACGTCCTTGGGCAGGTCGATCAGCACCGGGCCAGGGCGACCTTCGCGGGCGATCCGGAACGCATCGGCCACCACGCGCGGCAGGTCATCGACGCTGCGCACCAGCCAGCTGTGCTTGACGATCGGCATCGTCAGGCCGAACACATCCAGTTCCTGGAAGGCGTCGGTGCCCAGCAGCGGCGTGCCGACCTGGCCGGTGATGCAGACCATCGGTACCGAGTCCAGCATCGCATCGGCGATGCCGGTGACCAGGTTCGACGCGCCCGGCCCGGAGGTGGCCACGCAGACGCCCACCTGGTTGCTGGCGCGGGCGAAACCATTGGCGGCCAGGGCGGCACCCTGCTCGTGGCGCACCAGGATGTGCTTCAGCGACGAGTCCACCAGCGCGTCGTAGAACGGCATGATGGTGCCACCGGGATAGCCGAACAGCGTGCGGACGCCTTCGGCCTCCAGCGCCTGGGTCAGCCAGCGCGCGCCGTTGGGCGGCGCGCTGCGGTGTGTGGAAGAGTTCATGGGGGAACCTTGCAAAGCGGGTGGGGGAGGGCCGCGCGGTTACGCGGCCTGTCCTTGCAACCAGACCATCTTGGCGCGCAGTTCCTTGCCCACCTTTTCGATCGGGTGCTCCAGGTCGGCCTGCTTGAACCTGTTGTAGTTCGGCAGGCCCGCTTCGTACTCGGCCACCCAGTTCTTGGTGAAGGTGCCGTCCTGGATGTCCTTCAGTACTTCCTTCATGCGTGCCTTGGTGCCGGCGTCGATCACGCGCGGGCCGCTGACGTAGTCGCCGTACTGCGCGGTCTCGGAGATGAATTCCAGCATGCGCGAGATGCCGCCTTCGTAGAACAGGTCGACGATCAGCTTCAGCTCGTGCAGTACTTCGTAGTAGGCGATCTCCGGCTGGTAGCCAGCTTCCACCAGGGTCTCGAAACCGGCCTGCACCAGCGCCGACGCACCACCACACAGCACCGCCTGCTCGCCGAACAGATCGGTCTCGGTCTCTTCCTTGAAGGTGGTCTGGATCAGGTTGGCGCGGGCACCGCCGAGGCCGGCCGCATAGGCCTGGGCATGCTGCGCGGCCTTGCCGCTGACGTCCTGGTAGACCGCCCAGATGCACGGCACGCCACGGCCGATCTCGTACTCACGGCGCACCAGCGCACCCGGGCCCTTCGGCGCGACCAGCACCACGTCCAGATCGGCGCGCGGCTCGATCATGCCGTAGTGCACGTTCAGTCCGTGGGCGAACAGCAGGCACGCCCCCTGCTTCATGTTCGGCGCCAGCACATCGTTGTAGAGCTTCTTCTGCACCATGTCGGGGGTCAGCACGGCGACCAGATCGGCGTCCTTCACCGCATCGGCGGGCGCGACCACGGTGAATCCATCGGCCTGGGCCTTGGCTTCGGTCGGACCGCCCGGACGCAGGCCTACCACCACGTCGAAGCCGGATTCGCGCAGGTTCAGTGCGTGGGCGCGGCCCTGGCTGCCGTAGCCGATGACGGCGATCTTGGTCTGGGGCAGGTCGTTGGTGCTCATGGGGGAGGTTCCTTGCGGTGGGAAGAAAAAAGAACGGCCGGTCGTCGAGGTGACGTGCCGGCCGGTCAGGGGAAAGCGGTGGAGGGGGCGCCGCGCATCGCACAGGCACAGCCACCACGAGGCGTGGTGCTGCAGGTCCGGGTTGTGCGATGAGCGTTGGTCATGGTGGTTGCGTCTGAAACCAGGTTCTGAAATGAAAAAACCCGCACCGGGGCGGGTGCGGGTTTTTGAAGAGTTCCGGTGTGTCTGTTGCTTACACGCTGGCTCGTCCCGCACCTGTGGGTTGGGTAATAAGTACGAGCACAAGAATCGAACGCAGCGAGGCGGCGCCGATGGCGGCGGCTTCGATGTGGGTTCGCGGTGGCGTGTTGTGATGCAACATGCGATCGAGAGAAACACAGGCGTTTTGGCGGTGTCAACCCTCACGACAGTTTTTTTATCGGTTTCCAGTGAGTCCAGCGAAATCGCTTGCGCCGCAAGGATGGTTGCCACTGAAAGTGTTTCAGTGAACCCGAATTCACTCCTTTCAACACGCTTTTTGCGCGGATTCCGGGTCGCTGTTCGCCATGCTGGGGCGGACCCTGGTCGGCACCCACCGAAAGGCCATCGCCCATGACCTCTGCCCGATACCGCATGAAGGCCGCAGCGGCGAAGATCGCGGAACCACCTTCCACCGGAACCCGACCGTGTCCCGACGCCTTGCCCGCTCCCTGCTCGCCGCCGCCGTGCTGGCTGCCGTGCCTGCACTGTCCATCGCCGCCGACCGCATCACCGGCCACACCTTCGCCACCCGTTCGGAGGTGATCGCCCCGCATGCGATGGCGGCTACCTCGCAGCCGCTGGCCACCCAGATCGCGCTGGACGTGATGAAGGGCGGCGGCTCGGCGGTCGACGCGGCGATCGCGGCCAATGCCGCGCTCGGCTTGATGGAGCCGACCGGCAACGGCATCGGTGGCGACCTGTTCGCCATCGTCTGGGACCCAAAGACGCAGAAGCTCTACGGCTACAACGGCTCGGGCCGCTCGCCGAAGTCGCTCACCCTGGCCGAGTTCCAGCGTCGTGGCCTGAAGGACATCCCGGCCACCGGCCCGTTGCCGGTGTCGGTGCCCGGTGCGGTCGACGGCTGGTTCGCCCTGCACGACCGTTTCGGTCGCAAGCCGATGGCCGATAACCTGGCGCCGGCCATCCGCTACGCCCGCGAGGGCCACCCGGTGGCCGAGGTGATCGCCTACTACTGGGACCGTTCGGTGCCCAAGCTGTCGCAGTACCCGGGCTTCAAGGAGCAGTTCACGATCAACGGCCACGCCCCGCGCAAGGGCGAGATGTGGAAGAACCCGAACCTGGCCAGCACCCTGCAGAAGATCGCCGACGGCGGGCGCGACGCCTTCTACAAGGGCGAGATCGCGCGCACCATCGGTGACTACTTCAAGGCCAACGGTGGCTACCTGAGCTACCAGGACATGGCCGACCACCACGGTGAATGGGTCGAGCCGGTCAGCAGCAACTACCGTGGCTACGATGTCTGGGAGCTGCCACCCAACGGCCAGGGCATCGCTGCGCTTCAGATCCTCAACGTGCTGGAAGGCTACGATTTCTCGAAGATCCCGTTCGGCTCACCCGAGCATGTGCACCTGTTCGTTGAGGCGAAGAAGCTGGCCTTCGCCGACCGTGCGCGCTTCTACGCCGACATGGCATTCCAGCCGGCGCCGGTGCAGAAGCTGATCTCCAAGGAGTACGCCGCGCAGCGCCGCGCGCTGATCTCGATGGACAAGGCCTTGAAGGAAGTGCAGCCGGGCACACCGAAGCAGCTGGAGGAAGGCGACACGATCTACATGACGGTGGCCGACGCCGACGGCATGATGGTCTCGTTGATCCAGTCCAATTACCGCGGCATGGGCAGCGGCATGGCGCCGCCGGGGTTGGGCTTCATCCTGCAGGACCGCGGCGAGATGTTCGTGCTGCAGAAGAACCATCCCAACGGATACGCACCGGGCAAGCGCCCCTTCCAGACGATCATTCCGGCGTTCATCACCAAGGGGGGCAAGCCGTATGCCAGCTTCGGCGTGATGGGCGGCGCGATGCAACCGCAGGGCCATGCGCAGATCGTGATGAACCTGGTGGACTTCGGTATGAACCTGCAGGAAGCCGGTGATGCGCCGCGCATCCAGCACGAAGGCTCGACTGAACCGACGGGTCAGGCCACGGCGATGACCGACGGTGGTGAAGTGAATCTGGAAACCGGCTTCCCGTACGAGACCGTGCGCGCGCTGATGCGCAAGGGGCATCGCATCGTGTTCGCCGACGGTCCGTACGGCGGGTACCAGGCGATCATGCGCGATCCCGAGACCGGGGTGTACTACGGGGCTTCGGAGAGCCGCAAGGACGGGCAGGCGGCGGGGTACTGAGGTTTCCCGGCCACCGGGCTGAGCCCCCTCGCGGCTGAGCGCTGGAGCAGGTTCATGCGCTGGGGCGTGCGGGTGGGAGTGTCGGGGGACGCCGTAAATACGTCCTTGTAGGCTTAGCCGCGCCATCCATGGCGCGGATACCCCCGCCACTCCCACCCGCACGCCCCCCGAAAATTTCCGTGCGCGTCAGCCACGGAAGAGAAGGAAGAAGATCAAGAGCAAAGGCAACAGCGACAGCCGCGCGCTGTGGGTTGGGGTCGGATCCGTTTTCCGAAGGAAAACGGATCCGACCCCTTCTTGTTTTCCGATACACCTGATCCACGCATGGCGTGGATCTACTACCGTCACTGGGAGATCGTCGGAGGCGGGGAGGGGGCAGATGGCGGGACCGTCCACGGCATGGATGCCGTGGCCGAGCCTACAGGGACGTACTTGCGGCGTGTCCCGCCATCTGCCCCCTCCCCGCCAAGCAAGCAGAAGCCCAGAGCCGCCTTGGCTTCTGCACTTGCACTTGCACTTGCTTGAAAAAGCGGTGCAGCCGCAGGCTGCAAAACACCCTCAATCCTGATCGTGCGCGCGCGCTGCCTCGGCCTGCGTCTCCTCCTGCGCCGCCATCTCGCGTGCGATCCACGCATCGATCATGTGCCGCTGGCGCTGCGCCTGCCGTCGCTCGCGGGTGTACTCCTGGTCCAGCACCCGGTACAGGGACACCATCACAAGAAGCATCAGCAGCGCGAACGGCAGCGCAGCGATGGTGATCATGCCCTGCAGCGCCTCCAGTCCCCCTGCCAACAGCAAGGAACCCGCCACGAGCGCAATGCCGACACCCCACGCCACTTTGTGCTTGCGCAATGGCTCGCCCGCGTCGTCCGTGGACATGCTGGCCAGCACAAGTACCGCAGAATCAGCCGAGGTCACGAAGAAGATCATCAGTAGCACCAGCGCAATGCACGACAGCAGCAACGGCAGCGGCATGCTGTCGAACATGGTGAACAGCACCGTTTCATAGCCGTTGCCCAGTGCCTGCAGCAGGTCGGCCTGGCCGAAGATCTGCATCCAGATCGCGGTGCCACCGAACACCGAGAACCAGAAGAAGCCCAGCAGCGTCGGTGCCAGCACCACGCCGATCACGAACTCGCGCACGCTGCGCCCGCGCGAGATGCGCGCGATGAACGAACCCACGAACGGTGCCCAGGAGATCCACCAGGCCCAGTAGAAGATCGTCCAGTCCGCGACCCAGGTGCTGGACGAGAACGGTGACATGCGCAGGCTCATCGTCACCAGCTGATTGAGATAGGAGCCCAACGTCGTCGTGAAGGTGTTGAAGATCGCGCCAGTCGGGCCGAGTACCAGCACCAGCGCGAGCAGCAGTGCAGCCAATGCAAGGTTGAAGTTGGACAGCCATTTCATGCCGCGGCCGACGCCGCTGAGCGTGGACGCCATGTACAGTACGAAAGCCACTGCGATGATGGTCAGCTGCAGCGGCACGCCCGCCTGCACGCCGAACACGCGTTCCACGCCGGCCGCGATCTGTATCGTGCCGAAGCCCAGTGCTGTAGCCACGCCAACCGCGGTGGCGACGACCGCGGAGATGTTGACCATATGCCCGATCCAGCCACGATGGTGACGGCCGATGATCGGTTGCAACATATCGCTGATCTGGCCACGGCCGTTGCGGTTGAACTGGAACCAGGCCATTGCCAGGCCGATCAGCGCATAGATGGCCCACGGGTGCAGGCCCCAATGGAAGAACACATAGCGCATGGCAGCACGCGCGGCGTCCATGCTCTCTGGCGCCAATCCTTCGGGCGGCTTGCTGAAATGCGAGATCGGCTCGGCTGCGCCCCAGAAAACCAGGCCGATGCCCATGCCGGCGGCGAACAGCATCGACATCCAGCTGGCCCGCGAGAACTCCGGCTCGGCGTCTTCGCCGCCGATGCGCAGGTTGCCGAAGCGACCGAAGGCCAGGTACATCAGGAACACCAGGGCCAGGAACACCACCAGCAGGTACAGCCAGCCGATACCGCGGATGAGTTCGCCGAGGATGCTCTGCACCACGGTATTGAAGGGGCCGGGTGCAATACCGGCAAGCAGCACCAGCATCAGAACCAGTGCGATGGAAACACGAAACACCATGAAGGAGCTTCTCCGATCAAGGGATTGAGGGGAGCGAGCAGAGCTTGCAGCGAAGGGCCGGCGGCATGCGGCGCGAACCGGGCAGGGGCCGCGTCGGCGGCGAAGGAAGCATCGGTCGCGGGAGCGCGACGGACGTGCACGTTACTGAACGCGACGTCATGGTTCTGTTAACGAATAGCGATTGGGGTCAGATCCGGAGGCGGGCGGTCTATGCTCTAATGCACACCAAGAAGCGGGGGTACCGGGCCATGTGGCCACGGTTGAGACAGTCCCTTGGAACCTGATCCGGCTCATACCGGCGTAGGGAAGCTTTGCAATGCAGCCGTGCCCGGACTCCGCCCAAGGACCGTCCGTGCGCGGGTGCCGTGCGCCGCCGCTTCGTCCCTGACCTTCCTGGACGATGCCCGATGAACGCACAGCTCTCCGCCCTGCAGCAACAGGCCCAGCAACTCTCCGAATCCGTGACCCGGCCCATTCCCGGCTCGCGCAAGATCCACGTGCCCGGTTCGCGCCCGGATCTGCAGGTGCCGATGCGGGAGATCGCGTTGACCCGCACCCCGACGCTGTTCGGCGGCGAAGAGAATGCACCGGTCACGGTCTACGACACGTCGGGCCCTTACACCGATCCGGGCGTGCGTATCGATCTGTCCGCCGGCCTGCCGGCACTGCGTCGCGGCTGGGTGGAGGAACGTGGCGATACCGAGCAGCTCGAAGGCCTGAGTTCGTCGTTCGGGCGTGATCGCGAGCACGACCCGAAGCTTGATGCCGTGCGCTTCCCCGCGCGCAGCCTGCCGCGTCGTGCACGGGCAGGCGCGAACGTCACCCAGATGCACTACGCGCGCCGCGGCATCATCACCCCGGAAATGGAATTCGTTGCCATCCGCGAGAACCAGCGGCTGGAAGCGATCCGCGATGCGGGCCTGCTGCAGCAGCATCCGGGCGAGGCGTTCGGCGCTTCGATCCAGAAGATCATCACCCCGGAGTTCGTGCGGGATGAAATCGCGCGCGGCCGCGCGGTGCTGCCCAACAACATCAACCATCCGGAAAGCGAGCCGATGATCATCGGCCGCAACTTCCTGACCAAGATCAATGCCAACATCGGCAACAGCGCCGTTTCCTCGGGAATCGCCGAGGAGGTAGAGAAACTGGTGTGGGCGATCCGCTGGGGCGGTGACACCGTGATGGACCTGTCCACCGGCAAGCACATCCATGAAACCCGCGAGTGGATCATCCGCAACTCGCCGGTGGCGATCGGTACGGTGCCGATCTACCAGGCGCTGGAGAAGGTCGACGGCCGCGCCGAAGCACTGACCTGGGAGATCTTCCGCGACACACTGATCGAGCAGGCCGAGCAGGGCGTGGACTACTTCACCATCCACGCCGGCGTGCTGCTGCGCTACGTGCCACTCACCGCCAAGCGGGTGACCGGCATCGTCAGCCGCGGGGGCTCGATCATGGCCAAGTGGTGCCTGGCGCACCACAAGGAGAATTTCCTGTACACGCATTTCGAAGAGATCTGCGAAATCATGAAGGCCTATGACGTGACCTTCTCGCTGGGTGACGGCCTGCGCCCGGGCTGCATCGCCGATGCCAATGACGCCGCGCAGTTCGGTGAGCTGGAAACGCTGGGCGAGCTGACGAAGACTGCCTGGAAGCATGATGTGCAGACCATGATCGAGGGCCCCGGCCACGTGCCGATGCAGCTGATCAAGGAGAACATGGACAAGCAACTGCGTGAGTGCGGCGAGGCGCCGTTCTATACGCTGGGGCCGTTGACCACCGATATCGCACCGGGCTACGACCACATCACCAGCGCGATCGGCGCGGCGATGATCGGATGGTTCGGCACGGCCATGCTCTGTTACGTGACGCCGAAGGAGCATCTCGGCCTGCCCAATCGCCAGGACGTGCGCGACGGCATCATGGCCTATCGCATTGCCGCGCATGCAGCCGACCTGGCCAAGGGCCATCCGGGGGCGCAGGTTCGCGACAACGCATTGAGCAAGGCGCGCTTCGAGTTCCGCTGGGAAGACCAGTTCCACCTTGGCCTGGATCCGGAGAAGGCCAAGGAGTTCCATGACGAGACGCTGCCGAAAGATGCGCACAAGCTGGCCCACTTCTGCTCGATGTGCGGCCCGCACTTCTGTTCGATGAAGATCACCCAGGATGTGCGTGACTACGCCGAAGCCGGCATGAAGGAGAAGTCGGAGGAGTTCCGCGCGGCTGGCGCAGAGGTCTACCACCAGGGATGACGAGCAGCCGGGTGCCGGCCGCTGGCCGGCGGCCGGTTGTGCAGGGGCCGGGAGGAGTGCTGGCCAGCGGCCGGCACCACCGCTCATCACGCCGCTCCCCGCTATGCTCCGCGCATCACCCTGGGGGAAGGACACCATGCCCGTTGCCATGACCACCCGTTGGCTGGCCATTGCCCGCCGTCATCCTTCGGCCTGGCTGCTGGGTGCCCAGTTGATCGCGGTGCTGCTGTACCCCGCGCTGGATGACACCGCTGCCGGCCGCGCGGCGCTGGGCATGTTCGGCATGGCGGTACTGGGCCTGGCGCTGTGGGTGGTCCAGCGCAGCCCACTGGGCACCTGGCTGGCACTGCTGCTGGCCATCCCGTCGGTGGTGTTCTCGCTGGCCGGTGCATTGCTCGACCGCAGCGCACTGCTGACCACCGCACAGTTGCTGGAGAGCCTGCTGTACTTCTATACGGCCGGCGCCCTGATTGCCTACATGCTCCAGGACCACAAGGTCACCCGCGACGAACTGTTCGCCGCAGGCGCGACATTCACCTTGCTTGCATGGGCATTTGCGTTCGCATTCGCGGTATGCCAGCAGTGGTACCCGGGCAGCTTCCAGGGCACCGGCGGAGGCTCGCAGCGCAGTTGGATGGAGCTGCTTTATCTCAGCTTCAGCTTGCTGTCTGGCGTCGGCTTGAGTGACGTCGTGCCGTTGCATCCACAGGCACGCGCACTGGTCATGCTGGAGCAGTTTTCCGGCGTGATGTACGTGGCTTTGGTGGTTTCGCGGCTGGTCGGATTGACCATGTTGCGGCGCATGTGAAAATGAACGCCAGATAAAAATTTCGCGCCCGATAGGGCGCGAATGATGTCGCAAATTATGTGAATGCGTCGGCGAGAGAGAGCCTGATGTCGACCACGCGATAGGCGAGGTAACTTGCATAGGCTAGTATTCGCGCGCTCGATTGTTTTTGCGGTATGCGCCGATGCTTTGTGCGGAGTCTGGCTTTTCGCTGTTCCCAGGACGGGGCGGTATCGAAGGCAAACACTGCCCGGGACCTGTCTCTACTGTGTAGCAGAAAATGAACAGCAGCGAAATCCAGTTCCCGGTATCCGATCGGATCCGGATAGGAGAGTGCACCGTCACTCTGTCCTCGCGCGAAGTCGAGGTCGTCGGCGCGCGTCGCCCGCGCCGGCTGACGCCGAAGGCGCTGGGCGTGCTGCGCGTGCTGCTGCGGCAGCCGGGCCGCGTTGTCACCCGCGACGAGTTGTTCGCCGAGGTATGGCCGGACACGCTGCCGACCAACGATGTGCTGACCCAGGCCGTCACCCAGCTGCGCAAGGCGTTCAGCAACGACGACGACAACGGCCAGGCCTACATCGAAACCATCGCCAAGACAGGCTATCGGCTTCTGGTCCCGGTGCAGGTGCTGGACGATGCCGAGCCCGTGGCCGCAGGCGTCCCCGACGACGAAGGCATGGCCGCGCAGCCGGTGACCACTGCTGCGTTGCCTGCGCATCCACAGGCAGCGCGCCGCCGCTGGCGCCATATCCGTCGGCGCGTGCTGCTGGTGCTGGGCGTGTTGATGCTGGCCACGCTGCTGGTGTTGACCACGCTGCTGCTGCGTCGTGCACCGGCCGGCAGCTCGCCGGTGGAGGCTGCCGTGGAGAACGGTACGCGGGTGATCGGCAGCCCGCAGCGACCGTATCGGTTGATCACCGCAACCAGCGGCTTCGAAACCTATCCCACGCTGTCACCGGACGGTTCGCTGGTGGCCTATGAGGGCGCCAACGAGGATGGCAACGGCGGTGGCGCGATCAAGCTGCAGACCTCCGGCAACGCACCGGCGCGCCAGTTGCTGGCGCCACCGGCCGGTGCCGTCGATCGCTTCCCGAACTGGTCGCCGGATGGTCGCGAAATCGCCTTCGCGCGGTTCTCCGCCGACGGCGGCTGCCAGGTACTGATCGCCAGCGCCACCGGTGGCGCACTGCGCCAGGCCACACGCTGCGATGGCACGGAGCTGCTCAGTTTCGACTGGACGCCAGATGGGCGTGGCCTGGTGTTCGGCAGCATGGTCGGTCGCTACGCGCACCGTGGCATCCGCGTGCTGGACCTGGCCAGTGGCCAGTGGCGCGCGCTGGCCTACAGCGTCGACCAGGATGACTTCGACTACGCACCGCGTTATTCGCCTGATGGGCAATGGCTGGTGTTCGTGCGCAACCCGCAGCTGGGTGATCTGTGGCGGGTGCCAGCCGCAGGCGGTACGCCCGAGCAGTTGACCGATGAAGCGGCAGAGCTGCGCGGCTGGGCCTGGCTGGACGATGGCCGAACCATCGTCTTCGGTCGCCGTGTCGATAGCGAGGCGCGGCTCTATTACCTGGACGTCGAGCGGCACACGTTGCGCGATGCCGGCCTGGATGATGCGCAGTGGCCAGCGGTGTCGCGACGCGGTGGCATGCTGGCGTTCGTCCACCGGCGCGCGCAGTTCGGCGTGTTCAAGGTGCCGATGCAGGGCAGCGGCTCGCCCGAGCGACTGTTCGCCTCCAGTGGCCGCGATGGGCAGCCGATGGCAGCGCCTGATGGCCGCCAGCTGGTCTTCACCTCCGATCGTTCCGGCAGCTTCGCCCTGTGGTGGGCGGACATGCAGCGACCGGATTCGCTGCGTCCCATCGAAGGGCTGCGGCCGGAAGCGCGGCAGGCGCCTGACTGGTCGGCCGACAGCCGGCAGTTGCTGGTGGTTGGCCGCGATGCGCATGGGCGCACGGTGCTCTATGAAATCGCGCCACGCGATGAACGCCTGCAACCCTTGCCGGTTCCGGCCGAACAGCCGTTGCAGGCACTGTATGGCGCCTCGCCGCAGCAGCTGTTTGTGGTCGAGCGCGATGCCGACCAGCGCACGCGGTTGAGCCTGTTCGATCGCAGCGTCCAGCCCTGGCGCCGATTGGCCAGCATCGATGGGGTGTCGCAGGCGCGCTTTGACCGGAGCAGTGGCCGCGTGTTGTTCACCCGCTTGGCCGCCGGTGGCCTGTGGTCGGCGGATGCCGCGTTGTCCCCGGCCAGCGTGCAGCAGATCAGCGATGACCGGCCCAGCCGCTGGCGATACCGGGCCTGGACCGTGACCGGCAACAGCGGCATCGGCTACCTCGGTACCTCGACCACGTGTGGCACCACCTTCGTGCGCATCCAGCCCGGCCGCGAGGAGCCGGAACGTTGCCTGGACGCAGAACGGCTCAGCGCCGGCAACGGGCTCAGTGCCAGCGCCGACGGAAAGGACCTGTTCGTGGCGATGGCGGTCAGCGATGGCGCTGACATCGGCGTGATGCGGTTGCCCGAACGCCCGCCTGCACTGTTCCCCGCATTCTCCAAGTTGTTGTTGTTCAAGGGAAATGGGCCTTCGTAATTTCTTCGTCGGGATCTCGTCGCGAATTCGTGGCGATCTCGTCGGACCTTCCTGACGCAGTGCCGCCTGATTTGGCAAAACGGAGTCCTGTACTAGGCAAATCCGTGGTGCCCCCATGCGTCAACTCTCGCTGGCCGATCGCGGCCAAACTGTTTCCCTGGACCGGTCGCTCGACGACGTCGCACCGACCTGCCTGGGCGTGGCCCGGCTGGGCAGCCTGCAGACCGCCGGCTCCAGCTTCACTGTCTGGATGCAGGTGCGTGGCAGCTCGTGGGTCGAGGCCAAGGAAGGGCGCTTCCGCCTGCGCCAGGGCGAGTGGATCGCGTTCGAGAAGGAATCGCGGCCGCTGGTGCAGGCCGGTCGCAACGGGTTGTGCGTTGGCCTGAACCTGAACATCGAAGCGCTTCGCGTGCTGACCGAGATGGCCGACTGCGGCCTGTATGCAGGTCGTGGCCGGATGAACCGCACTGATGCGCGCGTGGCGCTGCGCCTGTGGCGCGACGCGCTGGCCAGCGGCCAGCCGGCACAGGCCCTGCGCCCGCTGCTGCTGCACCTCGCGGGCCTGCAGCGCGGCCTGGCCGACAACGTGCAGCGCTGCCCGGGCCGCTCGCGCAGCCGCAAGCGCCAGGTGTTCGGCCGCATGCAGCGCGCGCGCCTCTATCTGGAAGGCAACAGCCACCGGGTGGTGCGAATCGGCGAACTGGCCGAGCTGACCAACTTCTCCAGCTGGTACCTGTCCAAGACCTTCCAGAGCCTGTACGAGGAAAGCCCGCAGTCGCTTTCGGCACGACTGCGCCTCGAACGCGCCGCTGATCTGCTGCGCGACACCGACATGATGGTGGGCGAGGTCGCTGCCGCCAGCGGTTTCGACAACTGCTGCAGCTTCGCGCGTGCGTTCCGCGCCCGCTACGGCCAGTCCGCATCGCGCTTCAGGGAGAACGGCGGCTTGCTCCCGCCACAATCCGCAAAGTCTCCGGTTGGTTCGCGCAAATACAGCGCTGCAACGCAATCGTAACGTGCTGGGGTGTTTTAACACGCTGCTAACACGTACCTTGGAGAGATAGATGAACGTTCGTAATCCCGCAGTGCGGTTCGGCTTGCTGCCGGCCGGCATTGCGCTGGCGCTGGCGCCGGCCTTTGCTTCGGCGCAGGAAGCAAAGGGCACCACCGACCTGGACCGCATTTCGGTCACCGGCTCGCGCATCCGCGGCGCTGCCGTTGAAACCCAGCAGCCGATCGTCACCCTCAGCCGTGAGAACCTGGAAAAGCAGGGCTACACCTCGGTTGCTGACGTCCTGCAGAACCTGACCTCGGCCGGTTCCCCGGCCATTTCGCGTTCGGAGTCGCTGGCTTCGGGCGAGAACGTGGGCGGCTACTACGTCGACATCCGCAACCTGGGCGCCCAGCGCACCCTGGTGCTGATGAACGGCAAGCGCCTGGGCGCAACCACCGCCGGTTACCAGGATCTGAGCCAGATCCCGATGGCGGCCATCGAGCGCATTGAGATCCTGAAGGATGGCGCCTCGGCCATCTACGGTTCGGACGCCATCGCGGCCGTGGTCAACGTGATCACCCGCAAGCGCTTCGACGGCGCTGAAGCCAGCGTCTATGTCGGTCAGTACGGCAAGGGCGACGGCGACACCGAAACCTATTCTTTCACCCTCGGCAGCATGGGCGAGCGCGGCGGTGTCACCATGTCCGCCGAGTATTCCAAGCAGGATCCGGTGTGGGCGAAGGATCGTTGGTTCAGCCGTGACGGCAACGCCGGCCCGAACTACCCGCGTTCGGGCGCCAGCCCGATCAACCAGAAGGGTGGCTTCTGCGACCCGTGCGTCACCCCGAACTTGAAGCAGGGCGAGCCGGGCTATGTCGGCCCGAGCGACCAGCGCTGGTACACCCTGCGTGACGGCGGCAACCCGGCCAACCGCGCCGACTACCGTCTGGAAACCTCTGCTGACGCCGTCAATGCCAACGAGCAGATGATGGTGCAGACCGGTATCGAGCGTAAGTCGCTGTACGTCAACGGCAACTACGACTTCACCGACGCGATCTCGTTCAACGCTGACGTGCTCTACAACGAGCGCAACACCACCCAGCAGATCGCGGGCTATCCGTACCAGTCGGCGTCCTTCGGCACCCCGCTGTCGGCCGACAGCGCGTTCAACCCGACCGGTGAAGACCTGACCTTCCGACGCCGTCTGTGGGAAGTGCCGCGCACCACCGAAAGCCAGGTCAAGACCCTGCGCTTCGCCCCGAGCATCAGCGGCTTCTTCGACTTCGCCGGCAAGACCTTCGACTGGGACGTCGGCGCGCTGTGGAACCGCAACGAAACCACCAAGCGTGGTCACGGCGACATGAGCCTGATCGCATCGGAACAGGCGCTGGGCGCTTCGTTCATCGGTGCTGATGGCGTCGCCCGCTGCGGCACCAGCATGTCCGATCCGCTCGCCACCAGCGGCTGCCGTCCGTGGAACCCGCTGCTGCCGTTCGGCGTTGCCGGTGCCGGTTCGCTGGCCGACCAGGCCACCCAGGACTTCTTGTTCCCGTACTTCACCGATACCGGTCTGACCAAGACCACCAGCTTCACCGCCAACCTGTCGGGTTCGATCGTGACCCTGCCGGCCGGTGACCTGGGCTTCGCCGTGGGCGTCGAGCACCGCAAGGAAGAAGGCCGCTTCTCGCCGGACGCCTTCGCGCAGTCGGGCCAGTCCACCGGCCTGGGCGCGCAGACCACTCAGGGTGAGTACTCGCTGGACGAGGTCTACCTGGAACTGAACGTGCCGGTCCTGGCGGACATGCCGTTTGCCAAGGAACTGACCCTGAATGCTGCGACCCGTTACTCGGATTACAGCAACTTCGGCGACACCCTGAATTCCAAGTTCGGCTTCACCTGGCGTCCGCTGGACGAGCTGCTGGTTCGCGGTACCTGGGCTGAGGGCTTCCGTGCTCCGACGATCGACAACCTGTACGGTGGCCTGAGCAGCAGCTTCGAGTCGTACACCGATCCGTGCGGCATCACCGCGCCGGGTTCGGTCAACGGCAACGCGGCCTGCTCGGCGGCGGGCGTCCCGGTTGGTTACACCCAGCTGGGCCAGGGCCTGATTCCGTGCACCTCGACCCCGTGTGCGACGCCGGACCAGTTCATCTCGGGTGCCAACCCGAACCTGACCCCGGAAACCTCCAAGAGCACCACCATCGGCCTGGTCTGGAGCCCGCGCTGGGTGCAGGGCCTGGACATCTCGCTGGACTGGTACAAGTACGAAATCAGCGACATGATCATCGCTGACAGCGTCGACCGCATCCTGCGTGACTGCTACGTGTTGGGCGATGCTTCGCGTTGCGCCGCACACACCCGTGCAGGCGATGGCCACATCAACGGCATGACCTACGGCCTGGCCAACCTCGGCCAGATGGAAACCCAGGGCTACGACCTGGGCATCAAGTACCGCCTGCCGGAGCTGGCCATCGGCCAGTTCGCGATCGACTGGCAGACGAGCTACCTGGCCAAGTACGACGAGCAGGGCCAGAACGCTGACGGTGACAACATCACCATCGGCCGTGTGGGTGAGCCGGGCCTGTTCCGCGTGCGTTCGAACCTGGGCCTGACTTGGTCGAAGGGTGACTTCGGCGTGGCGTACACCGCGCGTTACTACTCGGGCATGAACGAAGCCTGCGTGGCCAACCGTCCGTGCGACGACGCCGACCGCTACCAGAACGGTGAGAAGTCGCCGCTGCGCAAGACCGGCTCCAACACCTTCCACGACCTGCAGGTCAGCTGGAAGGCACCGTGGGATGCCACCATCGCGCTGGGCGCCAACAACGTGTTCGACCATAAGGGTCCGATCATGTTCACCCAGCCGAACTCGAGCTTCGCCTACTACGGCGGCTTCGACGTGGGTCGCTTCCTGTACATGAAGTACACCCAGCGCTTCTGATCCATCGAAGTGCGATAGCAGAACGAGGAGGGCGGACCGCAAGGTCCGCCCTTTTCATTTCTGTAAGGAAATTCTGATCATGTCGAGAAGGTGAGTGCAGTCACTGTCTGCTCTTGTCACATTCAGCACAGTAGGCGCGTCCAATACCGGACACTGGGAGATGGATATGAAGCGCACGCTTTTCCGCCAGGTATCGGCCGCAGTCCTGATCTATGCAACGCTGGTGGGCTCGCTGTCCGCACAGAACATCATCGTCTGCGGCGGCGGTGTGTACTGCGAGCAATTCCGGCTGGAGTGCCTGGCCAAGGGCAACGCCCCGGCCCTGTGCGAGCGCCAATGGCGTCTGTGCGTGCTGGACGCCTGTCCGCAGCGCTGAGACAGGAAAAAGGGCGCGTCCGTTGGACGCGCCCTCATGCGAGGCGGAGGCAGGCGCCCGCGTGCCGCTCAGGCGTCAGTGGGTGTCAGTCCCATCAGTGCATTGGCGTGCTCGCGCCATTGCGGCAGTTTGTTCAGCACGCCTGCACGCTGCAGGTAGTCCTCGTCCACCGGATCGCCATTGACCAGCGCCAGGGCCACGTGCACCGCGCCGGTCACCCAGAAGCTGCGGGTGTTGGCGCGCTGCGGCTGCAGGTGGAAGGCCACCGCTTCGATGATCGGCATCGGCAGGCCCCACAGGCCCAGCAGGTAGGCGCCGGCCTCGGCATGGCCTGGGCGGGTATCGCCGGCCAGCGCGGGCTCGCTGCGCTCGTTGCGCACGCCGGGCAGCAGCAGGCCGATGTCGGCCAGCAGTGCGGCGGTCGCCCCCAGTTCGGCGCTGGACTCGGGCAGCAGGCGCGCGGCCAGCCGGGAGGCGAGCAGGGCGCGCTGCTGCAGTGAGTTGCGCTCGGCAGCCGACAGCGTCGGCGCGGAGAACACTTCGCTGGCCAGCACCAGGTCACGCAGCGTGGCCAGGCCCAGCCGGGTGACTGCGGTGCGCAGGTCGGCAATGGTGCGGCCCTGGCTGAAGAACGCCGAGTTCGACAGCTGCAGCACCTTGGCCGCGATGGCCGGATCGGCGGCGACCAGCTTGGCCACATCGGCACTGTCGGTATCGTCGTCATGTTCCAGGGCCTGGGTCAGGCTCAGGTACAGGTGCGGTGGCGATGGCAGTTTCTCGATACGGCCGATGGCATCGCGCAGGCGCGGGCTGTCCAGCACTTCGCGCAGTTCTTCCAGGCTGGTCAATGCCTCCAGCAGCACTTCCGGCGCCAGCGGCAGCGGCAGGAAGCGGTGGGCGACACCGATCAGGCGCGCCGGCGGCGGGCGGTTGCCATGGTGTGCATCGACCAGCGCGATGCGGATGGTTTCCGGGCGCAGTGTCCGGATCTGGCCCAGCAGCGTGGTGGCATTGAGATCGGGCAACTGCGGGCAGACGATCACCGCGTCCACGCCCTGCGTGGCCACCGCGGTCATCGCGGTCTGGCCATCGGCGGCGGTCAGCGGCTGCCAGTCTTCCCCAAGATCGGCAATGAATTCGGTCAGCTCAGCCGGCAGGCTGGCTGCATCCCCAACAAGCAGAATACGCACGACACGTTCCCCTGGCTGTCTCGACGATGGATGTCGATGACGTGTGAAGTGACGCAATTTACCTAATACGGCAGCAAGAGTGATGTGCCGTCGTCATGAAACGTGACCCGCATCGCTCCGACAGGGTATCGCCGGAGCGATGCGGTTCAGGCTCAGGCCTTGCTGTCGAGATGGCGCTGGTGCGCCTCGATCAGGATCTGCTTGGCCTCAGCGGCGCCACCCCAACCGTCCAGCTTGACCCACTTGCCCTTCTCCAGATCCTTGTAATGCTCGAAGAAGTGGCCAATGCGCTCCAGCCAGTGGCTCGAGACCTGGGCGATGTCTTCGACGTGGGCGTAGCCGCTGAAGATCTTCGAGACCGGCACGGCCAGGATCTTCTCGTCGCTGCCTGCCTCATCGCTCATCTTCAGCACACCGACCGGACGGCAGCGCACGACCGAGCCCGGCACCAGCGGCAGCGGCAGCACCACCAGCACGTCGGCCGGATCGCCGTCGCCACACAAGGTGCTCGGCACGTAGCCGTAGTTGCACGGATAGCGCATCGGGGTGGACAGGATGCGGTCGACGAAGATCGCGCCGGTTTCCTTGTCCACTTCGTACTTCACCGGCTCCGAGTCCTTCGGGATCTCGATGATGACGTTGATTTCTTCCGGCGGGTTCTTGCCGGGCGAGACGAGTTCCAGGCCCATGGTGTGCTCCAGGTGGGGATATAGACGGATAGCTCACCATTTTATGCCTTTGCCGGGCGCTGTGCAGGGTAGGGCAGGGCCGACCTGGGTGCTCGGCCATGGCGGAGGAGCCAGAGCGGGGTTTCCCGATGGGTTCGACCCGGTCCCCGCGGCAGGCTGGACGTCCTTGCCAAGGAGACTTGCCATGAACTGGAACCGCTTGGGCTGTTGTGCCTTGCTGCTGCTGGCGCCGCTGCCCGCGCTCGCGCGCGGGTTGCATGTCAACCTGATTGACTATCCCTCCGACGAGGCCGGATGGGACCGTGCCTTTGCGCTGGAGGACGCGGTCGCCGGCGAATTCGCCGCATGGTGTGCCGACACCTTGTGTGAAGGTGATTACAGCAACTACCGGGTGATGGAGTTCCGCTGCGCCGTGCTCGCCCACCGCGGCACCGTGCAGCGCTGTGTCTGGGTGGTGGCCGCCAGCGAGCTGGAGGTTGAGCCCGACACGGGACACGTGCGGATCGACAACGGGAGCTGGGTCTGTCCGGTCGAAATGCAGCCCGGGGTGCCCGTCGACGCGTTCTACGCCTCCCTGGAAGCGCCGGGCGGCCTGACCGCGCCTTTGCCTGGGCTTGACCACGGCATCTTCGATGGGTTGCCTGAATGCCTGCGCACGCAGGGGAGGGTGGGCTGATGGGGAGCTTCCGTAGATGCTGGCTGTTGTGTGGCGTGCTGTCTGTCAGCCTGCCGTGCGCCGGTGTCGCGCAGGCTGCGCCTGCGTTCGTCGATGCGCGGGATTACGCCGGCCCGGGGGGCGGCCACGAGCGTTTCCTTGCTGCCGAGCGGCAACTGGTGCGTGGCTTCGATGAGGTATGTGGCGATACCTTCTGCGAGGGCGAGTACATCAATCTGTGGGCCATGCGCCTGCGCTGTTCCGTGGACCAGGCCACGGGGGTGGTTGTCCAGTGTGTATGGACCTTCGCCGGTAGCAACACCAGGGTAAAGTCCAGCGGCCTGATCACGGTCAACCGCGGACGCTATGCCTGCGTGCTGCCGCTGGCAACCGGAACACGCCTGGAAACCCTGTTGCAGGTGTGGGAAACGGGGGACGGGTTCGATGCGTTGCACGCGCCGCTGCCCGGCACGACTGCCAATACGTACGACGCACTGGTTGATTGCCTGTAGTCCCGGCAACGATACGAAT
Organism: Stenotrophomonas maltophilia group sp. RY12688; assembly: GCF_052149045.1. Lineage (NCBI taxonomy): Bacteria > Pseudomonadati > Pseudomonadota > Gammaproteobacteria > Lysobacterales > Lysobacteraceae > Stenotrophomonas > Stenotrophomonas maltophilia group sp. RY12688. The sequence continues at coordinate 3,526,720 of NZ_CP197389.1, read as the reverse complement.
GTGACTTATTCGCATTACCGGAGTAGCATGCGCGGTGCCTCCCGTCTGTCGTCCCGGCTCCGCGCATGTCCTCCAATGCTGCCTCCCTCACTGAGCTGCTGATCCGCGAGCGGCCCGCGCTGCTGCGCCGGGTGCAGCGCATCCTCGGGGGCGACAACGGCGCCGAGGACGTGATCCAGGCGGTCTGGTTCAAGGCCCGTGGGGTCGGTGACAGCCAGGCGATCGGCAACCCGCGGGCCTATCTGTATCGGCTGGCCGCCAACCTTGCCACTGACCACGGCCGCGAATCGAGCCGCCGCAACCGGCTGCTGGTCGACCACTACCTGTGGGGGGCCGACGAGGTGATCTCCACCGAGGAGCAGGCCATGGCACAGGATGAGCTGCAGCGGGTGCTCGATGCGGCGGGTCACCTGCCGGAGCCGACCCGCACCATCTTCCGGCTCAACCGCCTGCAGGGCCTCACCCAGGCCGAGATCGCACGCCGCTTGGGGGTGTCGGTGACCACCGTCGAGAATCATGTGCGCTCCGCGCTGCAGCGCCTGGCCTGGGCGCGCAGCGGTCGATGAGCGCGCCGGCTTGGGGCTGGCCTTCGCGCAGACGTCTTGATCACTGGACCGTGGATGCGGTCTAGTTCCCCGCCTGCGCTTGAATGCGCCTGTCCGCCAGCCGATGAGCCCGCCGAACATGCAGCCCGCCGCCAATGACGATGCCCTGGCCGAACAAGCCCGGGACTGGATCGCGTGGCTGGCCTCGGGTGACATCAGCGATGCACGCATGCAGGCGTTCGAGCACTGGCTGCAACAGCCGGGGCACCGCAGGGCCTTCGAACACGAGCGCGCGTTGTGGCGCAGTGTCGGGCCGCGCCCACAGGCCGCCGGGGCCAGCCGATGGCGTGGGCCGCATCGACTGCGCTGGGCGATGGCTGTGGCGGCAATGCTGGCGATGCTGGTGGCATGGCCGGAGGCGTGGCTGCGCCTGCAGTCCGATCATCGCAGCACGCATCAGGTGCAGCACGTGCGGCTGCCCGATGGCAGTCGGGCGGTGCTGGATGCGGACAGTGCGATTGCCGTGCGCTTCGATGCGGACGCCCGCGAGGTCGAGCTGCTGCGCGGGCGCGCCTGGTTCGAGGTAAGCCCGGATGCACAGCGGCGTTTCAGCGTGCGCGCCGGCAATGGCCTGGTCGAGGACATCTCGACCGCGTTCACCGTGGCGCGTGGAGACGAGGGGGTGGAAACCCAGGTTGGGCAGGGCAGGGTGCGCGTGGCCAGCCCGGCCGACGGTGGCTGGACCTACCTGCAGCAGGGGCAGCGCGCCGTCTACACTGAACGTGGCGGGGTCATGCGACGGGCTGACGTGACCGCCGACAGCGTCGGCGCCTGGCGCCAGGGCGAGCTGCTGCTGGAGCAGGCCAGCGTCGCCGATGCGGTGCAGTGGGTGGGGCGCTATCGCGCGGGGCCGACCTTCGTGCGCGGTGATCTGTCACGTCTGCCTGCAGTGAGTGCTGCGTTGCGCATCGACCGCCCGGAACAGGCGCTGGATGCGCTGGCGGCAACGGCAGGTCTTCAGGTTACTCGTCTTCCATTCGGCGTCGCCATCGTGCAGTAGATCCACGCCACGCGTGGATGAGCGTCCCTGTGCCGACCATCGGTCGGCACCCACCGCTACCACCGGCCGACCAACGGTCGGCACCCACCGCGCCCCGTCGGCATCCCCCGCGACCGCAAATCGCTCTTGGGGTTGTCGCGCGCCCAGCCGTCTTACCCGGCGAACGTACCCGCCGTCGCCACGTACGTCGCCGTGTCCGCCCGTGTTGCGGATGACGCCGCGTTCGCGGCACCGATTACCTGACAGGTTCTTCCATGTTCGACTCCCACCGCTCGGGCCGCGTACTGCGCCCGTCCCCTCTATGCATTGCGTTGCTTGCCGCCGGGCTGGCCAGCACGACGCCACCCGCACTGGCGCAGAGCGCCCGCAGCGACCACGCGGCTGTACTGCGCTTCGAAATTCCTGCACAACCGCTGGATGAGGCCCTGCGCAGCTACATGCGCCAATCCGGCGTGCAGGTCGTGTACCCCACATCGCTGGCACACGGCGCAACCTCCCACGCGGTCAGCGGCAGCCTGTCGGCCAACCAGGCGTTGCAGCACCTGCTGCAGGGCAGTGGCGTGGCGGTGCGCCGGGTCAGCGCCGATGCGGTCACTCTGGAGGCAGCAACGCCGGTGCGGGCCGACAGCGGTGTGATCGTCACCGGCACGCTGAGTGTGGCCGGCGACCGCGTCGACAGCGGTGCGAACAACGATGAAGCACGCCTGCTCGACAGCTACCGCAGCGTGGGTTCGACCACCACGCTCGACCGCGCGCATCTGGAGCGCTTCCGCGGCACCTCCAACGGTGACATCGTCAAGGGTGTGGCCGGTGTCACCGCCGGTGATCCGCGCGTCGGCAATGGCTTCGACGTCAACATCCGTGGCATCCAGGGCCAAGGCCGCGTACCGGTGATCATCGACGGTGGCCAGTCCAGCATGGACACCTACCGCGGCTATGCGGGCCAGTCACAGCGCACCTACCTCGACCCCGACCTGATCTCCAGCCTGACCATCACCAAGGGCCCGAGCCTGCAGGCCAATGCCTCCGGTGGCATCGGCGGTATGGTCGAGATGGAGACGCTGAAGATCGGTGACGTGCTGCGCGAGGGGCGCGACCTCGGCGTGCGCGTGCGCAGTGGCCTGGCCAATGGCAGTGCCAACAACCTGCCGTCCTACAGTGCGACGCCGCGCACCGATCGTAGCGCCACCGGCAGCCAGTTCTTCAACGTGGCCGGTGCCGGTCACTGGGACCGCTTCGACCTGGTTGCGGCCTACGCGTACCGGGACAACGGCAACTACTTCTCCGGCAAGCACGGCTACGATGATTTCCCGCAGACCCGTCGCACGCTGGCGCCGCTGAATCCGCCGCGCACCGAAGTGTTCAACACCTCCTCGCGTTCGAAGTCGGCGCTGCTCAAGGGCACCTGGCGCATCGACGACGCGCAGACGCTGGAGGCCGGTTACCGCCGTTACGAAGGCACCGCCGGCGAGATCATGGCCTCGCAGATCATCCGGGTGGATCGTGACCGCATCCCGCAGTGGGATCCGGGCCACGTCGACATGGACAGCTACACCCTGCGCTATCGCTTCGATCCGGACAGCGAGCTGATCGACCTGCGCGTCAATGCAGCGTACACCGACACCGACAGCGTGATGTACAACAGCCTGACCGGCATCACGCCGTGGTACTTCGATCGCCGCACCGAGTGGTACGACGCGCCCAGTTTCAGTGGCGATCCCGGCTACAAGGATGCCTACCGGAACCCGCTGCGGCAGAAGCGCTTCAACCTGGATGCCAGCAACACCTCGACGTTCGGCACCCGCGCCGGAGCGTTCACGCTCGACTATGGCCTGTCCTACAGCGACGAAGATATCGCCCCGGGCGGCTCGGGCCCGATCAAGCATGACGACCTGGTCAACAACCGCTTCCTGCGCAACGCCGAGCGCAAGGAATACAGCGCCGTGGCCTCGCTGAAGTGGCAGCCCGACGAACACTGGGAGCTGCTGGCCGGTGGCCGCTGGAACCGGGTGGACGTGCACGACCGCAACCGGCTGGCCACGCCCGATGCCTACGAGGTGCAGGGCCAGTACCGCTACACCGAGCTGCTCAACGGAAACCCAGCACTGCCCTCGTGGCGCGCCAAGCGCATCGCGCTGCTGAACTGGTATCCGGATGCCAACGGCAACTTCACCCAGGCCTCGCTGCTGGCCTCGCCGTACAAGAAGGGTACGGTGGGCGACATCGCCGGCTGGAACTTCTACGACGCCGGCAAGCCGCAGGATCTGGAAGTGCCGGTCAGCTGGAGCTGGTCGCAGCCGATCCGCCGTCGCGACACCGCGTTCTCGCCTACCGCCAGCGTGGCCTACCGTTTCAGCGAAGACACCCTGGTCTACGTGAAGTACGCCGAAGGCACCAAGCTGCCGAGCCTGTTCGAGACCACGCTGGGCCTGTTCACCGCTGCCAAGCCGGTCGGTGAGCTGAAGCCGGAGCGCGCGCGCAGCTGGGAAATCGGTGCCAGCACCCTCCGCTACGACCTGTTTACCGCTGGCGACCGCCTGGCGCTGAAGCTGGCGTACTTCGATACCCGCATCGACGACCTGATCACCCGTGACTACCGCACGCTTTCGGCCGGCCTGATCCGCAACGTCGATCAGTTCAAGGTCTCGGGCATGGAATTCCAGTCCAGCTATGACAGCGGCAAGGTCTTCGCCGACCTGTCCGCGCATTACTATCTCAAGGCCAAGACCTGCGCGCCGGACATCGCCGCCGAGCGTCGTGCCTATGGTGCGCAGCGCGGGAACGACGAGGTGGCCAATACACCCAACTGCGTGGACGGTGGCTTCGAGGGCTCGTACACCAACACCCAGAACCCGCCGCGCTACACAGTCAACCTGATCCTGGGCTCGCGCCTGTTCGACGAGCGCCTGACCTTCGGCACCCGCATGGTCCGCAACGCTGGCCCGATCAGCAAGTTGGACAAGGACTGGAACGTGGGCCTGTCGGCGATCCAGCAGCTGTACCGGCCGAACACCTTGGTCGACCTGTTCGCCAGCTGGAGCTTCAACGACCAGCTGTCGGTGGAAGCCGGCGTCGACAACCTGACCGACCGTTACTACCTGGACCCGCTGGCCCTGGGCGTGATGCCGGCACCGGGCCGCACCGCGCGGTTGGCGTTGACCTGGACGTACTGATCTGCGGGGTCGGATCCCTTTCCTGCGGAAAGGGCTCTGACCCCAGCGGGAAAGACAACGGTAGCGCCGGGCCATGCCCGGTGCCTTCCGCCAGGCACTTACAGCCCACTCGAAGCCTTCACCGCATCTTCGTGCAGCGACTCGTTCAGCTCGTCCACCACGGTGGTCCATGCCGCATCGGCCTGCAGCGACTCGGCCAGGAACTGGCGCTGGGCATCGTTCCAGTAGGGCGCCTCGACGACTTCGACGTCGGTGGCCAGCTGGTGCTCGCGGATGAAGCGGGCGATGCCTTCGGCGCTGGCGTCCAGGCCCAGCTGCAGGAACAGGTTGGTCATGCGCGGTTCGGTGGTGATCATCATCGGTTCCGGGTGGACAAGGGGATGGCCCATTATCGGTGTAGACGGCCTTGGGGAAAGCCCCGTGGCAGACGTCTACAGCAGGACGACCCTCCTGGCATTCCCCCATGAACGCACACATCGCTCCCGAAGACAGCCGCAGCCTGCGGCTCAAGGCCGCCACCCGCGACAGCCACGTTGCGCTGGACAAGCGCATCATGGCCGGTGACATCTTCGCCGACCGCAGCAACTTCGCCCGTTTCCTGCGCGTGCAGTATCGCTTCCACCGCAGCATCGATGCGCTGTATGCCAACCCTGCCCTGGGCGAATTGCTGCCCGATCTTGGAGAGCGCCGGCGCCTGACACAGGTCGCGCGCGACCTGCAGGACCTGGAGCAGGCCCTGCCTGGCGCGGACATCGACGCGCTGCCCTCGGACCTCGCGCTGCCGACTGCGTTGGGTTGGCTGTACGTGGCCGAAGGCTCCAATCTCGGTGGCACCCTTCTGTACAAGATGGCGGCCAGGCTCGGCCTGCACCGTGATTTCGGCGCCCGCCACTTGGCCGCCCATCCCGATGGCGCAGCGCGCCACTGGCGCGAGTTCACCGCTGTGCTGGACGCGGTGCCGCTGAGTGCCGAGCAGGACCAGCAGGTGATCGATGCAGCCGACGCTGCGTTCCGCAGCGTGTACCGCCACGTCGAAGTGGAATTCGCCTGATGGGCGGCGCGCGCCCGCAGGTGCAGCGCTGATGCGCTGGCTCTGGTTCGCGCTGGGCTGGCTGATGGTCGGCCTCGGGGTGATCGGCGCATTGCTGCCAGTCATGCCGACCACCATCTTCCTGATCCTCGCGGTGGGCTGCTTCGCGCGCAGCTCGCCGAAGTTCGAGCAGCGCCTGCTGGCGCATCCACGCTACGGCCCGTCGCTGCGGCTGTGGCGCGAGCAGGGTGCCGTGTCGGGCAAGGGCAAGGCGTTTGCCAGCGCAGGCATGGCGGCGGGCTTTGCCCTGTTCTGCTGGGGCGCGCATCCGTCGTGGCGCCTGTTGCTCGGCGTGGGCCTGTTCTTTGCCGCCAGCGCCGGTTACGTGCTCAGCCGGCCGGCACCGCGACCGGAGCCCCATCCGGTCGTGGAAGTGGACGACGCCAACGATCCTCGCGCGGCCCGCCGCCGCCCGAGGTGGCCGGCGACCCGGTGAACGTGATGGTGCCCGTGCGGTTCTTCCTGCGCGGGCGGTGACCGCCATCGGGGTCGGATCCCTTTCCTGCGGAAAGGGTTCTGACCCCGTCGAGCCTGCCATCCACGCGTCGCGTGGATCTACAGCAGCGGCACCAGCAGCAGCGCCACGATGTTGATGATCTTGATCAGCGGATTGATTGCCGGGCCGGCGGTGTCCTTGTACGGGTCACCGACGGTATCGCCGGTCACCGCAGCCTTGTGCGCTTCGCTGCCCTTGCCACCGAAGTGGCCATCCTCGATGTATTTCTTGGCGTTGTCCCAGGCGCCGCCGCCGGTGGTCATCGAGATGGCCACGAACAGGCCGGTGACGATCGTGCCGATCAGCAGGCCGCCCAGTGCGCGCGGCCCCAGCAGCAGGCCGACCACCACCGGCACGGCGACCGGCAACAGCGAGGGCACGATCATTTCGCGGATCGCCGAGCGGGTCAGCATGTCCACCGCCTTGTCGTACTGCGGCTTGCCGGTGCCCTGCATGATGCCGGGGATCTCGCGGAACTGGCGGCGCACTTCTTCCACCACTGCGCCCGCCGCGCGGCCGACCGCTTCCATCGCCATCGCACCGAACAGGTAGGGAATCAGGCCGCCGATCAACAGGCCGATGATCACCGTGTGGTCGCTGAGATCGAAGCGGAACTCCTGGCCGGGATTGGCTGCCTGCAGGTTGTGGGTGTAGTCGGCGAACAGCACCAGTGCCGCCAGCGCCGCCGAGCCGATCGCATAGCCCTTGGTCACGGCCTTGGTGGTGTTGCCCACCGCATCCAGCGGGTCGGTGATGTCGCGGATCTCCGAAGGCAGCTCGGCCATTTCGGCGATGCCACCGGCGTTGTCGGTGATCGGGCCGTAGGCATCGAGGGCGACGATCATCCCTGCCATCGACAGCATCGCGGTTGCGGCAATGGCGATGCCGTACAGGCCGCCCAGCGCGAACGCACCCCAGATCGCCGCACACACCGCCACCACCGGCAGCGCGGTGGATTTCATCGAGATGCCGAGTCCGGCGATGATGTTGGTGCCGTGGCCGGTGGTCGAGGCCTGCGCCACGTGCTGCACCGGCTTGTACTGGGTGCCGGTGTAGTACTCGGTGATCCACACGATCAGGCCGGTCAGGACCAGGCCGATCAGCGCGCAGCCATACAGCGCCATCGGTCCATGCACGTTGTCGGACATCAGTCCGGTGGTGATCGGGTAGAAGGCGATGGCGGCCAGCACGCCGGAAACGATCACGCCCTTGTACAACGCGCCCATGATCGAGCCGCCTGGCTTCACCTTGACGAACAGCGCGCCGATGATCGAAGCGATGATCGACACGCCGCCCAGTACCAGCGGATACAGCACCGCGTTGGCACCGGCTTCGGCCAGCATCAGGCTGCCCAGCAGCATGGTGGCGATGACGGTCACCGCGTAGGTCTCGAACAGGTCGGCCGCCATGCCGGCGCAGTCGCCGACGTTGTCACCGACGTTGTCGGCGATCACCGCCGGGTTGCGCGGATCGTCCTCGGGAATGCCGGCTTCGACCTTGCCGACCAGGTCGGCACCGACGTCGGCGCCCTTGGTGAAGATGCCGCCGCCCAGGCGCGCGAAGATCGAGATCAGCGAGGAGCCGAAGGCCAGGCCGACCAGCGCGTGCAGCGCCTGTTCCATCGGCAGGCCCATGCGCAGCAGCAGTGCGTAGTAGCCGGCCACGCCCAGCAGGCCCAGCCCGACCACCAGCATGCCGGTGATCGCGCCGCCGCGGAAGGCGACGTCCATCGCCGCGCTGATGCCGTTGCGCGCCGCCTCTGCGGTACGCACGTTGGCGCGTACCGACACGTTCATGCCGATGTAGCCGGCGGCGCCGGACAGCACCGCGCCGACTGCAAAACCAATCGCGGTGTACCAGCTGAGGAAGATGCCGACCAGCACGAACAGCACCACGCCGGCGATGCCGATGGTCAGGTACTGGCGGTTGAGATAGGCACGCGCACCTTCCTGGATCGCGGTGGCGATCGCGATCATGCGTGCATTGCCGGTGGGTTGGCGCAGGATCCAGCGCGCCGAGACGATTCCGAACAGGATCGCGAGAATGGCGCAGCCCAGCGCCAGTGACAGCCCGTGACGTTCCAGCATTAGACCCCTCCGCAGAATGGATGTAGGCATCCAGTGGCGATGAACGGCACCACGAGGGGGACGACGGGCTGCAGCCTGGAACCAACCCGTACCGACCTTGGCGGTCGTCCGACGTATGGCGGTGTTCAGCATTCCCTGGTGCCCGCAGTATGCGTGCCGCCACTTGTAGAGTCGAGCCATGCTCGACCGGCTCCTCGGAGCCGCGGCGCATGCCGTCGGGCCCTGGGCATGATTCGCGAGCCAACGGCCTTTGCACCCCGTTAAGGCAGCCTCTGCAAGCCTGCGCACAGCCCCGTAGGAGATTCCCCATGCGCCTGTCCCTGTTGATGCTTGCCGCCCTGGTCCCGGCCGCACCGGCCTTCGCTGCGGAAACGCCGGAACTGCAGCGTGCGGTCGGTGCGCCGCAGGCGGTGGGCGCGGTGCATACGCTGCGGCAGATCCCCGAGGCCTGCGCGCGGCTGGAAGGTGCGTTCACCGGTGATGCCGCCGCGCCATATCGCTTCTCCGCCGTCCGGACCAGCGAGCAATGCCAGCCACGCGCGCGCTTCGTCGATTACACCAAGGCGCAGCCGAGTGCCGACAAGGGCTGGAAGCTCAATGATGTGATCCGCGTGCCCAACGCCGCGTGCCCGGCGCAGCAGGCGGTGGTGCGGGTGTGGCGCCTGCCGTCGAGCCACAAGGTAGAGCTGGACGGGCAGGGCCAATCGCGCATTTACCTGGAGGAGGCGAAGAAGCAGGCCGCTGCCGGCCAGATTCCGCAGGTGACGATGTTCGCCGCGCAGCTGCAGATGGAAGGCAAGGCCTGCAATTGAAGTCGCGTGGGTGGTGCACCCGTGCCGTCATCCACGGCCGACATCCGGCTGATCAATCCGCCAGCATTGCCCCGCGCGCCACCAGCAGCTCGCGCAATGCCCTGCGGTGGCAGTGCGCTTCATCCTCGCAGTAGCAGCCCACGCTGATGTCGCTGTGTTGCGACATCGCGGCCAGAAGGTCCAGCGCGTGGGCGGCATCGGGCGCCTTCATCTCGGCCTTGTAATGGCGGAAGAAGGCGGTCCAATCGGCCGCCGTCGTTGCCTCATGTGCCCGCTTCACCAGCTCCGCGCTGGGTGACAGCGTAGGAAACCAGACGTCGTACCAGTCCTGTCGGGCGAACTCGCTGCGCGGCACGCCGCGCGGTGGGCGCCGAACGGTGCCGATGCGCAGTCCCTCGCCGGGTTGGCGCGGCGTACCGAGTCGGACAACACGCAGTGCCATGATGATCTCCATGAAAAGGGGACGGAGGGAATTAAGTCGTATCCGACCCACTGCTGATGCTGTTGGAGATGACAGAGGGGCGTATGCGACTTAATCCCCTCCGTTCCCTTTTTCAGGTCAGCCTTCGAAGGCCGGCAGTTTCTGCTTCACCGCTACGTTCTTCAGGGTGACGTACTTCGGCAGGCCATCGGTGCCATAGGGAAGCGGTGCTTCGCCCTTGATCAATGGTGACAGGTAGGCGCGCGCCCTGGCCGTGATGCCGAAGCCATCGCGGCGGATGAAACCAGCCGGCATCTTCTTCTCGTGGTTGGCGATCTTCGACAGCGGCGCCGCTTCGATCTTCCAGCGATAGGGCGCATCGCTGCTGCGCACGATCACCGGCATCACGCCATTCTGGCCCTTCAGTGCCAGCTGCACCGCGGCCTTGCCCACCGCCTGCGCCTGCTCCCAGTCGGTCCTGCTGGCCAGGTGGCGGGCCGAGCGCTGCAGGTAATCGGGCAGTGCCCAGTGCACCTTCAGGCCCAGCTGATCCTTGACCCGGCCGGCCAGGTGCGCCGCCACGCCGCCGAGCTGCGAATGACCGAACGAGTCCTTGCCACCGCCGGCATCGGCAACGAAGCGGCCATCGGCGGTTGCAATGCCTTCCGACGCCACCACCACGCAGTAGCCGACGCGCTCGACCACGGCTTTCACCTTGGCCAGGAATGTGGCCTCGTCGTAGGCGCGCTCGGGCAGCAGGATGATGTGCGGCGCTTCGTCATCACCGTTGCCGGCCAGCCCGGCGGCGGCGGCCAGCCAGCCGGCGTGGCGGCCCATCGCTTCGTAGATGAAGACACGGGTGGACGTTTCGGCCATCGCCGCCACGTCCAGTGCTGCTTCGCGCACCGAGACCGCGGTGTACTTGGCCGCTGACCCGAAGCCGGGGCAGGTATCGGTAACGGCAAGGTCGTTGTCGATGGTCTTGGGCACGCCGATACAGGTCAGGTCGTAGCCGGAGGCCTTGGCCAGCTGCGAGACCTTCAGTGCGGTGTCGGCCGAGTCGTTGCCGCCGTTGTAGAGGAACCAGCGCACGTCGTGGGCCTGCAGCACCTCCAGCAGGCGGTCATAGCGGGCGCGGTCGGCATCCAGCGATTTCAGCTTGACCCGGCACGATCCGAAGGCGCCGCCCGGGGTATGGGCGAGGGCGCGGATCGCGGCGGCACTCTCCCTGCTGGTGTCGATCAGCTCCTCGCGCAGCGCGCCGAGGATGCCGTTGCGGGCCGCCAGGACCTTGATGCCCTTGGCCCGGGCCTGCTCGATCACCGCTGCCGCCGTGGCATTGATGACGGCGGTGACACCGCCGGACTGGGCATAAAGGAGAGTACCGTTGCGCATGCTTCTACCTGCTCGGGGGAGGGGACATTGCAGGGACATTACCCGGATGCGGTAAAGTGGCGCTATTGCGGTGCAGCGATACCGGACCGTCCGGGACGCGAACCTTCTTTGTTTTCAACACGTTGGAGTCAGGTCAATGCGATTGGTTCTGTTGGGACCGCCCGGTTCGGGCAAGGGGACACAGGCGACGCGCCTGAAGGAAAAGCTGGGGATCGCCCACATTTCGACCGGTGACATGCTGCGCGCGGAAATCGCCGCCGGCACGGAGCTGGGCAAGCAGGCCAAGACGGTGATGGATGCCGGCAACCTGGTGTCGGACGACATCCTGCTGGGCATGCTGGAGTCGCGCCTGACCCAGGCTGATGTCGCCAAGGGCTTCATCCTCGATGGCTACCCGCGCAATGTGGCCCAGGCCAATGCGATGGATGGCCTGCTGGCCAAGATCGGCCAGCCGCTGGACGCGGTGGTGCAGCTGGATGTGCCCACCGAGCTGCTGGTGGACCGCATCGCCGGCCGCGCCAAGGAGCAGGGCCGCGCCGATGACAACCCGGAAGCGGTGCGCCAGCGCCTGCAGGTCTACAACGACCAGACCGCCCCGGTGGTCGATTTCTACGCCGGCCGTGGCACCCTGGCCCGCGTCGATGGCGTCGGTGAGCTGGACGAGATCGAAGCCCGCATCCTGGCAGCGATCAAGGCCTGATCCGGCGGGGCCGGCATGCGTCCGGTCCTTCGGGCGCAAAAAACACAGGCCTGGTCCGCGAGGATCAGGCCTGTGTCGTTTGATAGGCGCCAGCGAAGGGCTTGCTCAGGGCCCCGCAGCATGAGCTCCCTTGGGGATGGCCTCTTGGGGAGTAGGACCGGTTCGGGTACTGCGGCTGGCAGTTCGAATTGTGTCCGGGTTCACAGAACATCGCTATCGGGAATTCCCTGACAGCTGATTGGAGTTTTCTCACATCCCGTGTAGGGGTTGTCTTACCCGATAGCGGACATTGGCCCTATACAGCCGTCATCGGTCACAATCCTCGGTCATGAGCAGCGTACATATCCTTGCAATTGCCGGCACCTTCATGGGCGGCGTGGCCGCCCTGGCGCGGGAACTTGGGCATTCCGTCAGCGGCAGCGACCAGGCCATCTACCCGCCGATGTCGACCCAGCTCGAACAGCTGGGCATCACACTGGACCAGGGCTACCGTGCCGACAGCGTGCCGGCCGGTACCGACGAGGTGGTGATCGGCAACGCGCTGTCGCGCGGCAATGCCGCCGTGGAAGCCGTGCTCGATGCCGGCCAGCGCTATATCTCCGGCGCGCAGTGGCTGTCCGAGCAGGTGCTGCCGGGCCGCGACACGCTTGCCGTGGCCGGTACCCACGGCAAGACCACCACCACCACCATCCTCACCTGGCTGCTGGAAAGTGCAGGGCGCTCGCCGGGCTTCCTGATCGGCGGTGTCGCCGAGGATTTCGGTGTCTCCGCCCGCCTGGGCCAGGGGCGCGAGTTCGTGGTCGAAGCCGATGAGTACGACACGGCCTTCTTCGACAAGCGCAGCAAGTTCGTGCACTACCGGCCGCTGGTGGCCATCCTCAACAACCTTGAGTACGACCACGCCGACATCTTCCCGGACGTGGCCGCGATCCAGCGCCAGTTCCACCATCTGGTGCGTACCGTACCCGCACGTGGGCGGCTGATCGTCAACGGCGAGGATCAGTACCTTGCCGAAGTGCTGGCGATGGGCTGCTGGACCCCGGTCGAGCGCTTTGGATTCGATCCGTCGCTGGAATGGCATGCCGAGCTGCTGGCCGCTGATGGCAGCGCCTTCCGCGTGCACCATCGTGGGCAGGCGCTGGGTGATGTGCAGTGGTCGCTGCTGGGCCGCCACAACGTGCTCAATGGATTGGCCGCGCTGGCCGCCGCGCATGCAGTGGGCGTGGCACCTGCCCAGGTTATTCCGGCGCTGGCACGCTTCCGCAGCGTCAAGCGCCGCATGGAAGTGATCGGCAGCCATGACGGCATCACCGTCTACGACGATTTCGCCCACCATCCGACTGCGATCGCCACCACGCTGGAGGGCCTGCGTTCCAAGGTGGGTGATGCGCGCATCGTGGTCGCGATGGAGCCGCGCAGCAACTCGATGCGGCTGGGCGCACATGCGCAGGCGCTGGCTCCCTCGCTGGCGCTGGCCGATGAAGTGGTGTTCCTGCATCGCCCGGAACTGGCCTGGGATGCTGCGGCGGTGATCGCCGCGGTGCGTGGCGAAGCCCACGCGGTGCCCGATACCGACGCATTGCTGGCGCAGCTGCAGGCCAGCGCGCGCAGCGGCGACCACGTGGTATTCATGTCCAACGGTGGCTTCGACGGTGCCCCGCGCCGCTTCCTCGCCGCGCTGCAGGCCCGATGAGCGGCGACGGCTCGCTGCCGCTGTTCCCGCTGCACACCGCGCTGGTACCGGGTGCAGCGGTAGGCCTGCGCGTGTTCGAGCGGCGCTATCTGGACCTGGTCCGCGACAGCGGCCGCAGTGGTGAGGGATTTGGCGTCTGCCTGATCCTCGAGGGCGAGGAGGTCGGCGCACCGGCGACACCGGCCGCCTTTGGCGTGCAGGTACGCATCGAAGACTTCGATGTCGGCGCCGACGGCGTGCTGCAGCTGCGCCTGCGCGGTACCCGTCGCTTCCATGTCGAGCGCACCCGCGTGCGCGACAACGGCCTGGTGGTGGCTGACGTGCGCTGGTGCGAGGAAGACCCCGATGACGAACTGCGGCCGCAGCATGCACTGCTGGCCACGGTGCTGGGGCACATCATCGAGCAGGCCGGCGAGGCCTATGCGCCGGCCAATCCGGCGCTGCTGGACCAGGCCAGCTGGGTCGGCTGGCGGCTGGCCGAGCTGCTGCCGCTGAGCGAGCAGCAGCGCCTTCAGCTGCTGCAGATGGACGATCCGCACCAGCGGTTGCAGCAGCTGCTGGGCTGGATGCCGTAGAAGCCATCCATGTAGGGCGTGGATCTGCTGTAGAGCCGAGCCCATGCTCGGCTTGATGGATCCCGCGAAGAGCAGCCGAGCATGGGCTCGGCTCTACACTGGGTGATCGCGACCGGTACTGGTCAGGGCGTGGTGGTCTTCAACCGCAGCACCGGCAACCCGGTTTCGCTGTGCACGTCCTCGCGCTGCGGCAGGTCCTGCACGGCGTCCTTTACGGCATTCAATGCCGGGTCGACGCCACGCAGCGGATGCCACATGCCGATCCACTCGAAATGGCGTTCGTAGCGCAGGGTCTGTGCACTGCCCAGCCACAGCGGCGTGTTGCCCGGCTGCAACTGCGCAGGGGCCGGCCACAGGCGCAGTACGTAGCGCTCATCACGGTGTGTACCCGGGCGTACCATCAACAGCGCTTCCACGCGGGTTTCCAGCGTCGCCGGCAGCACCGGCAGTTCATCGGCGCCGGTGTTCTTGTCCAGCATCAGCAGCGCCTGCTGCCAGCCAGCCTGCTCCTGCCGCTTCCAGCCGCGCGCTTCCAGTTGCGCCTGCAGCGGTGCCAGCGGACCGGCCACCTGTACGTCCAGCGGCCAGCGCTGGTCGTCATCGAACTCGTTGCGGCGCGCCGGCAGTGTCGCCCAGTCGTGCTGCCACCAGGCCTGCGTGTCCATTGCCTGCGGGGCCGGCAAGGTCGGCTCGAAGCGTTCCAGCTTCACCGGGATGTTGCGCGGTGCGTACCACATCGCGGCGACGGCGAAGACGCCGTAGAACAGCCATGCCACCGGCTTCACCCAGAACGAGCGGTTGAAGCGGCGGCGGTAGGCGATGCCCAGCACCAGCAGCCAGAAGGTGCCGAACAGCATGCCGCCGATCACATCGCTCAGCCAATGCGCGCCCAGGTACAGGCGCGAGAAACCGATCAGGCTGACCACGATGCCCGACACCAGGTACGGCCAGACGCGGGTACGGCCGGGCATCTCGCGGGCGATCAGCACCGCGAAGAAGCCGAAGGTGATGGTGGCCATCGTCACCGACACCGACGGGAAGCCGAAGCCGCTGCTGGCGTCGACCGGGCGCACAACATCGACGGTAGCGCCGAGCAGCATGGTCAGCGCCAGGCCGAAGGCCAGCGCGGCCAGCCAGTGCGCGGCCGCCATCCAGCGCCGGCGCCAGACCAGGTAGCCCATCGCCGCCGCAGTGGCCGGCAGCAGCACCTGCCAGGCACCCAGCGACGCCAGCGCGGCCATCGGGTAATCGGCCAGCGGGTTGCGCAGGGCCAGCATTGCCTGGTGTACCAGCAGGTCGATCGCCAGTGGCTCGCCATGCGCGACCACCACGGTCAGCAGCGCGAACCAGCCCCAGCCCAGCACCAGCAGCATCAGCGCCAGCATCGCCAGCGGCACCGACTCGCGCCGCTTCGGATCCAGCACGCCGACGGTGTAGCGGCCCAGCGTCGGATGGCGGTTGGACCAGTCGAGCAGGCGTGCCAGCCAGTTGTCCATGCGCGCGGCCGACCAGCGGTAGCCGTACAGCACGAGGGCCCAGACCAAGCCAAGGATCACCGCCAGCAGGCCGACCACCACCACCAGCCGACCGGCTACTGCGGCCACCGCGTCATAGGCCTCGCCAAGAATCCAGCCGGGGGCCAGGAACAGCACCGCCCATGAAATGCTGGCGATACCACTGGCCTGTACATAGCGGCTGGCTGGCATCTTCATCATGCCCGCGATGGCCGGCACGAACGGCCGGATCGCGCCGACGTAGCGTGCCACCAGAATGCTCTTGAACGCGTTGCGGCGGAACAGGTTTTCGCCGCGGTCGAGCAGCTGCGGGTAACGGCTGAACGGCCACACGCCACGCAGGCGGTCGCCCCAGCGGCGCCCGATCCAGTAACTGATGCCATCGCCGGCGAATGCGCCCAGTGCGGCCGCCGCCACCGCGTAAGGTCCGGAGATCTGGCCCAGGCCGATGAACACGCCCACCGCAAACAGCAGCGGCAGCGCCGGCACGATGGCGCCGAGAATGATCACCGCATCGCAGAAGGCGATGAGGAAGATAACGGCACCCGCCAGCACGGGGTGAGCGGCAATCCACGCAAGCGTGGCGTCGATCCATGAAGAGTCCATTGCCCGATTATAGGGGCGTGAAGGTGACTGGTTCCCAGCCGCTTGGTGACCGTTTGCAACCGGCGCCATCGCCTAGAATGGGCCCATGCCGCATACGCCAGACACGCCACCACATGCTTTGAAGGCCGACAGCTTCGGTCGCATCCTCCGTGTGGAAGGGCCTGCCGGCCCCTTCGTACGCCGTGACCTGGGCGCCACGCCGCTGTGGTTGCGCCTGCCGGCCTGGTGGCTGGCCCGCCGCGAAGCGCGCGCGCTGCGCCATATCCATGGCATGGCCGACGTGCCGCAGCTGCTGGCGTGGAATGGGCATCATCTCGACCGCAGTTTCATGGCCGGCGACGCCATGTACCAGCGCCCACCGCGTGGCGACCTGGCCTGGTTCCGCGCCGCGCGTCGGCTGCTGCAGCAGCTGCATCGGCGCGGCGTGGCCCACAACGACCTGGCCAAGGAAGCCAACTGGCTGGTGACCGAAGACGGCCGCCCGGCATTGATCGACTTCCAGCTGGCAGTGATCGGCAACCCGCGCTCGCGCTGGATGCGCCTGCTGGCCCGCGAGGACCTGCGCCACCTGCTCAAGCACAAGCGCATGTACTGCCGTGGGTCGCTCACCCCAGTGGAAAAGCGCGTGCTCAAGCGCACCTCGTGGGTGCGCGAACTGTGGTTCGCCACGGGCAAGCCGGTCTACCGCTTCGTTACCCGTCGCATCCTGCATTGGGAAGACAACGAGGGGCAGGGGCCCAAGCCGTGAGTCCACTGCAGGTAGTGACCGGCCCACCGAGTGCGGGCAGCGTCCTGCGCCCACAGCTGGCCGGTGCCGACTTCGTGCACGCCTGCCAGGCAACAACCCATCGTGATGGGCGCTCGGCCTTGCAGGCCTATCGCGATATGGCCGCGACCATTCCCGGCTGGTTCGATGGGCTGATGGCGCTGCGCAATCGCGGCATGCGCCTGCTCGGCATGAAGCACCTGGGCTCGTTGCGCGCGGTGCAGGATGTTGCGGATCCTCAACCCGGGCAGCGACTGGGCATCTTCACCCTGCAGTCGCTCAGTGACGATGCCATCGTGCTGGAAGACGACGACCGCCACCTGCGTGTGCAGCTGGCCCTGCAGTGGCAGGGCGACGTACTGGAAGTGGCGACCGTGGTGCATACGCACAACGCGTTCGGGCGCGTATACATGCTGCCGGTTGCGCCGGTGCATCAGCTGATCGTGCCGCATCTGCTGAGGAAGCAGGCGCAGGCGTACCGGTAGATCCACGCGATGCGTGGATGCGCCCGCTGACGGCCTTGATGTAGTGCCGGCGACCTTACGGCGTTGCCGGCACTACCTGCTGGCCGATGAAGTTGCGCTTGGCGTCGAAGTCGTAGGCGATCTGCAGCTGGCCTACATCCGGGCAGGCGTGGCAGTCACGCAGCGGCGTGCGGTACAGCAGGCGGATGCCGCCGTTCTCCAGCGGCGTGGCCCCGCCCGACTGCGCCGGTGCGAACGGCGTGGCCTGCGGGTGGTCCTTCAGCAGGGCCTGCACGGCGGGGTCGGCACGCAGGGTGTCGTCCAGCTGCACGGCATCCACATCGATGCGCTTGCCGGTGGCGTCGACCAGGCGGGTGCCCTCGTTGGTGTTGGCGCGGAACGGATACTCGACCGTGGCAATGCCCAGGCCTTCGTTCTCGTGCCAGGCCGTCACGTAGGCCAGCTCGCCGCCGGTGGACAACTGTTCGGCGGCAGCAATGGCATCGGCGCTTGCGCCACCAGCGCGCATCGCATCGCGCAGGCACTCACGCGTGGCTGAATTCCCGCCCTGGCGGCAGGCGTTGAGGTCGCCATCCCACACCACTGCCTCGCTCCAGCGCAGCTTGCCGTCTGCGGCGGCTTTCTCCGCGCTGGGCGTGTCACCGGCCGACGGTTCCTTGCCGGGTTCCGGCGAACGGCCCTGGCAGGCGGTCAGCAGGGCAAGCCCCAGGGCAGGCAGCAACAGGCGGGAACGGCGCATGGCGTGGACCTCGTGCGTTGACTGGAGGCGCCAGTATCGTCAAGGCCGGGTGAACTCCACGTCGGCGCGGCATACTAGCGGCTCATTGCATACGCTGGAGTGTGGAACGTGGGCAGTCTGCAGGGCAAAACGCTTTTCATCACGGGTGCCTCGCGTGGCATCGGCCTGGCCATCGCACTGCGCGCTGCGCGTGACGGGGCGAACGTGGCCATTGCGGCCAAGTCGGCGGTGCCGAACCCGAAGCTGCCAGGTACCATCCACAGCGCGGCCGAGGCCGTTACCGCCGCCGGTGGCCAAGGGCTGGCGCTGAAGTGCGATATCCGCGAGGAAGAGCAGGTGCAGGCCGCGGTTGCGGCCACGGTCGACACCTTTGGGGGCATCGACATCCTGATCAACAACGCCAGCGCGATCTGGCTGCGTGGCACGCTGGATACGCCGATGAAACGCTTCGACCTGATGCAGCAGGTCAATTCGCGTGGCAGCTTCCTGTGTGCGCAGGCCTGCCTGCCGTACCTGCTGCAGGCGCCGAACCCGCACATCCTGACCCTGGCACCGCCGCCGAGCCTGGAACCGAAGTGGTGGGGCGCGCATACCGGCTACACGCTGGCGAAGATGGGCATGAGCTTCGTCACGCTCGGCCTGGCCGCGGAATTCGGCCCGCAGGGTGTGGCGGTGAACGCGCTGTGGCCGCGCACGGTGATCGCCACCGATGCGATCAACATGATCCCTGGCGTGGATGCGGCCGGCTGCCGCACGCCGCAGATCATGGCTGATGCCGCGCATGCGGTGCTGGTGCGCGAAGCGGCGGGCTTCCATGGCCAGTTCCTGATCGACGATGACGTGCTGGCGCAGGCGGGTATCACCGATCTTTCGGGCTACGCAGTGGATCCATCGCGTCCGTTGCTGCCGGATCTGTTCCTGGATTGATCGCGCGTCGCCGGAAGAGGCCGAGGGCTGCGACCTTCGGCCTGCTGCGCTAGAATGCGCGGCTGTAATCGTTTTCAACAGGGATGTGAGCACATGTCACGCACTCTTTCGGTCGCGGCGCTGGTCGCTTCGCTGTCGTTGATCCTCGTCGCCTGCGGTGGCAAGGCACCCGCCGCTGCGGGCGGCGCCGCTGCCTCCGGCACGCCGGACGCCAGCGCGGCGCCGTCCGACCCGCAGCAGCAGTTGACCGCCAAGCTCAACGCCTACATCGGCTGCTTCAACGCGCTTGATTCGAAGACCCACGGCAGCATCGAGTCCTATACGCGCTGGATCAAGGATGTCGCCGCCGGCCCGACCGGTCGCGAGACACAGGTGTACGGTCCGTTCGAGATCAGCGATTACGACATGAAGCAGTGCGATGCCCCCGTGACCGAGGCGATGGCTGCCAAGCCAGTGCTGGCCGAACTCGATGCTGCTGCTGGCCACTACCAGCAGGCGCTGAAGGCACTGGTGCCGATCAGCAAGGACGCGCACGACTACTACGGTCGCCAGGACTACGAAGACGACCAGTTCGCCAAGGGCAAGCAGCTGCACGCGCCCCTGATGGTCGCCTTCAAGGATTTCGTGGCTGCCAGCGAAACGTTCAATGCCGAGCTGGAGCGCCAGAACGACGCCGCCCAGCGCGAGCAGCTCAAGGCACTGGAGCAGGCCGAGGGTCGCACGCGAGAGTACTACCGCCTGGCGATGATGCTGGAAGCCAAGGCCATCATGGATCTGATGAGCGAGGATGATTTCGATCAGGCCAAGGCCCGCGAGCGTCTGGATGCGTTCAACCGCATTTCCGACGAAGCGCATGCGAAGGTGGCTGACCAGGAGCCGGGCAAGCTGGACTGGAACAGCTTCGAGCGCGAAGCCGAGAACTTCCGTCGGGAAGGCAAGGAGCGGCTGCACCGGGTCAGCAGCAAGACGCCCTACAGCGATTTCGAACGGCGTATGCTGGATTCGCCCTCGATGGCGCCGCGCGGCTCTGCCAGCAAGCTGATGCAGGAATACAACTCGCTGGTTTTCCAGAGCAACCGCCAGTAATCGCAGCGTCCATCGTGTCATTTGTGTCGCAATCGAACAGGTCGATTGCGACGCATCGCATCGCACACTTCCGAACGGCAGGGCCTTTGCGAGGCCGCCGATGCGGGTGCTTGCGTCATGCGCGAGGATATCTACCGCCTCTTTCTGCAAGGAATCGATTTGAACGCTTCTGTACGCCTGCTTCCCCTTCTTCTGCTCGGCACGCTGGTCGGTACGGCCGGTTGCGACAAAGTGCCGGGGCCGGCGGCGGCCGATCCCGGCCTGGAGAAGGTCAACGCCTACATCGAGTGCTACAACGGCGTTGAACAACCCATCCACGAAGGCTTCCAGACCTACACCGGCTGGATGAAGGATCCCGAAGCCGGTCCGACCGGCAAGGAAACGCAGCCGCGCTCACCGGGCAAGGTGCTGTCGCACCGCGTGGAGTACTGCGGCCAGGCGCTGACCGATGCGCTGGCAAAGAACCCGTCTACCGCGCTGGATGCACCGGCGCGTGACTACCAGCAGGCCTTCCAGTCGCTGTACGCGCTGATCGAACGCGCCGACGGCTACTTCACCCGTGAGGACTATCGCCGCGATGGTGGTGAAGGCCTGCGCAGCCAGCACGCGCCGTTGATGCAGGCCTATGCCGGGTTCTTCAAGGCCAGCGAGGCACTGGATGCGGCACTGGAGAAGAACGAGAACGATCGTCGCGCGGCACAGCTGAAGCAGATCGAGGAGAGCGAAGGCCGTTCGCTGGCCTACTACCATCTGCGCCTGCTGGGCGATGGCAAGCAGCTGGCCATGGCCTTCCAGGGCGACGCACCGGATCTGGCGGCGTTGCGCGTACAGCTGGCCGATTACCAGGCGCTGGTGACGGAAATCCAGAACTCCGGGGTGGGCAAGGACGACCCGATGTGGGGCCACGTGCAGCGTTCAGCGGACAAGCTGGTACGCACCGCCGGGCGCGGCGTGGAGCGTCTGCAGCAGGGCAAGCCGATCACCGCCGAAGGGCTGGCTGCCGAGCGCAAGGCCTCCGGTAGCTGGGACACCTCGGCGCCGGAAGGTGCGCAATCCACTCTGCTGGACGCCTACAACGATCTGGTCTCCACCAGCAACCGCCTGCGATGAGCAGCGCGCGCATCCATGCATAAGCGCCAAGGGTAGTGCCGGCCGCTGGCCGGCATGCGCCTCAATGGTTGAACGGATCCGGTAGCTGACCGCCGCACTTGCGGCAATACCGTGCATCCGGCTCGTGGCCTTCCAGCCCACACTCCGGGCAGCCACGCGCATCGCGGCGCGCGGCCTGCTCGGCTTCACGCATGGTGCTGGCCAGTTCGGCGGTGTAGATGCCGGTGGGCACGGCGATGATGCTGTAGCCGATCAGGATCAGCACCGAGGTGACGAAGCGGCCGAGCACGGTCTGCGGCACGATATCGCCGAAGCCGACCGTGGCCATGGTCACCACCGCCCAGTACATGCTGGCCGGGATGTTGGTGAAACCGTGGTCGGGGCCCTCGATCACGTACATCAGCGCACCGGCGATGATGGTGATGGTGATCACCGTGAACAGGAACACCAGCACCTTGCGCCGGCTGCGCCACAGCGACGTCATCAGGACGCCGCTTTCCTCGATGTAGCGGGTCAGCTTCAGGATGCGGAACACCCGCAGGATGCGCAGCGCGCGCACCACCAGCAGGCTCTGCGCGCCGGGGATGAACATCGACAGGTAGGCGGGCAGGATCGACAGCAGGTCGATGATGCCCCAGATGCTCACTGCATACCGCAGCGGGCGCTTGACCACCGCCAGCCGCAGCAGGTACTCGGCGGTGAAGATGATCGTGAATCCCCATTCCAGGATGTACAGGCCGGTGGACCATTCGGCATGCAGGTGCTGCACGCTGTCGATCATCACCACCAGGATGCTGGCGACGATCGCCACCACCAGGATCAGGTCGAAATTGCGCGAAGGGCGGGTGTCATGGCGGTAGATGATGTCGAACCACCGACGGCGCCAGCCGGTCTCGGTGGCGGGGTTGAGCTGGGGGGCGGAAAACGGTCGCATGGGCGCATTGTGCCGCAGGGGTTCCGGCGCGAGAATGGGCGTTCCTGAACCCCGCCGACTGCCATGACCGCCGCGACCGATCCGCTGATCTCCCTTTCGCACTATTACCTGCCGGTCTACAAGCCCCGCCAGGTGGTACTGGAGCGAGGCCAGGGCGCCCGCGTATGGGACAGCCAGGGCCGTGAGTTCATCGACCTGGCTGCCGGCATCGCCGTGTGCGGCCTGGGCCACAACGATCCGGACCTGGTGGCCGCGCTGGTCGAGCAGGCCGGCAAGCTCTGGCACACCAGCAACGTGTTCTACAGCGCACCGCCGCTGCACCTGGCCGAGGAACTGGTGAAGGCCAGTCGCTTCGCCGAGCGGGTGTTCCTGTGCAACTCCGGCGCCGAAGCCAACGAAGTGGCGATCAAGATGGTCCGCAAGTGGGCCTCCAGCCAGGGCCGCCCGGCCGACAAGCGCGTCATCATCACCTTCCGTGGCAGCTTCCACGGCCGCACGATGGGCGCGGTGACCGCTACCGCCCAGCCGAAGTACCAGGAAGGCTACGAGCCGCTGCCTGGCGGCTTCCGCTACATCGATTTCAACGATGAGGTGCAGCTGGAAACCGCGATGGCCGCCGGCGACGTGGCGGCGGTGATGCTGGAGCCGATCCAGGGCGAGGGCGGCGTGATGCCGGCCAAGTCCGGTTTCCTCAAGCGCGTGCGTGAACTGTGCGACCAGCACAACGCACTGCTGGTGCTGGACGAGATCCAGGCCGGCATGGGCCGTACCGGCACGCTGTTCGCGCACTGGCAGGATGATGTGGTGCCGGACATGGTCACCCTGGCCAAGGCACTCGGTGGCGGCTTCCCGATCGGCGCGATGCTGGCCGGCCCGAAGGTGGCCGAGACCATGCAGTTCGGCGCGCACGGCACCACCTTCGGCGGCAACCCGCTGGCCGCTGCGGTGGCCCGCGTGGCACTGCGCAAGCTGGCCTCGGCGGAGATCGCCGCCAATGTCAGCCGCCAGTCGAAGGCGCTGCGCGATGGCTTTGCCCGCATCAACGACGAGTTCGGTGTGTTCAGCGACGTGCGTGGCCGCGGCCTGATGCTGGGCGCGGTGCTGGGCAAGGACTTTGCCGGCCAGGCCGGGGCGATCCTCGACCATGCCGCCGAGCACGGCCTGCTGACCCTGCAGGCCGGCCCGGACGTGTTGCGCTTCGTGCCGTCGCTGAACATCACCGACGAAGAAGTGGCCGAAGGCCTCAAGCGCCTGCGCGCAGCGATTGCTGCGTTCATCGCCGCGCGCTGAGGCCCCGGCGCTGGGGTCGGATCCCTCTCCTGCGGAGAGGGCTCTGACCCCGATCAGCCCACCGCGTAACGCTTCAACACCTTGCCCAATCCACGGCCATCGCGCACGGTTTCCGCGTGCAGGCCGGCGGCGCGTGCGCCGCGCACATTGGCGAACAGGTCATCGACGAACAGCGTGCGCGAAGGCGCCACGCCGAGGGCCTCAAGCGTGCGCAGGAAGACCTCCGGTGCGGGTTTGCGCAGGCCGAAATCGGCGCTGCAGAACACGCGTCCCTGCAGCGCAGGGAACAGTTCCGGCAGCAGGATGGGCAGCGCCTGCACCATCAGCGCGCCATTGTTGGTCAGTACCGCCAGTGGCAGCTGCAGGACCTGCAGCCGCTGCAGCACCGCGTGCTGCGGATGGCTGGCCGCCTGGCGTGCGGCGATCCAGCTGGGTACATCGACGGTCCTGCCCAGGCACTCCCCCAGCCGCGCCAGATAGGCCGGACCCTGCAGCGTGCCGTTGTCATGCGCCGCTTCCAGTCCGCTGTCGAACAGCGCCGCCTGCACTGCGGCAGGGGTAACATCCAGTACCTGCGCCAGGTGCAGCACGCGCTGCGCGCGCTGGTACTGCACCAGCACGCCATCCACATCCAGCAGCAACAGGTCGATCCGCATCGGTCGAGCATGCCATTGCAGTGAGTGCGCGGGAAACCCTGGAGTGGGCATGCGACAGACGGTCGCAGACGCGGCCGCAGGGGCCTGCCTAGAATGGCGCTTGAATCCGCAGGAGAGGCAACGATGAAGGCTTGGTGGGTGGCAGTGGGACTGGGCGCGCTGATGCTGGCGCCGTCGGCGATGGCGCGGGTGTGTGCAGTGAACATCGACAGCACCGACCAGATGAGCTTCAGCACTCGCGAGATCAAGCTTGCCGCCGACTGCACTGCCGTGGACCTGACCCTGCGCCACACCGGCAAGCTGGCCGCTACCGCGATGGGCCATAACTGGGTGCTGACCCGCACTGCCGATTACCAGCCGGTGGCACTGGCAGGCATGCGCATGACACTGGCCGACAGCTACCTGCCGAAGGCTGACAAGCGCGTGCTGGCGCACACCAAAGTAATTGGTGGTGGCGAGATCACGCGCGTGCGCTTTTCCACCCAAGGCCTGCAGAAGGGCGGCGACTACACCTTCTTCTGCTCGTTCCCCGGCCACTTCGCGATGATGAAGGGCAAGTTCGTCTTCGGTTGAAAAAAGGGGACGGAGGGGATTGAGTCGTTTGTGCATAAACGACTCAATCCCCTCCGTCCCCTTTTTGTGCCAACCAAGGTTGGCACCT
Source organism: Stenotrophomonas maltophilia group sp. RY12688 (assembly GCF_052149045.1). Classification (NCBI taxonomy): domain Bacteria; kingdom Pseudomonadati; phylum Pseudomonadota; class Gammaproteobacteria; order Lysobacterales; family Lysobacteraceae; genus Stenotrophomonas; species Stenotrophomonas maltophilia group sp. RY12688. Next base: position 3,501,899 of record NZ_CP197389.1, on the reverse strand, counting down.
ACCAGAGGGTGTCTCAGCCCTTGGCGGCCTTGAATGCTACGCGTGCGGCGGCGAGGGTGGCCTCGATCACGGCATCGTCGTGCGCGCTGGACAGGAAACCGGCCTCGTACGCCGACGGCGCCAGGAACACGCCCTGCTCCAGCATCGCGTGGAAGAAGCGGTTGAACGCTGGGATGTCACAGGCGGTGGCCTGCGCATAGGTCTCCACCTTCTCATCGGTGAAGAACAGCCCGAACATCGCGCCCACGCGGGTGGTGGTCACCGCCACGCCGGCTTCGGCGGCGGCCGCTTCCAGGCCGGCGCACAGGCGTGCGGTGCGCTCGGCCAGGTCGGCGTGGAAGCCCGGCTGCTGGATCAGCTCCAGCATCGCCAGGCCAGCGGCCATCGCCACCGGGTTGCCGCTCAGCGTGCCGGCCTGGTAGATCGGGCCGGCCGGGGCGATCTGCTGCATGAGCTCGCGGCGACCGCCGTAGGCGCCCACCGGCATGCCGCCGCCGATGATCTTGCCGAAGGTGGTCAGGTCCGGGGTGATGCCGTAGTGCCCCTGCGCACCGCCGAGGGCAACGCGGAAGCCGGTCATCACTTCGTCGAAGATCAGCAGCGCGCCGTGTTTCGTGCACAGTTCGCGCAGGTGCTGCAGGTAGCCCTCGCGCGGCGGGATGCAGTTGGCGTTGCCGACCACCGGTTCGATGATCAGGCCGGCGATGTCATCGCCCTGCTGCTCGAACAGCGCAGTGGCCGCTTCGAAGTCGTTGTAGGGCAGGGTCAGGGTCAGTTCGCTCAGCCCGGCCGGGACGCCCGGCGAGGTCGGCACGCCCAGGGTCAACATGCCGCTGCCGGCCTTGACCAGGAACGAGTCGCCGTGGCCGTGGTAGCAGCCTTCGAACTTGACGATGCGGTTGCGGCCGGTGGCGCCACGCGCCAGCCGGATCGCCGACAGGGTGGCCTCGGTGCCGGAGTTGACCATGCGCACCATCTCGCACGACGGCACCAGGCGGGTGATGGTCTCGGCCATGGTGACTTCGGCCGCGCATGGCGCGCCGAACGACAGGCCGTTGTCGATCGCCTTCTTCACCGCCTGGCGTACCGCCGGATGGTTGTGGCCGACGATCATCGGGCCCCAGGAGCCGACGTAGTCGATGTAGCGGTTGCCATCGACGTCGTACAGGTAGGCACCGTCGGCGCGTTCAACGAAGAACGGCTCGCCGCCGACCGACTTGAACGCGCGCACCGGCGAATTGACGCCGCCCGGCAACAGCTGCTGGGCGCGGGAGAACAGGGCGTGGGACTGGTCGTGGTTCATGGGGCTTTCCTGGGCATTACGCGAACTGGGCGAGGTAGGCGCGCTGGGTCGCGACCGGGTCTTCGGCGGCGAACACGCTGCTGACCACGGCGACCAGATCGGCGCCGGCGTCGATGATGGGACCGACATTGTCCGGCGTCAGGCCACCGATCGCCACCCGCGGCACGCCCAGTGCGGCGCTTTGCCGCAGCAGGTCGGTATGGGCGCGGCTGGTGGTGATCTTGGTGGTGGTCGGGAAGAACGCGCCGAAGGCCACGTAGCTGGCGCCGGCGGCCACGGCCCTCTCGGCATTGGCCAGCTGGTCATAGCAGGAGGCGCCGATGATGGCCTCGGGGCCGAGCAGGGCGCGCGCGCTGGGGATGTCGCCGTCGGTGCCGCCCAGGTGCACGCCCGCCGCGCCCACGGCCTTGGCCAGCGCCGGGTCGTCGTTGACGATCAGCGGTACGCCGTGGTCTGCGCACAGTGCCTGCAGCGCGGTGGCCTGCTCCCGCCGCAGCGCGTCGCTTGCGGTCTTGTTGCGGTACTGCAGCCAGGTGGCGCCCGCGGCCAGCAGCGGCGCGGTACGGGCCAGCAGGCGTGCGGTATCGGGCTCGTCCGGGGTGATCAGGTAGACGCCGCGGGGCGCCGGGGAAGCAGAAGTCATCGATGGCTACCGGTGAGTGGACCGCGATGGGACAATGGCGGCCCGTGAATCCAGTCCTGATTATCCGATGAGCGATGCCACCCCCACCACCTTGCGCACCTGGATGTGCGTGGTCTGCGGCTTCCTGTACAGCGAAGCAGAAGGCTTGCCGGAGGAAGGCATCGCGCCAGGGACGCGCTGGGAGGACATTCCCGAGACCTGGACCTGCCCGGATTGCGGGGTGACCAAGGCCGATTTCGAGATGGTCGAGGTCGATGGATGAAGGCAGGCGTGGACTGTCGGTCCACACACCGACTCCCTCAATGCAGCCGCGGCATCGGCCCGCCGAGGTCGATCAGCTTCTCGCGCAGCCACTGCGCGTCGCTGGCTTCCGGGTTGCGCTTCAGGTACTGGCCCAGATCGTGGCGGGCACCGGCCAGGTACTCCAGCTGCAGGTAGGCCAGGCCGCGGTCGCGCAGCGCATCGTCCTGCTCCGGGGCCAGCTTCAGCAGGCGGTCGGCACTGCGCGCGGCGCGGTCCCACTCGCCGGCTTCGGCATACACGCCGTGCAGGTTGCGCAGCATGCGCATCAGGATCGCGCGCGCGGGTGCCGGGTCGAGGATCTGCGCCAGCACCTGGTCGTCGGGCATCTGCCCGCCCAGGTGTGACTTGGCCCGCTCGCGCAGTTCGTCCACGTCCAGCGGCCGGCCGCCGTTGAACGGGTCCATCACCAGCACGCCGTCGTCCACCGGCAGGCGCACCAGGAAGTGGCCGGGGAAGGACACGCCATCGAGCGGAATACCCAGCCGGCGCGCGACTTCCATCTGCACCAGCGCCAGCGAGATCGGGTTGCCCAGGCGGCGCTCGAATACCTGGTTGAGGTAGCTGTTGCGCGGGTCGTAGTACTCGTCGTGGTCGCCGCTGTAGCCCAGCTCGTCGAACAGGTGGCGGTTGATCGCCGCCATCTTCAGCGGGCTGTTGTCGATGCTCTCCACTTCCGAGCGGAGGTGCTCGACATGGCTCTGGATCAGCGCGTCGTAGGTGGACGGCTGCAGATCGGGGTATTCATCGCGCGCGATCAGCAGCGCGGTCGGCAACAGTGGCAGCGCCTCGTCTTCGAGGTCGGCCAAGGCATCCCAGTCGGGGAGTGTGATCCGGTCCTGCATGGCCACAGACTGGCGTCATTCGCAGGCGGTTTCAAGCGGTGTCGCGTGAAAAATTCAGGGGTCAGATCCCTTTCGCTTGCGAAAGGGATCTGACCCCGGTCGGGTTGGATTGCCGGCCAGCGGCCGGCACTACCGTTATTTTTCGATGCCCGGACCGAATTTCAGCTCCGTGCCGTCCTTGAGCTGCAGCTTCTCGGCCTGGCCGGCGTTGAGTTCCAGCACATAACGCGCCGGGCCGCCGCTGGGATAGGGCGGGCACATGTCGCCGGCCGAGCACGGCGGTACGTCGCGCTGCTGGCTGACCAGCTTGCGCTGGCTGTCGAAGTAAAGGATGTCCAGCGCGATCTTGGTGTTCTTCATCCAGTACGCCTGCATTTCCTCGCGGTCGTGGATGAACAGCATGCCGTGGTCGGCCGCCATCTGGTCGCGGAACATCAGCCCGCGCGCGCGGGTTTCATCGTTGGTGGCCAGCTCGACCTGGTAGCGGGCGCCGTCCAGCTCGACCCAATGGCGGGCCGCGTCGGTGGCGCAGCCGGCCAGGGCCAGCAGCGGAAGCATCAGCAGCGAACGCAACAGCGACATTGTCAGGATCCTTGGGAAGGGTCAGAGCACGACCGGCGGCTCGCCACCGACGATCACCACATCGGCGCGACGGCGCGCGAACAGGCCGACGCAGACCACGCCCGGCAACTGGTTGAGCTCGCGCTCCAGCTTTTCCGGATCGGTGATCTGCAGGTTGTGGATGTCCAGGATCTGGTTGCCGTTGTCGGTGACCACGCCCTCGCGCCAGGTCGGCTGGCCGCCGGTCATGTCGCGGATCTGGCGGGCGACCAGGCTGCGCGCCATCGGGATCACTTCCACCGGCAGCGGGAACTTGCCCAGCACCGGCACCTGCTTGCTCGGGTCGACGATGCAGATGAAGCGCTCGCTGGCCTCGGCAATGATCTTCTCGCGGGTCAGTGCGGCGCCGCCGCCCTTGATCAGGCACTTGTTCGGGTCGCACTCGTCGGCGCCATCGACGTACAGCGACAGGTTGCCACTGTGGTTCAGCTCGATCACCTCGATGCCGTGCTGCTTCAGGCGTGCGGTGCTCTGCTCGGAGCTGGACACGGCGCCCTTGATGCGGTGCTGGATGCGGGCCAGGGCATCGATGAAATAGGCCACGGTGGAACCGGTGCCGACACCGACGATCATGCCGTCTTCGACGTACTCGATGGCTTTCTCGGCGGCCAGGCGCTTGGCTTCGGACATGGGAAGAACTCTCAGGCGGGGAATCAGGATTTCTTTTCCAGCGACAGCAGCAGCTTCCACTGCGCGGCGGTCACCGGGAACACCGACAGGCGATTGCCCTTGGCAACCAGCGGGAAGCCCTCGCCGAGCTCGTCAGCGTGCAGCTTGATCTCGTCCAGCGCGATCACCTGCTTGAGCTTGCGGTCGAAGGCCACGTCCACCAGCATCCAGCGCGGGTTTTCGCGCGTGCTCTTGGGGTCGTGGTAGTCGGATTTCGGGTCGAACTGGGTGTCGTCCGGGTAGGCTGGGCTGGCGACGGTGGCCAGGCCGACGATGCCGGGCACCTTGGTGTTGGAGTGGTAGAACAGGATGCCGTCGCCCACCTGCATGCCATCGCGCATGAAATTGCGCGCCTGGTAGTTGCGCACCCCGTTCCAGGGTTCGACCTTGACCTTTGCCAGGTCATCGATGGAGAAGGCGTCCGGTTCGGACTTCATCAGCCAGTAGCGCTTGCGGGCGGTCATGCGTTCACGGGGGCAGCGGAGGGGAACAGGGTGCCGTCTTCGGTGCAGATCGCATCCACCGGCACGTCCCACGACGCCACCGGCAAGGACTCGACCTGCTGCACCGCGAACGCAGCACCGACCAGCCAGGGCGGCGCCGGCCGGTCGTGGCGGAAGGCGAAGCTGCGATCATACCAGCCGCCCCCCATGCCCAGCCGGCGGCACTGTGCGTCGAAACCCACCAATGGGGTCACGACCAGCGCCATCCGTTCCGGTTCCAGGGTGTCTTCCACGGCCACGTCCGGCTCGGGGATGCCATAGCGGTTGCTGGTCAGCGGATGCCCGGGCCGCCATGGTGCGAAGCGCAGCACGTCGCCGGCCAGCACCGGCAGGCAGTAGGTGAGTCCTTCGGGCAGCTGCAGCTGCCAGCGGTGCAGGGCGATTTCGCCATCCAGCGCCCAGTAGCCGGCCACGGCGCCTTCGCGCGGGGCGAACGGCAGGGCGAGCAGGGCATCGGCAAGCGATTCGGCGGCGGCGATGCGCTCACCAGCGTTAAGGTCACGGCGGCGTTGCCGCAGGTCGTGGCGCAGGGCCTGGCGCGGGTCGGTCATGGCAGCGAGCGGCAAGGATCAGCCATCATTGTGCCGGAAAGAACAAGGGCGACGCCCGAAGACGCCGCCCTTGCTGGAATATTGCATTCTCCGCAATGTCGATGCATGCGAAACGACCTTGAACCCGGGGGCTCAAGTGGGAACGCTGGAGAACCATCGGGCTTCCCGCTACAAGGCGGACCTGCACTCCCGGCGCTGTCGCGCTCCCGGTGTCGTTCTTAAGGGACAAGGCGAATGTTTGCACATGCCGTCGAGTACCGCAGAGAACGCGTGGCCATTATAGCCAGCACGCAGGATCTGGATAGGCCGTTCGTCGGCAACAGTCCGTGCCAATTCAGACAAGCAAAAAGGGGACGGAGGGAATTAAGGCGTTTCCAGCACGGAAGGGGCGAATGCGCCTTAATTCCCTCCGTCCCCTTTTTCTATGGGGTGCCGTCGATGGCGCGGTCCAGGCGCCGGTTCAGGTCGGCCAGCGTCTGCTGCAGCGCCACGGCCTGGCGGGCGTTCTCGTCGCGCAGCAGCTGCAGTTCGTGGGCCAGGTTCAGCGCGGCCAGCACGGCGACGCGGTCGACGGCGGCCATGCGGTTGCTGCCGCGGATCTCGCGCATGCGCGCATCGAGCAGGCGCGCAGCAGCCATCAGGCTGTCGCGTTCGTCGCCGCCAACGCCCACGGTGTATTCACGATCGAGGATGCGGACACTGACCGGTTCGGCGCTCATGTGTGCTGCTCCAGGGATTTGAGCCGGCTGATCATCGCTTCCACCCGCGAGCGCGCCTGTTCGTTCTTGGCCAGCAGCGTCGAGCGCTCGGCCACCAGCTGTTCCTGCTGGTGGCGCAGGCTGCGGTTCTCCTCGGCCAGGCGCTGGTTGCGTTCAAGCAACGCGTCCACGCGGGCGGCAAAGTCCTGCAGCTGGGCAAGGGGATCGGCGGGTTCCATGCGGGCACGATAGGCAAGCCGGGTGAGGGCGGTCAAGCGCTGTCGCAGCAAGGCCGGACGGCCACGAGAGGATGACGCAGGGTTGCTACACTACAGGGTCTCACGGGCGCGCGCGTGCGCACCCCGGGTTTCCTTATTCCGAACGAGCCGCACGATGACCGAACTTCCCTCCGTCGACGACGTTACCCGCGCCAGCCAGGCGCTGGGCCTGGGCGCTACCGCTGCCGAGCTGCACGGAGCGCTGTGCGGCTGGCTGGCCGCCGGCGGCGCCCCCGGCAACGATTGGCCGGCGCGCGTGCTGGCCGACGACACCCTGCCACCGGTGGCCGCCGACAGCGTGCTGGGGCAGCTGCTGCAGGCCACCATCAAGCAGCTGGAAGACCGCGACTTCGCCTTCGAACTGCTGCTCGCCGACAGCGACGACGTGTCCGCGCAGGCCGATGCCATGTTCAGCTGGACCCGCTCGTTCCTGGGCGGCTTCGGCCTGGGCAGCGGCGGCCGCCGCCCGGCCCTGTCCGAAGAGGGCGAAGAAGCGCTGACCGACATGGCCAGCCTGGCGCGTGCGTCCAGTGAGGATTTCGAGGCCGGCGGCGATGACGACGACGAAGCCCTGTCGGAGATCGAGGAATTCATCCGCGTGGCGGTGCTGCTGCTGCACGGCGACGTGGTGCTGGCCGCGCGCCATCGGCAGCGCCTGAACTGATGGATATCAAGCAGCGCACCGGCATCGCGGCCGGCGAATACAAGCGTCGCCGCCGCCAGCTGATGGACATGGCTGGCGAGGATGCGATCCTGGTACTGCCGGCCGCAGCCGAGAAGGTGCGCAGCCTCGATACCCATTATCCGTTCCGCCAGGATTCGGATTTCCAGTACCTGACCGGCTTCCCGGAACCGGAAGCGGTGCTGGTGCTGATTCCGGGCCGCCGCCATGGCGAGGCCATCCTGTTCTGCCGCGAGCGCGATGCCGAGCGCGAGGCATGGGACGGCAGCCGCGCCGGCCAGGAAGGCGCGGTAGCGCAGTACGGGATGGACGATGCCTACCCGATCGATGATCTGGACGACATCCTGCCGGGCCTGTTGGAAGGGCGCTCGCGCGTCTACTACCACTTCGGCCGCGACGCCGACTTCGATCTGAAGCTGATCGGCTGGGTCAACCGCGTGCGTTCGCAGGTACGCCACGGTGCGCAGCCGCCCCATGAGTTCCTGGAGCTGGGCCACCTGCTGCACGAGCAGCGCCTGTTCAAATCCGGCGCCGAAGTGGCACTGATGCACCACGCCGCACAGATCAGCGTGCGTGCGCATCTGGCGGCGATGAAGGCCGCCAGGGCCGGCATCCACGAGTATGAACTGCAGGCCGAGCTGGAACGCGTGTTCCGCGCCAGCGATGCGGTGCCTGCGTATTGCAGCATCGTCGGTGCCGGCCGCAACGGCTGCATCCTGCATTACCGCGACAACAACGCGCGGTCGCGCGATGGCGAGCTGGTGCTGATCGATGCCGGTGCCGAGTACCGCGGCTACGCCAGCGACATCACCCGCACCTTCCCGGTGAACGGCCGCTTCAGTGCCGAGCAGCGCGCGCTGCACGACCTGGTCGGTGAAGCGCAGGCGGCGGCGCTGGCCCAGGCCAAGCCGGGCGTGCCCTACGAGGCCGGCCATCTGGCCGCAGTGCAGACCTTGACCGAGGGCCTGCTGCGCCTGGGCCTGCTGAAGGGCACGCTGGAAAAGAATCTGTCCGAAGGCCTGTACCAGCGCTTCTACCGGCACAAGACCGGCCACTGGATCGGATTGGACGTGCACGATGTGGGCGATTACCGCCTCGCCGGTGATTCACGTCTGCTGGAGCCTGGCATGGCGTTCACCATCGAGCCGGGGCTGTACATCGGCGTGGACGACACGACGGTGGAACCGCGTTGGCGCGGTATCGGCATCCGCACTGAAGACGATGTGCTGATCACCGATGACGGCCATCGCGTGCTGACCGAAGGCCTGGCGCGCAGCGCCGATGAGATCGAAGCGGTGATGGCGGGGTAGGGTGTTTTTCTGCAGGGCTTGCGGCCCTGCACCCGCAGAGGCCACAGCAACAGCAACCGCAACAGCGGCATTCCGTGGGATGGCGGGGCACTGTGGGTTTGCGGGGACGCCGCAAGTACATCCCTGTAGGCTTGGTCGCCGCATCCATGCGGCTCACACCCCGCAAACCCACAGTGCCCCACCTTCGACAGGTTCGCGCGGCTGTTGGTGGGTGCCGATCGTTGGTCGGCACATCTGTCAGATATCGAATGAATCATCCACGCATGGCGTGGATCTACTGGTAGGTGTCGACCTTGGTCGACACAGAGCGAGCGCAGCAAGCGACCCGCTTTTGCTTTTCTTTCTTTCTTCCGTGGTTGGACGCACACGGAAACTGTCAGAGGTGGGGCGGGGTGGGTTCGCGGGGGTGTCCGCGGCATGGATGCCGCGGCCAAGCCTCCAGGGATGGATTCACGGCGTCCCCCGCGAACCCACCCCGCCCCGCCAAGCGCGGCTATTGCTCCAAGCAGCCAACCACGAGGGGCTCAGCCGTTGGCCGCCGCAAACGCCGGCCGCGTCAGGTTGTCCGCCTCGCCATCAGTGCACAGCACTTCGTCTTCGATGCGGATGCCGCCATACGGACGGAAGAAGTCCACGCGGTCCCAGTTGATCGCATCGCCGTGGCCGGCGTCCTTCACTTCGTTCAACAGCATGTCGATGAAGTACAGGCCCGGTTCGATGGTCACCACCATGCCCGGTTCCAGCACGCGGGTCAGGCGCAGGTACGGGTGGCCCGCCGGGCGCTCGATGCGGCCGCCTTCGTCGCTGGCCGCGAAACCGGCCACGTCGTGCACCTGCAGGCCGATCAGGTGGCCGATACCATGCGGGAAGAACGCGGCGCTGACGCCGGTCTCCAGCGCGGTCTGCGGCGAGACCTTGATCACGCCGAAGTCCTTCAGTACGCCCATCAGCGAAAGATGTGCGTCCACGTGCAGCTGCTTGTAGTCGCAGCCCGGGCGCACCGCTGCGCACATCCGCTGCTGGGCGGCGTCGACGGCGGCGATCATCGCCGCAAACTCGTCGTGGCTCTGCGCGGCGTAGGTACGGGTGATGTCGCTGGCGTAGCCGTGGGCACTGGCGCCGGCATCGATCAGGAAGCTGCGCAGCGGCTGCGGTGCCTTGCGGCCCAGCTCGGTGTAATGCAGCACAGCGGCATGTTCATTCAGCGCCACGATGTTGCCGTACGGCAGCTCATTGGCATCCTGGCCGACTGCCTGGCAGTACGCCATGTGGATGCTGAACTCGTCGGCGCCATTGCGGAATGCGGCCTCCGCAGCGCGGTGGCCGCGCACGCCCAGCACCTGGGCCTGGCGCATCAGTGCGATCTCATACGGTGTCTTGCTGCCGCGGTGCCATTCCAGGTAGTTCACCACCGGCGCCGGGTTGTTCGGTACGTAGTTGCCCAGCGCGCTCTGCGGCTCGCCGAGGATCGCGCAGCGCGATGGATCGGCCGGCAGCAGCGCCAGCGCGTCTTCCGGCTTGCGGATGATGTGGATGTCGAAGTGATCCACCCACCAGCCGCTGGGGGCATCCGGCACCACGTGCCAGTAGTCGAAGGGCTGGTGGAAGATCACCGCCGGGCGCTTGCCGGGGCTGAACACGATCCAGCTGTTGGGCACGCGGGTCAGCGGCAGCCAGGCCTTGAACTGCGGATTGACCGCGTACGGGTAGTCGCGATCATCGAACACCTGGTAGTGCAGAGTGCCGCTGGGCACCACCAGGTGGTCGAAGCCGCCGCGGGCCAGCGCCTGTTCGGCACGTCGGCACAGCACGGCCAGGTGGTCGGGATACAGGGCGCCGGGGTCTTGCTGGATCATTGCGGTGGCTCGACACGGAAAACGGCCCTAGATTCTGCCGCATAGCGGGAAAAACCGCTGTGCTGGAACCGGCACTCAGGCCGTCGAAACCGGCCCCTCGTCGCTGTCTTCGCCCACCCACTGGCGCAGCAGCTGCCGATGCTCGCGCGACAGGGTGAGGAAGCGGAAGCCGGTCCAGCTCTGTCCGGGGGCGTGTGCGGGTTCGCTCCACAGCAGGTGCACGCCCACGTCGATGTCCTGGTGGCGGCCATCGCCCAGCGGCAAGGGGAAGCGCAACTGGTACAGCGCATCCTCGCGCAACGGTGCGCTGGCCAGCATCAGCATGCCGGTTTCGGAGATATTGCCGAGCCGGCCGACCACGCTTTCGCGCATCTGGTCGGTGACCGGTACCAGGTCCGAGACCTGGCGGCGCGGCGCGCGGCGGGTATCCTGCGGCGGTTGGGTGATCATGCGGAAGTCTCCTGCGTATGGCCGGCCGCCAGTGCACGCAATGCGCCAAGGCTGGCCTCCCAGGCACGGTCAACCAGCCGGGCCTTGTCCTCAGTGACCAGCTGCGCCTGGCCGGCACTGATCTGCCGGGCCAGCGTATCCAGGTCGGTATCGGCGATCTTCTGCCCGCGCGGATTGACCAGCAGGGCGTGGCCGGTCAGCAGGCTGTACCAGGACAGGCGCTGGCGGCGCAGTGTGCCATCGCCGGTATCGATGTCGAACCAGCTGCCGAAGGGCAGGGAGGACAGCTGCTGGTAAGCGGCTTCCTCGGCACTGCTGCGCGGTGTGGCCGGCGTCGTGCCGGCGGCCGTACCGGCGTGCTCGCCCAGGCGCGCGCGTGCCTTCAGGCGGGCACTGAGTTCGGTACGCGAGGTGCTCTCGTCCTCGCCGCCAGGCGTGGCCAGCCTGCGTGCGACGGCGGCGGCTTCCTCGGCGTGGTAGCCGACCTGCAGCAGGGCGGCCTCGACCTCGGCAGCAAGCGTTGCATCGGTGCCGCCGGGTGCATCAACGGGTTGCGCGGTGATGGCGGCGATGCGTTGGGTCTGCTGCAGGCGTTCCTGCCACTGCGGTGAATCGTCGCCGTGGCGCAGGCGGGTCAGGGTGAGGGCATCGGCCCAGGCCTGACGCAGCAGGGTCTGCACGAAGCGGGGCGGCTCTTGCGCGTCGCAGCACTGGTCGATCTGTGCACTGGCCTGTCGCCGCGCGAGTTCCAGCCGCTCCTTGCCGCGTGCAGCTTCCACATGGCGGCGCTCGGCCAGCTCGGCGCGATGCGCTGCGGCACGCTGATGCTGCTGCACGTCCTCGTTCGCGCTGGCGAAGGCCTCCGGCGCCCGCGCATCCTGGCCCAGCAGGCCCTGCACGCTCTGTGCCATGCGCTGCAGCAACTGCGGGTCGACATCATCGTCGGCCAGCCAGTTGGCGCCGACTTCGGCAATCTGGTTGAGCAGTTCGCGCGCGGGGTGCTCGTCGCGCACGAAGAAGCCGGGGTCGGCCATTGCCGCACGTGCCAGCGGCACCTGCAGGCGCGCCAGCAGGGCGGCCGGCACCGGGTCCGGACGCTGCTGCTGCTGCACCTGCTGCATCAGCATGCGCAGCAGGTCGAGGCTGTCGCGGTCGTGGCTGCCCAGCTGGGCCTGCATGCCATGCTCGCTGCGCAGTTGCGCCACCACGGCCGCCTGCAGGTCGGCTACGCCGGTGGCGGCGCTGGACTGCGCCTGCAGGCGTGCGAGGACCGCATCCACGGCCGCGCTCGGCACTGCATCGCGATCCGCAGGTGCTGCGCTGGCATGGCGTGCCTGCTGCAGCAGCGCATGCAGCGCGCTGCCCGTAGAGGTGGTCAGGCCCGGCAAGGCCGCGCCGGCCATGCTGTCATCCTGGAAAGCGTCCTGCACCAGGCTCGACCAGGAGCCGGCCGGTGCCGATCCGTTCCAGCCGGTCAGTGGCGCGGCGGCACGCTTTGCCGGCTGCGTGGTGCGACCACCGCCCACCGACTGGGTGATGATCCGCCGGGTGCTCGATGAACGCGCCAGATAGGGGGTGTAGACCAGGCCGGGCAGCACGCCGTGCTGGGCCAGCAGGGCATTGGCACGGTCGAGGATGTCGCCCAGGCGTTCCAGTACCTGGCGTTCGAAGCTGCGGTACAGCGCCAGCTGAACGTCGACAGTGAGCGAATCCTGTTCGGCAATCCGGCGCAGCATGGCGCACAGTGCCTGTGGTGCCAGCGGCAGGGTGTCGGCCTCGAAGGCCGGTGCCGCCGCCAGTACGCCCAGGCGTTGGCCCAGCAGGTTCAGCGTGTTGGTCGAACGCAGCGTCTCCCTCCGCACCATCTCGGTCAGCAGCAGGTCGCGGTCCACTTCATGTTCATCGACCAGCGACAGCCCGAGCATGCCGGGCTGCGGCGGCGGCGTGGAACCGGGGCTGAAGTGGGCCGTGGGTTCGCGCAGCCGTATCAGCGCATCGGCCACGGCATCAAGCATGCGGTCAGCGAAATGACCGGAGAAGGCATGCAACTGGCCGCGCTGGGCCATCAGCTCCGCCTGCAGCTGCGGATTGCGCGCGCGATCCGCGTCGTGCAGCAACGTCTGCTCCAACGCTTCGACGGTCAGGATCAGCGGCGCGGCCAGCGTCTGCCGGCACAGGCCGATCAATGCGCCCAGCAGCTCACGCACCCGCGGTGGCAGGTCGCTGGCGGCCAGGCGGGTTTTGTCGGCAGAGGTAATGGAAAAGACAGCTGACATCGGCGAGCGGTACCCGGATTCCCGCGGATCGATCTTGTGAATCTACCGTGTCGGCCGCAGTCGGCGCTACTTTAGGGTGAACGTGTCTCGCGTCTGCTGGGGAGGGACGACGGATGAACGGTAGTGCCGGTCGCTGGCCGGCAGCGCTGTCTCCACCGGAGTGCCGGCCAGCGGCCGGCACTACCCGCTACGGCGGGAAGGTCTATTCCTCCAGGAACAGGCTGACCACATCGTTGGTGAATCGACGGCCCAGCTCGGTTGGCTTTACGTGGCCGTCCGCCACATCCAGCCAGCCGCGCTGCACGGCCTCGGCCAGGGGCGCATCCAGCACGCTGCGCGGCAGCCCGGTGCGCGACTCGAAATCGCGCAGGCCGAAACCTTCGTGCAGGCGCAGCAGGTTGAGCATGTACTCGAACGGCAGCCGCTCCGGCGCGATCACGTCGTCACCACCGAACGAGGCCGGGGTGCCCGCGCTGTCCAGGTAGGCCTGCGGGTGCTTCAGTTTCCAGCGGCGCAGCACGTGTTCCTCGGCACCGGAGCTGATCTTGCCGTGCGCGCCAGCGCCGATGCCCAGATAGTCACCGAAGCGCCAGTAGTTCAGGTTGTGCGCACTCTGGCGGCCAGGGCGTGCGTAGGCGCTGACTTCGTACTGGCTGAAACCGGCCTGCGCCAGCAGCGCCTGGCAGTGCTCCTGCATGTCCCAGGCATTGTCTTCATCGGGAATGCCCTGCGGCGGCCGCGCGAAGAACACCGTATTCGGTTCCAGGGTCAGCTGGTAGTGCGAGATATGGGCTGGTTGCAGTGCAAATGCACGTTCCAGATCGGCCTCGGCACCGGCCAGGGTCTGTTCCGGCAGCGCGTACATCAGGTCGATGTTGAAGTTGTCGTAGCCCGCGTCCTGCGCCATCTTCACCGCGCGCTCGGCTTCGCCACTGTCGTGGATGCGGCCCAGGCGCTTGAGCATGGAGTCGTCGAAACTCTGGATGCCGAAGCTGAGGCGGTTCACGCCGGCCGCGCGGTAGCGGTCGAAGCGGCCATGCTCGGCGGTGCCCGGGTTGGTTTCCAGGGTGATTTCGGCATTGGGCGCGAAGCGCAGGCGTGCGCTGGCCTGCTGCAGGAAACGGTCGATTGTTTCCGGCGGGAACAGGCTGGGGGTGCCGCCGCCGAAGAACACGCTGTGCACCACCCGGCCCCAGACCAGCGGCAGGTCCTGGTCGAGATCGCGCAGAAGCGCATCGATGTAGCCATCGAACGGCAGCTCGCCCTTGGCCTGGTGCGAATTGAAATCGCAGTAGGGGCATTTGCGCACGCACCACGGCAGGTGCACATACAGCGACAGCGGTGGTGGCACCAGTCGCGGCGGGCTGTCGTGGGCAGCGGAGCAGGCTTCGCCGGGCAGGTGGTTGCAGTGGTCGTGGGCGTGCGGCATGGGCTTGTTCGGTAGTGCCGGCCACTGGCCGGCTTCCCTGGTTCGATCGGGTGGCGTCAGTACAGCGTCGCCAGCTGCTGCTTGAGCTGCTGCAGGGCGATGGCACGGTGGCTGATGGCATTCTTCAGTGCCGGCTCCATTTCCGCGGCGGTCAGGCCGTGGGTGGTGTCCAGGAATACCGGGTTGTAGCCAAAACCATTCGTGCCACGCAGCTCGCGGATGATCTGTCCTTCCCAGCGCCCTTCGCAGATCAACGGCTGCGGGTCGGTGGCGTGGCGCAGCAGCACGATCACCGCATAGAAGCGGGCGCTGCGCTGGCCGTCGGGAATGTCGGCCATCGCGTCCAGCAGCTTGGCGTTGTTGGCCGCCGCGTTGGTCGGGTGGCCGGCATAGCGCGCGCTGTACAGGCCGGGCGCGCCGCCGAGTGCGTCGACGATCAGGCCCGAATCATCGGCCAGTGCCGGCAGGCCGGTCGCTTCGCAGGCCGCGCGTGCCTTCAGCAGCGCATTCTCGACGAAGGTCAGGCCGGTCTCTTCCACGTCGCCCAGGCCCAGTTCGGCGGCCGAGGTGATCTGCAGCGGCAGGTCGGCGAGGATCTCCTGCATCTCCACCAGCTTGCCGGCGTTGTGGCTGGCCAGTACCAGTTTCTTCATTGACGGGGCTCCAGCAGGTCCCAGGTGTTGCCATACAGATCGCGGAACACCGCGACCGTTGCATAGGGTTCTTCGCGCGGCGCTTCCAGGAACTCGACTCCCGCGGCAAGCATCGCCGCGTGGTCGCGGTGGAAGTCGTCGGTGTTGAGGAAGAAGGCGACGCGGCCACCGGTCTGGTTGCCGATGCGGCTGCGCTGCGCCTCGTCGCTGGCACGGGCCAGCAGCAGGGCGGCGGCGCTGCCGTCGGTCGGGCCGACCACCACCCAGCGCTTGTGGCCCTGGTCGATGTCCTCCAGCAGCGCGAAGCCGAGCTTGCCGGTGTACCAGGCAATGGCTTCGTCATAGTCGGCCACCACCAGGGTGGTCAGGGCAAGGCGCCGGTTCATGCCGACAGCGCCGCCTGCTGCGCGGCCAGCAGCTCGGCCACGCCCTTTTCGGCCAGGCCCAGCAGCGCGTCCAGTTCATCGCGACGGAAGGCGTGGCCTTCGGCGGTGCCCTGCAGTTCGATGAAGCCACCACCGTCGTTCATCACCACGTTCATGTCGGTGTCGCAGTCGCTGTCTTCGGCGTAGTCCAGGTCCAGCACCGGGGTGCCGCGGTACACGCCCACCGACACCGCGGCCACCGCGCCCAGGATCGGGTTGCGCTTGATGTCGCCACGCTTCATCAGCACGTTCACCGCATCGACCAGCGCCACGTAGGCGCCGGTGATGGCGGCGGTGCGGGTGCCACCGTCGGCCTGCAGCACGTCGCAGTCGAGGGTGATGGTGCGCTCGCCCAGCGCGTTGCGATCCACGCAGGCACGCAGGCTGCGGCCGATCAGGCGCTGGATCTCCAGCGTGCGGCCACCCTGCTTGCCACGGGCCGCTTCACGGTCGCTGCGGGTGTGGGTGGCGCGCGGCAGCATGCCGTACTCGGCGGTGACCCAGCCTTCGCCCTTGCCGCGCAGGAAGCCCGGCACGCGGTTCTCGACGCTGGCGGTGCACAGCACACGGGTTTCACCGAAGCACACCAGCACCGACCCTTCGGCGTGGCGGGTGAAGCCGCGTTGGATGACGACCGGGCGGAGCTGGTCGGGCTGGCGGCCGCTGGGGCGGGAATCGGACATGGTGCGGGTTCCGTAATGGCGAGGGAGTACGCCGCCACGCCCGCGGCCTTCACGGGGCGGGCAAGGGGGCTCTGGTGAGGGCGCTAGGGTACCATTCCCCCTTTGCACGCACCGGACACATTCCATGATTCGAAGCATGACCGCCTATGCCGGCGGCGAGCGGGTCACCCCGTGGGGCACGCTGGGCTGCGAGCTGCGCTCGGTCAACCACCGCTTCCTGGAGGTCGGCACCCGCCTGCCCGAGGAACTGCGGGCGCTGGAACCGCAGCTGCGCGAGCGCATCGCCGCGCGCCTGAGCCGCGGCAAGCTGGATCTGGTGATGCGCCTGCGTGCGCCGGAAGCAGCGGCCAACCTGCAGGTGGACGAGGCCCTGCTGGGCCAGCTCGGCCGCCTGGCGCACCGGTTGACCTCCGATTTCCCCAACCTGCAGGTCAGCTTCACCGAGCTGCTGCAGCTGCCCGGCGTGACCCGTGGCGAGGCCACCGATGCCGCGGCCCTGCAGGCCGAGGCACTGGCCCTGCTGGACCAGGTGCTGGACGGCTTCGTCGAGGCGCGTGAACGCGAAGGCGGCAAGTTGTCGGCGGCCATCAGTGAGCGCGTGGACGGCATCGAACGCATCGCCACCGAAGTGCGCACCTTGATTCCGGCCATTCGCGACGGCCAGCGCGCCAAGCTGGCTGCACGCCTGGCCGACCTGCCGCACCCGGTCGACCCCGGCCGCGCCGAGCAGGAACTGGTGCTGTGGCTGCAGAAGCTGGACGTGGATGAGGAGCTGGATCGCCTCGGCAGCCACATTGTCGAGATCCGCCGCGTGCTCAGGCAGCGCGAGCCGGTCGGCCGCCGCCTGGACTTCCTGCTGCAGGAGTTCAACCGCGAAGCCAATACGCTGGGCTCGAAGTCGGTGGACAGCCGTACGTCCAATGCCGCGGTGGAGCTGAAGGTGCTGATCGACCAGATCCGCGAACAGGTGCAGAACATCGAGTGATGTTGCATCCAGCATTACAGCCGGGGCGCCTTCGGGCGCCCTTCTCATTACAGCGTCTCAGCGGACGCTGACACCCGGCAGGCCCGCGCTCAATCGCCCCACGACGGCTGCCTGGCCGAACCCTGCGTCGTGGAAGCAGGCCAGCACCGCGTCCACCGCTTCCGGGGCGCAGGACACCAGCAGCCCACCGCTGGTCTGTGGGTCGGTCAGCAGCGGCTGCCAGTGTGCCGGCAACCCATCGGCGAAACGCACCTCCGCACCATACGAGGCCCAGTTGCGGTTGGACGCGCCGGTCAAGCAGCCGCGCTGCAGCAGCTCCAGGGCCTGAGGCAGCAGCGGCACCTGTGCGCTGTCCACCTCCGCAGCGACACCACTGGCGCGACACACTTCCAGCAGGTGGCCGAGCAGGCCGAAACCGGTGACATCGGTCATCGCGTGCACACCGTCCAGCGCGGCCAGGGCCACGCCCACGGTGTTCAGGCGGGTGGTCGACGCGATCATCTGCTGGTAGCCGTCGGCGTCCAGCACTTCTTTCTTCAGCGCCGACGAATACACGCCCACGCCCAACGGCTTGCCCAGCACCAGCACATCGCCGGCGCGGGCATCGGCATTGCGCCTGAGCCGCTGCGGGTCGAGCACGCCGATCGCGGCCAGGCCATAGATGGGTTCCACCGAATCGATGCTGTGGCCTCCAGCGACCACGATGCCGGCATCGGCGCAGGCACGCTCGCCGCCCTGCAGGATGCCGCGGATGGTCTCCTGCGGCAGCGTGTTGATCGGCATGCCGACGATGGCCAGCGCGAACAATGGTCGTGCCCCCATCGCGTACAGGTCCGACAGCGCGTTGGTGGCGGCGATGCGGCCGAAGTCGAACGGGTCGTCGACAATCGGCATGAAGAAATCGGTGGTGGCGACGATTGCCTGGCGGTCATCGAGGCGGTACACCGCGGCGTCGTCGCTGGTCTCGCGGCCGACCAGCAGTTCGGCCGGTGCCGGAAGCGCTGGCACGCCGCGCAGCAGTTCGGACAGCACGCCCGGCGCGATCTTGCAGCCGCAGCCGCCGCCGTGTGCCAGCGAAGTCAGTCGTTGCGGGGCATCGGCCGTTGAAGGGGCGGGGGACTGCGCGTGCGTGGCCATGCCGACATCTCCTGCGGAAACACCAATGGCGGAAGGCAGCAGGAGTCGAACCTACCAGGGAACGATCGACGCCCCCTACTGGGTTTGAAGCCCAGCCGCATGCCCGGATGCGCATGCCTTCCGAAAGTACGGCGGCACCGGTGGGCTCAGTCGCGGGCTGCGTTCCACTGCAGGTCGCCGCGCGGCCGATGCTGGTCACCGACGCGTCGAGTGTAGCCAACGCGGTTGAAGAACTCCAAGATCTGGATGCTGCGCTTGCGGCCCAGGCCGATGGCATCGCGGAAGGTGGCCGCATCCACCGTGCCGGTGGCCTGCGACAGCTGCGCGACGATCGCGGCCAGCTCGGCAATGCGGGCCGGTGCATAGAACAGGTCCGGCACTACCTGGAACAGTTCGCCACGCGCGGTAGCGCGGCGCAGGACGGCGCGGACCTCGTCTTCGGCCAGACCAACGTCGGTGGCCAGCGTGCGCACCCACGGTGGATCGAAGCGACCGGCGTGCAGCTGCGGCAGCACGCATTCGAGCAGAAGTCGTTCGCGTTCCGGTGGCGCATGGTCATGGCCGGGCAGGCGCCACCAGGCGCCCACGCGCTGCACGCTGCCGTCGTCCAGCAGGCCTTGCAGCAGGGCATTCCACAGGCTCGCTGCAAGCGCGGGCAGCGTACTGCGCTGCAGGCGCCCGCTATCAACACCGGGCTCGTCCGGACGTCGCTCGTGCCAGCTGCGCAGCGACGTGATCACCTGTTCGCGAAGCGCCTGCCAGTGCGAAGCAAGGATGACCACCGTGTCTTCGTGGGTGACGATGCGCCGCGTGCCCGCAGGAAGATCGATCCGGTCGGCCGCGCGCCGGCAGTAGCGTTGCAGGGCGGCCATGGCTATGCCGAAGGAAGCCTGCTGCAACAGCGGGCCGATTCCCGCACCTGTGGCCAGCTGCTCCAGTGCGCCCAGCCAGGCGAGCCGTGCCTGGCTGCGCCGGCGCCGCTGTGGCGGGTCCGGATCGAGCACGATGCCACCACCCAGCGTGCGGATGGCCGCTGAATCACGGGCGATGAAGCGATCACCGCACATCGCGCAGACCGGTGCATCGAACACCAGTTGCACCAACTGTCCGTCGCCGTGATCGACGTCCTCCAGCAGCACCACATGGGCCTGCCGGTGCATCGTGCCCCAGTGGATGTGCAGCGGCGCCCAGTCGCGCAACGGTGTTGCCAGTGCGGAAAGCCGCAGGCGTACGTCGACGCGACGGGTCGCCAGCAGGGCGCGCGGGTCGGCGATCCAGTCGCCACGGTGGATGTCGTCGCGGGCGATGGCAGCCAGGTTCAACGCACAGCGCTGCCCGGCCATGGCGTGTTCGCTGGCCTGGTTCTGCGCGTGGATGCTGCGTACGCGCACGTCAGTGGCGGCCGGCATCAGCTGCAGATGCTCACCCACGGCAGCGATGCCGCCGTGCACTGCGCCGGTCACCAGCGTGCCGTGGCCGGCCAGCGAGAACACGCGGTCCACCGGCATGCGGAACAGCTCGCTGCGCAGTTCGGCCTGGCGCGTGTTGGCGTTGTCCGACGCCCACGCGTGCAGCTGGGTACGCAGCGCGTTGATGCCAGAATCGTCGGGTGCGGTGCTGTTGCAGGCGAATACGGGGGAATCCTGCAGCGGCGTTCCGGCCAGCAGCGCGGCGATCTCGATCTCGACCCGGGCGATGCGCGCGGCGTCCACGCGGTCGATCTTGGTCAGAGCGACTGCACCGCGATCCACGCCCAGCAACTGCAGGATCGCCAGGTGCTCGCGAGTCTGCGGCATCACACCGTCGTCGGCGGCGATCACCAGCAGGGCGACATCGATGCCGGTGGCGCCGGCCACCATCGTATGCACGAAGCGTTCATGGCCCGGAACATCGACGAAGCCCAGCGTCGCCTCGGCACTCCCGCCGCCTGTGCTTTCCACCGGGACATAGGCATAGCCCAGCTCGATGGAGATACCGCGCGTGCGTTCTTCCTGCAGGCGATCGGTTTCGATGCCGGTCAGTGCGCGCACCAGGCTGGTCTTGCCATGGTCGATATGCCCGGCGGTGCCGACGATCATGCCTGCAGCGTGCTCCATTGCGCGAGGAAGGCGGCTTCGTCGGTGGGTTCCAGGCAGCGCAGGTCCAGCCACAGCGCGTCATCGGCAATGCGGCCAAGCACCGGCCGCGGCAGCTGGCGCAAGCGCTTGGCCAAGCGATCCAGCCCGCCGCGGCGCGCGCTGGTAACGCGCAGTCCGGCGCTGGCCAGCTGCGCCTGCGGCTGCGCGCCGCTGCCGATCTGGCTGTACATCGAGGCCCGTTCAAGCGCGTAGCCGGCGGTCAGCGACGCGCGCATCGGCTGCAGCAGGCGGTGTGCCTGCTCGTCGATGTCATCCCGCAGGCGCGAAAGGCTGCGCAGGGTCGGCAGCCGCAGTGCCAGCCGTTCCGGTTCGCGGTACAGGGCCAGCACGGCTTCCAGTGCGGCCAGGCCCATCTTGTCCATGCGCAGCGCCCGCTTGAGCGGATTGCGGTTGATCCGCGCGATCAGGTCGGCGCGGCCGGCGATGATCCCGGCCTGGGGGCCGCCCAGCAGCTTGTCGCCACTGAACGAAACCAGATCGGCGCCGGCCGCCAGTGCTTCCTGCACGGTCGGCTCGTGCGGCAGGCCGAAGGCCGCCAGATCGCACAGGCTGCCACTGCCCAGGTCCACCACCAGCGGCAGGCCGTGCTCGTGCGCGATCGCAGCCATCGCCGCAGTGTCGACCTTGGCAGTGAAGCCGGTGATCGCGTAGTTGCTGGCATGCACTTCCATCAGCAACGCGGTACGTGCGCCGATGGCATGGGCGAAGTCGGCCGGGTGGGTACGGTTGGTGGTGCCCACTTCCAGCAGTCGCGCGCCGGCGCTGCGCATCACATCGGGAATGCGGAAGGCACCGCCGATCTCCACCAGTTCGCCGCGCGACACCACCACCTCGCGGCGGTTGGCCAGGCTGTTGAGCAGCAGCAGGACCGCCGCCGCATTGTTGTTGACCACGGTGGCGGCTTCGGCGCCGGTCAGTTCGCAGACCAGCGCCTGCACCCGTGCATCGCGGTCGCCGCGGCGGCCGCGGATGATGTCGAATTCCAGATCGACCGGCGCTGTCATCGCGCGGGTGACCGCCTGCACGGCGGCATCGGGCAACAGCGCGCGGCCCAGGTTGGTGTGCAGCACGGTGCCGGTCAGGTTGAACATCGGTTGCAGGTCCAGCCGTGCATCGGCTGCCAGTGCGGCCTCGACCGCTACCACCAGCGCCGGGCCGTCGACCGCTTCCTGCAGCTGCGCGGGCGACAACTGGCCGGCGCTGACACGCTCACGCAGCACCTGCAGGTGCGAACGCAGCAGCTGGGTGATGCGGCTTCGACCGTGGCCTTCGATCAGTGGCGCCAGTGCAGGCAGGCGCAGCACCCGGTCCAGCGAGGGCAGGGCGGCGGCCGATGCCGGGGCGGGGGGCATGGTTGTCATCGCCTCAATCGCCGTCGGATTGCCACAGCAGAGGATTCTGGCTGGCACGCGCATAGCCTTCCTCGGCCAGCAGCAGGTCCAGCGCCAGCGTGCCGAGGTCATCGGCCACCGGCTCCAGTGACGGATCTTTCTCCAGGTACAGGATCTTGCGATAGCTGCGGCAGTGGTCGCAGGTCTCGGCGCGCACCGCACTCTCGCGCACTGCCTCGCCGCTGTCACCGTCCACCTCGGCCAGGGCGCGATAGGCAATGTCCTTGCCGGCGGCGCCGCACTGGCTGCACTGCACGCGCACGTAATGCCACTGGCAGGCACACAGCGAGCACGACAGGTAGCGATAGGCGGCGTAGGGCGGGCGCGCCTGCACCACGCTGGCCACCGGCAGCGTGCCACAGAGCGGGCACAACTCTGGCGCATCGGCCAGCGGCTTCAGGTCGGTCGGATGGAAGCTGGCGGCGAGCACCGCCCAGTACACCTGCAGCGCGTTCATCACCAGCAGCGCAGCGACGGCGTCGACCGAGGGCGCGTCATCGCGTTCCAGCACCGCATGCGCCTGTGCATCCAGCCACGCATCATCAGCGGCGGCGACGCGCTGTAGTTCCTGCCGGGTTTCCACAGGCAGCCCGGTTTCGTCGGCACAGTGCCGGCACAGGGTGCGCAGCCAGTCGCGCCAGCGCCCATCCAGTTGCAGTGTGTTGGCCGGCCGCAACGGCATGCCGGCGCTAGCCGCCGCGCTCGACTGCTGCGCGCGCGCCTGTGCCTGAAGCCCCTCGCGTTGCTGCGGCGTCAACTCATCCAGCAGTGCCTGCTGCGCATCGGCCAGCGCCGCCAGCAGCTGCAGGTAGCCACCGATGGCACTGTGCGCGGCCAGGCTGCGCAGGCGTGCCGCGCGCGTAGCGAACAGTGACCCGGTATCAGGCAGGATGATGCGCGGCACATCGCGCGAGGCGAGCGTCTCGATCTCACCGGGTTCAAGGATGCGTTGCGCCATGTAGGGCCAGCCAGAAGAACCAGGCTCCATCCTCGCTGTTGTCGGCGCTGGCGTCCAGCGTGTTGCCGGCCATTTGAAAGGTTGGGGTCAGATCCGTTTTCCACAGGAAAACGGTTCTGACCCCATCGGTTGGTTGAAAGTGGATCCCGAGCGTTGGTCGGGATTCGATCAGTGCCGACCAACGGTCGGCACCCACCGACAGATCGCGGCCAACTGTCGAAGGCGGGGTGGGTCCGGTTGCGGGAGCGTGAGCCGCATGGATGCGGCGACCGAGCTTACATGGGTGAGGGCGCTTTGCTTGCGAAGCACTGCTTCGCAAGCGCCCGAACGCACAGCCGCCAGCGGCTGGGCCGGGCCCCGGAGGGGTACTTGCAGCGTCCCCTGCAACCGGACCCACCCCGCCAACCCACGGATAGCCGCTGTTGCTGTTGCCTTGGCTTGAAGCAGGTGCAGGGCCGCAGGCCCTGCAGCTACCCCTGTTCCCGCCGCCCGCGCAGGATGTCCCGGAACCACTGTCGGTGGTGCTTGTACGCCCACCCATAGGTCACCTTGCCCTGGGTCATCGCCCGCACCGATCCCTTGATCCAGAGCGCCGCATAGATGTGCACCACGATCGCGCAGACCAGCACCCAGCCGAACAGCGCATGGGCCAGCACCGAGAAGCGGATCACTCCGATCGGGAAGAAATGACTGAAATACTGCCGCCAGATCACGAAGCCGGTCAGCAGCAGTGCCGACAGGCAGCCGATGATGGCCCAGAACAGCAGCTTCTGGCCGGCATTGAAGCGACCGACCGGCGGCAGTTTTTCATCCTCGTTGCGCAGTACGTCGCGCATGCCACGCATCCACGCGCGGTCATCGGCGGTCGGCAGGTTGTCGCGCCACATGCGCAACGCCAGCAGCGCAAAGCCCACCACCATGGCCAGGCCGATGAACGGATGCAGGATGCGCGTCCACGGGCCGCCACCGAACAGCTGGGTCAACGGGAACAGGGCAGGGTGGAACAACGCCAGCCCGGACAGCGCGGTCAGCACGAAGCAGATCGCCACGATCCAGTGATTGATGCGGGTCGGCGCGCGGTAGCGGACGATCTGCCGCGGGTGCGGGGCGTACTTCATGGCCGCTGCTCCTCTTCGATCTTCTTCGCCTCGTGCTCGGCTTCTTCTTCTTCCTCGTCATTGACCGTGTTGCGGCCGATGCCGATGTAATGCAGGAACCCAGCAAAGGCCGTGGCGGCGATCGCCAGCACGCCCAGCGGCTTGGCTACGCCCTTCCAGACTTCCACCATCGGGCTGATGCGGGGGTCCTTGGGCAGGTCGGCGTAGAGCTCGGGCTTGTCCACGTGCTGCAGCACGTACATCACATGGGTACCGCCGACGCCCTGCGGGTCGTACAACCCGGCGTTCTCGTAACCCCGTGATTTCAGGTCTTCCACGCGTCCGGCGGCATGCTCGGTCATCGCCTGTTTGCTGCCGAAGGTGATCGCCCCGGTCGGGCAGGTCTTCACACAGGCCGGCTCCTGGCCGACCGCCACCCGGTCCGAGCACAGCGTGCACTTGTAGGCCTTGTGGTCCTTCTTGGAGATGCGCGGCACGTCGAACGGGCAGCCGGTCACGCAGTAGCCGCAGCCGATGCAGTTCTCTTCCTGGAAGTCGACGATGCCGTTGGCATACTGGATGATCGCGCCCGGCGACGGGCAGGCCTTCAGGCAGCCCGGGTCGCTGCAGTGCATGCAGCCCTCCTTGCGGATCAGCCACTCCAGCTTGCCCTTTTCGTCCTCGTACTCGCGGAACTTCATCACCGTCCACGACTGTTCGCTCAGATCGGGCGGGTTGTCATAGCTGCCAACGCAGCTGCCCACTTCGTCGCGCAGGTCGTTCCACTCCATGCAGGCGACCTGGCAGGCCTTGCAGCCGATGCACTTGCTCACATCGATCAGCTTGGCGACCTGGCCGGTGTGCGCACCGCGCGCCTCCGGTGAGGGCGTGGTGGTGGCCGAGCGGCGGATGATGTCCAGCGATTGCAGTGACATGGCGTTTCTCCTACACCTTCTCGACCTTGACCAGGATGCACTTCGATTCGGGCGTCTGCGAGTTGCCGTCACCGATGGCATTGGTCAGCGTATTGGCGATATATCCGGGCTTGGCCGCACCGAGGAAGCCCCAGTGGATCGGCACGCCCACCTGGTGCACGGTCTTTCCATCGATCTGCAGAGCCTTGATCCGCTTGGTCACCATCGCAACGGCTTCGATATGGCCACGCTTGGAACTCACCCGCACGCGGCTGCCGTTGGTGATGCCCAGCTCGTCGGCCAATGCCGCACCGATCTCGACGAACTGCTCGGGCTGGATGATGGCGTTGAGCTTGCCGTGCTTGGTCCAGAAGTGGAAATGCTCGGTCAGGCGGTAGGTGGTGGCCACATGCGGGAACTCGTCCGGCGAACCGATCTGTGCACGGTCGCTGGCGAACACGCGTGCCGCGGGGTTGTTCAGCGTCAGGGCCTGGCCGGGGCTGAGCGGGTTGCTGCGCAGCGGCGTATCAAAGGGCTCGTAGTGCTCCGGGAACGGTCCCTCGGCCATGCCGGCCTTGGCGAAGAAGCGGGCGATGCCTTCCGGGTTCATGATGAACGGGCCCATCCCGCCGGCAGGATCTTCATCGGCCTTGAAGTCCGGCACGTCCACGTTGCCCCAGTTCTTGCCGTTCCAGGCCAGCAGCGTGCGGCGTGGATCGAACGGTTGGCCAGCCACGTCGCACGAGGCGCGGTTGTACATCACGCGGCGGTTGGCCGGCCACGCCCAGGCCCAGCCCAGCGTGTTGCCGATGCCTGTCGGGTCACTGTTGTCACGCCGCGCCATCATGTTGCCGGTCGGGCCCCAGGCGCCGATGTAGATCCAGCAGCCGGAGGACGTGCTGCCATCGTCGCGCAGCTCGCCGAACGCGGCCAGTTGCTCGCCGGCCTTGCGCACCAGCTTGGTCGGGTCCTTCGGATCGAACACGTCGGCCAGCGCCTTGCCGTTGTATTCCATCGCCAGTTCTTCCGGCGTCGGCAGCTCCGGGTTGGAATACTTCCAGGCCAGGTCGCGTACCGGCTCCCACCACGCACCGCCATCCTTCTCGTACATCGCTTTGATGCGATGGAACAGCTCGGACATGATCTCGATGTCGCTGCGCGCTTCGCCCGGCGGGTTGGCCCCCTTCCAGTGCCACTGCAGCCAGCGCGAGGAATTCACCACCGCGCCGTTCTCCTCGGCGAAGGAAGTGGTGGGCAGGCGGAACACTTCGGTCTGGATCGTGCTCGGGTCGACGTCGTTCAGTGCGCCGTGGTTCTGCCAGAAGGCGATGGTCTCGGTTTCCAGCGGATCCATGCTGACCATGAACTTCAGCTTGGAGAACGCACTGATCAGCTTGCCCTTGTTCGGCGCCGAGGCCAGAGGATTGAAGCCCTGGCAGATGTAGCCGTGGATCTTGCCCTCGTTCATCAGCTCGTACGCCTGCAGCATGTCGTACGGCTTGTCGAGCTTGGGCAGGTAATCGAAGCACCAGTTGTTGTCGGCGGTGGCGGCATCGCCCCACCACGATTTCATCAAGCTGACGTGGAACTTCGGGTAGTTCTGCCAGAACGACATCTGGTTGGCGCGCAGGGGCTTCTGCGTGCGCTTGGCGATGTAGGCGTTGTAGTCCTGCTCATCCTGTTTCGGCAGCGTCAGGTAGCCGGGCAGCAGGTCGGACATCAGGCCGATGTCGGTCAGGCCCTGGATGTTGGAGTGCCCGCGCAGCGCGTTCATGCCGCCACCGGCCACGCCGATGTTGCCCAGCAGCAGCTGCACCATGGTGCCGGCACGCACGTTCTGTGCGCCGATCGAGTGCTGCGTCCAGCCCAGCGCGTACAGGATGGTCATCGCCTTGTCCTTGCCGGCGGTGGACGCGATCATGTCCCACACCTGGCGGATGCTGTCGGCCGGCGTGCCGCAGATGCGCTCGACCATCTCCACGGTGTAACGCGCGTAGTGTTGTTTCAGCAGGTTGTAGACGCAGCGCGGATCCTTCAGCGTCGGGTCGCTGCGCACGAATCCATCGTCACCGTAGGCATAGTCCCAGCTGGAACGGTCGTAGCTGCGCTTTTCTTCGTTGTAGCCCGAATACAGGCCGTCCTTGAAGGCGAACTCGTCCTTCACCAGGAACGACATGTCGGTGTAGTTCAGCACGTACTCGTGCTGGATGCGGTCCTCGGTCAGCAGGTAGTTGATCAGGCCGCCCAGGAACACGATGTCGGTACCGGTGCGGATCGGCGCGTACACATCGGCAACCGCGGCCGAGCGGTTGAAGCGCGGATCGACCACGATCAGCCGGGCCTTGTTGTGGGCCTTGGCCTCGGTCACCCATTTGAACCCGCACGGATGCGCCTCGGCGGCGTTGCCACCCATGATCAGGATCAGGTCGGCATTCTTGATGTCGACCCAGTGATTCGTCATCGCACCACGGCCTAGCGTCGGGGCAAGACCTGCCACCGTCGGGCCGTGTCAGACACGTGCCTGGTTGTCGAATGCCAGCATGCCGAGGGAGCGGACGACCTTGTGGGTCAGCACCGCGGTTTCATTGCTGGTGGCCGAGGCCGCCAGCATGCCAGTGGTCAGCCAGCGGTTGACCGTCTGCCCGGCTTCGTTCTTCTGCACGAAGTTGGCATCGCGGTCTTCCTTCATCAGCCGCGCGATGCGGTCCAGCGCATCGTCCCAGCTCAGCCGCTTCCACTCGTTCGAGCCCGGCGCGCGGTACTCGGGGTAGAGCAGGCGCGACTTGCTGTGGATGATGTCGGCCAGGCCGGCACCCTTCGGGCACAGCGTGCCGCGGTTGACCGGATGGTCCGGGTCGCCCTCGATGTGGAAGATGCTCGGCTCGGCGTTCTTGGCGCCATCGCCGAGGCTGTACATCAGGATGCCGCAGGCCACCGAACAGTAGGTACAGGTGTTGCGGGTCTCGGTCGCGCGGGTCAGCTTGTATTGCCTGACCTCCGCGAGCGCGATGCCGGGCGCGAAGCCCATCAGTGCCAGGCTGGAGCCGACCAGGGTTGTCCCGGTCACTTTCAGGAACTGGCGGCGGCTCATCGATGGCATGCCGTTCTCCTGGGATGGCGGGGAGGCGCAGGCCTCCGGGCTGTCGTTGGGTACGGGCCGGTTATAGCACAGGCCCCCGGATGCCCATGTGGCACAAGGCGCGGCGCCTGCCGGACGGGCCCGGAAAGGGCCTGCTCTGGTAAAGTTGCGTGCCCGCCCCCTGGGGAAGCGTCTGCCGGGCCTGGTTCCAGGATGTTCCGCGCAGCCCCCGCCGTCCTGGCGCGATCCTCCGCGCCGGATCTGGAACACCGAGGAAAAATTTTGCGAAATCAACCAATTGGGTTCCGCGCATGAGCGCCCCGTCGAAGCCGTCGGACGCCGTTGCGCGCGGCACGCTGTACATCGTGGCCGCCCCGTCCGGCGCCGGCAAGAGCAGCATCGTCAATGCCACCCTGGCCCGTGACCCGCAGATCGCCCTGTCGATCTCCTTCACCTCGCGCGCGATGCGCCCCGGTGAGGTGAACGGCCAGCATTACCACTTCGTCAGTGCCGAGAAGTTCGAGCAGATGATCGCCGCCGGCGACTTCTTCGAGCACGCCTGGGTGCACGGCGACTGGAAGGGCACGGCCCGGCAGTCGGTGGAGCCGCAGCTGGCCGCCGGCCAGGATGTGCTGCTGGAGATCGACTGGCAGGGCGCGCAGCAGGTGCGCCAGCTGGTGCCGGGCACGGTCACCGTGTTCATCCTGCCGCCGTCCAAGCAGGCCTTGCAGGACCGCATGCGCAAGCGCGGCCAGGACAGCGAGGCGGTCATCGCCCAGCGCCTGGGCGCGGCCCGCGATGAAATGCTGCACTTCAACGAGTTCGACTACGTCATCGTCAACGAGGTGTTCGACACTGCCGTGGACGAGCTGTGCGCCATCTTCACTGCCAGCCGCCTGCGCCGGGAGGCCCAGAAGGTCCGCCACGCCGGGCTGATCCAGGCGCTGCTGACCCCCGATCCGGGTGCAACTGACTGATTCCAAAAGAATCGGGTAGGGGTTGGCTTGATTTTGTCCAGCCCCTGCCAGTACACTCCGTCCCCTTTCCCTCATTCGACTGAGCGGCCGACCGGTCGCCGGGAGCCCGTATGGCCCGCATCACCGTAGAAGATTGCCTGGAAGTCGTTAACAACCGTTTCGAACTGGTCATGATGGCTTCCAAGCGTGCCCGTCAGCTCGCCAACGGCGTGCAGGCCACGCTGGACAACAGCGAGACCGAGGACAAGCCGACCGTGCTGGCGCTGCGCGAAATCGCCGCCCGCAAGATCGACAACGCCCTGATCGACGAAGTCGAGAAGGCCGAGCGTGAGCGCGCCGAGCGCGAAGCGCTGGAGTGGGCTGCCGCCGAAGTGGTGGCCGACGAAGACATGTCCAAGAACGACGATTGATCGCATCGATCAACGTAATCGTTGGATACACCGAACAGCCCGCCCCGTGCGGGCTGTTTCGCATTCAGGATTTGCCGTAAACGTCGCGCTGGAATAGGCTTCGGGCATGAACCCAGGCCCCACTGCCAAGGTCGCCGCAGCCCCCACTGCCGCCGTACCCGACTACGTCCTCCAGCTCGAACGCGCCGCCCATTACCTGCCGCCGGAACAGCTGCCGCTGTTGCGCCGTGCCTGGGAAGTCGGGGCCTCCGCGCACGCTGGGCAGACGCGCAAGTCGGGCGAGCCCTACATCACCCATCCGGTGGCGGTGGCCCAGGTGCTGGCCGAACTCGGCCTGGACGTGGAAGCGCTGATCGCCGCGATCCTGCACGACACCATCGAAGACACCCCGCTGACCCGCGAAGCGCTGGCCGCCGAGTTCGGCGAAGCCGTGGCCGAACTGGTCGACGGTGTCACCAAGCTGGACAAGCTGAAGTTCCGTGACCGCCAGGAGGCGGCCGCCGAGAGCTTCCGCAAGATGCTGCTGGCGATGTCGCGCGACCTGCGCGTGATCATGATCAAGCTGGCCGACCGCCTGCACAACATGCGCACGCTGGGCGCGCAGAGCCGCGAAGCGCGTGGCCGCATCGCCCGCGAGACGCTGGAGATCTACGCGCCCATCGCCCAGCGCCTGGGCATGAGCCTGGTCAAGAGCGAGCTGCAGAACCTGGGGTTCAAGGCGCTCTACCCATGGCGCCACGCCATCATCGAAAAACACATCCGCAGCCAGCCGGTGGTGCGCCGCGAAGCGATGGCGCAGGTGGAAGTGCAGCTGTCGCAGCGCCTGGCCAAGGAGGGCATCGAGCATCGGCTGATCAGCCGCATCAAGACCCCGTGGAGCATCTACAACAAGATGCGCGACGAGAACAAATCCTTCGACCAGGTGATGGATGTGTTCGGCTTCCGCCTGGTCGTGCGCAGCGTGCCCAGCTGCTACCACGCGCTGGGCTCGGTGCACGCCACCTTCAAGCCGCTGGATGGGCGCTTCCGCGACTTCATCGCCATTCCCAAGGCCAACGGTTACCAGTCGCTGCACACGGTGCTGTTCGGGCCGTATGGCTCGCCGATCGAAGTGCAGATCCGTACCGAGGAAATGGACCTGATCGCCGAACGCGGCGTGGCCGCGCACTGGACCTACAAGTTCGGCGGCGATTCGCCCAACAGCGCACAGAGCCGTGCCCACGCCTGGATCGTCGAGCTGATCGACTCGCAGCGCGCCGCCGGTTCCTCGCTGGAATTCCTCGACAACGTCAAGGTCGACCTGTTCCCGGACGAGGTCTACCTGTTCACCCCGAAGGGCAAGATCCTGGCGCTGCCGCGCAACTCCACCGCGCTTGATTTCGCCTACGCCGTGCATACCGACGTGGGCAACATGGCGGTGGCCTCGCGCGTGGACAAGAAACTGGTGCCGCTGCGCACCAAGCTGGTGTCGGGCCAGTCGGTGGAGATCATCACCGCTCGCTCGGCCACGCCGAAACCGCAGTGGCTGGAATTCGTGGTCACCAGCAAGGCGCGCACCGCCATCCGCCACCAGCTCAAGCAGCTGGAGCACGAAGATGCCGTGCAGCTCGGCCATCGCATGCTCGACCGCGCGCTGGAAGCGATGGATTCGTCGCTGGAGCGCCTGCCGAAAGGCCGCCTGGACGCGTTCCTGGCCGAACACCGGTTCCCGCGCCTGGAAGCGCTGCTTGCCGAGGTCGCACTGGGCAACTGGATGCCGACCCAGGCCGCGCAGGCGCTGATGGCCTACGCTGAACTGCGTGGCGGCCCGCATTCGCGCCACCATTCGCAGGAGAAGATCCTGATCAACGGTAGCGAACGCGGCGTGGTCACCTTCGCCGGCTGCTGCCAGCCGATACCCGGCGACGAGATCATGGGCTACCACACCGCCGGCAAGGGCATCGTGGTGCACCGCATGGACTGCCCGAACCTGGCCGAGCTGCGCAAGTCGCCCGAGCGCTGGGTGCCGATCGGCTGGGACACCACCGTCTCCGGCGACTACGACACCTCGCTGGTGGTGGAAGTGGAGAACGGCACCGGCGTGCTGGCGCAGCTGGCCGCCGCCATCGCACAGAGCCATTCCAACATCGAACGCGTGGACTACCTGGACCGCGACTTCAACGCCGCCGTGCTGGCGTTCAACATCCAGGTGCGCGACCGCAACCACCTGGCCGAAGTGATGCGCCGCCTGCGCCGCCTGTCGGTCGTGCAATCGGTACGCCGCCAGTAGGTCCTGCGCGTACCGGTAGTGCCGGCCGCTGACCGGCAACCCATGGATCCGCGACGGCATCGCGATTGCCGGCCAACGGCCGGCACTACCGAGGCGCCGCGGTAGATCCACGCCATGCGTGGATGCACCCCCAGCCGGTACAATCACCGCTCTGTTTTCCCCCAAGCACCGGAGCGACCCATGTCCCGCCAGATCATCAACACCGAAAAGGCCCCCGCCGCCATCGGCCCGTACTCGCAGGCCGTGCGCGCCGGCAACACCGTGTACTTCTCCGGCCAGATCCCGCTTGACCCGGCCACCGGCGACATCGTCGGCGCCGGTGACGTCGAAGCACAGGCCCGCCGCGCCTTCGACAACCTCAAGGCCGTGGCCGAAGCGGCGGGTGGCTCGCTGGACAAGGTCGTGCGCCTGGGCCTGTACCTGACCGACCTGGGCGAGTTCGCCAAGGTCAACGCGGTCATGCAGGACTACTTCCAGGCCCCGTACCCGGCCCGTTCCACCATCGAAGTCTCCGGCCTGCCGAAGGGCGCCAGCTTCGAGGTCGACGCGGTGATGGTCATCGACTGACCGCCACGTGGCACGCAAGGCGGTGGTCACCCCGGTCCTGTCACCGTCCGGCGAAGCATCCTTGGCGATGCTTGCCGGCGTCGGTCCGGCCGTGGCCGCCAAACTGCAGGCACGTGGCCTGGCCACCCTGCAGGATCTCTGGCTTCACCTGCCGCTGCGCTATGAAGACCGGACCCGGCTGACCCGCATCGAAGACCTGCGCAACGGCGTGCCGGCGCAGGTGGAAGGGCGGGTGGTCGCGGTCGAGCGTGGCATGCGCTACCGGCCGATGCTGAAAGTGGCGGTGGAAGACGAAGGGCAGGGCACCCTGGTGCTGCGCTTTTTCCACTTCCGCCAGCAGCAGGTCGGGCAGTTCGCGGTCGGCACCCGGCTGCGCTGCTTCGGCACGCCCAAGCCCGGCCACCTCGGCCTGGAAATCGTCCATCCCAGCTACCAGGTGCTGGGCCGCAACGACGATCCCGAACTCGGCGACCGCCTCGACCCGGTGTATCCCACCGTCGAAGGGGTCGGCCCGATGACCATGCGCAAGCTGATCGGCCAGGCGCTGGACCGCCTGCCCGAGGAAAGCACGCTGGAACTGCTGCCCAACGGTTGGCTCGATGGCCTGGGCCTGCCGCCGCTGCGCAGCGCGCTGCTGACCGTGCACCGGCCACCGCCGGATGCCGATCTGGCCGCGTTGGCGGCTGGTACCCACCCGGCGCAGCGTCGCCTGGCGATGGAAGAACTGCTGGCCCATCACCTCAGCCTGCGTCGCCAGCGTATTGCATTGCAGGCGCACCATGCGCCGCCGCTGGCCGGCCCCGGAAAACTGGCCAAGGCGCTGCTGAAGCAGTTGCCGTTCGCGCTGACCGGCGCGCAGGCACGCGTGTTCAAGCAGATCCGTGAGGACCTTGCGCGGCCCAGCCCGATGCTGCGGCTGGTGCAGGGCGACGTCGGCTCCGGCAAGACGGTGGTGGCCGCGCTGGCCGCCATGCTGGCGGTGGAGCAGGGCAAGCAGGTCGCATTGGCCGCCCCCACCGAGTTGCTGGCCGAGCAGCACCTCAACAATCTGC
The DNA here is from genome assembly GCF_052149045.1 of Stenotrophomonas maltophilia group sp. RY12688. Taxonomy (NCBI): domain Bacteria; kingdom Pseudomonadati; phylum Pseudomonadota; class Gammaproteobacteria; order Lysobacterales; family Lysobacteraceae; genus Stenotrophomonas; species Stenotrophomonas maltophilia group sp. RY12688. Next base: position 3,468,750 of record NZ_CP197389.1, on the reverse strand, counting down.
GTGGCTGGCTGGAACCGCTCGGCGTGCGCATCGCCTGGCTGGCCGGCAAGGTCACCGGCAAGGCGCGCGCCAAAGTGATGGAGCAGGTCGCCAACGGCGAAGCGCAGGTGGTGGTCGGAACCCACGCGCTGATGCAGGAGGCGGTGGTGTTCCAGGACCTGGCGCTGGCCATCGTCGACGAGCAGCACCGCTTCGGCGTGCACCAGCGCTTGGCGCTGCGCGACAAGGGCGCGGGCGGCAACAGCGTGCCGCACCAGCTGGTGATGACCGCCACGCCGATTCCGCGCACGCTGGCGATGTCCGAATACGCAGACCTGGATGTATCGGCCATCGACGAACTGCCACCGGGCCGCACCCCTGTGCAGACCGTGGCCTTGAACAATGACCGTCGCCCGGAACTGATCGAGCGCATTGCGCTGGCCTGCCAGGAAGGGCGGCAGGTGTACTGGGTGTGCACGCTCATCGAGGAAAGCGAAGAACTGGATGCCACCCCGGCGCAGGCCACCTATGAATCACTGCAAGCGCTGCTGCCCGGCGTGCGCGTCGGGCTGGTGCATGGCCGCCTCAAGGCCGCCGAGAAGCTGGCGACGATGGTGGCGTTCAAGGCCGGCGAGATCGACTTGCTGGTCGCGACCACGGTCATCGAAGTGGGTGTGGACGTACCGAATGCTTCGTTGATGGTGATCGAGAACGCCGAGCGCCTGGGCCTGGCCCAGCTGCACCAGCTGCGCGGCCGCGTCGGCCGCGGTTCGGCGGTGTCGCGCTGCGTGCTGCTGTACCAGGCACCACTCTCGCAGATGGCGCGTGAGCGCCTGCAGACCATGCGCGAAACCAACGATGGTTTCGTCATCGCCGAGAAGGACCTGGAACTGCGCGGCCCCGGCGAACTGCTCGGGACGCGCCAGACCGGCCTGGCCGGTTTCCGCATTGCCGACCTGGCCCGCGACGCTGGCCTGCTGCCCGGCGTGCATGAATTGGCCGAGCGCCTGTTGGCCCAGCAACCGGCCCTGGCTGATCGCGTGGTGCAGCGCTGGATCGGCACCGCGGTGCGTTACGCCTCGGCGTAGGCACCCCCGGGGTCGGAGCCCTTTGCGCAGCAATGGCCTCTGACCCCATTTCCGGGACGCTCATCCACGCACGGCGTGGATCCACTGTAGAGCCGAGCCCACGCTCGGCTGCTGTGCGCGCTGCGCGCGGGAGTCGAGCATGGCTCGACTCTACAGAGAGCTCTTCCCCGCCAGCCGCGGGAAACCCGTTTTTGACGTTGCTGTCGAAGTTGCCGGCCAGCGGCCGGCACTACCGCGGGTGCAGGGCGCAGCCCTGCCAGAACCCCAACCCCCGTACTTGCAACGGTCATCATCCCGGTCCACACTTCGTTGCCGATCTGAAGACGGCAACGATGACCCACAAGATCCCCCTGTTGATCGACACCGATCCCGGTGTGGACGACGCCCTGGCCCTGCTGATGGCCTTTGCCGATGAACGGCACGACGTGGTCGCCCTGACCATCGCCGCCGGCAATGTCGGCCTCGAATACACCGTCCGCAACGCCCTCAAGCTCTGTGACATCGTCGGCCGCCCCGACGTACCGGTGTTTGCCGGCAGCCCGGATCCGCTGCTGCATCCCTCCGTTGACGCTGCCCACGTGCATGGCCGTGATGGCTACGGCGACGTGGACCTGCCGCCGCCGAGCCGCCAGGCCGAGGCCGAGCACGCTGCCCTGGCCATCCTGCGCCTGTCGCACGAACACGCCGGCGAACTGATGCTGGTGATGTTGGGCCCGCTGACCAATCTGGCGCTGGCACTGAAGCTGGACCCGACCCTGCCCCAGCGCATCAAGCGCATCGTGGTGATGGGTGGCGCGGTTACCTGCCACGGCAACATCACCCCGGCAGCCGAATTCAACATCGCCTTCGATCCTGAAGCCGCGCACGTGGTGTTCACCTCGTTCAAGCACCTGCTGGTGTCGGACTGGGAGGCGACCGTTGCCCACGGCCTGCCGCTGGAGGACGCCGAGAAATGGCTGCAGGCCGATTCCGACCGCGCCCGCTTCTACGAACTGATCTCGCGCAAGACCCGCGCGCTGTCGGAAGATGCCAAGGGCGGCCGCTGGTATACGGCCGATGCGGTGGCCATGGCGTGGGCGCTGAATCCAGAAGGGCAGCTGCAGGTCGAGTCACGGCCGCTGAACGTGGAACTGAATGGCACGTTCAGCCGAGGCGCCACCATCGTCGACTGGAACCGCCAGACCGGCCAGCCGGACAACTGCGATCTGCTGATGGCCTACGACCAGCAGCGTTTCGAGGCCCTGGTGCGCCAGGCCCTGGGCGCGGACTGACCTCGATTGACCGCCACCGGTTGCCCCGAGCGGCAACCGGTGCTTATAATGCCGCTCTTGACCACCAGCCCATTTACGGTGTGAGCCCATGAAGGCCGATATCCATCCGAACTACCGCGACGTCGTCTTCCATGACGTCACCTCCGATTTCAAGTTCCTGACCCGCTCGACCATGGGCACGAAGGAAACCATCCAGTGGGAAGACGGCAACGAATACCCGCTGGTCAAGGTTGAAATTTCCTCTGCTTCGCACCCGTTCTACACGGGCAAGCACAAGGTCATCGACACCTCGGGCCGTATCGACAAGTTCCAGAAGCGCTACGCGCGCTGATCTGTCGATCCAGCTTCGAACCGACGGCCGCGCTCTGCGCGGCCGTTTGTTTTTCCCCAACGCCAACCCAACGGGCGTTTGGATGGACGGAACACTGCGTTCGTGTGACAACGCTTTTGCCGATCCGGGCCGCTCAACGGCCGGTGTCCGGCCGCCTGTCGTATACGACTTCCGTCTAGCACCCGACAAATGCTGCTGTGCGATAATGATGTGATCCCCGGCACAGGCCGAGGACGTCATTCACGTGCCTGACCAATGCGCTTGGGCAGGCGCCTTCCCATGAAGGAGCGCACACAGTGTCCGATCTTGATCAGGTCACGCTCAACGCCGGCGATAAGTCCGTCGTTCTGCCCGTCATCAAACCCACCCTTGGCAACGACTGCGTCGACATCGCGAAGCTGACCAAGGAAACGGGGTTCTTCACCTACGATTCCGGCTTCACCGCGACGGCCAGCTGCAAGTCCGCCATCACCTACATCGACGGCGACAAGGGCGTGCTGCTGTACCGCGGCTACCCGATCGAACAGCTGTCGGAAAAGTCGAGCTACGTCGAAGTGGCCTACCTGCTGATCAACGGCGAGCGCCCGAGCGCCGAGCAGCTGAAGGCCTTCACCGATGAGCTGACCGCCGAAGCCAACGTCGACGATTCGATCAACACCCTGATCGGCAGCTTCGCCAAGGATGCCCACCCGATGGCGATCCTGGCGGCCGCGATCGCGCAGCTGTCGGCCATCTACCACGACTCGCTGGACCTGTCCGACGCCGAGCAGCGCCGCAAGGCCGCCGTGCGCCTGATTGCCAAGGTGCCGACCCTGTCGGCGCTGATCTATCGCCACGGCAAGGGCCTGCCGGCCAACAAGCCGGACACCTCGCTGGACTACGTCAGCCGCTTCCTGAAGCAGACCTTCGAGTCCGCTGACGGCCAGTACGACCTGAACCCGGACGTGGTGAAGGCGCTGGACCTGCTGTTCATCCTGCACGCCGACCACGAGCAGAACGCCTCGACCTCGACCGTGCGCCTGGTCGGTTCGACCGGCGCCAACCCGTACGCGTCGGTCGCTGCGGGCGTCACCGCGCTGTGGGGTCCGGCCCACGGCGGTGCCAACGAAGCCGTGCTGAAGATGCTCGAAGAGATCGGCAGCGCCGACAACGTCGAGTCCGCCGTGGTCAAGGCCAAGGACAAGACCTCCGGCTTCCGCCTGATGGGCTTCGGCCACCGCGTCTACAAGAACTTCGACCCGCGCGCCAAGGTCATCGGCGAGATGACCAGCAAGGTGCTCAAGCAGCTGGGCGTGCAGGATCCGCTGCTGGACGTGGCCGTGAAGCTGGAACAGGCTGCGCTGCAGGACGAGTACTTCGTCGCCCGCAAGCTGTACCCGAACGTCGATTTCTACAGCGGCATCATCTACAAGGCACTGCAGATCCCGACCGAAATGTTCACCGTCATGTTCGCCCTGGGCCGTACTTCCGGCTGGGTGTCGCATTGGCTGGAACAGCAGGTCGATCCGGAAATGAAGATCGGCCGTCCGCGCCAGGTCTACACCGGCAGCGACGTGCGCGACTACCAGGGCTGATCGCCCGCAGCAGATTCTGCTGAGAACGCCCCGCATCTGCGGGGCGTTTTTTTTGTGCCCTGATCGGCTTCGGCGGATGGCGACCGCGGAACGTTGGTCCGCACGATAAGAGCCCGCTTCCGGATCTGAACGCGTTCTGACAATGAATGTCGCATTCACATCTTTTCGGATCTATTGCATGGGTATCACGTCGAAGGCGATAGAACCTGTGCGTACTGATCCCTGTATGGAGAACGCCATGAACCGACTGATCGCCATCGCTTTCATCGCCACGCCGCTGGCCCTGCTGAGCCCGCAGGCCTTCGCGCAGTACACCGGGCCGGGGGCAGGGGCCGCTGCCAGCACCGTCGCTGACGCACGTGCGCAGCGCGATGATCATCCGGTGGTGCTGCGTGGCACCCTCACCGCCAAGATCGGTGACGAGCGCTACCAGTTCCGTGATGCCAGCGGCCAGATCGAGGTCGAGATCGATGACGAAGACCTGCCGCCGCAGGCCATCGGTGCCGATACCGTGGTCGAGCTGCGTGGCAAGGTCGACACGCATCGCTTCAAGCCCACCGACATCGATGTCGATCACGTCACCGTCGTGCCTGCAGGTTGAAGCCAACGGTAGCCGAGCGTGGGCTCGGCTCTACAAATTCAATGCAATGAGGTTTGTTGCATTGAACCGATGAGGGAAATTGCATAACCCTCGAACATTGAGCGAATTCAAGAATTCTCCTTAACACTCAGTGTTTTAGGAATGCTTGAATGGCCTGCATGGCAATGGATTTCTAACATTCTCTCCGTCGCCCGCACCCATCCCCGCGGGCGATGCTCCCCTCCCTTTTCTCCTTGGGGAGGGGAGCTTTCATATTCCCCCTTTGTCCGAGAGAGACAACCATGCACGCCATCATCAAGAAGACCGCGCTCGCGGCAGCGCTGGCCACCGCTTCGCTGTCCGCGCACGCGCTGGAAACCAAGATCTCCGTCTATGCCGACGTCGACCCGACCCTGGCACTGCTGCGTGATGACGGCACCCCGTTGCCGGACCTGGTCACGCTGACCCACGATCCGCTGCGCGGCCTGATTCCGGACACGCAGCGCGTGCGCATTCACTCCAATGATGACACCGCGGATATCGAGGCACGCATCGACGGTGCGTTTGCCCTCGCAAATGAAACCGGCACCGTCACCGTGCCGATGACCATCAGCCTCAACAATCGCGCACTGGGTGCCGCCGCCATCGAATACAAGGCAGTCGACCTGTTCACCGGCGCCGGCTCGACCCCGGGCGCCTCGATCTCGATGCCGTTGACCATTGCCCAGGCCACCCCGGCCCCGATCACCACCAAGGGTCGCTACAGCGGCATCGTCAACGTCGTGCTGAACCAGAAGGCGACCTCGCCGTAATCCCCGCGCCGGCCCGGTTCCCGGGCCGGCCGCTTCTCCAGCGGTACCCCCATGACCTCACACGCCCCCGCCGTCACCCGGCTGGCGGTCGCGCTCGCCCTGGCGTTGTCCACTCCGCTGGCGGCCGCGCGCGGCGTCCCGCCCGGTTTCGAAGATCTGGTCGAAGGACAGACCGAACAACTCGACATCCAGCTGTTCGGCCGCTCGGCCGGGCTGTCGCCGGTGCGCGTCACCCTGGAGCATGTGCAGCTGGAAGATCCCGCGCGCGTGCTGCAGGCACTGGACCTGTCCGCCGAGGCGCAGGCCGCGCTGCTGCCGGCACTGTCGCAGCCGCTGCCACGCAACAGCCACCTGGCCTGCCGCTTCGGTGGCGCCGAGGCCGGTTGCGGCTATCTGGATCCCCCGCAAGACCCTGCGGCCGCGCGCGCGCTGTATGACGAAGGCGAGGGCGCCGTGCGCCTGTTCGTGGCGCGCAAGTGGATCGGTGGCGAGCCCGCCGCGGAACGCTTCCACGCGCTCAGCAGCAATGCCGAGAACGCTTTCCTGCACCAGCAGGTACTCAACCTTACCGGTGGGCGCGACTACCAGTCGTTCAGTGCGCGCGGCACCGGCGTTCTGGGCCTGTTCCAGCGGGGCCATATGTCCGCCGACTGGTACTTCACCCAGCAGCGCTACCGCAGCAGCGGTGGCGATGCGCATTTCGAATTCGACAACGTCTATTACCGCCATGACCTGGGCCAGCAGTACTACCTGCAGGCCGGGCGCATGGACCTCCGCAACCTGTCCAGTCCACAGGGCGGCACCTTCGGTTTCAGCATGCTGCCGCTGGACCGCTTCGACGGTGCCCGCGTGGGCACCACCCAGGCTTACGTGGACAGCGATGCTGCCGTGCAGGCCTCGCCATTGACGGTCCTGCTCGCCCGCGATGCGCGCGTGGACGTGTTCGACGGCGAGCGCCTGCTGCAGACCTACTACCTGCAGGCCGGCATCAACCAGATCGATACCCGCAACTTCCCGTTCGGCAGCTACCTGGTGCGCATGCGCATCTACGAGGATGGCGTGCTGGTGCGTACCGAAGAAGCCCCCTTCGACAAGGGCGGTGACTGGACCGACAGCCAATGGCAGTGGTTCGTGCAGAGTGGCCGCCGCAACGAGCGCCGCAGTGACCGCTTCGATGGTGAGCAGGTAACGGTGGCCGGCATGCGCGTGCCATTGGCTCGCGACCTGGCGGCTACTGCGGGCGTCGCCCACCTGGGCGGGCACAGCTATGGCGAACTGCGCGTCGACCTGCGCCGCGTGCTGGCCACGCAGGAGATGCGCGCAACGTTCAGCGGCATGCGCGGCAGCGATGGCAGCCACGGCCAGCAGCATCAGCTGTCATACCGGCGCAAGGCGTCCTGGAACATCTACCAGCAGCGAATGCGTGGCAAGGCCTGCCAGTTCGAGGCCGATGCACGGGACCGCCTGGGCTGCACCAACTCGCTCAGCGGATCGGTCTCGCTGCCGATCGCCGGTGGTACGGCGTACCTGGGGTACACCCGGCGCCAGACCTGGCGCACCGGTTGGAGCCGTCCTGGTGACGATGATCCGTCGGCGCCACTGGATCCGTTCCTGCCGCCGCAACCGCTGCAACCGCACCGTGAGCCGCAGCTCAGCCGCACCTGGCAGGCCAGCTTCAGCCGCAGCCATCGTTGGCAGGATTTCAGCGTCTCCACGCGGCTGGGCCTGTGGCAGCAGCTCAGCCACGACAGTGCCCGCGACACCCGCACGCGCGACCGTGGCATCTACCTCAACGTAAGCTTCACCCGCCTGCAGCGCAGCCATGTTGGCAGCGGCCAGCGCCGCTATGCGGTGGACATGCGCCAGCCGCAGCACCAGCGGCCGGAGATCAACTACAGCGTCGGCCAGAGCTATCGCCAGGAGGTGGACGCGCAGTTGCGTGAGCTGACCTCCGAGCTGCGCGCCAACAACAACGACCGCTACAGCGCATCGCTGGGCGGGCAGCTGCAGAACCGCTACGGACAGACCGGCGCCACCGTGGCGTACTACCAGCAGCATGGCCGCAGCGAGACCGCTTACAGCGGCACGCACAGCTCCGCCTTCGCGCTGGGCCGGCGGGGGGCCTACTGGGGCGCAGGCACCGGCGCCGATGCCGGGCTGGCGGTACAGGTAGCCGCCACCGATGACCTGGACCTTCAGGGCGTGGCGGCCGAACTGCAGGTGAGTGGCGCGGGCCGGCAACGGCTGCAGATCGGCGAGCGCCGGCTGCTGCCGTTGACCGCCTACCAGTCGCACCGTGCCGAACTGCAGGACGCCAGCAACGACACCAGCATGGCCGCCATCCGCGTGAGCGGCGTGGGCGGTGCACGCCCGATGTTCCTGGCCCCGGGGCGGCTGATGCGCATGCCGGTGCCGATCGAAGTGACCTATACCTTCATCGGCACCGCCCGCACGCTTGCCGGCGCGCCGCTGGGCGGCGCCCGCATCCTCAACGCGCCGGTGCCCGGCACCAGCGCCAATGGCGGCTTCGTCGCCGACTTCCCGCGTCGCGAGACAACGCTCTACCTGCTGCAGGACGACCGCCTGCTGCACTGCCCGCTGCAGGTGCGCGAGCGCCGCCAGGTGGTGCTGCTGGTCGGTGCCGTGCGATGCGAACCGCTGGCCGTGGCCCAGCTGCCGGCGGAGATCCGCCAGCAGGCCCGCGTCACCCGGCTGCTGCAGGAACGCGCGCTGATTGCCGCCACGCCCCAGACCGCTGCTGCAGGAGGAACGCCATGAGCCGGCGTTGGATGTTCGTGTTGATGCTGGTGTGTGCGCTGGTGCTGGTGATGCCGCGGGCGTGGGCGCAGTGGCCGCCGGAGACACATCCCACCGATCAGAGCCGGGACATCGTGATGTCGTGGGACCGCTCGGCCGTGCCTGGTGACGTGGAGCTGTGGGCGCCGAGGACGGTGCTGGGGTTCAGTCATGACGTGGCGATGAAGTATGGGCAGATCCATGTGGTTTGTGGGTCTGCTTCTGATAGTGAGTTTGGTAAATGCCCCACGGCGGGTGTTCCGTCTGGCGCAGATGGAGTTAGTGAGGTTTCGCTTAGGTTTGCAGATCAGCGGACCGGCTTACGCATCGAAGTCCGCGCGTTTGGCAGCATCCAGCGGATCATGTCTGACTGGGGATGCGCGATTGACTATTGGGACTCGCTGCAGAGGTTTTTGAACTCGGCATCCTGGTACACCTGCGGGCCAGATCAGCCAATCGGCACAGGCGTCAGGCTGTCAGTTCCGTCAGCGGAACTTGCGCGACTCGTCGCCGGCCACTGGAAGGCCACGATGCGCCTGTACATCAAGGCCGATCCCGCCGCAGCTCCTGTCGCCACCGCCACTTTCAACTTCGATTTCACCGTCACCGACTACGACGCGATCTCGATCTACTTCCCGGCCTTCGACACCATTGCGCCGCTGGTCAACATGGACCTGCGCTACGACCCCATCAAGCAGATGGTGGGCGGCCGCAAGCAGCTGGAGATGTGCCTCTACGACGGCCTCGGCTCGCAGAGCGAGTTCCTCGGCGTCACCGTGCGTGACAGCGGGCCGCGCCCGCCACCCGGCAGCGACTTCGCGGTCTGGCATCGCGATGGTGGCAGCGACGACCGCCAGCGCCTGGACTACCACGTCAGCCTGAACTACGGCGGGCGCGATATCCGCATGCGGCATGGCGTGGAAGAACTGCTGCATGGCATCGACAGCGCCGAACTGCGCCTGGTCATGCTGCCCGGCATCAGCCAGCCGGTCTATTGCGTGCCCACGCCGCTGACATTGCTGACACCTCCCACCCCCGTCGCCAGCAAGCGCCCCGGTCTCTACGAGGGCGAGCTGACGGTGGAACTGCGCGTCCCCACCGCCAAACCCTGATCCCACACGGAGCCTGCCATGAACAAACTGATCGTCTGGATGCTGCCGTTGAGTGCGCTGCTTGCGCCAGCAGCACACGCCAACCTGTCCATCCATCCCATGCGAACCGCGATGGATGCCAAGCGCGGTGCGCAGATCCGCGTCTACTCGCAGTCCACTCGACCACAGTATGTACAGGCCAGCCTGCGACGCATCGACAACCCGGCAACGCCCCGCGAACAGGAGCAGGATATCGAGGTCGCCGATTCGGCCATTGCCATCACCCCCGGCAAGTTCGCGCTGTCAGGCGGTGGCAATCGCCTGATCCGGCTGATCCCCCTGCAGCCGGTACAGAAGGAAACCGCATACCGGGTGTACTTCGAAGGTGTTCGCGGCCCGGAAGGCACTGAACTGGAAAGCAGCGACGACGCTGCGCACGCCGACGTCGGCGTCAGCCTGGTGTGGGGCGCGCTGGTGAACGTGGTGCCCGCCGATGGCGTGGTCGACCTGCAGGTGCGCGGCAGCACGCTGCACAACAGCGGCACCCTGCGCGTGGGCATCGTCCATGCGGCCGAATGTACGGCCGCCGGCGTCTGCACGCCACACGACCTCTCGCACAGCCTGTACCCGGATGCCGATTTCACCCTGCCGTTCCAGCCACAGCCGGGCAATTTGCTGCGCCTGCGCTACCGGCTTTCCCAGGACGGCTATCGCGAGCATGTCCAGGACGTGGCCATCCAGTCCAGTTGACCCCCCTCCCTGCGTCCCGCGCATGGCGCGGGATGCCTTTTCCGAAAACTGTTAAGGAGAAAGACCATGAATCGAATCTATCGGCGTATCTGGAACCGGGCCAAGGGGTGCTGGGAGGTAGCCAGCGAGCTGGCTGTAGCAAGACACAGCGCTGGCGGGCAGAAGAAACTCTCTGCTTCGCTGACTGCCTCGTTGCTCATCCTGCTGGGTACTACGGAAGCGTTCGCGGGAGTGACGTACTACGGATGTTCATCCCTTGATGCTGGCTCCGACTTTCTCCGATGCCTGCCACATGTCGGCCAGACCGATGGTACGTTGTGGGCCAACGCGGCTGCCGGCGCGAAGGAATACCTGGTCATCGGTGCCGGAACGTATATGAGCGGTAGCTGGGGCGCGGGTTTCGGGCACCAAAGCCGGATCGTTGGCAACTATGGATCCGCGTTTGGCTACAAGGCCAACATCAATGGCGTAGACAGTGTTGCCGTGGGCTACAACGCGACCGCCAATGGTGGTCACAGCACGGTTGTAGGCGCCAATGCCTACGGCAAGGGAATCGGCTCCACTGCATTCGGAAACAGCGCCGCTGCAACGCGCCAGAACGCGCTTGCGGTCGGCAGTGGCTCGTTGTCACAGAGCGAAAATGCGGTCGCAATGGGCGCAAACGCATTCGCCAGTGGCGTTGATGGCGTCGCCCTGGGCAGCAAAGCCTCGGTCGATACCGGGGGCGGCAACTCCGGCATCGCCATTGGTGCTGCTGCGAAGGCCGGGACGGCCGGCTACACCGGTGCAATCGCTATAGGCGGTGGCGCCGAGGCGCGCATTGATGGCGTAGCCCTGGGCTACGGCGCGTCGACCACCGCGCAAGGAGCAGTTGCGCTGGGTGTGCGTTCTTCCGCAACCGAAATGAATACTGTCTCCGTGGGCAGTTCGACGCTGCGACGGCGAATTGTGAACGTGGAAGACGGCCGCATCACAGCTTCAAGCTCAGATGCCATTACGGGCAAGCAACTGCATGCAATGAATGCGCGGGTCGATGGCCTGATCAAGCAGGATTCCGCGAGCGGCATAGTACGTATTGCCAACAGCAATACCGGCACGGAGGTCAGCATGCGCAATGCAGTGTTGGCGACGCGAAAAGTGAGTGGCGTTTCTGATGGAACGTTGACGACAAGCAGTACGGATGCCGTGAACGGCAGGCAGCTCAACGCCACGAACACCAGGCTGGGGACAGTGGAATCGGCAGTGGGAACCGTAAAGGGAGACCTTGCGGACGTTCGTACGCTCGCCCAGTCGGCCACCAACCGTATCGATGCCACCACCCTGGCACTGGGCAAGGGCGCGGTTGCAGAGTCGGGCAGCTACGGTATCAGCACCGCCATCGGCAACAACGCCAAGGCCTACAACGGTCGCAGTGTCGCACTCGGGTTCGATGCGCTGGCCGGCGTCGATGCAGAGGGCAACAAGGTGAACAACCAGAATGCCGGCGTGTCCATCGGTGCAAATACGCGCAGCGCAAACGGCGCGGTCGCGACGGGCTTCCGGGCCATTGCCAGCGGAAACTTCTCCATTGCCGTAGGCGGTGACGCCAATGCGGTCGCCGAGCATGCCACTGCAATGGGGTACCTGAGCAAAGCCACCGCAAAGCAGTCCACAGCGCTGGGACGTGGCAGCGAGGCCACCGCGCAGTTCGCTACCGCGCTGGGCAATCTTGCGGTATCGGCCAACACCAGCGCCGTTGCATTGGGTGACCGGGCCAACGCCCGCCATGACAATGCGGTGGCACTGGGTGCCGGCTCTGTCACGGCGTCCGTCAACTCCGTATCGGTGGGCAGTGCCACTCTCAAGCGCAAGATCCAGTACATTGCCGATGGCGCGGTCAGCAATGGCAGTACCGATGCCATCACCGGCAATCAGCTGTTCGCGACCAACCAGGCCGTGTCCACCGCGCAGAGCACGGCTACAAGCGCGCAGACGGCGGCCAATGCCGCAAAAGCCGATGCTGCCAAGGCACTGACCGAGACGACCGCGCTCGCCGGCTTGGTCTCTCAGACCGCCGTCAGCGGCAGTGTCCGCCTGGGTGAGAAGAACAGCGGCACCGTACTGGACGTGCGCAACAGCGCCGACGCCAGCCGGAAGGTTGCCGGTGTGGCGGATGGCACGGTAAGTGCCAGCAGCAATGAAGCGGTCAACGGCAAGCAGCTCAATGCCACCAATGTGCAGGTGGCTGACGTGGAGAAAGCGGCTACGGCGGCGCAGGCGGATGCAACGGTTGCGAGGGCAGACGCTGCCAAGGCGTTAGTCAGCACAGGTGCGCTGGAGGGACTGGTCAGCCAGACCGCCGCCAACGGCAATGTTCGTCTGGGCGAGAAGAACAGCGGAACTGTGTTGGATGTGCGTAATAGCGTCGGTGACAATCGCAGGATCAGTGGGGTGGCGGATGGTTTGGTGACCGACAGTAGTGCGGAAGCTGTATCTGGCCGGCAGTTGTTTGCAACCAACGCTCGTATTTCCTCGCTGGAAAGTAGTAGCCAGTTCTTGAGTGTAGGGCACGCGCCGATTAATGAGCCAGCTGAAGCGGGCGTTGCGGGTGTGGCGCTTGGAAACGCGGCAAAGACTGGAAAGGAGGGGGGCACCGCAGTGGGTACTCGTGCCCTGGCGATGGGGAGGAACTCCGTCGCTATGGGGCGCGGATCAACTGTGTTCGATGGATCAGAGGGTGGATTTGCTCTAGGAGCTGGAGCTCAGGTCGGTGGCTCGGGTGGTGTCGCGGAAGGTGGTATCGCGATCGGTGCGGGCGCAAGGACTGGTGAAGGTGCAACTGGATCGCTTGCACTTGGTCAAGGTGCTGAAGCGACCGAAGCAGGCGTTGCGTCGTTCGGGAACACCTTTGCCCAGAGGCGCCTCGTGAACATCGCCCGGGGCACAGCCGATCACAACGCCACCACTGTCTCCCAGCTAAAGGACTCCCTCGCGACCCTCGGGGGCGAAGCAGGCATGGACGCCGGCGGCAACATCATCGCCCCGACCTACACGGTGCAGGGCGGAACTCAGAACACCGTCGAGGACGCGTTGATGGCGCTCGATGGAGCTGTCATCACCGCAGGCCGCCGTGCGGACAAGGTGGAAGGCCAGCTCAACTCGATCTTCCAGGATTCACCATCCGCCCGTGGCGATGGCATGAGCCAGATCGCGCTGAGTGGCGCGAACGGCATGGTGTTGACCAATCTGGCTGACGGTCGGGTGGCGCCAGGAAGCCGTGATGCCGTAACGGGCAATCAGCTGTACGCCGCAGAGCAGAAGATCTCGCAGAATCGAAATGATCTGGAGGCGATGCGCAAGGAGCGGGAGATGGGTGAGCAGGCAACGCGTGAACTGGACGCGAGCGGTCCGATCGATTTTGGCGGTGCGCGTTTGACTGGTGTTGCAGACGGAGAGATTGCGGACGGCAGTCGGGATGCTGTCAATGGCGGCCAGCTGCACGGCATCGGTAGCCGTGTCTCGACGATTGAGAAGCAGGCCCGGTTCTTCAAGGTTGACATTGATGGTCTTAGTAGAGATGCAATTGCCGGCCGACTAGGCGTTGCAATCGGCGACTCTGCTCGAGCGGATGGGGAAGGTGCAACTGCGGTAGGCGCGTTTGCCACATCTCTGGGGCGGAATGGAATCGCACTTGGTCGTGCATCCAGTGTTTCTGAGATGGCAGTGAATGGCTTTGCAGTGGGAGCAGGTTCGAATGTTCACGCTTCCAATGGCGTTGCAATTGGCTCTGGCGCCAAGGTTTCAGTGGGGGCTGAAGGTTCTCTCGCCCTTGGGGCCGGCTCTGAGGCCACGGATCCCGGCACCGCTTCCTTTGGTGCATCAGGAGTGGGGCGGCGCCTCGTAAACATCGCCAACGGCACGGCCAACCACAACGCCGCGACCGTAGGCCAGCTGCGCGGGGCGCTGTCCGCGCTCGGCAGCGAAGTCGATGCCAACGGCAACATCGTCGGCCCCAGATTCACCGTGCAGGGCCAGTCCCAGTCCACGCTCAATGGCGCATTGGAAGCGCTGGATGGCGCAGTGGTCAGCACCACCTCGCGCGTGAACCAGGTCGAGTCCCAGCTGCGCAGCGTGTTCCAGGACACTCCCTCGGTCCGCGCCGACGGTCTCAACCAGCTTACCCTGGCCGGAACCCACGGCATGGTCATCTCCAACGTGGCCAATGGCCTGATCGCGGCCGGCAGCCGCGATGCGGTCAATGGTGGCCAGCTGCATTCGATGCAGCAGCAGCTCAACGGCCGTATCGATGGCCTGGAAGAGCGCATCGATGCGCCGCAGCCGCGGGCAATGGCCGTCGCTTCGGCGCCGGAGCCGGAAGCACCGGTGCCGCAGGCCGAAGGCGGCCAGCAGGTGGCATCGGTCGGCGAGGGTGAGAAACCTGCACCGCAGCCGAAGACGAAGAAGGAGGACACCCCGAAGCCGCAGGTCGACACCGCCGAACTGGAGAAGATGCTGGCACGCGCCAACGAGTACACCGATGGCGCGATCAGCACCTTCGAGCGTCGCCTGGACAAGATGGACAAGCGTTTCAACCGCATGGCGGCAATGAGCAGCGCGCAGACCGCGATGGCGATGAACACTGCGGGCCTGGCAACCTACAACCGCCTCGGCGCGGGCGTGGGCTACAGCGAGGGTGAGTCCGCGATGGCGGTGGGCTACCAGCGCGTGCTCAACGAAAAGGGCTCGGCCACCTTCAGCCTCAATGGGGCGTTCACCAACAGCGGTGAGCGCAGCATGGGCGTCGGCGTGGGCATCGGCTGGTAAGCGATGGAGCCCCGGCGTGACGCGCGTAATCCGCCCCGCCGCGCCGGGGTCCTTGCCGAGGAGATGGCAATGTATCGATGGGTAAGCCGGTTCATCAGCTACCGCACGTTCTACCTTTGGCGGGCGCGGTATTACTACTACACCCGCAATCTGGACCGCTGGCTGCTGTTCGCCCTGCTGTGCGTGGCGGGCATGGGCTTGGCGGCCTGGTACACCTGGCGGGTATCGAGCGTGCCGCCGCCGCGCGTGCATCCGGAGGCCGCCGCGCTGCGCGTGGAGAACATCACCCAGGAGGCGATCCATCGCATCGTGCTGGTGCGGCATGGCGGCCCAACCCCGGGCGAGCCGTTCGCCACGCCGGAGGATGTCCGCGCCGGCACGCTGCGCACACTGCGGGTGCGGCAGCTGCTGGACAGTGCGGTGGTGTGGCAGCTGAAGGCTCACATGCTGGCCGACATCGCGACGTACATCGATGCCACGGGAAGCTGCTTCCCTTTCCCGTGCTGGCAGGTGAGCCATCGGCTGGAACTCATGCGTGCGGCGGAGGCGGAGAACGCGGCCATCAACCGGGCGCTGGAGCCGGTGCTGGAGGTGCCGCTGGACAGGATGCCCAACCTCAACGGCGGTGAGCGCGCGCGGATACAGACGGCGTGGTCCGATCCGTTCGGCGATGTCTACAACCAGACCTGGCTGCTGGGGGACCTGCAGAACATGCACGCGCGCATGATGATGGCGTACCCGCAGCGGGTGGGAGCCCCCTGGCTGATGCGCCTGCTTGGCGATGAGACGGAGGAGCAGCACCATGATGTCTGGTAGGGCAACGCACCTCCTGTAGAGCCGAGCCATGCTCGGCTGCTCTTCGGTCAGCTATCCGGATGCCTGAAGCACCGTGCGGACCAACGGTCCGCACCCACCAGAAGAAGGAAGCAGGTAGCGCGCTTTCTGTAGAGCCGAGCCATGCTCGGCTGCTCTTAGGCCAGGTGTCCGCACGCCTGATGCACCGTGCGGACCAACGGTCCGCATCCACCAGAACCCGCGCAGCTGTCACCCGCCGATATACGCGGTGATCTCCGCTTCGGCCAGCAGCTGCCGCAGCTGTGCGACAGACGCGCGTCGCATCGGCTTCTCATCCACCGGCGACAGCGGCGCCTGGCGCAGCGCATCGTACGGCAGCACGGCCAGGTCAAAGGTCAGCTCCTCGGCACTGAACACCCACACCGGCACGTCCAGGCTGCGTTCGCGGTCCATGCGCAGCCGGCGCGTCCGCGATTCGGCGGGAATGCCGTGCTCGTCCAGGAAGCGATGCACGGCTTCCGGGTCGTCGCTGTGCAGGTGAAGCTGCACCGGGCTGTTGGCATCGGCGGTGCCTTCCAGTACCGGGCCGGCCAGCCGTGGGGCGAAGCCGTGCAGGAACTCCAGCGCGCGCATCGCAGCCTCGCGGCGGCGCTGCAGTTCATTGCCGTGCTGGGGCCCGGCGAACAGCCGCTGGTACTCGCGCAAGGCGTCTTCGATCTCGGTGTTGCGCGGCAGGGAGGCATCGTCGTGGATGCCGAGCCGGCTGGCGGCCTTCAACTTGGCCTGGTGGTAGTCGCGGATGCCGCCTTCAGCCATCAGGCGGGCGGCTTCGTGGGCGAGGCGGTGGCGCCGCTCGCGGGTCTGGCTGGCAGCATGCTGACGGGCGCGATGCATGCGATGACTCCTGTTGCGACCTGGCTACAGACTAGCGCACGGATGTGACATCCGCGTAGGTATTTCACGGAGGGGATGCAGAGCCGAGCCCACGCTCGGCTGCTCTACGCGGGGCCCTGAGCCGAGCATGGGCTCGGCTCTACAGTCGCATCGGTGCCAACCCACGGTTGGCACCCACTGCACCCTTCCTCAGAAGATATCGAACGCGGCGGCGTCGGCCTGCGGCGTATTGAGGTTCAGGTCGTAGTCGGTCAGGCGATCCATGTCTTCCACCTTCACCCACTCGGTCGCGCCGTTGAGCGTGGCCTGGACCATGCCGCTGGGCGGCTCGTTCTGCGCGATCGGGGTGTCCTTCAGCGCGGTGCGCATGTAGTCGATCCAGATCGGCAGCGCCGCCTTGCCGCCGTACTCGCGGTAACCCAGCGAGCGGAAGTCGTCGCGGCCCACCCACACGGTGGTCACGTACGGGCCGCCGAAGCCGGAGAACCAGGCGTCACGATGGTCGTTGGTGGAGCCGGTCTTGCCGCCCACGTCCTCGCGGCCGAGCACCTTGGCCTGCACACCGGTACCGCGCTGGACCACGTCGCGCATCATCGACACCAACTGGTAGGCGGTGCGGGCGTCGATCGCGCGCGGGGCGGTGCGGGCATCCGGGTTGGCCGGAGCGGCGGCAGTTTCGGTCTTGGCTTCGGCCTTGGCCGCAGCGGCCGGGTCCACCTTCGGGGCCGGGGCGCCGAAGTTGAAGCCATCCACCACCTGGTTGACCGGCTGATCGCTGCTGCCGGCGCAGTCGCGGCAGGCCAGCGCCGGGTTTTCCTTGAACACCAGGTTGCCGTCGCGGTCATTGACCTGGTCGATCAGCCAGGTATCCACGCGCGAGCCGCCATTGGCGAACACCGCGTAGCCACGCGCCACCGACAGCGGGGTCAGCGATGCAGTGCCCAGCGACATCGACAGGTTCGGCGGCAGCTCCGATTCGGCAAAGCCAAACTCGCTGATGTACTTGCGCGCGTAGTCCACGCCCATGCCATCAAGCAGGCGTACCGAGACCAGGTTGCGCGACTGCACCAGCGCTTCACGCAGGCGCATCGGGCCGCGGAAGCCGCCGCCGTCGTTCTGCGGGGCCCAGGTCTTGCCGCGGCGATCGCGGAACACGACCGGGGCGTCGAGCACGATCGAGGCTGGGTTGTAGCCCTTGTCGAAAGCGGCCGCGTAGACGAACGGCTTGAAGCTCGAACCCGGCTGGCGGCGGGCCTGGGTGGCGCGGTTGAACTTGTTGCCGGAGAAGCTGAAGCCACCCACCAGCGCCTTCAGCGCGCCGCTGTGGGCATCCAGCGAGACCAGTGCGGACTGGCCGCGCGGGATCTGGTCCAGCAGCCACTCCCCTTCCTTGGCACCGGCGCGTACGCGCACGATGTCGCCGCGCTGCACCAGCTTGCCCGGGGTCTTGTTGGTCCACTTGGCGGCGCCGGCCGGCAGCACGATCTCGGTGCGGTTGGCCAGCACCACCGTGGCGCTGCCATCGGCCGCGGTGCTGGCGACGATTGCCGGCAGCAGGCCGGCCTGGCCGTACATGCCGCGCAGGTGCTCGGCCAGCGCGGCGGTATCGTCGCCGGCGCCCAGCTGCACCTGCTTCTCCACGCCGTGCCAACCGTGGCGGTGGTCGTACAGCAGCAGGCCATCACGGACGGCCAGGTTGGCGGCGGTCTGCAGGGTGGAGTCGATCGTGGTGGTGACGTGGTAGCCCTTGTTGACCACGTCGCCGCCGAAGCGGGCGATCATTTCCTGGCGCACCAGCTCGGCCACGTAGGGTGCATCGACCTGCACCGGCGGCTCATGCGCGGTGGCGTGCATCGGCACGGCCTTGGCCGCGTCGGCTTCGGCCTGGCTGACGAACTTCAGGTCGGCCATGCGCTGCAGCACGTAATTGTCGCGGCGCTGGCGGGCACGTTCCGGGTTGGAGATCGGGTTGCCCGACGACGGGAACTTGGGGATACCGGCCAGCGAGGCCATCTCGTCCAGGTCCAGCTCGTTCAGCTTCTTGCCGTAATAGAACTCGGCGGCAGCGGCCACGCCGTAGGCGCGGTTGCCGAAGAAACTCTTGTTCAGGTACAGCTCGAAGATCTCGTCCTTGCTCAGCTCGGACTCGATCTTGCGCGCCAGCAGGATCTCGGCCAGCTTGCGGGTGTAGCTGTACTCGGAGCTGAGGAAGAACTGGCGGGCGACCTGCTGGGTGATGGTGGAGCCACCCGGCACGCGCTTGTCGTTGGTGGTGGCCAGCAGCCAGACCGCGCGGCCGATGCCCATGTAGTCCACGCCGCCATGTTCGTAGAAGCGGGCGTCCTCGGTGGCCAGGAAGGCCTGCTTCAGCCGCTCGGGCACGTCCTTCATGGTGACCGGGGTGCGCCGGGTCTCGCCGAACACCGCCATCAGCTTGCCGTCGGCAGCGTAGACGTACATCGGCTCCTGCATTTCCACGTCGCGCAGGGTCTGCACGTCGGGAAGCTTGGAGGAAACGGCATAGTACAGACCGCCCACGGCGGCCGCGCCGATCAGCGCCAGGACCAGGACAATCAGGAAGATCCAGCGCAGCCAGCGGCGGAGTCGAGTCATCGGGTTCAGATTCCGATTGCGAATTTCGTGGTCGCAGAGTATAGATTACGCAAGGTGGCGGCTGGGGTCGGCACCGGGGAGCGCAAGGGGAACAGTCAGGGGCTGCATGGTGAATCCGTGAGGGATTTCACAGCAGGGCCGTTGCCATTTGCTAAGAATACGTTATTAATGCTCGGACGCAGGTCTTGCGTCCAAGTGCCCGTCGGCAGGGGAGAAACCGTGGGGCTCATCCCAAAAAGTCAGTCGCCGCTTGTAGGCGTCGACATCAGTTCGACTGCGGTAAAGCTTTTGCAGCTGTCCCGCAGCGGCAATCGTTTCCGCGTGGAACATTACGCTGTGGAACCTCTTCCGCCGAACGCGGTGGTGGAGAAGAACATCGTTGAAGTGGAGGCCGTGGGTGAGGCCATCCGCCGCGCGATGAACCGTTCAGGCAGCAAGGCCAAGTTGGCCGCTGCCGCCGTCGCGGGGTCGGCGGTGATCACCAAGGTGATCCCGATGCCGGCCGATCTCGACGAAAACGACATGGAAGCCCAGATCGAGCTGGAAGCGGTCAACTACATTCCGTATCCGATCGAGGAAGTGAACCTGGACTTCGAGGTGATCGGGTCGATCCCGAACAACCCGGAGATGGTCCAGGTGCTGCTGGCCGCGTCGCGTTCGGAGAATGTCGAGCTGCGCCAGTCCGCACTGGAGCTCGGTGGACTGCAGGCCAAGGTGATGGACGTGGAGGCCTTCGCGGTCGAGAACGCCTACGCCCTGGTCGCCAGCGAGCTGCCGGTGTCCATCGACGGCGTGGTTGCGCTGGTCGACATCGGCGCCACCATGACCACCCTCAATGTCCTGCGCGGCGGCCGCAGCCTTTACAGCCGCGAGCAGGTGTTCGG
Source organism: Stenotrophomonas maltophilia group sp. RY12688 (assembly GCF_052149045.1). NCBI lineage: Bacteria > Pseudomonadati > Pseudomonadota > Gammaproteobacteria > Lysobacterales > Lysobacteraceae > Stenotrophomonas > Stenotrophomonas maltophilia group sp. RY12688. Next base: position 3,448,489 of record NZ_CP197389.1, on the reverse strand, counting down.
TGGCAAGCAGCTGACCGACGAGATCATGCGCCGCTATGGCCTGAGCTACGAGGAAGCCGGGCTGGCCAAGCGCCAGGGCGGTCTGCCGGAAAGCTACGAGATGGAAGTGCTGGAGCCGTTCAAGGAAGCCACGGTCCAGCAGATCAGCCGCCTGCTGCAGTTCTTCTATGCAGGCAGCGAATTCAACCGCGTCGATCACATCGTGCTGGCCGGCGGCTGCGCCGTGCTCGGTGGCCTGCCGGAGATGGTCGAGGAGCAGCTGGGCGTGCCGACCGTGGTCGCCAACCCGCTGGCGCAGATGACCCTGGGGCCGAAGGTGAACGCGCATGCGTTGGCCCAGGATGCCCCCGCGCTGATGATCGCGACCGGTCTGGCGCTGAGGAGCTTCGACTGATGGCACGCATCAATCTATTGCCCTGGCGCGCCGAACGGCGCAAGCAACGCCAGCGCGAGTTCTACGCAATGCTGGGCATGGCCGCTGTCGGTGGCCTGCTGTTGTCGCTGATGATCTGGTTCTATTACGACCGCCAGGTGAGCGGTCAGATGGACCGCAACGCCTATCTGGAAGCCGAGATCGAGAAGGTCAAGGAACAGAACAAGGAGATCGATCGCCTCGACGCGCAGAAGGAACGCCTGCTGGCCCGCAAGAAGGTGATCGAGGAACTGCAGGCCAAGCGCTCGCAGATGGTCCACCTGTTCGACGCGCTGGTACGCACCATTCCCGATGGCGTGGTGCTGACCGCGCTGAAGCAGGAAGGGGATGTGCTGACGCTGGAAGGCCGCACCCAGTCCAACGCCCGCGTTTCGGCCTACATGCGCAACCTGGAGACCTCCGGCTGGATGACCAATCCGGAGCTGTCGATCATCGAAGCGCGTGACCCGGAGAAGGACAAGGATGGCAAGGTCGGTCCGCTGGCCGACATCAAGGCGCTGCCCTACGTGTTCGTGGTCAAGGTGAAACTGCCGGCACAGAGCGAAGAGGTCTCGGCGACGCCGGGCCTGAACGCCGATGGGTCGGTGGCGACGGCTCCGCCGGCACCGGTGGCTCCGTTGGCCGCAGGTCCGGATGCCGCGACGCCTGCGGCTCCGGCAGCGGGCCAGCCGGCAGCGGCTCCCGCCGCACCGGCCGCTGCACCGCCGGCCACTCCGGCCAAGCCGAACCAACCGGCCGCTCCGGCCGCCGCGCCGGCCCCGGCACCTGCCCCGAAGCCTGAGGGCAGCCGCCTGGCGCAGCCGCCGCAGGCCTTCAATGCGCTGCTGCAGGGGGACCGCGCATGAGCCAGAAGATCGACATCAAGAACCTGGATTTCAACGACATCGGCAACTGGCCGCAGAAGGCCAAGATCGTCTTCTGCTCGTTGCTGGCGCTGGTCATCATGTTCGTGGCGTGGATGCTGCTGATCAGCGGCAAGCGCGAAGAACTGGCCGGCCTGGAATCGAAGGAAGTCGAGCTGCGCGCCGAGTTCACCAAGCAGCAGGAACGCGCGGTGAACCTGGGGCCGCTGAAGCAGCAGCTGGCGCAGATGGAGCAGGTGCTGCAGCAGATGCTGCGGCAGCTGCCGAGCAAGACCGAAATGCCCGACCTGATCATCGACATCTCGCAGACCGCGCTGTCCAGCGGCCTGACCAACGAGCTGTTCGAGCCGGAGCAGGAGCAGATCAAGGAGTTCTACGCCGAGAAGCCGATCAAGCTGCGCATGGTGGGCAGTTACCACCAGTTCGGCGCATTCGTCAGTGGCGTGGCCTCGTTGCCGCGGGTGGTGATCCTGACCATGCATGACATCAACCTCAAGCCCAAGGAAAAGACCGGCGGCAACGTCCGCAGCGGTGCACTGGAACTGTCCGGTACGGTCAAGACCTACCGTTACCTGGACGAGACCGAAGTGCAGGCGCAGCAGGCGGCCGACGCTGGCAAGGAGGGCAAGAAGTGATGCGCGCGCAGACCGTACGTGGTGCGATGGTGCTGGCTGTACTGCTGCTGGCCGGTTGCGGCCGTGGCGTGACCAGCACGCCCGGCGACGCACCGAACCTTGAGAAGTGGGTGGAAGGCGAGCGCGCGCGACCGGCGCAACCGCTGGAGCCGCTGCCGGTGATGCAGCAGTTCGAGACCTTTGAATACTCCGCGCAGGGCATGCGCGATCCGTTCACCGATGCCTGGACCAATCCGCAGCAGGGGAACGGCGGATTGCGACCGGACCCGAACCGGCGCAAGGAGCCGTTGGAAGGCTTCCCGCTGGATGCGCTGGACATGGTCGGCACCATCGGTACCGGTGCAGGCACCGTGGCGCTGGTGATGGGGCCGGACAAGGTCACCTACCGGGTTCGCCCGGGCGGTTACCTGGGGCAGAGCGACGGGCGGGTCACGGCGGTCTTCGAAGACCGCGTGGAGCTGATCGAACTGGTGCCGGATGGCGCGGGTGGCTGGCTGGAACGGCCGGCAACGCTCTCGCTTGAAGATCAATGATCGTTTACTGGGGATAGCACGATGACCTTTCACCAAGCCAAGGGGCTGCGTCCCATCCGGCGCTCTACCTTGAACCGTGTCAGCGCGCTGGGAGTCGCGCTGATGCTGGCCTGCGCTCCGGCGCTGGCTGCCGCACCGGCGGAAAAGCCGGTGGGCGCCACCGTGGTACCGGCCGCTGCGCCGGCAGGCCTGTCGGTGGCCAAGATCGATTTCAAGCGTGGCGATGACGGCGCCGGGCGCCTGATCGTGCAGTTCGACGGGCAGGGCGCGATCCCTGACCTGCGCACGCAGGGCAACAGCGTGGTGGTCGACGTCGGCAATGCCCGACTGCCGGCCAACCTGCAGAAGCCGATGAACGTCACCGACTTCGCCACGCCGGTACAGCGCATCGACGCCAAGCCGTCGGGTGCCGGCACCCAGCTGGTGCTGAGTACCGGCGGTGCAGTGGAGTCGCTGGCCTACCAGAGCGGCAACGAGTACGTGGTCGAGATCAGCCCGCGGCAGGCCCCGGCCGCCGTCGGCGCGGTCACCGCCGGCAGCGTCACCCAGGCGGCCAAGGCCGTCGGCCAGCGCGGCTTCACCGGCAAGCCGGTGACCTTCAACTTCCAGGACGTGCCGGTGCGCACCGTGCTGCAGTTGATCGCCGAGGAGTCCAACCTGAACGTGGTTGCGTCCGACTCGGTGCAGGGCAATGTGACCCTGCGCCTGGTCAATGTGCCGTGGGACCAGGCGCTGGACATCGTCCTGCGCGCCAAGGGCCTGGACAAGCGTCGCGATGGCAGCGTGATCTGGGTGGCGCCGCAGGCTGAACTGGCCAAGTTCGAGCAGGAGAAGGAAGACGCGCGCATCGCCATCGAGAACCGCGAAGACCTGCAGACCGACTACATCCAGATCAACTACCACAGCGCCACGCAGATCTTCAAAGCGCTGACCGAGGCCAAGGGCATCGGTGGCAGTGGCGGTGGTGGCAGCGGTGGTGGTTCGGGCAGCTCGTCGCAGGAAGACAGTGGCTTCCTGTCCTCGCGCGGCCGCATCGTGGCCGACGAGCGCACCAACACGCTGATGATCAGCGATATCCCGAAGAAGATCGCGCGCATGCGCGAGCTGATCAACGTGATCGACCGCCCGGTCGACCAGGTGCTGATCGAAAGCCGCATCGTCATCGCCACCGATACCTTCGCCCGCGAACTGGGTGCGAAGTTCGGTGTCAGCGGCAGCCGCGACAACGTGTACTTCAGCGGTAGCCTGGATGCCAACGCCAAGACCCGTGAGTCGCAGGTGACGACCGACCTGGCCAACGCCAAGGCCGAGCGTGACTGGGAAGCCGGTGGCCGGGTCGGCCCGCCGCCGGTGAAGTCCGGCTCGGCGATCACCCGTGGCCTGAACTGGAACCTGCCGGTGGCCGCCGCCAGCAACCCAGGTTCGCTGGCACTGTCGATCCTCAATGCCGGCTACCTGCTGGACGTGGAACTGTCGGCCATGCAGCAGGAATCGCGAGGCGAGGTGATCTCCAACCCGCGCGTGGTCACCACCAACCAGCGCGAAGCGATGATCAAGCAGGGCAAGGAGATCGGTTACGTCACCATCAGCGGTGGTACCGCTGGCGGCGTGGCGACGCCGAACGTGCAGTTCAAGGAAGTGGTGCTGGAGCTGAAGGTCACTCCGACCATCACCAACGACAACCGCGTGTTCCTCAACATGCAGGTGAAGAAGGACGAAGTCGACCAGCTGATCCAGCTGGAGGGCTACGGCACGGTGCCGTCGATCAACCGCCGCGAAGTCAATACCGCGGTGCTGGTCGAGGACGGGCAGACCGTGGTGATCGGTGGTGTCTACGAGTTCACCGATCGCAACAGCATCAGCAAGGTGCCGTTCCTGGGCGACGTGCCGTTCCTGGGCAACCTGTTCAAGAAGCGCGGCCGCAACAAGGACAAGGCCGAACTGCTGGTGTTCGTCACCCCGAAGGTGCTGCGCGTGGCCAAGCAGAACTGAGCCACCGCTCCGAAGTCTTCGAAGAAGGGCCGCCCTGTGCGGCCCTTCCTCGTTTCCGCCGGTAGATCCACGCCATGCGCGGATGCGCTGTTCAGCCGTTCTTGATGCCAATCGCAAGGCACCCTGCGATGATGTCGGGAACCCGTGCCGTCCTGCGCCGGTCAAAGGCCCCCATGAACCTGCCACCGCCGATGCCCGAAACTGTCTCGCCGCCGCCCGCGCCGGCAACCTCCCGCCTGCATGCGGCATTCACCCAGCTGCGCGATGCGTTGTCGACCGAGATCGTCGGCCAGGCGGCCCTGGTCGAACGCCTGCTGATCGCGTTGCTGGCCGACGGCCACCTGCTGGTGGAGGGCGCGCCGGGCCTGGCCAAGACCACGGCGATCCGTGCACTGGCCTCGCGCCTGGAAGCAGACTTTGCCCGCGTGCAGTTCACCCCCGACCTGCTGCCGGCCGACCTCACCGGCACCGAGATCTGGCGCCCTCAGGAGGGCCGCTTCGAGTTCGTGCCTGGCCCGATCTTCCACCCGATCCTGCTGGCCGACGAGATCAACCGTGCGCCGGCCAAGGTGCAGTCGGCGCTGCTGGAAGCCATGGGCGAGCGCCAGGTCACGGTTGGCCGCCATACCTATGCGCTGCCGCCGCTGTTCCTGGTGATGGCCACGCAGAACCCGATCGAGCAGGAAGGCACGTTCCCGCTGCCGGAAGCGCAGCTGGACCGCTTCCTGATGCATGTGCGCATCGGTTACCCGGACCAGGCCGCCGAATCGGAGATCCTGCGGCTGGCCCGTGAGCGTGCCCGTGGTGCATTGGGCGAGGCCGCGCCGGCGCCAGACAAGATGCCGATGCAGGACGTGTTCGACGCCCGCCGCGAAGTGCTGGACCTGCACATGGCACCGGCACTGGAGCGCTACCTGATCGAACTGGTGCTGGCCTCGCGTGATCCATCGCGCTACGACGCCGGCCTCGGCCGCCGCATCGCATGGGGGGCAAGCCCGCGCGGTTCCATCGCACTGGAACGCTGCGCCCGCGCGCGGGCGTGGTTGGCTGGCCGTGACTTCGTCACGCCCGACGACGTGCGCGCGGTCGCCGCCGACGTGCTGCGCCATCGCGTGCTGCCCAGCTATGAAGCCACCGCCGAAGGCTGGGACGGCGAGCGCCTGGTGCAGGAGCTGCTGGCCCGGGTGCCGGCACCCTGAGCCTGCGCATGACCGATCCATCCGTGGAACAGGCACCGTCTGCGCTCGAAGGTGACGGGCTGCGCCCGCAGCTGGCCGAACTGGTCGCGCTGCGCCGGCTGGCACAGCGTCCGCCGCCGCCGCGCCGTGGCCGCACCGGCAACGCGGGCCAGGCACCGTCCCCGCTGCGCGGCCGCGGCATGGAGTACGCCGAGTCGCGCGAATACGTGGCCGGCGACGACGCGCGTCACATCGATTGGCGTGTGACGGCGCGCACCGGTCGCGCCCATACCAAACTGTTCCAGGCCGAACGCGAACGAGTCAGCCTGATCGTGGCCGATACCTCGCCGGCGCTGTACTTCGGCACCCGCGTGCGCTTCAAATCGGTGCAGGCCGCACGCGCCGGTGCTGTTGCCGCGTGGTCGGCGCAGCGCCGTGGCGACCGCGTGGGCGCATTGCGTGGCAGCGACCGCGAAGCGCCGATCGCTCCGGCAGGTGGGCCACGCGGCGTGCTGCGCGTGCTCGACGCGCTGACCCGCTGGTACGCACAGCCGCCAGCCGACGATCTGGGCCTGGAGCGCGCGCTGGACCATGCCGGTCGCGTGCTGCGCCCGGGGGCACGCATGCTGGTGCTGGCCGATCCGCAGCAGGCCATCCGCATTCCGCCCGCGCGCTGGAGCGCGCTGGCCCAGCATCACGACCTCAGCCTGGTGCTGCTGGTCGATCCACTGGAGCTGCGGCCACCGTCGGCGGCGTTGCAGTTCCAGACCGCGCAGCAGCGCATCGGTCTCGACCTGCGCCGCAGCGAAGTGCAGGCGCACTGGCAGGCGCACTTTGTCGAGCCGCTGCAGGAACTTCGGCGCCAGCTCGGCGCACGCCGTGTCGACGTGCAGGTGCTGTCCTCCGATGCGCCCAGCGACGCCTGGCTGGCGCCGTCGCCGACCGAGGTGCCGGCATGAGCGCCGCGCTGCCGTTGCGCGATGTGCAGCTGCCGCCAGCACCGTCATGGTGGCCGCCAGCCCCTGGTTACCTGATGATCGGCGCGGTGGTCGTGCTGGTGCTGCTGGTGATCGCCGTGGTGATGTGGCGACGTCGCCGCCGCCGCCAGCGCTGGTTGCAGCTGTTCGATCAGGAACTGGCAATCGCCCCCGACGCTACGGCCGAACTGGCGGCCATCGCGGGACTGCTGCGCCGTGCCGCACGCCATGCGAAGCCGGGCAGCGAATCACTGCGCGATGACGCCTGGTGGCAACGCCTGGACCCGCAGGGCACGTTGCCCGATGCGCGCCGCAGCCTGTTGGCCGAAGGCGCCTATCGCCCGTGCGTCGACAGCAACGACGTGGCCGCTGTGCGCAGCTGGGCCCGCGAACGCTATCTGGCGATGCTGCTGGAGCGGCGCCGATGAACCTGCTGGCAAGTTACTGGCCATGGCCGGACCTGCAGCTGGCGTGGCCGCTGGCCCTGCTGGCCCTCCCGATGCCGCTGCTGATGCGCTGGTGGAAGCGCCGTGCAGAACCCGGCGCCGCACTGCGTGTGCCCTATGCTGCCGCCGAGCTCGAAGCCCTGTCTGGTGGCGGCCGTGTTGACGCGTCGTGGCTGCGCACGCTGCTGCTGTGGCTGGGCTGGTGTGCACTGTGCATCGCGCTGGCACGACCGCAGCAGCTGGGCGAAGCCATCACCCCGCCGCAGCAGGGGCGGCAGATGATGCTGGCGATGGATGTGTCCGGCAGCATGGGCGAGGGCGACATGGTGCTGGGCGGCCAGGCGGTCGATCGCCTCACCGCGGCCAAGGCCGTGCTGGCCGACTTCCTGGATCGTCGTGCCGGCGACCGCGTTGGCCTGCTGATCTTCGGCGACCGCGCCTATACGCTCACGCCACTGACTGCGGACCTGGCCAGCGTGCGCGACCAGCTGCGCGACAGCGTGGTCGGGCTGGCCGGGCGCGAGACCGCCATCGGGGATGCCATCGGCCTGGCGGTCAAGCGCCTGCGTAGCCAGCCGGAGGGGCAGCGCGTGCTGATCCTGTTGACCGATGGTGTCAGCAATGCTGGTGTGCTGGAACCCCTGCGCGCCGCGGAAGTGGCGCGCGCCGAGGGCGTGCGCATCCACACGGTTGCGTTTGGCGGCGATGGCAGCATGCGGTTGTTCGGCATTCCGATTTCCACCGACCAGGATCCGGTCGATGAGGCCACTCTGAAGAGGATCGCCAGCATGACCGGCGGCCAGTTCTTCCGCGCGCGTGATACCGCGCAGCTGGCCGGCATCTATGCCGAGCTCGATCGCCTGGAGCCAGTGGCCGCAAAGGGCCCGAGCCTGCGCCCTCGCGAGGAACGCTATGCGTGGCCGTTGGGCCTGGCATTGCTGCTGGGCGCATTGGCATGGCTGTGGCCGGAGCGTCGCCGATGATCGCGTTTGCTTCGAATCTTCCCGACTGGAACGCGCTGCACTTCCTGCGGCCCGAGTGGTTGTGGGCACTGCTGGCGCTGCCGCTGATCATCGCGTTGGCGCTGTACCGGCAACGGCGCAGTGATGCGTGGCGGCAGGCGGTGGATGCACATCTGTTGCCACATCTGCTGGCCGCCGGCGCGAAGCGTCGTGTGCGCCTGCCATGGGCGCTGCTGCTGGGCTGGACACTGGCATCGCTGGCGATGGCCGGGCCGAGCTGGCGGCAGCAGGCGCAGCCGATGTTCCAGGCCAGCGCACCGCTGCTGGTGGTACTGGACCTGTCCAGCCGGATCAGCGCAACCGATCTGCCACCGTCGCGCCTGCTGCAGGCGCGCGCGAAAGTGGGCGAGCTGCTGCGCGCGCGCCAGGGCGGGCAGGTGGGCCTGGTGGTGTATGCCGATGATGCCTACACCGTGGCGCCGCTGACTGATGACGGCCGCAATGTTGCGCTGTATCTGGATGCGCTGTCGCCGGACGTGATGCCACGCGATGGCCAGCGTGCCGACCGCGGCATCGACTGGGCAACACGGCTGATGCGGCAGATCGGTGCGCTGCAGGGGCAGATCCTGCTGGTCAGCGATCAGGCGGATGGTGAAGCTGCACTGGCGGCAGCGCAGGCACGCAGCCTGGGCCTGCAGGTGTCGGTGCTGGGCCTGGGCACGCCTGCCGGTGCGGCCTACCGCGATGGCAGCGGGCAGATCCGCCAGGCTGCGCTGGATGAAGGCAGCCTGCGCGCGGTGGCCACTGCCGGCGGCGGCCGCTATGCACGCATCTCCGCCGATGACAGCGATCTGCGTGCGCTCGGTGTACTCGACGCGCGCGAAGGCACGCCGGCGCAGCGGCCGGGCGAAGGCAAGCAGTGGCGTGACGAAGGCTTCTGGCTGCTGCCGCCGGTGATGCTGCTGGCATTGCTGGCCTTCCGCCGTCGTGCGCTGCTGGCCGCGGTGCTCGCGGTCGGCCTCGTGCCATGGATGAATGACGCGCAGGCGCAGGCACCTGCGACGCAGGCCTCGCAACCCGCGCAGGGCACGCTGTGGAAGCGTAACGACCAGGCGCAGCATCAGCGCCTGGCCGAGGGGGTCCAGGCTTACCGCAAGGGCGACTTCGCCACTGCGCGCAGGCAGTTCGAGGGTATCGACAGCGATGCCGGCTGGTACAACCTGGCCAACACGCTGGCACGCGAAGGCAACTACGACGAAGCGATCGCCGCCTACGACCGCGCGCTGGCGTTGCATCCCGGCATGGCCGATGCGGTCGCCAACCGTGCCGTGGTCGATGCCGCGCGCAAGCGCAGGCAGTCGGGTGGCAAAGGCCAGGATCAGCAGAAGCCACCGCAGAACGGGCAGCAGAAGCAGCAGAACGATGCCCCGGGCCAGCAGAACCCGCAGGGCCAGAAGCCGCAGCAGGGACAGCAGAATCCCGGCCAGGGCCAGCAGGGGCAGCCCAAGGCGGGTGACGACAAGAACCGGTCGAGCCCGCAGCCCGGCGAGCGCGGCCGCGATGGCCAGCAGGCGCCACCACAGGTGGAGGATGCCAAGGCACAGGCCCAGGCCGATGAGCAGCAGCGCCAGCGCATGCAGCAGGCGATGCAGCAGGCACGCGAGGGCGAGGCTGGCAGGGACGGCAAACCCGTACCGGGGGGGGAGGGCCGCACGCCGCGCGAGCGCGAGGAGCAACAGGCGGTGGAAGCGTGGATGCGGCGTGTGCCGGATGATCCGGGCGCGCTGCTGCGGGCCAAGTTCCAGCTGGAAAACGAACGCAGGAAGAGGGAAGGGCGATGACGCGGGCGATCAACATGCACGGGCACTGGTCACGGCCGGTACTGGCGGCGCTGTTGCTGTGGCTGCCGCTGCTGGCCTGGGCGCAACCACGTGCCTGGCTGGACCGCGACCGCATCGCGATGGGTGATACGGTCACCCTTAATGTCGAGAGCGATCAGGGCGCTCCCGACTTCACGCCATTGCGCACCGACTTCGACCTGAGCGGCCAGACCAGCAGCCGCCAGGTGGAATGGAGCAATGGCAGCATGCAGCAGCGCAACCTGTATGGCGTGGCGCTGACGCCGCGGCGCAGTGGTGCGCTGGTGGTACCGGGCCTGCAGGTGGGCAGTGTGCGCACTGCGCCGCTGACGCTGCAGGTCGATGCGGCCGCCGTGGCCAGGCCTGACAGCAATGCGATGGCCTTCATCGAAACCCTTGTCGATGACGATACGCCGTACGTGCAGCAGAGCGTGGGCGTGGTGGTGCGGTTGTATTTCGCCTCGCAGCTGGCCTCCGGCGAGCTGGTGCTGGATACCCCGGCGGGCGCGTCGTTGCAGCGCGTTGGCGACGACCGCACAGATGTGCGCCAGGTCAACGGGCGCCGCTACAACGTGGTCGAACGACGTTTCCTGCTGATCCCCGAGCGCAGCGGCGCGTTGCGGCTGTCCGGCGCGCGTTTCAGCGGGCGCAGTGCCGGAGGTTTCTTCGATGACTTCTTCGGGGGCGGCGATGGCCGCATGAATGCCACTGGCGCAGACCGCACGTTGCAGGTGCAGGCACAGCCGGCACAGGCGCCGCAGCCGTGGTTGCCCCTGCAGAGCCTGCAGCTGCGCTACACCAGCGCGCCCACCAGTGCCCGTACCGGCGAGGCAGCCAACGTGGTGGTCGAAGCGGTTGCCGAAGGCGCCACCCGAGCACAGTTCACCGACCTGCCGGTCCCCGATGTCGGCAACGCAGCGCAGGTGTTTGCCGAGCCGGCACAGTACGAAGAGACCTTCAACGGCAGCACGCCGCGCCTGAAGATCACCCGCCGCTATTCGATCGTGCCGCGCAAGCCGGGTTCGCTGGTGGTGCCGGGACCACGCCTGCCCTGGTGGGATGTGCGCAACGGCAAGGCACAGGAAGCCAAGCTGCCGGACCTGACGCTGGCCGTTGCGGCCGGTACCGGCGCTGCCACTGCCTCGCCGGCAGCGCTGCCACCGATCGACACCGCTGCCGCGCTGCCGGGCAGCGATGGACAGGATGCGCGTATCGCCGCGACCGATCCACGCGCCAGCGGCCTGTCCGAGCGTCCGTGGCCGTGGATGGCGGCGGCCATTGGCCTGGCGCTGCTGTGGCTGCTGACCCTGTTGTGGGGCTGGCAGCGAGGCCGACGCCCGCGTGTGGCGACGCCTGCAGCCGGCACGCCCTCTGTGCCGACCGTGGTGAGCGGACGCGCGGGCCTGGCCGAACTGCGCCGTGCGCTGGATGGTGAAGGCTTCGACCAGGTGGAGGCACGGCTGTGTGCGATGGCCGGTGTGAAACGCATCGAGCAGGTCATCGCCCGGCTGGATGACGCGGCCCAGCGCCAGGTATTGCTGGACCTGCAGCAGGCGCGCTGGGGCGGGCAGGGCGAACTGGCCCCGTTGCGCGCGCGCCTGCGTGAGGTCTTCCGTGACGGACCGCACTGGTCGGCGGCAACCGGCGCCGCCGACACTGGCCTGGCGCCGCTGTATCCAACGCGGCGAACCTGAACCGGCGCCGCTTGCGCGCTTTGTTAGAGTGCATTCATTTTTCGAGGAAACCCGCGCATGACAGCAGCTGCTGCCGACAAGAAGAAGTTGCCCCTGCATTGGAAGATGGGCATCGGCTTTGCGATCGGCCTGATCCTGGGACTGATCGTGCACGCCCTGGGCGGCAGCGTCGATGGCCTGCAGGCCGGTGCCAAGTGGGTCATGGACTACGTCACCACCCCGGCGTCGGGCCTGTTCCTCAACCTGATCTTCATGCTGATCGTGCCGCTGATCTTCTCGGCGCTGATCATGGGCGTGTCGGAGATGGGCGACATCCGCGCCCTGGGCCGCATCGGCTGGAAAACCCTGGCCTATACCGTGCTGCTGTCCGGCATTGCCGTGGGCATCGGCCTGGTGCTGGTCAACCTGCTCAAGCCGGGCGCCGGCGTGGATCCGCAGGTCGCCGCGATGATGCTGTCGGAGAACGCCGAACGCAGCAAGGAAATCGTCGCTGGCATCCATGGCACGCCGAAGGGCATGGACATGCTGCTGTCGATCGTGCCGAGCAATGTGCTGCAGGCCGCGTCGGACAATGGCGCGATCCTGTCGCTGATGTTCTTCGCGCTGATGTTCGGCATCGGCATGGTGCTGACCGACAATGAGAAGGTCGCCCCGTTGCGCCGCGCCATCGAAGGCGTGTTTGAAATCTCGATGACCCTGATCAACCTGGTCATCCGCTTGGCCCCCTATGCAGTGGCCTGCTTCATGTTCAATCTGGCCGCGCTGTTCGGCTTCGAGCTGATCATCCGCCTGGGCGCGTACGTGGGCGTGGTGGTGCTGGCGCTCGGCCTGCACATGGTCGTGACCTACGGTACTGCCGTATGGCTGTCTGGCCGCTCGCCGCTGTCGTTCTTCCGCGATACCCAGGAAGCGACGGTGATGGCGTTCTCCACCGCCTCCAGCAACGCGACCCTGCCGACCGCACTGCGCGTGGCGGACCAGATGGGCCTGCCGCAGCGCGTGTCGCGCTTCGTGCTGACCGTGGGTGCCACCGCCAACCAGAACGGCACCGCCCTGTTCGAGGGCGTGACGGTGATCTTCCTGGCCCAGTTCTTTGGCGTGGACCTGAGCATTGGCCAGCAGATCATGGTGATGGCGGTCTGCATCCTCGGCGGCATCGGCACTGCTGGTGTGCCGTCGGGCTCGCTGCCGGTGGTGGCGATGATCTGCGCGATGGTCGGTGTGAATCCGCTGGGCATCGGCCTGATCCTGGGCGTGAACCACTTCCTGGACATGTGCCGTACCGCCCTGAACGTGACCGGCGACCTGGCCCTGACCACGCTGGTGGCCAAGGGCGAGTCGCATGACGGACCGGCGCTGGGCACGCCCCTCGATTGAACGCGCCCTGAATGCCATGGATACTATCCCGACGCATGGAAGGCGTCGGGATTGGCGCCGTGCGAAAGGGAGCAGAAATGAGGATTTCGTACGTGATGGTCGCCGCCCTGGGCCTGCTGGCTTTCGACGCCAGTGCCCAGAAGGCCTGTGAAACCAACTACACCAAGACCGGCAGCTTCTTCGCCGGGCGCACCTTCACCACCTGGGACGTGGTGCCCAACGTTACCCCGGCCGACGCTCTCAAGCGTATCCAGATCGAGGGCGTGAAGTCGGGCCTGAAGGTGGCCAGCGTGGACAAGGACCTGGGCATGCTGACCCTGGAACAGAACGTCCAGTTCAATGGTGGCCAGACCACCCTGCCGTGGAACGTGCTGGTTGAAGCCGAGGGCAAGGGTTCGAAGATCACCGTGACCAAGACCACCCCGGCCACCTACGCCACTGGCGAGGACTTCCAGAAGAAGTCGATGTGTGGCGTGATCGAGGCTGCCGCGCCCAAGTAAGGGGTTGGCGGGACCAGATCCCTTTCACTGGCAAGGGATCTGGTCCTACGCCTGAACCCGGCCCCGCGTCTGTGGGACAATAGGCCGCCCGCACGTCCGCGGCCGCCTCCCGATTCCGACAGAACCATGACGCAGCCTACCCGTCGCCAGTTGGCCAACGCCATCCGCTTCCTCGCCGCCGATGCGGTTGAAACCGCAAAGTCCGGCCACCCCGGCATGCCCATGGGCATGGCCGACATCGCCGAAGTCCTCTGGAACGACTACCTCCGCCATAACCCGAGCAACCCGCACTGGTTCAACCGCGACCGTTTCGTGCTGTCCAACGGCCACGGTTCGATGCTGCAGTACGCGCTGCTGCACCTGAGCGGTTACGACCTGCCGATCGAGCAGCTCAAGCTGTTCCGCCAGCTGGGCAGCCACACCGCCGGCCACCCGGAGCGCCACGAGACCCCGGGCGTGGAAACCACCACCGGCCCGCTGGGACAGGGTTTCGCCAATGCCGTGGGCTTCGCCCTGGCCGAGAAGCTGCTGGCACAGCGCTTCAACCGCCCGGAGCTGGAAGTGGTCGACCACCGCACCTGGGTGTTCATGGGTGATGGCTGCCTGATGGAAGGCGTGTCGCACGAAGCGGCCTCGCTGGCCGGCACCTGGGGTCTGCACAAGCTGGTCTGCTTCTGGGACAACAACCACATCTCCATCGACGGCAACGTCGAGGGCTGGTTCACCGACAACACCCCGGAACGTTTCGAGGCCTATGGCTGGAACGTGATCCGCGATGTTGACGGCCACGACCCGGAAAGCATCAAGGCCGGCATCGAGGCCGCGCTGTCGCAGAGCGACAAGCCGACCCTGATCTGCTGCCGCACCACCATCGGCTTCGGTTCGCCGAACAAGGCGGGCAAGGAATCCAGCCACGGTGCTCCGCTGGGCAAGGACGAGCTGGAAGCCACCCGCAAGCAGCTGGGCTGGGAATACGGCCCGTTCGAGATCCCGCAGGCGATCTACGACGGCTGGCGCGCCAATGGCGCCGGCACGCTGCGCCAGGCCGAGTGGGAACAGCTGTTCGACAAGTACGCCAGCCAGTATCCGGCGGAGGCGGCTGAGCTGACCCGCCGCTCGCATGGCGAGCTGCCGGCCGACTTCGTTGCCAAGGCCGATGCCTACATCGCCCAGGTGGCCGCAGAGGGCCCGACGATCGCCTCGCGCAAGGCCTCGCAGCTGGCCATCGAAGCCTATGCGCCGCTGCTGCCGGAAATCGTCGGTGGCTCGGCCGACCTGGCGCACTCCAACCTGACCCTGTGGAAGGGCAGCAGGTCGGTCGCCAGCGACGACGCCAACGCCAACTACGTGTACTACGGCGTGCGCGAGTTCGGCATGACCGCCATCGCCAATGGCCTGGCCCTGCACGGTGGCTTCATTCCGTTCGACGCCACCTTCCTGGTGTTCAGCGATTACGCCCGCAACGGCGTGCGCATGAGCGCGCTGATTCCGGCCCACGCCATCCACGTCTATACCCACGACTCGATCGGCCTGGGCGAAGACGGCCCGACCCACCAGCCGGTGGAGCACCTGGCCTCGCTGCGCTACATCCCGAACAACGACGTGTGGCGCCCGTGCGATGCGGTCGAGTCGGCCGTGAGCTGGAAGGCCGCGATCACCCGCCAGGACGGCCCGAGCTGCCTGGTGTTCAGCCGCCAGAACCTGCCGCACCAGCCGCGCAGCGCCGAGCAGATCGCCCAGATCGAGCGCGGCGGTTACGTGCTGGCCGATGCTGCCGGTACCCCGGACGTGATCCTGATCGCCACCGGTTCGGAAGTCTCGCTGGCTACCGAAGCCAAGGCCCAGCTGGATGCGGCCGGTATCAAGACCCGCGTGGTCTCGATGCCGTCCACCGACGTGTTCCTGCGTCAGGATGCGGCCTACCGTGAATCGGTGCTGCCGAACGCGGTGCGCAAGCGCGTGGCCGTGGAAGCTGGCGTCACCGGTTTCTGGCGCCAGTTCGTAGGCCTGGACGGTGCCGTGATCGGTATCGACACCTTCGGTGCTTCGGCCCCGGCCGACCAGCTGTACAAGCACTTCGGCATCACCACGGCGCACGTGGTGGAAGCTGCCAAGGCGCTGTAAGCAGCCTCTCGGCGCAACAAAGGAAAGGCCGGCGCAAGCCGGCCTTTCTCGTTGCCGGAAGAAAAAGGGGACGGAGGGAATCAAGTCGTATGTGCACAAACGACTTGATTCCCGCCGTACCCTTTTTTCAGGCGGTGCGTGCCAGTGCCAGGCGCAGCAGCCGCGCGTCCAGGCGTTCGGCGAAATCTTTCGGTGCCTGCAGGCCCATGCGCTGCAGGTACACCGCATCGCCGTCGCCGGCCGGTTGCCGCAGCGCTGCCCAGACGGTGCGCAGCTTGTCGCTGCGGGTCTGCGTGTTGGCCTTCAGCCACGCCAGCGCTTTGACCAGCACCTGCTCGATCTCGTTGAAATCGCTGCCCAGCGGGTAGTCCGGCAGGCTGCCATCGGCACGGAATGGGGCCAGTGCCGCGGCCAGTGCCTGCGGCGTGTTGCGCTGCTGGCGCTGCGGGTCGGGCTGGGACGCCGCCAGCAGCTTGCGCGAGGCGTGTGCCTGCTGCAGCAGATCGCCCTGGAAGGGCGCTTCGGTGATCGCGGTCATCGCATGCACGCAGTCTTCGTCGGTCAGGCCGCGCAGATCGGCGATGCCGTATTCGTTGAGGTAAATGTCGCGCAGGTGGCGCGGGATGGTGGTGTGGCCGTAGTTCCAGCGCACGTTCGATTCCCGGTGGCCCTTGTCATCGCGTGCGGCACGGAACATCAGCACGCTGCGCGCTTCCGGCAGGGCATGTGCCATCGCCACGAAGTTGTACTGGCCGCCCACGCCGGACACCACGCGTCCATCGTCCAGCGCGTCCGATACCGCCGCGCCGAGCGCGGTAGCCATCATGCAGGAATTGAAGAAGCGCGCATGGCGGCGCTGCAGGCGCTCCAGTGCCTCGTTACCGCCATACAGCTGGTTGATCTCGCTGATGCGGCGCATGCCGATCGCACGGCATTCGTCTTCCGGCAGCGTGCGCAGCCACTCGTAGAACTCCGGTGAGCCCAGGTAGAACGCACCGTGCAGGTACTCGCCTTCGGCGGCCAGGGTGGCATGGTCGATGGACAGCGTGCTGCCATTTTCGATGCGTTGCATCAGCGCCAGGTCGTCGTGCACCTTGCGCTTGATCACCCCGGTCTGCACCAGCCTGCGGAAGCCCTCGTTGAGCATCTCGCTGCAGCCGTACAGTCCCACTTCGAACGGGTCCACGCCGCCGATCTCCTGCACCAGCGGGTGGCTGGCCAGCTGCGGATCAAGTGCATGCAGCACGCGGCGGTAGCGCGCGTTGTCGGTGTGGCGCAGCACCAGCGCATGGCTGAGCGCGTCGGCCAGCGTGCCGATGCCGATCTGCAGGGTGCCGCCGTCGCGCACCAGGGTGCTGGCATACAGGCCGATGGCGTAGTCGGCATCGCCGACCGGCTGCCGCGGCAGCCCGAACAGCGCCGGGTACGGTGGCGGTGGGGTGATCACCAGATCGAAGAACGACACATCGACCGTCGCCGAGCCGGCCAGGTAGGGCAGCTGCGGATCGATCTCGGCGATCAGCAACGGGCGCGGCAGGCCGCGCGCGGTCATCGCATCGAGCGTGTCCTGGGTGATGTCGTTGTTGCACGACAGCGAAAGCCGGCGGTCATTCGGCCGCATCGCCACCTTCTGCACGATCACCTGCGGTGCGCGCTGAGCGACCGCATCGGCGGCGTGGGTGTAGTTCAGGCTGGTATAGCTGGATTGCGCCTGCCGCGAACCGAGCAGGGCGCCGGACTGCATGTAGAACTCTTCCACCTGCACGTGCGCTGGCAACGCGTCGCGCGCGATCGCATCGGCATAGGCCAGGCGCGGGAAATCGTCGCCGAAGTGGCGCTGCGCAAACGGCGCCAGGAAGCGTGCCTCCAGGCCGTTGCCACGCGCGTTCGGCGGATTCAACGACAGCGCGGTGTACAGCTGCAGCGGCCGTGAGGGATCGTGCTCGACGCGCGCATACAGGGCGTTGAGCAGCCGATGTGGCTTGCCCAGCGCCAGCGGTGCCCCGATCCGCAGCGGCCCGTCCACGCGCGCTAACAACCAGTCGACGGCGGCGTCCAGGTCGGTGAGGTGTTCGGTCATGCGTGGCGGTCCTGCGTGCGGGGGAGTGCGGGCATTACAGCATGTCGGGCTTGAACCGCCGTCGACGCGAGACTTCCACGCCGGACACCATGAACTGCCCGTCGCCGCGGTAATGCACCGTGCGCGGCAGTTTCGGCCGGGACGCAACATGGGCGCGCACGATCTCCCAGATGAACAGGTTGCTCGACGCCACCTGGCTGTCGTCGTACAACCGGCATTCGAAGTTCGAGTGGCATTGCCCGACCAGCGGCGCACCGACCTCGCGCGCGGGCAGCGCATCGAGCCCGAAACGGGCGAACTTGTCGACCTCGCGGCCGCTGCAGTTGCCGATGTCCACCACGGTATCGAGCAGTTCCACGCCGGGTACGTTGATCACGCACTCGCCACTGCCGACGGCCAGTGCATGGCTGTGGTTTTCATTCCACAGGTAGGTGGCGACCAGCGACGGCGAGAAGCCCATCACCATGTGCCAGCCCATCGTCATCAGGTTGCGCTGGCCGCGCCAGGCGGTGCTGACCAGCACGATCGGGCCGGGTTCGAGGAAGCGTCGGGCCTGCTCGACCGGGAATTCCTTCTTGGGAAGCGCTTTCATCCGAAGCCTCGGCCGGGAGTGCTCGATGCTGGCGCAAAGCCGATGAATCCGGAGTCGAGGGGCTTGACAGGAGGTTCGATTACGCGCGTAATCAGATTATCGATTACGGATGTAAACAATGATCCCGATCAGCGAAGCCGAAGCCGTTGTGATGGAGGTGCTGTGGCAGCAGGCACCGCGCAGCGCCGATGATGTGGTGGCTGCGCTGGCTCACCGCGACTGGGCCGAGCCGACCATCAAGACCCTGCTCAACCGCCTGCTGACCAAGGGCGCCATCGCCGCTGAGCGCGATGGCCGGCGATACCTGTACCGGCCGCTGCTGCAGCGTCAGGCGTGGGTGGAGGCGCAGAGCCGGGACTTCATCGGCCGTGTCTTCGAAGGCCGCGTGGCACCGCTGGTGGCGCACTTCAGCGAACGTGGCCAGTTGAGCGCGCAGGACATTGCCGAACTGAAGAAGCTGATCCAGGAGCTGGATCATGACTGAGCTGCTCGGCGGACTATGGCAGGCCAGCCTGTGGCTGGCGGCAGGCGTGATCATGCTGGCTGTGCTGCGTCCGTTGCTGCTGCGGCTGGGTGGCGTTGGACTGGCCTATCGCAGCTGGTGGTTGCTGCCGATGCTGCTGTTGGCGCTGATGCTGCCGCTGCCGCAGGTTGCGCTGTTGCAGCAGGTACCGACGTTGCCGCTGAAAGTGATGCCCGGTGCCATCGATGCGCTGAGCCGACCGTCGCTGCCATGGGGTGGGCTGTTGCTGGCGCTGTGGGCGACGGGCGCAGGTGCCTGCCTGTTGCGCGACCTGCGCGCGCAGCGTCGCTTCGAACGGCGCATGGGCCCGCTGACGCCGCGCACCGATGGCAGCTGGCAGGCCAGTGGCGACCCCGGCCTGCCCGCGCTGGTCGGGCTGTGGCGGCCGCGCATCGTGGTCGGTCCTGACTTCGATCAGCAGTTCAGCGCGCAGGAACAGAGCCTGATCCTGCTGCACGAGCGCAGCCACCGCCGCAATGGCGATCACTGGGCCAATGGTGCGTTGCTGCTTATGCGTGCCGTGTTCTGGTTCCACCCGCTGGTGCCCTGGGCCGCACGCTGCTTCCTGCGCGACCAGGAACTGGCCTGCGATGCCCGCACCATCGCCCCGCAGCCTGCGCTGCGCGGGCTTTACGCCAGCACGCTGCTGAAGGCGCAGCTGGTCCACCCGGTTGCGCCAGCGGTCTGCCATTGGCGCAGCCAACCCGTGTTGAAGGAGCGTATCGCCATGTTGAAGCAGTCCAAGCGGAAGGCATTGCCGTGGGTATCGGGGCAGGTGCTGGTCGTCGGGTTGTGCCTGGGAATGGGCGCATTGGCGTGGGCCAGCCAGGGCGATGCGATGGCTGGCCGCCCGGCAGCGGCGGTCATGGATCGGGAGATCCAGGTCGTCAAGATGCCACCGCCTTCCTATCCGAAATCCGCGGTCGAGGAGCGCCAGGTGGGCGTGGTGAACCTGCGCGTGGAAGTGGATGCCAGCGGCCAACCCACCGATGTCAGGGTGCTCAGTGCCACCAATCCGGGCGTGTTCGACGCGGTGTCGATCACCGCAGCGCGCAGCTGGACCTATCGGCCGGCGATGAAGAACGGCAAGCCGGTGGCAGGCGCAGTGAAGATTCCGATCACCTTTGCGATGGACAACAGCGAGGACGCCCAGTGAAGTCCGCGCCGCTGCTCGTGGTGGTAGCGCTGATGGTGGGGTGTGCGAGCCAGGAACGGCTGGCCACCGTGCACACCCGCAGCGAGAATGTCGGCCACCAGCGACTGCAGCCGCAGGCGGGCGGTGGCAGTGGGCAGTTGCAGGCGTATTCGCTGGGTGCGACCGAGGGCTACCGGATGCCGCAGTTGTACGCGGCACCGGCCCCGGAGGTCGGCGATCGTGACCCGCGTGCGGAACTGGCGCCGACCACGATCTGCCTGCAGGTGGTGGTTGATGCCAACGGCGTCGTCGAGCGCAGCCTGCCATTGACCGATCGCCCGGAGTGCGCGGCAGGTGCTGCGGGCGAGAATGCGCCCCTGCTGCAGGCTGCGCAGGAGGCCGTGGCGATGTGGAAGTACTCGTCCGCAGCGGTCTGCCACTTCGCGGCTGGCAAGGTGCCTGCCGACCGCGGTGACTGCCGGGGCGCCGAACGGGTCGAGCCGGTGGCGGTCACCCTGCAGTACGCCTTCACCTTCGAGATTGTGAAGGGCCAGCATGTGGTGCGCACGCAGGGAAAATGAACGCTCGCGGTCCGTGATGGAAACCGATGGCGCCGGGCTCTGCCCGGCGTACGTCAGGCCCCGCCCTGGATGTTGGCCTTCACCGCCGGCTGCATCAGCTTCGGTTCTTCCAGCGTAGCATCGCGGGCCTGGCGCACGCTGACGAACTCCGCCTCGGCCACGCCGTCATGCACGTGGATGTTGTGCGCGCGCTGTTCGCCGATGGTCGTTTCGTTGGCGAAATCACGCCCGCCCGGGCCGTAGTCGTGGCAGACGAAAACCCGGGTGGTATCGGGCAGCGCCAGCAGGCGCTGGATCGAGCGGTACAGCTGCGCGGCATCGCCACCCGGGAAATCGCAGCGTGCGGTGCCGCCGTCGGGCATGAACAGCGAGTCACCGGTGAACAGCGCATCGCCGATCAGGTAGGCGATGCTGTCGCTGGTGTGGCCGGGCACGGCGATCACCTGTCCTTGCAGCTCGCCAATGGCAAAGGTTTCGCCGTCGCTGAACAGGTGATCGAAGATCTCATCGGCGGCCGGAAGCTGCAGGCCATAGCGCGGCGCGAACGTGGCCTGCACCGCGCGGATGCCTTCACCGATGGCCAGCGTGGCGTGCGGGAAGCGCTGCTTGAGCCGGCGCCCGGCCGACACATGGTCCGCATGGGCATGGGTTTCCAGCAGCCAGCGCAGCTGAAGGTCCTGCTGTTCGATGGCCTGCAATGCCCCGCGCATCGGTGATTCGCTGCTGGCGTCGGTGTCCGGGTCGTAGTCCAGGACCGGGTCGATCAGCGCCGCCTCACTGCTGGCCGGATCGCTGACCAGGTAGCTGAAGGTATTGCTGTCACGGTGGAAGAACGACTGCACCTGGACCGGCATCGGAATTCTCCTCAGCGCGTGCCGAGCACGCGGTTCAGCAACTGCGCCAGGTTCTCGCCGGCCAGTCGCAGCTGCGCTTCGGCCAGCGGCCGGTAGCGCTCGGTGTATTCGTCACCGATTTTACGCGTGGCCGGATAAACGCCAGCTTGCATGGAAATGCGGCAGCTGGCCTCGGCCCAGGTCTGTGGGTCGCGCTGCGGGTTGGACTGGCGCGCCAGCTTCGGCGCGCGCTGGCTCTGCAGCAGCGGCAGGTAGCCGGCGTCGTCCAGCTTGCGGGTGTTGAGCATGCCGCTGTCCCACAGCGAGTGCAGGTTGGTACCGCGGTTGCCGAACTGCAGCTGGAAATCGTTGCCGCCCTTGTCATGAGCGTAACCGGCATGCATCGGCTGGTGGATGTCGCCGACCAGGTGCACGACGAACTTCAGTGCCTGCAGGCGCTCGCCATCGGTCAGGCTGCGGTCGCCCAGGATGGCGCTCTGTGCTTTCAGGGCCTCGACGATGCAGTTGCCGTTCCTGCAGTGCTTCGGTGCTTCGTAATGGCAGTCGTCTTCGGCGATGTTGACGTAGTGCCAGCCGGCCGAACGACGGCCCAGGCCGGGGTCCTTGGCGCGCAGCTGGTCGGCCCACGGCGCGATGCTGGCCAGGGTGGCGTCCGCTTCGGTAGCCAGCAGGCGGTCCACTTCGGCGCGGGCGGCGGGGTTGAGGCGGGCGTCGGCGACTTCGGCAACCAGGCGGTGGCCTTGCGCGCCCCAGGCATGGGCGGGGGCGGAGACGGACAGCAGGGCCGGCGCCAGGGCGGCGGCGAGGAACAGGGAGTGCAGGGCTTTCATGCACATATTCTAGCGGGGTAGGTGGATTGAAGAGCGGCGCGTTCCTGTCTGCTGGGGGCTGGCTGCAGGGGCAGGCGCTGCGGGACACGCTGCAAGTACGTCCCTGTAAGCTCGGCCGCGGCATTCATGCCGCGGACGGTCCCGCAGCGCCTGCCCCTGCAGCCCCATCCAACATGGCTGCGGAGGCGGATGCAAACGTCAAAGGCAACATCAAGAACAAATGCAGGATCAAAATCCGCCTTTTGCAATTGCAGGCAACCATTACGCCTCGGATGTACAGGCTCTGCTCCCCGCCTCGCCCCAGCTCCGGAACCGCTTCAGTCCCAGGCACAAAAAAGCCCCGGCAATCACCGGGGCAACATGCTGCGAGGGTTTTGCGTATAGCGGGGGAGCGGGGGGCGAAGCCCCCCGCACTCAACACACCGCTTTAGAACTTGAAGACGTACGAAGCGCCGTAGACCAGCGGATCGATGTTGACGGTGCCGATCTTCTCGCCGTTCAACTTCACCTTGCTGTCGATGTCGATCCAGCGCATGTCCACGCGCAGGGCGCCCTTCTCGCCGATCGCGAAATCGATGCCCGCATGCGCGGCCAGGCCCCACGAATCCTGCAGCTTCAGCTTGCTGCCGGCCAATGCACCGGTGGTATCTTCGCTGAAGAAGGTGGTGTAGTTCACACCTGCACCGACGAACGGCGACACCTTGCCCTTGCTGTTGAAGTGGTACTGCAGGGTCACCACCGGCGGCAGCTGCTTGGTGCTGCCGACGCGGCCCAGGCCGTTGATGTTGATGTCGTGCTTGAACGGCAGCGCGGCCAGCACTTCGATGCCCAGGTTGTCGGCGATGAAGTACTCGCCGGTGATGGTCGGCTTGACGTCGTTGTCGACGTCGACCTTCAGGGTGCCGCCGGCCAGCCAGCCGTTGTTCGACTTCGGCGCCACCTGGTGCACGCCGGCCGAAACGGTCCAGTCGCCCTTGGACTGGGCCATGGCCGGGGCGGCGGCGAGGGACAGGGCGGCGGCCAGGCTGGCCACGATCAGGGAGGAGGTCTTGCGCATGGGGGTGTTCTCGTTGCTGGGTGGATGGCGACAGTCTCGGCCTCACGCCGCGCTAACGCTTTGATCCGGATCAAATCCTGTCCGCCGACCTGCTGGCGGCCCGGCCTGGCCCACGGTGGCCAGCCCCGGCCTGCTAGACTTGTGGGCCCTATCCATCCCGCCGCACCCGTCGCGGCTGCAGGAGCTTGAGAAATGGCAATCAAGGTTGGTATCAACGGTTTCGGTCGCATCGGGCGTAACGTCCTGCGCTCGGCGGTGCTGAACTTCGGCGACGACATCGAAATCGTGGCCATCAACGATCTGCTGGAGCCGGATTACCTGGCCTACATGCTCAAGTACGACTCCGTGCACGGCCGCTTCAAGGCCGACGTAGCGGTGCAGGGCAACGACCTGCTGGTCAACGGCAAGAAGATCCGCCTGACCCAGGAACGCGACCCGGCCAACCTGAAGTGGGACGAGGTCGGCGCCGACGTGGTGCTGGAAGCCACCGGCCTGTTCCTGACCAAGGAAACCGCGCAGAAGCACATCGATGCCGGCGCCAGGAAGGTCATCATGTCGGCCCCGTCGAAGGACGACACGCCGATGTTCGTGTTCGGCGTGAACGACAAGACCTATGCTGGCCAGGCAATCATCTCCAACGCGTCGTGCACCACCAACTGCCTGGCTCCGCTGGCCAAGGTCATCAATGACAAGTGGGGCATCAAGCGCGGCCTGATGACCACCGTGCATGCGGCCACCGCCACCCAGAAGACCGTCGATGGCCCGTCCAACAAGGACTGGCGCGGCGGCCGTGGCATCCTGGAAAACATCATTCCCTCGTCCACCGGTGCGGCCAAGGCCGTCGGCGTGGTCATCCCGGAACTGAACAAGAAGCTGACCGGCATGAGCTTCCGCGTCCCGACCTCGGACGTGTCGGTGGTCGACCTGACCGTCGAGCTGGAGAAGGAAGCCACCTACGCCGAGATCTGCGCTGAAGTGAAGGCACAGAGCGAAGGCGCGCTGAAGGGCATCCTCGGCTACACCGAAGACAAGGTCGTGGCCACCGATTTCCGCGGCGAGACCTGCACCTCGGTGTTCGACGCCGACGCCGGCATCGCCCTGGACGGCACCTTCGTCAAGCTGGTGACCTGGTACGACAACGAGTGGGGCTACTCCAACAAGTGCCTGGAAATGGCCAAGGTCATCGCCGCCAAGTAAGGCCGGTG
This sequence comes from Stenotrophomonas maltophilia group sp. RY12688, assembly GCF_052149045.1. Taxonomy (NCBI): domain Bacteria; kingdom Pseudomonadati; phylum Pseudomonadota; class Gammaproteobacteria; order Lysobacterales; family Lysobacteraceae; genus Stenotrophomonas; species Stenotrophomonas maltophilia group sp. RY12688. The sequence continues at coordinate 3,424,059 of NZ_CP197389.1, read as the reverse complement.
TAGATCGCAGACGGACCCCGGCCTGGCCGGGGTTCGTCGTTTATGGGACCCACCCTGTCGTAGCATGGGGCGGTCGACCGCCGCCGCTGGGGCGCGGGATCGCATTGGAAGCACGCAATGGAAGCACTGATAGCCCTGGTCGTACTGGTTCTTCTGGCCATTCCGCTGTTGCTGGTGGTCGCGCTGGTGATGATTGCCGGCCTGCGCCGCCGCGTCGCTGCGCTGGAAAGCGCGATGGCCGCCGCGCCGGCCGCCGTCAGGCCGGCCGCCACCGCACCCGCGCCTGAACGGCCTGTGGCCGCACCTGCTGCCAGCGCCGATCCACCGTTCCTGCGGCCGGCCGCCGCTGCTGCTGCGCCTCAGCCCCCGCAGCCACCGGTGCGCGAAGCAACGCCCACCGAGGTGCCTGTCCCCCGTCCTGCTGCGCCACCGCCGGTGCCGCCGCTGCCTTCCGAACCGGAACTGCCCAATGTCATCGAGCGTGGCATCGGTGCGGTCAAGCGCTGGTTCACCGAAGGCAACGTGCCGGTCAAGATCGGCATGCTGGTGCTGCTGGCCGGTGTCGCAGCGCTGCTGAAGTACGTCAGCGACCAGGGCTGGCTGGTGCTGCCGATCGAACTGCGCCTTGCCGGCATCACCGCGGCTGCGCTGGGCCTGCTGGCCTTCGGTTGGCACCAGCGTGAACGCCGGCGGCTGTTTGCCCTGGCGCTGCAGGGCGGTGCCATCGGCGTACTGCTGCTGACCATCTTCGCGGCGTTCAAGCGCTTCGACCTGATTCCGCCGGCCTTTGCCTTTGCCAGTTCGATCGCACTTGTGGCCGGGCTGTGCGTGCTGGCGGTGGTGCAGAACTCGCGCACGCTGGCCGTACTGGGCATCCTGGCCGGCTTCATGGCACCGCTGTGGCTGTCCACCGGCAGTGGCAACCACGTGGGGCTGTTCAGCTATTACGCCGTGCTCAATGCGGGCATCTTCGCCATCGCCTGGTTCCGCCCGTGGCGCGCGCTGAACCTGCTGGGCTTCGCCTTCACCTTCGGCATCGGCACCTTCTGGGGCGTGCTGCAGTACGCACCGGACAAGTTCAGCAGCACTGAGTCGTTCCTGGCGCTGTTCTTCGTGTTCTACCTGCTGATTCCGCTGCTGTACGCGCGTCGCCAGCCGGCCGGCCGCCGTGACCTGATCGATGGCAGCCTGGTGTTCGGCACGCCGCTGGTCGCGTTCTCGCTGCAGGCAGGCATGCTGCACGCGCAACCGATGACGCTGGCACTGTGCGCGCTGGGCCTGGCGGCGATCTACGCGGTGTTGGCCCGGGCGCTGATCGCACGTGCGTCGTACACCGTGCTGGCGCAGTCGCATGCCGTGCTCGCGGTGGGTTTCGCCACGCTGGCGGTGCCGCTGGCATTGTCGGCGCGCGCCACGGGCGCCGTGTTTGCACTGGAAGGCGCTGGCCTGGCGTGGTTGGGGCTGCGCCAGAAGCGGTGGCTGCCGCAGGTCTCCGGCGCGTTGCTGCAGATCGGCGCCGCATTCGCCTTCGTTGCCGGTGGCGACCACTGGCACGAAGACCTGCGTTTCCTGATCAACCCGACCGCCGTTGGCGCGCTGTTGCTGGCCCTGGCCGGCTTCGCGTCGGCGTGGAGCTACCAGCGCAGGCCGCGTCATGAGGTCGCACTGGTGTATTACCTGTGGGGCCTGCTGTGGTGGCTGGGCGGCCTGGTCCATGAGATCACCCGCTTCTTCCCGTACCGCACCGAAGTGGACGCGTTGCTGGTGCTGGCCGCGGTCACTGCCTGGCTGGCGGCCGAAGCGCAGCGTCGCCAGCCGGCGCGTGCGCTGGGCGTGACCGCGCTGGCCATGCTCGCGCTGGGCTTCCCGCTGGCCCTGATGCAGAGCGATGCACACCACCAGCCGTTCGCCGGCCACGGCGCGCTGGCCTGGGCGGTGTTCGCGGTACTGGGCGTGCGTACCCTGCTGTGCCTGCGCCAAGGCGGCGATACCGTGGCCCGCATCGCGCAGTTCCTGTGGTGGCTGCTGTGGCCGTCGCTGCTTTCGTTGCTGGCCTTGTGGGGTAGTGGCGAGGCCGGCCTGGCGCAGGGTTGGACGACCCTGCTGGTGACCTTGCCGTGGCTGCTGATGGCGGCGCTGTCGCTGTGGCGCTGGAACGCATTGCGCTGGCCGCTGGGCGCGGCATTCGACAGCGCGCGCGTCCCGCTGCAGTGCGTGCTGTTCGGCCTGCTGGCGATCGGTTGGCTGCTGGGCCAGCTGCTGCCGGGCGACGCCGCACCGCTGCTGTGGCTGCCGGTGCTGAATCCGGCCGAGATCGGCCAGTGGCTGAGCCTGCTGCTGCTGGCGCGCTGGCTGTACGGCAGTGAGGCACCGCAGGCATTGCTGAACATCCGCATGCCGCTGCTGGCACTGGCGGCCTTCCTCGCGTTGACCAGCCTGGTGCTGCATGGCGTGCACCAATGGGGTGGACTGGCGTGGAATGCCTCGATGATGCGCTTCAGCCTGGCGCAGACCAGCCTGACCGTGTTGTGGAGCGTGCTGGGTGTGATTGCCTGGGTGTGGGGTTCGCGTCGCAGCCAGCGTGTGTTGTGGATGGTCGGTGCCGTGCTGATGGGCGTGGTGCTGGCCAAGCTGGTTATTGTCGATCGCCAGCACCTGGGCAACCTGCTGGGCATCGCATCGTTCATCGCCTACGGCCTGCTGTGCACGGTCGTGGGTTATCTGGCACCGGCACCGCCAAGCGCGGCGCCGACCGTGGAGGAAACGCAATGAGGAAGTGGAGCAGGGCGCTGCTGCCGGCGATGTTCGGCATGCTGGCCGCCGTCGTGGTACAGGCGGCTGATTACCGCACGCAGTATGCCGAGCAATGGCCGCTCACATTGTCCAGTGCGCAGTCCGGTGCCTACCGTATCGTGCTGGAGCCGGCGATCTACCGCCGTGCCGTGACCGCCGATCTCAGCGATCTGCAGGTGTTCAACGCGGCCAGCCAGTTGTTGCCGTCGGCACTGCTGGCGCCGGACCAGCCGCTGGCGCAGTCGCCGGTGCAGCGTGAACTGCCGTGGTTCGTGCTGCCGCCGCTGGCCGATGCACAGCGCAACGACCTGCAGCTGCTGACCGAGCGTGATACCGATGGGCGCGTGCGCCGGGTCGAAGCGCGGGTGGGTGGCGGGGCAGGGTCGAGCGGGCAGGGCGGCTGGCTGATCGACGCCAGCATGCTCGATCAGCAGCCGCTGGCGGCACTGGTGCTGGACTGGAACGACAGCGGCCAGCCGCTGCAGGTGCAGGTGCAGCTGGATGCCAGTGACGACCTGCAGCACTGGCGATCGATTGGCCGCGACGTGCCGCTGGTGGATCTGCAGCGCGCCGGCAAGCGCCTGCTGCAGCGCCGCCTGCAGGTGGACGGCGCTGCACGCTACCTGCGCATCCTGGCGCAGGGCGACTCGCGCCTGCCGGCCCTGCGCGGCGTACTGGCGGAACTGCCGCCAGCTCCGGCCACGCTGCCCTGGGAATGGCTGTCGCTGGAGCCGACGTCGTCGGGCAAGGGCGAGTACACCTTCGAGATGGATGGCCGGTTCCCGGTGGCACGTGCCGATGTCGCCAGCACCGATAACAGCCTGGTGCAATGGACGCTGTTCAGCCGCGATGACGAGAGTGCGGAATGGCAACGTCGCAGCGCGCCGTGGATCGCCTACCAGGTGCAGCAGGGCACGCAGGGCCAGCGCCAGCAGTCGGCGGCACAGCCGCTGGGCGGGGTGCACCGCGACCGCTACTGGAAACTGGTGGCGAATCCGGCGGAAACCGCCACCGCGCCGACGCTGCGCCTGGGTTACCAGCCGGAAGTGCTGGTGTTCCTGAGCCAGGGTGCGGCGCCCTACGCACTGGCGGTGGGCAGCGCGACCGCGCGCCGCACGGACGCGCCGATCGGGGTGCTGATCGAGGAACTTCGGCAGCGCAACGATCCTTCGTGGCAGCCAACACTGGCGCGCCTGGAAGGCAGCCCGGAGCCGCTGGCCGGCGATGCGGCGCTGAAGCCGCAGCGCGATTGGAAATCGTGGTTGCTGTGGGCGTTGCTGGGCCTGGGCGTACTGGTGGTGGGTGGCCTGGCGCTCAGCCTGCTTCGGCAGAAGCCTGCGCCTTCGGCGTAGGTTCCGGCGAACGGCGCAGCCCCTCGTGGGTGGGGTTGGTCGTGCAAAGCAAAAGCAAAAGCCGCGCTTGGCCGGGCGGGGTGGGTTCGTGGGGGACGCCGCAAGTACGTCCTTGTAGGCTTGGCAGCCGCATCCATGCGGCTGGCACCCCCGCGAACCCACCCCGCCCGGCCTCTGACAATTTCCGTGTGCGTCCACCCACGGAAAGAAAAAAAGGAGAGCAAAAGCTGCTTGGCAGGGCGCTCTTTGTAGAGCCGAGCCCATGCTCGGCTGCTGTTCGCGATAGACCCAGCCGAGCACGGGCTCGGCTCTACATTTTTCTCCGACACCAGAAACCGCTTTTGCCTTTGCCATCTGCATCACCTCAGGTGCCTGCCGAGGCCGGGGCGGTGTGGGCTGGCAGGGGTGTCAGCCGCATGGATGCGGCTGCCAAGCCTCCAGGGATGGATTCACGGCGTCCCCTGCCAGCCCACACCACCCCGGCCCACTCACAGCACCACGAAGCGCCAGCGCTTTGGCAGTTGCTGTTGCTGTTGCATTTGCCCTGCGCCTCTGCCTGCCGCAGGCATCGGCCCTCCCACCAGCCGCACCCGATACAATGGCCGTCTGCCGCAGACCGGCATCCCGTCCCCGAGCCAAAGAGTTGCCCATGTCCATTGTCCGCATGACCGACCTCGACCTCTCCGGCAAGCGCGTGCTGATCCGCCAGGATCTGAACGTGCCGATCGAGAATGGCCGCATCACCTCCGAACAGCGCATCACCGCTTCGTTGCCGACGCTCAAGCGCGCGCTGGAGCAGGGCGCGGCGGTGATGGTCACCTCGCACCTGGGGCGCCCGAAGGAAGGCGTGTGGAGCGAGGCCGATTCGCTGGCACCGGTCGCCCAGCGCCTGTCCGAACTGCTGGGCCGCGACGTTCCGCTGGTGCGCGACTGGGTCGACGGCGTCGACGTGCAGCCGGGCCAGCTGGTGCTGCTGGAAAACTGCCGCATGAACGTCGGCGAGGGCAAGGATGACGAGGCCCTGTCGAAGAAGTACGCCGCCCTGTGCGACGTGTTCGTGATGGATGCCTTCGGTACCGCGCACCGTGCGCAGGCCTCCACCCATGGTGTCATCCGCTTCGCACCGGTCGCGGCCGGTGGCCCGCTGCTGATGGCCGAGCTGGACGCGCTGGCGCAGGCGCTGGATGCACCGGCCAAGCCGCTGCTGGCCATCGTCGCCGGCAGCAAGGTCAGCACCAAGCTGGAGTTGCTGGCCAATCTGGTTGGCAAGGTCGACCAGCTGATCGTCGGTGGCGGTATCGCGAACACCTTCATCGCCGCAGCTGGCTACAACGTCGGCAAGTCCCTGTACGAGCCGGACCTGCTGGATACCGCGAAGAAGATCGTGGCCGATGCCAAGGCACGCGGCGCCGACATTCCGCTGCCGGTTGACGTGGTCACCGCCAAGCAGTTCCTGCCCGACGCTGCCGCGGAAGTGAAGGCGGTCGATGCCGTTGCCGAAGACGACCTGATCCTGGACATCGGCCCGCAGACCGCCGCGCAGTACGCGCAGCTGATCGAGAAGGCCGGCACCGTGGTCTGGAACGGCCCGGTCGGCGTGTTCGAGTTCGAGTCCTTCAGCAAGGGCACCGAAGCGCTGGCCCGCGCGATCGCCAGCTCGAAGGCGTTCTCCATCGCCGGCGGTGGCGACACCCTGGCCGCAGTCGACAAGTTCGATATCGCCGGCGACGTCAGCTACATCTCCACTGGTGGTGGTGCGTTCCTGGAATTCCTGGAAGGCAAGACCCTGCCGGCTGTCGCCGCACTCGACGCGCGCGGCGCATGAGCGCCGAGCGCGGCAAGGATGTGCTGTTCTTCGATCTTGACGGCACGCTGATCGATTCGCAGGTGGGCATCACCGCCTGCATCGCCTATGCGCTGCAGAAGATGGACCATCCGGTGCCGCCGCAGGAAACCCTGCTGGGCTGGATCGGTCCTTCGCTGCGCACCACCTTCGCGCCGTTGTTCGTCGAACCGGCGCGGGTGGAACAGGCTGTGGGCTACTACCGGGAGCGCTTCGACGTCGAAGGCTGGCGCGAGCACAAGGTGTACCCGCAGGTGGAAGGCACGCTGCGCACGCTGCATGGCCGTGGACACCGGCTGGCGGTGGTCACCGCCAAGAACGAGCCGCACGCGCGCCGCATCCTCGCCCACCTGCCGTTCGGTGGGCTGTTCGAGGAGATCGTCGGTTCAACCCTGGATGGCTCGCGCAGCCACAAGCCGGAACTGGTCGGCGAGGCACTGCGCCGGCTGCAGGTGCAGCCTGCACAGTGCTGGATGATCGGCGACCGGCGCATGGACATCGAAGGCGCGCGCCACCACGGCCTGCGTAGTGTCGGCGTGCTGTGGGGCTTTGGCGGAGAGGCGGAATTGACGGAAGCCGGTGCCAGCCAGCTGGCACGTGAGCCGGCGCAGCTGGAAGCGCTGCTGGCCTAGCTTCCTGTGGAGCCGAGCCCATGCTCGGCTCCACAGAACCGCCCCCCTGCGCCAGCGTATGTCCGGATGATGTCCATTCCATGACCCGCGAAGTCAGGCGGCACAAGGCTGTAACCGTATACATGCGGCGTGAAGGATGTGCTAATTTCCGTTCTTTATCGGGAGAGGCCCATCCACCATGTTCGAGCGTCAGCGTCGCACCAAGATCCTTGCCACCCTCGGTCCGGCCACTGACCCGCCGGGCGTGCTGGAGGATCTGTTCCGCGCCGGCGTCAACGTGGTGCGCCTCAACTTCAGCCATGGCGATCCGTCCGGCCAGGCCAAGCGTGCCGCCGAAGTGCGTGCCGCTGCGGCCCGCGTGGGCGTGGAAGTGGGCATCCTGGCCGACCTGCCGGGCCCGAAGATCCGCATCGAGCGCTTCGCCGAAGGCAAGGTGCAGCTGAAGGCGGGCGACCGCTTCGACCTGATCGCCAGCGAGAACGCCGGCCCGGGCACTGCCAGCGAGGTGGGCGTGAGCTACCTCGGCCTGCCGCAGGACGTCGGCCCGGGTGATGTGCTGCTGCTCGACGACGGCCTGATGCAGTTGCAGGTGGTGGAAGTACAGGGCGACCGTATCGTCAACACCGTGCTCAACGATGGTGTGTTGTCCGACCGCAAGGGCCTGAACAAGCAGGGCGGCGGCCTCTCGCTGGGTGCGCTGACCGAGCGCGACAAGGAGCTGATCGGCATCGTTGCCAAGATTGGCGTGGACTTCATCGCCGTGTCGTTCTGCCGCAATGCGCAGGACATGAACGATGCGCGCGACATCGCCCGTTCGCACGGCTGTGATGCCGCGCTGGTGTCGAAGATCGAGCGCACCGAGGCAATCGAGAACCTGGAAGAAATCGTCGAGGCCAGCGACGTGGTGATGGTCGCCCGTGGCGACCTGGGCGTGGAAATCGGCGATGCCGAGCTGCCGGGCCTGCAGAAGAAGATCATCAAGGCCTCGCTGGCGCAGAACAAGGTGGTGATCACCGCCACGCAGATGCTGCAGTCGATGGTGGAAAGCCCGATCCCGACCCGCGCCGAAGTACTGGACGTGGCCAACTCGGTCATCGACGGCACCGACGCAGTGATGCTGTCGGCGGAAACTGCCGCTGGCGCCTACCCGGTCAAGGCCGTGGAGGCGATGGCACGCATCTGCCTGGGTGCCGAGCGCCAGTTCCAGACCGAGACCGACTTCAACGCGTCGCCGCGCAACCTGGAACGTGCCGACCAGGCGATTGCCATGGCCACCATGTTCCTGTCGCAGCACGTGGGCGTGCGCGCGATCGTGGCGATGACCGAATCCGGTGGCACCGCACGTTACCTGTCGCGTTTCAGGGCCAAGGCGCCGGTGTTCGCGGTGACCCGCCATGACGGTGCGCGCCGGCAGATGGCGCTGATGCGCGATGTGTTCCCGATCAACTTCGACAGCCGCGGCCTGACCCCGCGTGAAGCCGCGCGCGGCAGCATCCGCCTGCTGGTGGAATCGGAACTGCTGCAGGCCGGTGATCGCGTCGTGTTCACCAGTGGCGAGCACATGGAAACCCACGGTGCCACCAATACCCTGCGCCTGCTGGAAGTGGGTGAGGACGGCCGCGCCATCGGCCTGGGCGACCTGTAAGTAGTGCTGCCCTGGGGCCGGCGCCGCGTTGTGGATCCGACCCCGGGGTCAGATCCCGCAGGGGCCCTGACCCCCGACGGCAGGACACGGCGTGTCCGGTGCGGACATTGGAAGCGTTTCCATCCTGTCCTCCACGGCGAGGCAACGGGCCGCGGGGCTATACTTGTGTTTTTCCCGCACCCGCCACAGGAAATACATGAGCATCGAACAGCTGGCTGAAACCGCCCAGGCCATGGTCGCCCCGGGCAAGGGCATCATCGCGATCGACGAATCCACCGCTACCATCGCCAAGCGTTTCGCCGGCGTCGGTATCGAGAACACCGAGGAGAACCGTCGCGCCTACCGCGAGCTGCTGCTGACCACGCCGAAGCTCAACGAGCACATTTCCGGCGCCATCCTGTTTGACGAAACCATCCGCCAGTCGACCAAGGACGGCGTGCCGTTCGCCAAGTACATGGCCGACCACGGCATGATTCCGGGCATCAAGGTGGACAAGGGTGCGCACCCGCTGGCCGGCTGCCCGGGCGAGCTGGTGACCGAAGGCCTCGATGGCCTGCGTGAGCGCCTGCAGGAGTACTACAAGCTGGGCGCGCGCTTCGCCAAGTGGCGTGCAGTCATCAACATCGGCGAGAGCATCCCGTCGGGTACCTGCATCGAATCCAACGCCCATGCGCTGGCCCGCTATGCAGCGCTGTGCCAGGAATGCGGCCTGGTGCCGATGGTCGAGCCGGAAGTGATCATGGACGGCGATCATGACATCGAGACCTGCTACGAAGTCACCGAAGCCACCCTGCGTTCGCTGTTCGACGCCCTGTATCAGCAGAACGTGCTGCTGGAAGGCACCATCCTGAAGGCGTCGATGGTCATCTCCGGCAAGGGCTGCGATGAGCAGGCCGACGTCGAGGAAGTGGCCGAGTCGACCGTGATGTGCCTGAAGAGCACCGTGCCGGCGATCCTGCCGGGCGTCGTGTTCCTGTCCGGTGGCCAGAGCGACGAGCAGTCCACCGAGCACCTGAACGCGATGAACCAGCTGGGCAACCTGCCGTGGCCGCTGAGCTTCTCCTACGGCCGCGCCATGCAGCAGGCCGCGTTGAAGCTGTGGGCCAAGGACATGAAGGGCAACTACGCTGCTGCCCAGAAGACCGTGTACGAGCGCGCCAGGGACAACGGCCTGGCGGCGCTGGGCAAGTGGAACGGTTGATCCGTCCCATCGCTGGATGAACAAGGCAGCGCCGGCATCACGCCGGCGTTTGCTTTTGCGGGTATCTTTTCCGCCCCCATGCGCCTGGCCGGTGCGTGGGAACCACATGGAAGGCCAAGGAGAAACAACATGCGTTTGGCAGCAATCACACTGGCCGTAGCCACGGTCCTGGTCGCCGGCGGTTGCAACCGCATCGGCGGCGGCGCGGATGCGGGCAAGGCCGCGTCGCTCGATTTCGACAAGCCGGTATCCGGCGAGATCACCTCGCGCAGCGGCATCAACTACAACGACGGCAGCCACCACCAGCTCTACCAGATCAAGCTGGAAGACAAGCAACTGGTCGGACTGAAGCTGACCGGTTCGTTGAGTGGCTCGATTGCCGTGTTCAACAACGGCAGCCTGGTGGCCAGCAGCAACACCGGCTACGAGCGCGAAGGCGACGTCTCGCTGGCCTTCCGTGCCAACGGTGGCGGCATCTACCAGGTGGCGGTCAACGCCAACGGCTCGACCGACTATGGTCCGTACCGCCTGCGTGCCGAGAAGCTGGTGCCGTACGACGGCAAGCCGCTGGCGGGCAGCGGCGAGATCGTCGACATGCTGGCCGGTGGTTCCCAGGACTACACCCTGCAGGTGGACAAGGCCGGCCTGTACGAGATCCGCCTGGTGTCGGAGGTCTTCGATCCAGTGCTGAAGCTGTCGGGCCAGGGCGTGGATGCCGAGAATGACGACGGCGGTGACAGCACCAACTCGCGCCTGACCCTGTCGCTGAAGCCGGGCAAGTACACCCTGACCGCGCGTGGCCTGGGCGACGGCGTCAGCGGCATGTTCACCCTGTCGGCCACCCGCATCGAGCTGCCCGGCAATCTGGTCGAGCGCGATGGTACGGCGCTGCCGAAGTCGGGGAGCGTGTACACGATGCTCGACAACGATGGCCGCCGCCGCTTCCTGCTGTCCCTGGACCGCCCGGCCGATGTGCGCCTGGATGCGATCTCCAGCCAGGTCGATACCCTGCTGCGCGTGGTTGGCGGCGATGTCGAGCTGACCGACGACGACGGCGGCAACGGTACCAATTCACGCCTGGAAGAAACCCTGCCGGCCGGTCACTACACCGTCGATGTGTCCAGCCTGAACAATGGCGCAGGCATGGTGGAAGTGCGCGTGCAGGTGGATGGCGCGAGCGCCGACGGGGCCGCAGCCTCGGCGGCACGTGCCGCAGCCGATGCAGCCGCCGTGGCCGATGATGCCGCCGCGGTGGAAGCCTCCAGTCGCTGAGTGTGATCCACGCCGTGCGTGGAAGAGCACTACGCTGCAACGGAAAAGGCCGGGCAATGCCCGGCCTTTTCTTTTACCTGAAGCACCACGGTTCAGTGCGCGGCGGCAAGGCCCGCATCGCCCAGCGGCGGCAGCAGCGACCCACGCGGTTCGCTGTCAGCACTTTGCCCGGCGGCGCTCAACGCCTGCTGGTAGGCCTTGGCCGTTGCGGTATTGAACGCCACCAGCACGATGCGCATCGGTTGCGCATGGCTGCGCTGCCAGGCCAGTGTTTCGGTGACCGCGATCTGCGCGGCCTGGTACAACGGGTAGCCATACACGCCGCAGCTGATCGCCGGGAAGGCGATGGAGTGCACGCCCAGTGATTCGGCCAGCTGCAGTGACTTCCAGTAGCAGTTGGCCAGCAACGCCGGTTCATCGCGCTGGCCGTCGTGCCAGACCGGGCCTACCGTGTGCAGTACATGGCGCGCCGGCAACGCATGGGCACCGGTGGCGCGCACTTCACCCGTCGGGCAACGCACGCCCGGGCGCAGCTCCGGCAACTGCTCGCATTCGGCCCGCAAGGCGGGCCCGGCCGCACGATGGATCGCGCCGTCGACACCGCCGCCACCGAGCAGCGTTTCATTGGCCGCGTTGACGATCGCATCCACCGCCAGGGTCGTGATGTCGCCCTGCCAAACCTCGATCTTCATGCGTCCGTCTCCTGCCTGTGAGGTGATCCGCGCAGCATCTGCGCCGGCTGTTCCCACGGTAGGGGACAGGGCATCGATGCTGCGTCATGACCGTCTCACGCGCTGCGATCCAACGGCCTTCGCGCACGATGGCGGGCGACGCCTTCACGCAGGCTGAAGCGGGAAGGGGGCGGATCCTTTTCCGCACGGAAAAGGCTCTGACCCCTGCTGTTACGGCAGGCCGGCCAGCCAGTCGTCGTCGGATCCTTCGTTCACATCGGCGAACAGCGGCGTGGAGAAGTAACGTTCACCGGTGTCCGGCAGCATCGCAAGGATCACCGAGCCCGGTTCAGCGCGGGCAGCGATGTCCAGCGCGCTGGCCACGGTGGCGCCGGCGGAGATGCCGACGAAGATGCCTTCCTCGGCGGCCAGGCGACGCGCGGTGGCGATTGCACGATCGTCTTCGACCGAGACCAGTTCATCCACCACGTCGCGGTTGAGCACGTCCGGCACGAAGTCCGGGGTCCAGCCCTGGATCTTGTGCGGCTTCCAGTCATCCCCCTTGAGCAGGGCGGCGCCGGCCGGTTCGGTGGCGATGATGCGGGTCTGCGGGCGTGCCACCTTCAGCACTTCGCCTACGCCAGTGAGCGTGCCGCCGGTGCCCCAGCCGCTGACGAAGTAGTCCAGCCGCTTGCCGGCGAAGTCGCGCAGGATCTCGGCAGCGGTGGTGTTGCGGTGATACGCCGGGTTGGCCGGGTTGGCGAACTGGCTGGCCAGGAACCAGCCGTGCTGCTCGGCCAGCTCGGCCGCCCTGCGCACCATGCCGCTGCCGCGCTCGGCGGCCGGGGTCAGGATCACCTTGGCGCCGTAGGCACGCATCAGCTTGCGGCGCTCGACCGAGAAGGTTTCGACCATGGTGGCCACGAACTTGTAGCCGCGCGCGGCGGCGACCATCGCCAGTGCCACGCCGGTGTTGCCCGAGGTGGCCTCCACGATCGTGTCGCCCGGCTTGAGCAGGCCGCGTGCTTCGGCATCGAGGATGATCGCCAGCGCCAGGCGGTCCTTCACCGAGCCGCCCGGGTTGAACGACTCGACCTTGGCGTAGACGCTGACCTGTGGCGGCGCCAGGCGCTGCAGCCTGACGATGGGGGTGTTGCCGACGGTATCGAGGATGGAGTCGTACAGGGCCATGGGAGCGCTCCGGAAACGGGGCCGCGACGGGTCACGGCGGGCGAAGGGGGGAGGGCTGGCCGTTCAGGCCAGCGGCTGCCGGCTGACCGTAGCGCCGGCATATGACGCCCGGAAATGACCAGATACCTTTCTTAAACAACCTTTGGTTATAAGCTGGTGACGGCAATTGACCCTAGAGTGGACTTCCGCCCCATGCCGCCTGCCTGCCCATGACGCTGACCCAGCTGCGCTACCTGGTAGCCATCGCCGACGCCGAGCTGAACATCACGCTGGCCGCCTCGCGCGTGCACGCCACCCAGCCCGGCCTGTCCAAGCAGCTCAAGCAGCTGGAGGACGAGCTCGGCTTCCTGCTGTTCGTGCGCAAGGGGCGCAGCCTGGAGTCGGTTACCCCGGCCGGAACCGAAGTCATCGCGCGTGCCCGCGCAGTGCTGGCCGAAGCCAACAACATCCGTACGTACGCGGCAAACCAGCGGCGCGAAAGCCAGGGCCAGCTGATCCTGACCACCACGCACACCCAGGCGCGCTTCGTGTTGCCGCCGGCGGTGGCGGCGATCAAGCAGGCCTATCCGCAGGTCAGCGTGCACCTGCAGCAGGCCGGTGAAACCGACGCGCTGGACCGCTTGAACCAGGGTGACGCCGATATCGCCATCATCAGCACCGCAGGCGGTGAGCCAACCGACGGCATCGCAGTGCCGCTGTTCCGCTGGCGGCGCCTGGTGGTGGTACCCAAGGGCCACCCGTTGGACCGCGCCGGCCGCGCACCGGACCTGGCCGCGCTGGCCCGCCAGCCGTTGATCAGCTACGAATCCTCGACCCGACCGAACTCTTCCCTGCAACGCGCCTTCGCCGCCAATGGGCTGGTGCCCGACCTGGCGCTGACCGCGCTCGATGCCGACCTGATCAAGACCTACGTGCGCACGGGCCTGGGCGTAGGCCTGCTGGCCGAGATGGCGGTCAGTTCCAATGACGAAGACCTGAGGTCGTGGCCGGCGCCGGATCCGATCAGCGAGTGCATCGCCTGGGCGGTGTTGCCGCGCGACCGCGTGCTGCGTGATTACGCGCTGGAGCTGGTGCACGTGCTGGCCCCACAGATTGATCCGCGCGACCTGCGGCGGGTGCTGGATGGAAACCAGGCCGCAGCGTGGCCGGTGCCACCGACCTGGGAGTCGCTGACCCAGACCATCACGGTGTGAGGTGGGTCGAGCAGGGCGTGCAGCCCTGCACCTGCCGAATCAAAGGCAAAAGCCGAAGCAACTGCAACTGCTGGCTTCCGTGGGGCGGCGGGGCGGTGTGGGCAGGCAGGACACGCCGTAAACCCATCCCTGGGGGCTCGATGGCGCCATCCATGGCGCCAACGGTCCTGCCTGCCCACACCGCCCCGCCTCTGACAGATTCCGATGGCTGTTGGTAGGTGTCGACCTTGGTCGACACGGTAGATCCACGCCATGCGTGGATGAAACCTGTCAGATATGGAAATGCATCTGGGGTCAGATCCGTTTTCCTGCGGAAAACGGATCTGACCCCAAGAGCCGTTTCAACAGACCGCAGAAGACTGTCGAAGGCGGGGTGGGTCCGGTTGCGGGGGCGTGAGCCGAGCCTGCATGGACGTATTTACGGCGTCCCCCGCAACCGGACCCACCCCGCCTACCCACAGGAAACCGCTTTTGCTTTTGCTGTTGCTTGGGCTCTTGCCGTGGACGTGGTCTCTGCAGGTGCAGGGCGCAGCCCTGCCGAACACCCCCGCGACGGGGTGTCGCAAACGCCTGCGACGGTTCGTCGCACGGGCAACCCTGGACCCGCCTCTACACTAGCGGGGTGACCCGCCTGTCCCGCCCGCAGCGCCTCCTGCTGCAGCTCGCCGTCCTGGCGACGCTGCTGATGGTGCTTGCGCCACTGGTCAGCCGCGCGCTGCAGGCGCCGCCGATGGACCACGCGGCGATGGCAGGCATGGACCACGCGCACATGCACCACGACGCTGCCGCAGTGGGTCAGAGCCCTCTGCACGGGCAACGGAGTCCGACCCCACCGGCCGATCCCCACGCCATGCATGGCGAAGCCTGCGAATACTGCGTGCTGGCCATGCGCCTGCTGCCGTGGCTGGCTGTACTGGTGCTGCTGTTGCCACTGCTGTGGCGGCCGCGGCTGGTATTCCCGTGGTCACAGCAGGTACTACCGGCACTGCGCTGGCCGGCACACGCCGCGCGTGGGCCACCGCGCGCCTCCATCGTCCGCTGATTTTCCTGTCGAATCTGCCGCACGACGCCTGACCGGGCGCCGTGCGCGCGTGCGTACCTTGGAGCTGTTCCGATGAAAATGACTTCCCGCCCCGCGGGCGCCTGCGTGCGCCTGCCGGTTGCCCTTGGCCTGGCCGCAGCTGCAACGCTCGCCCATGCCGCGCCCGCCGAAGAGGCGCGCACTCTCGATACGCTGGTGGTCACCGCCGCCGCGCCTTCGTCGCCACTGCACTGGGTGACCGATCCACGCCTGCCGCGGCAGCCGGTCCCTGCCAGTGACGGCGCCGATTACCTGAAGACCGTTCCTGGCTTCTCCGCCATCCGCAACGGCGGCACCAACGGTGACCCGGTGCTGCGCGGCATGTTGGGTTCGCGCCTGAACATCCTCAGCAATGACGGCAACCTGATCGGCGCCTGCCCCTCGCGCATGGACAACCCGCTGTCCTACATCGCACCGGAGAGCTTCGACCGCCTGACCATCATCAAGGGCCCGCAGAGCGTGCGCTGGGGGGCAGGTGCCTCGGCCGGCACCGTGCGCTTCGAACGCGATACACCGCGCTTCGAGGAACCGGGCCTGCGTGCCGATGCCAGTACGCTGGTCGGTTCGCGCAACCGCAACGACCAGGTGCTGGACCTGACCCTGGGCAACCCGACCGGCTATGTGCGCGCCAGCGGCAACCGTTCCGAAGCCGATGACTACAAGGACGGCAACGGCGATGTGGTGCCATCGCAGTGGCGCAAGTGGAACGGTGACGTGGCGATCGGCTGGACGCCGGATGCCGACACGCTGCTGGAAATTTCTGCCGGTGCCGGCGATGCGATCGCACGCTACGCGGGGCGCGGCATGGACGGTGCCGCGTTCGAACGCACCAGCTACGCCGCGCGCTTCGAGAAGCGCAATCTGCCGGGTGCCTGGGACACAGTGCAGGCCAACGTGTACTACAACGAGGCCGACCACGTGATGGACAACTACACGCTGCGAACGCCGAATCCGCACAGCATGATGCCGATGCCGATGGCATCGAACGTGGACCGACGCACCCAGGGCGGCCGGGTCAGTTCCGAGTGGCGCCGGCAGGACGTGCAACTGGTGGCGGGTGTGGATGGCGAGGACAGCCGCCATCGTGGGCGAATGGGCATGGGCCGGGGCACCTATCGCCAGGCGGCGTGGCAGACCGATGCCAGCTTCCGCCGCTATGGCGTTTTCACCGAGTTGACCCTCGGCGCCGGCACCGATCAGCGCTGGATCAGCGGCCTGCGCATCGATCGTGCCAGCGTGCGTGATGAGCGGCAGTCGATCCGTGGAATGATGGGCAGCCGGCCCAACCCAACGGCCGAGCAAAAGCGCAAGGCGTGGCTCGGCAGTGGCTTCCTGCGCTACGAGCAGGACCTGGCCGACGGCCTGACCTGGTACGCCGGCCTCGGCCACAGCGAACGCATGCCCGACTACTGGGAGCTGTTCTCGCCCGACCACGGACCGGCCGGTGCAATGAACGCGTTTGCCGGCATCCAGCCCGAGCGCACCACCCAGCTCGACGTGGGCCTGCAGTACAAGGGACCGCGCGTGCAGGCCTGGGTCTCGGCCTATGCCGGGCAGATCCAGGACTACATCCTGTTCACCTACCACGGCAGCGGCATGATGGGCATGAGCCAGGCCAGCAACGTCGAGGCGCGCATTGCCGGTGCCGAGGCCGGGTTGGAAGTGAGCCTGACCGAGCAGTGGAAGCTGGGCGGCACGCTGGCCTATGCCTGGGGAGAGAACCGCGACCAGCAGCGTCCGCTGCCGCAGATGCCGCCGTTGGAAGCACGCCTGAGCGCGAACTGGGAGGGCCAGCGCTGGAGTGCCGGCGCATTGCTGCGCGCGGTGACCCATCAGCATCGTGTCGCAGATGGACAGGGCAACGTGGTCGCGCAGGACCTCGGGCCGAGCGCCGGGTTTGCCACCTTCGCGCTCAATGCCGCGTACCGTTTCAGTTCGCAGCTGCAGCTCAGCGCCGGCGTCGACAACCTGTTCGACCGCGCCTACAGCGAGCACCTGAACCTGGCCGGCAGCGCCGACTTCGGCTTCCCGGCCGACCCGGTGCGGATCAACGAGCCGGGGCGCAGCGTGTGGATGAAGTTGAACTACCGGTATTGATCCGCCGGGCATAAAAAAACGGGGCCGGATCCCCGCCAGGATCCGTCCCCGCCCGACGCCCTCGGTCGGGCAGGTTCGACTCTACGATGACGGCCGCGATGGTGCACCACTGGATACACCCCGACACACGCCGACACTGCCCATGGCAGCCTTGCACGGAACGGGTTCAAGGCGCTATCGCAGCCTAAGTTCCACGCCGGTAAACGCTTGGCACATACCGCTTTTATGGGCACTTGCCTACACTCGGCGGCCGTGGATCAATCAGGACCGTTCATGTTGGCTCGTATCGCTTCGACCCTGGCCCTCGGCCTCAGCCTGGCCGTGCTGGCCGGGTGCGCAGGCAAACAGGAGGCCGCCGCACGTCGGCAGGGCGAAGCGGTGCCGGTCACCGCGCAGGTCGTGCAGCCCACGCAGTGGAACGACACCCTGCAGGCACTGGGCACGGCCAAGGCGCGCGAGTCGATCAGCGTCACTGCCAAAGTGAGCGAGATCGTCGAGAAAGTGCACTTCGAGAGCGGCCAGCACATTGCTGCCGGTGCGCCGATCGTGACGCTGCGCGGGCAGGCCCAGGAAGCCGCACTGGTGCAGGCGCAGGCCACTTTCCATGAAGCCGATCAGCTGTACAAGCGCCAGCGCGAACTGGCCGCCCAGCGGCTGGTGTCCAGCGCCACGCTGGATACGCAGAAGTCGATCCGCGACGCCGCCGAGGCGCGCGTGATGCAGATGCAGGCAGACATTGGCGACCGCCGTGTGCGTGCGCCCTTTGCCGGTGTGCTTGGCATCCGCCAGGTCAGTCCGGGATCGCTGCTGACCCCGACCACGGTCATCGCCACGCTCGACGACATCGAGCACATGCATGTCGATTTCCAGGTGCCGGAAGTGGAGCTGGCTGCGCTGGGCGTTGGTGACAAGGTCAGTGCCACCAGCGTGGCCTGGCCGGGTCGCACCTTCGAGGGCGTGGTCAGCACCATCGATGCGCGCATCGATCCGGCCACCCGTGCGGTGACCGTGCGCGCCGATTTCGCCAATGGCGACCACGCATTGCGCCCGGGCATGCTGCTGGACGTGCGCCTGTTCCGCCCCGAGCGCCCGGCGCTGGTGGTCCCGGAAATCGCCGTGGTACAGGTCGGCCGCGATACCTTCGTGTACCGCATCAAGGCCGACGACAGCGTCGAGCGGGTGGACGTGGTAACCGGCGCGCGCCGTGCCGGCGTGGTCGAGATCCGGCAGGGCCTGGAAGCAGGCCAGCGCATCGTGGTCGATGGCACCGGCAAGCTGCGCCCGGGCCTGAAGGTCGCTGCGAAGGACGCCGCACCGGCCTCTGGCGCCAAACCGGCTGACGCGCCGGCGCCGATCGCGACCGAGGGCCACGGCGGATGAAGCTGTCCGACATCTCCATCCAGCGGCCGGTGTTCGCCGTGGTGATGAGCCTGTTGCTGCTGGTGCTGGGCGTGATGTCCTTCACCCGCCTGACCCTGCGCGAACTGCCCGCCATCGACCCTCCGATCGTTTCGGTGTCGGTGGACTACACCGGCGCGTCGGCGGCGGTCATCGAAAGCCGCATCACCCAGGTGCTGGAAGATGCGCTGGCTGGCATCGAAGGCATCGATACGATCAACGCGCGTAGCACCAACGGCCGCTCGCAGGTCAGCATCGAGTTCACCTCCAACCGTGATATCGAAGCGGCGGCCAACGACGTGCGCGATGCGGTCAGCCGCGTCGCCGACCGCATGCCGGAAGAGGCGCGGCCACCAGAGATTGCCAAGGTCGAGAGCGATGCCGACCCGATCATCTGGTTCAACATGGTGTCCTCGACCATGGACACGCTGGAGTTGAGCGACTACGCCGACCGCTACGTGGTCGATCGTTTCTCCAGCCTCGATGGCGTGGCCCAGGTCCGCATCGGCGGCCGCCAGCGCTATGCGATGCGGATCTGGCTGGACCGTGACCAGCTGGCCGCGCGCGGGCTGACCACCGGCGACGTGGAAACCGCACTGCGCAACGAGAACGTGGAGCTGCCGGCCGGCCGCATCGAGTCGACCGACCGCGATTTCACCCTGCGCGTGGAACGCAACTACATCAAGCCCGAGGATTTCGCGACCATCCCGCTGGGCAAGGGCCGCGACGGCTACGTGGTGCGCATGGGCGACGTGGCGAAGATCGAGCTGGCCTCGGCCGAACGCCGCGCGTACTACCGCAGCAACGGCGAGCCCGGCATCGGCCTGGGCATCGTCAAGACCTCCACCGCCAACTCGCTGGACGTGGCACGCACTGCGCGCGCTGAGGCCGAGCGGGTGGCGCTGACCCTGCCCAAGGGCACGCAGATCTTCGTCGCCTTCGACAACACCACCTTCATCGAAGCTGCAGTGGACCGCGTCTACGCCACCCTGGTGGAAGCGATGATCCTGGTGCTGGCGGTGATCTGGCTGTTCCTCGGCAGCTTCCGCGCCGCGTTGATTCCGGCGGTGACGGTGCCGGTCTGCCTGGTGGCGGCGTTCATCGCGCTGTATGCGTTCGACTTCTCGATCAACCTGCTGACCCTGCTGGCGCTGGTGCTGTGCATCGGCCTGGTGGTGGACGATGCGATCGTGGTGGTGGAAAACGTGCAGCGCCGCATCGACCTGGGCGAACCACCGCTGGTGGCCTCCAAGCGCGGCACCGCGCAGGTCGCCTTCGCGGTGATCGCCACCACTGCCGTGCTGGTGGCGGTGTTCCTGCCGGTCGGCTTCCTGGAGGGCAACACCGGGCGACTGTTCCGCGAACTGGCCGTGGCGCTGGCCGCTGCCGTGGCGTTGTCCGCGTTCGTTGCGCTCACACTGACGCCGATGATGGCTTCCAAGCTGCTCAAGCCGCATACCGGGCAGGCCCCGCGAGGCCTGCACGGCTTCATCAACCGCAACCTGGAACGCCTTGCGGGTGCCTATGGGCGGGTTCTCGATCACCATGTCGACCGCACCTGGATCTACCTGCTGGTGATGGTGGCTGCGCTGGCCGCCAGCTGGGGCCTGCTCAAGCTGCTGCCGTCGGAACTGGCGCCAGCCGAAGACCGTGGTTCGTTCCAGATCATGATCGACGGCCCGGAAGGCGCCGGCTACGACTACACCGTGCAGCAGGTGCAGCAGGTGGAAGCGCTGCTGGCACCGCATGTCGGCCCGGACAAGCCGATCGTGCGTGCCAACCCCCGCGTGCCGGGCGGCTGGGGCGCCAGCGAGGAAATGCATACCGGCCGCGTCAGCATCTTCCTGCAGCCGTGGCGCCAGCGCAGCGAGGGTACGCCCGAAGTCGCCAACGAACTGCAGAAGGAACTGGATACCATCCGCGGCGTGCGCGTACGCACGCAGGTGGGTGGTGGCCTGGTGCGCAGCGGCGGCCAACCGTTCCAGATCGTGCTGGGCGGCCCGGAATATGCCGAGATCGCGCAGTGGCGCGACCGCATCCTGCTGCGCATGGCCGACAATCCCGGCCTGGTCGGCCCCGATTCCGATTACAAGGAAACCCGGCCGCAGATGCGGGTGAACATTGACCGCCAGCGTGCGGCCGATCTCGGCGTGCCGGTCACCGCGATCGGTTCGGCGCTGGAAACCATGATGGGCTCGCGTCGCGTCACCACCTTCGTCGACAACGGCGAGGAGTACGACGTGCTGGTGCAGGCCGGTCGCGATGGTCGTGCCAGCCCGGCCGACCTGGCCGCGATCCGCGTGCGCGCCAACTCCGGCGAGCTGGTGCCGCTGTCCAACCTGGTCACGCTGAGTGAAGTGGCCGAGGCCGGCACCCTGAACCGCTTCAACCGACTGCGCTCGATCACCATCAGTGCCGGCCTGGCGCCCGGTTATCCGCTGGGCGAAGCCATTGCCTGGGCACAGAACGTAGCCCAGGAAGAGCTGCCGCAGTACGCGCAGGTGAACTGGAAGGGCGAATCGCGCGAGTACCAGAGCGCCGGCGGCGCGGTGCTGCTGACCTTCGCGATGGCGCTGCTGGTGGTGTACCTGGTGCTGGCGGCGCAGTTCGAGAGCTTCATCCATCCGCTCACCATCATGCTGACCGTGCCGCTGGGCGTACTCGGCGCGCTGGTCGGGTTGTGGGTGAGTGGCGGTACCGTGAACCTGTTCAGCCAGATCGGCATCGTGATGCTGGTCGGCCTTGCCGCGAAGAACGGCATCCTCATCGTCGAATTCGCCAACCAGCTGCGCGACGATGGGCGCAGCGTGCGCGAGGCGATCATCGAGTCGGCGATGGTGCGCCTGCGCCCGATCCTGATGACCTCGATCGCCACCGTGGTCGGCGCGATCCCGCTGGTGGTCGCCGGTGGTCCTGGTTCGGCCAGCCGTGGCACGATCGGCATCGTGATCATCTTCGGTGTGACCCTCTCGACCTTCCTGTCGCTGTTCGTGGTGCCGGCGTTCTACGCGCGGCTGGCGCCGTACACCCGTTCGCCGGAAGCGGTGAAGCGCGAGCTGGAGAAGCAGGAAGCGGAATCGCCGTCGGTGGGTGGTCATGCCTGACCGGCCTGTCGACGGGGTCGGATCCCTTTCCCAAGGGGAAAGGGCTCTGACCCCACCACTGCAGGGCGAAGGCTTCACTCTGCGCCCGTGGCAGCCCGGCGACCTGGAATCCCTGCTGCGCCACGCCAACGACGCCGAGGTGTCGCGCGGCCTGCGCGACCGCTTCCCGTATCCGTACACGCGCGAGGATGGCGAGGCCTTCCTCGCGGGCCGCGTACTAGCCCCCAGCACCCTGAACCTGGCCATCGAGATCGACGGCCAGGCCTGTGGCAGCGTCGGTGCCCAACAGGGGCTGGCCGAGCGTGGGCATACCGCCGAACTGGGTTACTGGCTGGGCCGGGCCTATTGGGGGCACGGCCTGATGACCCGCGTGGTCGGCCTGTTCGCCCCGTGGGTGATGGATGAGCTGCGCCTGTTCAGGCTGCAGGCCACCGTGGTCGACTTCAACCTCGGCTCGGCCCGGGTGCTGGAGAAGAACGGCTTCCAGGAAGAGGGCGTGGAGCGCTGTGCGGTCTACAAGCGCGGCGTGTTGCACGACCTGCGCCGTTTCGCCCGGGTGCGCACGCAGCTGCCCTGAACGGCCCGGGGTCAGATCCCTTTTCCAGTGGAAAAGGGATCTGACCCCTTCTCCGCTCTCCGGTCATGGCCCGGCGCGACCAATGGCGCTACCGCAGCGGCCTTCGATCAGGGAGAATCGACCGGTCCCCTCCAGCCGACGGGACGTCCTTACAACCCGCCGACTGGAGAGAGCGCGCGTGGAAGCAACCGTACACTTCATCAACAGCATCATCTGGAGCAAGGCACTGATCTTCGTGTGCCTGGGCGCCGGCCTGTTCTTCAGCCTGCGCACGCGCTTCATGCAGATCCGGGGGTTCCTCGAGATGTGCCGCCTCACCGTCAAGGGTGAGAAATCCGACGCCGGTGTGTCCTCGTTCCAGGCGCTGGCCATGTCGATGGCCGGCCGCATGGGCATCGGCAACATCGCCGGTGTGGCCACCGCCATCGCATTCGGCGGTCCCGGTGCGATCTTCTGGATGTGGGTGATGGGCTTCCTCGGCGCGTCCACCTCGTACGTGGAATGCACCCTGGCGCAGATCTACAAGACCAAGGACGCCGAAGGCCGCTACCGCGGTGGCCCGGCGTACTACATCGAAAAGGCCATGGGCCTGAAGTGGTATGCGCTGGCCTTCGCCATCGCCACGATCATCGCCGCAGGCTTCCTGATGCCGGGCGTGCAGGCCAACGCCATCGCCGACAGCATCATCAACGCCTGCCGTGGCACCGCGCTGTGCGGTCCGCTCGATGGCCAGGCCTTCGGCATGGAATCGGTGCAGGCGCTGAAGCTGGGGATCGGCATCGTGGTGGCGCTGCTGCTGGGCGTGGTGATCTTCGGTGGCGTCAAGCGCATCGCCAACTTCGCCGAGGTGGTGGTGCCGTTCATGGCTGCCGGTTTCATCCTGATGGCCATCATCATCATGATCATCAACTACGACCGCGTGCCGGAAATGTTCGGCATCATCTTCAAGAGCGCCTTCGGCACGCATGCCGCGTTCGGCGCGATGATGGGCCTGGCCGTGGAGTGGGGCATCAAGCGCGGCATCTACGCCAACGAAGCCGGCCAGGGCTCGGGCCCGCACGCGGCGGCCGCCTCGGAAGTCTCGCATCCGGCCAAGCAGGGCTATGTGCAGGCCTTCGCGATCTACTTCGACACCATGATGGTGTGCACCGCCACCGCGTTCCTGATCCTGGCCAGCGGTACCTACAACGTGTACTCGCCGGTGGAGGGCGCCGCGCCGATCTTCCAGGGCCTGGCCGGCATTCCGGAAGGCGCCGGTTACGCCCAGGCCGGCGTGGAAGCGGTGCTGCCGGGCTGGGGTTCGGCGTTCGTATCGGTGGCCATCTTCTTCTTCGCCTTCACCACCATCATGGCGTACTACTACATGGCCGAGACCAACCTCAGCTATGTGAACCACAACAGGAAGCGGCCGCTGACCGTGCTGCTGCTGCGCCTGGGCATCATCGGCATGGTGGTGTTCGGCGCGTTCCACAATGCCACCCTGGCCTGGGCGCTGGGCGACATCGGCGTCGGCCTGATGGCCTGGCTGAACATCATCGCCATCCTCATCATCCAGAAGCCGGCGATGCTGGCCCTGCGTGACTACGAACGACAGAAGAAGCTGGGCCTGGATCCGGTGTTCGACCCTGATGCCCTGGGCATCAAGAACGCCGATTTCTGGCGCCAGCGCAAGCAGGAGAGTGTGTAAGTGAACAACCCTTGGAACAACCGCCGCCCGTCCGCCCGTCCGCCGCGCGCAACGCCGTTGCCGCGCCCGGAGGTGCCGGCCACGGGCGGTGGTGGGCGCGGTGGCAGCGATGAGCTGCGTCTGTACGGCCTGAATGCCGTGCTGGCTGCGTTCGAAGCGCGGCCGCAGGCGCTGCGCAAGCTGTACCTGCTGGAAGCACGCATCCCGCGCCTGCAGCCGCTGTTGAAGTGGTGCGTTGCCAACCGCGTGGGCTACCGCGTGGTCGAGGATGGCGATCTGAACAAGCTCGCCGGCACCACCCATCACGAAGGGGTGGTGGCTGATGTGCTGCGTGCACCTGCACTGCCGCTGGCGCAGTGGCTGGAGCAGGTCGGCGAGGCCCCGGCGCTGGCACTGTGGCTCGATGGCGTGGGCAACCCGCACAACCTCGGCGCGATCCTGCGCTCGGCCGCGCACTTCGGTGCCAAGGCGCTGCTGTTGCCGGCCGGCAGCACGCTGGCCCTGTCCGGCGCCGCCGCGCGCGTTGCCGAAGGCGGTGCCGAAGCGGTGCCGCTGGTGCAGCTGCCGGAGACCGATCAGGCAATGGCGCAATTGCGCGCAGCCGGTTTCGGCCTGGCCGCGACCCTGGTCGAGGGCGGTGATGACGTGTTCCGCAGCTCGCTGCCGGCCCGCCTGGTGTATGTGATGGGTGCCGAAGGCGAGGGCATGGACCGCAGCCTGGCGGGGGCGTGCGACCTGCAGGTCTCGATTCCCGGCAGCGGCGCGGTGGAGAGCCTGAACGTAGCCTCGGCCACGGCGGTACTGCTGGCGCAATGGGCCAGCCGTCGCGGCTGATCCGACCCCAGCGGCTCGCCATGTTCGGGGTCGGATCCCTTGCCGCAGGCGAGGGCTCTGACCCCTTCCGGGGCCGGCAATTGCGTCAAGCACGCATGATGTTTTGAAAGTTTCCTTATTGGTCAGCCGCTTCTGGCGACGCAGGGTGGAATTCCATCCCATGCTGTCCAGGAGTGGCTGTCATGCATCATCCTCGCCGTACCCTCGTCGCATTGCTGGTGCTGGCCAACGTCCTTGCCAGTGCCCACGCAGCGGCTGACGAACGCAGTCTTGACGGTGTCAACTTCACCGGCCCGCTGATCACCCCCAATCCGGCCGGCCTGCCGCAGGGCAACTGGTACATCGAACCCTATCTGGTGCGGATCGACAGTCGCGATCATTACGACGATGGCGGCCATCGCCGCCGCAGTGGGCAACGTAGCGGTGCATGGGCCACGGTGGTGCCGATCATCTATGGCTTCAGCGACCGGGTGATGGGCCAGGTCAATCTCAGTGCATCGCGCTCGGAGTCCGGCGGTGCGCGCAGCAGCGGCTTCCGTGCCGGTGACACCACCGCGCGGCTGCAGTACCTGCTGCAGGCGCCGAATGCCGATGGCACCCGTCCGGCCATCTCGGTCGCGCTGGTGCAGCGTTTCAGCACCGGCAGCCACGATCGCATCGCCGGCAATCCGCTCGATGCGCAGGGCGACGGCGTTCAGCGCACCACTGCAGCGCTGGGCGTGCAGCAGGTCGTGTGGTTGGGCAATGACCGCCCCGTGCGCTGGCGTGCCCAGCTCAGTGCCGGGCCGGCACCGTCGCGCACCGCCATATCCGGCACCAGCGTCTACGGCACCGATGACAGCTTCCAGGGACATATCTCCCGCGGGTCGGTGCTGGGCCTGTCGGTCGGCGCCGAGTACAGCTTCAATTCGCGTTGGGTGGGCGTGATGGAGGTGGCCGCCAGCCGCGAGACAGGCCAGCGCCTCAGCGGCTTCGCACGCAACAGCAGCGGTGCGATCGAACGGATCGAAGAGCATCGCCCGGCCAGCCGCAGCGTCACCCTGGCGCCGGCCGTGGAGTACCACTTCAGCCCGACGCTGGGCCTGATCGCCGGCGTGGAGTTCAGCGTGGCGGGCCGCAACACCAGCCATATCGTCAGCCCCCAGATTGCCTTGGGCATGTTCTTCTGAGGGGCCGCCGATGAACATCGAATCCATCGTCAACACGATCCTTGGCGTCGTCTGGAGTCCCTACCTGGTGGTGCTGTGCCTGCTCACCGGCCTGTACTTCAGCGTGCGCACGCGCTTCATCCAGTTGCGTGCGTTGCCGGACATGCTGCGCCTGATGTTCCGCCATGAGCGCTCCGATGCCGGCGTGTCGCCGTTCCAGGCGTTGTCCATTTCGCTGTCAAGCCGCGTGGGCGTCGGCAACATCGCCGGCGTCGCCATGGCCATCGCCTTCGGCGGCCCCGGCGCGATCTTCTGGATGTGGATCGTCGCCTTCCTTGGCGCATCCAGTGCCTTCATCGAATCCACGCTCGCGCAGATCTACAAGGATCGCGACGGCAAGGGGCAGTACCGGGGCGGCCCGGCGTATTACATCGAAAAAGGCCTCGGCCAACGCTGGTATGCAGTGCTGTTCGCACTGGTGACGGTGCTGGCGGGCGCGATGCTGGCTGGCACCCAGTCCAATGCGATCACCAGCGCGGTGAACGAAGCCTGGGACGTCCCGGTGATGACCACCACCGCGGTTCTGCTGGTGGTGCTGGGTGCCATCCTCATCGGCGGTGTGCGGCGCATTGCGCGCGTGGCCGAATGGGTGGTGCCGCTGATGGCCGTGGCCTACCTGCTGGTTGCGGCGCTGGTGATGGTGCTCAACGCGGAAAAGGTGCCGGAGGTGATCATGCTGGTGCTGCGCAGTGCATTCGGCGTGGACGCAGCGTTCGGCGCGATGATCGGTACCGCTATCCAGTGGGGCGTGCGTCGCGGCGTGCTGTCCAACGAGGCCGGCATGGGCAGTGGTGCGCATCCGGCCGCCGCCGCGGAAGTCTCGCATCCGGTCAAGCAGGGCCTGGTGCAGTCGTTCTCGGTCTACATCGACACGATGGTGGTGTGCAGTGCGACCGCCTTCCTGATCCTGTCCACCGGCCTGTACAACGTCTACGACCCCGCGGTGAACGGCATTCCGGATGAGGCGCGCCTGTTACTGGGCAATCTGCCGGGTGTCGAGGCCGGGCCACGCTTCGTGCAGCATGCGGTGGAATCCGCGCTCCCGGGCTTCGGCCGTTCGTTCGTAGCGCTGGCGATCCTGCCGTTCGCGTTCACCACCATCCTCGCGCTGTACTACATGGCCGAGACCAACGTCAGTTATCTGTGCCGCGATCGGCCGACGCCGTGGGTGATGGGCAGCTTCCAGCTGCTGTTCCTGGCAGCGACCGGGTACTCGGCGGTGAACAGTGCAACGGTGGCCTGGTCGCTGGGTGACATCGGCGTCGGCCTGATGAGCTGGTTGAACATCATCGCCATCCTGCTGCTGCAGAAACCGGCCTTGGCGGCGCTGCGTGACTACGAGCAGCATCGCCAGGCCGGCAAGGATCCGCTGTTCAACCCGAAACTGCTGGGCGTGCGCAACACCAGCGTGTGGGAAGGCTGACAGGATCGGGGTCAGAGCCCTCGCCAAGGGCGAGGGCTCTGATCCACGCCATTGCCCGGTGGGTGCGAACCGCGGTTCGCACCACTTTTCCCGCTGCGCTCGCCGGGCATGGCCCGACGCTACAGCATCATTCGTTCGGCGGCGTGGTCGCCTTGGCCTCGCTGCCGAAGCTGCCATCCGCTTCCGCCGCCAGGTAGGCGAACACGGTGTACGCGGCTACGTTCTGCGCCAGTGCCTTCGGGTCGATCTTGTCCAGCGTGTCGTCGGCGGTGTGGTGCAGGTGGAAGTAGTCCGAGCCATCCTGCGCCAGCCACGCCCACGCACCGCCCTTGGCGGCCAGTGGGCCGACGTCCGGGCCCGGGCCACCCTTGTCGGCCTGGTACTCGATGCCCAGCGGCTTCATCACTTCGGCAATCTGCTTCGTCGCTTCACGCGAGCCGTCCGGATTCGGCGAACCGGTATTGAAGGCGTAGATGCGGCCTGCGCCGAAATCGCTCTCGGCGGCCAGCTGGTGCAGGGCCACGTCCTTCGCGTGCGCTTCGGCATAGGCCTTGCCGCCATACAGCCCCTGTTCCTCATTGGCGAAGGCGATCACGCGGATGGTGCGCTTCGGTGCCTGCTTGAGCTGGCCGATCAGGTGGCCGGCGGCCATGGTGATGCCCACGCCCGCGCCGTCATCCACCGCGCCAGTGCCCAGGTCCCACGAATCCAGGTGACCGCCGATCACCACCACTTCCTTCGGCAGGCTGCGGCCGGTGATCTCGCCGATCACGTTGTAGGAGGTGGCGGTGCCATCCCAACCGCAATCCAATGCCATCTTCACCGTGGTGCTGCCACGCGCCAGCAGGCGGGCCAGCTGGTCGGCATCGGGCACCGACAGCGCGGCCGACGGCACTGGGGTCAGGCCCTCATCGAAACGGGTGATGCCGGTGTGCGGCACGCGGTGCGAGTCGGTACCGGCCGAGCGCATGAGGAAACCGACCGCGCCCTTGCGGATCGCTTCGGACGGCCCCTTGCTGCGGATCGCACCGCCGCGGCCGTAATCGCGGCCATCGCGGAACGGCAGCATCTGGTAATCGACGAAGGCGATCTTGCCCTTCAGCGAACCCGCCGGTGCGGCCTGCAGCGCGGCCAGGTCGGCGAAGCGCACCACCTCGGCTTCCACGGTGCCGCCTGGGCTGCCGCCCAGCGCAGTGATCTGCAGCGGCTGCGGGTTCCTGCCGGTCACGGCGGCGTGTTCACTGCGCCGCTCCCACTTCGGGAATGTCACCGGCTCCTTCCACACCTTGTCGAAACCGAGGGCCTTGAACTTGGCTTCGGCCCAGGCCACGGCGCGGGCGTCGGCTTCGCTGCCGGCGATGCGCGGACCGATCTCGGTGGTGAGCGACTCGACCACCTTCCAGCCGGTGTCATCGGCCAGCGCCTGGTCGCGCAGCTGTGCGGCGGTGGCCAGCGACGCCGGGGGCAGGGTAGTGGTGTGCGGCGCCGCGAAGGCCGGGGCGGCCAGCAGGGCGAGGGAGGATGCGATGGCAAGGACGCGGCGACGCATGGACAACTCCGGGAAGGGACCTAAGCCTTGGAGCTTAACAGTCGTTCAGCCCGGCGCATGGGCGGGAGGTCATGGCTGGCGCGAACGCTGTTTTCCGCCATGACCGGCAAAGCGAAAGCCCCGCCAGGACGGGGCTTTCGCCTGCTTCTGTAGAGCCGAGCCAATGCTCGGCTGCCTTTTGCAGATCAGCCGAGCGTGGGCTCGGCTCTACAGGTGGGAGGGGCGCCCATAGGCGCCCGATACCTCATTTCTTCAGGCTGTCGCGGATCTCGCGCAGCAGCACCACTTCTTCGGCCGGCGCCGCCGGGGCAGCTTCCTTCTTCCGCGACAGCCGGTTGATCGCCTTGACCACGATGAAGATCGCGAAAGCCACGATCACGAACTGGATGACGGTGTTGATGAAGTCGCCGTAGCCAACCACCACCGCCGGGATCTCCTTGCCATCCGGTCCGAGCCGGGCTGGCGACAACGTCCAGGCCAGGCTGGAGAAATCCACGCGCCCGATCAGGTAGCCCAGCGGCGGCATGATGATCTTCTCGACCAGCGCCGTCACGATCTTGCCGAAGGCCGCGCCGATCACCACGCCGACGGCGAGGTCGATGACGTTGCCGCGCATGGCGAATTCCTTGAACTCGGTGAGCATTCCCATTGTTGTTTTTCTCCGGTGGGGAAGTGGACAGCGCGCAGGGTAGCGCAGGTGATGTCAGCCGGCGATCACGCCGTGGCGCTCGGCCACGTTTTCAAGGCGGGCACTGAAGCGGTCGCCGGGCTTCAACGCAGCCACCCCGGACGGGGTGCCCATGAACACCAGGTCGCCGGCACGCAGCTGCCACAGCTTGGACAGCTCATGCAGGATCTCCGGTACGTTCCAGATCATCTGGTCGAGCAGTGCCTGCTGGCGCACTTCGCCGTTGACCTCCAGCGACAGGTTCAGCGCGGCGAGGTCGCCGACTTCCTCGGCGTGGACGATTTCGCTGATCGGCGCGGAGGCGTCGAAGCCCTTGGCCGCGTCCCACGGGTGGCCCTTGTCCTTGGCCGCGGCCTGCAGGTCGCGGCGGGTCAGGTCCAGGCCGACGGCGTAGCCATAGACCAGCGCATCGGCGTCGGCCACGGCCAGCTCGCCTGCGGGCGCATCGCGGCCGATCGCCACCACCAGTTCCACTTCGTGGTGCAGGTTGGCGGTTGCTGGCGGATAGGGGATGGCATCGTCGTGGCCGACCACGATGGCGTCGGCCGGCTTGCTGAAGAACATCGGGCGGCCGCGGTCATCGGCCGCCGGCACCGCCGCGCCCATTTCGCGGGCGTGGTCGGCGAAATTGCGGCCGACGCAGTAGATGCGGTGCACGGGGAAGCTGCCGCCACCGGCTACCGGTACACGCGGCAGGGCTACGGCAGGGATCACATCGGAGACATCGGACATGCGGGCATCCAGGAAGGGCGTGCCCGCAGTCTAGAACGCATGGCGCCCGCCGTCAGCGGGCGCGGAAGGCCTGGATCAGCGCGAGGCCGGCAACACCGGCTTGCGCACCACGCGGTACTCGCCTTCAACCACGGTCGGGTCAACCGGACGTGCAACGCCCGGCTTGCGCGAAGCCAGCAGCTTCCACGCCAGGCCGACCAGGATCATCGCCGCGCCAACGAACACACCGATGAACACCATCGCCGCCAGGATCGCCAGGCCAAGCAGGCCCACGGCGACGCGCACCAGCGGATGACGCGGCTTACGCGGCGCGAACAGGGTGCGGAACTGGTTGAAGGCGGATGCGCGATTGAACATGGCGGCTCGATAGGCTGGGATCAGCGAAAACAGAGTATCGGGACGCGCCACTGTCATTGAGTGAAAAACTCGTTAAATATAGCCTGTGCTTATTACGGATCAATGACTTGTGTTCATGTCGCAGCCAGTCACCTGAGCAGGCATGCGACAATTCCGGTTTACCGTCCGAGCCTTCGCCATGACTATCGCTGCTGCCCTGATCGCCCTTGATGCCATTGCCGATGGCGCGTTTGCCGAGGTCGAAGCGGTGGTCGATGGCGATGCCGAATCGCTGGTGCTGTACCGCGACGGCGCGCAGGTGCGCGCGTTCCTGAACATCTGCCCGCACGCTGGCCGCCGCCTGGACTGGGCCCCAGGCCAGTTCCTGAAGAGCCGTGAGGGCCACCTGGTATGCGCCGCGCATGGCGCCTCGTTCACGCTGGACAGCGGCGACTGCATCGCCGGCCCGTGCAAGGGTGACCGCCTGCGTACGGTGCCGGTCGATATCCGCGATGGGCAGGTCTATCTGGCTTGAGGCCAGAAGCAGTCGAGCACGGCTCGACTCTATAAAAGCCGTGTCGACCAAGGTCGACAGCTAACAGAGCGAGATCCGTGCCGACCAACGGTCGGCACCCACCACCAGCCGCGTGAAACTGTCGAAGGCGGGGTGGGTCCGGTTGCGGGGGCGTGAGCCGCATGGATGCGGCGACCGAGCTTACAGGGACGTACTTGCAGCGTCCCCCGCAACCGGACCCACCCCGCCATCCCACGGAATGCACGCTGTTGCTGTTGCTTCGGCTTCGGCGGGTGCAGCCCTGTCAACAAACCCAACCCTCAGAACATCAGGTTGATCATCAGCACCACCACGCAGGTATAGATCAGCGACAGCGGGCCGCCGACCCGCCACATCTCGCGCGGGGTGTAGTTGGCCGGGCCAGTGATCATCGAGATCACCGGGTTGGAGGCCGTCATCAGGTTGTTGGACGCCGACAGCGCCACGATCAGCGCGAACGCGGTCGGGTTGCCCCCCGCTGCCAGTGCCAGGTTCACCGCGATCGGCACCATCACGATGGTCGCACCCACATGGCTGATCACCAGCGAGAACGCCGTGGTCAGCAGCGCCAGCGCCACCTCCAGCACCCACACCGGAATGCCGGTCGGCAGCTTGTCGATGGTATGGCCGGCCACCCACGCGGCCGCACCGCTGGAGTCCATCGCCCAGCCGAGCGGAATCAGCCCGGCCATCATGAACACCGTCTTCCAGTTGATCGAGGCATACGCCTCGTCCATACGCAGCACGCCGGTCAGCAGCATGCCGGCCACGCCGGTCATCAGCGTCAGCGCCACCGGCAGCTTGCTGGTCAGCGCGATCAGGATGGTCAGCGCGAAGATCGCCATCGCAATCTTGAACTTGTGCGGGCGCTGCTCGCCGGTCGGATAGTCGGTCACCACCACGAAGTCGCGGCTGCGCGCGGCCTGCGCCAGGTCGGTCCAGATGCTGTGGAACACCAGCATGTCGCCGGCGCGCAGCTGCACGTCGCGCACGTCCTCGCGGATCACCTGCTTGTCGCGGTTGATCGCCAGCAGGCTGATGCCGCGCTCCTTGCGCAGGCGCAGATCGGCCGCACTCTTGCCGATCACGTTCGAGGTCGGTGGCACCACTGCCTCGGAAATGCCGGCGCGGCTGGGGTTGAACAGGTCACCCAGGTGCTTCAGGCGCGAGGACATGCGCAGGAACTGGTTCTGCGCGAAGTCGCTGATCTGCTGGCGCGGTCCCATCGCACCGAGCACGCTGCCGACCCAGATGCGCATCTCCGCCGGCGGCGCCAGGCGGGTGTCGTTGCCGGTCTTCAGGGCCAGCAGCAGTGGCGCATCGTGCAGGGTCTCGGCCTCGCCCAGGGTCATGCCCACCAGCGGGCTCTCGGCGGTCACCACCAGCTCGAACACATCGCCTTCGATGCCATAGGTCTTGGCGAAGTAGCTCTCGGTGCGCGCCGGGGTGACCCCGTCATTGACCAGGCTTTCCTCTTCGATCAGCTTGCGGTCGCCGTAGTAGCGGAAGTACAGCAACGAAGCGATCAGCAACGCCACACCGATCGGCAGCGGCGCGAACATGCGCAGCGGCTCGATGGTGGCCAGGCCGGAGGGAAGGTTGTTGTTGGCCGAGGCCAGCAGATCGTTCAGCAGGATCAGCGGCGAATTGCCGACCATGGTCAGTGCACCGCCCATCACGATCGCCGCCGAGATCGGCAGCAGCAGGCGCTGCATCGTCAGCCCGGTGCGCGCTGCCAGTCGTGAGGCAACCGGCAGATACAACGCCATCACCGACGGGTTCTGCATGAAGGAGGAGTTCAGGCCGGCGATGGCGGTGGTCATCATCAGCAGCCGTTGCTCGACACCGTGGCCGCGCCGCAGCAGCCAGGCCGCCAGCCGGTTCAGCGCCCCGGTGCGGTCCAGGCCCGCACCGAGGATGGTGGTGGCGATGATGCTCATCACCGCGTTACCCGAGAAACCGCCGAAGATCTCCTCCGGCGCGATCAGCCCGGTGACACCGAGCACCACCAGCACCACCAGCGCGACCACGTCGGCGCGGATGCGCTCGAACAGGAACATCGCCATCGTGAAGCCGACCAGCCCGAGCACGAGCTTCATGTCGTTGGTCAGCGTCAGCGCGGTATCCATGTGGGGCGCGGCGTCCTCAGGCGATCGTCAGGTGCGGTCGTACAACAGGTCCCAGACGCCGTGGCCCAGCTTCTGGCCGCGGGTCTCGAAGTGCGTCTGCGGGCGCCAGTCCGGGCGCGGCACGCTGCCCCGCGGGCCGGCGCGGTTGACCAGCCCGGCGGTTGCGTCGAGCACGTCCCACATCTGCTCGGCGTAGTCTTCCCAGTCGGTCGCGCAGTGCAGGCGGCCCCCCGGGCGCAGCTTGCGCACCAGCAGTTCGGCGAATGCCGGCTGCAGCAGGCGGCGCTTGTTGTGGCGCTTCTTGTGCCACGGGTCCGGGAAGTAGATGCGCACTTCATCGAGTGCGCCGTCAGCGATCTCGTTCTGCAGCACTTCCACCGCGTCGTGGTGGTACAGGCGCACGTGGTCGGCATCGTCCTCGGCCAGCGCGTTCAGCAGCCGGCCCACGCCCGGGGCGTGCACCTCGATGCCGATGTAGTCGCGCGATGGGTCGTGCTGGGCCGCGAAGCGCAGCGCGGCACCGTTGCCGAAGCCGATCTCCAGCACCTTGTGTGCCGGGCGGCCGAAGGTGGCGTCCAGGTCGCGCGGCTGGCCGTTGTAATCGATGCCGAAGCGCGGCCAGCGTTCGTCGAACGCGCGCTGCTGGGCGGGGGTGAAGCGACCCTGGCGCAATACGAAGCTGCGCACCTCGCGGCGGCCCTCGCTCACGGTGAAGGGCTTGGGCGGGGCCTTGGAACCGGCGCTGTCAAAAGGATTGGTCATCAGCCGATCAGCCCGTCCACCGGCGAGGAGGCGCTGGCGTAGCGCTTGCGCGGGATGCGCCCGGCCAGGAAGGCCTCGCGGCCGGCCTCGACCGCCTTGCGCATCGCGCTGGCCATCAGCACCGGGCTGCGCGCACCGGCAATGGCGGTGTTCATCAGCACGCCGTCGCAGCCCAGCTCCATCGCGATCGCCGCGTCCGACGCGGTACCCACGCCGGCATCAACGATGATCGGCACCTTGGCGTCTTCGATGATCTGCAGCAGGTTGTACTTGTTCTGGATGCCCAGGCCCGAACCGATCGGCGCGGCCAGCGGCATCACCGCAGCGCAGCCGATCTCTTCCAGGCGCTTGGCCAGGATCGGGTCGTCGGAGGTATAGACCATCACCTCGAAACCGTCCTTGACCAGCTGCTCGGCGGCCTTCAGGGTCTGCATCACGTCCGGGTAGAGGGTCTTCTGGTCACCCAGCACTTCCAGCTTGGTCAGGTTGTGGCCGTCCAGCAGCTCACGGGCCAGGCGGCACGTACGCACCGCGTCCTCGGCGGTGTAGCAGCCGGCGGTGTTGGGCAGGATGGTGAAGCGCTCCGGCGGCAGCACGTCCAGCAGGTTCGGCTCGCCCGGGTTCTGCCCGATGTTGGTGCGGCGGATGGCCACGGTGACGATCTGGGCACCAGCGGCCTCGGTCGCCAGGCGGGTTTCTTCCAGGTCCTTGAACTTGCCGGTGCCGGTCAGCAGCCGCGAGCCATAGGTCTTGCCGGCGATTACCAGCGAATCGGGGGAGACATGAACGTTCATGGCGCAATTATCGCTTATCCGCCTGAAGATGGGGTCACGTAGAGGGCGGGGTCGAGCGTGGGGTCAGATCCCTTTGCCACCGGCAAAGGGATCTGACCCCTGAACACCCGCGCAGCCTCAGCCCCCACCCAGCGCGTGCACGATCTCCACCACGTCGCCCTCGGCCAGGACGTGCTCGCCATGGCGGCTGCGGCTGACGATCTCGCCGTTGACCTCGACCGCGACCCGGCGTTGCAGCAACTGCTCGGCCTGCAGCAGATCGTGGAGGGTCGCCGAGGCGGGCAGGGTACGGGGTTCGCCGTTGAGCTGGATGTTCATCGCCGCATTGTCGCCTACGGCCTGCGCGGATCGGAACCCTTGCAAATTGCCTCGGCCGCCAGCCCCGGCACAGCGTTGTCCGACGCTGCCGGGCGACAATCCATGCGGCGGCGCAGCGTGAGCAAAACGCGGCGCAGTGAAACCATTCACCGTGCGCCGGCGTACGTCCGCCGGGTCCTCAACGATATCCCCACAGGAGTTTCTTACATGCTGCTCAGCAAACGCCCGATCCGCTCCCTGATGGCGGCCGCGATCGCGCTGGCCGCGGTTCCGGCCATGGCAGGCGAATCCCCGTATTCCAAGGCCGTGTTCTTCGGCGACAGCCTGACCGATGCCGGCTATTTCCGCCCGCTGCTGCCGGCCGATGTGCGTCCGGTGACCGGCCAGTTCACCACCAACCCGGGTTGGGTGTGGTCGCAGCAGGTCGCCAACTACTATGGCCTCAATGGCGCCGCCAACGGCAACGGCCAGAGCGGTGACAACTATGCAGTCGGCGGTGCCCGCGTGTCGGTGGACGAGGCCGGTGGCCTGGGCGTGATTCCGTCGCTGAAGTCGCAAGCAACCCGCTACCTTGCCGCGAACGGTGGCAAGGCTGACGGCAACGCCCTGTACACCGTATGGGGAGGGGCCAATGATCTGTTCGCGGCCACCCGCGCGGCGGCAGGTGGCGCGTCGCAGGCCCAGGTGCAGGGCATCATCGGCGCAGCGGTCACCGACCAGATCGCGCTGGTGGGTGCGCTGAAGCAGGCCGGCGCCCAGTACGTGCTGGTACCGAACCTGCCGGATGTGGGCATCACCCCGCAGTTCCGCGGCCCCAATGCCGCCGCCGCCACCGCACTGTCGGCCGGCTACAACAAGGCCCTGTACGGTGGCCTGAAGCAGGCGGGCATCGAGTTCATTCCGCTCGATACCTTCAGCATCCTGCGTGAAGTGACCGCCAACCCGGGCATGTACGGTTTCACCAACGTCACCAGCACCGCCTGCAAGATCGATCCGGCCAACTCGACGCAGAGCATCCTGACCTGCAACCCGACCAGCTACGTCAGCCCGGATGCGGCCAACACCTACCTGTTCGCCGATGGCGTGCACC
Organism: Stenotrophomonas maltophilia group sp. RY12688; assembly: GCF_052149045.1. Classification (NCBI taxonomy): domain Bacteria; kingdom Pseudomonadati; phylum Pseudomonadota; class Gammaproteobacteria; order Lysobacterales; family Lysobacteraceae; genus Stenotrophomonas; species Stenotrophomonas maltophilia group sp. RY12688. The sequence continues at coordinate 3,387,906 of NZ_CP197389.1, read as the reverse complement.
CGACCACCGCCGGCCATCAGCTGCTGGGCCAGTACGCCGTGTCGGTGCTGGAAGCGCCGCGCCTGCAGCAGGTGCTGAGTCACTCGGCGCAGACCATCGGCCGCTCGCGCGCCGACCAGGTCAGCATGCACCTGGGCGGCCGTCCGGCTGACGGCCTGTCCTGGTGGGGGGGCGTGCGGGGTGACCTGCAGCGCTACGACCACGCCGACCTGTACGACGGGCTGGCCCCGGCCGGCCTGTTCGGTATCGACTGGGCACGCGACGGCATGGTGTTCGGCGGCTTCGCCGGTTTCGGTCGCCTCAGCGCCGACTTCGGCAACAACCGCGGCGACTTCACCCAGAAGGACACCTCGGCCGGTCTGTTCGCTGGCTGGTACGGCGACCGCATCTGGGTGAACGGTCAGGTCAGCTACACCTGGCTGTCCTATGACGTGAACCGCAAGGTCCAGCTGGGCCCGGCCACCCGTGAGCATGGTGGTTCGCCGGACGGCAGCAACCTGACCGCCGCCCTGAACGCCGGTTACGAGTTCGGCACAGAAGGCGGCTTCCGTCACGGCCCGATCGCTTCGGTGATCTGGCAGAAGGTGAAGATCGACGGTTACACCGAAAGCGCCGCGGCCGGCACGCTGGCCACTGCACTGGGCTACGACCGCCAGAACGTCGATTCGACCGTCGGCCGCATCGGCTGGCAGGCCCGCTTCGATGGCGGCACCCTCAAGCCGTACGCGCAGGTGACCTACGACCACGAGTTCGAGGACACCAAGCAGGCCAGCGCCTGGCTGCAGACCCTGCCGGAACTGGGCAGCTACCGCGTGCCGGGCCTGAAGTTCGACAAGAACTACGCCACCGTCGTGCTGGGTGCCCGCACCGAACTGTTCGGGCTGCAGAGCAACTTCGGCCTGAGCGCGTCGACCGGCCAGAAGCGCGCGCAGGACGCCACCCTGTTCGCCAACTTCAGCGGCACGTTCTAAGCAGCAACCGCCGGGGTCGGATCCCTTTCCGCGAGGAAAGGGCTCTGACCCCTCGCGGATGCGGTGGCCGCCATTGCGCAACACCGGGCCAACCGCATAGACTTTCACCGCGCACTGCGGGCGTAGCTCAATGGTAGAGCTGTAGCTTCCCAAGCTACTGACGTGGGTTCGATTCCCATCGCCCGCTCCATTTGTCACGCGATCTGCGCCTAAGTTGTTGATAGCGCACGGGTGAACTGGCAGAAAAACGAATGCTCAAACGACCTGTTTAGGTATCGTTTGAGGTATCGTTTTTGCCCAAGCCGCTGCTTCTTTCTCGTCCCAGTGGGCTATACGCCCGCTTTCTTGTGCCCATCGATTTGCGTGCCGCCATCGGTTCGCGCTTCCTCGTTCGTCCTCTCCATGAGCCTGCCGGCGATAGGGCACGGCTGGTGGCCGCCTGCATGGGCGTGGCACTCTCTCAGGCATTCGAAGCGATACGCCAGGGGGACGCGGTGGATCTGAAGAAAGCACTGGAAGCGGCGCGTGCTGCTGGGCGCAGGGACCTGATCATCAAAGGCATGACCCTGCGCAACGGAACACATGTTGCTGAGGCTCAGCTGGAAACACTCCAGGACGTGGAGATGCTGGAGCGGCTGATGGGGCAGGTGGCGGAGAAGGATCCGCTGGCTGCTGCGGTGTCTGGCTACCTGCCTCAGGTGCCCAAGTCGGCTACGGTCCCGTCAGGACCACTGCTCTCCGCCTGCATCGACAAGCATCTGGCCAGCTTGGGAAAGCTGGCGCCGAAGACCATCATCGAAAGTCGGCACAGCCTGCGAATTCTGTTGGGCCTTGTTGGAGACATTCCTGTCGCCACACTGGACGCTGACCACGTGCAGGCCTTCATGGACGCAGTGGAGCATTGGCCCAGAAACGCAACCAAGCACAAGCTGTATCGCGACCTCAGTGTCCAGGAGGTTCTCGCGCTCTCCAAACGCAACGGCGAAAAGGCACCGGCCAGTGCGACGCTCAGCAAGCATTGGGACAGATTGAGGGTGTTCATTTCGCACCTGCGCAAACAGCGGCTTCTACAGCTTGACCCGATGGAGGGCATCGCCTCACCGTCGGACCGTCGGGGAGTGGAGGAGCCGGAAACGGGTCGTCCGTTCACGCATGACGAACTGAAGGCGGTGTTCGGAGCAGGTTTCTTGCGCTGGGCCTCGAAGTATCCGCACCGCTTCTGGGGGCCGATATTGGGTTTGTACAGTGGCGCGCGCGTGAACGAAGTGGCGCAGCTACGCGCAGCAGATGTGATGCATGTGGATGGTGTTGCCGGTTTCCTGGTCACAACTCGGGGAGACGGAAACAAGGTCAAGAACACGAGCTCACTGCGGTTCGTTCCATTGGCGAAACCGGTGTTGGATGCAGGTTTCCTCCATTTCGTAGATGAGGTGCGAGGGTGCGGCGTAGATCGCCTTTTCCCGGACCTTCCCAACAGCACAGGACTGGGCTTTGGGCGTCAGCTGTCACGTCAGTTTCCGACCTACATCAAGCGGCAAGGTGTCACCGAAGAGGGCATGGGATTTCATGCCTTTAGGCATTACTTCATTACCCACACGGATCGAGCGCTGCTGGCCACCGGCATGGAGGTCAGTGCCAGGGACGTGGCCATTGGCCGCATCACCGGACATGGCAAACCGCCCAAATCGATCTTGCGAAAAGTCTACGTGGACAACAGCGGGTTGGCCGTGCCAGCGGCAGTTCAGCCAGAGACCTTGCCTCTGCGGGTGGAGACGTTGGCGATGTTCAATCCGCCGGTGACCCTGCCGTCGCATGTGCCGGGTCAATTTGGGGAGAACTTGCAACGGGCCGCTACGGAAGCCAAGCGAATTGCGCGAGAGGCAAAAAGAAACAAAACATCCGCATGACTGCCGCGGCTGGGATGGCGTTGGCCCGGCAAGACGTGGAAGCCGATGAGGCGCGGTTTCCACTCACTTCGAAAGCAGAAGTTCAGCCTCTCGGACGCGCAGGCATACCGTCCGAGTTGCGGGTCCAGGTGGTTGAGCGAGCTGACGACGAGCACCAAGCCACGTATAGCCGCAAATTCACCGTCCAAGAAGATCTGCATGGCCCGGGCGTGAACACCCCTGGGCTGGCAGTGCTGGACTTCAACTTGAACCTACCGGTTCTCAAGGCACTCCTGTCCGAAGGTGCTCCGCGAAAGCGCGCGAAAGCAAAGCCCGAGCACGCTCCAGCCTGAGGCGGCAGGAGCAGGGCAAGAGTTTGGCTTCCGTCGGAGCTGGCCAGACGAGGCATTGGTCGGCCCGCTGCGAAGTCACAGGTGCATCAAGCAACACAGTGGCCCGAGGCAGCCTCGGCTGCGGACAGCCCGTGAACATATATTGTTATGTCATAACATTTCAAGTGGCCTCAGTTGGATTGTGCGGAAGGGCCGTCACAGTCTTGAATGAAAGCGCCTGCTGGGTGCACCAATGTGAACCACGAAGGCCACAGCGCGTCGCTGACGAAGCTCCGGCGCATCGAGATTATTGGTTAACTCGATGCCGCCACGCTTGGTCTCGAGGCGAATTCGCAACTCTCATTACTCCGACAGCATCGCAATGGAGGCTATATGCGTGATCTTAGTCAATTGGAACTTGCAGAAGTGTCAGGCGGTACGAAGGGCATCAACATTCAGATTGGTTCGAGCGAAGGAAGCCACGTCAGCGGAACTCTCCACAGCTTCATGGAGACCGCGTATATGTATGGAAGGGTTGCGCCCTTCAGTGGAATCGGCGCTGCTGGTCTAATCTACCATCACCTCATGGCTCAATGATCCAGAATGCCTGATCGGGCGCCAGCGTGAATACGAGGCCGAACCTCTGAGGCACAATTCAGAATGATGTAGGCGCGTTAGCTAAGGCCCAGGCCCAATTCCGGGCCTGGGCCCTCGGGAGAAAGTTCTTGCTCAGGAGAATCGCGCACTGGAGGCCTCGCCCCATAGCGGAGAACAAGATATTCGTAGCTGCAATTGCAACTGTGGGCGCCGGTGCGGCACTTGGAGTTCTGAAATACTTCGACGTTTTTGGATCAAGAGCGATCGTCGAACTTCTCGCCTTCGCGGTTTGTGTCTGGCTACTTCCCAATGAGCCGAGGAGAGAGTGGACTTTCCGGCTTGGCGCTGCCTTGGTGGCCATTGGGATCGCTGGAGGCGCGATTTGGGTTTACGTCGTTGGAATCCCTGCAATACCACATACAAAATTCATCCCCTTTAGCGAAATTCCAATCAATTTCTATGTTCTTGGCTTGATTTCGACCTGCATTATCGGACCTCTTTTCGAGGAGAAGGTAGTGAGACACCTGCTCTTTGATGGCGTATCTCACTACTTCGGGCGCGTATTGGGAACCATCATGGTTAGCGCGGCATTTGCTGCGGTTCACGTCGACGCCGTTATCTCGTCATTCCTATTCTCGATACTGCTATGCATTTTGGCCTATCCATTCAACCTGAGCATAACCCAGCTGGCTACAGTCCACGGCACAATAAATCTCACAATAACGCAGTGGGTCATATTCTACCCGACGCTCAGGGACTACGGAATTCAGTCGTGAGCACCAGCGGACCTTCCCATGCAGCGCCGTGCGTTCAAGCCAGCGACTCGCGCAGGCAAGCACGAATGTCAACGCGGAGGAGCCTTTGATTCAAATGACCAAGCACAGTGACGCCAGCATCCTTGCTTTCGCTCTTGTAGCAGCCTTTGCTTTTTTTGTAGCTGGCTACCATGGCGGGAAATACCTCGCAAAGCAAGAAGATTCTGATAAGCGATCGGAACAGTCTCAGTAGTTTGAATTCACGATTAAAGGGGTGGGGAGTTCTACCCCGTCCCTTCTCGCATCACGCGCAGTTCTGCAGAACCTCCAACAACTACCCTGTTCAATTCGCCATTTCTAGCGATAGAGAGATGCTATCTTATTGACGCCGTGATTCAATCCGAGGCAGCGGAATGCGGTCTTGCATGCTTAGCCATGGTCGCGTCGCATCATGGCAACAACATTGGACTGCGGGAACTCCGCCGCCGCCATGCCCTCTCACTTAAGGGCTCGACGCTTGCTCAAGTCATTGAAATTGGAGGCGCGCTCGGCTTTCGTTGCCGCCCACTACGCCTGGACTTGGAGCACCTGAGTCAACTTCAACTACCCTGCATTGCGCACTGGGACCTCGACCACTTCGTTGTAATCAGCAAGGTCCGTCGAAATGGCGTGACCGTTCTGGATCCCGCCTTTGGCAAACGCAAGCTTTCTCTGGATGAGGTCTCGCGCCACTTCACCGGAATTGCGCTGGAGTTGCACCCAACTGCCGAGTTCCGTGCAGTCCCGCGCCCGCCGGCCGTCTCGCTCGCGCAGCTGACGGGGAAGATCGAGGGATTCTGGCGTGCTCTAAGCTTGCTGCTGCTTCTGTCCATTGCTCTTCAGGTGTTTGTTCTGATAGCACCATTCTTCATGCAATGGACCGTGGATCAGGCCCTCATTGCTCATGACAGGGACTTGCTGACTGTGCTGGGCACTGGGTTTGCCCTCGCGCTCCTGCTGCAGGTCTGCATCGGGCAGATCCGAGGCCGAGCGGTCATCTACCTATCAAACCGGCTCAACCTGCAATGGACCGGCAATGTCTTCCGGCACCTGTTGCGTTTGCCTCTGGACTTCTTTGAGAAGCGTCATCTGGGTGATGTCACCTCACGGATGGGGAGCGTCCAAGCCATACAGCGAACGCTAACAACCAGTTTCGTTGAAGCGTTCGTTGATGGCCTCATGGCGGTGGTGACGCTGGGAATGATACTGCTCTACAACTGGAAGCTTGCGCTGGTTACGTTGATTGCAGTTGCTCTGTATGCAATCGCGCGTGCTTGTGCCTTCGCCCCGCTCAGGCGAGGCACAGAGAGGCAGTTGATCGCCGGGGCACGGCAGGAGAGCCACCTGCTCGAGTCCATCCGGGGGGTTCAATCGTTGAAAGTTGCTGGCCGAGAGTCCATTCGCCAGGCCGGCTACTTCAATCTCATGAACGAAACGGTCAACCATGACGTTTGGCTCGCAAAGTTTGGGTTGAGCTTCGGCGGAGCCAATCAATTATTGTTCGGCTTGGAGCGCATTGCGGTGGTTTGGCTGGGTGCACTACTGGCAATGGAAAACGTCTTCTCCGTCGGCATGCTGATTGCCTACCTCGCCTACAAGGACCAGTTTTCACAACGAGTGGGAGCCTTGATCGACAAGTGGGTGGAGTTCCGCATGCTCCGTCTTCACGGCGAACGGCTCTCCGACATTGTTCTTACCGAACCAGAGAACCTCGCTTCCAGCACCAGCGCTCTGTCGCCGGACGGCATCCGAATTGAGGTTGAAGGGCTTGGATTCCGCTACGCCCCCGGAGAGCCCTGGGTGCTGAGGAACTGTAGTTTTGTAGTGGATCCTGGTGAGTCAGTCGCCATCATCGGCCCATCTGGCTGCGGAAAGACCACGCTGATCAAGATTCTCCTCGGCCTTCTCCAGCCGACGGAAGGTGAGATCCGCATCGGAGGCGTGCCCTTGTCAAAGGTCAGCGTAAGCGAGTATCGCAGCATGATCGGCGCGGTGATGCAAGATGACCAGCTCTTCGCGGGAAGTGTCAGCGAGAACATCGCCTTCGAAGACGATCACCATGATGAATCCAGGGTGCGTGAAGCCGCAGAGTTGGCCGCTGTGCATGACGACATCGCAGCGATGCCCATGGGCTACAACAGCCTGATCGGCGACATGGGGGGGACCCTCTCTGGTGGTCAGAAGCAGCGGGTGATCCTTGCACGCGCCCTGTATCGCAAGCCCCAGTTGCTCTTCTTGGACGAGGCAACCAGCCATCTGGATGTTGAGCGGGAAAGGCTGGTGAATGAAGCCGTCCGACAACTTGAGCTGACCCGGGTGATCATCGCCCATCGGCCAGAGACCATCGCCAGTGCAGACCGGGTGCTGATCATGCACGCGGGCGCGGTAGCGCGCGAGTTGGTGCAGAACGCATCAAGCTCCGCGAAAGCCGCACGGGACGGCCTTGAGGGGGGCCTCGCATGAGCGGCCTCTTCCGCAAGGAAGCCATCGATGCCCAGCGACGAAGCTGGCTCGGTGGAGTGTCCCTGGCGCAACCGCTCCGTTTCTGGATTCTTGCGGTGTTCGCAGCGATGGCTGCCTCGGCCATCGTCGGCTTCCTCTACCTGGGCGAGTATTCACGCAGATCCAGGGTTATGGGCGAGCTTGTGCCTGATCTCGGGCTTTCCACCGTGGTCGCTCCGTCGGCTGGCGTGGTTGCGAGACTGGATGTCGAAGAAGGCGACCACGTCCGGCGCCAGGACGGGCTGCTGACGATCAATGTGCCGCGGGTCACCTCCTCAGGGCAGGATGCCGTGTCCACGTTGCTTGACGCACAGCGCTCCCGTATGGCCAGTGTGGAGGCGATGAGCGAGTTCCAGGACAGGCAGCTCGCGGCACAGCAGGAGGGAGCCAAGGCCCAACGCTCGGCGATGCTGCGCGAGCTTTCGCAGATTGAGGCAGAGATCCACACCCGCGGCGAGCAGGTGCGAATTGGTCGCGAGACCCTCGCCCGATTTCGGAGCGTCGAGGATGAGCGCTACGTAAGCCTGGTTCAGATCAACCAACAAGAGCAATCGATACTCGAGGCGGTCAACGCGCAACAAGCCCTTCAACGCCAAGCGACCTCGATTCGGCGGAACCTGGCTGAACTGGAGCAGCGGCTCGCAGAAATTCCCCATCAGAGGCTCTCCGCCAAGGCGGCCTCGGAACGTGATCTGGCTGCATTGAGCCAGGAGACCGTCCGGATGGAGGCCGACGGGGAGCTGCTGCTTCGCGCACCAGTAACTGGACTGGTAGCAAATCGACTCGTCGAGGCCGGCCAGGCGGTGCAGCCGGGCCAACCCATTCTCAGTCTACTTCCCAAGGGATCCGAGCTTCGAGCACAACTGCTGGTGCCCAGCGCGGCCATTGGGTTCGTCAAATCAGGCGACCGGGTTCTCCTGCGCTATCAAGCCTATCCTTACCAGAAGTTCGGTGCCCACGAAGGAACGGTCATCCGCATCTCTCGCAGCGCGTTGACAGGATCCCAGAAGGACGGCGATGCAAGGCAGTCCTTGTATCGGGTCCTGGTCTCGTTGGACCAACAAGGAGTGCTGGCATACGGGAAGATGGAGACGCTCCGCCCAGGCATGCAGCTTGAAGCCGATATCATGGGCGAGCGCCGCAAGCTCTACGAATGGCTGCTGGAGCCTCTCTACTCCGTGACTGGAAAACTGGGAGGCTAGTAGCGGGTGCTAGCGATGCTGTCCCGGAAGTCAAAATCGTTTGTTTACCGGAAGAGCAGCGGATAGACGACAACCGCGGTGCCAGCAGCGCTGGTCAGCACGCCCAGCACTTCGGCCTGCCACTCGAAGGGCAGGACAATCATGACTTGGACGCCATTACACGAGGCCGTGGTCATGGGCGATGTTGCCGCGCTCACGCCACTAGGTTCCTGGAGGCGTGGGAACGGCGTGACCCTGCCGCCACGTGTGCGACGCTCCTTGCCGCAGGCGCTGAGCCAAACGCCCCGAATTGCCGACACGAGACGCCGTTCGGTCTGGCTTACCCGCGAGCTTTGAAGGCCTTCCTCTCGGCGTGAACTGAGACGCGTTTGCAACATCCGCAGCTGCGGAGTGAATTGGCGTGTTTTTTTGTGAATTAACTATATCTGGTGTTGATTTTGTAATTTTTACACAAGATCATGGGTTTGGGCGGTCGTCGCCCAAAACCATTGTCGAGGTCGAAATGGGCAAGAATCAGCACGTGGTGAAGCGGCCGGATGGCTGGGCGGTGCGTGGCGAAGGCAACTCGCGCGATACCTCTCACCACCGGACCCAGGAAGAGGCAAGGCAGCATGCGCGTGAGATCGCCATCAACCAGCGCAGCGAAGTGGTGATCCACGACCGTCAGGGCCTTATCCGGGACAAGGACAGTTACGGGAACGACCCAAATCCTCCTAAGGGTTGATCAACAAGGCCGCCGTTTGGCGGCCTTGTCTTTTGCTGGAGCTTGGGTTACCGACGGGGCAATGCGCACTCGAGCCATCCCCACCAGTGGGAGCAAGTGGACGCATTGCCCTGCTGGTTGCTGGCCCTTCTGCAAGCCTGTTAGGCTTCCAGGTATCGTTTGAGGTATCGTTTTTCAGTCGAATGTTCCGGACATTTTTCTTATGGAACAGTCGGTTAAGCGGATTTGGGTTCGATTCCCATCGCCCGCTCCATCCTTCAAGACCGCGCCGCTTTCCGCCGCGCAGGTCCCTCCAGACCGCCTCAGTACGCCGCGAACACGCTGGCCAACACGTCGGCATCCAGCACGCGCCCCTGATCGCGATTATGCGTGTGCAGGTACCAGACCTCGCCCGGTTCCAATTGCCGTGTCAGGTGCCACTGGTTTTCCCGGGCCAGAATATCCACCCGGCCCTGGCAGCCGAGGCAGAAGCGGGCCAGAGGCTTGATCGCGGCGGCCTTGCCATTGACGTTCAGGGTCAGTGCGGGGGCCGCGTAGGTTTTCAGTTCCCCGGATGACGGATTCTCGGTGATGGTGACCGTGTCCCGACGCAGCGTGGCCACCTGCGCCTGCACCAACGGTTGCAGCCACAGTTCGATGGTGTCGAACAGCACATGCAGCGATTGGATCCAGTCCTGGTACTGCTTTTCGACGGCGGCGGCCCTGGCCTGCTCCGCGTGTGCAGATTGCTGCAGCTTCTGTGCAAGTTGCTCCATTTTCGACATCGGGATTTCCGCTTTGGGAGGAGCTTCCATGGTGATCGGCACGCTCGCCTGCTTCCAGCCGAAAGCGACATTTTCGTAGAACTCCTAGAGGCGCTGCGGAGGGGCGCGTAACGCTTCAAACTTTTCCCATGGGCAGGCCGGCACTGAGCAGCTAGCGTGAGCGGATACTGATCAGGAGCTGCCTTCCATGAACTGCCGGAACGACGTCGTCGAGCGCATCCATCGGATCTTTCTTTCCGCCGGCGTCGGCTCGAACAAGCAGCTTGAAGCCGTGCGCGCGCTGGGGCGTGCCGGTGGTCCCAAGGCCGCGGAACTGCTCGAGCAGATCTACCAGCAGGCGTTCAGCAATTCTGCCCTGCAGATGGCCTGCGTGGCGGCGCTGGGCGAAGCGGCCCGTGGCTTCCAGGTCAGTGCTGAACGGGACAGCTGAAGCTTCATCCACAACGCTCGAGATCGTCGACGACGGGCATCATCCGCCCGCCACACGCCCGCGCTATGCTGCGCGCCTGCCGACCGATCCCGCCGCGATGAAGCTCGCCATCCTGTCCCGCAACAGCTCCCTGTATTCCACCCGTCGGCTGGTCGAGGCGGCGCGCGCGCGCGGCCATACCGTGCGCATCCTCGACCCGTTGCGCTGTTACATGCGCATCGCCGCCGATGGCTTTTCCATGCACTACAAGGGCCGGCCGATGACCGGCGTGGACATGGTCATTCCGCGCATCGGTGCCTCGATCACCCGCTACGGCACCGCCGTGCTGCGCCAGTTCGAACTGATGGGCGCACGCACGCCCAATCCGTCCGATGCCATCCTGCGTTCGCGCGACAAGCTGCGCGCGCACCAGCTGCTGGCGGCCAAGGGCATCGACATGCCGGTTACCGTGTTCGGCGACAACCCCGATGACACCGTCGATCTGCTGTCCATGCTCGGCCCGCCGCCGCATGTGGTGAAGCTCAATGAAGGCACCCAGGGTCGCGGCGTGATCCTGACCGAAAAGGCCAGTGCCTCGCGCGGCATTGTCGAAGCGCTGCGCGGCCTGTACGCCAACTTCCTGATGCAGGAATTCATCGGCGAGGCCAAGGGCGCCGACCTGCGCTGCTTCGTGGTGGGCGACCAGGTGGTGGCGTCGATGCAGCGGCAGGCACCGGAGGGTGACTTCCGCTCCAACCTGCACGCTGGCGGCACCGCCGTGGCGGCCAAGGCCAGTCGCGCCGAGCAGCAGGTGGCGGTGCGTTCGGCCAAGGCGCTGGGCCTGTCGGTGTGCGGCGTGGACCTGATCCGCTCCGCGCGCGGCCCGCTGGTGCTGGAGGTCAACTCCACGCCGGGGCTGGAGGGCATCGAAGCGGCCTGCGGTGTGGACGTGGCCACACGCATCATCGAACACGTAGAGAAGATCAAAAAGCCTTGATTATTCATGGGGTTGTGATTCTCATGGGTAAATGATCCGGGGCTTTAACGAGGCTTTAATCGGCCCCGGCGTAGGCTTCAGCGAACCGCAGCTCTGCCTCTCAGCAGGATCGGTATCGGGATACGACTTCAGGCCCAGGCGGGTGCACCGCCTGGGCCTTTTTTATGCCTGTCGGCTCTGTGCCCAAGGTCTCTTGTGGAGGCCGCGTGACGGTCGTAGAGTTGGCCCTTCGTTCCGGGATGGATCGGGAGGTTGGCGATGTACCGCATCATGACGATCGCGTTGCTGCTGGGCCTGTCTGGCGCTGTTGCCGCCAAGCCGGAGAAAGTCGCTGTACAGATGGACCGGCAGGGGTCGGTCGCCGAGCAGATGCGCCAGGTGGAAACCGCGCTGGCTGCCCCCGACTATGCCGAACTGTCTGCCGAGGATCGCGGCCAGGTGCAGCAGGCGCTGTCGCGTATCCGCCAGCACATGGGCGAACGCCAGACCGTGCAGGAGCTGCCGCCGCAGTTGCAGGCCGAGGTCTTCAACGAGCAGGAACGCATCAACACCCTGATGGCGCGTGGCCATGACGACAGCCGGCAGATCTGCAGGTACGAACGCACCACCGGCAGCAACATGCCCAGGAGCCGCTGCCTGACCGTGGCCGAACGGCGCCGGATCGAAGAGAAAGGCAAGGCGCTGATCAACGACCAGCGCAGCTACAACACGCTCAGCCCACCGCCCGCCGGGCGTTGACCGCACCGCCTTTCGGTCCACCGGGGTGCCGTAACGGCGTGTCGGTGGCACCGCAGGGTCGGTGTTCCACTCATGGAAGAACCTGGAGGTAACAATGCAGCGCATGACCCCCTTCGCCCTGATGCTGGGCCTGGCACTGGCCACCACCGCGCACGCCAAGCCCGAGAAAGGGCAGGTGAAGTTCGACGCCAACGCACCGGTGGCCGAACAGATCCGCAACGTTGAGACGGCGATCAACACCGAGGACTACAGCGAGATCGGGCTGGAAGACAAAAGCCGTGTGCAGCAGGCGCTGGGCCGTATCAAGATCAAGATGGGCGACCACGAACGGGTAGAGCAGTTGAGCCCGCAGGACCGCACCGAGATCTTCAACGACCAGGAAGTGATCAACACGATCATGACCCGCGCCCATGCCGACAGCCGCATGGTCTGCCGCCGCGAGCGCACCACCGGCAGCAACATGCCGCAGAGCGTCTGCCTGACCGTGGCCCAGCGCCGCAAGGCGCAGGAAGACAGCCGCAAGGCCCTCAACGACAACCAGCGTTTCAACAACTACAAGCCGTAACCGTGGTTGGACCGGTCGCAGGCCGCCATCGGTCACCCTGCCGTGCGTCCCTTGTGGACGCATCGGCGCAACCGTAAAGTCGAGACCCTATTCATGGACGAACATGGAGCTCGTCATGTACCGCACCACTATGCTCGCCCTGATGCTGTCGCTCGGCCTGGTGGCCACCGTGCAGGCCAAGGCGCAGAAGGACACCGTGCAGATGGATTCTTTCACCCCGGTATCCGAGCAGATCCGCCGCGTTGAAACGGCCATGGGCAGCGAGGACTACAGCGAGATCGGGCTGGAGGACAAGAGCCGCGTGCAGCAGGCGCTGAACCGGATCCGGATCAAGATGAATGGCCGCGAGAAGTTGGATGAGCTGGCCCCGCAGGAGCGCAACGACCTGTTCAACGAGCAGGAGATCGTCAACACCATCATGACCCGCGCCCAGGCCGACAGCCGCATGATCTGCCGCCGCGAGCGCCTGACCGGCAGCAACATGCCGACCAGCGTCTGCCTGACCGTGGCCCAGCGTCGCAAAGCCCAGGAAGAGAGCCGCCGGGCGCTGACCGACCAGCAGCGCATCAGCCGCTGAGCGCTCGCCCCGGGGGCGTTTGCCGGTGTCGTCCCTCCGGTACGAAATGTTAAGAATGGAACCTGTATCGTTCAGCAGGTAGACGTCGCGTCCACCCGCACAGGGGCATCCTGAGCAGGTGGGCCTGGCCCCCCGACGACCCTTCAAGAACCAGAGGTCCCAGTGCGCATTCTCGTAATCGAAGACAACAGCGACATCGCCGCCAACCTTGGCGACTACCTTGAGGATCGTGGCCACACCGTGGACTTCGCCGCCGACGGCGTGACCGGCCTGCACCTGGCGGTGGTCCACGAGTTCGACGCCATCGTTCTGGACCTGAACCTGCCGGGCATGGACGGCATTGAAGTCTGCCGCAAGCTGCGCAACGAAGCGCGCAAGCAGACCCCCGTACTGATGCTGACCGCCCGCGACTCGCTGGACAACAAGCTGGCCGGTTTCGATTCCGGCGCCGACGACTACCTGATCAAGCCGTTCGCGCTGCAGGAAGTGGAAGTGCGCTTGAACGCTTTGTCGCGCCGCGGCAAGGGCGTGCAGACCCGCGTGCTGGAAACCGGCGATCTGGAATACAACCTGGACACGCTGGAAGTGCGTCGCCAGGGCAAGCTGCTGCAGCTCAACCCGACCGCGCTGAAGATTCTGCAGGCCCTGATGGAGGCCGCGCCGGCCGTGGTCACCCGCCAGGAGTTGGAAACCCGCGTGTGGGGCGAGGAGCTGCCCGACTCGGATTCGCTGCGTGTCCACATCCACGGCCTGCGTGCGGTGGTCGACAAGCCGTTTGAAGTGCCGCTGATCCAGACCCGCCATGGCATCGGATACCGCATCGCCACCCCGGAAGCCTGATTCCGTGGCAACCAAGGGGGAGCGCCGGCGTTCGCCGTATCGGCGGCGCCTGCGCAGCCGCATCATCGTCTCGTTCGTGTTGTTGGGCTTCTGCCTGACGACACTGTTCGCGTTTGCCACCAACTGGGCCCGCATGCGCGTGGAAAACCAGCTGGTGGAAGACGTGATGAACCGCAACATCAACGAGTACGTGCGGCGGTTCTACGAGAGCCCGGATCGCAACCCCGATCTGCCCGTGCAGCAGATGCGCGCGCGCCTCGTCAAACCCGACAAGTTCGAGGCGTTGCGCGAGGAAGAGCCGGACTGGGCTGCGCTGCCCGATGGCAATCACAACATCTCTGGCGTGGACGAGCGCGGGCAACCGTATGCGTACAAGCTGGCCGTGCGCAAAACACCCGACGCCTGGGCATTCCTGGCCTACGACATGACCGACAGCGTGCGCGGTGGGCAGCAGCTCAACCGCGCGCTGGTGCTGTCGGTGCTGGTGTTCAGCCTGCTGTCGCTGGTGCTGGGCTGGTGGTCGGCCTCGAAGGTGATGAAGCCGGTCTCGGACCTGGCCGCGCGGTTGCGCGCCTATCGCGGCGGCACCAGCGAGCCCGAGCCGCTGGCGCCACGTTTCCCCGATGACGAAGTGGGGCAACTGGCGCAGGCGCTGGATGATTATTCGTCGCGGCTGACCGAAGTGGTGCAGCGCGACCGTGAGTTCAACGCCGACGTCAGCCACGAGTTGCGCACGCCGCTGGCGGTGATACGTGGCGCCACCGAGCTGCTGCTGACCCGGCCCGGCCTGGATGAGAAGGTGCTGCAGCGTCTGCAGCGCATCCAGCGTGCCGAACAGCAGTGCAGCGACCTGATCGGCGCGCTGCTGCTGCTGTCGCGCAACGAACGAGGGCAGGGCACCAGCAACGTCGCGCGCGTAGCCGAACAGCTGCTGGATGCCCACCGCGCACAGCTGGGCGGCAAGCCATTGGAACTGGCACTGGAAGGCGAGCGCAACCTGGTGATCGATGCGCCGGAAGCCGCATTGTCGGTGGCGCTGGGCAACTTGATCGGCAACGCGGTGAAGTACTCGCAGGATGGTGAGGTGCGCGTCTTTGTCGGCAGCAATTCGGTGTCGGTAACCGACAGCGGACCGGGCCTGAGCGAAGAGGATGCCGCCAAGCTGTTCCAGCGCGGCTATCGCGGCACGCACGCCGGCCATTCGCAGGGCGGTGGTATCGGCCTGTCGATCGTCAGCCGCCTGTGCGATCTGTATGGCTGGCAGGTGAGCGTGCGCCCCGGTGGCGAGCGCGGCGTGATCGCCACCCTGACGTTCTCGCCGAAGCCGTTGTAAGGGCCTCTGCTTTGGTGGGTGCCGACCTTGGTCGGCAATGGCTCTGCTTTGGTAGGTGCCGACCTTGGTCGGCACGAATCCGGCCGGCGCCGTATAGCGCCCAGTGTCGCTTGTGCCACCGAATCCCCCCCGCAGGAACCCAGGGCCAGAAGCCCAACACGACATCACCGTGATCGCCGCCACGCCGCGCGCGTGTCCGCATGCACGCATTCGTGCACCCAACTGCGGCTTGAGAATTTCCTTACAGATCACAGCGCTGCGTGATGGCCAGATGGGGCGGCCGGGGCAGGTGCCCTGGCCGGGATTGGCGTCCTGAAAAAAACCTTCAACTCAAGCGCTCCGGGTGTGCTGCGGCTCATCATGGAAAATGCATCGGCTGCCTTGTTTCGGCGGATGGTGCGTGGGGATTCATCAGAATCCGCTGGAGTCTTTTTCCTCGCGCTTGAGTTGTTGGGTCTCCGGTACGCCAACCCGCACCGTCCGCCACCTTGCATCCGCGGGTGGCCCGCCGTCTGCGAGGAGATTCACTATGTCCGCACGCCCCTTGTTCCCCCAGCTGCACGCCCTGATCGGCGAAGCCGCCGACCTGCTGCCCGCCGACATCGCCGAGCGCATCGAGACCCTGCTCGATGATCCCAGGGATCTGCTGCCCGCGCTGCTGGCCCGCATGGACGGGCGCGATGCAGCCGACGGCCGACGGCTGGAAGCGGAGGGACTGAGCCCGGCACAGGCGGCCACCATGGCCGGCCTCAGTCGCACCCTGGCCGGCTTGAATGCACTCATGCAGGTGCTGCACGCCGCCGAAGCCGCCCGCGAGCAGGGCGGTGCCCACCAGCAGCTCAGCCCGGATGTCGTAGATGGATTGCTGCTTGGCGCACGAGAACTGGCCCGCTATGCCCGCCTGCAGCTGGAGTAGATCCACGCCATGCGTGGATGCGCCTCGGTAGTGCGTCGATTGGCTTCGGTAGTGCCGGCCGCTGGCCGGCAATCACGCCTCAGCCCCCAGCCAACCCCAGATACCGCGCATGCAGCGCTTCCACCTGCGCCTGCAGGTCCTCGGGATGTCCATCGTTGACCACCACATCATCGGCCAGTGCCAAGCGCTGCGCGCGGCTGGCCTGGGCGGCGATCATCTTGTCGGCCAGTGCGGCGTCGATGCCGTCGCGCTGCATCAGCCGGGCGTGCTGCACGGCTTCGGGTGCATCCACGAGCAATACCCGGTCCAGCCACGGGTAGGCTTGCCTGCCGCCGACCTCAGTCAGTAGCGGAATGGCGGCAATCGCGTACGGGCTGGTGGCCTGCTCGCACTGCTGTTGCATCAGAAGGCGGATGGCCGGATGGGTGATCGCTTCCAGTGCGGCCCGTTCGGCCGGATCGGCGAATACGTGGGCACGCAAGCGCGCCCGGTCAAGGCTGCCGTCCGTCAGCAGCATGTCGGCGCCGAAGCGCTCGGCGATGCGGCCCAGTGCAGGGCTGCCGACAGCAACCACCGCGCGGGCGGCCAGATCGGCGTCGGCCACCACGATGCCCAGCGCCTCGAAGCGCCGGGTCACCTCGCTCTTGCCGGCGGCAATGCCGCCGGTCAGGCCCACCACATACCGGCTCATGGGGATTCCCCTCAGCGCAGTCCGCTCAACACCAGGTACTGCTCCACCACGGGCGCGCCCCACATGAAGTACAGCCAGCCTGCGATGGCCAGGTAGGGGCCGAACGGAATGGGCGTGGCGCGGTCACGGCCCCGGGTGTACAGCCAGATCGAACCGATGATGGCACCCAGCACCGACGACAGCAGGATGATCGGCAGGATGCCCTTCAGCCCGCACCAGGCGCCGAGGGCGGCCAGCAGCTTGAAATCGCCGTGACCCATGCCTTCCTTGCCGGTCAGCTGCTTGAACAGCCACCAGACCATCCACAGCGACAGGTAACCCACCGCCGCGCCGACCAATGCAGGCTTGGCCGGCATGTAGAGGTTGTCGATGTTGCCTATCAGGCCCAGCCACATCAGGGGTAGGGTCAGCTGGTCGGGCAGCAGCTGGGTGCGCAGGTCGATGCCGGACAGGGCGATCAGGAAGCAGGTCAGCACGATGGCGCCGAAGCCCTGCCAGCCGAAGCCGAACTGCCAGACGCAGGCCAGCACCAGCACCGAGGTCAGGGCCTCGACCAGCGGATACTGCAGCGAGATCGGCGCCTTGCAGTGGCGGCACTTGCCGCCCTGGATGAGCCAGCTGAACAGCGGGATGTTCTCGTACCAGCTCAGCTTGTGCTTGCAGTGCGGGCAGTGCGAGGGCTCGACCACGATCCCCGGTGGTGGGGGCTCGTAGAAGTCCGGTTCCTCCAGGACCTCGCGCGCATCGCGCTTCCACTGCCACTCCAGCCGCTTGGGCAGGCGCAGGATGACGACGTTGAGGAAACTGCCCAGCAGCAGCCCCAGGGCGGCCGCGGCGGGGTAGCCGAGGCCGGGATGCTGGTCGAGAAATGCCATGTATGTGTCAGACCACCGATGCCAATTTGAAGATGGGTAGGTACATGCCAATGACCAGGCCACCGACGATGATACCAATGAACACCATGATCATCGGCTCGAGCAGGCTGCTCAGGGCGTCAACGGCATTGTTGACCTCCAGCTCATAGTACTCGGCCACCTTGAACAGCATGGCGTCCAGGGCGCCGGCCTCTTCGCCGATGCCGGTCATCTGGATGACCATGTGCGGGAACAGGGCGGTCTGCTTCATGGCCATGTTGACCGGGTAACCGACCGAGACGTCGTCGCGCATGCGCAGTACGGCATGCTCGTAAACCGTATTGCCGGTGGCGCCTGCCACGATACCCAAGGCTTCTACCAGCGGCACGCCGGCCTTGAAGGTCACAGCGGTGGTACGGGCAAAGCGTGCGATCGAGCTGTTATGCATGATCTGGCCAATGACTGGCACCTTCAGGATCAAGCGATCCATCCCGTGTTGCATCTTTGGCGAGCGCTTATAGGCCATGGTGAAGCCGACGATGCTGCCGATGACGACGATCGCGATCAGCCACCACCAAGAGACCATGAACCGGGATGCGGCTACGATCATCTGAGTAAAGGCAGGCAGATCGGCACCAAATCCCCTGAAAACGTCTTCAAACTGTGGAACCACCCAGATCAGCAGGATCGAGCTGACCAAGAGCGCCACCGCAATGACCATTGCAGGGTAAAACAGAGCCTTTTTGATCTTGCCCTTCAGGGCTTCGATGTTCTCTTTGTAGTTGGCCACGGTATCAAGCACCGTCTCCAATACACCGGCGCCTTCACCCGCACGCACTAGGTTGCGATAGAGCTCGTCGAACTGCACCGGATACTTGCTGATCGCCTCATGAAGGGACGATCCGCCTTCGATATCGGTGCGGATGCCGTCCACCATCTTCTTCATGCGTGGGTTCTTGTGCCCGCTGGCGATGATGTCCAGCGCTGAGACGATCGGCACACCGGACTTCATCATCGTCGCCATCTGACGGCTGAAGAAAGCAATGTCCTTCGGCGAAACCTTGCTGCCGGCTGCTCCGAACAGTGGCTTGGGCTTTGGCTTAACCATGCCCGGGGTGATGCCTTGGCGGCGCAGCTCGGCCCGCAGCAGGTTCGCGTTTTTCGCGGCCTGCTCCCCTTTCATCTTTACACCCCGCTTGTCGGTCCCCACCCAGACAAACGGCTGCAGGTCCGTGGTGCTGCGCGCCACGGGCTCCTTCTTGATCGCACTGCGACTGACAGACATATCGGCTCCCCAAGACCCGCCATCCCCAGGCGGGCGTCTAGTCGTCGATGGTAGCGGGTTCATGCCCGTATGGGCAGTTGCCAAGGGGCTCATGATGCGAATTCGTGCCGGGTGCCGACCAAAGGTGACGTACTGCGTCACATTGCCGCGTCCATCGCAGATTCGCACCCGGGGGGTTCCCATCCGTGAAATAGCTGCCATCATGGGCGCGGGGAAATCCAGGGGGAGGCGTGCCGGGGTTGGCACGCAACCTGCGTTGATCCACCCGCAGGGGGCAGGACCCGCTCAGCTGGCCACTGGTCAGACCGATCCTGACTTCTGAAATCAACCACCACTTATCTTGGGGATGTACCAAATGAAGAACCAGAAGGGCTTCACCCTTATCGAACTGATGATCGTTGTTGCGATCATCGCCATCCTGGCTGCCATTGCGCTGCCGGCTTACCAGGACTATGTGGCACGCTCGCAGGTTTCCGAAGCGATGACCCTGAGCTCGGGCGCCAAGACCGCTGTTACCGAGTACTACGCCGACAAGGGCGCCTTCCCGACCACCAATGCCTTGGCTGGCCTGGCTGGCGCCTCGTCGATCAGCGGCAAGTACGTGACCAGCGTGACTGTTGGCACCGGTGGTGCAATTACCGCAATGATGAAGGGCTCGGGTTCGGTTAGCTCCAAGGTTGCAGGCAAGACCTTCGTGCTGACTCCGGCTGATGCGGGCGGCTCGATCACCTGGGATTGCAAGAGCTCCGGTACCATCGACGCCAAGTACCGTCCGTCGTCCTGCCGCTAATCGCGCAGACGGCATAGCGGTATCGGGAAAGGGCCGCTCTGCGGCCCTTTCTTTTTTGGGGCAAGGGGAGTTCTATTCGATGCGAAGTGTGCCTGCGCAGCGACTGCTGCCCCTGGCGGGTCTTGTCCTGCTGGCGTTGCTGGGAGTGGGCGTCTATTGGAATGGCTTGAATGGGGGGTTCATATTTGATGACTTTCCAAATCTGGTGGACGATCCTGATTGGCGCCTGACCTCGCTGGACTTTACTTCCATAGCGCAGGTCATGGGTAACGGGGTCACGGGCGACGTGGGCCGCCCATTGGCGCTGCTCAGTTTCGGCCTCAACTACTACTTTACCGGCTTGGCGCCTTGGCCGATGAAGGTGACGGGCTTGGCTCTGCACCTCCTGAATTCAATGCTGGTATTTGCTCTGGCGTCCGGGCTGATCGGGCGAGTGCTCAGCATGTCGTCGTCACAGGTGCGCTTGACGGCCTTCATGGTCGCCACCGCATGGATGGTTCATCCATTGCAGGTGTCTACCGTTCTTTACGTTGTGCAACGCATGGAGATGGGAGGAGCGACGGGTGCCCTGATCGCACTTCTCTGTTATCTCAAGGCGCGCAGCAGCGTTCCGTGTTCCCGGGCAGCGTTGTTCTGGTGGTGCGGTGCTGTAGTCGGAGCCGGGATTGGCCTTGCCTTCAAAGAGACCGCGATACTGATCCCGGTTTACACACTGCTGATTGAGGTGTTTCTCCTCAAATTCCGGAATCCGGATGGAACGCGCGCCCGTGCACTGTCCGTTCTGTATGCTTTTGGGGCCACAGGGGCGGCGCTGTTGTACTTTGCAGTGATTCTGCCTGGCGCCCTGGTGCCGGAGCGCTACTCCGCACGTGATTTCAGCTTGGCAGGCCGGTTGTATTCGCAGCCGGCGATTTTGTTGAACTACCTTCAGCAGATCATGCTTCCCTGGCCTGAGTCGTTGAAGTTCTATTACGACAATGCGCAGGTCCCCCCATCCTGGCGTTCAACTGTTTTCATTGTCCCGATGCTGGCGCTGGTCGCGCTGCTGACAGCGGCCTGGGGGCTGCGCAAGCGCTGGCCCCTGACGGCACTTGGCATCGGATGGTTCTTTGCCAGCCATTTGCTGACCAGTAACGTTGTGCCGCTGGAGTTGGCTTTCGAGCATCGGAATTACCTGGCAATCGCGGGTGTCGCTCTTGCTCTGGTGCAACCACTGGGGGCGCTGATGCAAAGGTGGACCGTTGAGGCACGCCGTACGGTAGGGGGAGTCCTGCTACTTTTTGTTGCGGCCATGGGGTGGATCCAGGTGCAGACGTGGGCAGATCCGATGCGCCTTGCTCTCACGTTGTCCAACCGTAATCCTGATTCTTCGCGGGCCGGTTATGAACTTGGACGAG
This sequence comes from Stenotrophomonas maltophilia group sp. RY12688, assembly GCF_052149045.1. NCBI lineage: Bacteria > Pseudomonadati > Pseudomonadota > Gammaproteobacteria > Lysobacterales > Lysobacteraceae > Stenotrophomonas > Stenotrophomonas maltophilia group sp. RY12688. The sequence goes on along the minus strand of NZ_CP197389.1, from coordinate 3,366,742 downwards.
CACTGCTGGCATCGGCCCCTGCCGATCCTGCTTCCCCGGCCTGGGCCCTGGCTGAGAAGGAGTTCACACATGCGGCCTCATTGCCCGGCAGTTCGCCACTTCCCGAGCAGGCACTGATCATTCTCAAGTCGAATCAAGGGCGGGCGCAGCTCCCGGAGGTATGGGCGGCACTTGAGCGGAAGATATCCAGGCGGTCATTGGGACCACAGGAAGTCGGGGCGCTTGAAGCGATCGTTGCATGCCGGGTTGAGGGGGGGTGCAGGCCAGCTGAAGAGCAGGTGCTGTTTGCTCTGTTGTCGACCGCAACTGCAGAGAATCCCCGCTCGTCGAGGGTCCGGGTGGTGTTCTCGAACTACGCCTTCAACGTAATGAGGGACCCGGATCTAGCGATGAGGCTCATTCGTGAGGCCGTGCAAATCTCACCGAAAGACCTGGGATGTCGGCTGTGGCTGTTGAGGATGGGGTTGGCATCGAACTTGCTTCAGGTCAGTGAGGCTAGGCAAGGATTGGGGATCCTGCGAGCCGTCAATCATCGCCATGCATATGACCGGGACATTGAGGGCCTGGAGCATTGGCTGGTGGCGAGCCGACAAACAACAGGGGAGTAGTACATGAATCAGCGTGGATTTTCCTTGATCGAACTCATGATCGTGGTCGCTATCATCGCCATTCTGGCGGCAATTGCGCTGCCGGCCTACCAGGACTATGTTGCTCGAGGACAGGTAGCTGAGGGGCTCTCGTTGTCGACCGGGGCCAAGGAGGCAATAGCCACCTACTACTCCGACCATGGGCAGTTTCCTGCCGACAATCGCGCCGCGGGCATGGCTGCTCCAGGGTCGGTATCCGGAAAATTCGTCCGATCGGTGACCGTTGACGGTACCGGATCGATCTCGGTTGCCTTTGCTTCTTCGGCCAGCGCGAAGGTCGCCGGACAGACACTAGTTCTTACCGCGAGCGATACCAACGGGGCGGTGAACTGGTCTTGTGGAGGGTTGGACGCCCGGTATGTGCCCACATCCTGTCGCTAGACGACAGTCCGGTCCCGGGGCTTGAACGAGAGTTCAGGGGTGATTTGAGCGTGTCGCCTCTAGAAGAAGCGCTTCCATCTGAATGGCTCGCTCTTCCCAGTCGAAGGCCCTCAGGGCGGTATTGGAAAGCGGCATCTGAAGCTGAAGATCGATGGATTCTACGAGATCATTGATGTCGCCGGGGGCGTATGCGCGTATTGCGCCCCCGCCGATCCGTCGTGTGTCACCAACGTCTGAGGCGACGATCGGCACATCACAGGCAATCGATTCCGCTAGCTTCAATGGGTAGCAGAATCGCCCAAACCCTGAATTTCGATTGCAGACTACTGATACATCGAGTGAATTGATTAGTAACGGGACCTGCTTCCAGCCGATGACGCCGAAATCGATGATCCTGGGATGTGGGTAGCGGCGAAGGGTGGCATCCCTGGGGCCGGCAATGACGAGGTGGATGTCGGGGTGGCGCTCTGAAAGTGCCTGGAATGCTCGGAATAGATCTTCAATCCCCCTGCTTTGATCGAGGGCGCCGGCACAGCCAATCAGGCGAGCCTTCACGGGAAGACCAAGCATCTCCCTGCTGACACGTTTGTCGATCGGATGAAACAGATCCCGGCGGACCCCGTTGCCAATGACATGTACTGGAACAGGTGTTGAAAGGGTGGATTTCACGTGATCAGCCAGGGCATGTGTTACTGCGCTGATTGCCTTTGAGCCCGCACATGCGCGACGGAACGCGGCGCGCATGCCTGGGATCCGGCTGAGTCCGAAAGATTCGTAATTGTCGTAGAGATCTGCAACGTGAGGAGTATGGATGTGCTTCGCCAAGCTTGCACCGAGCACGGTGCATGGCGCATCAGAGCTTGTCAGGAGGACATCGATAGGGTGCTGCTGGTGAAGTCGCCTGATTGCACGTTCTAACTGGATGGTCTCGAGTGAAAGAGCGTTGATGGAACGCCATTGAACCCCTGCCGCAGACAGGAAATTCCCGGAATCTCGATGCCGATAGCTCAGTGCGATTCCGCTGATGGCATGCCCACGGCGTGCAAGTGCTTCCGGGATCTCCCAGAGTCGACCGTAGCGGTCGTCGATAAGGTCGCGTCCGGTGTACTGCCGTTTGCAGAGCATGAGGACATGCATGGACGGACCTGTATGGAAAATCAGATGGGTAGTGCATCATCATGGGCTAGTTGAAGGTGGAAAGTCACCTACGGGGTGGGGCATGGGAGTTGCAACAGCGCTAAGACAGGTGGGTAATCATCTGCGCCTTGGGGAGCAGCCGGGCTGGGTGCAGAGCATGCTGCGCCGCCTGTTCCGTCACGCCCAGGGGCGGCAGACCATATGCGACTTCGATGGCCGGTTCATGATGACCCTCGATCTGGCCGAACATATGCAGCGTCGCATGTTTTGGATGGGCTACTACAACCTTCGCCTCGTCTCCCTCCTCGACCATCTACTCGAGCAGGGCATGACCGTGGTCGATGTGGGAGCCAATATCGGGGAGATTAGCCTGGTCTGCGCGAATCGAGTGGGCAGTGGGGGCCATGTCGTCGCACTGGAGCCGATAGCCGGGATTGCTGACGAATTGCGATTGAATATAAGGCGCAATGGGCTACAGGGGGTAGTGCATGTCCATCAGCAGGGCTTGGCGGGAAAAATTGGCCGGCAGGCGATCTATGCGTCCTGCGGGCAGCATGATGTGAATGAAGTTCATCAGGGACTGGGAAGCCTGCATGGAACCGAGGGCGTCGACAATCGCATTGGAGTGGTCGACATCACAACGTTGGACGAACTCGCACGGCGTATTGGCCTGTCGCGGTTGGATTTTTTGAAAGTCGACATTGAAGGCGGTGAGTTGCCCTGCCTGGAAGGTGGCATCGAAACGCTACGACGCTTCCTGCCGGTAATTGCAGTGGAAGTACAGGAGCGCTCCAGCCTGGCGGCTGGGTACCATAGTCGGCAGATTCTGGAGCTGTTATCACCATTGGGCTACCGCTTCTATCGCCTGGAGACGAGGCGGCGGCTGGTTCGAATCGATGTTCAGGATCTGCGGGACTATCAGGATGTGATCTGCTTCGCAGGGCCGGTTCGAGCCTTGGAGGTTGCATGATCTGGCTACTGGCTAGTCGCTGGGAAGCCGGGGGGCTGGAGCGTGTGCAGTTGAACCTCGCCCGTGGCTTCAAGGAGAGAACGTGCTCGGTGAGCATCATTGCTGGGCGTGATCTGAATGGGCCGGGTGATAACGGTGAAGTAACCTTCATCGCTCCGCGCGGGGCCTGGCAGATGCTCCTTGGATTGCCTTGGCGCATCCGGCGAGAGCGACCACACGTCGTGGTCACCACCTCCAACGACATTGCGGTATGGATCACCTTCTGGCGCCGCATTCTTTATCCCTCGACGGCAGTCGTTGTGGCTCAGCATCTTTCACTGTCAGGGCCAAGACGGCGGGCTCGTGGGTTCGTCAGAGCCAAACTGGAGTTGATTCGCTGGGCGATGCGGGTCACGCTGACGCGATCCCAAGGGCTGGTTGCTGTTTCTGCCGCGTTGGCGGCAGATATGGCGTCTGAGCTGAACCTTCCTTATTCCAGCATACGAGTGATCCACAATCCGTTGGTTCGTATGGATGAGATGCAGGAAAATCTCATATCGCAGGCGTGGCCCTTCCCGGATGATGATGTGCCAGTTTTTATCTATGCAGGGCGCCTTTCATCGGAGAAACGCCTCGATCTTCTTTGGGAGGCATTCCAGCTAGTGCGAGCCACGCATCTGGCTCGTTTGCTCATATTGGGGCAAGGGCCAGAAGGTGTGCGCGTGGCCCAGTGGATTGAGGGGAGCAGCATTCAGGGTGACTGCGCGCTGCCGGGGCGGGTGGAGGATGCGCTTCCCTGGATGGCCCGAAGCACAGCGCTGGTGCTGCCATCAGACTACGAAGGGTTTGGCAATGTCCTGGTCGAGGCCATGAGCTGCGGAGTGCAGGTGATTGCTACCGATTGCCCGCACGGCCCTTCGGAAGTCCTGGGAGGCGGCCAGTTTGGTCAATTGGTGCCAGTGGGGGACGCCCGTGCATTGGCTCATGCCATGCGGAATGTGCTGGATGGAAAGCTGCGGGTGGCGGTTGAAACTCTCCGCGAACGGAGCAAAGCGTTCTCCATCGACGTAGCCTGTGCGGCGTATCTGGAGATATTCAACTCGGCAAGTGAGCGACTTCAGGGCCAGAACTGAAAATTACCGTCAACCATGCGGCCGCCGCCATCAGTGTTTCGGCGAGGATGATCATCCAGACCGCTCCCAACAGGCCGTGTGCAGGAATCCAGGCTGCAGCGATCAAAGCCATTATTATCAGCCCGAGAGTCTCGATGACGAACCGGTACATTTTCATGCCGCGTCCAATCAGGATATGACAGGCGATCTGGCGCAGGCTGTAACCAATAATGAACAGGCCCATCCATCGTAGGCCCGGAATTGCGGCAGCGAACTCCATGCCGAGCAGCGAAGGCAAGACGCCGGCGGCACACCACAGCACGAGGCTCCCCAACATTCCATACCCTGTCGCGGCCAGGATCATCGCAACTATCAGGTGCCGATACTGGGGGGATACTCGTTGCGCCCGGAACAGGCGCGGCATCGCGGACATGACCATTGCATCCAGTGGCATGGCAATCACCGCCGCGATGCGATAGCACGCAGCGTACAAACCGGCTATCTCGCTTCCACCTGCGTGCAGGACGAACGATTTGTCCACGGTGGTAACGGCGACGGCGGAACTCCATGCGGCGGCGTGTCCCGTGCCATGCGCCAGATCACTGCTTCCGATCTGCATTTTCGCTGGGCCGGGGCGCAATATTCTGCGTACCAGTACTAGGGCCAGCGCCGCGCTGCATGCCGAAGAGGTCAGATGCAGCATCAGATAGACCGTCAGATCGTGGTCGACCGGTAGAAGACCGAAGATGCAGATCGCCGCAAGCCTCATGGCTGCGTTCAATGCGGGAAGGCCAGCCGCCCAGCCCAGGCGATCATTGGCTGAGAAGGCAAATGCGGCATTGGTGACGATAGGGAATGCAATGATTTCCGAAATCGCGACAAGGCTGAGTGCGGGCCACGGCATTAGGCCTGCGGCCAATAGCGAGAATGTCAGGGAAAGCGGGGCTGCGCTCACGGCGCAGAGTAGAAGGCTCTGCTTCCAGTAGCGGGGAAACTGCGTGTGGTCGGCAATGCTGTACTGATACATCAGCATGCCGCCGCCGAGCCCAACCAAACCGGCGAGAGCGGAGGCAGTGCCAACCGTGCCGGAGAACAGGCCGTAGTTGGTTGCCCCCAAAACGCGAGCGCCGAGGATGATCCATGCAGCCAAGCACGCCATCCGCATGCCCTGCCAGAACATCACCAGGATCGAGGTCCTAGCAAGGTTGCCAAGGCGCGGTAGCCTAGCGGACATTCTGGGGCTCCATGATGGCGCGTAGTTGCTTCGCATAGTCTGCGGCGACTTGCGAATGGTCGAAGCGAGCTACCAGCTCAGGTCGTTGTGCGTGCGCCCACGCTTGCGCCTGTTCCGGTGCACTCAGCAGTTCGATGAGTACGCTTGCAAGCGAAGCTGAGGATCGTTGCGTGGCCAGATAGCGAGGCGGGCCTGCTGGAAATGCATCACGTACTGCCGGCACGTCCGTGGTCACGACCGGGCAGCCGCAACCGAGAGCTTCCACAGTAACCAATCCAAGCCCTTCCTGATCTCCGTTGCGGGCCTCGACGAAGGGAGCGACGAGCGTAGTCGCACGTTGGTAGTAGGCGGGAAGCGCGTTCTGTGTCACCGGACCGACGAAACGGACGTGCTTTTGCAGACCTAATGCTGCCACCTGAGCTTCCCGTTCTGGTAGTTCCGGCCCGTGTCCGATGATGGTGAGGAAAACCTGGGAATGACGAGCCAGAACGAGTGGCAAAGCATCAATCAGGTACGTCAATCCCTTCTTCTCGACCAGTCGTCCGACGAACAGCAGTTCGTTACGTGCCCGCTTCACTGGGGAGGGGACAAAGCGGTGTTGAAGGTCCACGCCCATTGGCGAAACCGCCAAGGGAAGGTTCGCCGCTAATGCGCGAAAGGGTGCCACCATCGCCTGACTGACGACGCTGGCCGCTTGTGCGCGAGCTAGGGAGAATCGTTTCACGGCCGAGAGAAGCCGTCCCTTCAGAGAGAAGAGATCTCCGCCATGAGATGTAATCAGCATCGGGGGGCGGAGGCGTCTTGGCAGCAGCGCGCTTGTGAGTCCCTGCGGAATGATCCAGTGTGCATGCAGCACTTCGTGACGATTTCGCCGCAGCTCGCGTTGCAATGCCCACCACTGACACAGCAGGAACGTGGGCAACAGTGCAAGCATCCAAGGGCGGCGGCGCAAGTTGGAGGTGATGCCACCACCATTGACAAGTTGCTCCATGCCTTCCGGCGCGTAGCGATAGCGAATGACCTGTACACCGTCCAGTTTCTCTTGGGTGGCGGCGCCAGGAGCGTGAGGACATAGCACAGTGACCCGGAAATCACCGGTCAGATGCCGGCTGAGGGCGTGCACGAACCCAGGCTCGGTGTCTCCTTCCCACCGCGGATAGGTGGACGCCACGACCAGCAGCCCCGGAAGAGAGGCGGTCTGCATGCCTCCCTCAGTCACTCGGTTGAGTCCTTCCGCGATGCAAGGTAGGTAAGGCCGGTGATCTGCTCCGATACCAAACCGATAAGGAAGATGATCACCGATGCGCTGAACAGCAGTGTGCTCATATTGGTGAAGCGATGCATGGTCGCGAATGTATACCCGTAGTAACCCAAGCCCAGAAGGAAGAAGGCCAGCGCCACGGGCGCGAACAGCTTCAGGGGAGAGTACAAGGTGGCAATCTTGAAGATGATCAGCAGGAAGCGGATTCCATCCTTGATCGGACGAATGTGGCTACCGTTCCCCACACGCTTCGCGACAGGAATGGGGACATAGGCAATAGGGTAGGCGCTTCGGAAGAATGCCATGGTGCTGGTCGTTGGGTAGCTAAATCCGTTAGGCAGCAAATGCAGGAACTCGCGGAAGCGTCGCGCGCGTACTGCACGGAAGCCCGAAGTCAGGTCCATTACTTTGAAGCCGGTCATATGGCTGGCCAGCCAGTTGTAGAATCGATTGGCAAGGCCGCGGTGAACATTGGCTTGGCCGCTGCTGTCGCGAGCGCCGACGACCATGTCGTAGCCTTCGGACAGCTTATCCAGCAATGCCCGGATGTGGGCTGGATCATGCTGCCCGTCGGCGTCCATGAATACCAGAATGTCTCCGCTGGCTGCACGCGCGCCACGTTTGATCGAGGCACCGTTGCCCATCGAATAGGGGCTGGAAAGCACCCGAACACCTTGTTCCCGCGCAATTGTTGCGGTGGCGTCGGTGGAGCCGTCATCGACTACGATGATCTCTGCAAGTGGGTACTGCAAACGAAGTTCCGGCAGCGTGCGAAGAAGGCCTTCGGCTTCATTCTTGGCCGGCAGGATGATGCTGAGCTGATTCAAAGTGTGTCCCCATTTTCCCCGGTGCAATGGTACTCCGCTGCGGTGCCTGAATGGGGCGGGGAAGGAGCGGAAGGAAAGGCATGGGTAAGATCTCCTCCAACCTGAAGTAGTCTGAGGAGCCGCTGCAGATGAAGGCGATGTGGAACATGTGACCAGAAGGGATGTTGGCGGACCGTTGACGGGGCTATCATCCCGGGGGGAGTCAGGATCGTGCCTGCCGGGCTGGGAGTGCCGGGCGAGGCAGTCATGCTGAAGGATTGGCGTCGTCGTCGGCCAGCGGGTCGCGGCAGGTTCTGCTGCCCTGTGCGGTGCCCCTGGAAGGCGCGCCGCACTGCCTGACCCATGATGAGCCAAGGATCCATATGAACGCCGTAACCACCGCCAATCTCGTCGGCATCACCGGCCTGGCCCGTCGCCTGGTCCAGGATGGTGCGCTGGACGAGGCTTCCGCCCGCGACGCGATGGCCAAGGCCGCTGCGGCCCGGCAGCCGCTGCCGACCTGGTTCGCGCAGAACAAGGTGGTCGGGCCGGCCCAGTTGGCGGCCGCCAATGCGGTCGAGTTCGGCATGCCGCTGTTCGACGTGTCCACGTTCGACGCCAGCCAGAACGCGATGAGCCTGGTCAGCGAGGAGCTGCTGCGCAAGCACAACGTGCTGCCGCTGTTCAAGCGCGGCGGCAAGCTGTTCGTGGGCACCAGCAACCCGACGCATTCGCTGGACGAGATCAAGTTCCACACCAACCTGGTGGTGGAGCCGATCCTGGTGGATGAAGACCAGATCCGCCGCACGCTCGAGCAGTGGCATGCCAGCCATGACACGCTGGGCGACGCGCTGGGCGGTGACGACGATGGCATTGGCAACCTGGATGTGTCCGGCGGTGACGAGGACATTTCCGGGGGCGGCGACGCCGGCATCGATGCCAAGGGCGATGACACCCCGGTGGTGAAGTTCGTCAACAAGGTGCTGGTGGACGCGATCCGCAAGGGCGCCTCGGACATCCACTTCGAGCCCTATGAAGATGACTACCGCGTGCGCCTGCGCATCGATGGCCTACTGAAGATGGTCGCGCGCGCGCCGGTGAAGCTGAACCAGCGCATCGCCGCGCGCCTGAAGGTGATGGCACAGCTGGACATCGCCGAGAAGCGCGTGCCGCAGGACGGACGCATCAAGCTCAACCTGTCCAAGACCAAGCAGATCGACTTCCGCGTGAGTACGCTGCCGACCCTGTTCGGCGAGAAGGTGGTGCTGCGTATCCTGGATGGCAGCGCGGCCAAGCTGGGCATCGACAAGCTGGGGTACGAGCCGGACCAGCAGAAGCTGTTCCTGGAAGCCATCCACAAGCCGTACGGCATGGTGCTGGTGACCGGCCCGACCGGTTCGGGTAAGACCGTGTCGCTGTACACCGCGCTGGGCATCCTCAACGACGAGACGCGCAACATCTCCACCGCCGAAGACCCGGTGGAAATCCGCCTGCCCGGTGTCAACCAGGTGCAGCAGAACAACAAGCGCGGCATGACCTTCGCCGCGGCACTGCGCTCGTTCCTGCGACAGGATCCGGACATCATCATGGTCGGCGAAATCCGCGACCTGGAAACGGCCGAGATCGCGATCAAGGCGGCGCAGACCGGCCACATGGTGCTGTCCACGCTGCACACCAACGATGCACCCCAGACCATCGCGCGCCTGATGAACATGGGCATCGCGCCGTACAACATCACCAGCTCGGTGACGCTGGTGATCGCCCAGCGCCTGGCGCGCCGGCTGTGCAGCAACTGCAAGCGCCCGGCCAATCTGCCCGAGCATGCGCTGCTGGCCGAAGGCTTCACCCAGGCGCAGCTGGACGCGGGTATCGAGCTGTATGAGGCGGTCGGCTGTGATGAGTGCACCGAGGGCTACAAGGGCCGTACCGGTATCTACCAGGTGATGCCGATGACCGACGAGATCGCCACGATCGTGTTGGCTGGCGGCAATGCGTTGCAGATTGCCGAGGCCGCACAGCAGATCGGGGTGAACGATCTGCGCCAGTCGGCGTTGAAGAAGGCCGCTGCGGGAATCACCAGCCTGGCCGAGATCAACCGCGTTACCAAGGATTGAGGTCGGTCCACGCCATGCGTGGATGCCGCGATGCATGAGGTTGCCGGCCAGCGGCCGGCACTACCCGTTGGTGGGCCCGCGTCGGGCCCTGTGCTTACTCCATCCCCAGCTTCTTCAGCTTGTAGCGCAGCGCGCGGAAGGTGATGCCCAGCTGCGCGGCGGTGCGGGTCTTGTTCCAGCGGTTTTCTTCCAGCGCGCGCTGGATGGCGCTGCGTTCGAGCTGTTCGATGTACGAGGGCAGGGCGGCGCTGCCGGGCTGTAGGTCCACCACGGCTTCGGCGTGTGCTGCGCTGCCGGGCGTGCGCGGGGCATGCTGCGGCAGGCGCAGGTCGTCGGCGCCGATGCGGTCTTCCTCGGCCAGGGCCAGCGCGCGTTCCAGGATGTTCTCCAGTTCGCGCACGTTGCCGGGGAAGGCGTACTGGGCCAGTGCGTCCAGTGCCGACGGCGCCAGCAACGGCGTCGGGCGGCCGTGGCTGCGGGCCAGCCGTGCCAGCACCGACGCGGCCAGTTCCGGCAGGTCCTGGCGACGCTCGCGCAGCGGCGGCACCCTCAGTTCGATCACGTTGATGCGGTAGTAGAGGTCGTGGCGGAAACGGCCGTCCTCGACCAGTTCGGCCAGGTCCTTGTGCGTGGCCGAGAGGATGCGCACGTCCACCGGCTCTTCGTTGGCCGCACCGACCGCGCGCACCGATTTTTCCTGGATCGCGCGCAGCAGCTTCACCTGCATCTGCAGGGGCAGCTCGGCCACTTCGTCCAGGAACAGGGTGCCGCCATGCGCGGCCTGGAACAGCCCGGGCTTGTCGGCGTGGGCGCCGCTGAAGCTGCCCTTGCGGTGGCCGAAGAATTCGCTCTCCATCAGCTCGCCGGGAATGGCGCCGCAGTTGACCGGCACGAACGGGCCGGCCGCGCGGGCACCCTGGGCATGGATGGTGCGCGCGACCAGCTCCTTGCCCACGCCGGATTCACCGAGGATGTAGACCGGCGCCTGGCTGCGCGCGACCTTGCCGATGGTGGTACGCAGCACGTCCATGGCCGGCGAGTCGCCAAGCAGGCGTGCGCCCTGTTCGGCGGCAGGGCCGGGCACCGGGCGCTCGGTGTTGTTGAGTTCCAGCGCGTGTTTGACCAGGCCACGCAGCACGGCGATGTCCACCGGCTTGCTGACGAAATCGAAGGCGCCGGCCTTCAGCGCTTCCACCGCCAGGTCCATGCTGCCAAAGGCAGTGATCATCGCCACCGGCGTGCGCGGGTAGTGCTGGGCGATCTCGCTGACCAGCTCGATACCGTTGCCGTCCGGCAGGCGCATGTCGGTGATGCACAGGTCGTACGGATTGCTGGCCAGCAGTTCGCGCGCTTCGGCAAGGTTGGCTGCGGTACTGATGCGCAGCCCCATGCGGCCGAGCGTCAGTACCAGCAGTTCGCGGATGTCGCGTTCGTCGTCGACGACGAGGGCGCTGCGGGTTTCGTTCATGGGCGTGAAAGATAAACGAGGGGGCTGGAAGCGACAAATGTTTGACGCACAGAATCGAGATCAGGTGGGCAACAGCGTATGCGGGCCGGGCAGCACCAGGCGGAAGCAGGAGCCTCCAGCGGGAACCGGGATGTAGTCCAGCCGCGCCTGGTTGGCCCGGCACAGCTCGCGGGCGATGTACAGACCCAGCCCGGTGCCATGCTCGGACGTGGTGAAGAACGGCCGGAACAACTGCGCGGCCACGCTCTCGGGAATACCGGGGCCGCGATCCATCACGTCGATGACCGCACTGCGCTCGTGCTGCGCCACGCGCAGGCGCACCCGCGCCGGTTGCTGGCCGATGCGCCCGTACTTGAGCGCGTTGTGCACCAGCACGGTCAGCACCTGGTAGAGGTGCTTGCTGTCGACCTGGGCCAGCACCGAGGTGTCGTTGATGATCGGCTCGATGCTGTCGGTCTCCAGCGTCTGCCCCTGCTTGTACTCCAGCACGAAGCGGCGCACGAAGGCGGCCAGGTCGACGTTTTCGGGCGTGGCGCGCTCGCGCCGGGCCAGGCCCAGCACGCTTTCGACGATGCCGTTGGTGCGCTGGCACTGCTGGCGGATGATCTGCAGCAGGCGGCGGTCGCTTTCGTTGAAGCCGGTGCCTTCCTCCAGCAGCTGCACCGCGTAGTTGATCGCGGCCAGCGGGTTGCGGATCTCGTGGGCGAGGCTGGCCGAGAAGCGTCCCATTGCTGACAGGGTGAGCGATTCGGCACGGCGCGAGACCACGCTGGAGTCGTCCAGGAACACCAGGGCCAGCTCGCTGCCGGCCAGCAGGCGCGCAAAGCGGGGCTGCACTTCGGGCTGGTCGGGGTTGAGCTGCAGCGGCAGTTCGTCCTGCGCCCAGCCGTTGCGCCAGCGCTGCAGGCGACGGGCCAGTTCCGGGGCGGCGCTGGCCAGGTCCAGGCGCCCGCTTTCGCCGCTGCCGTCGCTGTCACCGAGCAGCATCGAGGCGGCCTCGTTGGCCAGGGTGACGCGGTTGTCGGCGTCGACCACCAGCACGCCGGTACGCATGCGGCGGATGATCAGCTCGTTGATCTGGAACAGGTTGGCCACTTCGTCGCCGCGCTGGTTGGCCAGCTGCTGGTTGCGGCGCGCGCGGCTGCCGACCTGGTAACTGATGAAGGCCAGCGCCAGGTAGCTGGTGGCGAACATCGCCAGTTCGGCCAGGGTACGGGTGGGGTCGCCGCCTTCCAGCAGCTTCCAGGTGTATTCCACGCCGGTGGCGAGGCTGGCGGCCAGCGCCAGGCCCAGCCCCAGGCTGAGCGGCAGCAGGGTGGCGGCAGCGGCGATGTTGAACAGCAGCGACATCGAGATGCCGGCGCTGGCACCGGGCAGGGCATGCGACAACAGGGTGGCGGCGACGATGTCCACCAGCACGCCGCTGACCACGATCGGGCGCAGCCAGCGTTCGTTGCGGCCGATCACCAGGGCCAGCAGCGACAGCACCAGGTAGATGGCGGCGACGGTGTCGGCCAGCCGCGGGTGGTGGGCTTCGCCGACCATCGCCGACAGGGGGCTGTAGAGCAGGGCGGCGATGACCGAGGCGATCAGCACCCGGTACAGCGCGAAGAAATACAGCTCACGCCGCGGAATCGATTCGATGCGGTCGATCAATGAAGCACTGGGTGACACGCCGGAACTCCCCTTCTGGCTGCCTGGGTCTGGAATCTGCGGCGGGCCTGCCCGGCGTCCCCTGAGGCCGGGCGGGCACGTCGCTTCGATGTGGCCTGGGGTGGACGCGGCCGAGCAACCCCGACGCGACGCACCCTGGCTGACCAGTATAGGGCCCCCGGCAGGGCGCCGCCGGCGCGGTTCGGATCGCGCATTTGGCCCGGGATGGATACCGGTAGCCAGCGTGCGCCCGGGCGCAACTGCCTGAATGACGGCGGAAATCTGGCCGGGTCTGGCGTTTTGTACAGACTTCTTTGCGCCCCGGCGCCGGCTCGGCCACAATAGTGGGCCCGCCGCGGTCCGTGCCGGTGCCTCTTCCAGGGGGCCCTGAGGAATTGCGTGCGGTCGTTCCTATTCCCACGGTGACGCATGAATTTCCACGAATACCAGGCAAAACAACTGCTTGCCGAATACGGCATCCCGGTCCCGGCCGGCAAGGTCGCGGCGACCCCGGACGAGGCGGTTGAAGTCGCCCAGTCGCTGGGCCAGGGCCCCTGGATGGTCAAGGCGCAGATCCACGCTGGCGGCCGCGGCAAGGCTGGCGGCGTCAAGTTCTGCAAGACCGTCGACGACGTGAAGGCCGCAGCGGCCAAGATGCTCGGCACCAAGATGGCCACCTACCAGACCGCCGGCGTCGAGCTGCCGATCAACCTGGTGCTGGTGACCACCGCCGGTGAGATCGTCAAGGAGCTGTACCTGTCGGTCCTGGTGGATCGCGGCACCCGCACCATCAGCTACATCGCCTCTTCCGAAGGCGGCATGGAAATCGAGCAGGTCGCTGCCGAGACCCCGGACAAGATCCACACCCTGAACGTGGACTTCGTCGAGGGCGTGCAGGGTTACCACGGTCGTGACATCGGCTTCAAGATGGGGCTGACCGCCAAGCAGGCCGGCCAGTTCGCCAACATCATGGTGAACCTGTACCGCATCTTCAACGAGAAGGACCTGGCGCTGGTTGAGATCAACCCGCTGGCGATCCTGGACGACGGCAACCTGTACGCGCTGGACGGCAAGTTCAACAGCGACGACAACGCCAACTTCCGCCACAAGGAACTGGTCGCGATGCGCGACAAGTCCCAGGAAGATGAAACCGAAGTGACCGCTTCGGAGCTGGACATCAACTACGTCACCATGGACGGCAACATCGGCTGCATGGTGAACGGTGCCGGCCTGGCCATGGCCACCATGGACGTCATCAAGCTCAACGGCGGCGAGCCGGCGAACTTCCTCGACGTGGGCGGCGGTGCGAACAAGCAGCGCGTCATCGAAGCGTTCAAGCTGATCCTGTCCTCGGACAAGGTTGAAGGCATCTTCGTCAACATCTTCGGCGGCATCGTCCGCTGCGACATGATTGCCGAAGGCATCATCGCCGCCGTGAAGGAAGTGGGCGTCAAGGTTCCGGTCGTGGTGCGCCTGGAAGGCACCAACGTGGAAGAGGGCAAGCAGCTGCTGCGTGACAGCGGCATGGCCATCATCCCGGCTGACAACATCAACGACGGCGCCAAGAAGGTCGTTGAAGCGGTCAAGAACGCCGCCTGATCCACGACACCGAAGGAAATTCCCATGTCTGTTTTGATTAACAAGAACACCAAGGTGATCGTGCAGGGCTTCACCGGCCAGCAGGGCACCTTCCACGCCACTCAGATGATCGAGTACGGCACCCAGGTTGTTGGCGGCGTGACCCCGGGCAAGGGTGGCACCACCCACATCGACCTGCCGGTCTTCAACACCGTTGCCGACGCCGTGCAGAGCACCGGCGCCAACGCTTCGGTCATCTACGTGCCGCCGCCGTTCGCGGCCGACGCGATCCTGGAAGCTGCGGCTGCCGGCATCAAGGTCATCGTCTGCATCACCGAAGGCATCCCGGTGCTGGACATGCTGCGCGTGAAGAACGTGCTGACCCGTTCCTACCCGGACACCGTGCTGATCGGGCCGAACTGCCCGGGCGTCATCACCCCGGGCGAGTGCAAGATCGGCATCATGCCGGGCCACATCCACAAGCCGGGCAAGATCGGCATCGTGTCGCGTTCGGGCACCCTGACCTATGAAGCGGTCAAGCAGACCACCGAAGTCGGCCTGGGCCAGTCCACCTGCATCGGCATCGGCGGTGACCCGATCAACGGACTGAACTTCGTCGACTGCCTGAAGCTGTTCAACGAAGACCCGCAGACCGAAGGCATCATCATGGTCGGCGAGATCGGCGGTGACGCCGAAGAAGCCGGCGCCGAGTACATCAAGAACCACGTGAAGAAGCCGGTCGTCGGTTTCATCGCCGGTGCGTCGGCTCCGGCCGGCAAGCGCATGGGTCACGCGGGCGCGATCGCCTCGGGCGGCAAGGGCACCGCGGAAGGCAAGTTCGCCGCGATGGAAGCGGCTGGCGTGGTCACCGTCCGTTCGCCGGGCGACCTGGGCGCCGCCATCGCCAAGCTGGTGAAATAAGATCGACTGCCTCGCGCAGACGACGCTGTAGAGCCGGCCGCTGGCCGGCTGCCTGAAACAGAAGGGCCGCCTTTGGGCGGCCTTTCTGCGTCTGGCGTGCGGTCAGCCCCCTTTTGCCATGCAAAAGGGATCTGACCCCGGCGTTACAATGGAAGCATTGCAACCACAGGCTGGATTCCCATGGCTTCGATCCGCATCGCGATGGCGCAGTTCGACTTCCCGGTCGGCGACGTCGCCGGCAACACCGAGCGCATCATCGAGATGATCGGCCAGGCGCGCGATGAGTACGGCGCCGAGCTGGTGATGTTCCCCGAGCTGGCGGTGAGCGGCTACCCGCCGGAGGACCTGCTGCTGCGCCCGGGTTTCCTGTACGAGTGCGAGCAGGCGTTGACCCGCATCGCCACCGCCTGCCGTGGCATCACCGCCGTGGTCGGCTGGCCACAGGCGGCTGGCGCGGTGGTCTACAACGCTGCCAGCGTACTGCGTGACGGCCTGGTCGAGCAGACCTACCGCAAGCGCGAACTGCCCAACTACGCGGTCTTCGACGAGCGCCGCTACTTCGACGTCGATCCGGATGGTGGCAGCTGCGTGTTCGAGGTCAATGGCATTCCGGTCGGCCTGCTGATCTGCGAGGACCTGTGGTTCGCCGAGCCGCTGGCCGACACCATGCGCGCGGGTGCGCAGCTGGTGGTGGTGCCGAATGCTTCGCCCTACGAGCGTGGCAAGCATGCGCAGCGCGACGCCGTGCTGGCCGCGCGTACCCGCGAGAGCGGGGCGGCCATCGCTTACCTCAACGTGGTGGGCGGCCAGGATGCGCTGGTGTTCGACGGTGCTTCGGTGGTGGCGGATGGTGATGGCACGGTGCACCCGGCCGCTGCTGCCTTCGTCGACCAGTGGCTGGTGGTGGAGTATGACGGTGAGACCCGCCGCTTCATGCCGCATGTGTGGGTGGACGACGGCGACGAGAGCATGGACGCGCTGGCCTGGCGCGCGGTGACCCGTGGCATCCAGGACTATTGCCGCAAGAACGGTTTCAGGAAGGTGTGGCTGGGCCTGTCCGGTGGCATCGACTCGGCCCTGGTGCTGGCATTGGCCGTGGATGCGATGGGCGCGGAGAACGTGACCGCCGTGCGCCTGCCGTCGCGCTACACCGCCGGCCTGTCCAACGACCTGGCCGCCGAGCAGTGCCGGGCGCTGGGGGTGAAGCTTGAGGCTGTGTCGATCGAGCCGGCGTTCAAGGGCCTGATGGAATCGCTGGCGCCGATGTTCGAAGGCACCGCGCCGGACGTGACCGAAGAGAACCTGCAGTCGCGCAGCCGCGGCGTGATCCTGATGGCGCTGGCCAACAAGTTCGGTGGCCTGCTGCTGACCACCGGCAACAAGAGCGAGTACGCGGTCGGCTACGCCACCATCTACGGCGACATGTGCGGTGGCTATGCGCCACTGAAGGACCTGTACAAGACCGAAGTGTTCGGCCTGTCCAAGTGGCGCAATACCGTGGGCGGCGCACCGGTGATCCCGCCGGCGGTGATCAGCCGCCCGCCGTCGGCCGAGCTGCGCGAGAACCAGCTGGACCAGGACTCGTTGCCGGCCTATGACGTGCTGGACGGCATCCTCTACCGCTACATCGACCAGGAGCAGTCGCGCGGCGAGATCGTGGCCGCCGGCTACGACGCAGCCGTGGTCGACCGCGTGCTGCGCCTGGTGCGCATCAGCGAGTGGAAGCGGCACCAGGCCGCGCCGGGGCCGAAGGTCTCGCGCCGCGCGTTCGGCCGCGAGCGGCGCTACCCGATCAGTAACGGCTACAAGGGCTGAGGCAGCGCTTGGCGGGTCGTGCCGGCCGCTGGCCGGCAACCCCTTGGCCCCTCCCCGGTGGGTGCGGAGCTTGGTCCGCACGATGGTCGAAGATCATCCACGCTTGGCGTGGATCTATCGGACTCCGTCGAGCAACTGTTCGAGACCGGCGGTTTCCGCAGCGTCGTTGAAGGGATCGTCCCCCAGTCGCGCACGTACGAACCACAGGCCATCGGCCGCCGCTGCGTCCAGCGTGCCCCGGTGGTCGACGGGGTAGCGCCGGAACGCGACCGGCTCGCCTCGCAGGGCCAGCCCAGCGGCGTACAGCAGGGTGGTCAGGTAGGGCACATCGCGGTCCTGGCTGCCATGGCCCAACATCAGCGGTTGGCTGAAGCCGCGGCGCGGTACGCCGAGATAGTCGTACAGCACCGCCCAGATGCCCGGCACGCTGGCCAGCGGCGCAGTGAACATGCTGCCGGTGTCGACGCCGTCCAGCGTGGTGGCCAGTTCGCCCAGGCACTGCTCGCGTGCCACCGCCACCCGCGCGCGGCCTTCATCGCTGAGGACGCGGTCGATCTGCGGGGCGACCTGCAGCAGGCCATCGAGCAGATACGCGTGATACGCGTTGAGCGCGCCCGGATTGGCGGTGCGGTTGTCCGGCTTCATCACCAGCGCGGTCAGTTCGACTGCGGTGGGCGTGCCGGTGGTGAAGCTGCCGCGGTACTGCAGCGACGGTCCGCCATAGGTGGGGGCGATGTGGCCCGCCGTGAGCGCGGCGGCACCGCCCTGCGAATGGCCGACCGAGACCCAGCGCGGCGACAGCGTCCCGTTGCCGAGGTACTGGCGGCTGGCCTTGATCATGTCGATGGCGTTGCGCGCGGCAGTGCGCACATGCAGATAGGCATGGTCGCCTGAGCTTCCGAGGCCCTGGTAATCCGCGGCGACCACTGCATAGCCCTGTGCCAGGAACCGATCGAGAAAGCGCCCGTCGCGTTCGGGTTGGTAGGGGCCGGAGACCGAGGGCGCACAACGATCCGCAATGCCCTGGGTGCCATGCGCCCACGACACCACCGGCCAACCGCCGATGGGCGGCGTGCCGGCGGGCAGGTACAGCAGGCCGGTGCCTTCGGCCAGCTGCCCGCGGTGGTCAGGGGTGCGGTAGTGCAGTTTGTAGGCCTGGGCGGCCTGGGACGGCACCCAGGTGGCGCGATAGGGGGCTGCGGACAGCAGTTCGCCCGCTGCGTCCTGTGCGGCGGCCGGCGGCGCCGAGGTCAGCGCCAGCAGCGCGATGGCGAGGAGGCAGGACAGAGGGCGGATACTGCAGCAGGGCAGACGGGCCATGGGGCGCTCCGTGATGGCCGGTGTGGCCGTGGCGCTGCAGTGTGGATGGCCGTGCCCGGGCAGGCTGCGACCGGCGTCGCATCCGCCGTGGATTCGTAGCATTCCTAGGTGCCGGCCCCGGCGCGGGGAGGCGGACGAGGAAAGCAGTCGAGCATGGCTTGACTCTACAAAGAAGAAGGGCCCCTTTCGGGGCCCTCGCTTACTTCTTTTCCAGTCGCGCGTTGCGCTGGCCGGTGCTGGCGGACTTCTCGCCGGCGAACGGGTTCAGCTTGCGGATCATCCACGGGTACTTCGGCCACTTGCCTTCCAGCCACGGGTGGTCCGGCTGGTTCAGCTGCAGGACGCGGCGGGCGTCGTCGGCCAGGGTCTTGTTGCCCAGGTGGGTGTAGGAATCGGCCAGCACGGCCACGGCGTCGTACTGGAAGGCGCTCTGCGGGTAGGTTTCCAGCAGGTAGTTGGCGCGGCCCACGGCTGACACCCAGGCGCCGCGGCGCATGTAGTACAGCGCGTTGTCCAGCTCGTGCTGGGCGAACACGTCACGCAGCTCCAGCATGCGCTGGCGCGCATCGGCGGCGTAGCGGCTGTTCGGGTAACGATCAACCACGATGTTGAAGTCCGAGTACGCCTGGTGCGGCGTGGACAGGTCGCGGCGGCTGGCATCCAGCGACCATACGCGGCGCAGGAAAACCGTACTGCGGTTGGAGTTGGCCAGGCCGCGCAGGTAGTACAGATAGGCAATGTTGCGGTGGGTCGGGTAGGTACGGATGAAGCGGTCGATGCTGGACACCGCGTCATCGTGCTTGCCGGCCTTGTACTGCGCGTAGGCGGTTTCGATCATCGCCTGCTCGGTGTACGGACCGTACGGATACTGGGCCACCAGACGGCGGAAGCTGGCTTCGGCGCCGCTCCAGTTGCCGCCCTGCATCAGCTTGTGGCTTTTCTCGTACAGCTGTTCGACCGGCACGCCTTCATCGGGGCGATCACCCTTCTTGGCGCCGCGATGGCAGCCGGTTGCGGCGATGACCAGCACCAGCAGCAGGGCGGTGAGGCGGACGGGCGCGGAGAGCATGGCGGAGCGTCGGATCATGGGGTCGAGGCGGGACGCGGCTGGAATACGAAGGGTCGATGATAGCCTAGTGTCCTGTCCAGCGACTGAAACCGGCCGCCGGGACCCCAAAATTTCAAAGAATGCCCCCTGCCATGTCTGAACAACCCTCTGAATCGGCCCGCCAGGCCATCGTCCCCGACACAGCCGCCGGCCGCCGTTTCGACGCGGTCGTGGCCGAACTGTTCCCCGAATACTCGCGCTCGCGGTTGACCGAGTGGATCAAGGCCGGGGAGGTCCTGCTGGACGGTGCCCGGGTGCGCCCGCGCGATCCGCTGCGCGGCGGCGAGGTGGTGACCCTCAACGCGGTGCTGGAAACCCAGACCGATGCCCAGCCGGAGGACATCCCGCTGGACGTGCTGTTCGAGGACGAGCACCTGCTGGTGATCAACAAGCCGGTGGGCCTGGTGGTCCATCCGGGTGCCGGCAACCACAGCGGCACCCTGGTCAACGCGCTGCTGTTCCGCGATCCGTCGGTGGCGGTGCTGCCGCGCGCCGGCATCGTGCACCGCCTGGACAAGGACACCAGCGGCGTGATGGTGGTGGCCAAGACCCTGGAAGCGCAGACCGCGCTGGTCGAGCAGCTGGCGGCACGTGACGTGCACCGTCAGTACCTGGCCATCGTGATGGGCGCTTTGGTGGCCGGTGGTACAGCCGATGCCCCGATCGACCGCCACCCGCGCGACCGCCTGAAGATGGCGGTGCGTGAGGACGGCAAGGAGGCGGTGACCCACTACCGCCTGCGCGAGCGCTTCCGGGCACACACCGCGCTGGAGTGCCGCCTGGAAACCGGCCGTACCCACCAGATCCGCGTGCACATGGCGCACGTGCGCCATCCGATCATCGGCGACCCGCTGTATGGCGGCGCGCTGAAGCTGCCCAAGGGCGCCAGCGACGAGCTGGTGGCCGCGCTGCGCGGCTTCAAGCGCCAGGCCCTGCACGCCGAGACCCTGGAGTTCATGCACCCGATCACCGGTGAACCGGTGCGCAACACCGCGCCGGTGCCGGAGGACATGCTGCACCTGATGAAGGTGCTGCGCGAAGACAGCGAAGCCTTCGCCGCCCGCGAGCGGGACCGCTGGTGATGGCGGCCGCGCTGCCGTTGCTGCAGGCCGACTGGCCGGCGCCCGCAGGCGTCCATGCGCTGACCACGCGCCGGCACGGTGCGGGCATCTCGCCGGCGCCGTTCGCGCAGTTCAACCTGGGCAACCGGCACGCGGCCGATGGTGATACCCCAGCCAACGTTGAGCACAACCGCCAGCTGCTGCAGCAGGGGCTGGCGCTGCCGTCGGCACCGCACTGGCTGCGCCAGGTGCACAGCAGCACCGTGCTGCGCTTCGATGCACCGCCGGTGCCCGGCGCGAGCGAGCCGGTGGCCGACGCGGCGGTAACCTCGGTGCCGGGCGTGGTGCTGGCGATCCTGACCGCCGACTGCCTGCCGGTGGTGTTCGCCGCGGCGGACGGCAGCGAGGTGGGCGCGGCCCATGCCGGCTGGCGGGGGCTGGCCGACGGCATGCTGGAGGCCACGGTGGCCGCCATGCAGACGTCGCCGGCGCAGCTGCGGGCCTGGTTGGGCCCGGCCGCCGGGCCGTCCGACTATGAGATCGGCGAGGAGGTCTATCACGCCTTCGTCGGCCATGATCCCGCTGCTGAGGGGGCGTTCGTCGCGACCCGTCCCGGACACTGGAAGGTGGACCTGTTCGCGCTGGCGCGGCAGCGCCTGCAGTCTGCGGGGATGGACCCGGCACAGGTGTATGGTGGCACGGTGTCGACGATGGCCGACCCGGACCTGTATTCGCATCGGCGCGATCGTCGCACCGGGCGCATGGCGACCCTGGCCTGGATCGCGCCCTGACTGCGCCGCTGTTCGCGCGTGTGCTGGGGCCGGCCTTTGCCACCCTGGCAGGACCGGTGCAGGCGCTGCATGCCGCGCCGTTGCCCTGCCGCTACGTGGGGCGGGCGCGTATCGTGAGGGGGCGGCACTGGCTGGTGCCGCTGCTGGCTGCGTTGGCGCGGTTGCCACAGGACGGTGACGCGCTGCCCACCGAGGTGGCGTTCAACCGCTACCGGCAGGGTGAGCAGTGGGCGCGGCGGTTCGGCCGCTGGCCAATGGTGTCGCGGCTGTGGGCGCACGACGGGCATCTGCGCGAGCAGCTGGGCGCGGTGCGCTTCGAGTTCGCGCTGCAGGCCCGCGACGGTGGTATCGACTGGTCGGTGCGTCGGGTCTGGGCGTTCGGGCTGCTGCCGCTGCCGACGCGTTGGTTCGGCGGTGTGCGCTGCCGTGAAGCCTGGCAGGGCGAGCGCTACACTTTCCTGGTCGATGTGACGCTGCCCTGGGCCGGAGCCCTGATCCGCTATGAAGGTTGGCTCGAACCGCAGTGACGCTGCCGCCGAGGCGGGCAGCGCGGTGGTCGTGTTCGATGGCGTGTGCGCACTGTGCAATCGCTGGGTGCGGTTCCTGCTGCGTTTCGACCGCAGGGGGCGCTACCGCTTTGCAGCGATGCAGGGGCAGAAGGGCAGCGCGATGCTGCGCGCGCACGGGCTGGATCCGCAGGACCCGATGTCGTTCCTGCTGCTGGATGCACAGGGTGCCTGGACCGACACCGATGCGATCCTGCGCGTACTTGCGGGGCTGGGCGGCGCCTGGCGCCTGGCCGGCGTGCTGCGGCTCGTGCCGCGCGGCTGGCGTGATGCGGCGTATCGCGCGCTGGCACGCAACTGCTATCGCTGGTTCGGTCGGCATGATACCTGCCATCTACCCGCACCGGAACAGGCCGCGCGGTTCCTGGATTGACGAAAAAGGGGACGGAGGGGATTAAGTCGTTTGTGCATAAACGACTTAATCCCCTCCGTCCCCTTTTTTCTTCAGCCTTCCAGCGCGTCGAGGTAGCTGCGGCGCCAGTGGTTGATGTCGTAGGTGCGCAGATGTTCCATCATCGCGTGCCAGCGTTCCTTGCGCCTGCTCAGTGACATCGTCGCTGCGGTGGCGATCGCGTCGGCCACGCCGTCGAGGTCGTGCGGGTTCACCAGCAGTGCCTGCTTCAGTTCGTCGGCGGCGCCGGCCAGTAGTGACAGCACCAGCACGCCGGGATCCTCCGGGTCCTGCGAGGCCACGTATTCCTTGGCCACCAGGTTCATGCCATCGCGCAGCGGCGTGACCAGGCCGACCGCCGCCGCTCGGTAGAAGCCGGTGAGCGTGGCATGGGTGAAGTTCTGGTTGACGTAGCGCAGTGGCGTCCAGTCCGGCTCGGCGTGGCCACCGTTGATGTGGCCGGCGATCTGTTCCAGTTGGCTGCGCAGCTGTCGGTACTCGGTGACATCGCCGCGCGAGACCGGCGCAATCTGCAGGTAGGTGAGCGAGCCGCGCTGGTCGGGGTGACGCTGCAGGTAGCGTTCGAAGCCGAGGAAGCGTTCGGGCAGGCCCTTGGAGTAATCCAGGCGATCCACGCCAATCGCCAGCTGGCGGTCCCGCAGGCTGCTGCGCAGGTTCTTCACTGCGGCCTTGGTCGCGGCGGTGCCGGCCTGGCGTGCGATCAGGTCGGTGTCGATGCCGATCGGGAAAGCCGCCGCGCGGAATCGACGCCCACCGGGTGCTTCCAGCTCACCGTTGTCGAGCACGCGGCCACCACCGAACAGGCGCAGGTACGTCTGGAAGCGATCGGCATCGCGCTGGGTCTGGAAGCCGACCAGGTCGTAGGCGTACAGCGCGGAGAACAACCGCAGGTGGTCGGGCATGGCCTGCAGCAGGTCGGCCGACGGCATCGGAATGTGCAGGAAGAAGCCGATGCGGCAGCCGATGCCGCGCTCGCGCAGCAGTGCGCCGAGCGGGATCAGGTGGTAGTCGTGGATCCAGACGATGTCGTCCTCGCGCAGCAATGGTGCGAGCTTGTCGGCGAACAGCGCATTGACCTTGTGGTAGGTCTCGCGGGTGCCGCGGTCGTAGTCGACCAGGTCCAGCCGGAAGTGCAGCAATGGCCACAGCGTGCGGTTGGCGAAACCATTGTAGTAGCCATCGACCTCGCGCTTGCTCAGGTCCATGGTGACGTAGTCGATGTCACCATCCTTCTGCCGGTGCAGCGTGCCGCTGCCTTCCTTTACGGTCTTGCCGCTCCAGCCGAACCACAGGCCGCCGCGCTCCTTCAGGGCGGCCAGCAGGCCGACCGCCAGGCCGCCTGCGCGGTTCTCGCCGGGCACGGCCACACGATTTGATACCACGACCAGACGACTCACGATGCCTCCTGCCAGGACCGCGACAGGCGCATCGCGGCGGTGATCAGGCCGACATGCGAATAGGTCTGCGGGAAGTTACCCCAAGCCTCGCCGGTGTCGAAGGCCAGATCCTCCGACAGCAGGCCCAGGTGATTGCGCTGCTTCAGCAGCAGCTCGAACATCTCGCGCGCCTCGTCCAGGCGCCCGATGGCGGCCAGTGCGTCGATGTACCAGAACGTGCAGATGGTGAAGCTGGTTTCCGGCTCACCGAAGTCATCCGGAGCGACATAGCGGTACAGCGAATTGCCGTGCTTGAGGTCACGGCCGATGGCTTCGACGGTGGCGATGAAGCGGGCGTCCATCGCGTCGATGAAGCCGATGTCGGCCAGCAGCAGCAGCGAGGCGTCCAGGCGATGGCCACCGAAGGTATCGGTGAAGTGGCCCAGCTCTTCGCTCCACGATTCGGCCATGATGCGCGCGTGGATGGTGTCGGCACGTGTGCGCCAGTAGTGGGCGCGGTCATCGCGCTTCAGCCGCACGGCGATCTTGCACAGGCGGTCGCAGGCGGCCCAGCACATCGCGCTGGTGTAGGTGTGTACCTCGGTGCGGCCGCGGAACTCCCACAGGCCGGCATCGGGTACGTCGTGCAGGGCGAAGGCCTGCTCGCCGAGGGGTTCGAGGCGGGCGAAGGTGTGCGCATCACCCGGGTCCTGCAGGCGCCGGTCGAAGAACAGCTGCGTGGACGCCAGCACGACGCTGCCGTAGACATCGTGCTGGCGCTGCACCCAGGCCAGATTGCCGCGTCGTACCGGGCCCATGCCGCGGTAGCCGGACAGGCTGGGGACCTCATCTTCGTCCAGCTTGGCTTCGAAGCCGATGCCGTACAGCGGCTGCAGCGTGCCGTCGGTGGTGGCCAGGTTGAAGATGTAGCCGAGGAACTGTTCCATCGTGCGCGTGGCGCCGAGGCGGTTCAGCGCCCGCACCACGAACGCCGCATCACGCAGCCAGCAGTAGCGGTAGTCCCAGTTGCGCACGCTGCCGGGGGCTTCAGGAATGGAGGTGGTCATGGCCGCGATGATCGCGCCGCTGTCCTCGTACTGGCACAGCTTCAGCGTGATCGCACTGCGGATCACCGCGTCCTGCCATTCCAGCGGAATGGACAGGTAACGCACCCATTCGCGCCAGTAATCGCGGGTACGCTGGAAGGCCTCCTGCACATAGCCGCTGATCGAACGGTTGAGCGATTCATCCACGCCCAGGATCAGGTGGATGGGATGGTTGAGCACGAACGGCAGGCCATCGCGCACGAAGCGCACCGGCACGTCGGTGGTCAGCCGCAGCACGTGTTCGGGCAGCACCCAACGCACATGGTTGCTGCCCCAGGTGGATTCCGGAACGCGCGCGCCCCAGTCCGCCAGCGGGCGTGCGCGTACGGTGATGCGCGGGCTGCCAGCCAGCGGACGCACCTGGCGGATCAGGCTGACCGGGCGGTAGAAACGGTCGTTCTGGCGCCAGCGTGGGGCGAAGTCGAGGATTTCCAGTTCGCCGCCGTGCATGTCGCGCAGCACGGTGCGCAGGATCGCCGTGTTGGTCAGGTATTCCTGCTCGCTGCTGGCGAAGTCTTCCAGCTCGATGGCGAAGTCGCCACCGGTCTGCTGGTTGGGGCCGAGCAGCGCACAGAAGGTAGGGTCGCCGTCGAAGGTGGGCAGGCAGCTCCAGACAACGCGGGCACGTTTGTCGACCAGGGCGCCGAAGCTGCCGTTGCCGACCACGCCCAGATCAAGATCGGGTTGGGTCATCACGCGGTACATCTCGGTTGCGGCCGTGGGGGTTGGCCGGGTCAATAGGCATTCTCACGCAGCCAGGCGTGCACGCTGCGTATGTCGGGCAGCGCGAACACCGCCGCGCTGGGTTCACGTTCGCCCACCAGCACGCTCCAGCCATGCTGGCCGTTGGCGGCATCGAAACCGAACTCATCGGTCAGGTCATCGCCGAGGAACACCGGCAGGCGACCGCGGAAGGGCAGGTACTGCATCATCCGAAGCACCGCACGGCCCTTGTCGGTGCCGACGGGCACGAACTCGACCACATGGTCGCCGGGCTGCAGGCGGTAGCTGGCACGGCCCCGCACGTGGCGGTCGGCGAAGGCGCGGACGTCCCTGGCTGCATGCGGCGCGCCGCGCCAGTGCAGGGCCAGGCCGACACCCTTGTCTTCCACCAGCACGCCGGGATGGCCGTGGGCGAAGCGCATCGCCTGCTGGTGCAGTGCGTGCAGCCATTCGGCGGTGTCGTCGTCGTGTTCGTCGCGCAGTACGCGGCCATCCTGCCCACGCAGTTCATGGCCATGCAGGCCCGCAGCAGGCAGTTGCAGCGGAGCGAACAGTTGATCCAGCTGTTCGAGCGGGCGACCACTGACCAGTGCCACGGCACCTTCCAGGCGGTCGCTGATGCGGCCGATGGCTTCGCGCACATCCGGCAGCAGCTGCACGGCATCCGGGCGTGCAGCGAATTCAATCAGGGTGCCGTCGACATCAAGGAACAACGCGCAGGCGTCATCCAGCAATGGCGGCGGCGGACGCAGGGGGAGCGGTTCAGCCATGACGCCCAGCTTGCCAGCGTGGGCGTGTACGTGGGGTCGAGGGCAGGCTACGGATCGGGGTAGTGCCGACCAACGGTCGGCACCCACCCAGAGCGATCACCTCCGGTGGGTGCCGACCGTTGGTCGGCACGAAGCGGAGGCTTGCATGGAACCCAGGCAGTGCGGACCAACGGTCCGCACCCACCGGGAGTGATTGGTCCAATGCAATCAGAACGTATAGCGGACGCGGCCGTAGTAGTACGCACCGTTGCTGCCGATCGGCGACAGCACGTCGTACGGCAGGTTGCCGAAGTAGTGGATATCGCTGTTGGATCGATCCGGATAGTTGTCGGTCAGGTTCTGCCCGCCGAGAGCCACGCTCCACTGCGGGGTGATGCGGTATTCGACTTCCGCATCCAGCTGCCACTCGGCCTGGTAGGTCTGGCGCGGGATGTAGCCGTCACCGAAGTTGAACACGCGGGTGGCGCTGCCATAGCGGTTCACGCGGGTGCTCAGCGACCAGTGGTCGTTGCTCCATGCGGCCGAGAAACTACCACGCGTGCGCGGCGTGGCGTCGGTCAGCGTGTTGGTCTCTTCGATGCCGAACAGCACGTAGTCCGGATTCAGCGCGCGCAGCTGGGCCGGGGTGGCCAGCACGTTCTTCAGCGTGGTCTTGGTATACGCATAGGTGCCGGTCAGCAGCAGCTGGCCATCGCCCAGCGACTGGCGCCAGTTGCTCACCAGCTCGGCGCCACGGGTGCGGGTGTCGGCGGCGTTGACGAAGAAGCTGGCGCTCTGCAGGCCGCTGACGCCGTAGTTGGCGGCCACGTAGTCGGTCAGTGCATCACCGGTGATGCTCTCCGACAGTGCAATGCGGTCATCGATGTCGATCTGGAAGAAGTCCAGCGAAAGGTCGAAATGCTCGCCGATGCGGCTGGTGAAACCGAGCGAGGTGTTCAGCGATTTCTCTGGTTTCAGGTTCTGCGCCCCCAGGCCGCGTGCGATCGGATTGTTGACTGACAGCAGACGGCCCTGCACCAGCTGGCCACCTGCGTTGTAGCCGGTGGAGGTGGACTCGTAGCCGATCTGTGCCAGCGACGGCGCACGGAAGTTGTTGGAGATGGCGCCACGCAACGCGAACGTCGGGGTGAATTCGTAGCGCAGGCCGAGCTTGCCGGTCAGTTCACCGCCGAAATCGTCGTTGTGCTCGTAGCGCGCGGCCAGATCGGTGGAGAACTTTTCGCCGAACTGGCTGGACAGGCTGGCATAGGCGCTGGCCACATCACGCGACAGGGTGGCTGCATCCTGCGGGGTCAGGCCACCACCGGCCTGTGAACCGGTCGGGCGGTCGGTGTACGGGCCGGCCGCATAGCTGGCCGGGTCGCCGGGGCGGGTCTGGTAGCGCTCATGGCGTGCTTCCACGCCCAGGCCCAGCGTGTGGCTGATGCTGTCGCTCTGGGTGAACACGCGGCTCAGATCGAGATTGCCCACCGTCTGTGCGTACTGGTAATCGGCGGTCTTGAAGCGGGTCGGGCTGGTCGGGCCCAGCGAGGCGTTGAGCGAATCGCGCAGGCGGTAGGTGAAGTCGTTCTGGCCATAATCCAGGCTGCCGTCGTAGCTCCACTCGCCCCACTGGCCGCGCACGCCGGCCACGGCCTGTACGTCGCGGTTCTCGCCTTCGGAGATCGGTCGGTAGCCGTTCGGATAGACCTGCTTCCAGTTGGCATCGCCATCGGGATAGCGGAAGTAGTTCGCGCCTTCGGTATCCCGCTGGTTGAAGGTACCGAACGCATAGAACGTCGAGGTCTGGCCCACCGGGATCTCGGTGTTCAGCCACAGGTTGATGTCCTTGCTCTTGCCATCACCCAGGACATAGTTGCGCTTGCCCCGCAGTGCCAGGTTGCCCGGGGTCTGGTCCCACGGCGGAATCTGGTCGAAGCCGGCGCGGTTGGTGCCGTTGCGGTGCTTGTATTCCAGGCCGACGCGCAGGAAGCCACCGTCTTCGCCCAGCGAGGTGCCGACCTTGGCGCTGATGTTGCCGGTCTGGCCATCGGTGAGGGTGCGGCCGATCGGCTTGAGGTCGGTGTGGTTGGCACCGTAGCTCGCCTCGATCTCGCCGCCGTCACCGCCGTTGTCGAGGATCACGTTGATCACGCCGGCCACGGCGTCCGAGCCGTACAGCGCACCGGCGCCATCGCGCAGCACTTCAATGCGCTTGATCGCACTGACCGGAATCGAATTGAAATCGACCGGGGTGGTGCCCTTGCCGATCTTGCTGTCGGTGTTGACCAGCGCGGTGTGGTGGCGGCGCTTGCCGTTGACCAGCACCAGCACCTGGTCCGGCGACAGGCCACGCAGCTGCGCGGCGCGCACATGGTCGGCGCCACCGGAGTTGGACTGGCGCGGGAAGTTGAACGACGGCAGCAGCGCCTGCAGCGCGCTGCCCAGCTCACCGTTGACCACGCCGGCCTTGCGGATGTCCTCGGCGGTGAGCACATCCACCGGCGAGGTGGATTCGAGCACGGTGCGGTCGGCGGCACGGGTGCCGGTGACGATCACCGTATCCAGGTTGGTGGCGTCCTGGGCCAGGGCCGGGGCGGCGGCGGAGGAAAGCGCGAGGGCGATGGCGAGGCCGAGCGGCGACGCGGGCAGGCGGGCGGACATGGGGACTCCAGCAACAACGACGACGGGGGAAGGGGAGATGGTTTCACTTACATCCATCCGGATGAAGCGATATATTATCTTCGCGTGATGACCGGTGCGGATGCAAGCCCCTGCCGGTCCGGCATGAGCTGATGCCCGGTTGGCATCAGCACGCCGGGCCGGTGGCGCTGTACGCTGCCGGCTCGCCTTGTCCCCCTTCCCCGGAGCTGTACCGATGAAACACCTTGGCCTCGTCTTCGCCGTGCTGTTGGCCACCAGCGGCTGCGCCAGCCTCTCATCGCAGGCGCCCAGCGCCTATGCCACGGCCACTACCGCCGAACTGAAGGGCGACGCCGCGCGCCCGTCTTCCGCGCACGGCTGGGTGCGCAGCGAGCTGTACTTCGGCGTGGGCGAGGAGCAGGGCGCCGGCAACCGCCCGCAGGCCGACACCATCAGCGACGCGCAGTGGCGCACCTTCCTGGACAAGGAAGTGACCCCGCGCTTCCCGGATGGCCTGACCGTGTTCGATGCCTATGGCCAGTGGCTGTTCCGCGGCGATGCCGCGCCCAACCGCCTGCGCACCAAGGTGCTGGTGGTGCTGCATGAGGACACCCCGCAGCGCCGCGCCGATATCGAAGCGATCCGCCTGGCGTGGAAGCAGCAGACCAGGCATCAGTCGGTGCTGTGGTCGCGGCAGCCGGTCGAGGTATCGTTCTGAGCTGAAGGCGCCACCGCGGTGCCACAAGGACCGATGATGAAACACAGGGAATGCCTGCTGGGCCTGGTGTTGGCCGGCACGCTGGCACCGTCGGCGCAGGCCAGTGGCGACGACATCGAAACACTGCGGTTCCAGGTGGCCGCGCACGTGCAGGCGCACGCCGATCCCCAGCAGGATGGCAGCATCGCCGTGCAGCTGTCGCCGTCGGGAAAGCGCCAGACGCTGGCGGGCGCGGCGGATGCCGACGGCAATTCGCGCTGGGGTCTGGAGGACGTCGATTTCGATGGCTACCCGGAACTGGTCGCACGCGCCTCGGTGGGCATGGTCAATGAAGCGGTGACGGTGTATCGGTTCGATCCGTCCAGTGCTTCGTATCGCGTGCTGCAGGCCGACACCCACGGCAAGGACAGCTGCGGTGATCTGATGGGTCTGAGCGTGGACGTTGCCACCCGCACCCTCACCAGCAGTTGCCGCAGCGGGCCGATGTGGTACGCCGACCAGTACCGGTTCGCGGGTGCGAAGCTCTACCTGTACCGCGCCGAGCGCGTGTTGATGCTGGGCGACACATTGAACGCCGCGCTGCAGTGGGAGCAGACCGACGAGCAGGGTCCGCTGGCCGTCTGGCGCACCTATGATCCCGCCGGCCGTGTGCTGGAAAGTGCCATTGCCGATGGCCTGGGCGCACCGCCGGATGGACCGTTGCGCGGCCAGCAGGCCACCGTGGTACCCGCGCGGCTGTTCCTGTTCGACCGGCCTGGTGCGTCCAGCACCAAGCGTTACCTGGTGCAGGGCGATCGCGTGGAATTGCAGGATGAACAGAACGGCTGGGTGAAGCTGCGCTATCGCAGCCCGAATCACGGCGACGTGCTGGGCTGGATCAACGTCAACGACTAAAAGGGGACGGAGGGAATTAAGTCGTTTGTGGCACAAGCGACTTAATTCCCTCCGTCCCCTTTTTTTGCGGAGGCATCACTTCATCGGGTCTAGCCTCGGACGTTCCCCCGTTCGAGGATGTATCCGATGAGCAAGCGCGTAGCCGAAATCGTGGTGGACGCCCTGCAGCAGGCCGGTGTCCGCCGTTGCTACGGCATCGTGGGCGATACGCTCAACCATGTGACCGATGCGATGCATGGCAGCGAGATCGCCTGGGTGCACGTGCGCCATGAAGAAGTGGCAGCGTTCGCTGCCGGCGCCGATTCGCTGGTGAGCGGCGAGTTGACCGCCTGCGCGGGTTCCTGTGGTCCCGGTGGCCTGCACTTCATCAACGGCGTGTTCGAGAGCAACCGCAACCGTGCGCCGATGGTGCTGATCGCCAGCCAGGTGGTGACCAGCGAGCTGGGCATGGAATTCCCGCAGGAAGTGGATTTCAAGGCGGTCTATGGCAGCTGCACGGTGTTCTGCGAGCAGGTGCACAGCCCGGAGCAGGCGCGACGCGTGGTGGCCCTGGCCTGCCAGGCCGCGATCAGCCGCCGTGGCGTGGCGGTGGTGATCCTGCCGGCCGATATCAGCCAGGCTGAGGTGAAGCATGATGTGCCGTTCTCGGTGCATTACACCCAGCCGGTGCTGCGCCCGTCCGACGCCGAACTGCAGCGCATTGCCGAGTTGCTGGGGCAGGGCAAGCGCATCGGCATCTACGCCGGTGCCGGTTGCCAGGGCGCGCACGCGCAGCTGCTGGAGCTGGCCCGGCGCTTGCAGGCCCCGATCGCGCATACCTCGCGCGCGAAGGATTTCGTCGAGCCGGACAACCCGTACAACATGGGCATGACCGGCATCTTCGGCATCGAGTCCGGCTTCCACACGCTGATGGAGTGCGACACGCTGCTGCTGCTCGGCGCCGACTTCGCCTGGGGCCAGTTCTACCCGGACAAGGCCACCATCATTCAGGTCGACCGCGATGGCAGCCACCTTGGCCGCCGCCACCCGGTGAACCTCGGCGTGGTCGGCGATATCGCACCGACGCTGGATGCATTGCTGCCGATGCTGCCGCCGCGCGAGGACGGCAGTTTCCTGGACGAGTGCATCGAGCATCGCGACAAGGCGCTGAAGAAGCGCGAACAGGAAGAGCAGCCGGGCGAAGGCGAATTGATCCATCCGCAGCACCTGACCGCGCTGCTCTCGAAGCACGCCACCGAGGATGCACTGTTCACCGCCGACGGCGGCTCGCCGATGGTGTGGGTGCTGCGCCATATCCGCGTGAACGGCCGCCGCCGCACGCTGACCAGCCTGCTGCACGGCACGATGGCCAACGCGATGCCGCAGGCGCTGGGACTGCAGAAGGCCTTCCCCGGCCGGCAGGTGATTTCACTGTCCGGCGATGGTGGGCTGGCAATGCTGCTGGGCGACCTGTTGACCGCGGTACAGGAGAATCTGCCGATCAAGGTGGTGGTGTTCAACAACGGCTCGCTGAACTTCGTCGAGCTGGAGCAGAAGGTGGAAGGCCTTCTGGATAACTACACCGACCTGAAGAACCCGGACTTCGGCCGCCTGGCCGAAGTGATCGGCTTCCATGGCCGCACGGTCACCCGCAGCGAGGATCTGGAGGAAGCGGTGCAGGATTTCCTGGCGCAGCGCGGCCCGGCATTGCTGGATGTGCACACCAGCCGCGCCGAGCTGGTGATGCCACCACAGATCGAGGCCAAGCAGGTCGCCGGCACGGCGCTGTATGCGGCCAAGGCGGTATTGAACGGCCGCTTCGACGACGTGAAGCATCTGCTGGTGGACAACTTCCTGAAGAAGTAGGGGGTGGTCGATGCAGGGCTGGGCCCTGCACCTGCGGAGGTGAAGGTCGAAGCAACAGCAACAGCAACAGCAACAGCTGGGTATCCGTGGGATGGCGGGGTGGGTCCGGTTGCGGGGGGCGCTGCAAGTCCCCCTCCGGGGCCCGGCCCAGCCGCTGGCGGCTGTGCGTTCGGGCGCTTGCGAAGCAATGCTTCGCAAGCAAAGCGCCCTCACCCATGTAAGCTCGGTCGCCGCATCCATGCGGCTCACGCCCCCGCAACCGGACCCACCCCGGCTTAGACAGATCATCGCGATCTGCCGGTAGATCCACGCCATGCGTGGATAGCGTGGAAATGATCGAATTGTTCTTGTGGAGCCGAACCGTGCTCGGCTCAGAAGCTTCGCGTACAGCAGCCGAGCATGCGCTCGGCGCTACAACGAGAGCCTGCCTTTGCTTTTGATCTTTTGATTCTCTTCCGTGGCTGGCACGCGCAGGAAATTGTCAGGGGCCGGTCGGGATGGGCTGCGCAGGACCGTTGGCGCCATGGATGGCGCCATCGAGCCCCCAGGGATGGGTTTACGGCGTGTCCTGCGCAGCCCATCCCGACCGGCCCAACTGGCAATGCCAGTCGACTAACAGTCGGCTCTACCCGCGCCCAGCCACGAGGGGCCCCGCCGTTGGCTGGAACCCATCATTCCACGACGGAATTGGCGCCCAGGCGCCGCTGGGCCTACCATCGGCGGTCCCCACCCCCACCGCCCCTTCCATGTCCGCTCCCGCTTCCGCCGCACCGCGTCGCTGGTTCGTCGCCGGCGACTTCAACGGCTTCTTCGGCCTGGTCGTCGACAACCTTTCCATCCTCGGCTTCATCGCCATGGCCCTGGTCGGGATCTTCCAGTTCCCCGCCGACGTGGTGTTCGGCCGCATGTTCCCAGGCACGGCCTTCGGCGTGCTGATAGGCAACCTGCTGTACACCCTGATGGCACGCCGGCTGGCCGCGCGCAGCGGCCATGACGACGTCACCGCCATGCCGCTCGGCCTGGATGCCCCCACCAGCATCGGCATGGCCCTGCTGGTGCTTGGCCCGGCCTTCATCGCGTTCAAGCAGCAGGGCATGGACCCGCACGCGGCGGGCATCGCCACCTGGCAGCTGGGCATGGCGGCGCTGGTCATCATGGGCGTGCTCAAGTTCGTGCTGTCGTTCTTCGGTGAAGCAGTCACCCGTGCGCTGCCGCGTGCCGCGCTGCTGGGTTCCATCGCCGGCATCGCGCTGGTGCTGATGGGCCTGTTGCCGCTGCTGGAGACGCTGCGCTCGCCGCTGGTCGGCTTCACCACGCTGGGCCTGCTGCTGTATGTGCTGATCGCCAAGGGCAAGCTGCCGGTGCGAGGCCCGGGCGTGCTGCTGGCCTTCGTGTTCGGCACCGCGCTGTACTACGGCCTGGGCCTGGCCGGGCTGGGCGCCCCCGGCTTCCATGTACCGGAGTGGGTGCCGCCGCAGGTGGTGCTGCCGCTGCCGACACTGGGCTTCCTCGACGGCCTGCCCACCGCGATGACCTACCTGCCGCTGCTGCTGCCGTTCGGCCTGCTGATGGTGGTCGGCGGCATCAATGTTTCTGAAAGCGCGCGTGCGGCCGGCGATGACTACCGCACCCGCGACATCCTGCTGGTGGAAGCGGTGGCTACGCTGGTGGCAGGCGTCTGTGGCGGCGTGGCGCAGACCACGCCGTACATCGGCCAGCCTGCGTACAAGCACATGGGCGCGCGCAGCGGCTATACGCTGCTGACTGGCCTGTTCGTCGGCATCGGCGGCATGCTTGGCATCATCTCCGGGCTGGTGCAGTGGCTGCCGCTGGCGGTGCTGGCACCGATCATCGTGTACGTGGCCATCGACATCACCACCCAGGCCTTCCAGGCCACGCCGCGCCACCATACCGGCGCGATGGTGTTCGGTTTCCTGCCGTCGGTGGCCTACCTGCTGGCGATCAAGGCACCCGGCTGGATCACACCGGGTCAGCTGCCCCAGCTGCTGACCAAGCTCGACGGCCACGGCCTGCCGGAGCTGGCGGTGATCTTCACCCTCGGCAACGGCTTCATCATCACCTCGATGCTGTGGATTTCGGCGGTGGCGGCGATGGTCGATGGCCGCCTGCGCCGTGCCTGCGGCTTCCTGCTGGTGGCGGCGGTGCTGACCCTGTTCGGGCTGATCCACTCGGTGGATCCGCGCGGCGGCATCTACCTGCCGTGGGAGCTGGAAGGATTGGCGCGCATCATCAGTTTGCAGTTTGCCGGTGCCTACGTGGCCCTGGCGGTGCTGCTGGGCTTGCTGTCGCTGCAGAAGCAGCCGGTGAAGCCGCTGGGTGGGAACAGCTGATCCCACGGTAGTGCCGGCCGTTGGCCGGCATGCTCATGGGTATCCAAGGGCCGGCGCATTGCCGGCCCTTCTGCTTCTGCCGCCTTGTAGAGGCGAGCCTGCGCTCGGCTGCTCTGAGCCGAGCATGGCTCGGCTCTACAGGGGCGTGTTGCAGGCGGCGAATGCTTACAGCGCGCTCTGCCGGCCAGCGGCCGGCACTACCGCTCGGCGTCCAGCTCCGGGTAATGGCGGAAGATGCCATTCGTGTTGAATGCCAGCCGCCGTTCCGAGCCCAGGTAGGCGGCGATGTTCGGCCGCTTCGCCACCCGCTCCTGCAGCGCGCGCAGCAGGGGCACGGCGGGCGCCAGTGCCTGCATGCGGCGCGGGAACATGTAGTCCAGACCACTCAGCAGCTGGAACAGCGACAGGTCCACATACGAATGCTCGCGCAGTGCATGGCGGCCACCGTTGGCGGCGAGCACCCGTTCGAAGTAGCCCAGGAACTTCGGCAGGCGCTCGCTGCGCAGCGACGCGGCACGTGCCTTGGCCTCGGTCTTCTGCTCTTCGTAGTATTTTGATGCGGCGATCGGATGGTGAGTGTCATGCACCTCGGCCACCAGGTCAGCGATGGTCAACTGCAGTTGCAACGCCTGCATCCGCCGCGATGCGGCCTGCGGCACCAGATCCAGCGTCGGGCCGAGGAAGTCCAGGATGGCGGCGACCTGCGCAATGACCTGGCGACCGGCCTTCAGGAACGGCGGCGCGAAGGGCTGTGCCCCGTCACTGCTGCCGTCGAGAAACGGTTGCATCACCGCATCACCGTGCACCCGCGCCATGTCGATGTAGTCGGCGCCGGCATCTTCCAGCGCCAGGCGCACGAACTCGCCACGGCCCTGGATACCGGTCCAGTAGTACAGCGCATACTGCATGGCAGTGTCTCCGCAGGACAAGGCCCACAGCCTCGCGCGCGGCACGCAAAGCAGGCGTGAGCGCGGCTTTGGCGTGGGCCGAAGCCGAACGGCAGCGGAACAGGCAGGGAACCGGCTGGAACCGGTGGGGTCACACCTTCTCCATGCGTGTGAAACGAGGTGCTGCATCATGCAGAGTGGAAAGGCGGTATGGCCCTGGGTGCTGGGTGTGGTGGTGATCGGCGGCGCGGGCGGTTGGTTGTTCCGCGATCAGCTGAGGCACCTGGCAGACGGTGCTTCGGTGCCGGTGCACTCAACCCCCGCCAGCACCAGCGCACCGCCGCAACCGCAGGCGGCCGCGGACCCCGCGCCAGCACCGCCGCCGATCAGGCATCCGCTGGACACCGAGGCCGCCGCTGACCCGGCGCTGCCCAAGTTGGCCGACAGTGATGCGGCTGCCTGGGGCGCATTGAGCCAGCTGTTCCAGGGCGAGGGCCCGATGACCCTGCTGCTGCGCGATCACCTGATCCAGCGCCTGGTCACCCAGGTCGACAACCTGGACAAACCAAGCGTGCCGCCGACGGCGCTGGCCGCACGGCCGCTGCCGGGCAACCTGCAGGTCGAGCCTGGCGAGGGCGGGGAACGCATCGCGGCAAGCAACTCGGCGCGTTACGCGCCCTATGTGCAGGCCTTCACTGCGCTGGATCCAGCGGCAACGGCTACGGCGTACAAGCGCTTCTATCCGTTGATCCAGCAGGCCTACGTCGACCTGGGCCGGCCCGAGGGCTACTTCAACGACCGTCTGGTGGCGGTGATCGACCATCTGCTGGAGACCCCGGAACTGGTGCAGGCGCCATTGGTGCAGCGTGATGAGCGCGGTCGCTACCGCTTCGTCGATTCCACCCTGCAGTCGCGCTCGATAGGCCAGAAGGCGCTGTTGCGCATGGACGCCGCGCAGGCGCGGGCGGTCAAGCAGCAGCTGCGGGCGATCCGCAGCGCGATCACCGGCTGAGTCCGCTCACCGCGCCGAACTGATCGGGATCAACGCGCCGACCACACCCGTTCCGGCATGCTGGCCGCAGGCTGACTGGCCTCGGGGTGCAGTCGCAGCCACCCTTGAAACGGGGTGGGGCAACCGCATCTTCCCAGCATCGCCGGCGCGGGCCGGCCCTGATGACCGATGAGGATTCGCAATGCGGATGGACAAGCTCACCTCGCGTTTCCAGCAGGCGCTGGCAGACGCACAGTCGCTGGCCGTGGGCCGCGACAACAGCATCATCGAACCGGTTCACCTGTTCAGCGCGCTGCTTGACCAGCAGGGCGGCAGCACGCGCCCGCTGCTGGCCCAGGCCGGGGTGAACGTGCCGGTGCTGCGCGAGCGCCTGACCGAGGCGCTGGATGCACTGCCGAAGGTGTCCGGCCAGGCCGGCAACGTCTCGATGGGCAATGACCTGGGGCGCCTGCTGAACCAGACCGACAAGCTGGCCCAGCAGCACGGCGATGCCTTCATTGCCAGCGAGTGGTTCGTGCTCGCGGCGCTGGAAGACGGCGGCACGCTGGGCATGGCGCTGCGCGCCGCCGGTGCCGACAAGACCCGCCTGCAGGCGGCTATCGACAAGCTGCGCGGCGGCGAGAACGTGCAGTCGGAGAACGCCGAGGAGCAGCGGCAGGCGCTGGAGAAGTACACCATCGACCTGACCGCGCGCGCCGAGAGCGGCAAGCTCGACCCGGTGATCGGCCGTGACGAGGAAATCCGCCGCACCATCCAGGTGCTGCAGCGCCGGACCAAGAACAACCCGGTGCTCATCGGCGAGCCCGGCGTGGGCAAGACCGCGATCGTGGAAGGGCTCGCCCAGCGCATCATCAATGACGAAGTGCCCGAAGGCCTGCGCGGCAAGCGTGTGCTGTCGCTGGACATGGGCGCGCTGATCGCCGGCGCCAAGTTCCGCGGTGAATTCGAGGAGCGCCTGAAGGGCGTGCTCAACGACCTGGCCAAGAACGAAGGACAGATCATCCTGTTCATCGACGAGCTGCACACCATGGTCGGCGCCGGCAAGGCTGATGGCGCGATGGATGCCGGCAACATGCTGAAGCCCGCCCTGGCGCGTGGCGAGCTGCACTGCATCGGCGCGACCACGCTGGATGAGTACCGCAAATACATCGAGAAGGACGCCGCGCTGGAGCGCCGCTTCCAGAAGGTGTTCGTCGGCGAACCCACGGTGGAGGACACCATCGCGATCCTGCGCGGGCTGAAGGAAAAGTACGCCGTGCACCACGGTGTGGAAATCACCGACCCGGCCATCGTGGCTGCCGCCACGCTGTCCAACCGCTACATCACCGACCGCCAGCTGCCGGACAAGGCCATCGACCTGATGGACGAAGCCGCCTCGCGACTGCGCATGGAGATCGATTCCAAGCCGGAGGAGCTGGATCGCCTGGAACGCCGGGTAATCCAGCTGAAGATCCAGCGCGAGATGCTGAAGAAGGAAAAGGACGAAGCCTCGCGGCAGCGCCTGGCCGATCTCGAAAAGGACATCGATGCGCTGGAGCGCGAGTTCTCCGATCTCAATGAAATCTGGAAGTCGGAGAAGGCGGCGCTGCAGGGCGCCACCAAGATCAAGGAACAGGTCGAGCAGGCCAAGCTGGAGCTGGAAGCTGCGCAGCGCCGCCAGGATTTCGCCAAGATGAGCGAAATCCAGTACGGCCTGTTGCCGCAACTGGAAAAGCAGCTGGCCGCCGCGCAGGAAGCCGAGCACAAGGACTTCAAGCTGGTACAGGACCGCGTGACCGATGAGGAGATCGCCGAGGTCGTTTCGCGCTGGACCGGCATCCCGGTCAACAAGATGCTCGAAGGCGAGCGCGACAAGCTGCTGCGCATGGAAGAAGTGCTGCACAACCGTGTGGTCGGCCAGGAAGAGGCGATCAAGGTCGTCTCCGATGCGGTACGCCGCTCGCGTGCCGGCCTGTCCGATCCGAATCGTCCGGCCGGCTCGTTCCTGTTCCTCGGCCCGACCGGCGTCGGCAAGACCGAGCTGTGCAAGTCGCTGGCCGAGTTCCTGTTCGACAGTGCCGACGCGATGATCCGCATCGACATGAGCGAGTTCATGGAAAAGCACAGCGTCGCCCGCCTGATCGGTGCGCCCCCGGGCTACGTCGGCTACGAGGAAGGCGGTTACCTGACCGAGGCCGTGCGTCGTCGCCCGTATTCGCTGATCCTGCTCGATGAGGTGGAGAAGGCGCATCCGGATGTGTTCAACATCCTGCTGCAGGTGCTGGACGATGGCCGCCTGACCGACGGCCAGGGCCGCACTGTGGACTTCCGCAACACCGTCATCGTGATGACCTCGAACCTGGGCTCGCATCAGATCCAGGACATGAGCAGCGACGACAGCCCGGAGGCCTACACGCAGATGAAGGCAGCAGTGATGGGCGTGGTGCAGGCGCACTTCCGTCCGGAGTTCATCAACCGCCTGGATGACATCGTCGTGTTCCACCCGCTGGACAAGCAGCAGATCAAGCAGATCGCACGCATCCAGATGCGCGGGCTGGAGAAGCGCCTGGCCGAGCGCGGTTTGAAGCTGGCGGTCTCCGATGCGGCATTCGATCTGCTCGGCAACGTCGGCTTCGACCCGGTGTATGGCGCGCGCCCGCTGAAGCGCGCGATCCAGTCGCAGCTGGAGAATCCGCTGGCGCAGCAGATCCTGTCCGGTGCCTTCGTCAACGGTGACACCATCGAAGTCGGCAACGACGGGGGACGCCTGGTCTTCGCCAAGGCTTGAACCGGTGGCGCGCCTGCCCTGGCTGGCGCGCCACCAAAGCCCTGGCAAGGCACAATGATCCCGTTTCACTTTCGCAAGGACGAGGAGAACCGCATGGACGTTACCCGAAGGGTTTCACTCTGCATGGCGCTGGCGCTGGCGCTGGCGCTCGCTGCTGTTTCTGGACACGCTGCAGCCGTCGAACAGGTCCAGCTGCCGCCGATGAAGGGTTACCAGCAGGCCCACCAGAGCACCGACGCACAAGGCAACCGCATCACCGAGTACGTGCCGCAGGGCCAGACCGTGCAGGACTGGACCGACATGGTCACTGTCAATGATGCGCCGAACAGTGGCCATGTGAGTCCGCGCGAGTTCCTCGGCATCATCGAGGCGGGGTGGCGCATGGCCTGTCCGGCAGCGCAGAGCCACTGGATCCGCGAAGGCGAGGAGGGCGGACGGCCATTCGCGCTGCTGATGCTCAGTTGCCCGCTGAACCCCGGCACCGGCAAACCGGAGTTCACCTGGATCAAGGGCATGCAGGGCAGGCAGGGCTTCCACACCGTGCAGAAGTCGTTCCGCGCCGAGCCGGAGAAGGACGACGTCGTGCAGTGGATCGGCTGGCTGCGCGAGGTCGGCTTGTGCGGCAGCGGCGCCGCACAAGCCTGCCACTGATCGCAGCGAAAGAGGGCGCCCCGCGGCGCCCTTCATGCATCAGAAGCGGTGCGTATAGCCGCTCATCACGCCGAACTGATTGGCCTTCTGCACGATCGGGCTGTCGGCGGCATCGCCGAGCAGGCGCGTGCCTTCGGCCGAGATGTACCAGTTGCCATTACGGCCCACGCGGTGGCTCCACTTCAGGCCGACACCGGCGCTGACCAGGCCCGCCTTCGGTTTGTGCTCGGCAAAGCCGGTGCGCGCGGCCTGTTCCGGACTGACGCCGTACCAGGTCTGCATGTAGCCACGGTTGCCGTAGTCGGTGGAGACGCTGCCGCTGACCACGCCACCGGCCAGGTCGAACAGCGGCATGCTCAGGTTCAGGTGGATCTGCTGGGTAGCCAGTCCGTTCTCAGCCTTGTCCTCGTCCTTGCGGGTGAACTGCCAGGAGCCGCTCAGCACGGCCTCGCCCAGCGTATATCCAGCCGAGACACCGACCAGGGGACGGGTATCGATATCGCCCATGCCGCGCAGGAAGTCCGAACCGCCGAGCAGCGAATCCTTGTCCCTGCGGATACCGCTGGCACCGACATAGGCGCGCACGCGGGTGTGCTCGCCGAGGGTCGTGCCCCAGCCGATGCCACTGGTGCCCAGAAACCAGCCCCCCGGCGAGGTGACATCGAAGGACAGCGAAGGCGTCGCACGGTACTCCTCGCTGCCGCTGTAGCGCGGCGCCACGCCACCGCCGGCGGCGAGCTCGAAGGTCCAGTGGTCATCCTTGGCGTGGGCGATCGGGGCGGCGAACAGCGGCAACAGGGCCAGGTGGAGCAGGGCGGGGGAACGGCGAAGCTGGGACATGGAAACTCTCGACAATGGGAGGAAAGCAGCGCGCGCATCCGGCGAGTGCTGCAGGGTCGCTAGCGTGGCGATACGCCGGCGACCGATCCGTCCGCAGTTGTGCGGGAGTTGTAATCAACTGTAATTGCGCCCGTGGGCGTTCAGCTGGCAGCCAGCGGCCAGTGCATTTCCAGGCGTGCGCCGCCGAGGGCGGCGCGACCGATGCGCAGTTCGCCGTGGTGGCGTGCGGCAATGCGGCCGACGATCGCCAGGCCCAGGCCGAAGCCGCCGGTGTCGCGGCTGCGGCTGTCATCCAGGCGGGTGAACGGGCGGACCACCTTTTCGCGGTCAGCCTCGGCGATGCCGGGGCCGTCGTCGTCCACGCGCAGGCAGGCGCGCCCGCCCACACTCACCAGCGACACGTCCACCTGCGAGCGCGCGTGGCGCAGGGCATTGCCGACCAGATTGCTCAGCGCCAGCTGCAGCAGGCGCGGTTCCGCTTCCAGCCGAGGCAGGGCGCTGGGCTGCACGCGCAGCACCAGGCCGGCACGTTCGGCATCGCGGCGGGCATCGGCCAGGCAGGCCTGCAGCCAGTCGTTGGCTTCGATCCGCTGCATCGGTTCGCCCTCGCTGGGATGCTCCAGCCGTTCGTAGGCCAGCAGTTCGCTGACCAGCCGGTTGAGCTCGGCCAGGTCGCCATGCAGGCCCTGCGCCAGTCGTTCGCGGCGCTCGCGGTCATCGCTGTCCTGCATCAGGTCCAGGCCGAAGGCCACGCGCGCGATCGGCGTACGCAGTTCGTGGGAGATCGCATGGGTCAGGTCGCGCTGGCGCTGTACCAGTTCGGCCACGCGCGCGGCCATGCGGTTGGAATGGTCGACGATGACCCGGATCTGCGAGCGTGGCGAGACCTGCGCGCGTGCCTGCAGATCGCCGGCGCCGATGCGGTCGGCATGCACGCGCAGGGCATCCAGATCGCGCCAGAGCAGGCGTACCCAGGCGTACAGGCTGGCGCCGACCAGCAGCAGGATGCTGAGGTAGGCCGCGATGGTCATGTACGTGGTCATCTGCACCGCGCCAGGCACGCGCAGGTGCAACCAGCGACCATCGATGCCTTCGATGGGCAGCAGGACCTGCTGGTACTGATCGCGCACGATGAAGCCATCGGCCTGCACGGCTGCCTGTTCCTGCGGGGTCAGCGCGGGAGGCTTGTCGAGCAGGGTCAATGCGATGCCATAGTGCGGTTGCCACTGCTGCAGGCGCTCACGCTGCTGGCTACCGTCCAGGCCGGCCAGGCCGCTGCGCAGGGCGTACACCTGCCCGCGCACCTGCTGGACGAAAACGCGATCCTGCACGGGCGTATAGATGCTGTCGAGCACCCGGTTGAGAAAGAACACCGAGGCCAGGAAACAGGCGCCGGTGATGAACCACAGCCACAGGAACAGCCGCTTCATGCCGTCCAGGCCGACGGATTGAACTGGTAGCCGCGGCCCCACACGGTCTTGATCCGCCGCGGCTCGCGCGCATCGTCGCCGAGCTTGCGACGCAGCTTGCCGATGCAGACGTCAACGCTGCGGTCCAGGCCGTCGAAGCCGATACCGCGCACCGCCTGCAGGATCTGGTCACGGGACAGGATCTGCCCCGGCTGGCTGGCCAGCAGCCACAGGATCTCGAATTCGGTGGTGCCCACGTCCACCGTGGCACCGTGCAGGTGTACCTCACGCTGCATGCGGTCGATCAGCAGTTCACCGTGCATCAGCCGGCTGGGCGTGCCGGTGTTGCTGCTGCCGTGGCGGCGGCGCAGCAGGGCGCGCAGCCGGGCCAGAAGCAGGCGTGGTTCGATGGGCTTGTGCACATAGTCGTCGGCGCCCGATTCCAGGCCCAGCACCTGTTCGATGTCGTCCTCGCAGGCGGTCAGCATCAGGATCGGCACATCGGAGAAGCTGCGGATCTGGCGGCACACGTCGATGCCGCCCAGGCCGGGCAGCATCAGGTCCAGCACCACCAGCTCCGGCGCGTGCTGGCGGCAGGCCGCGCCGGCCAGATCGCCGCGTGCGATGTGCTGCACGGCGAAGCCATGCTGGTGGAGGTAGTCGCTCACCAGTTCGGCCAGGCGACGGTCGTCCTCTACCAGCATGACCGACGTAGGCGAACTGCTGGTGGTGGGATGCCAGGGCGATGGCTGCATGGGTGGGGCCTCCGTGCCCGGGCAGCAGCGCCCGGCGGCGCAGCCTAGCAGCGCCCCATGACGACTGCCTGAATCGCGGCCAACCTGATAACCGCCGGTACGGGCGTCATCGCCAGTGGCTTTCAGTGGCGGGCGCGGGCTGGCCTATGGTGGCGGTTTCCCCGGATGGAGCCTGGTGCAATGAGCGAACCGCAGTGGCAACTGGAAACCCTGGCCGTGCACGGTGGCTACCGTCCCGACCCGACCACCCGCGCGGTGGCGGTGCCGATCTACCAGACCGTGGCGTATGCCTTCGATGACACCCAGCACGGCGCCGATCTGTTCGACCTGAAGGTGCCCGGCAATATCTACACTCGCATCATGAACCCTACCACCGACGTGCTGGAGCAACGCCTGGCCGCACTGGAAGGTGGCATCGGTGCGCTGGCGCTGGCCTCGGGGCAGGCCGCGATCACCTATGCCCTCCAGACCATCGCCGAGGCCGGTGACAACATCGTCGCCTCCAGCGCGCTGTATGGCGGCAGCCTCAACCTGCTGGCACACACGCTGCCGCAGTATGCCATCCAGGCGCGCTTCGCCGACCCGGCCGATCCTTCTGCGTTCGCCGCGCTGATCGACGAGCGCACCAAGGCGGTGTTCGTCGAATCGATCGGCAACCCGCGCGGCAACGTCACCGACATCGCCGCCATTGCCGAGGTCGCGCATGCCGCGGGTGTGCCGCTGATCGTCGACAACACCGTGGCCACGCCGTTCCTGCTGCGCCCGTTCGAGCACGGTGCCGACATCGTCGTGCACTCGCTGACCAAGTACCTGGGTGGCCACGGCAACAGCCTCGGCGGTGCAATCATCGACTCCGGCCGCTTCGACTGGGCGGCGCAGCCGAAGCGTTTCGCCCGCCTCAACCAACCCGACCCCAGTTACCACGGCGTGGTCTATACCGAAGCACTGGGGCCGGCGGCCTACATCGGCCGGGCGCGGGTGGTCCCGCTGCGCAATACCGGTGCCGCGTTGTCGCCGTTCAATGCGTTCCTGATCCTGCAGGGCATCGAAACCCTGGCCCTGCGCATGGAGCGCATCAACGCCAATGCACTGGCCGTCGCGCAGTTCCTGAAGGCGCACGACAAGGTCGCCTGGGTGCGTTACGCGGGATTGGCCGACGATCCCGAGCATGGCGCCGCGCAGCGCTATCTGGGTGGGCACGGCTCGGGCGTACTGACCTTCGGCCTGCCCGGCGGCCGTGAAGCCGGCGCGCGCTTCCTCGATGCCCTGAAGCTGTTCACCCGCCTGGTCAACCTGGGTGATGCGAAGTCACTGGCCACCCATCCGGCCTCGACCACCCATCGCCAGCTGGATGCCGCGGAGCTGGCCAAGGCCGGCGTCAGTGAGGACACCGTGCGGCTGTCGATCGGCATCGAACACATCGGCGACCTGCGCGCCGACCTGGAGCAGGCCCTGGCCGCCGCCTGATAGCCACGCGCTTGGTCGTCATCGCCACAGGCGATCACCGCCGGCCACGCGATGCGCTAGGGTGGAACTGCCTCTCCAAGGCGTGGCAATGTGGCGATCCAGATCCCCGGTCGATGCGGGTCGACCGGGGATTTTTTTGTTTCCGGGGTCAGATCCGTTTTCCTGTGGAAAACAGATCTGACCCCATGTGCCGACGGTCGGCATCAATCCTGGTAGATCCACGCCATGCGTGGATGGATCACCATCGGAATCGAACATTCCGACAGTTCATCAAACAGCATCCACGCATGGCGTGGATCTACTGCAGAACGCGGGAAATTGTCGAAGGCGGGGTGGGGCCGCTTGCGGGGGCGTGAGCCGCATGGGCCCGAGGCAT
Organism: Stenotrophomonas maltophilia group sp. RY12688; assembly: GCF_052149045.1. Lineage (NCBI taxonomy): Bacteria > Pseudomonadati > Pseudomonadota > Gammaproteobacteria > Lysobacterales > Lysobacteraceae > Stenotrophomonas > Stenotrophomonas maltophilia group sp. RY12688. The sequence continues at coordinate 3,321,839 of NZ_CP197389.1, read as the reverse complement.
GCCTCGGGCGGGTTGGGCAGGACGCCCAACCCCGGTCTTGCCGTGTGCGCAGGATTGCGCACACGAGCAAGCGGCGACCGAGCTTACATGGACGTACTTGCAGCGGCCGCTGCAAGCGGACCCACCCCGCGATCCCACGGAATGCCAGCTTTTGCTCTTGTCCTTGCCGTTGCCGTTGTTTGGGCAGGTGCAGGGCTGCAAGCCCTGCCGCAAGCACACCCCTCATACAACAGGAATGTTGTGCTGCCTCAGGTTCCGGTACGGCGGCGTGGACATGATCATCTCCGCCAGCGAATAGGCCAGCTCGCGCTCGGCCATCACCGTGCCATCGGCACCGTGCTCCAGCAGATGCTTCACTTCGGCATCGCTGTGCGCACGTGCCAGCAGGGTCAGGTCCGGGTTGATCGCACGCAGCTTGGCCAGTGCCTCGCCGGCTTCCAGCGGCTGTGGGATCGCCAGCACTGCGATCTTGGCCCGCTCCGGATGGGCCTCGGCCAGCACCCGGTCGGCGGCGGCGCTGCCACGGATCGCTGCCAGGCCCCTGGCGTGCGCCTGCTCGACGTGCTCCTTGTTGTCATCGATCACCAGCACCGGCACGCCGCGATCGCGCAGTACCTGGGCCAGCTCGCTGCCCACCCGGCCATAGCCGATCACGATGGCATGGTCATGCAGGTCGCGCGACGGGCCGGTCGCCTCCTCCGGCTCCGGCGTTTGCGGCTGCTTTTCCTGTTTGGCCTGCCATCGGTCGAGCAGGCCGAACACCAGCGGGTTGAGCATGATCGATACCAGCGCGCCGGCCAGCACCAGCGACTGGCCTTCCTTCGGCAGGATCTGCAGCGCCACGCCGAGGCCGGCGATGATGAAGGCGAACTCGCCGATCTGGGCGAGGCTGGCCGAGATGGTCAGCGCAGTGCTGGTCGGGTGGCCGAACGCACGCACGATGAAGAACGCGGCTGCCGACTTGCCGAACATGATGATCAGCACCGTGGCCAGCACCTGCCACGGATGCTGGACGAGGATGTTGGGGTCGAACAGCATGCCGACCGAGACGAAGAACAACACCGCGAACGCATCGCGCAGCGGCAGCGAATCGTGCGCGGCCTTGTGGCTCAGTTCCGATTCGTTGAGCAGCATGCCGGCGAAGAACGCGCCCAGCGCGAACGAGACGCCGAACAGCATCGCCGAGCCGAACGCCACCCCCAGCGCGATTGCCAGCACCGACAGGGTGAACAGTTCGCGCGAACCGGTACCGGCGATACGTTCGAGGATCCAAGGGATGACCCGGCGCCCGACCACCAGCATCACCGCCACGAACAGGCCCAGCTGCACGAAGGTCCAGCCGATGTCGGCCAGCACGCTGCCCAGCGAGTGCGACTCCTTGGCCGCGTCGGGGCCGAACACACCGGCCATCACCGGCATCATCACCAGTGCCAGCACGCAGGCCAGGTCTTCCACGATCAGCCAGCCGACCGCGATCTTGCCGCGCATGGTTTCCAGCAGACGGCGTTCCTCCATCGCCCGCAGCAGTACTACGGTACTGGCCGTGGCCAGCGAGAAACCAAAGATGACGCCGTGAATGGCCGGCCAGCCCATCAGCGAGGCCACGCCCCAGCCGAGCAGGGTGGCCACCGCGATCTGGCCGATGGCGCCGGGGATGGCGATGGCCTTGACCGCCATCAGGTCCTTCAGCGAGAAGTGCAGGCCGACGCCGAACATCAGCAGCATCACGCCCAGTTCGGCCAGCTGGTTGGCCAGCGCCTGGTCGGCGACGAAGCCGGGGGTGAACGGGCCTACGCAGATGCCAGCAACCAGGTAACCGACCAGGGGAGACAAGCGGAGCTTGTTGGCCAGCGCGCCGAAGATGAAGGCGAGCCCCAGGCCAACGGCCACGATGTTGATCAGGTCGGTGTCATGGTGCATCGGCACTCGCAGGAAATCGGGGGTGCCCCGATTTTCACCGATGAGGCCAGATACGGCAAACCCGGCCAGCGTATCGGATCGTTGCGTGGGCGGCTTGTACGGGCGAGATATCAAGCCTTGTTGAGAGATGGCAGGCCCTGGCGGGCCGAATGGTGCCTACCTATGGGGGGCTCCAGGCGTAGCCGTCGATGATCACACCATCTGCCGGCGCTGGGTCTCTTCAAGGGCAGGCTCGGCCTGCTGCGGCGAGGCGGCCAACTGCTTGTCCAACTGATGAATCTGCCGCAGCGACTCCGCAACGGATGGCTGAAGGGCCGTTTCAATGTTGATGGGGGCACGCAGATGGCCCGGGTCATCCAAGGCTCCTTGAATGACGAAGATGTTCTCCGGCCTTGGGGGCTGACCAGTCGGCAAGCCCAATACCACATGGTCGATCCGTTCCAGACCTTGTGCCCGGGCAAGTTGGGTGAGGCTGGCCGCCATGCGTTGGCTGGATTCATCAGATGTGCGACCCAGCGATGCGTCCAGCGCATGGACGCCGGCGAGTGCCTGCTGGTGAAGCGATGCCGAGGCATCGCTCAGCGATGGGATGCTGGTTTCCGGCCGTTCGGTTGCCGGTTGCGGCTGCGAAGGACTGGTGGGCCGCACGCGCTCTGCCTTGCGAATGGACTCGATCAGCTCCCGCGGCGTATCGGTGAACAGCAGTTCACCTGCATCCAGGGACTGCCCAGTAACCTTGTTCACGGTACTGGTCGCCCACGATGCGCAGGTATTGCCATATGACCAGGTGACATTTTCGCCCAAGGCCTGGTCAAGTCGCTTGACCTGCTCGGGAGTCAATTCGTAATAGCGTGAGGCCGAAGATGTGGCCCGGGCTTCCATGCCTTCGCGGATGTCCGAACCTGGGCCATTGTCCTCAACGAGTGGATGGTTGTCTGGCCACAGGCCATGGAACGTCGTATGGCCGTTTCGCGTCACCGAGATCCAGGCGTGGCCGTCCACGAACTGATTGAACGACCCCTGTGTATTGGGGTCTACGTGACTATGGATGCCGAGGACGACCTTGTCGCTCATGGAATGCCCTTACGGAAAAATCTGTGTTTCGCCATCGGCGTACAGCATCACCACGCGCGGCGCCATCAAGGGAATTTCCTGACGGGCCGGGCCAGCAGGTCCGGGCTTCACGTCGCGCCGCAGCATGGTTGTGCATTGGCCGGATATGGGACAGCGATCGACAACGACTTTCATGGTGTCCCCTTCCACGACATAGCTCATCCCTGCCGCGTAATACATGCTTTCCATCGGTTCATTGAACTGGACCTGGAGCTTCGACGCGGAGAGCTGGGTGACGACGACCGGCTCAAGGCTCGATTTGGAATAGCTGGGTTTCACGTGATCTCCTGAACACCCTGACAGGGGGGCCGCCAGCGCAACCCACGCGAGCGCAGCGTACACATGGCGGCGAGTGATGCAGGCTCTCGTCACGGAGCGGCTCCTTCGTTGGTCCGCTGATTATGCACGGGACGGCCTATGAGGCGCGTGCAACAGAGCACAGCCTGGAAACCGGGTGCAGGAGCTGGCAACGTATACGGTCAGGACCGCGCCTGCCCCGAGGTCGCCGGCGGGTGTGTGGAGCAGCGCCGGGCAGGGCACGGCGCCCCCATTACCGCTTACCAGGTGTACTTGATCCGCCCGTACACATACGCGCCGTTGAAGCCGAACGGCGAGTAGTTGCTGTACGGCAGCATGCCGAAGGTGGAGTTCTGCAGGTCTTCGGTGCGGTCCGGGTACTTGTCCAGCAGGTTGTCGGCGCCCACGGTCAGGGTCCAGTTGCTGCTCGGCTTGTAGCTGGCCGAGGCATCCACCACCCAGGCATCGCCGTAGGTCTGGTCGCGCAGCGCGGTTGCCGAGTTGCGCACGGTGAACTTGCCGTAGCGGGTTGCGGCCAGGCCCAGTTCCCAGTGGTCCGAACGCCAGGTGCCGCTCAGGATCGCCTTGTCGCGCGGGTAGCTGTCCTCGATGCGACCGATCTCATCACGGCCGATCAGCGACTGGGTCAGGCCCAGGGTGCCGAACACCGCCGGAGTGCCGCCGACACGGCGCACTTCGGTGTCGTTGTAGCTGTAGGCGGCGGTCAGCTCCAGGCTGCTGGCGCTGAACGGCACCGTGTAGCTGGACACGAAGTCGACGCCACGGGTGCGCGTATCCAGGCCGTTGGTGAAGTACGAGAACGCAGTCACCTGCGGCAGGCCGAGGGTGCCCAGCAGCGCGCTGGTGGCGGCGTTGGTGGTGATGCTGGACGACAGCGCGATGCGGTCATCGATGTCGATCTGGTACGCATCGACGGTGATGTACAGACGGTCGACCGGCTGCAGTACCAGGCCCAGGCTGTAGGAGGTGGAGGTTTCGGCCTTCAACGGCGAGGCACCCAGCGCCTGCGCGGCCGGGCTGGTGGTCGGGAAGGTGCCGCGTTCAACGAACACGCCATTGAGGAACTGGCTGGTGACCGCCTGGTAGCCCTGCTGCGCCAGCGACGGTGCACGGAAGCCGCTGGAGGCGGTGGCACGCAGCGCGACCTTGTCGGTGAACGCATAGCGCGCCGACAGCTTGCCGGAGAAGCGGTCGCCGAAGTCCGAGTAGTCCTCGTAGCGGCCGGTGATGCCGGCCGAGAACTTTTCGGTCAGGTCCGCTTCCAGGCCGGCATAGACCGCGTAGTTGTGGCGGTCGGCATGCACTTCATTGGTCGGGGTGAAGCCGGCGAAGCCCTGCGCGCCGCTGCCGGTGTACGAGTTCAGTTCGCCCGGGTTCTGGTCCCACTTCTCCTTGCGGTACTCACCGCCGAAGGACAGCGTGACCGGGTAGGCAAGGCCCCAGTCCAGCGACTTGGTCAGGTCGGCGTTGAAGATGTCCTGCTGGTACTTCAGCGTGCCGTCGTAGAACGAGCGCGGGCTGGTCGCACCGAGGCTGTAGTTGATGCTGTTGCGGGTGTGGAAATCGAGGGTGTTCTCGCCGTGGTTCAGGCTCAGGTCCCAGGTCCAGCCGCTGTCGGTGTTGCCCTTGACCCCGGCCACCAGCGAGCGGTCCTTGGAATACTGGTTGATCTCCGGCACGTAGCCGTCCGGATAGGTCTGCGCCAGCAGCGCGCTCTGCCCGCTGTGGTTGCGCGAACGGTAGAACGCAAACGAGGTGATGTCGCGATTGCTGAGCAGCGCGCTGGCATAGCCGGTCACGTGGTCGCTGAAGTCGAAGCTGGCGTTGGCCGACGCAGCAGTGGCATCCACGCGCGGGTCGCCGACGATGAAGGTCTTCTGGCCGATGCTGGGGAAGTTGCCGGTGTTCGGCGTGGTGCCGCGGTACGGGCCGGCGCGGTTGCTTTCATCCTGCTGGCTGATCTGGCCGGCCACGTGCACGCGGCCTCGGCCGTTGCCGAACTCGACGCCGGTATCGCCGGAAAGCTGGTACTTGTTGCCGTCGCCGGCGGAGTACTGGCCGTAGTCTACGGCCAGGCTGCCGCCACTGCCGCTGCCCTTGAGCACGATGTTGATGACGCCGGCAATGGCGTCCGAGCCGTACTGCGCCGACGCGCCGTCGCGCAGCACTTCCACGCGCTCGATCGCGGCGATCGGGATCGCGTTGATGTCCACCGCAGACGAGCCACGACCGATGCTGCCGTTGACGTTGATCATCGCTGAGGTGTGGCGGCGCTTGCCGTTGACCAGCACCAGCACCTGGTCCGGCGACAGGCCGCGCAGTTGCGCCGGGCGCACGCCGCTGGTGCCGTCGGTCAGTGCCGGGCGCGGGAAGTTCAGCGAGGGCAGGGCGCGTGAAAGGGCGGTGGCCAGTTCGCTGGTGCCGGTGGACTGCAGCGCTTCGGGGGTGATGATGTCGATCGGCGATTGCGATTCGGCGACGGTGCGGTCGGCCACGCGGGTGCCGGTGACGATCACGGTGTCCAGGGTGTTGGCGGCGGTGCCGGCCTGCTGGGCGGCGGCGACGAACGGAGAGCCACCGAGTGCGACAGCGACGGCGGCGGCGATCAGGCTGGTCTTGCGGGTCATCGGGATGGGCTCCGGTTGGCGGGGGCGGCACCGGAATCGACATCACGGGGGTGAGGCGGACGGCGGTTGTTGCGGTGCGCAATACAGCAATTAACGGGATATTCAGTGCCTGTCAAATGCCGGTCATCGGAAAAAACGTTGCAGCAGCAACCATTTAGCCCGGACAGGCATCGGCGGGGAGGAGACCCGGGACGCGCGCGGCGAGGACGTGGGAGAGAGGAACGTCGGCCACTGCGCATCCCGGGACGCGTCAAGTATTCGTTAACGCTAGAATTGCGTCGCAGGAACAGTGCTCACCAGCACATTCCATCCGGTTATATGGACCCCTTCCCCGATGATCTCCCTTCGTAATTTCGCCTTGCGCCGCGGCGAGCGGCTGCTGTTGTCCAATGTCGACCTGACCCTGCACGCCGGTTACCGGGTAGGTGTGGTCGGCCGCAACGGTGCTGGCAAATCCAGCCTGTTCGCGGCGGTGAAGGGCGAACTGGAGGCCGACAAGGGTGACGTCGACCTGCCCGGCAAGGTCCGTATCGCCAGCGTGGCCCAGGAAACCCCGTCGCTGCCGGACCCGGCGCTGAGCTTCGTGCTGGGCGGCGATACCGAGGTGGCCGCGGTGCTGGCCGAAGAGGCCGAGGCGACCGCCCGCGAAGACTGGGAGGCGGTGGCCAACGCACACACGAAGATGGCCGAGATGGGCGCCTACGACGCCGAAGCGCGCGCCGGCAAGCTGTTGCACGGCCTTGGTTTCCCGGCCGAGACCCACCACCGCGCGGTGTCCTCGTTCTCCGGTGGCTGGCGCGTGCGCCTGAACCTGGCCCGCGCGCTGATGATGCCCAGCGACCTGCTGCTGCTCGACGAACCGACCAACCACCTCGATCTGGACGCGGTGTACTGGCTGGAACAGTGGCTGCTGAAGTACCCGGGCACCCTGCTGCTGATCTCGCATGACCGCGAGTTCCTCGACAACGTGGCCACCCACACCCTGCACCTGCACGGCGGCGGCGCCAAGCTCTACCCGGGCGGCTACACCGATTTCGAGCGCCAGCGCGCCGAACAGCTGCGCCAGCAGCAGATCGCGCACGAGAAGGAGCAGGCCGAGCGTGCCCACCTGCAGAGTTTCATCGACCGCTTCAAGGCGCAGGCCAGCAAGGCCGCGCAGGCGCAGAGCCGCATGAAGCGCCTGGCCAAGCTGGCCGGCACCGAAGCGGTGCGCGCCGAACGCGAGTTCCGCATCGAGTTTGCGCCGCCGGCCAAGCTGCCGTTCTCGCTGATCCGCCTGAATCACGTCGAGGCCGGCTATGGCCAGGACGCAGTGATCCTGCACAACGTCGGCTTCGGCCTGGAAGCGGGCCAGCGCATTGGCCTGCTCGGCCCGAACGGCGCCGGCAAGACCACCCTGGTGAAGACCCTGGTGGGTGAACTGGCGCCGATCGTCGGTGAGCGCATGGCGCACCCGGACCTGAAGATCGGCTACTTCGCCCAGCACACGGTGGAGTCGCTGCACGAAGGCCAGTCGCCGATGGAGCACTTCCGCGAGATTGCGCCGGATGCGCCGAACCAGTCGTTCCGCGATTTCCTTGGCAAGTGGAATTTCCCCGGCGACCGTGCGTTCGAGCCGGTCGATGGTTTCTCCGGTGGCGAGCGCGCGCGCCTGGCGCTGGCGCTGATCGCCTGGCAGCAGCCGAACGTGCTGCTGCTGGACGAACCGACCAACCACCTTGACCTGGAAATGCGCGAAGCGCTGGCCGAAGCGCTGGCCACCTTCGAAGGCGCGATCGTGATGGTCTCGCATGACCGCCACCTGATCGGCCTGGTCTGCGATACCTACTGGCGCGTGGCCGATGGCGTGGTCGAGCCGTTCGACGGTGACCTGGATGCATACGCCGCGTGGCTGCGCACCCGTCCGCAGGCGCAGGGCACGAAGGCCCGCATGGAGCAGGTGGAAGAGCCGGTGGTGGTCAAGACCGCCCCGGTGGCACAGGTGGTGCAGAAGAAGCCCGTGAACCCGCACAAGCTGGCCGCCGCCGAGGCCAAGGTGGCCGAGCTGGAAGGTGTGCTGGCCGAGCTGGACCGCCAACTCGCCGACCCGGCCAACTATGCCGATGCCAGCCGCATGGCGGTGATCGGCCGTGACCGCGAAACCGCTGCCGCGCAGCTGGAAAAGGCCGAAGCGGCCTGGATGGAACTGCTCGAGTCCTGACCGGTAGTACCGGCCGCTGGCCGGCAGCGCGATGCGCCCACAACGATCAAGGGATTGCCGGCCAGCGGCCGGCACTGCCTACGCGCCCTGCGCCTGCAGCCACTCGCGGAAGCGCTTGGCCGGCTCGCGCTCGGCGCGCGAGCGTAGCCGCGTCAGCCAGTATCGGCCCAGCTCCAGCGTGGTGCCGAACGGCTGCAGCAGGCGGCCTTCGGCCAGTTCCTGCTCGAACATGCGCAGCGGCAGCAAGGCCACGCCGGCACCGCCGGCGGCGGCCATCGCCACCGTCAGCGAGGAATCGAACACCGGCCCACGTGCTTCCACGCCGCTGACGCCGGCCGCCTGCAGCCAGCGCGGCCATTCGTCGCTGCGATAGGAACGCAGCAACGGCAGCGTGGCCAGGTCGCGCGGCTGCTTCAGCCGCCGCGCCAATGCCGGGGCGCACAGCGGCGCGAAGGGCGCATTGAGGATCGCCGTGCAGGCCTGGCCCTGCCAGTCGCCATCACCGAAGCGGATGGCCAGATCCAGCCCCTCGCCGGCCAGGTCGATGCGGTTGTTGTGGGTCTGCAGGCGCAGCTCGATGTCCGGATGCGCGGCCTCGAATGCGGCCAGCCGTGGCAGCAGCCAACCGGTGGCGAAGGTGCCGACCACCCCCAGCGTCAGCACTTCGCGGGCGGGCCCGCCGGTGTAGCGCGCGATGCTGGTCGAGATGCGTTCGAACGATTCGTTGAGCACCGGATACAGTGCTGCGCCTTCATCGGTCAGCGCCACGCCGCGCGGCAGGCGATGGAACAGGCGGATGCCGAGCCGGTCTTCCAGACCCCGGATCTGGTGGCTCAGCGCGGCCTGGCTGACGCACAACTCGAGCGCGGCACGGGTGAAGTTCTGATGGCGGGCGGCGGCTTCAAAAGCACGCAGCGCGTTGAGCGGCAGGGTCGGGTGCAGCATCGGAAAGCCGTGAGCCAGGGTGATGGCTGATCCTACCGTTCAATAAGGAATTTCGTAAATCTCAACAAGTTGATTACGACAGGCATGAGTTCAACTTATGGCTTGCCTTGATTCTTCGCGCTGGTCGGCTGCAGGGGAAGCGCCAATAATCGAGCGGTCACTAGGAGAACCCTATGCTCGCCCGTCGCCGATTCCTGCAGTTCAGTGGTGCTGCCGTTGCTTCCTCGCTGCTTGCCCCGGCGTTGGCGCGAGCTGTTTCCCCATCGTCCGGCATATCCGCCGCGAACGCCGCCATTGCCGGCGCCGCCGATTTCGCCGCGCTGGAGAAAGCCAGCGGTGGCCGTCTGGGCGTCACCGTGCTGAACACCGGTAACGGCCGTCGCATCGGCGGACATCGTCAGGACGAGCGCTTCCCGATGTGCAGCACGTTCAAGTCGATGCTGGTTGCCCATGTGCTGAGCCTTGCCGATGCAGGCCGCGTTTCGCTCGACACACGTGTGCCCATCGCCGAAAAGGATCTGCTGTCCTACGCCCCGGTGGCGCGCCGCCATGTGGGCAAGGACCTGACGGTGCGCGACCTGTGCCGGGGCACGCTGACCACCAGCGACAACACGGCGGCCAACCTGCTGCTGGAGGTGGTGGGCGGGCCGTCGGCGCTGACGGCATTCCTGCGCGGGCAGGGCGACAGCGTTACCCGCAATGACCGCAACGAGCCGGACGTGAATCTGTTCGCGAAGGGAGACCCGCGCGATACCACTAGCCCGGCCGCGATGGCCACCAGCTTGGCCCGCTTCGCGGTGGGCAATGGCCTGCAGCCGGCATCGCGCCAGCAGTTCACTGATTGGCTCATCGACAACCAGACCGGCGATGCCTGCCTGCGCGCCGGGCTGGGCAAGCGCTGGCGGGTGGGGGACAAGACCGGCAGCAACGGTGATGACACGCGCAACGACATTGCCGTGCTGTGGCCGCATGCGGGCGGCGCAGCGTGGGTGGTCACCGCCTATCTGCAGGGCGCGTCGGTCGATGACGATCAGCGCGCAGCGGTGCTTGCACGGGTGGGGGCGCTGGCCGACGCGATGATCGGATGAGGTAACCGGGGTCATTCGAAAATGGCTTGCCGGATCGGTTCAGCGCGCGCATCCTGCGCGCGTTCCAACCCCACGGAAGACCCCATGAGCCATGAACTGATCTACCTGTTGCTGATCTTCGCGCTGCTGGTGATCCCACGCGCGTTGCAGCGTTTCAGCCTGCCTGCCCCGTTGACCTGCCTGCTGTTCGGCATCATCGGCATGCTCTGGCTGGGGGATCAGGCACATGATGCGGTGATCGGACTGCTGGCCACCCTGGGCATTTCCTCGCTGTTCCTGTTCGCCGGCCTGGAAGTGGATCTGCAGGCGCTGCGCCGGGGAATGTGGCCGCTGCTGGCACATCTGGTCATCCGTACCGGCACGCTGTTCGGCGTCGGCTGGTTGGCCTGGCGTTACGCAGGATTGCCGTGGCAGGCCGCCGGGCTGCTGGCGTTGGCGCTGCTGACGCCCTCCACCGGTTTCATCATGGACTCGCTGTCGCGGCTGGGCCTGAGTGAGGACGAACGGTTCTGGGTGACCAGCAAGGCCATCGCCGGTGAGCTGCTGGCGCTGGCTGCCTTGTTCATCGTGCTGCAGGCCGGCGATCCGGGCCACATGGCGCTGTCCAGCCTGGCGCTGCTGGCGATGATGGTCGGCCTGCCGCTGCTGTTCATCGCGCTGGGCCGCTGGGTGGCGCCGCACGCGCCGGGTTCGGAGTTCTCGCTGCTGGTGATGGTCGGCATGGTGGCGGCCTACATCACCTACCTGCTGGGCGTGTATTACCTGGTCGGCGCGTTCATTGCCGGCCTGGTCGCGCGCCTGCTGCACCAGCGCATGCCGCTGCTGGCCTCGCACGAGAACCTGCACGCGCTGCGTCTGTTCGCCTCGTTCTTCGTGCCGTTCTATTTCTTCAACGCGGGCACCAAGGTGCCCAGCGAAGCGTTGAGCTTCGAGGCGCTGGGGCTGGGCATCGTGATCACCCTGGTGGTGCTGCCGCTGCGCATCGGCGTGGTCTGGCTGCAGCGCCGGGTGATGTTCGGCGAGAGCTTCCGCAGCAGCCTGCGGGTCTCGCTGGCGCTGGCCCCGACCCTGATCTTCACCCTGGTGCTGGCGGCGATCATGCGCGAGCGCTTCCAGATACCCGCAGTGCTGTTCGGCGCGCTGCTGCTGTACGCCGCACTGACCACGCTGCTGCCGTCGCTGGTGTTCCGCACGCCGTTCGACGTCGATCCGGTGGAGCAGGAACCGGCGGGCGAGGGCGAGGCCGCACCGGTCGCGGCCACCGAAGTCAGCCACGCCGAGCCGCCGAAGGCGCCGCTGCCACCGCTGGGCTGAGCCGCAGCCGCGTGCAGCGGCTTGCACTCCCGCGCGTCAACACAGACACTGCGCGCCCGTGAAGCGCGCCCTGCCGTGGGCGGCCACAGCCAGGAGCAACAGGCGTGAACCAGGAAAGCAACCCAGACCGCAGCCTGTTGCCGGGCAAGATCCTGTTGTGGTTTTCGGCAATCGCGCTGCTGGTCCTGCTGGGCTGCAGCTGGTCGATGCCCCCGGTCGATGCCTCCGGTTTCCGGCAGACGCAGACTGCCCTGTCGATCGACTGGTTGCTACGTGGCGGGCCCTGGCTGGACTACGTGACCCCGGTGCTGGGCGCGCCCTGGTCGATCCCCTTCGAGTTCCCGTTCTACCAGTGGCTGGCGGCGTTGCTGTCCAGCGTCACCGGCATGAGTGCCGACAACAGCGGGCGGCTGGTCTCCACCGTCTTCCATGCCGGCTGCATCTGGCTGGTCTATCGCACGCTGCTGGCATGGCGCCCTGACCGCACGCTGGCGCTGTGCGTGGCCGGCGCATTCGCCGTCTCACCGTACGCGCAGTTCTGGGGGCGCTCGGTGATGATGGAGTCCAGCGCGGTGTTCTTCGGCCTGCTTTTTGTCTGGGCGATGGCACGCCTGCGCAGCCAGCCGCGCGTGTGGGTGGGCCTGGTCGCCATCGTCGCGGCGGTGCTGTCGGCGGCCATCAAGGTCACCTCGTTCTTCGGCTTTGCCGCGTTCGTTGCGCTGGCCTTCCTGTGGCTGGCCCTGCACGAGCACGGCTGGCGCCCGCGGTGGCTGCAGCAGCATTGGCAGCTGCTGTTCTGGGGTGGTCTGTCCGCGCTTGCCGCGCTGGCCACGCTCAGCCTGTGGCTGCAGCATGCCGATGCGCTGAAGGCGCAGTCGGCGCTGGGCCGGCAGATCACCTCCGATGCACTGTCCACCTGGAATTACGGCACCCTGCAGCAGCGCCTGGATCCGGCTACCTGGTGGGGCACGGTGTTCAAGAAGCGCTTCTCCGGTGCGATCGGCTCCAACTGGATCTTCCTGGTCTTCGTCATCGCCGGGCTGTGGCAGAAGCGCACGCGCACGGCGGTGGGGATCCTGCTGCTGGCCTACCTGGCGCCGTTCCTGGTCTTCACCAACCTGCACATCGCCCATCCCTACTACCAGGCGGCCAATATCGTGTTCGCCACGTCGATCATCGGCTTGGTGCTGTGGTCGACGGTGCTGGCGGCCGAAGCGGCGGGCAAGCCGCGCCGTGGCGTTGCACTGGCGATCTTCCTGTGCGTGCTGTCGGTGGGCTTTGGCCTGGTGAAGTCGCTGAAGGACATCAAGGAAGCGCGCGAGCCGACACCGGTTTTGCAGATCGCCGAGGCCATCCGGACCGGCACCCCGGCGCAGGGCGTGGTGGTCGCGTTCGGTCAGGACTGGTCCTCCGAGCTGCCGTATTTCTCCGGCCGCCGCGCCGTGATGATTCCGGACTGGGCATCGGACGACGTGCTCGCATCGCTGGCTGCAGATGACGCAGCACTGGGGGGACTGCCGCTGGCCGCGCTGGTCAGCTGCCCCAACCAGGTGGGCAGCAGCCCCGAGCGCGTGCAATGGCTGGCCGAGATCACCCGGCGCTATGCCGCCGGTGGCCAGAAGCAGGACGTGGGCGGTTGCGAGGTCTGGCTGCACCCCTGACGTGACGTGGCCGGTCAGCGCGGTTTGCGCGCACCGGCCCGGGTCGTTAGGGTTGGGGCATGAGACTGCCTGCCGTTGTTGCCGCTTCCGCCCTCCTGCTCAGCCTCGCTGCCTGCTCGCAGCGTTCCGATACGGTCGCCCATGATCTGGCGACCGCACCGGCCGATGCCTTCATGGCCGCCATCGCCGCGCATTGCGGCCAGGCCTTTGAAGGCCGGGTGGTGGAGGACACGCCGGCGCCGACCGGCAAGGACCCGTTCGCCGGGCAGCGCCTGGTCATGCATGTGCGCGGCTGTGCCGATCCTGCCCATGAATTGCGGATTCCCTTCCATGTGGGGGATGACCACTCGCGCACCTGGGTGCTGACCCGCACCGAAAACGGCCTGCGCCTGAAGCACGATCATCGCCATCAGGATGGCAGCGCGGATGCGATCACCCTCTATGGCGGCGACAGCACGCCACCGGGCACCGCCGAGCGCCAGCAGTTCCCGGCCGACTCCGATTCGGTGGCGATGTTCCGTCGTGCCGACATGCTGGCCTCCACGCACAACACCTGGGCGATGGAGATCGACCCCGACCAGACCTTCGTCTACGAGCTGGGCCGCCCGGACGGCCGCCGCTTCCGCGTGAAGTTCGACCTGAGCAAGCCGGTCGATCTGCCGCCGCCGCCGTGGGGTGACGACAAAGCGCCCGCACCGTGATCGCGGGGTCAGATGCCTCCTGTAAAGCGCTCCGCCCCCGGAAAGACCCCCAGTAGATCCACGCCATGCGTGGAAGCGGGATACCTGGTCGGGTCAGAGCCCCGGCCGCTGGCCAGGGATCCGACCCCGTAACTCAACGCGTACCGAAGCGCGCCCGGCAACCGTTGCTCACCCACACCTGGCCCCGTGCGTAGCCCCAGCTGCGGCCCTCCTGGCAGGCGCTGCCGGACAGCTGCTGCTGCAGCACCGGCCGGCCCTGGCGCTCATCCCAGTCACAGTTCTGCGTGCGGTTGTTGTTGCTGCTGCAGGTGATGGAGTAGTTGCTGTTGCCGCCGCCCCAGCCACCGCCCCCGCCGCCACCCCATCCGCGAGCTTCGGCGAATTCGGCGCGGCAGCCGTTGCTGACCCACACCGCGCCGTTGCGCACTCCCCAGGTACGGCCTTCGTCGCAGGGGCTGCCGGACAGCTGGCGGACCAGGCGGGCATTGCGCCAGCCGACCGGGCAGCTGCGTTCGCGATTGTTCTGGCTCTCACAGCGGATGGTTTCGCCGGGCCGGCCGTTGTTGCCGCCCCAGCCACCGCCGTTGCCGCCGCCCCAGCCACCACGGGCCTCGACGAATTCGGCGCGGCAGCCATTGGTGACCCAGATGCTGCCATTGCGGCTGCCCCAGGTGCGGCCCTCGTCGCAGGCGCTGCCGGACAGCTGGCGGACCAGCTGCGCATTGCGCCAGCCTGTGTTGCACACGCGTTCTCGGTTGTTCTGGCTCTCGCAACGGATCACCCCGCTTTGCGCGGCGGCCGGGGCGGAGGGCAGGGCGAGCGTGGCGATGGTGCCCAGGCTCAGGGTCACGGCCAGGCGGGCCAGGGACAGCGGATTCATGGCGGCATCCCATACGGTGGCAGGTGCCTGACTATAGGGAGGGGGATGATCAAGCCGGTGTGACTGGCCGGATTTGCCCCGGCCGGGGCCTCGGCCGCAGAATACGAGGCTTTCCGGCCCCCATCCGGTGCCGGCGTTCTCCAGCGGAGCTTCCCCCAATGCGTACCCACTTCTGCGGCCTGGTCGACGAGACCCTGATTGGCCAGACTGTCACCCTCGCCGGTTGGACCGACGTGGCCCGTAACCAGGGCGGCGTCTGCTTCATCGATCTCCGCGATCATGAAGGCATCGTGCAGGTGACCGTGGAGGTCGACAACGCCGAAGTGTTCGCCGTGGCGGCTTCGCTGGGCTACGAGGACGTGCTGCAGGTGGAGGGCGTCGTGCGCGCCCGCCACGCGGTGAACGACAAGATGCGCACCGGCAAGGTGGAAGTGATCGCCACTGCCATCACTGTGCTGAACAAGGCTGCGCCCCTGCCGTTCCACGCCCACGAGAACCCGGGCGAGGAAACCCGCCTGAAGTACCGCTACCTGGACCTGCGCCGTCCGGAAATGCAGCGCATGCAGCGCACCCGCATCAAGCTGGTGCAGGCCCTGCGCCGCCACCTGGACGAGAAGGGCTTCCAGGACATCGAGACCCCGATCCTGACCAAGGCCACCCCGGAAGGCGCGCGCGACTTCCTGGTGCCGGCGCGCATGCACCCGGGCGAGTTCTACGCCCTGCCGCAGAGCCCGCAGCTGTTCAAGCAGATCCTGATGGTGGCCGGCTTCGACCGTTACTACCAGATCGCGCGCTGCTTCCGCGACGAAGCGCTGCGTGCCGACCGCCAGCTGGAATTCACCCAGCTGGACATGGAATTCGCCTTCGTGCGCGAGCGCGACGTGCAGGACTTCGTCGAAGACATGATCCGCGCCATCTTCAAGGAAGTGGTCGACATCCAGCTGGATGCCAGCTTCCCGCGCATGACCTGGGCCGAGGCGATGCGTCGCTACGGTTCGGACAAGCCGGACCTGCGCATCGCGCTGGAGCTGGTCGACGTGGCTGAACTGGTCAAGGACAGCGAGTTTGCAGTGTTCACCGGCCCAGCCAACGATGCCGAAGGCCGCGTCGCCGCGCTGCGCATCCCGGGCGGTGCAGCGCTGAGCCGCAAGCAGATCGACGAGTACGCCGCGCACGCTGCCAAGTACGGCGCCAAGGGCCTGGCCTACATCAAGATCGCCGACAACGGCGAGGTCAGCTCGCCGATCCAGAAGTTCTTCAGCGAGGCCTCCTTCGCTGCGCTGGTCGCCCATGTTGGCGCCGGCAACGGCGACATCGTGTTCTTCGGTGCCGGTGGCTACAACAAGGTCTCCGACTTCATGGGCGCGCTGCGCCTGAAGGCCGGCAAGGACTTCGGCCTGGTCGCCGATGGCTGGGCGCCGCTGTGGGTCACCGACTTCCCGATGTTCGAATGGGACGAGGAAGAACAGCGCTACGTCGCGCTGCATCACCCCTTCACCGCACCGGCCGTGGATGACATCGCCGATCTGCGCGCCAACGCCCGTACCGCCGTCTCGCGCGGTTACGACATGGTGCTCAACGGCAATGAAATCGGCGGCGGTTCGATCCGTATCCACCGTCCGGACATGCAGAGCGCAGTGTTCGAGCTGCTCGGCATCGGCGCCGAAGAGGCCCGTGCCAAGTTCGGATTCCTGCTCGACGCGCTGAACTACGGCGCGCCGCCGCACGGTGGCATCGCCTTCGGCATCGACCGCATCGCCGCGCTGATGGCCGGCACCGAGTCGATCCGCGACGTCATCCCGTTCCCGAAGACCACCGGTGCACAGGATCTGATGACCGACGCGCCGTCGCCGATCGTCGACGCGCAGCTGGCCGAAGTGCACATCCAGGTTCGCCCCAAGACCAACTGATCAGGAGATCCAGGCAATGACCGAGTTTGCGTTTTCGCTGGAGTGGGAAAAGCTGGGCAATGAAGGCTCCGAGGCCAACCTGGTCACCGAGCGTGCACGCGTGTTCGGTGGTTGGCTGGTCCGCGTTGGTACCAGCCCGGCGGCGATGGCCCTGACCTTCGTCGCCGACGGCGAAGGCCGTTGGGACGGTGAAGACTTCGGCGTCGAGGATTACGAGGACGACGAAGAGGAAGAGTACGAAGAGGACGAGGAAGGCGAGGAAGAAGAGGACGAGGACGAAGAGGAGTACGAGGAAGAGGACGAGGAAGAAGAGGAGTCGCCTGAAAAGGCTTGACCGCCGCTTCGCCCTGGCGTCAACTTCCTGCATGTATTCGATCCGCCGCGCCACTGTGGACGATGCGCCGACCCTGTCGGCGCTGGCCGCCCGCACATTCACCGAAACCTTCGGCCATCTGTACCCGCCGCAGGACCTGCAGGCCTTCCTGGAGGAGGCCTACACGGTCGAGCGCCAGCGCGTGATCCTGGCCCACCCCGATTACGCGGTGTGGCTGCTGGAACTGGATGGGGAAGCGGTCGGCCATGCCGCCGCCGGCCCCTGTGGCCTGCCGCATCCGGATGTGAAACCCGGTGACGGCGAACTCAAGCGCTTGTACCTGATCAAGACGCAGCAGAGCTGCGGCTGGGGCAGCCGCCTGCTGGAAACCGCGCTGGCCTGGCTGGAGCGCGAAGGCCCACGCACGCTGTGGCTGGGCGTGTGGTCGGAGAACTTCGGCGCGCAACGCTTCTACGCCCGCTATGGTTTCGAGAAGGCCGGCGAGTACCTGTTCCCGGTCGGCGATACCAACGATCTTGAATTCATCCTGCGCCGCGCACCGCGCGCGGCCTGACATTCACCGCCGCTTGCTGCGCGCGCGTGTTCAATCACCTCACGTTCCTGCCCCGCTGACCGCCAGGCTGTTTGCATGACTCCCCCCGTATTGCTGCTGCATGGCATCTGGAATGCCCGCGCCTGGGTCGGGCCGCTGGCCTGGCGCCTGCGCGCGCGTGGTTTCCAGGTGCATGCGTTCGGTTACTCCTCGGTGTTCGGTGGTCCCGACGTGGCGGTGCCCCAGCTGCTGGAACGGTTGGCCGACGCCGGGCCGTTGTCGCTGGTCGGCCACAGCCTGGGCGGGTTGCTGGCGCTGGAAGCGCTGCGGCGCAATCCGCAGCTGCCGGTGCAGCGGGTGGTCTGCCTGGGTTCACCGCTGCGCGGCAGTGGCACCGCACGCTCGTTGTCCGAGCACGGCTGGGGCCTGGCGCTGGGACGCAGCAGCGAGCTGCTGCTCGATGGCCTGCCGGACTGGCAGGGCAGGGCCGAGGTTGGCCTGATTGCCGGCTCGGTGCCGCACGGGCTGGGCAGCCTGCTGGGTGCCATCGACGATGCCTCCGATGGCACCGTGGCACTGGCCGAGACCCGGCTGCCGGGCCTGGCCGACCATTGCGTGGTCCGCACCAGCCACAGCGGCCTGGTGGTGTCGCCCGACGCCGCGCGGCAGACCGCGCATTTCCTGCGTCATGGCAAGTTCGACCACAGCCGCGACGCGGCGGCGGCATAGGGGCGGGAAGGCAGGGCCGCCCTGTAGAGCCGAGCCCATGCTCGGCTGCATTCCGTCGGGCCCATTGAGCCGAGCATTGGCTCGGCTCTACAACAATACGGGCCTAGACACGGTTGCAGCGCCCGATCAGGTAGAATCCGCGCCTTGATCCTGAAGCAGCCAGACGGTAGCACCCATGGGTAGAGGCCCCTCCATCGAAGCCCGCAAGAACGCGTCCGACGCGAAGCGCGGCAAGATTTTCACCAAGATCATCCGCGAGATCGGCGTTGCCGCGCGCGGCGGTGGAGGCGACCCCAACAACAATCCGCGCCTGCGCGTGGCCGTGGACAAAGGCCTGGCCGTGAACATGTCCAAGGACGTGATCGAGCGTGCCATCAAGAAGGCGACCGGTGAGCTGGAAGGCGTCGACTACGAGGAAGTCCGCTACGAGGGCTACGCCCCGGGTGGCGTGGCCGTGATCGTCGACTGCCTGACCGACAATCGCGTGCGCACTGTGGCCGACGTCCGCCATGCGTTCAGCAAGTGCGGTGGCAACATGGGCACCGAGGGCTCGGTGGCCTTCATGTTCAAGCGCCTGGGCGTGCTCAGCTTCGCCGCAGGGGCCGACGAGGAAGCCATCACCGAAGCGGCCATTGAGGCCGGTGCCGATGACATCGTGGTCTACCCCGATGACGGCTCGATCGATGTGGTCACCAGCCCTGACGCGTTCAACGCGGTGAAGGATGCGATGGCCGCCGCCGGCCATGTCGCCGACCACGCCGAGATCACCTTCCGCGCGGACAACGACATCAAGGTTGAAGGCGACGTCGCCCTGCAGGTCAAGAAGCTGCTGGACATGCTCGAAGACCTGGACGACGTGCAGGACGTGTATTCCAACGCCGAACTCGGCGCCGACGCCTACGCCTGAGCCGTCTTCGACGGCCTGGGCGCGGGCCGTTGAACGGTCACCGCGGACAGTCATGAGCCCCTACGCCTGCCAGCGCATCCCGTTCCGCCCCGCCAGGAGTGCAGCATGACCCGCATCCTCGGCATCGACCCCGGTTCGCAGCGGACCGGGGTCGGCATCATCGATGTCGATGCCGCCGGCCGCGTCACCTACGTGCACCACCAGCCATTGGTGCTGCTGGGCGCCGACGACTTCCCGCAGCGCATGAAGCTGCTGGTGCTGGGCCTGGCCGACCTGTGCCGCGAGTACCAGCCGCAGGAAGTGGCCATTGAAAAGGTGTTCATGGCCCGTAATCCCGATTCGGCGCTGAAGCTGGGCCAGGCCCGGGGCGCGGCGATCTCGGCCGTGGTGCTGCGCGACCTGCCGGTGCACGAATACGCCGCCAGCGAGATCAAGCTCGCCGTGGTTGGCCGTGGTGGCGCCGAAAAGCAACAGGTTCAACACATGGTCGGGCTCATGCTCAACCTGAAAACCAAGCTGCAGGCCGACGCGGCCGACGCGTTGGCGGTGGCGATCACCCATGCCCACGTACGGGCAACGGCCAACCGCCTGGGGCTCAGTGCCCGCCAGGCGTGGGGCCGCAAATGAGGAGCTGCACGCAATGATCGGTCGACTGCGCGGCATCGTCGCCTACAAGGCGCCGCCGTGGCTGGTGGTGGACGTGAACGGGGTGGGCTACGAACTGGAGGCGCCGATGAGCACCTTCTACGACCTGCCCGAGCTCGGCCGCGAGGTCACGCTGTACACCCACTACGCGCAGAAGGAAGACAGCGTTTCGCTGTACGGCTTCCTGCGCGAGGGGGAGCGGCGCCTGTTCCGCGACGTGCAGAAGGTCAGTGGCATTGGCGCGAAGATCGCGCTGGCGGTGCTGTCCGGCGTTTCCGTCGAGGAGTTCGCGCGCATGGTCCAGGCCGGTGACATCACCGCGCTGACCCGCATTCCCGGCATCGGCAAGAAGACTGCCGAGCGCATGGTGCTGGAACTGCGTGACCGTGCCGCCCAGTTCGGTGCCGGCGGCGCGCTGCCCACCGGCAGCGGCCCGGCCCCGGCCGACCCGCTGTCCGATGCCACCGTGGCCCTGCAGCAGCTGGGCTACAAGCCGGCCGAAGCGGCACGCATGGCCCGCGACGCCTTCAACGAAGGCGACGAAGTGGCCACCGTGATCCGCAAGGCGCTGCAGTCGGCGCTGCGCTGAGCCGCGTCCCTTTCCTTCAACGAACCGCCTGAGCGTCGCCAGGAGTCCCATGTCCAGCAGTCAAACCCCGCACGCAGCTGCCCCCGGCAGCCACGGTCACGCCCCTCCAGCAGGAGGCATGGCGCTGATCATCGGTGCGATCGGCGTGGTGTTCGGCGATATCGGTACCAGCCCGCTGTACACGCTGAAGGAGGCGTTCTCGCCACACTACGGGCTCAACAGCGACCACGACACCGTGCTGGGCGTGCTGTCGCTGGCGTTCTGGGCGCTGAACATCGTGGTCACGCTGAAGTACGTGACCATCATCATGCGCGCCGACAACGACGGCGAGGGCGGCATCATGGCGCTGATGGCGTTGACCCAGCGCACGCTGCGCAACGGCTCGCGCTCGGCCTACGTGGTCGGCATCCTCGGCATTTTCGGTGCCTCGCTGTTCTTCGGCGACGGCGTGATCACCCCGGCGATATCGGTGCTGGGTGCGGTGGAGGGCCTGGAGGTGGCCGCGCCGGGCCTGCATGCCTTCATCGTGCCGATCACGGTGGTGGTGCTGTTGATGGTGTTTGCGGCGCAGCGCTTCGGTACCGAGAAGATCGGCAAGGCCTTCGGCCCCATCACCTCGGTCTGGTTCATCTCGCTGGCGGCGATCGGCATCTACAACATCGTCGATGCGCCGGAAGTGCTCAAGGCGTTCAACCCCTGGTGGGCGATCCGCTTCTTCATGGAGCACAGCTGGCATGGGATCTTCATCCTCGGCGCAGTGGTGCTGGCGGTGACCGGTGGCGAGGCGCTTTACGCCGACATGGGCCACTTCGGCGCCAAACCGATCCGCCACGCCTGGTATTTCTTCGTGCTGCCGTGCCTGGTGCTGAACTACCTGGGGCAGGGCGCACTGGTGCTCAACCACCCCGAGGCGCTGAAAAACCCGTTCTTCGAGGCGGTGCCGCCGTGGGCGCTGTACCCGATGATCATCCTGGCCACCATGGCGGCGGTGATTGCCTCGCAGTCGGTCATCACCGGTGCGTTCTCGGTCTCGCGCCAGGCGATGCAGCTGGGCTACATCCCGCGCATGCGCATCAAGCACACCTCGCACGACACCATCGGCCAGATCTACATCCCAGGCATCAACTGGGGCATCGCGGTAATGGTGATCGGCCTGGTGCTGGCCTTCCGCAGCTCGTCCAACCTGGCAGTGGCCTACGGCATCTCGGTGTCGGCCACCATGCTGATCGACACCCTGCTGCTGGCCCTGGTGGCCCGGTCGCTGTGGCCGAAGGCGCGCAAGTGGATCCTGCCGCTGTGCGTGGTGTTCTTCATCATCGACCTCGGCTTCGTCATCGCCAATGGTGCCAAGCTGCTTCAGGGCGCCTGGTTCCCGGTGGTACTGGGCATCTTCCTGTTCACCATGATGCGGACCTGGCGCCGTGGCCGCGAGCTGCTGCGCGATGAGATCCGCAAGGACGGCATCCGCCTCGATACCTTCCTGCCTGGGCTGATGCTGGCACCGCCGGTGCGCGTGCCGGGCACTGCAGTGTTCCTCACCGCCGACCCGACCGTGGCCCCGCATGCGCTGATGCACAACCTCAAGCACAACAAGGTGCTGCACGAGCGCAACGTGTTCCTGCACGTGGAGACCCTGCCGATCCCGTATGCGATGGAAGGGCAGCGGCTGAAGATCGAATCGGTGGGCGACGAGTTCTACCGCGTCTACGTGCGCTTCGGCTTCATGGAGACCCCGGACGTGCCACTGGCGCTGATGCGCTCGTGCGACCACGGTGGCATCTACTTCGACCCGATGGACACCACCTTCTTCGCCAGCCGCGAAACCATCGTGGCCACCGCCAACCGCGGCATGCCGATCTGGCGCGACAAGCTGTTCGCGCTGATGCACCGGAACGCCGCGCCGGCCACGGGCTTCTTCCGCATTCCCGGCAACCGCCTGGTCGAACTCGGGGCCCAGGTCGAGATCTGAGGTCTGGTAGTGCCGGCCGCTGGCCGGCATCCGCCGCACCACCGGTGTTCATGGGGTTGCCGGCCAGCGGCCGGCACTACCGTGCTTCCGGCCCCGGAATGCAACCATTTACCGCATAATCACGGTATGACCGACGACCGCATCATCGGCGCCGGCGCCACCCGCGAGGATGACGCCGCCGACGCCAGCATCCGCCCCAAGCGCCTGGCCGACTATCTCGGCCAGGCCCCGGTGCGCGAGCAGATGGAGATCTACATCGAAGCGGCCAAGGGGCGTGGCGACGCGCTCGACCACGTGCTGATCTTCGGGCCGCCCGGCCTGGGCAAGACCACGCTCAGCCACGTCATCGCCAACGAACTGGGCGTGGCCCTGCGGGTGACCTCCGGCCCGGTGATCGAGAAGGCCGGCGACCTCGCCGCACTGCTGACCAACCTGCAGCCGCACGACGTGCTGTTCGTGGACGAGATCCACCGCCTGTCGCCGGTGGTCGAGGAAGTGCTGTACCCGGCGATGGAAGACTTCCAGATCGACATCATGATCGGTGAGGGCCCCGCGGCCCGTTCGATCAAGATCGACCTGCCGCCGTTCACCCTGATCGGTGCCACCACCCGCGCCGGCCTGCTGACCGCGCCGCTGCGCGACCGCTTCGGCATCGTCCAGCGCCTGGAGTTCTACAGCGTCGAAGAGCTGACCCGGATCGTGCGCCGCTCGGCCACCATCCTCGGCATCGACTGCACCGCCGATGGCGCCGGCGAGATCGCGCGCCGCGCGCGCGGCACCCCGCGTATCGCCAACCGCCTGCTGCGCCGCGTGCGCGATTATGCGCAGGTGAAGGCGGGCGGCCACATCGACGAGGCCGTGGCACAGGCCGCGATGAAAATGCTCAAGGTTGATCCGGAGGGCTTCGACGAGCTCGACCGGCGCCTGCTCAAGACCCTGGTCGACTACTTCGACGGCGGCCCGGTCGGCATCGAATCGCTGGCCGCGGCGCTGTCCGAAGAGCGCGGCACGCTGGAAGACGTGGTCGAGCCGTACCTGATCCAGCAGGGCTTCCTGGTGCGCACCGCGCGCGGCCGCATGGCCACCCACAAGGCCTACCGGCACATGGGCCTGAAGCCGAAGAACCCGCCGCAGGACCTGTTCGCGGAGGTTCCCGATGTCGGTTGAGCCACTATTCAGTTGGCCGACACGCATTTACTGGGAAGATACCGACGCAGGCGGCGTGGTCTACCACGCCCGCTACGTCGCCTTCATGGAACGGGCACGGACCGAATGGATGCGTGCGCTCGGCTACGGCCAGGAGCGCATGCGCGCCGAGCACGGGATGGTCTTCGCAGTGCGTTCGATGCAGATGGATTTCATCAGGCCGGCACGGCTGGATGACACCCTGCAGGTGAGCGCCCGCTTGGTCCAGCTGAAGAAGGCCAGCATGGTCTTCGACCAGCAGATCCTGCGCGACGGCGAGCTGCTGCTGTCGGCCCAGGTCCGCATCGCCGCACTGGAAGCGGCCAGTTTCCGCCCGCGTGGCATGGACGAGGCCGTCCTTGCCATGCTGCAACCCCACCTCCACCCCGAATCCGAACACTGAGGAACAACGGATGATCGCAACGCTCCTGGCCCTGCAGGCCACGGTCACCGAGGCACTGCCGGCCGACGTCAGCAACGCCGCGACACAGACCCTTGCCCAGGCCACCACCGGCGGCGGCATCAACTACCTCGAGCTGATGGCCAAGGCCAGCCTGCCGGTGAAGATCATCGTGCTGCTGCTGCTGGTCGGCTCGTTCGTCAGCTGGGTGATCATTTTCCGCAAGGCCCGCGTGTTCAAGCAGGCCACCCGCGAAGCCGACGAGTTCGAGAACCGCTTCTGGTCCGGCGCCGACCTGGGCAAGCTGTACAGCGCCGCCACCGACCGCAGCCGCAGCGTGACCGGCCTGGAAGCCATCTTCGAAGCCGGTTTCCGCGAGTACACCCGCCTGCGCGACAAGCGCCGCCTGGATGGCCGTGCGCAGCTGGAAGGCGCGCAGCGTGCCATGCGCACCACCTACACCCGCGAAGTGGACCAGCTTGAGCGCAACCTGGAACTGCTGGCCAACATCGGTTCGACTGCCCCGTACGTGGGCCTGGTCGGTACCGTGTTCGGCATCATGGTGACCATGCACGACATGATCAGCAGCGGTGCGCAGGCCGGTATCGCCGCCGTCGCGCCAGGTATCTCCGAAGCCCTGTTCGCCACCGCCATCGGCCTGTTCGTGGCGATCCCGGCGGTGTGGGCCTACAACCGCTTCACCACCCGCGTGGAGCGCATGTCGGTGCGGTTCGAGACCTTCGCCGAAGAGTTCAGCTCCATCCTGCAGCGCCAGAGCGCTGGCGACGAGTAAGCGCCTGACCCGGGA
Organism: Stenotrophomonas maltophilia group sp. RY12688; assembly: GCF_052149045.1. NCBI lineage: Bacteria > Pseudomonadati > Pseudomonadota > Gammaproteobacteria > Lysobacterales > Lysobacteraceae > Stenotrophomonas > Stenotrophomonas maltophilia group sp. RY12688. The sequence goes on along the minus strand of NZ_CP197389.1, from coordinate 3,297,064 downwards.
GTCCAAGCCATGTCCGCTGCCATCGGTCGCCGCAAGCGCCGCAAGCTGAAATCGGAAATCAACGTCGTTCCCTACATCGACGTCATGCTGGTGCTGCTGATCATCTTCATGGTCACCGCGCCGCTGCTCACCCTGAGCTTCGACGTCGACCTGCCGCAATCCAACGCCAAGGCGCTGGAAAGCAAGCAGGACCCGGTGATCGTCTCGGTGCGCCAGGACGGCCAGCTCAGCCTGAAGCTGCCCGATGCCAAGGAACCGACCGCCGTGTCGGCCGAGGAACTGGAAGGCCGCCTGGCAGGCATCGCCGCCCAGGACAAGGGCGTGCGCGTGATCGTCGCCGCCGACCGCGCCGTGGCCTATGAAAAGGTCATCGCCGCGATGGATGTGATCAAGCGCGCCAAGGTAGACAAGGTAGGCCTGGCCACCGATGCACGCTGACGCCCTGCCACCTCCACAGCAGCGCGAACCCGGCTGGGGCCTGCCCCTGGCGCTGGCGTTGCTGGTGCACCTGCTGGTCGCGCTGGTCTTCATCGTGGCCTGGTTCTGGTCGCCCGAGCGCAACACCGACGCCGCCGCCGGTGATCCGTCGGTGGAGGCCAGCCTGGCCCTGTCCGCGTCCGAGGCGTCCGCCGCCCGCCAGGCCCTGCGCCAGTCCGAAAAGCTGGAGGACCTGCCGCCGCCGGTGGCCGAGCCGATCCCGGTGCCGGAAGACACCGTTCCGCCGCCGCAGCCGATTCCCGAGCCGCGCCCACAGGACGCCCCCACGCCGCAGCAGCAACAGGCGCAGGAGCGCGTCGCGCAGCCGGATACCAAGGACCAGGAAGCAGTGAGCGCGCTGGCCATCTCGCAGGAGAAGGCGAAACAGGAACAGGAAGCCAAGCGCCGCCAGGAACAGATCGACCTGACCGAACGCAAGCGCCAGGAAGAAGCGGAACAGAAGCTGCGCCTGGCCAAGCAGCAGGAAGAAGACGCGAAGAAGAAGCTGGCCGATCAGGCGCGCCAGGCCGCGGACAAGGCCGAGGCCGAGAAGCAGAAGAAGATCGCCGAGATCCGTGCCCGCCGTGAACAGGCCGAAAAGGAAGCCAAGCTGGCCGAGCAGAAGCTGCGCCAGGTCGCCGCCGCGCGCAATGCCGCGGGCAGTGCCGCCGCCGGAGCCAGCGGTGCGTCCCAGCCGGCCGCCGGTGGCGGTGGCAACAGCGATGATCTTTCGGCCAAGTACGCCGCGGCGATCCAGGCCAAGGTGCTGTCGCAGTGGGTGCGCCCGGATACGGTGCCGCTGGGCCAGCGCTGCCAGATCACCATCACCCAGATTCCGGGTGGCACGGTGATGCAGGCCAAGGTCAGCCCGAACTGCCCCTACGACGAGGCCGGCAAGCGTTCGATCGAGGCCGCCGTGCTCAACGCGCAGCCCCTGCCGTACCGTGGCTTCGAGTCCGTGTTCGCACGCACGCTCAACTTCACCTTTACCGCCCAGGATCGCTGAGGCGGGCAGGGCAGGGGGGCTCGGGCCACTCCTGCCCACGGTTGTCGCGCTTGCCTCTGGTGTGCTCGGTTTCGACCGGGCAGGCTGTGGGCTGCTGTCGAACGCCGTCCTCCGGGGCGGCGTGACCAGGGCAGACGGTGCGATGTTAGCCACGACGTTAACGGTGCGTGAGAAGACGGGCTGGAACTGACCCGGAATTCACGTACCCTTGGTTCATGATTGCGAAGCGGTTCACTCCCGCTTTGTTATCCCTCGTTCCGGTTTCCCCTTATTGAGCGCTCCATGAAAAAGATGCCTCGCTGGCTTGCCGTGTTTGCGGCCCTGTTGCTGCCCTTTGCTGCCGTCGCGCAGCAGAAGGGGCTGGATATCGACATCATCGGCGGCAATGCCTCCGCGCTGCCGATCACCATCGTGCCGATGCCCTATCAGGGTTCGTCGGCCGCTCCGCAGACCGACGTCGCCGGCGTGGTCCGTGCCGACCTGGAGCGTTCGGGCCAGTTCCGCACGCTGCCGGAAGCGCAGATCGTCGAGAAGCCCGTGCGGGGAGGGGATATCCAGTTCGCGACCTGGCGCGCGCTGAAGCAGAACTACATCGTGGTCGGCCGCGTGCTTGATGCCGGTGCCGGTGCCTACCGCGTCGAGTACGAACTGTTCGACGTGCCCAAGGGCGAGCGCCTGCTGGGCCTGGCGATGACCGCCCGTGGCAATGCCATGCGCGACGTTGCCCACCAGATGGCCGACGCCATCTACGAAAAGATCACCGGCGTGCGCGGCGCCTTCTGGACCCGCATCGCCTACGTGACCGCCAGTGGCAAGGGCGACGCCATGCGCTACGCGCTGATGGTGGCCGATTCCGATGGCTTCAACCCGCAGACCATCGTGCGCTCGGCCGAGCCGCTGCTGTCGCCGTCGTGGAGTCCGGATGGCAGCAAGCTGGCCTACGTCAGCTTCGAGCGTGGCAATTCGGCCATCTACATCCAGAACATCGGTACCGGTGCGCGCGAGCTGGTCACCAGCTTCCGCGGCATCAACAGCGCCCCGGCGTTCTCGCCGGACGGCCGCAAGCTGGCCCTGACCCTGTCGCGCTCCGGTAACCCGGAAATCTACGTGATGGACCTGGGCAGCAAGCAGCTGACCCAGCTGACCAACCACTTCGCCATTGATACCGAGCCGACCTGGGCACCGGACGGCAGCGCGGTGTACTTCACCTCCGATCGCGGCGGCCGTCCGCAGGTCTACAAGGTCGGTGCCGGCGGCGGCAGCGCCGAGCGCGTGACCTTCCAGGGCAACTACAATGCCAAGCCGTCGGTGTCCTACGATGGCAAGAAGATCGCCGTCGCCCAGGGCTCGGGCAACAGCTACAAGATCGCGATGATGGACAGCTCGCTGGGCTCGCCGCGCTGGAGCACGCTGTCCCCGGGTTCGCTGGATGAATCGCCGAGCTTTGCGCCCAACGCAAGCATGGTGCTGTACGCCGCCCGCGAAGGTGGCCGTGGTGTGTTGTATGCCGTTTCGGCCGATGCGCGGGTTCGCCAGCGCCTGGTCCTGGCTGACGGTGATGTGCGCGAACCGGCATGGTCCCCATACCGTACCCAGCGCTAAAAGAGTGTTAATATTTTCGTTGTCTTGAACCCCTCATCGGCTTAGGAGCCACAAAGGTATCGCCATGAACAAGTCCACCCGCGTTCTGCTTGTTTCCCTGCTGTCTGTGGCCGTCCTGGCCGGTTGCTCGAAGAAGGTGAAGGAAGAGCCGGCAGCCCCGGTCGACACCGGCACCTCGACCACCACCCCGACCGGTCCGTCGACCTCCGGCCTGTACGGCCCGGGCGACCTGGACACCGACGCCTGCCTGCGCCAGCGCGTTGTCTACTTCGACCTGGACAAGGAAGACGTGAAGCCGGAATTCCAGGCCATCATGGCGTGCCACGCCAAGTACCTGCGTGACCGTCCGTCCTCGCGCATCACCCTGCAGGGCCACACCGACGAGCGCGGTTCGCGCGCGTACAACCAGGCCCTGGGCGAGCGTCGTGGCAACGGCGTCAGCTCGGCCCTGCAGGCCAACGGTGGTTCGGCTTCGCAGCTGACCGTCGTGTCCTACGGTGAAGAGCGTCCGGTCTGCACCGAGTCGAACGAGTCGTGCTGGTCGCAGAACCGTCGCGTCGAAATCGTCTACACCGCGCAGTAATCCATGCGCATTGGCATCAAACTGATGCTGGTCGTTGCGGCAGCCCTCGTGGCTGCCGCACCGGCGCACGCACAGCGACAGAGCCTGGCTGACCGTGTCGGCGCGCTCGAGCAGCAGATGTACAACAACAGTGCCAACCAGGACCTGTTGAACCAGATCAATCAGCTGCGGCAGCAGGTCACCAGCCTGCAGGCCTCGATCGAGCAGTTGCAGCATGACAACGCCCAGCTCAAGCAGTCCGCCCAGGACCAGTACCTGGATCTGGACAGCCGCCTGAACCGGTTGGAAGGGGGCAACGCCGCCCCGGCCCTGCCGCCCGTTCCGGCGAGCGCGCCGAAGGCCGCACCTGCCCCGGCAAAACCCGCAGCGGCGGCCACTTCCGAGCGGCCGCCTTCCGTCCATGGTGATGCTGGCAGCCTTGCCGCCACCGGCGACGAGCGCACCTCCTACAACGTTGCCTTCGATGCGTTGAAGGCCGGCAGGTACGACGATTCGGCGCAGCTGTTCCTGAGCTTCCTGGAGTTGTACCCGAACGGCGTCTACGCGCCGAACGCGCTGTACTGGCTGGGCGAGAGCTACTACGCCACCCGCAATTTCCCGATGGCCGAGGCCCAGTTCCGAGAGCTGCTCTCGCGCTATCCGACCCACGACAAGGCCGCGGGCGGCCTGCTCAAGATCGGCCTGTCGCAGTACGGCGAGGGAAAGGTCGACCAGGCCCAGCAGACGCTGGAGACCGTCGTGGCGCAGTACCCCGGCTCGGACGCCGCGCGCACCGCGCAGGACCGTCTGCAGTCCATCCGCCTGGGCAAGCAGATCCGCTGACCGGGCGTACAATACGCACCGTGGCGCTGGGCTGATGCCCGGCAGCCTCCTGTAGAGCCGAGCCCATGCTCGGCTGCTTTCGTTTCCGGCGCCGTGAATCGGCTGCCCGTCCCATGAAGAACTTTCCGCCATGACCGCCGTTACCCCGTCCAACGCCGTCGCCACCCCCAGCGACATCGTGCAGTCGCCGCTGCCGCGCCTGAAGATCACCGAGATCTTCACCTCGCTGCAGGGCGAAGCCGATACCGCCGGCTGGCCGACCGTGTTCGTGCGCCTGACCGGCTGCCCGCTGCGCTGCCAGTACTGCGACACCGCCTATGCCTTCCACGGCGGCACCTGGTGGGACATCGACGACATCGTGGCCGAGGTGCTGGCCCAGGGCGTCCGCCACGTCTGCGTGACCGGCGGCGAGCCGCTGGCGCAGAAGCGCTGCCTGGTGCTGCTGCAGAAGCTGTGCGATGCGGGCATGGATGTCTCGCTGGAAACCTCCGGCGCGCTGGATGTCAGTGCAGTGGACCCGCGCGTGTCGCGCGTGGTCGACATCAAGACGCCGGGCTCGGCCGAAGCCGTCCGCAATCGCCTGGAAAACCTGCCGCTGCTGACCGTCCGCGACCAGATCAAGTTCGTCATCTGCAACCGCGAGGACTACGACTGGGCCAAGGCCATGGTCGCCGAGCACGGCCTGGTGAAGCGTTGCACCGTGTTCTTCTCGCCGAGCAAGGGCGAGATCAGCGCGCGGCAGTTGGCCGACTGGATCGTCGAAGACCGGCTGCCGGTGCGCTTCCAGATGCAGTTGCATAAAATCCTGTGGAACGACGAGCCGGGCCGATGAGCCGGCGCAGCGTTCCCTGATGTAGCTCCGGCGCGGGACAGCGTGCTGGCTTTCCCCTCCCAACCGGAAGATTTTCCATGAAGAAGGCAGTCGTTCTTCTCTCCGGCGGCATGGATTCAGCCGCCGTCATCGCCATGGCCCAGGAACAGGGCTTTGCCGTGCATGCCCTGAGCGTGCGCTACGGCCAGCGCCATACCTCCGAACTGGATGCCGCCGCCCGCGTGGCCAAGGCCCAGGGCGTGGTCGCGCACAAGACCGTGGACGTGGACCTGCGCAGCATCGGTGGCTCGGCGCTGACCGATGACATCGACGTACCGGAGGCGGGCGGTGCCGGCATTCCGGTCACCTACGTGCCGGCGCGCAATACCATCATGCTGTCGCTGGCCCTGGGCTGGGCCGAAGTGCTCGGCGCCAACGACATCTTCTGCGGCGTCAACGCCGTCGACTACTCCGGCTACCCGGACTGCCGCCCCGAGTTCGTGGCCGCGTTCCAGGCGCTGGCCAACCTCGCCACCAAGTCGGGTGTGGAGGGCGCGGGCATCAAGGTGCACGCGCCGCTGCAGTTCCTCAGCAAGGGCCAGATCGTCAGCGAAGGCGTGCGCCTGGGCGTGGACTTCGGCCTGACGGTGTCCTGCTACAACGCCGACGCCAACGGCGCCGCCTGCGGTCATTGCGATGCCTGCCGCCTGCGCGCGCAGGGCTTTGCCGAGGCCGGCGTCGCCGACCCGACGCTGTACGCCTGACCGCTTCCGGTAGAGCCGGCCGCTGGCCGGCTTCACCGGTGGGGCAATCACTCCCTCGGTGGGTGCCAAGCGCTTGTCCGCACTCCCTGATCTACCGGGGCTGCAACCATCCCGATGCCTCGATGAAGGCCCGCACCGCAGCCGGATCGGCATAGTCCAACTCGATCATCCGCGCGACAGCAGTCCTCTCGTCGGTCTGCCGGCGCATGTACTCCTGCGCAATGCGGTAGCCGGCGTAGTAGCCCAGGTCACTCACCCCGAACGGATTGCGCGCGCTGTTGTACAGCCAATTGTCCAGGTTGTCCCCGTGCATCTCCGTGCGGAAGCGCGCGCGGATTTCCGCTTCGTGCGCTGGCCCATAGGTGTACAGCGGCAACGCCGGGCGGCGCCCGCTGATGCGCTCTGCCACGTATTCGGCCACGCCTTCGCGTACCGCGTACTGGGCCAGGCTGCCGGTGGTCTCGCGCTGCTGGGTGTGCACGTATTCGTGCAGGTTGTTCTGCGCGTTGTTCGCACCCGGCCGGCTGTCGTAGAAGATCCGCAGGCGGTCGCGCATCTTCGCCGGCAGCTCGCTCACGTCCACGCGCTCATCGCCCAGCGCCATCTCCGCGCCGATCAGTACCTTGTCATCCAGCGTGGTGCCACCGGTGCGCAGCACGCCCACCGCATAGGTGATGGTGGCCGGGCGCAGGGCAGGGTAGAGCGCACGGAAGGCGACAAGATCGCGCTCCAGCGTGGCACTGGCCTGCTGCGCGTTGGCGGTGAGCGGTCGTACTGAGGTCCAGAAGCGCGGCCAGGCCTGCATGGCCTCGGCGTATTCGCGGGCGGTGTAGTTGCGCACCTGCATCAGCGCATGCAGGCCGGGGCTGCCCGGATCGATGTAGCGTTGCTGGACCAGCGCCACCCGGCGTTCGGCATCAGGCTCGGCGCGCACCGCATCATAGGTGGCCCAGAAGCGGGCGATGTCGTCAGTGACGACCTGGGATGGGGTCGCCAGTGCCGTACAGGGCAGCAGCAGGGCGGCAACGAGGCAGAGGGGCAGGCGCATCCGTGGCTCCGGGCAGGACTCACAGCTTGGATGCGCGTGAGGCCCGGAAGGTTTAAGCGGGTTCGCCAGATCGGGTAGTGCCGGCCGCTGGCCGGCAACCTCGACACGCTGGGGTTTCACCCGGCCCGCCAAAGTAGGGTAGAATGCCCACCCCGCCGAAAGGCTGGGGCAGTGCAATGGGCCGTTAGCTCAGTCGGTAGAGCAGAAGACTTTTAATCTTTTGGTCGAAGGTTCGAATCCTTCACGGCCCACCAATTGCATCAACGACTTAGGCGCCCTTTTGGGCGCCTTTTTCTTTTGCTCCTGAAAACCCTACCGAACACTTCGGGAGAGATGCAGGTTTCACGACAGGCAAGCGATGATCGTATCTATCGCGCATGGCGGCGCTCTTGTGCCCCCGACGTCCCTCAGGTTTTGAGTAGCACGGCGATTTGGAGTTCAATCCCCGACAAGCCGGAGATTGGACATGAAGAAGCGCTTTTCCGAAGAACAGATCATCGGCTTCCCACGCGAGGCAGAGGCCGGCATGGCGGTGAAGGACCTGTGCCGTCGACATGGCTTCAGCGAGGCCTCGTACCAACTGTGGCGCAGCAAGTTCGGTGGCATGAGCGTGCCCGACGCCAAGCGGTTGAAGGACCTGGAAGCCGAGAACGTCCGGCTGAAGAAGTTGCTGGCCGAGCAGCTGTTCGAGAACGATCTGATCAAGGACGCGCTGCGAAAAAAGTAGCGGACCCGCCGGTGCGGCGTGCGCTGGTGCGGCGGTGGGTGCAGCGCGGGGCAAGCGAGCGCCGTGCCCTGGCGATCATCGGGATGAGTGCCAGCGCGCTGCGCTATGTCCGGCGCGAGGATCGCAACGTTGAATTGAGCGAGCGCATCCTGGCCTTGGCGTATCGGCACAAGCGCTACGGCGTCGGAATGATCTACCTGAAGCTGCCGCAGGAAGGACGCATCGTGAACTACAAGCGCATGGAATGGCTGTATCAGGCGCAGCAGCTGCAGGTCAGGCGGCGCAAGCGCAAAAAGGTGGCGGTCGGCGAGCGGCAGCCACTGCTGCGCCCGGCCCGGCCCAACCATGTGTGGTCGATGAACTTCGTGTTCGACCGTACGGCCGAAGGCCGGGTCATCAAGTGCTTGGTGATCGTCGATGACGCCACATACCAAGTCGTGGCAATCGAGGTGGAACGTGCGATTTCCGGGCACGGCGTCTCGCGTGTGCTGGACCAGCTGGCCTCGCTGCGCGGCTTGCCGCAGGTGATCGGTACCGACAACGGCAAGGAATTCTGCGGCAGGTGATAGTGAGCTGGGCCCACGCACGTGGCGTGAAGCTTCGCCTGATCCAGCCCTGCAAGCCGAACCAGAACGCCTATGTGAAATCGTTCAACGGTCGCCTGCACGACGAATGCCTCAACGAGCACTGGTTCCCAACGCTGCTACACGCCCGCACCGAGATCGAGCGATGGCGTCGAGAATACAACGAGGAACGCCCCAAGGACGCCATCGGCGGCATGATACCGGCCGCCTACGCCAAACATCTGGCCAACATCGATATCATCAACCCCGGACTCTAAACCCGACCACTACTCACGGCGGGGGGGCGTCGCCCGGCGATCAAATTATTCACGCCAATTTCGGTACAGGCCCAGGACGAATACCCGCCTTACGCCGGAGGCGTCTTACTCATCCAACTGAACTTGAGCGGCGATCTGATGCGCGAGTACCAACTTCTTAAAGGTAAGCGCGTCAGTATGACTGGAACGCTTTACCATTCGCATACTGGGCGGCACCAGACGCCTGTATTGATCACTGCCACTGGTATTGCTGAGTCGGAATAAGGGCTGGTGGACCGGGCGCGTTCACTCAAGCAATTAAAAATCGATCTCAGATTTCCGGCTGAGCATGCTGGCTTTGCATCCTCAGCCGGACGTTTCGTTGGAGCGACTAACCGCCTGCCTCCAGCCCTAATGCGCTGACTGCGCCCCAGGGCATCGCGGAGACTCCCTTGCAGCTTCCGTCTTTCAGGCTTGCCTTAGCGACAATGACGTATCCATTGTCTCCGAAGAAGATAGCGGCACCGCTATCTCCAAATCCGCACGCCAGTGACGATCCTTCGATGCGTATCCAAGCGTCCGCGCATGGAAGGTTTCCGGTTGGACCGCATGCGAGCTCGGGGCTGTGCTTGATGCTCACGACAGTTCCGCAGGTGTATTGGCTGGTGACGCCTCTGAAGCACATGCTCTGGCCTTGAGTAGCGTTGGTCCACATGTACATGATGCGGCGCCTACTGTAATCCGAAGTTGAGGTGGAATACACCTCCCGGAGCGGTGTGTGTGACCCCACCGTATGCCACTGAACGTCGTGGCTCGCATCATTGATCTGGTCCACGAACGTCAGCGGCACGGTGTACTTCCCTGCGCCGGTTGCGTAGTTTCCATAGATCAGATTGTCGGGGCAATGCGCCGCAGTGGTGATACCCCTTCGTCCAGTGGCCTTATGAATAACCGGAAATCCTGAGGTGCAGTAGCTATTGTTGGATTGGAGGGGGGGCGCCGCCAACAACATACTCCGCGTTGACTGACTTCGGCATGTTGGGGCGGACTTCAATCTTGAGACCGGTGACTCTTTCAAGCTTCTTGATTGTATCCTTCAACTCTTCTGCTTGGCGGCTGTCGCCGTTTATGTCAATCAGCACCCGTTCTTCGCCTGGGAACCCAGTCGTCCCCGTGATGCCTGGTATGGCGCTGTGAAGAAGAGGTCTGTGCTTAGCAAGGAGCGCGTAAAACTCGTCCTGGGTGTACTTGTGACCAACCTCGAACACCACGCGGGTCGTCCCGCTCTCGGTGTTGATCGTTCGATCCGCGACTGGATCTGGCCCCTTGAGCTGCACCAGGATGTGTTGATCTGGCGCGTCTTTGATCGACAGTTCCGTTAGACGATCTGCGAACTCGATACGCAACGCTTCAATATCCGACATCACCTCACCTTGAACCGCTAGGCGCGTGATTGCTTCGTCTATCGAGACCGTAGGGTGTTCACTCATGTAGCTGTGAATTTGAATCTGCATCTCCTTGCCTTCCTGCGTGTCAGCGTCAGGCACCTGTGCCAAAGAACAGGTGGATACAAGAAGTGCTGCGGAGCATCCTAGAACCTTCCGTTTCATGCGACATCTCCAGAGTCTGTAACAAATCATCGAGGCGTTGACATGCCTCGATGCGCGAGCCTGGCACTGTCTCCCCTCGGGCACTGAGACGTAACTCACAAGCTTCATTGGAATGATTGTGCACCCTGATGTCTGTACTGTGGGGGTGTTCGTATACGCGTCTTTAGATGTGCTGAAGCACTTCATAGATTAGGCGATCGGTCCCTTGCCTAAGAATTTCGTACACACCCAGCCGCTCCTGCTGCTCGCGAAACAAGTCAATCATTCGCTCCACTTCATTCCGGCTGTATGAGTTGTACTTCCTCATAGTGTCCAGCTGCATGAAGTCGTCGGCGTGCAGGTTGTCGATAGTGGCGACTTCGATGACGGCATCCTTGCCGCCGAAGATTATATCCACGGTCTTTCTTGCCATTGGCTGGCTACCAATGTGGATTTGATAGTTGCGAAGCATCCGCATGAAATGAAGAAGTGGACTTGCGCTGCTCGTAATCCTATAGGCGTGTCCTGCGTTCTTCATTGCTTCTTCTATGCCCACGAATTCGGTCAGCGCGGCCCGCACATGCATTGCTACGTGGAGGGCGGCTGGCACCCCGTCGCGAATTGGGATATCTGAGCCGCCCGAAACAAAGAGCATATAAAGGGCGGATGTCGCCCTCTCGTAGAGCTGAGGCACTTGTTGCAGTGCGCTTGGCGGTGGTCGCCAAAATATGTCGCCCTCAGTAATGTCCGGATAGTCGTTGAAATCCAATTGAGCCTTCATGCGTCCATTGCCTTGACGATTTGCATGGTGATATCGACCACTCCCGGTTCGTTCAATAGCGAGCGGCGAACGTGAAGCGTGTGAGCGTTTGTGTGCGAGTTGTAGCGGCTAACCCTTTTCACTACGTCCAATGGAATAAGGGCGGCGTATTCAACTTTCAAAGAGCTGTTGTAGACCACGGCTGCGAGGTGGTCGAATGGATCAGACGCCAAGTTCCGCAACGCGCTCAACTGTGTGCTGCGGTTGGTTGCGGTTAGTCGCCTGCCTTTGATCTGATACCGCGTCCCGTCCTGGCCAACTGCATCAAAACCGGCCTGGGAGCCCACGGCCAATTTTGCGTTGAGGGCACGCGCCACCAATGTTTCCGTGTAGTCCGCCACGGGATTGTTTGATGAGCGCACGACGCCTCTTTGTCGAAGCGCTTCCATGACCAGACAGTGGAGGTCCAGCAGCTGCCTATCCGTAAATTCATCCGTATCCATCGCGCACTCCGTGTCCACCACGCCCGCCCTGTTGGGATTGTCATCATATCCGCCTGAGCGTGGCTTCCACCCATTGACCCGCTAGACTGGGCTACTAACGAAAGGGGGTTCTATGGCTGGTATCGTGGGGGTGCTCGTTCTGCTGCTTGTGCTCGCAGTTTTGTTCAACATTGCGTCATCCAGAGAGAAAGTGATCCGTGAGCTGGGTGAGCAGTCGGCCCAGCAGGGCAGGGACATTGCAGCGCTGCGTCAGGTGATGGACGCGGTTGCGGATCGCGTGCTATTGAGCCGAGAGCAGCGACGGGTGAAGTGGTTTGATGAACTGCCGCCATTCGTCCTGGATGACTTCAAAGCCCTCAGCGCCGGTTCCGAGCGCGAGTTGATCATGGCTTGTGGTGGCGGTGACGACGCCGAGGTCATGGGTTTGCACTATCGGCACGAGCGGCTTGAGTTTTGCACCGATGGCGAAAAGGACGCGGTTGCCTACGGCGTTGCTCGCCCTTGGGCAACGATCGAGGATCGTCCGGTGAAGATCTATCTCAATCAGTACGCGCTCACATCAAAAATTGTCGGCTTGGATCAGGACGGTTTCGTCAAGCTCGCCCCCTATAAGGCACGGTTGCCCGAGTGAGAGGATTTGCTTCCGCATCGCCTTGAAAGGGCTCTTCCATGCAGCGGGCAGTAGCCGCGCCAGTCAACACCGATTTTGGGTTGCAACAGGCCCTGCATTGCAGGGCTTTTTGCTTTCTTACGCGGCCTGTTCAAACGTGTGTTCGTAGTAGGGGCGCTGCGTACCGTCCATCGCCATTTGCAGTTCATCCATATGTTTAGGGTCGGGAGTTGAGCCAGGTGTCCAACCATTCGCTCTTGAGGTTGATGACGCTGCGATCGTGGCCCACCTCAGCCACTTCCGGCATTGGGTCATCGGTCACGGCGGGGGGCGTCGGGACGTCGCCAAGATTCTGGAATGGCAGGAGAGGGTCCGGGGCAACCGGCTGGCCAAGGCCGACCAGGATCCGTCATTCGGGGGGATGGGGTAGGCTTTGTTGAGGCAACTGGAGGGGGAGGAAATCCGTTCCGCAAAATTCCTGCGCCCGTTGTGGCTCAAGGCTTACAAGCGCCCGCTTTAAAGATTGAAGTGGAACGAGTGGCGGCGTAACCCATTGAAAGTAATGAAATTACCCAGTTACTCTTAATCTTTTGGTCGAAGGTTCGAATCCTTCGCGGCCCACCATTGCATCCCATGACCCAGGTCATTCAGAAAGGCATCGCAATGCGGTGCCTTCTTTGTTGCCTGGTCCAGGGCCTCTACTTCGTCCGCATTCCCTTGGCTTTCGCGGCCGCCGCGTCGGCAGCTTCTTGTGCAGCCGTCGCTGCCGCATTCGCGGAACGCACGGCTTCCGCTTGAGCCGCGTCAAAGTCAGCCCGGCGCTGCGCGCTGATCCGGCGTTCCAGTTCTGAATATGCGACGTAGCTCTCCGGATGCTTCGCGACGCAGGCCTGCTGCAGCAGCGGGATCGCGTGGTCGGACAATCCCGGTTGGAGGTGGGCGAACAGGCAGTCCGCATATGCTGCGGATGCTGGCGGAGTGCTGCTGGCCTGAGGTGATGCGGCGGCAAGGGCGGTGGCGGTCAATACACTCAACATGGGAACCTCCTTGTGGATATGAGCGTGGCGGTGACCAGTCCGTGAGCCATGGTGCGCGTTGCATGACCATCACCGACTCCATGGTGCTCCAGTTCCGGTCGATCGGCAAAGTGCCGCGAACGACAGTGTCTCCGGCGGTCTATGCTCAGCGCTTTCCCAATATGGACCGCCCCATGCGTCTGATCGTGCTGTCGCTGTTGTTGTCCGCTGTCTCCGCCGCGCCGCTGATGGCTGCAGAAACCGCGCCGCCCGCTGCCGCCTCGCCTTTGGTCATCGGCGAGACCTTCACCATCGAGTCGAAGGCGCTGGGCGAAACCCGCCGCATCAATGTCTACCGCCCGCAGCCCTGGGGCCTGGACCCGAAGGCGCCGCTGCCGGTGATCTACATGCCCGACGGCGGCATCGGTGAGGATTTCCTGCACGTGGCAGGGCTGGTGCAGGTGCTGAGCGGCAACGGCAGCATGCGCCCGTTCCTGCTGGTCGGCATCGAGAACACCGAGCGCCGTCGTGACATGACCGGCCCGAGCAGCGATCCGCAGGACCAGAAGATCGCGCCGCGCATTGGTGGATCGGCGGCCTATCGCAGCTTCCTGCGCGATGAACTGATGCCGCAGGTGCGCCAGCGCTACCCGACTACCGACGAGCGCGCGTTGATCGGCGAGTCGCTGGCTGGCCTGTTCGTGGTCGAGACGCTGCTGCAGGAGCCGACGCTGTTCAACAGCTACATCGCGCTGGACCCCAGCCTGTGGTGGAACCGTGGCGCAATGCTGGCCGGCGCAGCCAAACAGCTGCCGGCGGTGACGCGTGCGCAGCCGCGCGTATTCCTGGCCAGCAGTGGGCAGCCGGAGCTGGCCGCATCCACTGCACGACTGGCCGAGTTGCTGCAGCAGGCTTCGCCGTCGCCGCTGGTGAAGTACCTGCCGTTGCCGGAAGAAACCCACGCTACGATCTATCATCCGGCCGCATTGCAGGCGCTGCGCACACTGTTCCCGGCGCCGCCGGCCTCGCCCTGACCGCACTGGCACCGGGCTGCACGCCATGCAAGGATGCGGCAGCGGTGCCATGCGGTGCGCCGCCCGCAACGGGAGCGTGTGGATGCAGCGTGTGCGTGGATGGAGTGTGGCGGCCTGCCTGGCCGTGAGTGGCTGTGCGATGTCGGTGGCGCCACCGGCAACGCAGAATGAAGCGAAGGAAAGCGCGGCCACCGCTGCGCCGGGCGTGGTGCTGCCGGATACCGAAGCGCTGCGCGTGCACGATCCGGTGGGCCGCGATTACCCGATCTGGGTAGCGCTGCCGGCTGACTACGCTGCGCATCCGGAGAAACGCTACCCGGTGCTGTATGTGACCGACGCGCTGTACAGCTTCCCGCTGGTGCGCAGCGTGCGCAACATGGTGGGGCAGAAGGGCGTCAACATCGAGGATTTCATCCTGGTCGGGCTGCCGCCGCAGGAAGGCCTGACGTCCAAGCAGAGCCGCTCGCGCGATTACACGCCCAGCGATCCGATGCGCACCGATCCGCGTGACTACAGCGACGACGTCAGCTACGGCGGCGCGGCACATTACCGCGATTTCCTCGCCGAGCGCGTACTGCCGATGATCGATGCACGCTACCGCACCGATCCGTCGCGGCGCGCCTATGCCGGTCATTCCTATGGCGGCCTGTTTGGCGCCTACGTGCTGACCACGCGCCCGGACATGTTCCACAGCTACATCCTGTCAAGCCCGTCGCTGTGGTTCGACAACCATCGGGTGCCGCGCATGCAGGCCGAGGCCAAGGCGCCCACGCAGCCGACCACGGTGGTGCTGTCGATCGGCAGCTTCGAAACGGTGAAGCCGGAGCCGCGCTATTTCACCCGCAACGACATGCTGCGCCACAACGCCGAGTTCGCCGAGCAGCTGCGCGCCAGCGGGCATTCGTTGAAGGTGGAGAACATGGTGATCGACGACGAGGACCACTTCACCGTGTATCCGGACATGATCACCCGCGCGCTGCTGAAGGTGTTCCCGGGTACCGGACCGTACAGCAGCGGTTGAAGGTGGGCGCCATCCACGCATGGCGTCGATCTACTGCAAGAACCCGGTAGATCCACGCCATGTGTGGATCAACGCCTCACGCTGCCTGCGCATCCGGCCCGATCAATACGCCCACATCGGCGTGCCGGAAGCACAGGCGGATGGCGTCGAGCAGCTCGCTCATGTTGTAGGGCTTGGGCAGGAAATGAATGCCGTCGCGCAGCTGCGGCAGCACCTGGTGCTGGTCCATGCCCGACGTCACCAGGATCGGCAGCTGGGGATACAGGCCGCGGACCCGGTTGGCAGCTTCAATGCCGCTGATCGGGCCCAGGTTGACGTCGGTGAACAGCAGGTCGAAACGCTCACCTGCGGCCAGCAGGCCCAATGCTGCTTCGGCAGAGCTCACGCCCACCACGTGGCAGGCCTGGCTTTCCAGCGCAAGACGGCTCAGCTCGCGGGTTTCCTCTGCGTCCTCGATCAGCAGGACGCGGGGTTCAACGTGGCGCTTGGACAGCAACATGGCGCTACAGCTCCGGAAAGCAGCAATGAAAAGGCGCGCAATTATGCGCAAGCCGGGGGTGATCCCGGCGTGCACGGCAGGCTAAGTGAGCGTTACAGCAGGCGCGGGCGTCGCTGGCGTACCCGCCAGGCCAGCACCGCCACCGCCAGCAGCGCGGCGCCGATACGCAGGCTGGTGGCCTGCCAGCCCAGCGCGACGGCGTCGTCGAGGTTGAACACGTTCCACGCCATGTTCATCGATACATGCAGCACCAGGCCGCACCACAGGGTGTCGCCGTCCAGATGGTCAAGCCAAGCGAAGATGAAGCCGCCCAGTGCGATGACCGCGCCGACGAACAGGGCAGTGCCGCCGCCGTCGAAGCCGCCGAAGCCCAGCCAGTGCACCCAACCGAACAGCAGCGCCTGCGGCAGCGCAAGCAGGGACCATGGGCCACGCATGAGCTTCACCAGCAGCACGAAGCCGAGGCCACGGAACAGCACTTCTTCGGCCAGTGGGAACAGCACGGCGAGCATCGTCGCATCGAGTGCGGTCAGTGCGGTGTTGGCCGTGCCCAGCACCGCCAGGCCCAGCCAGCAGGGCAGGCTGGCCAGCAGCACCCAAAACGGGCCGCGCCAGCCGTTCCCGTGCAGCCCCAGGCTGGCCATCAGGCCCACCCCATGCGGGCGCAGCAGTGCGGCCAGGAGCAGCGCCAGCAGGACGGCCAGTGCGTTGTCCAGCAGGCTGCCGCCGTAGGGCATAGGCAAGGCGGGAATCGGCGCGCCTGCGGCCGCAGCGACATCGCGCAGATTCAGGCCAACGCCGACGCCGAGCAGCACCAGCAGCAGGCGCGCGGCGTTGGGCAGGCGGGACAGGACGGTCATGCACGCACTCCCTGCGGAACCAGCGTGGAGTGTGGAAGGCGGCCGGGACGCTGGCACGCGCCGGAAGTCTGTGTGCCATCGGTCATGTGTTGCTGCACAGTCATCGGTGGGCAGGTAGAGTCGTTGCCAGACCTTCAGGAGCCATGCCCATGCTGTGCCCCGTGTGCAAGACCCAGACCCTGCAGATGGCCGAGCGCCATGGCATCGAGATCGATTACTGCCCCGGCTGCCGTGGCGTGTGGCTGGACCGTGGCGAGCTGGACAAGATCATCGAACGCGCCGGCGCTGCGCTGCCGCCGCCGGCACCTGTGCAGGCGCAGCCGGCGACCACGCCGCCGCCGGTGATGCATCGTGATACCCGCCACTTGGGCCAGCGCTACGAGGACAACCGGGGCCACGGATACAAGAAAAAGAAAAAGGACAGCTTCCTGTCTGAGTTGTTCGATTTCTAGTTGTAGCGTCGAGCCATGCTCGACTGGATGTTGCCGCCTATAGTCGAGCAAGCTCGACTCTACATGGAGCGCGTGATCACGTCCGCCGCAGGATGAACTCGCGGTCGCGCGTATCCCCGACGATGAAGTCGTACTCGCCGACCTTGCTGCAGCCATAGCGCGCGTAGAAGCGCTGCGCGCCGAAGTTCTCCTCCCAGACGCCCACCCACAGGGTGCGGCGGTGCGGTTGGTCCAGCCAGGCCATGAACGCGTCCATCAGGCGTGCACCATGGCCGCCGTTCTGGTGTGCGGCCAGGATGTAGAACCGCTTCAGTTCGATGTCGCCTTCGCGGGCCTCGGCATGCGGCAGGGTGTTGGCACCAGCAGCCAGGTAGCCGACCACGTTGTTGCCGTCCACCAGCAGCCAGATCGCGCCGCGCGGGTCGGACAGTTCGGCGCGCTGCGGTTCGCTGCTGTAGCGCGCCTGCAGGAAATCCTGCAGCTCCTGCGCCGGGTACGAGTCGCCCCAGGTTTCGTTGTAGGTTGCAATCGCGATGGCCGACAGGGCGTCGATATCGGCAAGGGTGGCGCGGCGGATCTGCAGCGACATGGCGGAGCCTGCATTGGAACGTGGCGCAGTGTAGCCGGCCCCGGCGGCTGCCGGGGCTGGCCAATGCTCACGAACCGCTGCTCAGAACCACATGCGCACGCCCGCCACCCAGCGAGTGTCGCGTGCGTGGTCGCCAGCATGATCGGCGGTGTCGCCAAACGTGCGCTCGTGGCTGATGCCGATGTACGGCGCGAAACGACGGCTGAACTCATAACGCAGGCGCAGCCCGGCTTCAACCTTGTTCAGTCCGCGACCGATGCCGTACTCCGGCTCATCCTTGGCTGCGACGGTGGCTTCCAGCAGCGGCTGCAGGATCAGGCGGTTGGTCAGCAGCACGTCGTACTCGACCTCGGCCTTGGCCAGCACCTGACCACCGGAACCCATGTACAGCGTCGCCGAGCTTTCGAACTTGTACGGCGCCAGGCCCTGGATGCCGATGGCCGCCCAGGTGCGCGAGTCGGCCGGCCGGAAGTCCTGGCGCACGCCGATCAGCACGTCCCACCACGGCGATACGCTGCGACCATACAGTGCTTCCAGTGACGACGATTCCGTGCTGCCGCGGCTGCGTTCGCCATCGGTGCGCAACCACAGGCGGTTGATGTTGCCACCGATCCAGCCGGTGGCCTCCCAGGCCTGGCCGGTGCTGTTCTTGCCGTCCCAGTGTTCGAGGCGATCGATCAGCAGCAGGCTGTTGATCTGTGGTGCATGCTCCATCGCACCATGCGCGATCGGAGGGAAGGCGGCAGCGCGGTCGGCATCGGTGGGAACCGGGATCGGCTCGCGCGGTTCGATCGGTGCGGGCGTGCCGTGACCCATGGCGGCGTGATCCATCGTGGAATGGTCCATCGCCGCTGGCTGCATCGCGCCATGGTCCATCTTCGAGTGGTCCATCGTGGAGTGGTCCATGCCGGCCTGACCCGCCGCACCCATGTTCATCTTCGAATGATCCACCTTCGAGTGATCGACCGGTTCGGCCGGGGTCTTCGCGGTCTTCGGCGGCGGGTCCATCGTGCCCATGTCATGCCCGGCATGCGACTGCGCGAACACCGGCAATGCGGTGGCCAGGCCCAGGGCCAGCAGGCTGGGGGAAAGCAGTGAGCGGCTCATTCTTCGATCCTCACTTCGCGCATCATGCCCGCTTCCATGTGGTACAGCAGATGGCAGTGGTAGGCCCAGCGACCGAGCGCATCGGCACGCACGCGG
The DNA here is from genome assembly GCF_052149045.1 of Stenotrophomonas maltophilia group sp. RY12688. Classification (NCBI taxonomy): domain Bacteria; kingdom Pseudomonadati; phylum Pseudomonadota; class Gammaproteobacteria; order Lysobacterales; family Lysobacteraceae; genus Stenotrophomonas; species Stenotrophomonas maltophilia group sp. RY12688. The sequence continues at coordinate 3,278,268 of NZ_CP197389.1, read as the reverse complement.
TAACTGCGGCGGGTGCCGGGTGGCATGTCGATGGTGTGCTTGCGCAGCTGGAATTCGCCCTGCGCGTTCTCCAGATCACTCCACACGCCGTGCAGGTGGATCGGGTGCTGCATCATGGTGTCGTTGACCAATACGATGCGCATGCGCTCGCCGTAGTTCAGTCGCAGCGGCTCGGCGCTGGCGAACGGAATGCCATCGAATGACCAGGAGAACTTCTCCATGTGGCCGGTCAGGTGCAGCTCGATCTCGCGGCTCGGCTCGCGGCCATCGGGGTCCTCGAACAGGCTGCGCATCGCGCCGTAGGTGAGTACCTGGCGACCGTTGTCGCGCAGGCCGATGCCGGGATCGTCCAGCTTCGGTTCGGTGGCCGAGCTCTGCATGTCCACCAGCGGGTTGTTGCGCTCACTGGCCGGGTGCTTCGGTGCCCTGCTGGCGGTATCGCCGTCGTGGCCCATGCTGGCGCCGCAGCCGCCTTCCATGCCCTTCATCGCGGCCATGTCATGGCCACCATGGCCACCACTACCCATGTCGTGCCCCATGTCGCTCATCGTCAGCAACGGGCGTGGGTCGGGCGCGGGAATCGGTGCCTGCAGGCCATGGCGGACTGCCAGCGTTCCGGCGGCAAAGCCGGTACGGCCCATGTCCTGGCAGAAGATGGTGAACGCGTCCTGCCCGGTCGGTTCCACCAGCACGTCGTAGGTTTCGGCCGGCGCGATGCGGAACTCGTCGATGCTGACCGGATGGATGTACTGGCCGTCGGCGGCGACCACGGTCATTTTCAGGCCGGGAATGCGCACGTCGAAGTAGGTCATCGAGGCGCCGTTGATGAAGCGCAGCAGCACTTTCTCGCCACTGCGGAACAGCCCGGTCCAGTTGCCGGCCGGCGCGGTGCCATTCATCAGGTAGGTGTAGGTGTGCGCATTGATGTCGGAGATGTCGGTGGGCGTCATCCGCATCCGCCCCCACATGCCACGGTCGGACAACGCGGCCGACCAACCGTCGCGCTTCACGTCACGCAGGAAGTCGGGCAGGGTGCGCTTGTAGTAGTTGTCATGCTCGGCGAGCTTCTTCATGCGCCGGAACAGCGCGCCGGGGGCCATGTCGGTCCAGTCGGACAGCAGGATCACGTGCTCGCGGTCGTGGTGGTAGGGCGCCGGCTCGGCCGGGTCGATGATCAGCGCTCCGTACAGGCCGGCCTGCTCCTGGAACATCGAGTGGCTGTGGTACCAGTAGGTACCCGACTGCTTCAGTTCGAAGTGGTAGTGGTAGGTCTCACCGGGGCCGATGCCATTGAAGCTCAGTCCCGGCACACCGTCCATGTTCGCAGGCAGCAGGATGCCGTGCCAATGGATCGAGGTCGGGTGGCGTTCCAGGGTGTTGCGCACGAACAGGTCCACGGTCTGGCCTTCGCGCCAGCGCAGGATCGGTGCCGGCAGCGATCCATTGACGGTGATCGCCGGACGGGTGCGGCCAGTGAAGTTGGCCAGCGATTCGCCGATGGCCAGTTCGATGCGGGTGTCGCTGAGCACGGCGGGGGCGCCGGCCAGGCGTGGGGCGGCAGTGGCGGCGGCGAGCGCGCGCTGCGGCACGCCGACAGCGGCGATGCCGGCAACCACGCCACCGGCGGCCAGGCCCTGCACGAACAGGCGGCGCGACGGCATGGGCACAGGGCCCGGACCGCGGGGGATACGGGTATTCATGGTGGTGACTCCAGACACGTAAAGACGCCGGCAGGCGGCCGGCTGCGGTGCGCAGGGCGCACGGTGCGTGTGGAATCAGCCGATGGGAGGGCGTGAGATCGGCGGCAGCGGCGGCGCCGGCCGGCCGGTGGCCGGCATCGGCTGCGGGGCCAGCGACAGCGCCGGTCCGGCCATGAACGGCAACGGCTGCACCACCAGCAGCGGGTGCTGGGCGCAGCTGCGCACGCAGTCCTTGATCTGGCAGTGGGCGTCGTGGGCCGGGGCCTTGGCCTGCGGGGCCGCGTCGGCCTGCATGCCCGCGTGGTGGTGGCAATCGGCAGTGCCGCCATCAACAGCCGCGGCTGCGGCGTGAGCCATTCGCCCCATTTCTTCGTGACCACGGGCCAGGGCCGCGTTCAGCCCGTTGAGCAACAGGCTGAGCATGAGCACGACGCGGAGCAGGGTCGAGGCCAGGGACATGACGCTAATCTAGCCGCAAGCGGACGCGGATGCACTTCCGGCTGAATGGCCGGTTCAAGATTGGACCTGCACCAGCGTAGAGCCGAGCCCACGCTCGGCTGCTGTTCGCGCAGAGGCAGCCGAGCGTGGGCTCGGCTCTACAGGGGCGCCCGCGCGCCGTTGGGGCCATGCCCGGCGGCCGCGCAGCGCGGCAACGCGATACCGTCAGCCCTCTTCACGCACGATCTCGACCAGGCGCGGGCCGTAGCGGCTCAGTTTGGTGCCGCCGATGCCGCCGACCCGGGCCAGTTCATCCAGGCTGGTCGGGCGCTGCTCGGCGATGTTGCGCAGGGTGCTGTCGTGGAAGATCACGAACGCCGGTACGTTCTGTTCCCGGGCCAGTTCGGCGCGCAGGCCGCGCAGCGCGTTGAACAGGGCCAGGTCCTGCGGCAGCACCGACAGGCCGGTGCGCTGCGCGCTGCGCTCGCGTCCGCTGGTGCTGCTGGCCGGGTCGCGGCGCATGCTGATCTGGCGGCGGCCGGTCAACACGTCGCGGCTGGCATCGGTCAGGCGCAGGCCACCGTGACCCTCGCTGTCCACTTCCAGCAGGCTGGCCGCGACCAGCTGGCGGAACACGCTGCGCCAGGTGCGTGCATCGAGGTCGCGGCCGATGGCATAAGTGCTCAGCTTGTCGTGGCCCTGCTGCCTCACCTTCTCGTTCTCGCTGCCGCGTAGGATGTCGATCAGGTGGCCGACACCGAAGCGCTGGCCGCTTCGATAGACGCAGCTCAGCGCCTTCTGTGCCGGTATGGTCGCGTCCCACGAGGCCGGTGGCGTCAGGCAGTTGTCGCAGTTGCCGCAAGGCTGGGGGTAGGTCTCGCCGAAGCCGGCCAGCAGCACCTGGCGGCGGCACTGCATCGATTCGCAGTAGCCCAGCAGATGGTCGAGCTTGGCCCGCTCCAGCTGCTTGCGCTCTTCGCCCGCCTCGGACTGCTCGATCATCTGCTTGAGCAGTACCACATCACCCAGGCCGTAGCACAGCCAGGCCTCGGCGGCTTCGCCATCGCGGCCTGCGCGTCCGGTTTCCTGGTAGTAGCCCTCCATCGACTTGGGCAGGTCGGTATGCGCGACGAAGCGCACGTCCGGCTTGTCGATGCCCATGCCGAAGGCGATGGTGGCACACATCACGATGCCGTCCTCGCGCAGGAAGCGGCGCTGGTTGCCGGCGCGCACTTCCGGCGGCAGGCCGGCGTGGTAAGGCAGAGCGTTGAAGCCCTGGCCGCAGAGGAATTCAGCGGTCTCCTCGACCTTGCGCCGCGACATGCAGTAGACGATGCCGGCCTCGCCACGGTGGCCGCGCAGGAAGTCGGTCAGCTGCTTGCGGGCGTTGTCCTTCTGCACCACGGTGTAGCGGATGTTGGGACGGTCGAAGGAACTGACAAAATGGCGCGCTTCCTGCAGATCGAGGCGCTCGGCGATCTCGCGCTGGGTCGGCGGATCGGCGGTGGCGGTCAGCGCGATCCGCGGGATCTGCGGCCAACGCTCGTGCAGCACGGTCAACTGGCGATATTCGGGGCGGAAGTCATGGCCCCACTGCGACACGCAGTGTGCTTCGTCGATGGCGAACAGGGCGATCTGGCTGCGCGACAGCAGCGACAGGAAACGCCCGGTCAGCAGCCGCTCAGGGGCGACATACAGCATGTCCAGTTCGCCGGCGAGCAGCTCGCGCTCGACGCGGCCGGCGGTCTCGGCATCCAGGGTTGAATTCAGGTACTCGGCGCGCACGCCGAGCTGGCGCAGGGCTTCGACCTGGTCCTGCATCAGTGCGATCAGCGGCGAGATGACGATGCCGCAACCGTCACGCAGCAGGGCCGGGACCTGATAGCACAGCGATTTGCCGCCGCCGGTGGGCATCAGCACCAGGGCGTCGTGACCGGCAGCCACATGCTCCACGATGTCCTGCTGCGGACCACGGAAATCGTCGTAACCAAAGACGCGTTGAAGCAGGTCGTGCGCGGGACGGGAAGCCATCGCGCTAGTTTACCTCCCGGAGGCGGCGGCAGGGCTGCGCCTTGGGAACGCGCCATTGCATGCGCGCTGCCGCTCCCACGCTTCGCTGCGCGAAACGCGGGCCCCACTTACCAGCTCCCAGACCCCCGCCGCTTCGCGTCTGCCCCCTGACTCAGGGGGCTCTCCCCCAGACTTGGCCCGGTGGCGGGTAGATCCACGCCATGCGTGGATGAAATCTGTCAGATATCGACAATCAAAATGGGGTCAGATCCGTTTTCCTGCGGAAAACGGATCTGACCCCAAGCAATGCCCTGGCAGATCACGGAAATCTGTCGAAGGCGGGGTGGGTCCGGTTGAGGGGGTGTGAGCGGCATGGATGCCGCGACCAAGCCCCCATGGACGGGTTTACGGCGCCCCCTCAACCGGACCCACCCCGCCAACCTTCAGGAAACTGGCTTTTGCTCTGGCTCTGGCTCTGGCTTGAAGGCTTCGGCGGGTGCAGGGCTGCAAGCCCTGCCGAACACCCCCAACCCTTACTGCAACAGCGAGCGCAGCATCCAGGCGTACTTCTCGTGCGTCTGCAGCCGCTGGGTCATCAGATCCTCGGTCGGGGCATCGTCACCCTTGGCCGCCACATCCAGCACTTCACGCGCCGTACGGCATACCGCTTCGTTGGCGACCACCAACTGGCGTACCATTTCACGCCAGTCCGCACTGTCGGTCAGGCCCGGTTCCTCGACGATCGAGGTCAGCGCAGCGAATTCCCGGTAGGAGCCCGGGGCATTGAAGCCCAGCGCGCGGATGCGCTCGGCCACGTCGTCCAGTGCCGCCCACTGCTCGGTGTACTGCGTCTCGAACATGGTGTGCAGCGAGTTGAACATCGACCCGGTCACGTTCCAGTGGAAGTTGTGCGTCTTCAGGTAGAGCGTGAACGCATCGGCCTGGAAGCGCGACAGACCGTCGGCGATCTTCTTGCGGTCGCCCTGGGTGATCCCGATATCGATGTTCGGCGCCGACGGTGCCGCCGCTGCAAGCTTCTGCTTGCCGGTCTTGGCCTTGGTCGTGCTTTTGGTCTTCGCCATGAGGTTCCTCCTTATGGAATCGTTGGCCTTCACAATAAACCGGTCGTGATGACTGGTCGCTTTCAAAGTTTTGAACGAACCGATTGATGAACTCTATCGATAAAAATCCATCGCCCCGCCTGCGCCAACAGCGCGCCGCCATCGACGGCGCCATGAGCCGCGACCGGGGCCGTTTGCTGGGAATGCTCTCGCGTTGCCAGGCCAAGCCGCAGGATGCGGCACTGGCCGCTACTTTCGAGCAGGCCTTGCAGGCGTCGGTGCAGCGTCGGCAGGTACGGGCGCAACAGCAGCCGTCCATTACTCTGGACCCGCAGCTGCCGATTGCGCGTGAAGCCGACGCGATCATCAAACTGATCCGCGACCACCAGGTGGTGGTGATCGCCGGTGAAACCGGTTCGGGCAAGACCACCCAGCTGCCGAAACTGTGCCTGGCCGCAGGCCGTGGCCAGGCCGGCATGATCGGCTGCACCCAGCCGCGACGGATCGCCGCACGTGCGGTCGCCAGCCGCGTGGCGCAGGAACTGCAGAGCGAACTGGGCCAGCTGGTGGGCTACCAGGTACGCTTCAATGACAAGGTCAGCGACGACAGCCGCATTAAGTTCATGACCGACGGCATCCTGCTGGCGGAGATCGCCAGCGACCGCTGGTTGTCGAACTACGACACGATCATCGTCGACGAGGCACACGAACGCAGCCTCAACATCGACTTCCTGCTGGGCTACCTGAAGCAGCTGCTGCGCAAGCGCCCGGACCTGAAGCTGATCGTCACGTCGGCCACCATCGACACCGAACGCTTCGCCCAGCATTTCGACAACGCACCGGTGATCAGCGTCGAAGGCCGCACCTACCCGGTGGAAGTGCGCTACCGCGCGCTGGAAGGCGAGGGCGAAGACCAGGGCGAACGCACCGTCAACGATGCCATCGTGTCGGCTGTCGACGAGATCACCCGCCTGGACGCACGCGGCGACGTGCTGATCTTCCTGCCGGGCGAGCGCGAGATCCGCGATGCGCACCAGTCGCTGGAACGGCGCAAGTACCGCAATACCGAGGTGCTGCCGCTGTACGCGCGCCTGTCCAACCAGGACCAGGACCGGGTGTTCAACCCCGGGCCGAACCGGCGCATCGTGCTGGCCACCAACGTGGCCGAGACCTCGCTGACGGTGCCACGCATCCGCTACGTGGTCGATCCGGGCTTCGCCCGCGTCAAGCGCTACAGCCCGCGCAACAAGCTGGATCGCCTGCACATCGAGCCGATCTCGCAGGCCAGCGCCAACCAGCGCAAGGGTCGCTGCGGCCGTATCGCCGAAGGCATCTGCTACCGCCTGTACGCCGAGGCGGATTTCCAGGCGCGGCCGGAGTTCACCGATCCGGAAATCCGCCGTTCCAGCCTGGCCGGCGTGATCCTGCGCATGCTGCAGCTGGGCCTGGGCCGCATCGAGGAGTTCCCGTTCCTGGAGGCGCCGGACGAGCGTGCCGTTGCCGATGGCTGGCAGCAGCTGACCGAGCTGGGCGCGATCGATGCCGAGCGGCGCATGACCACCATCGGCAAGCAGATGGCGCGCCTGCCGGTGGACGTGAAGCTGGCGCGCATGCTGGTCGCCGCACAGGCTGCAGGCTGCCTGCGGCCGATGCTGGTGATTGCCTCGTTCCTGGGCATCCAGGACCCGCGCGAACGCCCGCCGGAAGCGCGCGGTGCCGCCGACAACGCGCATGCGCAGTTCGCCGATGGCCGCTCCGAGTTCGTCGGCGTGCTGCGCCTGTGGGATGCCTACCGGCAGGCCCACGAAGACCTGACCCAGTCCAAGCTGCGCGACTGGTGCGGACGTCATTTCCTCGGCTTCCTGCGCATGCGCGAGTGGCGCGAGCTGCATCGCCAGCTGCGGCTGCTGTGCGAGGAACTGGGCTGGAAGGAAGAGGCCAGCGAGGCATCGATGGCACCGCTGCTGGCCGGCAGCAGTGCGCCGGCACCGGCACGTGATGACGCGGCCTCAGTAAAGGCCACCCGCGGCCAGTTGCATCGTGCCGCGCGCCTGGCCCGCGAGGGCAAGGCCGAGGCCGCACCGGCACCGGTGGCCGTGCGCGCGCAGAAGGAACAGGCGCCCGCCGGCGGCGGCTTCAGCGAACGCGTGCGTGCCGCTGCCTACCAGACCCTGCACCGGGCGCTGGTGGCGGGCCTGCCGACGCAGATCGGCCACCGCACCGAGAAGGGCGATTTCCAGGCACCACGCCAGCGCCGCTTCCTGCCGTTCCCCGGCTCGGCGCTGGCCAAGCGGCCACCGCCGTGGCTGCTGGTGGCCAACCTGCTGGATACGCAGAAGGTATGGGGCATGACCCTGGCCGCGATCGAGCCGGACTGGGTGATCGCCGAACTGCCGCACCTGCTGCTGCGCAAGCACTTCGACCCGCACTGGTCGCGCGCGCAGGGCCAGGTGCTGGCGTCCGAGCAGATCAGCCTGTTCGGCCTGGTGCTGGCACCGAAGAAACCGGTCCATTACGGCCGCATCGCGCCGGGCGAGGCGCATGACATCTTCGTGCGCCAGGCGCTGGTGACCGGCGAGATCAATACCCGTGCCAGTTTCGTCGCCGACAACCAGAAGGTGCTGGAGGTCGCGCGCGAGGAAGAAGCCAAGCTGCGCCGCGCCGGCATCGTTGCCGACGAAGACTGGCAGGCACGCTGGTACCTGGACCGGGTGCCGCCGCAGATCCACTCGGCGGCGGGACTGGATAGCTGGTGGAAAGGGCTGGCGCCGGAGCAGCGCAAGGCGCTGCACTGGTCGTTGGCAGACCTGTTGCCCGGTGAGGGCAGCGAACAGGAACGCTATCCGAAGTACCTGGCGCTGGGCCAGGCGCGCTTGCCGCTGCACTACCGCTTCGAACCGGGGGCCGACGACGATGGCGTGACCCTGGACGTGCCGCTGCACCTGCTCAACGCATTGGATCCGGTGCAGCTGGGCTGGCTGGCGCCGGGCTTTGTCGCCGACAAGGCCTCGGCACTGATCCGCAGCCTGCCAAAGGCGATGCGCCGCAACTACGTGCCGGCGCCGGACTTCGGTCGCGCGTTCTACGAGGCCTTCCCGCAGCCCAGCGCTGATGCCATCACTGGCGAGCTGGCGCGTTTCCTGTCACGTGCGACCGGCGCGACGGTGACCGCACTGGATTTCGAGCCGGGTTCGATCGAGCCGCACCTGCACATGAACCTGCGGCTGCGCGACGAACAGGGCAAGGTGCTTGCCACCTCGCGTGATCTGGAAGCGCTGCGCGCGAAATTCGGTGGCCGTGCTGGCGATGCCTTCGCCGCGCGTGCCGGGCGCGAGATGGCGGCTGACGGCCTGCGCACGTTCCCGGCCACGCCGATTCCGCTGCAGGTACCCGGTGAAGCCGGCGTGCCGGCCTATCCGGCGCTGCTGGACGAGGGCGACAGCGTGGCGCTGCGCATCTTCGCTGATCGCCAGCAGGCGCAGGACGCCCATCCGCTGGGCGTGCGCCGCCTGCTGGAGATCGCCCTGGCCGAGAAGGTGAAGCAGGCACGCAAGCAGTTGCCGGTCGGTGCCAAGACCGGCCTGTTGTATGCCGCGATCGAATCGCAGGAGCGGCTGCGTGGTGACCTGGTCGATGCGGCGATGAACGCGGTGCTGGCCGAGGGCCTGGAGGAAATCCGCGATGCGACGGCGTTCGAGCAGCGTCGCGAACACGCCGCCAAGGCCCTGTTTGGCGAGGCGATGTCGCGGCTGAAGCTGGCCGAGACCATTCTGGCGCTGGTGGCGGAGCTGAAGCCGATGCTGGAAGCGCCGTTGATGGGCTGGGCGCGCGGCAACCTGGACGACATGGAAGCGCAGCTGGCCGGGCTGATCCACCCCGGCTTCCTGCGCGACACGCCGGCCGACGCGCTGGCGCAGTACCCGCGCTATCTGAAGGCGATGATCCTGCGCACCGAACGTGCCAAGCGTGATCCGCCGCGTGACCAGGCGCGCATGCTGGAACTGCATCCGTTCCTGGAAGCGCTGGAGGCGGGCGAGCAGCAGGGCCTGCGTGATCGCCCGCAATGGCAGGCGCTGCGCTGGGATCTGGAAGAACTGCGGGTATCGCTGTTCGCGCAGGAGCTGGGTGCACGCACCGGTATCTCGGCGAAGAAGCTGGCGCAGCGCGTGGCTGCATTGCGCCAGGCCTGAGCGCGCCACGGTCGCCCGTCGGGCGACCGTGGCCGGCCGGGCAGGGAGCCGGCATGGCCGGAATGCCCGGGCGTTACTTGGTGCGGCGAACCTTCGGCTGCACGTTCACCCCGTCCACCTTCATATACCAGGCGCCCATCACCCCTGGGCGCATGCTGACGCCCGGGGCGTCCTTGCGGCCACCGGAATAGTGCGTGGCGTCTATCTGCTCCCACTCCTGGCCGTTCTGCAGCACGTAGCGGCGGCCCTGGCCGAATCCACGGAATTCGCCCTGCAGGTTGCTTTCGATCGGTTCGCTGCTGCCGAAGTCCAGGAAGCCGCGGTTCTTCTTGATCACTTCCTGGCGGCCTTCTTCGCGCGCTGCGGCGACGGCCTGGGTGGTGGCCGCCTCGACCTTGCCCTGCAGCCAGCGGTTGAGCGTGGCCAGTTCACCGGCACTGAGCTTGTCCAGGCCGGCGGCCTTGAACTCGGAGGGCGACATCTGCTGCTGCAGGTCGTCCTCCACCACGCGCTGGGCCAGCGCAGGCGCGGACAGGGACAGCAGCACGGCGGCACAGGCCAGCAGCCGTGGACGGACGCGCGGGGCAATCGAAGGCATGGCGGGTCTCTCCTGGGTGTGTGGGCGAGTGTAGCGGCATGTCTTCATGCCGGGTGATGGTGGGTGCAGTGATTGTCCCTGAACGGCGCCGGCGCTAGTGTAGGGGCCTCTGTCTTGCCTGCTCGATGCTGTGAACCGCGCTTCCGTCCCTGGCCTGGATGCCTTGTTGAACCGTCCCTCGGCAGCGGTGCTGCCTGCTCCGCTGCGCCAGGCCCTGCGTGAGCATTGGGAAGCGCCGGATTGCGAGCACCAGATGCGTGCCACCTGGTCGGTGCTGGGCGATACTCTCGATGCGCTGGCGATGCTCTCGGCCGATGAAGGCGCAGTGGTGGCCGCATTGCTGTTCGACCTGCCGGGCCTGCGCGCCAGCCTGGACCAGCTGCCGCTGGGCAACCACAAGGCGGCGGTGATCGGCCTGCTGGATGGCCAGGATGCGGCCGACCCGGTGTGGGCGCTGCACGCCGGCCGTGAGGCGGGGCGCAACAGCGAAGGCCTGCGCCGGCTGCTGCTGGCGATCATCCGCGACCTGCGCGTGGTGCCGATCCTGCTGGCACGGCAGCTGGCGCGGATGCGCGCGGCCGACAAGCTGGACGAGGAGCAGCGCCGCGCGCTGGCCCAGCTGACCCGCGACATCCACGCGCCCCTGGCCAATCGGCTGGGCATCTGGCAGCTGAAGTGGGAGCTGGAGGACCTGGCGTTCCGCCACCTGGAACCGGAAACCTACCGCCGCATCGCCCGCGAGGTGGATGAAACCCGCATCGCCCGCGAGCGTTACGTCGAGAACGTCAAGAAGGTGCTGTCGCGCGAGCTGGTCGCCCAGGGCATCAAGGCCGAAGTCAGCGGCCGCCCGAAGCACATCTACAGCATCTGGCGGAAGATGCAGAAGAAGCGGCTGGCCTTCGACCAGCTGTATGACATCCGTGCGGTGCGCGTGATGGTCGACGACGTCGCCGCCTGTTATGCCGCGTTGGGCGTGGTGCACGCGCTGTGGGCACCGGTACCCAGCGAGTTCGATGATTACATCGCCAGGCCCAAGGCCAATGACTATCGCTCGCTGCACACCGCCGTGGTCGGCCCGGAAGGGCGCACCATCGAAGTGCAGATCCGTACCCACGAGATGCACTCGCAGGCCGAGCTGGGCGTGGCCGCGCACTGGAAGTACAAGGAAGGTGGCAAGGGTGCGGAGAAGTCCTTCGACCGCAAGATCACCTGGATGCGCCAGTTGCTGGAACAGGCGCAGGACGGGCAGGGCAATGAACTGGCCGGGGCGCTTGATGCCGAGCTGACCGAGGACCGGGTCTATGCGCTGAGCCCGAAGGACGAGGTGCTGGACCTGCCGCAGGGCGCCACGCCGCTCGATTTCGCCTACCAGGTGCATACCATGGTCGGGCACCGCTGCCGCGGCGCAAAGGTCAACGGCCGCATCGTGCCGCTGACCTACCGCCTGCGCAGCGGCGACCGCGTCGAGATCCTGACCGGCAAGGAGGCCGATCCGCGCCGCGACTGGCTGATGCCGGCCAACGGCTTCCTGGCCAGCAACCGCTCGCGCGAAAAGGTGCGCAGCTGGTTCCACAAGCTGGACCGCGCGCGCAACGTGCAGGCCGGTCGCGAGCTGCTCGAGCGCGAGCTGAAGCGGCTGGGCCTGCAGCACGCGGACCTGGCCGTGGCGGCGAAGAAGTTCCATGCCGACAGCGTCGATGACCTGTACATCCAGGTGGCTCTGGGCGATACCGGCCCGAACCAGGTCAGCCGTGCGCTGCTGGAGGCGGAGCGTGCCGCCAGCCAGCCCGCGCCCGCACCGGCCCTGCCGCGGCCGACCGCGCGCCGCGGGAACCTGGGCAAGTCCAAGTTCACCGTGCAGGGCGTGGGCAACCTGCTGGTGCAGCTGGCACGCTGCTGCCAGCCGGTGGCCGGCGAGCCGATCATCGGCTACCTGACCCGTAGCCGGGGTGTCACCGTGCATCGTGCAGACTGCGCCGCGCTGGCCCGGCTGGCGGCCAGCAGCCCGCAGCGCATCCTGCCGGTGGAGTGGGGCCAGGCCGGGGGCGGCTACGAGGTGGACGTGGTGGTCGATGCGGTCGATCGCCGCTGGCTGCTGAAGGACATCACCAACCTGATCGCCCAGGAAGACGCCTACGTGCTCGACATCCACAGTGACAACGTGCGCAACAGTGGCCGTGCCCACCTTCGGCTGCGCCTGAAGGTCAGTGACTACGGGCAGTTGTCGACGCTGCTGGGCAAGCTCGATGCGCTGCCGGGCGTGAGCGAGGCGCGTCGCCTCGGCTGAGCTTCACGCTGCCCCGGCTACCCTGCACGCATGGAACGCGAGCCCCCGCATCGCCCGCATGGCGCTGAACATCCTGCGCTGGACCGCGTCCGTCGCGAGGGGCGTTGGTGGTGGCTGCAGGCGCGCCATGCGCGCCGGATCTGGCGCTGGGCGCTGCTCACAGCGCTGGCCGTGTTCGTGCTGCTGGTCCTGCTGCGCAAGCCGTTGGCAGACTGGTTCTGGGATGAGCCGCAGATCGAACAGCTGCTGGCCGAGGGGGATCGTGCATTGGCGGCTGGGCGCCTGAGCGATGCCGATGGCAGTGGTGCGCGCGAGCGCTACCAGGCGGCGCTGGCGCTGGACGGTGATCGCCCGCAGGCGCGCCAGGGCCTGGCCAATACCGGCGCGGCAGCGCTGCAACAGGCGCGCGATCGCCTGCAGGCGGATGACCTGGACGGCAGCGCGCAGGCTCTGGCACTGGCCCGTGAGCTGCAGGTGCCGCAGGGCGACGCCGATGCGGTTGCCCGCCAGTTGCAGGCGCGACGCAGCGCCGGAGCCGGTATTGGTGCGTTGTTGGCACAGGCGCGTAACGCGTTCGCGGCCGGACGCCTGGATGACGGCGACAGCAGTGCGTTACCCTTGTTCCAGCGCATCCTGGCCCTGCAGCCGGACAACCTGCCGGCGCTGGAAGGGCGCGAAGATGCGCTGAGCGACCTGCTGCTGCAGGCACGCACGCTGGCGGAGCGAGGGGAGTTGGCCGAGGCGGCCGCGCTCCTGCGTCGTGCCCGTCAGTTCGATGCTGGTCATGCCGATCTACCGGCGAGCGAGGAGGCCCTCGCGCGCGCCGCCGACCGGCGCCTGCGGCAGGCGCAGCGTGCGTTGCGACGGCAGCAGCTGGAAGCTGCGGCCAAGGGCTTCCAGGCGGTGCTGGTGGTGGCCGCCGATGATTCCAATGCCCAGCGCGGGCGTGAGCAGACCCTGCAGGCAGTGGTTGCACGCAGCCAGAAGTCCGCCGACGACTTCCAGTTCGATGCGGCGCAACGTGATGCGGCCCTGGCGGCGGAGCTGGGGGCTTCGCAGGCAGTCCGGCAACAACTGGCGCAGCGCCTGCAGCGCCTGCAGCGCGCGCAGCAGGCGCAGCGGGCCCTGCAGCAGCCCGCGGTCAGCACGGCGCAGCGCGAACGCCAGCTGCGCGACCACCTGCGGAAGATCGAACGTGCCGAGCGCGCGGGGCAGTGGATCAGCCCACCCGGGCACAGCGCGTTCGACGCGTTGCGCGAAGCCCAGTCGCTGGCTCCCCGCGATGCGCGGGTGAAGGCAGCCGCCGCACGCTTGCTGCCCGCCAGCCGACGCTGCTTCGACGACAATCTGCGGCAGAACCGCGTGCAGGCGGCAGGCGCCTGCCTGCAGGCCTGGCAGACCCTGTCACCGACCGCATCCGGACTGCCCTCGGCGCGGCTGCGGTTGGCCCAGCGCTGGCTGGCGATCGGCAGCGAGCGGCTCGGCAACGGTGACTTGGCCTTCGCCGCGCATGCCGCCGAACAGGCGCGGTTGCTGCAGCCGGATCTGGCCGAACTGCCGGCGTTTGAAGATCGCCTGCGCCGCGCCGGTGGACGGGCGGACTAGGCGAAGAACACCCGCTGCACGGTCGCACGGGCGGCTTCGAGTGAGAAATGTTCGGCGACGTTGGCCAGGCCAGCATCGGACAACTGCTGCCACAGCTGCGGGTCCTGGTACAGGCGGACCACCGCATCGGCGAAACCGGTAGCGTCATCGGCTACCAGTACGTCCTGGCCGGGATGCAGGTGCATGCCTTCCACGGCGCAGGTGGTACCGACTACCGGTTGGCCATGGGCCATGCTCAGGTTGATCTTGCCTTTTACGCCGGCACCGAACCGCAGCGGTGCGATGGCAATGCGCGCGCCGTCCATGTAGGGCGTGATGTCCTCGACGAAGCCGTGCATCTGCACGCCGGGGTGGCGTGCGGCCAGTGCCAGCAACGATTCCGGCGCCGCGGCGCCGATGCAGTGCAGGCGTACCTCCGGCAGCCGGGCGCGGATGTGGGCGAAGACCTCGCCGATGAACCACTCCATCCCGTCCAGGTTCGGCGGATGGCGGAAGCCACCGACAAACACCAGATCGTGTCGTTGCTCGTAGACGGCGCCGGCGCCGGCAACCTCGTGCAGGTTGGAAATCAGTTCCACCCGTACCCGCGGCGCATCGGCCTGCAGCTGCTCCCGTTCGGCCGCACTGACCAGCACGGTGATGTCGCACTGCTCCATCACTGCCAATTCACTGCTGCGGGTGCGTTCTGCTGCGCGCAGCAGCGCCGTATCACCGGCCACTTCGGCACCGCGGCGTTCGCGCAGGTAGTGCAGGTCGACCGTGTCGAACACGGTTCGTGCCTGCGGCGCATAGCGCTTGAGCAGGGGCAGGCACTCGTGGGCGACGTGGTGGCGCACCAGCATCGCCACGTCGAAACGCGACCCATGGCTGCGCAGCCAGCCGGCCACGCCGTCCAGGAAGGGGGCGTACCAGACTTCCACGCCCATCCGCTGCAGCGCCTCGGTCGCCGCGCCGGCATGCTCGCGCCGGGTCGGGACGAATACCACGTGGGCACCGCCCTGCAGCAGCAGGCGGATCAGATTGACCTGGCGCAGCGACCCGGAATCGCGATCGGGCTGCGGTACTTCCTCGTCCAGGATCAGCACCTGGCGCCGGCCGCGCAGCAGCAGCGCTGGCGACGGCACTGCGCCGACCGCCGGATGGCGGGCCAGCTCGGTGGCCCAGCGAGCGGCAAAGATGGCCTGGTTGCGCACCTGGTAGGCCTTAACCCCGCTGCCGGTGTCGGTGCCGTTGCTGGTGCCTTCGTCGTGGATCACCCGGCTGGCCGGCTGCACCAGCACGCGCAGGCCCTGTGCACGCACGCGGAAGGCCAGGTCGGTGTCCTCGTAGTACGCCGGCTTGTAGCGGGTATCGAAGCCGTCCAGCTGCTGCCAGAGGGTACGCGGCAGCATCAGCGCCGCACCGGAGCAGTAGTCGACGTCGCGCAGGCTGGCAAAGCGCGGGTCGTCAGCGGCCTCGAAGCGGCCATAGCTCCAGCCACTGCCATCGGCGAAGATCACTCCGCCCGATTCCTGAAGGCGGCCATCGGGATACAGCAGCTGGCTGCCGACCAGGCCGGCGTCGGGGACGCTGCCGAAGGTGTCCAGCAGGGCGTCGAGCCAGCCCGGCTGCGGCACCGTATCGTTGTTGAGCAGCACCACGTAGCGGCCGCGTGCGCGCGATACACCCTCGTTGCAGGCTTCGATGAAGCCGCCGTTGTGCGCACGCACCTCATAGCGCAACCCCGCCACCTGCGGCATCCACTGTGCGGTGGCGTCGCTGCTGCCGTCATCCACCACCAGGATCTCGCACGCGGCTGCGGGCGGGTGTGCCGCCAGGGCGCGGAGGCAGGCCAGGGTGTGGCCGACATGGTTGTAGACCGGGATGACGATGCTCACCTCCGGCGACTCGCTGAACGGCACCGTGAAGGGGGCGAAAGCCTGTGCTGGCGGCAGGAACAGGGGCGTGCGCGGCGCGGGAACGGCGCGCTGGGTGTGCACGCGGATGCGTTGCCAGGTGGCCCGCCACCCGCGGGTGCGCAGGCTTGCCAGGCTCCGGCGGGCCAGGCCCGACAGGCGGTTGATCAGGTATCGGATCTCGGCCAGGGACATCGCCATCCGGTTGCAACTCCAGCTTAAGCAGGGGAACCCGGGAGAATTCGCCAGCCGCAGTGGCTGGGGTAGACTCGCCAGACCCTACATTCTCGCATTCCCGTGCCCCGACGCTACGATTCCGACGACATCGACGATTTCGACGACGACCAGCAGGACAGCGGTCCGCTGTGGCGGCGCCGGCTGATCACCTGGAGCATGGCTGCGGTCGCATTGGGATTGGGTTTCCTCATTCCCTATACGCTGTACCTGAACCAGCAGGTGACCCAGCGTTTCGGCGAGCTGCGCTGGCAGATTCCGACGCGCGTGTATGCGCGCCCGCTGGTGCTCACCCCCGGCAAGGCGATGGATGCGTCCACGCTGAAGACCGAACTGGCCGCCTCCGCCTATCGTGATGACGGGCAGGGCAAGGAGCCGGCCACCTATGCGGTGAACGGCGGTCGCTTTGTGATCTCCAGTCGTGGCTACAACGACGTCGATGGCCGGGTGGCGCCGCGCCGGGTGGAGCTGTCGCTGGCCGATGGCGGCGTGGCCTCGCTGCGCGACGCCGACAGCCGCAAGGCACTGAAGGCCGCGCGGCTGGATCCGGCGCGCATCGCCACGCTGTACGGCCAGAAGCAGGAAGAACGCCGCCTGATCCGCATGGACGAGGCGCCGGACCTGCTGGTGACCGGCCTGCAGGCAGTGGAAGACAAGGACTTCAACCGCCATCACGGCATCGACCTGTCAGGCATCGCGCGCGCGGTGTGGGTGACGATCCGTTCCGGTGGCCAGAGCCGCCAGGGCGCTTCGACGCTCACCCAGCAGCTGGCCCGCAGCGGCCTGCTTGGCATCGGCAAGGAACAGACGCTCACCCGCAAGTTCAATGAGGTGCTGTACGCGCTGATCATGGAAGCGCGCTACGACAAGCGCACGATTTTCGAGGCGTATCTCAACCAGGTGTACCTGGGCCAGCGCGGCAGCCAGGCGATCCATGGCATGTCCTCCGGCGCCGAATTCTGGTTCGGGCGTGACCTGCAGTCGCTGGAGACCGAGCAGATCGCCCTGCTGATCGGCCTGGTCAAGGGGCCGTCCTTCTACGACCCGCGGCGCAACCCGGAACGCGCGCTGGATCGCCGCAACTTCGTGCTGGGCAAGCTGCACGACGCCACGCTGATCGACGATGCCGAGTACCAGCGCGCGCTGAAGGCTCCGCTGGGCGTGCCCAAGACACCGGGCCTGGTGGCTGCCAACCGCTTCCCCGCCTACGTCGACCTGGTCCGCCGGCAGCTTGCGCATGACTATCCGGAATCTGCGCTGCAGGGCGCGGGCCTGAGCGTGATGACCGGCATGTCGCCGTCCGCGCAGGCCTATGCCGAAGGCGCGGTGACCCGCACCATCAAGTCGCTGGAAAGCCAGCGTCGCCCTGAGCTGCAGGCCGGCATGGTGCTGACCGACGTGCACAACGGCGACGTGCTGGCGGTGATCGGCAGCCGTGAGGTGTCCGAGGTCGGCTTCAATCGTGCGATCGAGGCGCAGCGCCCGGTCGGTTCGCTGCTCAAGCCGTTCGTGTACCTGCTGGCCCTGGCGCAGCCTGACCGCTATTCGCTGGCCAGCTGGGTCGATGATTCGCCGGTGACGGTGCAGCTCGGCCGCGGCCGCAACTGGAGCCCCGGCAACGCCGACAACCGCAGCCACGGCACGGTGCGCCTGATCGATGCGCTGGCGCATTCGTACAACCAGGCGACGGTGCGCTTGGGCATGCAGGTCGGCCCCGAGCGCGTGACCCAGCTGATCCATGTGCTGGCCGGCATCAAGGCCGAGGCCAATCCGGCGGTGATCCTCGGCTCGACCGACCAGAGCCCGTATGCGATGGCGCAGCTGTACCAGTTCCTCGCGTCCGGTGGTGAGATCCAGCCGTTGCACGCCGTGCGTGGCGTGCTCGATCCGCAGGGCAAGCTGCTCAAGCGCTACGACAAGACCCCGGCACCGGCACAGGAAGGCGATTCGATTGCCGCCAACCTGATCAGTGTCGGCCTGCAGCAGGTCGTCGCCAGCGGTACCGCGCAGCGGCTCAATGCTGATGGCCTCGGCCGTCTGCAGCCAGCCGGCAAGACCGGCACCACCAACGATGGCCGTGACAGCTGGTATGCCGGCTACACCGGCGACCACCTGGCGGTGATCTGGATCGGCAACGATCAGAACCAGCAGGCCGGCCTGTATGGCGCCACTGGCGCGATGCGGGTCTGGTCGGGCATCTTCCAGCGCCTGCCGAGTGCGCCATTGCGGGTCAGCAACAAGGGCCTGGATTGGCAGCCGGTGGCTCCCACCGGTCTCAACAGCACCGATGAAGGCTGCCCCGGCGCGCGCCGTTTCCCGTTCGTGGTGGGCTATGCGCCTGCCTATGCGCCGTGCGCGCCGGCCGCGTCGCCCGAGGGGCAGGGCGAGGCTGAAGGCGAGGGCGGTGGCTGGCGCAGCTGGTTCGGCCTGGACCGCAAGCCGGAAGCACCCGCCGAACCTGCCGCCACCCCTTCTCCCCCGAGCCGATGATGCCGATGAACATGCGTACCCTGCTGCAGCCCCTGGCCCTGACCGGCCTAAGCCTGGCCCTGGCCGCCTGCGTGAGCAGCGCGCCGCCGGTAGTCAAACCGGTCGACACCACCACGCCGGCGCAGCGCCTGGCGGCCGTGGATGCTGCAGCGGGTCCGGACGACAAGGAACTGTCGGTGCAGCCGCTGCGTGATTCGCAGGTGGAAGACCTGAGGCTGGCCGCACAGGCGCAGCGCCAGGCCAACGACCTCGCCGGTGCCGCCAGCAGCCTGGATCACGCGCTGGAGATCGTGGCCGGTGACCCGGCGGTGCTGCAGGAGCGTGCCGAACTGGCGCTGCTGCAGGGGCAGTGGGCACAGGCGGAGACGTTCGCGCGCAAGGCCGTGGATCTGGGCTCGAAGACCGGGCCGCTGTGCCGCCGGCACTGGGCGACGATCGAGCAGTCGCGGCTGGCGCGGGGCGAGAAGGAGAATGCGGTGTCGGCGCATGCGCAGATTGAGGGCTGCACAGTGCCGGGGATCAAGCGTTACTGAGTTTTCAGCCAACGGCACAGCCCCTCGTGGCTGGCTGCTTGGCCGAGTAAAGCAAAAGCCGCGCTTGGCCGGGCGGGGTGGGTTCGCGGGGGACGCCGTGAACCCGTCCCTGGGGGCTTAGCCGCGGCATCCATGCCGCGGACACCCCCGCGAACCCACCCCGCCCGGCCTCTGACAGTTCCCGTGTGCGTCCAGCCACGGAAAAGAAAAAGAAAATCAAAAGCGGGTCGCGCCCTGCGCGCACTCGTTGTGGGGTCGGATCCGTTTTCCGCAGGAAAACGGCTCCGACCCCTTCTTGTTTCCGTTCGACCCACCGCTTCTGAATCAGTCGAGCAAGCGCGACGCCACGAAGCACGTCCATCCGTCACCGGGAAACTGTCGAAGGCGGGGCGGGAGGGGCAGGCAGGACCGTTGGCGCCATGGATGGCGCCATCGAGCCCCCATGGACGGGTTTACGGCGTGTCCTGCCTGCCCCTCCCGCCCCGCCAAACACGCAGCAACCCAGAGCCATGAACCACGCTGTTGCTGTTGCTTTTGCCTGCGCTCTGGCTTGAAACGGGTGCCGGGCAGCGCCCTGCCGGGTATCCTTTCCCTCTGATGTCCGACCTTGTCCATGCCAGCCGCGAAGCCCTCAGCGAAGGCGGCGCGCTCGCCTCGCATCTGGATGCCTTCGTCCCGCGTCCGGCACAGCTGCACCTGACCGCTGCCATTGCCGATGCGCTGCAGCAGCGGGACCTGCTGCTGGCCGAGGCCGGTACCGGCACCGGCAAGACCTTCGCCTATCTGGTGCCGGTGCTGCTGTCCGGGCTGCGCACCATCATCTCCACCGGTACCCGCGCGCTGCAGGACCAGCTCTACCACCGCGATCTGCCGCGCGTGCGCCAGGCGCTGGGCGTCGGCCTGCGCAGCGCGCTGCTGAAGGGGCGCGCGAACTACCTGTGCCGCTATCGACTGCAGCAGGCGCGGGGCGAGCCGCGGTTTTCCAGTCCCGAACAGGCCGCGCAGTTCCAGCGCATCCTGGCGTGGTCCGGCCGCTCGGAGTTCGGTGACATCGCCGAGCTGGAGGGCCTGGCCGATGACTCGCCGCTGCTGCCAATGGTCACCTCCACTGTCGACAATTGTCTGGGCACCGATTGCCCATTCTGGGACGACTGCTTCGTGGTGCGCGCACGGCAGCGTGCGCAGGCCGCCGACGTGGTGGTGGTCAACCACCACCTGCTGCTGGCCGATCTGGCACTGAAACAGGACGGCTTCGGCGAGTTGCTGCCGGGGGCGCAGGCCTTGGTCATCGACGAGGCACACCAGCTGCCCGAACTGGCAGCGCAGTTCTTCGGCGAAGGTTTCGGCATGCGCCCATGGCAGGAACTGGGTCGCGACTGCCTGGCTGAAGCGCGCGGCGTAGGGGGCGCACAATCGGCGCTGCAGGAGCCGGTCGACCAGTTGCAACAGGCGTTGCTGGCGTTGCGTTCGGCGATGGAGGGGCTGCCGCCGCGTGGTACGCAGTGGCGTGCGCTGGCCATGCCACAGGTCCGCGACGGCTTCGATACGGTGATGGCCGGCCTGGTGGCACTGGAGCAGGGCCTTCAGCCGCTGCGCGAATCGGCGGCGGGTCTGGACGCCTGCCATGCGCGGGCGCGCGAGGCGGTGTCGCGGTTGCAGCGCTGGCTGGGCGATGATGAACCCACCCTGGATTTCGATACCGATCCGGCGGACCACGCCAGTGCCGCCGATGTGCTCTGGTACGAGCTCACGCCGCGGGGTTTCCGCTGCCAGCGCACGCCGATGGATGTGTCCGGCCCGCTGCGCGAGCATCGCGAGCGCAGCCGCGCGGCATGGATCTTCACCTCGGCCACGCTGACCGTGGGCAATGGATTCGACCACATCGCCACGCGCTTGGGCCTGGACGATCCGCATACCCTGGTCCAGCCGAGTCCGTTCAACTGGCCCGAGCAGGCGTTGTGCTACCTGCCGGAAGGCCTGCCTGATCCGGCCGCACGGGGCTTCGGAACCGCGCTGATCCAGACCCTTCGGCCGGTGCTGCAGGCATCGCAGGGCAGGGCATTCCTGTTGTTCGCCTCGCACCGTGCATTGCGCGAGGCCGCCGAGGCACTGCGCGACGGGCCATGGCCGTTGTTCGTGCAGGGTGAGGCACCGCGCGCGACGCTGCTGCAGCGCTTCCGTGAATCGGGCAATGGCGTGCTGCTGGGCTCGGCCAGTTTCCGCGAGGGCGTGGACGTGGTCGGCGAAGCGCTGAGCGTGGTGATGATCGACAAGCTGCCGTTCGCGGCACCGGACGATCCGGTGTACGAGGCACGCCTGGAGGCGATCCGCAGCCAGGGCGGCAATCCGTTCCGCGACGAACAGTTGCCGCAGGCGGTGATCGCACTGAAGCAGGGTGTCGGTCGCCTGATCCGCAGCGAAAGCGACCGTGGCGTGCTGGTCCTGTGCGATCCGCGCCTGCTCAACCGTGGCTATGGCCGGGTCTTCCTGGATTCACTGCCACCCTTCCGCCGCACCCGCAGCCTGGCCGATGTGCAGGCCTTCTTTACGCCACAATGGGGGCCCGTGGCTGATGATCCGGCTGATCCGGCTGACCCGGCCGCTGTCGCGCCGGGCCCGGAGCCGGCTCCCGGTGCCACGTTCCCCCTGTTCTGACCTGATCTGATGAAACTGCTCGCCTTTGAAACCGCCACCGAAGCCTGCTCCGTTGCACTGCATGTCGATGGGCAGGTGCTGGAACGCTTCGAGATCGCCCCGCGCCGGCATGCCGACCTGAGCCTGCCATGGGCCGAGGCGCTGCTCGCCGAAGCCGGCATCGGCCGTCGCCAGCTCGACGGCATCGCGCTCAGTCGCGGCCCGGGGGCGTTCACCGGTGTGCGCCTGGCGATCGCCATCGCCCAGGGCATCGCGTTGGCGTTGGACCGCCCGCTACTGCCGGTTTCGACGCTGCAGGTGCTGGCGCTGCGGGCACCGGTGGAAGAAACGCAGATCCTGTCGGCAATCGATGCCCGGATGGGTGAACTCTACGTCGCGCGCTTCGAACGCGTCGACGGCCTGCCGGTCGCGCGCGATGCCGAGCGCGTCTGCGCGCCCTCCGTGGTGACGTTGCCGGAAGGAATGTCGGCCTACGGTGTCGGTACCGGTTTCGGCGCGGGCGACGGCGCGCTGGTGGCACAGTTGGGCAGTGGCCTGCGCGGTTTTGATGCCGCGGCATTGCCGCGGGCGTCGGACGTGCTGGCACTGGCGGTGCCGGCGTTCGCGCGTGGCGAGGCGATCGCACCGGAGAAGGTCGAGCCGGCGTACCTGCGCGACAACGTGGCATTGACCCTGGTCGAGCAGCAGGCCGCGCGCGAGGCGAAGGCGAAGGCCAACGGCTGAGCCCCTCGTGGCGGGGTTGGTTGATCGCATAAACCAAAAGCCGCGCTTGGCCGGGCGGGGTGGGTTCGCGGGGGACGCCGTGAACCCCCAGTCCGGCCCAGCCGCTGGCGGCTGGGCGTTCGGGCGCTTGCGAAGCAATGCTTCGCAAGCGAAGCGCCCTCACCCATGGGGGCTTGGCCGCGGCATCCATGGTGCGGATACCCCCGCGAACCCACCCCGCCCGACCTCTGACAGTTTCCGTGTGCGTCCGCCACGGAAAATCAAAAGAAAATCAAAGTCAAAAGCGGATCGCTTCGCTCGCATCCACGCGTGGCGTGGATGTGTGTCGACCAAGGTCGACACCTACCCAAGCAATGGTGCGCCGTGATCTGTCAGAGGCGGGGCGGTGTCGGGCGGCGGGGTATCCGCGGCATGGATGCCGCGGCTAAGCCTACACGGACGTACTTGCGGCGTCCCCGCCGCCCGACACCGCCTCGCCACGCTTCAGTACACCAACCGCCGCTGTTGCTGTTGCTGTTGCCGTTGCTCTAGCCTTTCAGCGGGTCCCGGGCCGCAGGCCCGGGCAACAAACCCCTACCGGTCGTCGTGCAGGGTGCCACCCGGCAGGAACACCCAGGTACGGGTGACCTGCAGGATGTCGATCTCGTCCTCGGTCTTCGGCAGCGGCGGGAACGGCTGCGCCAGCTGCACCACCCGCAGCGCCGCCTCATCCAGCAACGGCGTCCCGCTTGAACGCAGGATCCGGCTGCTTTCCACGCTGCCATCGCGGCGCACGCCGACGCTGATCACCACCTGGCCGCCGAGCCGGCGCTGCCGGGCCTCGTCCGGGTAGTTCAGGTTGCCGACGCGCTCGGCGCGGTCGACCCAGGCGCGCAGGTAATTGGCGTAGGCATATTCGCGCGTGCTGGCCGACACGAACTTGCGGTTCGGGCGCTTGGCGTACTGCGCCGAGCGCAGATGCACCTCGGCCGCCAGCCGCGCCATCTCGGCATCACGCTGCTCGCGCGCGCTCAGCGGCGCATCCGGCTCAGGCTGTTCCGGCGTTGGACGGGACTGCGCCTGCGCCACGGTGTCCTCCCCATTGCGGCTGCTGACCACCCGTGCCTGCGGCGGCGGAACCGGCGCGGCCGATTGCTGTTGCTGGGGAACCGGGCTGAGTCCGGATTGCGCCTGCGGCACGATGCCGGCCTGGTTGTCGCGCGGACGCTGTGCGCGGTCGTGCTCGCCACCGCCTTCCTGGTTGGCGGCGGCCAGGAAATCAGCCTGCTTTGGCGTCAGTGCGGTGCGCGTCTGGCTGAAGATCACTTCCAGCGTCGGCACCAGCGGAGCATCGCCTTTCACGGCGAAGCCCACGCCCAGGATCAGCAGGGCGTGGACCAGCACCGACAGTGCGATGGTGGCCCCCAGCCGTTGCGCTTCGCGTGGCGGCGGGGGCAGAACGGCAGGTGCGGACGGCATCAGCGCAGGCCGGCCTCGAGCGCGTCGAACAGGGTGCCGGCAATGTTCAGGCCGTACTGCGCGTCGAGCTCGCGCACGCAGGTCGGGCTGGTCACGTTGACCTCGGTCAGGTAATCGCCGATCACGTCCAGGCCGACGAAGCGCATGCCACGACGCTTCATCTCCGGGCCGACCTGGCCGGCGATCCAGCGGTCACGCTCGCTCAACGGGCGCCCTTCGCCACGGCCCCCGGCCGCCAGGTTGCCGCGGAACTCGTCACCCTGGGGAATGCGCGCCAGGCAGTAATCGACCGGTTCGCCGTCGACCAGCAGGATGCGCTTGTCGCCGGCGCTGATGTCGGGAATGAATTTCTGGGCCAGCGCCAGCTTGCGGCCGCCGTCGGTCAGTGTCTCCAAAATCACGTTCAGGTTCGGATCGCCCTGGCCGCTGCGGAAAATCGAGCGGCCGCCCATGCCGTCCAGCGGCTTCAGCACGGCCTGGCCGTGTTCGAGGGCGAAGGCCTTCAGTGCCTTGGCATCGCGGCTGACCAGGGTCGGCGGGCAGCACTGCGGGAACAGCAGGGCAGCCAGCTTCTCGTTGTAGTCGCGCAGGCCCTGCGGGTTGTTGACCACGCAGGCACCGGCAGCGGCGGCCACGTCCAGCACCTGGGTGTCGTAGATGTACTCGGCGTCGACCGGCGGGTCCTTGCGCATCAGCACGATCTGGCCGGGTCCGAACTCGGTACGGCTGAACTCACCCAGCTCATACCAGCCGGCCGGGTCGTCGCGCACCTGCAGCGGCGCGGTCTGGGCCACCGCCACGCCACCTTCCAGGGCCAGTCCCCCCGGCCGCACGTAGTGCAGGGCATGGCCGCGGCGCTGGGCTTCCAGCAGCATGGCGAAGGTGGTGTCCTTGGCGATCTTGATGTGGGCGATGGGGTCCATCACCACGATGACGTTCAACGGCATGGTCGCACCTGTCAGGCAAGGCGTTGATGGTAGCGGCAACGCCGGTCGCGCGCCTCCCTGCCATACTGCAACGCAGCGTCCGCCCGGCGGTCGCGCACTCATTGCGAAACCCGTCACGTTCAGGAGGGGGCCATGCCCCGCGCCGTGGGGCGGCCTTGAAGCGGGCGCGGAAAGTGCGATATAGATACGCTTTCGCAGCGGCCCCCGCCAGAGATCGGGCCGTGCGCTTGGGGATAGGCAATGACTGAAAACACGACTGCGGGCGGGGAACTCGCAGGACTCCGGGTGATGGTCATCGATGATTCGAAGACCATCCGCAGGACTGCGGAAACGCTGCTCAAGCGCGAAGGCTGCGAGGTGGTCACCGCCACCGACGGCTTCGAAGCGCTTGCCAAGATCGCAGACCAGCAACCGCAGATCATCTTCGTCGACATCATGATGCCGCGCCTGGACGGGTACCAGACCTGCGCGCTGATCAAGGGCAACCAGCTGTTCAAGGCGACCCCGGTCATCATGCTGTCGTCCAAGGATGGCCTGTTCGACAAGGCGCGGGGACGCATCGTCGGCTCGGAGCAGTACCTGACGAAGCCTTTTACGCGTGAAGAACTGCTGGGTGCCATCCGCACATACGTCAACGCCTGACCAGGGGGGAAAGGCACAATGGCTCGTATCGTTCTGATCGAGGATTCACCGACCGACCGCGCGGTGTTCACCCAGTGGCTGCGCCGTGCCGGCCACGAAGTGCTGGAAGCGGACAACGCCGAGGATGGCCTGCAGCTGGTCCGCGACCAGGTGCCGCAGCTGGTGCTGATGGACGTGGTCCTGCCCGGCATGAGTGGCTTCCAGGCGACCCGTGCGATGGCCCGTGATGCGGCGATCAAGCACATCCCGGTGATCATCGTCAGCACCAAGGCGATGGAAACCGACAAGGCCTGGGGCCTGCGCCAGGGCGCCGCCGATTACATCGTCAAGCCGCCGCGCGAGGATGAACTGATCGCGCGGATCAACGAACTGGTGGCCTGATGCGCTCGCCCTTCGACATCCTTGAAGCCTATGAACGGCGCAGCCTGGCCCATGCGGTGCAGCTGCCCGGGAAGCAGTTTGCCCAGGACCTGTGGCGTGGCGTGGGTTTCCGCGTCGGCCAGCGCCGGCTGGTGTCCGATTTCCGCGAAGTGGTGGAAATCGTACCGATGCCGCCGGTGACCCCGGTGCCCTGTGCGCAGCCCTGGCTGCTGGGCGTGGGCAACCTGCGCGGCAACCTGTTCCCGGTGGTCGACCTGAAGTACTTCCTGGAAGGCACGCGCACCGTGCAGCAGGAAGGCCAGCGCGTGCTGATCATGCGCCAGGCCGGCGGCGACGTCGCACTGACCATCGATGAACTGTTCGGCCAGCGCAGCTTCGAGCTGGACCAGCAGATCGAAGCGGGCACGTTGGCCGATGGCCGCTACGGGCATTTCGTCGATCGTGCTTTCCATGCCGACGGCCATGACTGGGGCGTGTTCTCGCTCTCGCTGCTGTCGCGCACCCCTGAATTCCGGCAAGCCGCGGCCTGAGGCCGGGCATCGCCCCCTGCATTGAAGATCGAGGTTGAACGATGAGTACTGCTTCGGACGCCACCAAGACCGGCAAGCTGCGGCTGGGCGGCAGCAACCTCTGGCTGTTCCTGCTGCTGGCATCGATGATCCTGTTCGGCGTCAACACCGGCGTCGCCACCTGGCAGGGCAGCCGCCTTGCCGACGCCGGCTCCAAGGCCGCCGACCTGCAGGTGCTGTCGCAGCAGCTGGCCAACCAGGGACGTGACGCGGTCGGCGGCAACGCCCAGGCCTTCACCGCCTTCAAGGCCACCCGCAACGCGATCGAGCAGAACGTGTCGACCCTGCAGGGACGCTACGGCAAGGAGCCGGGCGTAGCCGGTGCCATCGCCACCCTCGGCGAGACCTGGGCGCCGCTGGGCAAGCAGGCCGGGCAGCTGGTGGCCAGCGAACCGGCCGTGCTGGCGCTGGCCGGCAACGCGAACAACTTCACCGGCGCAGTGCCGGGCCTGCAGGCCCAGCTGAACGAGCTGGTGCGTGCGATGTCCGCTTCCGGCGCGCCCTCGTCGCAGGTGTACAGCGCGCTGCAGCAGGTCGTGGTGGCCGGTTCGATGGCCCGCCGCGTGACCGAAATGCGTGCCGGTGGCAGCGCCGCGGCGACCTCCGGCGATGCGCTGGCACGTGACATCACCGTGTTCTCGCAGGTGCTCGACGGCCTGCGCAACGGCAACGAGGAACTGGGCATCACCGCCGTGCGCGGTGCCGCCGCCGTGGCCGCGCTGGAACAGTCGCAGCAGAAGTGGGAAGCGATGAAGCAGGACGCCGACGCGATCCTGGCCAGCTCGCGCCAGCTGTTTGCGGCGCAATCCGCTGCCACCGCGCTGGGCCAGGGTTCGGCCCACATGCTGGATGACAGCCGCAAGTTGTTCGACGCGTTCTCCTCGTTCGGCTCGGTATCCGACACCCGCCTGTTCCCGAACTTCTGGATCGGCGTGGTGTCCGGTGCGCTGTCGCTGATCGCGATCATCGGCTTCGTCTCCACCAACGTGCGCAGCCGCTCGCGCGAGCAGGAACTGCGCTACCAGACCCAGGTGGAATTCAACAGCCGCAACCAGCAGGCGATCATGCGGCTGCTGGACGAAATCTCCTCGCTCGGCGAGGGCGACCTGACGGTGAAGGCCTCGGTGACCGAGGACATGACCGGCGCGATCGCCGACGCGATCAACTACGCGGTGGACGAGCTGCGCCACCTGGTGACCACCATCAACGACACCTCGGCCAAGGTCGCGATGTCCACCCAGGAAACCCAGGCCACCGCCATGCAGCTGGCAGAGGCCGCGGGGCACCAGGCCAACCAGATCACCTCGGCTTCGGACCGCATCGGGGAGATCGCGGCGAGCATCGAGCAGGTGTCGCGCAACTCGGCCGAGTCGGCCGACGTGGCACAGCGTTCGGTGGTGATCGCCGCCGAGGGTGCCGGCGTGGTGCGCGAGACCATCCAGGGCATGGACCAGATCCGTGACCAGATCCAGGAAACCTCCAAGCGCATCAAGCGCCTGGGCGAGTCGTCGCAGGAAATCGGCTCGATCGTGGAACTGATCAACGACATTTCCGAGCAGACCAACATCCTGGCGTTGAACGCGGCGGTGCAGGCCGCGTCGGCCGGTGAAGCGGGCCGCGGTTTCGCGGTCGTGGCCGACGAAGTGCAGCGCCTGGCAGAACGCACCTCGGGTGCGACCCGACGCATCGAAAACCTGGTCCAGGCCATTCAGGCCGACACCAATGAAGCGGTCACCTCGATGGAGCAGACCACGGCCGAAGTGGTGTCTGGTGCGCGCCTGGCCGAGGACGCCGGTACCGCGCTGACCGAGATCGAACGCGTGTCAAACGCGCTGAACACCCTCATCAAGAACATCTCCATCGCCGCCCAGCAGCAGTCGGCTGCCGCCTCGGACATCACACGCACCATGGGCGTGATCCGGCAGATCACCGGGCAGACCTCGCAGGGTGCCGGACAGACCGCCGAGTCGATCGGCCACCTCGCGCAGCTGGCGGCGGACCTGCGCCGTTCGGTCGCCGACTTCAAGCTGCCGGCGTGACACGGGCAGGGCGGCGAGCAAGGAACCAGTCGATGAAGCATTTCCATTCCCCACGCCAGAACTCGCGCGGCCACCGCGCGGCGGCGAACGGAGCGCGTCCATGAGCAGTCTGCGCGATGCGATGAGCCACGCAGCGCTGGGCTGGGTCAAGCCCGAGCTGGACGAGACCCTGCGCCAGGTGCGCAACGAGGTCGAGTACTACGCCGAAGACCCGACCGATGCCAGCCGCATGCGCATCTGCGCCGGCTACCTGCACCAGGTGCAGGGCACCCTGCGCATGGTCGAGCTGTATGCCCCGGCGATGGTGGCCGAAGAGCTGGAGCAGCTGGCCAACGCCATCGGCGCCGGCCGCGTGGCCGACCGTGATGAAGCCTGCGCAACCCTGATGCGTGGCAGCGTGCTGCTGCCCGACTATCTGGAACGCCTGCAGAACGGCCATCGCGACATTCCGATCGTGCTGATGCCGCTGCTCAACGAGATCCGTGCGTCGCGCGGCGAAGAAGGCGTCACTGACAGTGTGCTGCTGGCCTTTGCGCCGGACAGCGTCACCGCCACCGAGGCCGAGCTGGACCATGCCCGTGGCAGCCTGAGCGGGCGTAATCGCGAGCTGCTCGACACGGTCGGCAGCGCGGTGAAGGAAGAACTGCTGCGCATCAAGGATGCGCTTGACCTGCACCTGCGCACAGGTGGTGCGCCGGAACAGCTGCAGACCCAGGCCAACGAGCTCGGCGCCGTGGCCGATACGCTGGGCATGATGGGCCTGGGCGTGGCCCGCGGCGTGGTCGTGCAGCAGCGCGATGCGCTGCGCGGCGTGGTCGAAGGTCGCCAGCAGATCGACGAGAACCTGCTGCTGGATATTGCCGGTGCACTGCTGTACGTCGATGCCTCGCTGGACGACCAGGTTGCCCATCTGGGCGCCGGCGGCAGTGGCGAGGACGACCCGAGCGCGGTCGAGAACCGGCGAACGGTGGAGGTGCTGGCGCATGAAGCCATCGCCAACTTCGCCGCTGCCCGCGAGCATTTCGTCGCCTTCATCGAAACCAGCTGGAACCATGCCGAGCTGCAGGATGTGCCACGCCTGCTGGGCGATGTGTCCGGCGCGCTGCGCATGCTCGACCTGGGTACCGCCGCCGATTACCTGCGCGGCGTGCAGCAGTACATCGAGGCCGAACTGATCGGCCGCCAGCGCGTGCCCAGCGGCCGCCAACTGGACACCCTGGCCGATGCCATGGCCAGCCTGGAGTACTACCTGGAAGCCCTGCGCGACCGCCGCCCGGGCCGAGAGGACATCCTCGAAATCACCCGCAGCAGCCTCGAGGCACTGCGCTACTGGCCGCTGCCGGAGCACAATGCCGTTGCGCCGGACGCGCCGGCACTGCTGCCGGTCGAACGTGAGCCGGTTGCGTTGCAGGCCGAGCCCCTGCAGCCGGAGCGCATCGAGGTTCCGGTGCAGCCTGCGGCGCCCGCTGCCGGCGACGTGCCGGTGCCACTGCCGGACTTCACCTTCGATCCGCCGCCGGCCTCGCCGGCGCCGATGGTGTCCGACAACCGCCTGATGTTCGGCGCGCTGGGCACCGTGGCAGCCGTGGCCGCCAGCACGGCTGATACCGGTGCTCCGCCGTTGCCGACGCACGACGATGCGGACGCATCGCTGGTCTTCGCGGCGTCCAGCGCACCTGCGCCGGATGTCCCGCAGTGGGAGCTGGCGCCGTTCCATCCGGAGGCCGACGCCATCGTGCCTGCCGATGACGAGCGCAGCCCGACCTTCGCCAGTTTCGATCCGGTCAGCTTCGAGCTGGCCGAGGGTGATCACTCCGGTGCGCCGCAGTGGTCGCTGTCCGGGGCGCCGCAGATGCTTGAGGAAAGCGCAGCGCCTGTGATCGATGAGAGGAAGGACGCGGTGGATTCCTCCGCGACCGCTTTCGATGCTGCACCGGTGTTCGACCCGGTGGCGGCCGAACAGGATGCGGCTGCCGTGGCCGACGACGTGGTGTTCCGCTTCGATGCCGACGCGCTGGACAACGCTGACGACGTGCTGTCGCTGCATGCGATGGAAACGCTGTCGCTGGACGATGACGCCGCGTTGCATCCGTCGCTGGAGATCGTCGATGCCGTCGTTCCGCCGCTGGCCGGGGTGGATGAGGCCCCGGATGACCTGCCGGTACCGTCGATCACGTCGCCGTTGATCGATGCGGCGGCTCCTGCGGCGGATACGTCCGCTCCGGCCGTGTCGGTGATCGATATCGACACCATCGCGCCGATCGATTTCAGCGAGGCCGACGCCCAGTTCTTCGCCGAGTTGAGTGCGGCCGCTGCCGGCTTCAATCCACAGGCGATGGCCGCTGCGGCAGCGCCGGAGGCGGTGGATTCGGCCGTTGCCGGGACCGACGCCGACACCAATGCGGGCTTCGACGCCGGGTTCGACGACGATGCCGAGAACATCGACGAGGACATCCGCGAGGTGTTCCTGGAAGAGTTCGACGATGAGCTGGCCAATCTCGGCACGCTGCTGCCGGCATGGCGCATGCAGCCGGACAACATGGACCGGCTGCGCCCGATCCGCCGCATCTTCCATACCCTCAAGGGCAGTGGCCGCCTGGTCGGCGCACGCACCCTGGGTGAGTTCGCGTGGAAGATCGAAGGCATGCTCAACCGCGTGCTGGATGGCAGCCGCGCCGCATCTCCCGCCGTGCTGGCGATGGTCGACAACGCGCATGCGGCGCTGCCGCAGCTGAACGCGGCGCTGCGCCATGGCCACCGCATCAGCGTCGACCTGCAGGCCATGCAGGCCATCGCCGATCGTGTCGGTGCAGGCGAGGAGACCTACTACGTACCCCTGGCTGGGGCCACTGCATCGGTTGCACCGGTGGCCGAAGTCGAGGGCGAAGACGAGATCATCCGCATTCTCGACGCCGAGGTTGCCGCTTCGGCGCTGGCCGATACCGCCGAGAAGGCCGAAGCCACCGGCACGCCGGCCAACATCGACAGCGTGCTGCGCGAGATTCTCGAGGCCGAGGTGGAAGTCCATCAGGCCACCCTGCAGGACTGGCTGCGTTCGGCGCAGCAGGCACCGCAGCCGGTCAGCGACGCACTCCTGCGTGCAGTGCACACCATGAACGGCGCCTTCGCGATGACCGAAGTGCCCGAGATCACGGCTGTAACCGGCGGTGCCGAGTCCTACATCAAGCGTGCACTGGCCGCCGAAGTGGTGCCGGGTGATGAGGGCGTGGCCGCGCTGGATGCGACCGCGCAGGCGATCACCGCCACCATGGAAGCGCTGCAGGCCGAACAGCCGCGTATCGCACCGCAACAGGTACTGGCACAGCGCCTGCAGGCGCTGGCCAGCGAGTTGCCGGAAGCGCGCTGGCCGATGGTGGGCCTGGAGGACGACGAAGCTGAGCTGGCGCTGGATGACGAACCGACGGCGGAATGGGATGCGGACGCCCCGGCAGCCGTCGCGCCTGAAACCGATGCGGTCCCGCTTTCGTCCGTCGCGGCGGAGCAGGAACCACAGGCAGTTGCCGATGTCGCCGAAACCCCGGTCGAGGATGCCGCGATCGAGGGCGAGGGCGGGCTGGAGGTCGGTGAGCTGACCGCCAGCGACGATCTTTCGCGCTACTTCGATGCCGGATGGCCGTCGGTACCAGGTGAGGGAGCGGCGTCGCTACCGGTGGTCGAATCGATCCAGGTGGCCGACGACGTTCCGGGCGTTGAGGTAGACGGTGTCCAGGCGGAGGCCGAATGCGCGCCGCTGTTGGCCGACGATGCCGGTTTGACCGTCGTGGACGATCTGTCGCCGTACCTGGATGCCAGTGCGCTGCCGGTCGACGACCGCGATGCCGAAGAGATTCCGGATGCTGTCGAAGCCGTCGCATCTGACCTGAATGCGTCCTCGTTCGATCACGTGCACGTCGCGGACGCTGAGGCATTCGAGACGCCTGCTGCACTGCCACTCGACAGCGAGCTGTCGAGCCTGCAGGATGAAATGGCTGCGCCGGGGTTTGCAGAACCGGTCTCGCTGGACGCCGCGCTCGAGGCCGGCCTGCACGTGATCGACGAAGAGCAGCCCCTGGCCGACGACGGGCAAAGGTCCGTGCTCGGCCTGCAGGCCAGCGAACTCGCGCCGGGCGAGGCGGAAGCCTTTGCCGAGGATGCGGACGTCGGCGGGGAGGCGGCGATCGGTGAAGGAGAGAGCGCCGATCAGCCGTCCCCGGCGACGGTGAATGAGGAGATCGCGGAGGCCGCGACGCCGGCCACCGCCGAACCGGTGCGGTTCTTCGAACTGGAAGACGCACCGGGCCAGGTGGAAGTCCACGCCGAAGCTGCCGATGCCGATGCCGTATCGGATGCCCCGGCCGTTGGCGCGCCTGACGCCGACGTGGTTGAAACCGTGGCACCCGACGTCCTTGACATCCCGGTGCCGGAAGACAGCGCCGATACGCTCGACTTCAGCGTCTACGATCGCGAGCTGGTCGACATCTTCGTCGAGGAAGGCAAGGACCTGCTCGACCACTGTGATGGCCTGATCAGCGAGCTGCGCGATGCGCCGCAGGACCGCGAGGTGCTGGCCGGCCTGCAGCGTGACCTGCATACCCTGAAGGGTGGCGCACGCATGGCCGGCATCAACGCCATCGGCGATCTTGGCCACAGCATCGAATCGTTGCTGGAAGCCGTCGCCGCTGGTCGCACCGAGATCGAACGCCGCGATGTGCAGTTGCTGGAGCGCGGATTTGATCGGCTGCACCAGCTGCTCACCCGCACCGGCGACCACCGCGTGGTGGAACCGGCGCAGGACCTGGTCGACGCGTTCGAAGTGCGTACCACCACCGATATCGCTGCGGCGGCTGCTGCAGCCGCAGCCGCAGCCAACGTGGCGAGCGTCGCAGAAGCCACTTCGGCACCGGTTGCCAGTCCGGCATCGGCACCGGCACTGCTTGATGCGCCACTGTCGGCACCGCTGCCGGCCGAAGGCGTGGTCGATGAAGATCCGCTGGCACGCCCGCAGCAGGAACAGGTGCGCGTGCGCGCGGATCTGCTCGACCGCCTGGTCAACCATGCCGGTGAAGTGGCGATCTACCGCTCGCGCCTCGAGCAGCAGCTCGGCGCGTTCCGTGGTGCGATGGGCGAGCTGGAGCGCACCAATGCGCGACTGCGCGACCAGCTGCGCCGGCTCGACCTGGAAACCGAAGCGCAGATCGTCGCCCGCTACCAGCGTGAGCAGGACCAGGCAGACCAGAAGTTCGATCCGCTGGAGCTGGACCGCTTCTCCACGCTGCAGCAGCTCAGCCGTGCGCTGAACGAATCGGCGGCCGACCTTGGCGGCCTGCAAGGGGTACTGGACGATCTGTCGCGCCAGTACGATTCGCTGCTGCAACAACAGTCGCGCGTCAGCTCCGAGCTGCAGGACGGCCTGATGCGCGCGCGCATGGTGCCGTTCGATGGCCTGGTGCCGCGCCTGCGCCGCGTGGTCCGCCAGTCCGGCATGGATACCGGCAAGCAGGTCCACCTGACCCTGGAAGGTACCCACGGGGAACTGGACCGCAATGTTCTCGATCGCATGGTCGCGCCGCTGGAACACATGCTGCGCAACTCCGTGGCGCATGGCCTGGAAGCGCCGGAACAGCGCCGCGCCGCCGGCAAGCCGGAGGAGGGCGAGATCGCCATCCGCCTGCACCGCGAAGGCTCGGAAATCGTGCTGGAAGTGGCCGACGACGGCGCCGGCCTGGACCGCGAGGCGATCCGCCGCCGCGCCATCGACCGTGGCCTGCTGGCTGCCGATGCCCAGCCGAACGAGCAGGAACTGGACAACCTGATCTTCGCCTCTGGTTTCACCACCGCTGACCAGGTCAGCCAGCTGGCCGGCCGTGGCGTGGGCATGGACGTGGTGCGCAACGAAGTGCGCCAGCTGGGCGGTTCGGTCGATATCCAGTCGGTGCGCGGCCAGGGCGTGCGCTTCACCCTGCGCCTGCCGCAGACGCTGGCCGTCACCCAGGCGGTGTTCGTGCAGATCGGCGAGACCACCTTCGCCGTGCCGGTGGCCTCGGTCAGCGGTATCGGCCGCCTGTCGCGCGAACGTTTCGAGGCCGCCGACAGCAGCTACCGCTACAGCGGCGAAGACTATCCGTTGTATGACCTCGGCAGCCTGGTCGGGCAGGCCCCGGCGCGTGCCGATGGCCAGGACCAGGTGCCGCTGTTGCTGGTCCGCGCCGGCGACCTGCGTGCAGCCGTGGCGATCGATCAGGTGCTGGGCAACCGCGAAATCGTGGTCAAGCCGGTGGGCCTGCAGATCGCATCGGTACCGGGCATCTACGGTGCCACCATCACCGGCGATGGCCGCGTGGTGGTGATCCTGGACGTCGCGCCGCTGGTGCGCCGCTTCCTGGCCAATCCGACGGCACCGGTGCTGGCCAATGCGCCGCGCGACGAACGCCAGGTGCCGCTGGTGATGGTGGTCGATGACTCGCTGACCATGCGCAAGGTGACCGGTCGCATCCTCGAACGCCACAACTTCGAAGTCAGTGTCGCCCGCGATGGCGTGGAAGCACTGGAGCGGTTGGAAGAGCGCGTGCCGGACCTGATGTTGCTGGACATCGAGATGCCGCGCATGGACGGCTACGAGCTGGCCACTGTGATGCGTGCCGATCCGCGCTACAGGGATGTGCCGATCGTGATGATCACCTCGCGCAGCGGCGACAAGCACCGCCAGCGTGCCTTCGAGATCGGTGTCCAGCGTTATCTGGGCAAGCCGTACCAGGAACTGGACCTGATGCGTAACGTGTACGACCTGCTGGGGATCGCCCGTGTCCGTGAGTGAAACCCATCCGGCCCCGGCCGTCGCCCTGCTGGCCCGCCCCGGTACGGCGCGTGAACGCCTGCGCGAGGCGCTGGCGCATGCCGATGTACAGCTGGTCCTGGAAGATGATCCGAACGGCCTGGAGCCGCAGGTCCTGCAGGCCGCGGCCCCGCAGTTCGTGGTGATCGCGCTGGAAGCTGCCATCGAGGACGCACTGGAACGGTTGGAATCCGTGCTCTCGGCACCGGGGCTGACCCTGGTGTTCGATGAGGCTGAGCTGGCCGCCCGCCGCGACGGCTGGGAGGCGCAACGCTGGGGGCGCCACCTGGCCGCCAAGCTGCACGGCCACCAGCAGGTGTTGCCGCCGGGCGCCGAAGAAGAGCCCAGCCTGCAGCTGGAGCCTGGCCATCCGGCGCCCGCGCCGGCGCCGCAGGAAGAAGCCCTGCGCCCGCACCTGGAACAGGCGCTGAGCTGGGCCGATGACGTTCCGGCCGACGGCCTGTATTCGCCACCGGCAGACCTGCACGAACCGATCGCGCTGGAGCAGGCCCTGGCGGCGCTGCAGCCGGTCGTGCCCGAGCCTCTGGATCCGCCTTCGGCGCCGCAGGCACTGGCCGAACCGGCGACGCCTGCGACACCGCCGGTCTCCTTCGATCACACCGCCTGGTCGCTGGTGGAAGAATCGATCGAAGCACCCGTATCGGCAGAAGCCGTGGCGCCGGTCGTCGCGCCGCAGCCCTCGTTCGATACCGATCATTTGAGCCTGGTCGATCTGGATGCCGTCGCCCCGGCCGGTGCGCGTGCCGCATCGCTGCTGGTGCTGGCCGGCATCGGTGGCCCGGATGCGTTGCGTCGCCTGCTCGGCGCACTGCCCGCGTCGTTGAGTGTGCCGGTCCTGGTGCACATGCGTCTGGATGGTGGCCGCTACGGCAACCTGGTCAAGCAGATGTCCCGCGTTTCGCCGTTGCCGGTGCAGCTGGCCGAGGCCGGCCAGCACGCGGTGCCGGGCGAGGTGCACGTGCTGGCCGATGATATCGGCGTGCGCGCGGCCAGCGATGGCCTGCATTTCCAGAGCGATGCCAACGGTATTTCGCTCGCTTCGCTGCCGGCCGAACACACCGCGCTGGTGCTGCTCAGCGGTGCCGACCTGGCCCACGTAGGCCCGGCGCTGGACCTGGCGGCCGCCGGTGCGTGGGTGGCCGGGCAGGTGGGCGAGGGCTGCTATGACCCGGCGGCGGCCACCGCCGTGGTGGCTGCCGGCATGGTGGCCGGTGAACCGCAGGAACTGGCGCAGGCGATTGCCGCGCGCTGGGGTGAGCAGGACGACAACGGAGACGCACCATGAGCTACGCCAGCAATGACGAAATCCGCGGCGTCCTGATCCAGGCCGGCAACGAGCGCGTGCTGCTGCCCAATGCCACCGTGGCCGAAATGATGACGCGCGTGCCGGTGCAGCCGGTCTCCGATGCGCCGCGCTGGCTGGTCGGCGAGATCGGCTGGCACGGCTGGCAGGTGCCGCTGGTGTCGTTCGCACGCCTTTCGGGGCTCGGCGAAGAGACGGTGGCCGGCCACAACAAGGTGGTGGTGCTGAAGTCCCTCAGCGGCAACGTGCAGCGCCCGTACTACGCGCTGCTGACGCAGAACTTCCCGCAGCTGATCTCGGTGCCGCGCGACGGCCTGCTGGCCGACGCCTCCGAAGAAACCCTGCCGCAGACCGTGCACATGCGCGTGCTGCTGGGTGAGCAGAGTGCGCTGCTGCCGAACCTGGACGCGTTGGAAGCGGCGCTGGATTCGCTCGCCGCCTGATCCACCAGACCGGTAGTGCCGGCCGCTGGCCGGCAACCTCATGATCCCGTGGATGCCGGCCAGCGGCCGGCACTACCACGAACCTGTCTTATCCCAGGTCGCCCAACCGCGCCTGCAACGCCGCGATCGCGGCCAGTCCGGCCGTTTCCGTGCGCAGGATCCGCGGGCCCAGCTGCAGTCCCTGGAACCCGGCCGCTGCCAGCTGGTCGCGGTCGCGCGGGGACCAGCCTCCTTCCGGGCCGATCGCAAGCACGAGGCCCCCTGCCGGAGCGGCCGTCAGCGTCGACAGGCGATGTGCGCCCCGCGGGTCCAGGGTCAGCCGCAGCGTATCGGCCGGCAGTACCGCCGCAGCCTGCGCCAGCGACAGCGGCGAACCCACCTGCGGGATGCGCGCACGCCCGGACTGGCCGCAGGCCGACGTCACCACGTTGTTCCAGTGCGCCACGCGCTTCTCGGCCCGTGCTGGATCGAGCTTCACCTCGGTGCGCTCGGCGTTGACCGGAATGATCGCCGCCACGCCCAGTTCGGTGGCCTTCTGCAGGATCAGGTCCATCTTCTCGCCACGGGCGATGCCCTGCAGCAGGGTGATCGCCAGCGGTGATTCATTGTCGATGGCCTGCACAGCATCGATGCGGACCTGTACCTCGCGCTTGCCGGCCACGGTCAGTGTCGCGCTGTAGTCGTTGCCATCGCCGTTGAACAGCACGCACGTATCGCCCTCGCGCAGGCGCATCACCCGCACCAGGTGGTTGGCCGTCTCTTCCGGCAGGGTCACGGTCTGGCCGCTGTGCAGCGCCAGGTCGATGGGGCAGCGGGTCACGCGCATGCAATCGCCTCGTCGATGGCCGCCAGCGTGGTGTGTGCCAGCAGCTCCAGTTGTTCGTCATCCACGCAATAGGGTGGCATCCAGTACAGCACGTCGCCCAGCGGGCGCAGCACCACGCCGCGCTTGAGGGCGGCCTTGTAAGCGTGCAGGCCCAGCCGCAGGCCCGGATCGAAAGGCGTGCGCCTGTTGCCGTCGCGCGACAGCTCGAACGCCACCACCATGCCGGCCTGGCGCACGTCGGCCACGTGCGGATGGTCGGAAAATGGCGCCGCCAGCGTGCCCATCACCGACGCGATGCCCCGGTTGCGGGCGATCACATCGTCGTCGCGGAAGATGTCCAGCGTCGCCAGTGCTGCCGCGCAGGCCAGCGGATTGCCGGTGTAGCTGTGCGAATGCAGGAAGGCGCGCTCGCGCGAGTCGTCGAGGAAGGCGTCGTACAGCGCCTGCGTGGACAGCACGGCGGCCAGCGGCAGGAAGCCGCCGGTCAGGCCCTTGGAAAGGCACATCAGGTCCGGCATCACCCCTGCCTGCTCGCAGGCGAACAGGGTGCCGGTGCGGCCGAATCCGGTGGCGATCTCGTCGGCGATCATGAACGCGCCATGGGCATCGCACAGTTCGCGCACGCGCTGCAGATAGACCGGGTCATGCATGCGCATGCCGCCGGCACACTGCAGGCGCGGTTCCAGGATCACCGCGCAGATCTCGCCCGGATGCTGGTCGAACAGCGTGGCCAAGCCGTCGGCAGCCTGCCGTGCGCGATCTGCCGCGCTCTGGCCCGGTTCGGCCAGGTAGGCATCGGGCGATGGCGCGAACAGGCCTTCGGCCAGCAGCGGTGCATAGACGCGGCGATACAGCGGAATATCGCCCAGCGCCAGCGCACCCAGGGTCTCGCCGTGGTAGCCGTTTTCCAGCGCGATGAAGCGCGTGCGCCGTGGCTCGCCGCGGTTCTGGAAATACTGGAAGGCCATCTTCAGCGCCACTTCCACGCCGGCCGAGCCGTTGTCGGCGTAGAACACTTTGGCCAACGGCGCGCGGCCGGGCTGGCGTGGCGCCAGCGCCAGCAGGCGCTCGGCCAGGGTGATCGCCGGTTCGTGGCCGAAGCCCGCCAGCATCACCTGTTCCAGCTGCCCGGCCTGCGCCGCGATGGCGCCGCCGATGCGCGGCTCGGCATGGCCGAACAGGTTGGTCCACCAGCTGCTGACGGCGTCCAGGTAGCGGTGGCCGTCGTGGTCGATCAGCCATGCGCCTTCACCGCGGGCGATCGGCACCAGTGGCAGGGTGTCCGGATGCTCACGCATCTGCGTGCACGGGTGCCACAGCACCTGCAGGTCGCGTTGCCGCCAGTGCTGGGCCAGCGGGGAGGGGGTTGGGTCTGCTAGCATTTCGGGCTCATGAACATGTTGCTGCCTGCACATTCTATCGGCCCCGGCGCTGGCGCCGGCCGCCGCGGAGATTCCGCATGAACGATGACCGTGCCGGCCGTCGCTTGCCGATCATCCATCGGATCACCGATGAGGAGAACGGCCCCTTCCAGCGCCAGCATCTGGACCTGGAATTCTCCAACGGTGAACGTCGCCGGTTCGAGCGCCTGGTCAGCCGTGGCCACGGCGCGGTGGTGGTGGTGCCGATGCTCGACGATGAGACCGTGCTGCTGGTGCGTGAATACGCCGCCGGCATGCACCGCTACGAACTGGGCCTGGTCAAGGGCCGGATCGACGCCGGCGAAACCCCCGAGCAGGCCGCCGACCGCGAGCTGAAGGAAGAAGCCGGTTACGGTGCGCGCCGGGTCGACGTGCTGCGCGCAATGACCCTTGCCCCGACCTACATGAGCCACCAGTCGTGGCTGGTGGTGGCGCGCGACCTGTACCCGGAAAAGCTGGCCGGCGACGAGCCGGAAGAACTGGAAGTGGTGCCGTGGAAGCTGGCCGAACTGGACCAGCTGATGTTGCGCGAGGACTTCTCCGAGGGACGCTCGCTGGCGGCGCTGTTCATTGCCCGCCAGTGGCTGCAGGGAACGCGATGATCAAACTGACCACGGACCTGCGCGAGACCGCCATCGCCATCGCCCAGCAGGCCGGCCAAGCCATCATGCAGGTGTATGCCGATGGATTCGAGGTCCAGATCAAGGACGACAACAGCCCGGTCACCGCGGCCGACCTGGCGGCCAACCAGGTCATTGAGCTGGGCCTGCGGCAGCTGACACCGGACCTGCCGATCCTGTCCGAGGAATCGGCGCAGGTGGGCTGGGAGCAGCGCCGCCATTGGGGCGCTTACTGGCTGGTGGATCCGCTCGACGGTACCCGCGAGTTCGTCAAGCGCAACGGCGAATTCAGCGTCAACATCGCCTTGATCTACCAGGGCGCGCCGGCCTTTGGTGTGGTGCTGGCGCCGGTCACCGGCATCGTCTGGCATGCCATGCGCGGCGAGCTGGCCTATCGGCGGCAGGGCCTGCATGACACCGTGCTGCGCACCCGCACGCCGGCCACGGCTCCGCTGCGCGTTGCCGCCAGCCGCTCGCACCGCTCGCCGGAAACCGAGGCGCTGCTGGCGCGCATGGGCCGCATCGAGACCATCGCACAGGGCTCGTCACTGAAATTCTGCCGGATCGCCGAAGGCGGCCTGGATGTCTATCCGCGGCTGGGCCCGACCTCCGAATGGGATACCGCCGCCGGCCAGTGCGTGCTGCATGCCGCCGGCGGCGCGGTGCTGTCGGCGGCGACCGGCAAGCCGTTCCGCTACAACCGCCGCGAGACACTGTTGAACGGCGATTTCATTGCCCTTGGTGATACCAGCCTGCCATGGCGCGACTGGTTGTCCGACTGATCCTGGAGGCCCCATGAGCGCGCACGACACCCCCACCACCGGCAGCGCCGCAAGCAGCGAACTGGAGCGCCTGCTGGCGATCATGGCGCGGCTGCGTGACCCGCAGGGCGGCTGCCCGTGGGATCTGGAGCAGAACTTCGCGACCATCGCCCCCTACACCATCGAGGAAGCCTACGAAGTCGCCGATGCGATCGACCGGGGTGACCTGGACGATCTCTGCGACGAGCTCGGCGACCTGCTGCTGCAGGTGGTGTTCCACGCACGCATGGCCGAGGAGCAGGGCGCGTTTGCCTTCGCCGAGGTCGCCCGTGCGATCAGCGACAAGATGCAGCGCCGCCACCCGCACGTGTTCGCCGATGTCAGCGTGGACGATGCCGACGGGGTGACGCGCAACTGGGAGGCGATCAAGCGCGCCGAGCGTGCCGCCAAGGGCGAGCAGGACACCTCCGCACTGGCCGGTGTCTCGCGCGGCCTGCCGGAATGGCAGCGGGCGGTGAAGCTGCAGTCGCGCGCGGCCAAGGTCGGTTTCGACTGGCCGGGTCCGCTGCCGGTGCTGGACAAGGCCGCCGAGGAGCTGCAGGAGCTGCGCGAGGAGTTCGAACGTGGCGATGTCGCGGGCAACAAGGCGCGCCTGCAGGAAGAACTGGGCGACCTGCTGTTCGTCTGCGCGAACCTGGCGCGTCATGCCGATATCGATCTGGGCGCTGCACTGCGTGGTGCCAACCACAAGTTCGAGCGTCGCTTCCGCGCGATGGAAGCGCAGGCCGACGCACAGGGTGACGCGTTGGCCGAACTGGACCTGGATGCGCAGGAAGCACTGTGGCATCAGGCCAAGGCAGCAGAGAAGGCGTGAAAACGCTCGGCCTGTTCCTGCTGACCGCGCTGGCCGAGATCGTCGGCTGCTACCTGCCATGGTTGTGGCTGCGCAAGGGAGGCAGCGTCTGGCTGCTGCTGCCGGCGGCGGCCAGCCTGGCCGTGTTCGCCTGGCTGCTGACCCTGCACCCGACGGCCAGTGGACGGGTCTATGCCGCCTACGGTGGCGTCTACATCGGCACCGCGCTGTTCTGGCTGTGGCTGGTCGATGGCATTCGTCCCAGCCGCTGGGACCTGCTGGGCGCAGCGCTGTGCCTGGCCGGCATGGCGGTGATCATGTTCGGGCCGCGCACTTCATCAGTGTAGAGCCGAGCCATGCTCGGCTGCTCTTCCTTCCGGCCGCGCTGGCACGCGCAAGCCGAGCATGGCTCGGCTCTACAAGGGCAGCGCTGCCTTCCGGAAGGCGCATGATGTGGGCGACCCTGGTCCCCGGAGCCTGCTCATGTCCCGCTTCGCCAGCTTCCGCGAGTTCTATCCGTTCTATCTCAGCGAGCACCGCCACCCGGTATCGCGGCGGCTGCACTTCATCGGCAGTTGCGGGGTCCTGCTGCTGGTCGCCACTGCCTCGCTGCGCGGCCAGCCGCTGTTCCTGCTTGGCGCCCTGTTCTGCGGCTACGGGTTCGCCTGGGTCGGCCATT
Organism: Stenotrophomonas maltophilia group sp. RY12688; assembly: GCF_052149045.1. Taxonomy (NCBI): domain Bacteria; kingdom Pseudomonadati; phylum Pseudomonadota; class Gammaproteobacteria; order Lysobacterales; family Lysobacteraceae; genus Stenotrophomonas; species Stenotrophomonas maltophilia group sp. RY12688. The sequence goes on along the minus strand of NZ_CP197389.1, from coordinate 3,236,054 downwards.
TTTTCTTCGAGAAGAACAGACCGGCGACGTTCCGCCATCCGCTGTACTCGTTCATGGGTGACTGGGTGATGTTCCTCGACATCCTGCGTGGGCGGGTGCGCCTGTAGCGGGCGGCTGCGGCGCCTTGCGGGCATTGCCTCGCCGGCAGAGGAAAGGGCGGGGCGGGTTGCACTTCCGCTTGCATGAACCGCTGCGCTGCGGCACGCCTGCGGGCGACCGATCTGGGATAATGGGGTTTCCTGTTTCCTCTGCTGCCGGACCCGGTCATGACCCAGAAGACGCTGCTCAACGATACCCACCGCGCCCTTGGCGCCAAGATGGTCGATTTCGGGGGTTGGGACATGCCCATCCACTACGGCTCGCAGCTGGACGAGCACCATCTGGTGCGCCGTGAGTCCGGCGTGTTCGACGTCAGCCACATGACGGTGGTCGACCTGCGCGGTGACCAGGTCAAGCCGTTCCTGCGCCGCCTGCTGGCCAACTCGGTCGACAAGCTGAAGGTGACCGGCAAGGCATTGTACTCGTGCATGCTGAATCCGCGCGGCGGCGTCATCGACGACCTGATCGTCTACTACCTGGGCGACGACTTCTTCCGCATGGTGGTCAATGCCTCTACCCGCGAGAAGGACCTGGCCTGGCTGCGCGAGCAGGCTGCGCCGTTCGGCGTCGCCGTCGAGCAGCGCCCGGACCTGGCCATCCTCGCCGTGCAGGGCCCGCAGGCGCGCGACATCGTGATCGGCCTGGCCCGCGAAGCCGACCGCGCAGCGTTGACCAAGCTGGGCCGCTTCGCCGCCCTGCAGGTGCAGTCCGATGACGGCGTCGAGCTGTTCGTCGCGCGCACCGGCTACACCGGTGAAGATGGTTTCGAGATCCTGCTTCCGCAGGACGCCGTGGTCGCCTTCTGGAACCGCCTGCTGGCGGCGGGCGTGAAGCCGGCCGGCCTTGGCGCGCGCGACACCCTGCGCCTGGAAGCTGGCATGAACCTGTACGGCCAGGACATGGACGAAGAGATCAGCCCGTACGAAGCGGCGCTGGCCTGGACCGTGTCGCTGGACGAAGGCCGCGACTTCATCGGCCGCGACGTGCTGGAGGCGCAGAAGAGCGCCGGCACCGCGCGCCAGATGATCGGTCTGGTGATGGACGAGAAGGGCGTGCTGCGCCACGGCCAGACGGTCACCACGGCCAGCGGCCAGGGCGAGATCCTGTCCGGCACCTTCTCGCCGACGCTGGCCAAGGGCATCGCCTTCGCCCGCGTGCCGGCCGGTGAACTCGGCGAGGTCACCGTCGACATCCGCGGCCGTCAGGTGCCGGTGCGGGTGGTCAAGTTCCCGTTCGTTCGGGAAGGCCAGGCGCAGCCCGGCGTGCTCACCGACGCCTGATCCGTACGTGCCGGTCGTCACTGACAGCAGTGGCGGCCGGTTGGTTACACTAGCCCCGTTTTTTCCACCCCTGCATATCTCTGGAGCAGTCCCATGAGCGAGATCCCCGGCGACCTCAAGTTCCTCAAGTCCCATGAGTGGGCCCGTGTCGAAGGCAATGGCCGCGTCACCGTCGGTATTTCCGACCACGCCCAGGGCCTGCTGGGTGACCTGGTCTACGTCGAACTGCCGGAAGTCGGCGCCGACGCCAAGGCTGGCGAGCAGATCGCCGTCGTCGAGTCGGTGAAGGCCGCCTCGGACGTCTACAGCCCGATCAGCGGCAAGGTCGTCGAGGTCAACTCGGCCCTGTCCGACAAGCCGGAAACCATCAACGAAGATGCCTACGGCGAAGGCTGGATGTTCGTGGTCGAACTGACCAACGCCGATGAGGTCAACGAGCTGCTGGACCCGGACGCGTACGCCGAAGCCCTGGAGAACGAAGACCACTGAGTCGTCGTTTCCGGATTCTGGAACGGCCACCTTCGGGTGGCCGTTTTTGTTTTGGCGACTGCACCGGACTCATGACGCGGGGTTCGCTGCGCACCCTCGGCGTGGCATCAGCCGACAGGCGAACGGTGCCGATGGGCGTGCGCAGTTTTGCGCAAATCCGCGTTTCAGCCCCGCGCCGACGCACTCGGATGTGAAAACTTTTCGCCCCCTGTTGCGGCGCTGTTGTGCTGGCGTTGGTGGCGGCGCCGGTGACCATCGACGTCGCACGCGCGATGCCGTTGCGAGTCTGTGTCTAGATGCGCGGAGTGCTTATTTCAAGTGCTTTTTGTTCAACGTATGCATCGATGCCGGTGCATGCAGCACGCTTGCGCGACGCTTCAACCGCCATGGCGGGCCGCGTAGAGCAGTGGCGCCGACGGCACTCGGAAAGGCGCGGATGTGAAAATTTTTCGCGGGGGTTGTTGACAGTAAAAAAAACCGTGATTAGGTTTCGCCTCAGCAGACCTTGCCTGCCCAACCGAGTGCGCAGAATCAATCGTCCGATGCGAAGCAGCCCCTTCAAGACCACCGCGACCCTGATGACGGTGGACACGGCCCCGCTTCCCCCGGAGAAATGCAAGGCACCTTCCGTTCCGATGTCCGCTCCGCCGATCGAGGCGGGCATCGCCGCATCCGTAACGGCGCGCTTGACGCGCCGGCGGCCCCCGCACGCAGCATCCGCGGGTTTGATCCAACTGGGCGTTTCAACTCCCTATCACTGACGAGGAGCCATCCCATGGCAACCAAGAAAGCTGCGAAGAAGAAGCCCGCCGCCAAGAAAGCGGTGAAGAAGGTCGCGAAGAAGGCCGCTGCCAAGAAGGCAGTGAAGAAGGTCGCGAAGAAGGCGACTGCCAAGAAGGCAGTGAAGAAGGCGGCGAAGAAGGTCGCCAAGAAGACCACTGCGAAGAAGGCAGTGAAGAAGGCGGCGAAGAAGGTCGCCAAGAAGTCCACTGCCAAGAAGGCCGTCAAGAAGACCGCGAAGAAGGCGGCCAAGAAGGCCACCAAGAAGACTGCCAAGAAGGCTACGGCCCGCAAGCCGGCCAAGAAGGTCGCAAAGAAGGCGACTGCCAAGAAGGCCGTCAAGAAGACCGCCAAGAAGGCAGTAAAGAAGACCGCGAAGAAGGCCACCAAGAAGGCTGCCCCGAAGAAGGCAGCGAAGAAGGTTGCCAAGCGCAAGCCGGCCGCCCGCAAGAAGAAGGCCGCTCCGGTCGCTCTGCCGGCAACCCCGGCGCCGCTGATCTAAGTACTTCCCGATAGCCGCATCCTGAAACCCCCTTCCCTGGCTGCCCAGCGGGGAGGGGGTTTTTTTATGGGCGGCTTCGGTCGCCTGGTTGGGCGATTGCCGGCGGGAATCGTTCCACCAGGAAGTCGAGGAAGCTGCGCAGGCGGGTGGAATGGTAACGATCGTGCGCATAGACCACATGCATCGGCCGACCGGCCTGGCCGTGCCCTGGGAGCAGCTGCACCAGTCGCCCAGCCTCGACATCGGCTGCCAGCAGCAGCGTCGACTGCAGGATGATGCCCAGGCCATGCAGCGCCGCCGAACGCAGCGCTTCGCCATTGTTGATCTGCAGCCGGCCGTCGGGCACGTGGTCGAGCTCGCCAGCGTCGTCCTGCAGCCACTGTGCAAGTGCACTCGGTTCGAACGACAGGCATTGATGGCCGGCAAGTGCATGCACGCTGTCTGGCGTGCCATGCCTGGCCAGATACGCCGGCGAGGCGCACATCATCAGGCGATAAGGGGCCAGGGCTCGCGCCACCAGCACGCTGCTGTCGGCCAGCGTGCCGATCCGCAGCGCCGCTTCGAAGCCCTCTTCGGCGAGGTCGACTACGCGATCGGTCAGCGTCGCTTCGACCCGGACATCCGGATGGCGCGCCATGTACTCGGCCAGTGCCGGTACCAGTGCATGCGTACCGAAGATCACCGGTGCACTGATGCGCAGCGTGCCCGCCGGTGCCAGGTGCTGGTGCTGCGCCTGCGCATCGGTTTCGTCCACCAGGCGCAGGATCTCCCGGCAGCGCGTGTAGTAGTCCTGGCCGAACGGCGTCGTGTGCTGGCGCCGGGTGGTTCGGCTCAACAGCTGCATGCCCAGCCGTGATTCCAATGCACGCAGATGCTTGCCGGCCATCGTCGCGGAGATGTCCATCGCCGCAGCTGCAGCACTGAGGCTGCCCTTGTCCACGATCAGCACGTAGACCTGCATGCTTTCCAGCAGGTTCATCTGACACCCCGGGTGTTGAATGCTGAAACCTGCGCGGAGTTTATCAATCAGGGGTGATCAAACAGCATGTCGTGCAAGGGCTGGATTGGCCGGCCATGCGGACAGGAGAACACCATGGACTTGAATCTTGCAGGCCGCACCGCTTTGGTGACGGGCGCGGCCAGCGGCATCGGTGCCGCCGTCGCCAGGCAGCTGGCGGCCCAGGGCGTGCGCATTGCCATCACGTCACGGCAGCGGGCACCGCTGCAGGCGCTTGCGGCGCGGATCGAAGCCGAAGGCGGCGCGGCACCGGTCATCGTGGCCGGCGATGTCACCGTGGCCGGTGACGTCCGGTACATCGCGCAGGCATCCCGGGAGGCATTGCAACGCGTCGACATCCTGGTCAACGCCGCAGGTGGCTCCCGGCCGACCACCGTCGATGCCGATGATGATGTCTGGGAGGAAGCGATCGCCCTGAACTTTTCCGCCGCGCGGCGGATGACCCAGGCGCTGTTGCCTGGCATGCAGGCGCAGGCATGGGGACGGGTGATCAATTTCAGTGGTTCGATGGAACCGCGTGCGGTGAACGCGGCCACTGCGGCGAAGGCGGCGCTGCATCTGTGGAGCAAGGGGCTGTCGTCGGAGGTGGCCGGGCAGGGCATTACGGTGAATGCGATTGCACCGGGGCGCATCAACAGCGCGCAGATCCTGGAACGCCTGCATCCCACCGAGGAATGCCGACGTGCGTTCATCGCCAGCAACATCCCGATCGGACGCTTCGGTGAACCCGAGGAAGTGGCGCCACTGGTGGCGTTCCTGTCCTCGCCGCTGGCCGGCTACATCACAGGCGCGGTGATTCCGGTGGACGGCGGCATGCACTACTTCGCGCACTAATGCTGCGGAGCTGTAGAGCCGAGCCCATGCTCGGCCACCTTGCGCCAGGATTCCGCTCAGCCGAGCACGGCTCGGCTCGGCCCTACACAACAACAAAAAGGGCGGCCCGCAGGCCGCCCTTCGCACACCCGATCGAGCCCGCCTTATCAGCGCGGCGACGCCACCGCACGATTGCCCGAGGCGCCCTTGCCCTTGCGCTTGTCCTGCTGGGCCGGGCTGGCGCCCTCGGCCATCAGGTTGTCGCTGCCGAAGTCGGTGTCCACGTCCAGCCAGCGCTGCGCCGGCAGGCCGAGCGCGGAGTCGAGCACGGTCGGCAGCAGGCCGCTGGGCAGGCTGCTTTCGCCATTCCACATGATGGCGATGCCCAGATCGCGTTCCGGCACCAGCGCGACCAGGCCGCGATAGCCCTGCACGGCACCGGCATGGAACACCACGTCGTGGCCGGCGTAGTCGAAGGTGCGCCAGCCCAGGGCGTAGCCGGCCGAGTGCAGGCGCTCGCGGCGCCAGCCAGAACGCATCTCGCCGGGGGTGCTGATCAGGCTCGAATGCAGGGTGGCCAGCAGCGGTGCCGGCAGCACGTCGGGGCGGTGGCCGGTGTGGGCGAGCAGCCACTGCGCCATGTCGCTGGCGCTGGCATTGACGCCGGCCGCCGGGGCGACCCGGTAGTAGGTCGGCTTCGGCGTCAGCGAGACCCAGCCGTTGCGGCCGCGCACATGCGGACGCGCCCAGCGCGAGCTGGCCTGGATGCCGGCCAGGCCGAGGCTGGCATCGTTCATGCCCAGCGGCTTGAAGATGCGGCGCTCGACCGACTGCTCGTAGAAGCTGCCGGAGGCCGCGTAGACGACATCGCCGATCAGGCTGAAGGCTACGTTCTGGTAGGCATAGCAGTCGCCCGGCAGGCACTTCAGGCTGGTGTTGGCCAGTTTCTGGGTCAGCGCGTAGTACTCGGCGTTGCCTTCGATGTCGCGGTCGTAGGCGTTGTAGGGCAGGCCGACGCGATGGCTGAGCACGTCGGCCACGGTCAGGCGATCAGTGGCTTCCGGCGAGTTCAGGCGGAAGCCCGGCACATAGTCGGTGACCTTGCTGTCCCAGCGCAGCGTGCCGTCGTTGACCAGCAGGCCGGCCATGGTGCCGGCGAAGGCCTTGGACAGCGAGGCCAGGCGGAACACGGTGTGGGCATCGACCGGCAGCGGGTTGTTGACGTCGGTAACGCCATAGCCGCGCGCGCTGAGGATGCGGCCGCCCTGCACGATCGCCACGGCCATGCCCGGCACGCGTTCGCCATAGGTGAGCTGCTGCGCCATCGATTCGATGTTGGCGACGTTGAAGCCGGGCGCCGGGGCCTGCACGCGCGGCACCAGGCCGGTGCGGTAGGCCGCCGGCTGGGTGTGGGCGACAGTGGGACCCGCAGCGGATTCGATGTTGGTCGGCATCGGCGGCAATGCCGGCGGTGTCTGCGCGGTGGTGGACAAGGCAACGGGCATCAGCATGCCCAGCAAACCGGTGGCCGCCGAACGGATCGGGCGACGCAGGCTGTTCTTTTTCATCGGTTGGACCCGTGCGCGACTGCTGATGGCGATTCTAGCGCCGCTTTTCCCTTGTGCACAAACAAAGCGAAGATGAATGCGCATCTCGTTGAAAAATTTGGAATTTGAGGCGCTGGAAGCATGTATCGGAACGTGTCATCCCGGGCTGATCAGCGGGGCTGATCCGCCCGCAGGAAGGCGCGTCGCGCTGGCGATGTTGCGGTGCATTGGCTAACGTACGCGTTTCATCGCCCCGGAGCCTGCCATGCCGCTGTCCAACCGCCGTCTTCAGGCGAGGGACACCGCGTGAGTGCGGTACGGGGGAAGGGGCCGCTGCAGGGCCTGACGGCGGCACTGCGCGAGTCGCCGGCGCTGTGGTGGTCGTTCCTGTACTTCTTCTGCCTGCTCAGCGGCTACTACGTGCTGCGCCCGGTGCGTGAGGCCATGGCCGCCTCGGCAGACCTGGAAACGGTGTTCCCGCCCGTGCTGATCGCCTGGTTCGCCAACCACGGCGTCGCGTTGAAGGACTTCGTGCTGCAGTTCCTGTTCTCCTGCGTGTTCGTGATCATGCTGGTGCTGCAGCCGGTGTACGGCTGGCTGGTCAGCCGCTTCCCACGACGGGTGTTCCTGCCGGCGGTGTATGGCTTCTTCATCGTGACCCTGCTGGGCTTCTACATGATGTTCGATAGCGGCGTGCCGGGCCGCGGCATGGCCTTCTTCTTCTGGATCACCGTCTTCAACCTGTTCGCGGTGGCGGTGTTCTGGAGCTTCATGGCCGATGTGTTCTCCAATGTGCAGGCCCGGGCCTTCTATGGATACATTGGCGCGGCGGGCACCGTCGGTGCCTTCCTCGGCCCGTTGATCACCAGTGCGCTGGTGCAGCGCGTGGGCATCGCCAACCTCATGCTCGTCTCGGCGGGATTCCTGGTCGTGTGCCTGTTGTGCATCTGGCGGCTGCGGCACTGGGCGGTGCTGCGCGAACGCGAGCAGCAGCTGGTGTCCGGCGAGCAGCCGATGGGCGGCAGCGTGCTGGACGGCCTGAAATTGATCGTGCGCGAGCCGCTGCTGCGCTGGCTGGCGGTGATGGTGGTGTTCGGGGTGGGCGTCGGCACGCTGCTGTACAACCAGCAGGCCAGCATCGTGCGCGCGGCCTTCACCGACCCGGCGGCCAGTACCGCGTTCTTCTCGCGCATCGACCTGGCGGTGAATGCGCTGGCGCTGTTGATGCAGCTGGGCCTGACCCGTTGGTTGCTGTCGCGCCACGGCATCGCGCCGGCACTGCTGATTCCCGGTTTCGCGATCCTGATCGGCTTTTCGGTGCTGGCGGCCTCGCCGATGCCGCTGATGGTCGCGGTGGTGCAGGTGATGACCCGGGCCAGCGAATTCGCACTGGCCAAGCCGGCGCGCGAGACAATCTACACGCGCGTGGACCGGCAGTGGCGCTACAAGGCCGGCGCAGCGATCGACACCGTGGTCTACCGCGGTGCGGACCTGAGCTTTGCCTGGGTGCACAAGGGCCTGTCATTGTTCGGCTCGCACGTAGTGTTCATCGGCGGCATGCTGGTGGCCGCGTGCATGACCGCAGCCGCGTTCGGTGTACTGCGCGAAGAAAAGAAACTGCCGCGCGACCGATGATTTCCCGGGCTCCGAGCCCCATCCCTGTCCAAGGAACCGCCCATGTACTGGATCGCACTCGCCCTGACCTTGCTGGTCGCACTGCTGCACGTCTATTTCCTGGCGCTGGAGATGTTCCTGTGGACCCGCCCGCTGGGTCTGAAGACGTTCCGCAACACGCCGGAGAAGGCGGCGACCACGCGCGTGCTGGCGGCCAACCAGGGCTTGTACAACGGCTTCCTGGCAGCAGGCATCGTGGTGGGGCTGGTGATCGGGCAGCCGGTGCTGGTGACGTTCTCGCTGGCCTGCGTGGTGGTGGCGGGGTGCTATGGGGCGTACAGCGTGAGCCGCCGGATCTTCATGATCCAGGCGGTGCCTGCGATCCTGGCGTTGGTGTTTCGCGCGGTAGCGTAGTTTCCAGCCAACGGCGCAGCCCCTCGTGGAGTGGTCGCGTAAAGCGGGTCATGTGTTGGGTGTGGCGGGTGGGCCGTGCAGGGGACGCTGCAAGTACGTCCATGTAAGCTCGATGGCGCCATCCATGGCGCCAACGCCCCTGCACGGCCCACCCGCCCCACCCCTGACAGTTTCCGTGGGCGGCCAGCCCACGGAGAAGAAAAAGAAGATCAACAGCAACAGCGGATCGCTGCGCTCGTGGGTTCTGCGCGCATGAAAAAAGCGGCCGGTGGGCCGCTTATGCTTTTGCTTTTGCTCTTGCTCTTCTTTTTTCTCTTGCGTGGGTGGACGCCACAGAGATCTGTCAGAGGTCGGAGGGGTGGGGCCGGGCGGGGTATCTGATCTGGCCCCCCGTCAGCGGACGCCAAGAAGCGATACTTTGATCGCACTTGGAGGTCCCTTATGTCCCGTATCACCCGTCGTAGCTATACCGATGAGTTCAAGCACCAAGCCGTGGAGTTGGCCGAGTCGCTCGGGCCTGCCGCAGCAGCCCGTCAGCTGGAGATGTCGGTCAAGACGCTGGCAAATTGGCTTGACGCGGTCCGTGCTGGCCGGTCTCTGACCTCTGAGGCTCGCAGGCCAACCACCGACCTGGAAAGCGAGATCAGCCGCCTTCGGGCCGAGAACGCCAATCTGAAGATGGAGCGGGAAATCCTAAAAAAAGCGGCGGCGTTCTTTGCCAGAGAGTCCAAGTGAGGTACGCCTTCGTCGCCAGTCAAAGGACTCACTACCCGACCAGGTTGTTGTGTCGGGTTCTTGGGGTTTCTGTCTCTGGATTCCATGATTACCTGCGTCGGCAATGTGCCCAAGCGTGCGATGCCGATTCGGCCCTGCGTACCGAGCTTCGGGCCATTCATGTGACCAGCAAGCGCAGTTATGGGCGACGTCGGCTGGTCAGGGCCTTACGAGCCAGGAATCATCCAGTCGGCCACAAGCGCGTGGCACGGTTAATGGCCGAGGAGCGAATCCAGGGCAAGACCAAAGGCCGATTCCGACCCAAGTCCTCCGGCGGCTCATCTCAGCTCGCCCCCAACCTGCTGGATCGGCAATTTGCCCCCGGAACCGGACCGACGGCGTGGGTCGGGGATATCACGTATGTCCCCACCCGCCAGGGATGGCTGCATCTGGCCGTGGTCATCAGCGTCCAGACCCGGCAGGTGCTGGGCTACAGCGTTTCCAAGCGTCTGACTGAAGAGCTGGTGGTGAAAGCATTTGCCAATGCCTGGGCTCTGCATCCACAACGACCCGGCCTGATCTTCCATTCAGATCGTGGTGGGCAGTACTGGGGGAACGAGTTTCGCCAGCTGCTGCAGTCCCATGACGTGGTCCAAAGCATGAGCCGGCCTGGCAATTGCTGGGACAACGCGGTGGCCGAGAGCTTCTTTGCGACGCTCAAGACAGAAGAGGCTGCCGAGCCTTACGCCAGTAGGGAACAAGCCAGCCAGTGCATCGCTGCTTACATCCACGGCTTCTACAATCCAGCCCGGCTACACTCGGCGCTGGGCTACCACTCGCCTAACAACTACGCCCGGCAGCTCCGGGCTGCCGCCTGAAACGGCTTCATGGCGTCCGTTTTCAGGGGGCCAGATCAATCCGCGCCATGGATGGCGCGGCTAAGCCTACACGGACGTACTTGCGGCGTCCCCGCCCGGCCCCACCCCTCCGGCCAGCCTATAAACCGCATTTCGCGACCCACCCACGAGGGGCTGCGCCGTTCGCGGGAACTTACTTCGCCGGCGACATCCACATGTCGATGACCGCGCTGAACACTTCCGTCCCCGCGCGGTCGCGCACGCTGACCGTCACCGGCAGCGCATAGCCCTCGGCCGCGACAACAATAGGCTGTGCCGGCAGCGCCACCGCCTGCAGCGTGCCACGCGCCTTGGCCAGGTACTGCACCTGCATCCCCTTCGGGATCCAGCGCATGCCCTTCGGCAGCGATGCATCGACCATCAACCCGGCGGTCAGTTCGGCCAGGTTGCACATCGCGATCGCGTGCACCGTGCCGATGTGGTTGCGTACTCTGCGGCGGTCGGCCAGCGTGCCTTCGCAGCGGCCGTGTTCCAGGCGGGTGATGCGTGGCGCGATGCTGGCGAAGTAGGGCGCCTTGAAACACACCGCACGTGAGAACAGCCAGGTGCCGGCAGGCCAGCGCTGCAGGCGGTTGTAGAGCGAGAGCAGGGGCGTGGACATGAGGAGGATTCCGGTCGGCGGATAAAGCGACGGCGGGCCAAGGCCCGCCGTCGAGGCAACGCGTGTCGCGGGCGATCAGGCCGCCTGCGAATGCGGGTCCTTGTGCTGGCGGTCGTAGTAGCTGGCCGCGCGCAGTTCGTGGGTGTCGAAGTCGTCCACGGTGATGGTATCCAGCGTCAGCGTACGCAGCTCTTCCAGCAGGCTGCGCTCGTCCTGGGTGATCACGCCTTCGGCCACGGCTTCGTCCAGCTGGCTCTTGAAGTCCAGCGCCTCGATGCCCTTGCTCTTCAGTGCCTTCAGGAACTTGCGCTCCACCGGCTCGGCCATGATCGCCTTGCTCAGGTAACTGTTGATGCGGCCACCCGGGTTGTTCTCGCACGGGGTCAGGAACACGCCATTGGCGAGACGGTCGCGGGCTTCATTCGGCGCCATCAGCAGGGCGGCGACGCGGCGGCTCAGGCGATCACCCGGAGCCTCGGCACGACGGCCCAACGGGAAGATGAGCGCCCACATCAGCCAGCCGATCGGACGGATCGGGAAGTTGCGCAGCGCGGCCGACAGCGACTCTTCGATCTTGTGCACGCTGTCATGGAAGGCCCAGGCCAGCAGCGGCTGGTCGGCCTGCGGTGCACCTTCGTCGTGGTAGCGCTTGAGCATGGCGCTGGTCATGTAGACATGGCTCAGCACGTCGCCCAGGCGGCCGGACAGCGATTCCTTGAACTTCAGCTTGCCGCCCAGGGTCATCATCGAGATGTCGGCCATCAGCGCCAGGTTGGCCGAGTAACGGTCCAGCTTGCGGAAGTAGCGGCGGGTGTAGGCGTCGCCCGGGGCGGCGCCGAAGCGCGCGCCGGTCAGGCCGAACCAGAACGAACGCACGGCATTGGAGATGCCGAAGCGGATGTGGCCGAACAGGCTGCGGTCGAACTCCTGCAGGCCGGCACGGGTATCCGGATCCTGCGCGGCCTTCATTTCCTTCAGCACCCACGGGTGGCAGAGGATCGCACCCTGGCCGAAGATCAGCAGGCTGCGGGTCATGATGTTGGCGCCTTCCACGGTGATCGCGATCGGCGCGGCCTGCCAGCTGCGGCCGGCGAAGTTGCGCGGCCCCAGGATGATGCCCTTGCCGCCGATCACGTCCATCATGTCCGAGATCACTTCACGGCTCATGGTGGTGCAGTGGTACTTGGCGATGGCCGACGGCACCGACGGCACATCGCCACGGTCAACCGCAGCGGCGGTGGCCTGCGACAGCGCACTGATCTTGTACGCCTTGCCGCCGATGCGGGCAAGCGCTTCTTCCACGCCCTCGAAGCGGCCGACCGACAGGCCGAACTGCTTGCGGATGCGCGCATAGGCGCCGGTCACGGCGGCACCGGCCTTGGCACCGCCGCTGGCGGTGGACGGCAGGGTGATCGAGCGGCCCACCGCCAGGCACTCGTTGAGCATGTTCCAGCCCTTGCCGGCCATGGCTGCGCCGCCGATCAGCTGGGTCAGCGGAATGAACACGTCCTTGCCGCGGATCGGACCGTTCTGGAACGTCGAGTTCAGCGGGAAGTGGCGACGGCCGATTTCGACGCCGGCGGTATCACGCGGCAGCAGGCCCAGGGTGATGCCGATGTCGCGGGTATCGCCGATCAGGCCATCCGGGTCGTACATGCGGAAGGCCAGGCCGATCAGCGAAGCGACCGGGGCCAGGGTAATGTAGCGCTTGTCGAAGGTCAGCTTGACCCCGAGCACCTGCTCGCCGTTCCACTCGCCCTTGCAGACGATGCCGTAGTCCGGGATCGAAGTGGCGTCGGAGCCGGCGAACGGACCGGTCAGGCCGAAGCAGGGCACTTCGCGGCCATCGGCCAGGCGCGGCAGGTACTGGTCCTTCTGTTCCTGGGTGCCGTAATGCACCAGCAGTTCACCCGGGCCCAGCGAGTTGGGCACGCCGACGGTGGAGCTGACCACCGAGGACACCGAGGCCAGCTTCTGGATCACCTTGTGGTGGGCCAGCGCGGAGAAGCCCAGGCCGCCGTACTCCTTCGGGATGATCATGCCGAAGAACTTGTTCTTCTTGATGAAGGCCCACAGCTCCGGCGGCAGGTCGGCGTGGACGTGGGTGATTTCCCAGTCGTTGACCATCGTGCACAGCTCTTCCACCGGGCCATCGAGGAAGGCCTGTTCTTCAGCAGTCAGCTGCGGCTTGGGGTAGTTGAGCAGGATGTTCCAGTCCGGATCACCGGTGAACAGTTCGCCCTCGAAACCAACCGAACCGGTTTCCAGCGCGATGCGCTCGGTCTGCGACAGCGGCGGCAGCACCTTGCGGAACACCTTCATCATCGGGCCGGTCAGCAGCGGCTTGCGGATGAACGGCAGCAGCAGCGGCACGGCGATCACCGCCAGCACCGCCGCAGCGACGATGGTGGCGGTCTGGTTGACGTAGGGAATGAACCAGCAGGCGGCCAGCAGGGCCACGCTGATCAGCGTCCAGGTAACCAGCCGCATGCGGTGGTAGGCGACGAAGGCGCCTGCCAGCAGCAAGGCGAGGAAGGGAAGAACGATGCTCATGAGCGTGCTCCGGTGACGTGCTCGTTTGTGGCGGACGAAGCCGCAGCGTCCGCTGCGGGCAACACGTCCAGATAGTCCAACACAGTAGCGGTAAAGGCGTCGTTGTCATCGCCGGCGACCATGTGGGTCGCTTGCGGCAGCTGTACATGGCGCGCATGCGGCGCCAGCGCCAGGAATTCGGCCACGGTCTGCGGCGTGACCAGGTCGCTGCGGCCGCCGCTGACCAGCAGCAGCGGGCACTTCACCTGGCGTGCGGCCTCGGCCAGTGCGTCCTGGTGCTGTTCGCTGTCGCGCGCCAGCTCGGCCACCAGGCGTGGGTCCCAATGCCAGCGCCAGCGCCCGTGGCCGTCCTCGCGCAGCAGCGCACGCAGCGACTGCTCGGATTTGCGCGGCCGGTGCGGCATGTAGGCCGAGATCACGTCGGCGGCCTGGGTCAGCGAGGCGAAGCCGTCGGGATGGGCGGTCATGAAGGCGAGGATGCGCTCGACACCCGCGGTATCCCAGCGCGGGGTGATGTCGACCAGCACCATGGCCGAGAAAAGGCCCGGCCAGCGCGATTCGGCCAGCAGGCCGAACAGGCCACCCATCGAAGCGGCAACCAGTACCGGCGGGCGCGGCTGTTCGCCGGCCAGCACGATCAGGTCGTCGGCGAACTGTTCGCCGTGATAGGGCAGATCGGTGCCATTCCAGTCGGAATCGCCATGGCCGCGGGCGTCGTAGGCCAGCGTCTGCAGGCCGGCCGCGTTCAGTGCGCGGGCAGTGGCGTTCCAGGCATGGCGGGTCTGGCCGAAGCCATGGGCGAACAGGACCCGGCCGCGCCGGCCATGCTCGCTGGCGGTCGCCGCCAGGCGGGCGCCATGGGCGGCGTCCAGGCGCAGGTCATGGAACGCAGCGGGAGTTGGGGACATAACCATACTTGCTAGTATGGAGAGCTTCGAGGGGAAGTCAATACTGCACGGTATGGTGCGTTGCAGAATGCGCGTGGAGGGACCCTTCCGAGGGGCCTGCGACGGTTTCGACCGCAACCGCGTACTGCAACGAACCCCGGCGTATGGTTAAATCAGTCCATGAATCAACCTGACGCTTCCGCCGGCGAACCGCGCGCCGGCCGCAACAGCCGCCTGAGTGCCGAAGACTGGGCCCAGGCGGCCCTCGACCTGATTGCTGAACAAGGCGTAGGCGCCGTCGCGGTGGAGCCGCTGGCACGGCGGCTCGGCGTTACCAAGGGCAGTTTCTACTGGCATTTCCCTTCGCGCGACGCATTGCTGCAGGCGGCGCTGGAACGCTGGGAACTGTTCGAACAGGAACAGGTGTTCGGCAGCCTGGAAGACGTACCGGATCCGCGTGTGCGCCTGCGCCAGCTGTTCCAGATGGTGGCGCATGAAGTGCAGCCGCACATCATCTACAGCGAGCTGCTGAAGGCATTGGATCATCCGATGGTGCGGCCGGTGATCGACCGGGTCTCGCAGCGTCGCCTCGACTATCTGGTCGCCTCGTTCCGCCAGGCCGGCCTCAGCTCGACCGATGCGCGTCATCGCGCACGCCTTGCGTACGCCGCTTATGTCGGCTTCCTGCAGTTGTCGCTGCAGCTGCAGCAGCCCAAGCAGGCGCGCGAGGATTTCGAAGCGTACGTCGAGCATCTGATCGAGACGCTGATTCCGAACGGATGAGTGCCCGGAAATGATCTCGAAGGAAGGCCGCAGCGATGCTGCGGCCTTTTTTGTTGTGCGCTGGCCAGCGCCCGTCCATGGCGCACAAAGAACAACGGCCCCTTTCGGGGCCGTTGCTGCATCAGCTGATCAGGTTCCCGATCAGAACTTCTGCTTGTACTGCATGTACATGAAGCGACCGATGTCGTAGCCACCGTAGTAGGAGAACTGCGAGTTCGGTGCCGAGTACATCTGCGGGCCGTAGTGGTCGAACACGTTGCGCGCACCGACGGCGATGGTCGCATTCCACGGTGCGTTCCAGGAGACCTGGACGTCGTGGAACATGGTCGAGCCACGCTTGTTCATCGGCTGGTCACGCACCGGATCCGGCGAACCGAAGTCCGGCAGGCTGCACTCGTCGCTGTAGTAGCAACGCTCCTTGACGCTGGAGAAGTAGCGGGTGCCCCAGGTCACGCCCCAGTCGCCACGCTCCCAGCCCAGCACCAGGTTCGAACGCAGGCGGAAGTTGCTGCCGAAGCCGTTGAGGATCGACACCGGCACCTGCTGCGCGTTGGTGGTCTTCAGTACGTTCTTGGTGACGTAGCTGTTCTGCAGGTTGGCGCTGAAGGTACCCCAGCTGTCGGTCTCGAAGCGGTACGCCACGTCGAAATCGAAGCCTTCGGTTTCCTGGTAACCGGCATTACGCGGTGCGTAGGTCAGGTTGATCACGTTGTGACGGTTCGGATCACGGGTGAACGAGTTGCAGCGCTCGGCGATGCCAAGCACGTAGCAGTCGTTCAGCTGGTCATCCGGGCTGTCGGTGACGATGGTGTTGGTGATCTTGATGTTCCACCAGTCCAGGCTCATGTTCAGGCCCTGGGCGAAGGTCGGGCTCCACACCAGGCCAACGGTCTTGGACTTGGACTTTTCCGGAGTCAGGTTCGGGTTGGAGACGGCGTTGAACGGATCCGGCGTCTGCTCATCCGGACCGCTGGCCGGCACATAACCCTGGCGCAGCTGGCGGAAGGTGCTGGCGGTCGGACCGATGGCCGCGGCACAACGGGCGGCGACGCCCGGCTGATCAGTTGAGCCGAACGAGGTGTCGCACGGATCGGTGAAGTACGCGAAGGTCTGCGAGCTGCCACCGTACAGATTGTCGATGGTCGGCGCACGGAAGCCTTCGGCGTAGGTCGCACGTACCAGCAGCTGGTCGATCGGCTTCCACTTCAGGCCGAACTTGTTGTTGGTGGTGTCGCCGAAGGTGCTGTACTTCGAGTAACGGGTGGCGGCGTTGAAGCTCAGTTCCTTGGCACCCGGCAGGTCGGCCAGGATCGGAACATTCAACTCCAGATAGACTTCGTTGACGTCGTAACCACCACCGGTCGGGCCGGCGGCCAGATCGGTCGAGTAGCCGGTCTGCGACAGCGCGTCCGGATTGTACGAACCCTTGTCTTCGCGGTACTCGTAACCCAGCGCGAAGCCCAGGTCGCCGGCGGGCAGGGTGAACAGGCTGCCGGCGATGTTCGCGTAGTAGGTCTTGGTGGTGACTTCACCGGTGTTCTTGGTGGTCGGGAACAGGAACTGCTGCAGATCCGGGTTGCCGGTCAGGCCACCGTCACCGGTACGGCCGTACGGAATGGCCGGGTTCCACGGCAGGCAGCCGCCGGCGCCCGGGCCATAGATCGGATTGGAACCGTCAACCAGGCCAGCGGCCGTACCGCACTCGACGCGGCCGGTGGCCGGGTTGAAGAACGACGGACCGGTGGCGGCATTGACCGCCAGCACGTTGTAGTTGCCGGTCTGGCTCTGCTGGTTCTCCGAGTTCTGGTAGATGTAGCCGGCTTCCCAGTCGAAGTACTTGTCATTGAACTGGAAGCTGCCCTGCAGGGCGCCGGTGAAGCGGAAGGTGGTCAGCTTGTTGGTCGACAGGCGCGGCACTTCCCAGCCACGGCGCATGAAGCCCATATCCTTGCCGAAGGGGTTGTAGTAGCTGTCGGCATCCCACTTGGCACCCAGGCGCTCATACGACGCGGACTGCAACGGATAGCCTGCGACCTGGGCCTGCGACTCACGACGGGTATACAGCAGGTCGGAGACGAAGCGGATGTTGTCGGTCAGGTCGTACTGGACGTTGGCGAACACCGAGCGACGCTTGGTCGGCGTCAGCAGGTGCATCTGCGTGTTGGAGTTGCTGGTATCACCGGTGATGCCGGCGAAGTCCTGGTCGTGGTACTGGTTGACGTCGCGATAGTCGCCACCGCGGTTCAGCACCAGCCAGTCATCGGTATCCGGATCGATGATGGTGCCCCACTGGCTGACCGGGCTCCAGTTCTGGGCCGGGTGGAAGGTGGTGCGCGGGTAACGGCTGAACCAGCGGTCCTTGGCCCACACTTCCTTTTCTTCGGCGTACTCGGCGCCGATGGTGATCGAGCCACGGTCACCGGTGAAGCCGGCCACGAAGTCGTAGCTGGTCTTCTGGCCGTCGCCTTCGCCGTACTGGCCGACGTAGGCGTTGGCTTCCAGGCCCTGGAAGTTCTTGCGGGTGATGATGTTGATCACGCCGGCGATCGCGTCGGAGCCGTAGATCGACGAGGCGCCGTCCTTCAGCACGTCGATGCGCTCGACGATGGCCGACGGAATCTGCGACACGTCCTGCAGGCCGCTGACGCTGGCGCCGAGGCGCTTGCCGTCGACCAGCACCAGGGTGCGCTCGGCACCGAGGTTGCGCAGGTCGATGTAGAAGCCACCGACGGCTTCGCCGGAGGACAGCGGCTCGGAACGGCTGATGGCCGGGCTGCCGGCGGCAGAGATGTTCTGCAGGACGTCGGCAACCGTCTTGAAGCCGCTCTTCTCGATCGAAGCGCGGCTGATGCTCAGGACGGGCTGGGCGGTTTCGGTATCGACCTGACGGATGCGCGAACCGGTGACCTCGATACGGTCGAGGTTGGTGGCTTCCTGGGCGTGGGCCGTCGCGGTGGTGGCACCGGCGACAAGCGCGATCACAACTGCGTCACGCAGCTGGCTGGACTTGAGTTTCATTGGCTCTCTCTCTCCAAGAAATCTTGGCTGGGGTTAATGCCCGGCGGGGGAGCGAAAAAGCGCTCCCAAATCGCGAGGCTGACCCGATAGTAACGGGCGTTCGCCAAGAATTAAAGCTGTGTTAATGAAGTCTGTGATTTTGGTAAAAACGCGCTTTTCCCAGTCCAATCAACGGGTTGCTGGCATGGTCGTGCTGATCTGCCTCGTTTGTTAACGCAGAATGATGAAAAAAGTTTCGACTGATATGTATCCCAATATGTCGATACGCTCTGCGGTCGATACCGCTCATGCAAGTGCGAGCCAGGCACGCAGATGCAAAAAAGGCGCCTTTCGGCGCCTTCGGGAATATCGTTGCTGAACCTGATAGGGGGATCAGAGATCCTGTTCGTAACGCACGTACGGCACGGTGCCGTCGTCGTTGCTTTCGTTGCGCGGGGAGAATGGATTCTTGCCGCGGCTGATCACGTTCTCGGCGCCGACGGTCAGCTGGCCGGACCACGGGGTACGCCAGGTCAGGCCGATGCCCAGGCCTTCCCACTTGCCGGGCTTGCCCGGCACGTCGACCACGCGGCCGATGATGCTGCCGGTGAAGTTGCCGTAACCGGCACCGATGCTCAGGCTCTTGCTGTCCCAGCGATCGACGATGGCCGGCGAAGCGTCGGCCAGCGGTACCAGGCGTGCCTTGGCGTAGGTACCGGCGATGGAGACGAAGCCTTCGCGGCCGATGTTCTTCTGCGCGAACACGGTCAGATCGTTCTGCTCGGCGCGCAGCGAGGGCGTCTTGTTCGGGCCCGCCAACCAGGCGGGCAGGGTTTCACGGCCGGTGCCGGCGGTGATGCCCAGGCGGCTGTTGCCGCGGTTCAGCGCGGCGGTACCACTGAAACGACGGCTGTTCAGATCATCCTCGTCGCCCAGGCTGGCCAGCATGCAATGGCTGGCCAGGCCGCTGATGCTGGTGCCGCTGCTGCTGTTGCAGAGCAGGCCCAGCGAATCGCCGGAGGACAGGCCAAAGGCCGCGTCCAGCGAATTGCGGCCGAAATGCCATCGGGCGCCGGCTGCCTGTTCGCCGGTCGGCTCCAGGTACAGCAGCGCCTCGACCTTGCCGCTGCCCTTGTTCCATACCGGCAACACGGTGCGGGTGTCCTTGCTCTGCGCATGCACGCCCGTGATCGCGCCAAGGGCGATCAGCAGGGCCAGCGGTAGACGCAGGAAGGTACGCATCGGACCAGTTCAGACAGGGACGGACAACGGAAGTTCCCGTGGGGACGGGAACTCGATCCTAGGGTGTTTATGAATTCTTAACAAGCCTTGATCCTCCCCAGGTACAAGACTGCCGTTTACTGAAGTCGTTCAGGCGCCGCTACAGCCCCCTGGGCGCCGTGGAACAGTATGCCGAACTCCGTCAATGGAAAGTGATACTCACGCCCGCAGAATTCGCAACGCACCTCGACGGCGCCGGTGGCCTCGGCGGCCGCGCGGGCTTCGTCCTCGCCCAATGACTGCAGCATGCCAGCCACCCGCTCGCGCGAGCAGGAGCAGGCGAAGGACAGCGGCTTGTCGCCCAGCAGTTCCGGCCGCTCCTCGTGGAACAGGCGGTGCAGCAGCTGCTCGGCCGGGGTCGCCAGCAGTTCGGCCTTGCCCAGGGTTTCGAACAGGGCGCTGGCGCGGGCCCAGCCATCCTCGTCGCCTTCGTCGCCCGGCAGCTTCTGCAGCAGCAGGCCGGCGGCACCGTTGCGGTCGGCCGCCAGCAGCAGGCGGGTTGGCAGCTGCTCCGACTGGCGGAAGTAGTCCTCGAAGGCCTCGTCCAGTTCCGGCGCAGTCAGCGCGACCAGGCTCTGGTAGCGCTGCGGCTCGCGCGGGTCCAGGCCGGGGTTCTCGATGGTGATGGCGAGGATTGCGTCATCACCGAGGCGGGACAGGTCACGCGGTGCGTCGCCACCCTCGCTGAGCTGGGCGATACCGCGCAGGGTGCCGGCGGCGGTGCATTCGGCGAACAGGGTGCGCAGCGCGGTGCTGCTGCGCAGCTGCACCGACAGGCGCCCGTCGATCTTGGTGTGGCCGGTGAATAGCGCCGAGGCGACGCAGGCCTCGCCAAGCAGTTCGGCAGCGGCGTCCGGGTAGGCGGCATGGGACAGGATTTCCTGCCAGGTGGCCTGCAGGTGCACATGCACGCCACGCACGCCGGCGTCGGGGAGCAGGAAACGGATCAGGGAATCGGGGTTGGCGGTCATCGGCTCACATCGCGCGTAAACGGGGGCGGTTGCCGGATAATGCGCCGACAACCAGACAGAAGAAGGATGCACCAGTAATGGGGGCAGCGGGAGAGCAGCACAAGGTAGAGGCCGTGGTCGCCGCGCCGCGCCGGCGACGCTGGCGCTGGAAGCGGCTGCTGTGGCTGCCGGTGCTGCTGGCCGCCTTCAGCTGTCTGCAGGTGCTGGTGCTGCGGTTCATCGACCCGCCGGTGTCCATGGTGATGCTGTGGCGCTATGGCGAGGCGCTGGGCGAGGCCGACTGGTCCTATCGGCTGCATTACCAGTGGCGCGACCTCGACCAGATGGCACCGAGCCTGCCGATCTCGCTGGTGGCGGCCGAGGACCAGCGCTTCCCCGACCACAACGGCTTCGACCTGCAGGCCATCGAAAAGGCGCGCGACCACAACGCCAGGGGCGGGCGCCTGCGCGGCGCCAGCACGATCAGCCAGCAGGTGGCCAAGAACCTGTTCCTGTGGCAGGGCCGCAGCTGGATCCGCAAGGGCCTGGAAGTCTGGTACACGGTGCTGATCGAGGCGCTGTGGCCAAAGGAGCGGATCCTGGAGATGTACGCCAACATTGCCGAATTCGGTGATGGTGTGTATGGCGCGCAAGCGGCAGCGCAGAAATTCTGGGGCAAGGACGCGGCCCGGCTGAGTCCGGCCGAGAGCGCGCGCCTGGCCGCGGTGTTGCCGGCACCGCGTCGCTACAACGCGGCAAAGCCTGGGCCGTATGTGCAGCGGCGGGCCGCGTGGATCCAACGCCAGGCGCGCCAGCTGGGTGGTGCGTCCTATCTGTCGGAGGACTGAGCCCGGCGCTGCAATTGGCAGGCGACGGGCCGGGCGCCTGCCGGCAACGTACAATCCGGCCATGACCCGCGAACGGCTTACCTTCGTCATCGCCGCCTACAACGAGGCCCTGGCACTGCCGCTGCTGCATCCACGGCTGTGCGCGGTGCTCGACGGCATGCCCGACATCGACGGTCACATCCTCTATGTGGACGACGGCAGCCATGACCGCACCTGGGAAGTGATCGCCGGGCTGGCCCAGGCCGATGCACGCGTATCGGCGCTGAAGCTGTCGCGCAACTTCGGCAAGGAAGCGGCGCTGACCGCCGGCCTGGATCTGGTGCACGAGGGTGCGGCGATGATCCTCGATGCCGACGGCCAGGACCCGCCGGAGCTGGTGCCGGAGTTCGTCGCGCGCTGGCGCGAAGGTCATGACAACGTCTACGGCACGCGCATGGCCCGCGATGGCGAGGCCTGGATCAAGCGCGCCACGGCAGCGATGTTCTATCGGGTGATGGGCCGCCTCTCGCGGACACCGATTCCGGCCGATACCGGGGACTTCCGCCTGCTGTCACCGCGCGCGCTGAACGCCCTGCGCGGGATGCGCGAGCGCCACCGTTTCATGAAGGGGCTTTTCAGCTGGGTGGGATTCAAGCGGATCGCCGTGCCCTACCACCGCCACGCGCGCGTGGCCGGCACCAGCAAGTTCAGCCTGTGGCGGCTGTGGAATTTCGCCCTCGAAGGCATTACCGGGTTCTCGACCGTGCCGTTGCGGGCGGCGACCTACCTCGGGCTGGCAACCGCGGCCGTCGCTTTCCTGTTCGGCCTGTGGGTGATCGTGAAGGCGGCGCTGTATGGCGACCGGGTGGCGGGTTGGCCGACGATGATGGCGGTGATCCTGTTCCTGGGCGGCGTGCAGCTGATCGCGCTTGGCCTGATCGGCGAGTACCTGGGGCGGCTGTACGAGGAGTCCAAGCAGCGGCCGTTGTACCTGGTTGACGCCTGGCTAGCATCGTCCGTGGCAGACTCGGTCCCGCAACCCACCCTGGGAGGGCAGGCAGATGACCACGGTACGGCAACTGTTGGACGGCAAGTCTCCTGAAGTACATGCGGTCGCGCCGGATGCGGCGGTGATCGATGCGATCCGGTTGATGGCGGAAAAGGGCATCGGTGCGGTGCTGGTGATGGACGGCCCGCGGCTGGTGGGAATCCTGTCCGAGCGTGATTACGCGCGCAAGATCGTGTTGCGTGATCGCTCTTCGCGCGATACGGCGGTGGCAGAGATCATGACGTCGCAGGTGGTGACGGTGTCGCCGGGCGAGCAGGTGGAGCATTGCCTGCAGTTGGTGACCGATTATCGCATCCGCCATCTGCCGGTCGTGGAGGGCGCGCAGGTGCTGGGGGTGATCTCCATCGGCGACCTGGTGAAGTCGGTGATCGATGCGCAGCGGCGGGAGCTGGATCAACTGCAGCAGTACATCGTCGCCGGGTGAGGGTGTCGCTGGCGGGCCTGCGGCCCGCCGGCCCGCTTTTCGAAGCTGAAAGCCACAGCCAAAGCCAAAGCAGCGCCTTCCTGACACGTTGGGAGACGGAGGGTGCGGCTGGGCAGGACACGCCATAGACCCATCCATGGGGGCTCGATGGAAATCTGTCAGCGTAGGTGTCGAGAGCCGGCGTGGGCCGCCGTACGAGCCTGGATCTCGACGATCCGTAGCCAGGATCGCGACGATCGCCCTGTAGCTTGGCGCCCACGCCGGAATCTCCCTTGATCCGCCCGAACAGTTGCTGGAGCGACCACTCGAAGCGATAAGACTGGGCAAGCGGGGGAGCTCTCGACCCTACCAGACTATACGGAGTCAGGTGATGAACGGGATCGGGATTGATGTCAGCAAGCGTCAGCTGGATATCGGTACGACGGACGGACAAACTCTGCAGGTCAGCAACAACCGGTCCGGGTTTTCTGAACTGGATGTTTGGCTGAAGAAGCGTCCGACCAGCCAGATCGTGCTTGAAGCCACAGGTGGCTATGAGCAGCCGGTGCTGGATTTCCTGCACAAGGCCGGTCATCCGGTGGCCCGTGCCAATGCCTTGCGCGCCCGGAAACTGGCTCAGGGGTTGGGTCAGATTGCCAAAACCGACCGTTTGGATGCCCATGCGTTGGCGCAGATGGCCTCCCTGGTGAAGCTGCCTCCCTATCAGCCGCTGCAGTCTTGGCAGCAGAAGATGCGGGAGTTCGTTCGGGCACGTCGGCAGGCGATGGACGCCCTGACCATCGCGCGGCAGCAGCAGGAAATGGTGCTTGATCGTGAACTGCGCCGACTACTGCAAGGCAACATCACCCGCCTCCAAACGATGGTTGAGCGTCTGGGCAAGCAGATCGCCGAGCAGGTTGGTCAGCAGCCTCAACTGAAGACGCTGAAGTCGATGAAGGGCGTAGGGCCTGCGCTGCAGGCAGTTCTAGCCAGCTATCTGCCAGAGCTTGGCAGGATCACTGGCAAGCGCATCGCCAGCTTGGTCGGGGTAGCCCCGATGTCCCAAGACAGCGGCACGATGAGAGGAAAACGAAGCATCCATGGTGGAAGAGCCGAAATCCGGCAAGTGCTCTACATGGCGGCAATGTCGGCCATGCGGCATGAACCTCGGTTGCGCGATTTTTACCAGTCGCTACGAGCCCGTGGCAAGGAAGGCAAGGTGGCCATCGTGGCAGTGATGCGGAAGATGCTGGTGATTCTCAACGCCCGCGTGCGCGACGCTCAAGGCGGATCGATCCCCGCCTGAAGCCAGCCTGCGCGTGTCCCAAAAGGCTGCCGGCCAGCGGCCGGCACTACCGTGCCCGTCTCATGGAGGGGCCAGGCCCCTCCGTCAACACAGTTGCTACAGGGACGTACTTGCGGCGTGTCCTGCCTGCGTCACCCGTCCCCCTCAAGCCACCATCAATGCAGGCGCCGCGAACAACGCTGTAACCCTACTTCGCATACTGCCCGCCGCAGTCGGCGTCCTTGCCCGGCCCCAGCTCGATCGTCGCCAGCAAGGCCGCCGGCGGGGCGATGCTGCCCAGCGCCAGGGCCACCGCACCGCGGATGCCCAGCGCCTTGAAGTCCGGGCGGAACGACGGGTCCTTGAACGTGCCGGCAATGTGCAGCGGCGAGCGCAGTACCAGGATGCTCTTGTCCTTCGGGCGCGGCTTCAACAGCAGGTCCAGGGTTTCGTCGCGCAGGCTGACGGTGCCTTCGCCGATGAGGATCGTGTCGGTGGTGTCCACCGCCAGCGCCTGGCTGGTCATCAGGCCGTCGCGCACACCGAAGTCGGCGAAGGCGCAGCGCAGGGGAATCTGCTTGTCGCCGGTCACCAGGAATTTCAGCGATTCGGTGATATCCAGGCCGGCCAGCTCCATCACCAGGTTGCCGACATGGCCACGGCCCATCGCCAGGCCGACCTTGCCGCTGCTGCTGCCGAGCATCGCGGCGATCGAATTGCCGCGGCCACTCAGGTCCACCTCACCGCCGATGCCGCCCTTGGCCTGTTCGGCCAGCTTGGCATCGGGGAACAGCTGGCCCAGTTGAACGCCGCGCACGCTCGCCTTCAGCGCAGTGCTGATCTGCGGCTGGCGTGCGTCCATGCGGATGGTGCTGCGGATATCGCCGCCGGCGACGCCGAAGTTCAGTGGTGCCAGCCGCAGCACCCCGTCATCCAGCAGCAGATGGGCATCCATGTCGTCCAATGGCAATGACGGTGCGTTGATGCGGTGGGCCTTCCAGCGCACATCGGCATCCATCGCACGCAGCTTGCCGAGGTTGTAGGGCGTGTCCGGAAGCACGCGCGCGCGCGCGGCCACCCGTGCGGCCTCGGCCTTCTGCTCCGCATTGGCGGTTTCGCCGCCGCCGGTCTTCGGCGGCGCGCCGACGAAGCCGGCCAGGTCATCGAAGTCCAGGCGCTTGGATTCCAGCGTCGCGGTCAGCCGCGGACGGTCGCGGCCCACCTCGAACTGAAGACTGCCACCGAGGTCGCTGTCGCCCACCTTGCCGGTGAAACCGTCGTAACTCCAGACGTCGTGGTCGCGTTTCAGGCGACCGTTCAGCGCGTAGGGCGGGGACGGCGGAATGGCGATGCCGAGCAATGGGTAGAGATCGGCCAGGTCCTGGCCACTGAGTGCGAACTGCAGGTCGAACACGCGCAGCTGGAACGGATTGGTCAGCGTGCCGCTGGCCACCGCGTGGGTGGCGCCGGCGCGTCCGTCGAGGTGGATGCGGAACGGGTGGTCGCTGTTGGTCAGTTCCAGCGGTGATTCGGTTCCGCCCTGCAGGGTGAACGGGTTTCCCTGCCAGTGGCCCTTGCCCTGCACCAGCAGCGGCGGCGAGGCATCGGCCTGCTTCGGCTGGCCGCTGCGCACGCCCACGCGGATATCAGTACGGCCCGGTGCGTCGAGGAACTGCAGCCGGCCGTCGTCGATGCGCAGGCGCTTGAGCTGCGGGCTGGTGCCGCCAGCGCTGTCACCGAGGAAGTCCCAGTTGCCCGGTTCGCCCTTGCGAGGGGCGGTTTCCAGCAGCACGTCCGGTCGGGTCAGGCGCACTTCCGGCAGCTGCACGCTGCCGCGCAGCAGGGGCCACACGCGCACATCGATCTCGACGCGGTCGGCCGTGGCCATGTTCGGCTGCCTGGCCCAACCGGCATTGGCGAAGGTGATCGCATCGGCACGGATGGTGCTGGTCCGGCCGAGGTCGACATCCAGATGGCCGATGTGAAGTGCGCGGCCGGTACGGGCCTGCACGGCGTGCTCAACCGGGCCCTTGAACCAGTTCCAGTCCCACAGTGCGATCAGTACCAGGATCGCCGCGAGCAGGAAGATCAGCAGCGTCAGCCAGCGCCGGCCTCGCGGGCCGGGGCGGCGCAGGCGCCAGCGGTTCGTGCGCTTTGTGGCAGGGGAGGCGGCGGCATTCACGCTGCCATGGTTGCCCCCTCATCGTGGACGGGGCGCGAAGCGTCCATGTGCGCGGCGTGCACGCGCCACGCACGGGCCGGTGCTACAGCACCTGCATGGTGACCGCGACGAAGTGGCAGACGCTGCCACCGATGACGAACAGGTGCCAGATCGCATGCGAATAGGGAATCGATTCGCGGTGGTAGAAATAGGTGCCCAGCGTGTAGGACAGGCCGCCGGCCAGCAGCCAGCCCAGCGTCCAGCCGTCGATCGAGGCCAGCATCGGCTTGACCGCCACGATCACCAGCCAGCCCATGGCCACGTAGATGGCAGTGGACAGGCGCTTGAAGCGACCGGTGTAGAACAGCTTGAACACCACGCCGGCCAGGGCCAGGGTCCAGATCGCGGCGAACAGGCCCCAGCCCCACCGGCCGCGCAGGCCGATCAGGGTGAATGGGGTATAGGTGCCGGCGATCAGTACGTAGATCGCACAGTGGTCGAACACTTTGAGCCGGCCCTTGGCGACCGGGTGCTGGATGGCGTGGTACAGGGTGGACGCGGTGTACAGCAGCAGCAGCGCGATGCCGAACACGATGGCGCCGGCCAGCTGCCAGCCATCGCTGTAGATTGCGGCCAGGGTGATCAGCACCGCGCCGGCGCCCAGGGCGAGCACGGCACCGAGGCCATGGGTCAGGGCGCTGGCGATTTCTTCGCGGATCGAAGCAACGGAAGTCGTGGACATGGCGTAGGCATCGTTCGCGGGGAGGGGGACCCGCACCCCCCTATCATCGCCGCGATGGGCGGCACGTGCACGCCCGTCACCGTATGGTGGGTGAATCCTTGGGTTGCGCCGTTGGTCCCGTGATCCGTCAATCGCCGCCATGCGTGGATGAACCGCCCGCGACGGCTGGGGCCGGAGTCCTTTTCTGTGGAAAGGGCTCCGACCCCGTGGCATCAGCCTGCCGAAACGGTGTGCGCCGCTTCGCGTGTGGCCGAGAAACGCACATCCGGCGAGCGTTCCTGGG
Organism: Stenotrophomonas maltophilia group sp. RY12688; assembly: GCF_052149045.1. NCBI lineage: Bacteria > Pseudomonadati > Pseudomonadota > Gammaproteobacteria > Lysobacterales > Lysobacteraceae > Stenotrophomonas > Stenotrophomonas maltophilia group sp. RY12688. The sequence continues at coordinate 3,209,045 of NZ_CP197389.1, read as the reverse complement.
CCAGCTGCAGGTTGACCCGGGTCGGAGCGAGGTAGACCAGGTGGCCGGCCGCATCCAGCGCCAGGTTGAGCGCGTTCTTCTCGCGGAACTCTTCCAGCTTCTTCTCGTTGCTGCAGTGGACCCAGCGCGCAGTGGTCACGCTGACCGGCTCGAAGGTGGCTTCCACACCGTACTCGTCCTTCAGGCGGTAGGCGGCCACGTCGAACTGCAGCACGCCGACGGCACCCAGGATCAGGTCGTTGCTGGTCAGCGGGCGGAAGAACTGGGTCGCGCCTTCCTCGGACAGCTGGGCCAGGCCCTTCTGCAGCTGCTTGAGCTTGAGCGGATCACGCAGGCGTGCGCGGCGGAACAGTTCCGGGGCGAAGTTGGGAATGCCGGTGAAGGTCACCGCTTCGCCTTCGGTGAAGGTATCGCCGATGGAGATGGTGCCGTGGTTGTGGATGCCGATCACATCGCCGGGCCACGCTTCGGCTGCGATCTCGCGGTCGCTGGCCATGAAGGTCAGCGCGTTGGCCAGCTTCATTTCCTTGCCGGTGCGCACGTGGAAGGTCTTCATGCCGGCGCTGAAACGGCCCGAACAGACCCGCATGAATGCCACGCGGTCACGGTGCTGCGGGTCCATGTTGGCCTGGATCTTGAACACGAAGCCGGTCAGCTTGTTCTCTTCCGGTGCGATTTCGCGGCCGGTGGTGGTTCGCGCCTGCGGCGACGGCGCATGCTCGACGAAAAAGTCCAGCAGCGGCTGCACGCCGAAGTTGTTCACGCCCGAGCCGAAGAACACCGGGGTCTGCTTGCCGGCGCGGTAAGCGTCCAGATCGAACGGATGGCTGGCGCCCTGCACCAGTTCCAGTTCGTCGCGCAGGTCGGCCAGCATCTGTGCACCGATCTTCTCGGCCAGGCCGGGCGCATCGATGGACGGGAAGATGGTCGAGTCCTGGCGGGTGAAGTTGCGACCCGGTTCGTACAGGTGCACTTCGCCGGTCAGCAGGTGAACCACGCCCTTCAGGCGCTGGCCCATGCCGATCGGCCAGGTGACCGGCGCGCACTGGATGCCGAGCACGGTCTCCACTTCATCCAACAGCTCGATCGGGTCCTTGCCCTCGCGGTCGAGCTTGTTGATGAAGGTCATGATCGGGGTGTCGCGCAGGCGGCACACCTCCATCAGCTTGATGGTGCGCTCTTCCACGCCCTTGGCTACGTCGATCACCATCAGCGCCGAGTCCACTGCGGTCAGCACGCGGTAGGTGTCCTCGCCGAAGTCGGCGTGGCCAGGGGTGTCGAGCAGGTTGACGATCTTGCCTTCGTACGGGAACTGCATCACCGAGGAGGTGACGGAGATGCCGCGTTCCTTTTCCAGCGCCATCCAGTCGGAGGTGGCGTGGCGGGCGGCCTTGCGGCCCTTGACCGAACCGGCCATCTGGATCGCGCCTCCGAACAGCAGCAGCTTTTCGGTCAGCGTGGTCTTGCCGGCGTCAGGGTGGGAAATGATGGCGAAGGTGCGGCGACGCGACGCTTCGGTGGCGACTTCGGACATGGCAGTGGCGCCCGCCCGGGGCGCTTTTCAAAGAGATAAGCGCCCGATTATACCGGCCGGGGCCGGTCAGCGCCCGATACCGCCGTCGGCCTCGCCGTGGCGGGCGAACTGCAGCTGGCCCTGCCCGGCGAAGATGCGCACCGGCACCGAGCGCAGGCCCATGCCGCGGTTGACCTGCACCACGAAGTGCAGGTGCGGCGCAGTGCTGTAGCCGCTGTTGCCGGACAGGCCGATCGGTTGCCCGGCTCCCACCGCCTGGCCGCGGCGCACGCGCATGCCGCCGGCCTGGAGGTGGCCGTACAGGGCCATGCTGCCGTCGCTGTGCAGCACGCGGACGAAATTGGCACGGGCACCATCGCGCTCGCGGTCCTGGCCGTTGCCACGGAAGCCATCCTGGATCTGCATCACCGTGCCCTCGCGCGCGGCCAGCACCAGGGTGCCCTCCGGCAGTGCGAAGTCGACCGCGTCGCGGTTCTCCTCGTCGTCATGGCTGAATCGCCCCTGCGGCGCCTGGTCCACACGCAGGCGGGCCGCATCGAACGGCAGGCGATAGCCGACATCTTCGGCCTGTGCGGCAGGGTTGCCCGGCACCGACTGCAGGCGCAGATCCAGCATGCGGCCATCGATCGGGGCGGGCAGGTGGCCGACCACCAGGCTGCTGTCGCCCTGGATCAGCGACTCGACCGGGAGGCCTTCGACCGGGTGTCCGGGGGCGGCGCGCAGCTGGATCTGCAGCGGCCCTGCCAACCCGTTGTCGATCCGCGCCTGCCATTGCGTACCGACCGGCTGCAGGCGCAACCGGGCCATGGGGGCGGCGCCCTCGGCACTGCCTGCGCGGGTGGCAGGCGCGGAAGGGGGAGCCAGTCCCCAGCCCTGGCGCCAGTCGCCGGCGTGTGCGGTCGCGCTCGCCAGCAGAGGCAACAGCAGGCAGGACAGGGGCAGGCGCGGCATCGGCGTTTCCAGCGAGAGGACCGCCGGGACTGTACCCGATCCTGAACGGGGCGACCGGGACGGCCCTCGCAGACTGATTCTGGAAATATCTATCGCTTTATCCGCATGAAGGGATTGACAGTGCCGGAAAGGGCTGGCATCGTGGCTCCACCATCGAGACCGGCAGAGGGACAGGCCCTTTGAAGCCGGGGCAGCCCGCAGGCGCGCAAGCGTCTGCGTAGGTGCCAAATCCTGCGGGGACCGTGGCGTCCACCGAAAGATGGTTCGAACCATGCACCCCACGTGCATCTCGAACGCGGGCCCGCGAAGGCTCGATGGCCGATTCCCCAACCGGATCCCGCCATGAGCTTCGCTGCCAGTACCGCCATTCGCCCCGAGCCCTTCGTCCCCGTCAGCGTGCCGGTCGCAGACCGCGTGCACGCCGAGCGCGGTGAGTTCGCCGCGGTGCTGTCGATGCGCCATGCAGGCCCCAGCCCGGTGCGCCTGCGCTATGAGTGGGTGGGCCCGGCCAACGCGCCGGTGGTGGTGCTGGCCGGTGGCATTTCCGCCCATCGCCACGTGGCGTCCAACGCACAGTTCAGCGAGAAGGGCTGGGCCGAAGCGCTTGTGGGTGCCGGCCGCGCGCTCGACCCGCAGCAGCTGCGCGTGCTGGCCTTCGATTTCATCGGTGCCGACGGTGCACTGGATGTGCCGATCGATACTGCCGACCAGGCCGATGCGCTGGCGCTGCTGCTGGACCATCTCGGCATCCGCACGCTGAAGGCCTTCGTCGGCTATTCGTATGGCGCGCTGGTCGGCCAGCAGTTCGCGATCCGTCACCGCGCCCGCGTGCGCCAACTGGTGCTGGCCAGCGGCGCGCACCGCCCGCATCCCTATGCCGCCGCGTGGCGCGCGCTGCAGCGCCGCGCGGTTGCGCTGGGCCAGCTGCAGTGCGGCGAAGACCACGGCCTGGCCCTGGCCCGGCAGTTCGCCATGCTCAGCTACCGCACCCCGGAAGAATTCGGCGAGCGCTTCGACGCTGCCCCGGAGGTCATCAATGGCCGCGTGCGCGTGGCCGCCGAAGACTACCTCGACGCCGCCGGCGCGCAGTACGTCGCGCGCACGCCGGTGACCGCCTACCTGCGCCTGTCCGAATCGATCGACCTGCACCGTGTCGACCCCGCCGCGATCCTGCCGCCGACCGTGGTGGTGGCCGTGGAGGGCGACCGCCTGGTGCCGCTGGCCGACCTGGTCGGCCTGGTCGAAGGGCTGGGCCCGCGCGGCAGCCTGCGCGTGCTGCGTTCGCCCTATGGCCACGACGCCTTCCTCAAAGAAACCGATCGCATCGACGCGATCCTCGCCACCGCCTTCCGCACCTCTGGAGAGTCCGCATGAGCCTGCACGCCAACGAGCCGTCCTGTAGTCGCACCACTGCCGCCGTCCGTGCGGGCATCGATCGGGACACCGCGCATGGCGCGGTCACGCCGCCGATCGTGCTGTCGTCGAACTTCAGCTTCGAAGGCTTCGGCAACAAGCGCCAGTACGACTACACGCGCAGTGGCAACCCGACCCGCGACCTGCTGGGTGAGGCGCTGGCGGAACTGGAAGGCGGCGTCGGTGGTGTGGTCACCGCCACCGGCATGGGCGCGATCAACCTGGTGCTGAACGCACTGCTGAAGCCGGGCGATACCCTGGTGGTGCCGCACGATGCGTACGGTGGCAGCTGGCGCCTGTTCAATGCGCTGGCCCGGAAGGGCCACTTTGAACTGGTCACCGCCGACCTGACCGATCCGCGCGCACTGGCACAGGCGTTGGCCACCCAGCCGAAGCTGGTGCTGGTGGAAACGCCGTCCAACCCGCTGCTGCGCATCACCGACCTGCGCTTCGTCATCGATGCCGCGCACAAGGCCGGCGCACTCGTGGTGGTCGACAACACGTTCCTGTCACCAGCGCTGCAGCAACCGCTGTCGTTCGGTGCGGACCTGGTGCTGCATTCCACCACGAAGTACATCAACGGCCACAGCGATGTGGTGGGCGGGGCAGTGGTCGCGCGTGATCCGGCAGTGCACGAGCAGCTGGTGTGGTGGGGCAACGCGCTGGGCCTGACGGGTTCACCGTTCGATGCCTTCCTGACCCTGCGTGGCCTGCGCACGCTGGATGCTCGCCTGCGCGTGCACCAGGAAAATACCGCCTCGATCGTTGCCCTGCTGGACCAGCATCCGGCCGTCGGCAGGGTGTACTACCCGGGCCTGGCCGAACATCCCGGCCATGCCATCGCGGCGCGCCAGCAGAGCGGTTTCGGCGCGATGCTGTCGTTCGAGCTTGCGCACTGCGCCGGTGAAGATCCGCACGCGGCAGTGCGCGCATTCGTGGATGGCCTGCGCTGCTTCACCCTGGCCGAATCGCTGGGCGGCGTCGAAAGCCTGATCGCGCATCCGGCGACCATGACCCATGCGGCGATGACCGCCGAAGCACGCGCAGCGGCCGGTATCAGCGAAGGGCTGCTGCGTCTGTCGGTCGGCATCGAGGCCGAGCGCGACCTGCTGGCCGATCTCGGTGCCGCGCTGCAGCGCGCCGAAGTCGTGATCGATGCGGCCGCACGCCGCAAACAGGTGGTGGATGCATGAGCGCACTCGCTGCTGAAATTCCGGCGCTGGGCGCGGGACGCCTGGCGCTGCTCGGTACTGGCACAGTCGGCTCGGCCTTCGTGCAGCGCTACCAGACGCTGCGGGCTCGCGGGCTGGAACTGCCGAGCGTGCAATGGCTGGCCAACTCGCGCACTGCGCTGGAGATCGATCGTGACCTGGCGTTGCCGCTGGAACTGGCGCGACGTGCGCCACGCGATGGCCAGAGTTCGCCGGCGTGGGCCAGCACCGAAGGGCTGGAGCGTGGCGATGTGGTGGTCGATGCCACCGCCAGCGAAGACGTGGCCGCACGTCACGTGCAGTGGCTGGCGCGCGGCGTGCATGTGGTGACAGCCAACAAGCTGGGCCGTGGTGCGCAGCTGTCACGCGCGCAGGCCATTGCAGACAGCTGTGCCGACAGTGGTGCGCGCTATGGTGACAGCGCCACCGTCGGTGCCGGGCTGCCGCTGCTGAGCAGCCTGCGCGCACTGGTGGCCGGTGGTGATCACATCCATGCCATCGAGGGCGTGCTGTCCGGTTCGCTGGCGTGGCTGTTCCATCGCTATGACGGCAAGTCGCCGTTCTCGGCGGCGGTGCGCGAGGCGCTGGCGGCCGGCTACACCGAGCCGGATCCGCGACTTGACCTGTCCGGCGAGGACGTGCGCCGCAAGCTGCTGATCCTGGCCCGCAGCAGCGGGCTGGCGCTGGATGCTTCGCAGGTGCAGGTGGACTCACTGGTACCTGAAACGCTGGCCGCGTTGCCGCTGGAGGTCGCAGTGGCTGCGCTGGAGCAGCTGGATGCGCCGCTGCAGGCGCGTTGGCAGCGGGCACGCGAAAACGGCCGCGTGTTGCGTTTCGTCGGCCGTGTTGACGGTGGGGGTGCGCAGGTGGGCCTGCGCGAGCTGCCGGCCGATCACCCGTTGGCGCAGGGTGCGGGGACCGACAATCGCGTCGCCATCCACAGTGATCGCTACCGTCGCCAGCCGCTGTTGATCCAGGGCCCGGGTGCGGGCGCGGAAGTCACCGCCGCCGCGTTGCTGGATGACGTGCTGCGCATCGTCGGCTGATCGCACAGTTCTTGTAGAGCCGAGCCCATGCTCGGCTGCTCCTGGCGAGATCCCCTCCTGCTGGATAAGCCGAGCATGGGCTCGGCTCTACACGAGCACGCTAGCTGATCAGCGGGATTTCAACGCCTTCAACAAGGCGCTGTTGAACTGCTTCGGGTCCTGCACCTGCGGCGAATGGCCCAGTTCGGCGAACTCGACCAGCGTCGCGCCGGGAATCGCTGCGGCCGCCGCCTTGCCGAGCGCTGGATAGTTGCCCAGCGTCGCCTTCACCGAAGCCGGCGCCAGGTCGCGGCCGATCGCGGTGCGGTCCTTCTGGCCGATGAACAGCGTGGTCGGCACCTGCAGGTTCTTCAGTTCGTAGACCACCGGCTGGTTGAACACCATGTCCGAGGCCAGCGCCTGGCTCCATGCGACGGCCTGCTTGCCGGGCCCTTCGTACATGCCTGACTGCATCCGCGCCCAGGGTTCGTAGGCCGGCTTCCATTTGCCGTCGTAGTACACATCCAGCTGGTAGCGGCGGATGCTGTCGTAGCTGATGTTCATTTCACCGGCATACCACGCGTCGACGCCGCGCCAGGGCACGCCCAGCGCCTTCCAGTCTTCCAGTCCGATCGGGTTGACCAGCGACAGGCTGCGCAGGTCCTGCGGGTACATCAGCGCGTAGCGCACGGCCAGCATGCCGCCCATCGAATGCCCGACCAGGTGCACCGGCACGTCGCCCAGTTGCAGCTGCTGCAGCAGGGCATGGGTATTGGCTGCCAGCTGTGCGAACGTGTACTGATAGCGCTCGGGCTTGCTGGATTTGCAGAAGCCGACCTGGTCCGGAGCGATCACCCGATAGCCGGCGGCAACCAGTGGCTTGATCGATTCCTTCCAGGTGGCGGCGCAGAAGTTCTTGCCGTGCAGCAGCACCACCACACCGATGGGCGCCTTCTTCGGCGCGATGTCCAGGTAGGCCATTTCCAGCGGCTGCCGCTGCGATTCCAGTGCGAAGGTCTTGACCGGATAGCCGTAGTCGAAGCCCTCAAGCCGCGGCCCGTAGGTGGGGGCGGCCAGGGCGGTCAGCGGAAGGCAGGCAAGCAGGGCGGCAGCGATCACGCGCATGGGGCAATCCGGGGTGGGGGAGCCCCGAGCCTAACCGGAACGCGGTGACGGTGTCGTCCGACCGGCCAGGGACAACGGGGTAGAGTCGACTGTCAGTCGACTGCTCTTCGATCAGACCGCGAAAATCCCGCGCTGCACGCGATAGTCGACCAGCGGTCGACTCTACCCAGGGTCATCAGCACTCGATGACGTTCACCGCCAGGCCACCGCGGCTGGTTTCCTTGTACTTGTCCTGCATGTCGCGGCCGGTATCGCGCATGGTCTTGATCACCTTGTCCAGCGACACCTTGTGCTTGCCGTCGCCACGCATCGCCATGCGCGAGGCATTGATCGCCTTCACCGCGCCCATCGCGTTGCGTTCGATGCAGGGAATCTGCACCAGGCCACCGATCGGGTCGCAGGTCAGGCCCAGGTTGTGTTCCATGCCGATTTCCGCGGCGTTCTCGATCTGGCTGGGGTTGCCGCCCAGTGCCGCGACCAGGCCACCGGCCGCCATCGAGCAGGCCACGCCAACCTCGCCCTGGCAGCCCACTTCGGCGCCGGAAATCGAGGCGTTTTCCTTGTAGAGGATGCCGATCGCCGCCGAGGTCAGCAGGAAGTCGAACACGCGCTGTTCGTTCGCGCCCGGGCAGAAGCGATCGAAGTAGTGCAGCACCGCCGGCAGCACACCGGCCGCACCGTTGGTCGGCGCAGTCACCACGCGGCCACCGGCAGCGTTCTCCTCGTTCACTGCCAGTGCGTACAGGTTGACCCAGTCCAGCGTGGTCAGCGGGTCGCGCATCGCCGCTTCCGGCTTCGACGACAGTTCGCGGTACAACGCCGGCGCACGACGGCCCACCTTCAGGCCACCCGGCAGCACGCCTTCCTCGCGGATGCCGCGCGCCACGCACGACTGCATCGCACTCCAGATCTCGCGCAGCCGCGCGCGGATCTCGTCTTCGCTGCGCCAGCACTTCTCGTTCTCGAACATCAGCTGGGCAATGCTCAGGCCGCTGCGCGCGGTCTGCGCCAGCAGCTCGTCGCCGCTCTTGAACGGGTAGGGCAGCGGGGTCTCGTCGGGCACGATGCGATCATCGGCCGCGTCGTCCTGGTTGACCACGAAGCCGCCGCCGACCGAATAATAGTCGCGGGTGGCGATCACTTCGTCGTCGGCGTTGTAGGCAGTGAAGCGCATGCCGTTGGTGTGGTAGGGCAGCTTCTGGCGCTTGTTCATGCCGAGGTCGCGCTTCTCGTCGAAGGCGATCTCGTGCTGGCCCATCAGCTGGATGCGCTTGCTGCTGCGGATGCGCTCCAGCGTGGCCGGAATGATGTCCGGATCGATCAGGTTCGGCCGCTGGCCTTCCAGGCCCAGCAGGATCGCCTTGTCGGTGCCGTGGCCGCGGCCGGTCAGTGCCAGCGAGCCATAGACATCGGCGCGGATGCGCGCGACCTCGTGCAGGCGGCCCGGGTCGAGCAGCCAGCGATGGATGAATCGCTCGGCGGCCTTCATCGGCCCGACGGTGTGCGAGGAACTCGGGCCAATGCCGATCTTGAAAACGTCGAACGTGCTGACAGCCATGGTTGCCGTACTGCGGGTACCGGAAGAGATCGCTATTCTAGCGGTTCACGCCGCACTTCCATGGCTGCGGCGCAGCATTTCCGCCACGGGAGCCCGGCCGGTGTTGACCCTTATCCAACGTGACGATTGCCACCTGTGCGACATGGCCCTGGCCGAGCTGGCCAGGGCACGGGCGCCGGAGTTCGAATCGGTGTTCCTGGACGACCAGCCGGCGCTGGAAGCGCGCTATGGCACGCGGGTGCCGGTGCTGCGTGACGAGCGCGGCGACCGCGAGCTGGACTGGCCGTTCGACGCGGCCACGGTTCAGGCGTGGTTGGCCGTCGATCGGTAGTGCCGGCCGCTGGCCGGCAACCCCTCTGTTCCCGGTGATGCCGGCCAGCGGCCGGCACTACCAGATGCGGTTTACTTCGCGTCGAACTTCACGATCGTGCTGATCGCGGTTTCGTCCGGGATGGTCTTGGTGTCGGCCCAGTCACCGCCGCCGACGCCGAAGTCCAGGCGCTTGACCGTGGCCTTGCCGGTCAGCACCGGCTGGGTGCCCGGCTTCCAGGTGAAGGTCAGCGTGACCGGCTTGCTGACACCACGAAGCTCCAGGGTGCCATCGGCGGCGAACTGGTCATTGCCCATGGCGCGGAAGCCCTTGGCGGTGTAGCGCGCGGTGGCGAACTTGCCGACGTTGAAGAAGTCGGCGCCCTGCAGGGTCGAGTCACGATCGCTGTTGCCGCTCTTGGCGCCTGCCAGCGGAATCACCACATCCAGCGAACCGGCAGCCGGGTTGGCCGGGTCGAAGCTGAGCTTGGTCGCGAAGCCAGGGAAGCTGCCGGTGAACACTTCGCCGTCGTACTTGGTGGCGAACACCAGGATCGAACCGGCGCCGGGAGCCTGCGCGTAATCGACAGCGAGTGCCGGAGCGGTGGCCAGCATGCCGGCCAGGGCGGCGGCCACGGCGGCCGGAGTGGTCAGTTTCAGGTTCATCGGTCAGTCCTTCTGAGGGGAGGCGAGCCAGCCACGCGGCAACATGCGGGACAGCGTTGCATCGCGCTGGAACAGGTGGTGGTAGAAGGCAGCGCCGGCATGGGCCAGCACCACCGCGATCAACAGCCAGAAGCCGTATTCGTGGAGGGCATGGGACACCGCGACGACCTGCGGGTCGGGGCCGCTCAGCTTGGGCACGTCGACCAGGCCGAACCAACGGAACGGGCGCAGGCCACTGGCCGAATCGTACAGCCAGCCCGACAGCGGGATGGCGAACATCAGCACATACAGCAGCACGTGGGTGGCGCTGGCAATGCGCTCCTGCCAGCTGGGCACGCCCGGCACCGGCTTCGGTGCCCCGGCGTACAGGCGCCAGCCCAGGCGGAACAGCACCAGCGCCAGCACGGTGATGCCGATCGACTTGTGCGCGGTGTAGACCCAGAAGTACTTGGGCGTCTTGGGCAGTTCGTCCATGGTCAGGCCGACCACGCCCAGGGCGAGGATCAGCAGTGCGATCAACCAGTGCAGGATCTGGCTGACGCTCCCCCAGGCGGCGGGGGTGTTCTTGGCGGTCATGAGGGGTCCTCTAGCGGGCCGTCTTGGGGTCGGAGTGTGGAAGGGGAGCGGGAGTTCCCGGGGCGTCGCTGCGGTCGAGGGTGGCTTCCGCCTCGATCCTCAGCTGTACTGCATCACCGATGACGCCCGGCCAGGCGGTGATGCCGAACGCGCGCCGGCTCAGCGTGGTGCTGCCGGAAAAACCGGCGGTGCGTCGGAACGGGGGAAGCGGATAGCGCTTGATGGCGTTGAGGGTCACATCCAGCGTGATTTCCTGGCTGACCCCGCGCAGGGTCAGCGTGCCGATCACGTGGGCGCGCCTGGCATCGATCGGTTCGACTTTGGTGGAGACGAACCGCGCGGTCGGGAAGCGCTCGCCGTCGAGCAGGCTGCGGGCCAAGGTGGCCTGGTTCCACTTGGCATCACCAAGGTCCAGCCGCGACACCGGAATATCCACTTCCACGGTGGCGTCGCGCCAGTTGTCGGGATCGAACCGCACGCGCCCCTCGCTGCCCGATACCGTGCCCATGGCCTGCGAGTAGCCTGCGTGGTCGATCGAGAACAGCACCCGCGTGTGCACCGGATCGAGGCGATAGGTGTCAGCGGCCGCCCAGGCAGGGGCGGTGGCGAGCAGCATCGGCAGCAGGGCCAGGCAGGGACGCATCGATGGCGGGCTCCGGAAGGGGACGCTGCGATCATACGCACAGCCCCCTGCCAACGTTGCGTGCATGGGTGCAACAGTTCGTGGTGGTGCCGCCGCTGGAAACAGGCTGTTGCAGCCATGACCCCGGCCCTGTGTGACAATCGGCGCAGGACAGGGGGTTCAGGATGACGAGCGGCTGGCGCCTGTGGTGCCGTGGCATCGCAGGTATGGGACTGCTGCTGGTGGCGATGGCCGCGGCGGCTGCGACCCTGGACATGGCAGAAACACCACGCCTGCGCCGCTTCGGTGCCGCCGAAGGCTTGCCGTCTCGCATGGTGGTGGCGCTGGCCGAGGATCGCCAGGGCCACGTCTGGGCCGCCACCGATGGTGGACTCGCCCGCTATGACGGCAACAGCCTGCGGGTCTGGGAGCACGACCCGGAACAGCCGGGCTCGTTGCCTGGCAACGAGATCGAGACCCTGCTGATCGACCCGCTGGACCGGGTCTGGGTGGGCATCAATGGCAAGGGCGTGGCACGCCTGGATGCCGACCGCGAGCGCTTCCAGACCTTCGATACGGTCAATTCCACCTGCCAGGGGCAGTTCTGGGCACTGGCCTATGTCGACGACGCCTTGTGGATCGGGACCAACAACCATGGCGTCTGCCGTTTCGGCGAAGACGGCAGCGTGCGCCTCTACACCCATGATCCCGCGCGCCCGGGTGGCCTGCCCAGCAACAGCATCTTCACCAGCCTGGTCGACGCGCGGGGCCGCCTGTGGGTCGGCACCGAAGCCGGTGTGGCGCGTTGGAACGGCAGCGGCTTCGAGCCGGTGGCCGCGCGGGAACTGGGGAGGCTGAGCGTGCTCCGGTTGAGCCGTGATGCAGACGGTTCGATCTGGGTAGGCAGCCAGAACGATGGCCTCTACCGCATCGATGGGCAGGACCGGGTCAGTCGCCCGCGATGGGCCGACAGTGCCCAGCTGCGGTCGGCCCTGGTCCTGGCCGATCGCCAGGGGGGCTACTGGGCGGGTACCTCCGATGGCCTGTTGCGAGGGGATGCGGCGGCGTTGCGCCGGCTGGAGGGGGACCGCGGCAGCGGCTTCCTGACCGCGCACAGCGGTGTGCTTGACCTGCTGCAGGACCACGAGGGCGGACTGTGGGTGGCGTTGCTGACCCAGGGCCTGGCCTATCTGCCACCGGACTGGCGGCGCTTCTCGATCTGGAACCAGCTCGACGGCAAGCCGCTGGACAGCCAGTACCTGTTGAGCGCGGCCAGCGACGGGAAGAACTACTACGTCGGCTCGGCGCGAGGGGTGTACCAGCTTGATGCGCAGGGCACCCTGCGCCTGCTGGCCAGCGACCGGCAGCTCGGCAACGGCGTGGTGTGGTCGGTGCTGCCGCGCCCGGATGGTCGCCTGTGGCTGGGACGCGGCGGCCGCATCAGCGTCTACGATCCGGCCACCGGCGCATTGCGTGATCTGCGGATCGATGGCAGTGCCGACCTGCGCCAGCGCATCGACCTGATGCGGCAGGCCCCTGATGGCACGGTGTGGGTGTCGGTGATGGGCCTGGACCTGCAGCAGCGCGATGCAGAGGGCCGGCTGCTGCACAGTCATCCGCTGGAACATTTCCGCGGGACGGCCGATGCGCCGATCGAGCAGATCCGCTTCGACGCCCACGGCCGGCCCTGGGTGATGGGCGACATGGGCATCTGGCGTGAGCAGGCCGGACGCTTCGAGGCAGTGCCCGGCGTTTCGCGCGGCCCGATCTACGATCTGGCATGGATCGATCCGCAGCAGTTGTGGCTGGCGCGCCAAGGCGCCTTCGAGCGCTACCAGTGGGATGGCATGAGCCTGCGCCTGATCCAGCGCATCGACGGCAGTGCGGGCGTGCCGCCGGTGACCATGGGGGGGCTGGCGCTGGCCGACAATGGCCAGCTGTGGGCCACGACGCCGCGCGGCCTGCTGCGGTGGGACCCGAAGACGCGGCGCCTGCAACAGTTCAACGAACGCGATGGCCTGTCCGATGCCGAGTTCACCGGTCGGCCACCTGCGGTGAACGCCGATGGCCGCGTGTTGGCGGTTACCCAGACCGGCCTGGTCGCCTTTGATGTGAATGCCGACGACACCGTGCTGCCGCCTTCATCGCTGGTGATCGCCGAAGTGCGGGTGCGGCGCGACGACGCACGCGGCTGGCAACCGCTGCCGCTCACCGGCACCCTGCTGCTGGGACCGGACGACCGCGATCTGCAGATCGATGCGCGGCTGCTTTCCTATGCCAGCCCGCAGGGCAACCGGTATCGCTTCCGCGTGCAGGGTTACGACCAGGACTGGGTGGAGCAGGGGGGCGATGGCCAGCGCACCCTGTCGCGGCTGCCGACCGGCCGCTATGTCATCGAGGTGCAGGCCGCGACTGCCCGGGGCGCGTGGACACCTTCGCAGCAGTTGCAGGTGAAGGTGCTGCCGCCGTGGTGGCGCAGCGGCATGGCGATATTCGGCTACATCCTGCTGGGGTCGTTGCTGCTGGTGGTTCTGGTCTGGTCGATCCGCGCGCGGCTGCGCCGCCGCCAGCAATGGCAGCTGACGGTGCACAAGCAGCAGTTGGCCGAGCAGGCCTCGCAGGCCAAGAGCCGTTTCCTGGCTACGCTGGGCCACGAAGTCCGCACGCCAATGACTGGCGTGCTGGGCATGAGCGAACTGCTGCTGGCGACTCCGCTGGATCCGGTGCAGCGCGGCTACGCCGGGTCCATCCAGCAGGCCGGCAGCCATCTGCTGCGGCTGGTCAACGATGCCCTGGACCTGGCCCGGATCGAAGCCGGGCGGCTGGAGCTGGACCTGCGCCCGTTCGATCTGGGGGAGCTGCTGGACCAGGTGCAGGGCCTGATGCAGCCGATCGCGCAGCAACGCCAGCTGGTGTTCCAGCGCGGCGAAGACCCGCCCGGGCCGATCAGTGTCAGTGGCGACGAGATGCGCGTGCGCCAGATCCTGCTGAATCTGCTCGGCAACGCGATCAAATTCACCGAGCGCGGCCACGTCGGCCTGGCCGTACGCCTGGAAGAAAAGGGCGGCCTGTGTTTCGAAGTGCATGACAGCGGCCCGGGCATCAATGCCGAGCAGCAGCAGCGCCTGTTCCATCGTTTCGAACAGGCCGACGGCCCGCGTACCGCGTCGCGCTACGGCGGCAGTGGTCTGGGGCTGGCGATCTGCCAGGAACTGGCGGTGGCGATGGGGGGGCGCATCGAAGTGGACAGCCAGCCTGGCAAGGGCGCGCGGTTCCGCGTGCGCCTGCCCCTGCCCTGGACGCGCCAGGCCGCCAGCGAAGCGGGCGACGTGGCGGCCCTGCCGGAACTGCCGCCGCTGCGCATCCTGCTGGTCGAGGACGATGCCACGGTGGCCGAGGTCATCGCCGGCCTGCTGCGCGTGCGCGGGCATGAGGTGGTCCACGTGCTGCATGGCCTGGGCGCGCTGTCGGAGATCGCCACCGATGGTTTCGACGTCGGCCTGCTCGATCTCGATCTGCCCGCGCTGGACGGTACGGCCATCGCCCGCCAGCTGCGCACCATGGGCTATGAACTGCCGCTGGTGGCGGTGACCGCCCGTTCCGATGCCTATGCCGAAACCCAGGTGCTGGCCGCAGGCTTCGATGGCTTCCTGCGCAAGCCGGTGACCGGCGACCTGCTGGTGACGGCCATCGCCCAGGCGCGTGCGAAACGACAGGCGACTGCGTGACGACGCCGACGCCGGGCGTGAACGGCGCGACTTTCGGTTTACCATGCCGACGCCCGCAGCGCGGGAATCATCAGGACCAGCGTGAGGAGGCAATCGGTGGTGTATCTGCGGGCGGCGATGCTGCTGCTGGTCCTCCTGTGCTGCGCGTTGCCCGCTGCGGCACAGCCGGTGCCTCCGAGCCCGCGGCAGGTGACGGTGTTCGATGGCCTGCCGTCCAATACCGTCAACCGCATGGCCGAGGATCGCTACGGTTACCTGTGGATCGCCACCAACGATGGCCTGGCCCGCTATGACGGCCGCACCTACCGCGTGTGGCGTTCCGAGGATGGACTGCGTGACAACCGCATCTGGACGGTGCTGGTCGATGCCCGCAACCAGTTGTGGATAGGCACCGAGAACGCCGGCCTGGTGCGCATGTCGGCCGACCGCCGCCAGTTGCACTTCTACGACCGCAGCAGCCAGCCGTTGATGGGTACCAACACGGTCTGGAGCCTGGCCAGCACGCCTGATGGCTCGATCTGGTTCGGTACCCACGAAGGCGGCCTGTACCGCCTGGACAGCCAGGATCGCCTGCAGCGCTTCCTGCCCGAGCCGAACAATCCGCGCAGCCTGCCTTCGTCGTCGGTGCCCTACCTGGCCACGCTGGCCGATGGCAGCCTGTGGATCGGCACCAAGCATGGCGTGGCGCGCTGGACCGGGACCGACTTCGAGCGTGTCGGTACGGACATCATCCCCAGCCTTCTGATCAACGGACTGACCGCCGAACCGGATGGCAGCCTGTGGATCAGCACGATGGCCGGCGCCACCGTGCGCCGCCCGGATGGCCGCTTCGAAGCCCCCCCGTGGAAGCTGCCGCCGGGCGAGCAGGTGCTGGGCATGATGCTGCGCGACGAGCAGGGCGGGCACTGGCTGGATACACGCACCGGGCTGGGGCGTGCGGTCGATGGCCAGTACCAGACCGTGCCGCTGTACAGCGCGATCGCGCGCGGTCCGGTACGGCCGAACTGGACCGGTGCCTACGAGGACCGCGAAGGTGGCATCTGGTTGGCCAGCACCAATGCCGGGCTGTGGCACCTGCTGCCACGCTGGTGGCAGTTCTCGGTGCTGTCGCGCCTGGAGGACGACCCCAGCTCGCTGCGCAATGCGCTCGTGCTGGGTACCAGCCCCTCCAGCAACGGCGGCGTCTGGACGGTGGGCAGCCATGGCGCGCTGGACCGCTTCGATCCGAAGACCGGCAGGATCGAGCAGCATCGCACCTGGGTCAACGGCATGCACTGGTTGACCTCGGTGCGTGAGGACCGGCGTGGCCAGGTCTGGATTGGATCGACCGATGCGCTGGTGCGCTACGACCCGCAACGGCGCGAACTGCGTCGTTGGGGCCGTGATGCCGGTGCAGATGCGGCGATGGAAGGGGTGGTCGAAGCGATGATGACCTGCGACGGCGACAGCCTCTGGTTGATGCTGCCCGCAGGCGTGCAGCAGCGCGATCTCGACGGCCACGTGCGGCGCCAGCTGGACAATGGCCAGCGCGGCCTGCAGCAGGGCCAGCTCAACCTCGATGTGGAATGCGGTCCGCAGGACCACATCTGGCTGGCCAGCAGCCGTGGCCTGTTGCAGTGGCTGCCGGAAAGCGAGCGCTTCCAGCCGGTGCCGGGTGCGCCGGCAACGGCGATCCATGCGTTGCATGTGGGCCGTGACGGCCAGGTCTGGTTGTCCGAGGATGGTCGCCTGTCCCGTTACCGCTGGAGCCAGGGACGCCTGGAACGGCAGGCGGTGGTCGGTGCCGAACAGGGCTATCCGGCGATCTCCGCCTCCGGCCTGGTGGTGGATGCGCAGGGCGTGGCCTGGGCGACCAGCGCACGCGGCCTGGTACGTGTCAGTGCCGATGGGCAGAGCGTGCGCCTGTACGGCGTGCACGACGGCCTGCCAAGCCAGGAATTCCGCGAGCACACCTTGATCGCAGCGGCCGATGGCCATCTGGTGGCCGGAACGGCAGCGGGCGCGGTGGTGTTCGACCCGGAGCAGGTACGGCCTTCGGTCCGTCGCGCCCCGCTGGTGATCGAGCGGGTGGAAGTGCGCCGCAACGAGCAGGTGCTGGACATGACCCACGATGCGCCGTTGCAGATCGCCGATGGCGACCGCGACCTGCGCATCGTCGCGCGATTGCTGTCCTTCGCCGACTCGGCGTCCAATACGTACCGCTACCGCCTGGCCGGCTACGACCCCGATTGGGTCGAAGTCGGCCCGGCCGGCGAGCGCCTGTTCTCGCGCCTGGCGCCGGGCAGCTACCGGCTGGAAGTACAGGCCCGGTCGGCCGACCATGTGTGGTCGCGGGTGCAGAGCCTGGAATTCCGCGTGCAGCCGCCGTGGTGGCGCAGCCTGTCCGGCCTGCTGGTGCTGGCGTCGGTCGGGTTGCTGCTGACCAGCTGGTTTGCCTGGCTGTACCGACGCCGCCTGCAGCGGCGGCACGCCTACCAGCTGGCGCTGCACAAGCAGGAACTGGCCGAGCAGGCGTCGGCGGCCAAGACCCGCTTCCTGGCCAACCTTGGCCATGAGATCCGCACGCCGATGACCGGCGTGCTGGGCATGAGCGAGCTGCTGCTTGCCTCGCCACTGGACCCGCAGCAGCGTGGCTACACGCAGTCGATCCGGCATGCTGGCGAGCACCTGCTGCACCTGGTCAACGATGCGCTGGACCTGGCGCGGATCGAGTCCGGGCGCCTGGAACTGCAGTCGCAGTCGTTTGCGTTGAATGGCCTGTTGCAGGATCTGGCGGCGCTGATGGGCCCGCTGGCTGCACAGAAGGGCCTGCGCTTCGTCCTCGACAACCAGCTGCCTGCGGGCCTGCAGGCGACCGGTGATGCCATGCGCGTGCGGCAGATCCTGCTCAACCTGCTGTCGAACGCAGTGAAATTCACCAGCCGCGGCACTATCACCCTGCATGCACGTTGCGATGGCGAGCTGCGTGCGCTGCACTTCGAGGTGCGCGATACCGGCCCGGGCATCAGCCAGGAACAACAGCAGCGCCTGTTCCGCCGCTTCGAGCAGGCCGATGGTGCACGAACCGCCGCGCAGTACGGTGGCAGTGGCCTCGGTCTGGCGATCTGCCGCGAGCTGGCGCATGCGATGCAGGGGCGGATCCAGGTGGAGAGCCAGCTGGGCCGGGGCACCTGTTTCGGCGTGACCTTGCCGTTGCCGCTGGTGGTGAACAGCGATGCCGAGGCATCGGCCGAGGGGCATCGCGACGAAGCGGCGAACATGCCGCCGCTGCGGGTGCTGCTGGTCGAGGACGATGCCACCGTGGCCGACGTGGTGCGTGGCCTGTTGAGCGCACGCGGCCACGAGGTGGTGCATGCCGGCCATGCGCTGGCGGCGCTGCGCGAGATCAGTGCCGGCGATTTCGACGTCGGCCTGCTGGATCTGGACCTGCCGGGCCTGAGTGGTTTCGAGCTGGCCCAGCACCTGCGCAACCAGGGCTACATGCTGCCGCTGCTGGCAGTGACGGCGCGGACCGATCCGGACCTGCAGCAGCAGGTGGAAGCAGCCGGCATTGGCGGCTTCCTGCGCAAGCCGGTGACTGGTGAGCTGTTGGTGGAAGCGATCGCCAGGGCCACGGGTAGGTAGGTTCTGCAGGGCCTGTGGACCCACCCCGCCTTCGACAGAATTCTGCGAGCTGTTGAAATGGCGTGGGGTCAGATCCGTTTCCCGTAGGAAAACGGATCTGACCCCAGATCGATTTCGATATCTGACAGATGTGTCGACCAAGGTCGACACCTACCAAGAGCCGCCGGAATCCGTCAGAGGTGGGGCGGTGTCGCAGTGCGGGGTGTCAGCCGCATGGATGCGGCTGACAAGCCTACAGGGACGTACTTGCGGCGTCCCCGCACTGCGACACCGCCCCGCCAACCCACGGAATGCCGCTTTGGCTGTTGCTGTTGCCGGCCAGCGGCCGGCACTACCGCGGGTGCAGGGCCGCAGGCCCTGCCGAACCATCCTCACTCCGCGACGTGCTCGACCTGCCGCGGTTCGGGCTTGGTGTCAGGCAGCTGCCAGAAGATCATCGTCGAGGTCAGGGTGATCGCGCCCACGCACAGGAATGTGGCATGCAGCGCGGCGGTCGCGCTGTTGCTGTCCAGGTGATTGCCGAACGCGGCCAGCAGGCTGCCGGCCGCCGCAGCGCCGAAACCGGCGGCCAGCATCATCACCATCGACAGCAGGCTGTTGCCGGAACTGGCGAATTCGCGGTCAAGGTCGCGCAGCGTCACGGTGTTCATCACGGTGAACTGCAGTGAATTGACCGCGCCGAAGAACGCAAGCTGCACCAGGCGCCAGGCCAGGTGCTGGCCAGGTGTCATCAGGATGAAGCTGGCCATTGCCAGCCCCACCAGCACGGTGTTGGTCATCAGCACGCGGCGGTAGCCGTAACGTTCGACCAGCTTCACTGCCAGTTTCTTCGACACCATGCCAGCCGCCGCTACGGGCACCATCATCAGGCCGGCGTTCATCGGGCCGAGGCCGAGGCCGACCTGCAGCAGCAGCGGGATCAGCATCGGCATGGCACTGCTGCCGATGCGTGAGAACAGGTTGCCGAGGATGCCGATGCGGTAGCTGGGTACGCGGAACAGGGCCAGCGAGAACAAGGGTGCGGTGGAATTGGCGGCATGCAGCCAGTAGCCCACCAGCGCAGCCAGGCCCGCGACCGTCATCAGCATCACCAGCGCGTGTGGGGTGCCGAGTCCGGAGATGCCGTCCAAGGCCAGCGACAGCACCACCATCGCAAAGGCCAGCATGATGTAGCCGCGCAGGTCGAAACGGGTGCGATGGCTGGCGTAATGGTCGGGCATGATCTTCATCGCGGCGATGAAACCGATCACGCCGATCGGCAGGTTGATCAGGAACACCCAGTGCCATGAGGCGATCTCGACCAGCCAGCCGCCCAGCGTCGGGCCGATCAGCGGGCCGACCAGCGCGGGGATGGCGATGAAGCTCATCGCGCGCAGGAAATCCTCGCGCGGCACCGAGCGCATCACCGCCAGCCGACCGACCGGCAGCAGCATCGCACCGCCGATGCCCTGCAGCACGCGCGCGCCGACCAGCTGGTGCAGGTGCTGGGCCAACGCGCAGGCCAGCGAGCCGAGGGTGAACAGGATGATCGCCACCAGGAAGGTGCGCCGGGTGCCATAGCGGTCGGCGATCCAGCCCGAGGCGGGAATGAAGGTGGCGACCGCCAGCGCATAGCTGAACACCACCGACTGCATCTGCAGCGGGCTCTCGCCCAGGCTGGCCGCCATCGCTGGCAGCGCCGTGTTGACGATGGTCGAGTCCAGCATCTGCATGAAGATCGCCAGGGACACCAGCCACAGCAGGGGACGCTGGCGGTTGTAGGTCGATGGCGATGTGGACATGGGGTGTGGCCGGTGCAGCGTGGGGGCCGCCATGATCGCGCACTGCGGGTCACGGCGCGATCAACATCGCGCCGTGATGGCATGCGGAATGCTCAGCGTTGGCTGTGCGCGTGCACCGCGTCGACCAGGACCTGCACATGCGCCGGGTCCATGTCCGGCGACATGCCGTGGCCGAGGTTGAACACATGGCCTTCGCGCGAGCCGCCGTTGCCGGCGGCATAGGTGTCGAGCACGCGCGCTGCGGCCGTGGCGATCGCATCCGGCGAGGCGTACAGCGTGGTCGGGTCGAGGTTGCCCTGCAGCGCGACGCGACCACCGGTGCGGCGCATTGCTTCGTCCAGGTCCAGCGTCCAGTCCAGGCCAAGTGCATCGGCGCCGGTCTGCGACAGTGCTTCCAGGTGCAGGCCGGTGCCCTTGCCGAACAGGATCAGCGGCGTGCGCTCGCTGCCTTCGCCGCGATCCAGGCCCTGTGCAATCCGCTGCAGGTAACGCAGCGAGAACTCGCGGTACATCGCCGGGGACAGCACGCCACCCCAGGTGTCGAACACCTGCAGCGCCTGCGCACCGGCCGCGCGTTGCGCACCGAGGTAGGCGATCACCGCTTCGGTGGTGACCTCCAGCAGGCGGTGCAGCGCCTGCGGATGGTTCAGCGCCATCGCCTTGATGCGTGCGAAATCCTTGCTGCCGCCGCCTTCCACCATGTAGCAGGCCAGCGTCCAGGGGCTGCCGGAGAAGCCGATCAGCGGCACCTGGCCGTCCAGCTCGCGGCGGATCAGGCGTACCGCATCCATCACGTAGCCCAGGTCCTGCTCCATGTCCGGCACCGCCAGCTTGGCGATGGCCGCTTCATCACGCACCGGATGGCGGAACTTCGGGCCTTCGCCTTCGACGAAGTACAGCTCCAGGCCCATCGCATCGGGAATGGTGAGGATGTCCGAGAACAGGATGGCTGCGTCCAGGGGGAACCGGCGCAGCGGCTGCAGGGTGACTTCGCAGGCGATCTCCGGGGTCTTGGCCATGGCCAGGAAGCTACCGGCCTTGGCCCGGGTCGCGCGGTATTCCGGCAGGTAGCGGCCGGCCTGGCGCATCAGCCAGACGGGGGTGCAGTCCACCGGTTCGCGGCGCAGGGCGCGCAGCAGGCGATCGTTGCGGAGAGGGCTGGTCACGATGGGCATTCCTTGGACGGGAGGAGCAGCGGCGTCAGTCGCCGTGCGAAAGGATCTGGAAGCCGCGATGCAGTTCGGCATCGCGGGCCTTCTCGAAGGCGTGGCGGGCGTCGTCGGCCTGCAGGAACAGCTCGCGCCGCAGCTGCGAGCGGCTGCCGACGCGGCCGCTCTCGCGCAGCAGCTCCCAGCCGCCGAACAGGTCCGGCTGCAGGCTCAGGCGCAGGAAACGCGGTGCCTGCGCACCGGCGTCGGGATGTTGCAGGTAGACGTGCATGGCGCCGATTGTAGCGGGGCAGGGGTGACCCCTGCCGCAACGTGGTAGTGCCGGCCGCTGGCCGGCAACTTCATGCGTGGAGGAGCCGGCCAGCGGCCGGCTCTACCTGGCTGACAGCACCTTCAGTACCGCCGCCTCATCGACGTCCGGCACCACTTCGGCGCGGCCCATGCCGCGCCACAGCACCAGGCGCAGGCGGCCGGCCACGTTCTTCTTGTCCAGGCGCATGCGGCCGAGCAGGGCCTGCGGGTCCAGCCCGGCCGGGATCGCCACCGGCAGGCCGAGGCGTTCCAACAGTGCCTGCAGGCGAGCGCGGTCGGCATCGTCGGCCAGGCCGAGGTCGGTGGACAGCTTCGCCGCCAGCACCATGCCCACCGCCACCGCCTCGCCATGGTTCAGCGCATCGCGGCCTGGAGCCGAGTAGCCCTGCTCGGTTTCGATGGCATGGCCGAAGGTATGCCCGAGGTTGAGCAGGGCACGTTCGCCCTTCTCGAACGGATCGCGCTCGACGATGGCGGCCTTGTGCCGGCAGCTGCGCGCGATGGCTTCGGAAAGCACGTGGTCTTCACCGGCGACCAGCGCATCGGCATGCTGCTGCAGCCATTCGAAGAACACCGCGTCGCCCAGCGCACCGTACTTCACCACTTCGGCCAGGCCTGCACGCAGTTCGCGCGGCGGCAGGGTGGCCAGCACGCGGGTATCTGCGATGACCGCACGCGGCGGATGGAAGGCGCCGACCAGGTTCTTGCCGGCCGGGATGTCGACGGCGGTCTTGCCGCCCACCGACGAATCGACCATCGCCAGCAGGGTGGTCGGCAGCTGCACGCAGTCCACGCCGCGCATCCAGCAGGCGGCGGCAAATCCGGCAAGGTCACCGACCACGCCGCCGCCGAGGGCGAAGACACAGGCGTCGCGCGTGGCGCCGAGCGCCGCAAGCGCTTCGATCGCGCGGCCGAATTCGGCCAGCGTCTTGGAGGCCTCACCGGCGGCCAGCACGTGCTCGCCGATGATCAGGTCGGGGCGCGCGGCCAGCAGGGTCTGCTTCACCGGTGCCAGATAGCGCGGGGCGACTTCGCTGTCGCTGAGCAGCAGCACGTGGCGGCCGCGAACGTGCGCGGCCAGTGCAGCGCCATCGGCCTGGGCACCGGCGCCGATGGTGATGGTGTAGGGGCGGTCGCCGCCAACGGCGACCTGCAGCAGGGCGGGGGAAGTCATGCAGTCAGGTCCTGGCGCTGCCATTGCGTGGCCAGCTTGACCACCAGCTGGGCAGTCGCATCGGCAGCGGTGTACGGGTCGGTATCGAGGGTGAGGTCGGCCAGTTCGCGGTATAGCGGGTCGCGGTGTGCGGCCAGGTCGTGCAGCACCTGCTCGCGGTCCGGGCGTTGCAGCAGCGGCCGGCCCTTGTCGCGGGCCAGGCGTTCCAGCTGCGCGGTCACGCTGACCCGCAGGTAGACCACGAAGCCGCGGCGGGCGATCAGTGCACGGTTGTCGGGGTCCAGCACCGCGCCGCCGCCGGTGGAGACCAGCTGGCCGCGGCCTTCCAGCACACGGGCCAGGGCCTCGCGTTCATGGTTGCGGAAACCGGCTTCGCCGGCGTGCTCGAAGATGGTCGGGATGCTGGCACCGGCGGCATCGACGATGGCCTGGTCGACATCGACGAAGTCCAGCGTGAAGCGCTCGGCCAAGCGGCGGCCGATGCAGGTTTTGCCGGCGCCCATCGGGCCGATCAGGATCAGGTTCGGAGCAGGATTCATGCCCTCTGATGCTAACACCTCCGTGCCCTGGCCTTTACGTTCTTCACGTCAGGGTAGGCGTTCCAGCGGGGTCTCCCGCGCCAGCCGGAGTACAGGCCATGACGGTCGCCAAGGTCATCGAAATCACCGCCTCCTCGCCGAAGAGCGTGGAGGACGCCGTGCGCAGTGGGCTGAAGAAGGTCTCCGAGACGGTCAAGGGCATCCAGGGCGCCTGGGTGAACGAGACCAAGGTGGTCACCAATGGCAGCGGCGAGATCACCGAATGGCGGGTCAACCTGCGGGTGACCTTCCTGGTGGAATAGGCGTGCTCAGCGCACGTCCTGCACTTGGCGCTGGCCGTCCAGTACCACCACGTGGTCGGCGAGGGCGGGCAGGGTGTGCAGTGCCTGCCGACTGACCCGCTCGTAGTACTGCACGAAGCGCTCCAGCTGTGGCCGGCTCATGCCGTGCCGGCCCGGCTGCGCGGCTTGCAGGTTCTGCTCCTGCTGCCAGCGCCAGCGCGGTACCACCGAAAAATCCGGCGGATGAAGGAACCATAGCCGGTCGCAGCGCTGCCACAGCGCCGGGTAGTCGCGGGCCAGCGCCTGGTTGCACCAGCGCCGCCAGCGGCCATCGGCGTCGGCCTCGCGCTCCAGCGCGTTCAACGGGCTGTCCAGCGCGTTGTCATCCTGCGCGGGCGTGCCCAGAAACCAGCCTTCGAACACCAGCAGGTCCAGCGGTTGGTGCAGGCGCGGCCATTGCGCTTCGGGCAGGCGTTCGTCGGCCAGCTTGTCGAAACGCGGCATCGCGAAGGGCTGGCGCGCGGCCACCGCATCCAGCACTGCGTGGGCCAGCGGCAGGTCATGGGTTCCCGGCGGGCCCCGGGTGATCAGCAGTGGATGCACCTGGCGGGCCAGCCGCTGCCGCTGTGCGCGGGTCAGGTAGACATCATCAATGGACAGCGTGGCGGCGTTCAGGCCGCGTGCCTGGGCGCGGGCCACGACCTGCGCGGCCAGCGTCGATTTGCCGCTCCCCTGCAGGCCGCTGATCGCCAATACTGGAACCGCTGCGCCACTGCCCAGTGCGTCGTCCAGCACCTGTTCGGCCAATGTTTCGGGGAATCCTTTCACCTGGGGCATATACGCAGCAGCGGCCATGCAGCCACAATAGCCCAATCCGTGTGAGAAGAACGCAATCATGAGCGACCTGTACGCCGAAGCCCTGTCCACGTTTGCCAGCCTGTTCGAAGAGGCCAGGCAGAGCCGCGAGGTCGAGCCGAACGCCATGACCGTGGCCACCGCCGATACGCACGGCCGTCCGTCGGCGCGCACCGTGCTGCTGAAGGCGTTCGATGAGCGTGGCTTCGTGTTCTACACCCACCTGGACAGCCACAAGGGCCGGGAGCTGCAGGCCAATCCGCAGGCTGCACTGCTGTTCCTGTGGCGCAGCCTGCGCGAGGCCGGCATCCAGGTGCGCATCGAGGGTCGCGTCGAGCAGGTGGCCGATGCCGAGGCCGACGCCTATTTCGCCAGCCGCCCGCGGATGAGCCAGATCGGCGCCTGGGCTTCGCAGCAGTCGAAGACGCTGGCCACGCGCGAGGAATTCGACGCGCGCGTGGCCGAGGTCGAAGCCCGCTTCGAGGGCCAGGACGTGCCGCGCCCGGACGGCTGGAGCGGCCTGCGCGTGGTGCCTGACCGCATCGAGTTCTGGTACGGCGCGCAGTTCCGCCTGCACGAGCGCTGGTGCTATGAAGCCGGTGCTGAAGGGCGCTGGAGCAAGCGACTGCTGTATCCGTAAGTCAGGGCGGTGCCGGGGCTGCTGTAGAGCCGAGCCCATGCTCGGCTGTTGTCCCTGCAGAAGCAGCCGAGCATGGGCTCGGCTCTACAGACCCTCCGCGCGCAGCCAGCGCCATAGCGTGGTGCGTGATACGCCCAGCGCCTGTGCCATGCCCTCGCGGTCATTGCGATGTTCCTGCAGCAATGCTTCCAGCTGCGCACGCGGCGGGCGTTTGCCGTTGCTTTCCAGCGGCAGTGCCGCCGCGCCTTCGCTTGCCAGCTCGGGCGCAAGCTGCAGCAGTCGCGAAGCATCAATAGGCCCTTCAGCCGGCTGCCAGTGGATGCGTAGTCGATCCACCAGATTGCGCAGTTCGCGCACGTTTCCCGGCCACTCGGCCGCGCTCAGCAACGCCAGTGCATCCTCATCCAATGGCGCGTCGATGCCACGCAGCTGGCGGAAGAAGTGCTGTGCCAGCAGCGGGATGTCACTGCGCCGCGCACGCAGCGGGGGCAGGGCGATGCGTAGCGCGGCCAGCCGGTAATACAGGTCGCGACGGAAGCTGCCGGTCGCCGCGCGCTGCTCCAGCGACTGCAGGGTGGCGGCCACCACGCGCAGGTCGACTGCGGTCGGTTCGGTAGCGCCGACACGCAGCACCTCGCGTTCTTCCAGCACGCGCAGCAGGCGGGTCTGCAACGGCAGCGGCAGTTCGCCGATCTCATCCAGGAACAACGTACCGCCATCGGCGGCCTCGACCAGGCCCACGCGACCACCGCGCCGTGCACCAGTGAAGGCACCATCGCTGTAGCCAAACAGTTCGGCTTCCAGCAGTGATTCGCTGATGGCGCCGCAATTCAGCGCCACGAAGCGCCCGCGACGGCCGCTGGCGGCGTGCAGTTGACGCGCTACCAGTTCCTTGCCGGTGCCGGTTTCGCCGGTGACCAGCACCGTGCTGTCGTGCGGTGCGTAGAGCGCGATCTGTGCGCGCACCTGGGCCATCGCTTGGCTGTCGCCGAGCAGTTCATGCGTGTCGGCACGCGCTGCCGGGCGCCGGCGCGGGGCGGCTCGGTTGCCGCTGGAGCGGGCCAGCGCCTGGGTCAGCTCCAGCGCATGTTCAAACGCCTGCCGCACCGAGTCGGCCGAATAGAGCAGTACCCCCGGCAGGCCGGCCTGCTCGGCATGGTCGATGGCCATGCCGGTGCCGACGATGACCTCGATGCCGTTGGCGCGCAGGTCGGCGATGCAGTCGCGCGCATCCTCGCGGGTGACGAAGCGGCGGTGCTCGATATCCAGGCCGAAACTCTGCTGGAAGTTGCTGAACGCCGGTACGTCGCTGGCGTGGGTGACCAGGCCGATGCGGCTGGCGATGCGGCGGGCACGGGCCAACGCTTCCATCAGGTCGAAGCCATTGGCCTGGATCGGCACCAGTGGCAGCTCCAGCCGACCGCGCAGCCAGGCCGCGTTGGAGCCGCCGGCGATGACCACGTCGCAATGCTCGCGGCGCAGGCGTTGACCGATCACATCCACCGCTTCCTCGAAACCTAGGTTGATCTGCTCGATGCGCGCGCGTCGATCGAATTCGGGAATGACATCGCCGAGCAGGCCGGTCAGGCGCGAGACGCTGACCGTCCAGATCACCGGGCGACCGGGGTCGGTGTCGGCGTGGCGCAGGGGTGAGCGGGGCAGGTACATGGCGGCTGGAGGTCGACGTGATGTTTCATGATACATCCGTTTCAGTGTTTCATACGTTTCACTATTGCGTGGCGGTCATCCCCGTGAAATCAACGGCTTGCAGCTTGGCATGGTGCTTGCGCCTACCTATCCGTTCTCCAACCTGGATTGCCGCATGACCGCTTCCTCCCCTTTCTCCGCCGGTGCCCGCTTCCGTGAGGCGCTTGCTGCCGAATCGCCGCTGCAGGTGATCGGCGCCATCAACGCCAACCACGCCCTGCTGGCCAAGCGCGCCGGCTTCCGCGCCATCTATCTGTCCGGCGGCGGTGTTGCCGCGGGCTCGCTGGGCCTGCCGGACCTGGGCATCAACACCCTGGAAGACGTGCTGGTGGACGTGCGCCGCATCACCGATGTCTGCGACCTGCCGCTGATGGTGGACATCGATACCGGCTTCGGGCCGAGTGCGTTCAACATCGCGCGCACCGTGAAATCGCTGATCAAGGCCGGCGCGGCCGCCTGCCACATCGAAGACCAGGTTGGCGCCAAGCGCTGCGGTCACCGTCCGGGCAAGGAGATCGTCTCGCAGGGTGAAATGGTCGACCGCGTGAAGGCTGCCGCCGATGCCAAGACCGATCCGGACTTCTTCCTGATCGCGCGTACCGACGCCATCCAGGTGGACGGCGTGGACAAGGCCATCGAGCGCGCCATTGCCTGTGTCGAGGCCGGTGCCGACGGTATCTTCGCCGAGGCGGCCTACGACCTGGACACCTACCGTCGCTTCGTCGACGCGGTGAAGGTGCCGGTGCTGGCCAACATCACCGAATTCGGTGCCACCCCGCTGTTCAGCCGCGATGAACTGGCTTCGGCCGGTGTTGCGATCCAGCTGTTCCCGCTGTCGGCGTTCCGCGCGGCCAACAAGGCGGCCGAGAACGTCTACCAGGCGGTGCGCCGCGATGGCCACCAGCGCAACGTGGTGGAAACCATGCAGACCCGCGAAGAACTCTACGACCGCATCGGCTACCACGCCTTCGAGCAGCAGCTCGATGCGCTGTTCGCCGCCAAGAAATAAGCAGTACCCTGCACCATCAAGTTTCGGAGGGAAACATGAACGATACGACCGCAACCCCGACCTTCAAGCCGAAGAAGTCCGTCGCCCTGTCCGGCACCGCCGCCGGCAACACCGCGCTGTGCAGCGTGGGCCGCAGTGGCAACGACCTGCATTACCGTGGCTACGACATCCTGGACCTGGCCAACACCAGCGAGTTCGAGGAAATCGCCTACCTGCTGGTGCACGGCAAGCTGCCAACCCGCGCCGAGCTGGTTTCGTACAAGGCCAAGCTGAAGTCGCTGCGTGGCATCCCGGCCGCGGTGAAGGCCGCACTGGAAGAACTGCCGCCGTCGGCACACCCGATGGACGTGATGCGCACCGGTGTGTCCGTGCTCGGCTGCGTGGCGCCGGAGAAGGATGACCACAATCATCCGGGCGCGCGCGACATTGCCGACAAGCTGATGGCCTGCCTCGGCTCGATGCTGCTGTACTGGTACCACTGGAGCCACAACGGCCGTGCCATCGACGTGGAAACCGACGATGACTCGATCGGTGGCCACTTCCTGCACCTGCTGCACGGCGAGAAGCCGCAGGACTCGTGGGTGAAGGCGATGCACACCTCGCTGATCCTGTACGCAGAACACGAGTTCAACGCCTCGACCTTCACCTGTCGTGTCATCGCCGGTACCGGCAGCGACATGTACAGCGCGATCTGCGGTGGCATCGGCGCACTGCGTGGCCCGAAGCACGGCGGCGCCAATGAAGTGGCGTTCGAAGTGCAGAAGCGCTACGACAATCCGGATGAGGCCGAGGAAGACATCAAGGCCCGCGTCGAGCGCAAGGAAGTGGTGATCGGCTTCGGCCATCCGGTCTATACCGTCTCCGATCCGCGCAACAAGGTGATCAAGGACGTGGCCCGCGAGCTGTCCGAAGAACAGTCGAGCATGAAGATGTACGACATCGCCGAGCGCCTGGAATCGGTGATGTGGGACATCAAGAAGATGTTCCCGAACCTGGACTGGTTCAGCGCCGTCAGCTACCACATGATGGGCGTGCCGACCGCGATGTTCACCCCGCTGTTCGTGATCGCGCGCACCGCCGGCTGGAGCGCGCACATCATCGAGCAGCGCATCGACGGCAAGATCATCCGCCCGAGCGCCAATTACATCGGTCCGGAAGACCGCGACTTCGTCGCCATCGACAAGCGCGTCTGATCCACCTGCTGTCCCCATCCGGCCGGCCGCGTGCCGGCCGGATGCTTTCGCCGCCGCACCGCCGGCACCCGGCCCGCCCCAAGCATTCCGCCAGCCCATGAATACCGATTACCGCAAGAACCTCCCCGGCAGCGCGCTGGACTATTTCGACGCGCGCGCCGCCGTCGATGCAATCCAGCCCGGCGCCTATGCCACCCTGCCGTACACCTCGCGCGTGCTGGCCGAGAACCTGGTGCGCCGCTGCGATCCGGCCACGCTCGCCGATTCGCTGAAGCAGCTGATCGAGCGCCGCCGTGACCTGGATTTCCCGTGGTTCCCGGCGCGCGTTGTGTGCCACGACATCCTCGGCCAGACCGCACTGGTCGACCTGGCTGGCCTGCGTGATGCGATCGCCGACAAGGGCGGCGACCCGGCCAAGGTGAATCCGGTGGTGCCGGTGCAGCTGATCGTCGATCACTCGCTGGCGGTGGAGTGTGGTGGTTTCGATCCGCAGGCGTTCGAGAAGAACCGCGCGATCGAGGATCGCCGCAACGAAGACCGCTTCCACTTCATCGACTGGACCAAGCTGGCGTTCGAGAACGTGGACGTGATTCCGCCGGGCAACGGCATCATGCACCAGATCAACCTGGAGAAGATGTCGCCGGTGATCTACGTGCAGGACGGCGTAGCCTTCCCCGACACCTGCGTGGGCACCGACAGCCACACCCCGCACGTGGATGCGCTGGGCGTGATCGCCATTGGTGTGGGCGGCCTGGAAGCCGAGAACGTGATGCTCGGTCGTGCCTCGTGGATGCGACTGCCGGATATCATCGGCGTCGAGCTGACCGGCAGGCCGCAGCCGGGCATCACCGCCACCGACGTGGTGCTGGCGCTGACCGAATTCCTGCGCAAGGAGCGCGTGGTCGGCGCGTACCTTGAATTCTTCGGCGAGGGAGCGGCGGCACTGACCATCGGTGACCGCGCCACCATCTCCAACATGTGCCCCGAATACGGCGCCACCGCCGCGATGTTCTACATCGACGGGCAGACCATCGATTACCTGCGCCTGACCGGGCGCGAGGAATCGCAGGTGGCGCTGGTGGAAAACTATGCGCGCACCACCGGCCTGTGGGCTGACGACCTGGCCACCGCACAGTATGAGCGCGTGCTGCGCTTCGACCTGTCCAGCGTGGTGCGCAACATGGCCGGCCCGTCCAACCCGCACAAGCGCGTGGCGACCGCCGAGCTGGCCGAGCGCGGCATCGCCGACGAGGCCAAGCTGGCAGCGGGCAAGGCCGAGCAGGCACAGGGGCTGATGCCGGATGGCGCGGTGATCATCGCCGCCATCACCAGCTGCACCAACACCTCCAACCCGCGCAACGTGATCGCTGCCGGCCTGCTGGCACGCAAGGCCAATGAGCGCGGCCTGCTGCGCAAGCCGTGGGTGAAGTCATCGTTGGCGCCCGGCTCGAAGGCGGTGCAGCTGTACCTGGAAGAGGCCGGCCTGCTGCCGGACCTGGAAAAGCTGGGCTTCGGCATCGTCGCCTTCGCCTGCACCACCTGCAACGGCATGAGCGGCGCGCTCGATCCGGCCATCCAGCAGGAGATCATCGACCGTGACCTGTACGCCACGGCTGTGCTGTCGGGCAACCGCAACTTCGATGGCCGCATCCACCCGTATGCGAAGCAGGCCTTCCTGGCGTCGCCGCCGCTGGTGATCGCCTATGCCATCGCCGGCACCGTACGCTTTGACATCGAGAAGGACGTGCTGGGCGTGGACGCCGACGGCAACGAGGTGCGCCTGAAGGACATCTGGCCGAGCGACGCCGAGATCGACGCCGTGGTCAAGGCCTCGGTCAAGCCGGAGCAGTTCCGCCGCGTCTACAACCCGATGTTCAATGTGCGCGTGGAGCACGGCGCGACGGTCAGCCCGCTGTACGACTGGCGCCCGCAGAGCACCTATATCCGTCGCCCGCCGTACTGGGAGGGCGCACTGGCCGGTGAGCGCACGCTGTCGGGCATGCGCCCGCTGGCGGTGCTGCCGGACAACATCACCACCGACCACCTGTCGCCGTCCAACGCGATCCTGGCCTCCAGTGCCGCCGGTGAGTATCTGGCGAAGATGGGCCTGCCCGAAGAGGACTTCAATTCCTACGCGACCCACCGCGGCGACCACCTGACCGCGCAGCGCGCCACCTTCGCCAACCCGAAGCTGTTCAACGAGATGGTGCGCAACGACGACGGCAGCGTGAAGCAGGGTTCGCTGGCGCGCGTGGAGCCGGAAGGCAAGGTGATGCGCATGTGGGAAGCCATCGAGACCTACATGGAGCGCAAGCAGCCGCTGATCATCATTGCCGGTGCCGACTACGGCCAGGGCAGCTCGCGTGACTGGGCCGCCAAGGGCGTGCGCCTGGCTGGCGTGGAGGCGATCGTGGCCGAGGGCTTCGAGCGGATTCACCGTACCAACCTGATCGGCATGGGCGTGCTGCCGCTGGAGTTCAAGCCGGGCACCACCCGCCTGACCCTGGGCATCGATGGCACCGAGACCTTCGACGTGGTCGGCGAGCGCACCCCGCGCGCCGAGCTGACGCTGGTCATCCACCGCCGCGACGGCCAGGACGTGATCGTGCCGGTCACCTGCCGCCTGGACAGCGACGAGGAAGTGGCGATCTACGAGGCCGGTGGCGTGTTGCAGCGCTTCGCGCAGGACTTCCTGGAAGGCGCCAAGGTGGCGTGATACCGGCCTGAATGCCTGCCCCCGGAGGCCGGGGGCGGGCTTGTCCGACACCTGGGCAGGGCGCACACTGACTTGGCAAAAACTGCCAATGGAGAGTCTCATGGCCACCATGAACATTTCGCTGACTGATCCGCTCAAGCAGTTCGTGGACGAAGAAGTGCGCGAAGGCGGCTACTCCAGCACGTCGGACTATGTGCGCGACCTGATCCGCCAGCGCCAGCGCAGCAAGGCCGAAGAACTGCTCAAGCAGCTGATTGCCGAGGGGCTGTCTTCTGGTCCTTCGGCGCCTCTGGCGCCGGATCACTTCGACAAGCTCCGTGAGCGTGCTCGGAACCGCAAGTGAGACCTTCGCACTGGTCTCCTGCAGCGGTTCTAGATCTCGACCAGGCAGCAGCCTGGTATGCAGATCAGGGCGGAGAAGTGCTGGAAGTCGGCTTCATCGATGCGGTGGAGTCCGTCGTCAAGCTGGTCGAGGCTCACCCGGGTGCTGGTTCCACATTGCATGCGGATCTGTTGCCCTCGCTGCCAGCGCCGTTGCGTTTTCATCCGGTTCGTCGCTTCGACGGCTACCTGGTCTACTACGTGGAGCTACTTGCGCACGTTTCCATCGTGCGCATCTGGAATGCTTCGCGGGGTATGGAAGCACTGCTCGAAGACGAGGAGCTCAACCCCGATATTGGTTCGTCGCACCCAGGATACTGATCCATGACTTTCCTCCCGCAACTCCGTATTCCCGCCACCTACATGCGCGGTGGCACCAGCAAGGGCGTGTTCTTCCGCCTGCAGGACCTGCCCGACGCCGCGCAGGTGCCGGGCGCCGCACGCGATGCGCTGCTGATGCGCGTGATCGGCTCGCCCGATCCGTATGGCAAGCAGACCGACGGCATGGGCGGCGCCACCTCCAGCACCAGTAAATGCGTGATCATTTCCACCGCGTCGGTGCCGGACCACGATGTGGACTACCTGTACGGCCAGGTCTCGATCGACACCGCCTTCGTCGACTGGAGCGGCAACTGCGGCAACCTCAGCACTGCGGTGGGTCCGTTCGCGATCGCCAACGGCCTGATCGATCCGTCCCGCGTGCCACGCGACGGCCTGTGCACCGTGCGCATCTGGCAGGCCAACATCGGCAAGACCATCATCGCCCACGTGCCGATGCGCGATGGCGAAGTGCAGGAGACCGGTGATTTCGAGCTGGATGGCGTGACCTTCCCGGCCGCCGAGATCCAGCTGGAGTTCATCGATCCGTCCGATGACGGCGATGCGGGCGCGATGTTCCCGACCGGCAACCTGGTCGACACCCTGGACGTGCCGGGCGTGGGCAGTTTCGAGGTGACCATGATCACCGCCGGCATTCCGACCATCTTCCTCAATGCGGCCGACCTGGGCTACACCGGCACCGAACTGCAGCCTGCGATCAACGAGGACAAGGGGGCGCTGGAGCGCTTCGAGAAGATCCGCGCCTACGGCGCCTTGCGCATGGGGCTGATCAAGAACCTGGAAGATGCGGCGACCCGCCAGCACACGCCGAAGGTGGCCTTCGTGGCACCGGCGCAGGACTACGTGTCGTCCAGTGGCAAGGTCATTCCGGCCTCGGCGATCGACCTGCATGCGCGTGCGTTGTCGATGGGAAAGCTGCACCACGCGATGATGGGTACCGCTGCCGTGGCGATCGGCACCGCGGCAGCGATTCCGGGCACGCTGGTCAATCGCGCTGCTGGAGGCAGCGAACGCGAAGCGGTGACCTTCGGCCATCCCTCCGGCACGTTGCGCGTGGGTGCGCAGGCCGGTCTCGTTGACGGCCAATGGACGGTGACCAAGGCCATCATGAGCCGCAGCGCCCGCGTGCTGATGGAAGGCAAGGTGCGGGTACCGGTCGAGTGATGCGTTGGTGAACGCCAACCAAGGTTGGCGACTACCGGGCCGCAGAGACAGATTGCTTTGGTAGATGCCAACCTTGGTTGGCATGGTGCACGGGCGACCGTGCACCGCAACGAGGAGATCGATGATGTCCGACAGCCACACCCCATCCAACGAGCGTGCAGCGTGGGATGCGCTGCTGGTGGGCATCGTCGACTACGTGCGCGACGCGCGCATCGACTCACCGCTGGCGTTCCAGACCGCGCACCACTGCCTGCTCGACACGCTGGGCTGCGGCCTGGAAGCGCTGTCGTTCCCGGCCTGCAGCAAACTGCTTGGTCCACTGGTGCCGGGCATCAGCGTGGTCAACGGCGCGCGCGTTCCGGGTACGCATTACGTGCTGGACCCGGTGCAGGCCGCCTTCAACATCGGCGCGATGGTGCGCTGGCTGGATTTCAACGATACCTGGCTGGCGGCCGAATGGGGGCACCCTTCGGACAACCTGGGTGGCATCCTTGCCATCTGCGACTGGCTGGGGCGCAACGCGCAGGCTCTGCGGCGCCCACCTCCGACCGTGCGCGACGTGCTGCTGGCAATGATCAAGGCGCACGAGATCCAGGGCGTGCTGGCGCTGGAGAATTCCTTCAACCGGGTCGGGCTGGACCACGTGGTGCTGGTCAAAGTGGCCACCACCGCTGTGGTTGCGCAGCTGCTCGGCCTGGATCGCGAGCGCATGCTCAATGCGTTGTCGCTGGCCTGGGTCGATGGTCAGTCCCTGCGCACCTACCGGCACGCACCCAACACCGGCTCGCGCAAGAGCTGGGCAGCTGGCGATGCGACCAGCCGTGGCGTGCGCCTGGCGCTGATGGCGGCCAGTGGCGAGATGGGCTACCCCAGCGTGCTCAGCGCGCCGACCTGGGGCTTTGAAGCGGTGTCGATGCATGGCAAGGCACTGACGCTGGGGCGACCGCTGGGCAGCTACGTGATGGAGAACGTGCTGTTCAAGATCAGCTACCCGGCCGAGTTCCATGGCCAGACCGCAGTGGAGGCGGCCATCATGCTGCACCAGCAGTTGCGTGCGATGGGGCGGCGGGTCGAGGACATCGCGCATATCGCGATCCGGACCCAGGAAGCCTGCATCCGCATCATCGACAAGCAGGGCCCGCTGCATAACCCGGCCGACCGCGACCATTGCGTGCAGTACATGGTCGCCATCGCGCTGCTGCACGGGCGGCTGGTGGCCGAGGATTACGAGGACGACGTTGCCGCTGATCCACGCATCGATGCCCTGCGGGCGAAGATGGCCTGCCATGAGGATCCGCAACTCAGCGCCGACTACCTGGACCCGGACAAGCGCAGCATTGCCAACGGCCTGGGCGTGCGCTTCAGCGACGGTACTGAGCTGCCCGAGGTACTGGTGGAATACCCGCTCGGCCATGCCCGACGCCGGGAGGAAGGCATTCCGCTGCTGATGGACAAGTTCCGCCGGCACCTGGCCCACCGCTTCCCGACAGTCCAGCAGCAGCGCATCCTGGCGGCATCACTGGATCCGGTGGCGCTGGCGGCAATGCCGGTGACCGACTATGTGGACCTGTACCAGCCGGGGTGAGGCCGCTCTGGTAGATGCCAACCTTGGTTGGCATGTGGGGGGGCGCCAGCCAAGGTTGGCGGCTAGCGGGTCCCGGGCGGAACCGGGTTTCCGACCGCCGGGGCGCCAACGCCTTGACGCGGCCTGCCTATAATGGCCACCTCGATCAAGGAGTGACGACATGAGCGGTCCGGCACGGCGGAAGCGGTGGGGATGGGCGGCGGCGGTACTGGCAGGAGGCCTGTTGCTGGGCCTGGCCGGCTGCCGCAACGACAGCGGGCAGCTGCCCAAGGCCAGTGGCGAGGCGATCACCACCAAGGCCGAGCAGGTGAAGGAATTCACCCTGCTGCGGGCCTACCCGGACCAGAAGAATGACGGCCTGTCGCTGGCGCTGGAGTTCTCGCGCCCGCTGGTCGGCACCCAGGATTTCGACACGCTGGTGCGCTTCGAGGAGAAGGTCGGCACCGAGGACAGCAGCTGGACGCTGTCCGATGACGGCCTGACCCTGCGCTACCCGTTTGTCGAGGCCGGCAAGGAGTTCAGCCTGGTGGTCTCGCCGGACCTGCTGGCCGCCGATGGCAGCCGCCTGGGCAAGGAACTGAAGCAGAAGGTGTTCAGCGGCGAGCTGAAGCCGGTGGTTGGCTTCGCCTCGCAGGGCAGCGTGCTGCCTGCCAAGGACAGCCGTGGCCTGCCGGTGGTCTCGGTGAACGTGCCGGAAGTCGACGTCGAATTCCTGCGCGTGCGCGAGAAGGATCTTCCGACCTTCTTCAGCCAGTACCAGCGCGGCGGCCGCCGTGGCAGCTGGGAGCTGAGCAGCGACTACGAGCGCAGCCCGATCAACAAGCTGGCCGAGCCGGTCTACGTCAACCGCTTCATCCTTGGCGGCAAGCAGAACGAGCGGGTGCTGACCTACCTGCCCACCCAGGACATCAAGGAACTGCAGGAGCCGGGCCTGTACTTCGCCCTGCTCAAGCGTACCGGTGACTACGAAGGCGAGTTCGACACCGCGTTCTTCTCGGTCAGCGACATCGGCCTGCATACCCGCGCCTACAAGGACAAGCTGTTCGTGCACACCGCCGGCCTCAAGGACGGCGCGCCGCTGAAGGGCATCGACCTGCGCGTGCTCGACGCCAAGGGCGAGGTGGTGCTGAAGGGCAGTACCGACGGCAATGGTAATGCGCTGCTGAACTACACCCTGGATGCCACCCACGTGCTGGTCGCCAGCAGTGGCAAGGACACCAGCTTCCTGCCGTTCAACCAGCCGGCGCTGGACCTGAGCGAATTCGCCGTGGCCGGCCGTGACAATGCCTGGTTCGACGTCTATGCCTGGTCCGGGCGCGACCTGTACCGCCCCGGCGAGACCGTGCGCCTGTCCGCGCTGCTGCGCGACAACGACGGCAAGCCGGTCAAGGCGCAACCGGTGTTCCTGCGGCTGAAACAGCCCGACGGCAAGACCTTCCGCGAGACCCGCCTGCAGCCAGGCGACCAGGGCTACATCAATTTCGAGCAGGTGATCCCCGCCGAGGCGCCGACCGGGCGCTGGCAGGTCGAGTTCCGCACCGACCCGGCCAGCAAGGAAGCGATCCAGGGCATGACCCTGCGCATCGAGGAGTTCCTGCCCGAACGCATGAAGCTGGACCTGGACAGTGCGCAGAAGACGCTGAAGCCGGGTGAGGACCTGCGCCTGCAGGCCAATGGTGCCTACCTGTATGGCGCACCGGCCGATGGCAACCGCTTCACCGCACGCATGGCGGTGGCCGCCGAACAGAAGCCGGTGGACGGCCTGCCGGGCTATTTCTTCGGTGACCCGACCCTGCAGCTGCCGCGCGAGGCCAAGGACGTGATCGATACCACGCTGCCGGCCAATGGCCAGCTGCGTGAGGATGTGGCGTTGCCGGAAGAGGCGGCCAAGGCCAAGGCGCCGATCGCCGTGGTGCTGTCCGGCAGCCTGTATGAAACCGGCGGCCGCACAGTCACCCGCACCCTGAAGCGGGTGATGTGGCCGGCCAATGCGCTGGTCGGCGTGCGGCCGCTGTTCAACCCGGACGATGGCGCCGATTCCAATGGCAATGCGCGCTTCGAGCTGATGCGCGTGGATGCTGCCGGTACGCCGCAGCCGGCCAAGGGCCTGAAGATCACCCTGGTGCGCGAGCTGCGCGACTACCACTGGACCTTCAACGACAACCGCTGGGACTACGACTTCACCCGCCGTTTCGAGAACAGGGAAACCCGCACCGTCGATGCCGGCAACAGCGCGGTCGCCTTTGATTTCCCGGTGGAGTGGGGCGAGTACCGGGTGGACGTGTTCGATCCGTCCACCGGCCTGACCAGCCGCTATCCGTTCCGTGCCGGCTGGAGCTGGGGCGATGACAACCGTGGCCTGGATGCGCGCCCGGACAAGGTCAAGCTGGGCCTGGACAAGACCGGTTACAAGGCCGGTGACACCCTGGAGGTGACGGTGACCCCGCCGCACGCCGGCAAGGGCATCCTGATGGTCGAGACCGACCGCATGCTGTATGTGCAGGACATCGAGGCCAAGCCGGGTTCGACCTTCAAGATCCCGGTCACCGCCGACTGGGAGCGCCACGACGTCTACATCACCGCGCTGGTGTTCCGTGGCGGCAGTGCGCCGAGCAAGATCACCCCGGCCCGTGCCGTGGGCGTGGTGCACGTGCCGATGGACCGCAAGGGCCGCACCGTGGCCGTCGGCCTGGTCGCGCCCAAGCAGATGCGCCCGGAGCAGGACCTGCCGGTAACCGTCAGTGCGCCGCAGCTGGCCGGCAAGACCGCGCACGTCACCGTTTCGGCGGTGGATGTGGGCATCCTCAACATCACCCGTTTCCCGGTGCCCGATGCCGGTGCACACTTCTTTGCCCAGCGTCGCCTCGGTATCGATGCCTACGACATCTACAGCCGGGTGATCGAGAGCTTCGATGGTGGCAGCGGCAAGCTGAAGTTCGGCGGCGACATGGCGCTGCAGGCATTGCCGCAGGCCAAGCGCCCGACCGCGCGCGTGCAGACCGTGGACCTGTTCTCCGGCCCGGTACAGCTCGATGCCAAGGGCAATGCCCGCATCCGGCTGAAAGTGCCGGACTTCAACGGCACCCTGCGCGTGTCGGCGCTGGTCTACAGCGATGACCAGTACGGCAAGCGCGACGTGGAAACCATAGTGCGCGCACCGATCCTGGCCGAAGCCAGCATGCCGCGCGTGCTGGCCCCGGGCGACCGCAGCACCGTGACCCTGGACGTGCAGAACTTCACCGGCAAGCCGGGCCAGTTCAACGTGAAGGTGGAAACCGAGGGCCCGTTGAACCTGGGCGAGGGCAGCCGCAGCGTGCAGTTGAATGCCGACGCCAAGACCACGCTGAGCTTCCCATTGTCGGCACGCGAAGGCCACAGCGTGGCCAAGGTGAGGGTGCGGGTGGACGGCAACGGCTTCAAGGCCGATCGCCGCTACGACCTGCCGGTGCGTGCGGCGTGGCCGCAGGTGCTACGTTCGCAGGTGCGCACGCTCGATCCGCTGGCGGCGGTCAGCCTCGACAACAGCCTGACCGAGGGCCTGATGTCCGAGTCGGTGAATGCCCGCCTGCTGGTCAGCCCGCTGCCGCCGATCCCGTTCGCCAGTGCACTGCAGGGCGCGCTGAACTATCCATATGGCTGTGCCGAGCAGACCACCAGCAAGGGTTACGCCGCGCTGATCCTGGACCAGGCCACCTCGTCGATGCTCGGCGCCGATGGCCTGGATGCCAAAACCCGTAGAGAGCGCATGGAAGGTGCGTTCGGTCGCCTGGCGTCGATGCAGGTGGCCAATGGCAACTTCTCGATGTGGGGTGACGATGGCTACGTGAACCCATGGCTGACCCCGTACATCACCGAGTTCCTGCTTGATGCCAAGGACGCCGGCTTCGCCGTGCCCGACAACGTGCTGCAGAAGGCGCTCAACCGGCTCAGCGAGGATCTGCTGTCCGGCGGCAATCAGTTCTATGGCCAGGAGGATCGCGAGAAGCTGAAGTTCGCCAACCAGGCGTATTCGGGCTACGTGCTGGCCCGGGTCAATCGTGCACCGCTGGGTACCCTGCGCACGCTGTACGACAACGAACGCAGCAAGGCGGTCGGTGGCCTGTCGCTGGTCCACCTGGGCGTGGCGCTGTCGCTGCAGGGTGATGCCAAGCGTGGCCAGGCCGCGCTGGCGGCGGCCTTCGCCAAGTCCAGCAGCGAACGTCCGTCGTACTTCGGCGACTACGGCAGTGCGATCCGCGATGATGCACTGATGATCGCGCTGACCCACGAGAACAAGCTGGCCAAGCCCGCCTGGGATGCGCGTGCGGTGGATCTTGGCCGTGGCCTGGATGCGCGCCGCAATGCCGGCTGGATGTGGCTGAGCACGCAGGAACAGGTGGCGATTGCCCGCCTCGGCAAGGCCCTGGCCGCCAACCAGAAGGCGCTGGTGGCCGGTGAGCTGGTGATCGGTGGCAGCACCGAAGCCATCGGCGAGCGCAAGCTGTTCGGCCGCAACTTCAGCGCCAGCGAGCTGGCCAGCGGCGTGCGCTTCACCCCGCAGGGGCAGCCGCCGATGTTCGCCAGCATTGATGTGGCCGGCATCCCGCGCAGTGCGCCCGCACCGGACAACAGCGTAGTGGGTATTGAACGCAGTTACTTCGGTACCGATGGCAAGCCGTGGTCGCCGCGCCCGCTGAAGGAAGGCGAAGCACTGATCGTGCGCGTCACCGTCACCGCCGACACCACGATGCCCGATGCACTGCTGACCGACCTGCTGCCGGCGGGCCTGGAGATCGAGAACTTCAACCTGGGCGATGCCAAGCAGTGGGCCGACGTGGTGGTCGATGGCATCACCATCAGCGACCGGGGTGAGGCCGCCGATACCAAGCACGAGGAGTTCCGCGACGACCGCTACGTGGCCGCGCTGAAGCTCTCGCGTGGCAGCAAGGCCAACGTGTTCTACCTGGTGCGCGCGGTGACCCCGGGTACCTACTCGGTGCCGCCGCCGCTGGTGGAGGACATGTACCGGCCGCAGCTGCGCGGTGTCGGCCGCAGCAACCCGACCACGATCACGGTGGTACAGCCGTGACCGCGCGCACGGGCCGCGACGGCGCGGCCCGTCCTGCTGGCAACCCGCAATGAAGAACACGATGACGACCCGGCTGGCGACCCTGCGCCGCCGGTGGCGGCCGCTGTGGCCGTGGCTGCGCTGGGGCATGGCCGCTGCGCTGGCGCTGCTGCTGGTGCTGGATTTCGCCTTCCCGCCGCCGCTGCCGAAGCAGCGTGATACCAGCACACTGGTGGTGGCTGCCGACGGCACGCCATTGCGCGCGTTTGCCGATGCCGAGGGCGTGTGGCGCTATCCGGCCTCGATCGACAGCGTCTCACCGCTGTACCTGCAGGCGTTGCTGACCTATGAAGACCGCTGGTTCTGGCGCCATCCGGGCATCAACCCGCTGGCGATCCTGCGGGCCAGCGGCCAGCTGCTGCGCGGCGGCCGCATCGTGTCCGGTGGCTCGACCCTGACCATGCAGGTCGCGCGCATTCTCGATCCGCACTCACGCACCCCGTGGGGCAAGCTGAAGCAGATGCTGCGTGCGGTGCAGCTTGAGGTGCACCTGAGCAAGCAGCAGATCCTGGCCCTGTACCTGGAGCGTGCACCCTACGGCGGCACCATCGAAGGCGTGGAAGCGGCCAGCTGGGCCTATCTGGGCAAGCCGGCGGCGCAGCTGTCGCATGCCGAGGCTGCGCTGCTGGCGGTGCTGCCACAGGCGCCCAGCCGGCTGCGCCCGGACCGCCATCCGGAAGCTGCGCAGAAGGCGCGCGACAAGGTGCTGTCACGCATGGCCGAGCTGGGCGCGTGGACACCGGAAGAAGTGGAGGATGCGCGCGTCGAGAACGTGGTGGCGCGTTCGCTACGCCCTCCCTTGCACGCCGCGCTGCTGGCGCAGCGCCTGCACTCGGCGCATCCGGGCCAGGCACGCATCCAGAGCAGCATCGACATCGGCCTGCAGCGCACGCTGGAAGAGCGCGTGGCCAGCTATTTCTCGACGCTGCCCGAGCGTACCTCGGCGGCCCTGCTGGTGGTCGACAACCGGACCCTGCAGGCACGCGCCTATGTCGGTACATTGTCCTTCGGTGACCGCCAGCGGCTGGGTCACGTGGACATGGTGCAGGCCTGGCGTTCGCCAGGCTCCACGCTCAAGCCGTTCCTGTACGCGATGGCGCTGGACGATGGCCTGATCCATTCGGAAAGCCTGCTGGTCGATGCACCGCAGAGTTTCGGCAGCTACCGCCCCGGCAACTTCGACATGGCCTTCAATGGGCCCATCGGTGCCTCCAGCGCATTGCGGCTGTCGCTCAACGTGCCGTCGGTGGATCTGCTGCAGCGGGTCGGCGCGGCGCGCTTCGCTGCCCGCCTGTCGCACGCCGGGATCCAGCTGCGCTTCCCGCCGGGCAGTTCGCCCAACCTGTCGCTGATCCTGGGCGGCACCGGCGCGCGCCTGGAAGACCTGGTCGGCGCGTTCGCCGCGTTCAACCGGAGCGGTATCGCCGGCCGCGTGCGTTACACCGACGACGAGCCGATGATCGAGCGGCGCCTGGCCTCGCCGGGCGCCAGCTGGATCGTGCGCGAGATGCTCGAATCAAACCCGCGCCCGGGGTACAGCGCCGGGACGTTCGATGTCGGTGGCCGCCCGCGCGTGGCGTGGAAGACCGGCACCAGTTACGGGTACCGCGATGCATGGGCGATCGGCAGTACCCGCCACTACACGGTGGGCGTGTGGGTGGGCCGGCCGGACGGTACTCCGTTGCCGGGCCAGTACGGCGCGGTCACCGCGCTGCCGCTGATGTTCGAAGTGGTGGACAGCCTGCCGCGCCAGCGTGGTGATTCGGCGGCCGCGCCGATGCCGGCCAGTGTCAGCCAGGAAGACATCTGCTGGCCCACTGGCGAACGTGCCGAGGGACTGCCGGCCGCACTGTGCCAGCGGCGGATGCCAGCCTACCTGCTCGATGGCGCCGCACCGCCGACCTTCCCCGAACGCGAGGCGCGGCGCTGGCAGCCGGGCCGGCAGCGTTACCTGGCCGATGCCCGCAGCGGACTGCGCGTGTCTGCTGATTGCCGCTTGCCGCACGAAGAAGTCGCCCGCGAGATCGCGCGCTGGCCGGCGTTGCTGTCACCGTGGCTGCCCAAGGCCACGCGCGAGGCTTCGCAGTTGCCGGGACTGTCGCCAGACTGCCGCGACGACGGGCGCGAGGCCAGCGTCGCGCTGCATGTGGACGGGCTCAATGACGGCGCCACGCTGGCGCGCGCGCCTAATTCGGAACACGGCGTGCGCCTGCAGTTGCGCGCGCTGGGCAGCGAGCAGGCGGTGGACTGGTTGCTGGACGGCCGCTGGATCGCGCAGACCCACGGCGCGCAGTTGATGCAGCGCGAGTTCGCCGATCCCGGTGCGCATACCCTGACCGCCTTGGCCGCAGACGGCGCGTGGACGCAGGTACGGTTCACTGTCCTCCGGTAGGCGCCGGGCAATGCGCGGCGCGCGGTCCAGCGCCAACGACACCGCCGTGCTCTGGTAGGTGCCAACCTTGGTTGGCACGCGGCAAAGGCGCCCACCAGGGTGGGCATCTACCGGATCACTCCCCGATCCACCCATCCAGCAGATCGGCGAACTCGTCGGCGTGTTCCTCTTCCTGCGCCAGGATCTCTTCGAGGATGCGCTTGGTGGTGGTATCGCGGTCGCCGATGAAGTTGATCATCTCGCGGTAGCTGTCGATGGCGATGCGTTCGGCCACCAGGTTCTCGCGGACCATGTCGCGCAGGTCGCTGCCTTCCTTGTATTCGGCATGCGAGCGCGCGGTCAGCGTATCCGGGTTAAAGTCGGGCTCGCCGCCGAGCTGCACGATGCGCTCGGCCAGCTTGCCGGCATGCGCCTGTTCCTGCTGTGCATGTTCAAGGAATTC
The DNA here is from genome assembly GCF_052149045.1 of Stenotrophomonas maltophilia group sp. RY12688. Taxonomy (NCBI): domain Bacteria; kingdom Pseudomonadati; phylum Pseudomonadota; class Gammaproteobacteria; order Lysobacterales; family Lysobacteraceae; genus Stenotrophomonas; species Stenotrophomonas maltophilia group sp. RY12688. Next base: position 3,165,917 of record NZ_CP197389.1, on the reverse strand, counting down.
GGCTTTCACCGCGTCGGCCAGCATGCCCTTGGCCATGAAGTAGTGCCGGTAGTAGCGCAACACGCACACGTACTCGGTGGCCAGTGCGTCGTTGAGCAGCTTGATCACCACCTTGCGGTCGGCGCTGTAGCTGTCGGTGATCGCACCATCCTCGATGTTGCGCCGGGCGCGCTCGCGCAGGGCCGTGCGCTCGCTGATGCCGGGAATCTGCGCGGTGGGCTTGGGGGCTTTGGCTGGCTTGCTGGACATGGCTGGCCGTTTCCTCTTGCGGTGGGAGATCAGGTGGGCAGGTGCTCCAGCACGTAGTCGGCCGAAGACACTTCGAATTGACCGGGCTGTTCAACCCAGGCGGCGCGGACCACGCCGTCGACCACGAACAGGGCGAAACGGCGCGAGCGGATGCCCATGCCCGAGGCACTGGCGTCGAGCTCCAGGCCGAGCGCACGGGTCAGTTCGGCATTGCCGTCGGACAGCATCAGCAGGCCGTCGGGCACGTGCTGATCGGCGGCCCAGGCCTTCATCACGAACGGGTCGTTGACGGCCATGCAGTAGACATCGATGCCGCGCTGGCGGAAGGCCTCGAATTTCTCGACGTAGCCGGGCAGGTGGCGGGCCGAGCACGTCGGCGTGAACGCGCCGGGCACAGCGAACAGCACCACCTTGCGCGCGTCGAACAGCGAATGCGTATCGAGCGTTTCAATGCCCTCGCGGATGCGCTTGAGGGTGACTTCCGGAATGCGGTCGCCGACATGGATGGTCATGGGGAACTCCTTGCTGGGGCAGCGTAGTGGGCCGGATGGGACAGGGACGTCAAGACATTGGAAAACCGGCGTGCAGGGCCCATCTTCAGGCTTTGCGGAGCGGGCTTCCAGCCATAGCCTGGGGCAGGGCGATGGCAACCGCATTGCGCAGGATCAGTCGGCCTCACCGGGGCCGCACGAGCGACGGCGTAGCATCGCCGGCGCGTAGAATGAACCCGGGGCGGCGCCACCGGCGCGGCCGAAGCAGATCGAGGTAGCTGGATGGAATTCAAGGATTACTACGCCACCCTGGGGGTGGAACCGAGCGCGGGCGAGGCGGAGATCAAGACCGCCTACCGCCGGCTGGCACGCAAGTACCACCCGGACGTCAGCAAGGAGGCCGGGGCCGAAGACAAGTTCAAGGCGGTCAACGAGGCCTACGAGGCGCTGCGCGACCCGGAAAAGCGTGCAGCCTACGACCAGCTGCGCGCGCAGGGCTATCGCCCGGGCGAGGAGTTCAACGTGCCGCCGAACTACGGCGGCGCCGGTGGTTTCAACTTTGAGGAAGTGTTCGGGGGTGGTGGCGCCAACGGCGGCTTCAGCGACTTCTTCGAAAGCCTGTTCGCGCGCCAGCGCGGCGGTGCCGGCCCTGGCCCGGGATTCAGCAGCCAGGGCCATGCGCCCAACCGCGACACCCGCGCCAAGCTGTCGGTACCGCTGGAAGCGGCCTACAGCGGCGACAGCCTGCGCATCACCGTCAACGGCAAGCAGCTGGACGTGCGCGTGCCCAAGGGCATCCGTCCGGGCCAGGTGATCCGCCTGGCGGGGCAGGGCAACCATGGCGGCAACCTGCTGCTGGAAGTGGAGTACGCCGCACACCCGCAGTTCGAGGTCGATGGCCGCAACATCCTCTACACCCTGCCGGTCACGCCGTGGCAGGCCGCGCTGGGCACCAGCATCAGCGTGCCGACCCTGGGCGGCGCGGTGGAACTGAAGATCCCGGCCGACTCCGATGCCGGGCGCAAGCTGCGCCTGCGCGGGCGTGGCCTGCCGGGCAATCCGGATGGCGACCAGATCGTCGAGATCGAGATCGTGGCCCCGGCCGCGACCGACGAGGCGCAGAAGAAGGCCTACCGGAACCTGGCCAAGGCGTTTGGCGAGACGATCTGAGCACGCCTTCCGGTAGTGCCGGCCGCTGGCCGGCAATCACACATCATTGCCGGCCAGCGGCCGGCACTACCGCGCGCGTCTCAGCCCTGCCCGGCGAACACGCGCTCCAGCACTTCGGACAGCTCGTCTTCCGAGAACGGCTTGGTGATGTAGGCCTTGGCGCCTTGGCGCATGCCCCACATGCGGTCGGTGTCCTGGTCCTTGGTGGTCACCAGGATCACTGGAATATGCCGGGTTGCCTCGTCGCGGGCGAGGGTGCGGGTGGCCTGGAAGCCGTTGAGATTGGGCATCACCACGTCCATCAGGACCAGGTCGGGCAGCTCGGCCTTGGCGGTTTCGACCCCGGCGGCGCCATCGGTGGCGGTCAGGATCTGGTGCCCGAGCTTCTCGACGATGCGCTGTATCCCCAACAGCTGCGACGGTGAGTCGTCGACGATCAGAATGCGTGCCATGTTGTTCCCCATGTAATGCCCGCAGTGTAGTGCGGGCTCATTACCGGCGGGAGGGGCGCATCTGCCGTCCGTCGCCTGCCTGCTACGTTCAGTCGATCCGCACCACGGTGCGGCCCAGCGAGCCGCCCGCCAGCATCCGCTCGAACACGGCCGGCAGGCCATCAAGGCCAACCTCGGCGGTACAGATGCGGTCCAGGTGCTGCGGTTTCCATTCGTTGCCCAGCCGCGCCCAGACATCCTCGCGCAGCCCGCGTGGCGCATTGGCCGAGGACACGCCCAGCAGCGACACGCCACGCAGGATGAACGGCATCACGGTCATGTCCAGCGCCGGGCTGGCCGCCAGGCCGGCACTGACCACGCTGCCGTAGGGCGCGGTCTGCGCCAGCAGGCTGGCGAGCATGGCGCCGCCGGCATTGTCCAGGCCCCCACCGAAACGCGCCGATTGCAGTGGGCCGGTGTCGGCCAGGGCCTCACGCGGCAGCACCTCGGTGGCGCCGATGGCGTGCAGGAAACCGGTCTGGTCGGGTTTGCCGCTGATCGCATGCACCGTGTAGCCGGCGCGGCTGAAGATCGACAGTGCCAGCGCGCCGACGCCGCCACTGGCGCCGGTGACCGCCAGCGGTCCAAGTTCCGGGCTCTGCCGGTTGTCCTGCATGCGCAGCAGCGCCAACGCCGCGGTGAAGCCGGCGGTGCCCAGCACCATCGCCTCGCGTGGGCTCAGCCCGGTCGGCTGGGCGATCACCGCACGCGATTCCAGCCGCACATACTGGCTGTAGCCGCCGTCGCGGGTCTCGCTGAGGCCGCAGCCGGTGGCCAGCACCGCGTCGCCTTCACGCCATTCCGGATCGGTGCTGGCGACCACGGTGCCGGCTACGTCGATGCCCCCCACCAGCGGGAAGCGGCGCAGGATCTTTCCCTTGCCGGTGCCGGCCAGGGCGTCCTTGTAGTTGACCGAGGACCAGCTGGCGCGGATCAGAACCTGGCCGGGGCTGAGGTCTTCGACCTTGAGCTGGGCCAGGCCGCTGCGGTAACCGGCGTCGTCGTTTTCGATGCGGAAGGCGGTGAACGGGGGGGTGGGGGCCATCGGCATTGCCTGACTTCGAGGAAAACGCCACCTTACCCCGTTGCCCCCCTTTCGATCCTGCCGATCCGCCCCATCTTGTATGATCGGTAATGGTTTCACGGCTGGCGCCGCGGGAAGGGCCCGCGCCGCAGCCCACATCTTGATGGAGCGTGCATGGCCTGGAATACACCCGGCGGCAACAAGGGCGGACAAGGCCCCGAGGACAATCGACGCGGGCCGTTCGGGTCACGCGGCGGTGGCAATGGTGGTGGCTGGGGCGGTTTGCCCGGGCCGCTGAAGGACCTGTTCGACGGCGGCATCGTGCGTTGGGTGGTGGCGGCCGTGGTGCTGCTGGTGCTGTTCTCCAGCTTCCAGTTGATCGGCGAACAGCAGCGTGGCGTGGTCCTGCGCTTCGGCCAGTTCTCGCGCATCCTGCAGCCCGGTCCGAACTTCAAGCTGCCGTGGCCGATCGAATCGGTCACCAAGGTCAACGCCACCGAGATCAAGACGTTCTCGATCCAGGTGCCGGTGCTCACCCGCGACGAGAACATCGTCAACGTCTCGCTGAACGTCCAGTACCGCATCGACGACCCGCAGCAGTACCTGTTCGGCACCGTCGATGCCAACCAGGTGCTGGAGCAGTCGGCGCAGAGCGCGGTGCGCGAGGAAGTCGGCCGTGCCGACCTCAACGCCGTGCTGAACAACCGTGGCCCGCTGGCCGTGGCCGCCGAGGAGCGCCTGCAGGCACTGCTGAAGGCGTTCAAGACCGGCCTGACCGTGACCGGCCTGACCCTGCAGGACGCCCGTCCGCCGGAAGAAGTGAAGCCGGCCTTTGACGAGGTCAACGGTGCCCAGCAGGTCAAGGAACGCCTGATCAACGAGGCCCAGGCCTACGCTGCCAAGGTCGTGCCGGAAGCCCGGGGCCAGGCCTCGCGCGCCCGTACCACCGCCGAAGGCTACAAGCAGGCCGTGGTGTCCAAGGCCGAGGGTGACGCGCAGCGCTTCAGCCTGTTGCAGGCCCAGTACAAGGACGCCCCGGAAGTGACCCGCAAGCGCCTGTGGCTGGAGACCGTGCAGCAGGTGCTTAGCGAGAACCGCAAGGTGATCGGCGGCGATGGCCGCCAGCTGATCTACGTGCCGATGACCGGCGATACCCGTCCCACCACCTCGGCCCCGGCCGCAGTGGCGAACCCGGACGTGGTGATGCCGTCGCTGCCGGGTGCAGCGGTGGAAGCTTCCCGTGATCCGGGCCGGCCGGTGGGCCGCCCGACCGGGCGACCGAGCGGCCGTGAGGAGGGCAGCCGATGAAGAGTCCTATCTGGATCGCCGTGATCGTGGCGGTGGTGCTGGGCCTGCTCGGCTCGGTGTACGTGGTCCGTGAGGACCAGACCGCCATGGTGCTGAACCTGGGCAAGGTGGTGCGTTCGGACATCAAGCCGGGCCTGCATTTCAAGGTGCCGGTGGTGGAAACGGTGAAGGTCTTCGACCGCCGCTTCCAGGTGCTCGACACCGCGCCGGCGCGCTACTTCACCGCCGAGCAGAAGGACGTCAGCGTCGACTTCTTCGCCATCGGCTACATCTCCAACGTAGGTGACTACTTCCGTGCCACCGGCGGCGATCCGCGCATCGCCAATGCCCGCCTGGCACCGATCATCACCGACTCGCTGCGCAACCAGATCAACTCGCGCACCCTGCAGCAGCTGGTGTCCGGCGACCGCAGCGAGCTGATCGCCGAGCAGCTGAAGGGGATCAACGAGGCGGTGGCCGGCCTCGGCATGCAGATGATCGACCTGCGCATCAAGCAGGTGGACCTGCCGACTGACAGCCAGGTGATCAACGACGTGTACGAGCGCATGCGCGCCCAGCGCAAGCAGGAAGCGGCCAAGCTGCGTGCGGAGGGCGAGGAGCAGTCGCTGACCATCCGTGCCCAGGCCGACCGCGACAGCACCGTGCTGATCGCCGAGGCCGAGCGTGATGCACAGCGCCTGCGCGGTGAAGGCGATGCCGAGGCGGCCCGCATCTACGGCAAGGCTGGCTCGGCTGATCCGTCGTTCTATGCGTTCTACCGCAGCCTGGAGGCCTACCGTGGCTCCATGACCGACGGCAATGGCGTGATCGTGCTCGACAAGAACGACCCGTTCCTGCAGTACCTGAAGAACGACCGCTGAGGTCGCAGGGCACTACCCCACGGGGCCCGGCCAGACGCCGGGCCCCGTGCTTTTTCCGGAGTTCCCCATGAAAGATCTGTTCGCCGCCGTCTGCCTGGTCGCGGTGCTGGAAGGCCTGTTCCTGTTCGTGGCGCCGTTCGCCTGGAAGCGTATGGCCGAGCGGCTGCTGGACCTGCCCAGCCCGGCCCTGCGCAGCTTCGGCGGGCTGGTGCTGCTGGCCGGCCTGAGCCTGCTGTGGTGGGCGCGCCACTAGCAGGGTAGTGCCGGCCGCTGGCCGGCAACCTGGGATGCCGGCCAGCGGCCGGCACCACCGGGCGGGACGGCTGACCGGTGGGTGAAGCCGTCCGTCGGAAAGGTGGCAGCGGACCCCGGAAACCCGGATAATGCACAAAAGCCGGACGGGCCTCCCCGTTCGGCTTTTTCCGTGTCTGGGCCTTCCATCGCCGGCCGCTCCCCGTCTGGAGCCGCCCTCCAGGTGCTGGCCAGCCCCGCCACGGTTTACCCGTCCGCGGCCCCGATGGCCGCAACAAATCGAGGAGCCCGTCATGGGTCAGTCTGTCGTAGTGTTGGGTGCCCAGTGGGGCGATGAAGGCAAGGGCAAGATCGTCGATCTGCTCACTGAGGAAATCGGCGCCGTCGTGCGCTTCCAGGGTGGCCACAATGCCGGCCACACCCTGGTCATCAACGGCAAGAAGACCGTCCTGCACCTGATCCCGTCGGGCATCCTGCGTGACGACGCGCTGTGCCTGATCGGCAACGGCGTGGTGATCTCGCCGGCCGCGCTGCAGAAGGAAATCGCCGAGCTGGAAGCCTCCGGCGTGGAAGTACGTTCGCGCCTGAAGATCTCCCCGGCCGCGCCGCTGATCATGCCGTACCACATCGCCCTGGACCAGGCGCGCGAACGCGCTGCCGGTGGCAAGGCGATCGGCACCACCGGCCGTGGCATCGGCCCGGCCTACGAAGACAAGGTGGCGCGTCGCGGCATCCGCATCGCCGACCTGCATTACCCGAAGCAGCTGGAAGAACTGCTGCGCACCGCGCTGGATTACCACAACTTCGTGCTGACCAAGTATCTGAACACCGATGCGGTCGACTTCCAGAAGACCTTCGACGAGGCGCTGGCCTTCGGCGAATACGTGCAGCCGATGAAGTCCGACGTGGCCGGCATCCTGCACGACCTGCGCAAGCAGGGTAAGCGCGTGCTGTTCGAAGGCGCGCAGGGCGCGCTGCTGGACATCGACCACGGCACCTACCCGTACGTCACCAGCTCCAACACCACCGTCGGTGGCGCGCTGGCCGGTTCCGGCGTTGGCGCCGATTCGATCGACTACGTGCTGGGCATCGCCAAGGCCTACGCCACCCGCGTCGGCGGTGGCCCGTTCCCGACCGAACTGGACGACGAAGTCGGCCAGGGCATTCGTGACCGCGGCGCTGAGTACGGTGCCTCGACCGGCCGCCCGCGTCGCTGCGGCTGGATGGACATCGTCGCACTGAAGCGCGCCGTGGCCATCAACGGCATCAGCGGCCTGTGCATCACCAAGCTGGACGTGCTCGATGGCATGGAAAAGCTGAAGGTCTGCATCGCCTACGAATACAACGGCAAGCGCACCGAATATGCTCCGCTGGATGCGCAGGGCTGGGAAGAGTGCACCCCGGTGTACCTGGAGTTCCCGGGCTGGAGCGAGAACACCCACGGCATCACCCAGTGGGACGAGCTGCCGCCGGCGGCACGCGCCTACCTGCGTTCGCTGGAAGAACTGGCCGGCTGCCCGATCAGCATCGTTTCGACCGGCCCGGACCGCGACCACACCATGGTCCTGCAGGATCCGTTTGCCTGAGTGAGAGACCGGTAGCGCTGGGCCCTGCCTGGTGTTGCTGAAGGAAAAGCCCCGCGCAAGCGGGGCTTTTTCGTTTTCGGTACTGTGGCGGCACAGCCGGCAGGGCAGCGCAGCGATGACGGAGACTTCGGCATGAAGGGCGAGACGGTCGCACGGGTGACTCTGTGGCTGCTGTGGAGCCTGTGGACGCTGGCCTGCATCGTGCTGGTGCTGGGCGCGCTCGCCAATTACCTGGCTTCGCGCACGCAGACCCTGCCGCTGGTGCTGCAGCCGGGCGCGACCGCCGAGATCACGGTGTACCGCTTCATCGACGACCCGCTGCGACTGCGTCTGCGTTATGCGGATGACGGCGCCGATCCGGCGGTCGATCCCGAGCTGCGCCTGCGCGCGGAAACCCCAACCGATCGCACCGAGTTCCGCGCGGAGAGCCGCTCGGCGGTGACCGATCCGGAGATCCATCGCGCACTGGAATCGGTCGAGCGAGACCGGTTCGCCGCCTCGTACTTCGGCTACGGCCGCAGTGACGCACTGCCGCGAGGCCGTTCCTCGCTGCGGCTGACCGTGCTGGAGGTCGATCCGGCGTTGGCCGGCCGTGCGGCCTCGGTGGACCTGCTGCCGCCGATGGACGTGCTGAAGCTGACCGACCTCGACTACCTCTGGCTGTGGCCGTTCTTCTTCTGGAAGATGGCGGCGCTGTTGCTGATGATTCCAGGAGCTGCGTTGGCCGTCTTTACTGTGGCATTGCGACGCTGGCAGCGCCGGGCATCATCGCTGCCGACTTCAGCAGCGGATAGGGATTGATCGACTCTCCCTTCCACCACTGCTTCTCCGGCCCCAGCACATGCACCTCGAAATGCAGGTGTGGGGCCTCGGCGCTGGCGTTGCCCGTGCTGCCGACGTAGCCGATCACCTCGCCGCGCTTGATCACCTGCTTCTCGGCCAGGCCATCGGCGTAGCGCTGCAGGTGCGCGTAGTAGTAGCACCAATGCCCGCTGGGCTCGAACTGGTAGATCGTCAGGCCACCGCGCTCGCTGTCGAACAGTTTCTCCACCGTGCCATCGGCCACCGCCAGCACCGGCGTACCTGCATCGGCCATGATGTCGATGGCATCGTGTACGCGGCCCTCGCTGCGTGCATCGCTGAAGGTGTCGTGCAGCTGCGAGGGCAGGATGCCCTGCACCGGCAGCAGCAAGCCGGACGGTGCATCGGCAGCCTGGGCGGCCGGCGGCGCGGTGGAGGCGGGTGGGGCTGTTGCGCCTGGCGCTGCCGGTTCCGTCACCGGCGCGGCGGCCACCGTCGATGGCGCTTCCGGCAGCGCGTCGGTCACCGGCTCATCCATATCGCGGTGCAGCCACCAACCTGCACCCAATCCCAGCAGAACACCCAGCACGATCAGTTGCGAAAGACGCATCGACTCACTCCTGCATCACGACAGGCACCGAGGTGTCCACTGCGTCGGCCACGCGCAGTGCATCCCAATTGGTCATGCGTACGCAGCCATGCGACTCGGTCTTGCCCACGTGGCCGGGTTCAGGCGTGCCATGCAAGCCGTAATGCGGCTTGGACAGATCGATCCAGACCCGGCCGACCGGATTGTTCGGGCCGGGCGGCAGCGTGGCTTTCTTTTCCCCCTTGCGGGCATCCCAGAACAGCTTGGGGTTGTAGTGGAACGGCGGGTCGCGGTACACGCCCAGGATTTTCCATTCGCCGATCGGCAACGGGTCGTGCTGGCTGCCGGATGACACCGGCACCTGCGCGATCAGCTTGCCCTGCGCGTCCAGTAGCTGCAGCGTGGAGTCGGATTTGTCGACCACGATCCTGGCGGCCTTCGGCAATGCGGCCGGGGCGATGTTGGGGACCTGGATGCGGCTGCCAGCCCTGGTCAGATCCACGCCGGGATTGAGCATCTTCATCAGCTCTGGGGACGCGTGGAAGCGCTCGCCCAGGGCTTCTTCCACACTGCTGTAGCCCAGCGATTTCAGCTTGGCCTGGGCGGCGGGTCCTTTCGGTATCGGCTGGAACGGGCCGGCGACATCCTCAGCAGTCAGCGTGTAGCTGGCCAGCGGCGTGATCGTATCGGCCTGCAGAGCCTTCCAGGTGGCGTCGTCCAGCTCACCCGTTACGGTCAGGCCGTGTGCCGTCTGGAAGCCTGACACCGCCCGCCGCTGGTTGCTGCCTACCTCACCATCAATCTGGCCCGGAGAGAAGTTCGCACGATCCAGCAGCACCTGGGCATGCAGTGCGGAGCGCACTGCGGTGTCCGGGCCAGCCTTCTCGGCAATGGGGGCGGGCAGGTTGGGCGGCGGCGCCTGCGCGAAGGCCGGCGACGCCAGCAGCGAGATGGCGAGCAGGGTGGATCGAGACACAGATGAGCGCATTGGGATCTCCAGCAGGTACGCCGCCACCTTGCCCGCAGGGGGCGCCGGGCCGCCGTGAAAGGGATCTGATGCCCGCATGAGCAGGCATGTCATTGCCGCCGGCTGGCACCGGCAGGTGCCGCTGGGACGGGGACTCACCAAGGTGAACGGTGGCCGACGCCGTCGATGGGCGGTGATCAAGATTGCCTGCCGTGCCGCCGATAAGGCCACATCCCCCCGTTTTGGATACCCCCATGAACTACTTGAGGAACGTCAGGGTTGCCTGGCGTCTTGGGCTGGGCTTTGGCCTGTTGCTGCTGCTGGTTGCCGCCGTAGTGGCCACCGGCGCCACCGCCAGCGTCGTGCAGAAGCGCGCGATGCAGCAGGTGGTCGACGTCAGCGTGGCCAAGGTGCGCCTGTTGTCGCAGATGCTCGACGCCAACAACCAGATGATGGTGGTGCGCCGCGAGATGCTGATCCGCCAAGGCGAAGACCGCGGCAGCGATGAGAAGCGCATTGCCGATCTGGTCAAGCGCTATGAGGCCAGCTGGACCGCCTACCAGGCACTGCCAGGCGATGCGGAGGGCAAGGCCATCGCGGAAACCATCGCGGCCAAGCGTGCCATCGCGCGCCCGCTCAACAAGCAGACCAGCGAACTGATGGAGCAGGGCGACTACCCGGGCGCCGTGGCGCTGACCCTGGGGCCGGTGCAGGAAGCCGCCAACGGCTGGAACAAGGCGCTGTCCGATGGCGTGGACTTCGAGGAGAAGGAAAGCCGTGAGGCTGCCGCCGAGGCGATCCGCCTGGGCGAGCGCAGCCTGCTGCAGCTGCTGGTGCTGGGCGGCGTCGCGCTGCTGGTGGGCATCGGTGCCTCGGTGATGATCGGCCGCAGCCTGACCGGTCCGCTGGCGCGCGCGGTGAACCTGGCCGAGCGCCTGTCCAAGGGCCAGCTGGATCAGGAATTCCGCCTCGGCGGCCGTGACGAACTGACCCAGCTGGGCGAGGCGATGGCCAGCGTGCGCCAGAGTGTGCAGGCGGCGATCGGCGCGCAGCTGCAGATGGCCGAGCAGCACGAGGCCGGCGCAATCCGCTATCGCATGGACGCCAGCGCGTTCCCCGGTGATTTCGGCCGCATGGTGCAGGCCACCAACAGCCTGGTCGAATCGCACGTGCAGGTGGAACTGCTGATGGCCGAGGTGATGCAGCGTTACGCCATGGGTGACCTCAGCCGCGACCTGCCGGACTACCCGGGTGAGAAGGGCACGCTGACCCGCACCCTGGCGGCGGTGAAGCAGAGCCTGATGGCGATCAACGCGCAGATCGATGAACTGGCCCGTGCCGCACGCGCCGGCGATTTCAGCATGCGTGGCGATGCCGCTGCGTTCCAGTACCAGTTCAAGACGATGGTCGAGCACCTCAACGGCATGATGGCCAGTTCGCAGGCCAGCATCGCCGATGTTTCCGACGTGCTGCGCGCGATCTCGCATGGCGACCTGACCGCACGCATGGAGGGCGAGTACGACGGCGTGTTTGCGCGCATGCGCGACGATGCCAACACCACCACCGCGCAGCTGACCGGCATTGTCCGCGGCATCCAGGTGGCTGCCGACAGCATCAACAACGCGGCCCAGGAACTGGCCGCCGGCAACAACGACCTGTCGCGCCGCACCGAGCAGCAGGCCGCGAATCTGGAAGAAGCGGCCGCGTCGATGGAGGAGCTGACCTCCACCGTACGCCAGAACGCCGAACTGGCGCGTCAGGCCGACAGCGAAGCGCATGCCGCCGGTGCCGCCGTGCGCGAGACCGAGCAGGCGATGGCACAGATGGCATCGGTGATGGGCGAAATCGATCAATCCTCGGCGCGCATCTCGGAAATCTCCACGGTGATCGACGGCATCGCGTTCCAGACCAACATCCTGGCGCTGAATGCCGCAGTGGAAGCTGCGCGTGCAGGCGAGCAGGGCCGTGGCTTTGCCGTGGTCGCCAGCGAAGTGCGCACGCTCGCACAGCGTGCCGGTGTCGCCGCCAAGGAGATCAAGGAACTGATCGAGGACGCCGCTTCCAAGGTGAAGAGTGGCCTGGCGGTGACCGTTGAATCGGAAGCCGCGATCGCACGCGTGGCGCAGGCCAGTTCGCGCACCACCCAGCTGATGAGCGACATCGCAGCGGCCAGCAAGGAGCAGGCCGCCGGCATCGAGCAGGTCAACCAGGTGGTGGTGCAGATGGACCAGGTGACCCAGCAGAACGCCGCGCTTGTGGAAGAAGCCACTGCCGCGAGCCGCGCGCTGGAAGAACAGGCGCATGCACTGACCACGTCAGTGGCGGTATTCCAGCTGGAGCAGGGGCCGCGCATGCCGGTCATGCCGGCGCGGGCGGCGTAAGCGACCTGTAACTGGATACTGGATGGCGCCCTGCCTGCGATGTCCCGCATGCAGGGCGTCGACGCACCCCACCGGACCGACGCCGCGGGCTAGCGCCCGCGGGCTGAGCGTTCGATCAGCCAGCCGGCGGCGTACAGCAACAGCAGTGTCGGCGGAACCAGCACTGCATATGCGGTCGACCAGGGTTTGCCACGCAGCAGGCCGCCTGCGCCGATGGCATCGAGTGCGGCAGACTGCAGGGTGATGGGGAGCGCCATCAGGATATAGGTACCCTTCGGGTCCCCCTCCGACTGCGCGCCGTGAACCAGCCATGCGGTCAACAGCAGGTAGACCACGCAAAGCGCAAGACCGGTCCAGCTCAGGAGTCGCCGCATCTTCATCCGCATGCCCCGGTTCAACGGACGTCGAAGCGGGCCTGCAGCGGCAGGCTCACCTTCCGCAGCAGATCCCGGACCACCACCTGCGCAGTCCACGTGCCTTTGGGATCACCGGCCTCAGCGACGAACTTCAGGTGCAGGTTGGTCATGTACAGCAGGTTTGGCGGGCCGGTCAGGGCGGCGGTGAAACAGGGAACATCGCGTTCGTCGATACTGGTACTGCCGTCCGGGCGCAGCATGCGCAGATCGCAGTGCACCTTGGGTACGCGGTTCTCGTCCAGTTGCGGGTTGGAGAGGAATGTCAGCAGGAACAACTCACCGCCCAGGTGGACTTCGTTGGCCTCGTTGAAGCCGGGAGTGGTCTCCGGCGGGGTCTCCCACTTGGCCCGCCAGTCGGCATCGGAAGTGACCAGCAGCGATGCCGCGAAGCCGCCGCTGGATTTCATGGCATCGGTCTCCGTCAACGCCTTGCCATCCCCATTTATCCAACCATCGCTGGCGGAGCTGTTCAGTGGCAGCATCATGGCCATCATGGCCAGCGCGCAGGTCCATCGCATCAACGGCTCTCCCGGGTAGCCGCGTCCCGCGGCAGAGCGGGTAGTATTGCCCAACATTGGCCGGCAAAGCAGCAGGACAGCCGGAGCAGGGGTTCCGTTGCCTGCCGATGTGGGTGATGCTTGCCAGCAAAGGAGGTGGCATGGGAATCGGGAGCGAGGAAACGCCGATCTGTTTCCCTGCATCGGCCGCGCCGCAGCACGTGCTGATGCTGCCCGGTCTGGATGGCTCCAGCAGGCTGTCGCCCCCGTTCCTGTCGGCACTCCAGGCTTACGGTCTGACAACGCAGGCGATCACGCTGCCCGCGCAGGGACCGCAGGATCACGCCACGCTTGCCCAACGGCTGTGGTCGCAGCTGCCCAGTCGTCCCTTCATCCTGCTCGCCGAGTCTTTCTCGGGCCCGTTGGCTGTTGAACTGGCCACGCGCCATCCCACCGGGCTGCGCGGACTGGTGCTTGCAGCGACCTTTGCGCGTCGCCCGGTGCCACTGCCGGCAGCCAGCGCAGCCCTGCTGTCGCCGGCCTGGCCGCTGCCTCCCGTGGCATTGCTGGCGCGCCTGTTGCTGGGGCCGTGGTACACCCGCGGGCACACGTCGATGCTGCGCGATGCGTTGGCCAGGACTCCGACGAGCACGTTGCGGCAACGCGCCGCAGCGACCCTGCGGGTCGACGTGCGTGCATTGCTGCCAGCAATCCAGGTGCCGACGCTGTGCCTGCACGCGTGCCACGACCGCCTGCTGTGGCCGCCCAGCGTGGCCGAGCTGCAGGCCCTGTTGCCCGATGCCCGCCATGTGTCGTTGGAGGGGCCACATCTGCTGCTGCAGGCGCGTGCCGACGCAGCTGCAGCCGAAGTGGCCGCGTGGATGAGGACGTTGCCGCGTTGAACGATGCGCTCAACTGCGGGCGCGGGTACGTGCCGCTTTCCTGGCCGCCACCTTGCGCACTGTCTTCTTCGCCGCACGGGTCTTGGCCGCCTTCTTCGCTGCAGCACTGCGCGAGGCGGCTGTACCGGCCTTCTTGACCGCTGTCTTCTTTGCGGCCTTCTTGGTGGCGGTCTTACGAGCCGGTGCCTTCTTTGCCGCCGCCTTCTTCGCAGGCGCCTTCTTGCTCGCCGCCTTCTTCGTGCCCTTGCGTGCGCTGCCGCTACGTTTGCCGCCACCGTCCTGCTTGTTCACGGTGGCCCAGGCGATGCGCTCGGCGGTGCCTTCACTCGCGCCGCGCTCGCGCTCGCTGTCCTCGATGTGCTCGGCCTGGCGCTTCTGTTTCCCGGTATATGCGGATTTGTCACCACGGGGCATGACGGTTCTCCTGTTGTAGTGGTCAGGCCAGCAGGCGCAGCTTGGGCTCACGCGCCCACTGGCGGGTGGCGGCGACTGCCAGGAAAGCCTTGGCGTCTTCCGCTTCGACGATGCCGGCATCGTTGCCGACCCGCGCCGCCTTCAGCAGCGTCTGGCCGCCTGCGTCGCTGGCGATGGCCTTCAGGTGCGCCCACGCCTGGCTGACGAATTCGACGGCTGCACTCTCTTTCGACAAGGCCTTCGCGGCTTCCGGGCTGAGCACCACGGCCACCGCATCGAACACAGCCGATGGCGTGCCCGCCAGTTGCCCATCCGCCGCCTGCATCGCCCCATCGCTCAGCGTGGCGCCTCCCACTTTTGGTGCCACCAGCTTCACCTCCGCACCTGCCTTCCGAGCGGCCTTGCTCAGGCTGGCGATCACGCGGGCATCGGAGCCCTCATCGAACAGGACGCCGATGCAGCGACCCTGCAGGATGGGCTTGTTGCGCCCGATCACGCGCACCTCGGGAGCGGGGGGCATGTCCCGCACCGGGGTAGCAGTCGGCGCCGCGTCGGGCAGTGCAGGCAACGCCAGACCATCGGCCACGCGCCGGGCCAGCGATTCGTCGATGTTGCGCAGGTGGCTGACGGTGCGCACCCGCACCTTCAGCGTTTCCACCTTGGACAACTCGAATACCAGCGCCGATGCCAGGTGCGCCTGCTCCGGCTTTTCAAGGCTGCGGAAGAACATCCGGGCCTGGCTGTAGTGGTCGGCGAAACTCTCCGCACGCGTGCGGCCCTTGCGGCCATCGTCGGCGCTGGCATGGCTGCGGAAACCGGCCGGTGTCTCGCGCGGGGTGTCGTCCTGCAGCGAGCTGGGATCGTAGGCCACGCGGCCCTTGGGCACCTGCATCTGCATGTGGCCATCGCGCTGATGATTGGCAAACGGGCACTTCGGAGCATTCACCGGGATCTGGTGGAAGTTCGGGCCGCCAAGGCGCAGCAGCTGGGTGTCCAGGTAGGAGAACAGGCGGCCCTGCAGCAGCGGATCGTTGCTGAAATCGATGCCCGGCGGCACGTTGGCCGGGCAGAACGCCACCTGTTCGGTCTCGGCGAAGAAGTTGTCGGGCCAGCGGTCCAGCACCATGCGCCCGATCACCTGCAACGGCACAAGCGATTCGGGAATGATCTTGGTCGGGTCCAGGTGGTCGAACGGAAATGCCTCGGCCTCCTCTTCCGTGAACAGCTGTACCGCCAGTTCCCACTCGGGGAAATCACCTCGCTGGATGGCCTCGAACAGGTCGCGGCGATGGAAGTCATTGTCAGCCGATTGCAGTTTCAACGCTTCGTCCCAGACCGTTGACTGGATGCCCAGCTTTGGCCGCCAATGGAACTTGACGAAGGTCGACTCGCCCGCCTCGTTCAGCAGGCGGAAGCTGTGCACCCCGAAGCCTTCGATCATGCGCAGCGAACGCGGAATGGCGCGGTCGCTCATCGCCCACATGATCATGTGCATCGACTCGGGCATCAGCGAAATGAAGTCCCAGAAGGTGTCATGGGCCGAAGCCGCCTGCGGGAACGCACGGTCTGGTTCCATCTTCACCGCATGCACCAGGTCCGGGAATTTCATGGCGTCCTGGATGAAGAAGACCGGGATGTTGTTGCCGACCAGATCCCAGTTGCCTTCCTTGGTATAGAACTTGACCGCGAAGCCGCGCACGTCGCGCGGAGTGTCCACCGACCCTGCGCCACCGGCCACGGTCGAGAAGCGGGTGAACACGGGCGTCTTCACGCCTACCTCGGTCAGGATGCGCGCCCGGGTGTGGGCGGCCAGAGACCGGGTCAACTCGAAGTAGCCATGTGCCGCGCTGCCACGTGCGTGCACGATGCGCTCGGGAATGCGTTCGTGATCGAAGTGGGTGATCTTCTCGCGAAGGATGAAGTCTTCCAGCAGCGTGGGTCCTCGAGGTCCCTGCCGCAGGGAGTTCTGGTTGTCTGCCACCGGGATGCCCTGATCGGTGGTCATCGCCGGGTGGCTGCCGCCGGCGCGCGGGTGCAGTTCATCGCCGTTGCCGCGGGGGTGGTTTTCGGTTGCGCGCTTGCCGGTCGGCTTGCTGGCGGCCATGGGGGGGAGGCTCCGGATCATCAAGGGAACCACGACACTGGAACCGAACCCGTTAAACCCAGGTCCGGCAAAGGTGAACGTACGGGCAAAAGCAGGCTCGGGTATGCTTGCCCCATGCGAGTCGAGCCCGCCGACATCGAAGCCCTGTTCGACGCCATCCCGGATGTGCTGTTCTTCATCAAGGACCGCCAGGGGCGGTATACCCACGTCAACCAGACCATGCTGCGACGGCTGGGCCTGCGCGCACGCAAGGACGTGATCGGGCGCACAGCGGCCGAGATCTACCCGACCGGCCTCAGCGCGGACTATGTCGACCAGGACGCCCGCGTGCTGTCCGGCGAGGTGATCGAGAACCTGATGGAGCTGCACCTGTTCGCCAACCGCGAACCGGGCTGGTGCCTGACCTGCAAGCGCCCGTTGCTGGTCGATGGCGCCATCGAGGGCCTGATCGGCATTTCCCGCGACCTGGGCCAGAAGGACAGCCTGGGCGCCCAGTACGAGCAGCTGCGGCTGGCCCTGGCCCACCTCAACGCGCACTACGCCGAGAACGTGCGCATGCAGACCCTGCTGGACATCACCGGCTTCTCGCTGTCCAAGCTGGAGCGCAGTTTCCGCAAGGTGTTCCAGATGACCCCGCAGCAGGTGCTGACCCGGCTGCGGATCCAGATGGCCATGCACCTGTTGCATGGCGACGACAGCATTGCCTGCATCGGCCAGGCCTGCGGTTTCAGCGACCAGAGCGCCTTCACCCGCAAGTTCAAGGCTGAAACCGGTTTCTCGCCGCGCGCCTATCGCGCCCGGATCGGCGGCAACGTCGGCGAGCCCGCACTGGCCTGAGCCCCCTGCTGCGCTGTGCCTATCCCCGCGGGCCTGGGACAGGGTAAGGTGTCGCCCCTGTAGCCCGCCGCCAGCCCCGCCGATGCCCAATTCGATTCCGACCGCTTCGCCGTCCCGCCTCGGACATTCGCTCAAGCCCCGCCAGCTGATCATGATGGGCCTGGGCAGTGCCATCGGCGCCGGCCTGTTCCTCGGCTCGGGCGTGGGTGTGCAGGCGGCCGGTCCGGCGGTTCTGGTCTCGTATCTGGTCGCTGGCGCGCTGGTGATCATCGTGATGAACGCACTGGGCGAGATGGCGGCGGCCAAACCGACCAGCGGCGCGTTCTCGGTGTACGCCGCCGATGCCATGGGCGCCACCGCTGGCGCCACGGTCGGCTGGTTGTGGTGGGTGCAGCTGGTGATCGTGATCGCCGCCGAGGCGGTCGGTGCGGCCGGGTTGCTTGCCACCGTCTGGCCGGTGGTGCCGGTGCCGATGGCTGCGTTGGCCTTCATGCTGTTCTTCACTGCGATCAACCTGCTCGGGGTGAAGAACTTCGGCGAGTTCGAATTCTGGTTCGCCATCCTGAAAGTGGCGGCGATCCTGGCCTTCATTGCCATCGGCGTGGCACTGCTGATGGGCTGGCTGCCGCAGGTCACCTCACCTGGCCTGAGCAACTTCACCGGACACGGCGGTTTCGCACCGAAGGGCCTGGCCGGGATCGGTGCGGCGCTGCTGGTTGTCGTTTTTGCCTTCGGCGGCACCGAAATCGTCGCCGTTGCGGCGGCCGAAACCGAAGATCCCGAACGCAGCATCGCCCGTGCCATCCGTACCGTGGCCTGGCGCATCCTGGTGTTCTACATCGGCTCGCTGAGCGTGATCATCGCCGTGGTGCCGTGGACCAGCGAGGCGCTGAAGTCGCCGTTTGCCGCCGTGCTCGATATCGCCCGCATCCCGGGCGCTGGTACCGCCATCACGCTGATTGCGGTGATCGCGCTGCTGTCGGCGCTCAACGCCAACCTCTATGGCGCCTCGCGCATGATGTATTCGCTGGCGCAGCGCCGCGAGGCGCCGGCGGTGCTGGGCTGGACCGATCCGCGCCAGGTGCCGGTGATCGCCGTGCTGGCCAGCGTGCTGTTCGGTTTCGCTGCGACGGTGATGGAACTGCTGTTCCCGGACCGGGTGCTGCCGGTACTGCTCAACATCGTCGGTTCCACCTGCCTGCTGGTGTGGACGTTGTCGCTGGTTTCGCAGCTGGTACTGCGCCGCCGCGCCGATCGCCTGGGTACCCGCCTGCCGTTCCGCATGGCCGGTTTCCCGTGGCTGACCTGCTGCGCGCTGGCGATCCTGGCGTTGATCTTCGGCCTGCTGCTGAGTGAGTCGCACACCCGCCTGCAGTTCCTGTCGATGGTGGCGTTGACCGCCACGATTGCCGCCGGCAGCGCCATCGCACGGCGCATGCGCCAGGCGTGACTGCCGCTGTAGAACCGGCCCCACGGTCGGTTGCGGTCGCCGAATGTTCTGTAGAGCCGACCCTACGGTCGGCTGCTGTTCGCGTGGCCGCCAGCCGAGCGCGGGCTCGGCTCTACAGCAGGCATACATCCGCCGTGCCATCCTGATCGCGTGGGCCGCCAGCGGCCCGTCGACCAGGAGTACCGCATGCTGCGCAGCCGTCCCTTCCTGATGTTCACCGGCCAGGCCGAGGCCGCCCTGGCCCTGTACGCCGAAGCCTTCGCCGATTTCCGCCTGCTGGCCCTGCAACGCCACCCCGAGGGGGCCGGCGCCGGCGTGCCCGGCCAGGTCCGCCAGGCGATCTTCCTGCTCGGTGGCACCCATTACCTGTGTTTCGACAGCCTGGATGTGCACGACTTCACCTTCAGCCCGTCGATCTCGCTGTTCGTCGAGTGCTCCGGTGCCGAGCAGTTCGAGCGTGCGGCACGCGTGCTGGGCGAGGGCGGCCATTGGCTGATGCCGGTGGGTGACTACGACTTCAGCAACCGCTATGGCTGGGTGCAGGACCGCTTCGGCGTATCGTGGCAGTTGAGCCTGGGACAGATGCCGGACCCGTGATCGGGTAATTGTGGGTGTGGACCCTGGTCCACACGCCCTCATGAAAACGGCCCGCTTGCGCGGGCCGTTTTCTTTATCGATGCAGTGAGGAATCAAGCCTCGACTTCATCATCCTTGTAGGCATCGACCGGGATGCAGGCGCACATCACGTTCTTGTCACCGTACACGTTGTCGACGCGTGCCACCGGCGGCCAGTACTTGCTCTGCTTCAGGCTGGCCAGCGGGAAGGCGGCCAGTTCACGCGGATAGGCGTGGGTCCACTCGCTGGCGGTCACCGCGGTGGCGGTGTGCGGGGCGTTCTTCAGCGGGTTGTCCTCGCGGTCCAGGCGACCGTCTTCGATCGCGCTGATTTCCTCTCGGATCTGGATCATCGCGTTGATGAAACGGTCCAGCTCGTGCAGCGACTCGCTCTCGGTTGGCTCGACCATCAGCGTGCCGGCCACCGGGAAGCTCAGGGTCGGGGCGTGGAAGCCGAAGTCGATCAGGCGCTTGGCGACGTCCTCGGCACCGATGCCGCTGGTCTTCTCCAGCGGGCGCACGTCCAGGATGCACTCGTGCGCCACCAGGCCGTTACGGCCGGTGTACAGGGTCTTGAAGTGCGGAGCCAGGCGCTTGGCAATGTAGTTGGCGTTGAGCTGCGCGACCTGGGTGGCCTTGCGCAGGCCTTCGCGGCCCATCATCGCGATGTACATCCAGCTGATCGGCAGGATCGAAGCACTGCCGAAGCTGGCCGCGCTGACCATGCCGACCGGGCCGTTGTCACCCAGCTTGCCCGGCAGGAACGGGGCCAGGTGCTCCTTGACCGCGCACGGGCCCACGCCCGGGCCACCACCGCCGTGCGGGATGCAGAAGGTCTTGTGCAGGTTCAGGTGCGAAACGTCCGAACCCCACTTGCCCGGCTTGGCCACGCCGACCAGGGCGTTCATGTTGGCGCCGTCGGTGTACACCTGGCCGCCGTGCTTGTGGATGATCTCGCAGATCTCGACCACCTCTTCCTCGAACACGCCGTGCGTGGACGGGTAGGTCATCATGATCGCGGCCAGGCGGTCGCTGTACTTCTCGGCGTTGAGGCGGATGTCCTCGACGTCGACGTTGCCGTTGGCATCGGTCTTGGTCACCACGACCTTCATGCCGCACATCTGCGCCGAGGCCGGGTTGGTGCCGTGCGCCGAGTCCGGGATCAGGCAGATGTCGCGGTGGCCTTCGCCGCGCGAGCGGTGGTAGGCACGGATCGCCAGCAGGCCGGCGTACTCGCCCTGCGCGCCGGAGTTCGGCTGCAGGCTGACCGCGTCGTAGCCGGTGCATTCGACCAGCATCGCTTCCAGCGTGTCGATCAGTTCCTTGTAGCCCAGCGCCTGGTCGGCCGGCACCAGCGGGTGGATCTGCGAGAACTCCGGCCAGGTCACCGGGATCATCTCGGCGGTGGCGTTGAGCTTCATGGTGCACGAACCCAGCGGGATCATCGTGCGGTCCATCGCCAGGTCCTTGTCGGCCAGCGAACGCAGGTAGCGCAGCAGTTCGTGCTCGCTGTGGTGGGTGTTGAACACCGGGTGGGTCAGGAACGCGGACTGGCGCAGCAGGCCCGCCGGCAGCGCGTCGGCGGTGCTGGCGTCCAGCGCCTCGACGTCAGCCTGCGCGCCGAACACGGCGGCCAGCGCGACCACGTCGGCGCGGGTGGCGGTCTCGTCCAGGCTGATGCCGACCGAGTCGCTGTCGATCGCGCGAAGGTTGTAGCCGGCGGCGCGTGCCTTGGCGTGGATCTCATCGGCATGCACGCCGGTGATGTGCAGGGTGTCGAAGAAGTCGCCACCGACCTGCACGCCGGCGTTGCGCAGTGCCGCAGCCAGGATCGAGGCCAGGCGGTGGGTGCGCCGGGCGATGCGGGTCAGGCCTTCCGGGCCGTGGTAGACCGCATACATCGAGGCCATCACCGCCAGCAGCACCTGTGCGGTACAGATGTTCGACGTCGCCTTCTCGCGGCGGATGTGCTGCTCGCGGGTCTGCAGGGTCAGGCGATAGGCCGGGTTGCCCTGGGCATCGATGGAGACACCGATCAGGCGGCCCGGCATCGAGCGCTTGTAGGCGTCACGGCAGGCCATGAACGCGGCGTGCGGGCCGCCGAAGCCGAACGGCACGCCGAAACGCTGGCTGTTGCCGACCACGATGTCCGCGCCCCATTCGCCGGGAGCGGCCAGCAGGGTCAGCGCCAGCAGGTCGGTGGCCACGGCCACCAGGCCGCCGCGTGCATGCACGGCCTCGACCAGCGCCTTGTAGTCGCCGACCTGGCCGAAGGTGTCCGGGTACTGCAGCAGCAGGCCGAAGGCTTCCGCTTCCAGTGCTTCGGCCGGGGTGCCGACGCGCAGCACGATGCCCATCGGTTCTGCGCGGGTACGCAGCAGTTCCAGGGTCTGCGGGTGCACGGCGTCGTGCACGAAGAAGGTGTCCGACTTCGACTTGGCCGAACGCTTGGCCAGGGTCATCGCTTCAGCGGCGGCGGTGGCTTCGTCCAGCAGCGAGGCGTTGGCGATCTCCATGCCGGTCAGGTCGGCGCACAGGGTCTGGAAGTTGATCAGCGCTTCCATGCGGCCCTGCGAGATCTCGGCCTGGTACGGGGTGTAGGCGGTGTACCAGGCCGGGTTTTCCAGGATGTTGCGCAGGATCACGTTCGGGGTGTGGGTACCGTAGTAGCCCTGGCCGATGAAGCTGCGCAGCACGGTGTTCTTGTCGGCGATCGCGCGGATCTTCGCCAGTGCCTGCACTTCGGTCATCGACTCCGGCAGCGCCAGCGGCGCCGGCGACTTGATCTTGGCCGGCACGATGGCATCGGTCATCGCATCCAGCGACGCGTGGCCGACGACGTCGAGCATCTGCGCGATCTCGGCATCGTTGGGGCCGATGTGGCGC
Source organism: Stenotrophomonas maltophilia group sp. RY12688 (assembly GCF_052149045.1). Lineage (NCBI taxonomy): Bacteria > Pseudomonadati > Pseudomonadota > Gammaproteobacteria > Lysobacterales > Lysobacteraceae > Stenotrophomonas > Stenotrophomonas maltophilia group sp. RY12688. Next base: position 3,143,627 of record NZ_CP197389.1, on the reverse strand, counting down.
TCGACGAACGCATTGTGGTGCTCGAGCTCACGCAGGGAAGGGGTGTTCTGGGACATGGCGAAGGATCCGTCAGGAAAGGGCACACGCACGGGCACAAGCCGCCGGTCGGCGGTCTGCGGGGCGCCCCTCTGTCCTTTTGCCTGAGAGTTTAAAAGCGCGGCGGACCGCAGCTTCGTGCCCCTTCGGCGCCGGATCGAACCGGTCTCTCCAGAGTTCTGTTACGGGTGGTATCGGGCCTGAGCGATTACGGGCGTTGCGCCTTCGGCAGCGGTGTTCCGCTTCTCCCACCGTGTTGCCCGCCGATTATAGCCCGTTGCGGGCCCGCTGGCCGTCTACGGGCCTGGCCGCTGGGCCTGAATGGCCGATGGCCCGGACGTGCGTTTTGTGCATCGCTGCATGGCATCAGGCGCAATCCCCACCTATGATGGCCAGATACCTGAATTCATCTGGCGCCCTCCCTGCAGACGGGGACCGGCGCCCGCCGTGCGTGCCACGCATGGCCCTGCCGGACGCCTTTCCCATGACCGCCGCTGTTGCTCCCTCCACCCGCCGCATGGCCCTGCTGCTTGCCGGCCTGGCCATGTTCGGCCCGTTCTCGATCGACACCATCTTCCCGGCCTTCCCGCAACTGGCCCGGCGCCTGGCGGTGGACGAGGTGGCGGTGCAGCAGACCATCAGCGTGTACCTGCTGTTCTACGGCCTGATGAGCCTGGCGCACGGCCCGCTGTCCGACGCCTGGGGCCGCAAGCGGGTGATCCTCGGTGGACTGGTGGTGTTCGTCGGCGCCTCGGTGGGCTGCGCACTGTCCACCGACCTGACCACACTGCTGGCCTTCCGCGCCCTGCAGGGCCTGTCGGCGGGTGTCGGCATGATCGTCGGCCGCGCGGTGATCCGCGACCTGTACCACGGCCATGACGCGCAGCGGCTGATGAGCCAGGTGTCCATGCTGTTCGGCATCGCCCCGGCCATCGCGCCGATCATCGGTGGCTGGATCCTGCTCAGTGGCGCGGGATGGCCGCTGATCTTCTGGTTCCTGGTGGTGTTCGCGCTGGTCCTGCTGGCGGCCACTGCACGCTACCTGCCCGAGACCCATCCGGTCGAAGCGCGCGTGCCGTTGTCACCGCGCGCGTTGATGCGTGATTACGTGCGCATCGGTTTCAATCCACGCTTCCTGCGCCTGGCGCTGGCCGGCAGCATCGGCTTTGGTGGAATCTTCCTGTACATCTCCTCGGCGCCGGTGTTCGTGATGCAGCACCTGCACCTGGGCGAGGGCGGGTTTGCCTGGTTGTTCATCCCGACCATCGGCGGCATGACCACCGGCTCATTCCTGTCCGGGCGCATGGCCGGGCACACCACGCCCACCCGCCAGGTCTCCATTGGTTTCGGCCTGTGCGCATTGTCGGTGCTGTTGAACGTTGGCTACGTGGTGCTGTCGCCACAGTTCGTACTGCCATGGGCGGTACTGCCGATCTTCCTGGGGGGCATGGGCATGGCGCTGATCTTCCCGATCCTGGCGCTGGCGGTACTGGACATGTACCCGCATCAGCGCGGCCTGGCCTCGTCGCTGCAGGCCTTTGTGCAGCTGATGATCAGCACCGTGGTGGCCGGCGTGGTGTCACCACTGCTGAGCGGTAGCCCGCTGCACCTGGCACTGGGCCAGGCGGCGTTCTTCGGCGCCGGTTTCGTGTTCTGGTACTGGGAACACCAGCGCGAGCGTGCGGCGCAGGCAGCCTGCACGGGTCACTGAGCAGCGCGCAGGGGTAGGGCGGGCCACGACGCCCGAAACACTTGCGGCAGGGAACGGCCGGACTAGGCTGGGCACTCCAGCCAGCCGGTGCGTGGATGCACGACAGCCAGCCGATCCGATGTCGTTGCATGAGGTTTCCCCCAAATGGCTGCGCAGCAGACCTACCGCCTGTTCGAGGTGGCGCTGAAGGAGCGCCGCGTTCTTTCCCCTTCCCTGGATCGCATGGTGTTCACCGGCGCCGACGTGGCGCGGATGAAGACCGAAGGCCCGGACCAGCGCATCAAGGTGTTCTTCCCCTTGCCTGGCCAGGACCTGCCGCAGGTGCCCTGCGGCGAGGACTGGTATCCGCGCTACCGGGCGCTGCCGGACGATCAGCGCCCGCCGATGCGCACCTACACCATCCGCCAGCTGCGTGCAGAGCTGGGCGAGGTTGATGTTGATTTCGTGCTGCATGGCGAGACCGGGCCGGCCTCACGCTGGGCCATCCATGCACGCCCCGGCGACCGTGTGGTGTTGCTGGCTCCCGATGCCGACTGCGCCGACAGCAGTGAAGGTTGGGAATGGAAGCCGCCGGCCGGCGTCGGCCAGGTGCTGCTGGTGGCCGATGAAACCGCGTTACCGGCGGTGGCTGGCATTCTTGAGGAACTGGCGGCCATGGTGGATCCGCCGCGTACGCTGGCCTTGCTGGAAGTGGCGCAGGCCGGCGACGCGGTGCCGCTGAAGGCACCGGCTTCCGCCGAGCTGGTCTGGCTGCCACGCGGGCGCGCGGCGTACGGGGCGCCGCTGTTGCAGGCGGTGCAGGCGCGGCTGGCAGCCGCCTCGAGCGTGGCCGCTGGCGACGAACTGGAAGAGATCGACGTTGACGCGCAGATCCTCTGGGAACAGGCCGATGCCAGCGTGGCCGGGCCGCTGTATGCCTGGGTGGCAGGCGAGGCGGGGGCGGTGATGGCGATCCGTCGCCATCTGGTCCGCGACTGCGGGCTGGACCGCCGCGCGATCACCTTCATGGGCTACTGGCGGCACGGCAAAGTGCTGGATTGAGGGGGTGTGAAGCGGCGTGGCGGGTGGGGTGCGCTATCCTTGCGCCCCCCTCGCAGCGGTATTGCACCATGTCCACCAGCTCCAAGACCCGCCGCGACCAGCGCCGTCGCCAGGAAAAGCAGGCCGCCAACAAGGCCGCTGCCCAGGCCTCGCCGGTGGAGCCGCATGCCGAACTGCGCGACGCGCAGCGCACCCTGCTGGCCGGTGTCGTGCGCCGCGACGGCGAATGGGTGCTGGGCATGGACGGCCGTATCGCCGGCCACAGTGACTCCGCCGCACAGGTACTGGCGCTGATCATGCAGGCCGGTGAACTGCACGAGCGCAACGGCACGCCGGTGCGCCTGATGTACTCCGATGCGCTGCGCGATGCCGCGCACGCCGAAGCGAAAGAGAAGGGCCAGACCTTCGAGGAATTCAAGGCGGAACTGGCCGCGGCGATGGCGGCGAAGAAGGACAGCTGACAGGCATTCCGGAAAAGCCGGCCGCTGGGTCTTCATCGCGTAGCTGCCGGCCAGCGGCCGGCGCTACAGAAAGGGGCGGATCCTTGCGGACCCGCCCCTTTTCTCATTTCGCCGCCGGGGCGGCGTTGGCCTGCCAGCCACACATCTGGCCTTCGTTCTGCTGCTTCAGCCACTCGTTGACCGGAGTGAAGTACTCGATCATCGGGCCGGCATCGAGCTTGTCGGTGCCGGTCAGCTCCTTCAGCGTGGCCTGCCACGGCTGGCTGGCACCCTTGCTCAGCATCGCCCAGTATTTCTGGCCGGCTTCCTTGTTGCCGTAGAAGGTGCACTCGTGCAGCGGGCCCTTGTAGCCGGCTGCATCGCACAGGCCCTTGTAGAACTGGAACTGCAGGATGCGGGCCAGGAAGTAGCGGGTGTACGGGGTGTTGCCCGGCACGTGGTACTTCGCGCCCGGATCGAAGAATTCTTCGCCACGGGTGCTGGCCGGGGCCACGCCCTGGTACTTGGCCTTCAAGTCCCACCACGCCTTGTTGTAGTTGTCGGCGGTGATCGAACCATCGAACACGCCCCAGCGCCAGCGGTCGATCATCAGCCCGAACGGCAGGAACGACACGCCCGACAGCGCCATGCGCATCTGGTTGTTGATGACCGCTTCGCGGCTCTCGGTCGGTGCATCGACCAGGCCGATCGAGCTGAGGTACTTGGGCGTCATCGCCAGCACGATGGTGTCGCCGATCGCCTCATGGAAGCCATCGTTGGCACCGCCCTGGAACAGCGGCGGCAGCGGGTTGTAGGCCAGGTCGTAATAGATGTGGCCCAGCTCGTGGTAGATGGTGGTGAAGTTCTCTTCGTTCGGCTTGATGCACATCTTGGTGCGCACATCGCCTTCCATGTTCATGTCCCAGGCGCTGGCGTGGCAGACCACGTCGCGGTCGTCAGGCTTGATGAACTGGGTCTTTTCCCAATAGGACTGAGGCAGCGACGGCATGCCCAGCGACACGTAGAAGTCCTGCGCGCGCTCGGTCATCTGCTTGGCGGTACGCAGTTCGGCCTCACGCTGCGCCTTGTACTGGGCGGCCACGTTGGCGTCCTTGCCGGCCTTGGCCAGCGCCGCGCTCAGGTTGGTCTGGTACTGCTTTTCCAGTGCCGCGGTGATGTCCAGGCTGCCGGCGCCGGGGTAGGGTTCCAGCTGGTCCCACAGGTTCGACCAGTCCTGCTGCCACATGTTGCCGAGCAGGTGCGCGGCGATCAGGCCGTTGCCCACTTCGGCCTTGTCCTTGCCGTAGGTCTTGTCCAGCTTGCCGCGTGCGTAGCAGTGCAGCTGCTCGTACATCGGCTTGACCTGTTCCCACAGGCGATCGGTTTCCGGGCCGATCTGCTCCGGCGGCATGTCGTAGCCGCTGCGCCACATCTGGCCGGCGTCGGCAAAGCCCATGCCCTTGGCGCCTTCGTTCACCAGGCCGACGAACTTCTGGTAGTCGCCGCGCATGCTCTTGGTGGTGCTGTGCCAGCCCTGCCAGGCGTCGAGCTGCTTGTCATAGTCGCGGCTGCGCGCCAGCACCTGTTCCAGCTCGCCCAGCTGGCGGCAGGAGTTCGGATCATTGGCATCGGTGCAGTACTTGCCGGCACCGTAGCTGCCTTCCATGCGGGTGGCGATCTGGGTCAGCTCGGCCAGCTTGGCCGGGTCGCGCGGCGCCGGCATCGACGACATCAGCTTCAGCAGGTGGATCGCGCGCTTGCTGTCCTCGCTCATCGGCTTGCCGTCGAACTTGGCGGCCTGTTCGATCCAGCTGTTGAGCTGGGTGAGCGAACGCTCGTTGGCTTTGGCCGCAATGCGTTCCGAATCACCGTTGATGTAGGTGGAGGACAGCCACTGCGCCGAGGTCATCTCCGGGTAAGCGGCCTTGAATTCGGCATTGATGCGGGCCACGAACTGGTCGGCGGTTTCACCGGCCGGGGCGCTGCTGCTGGCGGTATCGGTGCCTGGGGCAGCTTCCTTCTTGCAGGCGGCCAGGGCCAGCGTGGCGGCGGCGATTGCCGAGGCCAGCAGGAGATGACGGTGTTTCACGGGCGGTCCTTGGGTGGTGAACGACGGCCGAAGGCTAGTGGGCCGTCGCTGCCACCGCAAGTGGCGGACGTCAGCCGGGCGGCGCCCGGCACCCGCAGAGGCCAGAGCACAAGCAACAGCAACCGCCGAAGCAACCGCAACAGCGGGGTATCCGTGGGATGGCGCGGCGGTGTGGGCTTGCAGGACACGCCGTAAACCCATCCATGGGGGCTCGATGGCGCCATCCATGGCGCCAACGGTCCTGCAAGCCCACACCGCCCCACGTCTGACAGATCGTGGCGGCTGTTGGTAGGTGTCGACCTTGGTCGACACATCTGTCAGGTATCGACAATCAAAATGGGGTCAGATCCGTTTTCCTCCGGAAAACGGATCTGACCCCAAGATCGTTCCAACAGATCGCGGAAAACTGTCGAAGGCGGGGTGGGTCCGGTTGCGGGGGCGTGAGCCGCATGGATGCGGCGACCGAGCTTACATGGACGTACTTGCAGCGTACCCCGCAACCGGACCCACCCCGCCACCCCTCAGGAAACCCGCTTCTGCTGTTGCTTCGGCCGTTGCCGTTGCCCCTGCAGGTGCAGGGCTGCAAGCCCTGCCGAACAACCCTCAACCTTCGCAGTTGGCGAACACGTCGCGGTCGCGCTCGTACAGCGCCGTCTTCACCTGCATCAGGCCCAGCACCGACGGGAACAGGTTGTCGTGGTCGGTATACGCCGCCGAACGCTTGCGCACGCACTGCAGATCCAACCCACGGCTGCTGGCGAAGCCCGGCGAGAACCACATCGTCATCGGTACGCGGGTCTGCTCGGCCGGTGCGATCGCATACGGCACGCCATGCAGGAACAGGCCCTTCTCGCCCAGCGATTCACCATGGTCGGACAGGTAGATCATCGCCGTGTCGTAATCCTGCATGCCCTGCAGGGTACCAATGGTCTTGCTCAGGAAATGATCGGTGTACAACACCGCGTTGTCATAGCTGTTGGTGATCTCGTCGCGCGAGCAACGGCCGATGTCACGGGTGTCGCAGGTTGGCTTGAAGCGGGCAAAGGCGGGCGGGTAGCGCTCGAAGTAGGCCGGGCCGTGGTTGCCCAGCTGGTGCAGCACCACCACCCGGTCGCCGGGCTTGGCCCGCACCTGGGTGGCCAGGTCCTGCAGCAGGATCTCGTCCATGCAGCGGCCATCGGCGCACAGGCCCGGTGTAGTGGCGTCGGACAATGACTGGAAGTCCAGGCCCTCGCACACGCCCTTGCAGCCGGACTGGTTGTCACGCCACAGCGGCGCGATGCCGGCGCGATTCAGTACGTGCAGCAGCGACTGGTGCGCACGGATCTTCTTCTCGTCGTAGTCGTGGCGGCCCCACGGCGAGAACAGGCACGGCAGCGAGACCTCCGTGCTGGTGCCGCATGAGTGCATGTCCGGGAAATTGATCACGCTGGCCTGTGCCAGTTCCGGAGTGGTGTTGCGGCCACCGTTGAGGCCCCAGTTCTGCGCACGGACGGTCTCGCCCATGACGATCACCAGCAGGCGCGGCTTGCTGGCCGGGGCGCGTGGCGTGGCCTTGGCGTCGGTGCCGATCGGCAGCTTCGGTGCGCGCTGCACCGGGTTGTCGCCACGCAGCGCACGCGGCATGCCCAGCAGCACGTTGGCCGGGGTGGCGAGGTAACGCACTTCGCGCTGGTTGCGCATCAGTGCCGAAACATCCTGGAACGAGATCAACGCGCCGCCGACGGCGGTCACCGCGGCCACCGCCAGGAACCCCAGTCGCCACAGCAGGCTGCGGCCCCAGCTGCGGCGACGCAGCTGCACGCGCCACAACACCGCCATCGGCAACACCGCCAGCAACAGTACCGGCCACAGCAGCGACACGGTCATCAGCTCGCGGCTTTCCTTGGGGTCGGTCGCCAGCACGTTGCGCAGCATGTCCGCATCCAGGTAGATGTGGTAGCGGCTCATGTAGTGCGCGGCGAATGCGGTCACCAGCAGCAACAGGCTGATCACCACCTTGGCGTTCCAGCGCCAGACCAGGATGCCCAGCAGCACGCCGTGAGCGCCCAGCAGCAACAGCAGCAGCGAAAGCGCGTAGCGCAGGCTGCCTGGATGGCTGGCCATCGCGCTGTGCCAGAACAGGCCATTCCCGGCTACCGCGAAGAACAGGCTGGTCAGCGCGATCAGCGCTTCGGTGGACAGCTGCGGCCGCCAGTGGCGCAGACCCGCAAGGGCGGGGAGGCGGGCGGGCCATTGGACCGATGCACTCATGCGTTTGCCTCCTGGCGGTTGGGACGGTCCCGCTGACGGCGTGTCAGGACGCGTTTGACGATCAGATACAGGCCGAGCGAAAGCAGCCAGCAGATCAATGCGGTGGCGACGTCATGCGAGAGGAAGTGCGCGCCGCGCAGCTGCTGGCTGATGCCGAACACCAGACCGGTGCCAAGACCGATCCACAACCCGGCCCAGCGCCATGAAGGGCGCCACAGCAGGGCAAAAAAGTAAAGGGACAACCATGCATAACCCGCGCTGGCGTGGCCCGCCGGGAAGCAGGCCTGCGCGGCCATGCCTGCGGGGCGCGCCGTGAAAAGCCCGATGAAAGGCTGGTGGCCACCGTAGCGGAGCAGATCCCACGGGCATTCCATCGGCACCAGCGACTTCAGCAGGGAGATCACGCCGGTGCCCAGCGCCAGGGCAAGTACGACATAAAGCAGCGCCCACCGCAGGGTGTGATCGCGTCCTTTACGCCAGTGATGGAAGCACAGCAGGAGCACGACCAGCGCCGCCGCAGTGCTCAACCATTTACCGGCCTTGTGCACGACGCTGCGGGTGATCCAGGCGTCCTGCAATGCCCAATGGCCGCCCTCAAGACGGAACAGGTGGTCGGCCACCCACTGGTCGCCGCCGAACCCCATCAGCAGCGCAAACACGGGCAGACCGATTGCGACAGGCAGCCAAAAGTGAGTTGCGGCGAATCTTGACGCCAGTGGCGATGTCGCAAGCGGCGCGATCGAATCAAGGGGACGAACGGGCATGCTGAGGGAAGGCGGGTTCGGGAATCCGCAGTCATGCTCGTCACCTGCATGTCGGAGAAGGGTCGGACGCTCGTTCGCGCCGGGTTAATGCTTGCCCGGCACGAGTCAACGTTCAGTCTTCTTCGGCGGTCGAGCCGGCCCGTTCGGCGTGGCATTGCGGATCCCAGGCCGTACCGGGAAGCAGTTGCCAACGATTCCTGTTGGCAACACCGATATCGATCACCTTGGCCGGATCCACGCAGGGGCTCATCGCCTCGTCCAGCACCAGCAGCCAGCGCTTGTCCGGCGCCTCGGCCACCCACGGGCCGGCGTCGTGCCACTGCTCGGCCCAGGGCCGCTTGAAGCCGAACTCGCGTACCGGGCGGTCAGCCTGCAGCAGGTTCTGCTCGCGCCAGGCGACCAGCGCCAGTTCGGCGTCCGGACCGATCCGTGCGCCGACGCGGCGCATCAGCGCCGATGCCGATGCGTAGGGATCCAGTGCCGGAATCAGCACCAGGCCGTAGAGCATCCACAGCATGCCGTGGGTCAACAGCACCAGTGTCGTGGCGCGGCGCACCCGCAACCAGACGACCAGCGTGGCCAGCGCGATGGCGAAGGTCAGCAGGCCATCACCCAGCACCGGCAGCAGCGCATCGGGCATGGCCCGGCGCTCCAGTTGCGCCAAGGCCCACGGGTGCTCGGTCATCAGCATCACGCCGAGCACGCCGGTGGCCAGCATCAGCACCACGCTGTAGCCGAACAGATAGCGGCGCACGCACAGCCGGCGCAGCAAGCCGGGCAACAACGGCGCACCCGCCAGTGCCATCGCAGGCAGCATCGGCAGCACATAGACCTCGCGCTTGCCCGGGCTGGCGCTGAAGAACACCAGCACCAGCAGCGCCCAGCCCAGCAGCAGCCACTGCCGGCGGTCGCCCCGGCGGATGCGGCGCCACCACGGCTTGAACAGCAGCGGCAGCAGCAGGCTGCCCGGCAGCCATAGGGTCAGGATCACCTGCAGGTAGTACCAGGCCGGTTGGCGATGGTGCCAGGCGTTGGCATAGCGGGTACCGGTCTGCTTGAACAACAGTTCATGCGCGTAGGCCTGCAGTTCGGCGCTGGGCGTGTGCAGCAGCGCCCAGCCCAGCGGGGCAAGCCACACCGACACGCCCAGCAGGAAGGCCGGGATCAGCCACAGCAGCGTTGCCGGGTGGGGGCCGTCCACGCTGCGACCGCGGCGACGCTGGTACAGCCACCAGCCGAACCACGGCAGGACCATCAGCAGCGGCAGGAAACCCACGCCTTTGGTCACCGTGCCGAGGCCAGCGGCGAACCCCGCCAGCCACAAGGCAGCCAGGTTGTGGCGTTCGCACAGGTGGCGCATCAAGCCCCACAGGGCCACCGTGGTCATGCCGACCAGCACCATGTCGATCTGCGCGCGCTTGGCCATCAGGCCAAACTGCAGGGTGCAGAACAGCGCCGCCAGGGCGTACAGGGAATGCCGCGGTGACCACAGTCGGCGTGCCAGATCCGACACCAACCACAGGCTGAGCAGGGCGCCCAGCAGCGACGGCAGCAGGAACGACCACTGCCAGCTGCCGACGATCTCGTAGGCCGCCGCCTGCAGCCACATGAAGACCGGCGGCTTCTCCGCATACAGCTCCACGCCCCGGTGCGGCAGCAGCCATTGCCCGCTTTCGACCATGGTGCGGGCCGCCAGCACGAAGCGCGGCTCGTCCGGTGGCTGCGGCTGCCGAAGGCCGATCCCCGCTGCCAGCGCAGCAACGATCAACAGCCACAACAGGGGCAGGCGCCAACGGCGGGGCAGGGCTACGGGCACGGCAGGCTCCGGGAGCAAAACGGGCATTTTGAGGTGGCGGGGGTTGGAAAAGCGTCAGAGGAGGCCGGGGCGACCGCATTCCGACATGCGCAGCGCTACCATGGTACGAACTTCCGTGGATGTTTCGTGCATGCGTCTGTTGGTGATCGAGGACAACCGCCAGCTGGTGGCCAACCTGTTCGACTACTTCGAGTCGCGCGGGCATGTGCTCGACGTGGCCCCGGACGGCATCACCGGCCTGCACCTGGCCGGCAGCCACCCCTACGACGCGGTGATCCTGGACTGGATGCTGCCACGCATGGAGGGGCCGGAGGTGCTGCGTCGCCTGCGCGCCGAGCACGCTTCGGAGGTGCCGGTGATCATGCTGACCGCGCGCGACGAGCTGCCGGACAAGATCACCGGATTCCGCGCAGGTGCCGACGACTACCTGACCAAGCCGTTCGCCCTGCCCGAGCTGGAAGTTCGGCTGGAGGCGCTGCTGCTGCGTGCGCAGGGCCGAAACCCGCGCAAGCGCCTGCAGGTGGGCGACCTGGTGCTGGACCTGGCGACCCTCGAAGCCCAGCGGGGGGGGCAGGTACTCCACCTGTACCCGGCCTGCCGCAAGCTGCTGGAGGTGCTGATGCGTGCCAGCCCCGGTGCGGTCACCCGCCAACAGCTGGAGTTCGCCCTGTGGGGCGATGAGCCACCGGATGGTGACCTGCTGCGCTCGCATGTCTACGAGCTGCGCCGCAGCGTCGACGGTCCGTTTGCCGACAAGCTGATCCACACCCTGCCGCGGGTTGGTTATCGCCTTGCGGTGACCGCGGCCGCCGGTGCAGGCAAGGATGATGATGAAGGCGCGTAGGCCGGGCCCGCTGTACCGGCGCGTGGTGTGGTGGTTGCTGGGCTACCTGGCCCTGCTGTCGATCGCCGTGTTCAGCGTCGGCAACTACGTGCACGAACACGCCGAACATGCCGCCTGGCGCGCGCTGCTCAATTCCGAACTGGACAGCATCGTCGAGCACGTCGAGCATGAGCCGCACTATCGCTGGCAGGATTCGGACACGCTCAGCCTGTACCGCTTCGATGCAGTCAACCTGCCTGACAGCCTGCGTACGCTGCATCCGGGCCTTCACGACGGCGTGATGATCAAAGGCCGGGAGACGGCGGTGATGGTGCGCGAGACCCGGTCGATGGGACGTGTCGCGCTGGCGCTGGACATCTCCGACTTCCATGACCTGGAGCAGTTCGCCACGCGCTGGGTGATGCTGGCCGGGGTGATCATGATCTTCGTCACCGTGCTGATGGCGTCCTTCGGTATGGAACGCATGGTGCGCCCGTTGAGCCTGCTGGCCCAGCACATCGGCGCATTGCGGCCGGGCGTTCAGGGCCAGCGCATCGAGGTCGACCCGCGCGGCAGTTCCGAGCTGCACACCATCGCCGATGCGCTGAACGACTACCTGGACCGCAACGAGCAGTTCGTCGAGCGTGAGCGGGTCTTCATCAGTACCGCCAGCCATGAACTGCGCACGCCGATCGCAGTGATGACCGGTGCAGCCGAGCTGGCGCTGGAGCAACCGGGCCTGCCCGAACGTGCCCGCCAGCAGATGCAGCGGGTCCTGCGCACGGCACAGAGCGTGGAGCAGCTGATCGAGCTGCTGCTGGTGCTGGCGCGTGATCCTGCGCGCCTGGCCGCGCGTGCCGAGCGCATCGCACTGGACCAGCTGCTGCCGGAGATCGTCGACGACCATCGACACCTGCTCGGCGACAAGGACCTGAGCATCGGTATCCAGGCCGCGCCGGTGGATATCGTCGCGCCGCTGGCGGTGGTGCAGGCGGCGATCGGCAACCTGCTGCGCAATGCCATCGAAAACAGCGGCCGCGGCCATATCGAGCTGCAGCTGAGTTCGTCGGCGGTACTGACGCTGCAGGACCCCGGGCATGGGATGAGCCCGGAGGAGATCGCGGCGATCCACGCGCGCATGGCCCGCGGTGAGCGTGCCGATCGAGGCAGTGGCATCGGCCTGGACCTGATCGCGCGGCTGTGCGAGCACCTGGGCTGGACGCTGCAGTTGCAGCCCTGCCAACCGCGCGGGACGCGTGTCACCCTGGACTTCGGCGCTTCGCGCCCCGCCTGATCGGACGGCCGACTTGCTTCGCGCTGCGGCATGACCCGGCGTGAAGACAGTGTTAATCTCGACCTGCGCCGCTTCATGCGGCGCTTTTTTTTCCCGCTCTTTCGATCGACAGAGGATCCCATGCCGACCGAACCCGCTACTGCCCTGATCAGCAACGATATCGTTGGACTGGGCCTGATTGCCGCCACCCTGGCCCTGATCTTCTGGGCCGCCAGTGGTCCGACCCCGCTGTTGAAGAAGATCTTCGCCTGGGTGCCGGCACTGCTGCTGTGCTATTTCATCCCCGCCATCTACAACACCGCCGGTGTCATCGATGGCCACAACACCTCGCTGTACAACCCGGTCGCGCGTGACGTGCTGCTGCCGGCCGCGCTGGTCCTGCTGACGCTGTCGATCGACCTCAAGGGCGTCATCAAGCTGGGGCCGAAGCTGTTGCTTGTGTTCTGTGCCGGTACCGCTGGCATCATGCTCGGTGCGATCGTCTCCTTCCAGCTGATGAAGCTGATCCATCCGGAAACGGTGGCCGGTGATACCTGGGCCGGCATGGCCGCACTGGCCGGCAGCTGGATCGGTGGCGGCGCCAACATGGTCGCCATGCGTGAGGTGTTCGGCACCGATGCCACCACCTTCGGCCAGTTCGCCGTGGTCGACGTGGCCTGCGCCAGCCTGTGGATGGCGATCCTGCTGTTCCTGGCCAACCGCGCGCAGCAGATCGACACCCGCAACGGGGCCGATACGCGCGCCATCGACGAGATGAAGGCACGCATCAGCGCCTACGAGGCACAGAACGCGCGCATTCCCAGCATGACCGACCTGATGGTGATCGTCGGCGTGGCACTGGGTGGCGTCGGCCTGGCCCACGCCATCGCCGCACCGCTGTCGGGCTGGTTCAAGGCCAACGTCAGCTGGGCCAGCCAGTTCAGCCTGGACAGCCAGTTCGTGTGGGTGATCCTGCTGTCCACGGCGATGGGGCTGGGCCTGAGCTTCACCCGTGCGCGCCGGCTGGAAGCCGCAGGCGCTTCGCGGTTGGGCACGGTGTTCCTGTACTTTCTGATCGCCTGCATCGGCATGCAGATGAACCTGCTGTCGCTGCTGGATCGGCCGTGGCTGTTCCTGCTCGGCGCGATCTGGATGGCCACGCATGTGCTGGTGCTGTGGGTGGTGGCCAAGCTGCTGCGCGCGCCGCTGTTCTTCTTCGCGATCGGTTCGCAGGGCAACATCGGGGCGGCCGCCTCGGCACCGGTGGTTGCTGCGGCGTTCCACCCGACGCTGGCGCCGGTGGGGGTGCTGCTGGGTACGGTGGGCTATGCCACCGGTACCGGGTTGGCTTATGTCACCGGCCTGATCCTGAAGTGGATGGCCGGCGCCTGAGTTCTGACCGGACGATCCTGTTGCGGGTTCGCGGCGTGCGCCGCGAACCCGCTCTGCCCGTGTAGTGCCGAGCCCGCGCTCGGCATTCTTTCAAAGAAGGGGTCAGATCCGTTTCCCGGAGGAAACGGATCTGACCCCGGACACCATTCGATCAGCGGCGGTCTTCATCCACGCATGGCGTGAATCTACTGAAGGCCGCTGCAGCGCTGTCGAACCCGAGCATCAACAGCAGCGGCCACCATTGCGCCCGCCGTAGCGCGCTTCCTGGCGCTCGCGGAAGAACGTCTTGTAGTCCATCGGCTCCTGGTCCGGATGCTTTTCCAGCATATGCCGGACGTAGTTGTCGTAATCAGGAATGCCACAGCACAGTCGTGCGGTCTGCACCAGGCGCCGCCAGATGCGGCGGTGCGCCTGGTACTGGCCGGCGGGAACCAGTTGCGTACTCATCACAGATCCACCATTTCATGCGGCTTCAGCGCCACGTAAGGGGTCTCGCGGTCGCTGCGCTGCGGATTGCGGCGTGCCGCCAGGATGGTCTTGATCGAATACACCAGGACTGCGCCCACCACCAGCAGGAACAGCGCGGTCAGGCCGGTATTGACGTAGGCGTTGACCACGATCTGCTTCATCTGCGCCACCGACTTGGCCGGCGCCGTGATCGTGTCGCTGGCGAGCGCGGCCTGGAACTTGTGTGCCTGTGCCAGGAAACCCTGCGCCGGGTTGCTGTCGAAGATCTTGATGAAGCCGGCATAGGTGGTGCAGATCAGCAGCCACACCGCCGGTACCGCAGTGACCCACGCATAGCGGTCGCGCTTCATCTTGAACAGCACTACCGTGCCCAGCATCAGCGCGATACCGGCCAGCATCTGGTTGGAGATGCCGAACAACGGCCACAGGGTCTGGATGCCGCCGAACGGATCGACCACACCGGTGTAGAGCAGGTAGCCCCACAGCGCCACGCAGCCGGCGGTACCGATGATGTTGGCGGTCCACGACTCGGTCTTCTTCAGCGCCGGCACGAAGTTGCCCAGCAGGTCCTGCAGCATGAAGCGTCCAGCACGGGTGCCGGCGTCCACCGCGGTCAGGATGAACAATGCTTCGAACAGGATCGCGAAGTGGTACCAGAACGCCATCATTGCGTCGCTGCCACTGGGGATTGCTTCGTGCAGGATCTGCGCGATGCCCACCGCCAGTGTCGGCGCGCCACCTGCACGATGCAGGATGGTCGGCTCGCCGATCGCCGCCGCGGTCGCGGTCAGCTGCTCCGGCGTGATGGTGAAGCCCCAGGTGTTGGTGATGTAGTGCGCCGCCGACGCAGCATCGGCACCGATCACCGCGGCCGGGCTGTTCATCGCGAAGTAGATGCCCGGGTCGATGATCGATGCGGCCACCAGTGCCATCACCGCCACGAACGATTCCATCAGCATGCCGCCGTAGCCGATGTAGCGCATGTGCGCTTCATTGGCCAGCAGCTTCGGCGTGGTGCCGGAGGAAATCAGCGCATGGAAACCAGAGACCGCACCGCAGGCGATGGTGATGAACAGGAACGGGAACATGCCGCCCTTCCACACCGGGCCGTCGCCACTGGCGGCGAACTGGGTCAGCGCCGGCATCTTCAGTTCCGGCATCACGATCAGGATGCCGACGGCCAGCGCGATGATCGTGCCGATCTTGAGGAAGGTCGACAGGTAGTCGCGCGGGGCCAGCAACAGCCACACCGGCAGCACCGATGCGACGAAGCCGTAGCCGATCAGCATCCAGGTGATCTGGGTGCCAGTGAACGTGAACGCCGGGCCCCACACCGGGTCGGCGGCGACCTTGCCGCCGTACCAGATCGCGGCCAGCAGCAGGATCAGGCCGACCACCGAGATCTCGCCGATCTTGCCGGGGCGGATATAGCGCATGTACACGCCCATCAGGATGGCGATAGGCATCGTCGCGATTACCGTGAACATGCCCCACGGGCTTTCGGCCAGCGCCTTGACCACCACCATCGCCAGCACCGCCAGGATGATGATCATGATCAGGAACGCACCGAACAACGCGATGGTGCCGGGTACCTGGCCCATCTCTTCTCGTACCAGGTCGCCCAGCGAACGGCCGTTGCGACGGCTGGACAGGAACAGCACCATGAAGTCCTGCACCGCACCGGCCAGCACCACGCCCACCACCAGCCACAGCAGTCCAGGCAGGTAGCCCATCTGCGCGGCCAGGACCGGGCCGACCAGCGGGCCGGCGCCGGCGATGGCGGCGAAGTGGTGGCCGAACAATACGTGCTTGTTGGTGGGCACGTAGTCCAGGCCATCGTTGTTGATCACCGCCGGCGTGGCCCGGGTCGGATCGAGCTGCATCACCTTGTTGGCGATGAACAGGCTGTAGAAGCGGTAGGCCACCAGGTACAGCGACACCGCGGCGACGACGATCCACAGCGCATTGATGTGTTCGCCGCGGCGCAGGGCCACGGTGCCCAGACAGAAGGCGCCGAGCAGGGCGAGGACCGCCCAGCCTATTTTGGAAAACCCTTTCATGAGGTGCTCTCTCCCGGAAAGACAGTCAAAGAGTCCCGCGTGCCCTCGACAGGGTCAATTGGCACAGGACGAATCGGCGGTAGTACTTTGGTCGTACGCTTGTTGTGCTGACGTGCAGCGAACATCAGGGATGGAACAATCGGTTGCGGCGCCGTCCATTGGCGTGTGGCCGTGCGGCGTCCATCTTCAGTGGCATCCATCCAACAGGAGTCGCCATGAGCTTTCCCGAACCGGTCCGCGTGCTGCGGACCATCCGTGGCATGCCCACCTCCGACGGTGCCGGCGTGCGCCTGACCCGCGTCATCGGTGGCCCGACGCTGCCCGACCTCGATCCGTTCCTGCTGCTCGATGAATTCGGCACCGACCGCGCCGAGGACTACATCGCCGGTTTCCCGGAGCATCCGCACCGCGGATTCGAGACCGTCACCTACATGCTCGACGGGCGCATGCGGCATCGCGACAACCATGGCAACGAAGGCCTGCTGACCCCGGGCAGCGTGCAGTGGATGACCGCTGGCCGTGGCCTGGTGCATTCGGAGATGCCCGAGCAGGAGAGCGGGCAGATGCGCGGTTTCCAGCTGTGGGTGAATCTGCCGGCGAAGGAGAAGATGACCGAGCCGAAGTACCAGGAGTTCGCGCCTGAGCGGATTCCGGTGGTGCACCCGGAAGCGGGCGTGGAGGTGAAGGTGATTGCTGGCACGGTCGATGGCACCCGCGGCCCGATCGTGCAACCGGCCACCGACCCGCTCTACCTCGACATCACGCTGGCGCCCGACCGTGCCTGGACCTATGCGCTGCCGGAAGGGCACAACGCCTTTGCGTACGTATTCGAAGGTGGCGTGACCGTGGGTGAGCAGGACGCCGCGCGCGACGTCGCCCGCCAGGAACTGGCGGTGCTGGGCGGTGGCGAGCAGTTGCACATCTCGGCCGGCAATGAAGGCGCGCGCCTGATCCTGGTGGCCGGCCGTCCGCTGCGCGAACCGGTGATGCGCCACGGGCCGTTCGTGATGAACACGCGGCAGGAACTGATGCAGGCCTTCGTCGATTTCCAGGAAGGCAAGTTCTGACGTAGTACCGGCCGCTGGCCGGCAACTGCCTCGCATGGAGGCGGATCGGGGTGCCGGCCAGCGACCGGCACAACCGTTGGATGGGGTCGCGCTGCGGGGATGCTGCCAGGCAGTCATCCCCGTCATCCTCAGCGCCCGGCGGCCACGGCCGACGGGGTCAGGCTCATGCCCTGCGCCAGCTGTTGCAGTGACCCCAGCTCCTGCGCGCTGTCCGGATACAGCGAAATCTGCGCGTAACGCCCCTTGTCGAGCTTGACCACGCTGATGCGCCGTTCGGCATACCCCGGCGGTTGCTGGCCGCCCAGGTCGGGCTGGTACCAGTACAGCGATTCACCGCCGAAGCTGCCTTTTTCCTGCCGCAGCGAGCGGTTCAGCGGAATGGACGGGTCACGCGCGCTGAGCATCAGGCTCAGCACTTCGCGGCCATCAGGGGTGCTGGCGCGGCAGACCAGGAAATCGGCCTGCACCTGCTGCTGCCACTGCAGACCGCTGCTGGCCGGCAGCGAAGGACATTCGGACGGCGCCTGCGCGGCGGCGTGGGCCGCAGCGAAAAGCAGGCTCGACAACATGACAGGCACGAACTTCATGCATCCCCCAAGGTGATGAATTGGTTGGCTTCGCCAGCAGAGCCGGCGACCATGGCATCCCATCCCCGGACGCCCCCCATCCGGCATGTGCACGGACGGTCAACTCAACCTTAACGGAACGTGAGCAATCGCACAATTCGCGGTTGCAAGCGCAACCATTGCGGCCGAGGGTCGGCCGCAATGGTTGCTGCGGGGATCAGCGGTCGTTGCCGATCCACTTGTAGATCAGGCCGCCAATCGCGCCACCCAGCAACGGGGCGACCCAGAACAGCCACAACTGGCTGACCGCACCGCTGCCGGCGAAGAAGGCAACGGCCGTGGAGCGGGCCGGGTTCACCGAGGTGTTGGTGACCGGGATGCTGATCAGGTGGATCAGGGTCAGCGACAGGCCGATCGCCAGCGGGGCGAACCCGGCCGGTGCCTTGCCGTGGGTGGAGCCCATGATCACGATCAGGAACACCGCGGTCAGGACCACTTCGCACAGGAAGGCCGCAGCCACGCTGTAACCACCGGGCGACAGCGCGCCATAGCCATTGCTGGCGAACGCTCCGGCCTGGCTGCCATCGATGGCGAAGCCGCTGGCGCCGGAGGCGATCTGCAGCAGGATGAAGCCGGCCAGCAGGCCGCCCGCAACCTGGGCGATGATGTACGGCACCAGGTCCTTGGTCGGGAAACGACCACTGGCCCACAGGCCGACGCTGACCGCCGGATTGAAGTGCGCACCGGAGATATGGCCGAACGCATAGGCGCCGGTCACCACGGTCAGGCCGAAGGCGAGCGCCACGCCGAGGAAGCCGATACCCAGCGGATTGCCGTCACCACCGAACTTGGCGGCCAGCACTGCACTGCCACAGCCACCCAGAACCAGCCAGAACGTGCCGAGGAACTCGGCGGACAAGCGTTTACCCATGCTCATGTGTTGCACTCCTTTGACGGTCGAAAGTGTGATTTATGTCACATTTCAATGATCAGCGGGTGACTGTAGCGTCAACGCCGGGTGCAGGAATACACCCTCGGATGTGTGCAACACGCGATGCTCAGTACTGCGGCAGCGGGATGAACTCCTTGTCGTCGCCGGGGATGGTGCCGAAGCGACCGGCTTCCCAATCGTGCTTCGCCTGCTCGATACGCTCTTTCGAGCTGGACACGAAGTTCCACCACAGGTGGCGCGGGCCATCCAGCGGCTCGCCACCGAACAGCATCGCCTTCACCGGTGTCTTTGCGCGCAGGCGGCCGCGTGCGCCGGCTTCGGGGATGACCAGGTGCTGTGCGGGAATGTCCACGCCATCCAACTGCGCGTCGCCCTCAAGGATGTACAACGCGCGCTCGCGGTGACCGTCGTCGATGTCGATTTCCGCGTCCGGGTCCAGATCGATCGCCACATTGAGCGTATCGGCGAACACTTTCACCGGCGATTCCTCGCCATAGGCGCGGCCAGCGATCACCCGAAGCCAGGCACCCTTGCGGCGCTGCTCGGGCAGGGTGGCAGCGGCATGGTGATAGAACGCCGGCTCGATTTCCTCATGCGACTTCGGCAACGCGACCCAGGTCTGCATGCCGTGGATCGGGTTGTCATGGTCGCGGTCCGATTGTGGCGTGCGTTCGGAATGGGCGATGCCGCGGCCGGCGGTCATCCAGTTGACGTCACCGGGACGAATCACCTGATCCGAGCCCAGGGTGTCGCGGTGGCCGATGGCGCCCGACCACAGATAGGTAACCGTGGCCAGGCCGATGTGCGGATGCGGGCGCACGTCGATGGCGGTGCCGGGGTGCATCAGTGCCGGGCCCATCTGGTCGACGAACACGAACGAGCCGATGCTGCGCGCCTGCAGGGTGGGGACGGCGCGGCGGACTTCGAGGCCGCCGATGTCGTGCACGCGCGGGGCGATGATGGTGGTCATGCGGGCGTTCTCGCTGGCAGGGATCAGGTGGTCAGCATCGCATGCGGCTGTGACGGGGACATGCCTCGTATGGGTAACAGGGTGTTCCAGCCAACGGCGCAGCCCCTCGTGGCTGGTTGCTTGGTCGCTGAAGGCAGAAGCAAAAGCAGAAACCGCGCTTGGCCGGGCGGGTGGGTGGCGCAGGACACGCCGTAAACCCGTCCATGGGGGCTCGATGGCGCCATCCATGGCGCCAACGGTCCTGCGCAACCCACCCGCCCGACCTCTGACAGTTTCCGTGTGCGTCCAGCCACGGAGAAGAAAATAGAAAATCAAACGCCGGTCGCTTCGCTCTTGGTGTCGACCAAGGTCGACACCCGCCAGTTCGTAATGATCCGTGCTGAACAAGGTCGACACCTACAGCCATCGCAGTTCACCCACCGTCACCGGGAAACTGTCAGGGGTGGGGCGGAGTCGGGTTGCGGGGTGTCCGCGGCATGGATGCCGCGGCCAAGCCCCCAAAGACGGGTTTACGGCGTCCCCGCAACCCGACACCGCCCCGCCCAACAAACAGAAAAGCCAGAGCCGGCTGTTGCTCTGGCTCTGGCTCTGGCTCTGGGTTTGGCTTTTGCTTCGGCGGTTGCCTCTGCGGGTACCGGGCCGCAGGCCCGGCCGATCAACTCAAACCACTGGTTCGCGCAGGGCGGGGTTGTCCCAGCCCGGGCGCGGGGCGAAACGGTCGCCGTGGCGCTGCTGCAGCGCCTTCAACCGCTCGACGATCGCATCGGCACCGACCGCACGGATGTGCTGGATCGGACCGCCGCGGAACGGGGCGAAACCGGTGCCGAAGATCACGCCGGCATCCAGCAGGTCCGCATCGGCCACCACGCCTTCGTGCAGGCACGCCACTGCCTCGTTCAACAGCGGCAGGATCAGGCGGTCTTCCAGGTCGGCCGGGGCCTGGTAGTCGCTGGCCACGTCCGGCTTCTTCGGCTTGCCGTTTTCCCAGGTGTAGATGCCCTGGCCATCCTTCTTGCCACGCTTGTCCGGTTCCACCGTCTGCAGCGCGGCCGGAATCTGCAGGCCCAGGAACGGTGCCAGTTCGCGGCCGACTCCGGCGGCCACGTCCAGGCCGACGGTATCGATCAGTTCGATCGGGCCCATCGGCATGCCGAACTTCACTGCGGCCTTGTCGATCACCGGGCCCGGGACGCCTTCGGCGTAGGCGGTGGCCGCTTCCAGCATGTACGGGAACAGCACGCGGTTGACCAGGAAGCCCGGACTGCCGGCCACCGGCACCGGGAACTTGCCCAGCGCCTTGCAGAACGCGGCCAGGCGGCGCTCGGTCTCCGGCGCCATGCCATCGTGGTGGATGATTTCCACCAGCGGCATCTGCGCTACCGGGTTGAAGTAGTGCAGGCCGGCGAACTGCGCCGGGCGCTGGATGTGATCGCGCAGTTCCACCAGTGGGATCGACGAGGTATTGGTGGTCAGCAGGGCGTCCTGCTTCATCTTCGGTTCCAGCGTCTGGTACAGCGCACGCTTGGCTTCCGGGTTCTCGATGATCGCCTCGATCACCAGATCCGCTTCGGCAACCCCATTGCCTTCCAGGTCGGCACGCAGGCGTGCGGCCACGGCGGGGCGCTTGCTTTCGTCGCGCACCTTCTTGGCGAACAGCGCCTGCGCGCGTTCCATGGCCGGGTCGATGAAGCGCTGCTCGCGGTCCTGCAGGGTCACCTCGAAGCCCTTGTAAGCGGCCCACGCGGCGATGTCGCCGCCCATCACGCCGGCGCCGACCACGTGCACGTGACGGATGCCGGAATCACCACTGCCCAGGCCCTTCAGTCGCTCGGTGAGGAAGAAGATACGGATCAGATTGCGCGCGGTCGGTGTACTGGCCAGCTTGACCACGGCGCGCCGCTCGGCGTCCAGGCGGGCCTGGATGGGCTTGCCGCCACTGCGTTGCCAGGTGCTGATCAGCGCGTACGGCGCCGGGTACTGGTCCTTCTTCGCCTTGCGTGCGACCTGCTTGACCATCTGCGGCGCCAGCAGCCTGCGTGCCAGCCAGGTGTTGGTGGCCCATGCCGTCGCGCGCTGCTTGAACGGGCGGGTGGTGCCGGACAGCGCCAGCGCGACGGCGGTGTCGAGCACCACCGCTGGCGCCACCACCTTGTCGACCAGGCCGATGCCACGCGCGGCCGAGGCCGACAGGGTGCGGCCGGTCAGCATCAAGTCCATTGCCGCCGGCGCGCCCACCAACTGCGGCAGGCGGGCGCTGCCGCCCCAGCCCGGGAAGATGCCAAGCTGGGTTTCCGGCAGGCCGATGCGGGTGCTGCTGTCATTGGACGCCACGCGGTAGCGGCAGGCCAGCGCCAGTTCGGTGCCGCCTCCCAGGCAGTGGCCGTGGATCGCCGCAACGGTGGGGCAGGGCAGCTCGGCCAGCTTCTGATAGGTGGCCTGGCCACGACGGATCGCGTCATTGACGGTGCCGCGACGGTCGAATTCCTGGAACTCCTTCAGGTCGGCACCGGCAATGAAGCCGGCCTTCTTCAGCGACTGGACCACCACGCCCTTGGGTGGGTCCAGCGCGATGCGCTCAAGCAGGTCGCCCAGCTCCAGCAGCACGTCCTGCGACATCGCGTTGACGCTGCTGTCCTGACGATCCAGGGAGAGAACCACCACGCCGTCGTCGCGGATCTCGGGGTGCCAGTGGCTGAAGCGGAGACCATCGAAGCCTGAAAGCATGGACGTTCCATCCGGTTGTGTATGGAGAAGCGGCTATGATCCAGAGGTTGTTTCCCTCGCGTCAAATCCCAATAGCAGGGGAGTGGCGCCCCCGGATCCATGGCCGTGGACCGGGACGCTAACGGAACGGTGGTTAAAAGCTGGTGCGGCGCCAGGTGATCGGCGACTGAACTTTTCCCGGGATTGGCAGTCTCATTGCCCGACGTCGGTTGGGCTGACAGGAGTGCGGCCCCTCATGGCCGAGGTTGATACACCACAGGAGCTGGATCTGGAACTGGTCCGGCGCGTGCAGCACGGCGAGAGTGCCGCCTTCGATGTCCTGGTGCGCAAGTACCAGCATCGGGTGGTGGCCCTCGTCGGTCGCTACATCGCCGACTGGAGCGAATGTCAGGACGTCGCCCAGGACACTTTCATCCGTGCCTACCGCGCGATCGGGAGTTTCCGTGGCGATGCCCAGTTCTCAACCTGGTTGCATCGAATCGCCGTGAATACCGCCAAAAACTACCTGGCTTCACACAATCGACGGCCGCCGACCGATGACATCGACATCGGCGATGCCGAACAGTTCGACAGTGGTACGCGCCTGCGTGACACCGACACGCCCGAACGCGAGTTGATGCGCCAGGAGCTGGAACAGACGGTGATGAAGGCCGTCAACGCGCTGCCGGAAGAACTCCGGTCAGCGATCACCCTGCGCGAGGTGGAAGGCCTGAGCTACGAGGATATCGCGCAGAAGATGGGGTGCCCGATCGGCACGGTGCGTTCACGGATCTTCCGGGCGCGCGAGGCGATCGACACCGAACTCCGGCCGCTGCTGGACATCGGCAGCGCCACCCGTGAGAAGAGCCGCGTATGACCAGTAACCCGTTCAACGAATCGCAGAACCATCAATCGCCCGCCGGGCAGCGCCTGGACCAGCGCCATCGCGAGCAGCTGTCGGCCCTGGTCGATGGCGAGCTGGGCGCCGATGAAGCGCGTTTCCTGCTGCGCCGGATGGAGCACGACCCCGAGCTGGCCGGTTGCCAGGAGCGCTGGCAGCTGCTGGGCGACGTGATGCGCGGGCAGGCGTCGGCACTGGCTCCGGCCGGGTTCAGTGCCGCCGTGGCTGCCGCCATCGCGGCCGAGCCGACGCCGCAGGCCGAGCCGCGTCGCCAGGTACGTCGCAGTGGCTGGCGGGCCTGGGGCGGCGGCGCGGCTCTGGCCGCATCGGTTGCTGCGGTCGCCCTGTTCATGGGGGGCGAGAAGCTGAAGGAGGCCACTCCCGGCGAGCCATTGGCCCCCCAGGTGATCGCCAGCCAGGCGGAACTGCCGCCGGCGCCGACCTCGCCGGCCCCGGTGACTGAAGCATCGGTGGATACCGCCGCGATGGCCGTGGCGGCGGCGCCGGCTGTGGCGATGGCTGCTACCAGCCGTCGCCAGGACGCCCGCCGCGCCAGTGCAACCCGCAGCCAGCAGGCCGCGCGTGCCGCCCAGCGCGATGACGCTCCGCAGCGCGCCATCGCCGCCGTGCAGGCACCGCTGGCTCCGACCGTACCGGCCAACGCCAACCGCAACCTGCCATTCGGCGAGGTCGGCGGGCTGCAGGCCCGGCCGTGGCCGCGCTCCAGCCTGGCGCCGACCGCAGGTGGCGCGCTCAATGCCAGTTTCCCGGCCCGCGCCGGCGGTGCCGCGTTCTACCCGTTCGAGCCGCGCCTGCAGGACGACCTGCCGGTGCCGCCGCGCCCGCGCGACTGAGCCGGGCGCCTTCACGCCCCGCCGTCGGCGGGGCCCGTATTCCTCTTTCCATCCGACCCGGAGGTTGCCGTCCGATGACTCCCCGACTTCGCACGCAGGCCATTGGCCTGCTGGCTCTGACCCTTCCCCTGGTGGCCTGCGCGCAGGCGCCGGCGCCTGCCGCCCCGGCCCAGCCTGCGCCGGCCGCGGCGCCGCGGGCGCCTGCACAACCGCTGGTCAGCGGCCTGCCCGACTTCACCAACCTGGTCGAACAGGTCGGCCCGGGCGTGGTCAACGTCGACACCACCATCGTCCGCAACAACCGCCAGGCCTCGCGCGGCCCGATGGGCGACGATGACATGCCCGAGTTCTTCCGCCGCTTCTTCGGCCCTGACTTCCCGATGCCGGGGCAGGGGCCGGGTGGGCAGGATGGCGGTCCCAGCATCAAGGGGCGTGGCATGGGATCGGGCTTCATCATCTCGCCCGATGGCTATGTACTGACCAACTACCACGTGGTGGCCGACGCCAGCGAGGTGAAGGTCAAACTGGGCGACAGCCGCGAGTTCACCGCCAAGGTGGTGGGCAGCGACCAGCAGTACGACGTGGCCCTGCTCAAGATCGATGGCAAGAACCTGCCCACCGTGCGCGTGGGTGATTCCAACACCCTGAAGCCGGGCCAATGGGTTGTCGCGATCGGCTCGCCGTTCGGCCTCGACCATTCCGTTACCGCCGGCGTGGTCAGCGCCGTCGGTCGCAGTACGGGGGGGCCTGACCAGCGCTACGTGCCGTTCATCCAGACCGACGTGGCGATCAACCAGGGCAATTCCGGCGGTCCGCTGCTGAACACCCGCGGCGAAGTGGTCGGCATCAACTCGCAGATCTTCTCGGCCTCCGGCGGCTACATGGGCATCAGCTTCGCGATCCCGATCGACCTGGCGATGAGCGCGGTCGAGCAGATCAAGAAGAGCGGCAAGGTCACCCGCGGCCAGCTCGGCGCGGTGGTCGAACCGATCGATTCGCTGAAGGCGCAGGGACTGGGCCTGCCGGACAGCCGCGGCGCGCTGGTCAACCAGATCGTGGCCGGCAGTGCGGCCGCCAAGGCCGGCGTGCAGGTGGGCGATGTCATCCGCTCGGTCAACGGCAGCGCGGTCAACAGCTGGTCCGACCTGCCGCCGCTGATCGGTGCGATGGCGCCGGGCAGCAAGGTGAACCTGGTGGTTTACCGCGACGGCAAGCCGCATGAGCTCAGTGCCACGCTGACCGCACTGAGCGAGGACGGGCAGGGCAATGCCCGCGGGCCGTCGGCTGGCGCTGGCGAGGCGGCTCCGCAGACCGGTGCCAACGCCCTGCTGGGGCTGGACGTCAGCGACCTGAACGCGGCCCAGCGCAAGCAGCTGGGGCTCAACGGCAATGAAGGCGTGCGCATCACCGGGGTCAAGGGCCAGGCAGCACGCGATGCCGGCCTGTCGCCGGGCATGGTGATCCTGCAGGTCGGCCGCACTGCGGTCGGCAGCGTGGATGCCCTGAACCGGGCGTTGTCCAGCTTCAAGAAGGACGACGTGGTGATGCTGCTGGTCCGCACGGCCAACGGCAACAGCGCCTTCGTGGCGGTGAAGGCCGGCCAGTAAGGCCCCTGCTAGGGCCGCTTCGGCGGCGCCGGCGCCGCCCCCGAAGCCCCGCCCCGGCGGGGCTTCGTCCGTTCTGGACCCGGTCCGATGAGGCAGTTTTCGCGGCCGGGCGCCGGGCGTGCGATAATCGACCGTTACCCTGACGACGCCGCGCGCCGCCGCCACCTATGTCTTCTGATTCGATGCGGAACATCCGCAACTTCTCCATCATCGCCCATGTCGACCACGGCAAGTCCACGCTGGCCGACCGCATCATCCAGCTCTGTGGTGGCCTGCAGGCCCGCGAGATGGAAGCGCAGGTGCTCGACTCCAATCCCATCGAGCGCGAGCGTGGCATCACGATCAAGGCGCAATCGGTGTCACTGCCGTACTTGGCCAAGGACGGGCAGACCTATCACCTGAACTTCATCGACACCCCCGGCCACGTCGACTTCTCCTATGAAGTCAGCCGCTCGCTGGCCGCCTGCGAAGGCGCGCTGCTGGTGGTCGATGCGGCGCAGGGCGTGGAAGCGCAGTCGGTGGCCAACTGCTATACCGCAGTGGAGCAGGGCCTGGAAGTGGTGCCGGTGATCAACAAGATCGACCTGCCCACCGCCGACATCGAGCGCGCCAAGGCCGAGATCGAGGCCGTGATCGGCATCGACGCCTCCGACGCCGTGCCGGTCAGTGCCAAGACCGGCCTCAACGTGCAGGACGTGCTGGAGGCGATCGTCCATCGCATCCCGCCGCCGGTGCCGCGCGACACCGACAAGCTGCAGGCGCTGATCATCGACTCGTGGTTCGACAACTACCTGGGCGTGGTCTCGCTGGTGCGCGTGATGCAGGGCGAGATCAAGGCCGGTGACAAGCTGCAGGTGATGTCGACCGGCCGCAACCACCAGGTCGACAACGTCGGCGTGTTCACTCCCAAGCGCAAGGTGCTGCCGGCGCTGCGTGCCGGTGAAGTGGGCTGGGTCACCGCCAGCATCAAGGACGTGCATGGTGCGCCGGTCGGCGACACCCTCACCCTGGCCGGCGATCCGGCGCCGAAGCCGCTGCCGGGCTTCCAGGAAATGCAGCCGCGCGTGTTCGCCGGCCTGTTCCCGGTCGATGCCGAAGACTATCCGGACCTGCGCGAAGCGCTGGACAAGCTGCGCCTGAACGATGCCGCGCTGCGTTTCGAGCCGGAAAGCTCCGAAGCGATGGGCTTCGGCTTCCGCTGCGGCTTCCTGGGCATGCTGCACATGGAGATCGTGCAGGAGCGCCTGGAACGCGAATACAACCTGGACCTGATCAGCACCGCGCCGACGGTGGTGTATGAGGTCCTGAAGACCGACGGCTCGGTCATCAACATGGACAACCCGGCCAAGCTGCCGCCGGTGAACCAGGTCGAGGAGATCCGCGAGCCGATCATCCGCGCCAACGTGCTCACTCCCGAGGAGTACATCGGCAACATCATCAAGCTGTGCGAAGAAAAGCGCGGAAGCCAGATCGGCATCAACTACCTGGGCAGCCAGGTGCAGATCAGCTACGAGCTGCCGATGGCCGAGGTGGTACTGGACTTCTTCGACAAGCTCAAGTCGGTCAGCCGTGGCTATGCCTCGCTGGATTACCACTTCGTGCGCTTCGACGCGGGCCCGTTCGTGCGCGTTGACGTGCTGATCAACGGTGACAAGGTCGACGCACTGTCGCTGATCGTGCACCGCAGCCACGCCGACCGCCGCGGCCGCGAGCTGTGCGAGAAGATGAAGGACCTGATCCCCCGCCAGATGTTCGACGTGGCCATCCAGGCTGCCGTCGGCTCGCAGATCATCGCCCGCACCACGGTCAAGGCGATGCGCAAGAACGTGCTGGCCAAGTGCTATGGTGGCGACGTCTCGCGCAAGAAGAAGCTTCTGGAAAAGCAGAAGGAAGGCAAGAAGCGCATGAAGCAGGTCGGCCGCGTGGAGATCCCGCAGGAAGCGTTCCTGGCCGTGCTGCAGATGGACAACAAGTAAGCCCGCACCGGCCTCGCGGGGCCGGTCGTCTGGTGACGTTGCAAAGGACCCTGAATGAAACTGTTTGAGATCCTCCTGGTCGTGCTGACCCTGGCCTCGGGCCTGATCCTGCTCGCCGACAAGCTGTACCTCGCCAAGCGCCGCGCCCAGCGCGCGGGCCTGCTCGACACCGAGCCGGTGCTGGTGGACTACTCGCGTGCATTCTTCCCGGTGCTGGCGATCGTGCTGATCGTGCGCAGTTTCATCGCCGAGCCGTACAAGATCCCGTCCAGCTCGATGATGCCGAACCTGCTGATCGGCGATTTCATCCTGGTCAACAAGTTTTCCTACGGCCTGCGCCTGCCGATCAGCAACACCAAGATCGTCCCCTTCGGCGAGCCGTCGCGCGGCGACGTGGTGGTGTTCCACTTCCCCGGCCACAGCGACAACGATCCGGCCAAGGGCGAGAACTTCATCAAGCGCGTGATCGGCGTGCCGGGTGACACCGTGGTCTTCGAAGGCGACGGCGTGATCCTCAATGGCGAACCGCTGAAGTACGACAACAAGGGCATCTATGCCGGGCACAAGGGCCAGGGCGAGGGCGCCAACCTGCTGGTCGAGCACCTGCCGGGCCGTACCCATACCGTGCTGGAGACCGACTATCCGCGTGGCCAGGGCCAGTGGACCGTACCGGCCGGCAAGTACCTGGTGATGGGCGACAATCGTGACAATAGCGACGATGGCCGCTTCTGGGGCCTGCTGCCGGAAGAAAACCTGCGCGGCAAGGCCTTCCTGATCTGGCTGAACTGCCAGGGCTGGTTCTGCAAGGATGGCTTCGAGCCGTCGCGGATCGGCTCGAGCATCAACTGAGTACCTTCACATCCAACGCGTATCTGGGGAGAACGCAATGAAGACGATGAACACGCAGCGTGGCATGACCCTGACCTCGTTCCTGGCGGTCCTGATCGTGGTGGGTTTCTTCCTTTACATCGGCATGAAGCTGTTCCCGATGTACCAGGAGTATTACGCGGTGCGCTCGGCGATGAAGAGCCTGGCCAAGGAGCCGGGCGTGGGCAGCATGGAGCCGGCCCGGATCCAGGATCTGTTCTTCAAGCGCCTGTACATCAATTACTCGGAAAACGTGAAGCCGGCCAACGTGAAGTTCGACCGTCGCGACAATGGCTGGACCCTCAAGGTCAACTACGAAGTGCGCCGTCCGCTGGTCGGCAACCTGGACGTGGTTGGCAAATTCGATTCATCCCAGGACCTGACTCGAAGCGGTGCCGAATAAACCTTTCCAACGTGGTGACCTGATCGGTCATCCCTTCCGCGACCCGGCGCTGCTCAAGCAGGCGCTGACGCATCGTAGCGCCGGTGCGCCACACAACGAGCGCCTGGAATTCCTGGGCGACAGCATCGTCAACATGATGGCGGCCGAGGCGTTGTACCGACGCTGGCCCAAGGCTGACGAGGGCGCGATGACCCGTGCCCGCGCCGAACTGGTGCGTGAGGGCGCGCTGGCGGTGATTGGACGTAGCCTGGAGCTGGGCGAGCGGCTGATCCTGGGCCCGGGCGAAATGAAGTCCGGTGGCCACCGTCGTGATTCGATCCTGGCCGACGCGGTGGAAGCCGTGGTGGCTGCGATCTACCTGGATGCCGGTTTCGAGGCCTGCCGGGCGGTGGTACTGCCCTGGTTCAGCGCTTCGATCGAGGCACTGCCGGCCTCCGGCCGGCCCGAGAAGGACCCCAAGACCCGCCTGCAGGAATGGCTGCAGGCCCGACAGAAGGCGTTGCCGCAGTATGAACTGGTGTCAGAATCCGGTGACGACCACGCCAAGCATTTCCGGGTACGCTGCAACGTAGCCGACCCGGCCGCCAGCACCGAGGGCGAAGGCGCCTCGCGGCGGCTTGCCGAACAACAGGCGGCTGCGGCCGTCCTAGAACAACTGGATTCCAAGTGAGCGAACAAACTCCCCATCATTGCGGCAGCGTGGCCGTCATCGGCCGCCCGAACGTGGGCAAGTCGACCCTGACCAATGCTCTGGTCGGCGCCAAGGTCAGCATCGTCTCCAACCGTCCGCAGACCACGCGCCATCGCCTGCTGGGCATCGCCACCTATCCGGAAGGCCAGCTGGTGCTGGTCGACACCCCCGGCCTGCACAAGGTGCAGAAGCGGGCGATGAACCGGGTGATGAACCGCGCCGCGCGTGGCTCGCTGGAAGGCGTCGATGCCGGCCTGCTGGTGATCGAAGCCGGTCGCTGGGATGAAGAGGACAGCCTGGCGTTCAACGTGCTGCGCGACGCCGGCATCCCGGTGGTGCTGGTGGTCAACAAGATCGATCGCCTGAAGGAAAAGGGCGCGTTGCTGCCGTTCCTGCAGCAGGTGACCGAGGGTCGCGACTTCGCCGCCGTGCATCCGATCTCCGCGCAGAAGCGCAATGGCCTGGAAGCGCTGGTGCGCGACGTGCTGAAGCTGCTGCCGGAAGCCCCGCCGATGTTCGGCGAGGATGAGATCACCGACCGCAGCCAGCGTTTCCTGGCCGGTGAACTGGTGCGTGAGCAGCTGATGCGCCAGCTCGGCGAGGAACTGCCCTACGCCACCACTGTCGAGATCGAGCGCTTCACCGAGGACGGCAACCTGCTGCGCATCGGTGCGGTGATCTGGGTCGAGCGTGAAGGCCAGAAGGCCATCGTGATCGGCAAGGGCGGCGCCCGCCTGAAGGAGATCGGCGCCAAGTCCCGCCTGCAGATGGAGCGTCTGTTCGGGGCCAAGGTGTTCCTGGAAACCTGGGTGCGCGTGCGTGAAGGCTGGTCCGACGACGAGGCCGCGCTGAAGGCCTTCGGTTACGAGTAAGGCGTTGTAGTCGCTTCGATGATGATCGAGGACGACACCGGCTTCGTGCTGCACGCACGGGCCTACCGCGAGACCAGCCTGCTGGTCGAAGTGTTGAGCGCACAGCATGGCCGTATTGGGCTGCTTGCGCGTGGCGTGTCCACTGCCAAGGGCCAGGTGCTGCGCGCCGCCCTGCAGCCGTTGCAGTGGATCCGCTTCAGTGCCCAGCAGCGGGGGGAACTGGCCCAGCTGCGTAGCGCCGAGGCGCTGGATGCCGCGCCACGCCTGGTCGGGCAGGCCATGCTGGCCGGTTTCTACCTGAGCGAACTGACCCTGCGCCTGGCCCCGCGCCAGGACCCGCTGCCGGAGCTGTACCTCGCCTACGGCGAGGCGCGTGCGCGGCTGGCGGTGGGCGCTGGCCTGGCCTGGACCCTGCGCCGTTTCGAACGCGAGCTGCTGTCTGCGCTGGGCCTGGGTTTCGAGCTGGACAGTGCCAGCGATGGCCAGCCGATCGATCCGGCGGCGCGCTACGAACTGGACCCGCAGGAGGGTGCGCAGCGCCTGCTGAGCGAGCGCGGCGGGGAGCGCCGGGCAGCCGCCACCGGGTCGGCGCTGTTGGCGCTGGCGGCTGACGAAGAGCCGGATGCCGCCGATCTGGCCAGCCTGCGCCTGCCGATGCGGCGGGTGCTGGCCCATCACCTGGGGCCGCGCGGCCTGAAGTCCTGGGAAATGCTCGAGCAGCTGGCGCCCCGCAGGTAGGAGGTGTTGAGCAGGGCTTGCAGCCCTGCACCTGCCGAGGCCAAAGCAACAGCAACAGCGTGCATTCCGTGGGATGGCGGGGTGGGTCCGGTTGAGAGGGGCGCTGCAAGTACCCCTCCGGGGCCCGGCCCAGCCGCCAGCGGCTGTGCGTTCGGGCGCTTGCGAAGCAGTGCTTCGCAAACAAAGCGCCCTCACCCATGTAAGCTCGGTCGCCGCTTGCTCGTGTGCGCTGTCCTGCGCACACGGCAAGACCGGGGTTGGGCGTCCTGCCCAACCCGCCCGAGGCATGCCTCGGGCCCATGCGGCTCACGCCCCCTCAACCGGCCCCACCCCGCCTTCGACAGATTCTTGCGAGCTGTCGGACATGCCGACGGGGTCAGATCCGTTTTCTTTCGGAAAACGGATCTGACCCCAGTTTGAATTTCGATATCTGACAGATGTGTCGACCAAGGTCGACACCTACCAACAGCCGAGTGAACCTGTCGAAGGCGGGGCGGTATCGGAGGGCGGGGTGTCAGCCGCATGGATGCGGCTGCCAAGCCCCCATGGACGGGTTTACGGCGTCCCCGCACTCCGATACCGCCCCGCCAACCCACGGGATGCCAGCTTTTGCTTTTGCTGTTGCCTTGGCTTGAAGCATCTGCGGGTGCAGGGCGCAGCCCTGCCGAGCAACCCTCAGTGCAGCAGGGCAGCCACCGCGTCGCGGAACCCCGCCTGGGCCTGCCCGGACTCGGGCGCATGATGCAGCTGGCGCACCGCCCGTCCCAACCGTGCCGCCCCCACGAAGCCACAGCTGGCCTGCAATCGGTGCAACTGGCTGCGCAACTGGCGCTCGTCGTGCTGGTCGACCGCCTGCTCGACCGCGTCGCGCACGCCCGGCAACTCGGCCAGGAACAGTTCGCGCAGTGCGATCAGGTGGTTGCGCTGGCCATTGAGCGCTGCCAGGGCTGCGGTCTCGTCCCAGTCCTGTACGGCCAGTTCGACCGCGGCCGGGGCCTGTGCCACGAAGATCCCCGCCGGGCTGTTGACCAGCGCTCGGCGCACGGCCTTCAGCAGCTGGTCGCGGCCCAGTGGCTTGACCAGGGTGTCGCTGAAACCAGCTTCGCGCAGGCGGGCGTGAATGGAGGCATCGCCGTCGGCGGTATGTGCCAGCGCCGGCGTGTCGGGATGTGAACGGCGCAACTCACGCAACAGCTGCGCGCCATTGCCGTCCGGCAGGTTGACGTCGATCAGCCACAGGTCATGCGAGCCGGGCTCGGCACTGGCCAGGGCACTGGCCAGCGAATCTGCGGTGTCCACATCCGCCGGTAACGTTTCCAACGCCGCCTTGAAAAAACCGCGGCTGATGATGTCGTCCTCGACAAGCAGGAAGCGGGGCCGTGCGGCCCGCGGGGTCATCTGCATCAGGGCTGCCTCCATGTCAGCTGTCCCAATCATCAAGCACGGCGGCCACGGGCGCAAGCGGGTCCGGACCCCATCGGTCAGGATCTGCGACAATACGCCCCCATTTTTGCCCGCAGCCTGTTGCCACGTGGCCCGATCCCGCTCCCGCACCGACCGTACCCCGTTCCAGACCGAGATCCTCGACCTCAGCCATGATGGTCGCGGTGTCGCCCGCCGTGAAGGCGAGGGCGGCAAGGTCACCTTCGTCAGCGGCGCCCTGCCCGGCGAGATGGTGATGGCTGAACAGACTGCCCGCAGCCGCCATTTCGACGAGGCGCGCACCCTGGAAGTGCTGCAGGCCTCGCCGCAGCGGGTGACCCCCAAGTGCCCCCATTTCGGTACCTGCGCCGGCTGCGTGCTGCAGCACCTGGACGAAGACCAGCAGATCGTCGCCAAGCAGCGCGTGCTGATGGATAACCTGGAGCGGATTGGCCATGTGAAGCCGGGCACCGTGCTTGCGCCGCTGATCGGCGAGAGCTGGGGCTACCGCCGCAAGGGCCGCTTCTCGGTGCGCCGGGTCGAGAAGAAGGACAAGACCCTGGTTGGCTTCCGTGAACAGGATCCGCGTTTCGTCGCCGACCTCAGCCAGTGCCTGACCGTGATTCCGGAGATCGGCACCAAGGTCGAGGCGTTGTCCACCTTCATCGAAACGCTCGATGGCAAGCGTGACATCCCTCAGATCGAATTCATCGCCGGTGACCAGGCCGTGGTCCTGACCGTGCGCCACCTGCAGCCACTCAGCGATGCCGACCGCGCGGCCTGGGCCGCCTTCGGCCAGCAGCATGGCTTCGTGATCTACCTGCAGTCCGGTGGCGTGGACACCGTGCAGCCGCTGGACGGGCAGGGCGTGGCGCTGTCGTTCCGGCTGGCGCCGTGGGATGTCGAGCTGGCGTTCCGCCCGCTGGATTTCATCCAGGTCAACGCCAAGCTCAACGAGAAGATGATCGCCCACGCCCTGGACCTGCTGCAGCCGGGTGAGGACGAGCGCGTGCTGGACCTGTTCTGCGGCCTGGGCAACTTCACCCTGCCGTTGGCCCGCCGTGTGCGTGAAGTGGTGGGTGTGGAAGGCGATGCCGGCCTCGTCGCGCGTGCGCGTGAGAACGCGGAGCGCAACGGCCTGGCGAACGCGCAGTTCTTCAGCGCCGACTTGACCCAGGACCAGCGCAGCACGGCGTGGATGCGCCAGGGCTTCGACAAGCTGCTGCTGGATCCGCCGCGCTCGGGCGCGATCGAAGTGCTGCAGCAGCTGCCGCTGAAGCAGTTCAAGCGCATCGTCTACGTCAGCTGCCACCCGGGCTCGCTGGCGCGCGATGCCGGCTATCTGGTCAACGAACAGGGCTTCACCCTGGTCAGCGCCGGTGCCATGGACATGTTCCCGCACACCGCGCACGTGGAAAGCATCGCGGTATTCGAAAAGCGCTGAGCAGCTGTCATCACCCGTGGCGCATAATTGCGCCATGGGCATCGAAATCGAACGCAAATTCCTGGTCAGCAGCGATGGCTGGCGCACCGCCGCGCATCGGGTGATCCCGATGGCGCAGGGCTACATCAACGACATGGGCGCGCTCGACCGCGGCACCCAGAACGCCTCGGTGCGCGTACGCATCGAAGGCGACCACGCCGCGCTGAACCTGAAGTCGCGCACCCTCGGCCATACCCGGCAGGAGTTCGACTACCCGATCCCGGTGGAGGACGCGCGCGCACTGCTGGCGCTGTGTGTCGGCGGCCTGATCGACAAGCGCCGCCATCTGGTCGAACACGCCGGCCTGACCTGGGAAGTGGACGAATTCCTCGGTGACAACGCCGGTCTGGTGGTGGCCGAAGTCGAACTGGAAAGCGCCGATCAGGCCATCGACCTGCCGGACTGGGTCGGCGCCGAAGTGACCGATGACGCCCGCTACTACAACGTTGCCCTGGCCAGCCGCCCGTATTCACAGTGGTGAACCCCCAAAAAGGGGACGGAGGGGATTAAGTCGTCTTTACCCCGCCTGTGCGGAAAGCGACTTAATCCCCTCCGTCCCCTTTTATCGAGGAAGGCGGTCCCCATGTCGTGGACATGAGAATCGACATCTACTCCGACGTGGTCTGCCCCTGGTGCTGGATCGGCAAGCATCGTTTCCAGCAGGGCGTGCAGTTGCTGGGCGCCAATGCGCCTGAACTCGATATCCACTGGCAGCCGTTCCAGCTGGACCCGGATGCGGACGACACCCCGGTGCCGCTGCGCGAGGCCTATGCGCGCAAGTTCGGGGGCGTCGAGCGCACCGAGCAGATCCTCGGCCAGACCCAGACCACCGCGCGCGCGGAGGGGCTGTCGATGGATTTCAACCAGGGCCAGGTGCGGGTGACCACACTGCCGGCGCATCGGGTGTTGTGGCTGGCCGGCCAGCATGGCGTGCAGGATGCGGTGGGTGAAGCGCTGTTCCGCGCCCACTTCGAACATGGCCAGAACCTGGCCGACAACGCTGTACTGGTGAAGGCCGGCGTGGCGGGCGGCCTGGACGGTGGTGAAATCGCGCAGATGCTGACCTCCGACCGCGGCCTGGCCGAGGTCGAAGCCAAGCTGGCGCAGGCCCATGCACTGGGCATTTCTTCGGTGCCGACCTTCGTGATCGATGGGAAGTGGGCGATTTCCGGGGCGCAGCCACCCGAGGCGTTCGCCCAGGCCCTGCGGCAGATCGCGGCAGAACAGGGCGCCCCGGCTGACGGCGACGAGGCCTGCGGCCCGGACAGCTGCAAGGTCTGACCGGCTCCTCAAAAGGGGACGGAGGGGATTAAGACGTATCCAACCCCTTGGGGCCGATTGCGCCTTAATCCCCTCCGTCCCCTTTTTCTGACCACTGCGCCTGTCGGCCGGTTCTGCGACAATGCGGCACTGCGCCATGCGGGCGCGCGTTGTGGAGATCGACCATGCTGCTGATCGGCGTTGCCGGCACCGAACTGACCGCCCAGGAACGTGACTGGCTGCAGCACGACGCCGTGGCCGGAGTAGTGCTGTTCAAGCGCAACTTCGCCTCGCGCCAGCAGGTGACCGATCTGAGCGCGGCCATCCGTGCCGCTGCCCCGCGCCCGCAGCTGATCTGCGTGGACCAGGAAGGCGGCCGTGTGCAGCGCTTCCGCGAGGGTTACAGCGATCTTCCGCCGCTGCAGGACATTGGTGCCCTGTACGCCACCGACCCGCAGCAGGCCCTGGCGCTGGCCGAGCAGCACGCCTGGCTGATGGCCAGTGAAGTCCGCGCCAGCGGCCTGGATCTCAGCTTCGCCCCGGTGGTCGACCTTGGCCGCGGCAACCGCGCCATCGGCAACCGCGCCTTCAGTGAAGACCCGCAGGTCGTGGCCGCGTTCACTGCAGCCTATGTGCGCGGCATGCACGCGGTCGGCATGGCCGCCACGCTCAAGCATTTTCCTGGTCACGGCACCGTGCTGGAAGACACCCACGTCGATACCGCGATCGATCCACGCGCGCTGGACGAACTGCGCGCGCAGGACCTGGTGCCGTTCCAGGCCGGCATCGCCGCCGGTGCCGATGCGGTGATGATGGCGCACGTGATCTATCCGCAGGTGGCAGCGGAGCCCGCCGGCTATTCCCCACGCTGGATCCAGGACGTCCTGCGCGGCGAACTCGGCTTCCGCGGCGTGGTGTTCTCCGATGACATCGGCATGGCCGCCTCGCACAGCGCCGGCGGCGTGCCGGCACGCGTGCACGCGCACCTGGACGCCGGTTGCGACGTGGTGCTGGTCTGCCATCCGGAACTGGTCGATGAAGCCCTGCATGCGGTGCAGGGACGTTCCCTCAATACTGCTGCGCTGCTGGGCCTGCTCGGCCGCGGCGCGCTCGGCTGGGACGGCCTGCTGGCCGATGCCCGCCATGGCGACACCCAATCCCGTCTGCTTGAAACCCTTGGAAGAACCGTCTGATGCCCAACCTCACCATTTCCCAGGCCCTGGCCCAGGCTGACCTGCTGGTCGACCGCCCCACCATCGACAAGGCCATCGCTGCAATCGCCGACGCCATCGCGCGCGATTACAAGGGCGAGGTGCCGTTGTTCCTGTCGATCATGCATGGTGCGCTGCCGTTCGCTGGCCAGCTGGCGCTGGAACTGGGCGCGCGCGGCCAGGACGTGCAGTTCGATTACCTGCACGCCACCCGCTACCGCGGCGAAACCACCGGCGGTGACCTGGTCTGGAAGCACAAGCCGGCCACCTCGCTGTTCGGCCGCCGCGTGCTGCTGGTCGACGACATCCTCGACGAGGGCTACACCCTGCAGGGCGTTCGCACCTGGTGCCTGGAACAGGGCGCGACCGATGTGCGCATCGCTGCGATGACCGTGAAGAAGCACGACCGTGCGCTGCCTGACGTGACCGCCGATTACGCGGGCATCGAGCTGCCGGACCGCTACGTATTCGGCTTCGGCATGGACGTCAACGAGACCCTGCGCTGCGTGCCGGCCATCTACGCAATGAAGGAATAACGGCGCGGCCGCACGCGGCGCGTCTTTTCCATCGCCGGCATCCTCGGGTGCCGGCGTTCGTCTTTTCATGGAGTGCTTCTAATGCAACAGATCGCCCTGGCCGTGATCGGCGGTACCGGTGTCTACAACCTGGCCAAGCTTGACGACGTGCAGACCCACGAGGTCGACACCCGCTTCGGCCGCCCATCGGGCCCGGTGCGCGTGGGCACGCTGCTCGGCCATCGCGTGGCGTTCCTGGCGCGGCATGGCGAGGGGCATTCGCTGCCGCCGCACAAGATCAACTACCGCGCCAACCTGGCTGCGCTGCAGCAGCTGGGCGCGCAGCGGGTGCTGGCATTGAACACGGTGGGGGGCATCACCGAGAACTTCGGTCCGCGCGTGCTCGCCTGCCCGGACCAGATCATCGACTACACCTGGGGCCGCATCAGCACGATCTGTGAAGAAGAAGGCTCCGACGTGGTCCACGTCGATTTCGGCCATCCGTACACGCCGATGCTGCGCAGCAAGATCCTGGCGGCAGCCAAAGTGACCGGTGTCACGGTCCATGACGGTGGCTGCTATGGCGCAACGCAGGGCCCGCGCCTGGAAACCGTCGCCGAAATCGCCCGCATGCGCCGCGACGGTTGCGATCTGGTGGGCATGACCGGCATGCCGGAAGCCGCACTGGCGCGGGAGCTGGGGCTGGATTATGCCTGCCTGGCGATCATCGCCAACTGGGCCGCCGGCTGCGGTGATGGCGAGGAGATTACGATGGCCGAAGTGCTGGCCAATGTGCAGGCGGCCAGCAACGGACTTCCGGAACTGGTGGGCGAATTGGCGCGGGGGTGATTGTCTTCCCCGAGCAAGCTTTGCATACTCAGCTTGTGCGCGGGTTCAGCGTACACCACCCATTCATTGCATAAGGTCTCGCATCACCATGCCGAACGGTACCGTCAAGTGGTTCAACGACGCCAAGGGATTTGGCTTCATCTCGCCGGAGGATGGCAGCGCCGACGTGTTCGCGCACTTCTCCGCCATCAACTCCAAGGGCTTCCGCAGCCTGCAGGAAGGCCAGCGTGTCACCTATGACGTGACCCAGGGCCCGAAGGGCGCCCAGGCTTCGAACATCACGCCGGCCGAGTGATCCACTCGACAGTGCGTTGAAAACCCCGCTCCGGCGGGGTTTTTTTTGCCCTGCGACAAGAATTGCGCTGCCGTGGGCGGAGGCCCCGCTGGGCATCCGGATTTGTGCTCGGGCACAATGCGCCCATGAAGGAACGACTGCGCATCGCCGTGATCGGCTACGGCACCGCTGGACAGGCATTGTCCATCCTGCTCTCCCGTGATGGCCACGAGGTGGAGATCTTCGAACGTGTGCCCACGCCGGGACCGGTTGGCGCCGGTTTCCTGCTGCAGCCCAGCGGCCTGCAGGTGCTGTGGCAGATGGGCCTGCTTGACGCCGTGCGCGCGCATGCCGCGCCGGTGCATCGCCTGTACGGCGATACGCCGTGCGAACGCGCAGTGATGGACATGCGCTACGCCGGCCTGGACGCGCGCCTGCACGGCCTTGGCATGCAGCGCGGCGCCCTGTTCTCGTTGCTGGATGATGCGCGTGCAGGTGCGGGCCAGCTGCATGCCGGCGTCAGCATCGCTGCAGTGGATGCCGAGCACGGCCGCCTGCGTGACA
This sequence comes from Stenotrophomonas maltophilia group sp. RY12688, assembly GCF_052149045.1. Classification (NCBI taxonomy): domain Bacteria; kingdom Pseudomonadati; phylum Pseudomonadota; class Gammaproteobacteria; order Lysobacterales; family Lysobacteraceae; genus Stenotrophomonas; species Stenotrophomonas maltophilia group sp. RY12688. Next base: position 3,104,716 of record NZ_CP197389.1, on the reverse strand, counting down.
GCGAAGGGCGCCTGCACGGTGCGTTCGACCTCGTGGTGGCCGCCGATGGTGCGGCCTCGACGCTGCGCGGCACGATCAAAGACGGTAACGGACTGGATCGCGTGTATCCGTGGGGTGCGCTGTGGTGCCTGTTGCCGGCCGAAGACTGGCCACACCTGCAGGAGCTGCGGCAGCGCTACGTGGCCGCACGCAAGATGATCGGGCTGTTGCCGGTCGGTACGCGGCCCGGTGATGACACGCCGCGCCTGAGCTTTTTCTGGAGCCTGCCACGCGACGATTTCGAACGTTGGCAGGCCGACGGCATGACGCCCTGGCTGGACGAACTGCATGCGCTGTGGCCGCAGGCCAGTGCACGCTTCGCGCATCTGCGTGACGCCGGCCAGCTGGCACGGGCCGTCTACCGCGACGCAGTGATGACGCGCTGGCATCACGGCCGCATGGTGCTGGCCGGCGATGCCGCGCATGCGATGAGCCCACAGCTGGGCCAGGGCGTGAACATGGCGCTGCTCGATGCGCTGGCGCTGCGCGATGCCTTGCGCGCGCATGGTGGCGGTGCCACGGCATTGCAGGCCTACCAGGCGCAGCGCAGGGCACACGTTGCGGTCTACCAGCGCTGGAGCCGTTGGCTGACGCCGCTGTTCCAGTCCGATCGCGATGCCTGGGCCAAAGCGCGCGACGTGCTGCTCGGCCCGATGGGGCGCCTGCCGGGTGGACGTGGTCACATGCTGCGTGTGCTCAGCGGTACCCAGCATGGCTGGTTCGGTTCGCTCGCGCTGGATCCGGCTTTCGTCGACGCGCTGGCCACTGCGGCGCAGGTGCCTCGCATCAACGCGATCACAGCCACTGCGTGAAACGCGTCGTCACGTGAATTAACGGTTGCCTCACTGCGCATATGCGAGAAGTAGGTTGCACGCGATTGCGCGTCGCCCGTTTTCCTTTCCGTGATCAACATCGCGCGTGGCCCGGGAGGCGCTGCCGTCGCGGCCTGTTGCGGCCCGGATGTGCCGCCTGTTGTCGAAGAGGAGGATGCCATGTTGTTCGCGGTCGAGGAGCTGGAATCGGAAATCTGCAAGCTGCGCGGTCTGTTGCAGATGCTGCACGAGGACCAGCCCGACGTACTGGAGGACGTGTTCGAGTTCCATGTCGGCAGCCTGATCAGTCATGCGTCGCCTGAGCACCACACGCGCATCCGCACCTGCGCGCAGGAGATGCTGGCGGCGATCCAGGCATTGCCGCGGCGACGGGAAGAGGACACGCCTGAGTTCCAGCTGATGCCGCAGCTGGATATCCGTCCGGCCTGATTCAAGCCAGGGGCAGTGCCACCAGGCCGTTGTCCACGCAGGCGACCATCTGTTCGCCGGCAGCGGGAACAGGAACGATTCCGGCGGTGAACGCGGAGAAGGCCGGCAGGAGCGTCATCCTGTCACGCAGCCAGAATGCGGGGAAGCGCCGCCGCAACGGAGGCAAAGCGATCTGTGGATGCAGATGCCCGGCGATCACATGCAGCTCCGCATCGGGCACCGGCTCATGCCGAAGCAGGAACGGTGGCAACCGTACTTCGTCGTGGATCTGCACCTGCAGCTCGGCATGCGGCAGCTGCCGGTCATGATTTCCGCGCAGGACATGCACGTCCAGTGCGGCATTGCGTTCGCGCCATCCCAGCCATTGCTGGTACCACGCAGCACGATGCGCCGGGCCGTGCAGGATGTCGCCCAGGATCCACACCTCGCGGCAGGCACGCGCGTCCAGCAGCCCCTGCAGGCGTTGCAGGTCCTTGCCGGTACCGCCGCCGGGCAGCGCGATGCCTGCGCGGCGGAAGACATCGGCCTTGCCCAGGTGCAGGTCGGCGAGCAGCAGTGCCTGCCGCGCGGGCCAGTACAGTGCACGCGCGCCAAGCAGCACCAGCGGCTCGCCTGCGCGCAGCAGCGGCAGTTCATCGGCCATGCCGACGCTCCAGCTGCTGGGCCGCGCGTTGCACCCGGGTACGCCAGTCTTCGTTGCTGAACTGCCCGCGCAGGCGTTCGGCCCACAGCGGGAAACCCAACGGCGTGAGTGACGCCGGGCGCTGCACCGAGAGGGTCTGCATCCGAACCCTGGCCAGTACCTGTTGCAGCCCCGGCATGTCGAGGCTGTCATTCAGCACTTCCTGTTCCGCCAGCGCCAGCAGCAGGTGATCCGGGTCGTGCTCGCGCAGTACGTCGTAGAGCAGTCCCGCGGACGCCTGCAGCTGGCGCAGTGCCCGTGGCATGCCACCGGGCAGGCTGGGGACCAGCAGGCCGGCGACGCGTGCGATGCCGCGGAACTGGCGACGCGCCAGCTCGCCCAGGTTCACCGCAGCACGCAGATCATCCAGCAGCTGATCGGTGGAGAACAGCGCCCGCCATTGCGCCGCATCCAGATCGATGGCCTGTGCCGGTGCCAGCACCAGGCCGTGATCGTTCACCGCATAGCCGATGCTGTTGCGCTGCCGGCGGGTACAGCGCAGCGCCAGCAGGGCGGCCAGCGCCTCATGCACGTGGCGGCCGGCAAAGGGATAGACGAACAGGAACTGGCCTTCGCGACGACGCACATCCTCCACCAGCAGATGGGCTGGGCCGGGAAGCGCCGACAACCGCTGCTGCAGTGCCAGCAGGGGTGACAGCCAGCGTGACTCGGCGCTGTCGTCAGCACCGGACAGTACCCACTCCAGCTCGCGGCCCAGCGGCATCGACAGCGGCAACTGGCCGCCCTGCCAGCGCGGCACGATCCCCTCACCGCGTCCTCGTGCCAACCGGACGAAGGCAGTCATGTCGCGCAGCTGCACCAGCTCCAGCAGGCGCCCGGCGAACTGGAAGCGGTCGCCACGGCGCAGGCGGCTGGCGAACTGTTCCTCCACGGCGCCCAGGCTGCCGCCGCGCAGGAACTGCACGCGCACGCTGCCATCGCTGCTGATGGTGCCGATCGACAGCCGATGACGCAGCGCCTGGCGACGGTCGTGCATGCGGTACCACCCATCGGCATCACGCACGACCTTGTGGAAATCGGGGTACTGGGCCAGCGCTTGGCCACCCTGCACGACGAATGTGAGCACGGCCTGCCACTGGTCGTCGCCGAGCGACGCGAAGGCATGGGTACGCCGCACCTGCGCCAGCAGGTCGGCGCTGTCGAAGCCGCCCGCCAGGGCGCGGCTGACCGCATGCTGGGCCAGCACATCCAGCGGCAGCGTCGGCGGCCTGCGCGCTTCGACCACGTTCCCGGCCAACGCACGGCGCACGGCGGCGTACTCGGCCAGTTCCAGCGCATGGCTGGGCACGCACAGGATGGAACCGCTGGCACCCGGGCGGTGCCGTGCGCGTCCGGCGCGCTGGCGCAGGCGCGCCACGCCCTTCGGGCTGCCCAGCTGCAGTACCTGCTCAACCTCGGGGAAGTCGACGCCGAGGTCGAGGCTGGAGGTGGCAACCACGCAGCGCAGCGCGCCCGCGCGCAGGCCATCCTCCACCTGCTGGCGCAGCACCGGGTCCAGCGAGCCGTGGTGCAGCGCAAGCGTGTCCGGTTCTTCCGGCCAGACTGCGGCCAGCGCCTGATGCCACAATTCAGCTTGCGCGCGCGTATTGGTGAACAGCAGGCTGCTGCGTGCCTGCATCAGTGCATCCAGCACGCGTGGCAGCTGCGCCAGGCCCAGATGCCCGGCCCAGGGGAAATGTTCGCCAGGGTCCGGCAGCACGCTGCGCACGCTCACTGCGCGAGGGCGTACGCCCTGCACGATCGGTGCATCCGGTTGCCCGGGCAGCAGTACATCGCGCGCCTCATCCAGATTGCCCAGCGTGGCCGACAGTCCCCACAGCTGCGATGCAGGCGCGGCCTGGCGCAACACTGCCAGGTTCAACTGCAGCAGCACACCGCGCTTGTTGCCCAGCAGTTCGTGCCATTCGTCCACCACCATGCAGCGCAGCCGCTGCATGCGCGGCAGCGTATCCGGATAGCTCAGCAGCAGCGCCAGTGATTCCGGCGTGGTCACCAGTACGTCGATGCGGCCCTCGCGCGCCTGGCGCCGCTCGCGGTTGCTGGCGTCACCACTGCGCAGGCCGACACGCCAACCCAGCCCCAGCCCATCGACCACGGTCTGCAGCGCGCGCGCGGTGTCGCTGGCCAACGCGCGCAAGGGGGTCACCCACAGCACCTGCAGCGGGCGGACCGCGCTGGCGCGGCGGGGGGAGGGTGGCGGGTCGATCATGGCCTGCAGCAGCGGTCCGCCGAACATCGCCAGTGTCTTGCCGCTGCCTGTGGGTGTGTGCAGCAGCCCGGATTCGCCGGCGAGATAGTGACGCCACATCGCGCGCTGGAACGGCAGTGAGCGCCAGCCTCTGGACGCGAACCAGTCTTCCAGCCGGCGCAGTGCCTGGCTGCGGTTCATCGTGCCAACGCCTGCAGCGTGGCCAACTGATCGGCTTCGCTGGCGGGCTTGTCGTGGCGCCAGCGCAGGATGCGCGGAAAACGCACGGCGATGCCCGACTTGTGCCGGCTGCTGCGGTTGACTGCCTCGAAGCCCAGCTCGAAGACGTGTTCGGCGCGAACGCTGCGCACCGGGCCGAAGCGCTCGCGGGTGTTGGCGCGGATCCAGCGATCAAGCGCGAGGATTTCCTTGTCATCCAGGCCCGAATAGGCCTTGGCGACCGGTACCAGCGTGTCGCCGTCCCAGACGCCGAAGGTGTAGTCGGTGTACAGCGTGCTGCGCCGCCCATGGCCGGCCTGCGCGTACAGGAGCACCGCATCGATGGTGAGCGGATCGACCTTCCATTTCCACCAGTCACCGCGGCGGCGCCCGGCCTGGTAGGGCGAGGCATGCCGTTTCAGCATCAGTCCTTCCACGCCGCGTTCGCGTGCCACGTCGCGCATTGCCGCCGCCTGGAGCCAGTCGTCGGCGTCAACGCCCGGTGAGAGCTGGATCCGTGCATCGTTCAGTGCACCGACGACCTCGGCGAGACGCGCGCGCCGCTGCTGCAGCGGACGTTCGCGCAGGTCTACGCCATCGAGTTCAAGCAGGTCATAGGCGAGCACCCGCACCGGCGTGTTGCGCAGGGTGGCCGCACCGGGTTTTCGGCGCTGGATGCGCGTCTGCAGCGCAGTGAAGGCACGCGGCAGGTCCGCGGCTTCGTCCCAGGCCAGCAGCTCGCCGTCCAGCACGCAGCCATCGGGAAGCGCCATCGCTGCCTGTTCGATCTCGGGGAAGCGGCCATCCAGCCGCTCTTCGCCGCGTGACCACAAGGCGACCTCGCCGCGCCGGCGCAGCAGCTGCAGGCGGATGCCATCCCACTTCCATTCCAGCAGCCAGTCATCGATCGGGCCGAGTCGTTCGGCAGGGGATCCCTCCAGTGGCGAGGCCAGGAAGAACGGATAGGGCTGCTGCCGGTCCAGCGGCAATTCATCCGGCGACAGCAGCTGGGCCAGAACGCCGGGCGAGGGCACCCACTCGCCCAGCATGCGCTGGGCGATGCGTGCGATGTCCAGGCCGGACCACTCGGCCAGCGCCTGCTGCACCAGTCGCTGCGACACGCCAACGCGCAGGGCGCCGGTCAGCAGCTTGTTGAATACCAGGCGTTCGCCGCTGCACAGTTGCTGCCAGCCGGCGACGATCGCCGCGCGACGCACCGCCTCGGGTTGGTTGGCGACCGCCAGCAGGTGCTGTTCGATCCATTCGGCCAGGGGCCGGTCAGGCGAGGGGTGTGGTGGGTCGTCCAACAGCAGGGTCAGCGTTTCGGCCAGGTCACCCACCTGCGCATAGCTGTCTTCCACCAGCCACGGTGGCAACCCTGATTGCTCGGCGATCCACGCGCGCAGTTCGCCACTGGCGGCGATCTTCCTGCGCGCGCCGCCCACCTTGCCACCACTGAGCAGGTACAGCGCCCACGCCGCATCGTGTGCGCCTGCCTGGCGGAAGTAGTCGACCAGCGCTGCGCGCTTGTCCAGCGTGGCAGTGCTGCGGTCCAGGCGTTGGTAGAGCGCTGCGAAGGACTTCATTCCTCGCTCCCGAAATCGGTACGGAAGGCTTCGGCAGCCACGCCGCGCTCGCGCAGGAACGGAATCAACGCATCGGTATTGCCATGGGTGGCGATCACCCGCTGCGCGCCGGTCTGTTGGATCGTCTGCAGCAGTGCTGGCCAATCGGCGTGGTCGGAAATGACGAAGCCTCGATCGACGTTGCGGCGGCGACGGTTGCCGCGCAGTTGCATCCAGCCCGAGGCGAAGCCCAGCTGGTGACGGCCGAAGCGGCGCATCCAGGGCGTGCCCGCAGCCGAGGGCGGGGCCAGGATCAACTGGCCGGCGGCATCGGGCCGGCGGCCCTGTTCGGCCACGGTGAGCGTCTCCAGCATCGGTACGCCGGCCTGCCGGTACACCGCCACGCCATTGGCGATGGCGCCATGCAGCCAGGCCGGCCGATCGTCCAGTGGCCGCAGCTCTGCCAGCACCCGCTGTGCCTTGCCCAGCGCATAGCACAGCAGGATCGCAGCCTCGCCGCGTTGTTCGCATTCGCGGCGCCACGCCACGATTTCGGCAGCAACGGCCGAAGTGTCCGGCCAGCGGTAGATCGGCAGGGCGAAGGTGGCTTCGGTGATGAAGGTATCGCAGGGCACCACTTCGAACGGCGCACAGGTTGGGTCAGGCTGCCGCTTGTAGTCGCCGGAGGCGACCCAGACCTGCCGCCCGTCGTCGATGCGCACCTGCGAAGATCCCAGGACGTGACCGGCTGGATGCAGCGATACCTGTACCCGGCCCAGGCGGAACGGCACGCCCTCGACGTGCGCCTGCACCGGAACATCGCCCAGGCGCCAGCGCAGGATCGGCAGGCTGCCTTCGCTGCAGTGGTACTCGCCCATGCCCGGGCGGGCGTGATCCCCGTGGCCATGCGTGATGACCGCGCGCGCTACCGGTCGCCAGGGATCAATGTGGAAATCGCCGGCGGCGCAGTACAGCCCTTCCGGGCGCAGCACCACCAGATCGTCGTTGGCTGCCATGCGATCACTGTGGCCTGCTGCTCGTGCAGACGGTGAGAACCGGCCTGAACACGGGCTTGGCAAGTCATGCGGCACAATCGGGCCGCATACCTCTTGCCGCCAGGATGGACCGGATGAGTGGACCAAGCTTCAGCAGCGACGCGCCCTACGAAACCCATGTGGTGTTGAACCAGCCGCCACCGTTCGCGGGGCGCCAGTTGTGGACTGACGACGTGGCGCTGATGGAAGCCGTGCAACGCGAAGGCGCTGGCGGCTTCGCGCCACGCCTGGCGGTCTATGGCGCGCTGGCCGGCGACGAGCTGTACCGGCTCGGCTTCGATGCCAACCGCGATCGCCCACGCCTGCGCACGCATGATGCGCAGGGTCATCGCATCGATACGGTGGAGTTCCACCCGGCCTATCACCAGTTGATGGAGACGGCGAAATCGCACGGTGTCGCCGGCTTGTCCTGGCATGAACCGCAACCCGGCGCGCATGTCGCGCGTGCGGTGTTGAGCTACCTGCACCACCAGGCCGAGGCCGGCACCAGTTGCCCGTTGACGATGACCCATGCAGCAGTAGCGGTGCTGCACACGCAGCCGCATCTGGCCGAGTGGGCACGCAAGGCCGCAGCGCCGGTCTATGACGCGCGCGACGTGCCGGTGGCTGACAAGGCCGGCATCACCCTGGGCATGGGCATGACCGAGAAGCAGGGCGGCTCGGATGTGCGCTCCAACAGCACGCGCGCCGAACCGATCGATGGTGAGCGCTATCGCCTTGTCGGCCACAAGTGGTTCTTTTCCGCACCGATGTGCGATGGCTTCCTGGTGCTGGCGCAGGCGCCGGGAGGACTGACCTGCCTGCTGATGCCGCGCCGGCTGGCCGACGGTGACCGCAACGCATTCCGGTTGATGCGGTTGAAGGACAAGCTTGGCGACTGGGCCAATGCCTCCAGCGAAGTCGAGTTCTGCGGCGCGCAGGCATGGCGGGTGGGCGAGGAGGGGCGTGGCGTGGCCACCATCATCGGCATGGTGATGATGACCCGCCTGGATTGCATGCTGGGCGCAGCGGCGGAAATGCGCATGGCGTTGGCGCAGGCGTTGCACCACGCACGCCATCGCCGCACCTTCGGCAAGCTGCTGGTCGAGCACCCGTTGATGACCAATGTGCTGGCCGACCTGGCACTGGAATCGGAAGCGGCCACGGTACTTTCGATGCGCATCGCACGCGCGGTGGATCGCGCCGCCGTGGATGCCAACGAAGCTGCGCTGGCACGGGTGGGAACGGCGCTGGGCAAGTACTGGCTGTGCAAGCGCGCGCCGGCCTTCGTCAACGAAGCGCAGGAATGCCTCGGCGGCGCAGGCTATGTGGAGGAATCGATGCTGCCGCGGCTGTACCGGCAGGCGCCGTTGAATTCGATCTGGGAAGGCAGTGGCAACATCCAGTGCCTGGACGTACTGCGCGCGCTGGCACGTGAACCGGAGGCACTGGCGGCGCTGCGCGCCGAGCTGGCAGCGGTGGCCGATCGTGATGCGCGCTACGCAGCGGCATTGCAGCGTTGGGCAGCGGCACCGGCACCGGATGAGTCGCAGGCGAGGCTTTTCTGCGAGCGCACTGCGCTGCTGTTGCAGGCAGCGTTGATGTTGCGGGCGGGCAGTCCAATGGCTGAAGCGTTCGTGCGCAGCCGGCTGGAAGGGGAGCATGGGCTGGTGTTCGGGACGCTGCCGGCGGGTGTGGATCTGTCGGCAATGCTGGCGCGCGCGCTGCCTTAGGGGCGGCCAACGGCGATGGCGCTTACGCCCCTGCGCAACCTACCCGCGCGTCCTTGGACACTTTCCGTACGCGTCCAGCACGGAATCAACAGAAAGAGCAGAGAGCGAAAAGCAGAAAAGCCGCGGCAGTGCCGCGGCTTTTCCTGTAGCGCCGAGACGATGCCCGGCTGCCGGTAGGCCTTAGTGCTTGGCTTCTTCCTTGGCGGCGTTGGCCTTGGCGTCATTGGCGACATCACGGGCCTTGTCAGCAACCTTCTGTGCGGCGTCCGCAGTGGCGTCGCTGGCATGTGCAGCGGCGTCGGTGGCCGCAACCTTGGCCTTGTCTGCGGCGTTTGCGGTGGCGTCTGCGGCCTTGTCCAGTGCCTGCTGGGTATCGGCGGCGGCCTGCTCGGAAGCGGCAGCGGTCTTGTCGGCAGCGTTGCGGGTGGCTTCGGCGGCCCTGTCCACGGCGTCACGGGCGGCAGCGCCGGCGCTGTCGGCGGCCTGCTGCGCGTCCTGCTTGGCCTGTTCGGCTTCCGGACCCTTGCAGGCGGCCAGGGCCAGCAGCAGGGAGGCGGCCAGCAGCGTGGTGGTGATCGGGCGAATCTTCATGGCGGTCTCCGGTACTGCAATGGATGGGGACGCCAGCCTATTCATGCCGTTGTGAAGACGGGGTCGCGATCCGAGGCGCGCGCAGGCAGCAGGCCAAAGAAAAAGCCGCTGGCGAACCAGCGGCTTTTCCAGAACAGCCTGAAGAAAGAAGTTATTACTTCTTGGCTTCTTCAGCAGCGTCCTTGGCCTGCTCAGCGGTAGCTTCGGCAGCCTTGGCAGCGTCCTTGGCTTCGCCAGCAGCAGCGTCGGTCGCGGCAGCAGCGGTGTTGGCAGCAGCGTCGGTCGCAGCGTCAGCAGCGGTGGCGGCGGTGTTGGCAGCCTGCTGGGCAGCGTCGGCGGTCTGGGCGCCGGCAGCGGCGGCCTGGTCGGCAGCAGCCTGGGCTTCGGTGGCGGCTTCGTTGGCCGAAGCAGCGGCGTCCTGGGCAGCTTCCTGCTTCGAGCAGGCGGCCAGGGCCAGAGCCAGGGACATCGCGACCAGCAGCTTGTTGATGCTCATTGTGTAAATCCTCGTCGTTAGAATTAGGCAACGCGCATGCTGCGCGCCGACAACATGATGACAAGCCAAGATTGGGTGTCAAGCGATCCCGCATTCATTTTTGCGAAATCGTCGTTAAATCTTTTTAAATCAATTCGATGGCGATGGCTGTTGCTTCACCGCCACCGATGCACAGGGTGGCAATGCCGCGCTTGCCACCGCGCGTGCGCAGGGCGTTGACCAAGGTCACCACCAGGCGTGCACCGGAGGCACCGATGGGATGGCCCAGTGCGCAGGCCCCGCCATTCACGTTGAGCTTGTCGTGCGGGATGCCCAGTTCACGCATCGGTGCCATCGCCACCACGGCGAAGGCCTCATTGATTTCGAACAGGTCGATCTGGTCCAGCGACCATCCGGTCTTGGCCAGCAGTGTGTGGATCGCGCCGATCGGGGCGGTGGTGAACCATTCTGGTTCCTGCGAATGGGTGGCGTGGCCGACGATGCGCGCCAGCGGGGTAATGCCACGTGCGTTGGCGTCTTCCTCGGTCAGCAGTACCACTGCGGCGGCGCCGTCGGAGATGCTGGAGGAGCTGGCGGCGGTGACGCTGCCGTCCTTCTTGAAGGCCGGGCGCAGGGTCGGGATCTTGGCGATGTCGGAGCGGCCGGGTTGCTCGTCGGTGGCGACCTCGACCTCACCCTTGCGGGTGGCGACCTTCACCGCGACGATCTCGTCGGCGAATGCCCCATTGGCCTGTGCGGCCTGTGCGCGCTTGACCGATTCGATCGCGTAGGCGTCCTGTTCCTCGCGGCTGAACTGGTACTTGTCCACGGCGCATTCGGCGAATTCACCCATGGCCTTGCCGTCGTAGGCGTTGACCAGGCCGTCGTGGGCCATGTGGTCGATCGCCTGGAAGTTGCCGAAGCGGTTGCCGGTACGCGAGTTGGGCAGCAGGTGCGGGGCGTTGGACATCGATTCCATGCCACCGGCGATCACGATGCTGGCCGAACCGGCCTTGATCAGGTCATGGCCGAGCATGATGGTCTTCATGCCCGAGCCGCACACCTTGTTGAGGGTGGTGGCACCGGTCGACAGCGGAATGCCGGCGGCGATCGCCGCCTGGCGGGCGGGCGCCTGGCCGAGGTTGGCCGGCAGCACGCAGCCCATGAGGACTTCAGAGACGTCGCTGGCCGGCACGCCCGATTGTTCCAGGGCGGCCGCGATGGCGGCCGCGCCGAGGGTCGGGGTCGGCACGCCGTTGAACTGGCCGAGGAAGGAGCCGATGGCGGTGCGCTTGGCGGCGGCGATGACGATGTTGGACATGGCAATCTCGTTGATGCGTAAGCAATGTTCGGAAAGGAGACCGAGGACGTTGGAAGCGCCGCGATTTCCCGGCAGACTGCGTGGGGGTCGACCCAAGTATAGAGGGTCGGGGAGGGCCGCCGCTGGGCGGCACCGCATGCCTGCCGGGATGTAGGCAGGCCAACGTTCATGGGAAGGAATCGATGGAACGCACGATGATGGTGAGGTCGGCGCTGGCGTCGGCGCTGGCGATGGCATTGACGGCATGTGGTGGCGGCGGAGGCGGCGGCAATGTCCGCATCGATCCACCCCCGACCACCCCGACGCCCCCGACCACGCCCCCGCCGACCACACCGCCTCCGGCCAAGCCGCAGGAGCCGGCCTTCGACGCGCACCTGTCCGTGACCAATGCGCGTGCCGCACAGGCCGCCGGCCTGACCGGGCAGGGGGTGCGCATCGGCATCGTCGATTCGGGCGTGCAGCGCAACGCAGTGGCGCTGAACGGGCGCGTGGTCGCCAACCTCAACTACATCGACCCCGCCCGCAACAACCTGCAGGTGGACGACGTGGTGGGCCACGGCACGGCGGTGGCCAGCCTGGCCGCGGGTGCTTCGGTGGGATCCTGGCCGGGCGGCATCGCCCCCGGCGCACAGATCGTTTCGGCGCGGATCATCGCCGACAAGCCGCCCGTCGATGACGGCAGCGGCAAGGGCAATTCCTTCAGCGGCCCATTGGGCGTGGCGCAGGTCCACCAGGACCTGATCAGCTACAACGTGAAGGTGATGAACAATTCGTGGGGCGGCCTGTACTGGACCGACCTGCCGACCACCGCGCAGGTGGCGGCCGAGTACCGGCCGTTCGTCATCAACCATGGCGGCCTGGTGGTGTTCGCGGCCGGCAACGATGCGCGTCCCGAGCCGAGCAGCCTGGCCGCGCTGCCCAGCCAGCTGGGCGTTGCCGGCTCGCTGCCGGCGGCCGATCTGGAGCGCGGCTGGCTGGTGGCCACTGCGGTGGATCCGTATGCACCGGGCACGCTGGCCAGCTACGCCAATGCCTGCGGCCAGGCCGCGCGCTACTGCCTGGCGGCGCCGGGCAGCGCGGTCTATCCCGATGCCAACGGCGGCAGCTATTACTGGAACTACGGCACGTCCTTCGCCGCCCCGCTGATTTCCGGCGCCGCCGCCCTGGTCTGGCAGCGCTACCCGTACTTCGACAACGACCTGGTGCGGCAGACCCTGCTGGGCACCGCCAAGGACATCGGTGCGCCCGGCGTGGATGCGGTGTTCGGCTACGGCCTGCTCGACATCTCGCGGGCGATCAAGGGGCCGGAGCGCTTCGACTGGGGCGATGTGGTGGCCAATGTCGATGCGCCATCGAGTGGCTCGCTGTGGAGCAATGACATCGTCGGCAGCGGTGGCTTGGTCAAGCAGGGCGGGGGAACCCTGGTGCTGGGGGGCAACAACAGCTACAGCGGTGCCACCCGCATCGAGCGCGGCATCCTGTCACTGCAGAACGGCAGCGTGATCCGCTCCAACGTGACGATCCTGGCGCAGCCCGATCCGGATTCGACCGGCCTGCAGTTCAATGGCGGTACGCCGCGCGTGATCGGCAATGTGGTCAACGGCAGCAGCGTGTTCCTGACCACCGGCAACACCACCGGCACCATCGAGGGCAACTACACCCAGCAGGCCGGCGCGCAGCTGATGATCGCGCTCGGTGCCAATGCGCTGCAGGTCACCGGCAACGCCACGATCAACGGGGGCGTGCGCGTGCACGGCTTCGTCTCCGGCTATGTGCCGCAGAACGGCAGCCGCCAGGACCTGATCCACGCCGCCGCCGGCCTCAGCGGCACCTTCGGCAGCCCGGCCACCTCCAGCGGCCTGCAGGGCCTGTCGCTGCTGCAGAGCAGCTATGGATATGACAGCAACAACGCTTGGTTGAACCTGACCCAGGTCAGCGTCACGGCGGCCGCGACCGGGCTCACGGCCTCGGCGCAGTCGGCTGCGCAGCGCGTGGACAGTGCGTTCAGCGTGCTTGATGGCGATACGACGCTGCAGGGCTCGGCCTTCGGTACGGCCGCCGGTGCGCTGCAGTGGACCGGCGGTGGCAGCAAAGGCCTCGAGGCCAGTTTGCAGAGCCTGTCCGGACAGGCGCATGCGCGGGCCGAGTCGGCCACCTTCGACAGCATCGACATGTCACGCCGCGCGATCGCCGAGCGCTTTGATCGCGTGCAGGCGGCGCCGCGCCTGCGCGGGGCCTGGCAGAGCGCGCTCGGCGAAGCCGGGCAGGGCAGTTTCGCCGGCAATGCCGCCGACAGCCGCGGTTGGATGGCCGGCCAGGACCTGCCACTGGGCAGCAATGGGCTGATGGGCGTGGCCTTTGGCGAAACCCGCAGCAATGGTGGCAGCAGCGTCGGTGGTGATCGTGGGCGTGATCGCCAGGCGCAGGCGCAGCTGTATGCCGGCTGGAACCTGGGCCGGGGCTATGCGCTGGCGCAGGTCGGCAGCGGCCAGTTCACCCGGGCGCTGGATCGCCAGTTGCTGCTGGGCGCCGGCGCCTACGGTGTCTCTGCACGTTACGGCGGACGTTTCAGCAGTGCCAGTGTCGAAGGCGGCTATCGTTTCGGCCGCGCGGGTGCGTCGTTCACACCCTACGTGGGCGCCAGCAGCACGCGCGTGGATACCGATGCCTTCAACGAACTGGGCGGGTTCGGCTTCGGCCTGCGTGGCGATGCCAACCGCGTACAGCGCAGCCAGATGCTGGCCGGTATCCGCGGCGAACGTGGCTGGGGGCGCTGGACCCTGCGCGGGCATGCCGAATGGCAGCAGCGGCTCGATGGTGCCGATGCGGACTGGCAGGCCAGTTTCGTCGGCGTTGATGCATGGGCGCCACTTGCGGGCTGGAACGCGCCGCGCGGCAGTGCGCTGTTCGGCGTGGCGCTGGAGTCGTGGTGGGGCCGCAACGGCCGCCTGAGCCTGGGCTTCGACCAACGCGTCGGCGGCGAAGGCGCGCGCCAGGCGGCGTTGCGCTACAGCACCGGGTTCTGAACGGGCGGTCGCGCCGGGTCGAAAGGCCCGGCGCGACATCGGCAGGCTCAGCCTCCGCGCAGGTTGCCCAGGCGCGGGGTGCTGCGACCCAGCGGCATCTTCAGCTTGCCGATCGACAGGATACGGCTTTCGGCGATGCGGTCGGCTGCCCGCTGCGGCGCGATGTTCTCGCGTTGCGACAGTTCGAAGATGCGGGTGAGGTTGTGGTAGATGCTGCGGATCAGGCGCATCGCGCGTTCGCGGTTGTAGCCATCGATCTCCAGCGACACGTTCATCACGCCGCCCGCGTTGACCGCGTAGTCAGGTGCATACAGGATGCCGCGCGCATGCAGTTCATCGCCGATTTCCAGGCTCGACAGCTGGTTGTTGGCGGTACCGCAGATGATCTTCGCCTTGATCCGCGGCAGGGTGTCGGCGTTGATCGCGCCTTCCAGCGCGCACGGTGCGAACACATCGGCGTTCACTTCGTGGATCTCGTCGGGCTTGACCGCTTCGGCGCCGAAATCGCTGACCGCGCGATCAACCAGCGCGCTGTCCAGGTCGGTGACATACAGTTTGGCGCCGCGATCGCGCAGCAGCTTGACCAGCTCCATGCCGATGTGGCCCAGGCCCTGCACTGCGATGCTGGTCTTGCCCACTTCCTCATGGCCGAACTTGAAGCGCATCGCCGCCATCAGCGCCTGCAGCGCACCGTAGGCGGTGAACGGGGCCGGATCGCCGGATCCGCCATGGACCTGGTGCACGCCGGTCACGAACTGGCTCTCCAGGTAGATGTTCTCCATGTCGTTGACGTCGGTACCGACGTCCTCGGCGGTGATGTAGCGCCCTCCCAGCGAGTCGACATAACGGCCGAAGGCGCGGAACAGTACTTCAGTCTTGTCCACTTTCGGGTCGCCGATGATCACCGCCTTGCCACCACCGACGTTGAGGCCGGCCAGCGCATTCTTGTAGGTCATCGTCCGGCTCAGCCGCAGCACGTCGGCCAGCGCCTCGTCGGTGCTGGCATACGGACGCATGCGCACGCCACCCAGGGCCGGGCCCAGGGTGGTGTTGTGGATGGCGATGATCGCCTGCAGGCCGGCATCGTGGTTGTGGCAGAACACCACTTGTTCGTGGCCGGTGGTGGCGAGGGTTTCGAATAGCATGGCGTCTCCGATGGCGCGAACAGCGGCGAACTGCAGCGAACGGCCAGTGAACGGTAGGGTCCCAAAACAAAAAAAGCGACGTCGTCATGGCTGGGGGACGGGTCGCGCGGCGCCATTCTAGTCCATTCCCCCGGCCGGTGCCGTCGACATCGCATGCCTTGCAGTTAAAGAAGATGAAAATGCGGCCGATGCTGCGACGACGGCGGGTGGCCGGATTCGCGTGAAGAGGCAGGCGGTCAGTGACGGCAAGGGCACCACAACGACAGGGCAGGCGGCGATGACAGCGGCCTGGTGGCGATCGCTGCGCGGCTGGCTGGCGCGTTCGACCGGGGCGGCACCGTCGCGGCTGGTTGCTGCGTCCCGCCAGGCGGTGGCCGCCGCAGCGGCGAGCCTGCAGGGCGAGGCGCTGCCCCCGGCCGAGATCGCTGCACATCTGCACCGTGGCCTGCATGCCCTGGCCCTGTACCCGCGTCTGGCCGGTGAATCCACGCCGGTGCAGGCCGCAGCGCTGGGCGAGGCGGTGGCGCGCGCGCTGCAGGACCGCAACTGGGCGGCCAGGCAGCTGCCCCGCCGGCCGCAACTGCTGCCGCAGCTGATCCAAACCGTCAACGACGATGCCGCCTCAGCGCGGGTGATGGCCGCGATCATCGGCCAGGACCCGGTACTGACCGGCAACCTGCTGCGCATCGCCAACAGCCCGGCCTACAAGGTGCATGAGCGCCCGGTCGAAAGCCTGCAGCGGGCGGTGACACTGGTGGGTACCGAAGGCGTGCGGCAGATCATCAGCGCGGTACTGGTGCAGCCGGTGATGCAGGTGCAGTGCGAAGTGTTCCCGCAGTTCAGCGCGATCATCTGGGAGCACGCGCTGCTGGCCTCGCGCGCGGCCGCCGATCACGCACGTACGGTCACCTTGGGTGATGCCTTCGCTGCGCAGTGGCTGGGCCTGGTGCAGGGACTGGGCGCGTCACTGGTAATGCGCCAGCTGCTGCAGGAAGCGCAGGCCCGCGGCGAGGCCGTGGAGCCGGCGTTGGCCCTGCAGCTGCTGCAGCAGTGGTCGTTACCGTTGGCGCAGCGGGTCGCCGCCGCATGGGAGCTGCCTGAGCCGGTTCACCAGGCCCTGGCCGTGGATGCAGAAGGGGCGCTGGCCGACAGCCTGCGCCTGGCCAGCGCCGCCGCAGCGGCCAGCCTGTTGTGCCGCCATGGGCATGCCAGCCAGAGCCGCATGCTGGCGCTGCTGGAGCAGCTGCCTTCAGCGCCGCCGCATGCTTTGCGCTGGATCTGGCGGCGCCTGCATGGGCGCAGCGTGGAAACGCTGGATGAGGCCGGACAGGACCAGGCCGGCCCGGCGGCCTGAGTACTACAGCTGCGATTCGACCGGCAGCCAGCTGATGGCCCGTGCGGTCCAGCGCTTGCCCAGGCTCGCGCCGGGTTCGGCCTCCACCCAGTGCGGTGGCGGTTCACGCTCCAGCCAGCGTAGCCGGCCTCGGTCGTCCAGCGCCAGCCACCAGCTGTGCCTGGGGTCCGCCAGGCGCAGGTACTCATCGCGCAGCTGCGCCCCCAGCACCGGGTCGTCGAACAGTACGCCCATTTCGGTGTTGAGGTAGGCCGAGCGAGGGTCGAGGTTGAACGAGCCGACGAAGCCGCGGCGGTCGTCGACCACGAACGCCTTGGTGTGCAGGCTCGCGCCGCTGCTGCCGAACATGCCGGCATCGCCGGACTGCCCCTGCGCCTTCAGTTCGTACAGGTGGACGCCCGCTTCGAGCAACGGCACGCGGTAGCTCATGTAGCCGCCGTGCACGGCGGCGACGTCGTTGGCAGCCAGTGAGTTGGTCACCACGCCGACCTGCACGCCCCGCCCGGCCATGGCCGAAAAGCCATCCAGGCCTTCGTTGCCTGGCACGAAGTAGGGTGAGATCAACAACGTTTTGTGCCGGGCGGCCTGCAGCTCGCTGATCAGGGTCGACACCAGCCAGGCAGCGCGATCATCCCTGCGATGCTTCATCGGCGGGTCCGAGACGATGCGCACTGCACTGCTCCAGTGCAATGGCTCGGGACTCGGGCGTTGCCGCTGGCGCGATTCGGCCACGCGCGCAAGGTAGGGCCGGGCCACGTCCCGCTGCGCCTCATGATCCGATTCGCGCACCAGCAGGCGCAGCTGTGCATCGGTATGGAAGGCAAGCGCGGATACCGGAATGGCGGCCTCGCTGTTCCAGTAGTCGTCGAAGATCCGGTTGGCCTGCTCCACGGCAGGGCCGGCGACCAGCAGGTCCAGATCCTGGAAGTTCACATCGGTGCGCGCGCTGAAGTACTCCTCGCCGATGTTGCGGCCGCCGACGATCGCGACGCGGCCATCGGCGATCCAGCTCTTGTTGTGCATGCGGTGGTTCACGCTGAAGAAGCGTTGCACCATCTCCACCACGCGCAGGATGCCGGTCCGGTTGCGGAACGGGTTGTAGAGACGGATTTCAATGTTGGGGTGCCGGTCCAGCGCCATCATCAGCGCGTCCTTGTCCTTGGCGTTCATGTCATCGAGCAGGATGCGCACGCGCACACCGCGCTCGGCGGCGTCATGCAGCGCCTTGGCCATCAGGTGGCCGATCAGGTCGTCGTGCCAGATGTAGTACTGCAGGTCCAGGCTGCGGCCAGCGTGCGCGGTGATCATCGCGCGCGCGGCGAAGGCATCCATGCCATCACTGAGGAACGCTACGCCTGATTGCCCGGGATGCGCGTCCTGCAGCGGCACGATCTGCTGGTCGATGCGGGTCTGCGCCGGCTGCAATGGCAGTACATGCGAGGGCACGCCCTGTGCCTGTGGCGTGAGATGGTCGGCCAGCAGCAGCCCGGACAGGACCAGCAGCAACAGCGCGGCGAGGATGATTGCAGCGACGCGCAACAGGCGTCGCCACAGGGGCATGGGCAGGCTCATGCCTCGATGGTAGATCCACGCCCTGCGTGAAGGAATGCCTGCAGGATCGATAGGGCGTCAGCGCCCTTGCCTTCGGCAAGGGATCCGACCCCGCGGGCGTCACGGATGGGGGGCGGACCCGTTTCTGCAGGAAAGGGCCCTGACCCGCAGGCCTCAGAACCGCTCGTCGCTGCCCAGGTAACGCCACTGCGCCGGCGGCAGCGGCCCCAATGCCACGCGGCCGATGCGCAGTCGGCGCACGGCCAGCACCTGCAGCCCGGCGGCGGTCACCGACACGCGCAGCCCCTTGGCGGTCAGCCCCTTGCCGGCAAAGCGCAGGCGCTGCTCGCTTTGCCAGCTGACCTTCGCGCCGCCGGATTCCTGCTGCAGCCGCGCCAGCAGCCACGGTCCTCGCTCGGGGCCGCCTTCGGCCACTTCGATCAGGTATTCCTGTTCGGTGCGGCCCAGATTGCGCTGTAGATGGGCCAGCGTGGCCGGATCCTGGCTGACCACCACCAGGCCGCTGTCGCTGGCCGGAAGTGCAGCGGCCAGCTGCAGGCCGTGGAAATGGCGCTGCAACGGACGGATGTCGCTGGCATCAAGTTCGCTGCGGCTGTCACTGCTGACCAGCGCACACAGGGTCTCAGCAGCAACGCCGGCCGGCTTGTGCAGCAGCATGCTGACCCGCTCGGCCTTTTCATCACTGGCCTGCTCGGCCACGACGATCACCACGCTGTCATCGACCGGGCGCTGCGGCTGTTCCACCACTTCGCCGTCGACCGTTACCCAGCCGCCTTCGATATAGCGCCGCGCTTCGCCGCGGGGGATGCCGAGCAGGGCGGACAGGCGTTTGTCGAGACGGATCGGTTCCATGGCGGGCAGGTCGGGCAGGGGGCGCGCAGTGTAGCTGCTGCGGCCGGTCAGCGCTGGCTGCGGTTGGCCAGCTCGGTCAGGTAGAGACGGGTATCGAACTCCAGCTGCAGGTAATCCGGTTCCATGTGCTGGCACAGCTGGTAGAAGGCCTTGTTGTGGTCGGCTTCCTTCAGGTGGGCCAGCTCATGCACCACGATCATGCGCAGGAACGCCGCTGGCGCCTGGCGGAATACCGTAGCGATGCGGATCTCGCGGCTGGCCTTGAGGCGGCTGCCGTGCACGCGGGAAATGGCGGTATGCGTACCCAGCGCGTGCTTGATCACTTCCAGGGTGTTGTCGTAGCAGACCTTGTTGAGCGGCACCGACTTGCGCAGGTAGCGATCTTTCAGCGCCTGGGTGTAGTCGTACAGCTGGCGGTCGCTGCGCACCTCGTGCGGGTCGGGATAGCGCTGCTGCAGCCAGGGGCCGAGCTTGCCCTGCGCCAGCAGTTCGCTGACCTGGGCGACCAGGGGTTCGGGGTAGCCGGTGAGGTACTTCAGGACTGCCATGCAGGGGCGGCGGGGCGTCGGTAGAATGGAAGCATCCAAGATTACACGCGGTATGTACCAACCATGGCAAAGCCCAACGCGCTGCAGGAACAATTGCTCAAGGCCGGTCTGGCCAAGAAGTCGCAGGCCAGCGCCGCCGCGCGGGAGCAGGCCAAGGCCCGCCAAGGCAAGGCCGAATCGGCCTCGGCCGAGGTCCAGCGTGAGGCTGAACGTGCCCGTGCCGAGAAGGTCGAGCGCGACCGTGCGCTGGCCGCCGAGCGCAATGCCCAGGCCAGGCAGGCGGAACAGAAGGCACAGGCGAAGCAGATCATCGCGGCCCATGCAGTACCCCACAAGGGCGATGACGAGTATCGCTTCAGCGATGGCGCGGCGATCCGCACCCTGCTGATCGACCCCAAGCTGCGCAAGGCGCTGTCGGTGGGCGTGCTGGTCATCGTCGCCAATGGCGAGGGTTACGCCCTGCTGCCGCGCGCCGCCGCCGAGAAGGTGCGCGAGCGGGCTCCGGAGGCGATCATCGTCGACCACGGCCAGCCGGGCTCGACTGCCGAGATCTCCACCGGCAACGCCGAGGACGACGCCTACTACGCCCAGTTCCAGGTGCCGGACGACCTGATCTGGTAGGCAAAAAGGGGACGGAGGGGATTAAGTCGCGATCGCCCCGATTGGATCCGTTGGCGTTCTGCTCAGCTTGCTGAAGGCGCACCGGGCACGGCTCGGCGCAACACTGGCCTGCTCATTTGTGCGCGGGTGTATCGTCCCCATATCAGGCGACACACCTGCGGAGGAAGACCATGGCCACCGGTTGGGCGGGAGATGGCGCGGTCCAGGACCAGATCGACGCCACCGTCGACGATGCGATCGCCCGCGCGCGCCGCCAGCTGCGGCAGGGCCCGGGCCTCGAGCACTGTGAGGAATGTGAAGCGCCGATTCCGTTGGCGCGACGTCGTGCTGTGCCGGGAGTTCGCCTGTGCGTGGCGTGCCAGCAGGCGCATGACGAAGAAGAGCAGGCGCATGCCGGTTACAACCGGCGTGGCAGCAAGGACAGCCAGCTGAGGTAAGGGGTGCTCGGCAGGGCTGCGCCCTGCACCTGCTTGGAGCAACGGCAACGGCAACGGCAAAAGCGTGCTATCCGTGGGATGGCGGGGTGGGTCCGATTGAGGGGGACGCTGCAAGTACGTCCATGTAAGCTCGTTCGCCGCATCCATGCGGCTCACGCCCCCTCAACCGGACCCACCCCGCCTTCGACAGATTTCCGCGATCTGTTGGAACCTGCTGCTGATGGTGGGTGCCGACCGTTGGTCGGCACGGGGTCGGATCCAATTCTGACTATCGATATCTGACAGATGTGCCGACCAACGGTCGGCACCCACCAACAGCGCGCGGAATCTGTCAGAGGTGGGGCGGTGTGGGTGGGCAGGACCGTTGGCGCCATGGATGGCGCCATCGAGCCCCCATGGATGGGTTTACGGCGTGTCCTGACCACCCACACCGCCCCGCCATCCCACGGAATGCCGCTCTTGATCTTGCTTCGGCTTCGGCCTCTGCAGGTGCAGGGCGCAGCCCTGCCGAAAACCCCACCCTCAGCCGTCGCCCTGGATGCCGCCGGGGGCCTGCGCCGGGTCGCGCCAGCGGCGCACCGTGCGCTGGAAAAACAGGTTGTTCGGCAGCTGCAGCACCGTACCCTCATGGCCGTCGCCGGTTTCCTGCAGCGTGGTGTAGATCAGGTTCACGTCGATCACCCGCCCCTTCAGTCCCGGCTTCTCGCCGTTCTCCAGCACTTCGATGTAGTCATGCAGGCGGAACGGGCGAGTGGTGAAGATCAGCAACGTGCAGAAGATGTTGGAGAGCACGCTCCAGGCCGCGAAGAAGGCCACTGCGCCCACGGCCGCGAAGCCGGTGAACGCGGTCCACAGCACTGAAGGCTTCGCGCCGAGCAGGCTGAGGATATACAGCAGGGCGCTGAAATAGACCACGAAACTGGTGATCCGGCGCGCGCCCATCACCATTTCAGGTGGCAGCGTGTAGTGCTCGGCAAAGCGCCGGATCAGGCGACGGGCCAGTACCCGAAGCAGCCAGGCGACCAGCAGCACCAGCACGATCTGCAGGGCCACGCCCGCGTAGTTCAGCCATGGGTGGCTCCAGGCCGGCAGGTGATCCTTCAGCGACAACATCATGGGGGCGAAAACAGGTGGTGGGAACGGCCTCGATGTTACCCGGCGCGTGCCGGGGTTTCGACCATCGGCGACCACGCCAGGCAGACCAGCTCCTGTCGATGCTGCTGCAGGCAGGCGCGGCCGTTGTCGGGGCACAACCGCAAGGACAGGCCCGATGCCTGCAGCACGACGCAAGCGACGATTACCAGCAGGGCGGCGCAGGACGAGCTGGACATGGCGGAACTCCCTGGAGGTGTTTTCTCGAATGACCTTCCATGGATGCAGCCATTGTCGAAAAGGTTGCATGGCCTTGATCGGCGATCGGCTCTAAACCTTTTTCCGGGTCGCCGCATCCAAGCGATATGCTCGACACCACCATGCCAGCGCCGCCTGCCGCCCACGCCCCTGTCGACGAACCCGCCCTGGTGCGGGCGGCCGCCGCCGGTGACACTGCGGCCTACGAACTGCTGTACCGGCGCCATGCGCCGCGCGTGTTCGCCGTACTGTGGCGCCTGTGCGGGGGCCAGCAGGCGCGTGCCGAGGATGCCCTGCAGGAAGCGTTCCTGCAGGCATGGAAGGCGCTGCCGGGGTTCCGGTTCGAAAGCAGCCTGTCGACCTGGTTGCACCGGTTGGGCGTCAACGCTGCACTGATGGAACTGCGCGGGCGCGCCGCCGGGCAGGACCACGACAGTCTGGAGGAGGTCGACGGCGGCCTGCAGGAGCTGGCGGTGCACGACCGTTGTGCCGGTACCGAGCGCGACCTGGAGCGCGCACTCGCGACGCTGCCTCCGAGGGCGCGTGCGGTACTGGTACTGCACGACATCGAAGGCTGGAAGCACCAGGAAATCGCCGAGCAGCTGCAGATGGCCGTCGGCAGTTCAAAGGCACAGCTGCATCGTGCGCGCGGCCTGCTGCGCGCACGGCTGGGAGACATGACATGAGTACACACGAACACGATTCCGATCACGATCTGCTGGCCCGGCTGCGCGCGTTGCCCAGCGAGCGAGATGTTCCCGCCGATGGCTGGGCGCGCCTGTCGGCGCAGCTGCCGCCGCGCGAGCCGCAGGCGGCGCCTGTGCCGGCCGACAACGTGGTGGCGCTGCCAGCGCGTTCGCGGCGCCGCTGGTGGTTGCCGGCCGGCGCTGTCCTGGCGGCCAGCCTGGCGCTGTACGCGGTGGCGCCATGGCGCCACGTGCAGCCGGATGCGCCGGTGCCGTCTACCCTGCAGTTGCAGGCTGCGGCGATGACCGAGCAGTACCGGGAGGCGGTGGCCTCGCTGCCCGCAGGCCGGGCACCGGAATGGCAGCCGGCCCTGCACGAACTGGATGAAAGCGCGGCACAGATCCAGGCCGCGCTGGCGCAGGATCCACGTGCGCCTCACCTGCTTGGCCAGCTCAAGCGCACCTATGCGCTGCGGCTGGAACTGACCCGGCAGGCGGCCTATGCCGCCGAGTCCGGCCTGACGACCTGAGGAGACCCCGATGACACGAACCCTGATGACCTGCTGCGGCGCGCTGCTGCTGCTGCCCGCAGTGGCCCTGGCTGACACCCGGATCGACGAGCGCCACAACCTGGCCGCCGGCGGCCGCATCGAACTGAGCAACGTGGCCGGCAAAGTGACCGTGCGTGGCTGGGACCGCAACGACGTGCAGCTCACCGGTACGCTCAGCGATGGCCTCCAGCTGCGCCAGGAGAAGAGTGCCAACCGCGTACGCTGGGAAATCGAGTATCCGCGTCGCAACAACAACGGTGGCGCAACGCTGGTGCTGAACGTGCCGCGTTCGGTGGAACTGCTGCTGAGCACGGTCAGTGCCAACCAGGACATCAGCGGCATCGATGTGCGTCGCCTGCAGGCCGACACGGTCAGCGGCAGCCTGAGCGCCTCCGGTCGCAGCGGCGACAGCAGGCTCAATACGGTCAGTGGCGGTGTCAGCGCGCGCCTGCAGACTCCGAAGCTGGATGTGAATACGGTCAGCGGCCGGATCGAAGCCGGTGGCGGCGTGTCCGGTGACATCGGTGCACAGACGGTATCCGGCCGGGTCGAGGTCGATGCCGGGCGGGTGCAGCGGTTGGCGGTGGAAACCGTATCGGGCAGCATCGATCTGTCGGCGGCCGGGCTGGCGCCGGGGGGCCGGATCAATGTCGAATCGGTGAGTGCGTCGGTCAACCTGCGCCTGCCACGCTCGGTTTCGGCGCAGCTGTCGGTGAACAGCTTCAGCGGGTCGATCAACAGCGATGCCGGGCAGGTGGAGCGGCCGCGCTACGGCCCCGGCAGCCATCTTGATACGCGGCTGGGCAGCGGCGACGGTGATATCCGCATCCAGTCGCATTCGGGCAGTGTTCGGGTAAGCCTGGATCGCTGAGCGCGATCCGGCAGGCCGCGGCGGCAGCGCCGCCGCGGTCGGTACTGGGTCAGCTGGCTTTCTTCAGCGCCCAGGTGGTGCCGAGGACTTCGATCTTGCCACCGGCCTTGCGGAACGCTGCCAGGTCCGAAGCGATCGAATCGCTGCTGACCACGGTGCTGGCGGCCGCGCCCTTGCGTTCGCTGCGGATGCTGTTGCTGGCCTTCGCGGGGGTCTTTGCCTTGCGGGGCATGGTTGCTCCTGTCAGGTGGAAGGGGAGGAAAGCGCCCAGGCGTCGGCCTGGCGCAGGTAGTCCTGCCGCTCACGGCGGCAGTCACTGCCGCCCATCGAGAACTGGCGGCAGATCGCCGGGCGCTGCGAATAGATCGTGCAGCGCAGGTGATAGGGATCGATCGCCGCACACCAGCCTTCCTCGTTGCGCGCCATCACGGCACGGCCGTGGGTGTCGCGTGACAGGAACTGGCCGGGCACGTGGTCGCCGGGCTGCAGCAACACGGGCAGCCGGCAACAGACCGCGTCACAACGGCGGCAGTCGATGGGTGCATGTGCTGCGTCAGGTTGTAAGGCCTCAGGGGCCTGGCGGGTGCCCAAAGCGGGTCTCGATGGCGGCTCCGGTGGTACGCGGACCATGAACGAGCCAGGAAGGCATGGCCGCTAGGCCCGCAGGGCGGGCCAGGCTGCACCGTGGACACACACCGGCGTGGCCGGTGGAAGGTGCAGCAGGGTTCTAGCCGACCAAGAGTAACTTAGATCGCGTAACGTTTTGTTAATCCTGGCTTGCTGCCGCCAAAGCAAGGCCCTGGACCACGCCCAGCGAGGGCTCGCCGTGGACCATGCGGGCGCCCGGGAAGGCCTCCGCAACGGCCTGGCGCAGATACCCGGCGCGGGACATGCCGCCGGTCAGGAACACCGCGTCCGGGTCGCCGCCGATGTCGCTGCGGACCTGGGCCAGCAGCTCCCGGAGCTGCTCCAGATAACCATGCGCGGCTGCGGCCAGGCCGTCGGCGCTGCTGTCGGCATGCAGGTCGCGGGCGATGTAGTCCAGCGTGCTGCGATGTTCGCTGGCGGCGCTGAGGGCGATCTTGGCGCGCTCGACGTCGCGGTACAGGCGGGCGGTATTGCCGGTGTCCTGCAGGGCCTGCAGGCGCGCGCCCCACGGATTGTCGACATGGTCATACTTGTGCTGGCGGAAGTCGCGCTGGCGGGTCATGTCCTGCACGGTGGCCGCTTCCACATAGTGGTGGGCGGGCACGCGGGTGATGCCGCGGCCGAACAGCGGCATGTAGCTGGACAGGCTCAGCGCCAGGTCGATGTCGGTACCGCCGCGGGCGATGCCCCAGGCGCGGTGGATGCGCGGGGCGTCGTCGCCGCCGACTTCGGCGTGGGCGATATCGGTGGTACCGCCGCCGATGTCGACGATCACGGCCTGGTGCCGTTCGCGGCTTTCTGCGTGATAGTGCATGGCCGCCGCGGCCGGTTCCTCGAGGAAATCGATCTGGTCGAAACCGGCCTGGCTGGCGGCTTCGCGCAGGATGTCCAGCGCCTGGTCATTGCCGGCCGCACCGATCGAGCTGCGGAACTGCACCGGACGGCCAAGCAGGGCCGCTCTCAGCGGCTGGCCGAGCTGGGCGCTGGCGGTCAGGCGGATGTGTTCGAGGATGTGCGCGGCGATGCCGGTGATGGTCTGCTTGGCGCGCGGGTGCAGGTTGTAGCCGAGCATCGATTTCGGGCTCTGCACCAGGTTGCCTTCGTGTTCCTCGAAATAGGCTTCCAGCGCTTCGTCTCCGTAGACCGCATTCTGCAGCAGGTCGCTGGCACTGCGTTCCTTGCCGGCACGGGCTTCCATCCATTCCCGGCGCAGCGCGCGCAGGGCTTCGCGGCGCAGCGCCTGCGGCGTGCGTTGCTGGCCGGCGGCGCGCGCCGCACGCGCAGCGCTGTCGATCATCTGCTGCAGCTGGTGCTCCTGGCCGTCATCGAGCTGGAAGTCATCCGGGTCGGGCACCACGCCGGGGAAGTACACGCTGCTACGGAACTGCTCGGCGTCGCCGAAGCGGATCGGCAGCAGTTTTCCTTCATGCACGATGGCGGCGGCGGAGTTGCTGGTACCGAAGTCGATGCCGAGGCGCATGGGGAGTTCCGGGGGCGATCAGGGGCCGCGCACTCTGCTGCAGTTCGCCGCTGACTGCAAGGTCCCGCGGTTTCCTGTTCCGGGCCGGGTCAAGGAGGTCGCGGCGTACTGCCCGGAAAATGCCGGGGGAGCCGGGCGGTTACAATGGCAGCTGTTGATTCACTTTGAGGTACTTGCTGATGTCTTCTGTCCCTGCCTGCCCGCAGTGCACCCTGGAAAACACCTACGCCGATGGCGCGCTGTGGATCTGCGCCGACTGCGGCTTCGAATGGACCGCCGAGGAAAGTGCCGGTTCGACCCTGGTCGTGCGTGACAGCAACGGCAATACCCTGCAGGCCGGTGACACCGTCACCGTGATCAAGGACCTGAGGGTGAAGGGCTCCTCGATCCCGCTCAAGCAGGGCACCGTGATCCGCAACATCCGTTTGGTGGAGGACGATGCCGAGCACATCGAAGGCAATTCGGACAAGATCAAGGGCCTGGTCCTGAAGACCTGCTTCCTCAAGAAGGCCTGACCGGCCTTCAGCGCCGGGCCTGCTGCTGTGCGCGCCAGCGGGCCAGGCTGTCCAGCTTGGCCTGGTAGCGCGCCTGCTGCGGCGCCCCGCCCAGTTCCTGTGCACGCAGCAGCTCACGATCGGCGTGCTTGAGCTGGCCCGCCAGGAAATAGACCCGCGCCAGACCGAAGTGGAACTGGTGCGCGGTGTCGTACAGGCGCACGGCCTGCCGGTAATAGCGGATCGCCTGCTGCAGTTGCCCGGCGCGTTCGGCCTCGGCACCGAGCATGTACTGCGCGAATGGGTCTTCGCGCTGCACCGATTGCAACCGCTGCTCCAGCGCCTGGGCCTGCGCAATCATGCCGAGCTTGCGGTAGAGGGCGCTGGCGTTGGTGAGTGCAGCATCCTGGCGGCCGTCCAGTCGCAGCGCCCTTTCCAGAGCCCGGCGTGCAGCGGCGGTATCGCCCGTGCGGTTTTCCAGCACGCCCAGGTTGTTCCAGGTGGCAGCGAAGCTGCCGTCCTGCGCCAGCGCGGTATCGAAGAAGGTACGTGCGCCTGCCAGGTCGCCGCTGGCCATGCGTTCGGCACCGCGATTGTTGTAGAAGTGCGCCAACGCCCGCGCCTGGCTGATCGGCAGCGGCCCGCGGCGGTCGTACAGCACATTGCGATCCAGATCGACGGTGGCGAAGCGGCCGGCAAAGCCGACCCCGGCATTGACGTGGCCTACGCTGTAGACCAGGCCCTGGGCCTGGTCCTGGTACCACGACACCACCTGGCCAACTTCCTGCACGCGCGCCTGGATGCCGGCTTCGCGTGCCAGTGCGACGAACATCAGGGTGAAGGCCAGGCAGTTGGCGCGTCGCTGCTGCCAGATTTCGCTGACAGTAAGGGTCGCGTCGGCGTCGTACTGCAGGTCCATGCCATGGCGGTCGAAGATCATCTCCACCAGCGCCTGCAGGCGCTGCTCGCGCGAATAGCTGCGACGGGTCACCTGGGTGTGCAGCATATCGAGCATGGCCGGTGGAATCGCGAACACCTGATGCGGTGTTGGAATCGTCGGCGCGGTGGTGCTGGCAGCGACCGCAGGGGCTTCGCTCGCGTCAGGGTTCAGTGCGATCGCGGAGGGTGCCGCCAGTGCGGCCAATGCGAGCAGAACGGATCGGGCGGCAGGACGGTACATGACGGCTCCCGGCAGCGGCGGGCGCTCCCGCCTGAGGCGAGTGTAGACCTGTGCGCGCACCCCTGCAGTGACCGCTGGTCGGTCCGCGCGTTCATCCACAGCCGGTGTGGACCAGCGCTCGACAAAGCTGTGGACAACCGCGTTGGGGCCCCGTGCGGAGAGCGTTGTGAGGGTGTGGTGAAAAAATGGCCGGCTTGCCCGCTACCGGCGCAGGCGGGATGATCCGGTCATGGACTTCTCCCCGCTGACGCTCGCTCCGGCGCAGTGGCAGGCGCTGCAGGACAGCTATGCAACGCCACCACGTGCCTACCATCACTTCGGCCACGTGCGTGCGGTGCTGCAGCACTGCCAGGAGGTTGCCGACGGTCCAGGCTGGCAGCAGCCGGCCGAGGTCTACCTGGCCGCGCTCTACCACGATGCGATCTATGTGGCGGGGCGAAAGGACAACGAAGCGCGTTCGGCGCAGCTGGCCCTGCAGGCGATCGCACAGGCGCCGGAACTTGCCACGGTCGACGCGGCCCGGGTCGAGCAGCTGATTCTGCTGACTGCCCGCCATGGCGAGCTCGCCCCGGACGATGTCGATGCCGAGGCCGCGTTGTTCCTGGACTGCGACATGGCGATCCTGGCCGCGCCGGAGCCGGTGTTCAGCGCCTATGACCGCGGCGTGGCCGAAGAGTACAAGGGCGTGGTGCCAGGCTTCCTGTATCGCGCCGGCCGCCGCCGTTTCCTGCAGGGCCTGCTGCGTGCACCGCGCATCTTCCTCAGCGAATTCTTCCACCAGCGCCTCGACTCTGCCGCGCGCGACAACCTGCGCCGGCAGCTGGGCCGCTGAACCAGCCCGGTACACTGGGGCCCGTTTCCACCGATTGCCGCTTCCAACCGTGTCCGTCCCTGATCCCGATCCCCGTCCGCTGCCGCCGGAAGAGCCCGGTCCGAACGAATGTTGCGGCAGCGGTTGCCCGCTATGTGTGCTGGACCTGTATGCCGACGAGCTGCAGCGCTATCGCAAGGCGTTGGCCGAATGGCTGGCGCGGCACCCGGAGGCGTCCACATGAGCCGCGCGCGCCCAGCGGCACTGCTGGCGCTGGCGGCGCTGCTGCTGTTCGTGGCCACCGCGCTGTGGACCCAGTTCGCACGCACCGATCTGGACTGGGTGCGGGCCACGCTCAGCCTCTATCTGCACGGGCCGTGGGGGCTGGCATTGCGCGCGGCCTACTGCCTGCTGGCATTGGCGATCGCCCTGCTCGGCATCAGCCTCTACCGGGGCAGCGTCGGCCCGCGGCGCAGCGCGGCGGCGCCGCTGCTGTTCACTGTCTCGGCACTGGGCCTGGCCACGGTCGCCATCGGTGACAGCTGGCTGCCGGAAGCGACGCCGCTGCTGGCACCGTTCATCCACGGGCTGGCGGCCAACACGGCGTTCCTGTGTGCCAGCGTCGGCATGCTGCTGCAGGCCTGGTACCTGCGCCGCGAACCGGGTTGGCAGTCCGCCGCGAGCCTGCTCTGGGGCTGGGCCTGGCTGGCGTTCGTACTGTTGTGGCTGCATGTGTTGTGGCGCGCCGGTCCGCCGCGCGGGCTGGGCCAGAAGGTCGTGATCGTGGTGATCGTAGGCTGGCTGCTGTACCTGGCGCTGGCACTGTACCGGCGCAGTCGGCGTACCACGGCCGACTGAATCGCCAACGGCCTGCACCGGTACGTGCCGTGCACGCGGTGGCGGCGTATCGTGTGCGCATTCCATCGGGGATGCGATATGAAGCGTGCAGGGCTGGGCAGGGCAATGGGTGTGGTTCTGGCGCTGGCGGCGCTGCCGGCAATGGCGGCGGCCAACGTGCAGCAGTTCAGCCACGGGCGGTTCGAGCAGATTCCGGTGCACATGCCGGCAGGCACGCCGCAGCGGGTGGTGATCTGGTTCCACGAGCCCACCCCAGGGGGTGACACCAGCCGCCTGCCGATCGAAGCCCTGCGTGCCGACGGCGCCATCGTTGCCGCTGTGGACATCGCGCACCTGCGCGGGGTGCTCAAGCGCGAGGGTGATCCGACCTGCTCGTTCGGCGCCGGTGACGTCGAGAACTTCTCGCGCTGGCTGCAGGCGTCCCTGCATCTGCCCGGCTACCACCTGCCGCTGGTCGGCGGTGACGGCGAGGGTGCCGAGATGGCCTATTCGCTCGCGGCGCAGGCCGACACCCAGGTGTTTGCCGGCCTGCTGACCACCGGCTTCTGCCCGGACCACAACCATGAGCGCATGGTCTGCGGCGATGGTGTGAAGCACAACACGCTGCAGCCCGCCGAACTGAATTTTCCGTGGTTGAGTGCCGCTGGCGATCACGGCTGCAAGGTGGGCGAGGCCAGTCGGTTCGTTCAGCAGGTCGCTATGGCACGCGAATTCAAGCGAACCGCGCGCGGTGATGCCTCACCCGGTCTGGTGGCCGCGGCGCGGGTGATCGGCGCGCAGGCCGGGGTCAGTCTGGCACCGCCGCCGGCCGCGCTGAAAGGCCTGCCGGTGGTGGAAGTACCGGCGACCGGTAGCGGCGATACGCTGGCGGTATTCGTTTCCGGCGATGGTGGCTGGGCCGGCCTGGACAAGGACGTGGCGTCGTCGCTCAACGAGCACGGCGTGGCCGTGGTCGGCATCGACTCGTTGCGCTACTTCTGGAGCGAGCGCACGCCGAAGGGCTTCGCCGCTGACCTGCAGAAGATCATCGACCACTACCGCCAGCAGTGGCACCGCGACAAGGTGATGCTGATCGGTTTTTCGCAGGGTGCCGACGTGCTGCCGGCCACCATCAACCAGCTCGACGCGGGTACCCGAGAGGCGCTGGACCGCATCGTGCTGCTGTCGGTAGGCAGGAAGGCCGACTTCGAATTCCATGTCAGCAACTGGCTGGGCGGCGGCGGCGATGGCCTGCCGATCGCTCCGGAAGTGGCCAGGCTGCCGGCGGAACGAACCCTGTGCGTATATGGCGACAAGGACGAGGACGCACTGTGCCCGGACCTGCCGGCCAATGACGGCGTGAAGCGGGTGAAGCTGCCGGGCGACCACCATTTCGGCGGTGACTATGATCGGCTGGCCGAGGTGATCCTCAAGGGCGGGGCGTAGCGTCAAGCCATGCCCGACCACTGTCGCCGCCGTGTCGACCAAGGTCGACACCTGCCGGGTGGCGCGGGTCGTCAGTTGCGCCGCGGGTCCAGAGAGATCAGACGCGTGGCGTCCAGCAGCGCCGCCGGCAGGTGCATGCCGCCGGGCGCGGCGAGATAGCGCGGCCGCCATTGCGGATCGAACTTCGACTTGAAGCGGCGCAGGCCACTGAACCCGTAGAAACGTTCGCCATGCCGCGCCAGCAGGCCGGCCAGCCGGTTCCAGCGGCCAGCCAGACGATGCTGTGCCAGCCCGGAAAGCGGCGCCATGCCCAGCGAGAAACGTGCATAGCCCTGTGCGCGGCCCCACAGGAACAGCTCGATGAAGAGGAAGTCCATCGTGCCCTTCGGTGCTTCGCTGACGTGGCGCATCAGGTCCACCGACAGCTCGGCGCCGGCCGGTGCCTGCCACAGGTTGGCGAAGGCCACGATCTGGCCTTCGGCCTCGACCAGCGCCACCGGGAAGCGCACCAGGTAATCCGGGTCGTAGCTGCCGAGCGAGAAGCCCTTTTCGTCGCCGGCCTTGTCTTCCAGCCATGCGTTGGAGATCGCGTGCAGGCGCGGCAGCAGGCTGGGAATTTCCTCCACGGGCGCCACGCGGAAGGACAGGCCACCCCGCTTGCCCCGGTTCCAGGCCTGGCGCAGGTCGGCGCGCTCGCGCCCTTCCAGGCCGAAATCATGCAGCGGCACCATCGCTTCTTCGCCCAGCTTGACCAGCCCCAGGCCAAGGTCGAGATAGGTCTGCCAGTAAGTCTCGCCGACCTGGTAGAAGACGGGGCGCAGGCCGAGGCGGTCGGCTTCCTCGCGGAAGCGCCAGATCAATGCGCGGGCGACGTCCGGCGGGCCGACCGGGTCGCCCATCGCGATCAGCGAACCCCCATAGCGCTGCATCATCACGAAGCCGAGTTTCGCTTCATCGCGCAGCACTGCCTTGTCAGCGGTCAGCACCAGGCAGGCCTGGGTGTCGGTGGCACCGGCCAGGACCGGCGCCAGCGATTGCAGCGTCGCTTCATCGGCGGCGGGCAGCGGGCTACGCGTGCTGTGCAGCAGCCGCGCCAGGCCGAACATCACCAGCGCGATGGCCACCACCAGCAACGCGCGCAACGCGCGCGGTGCGTTGCCGGAGACCGCGAACTGCCACCACAGCTCGTTCTGGTATTCGACATGGCTGTAGGTGAAGAACAGCAGCCAGGTCACCGCCACCAGCACCAGGCCCAGGTTGCGCAGCCACGGCCAGGACCAGGCTTCATCCAGCAGCGCACCCTGGCGGTAGAACTCGCGGCGCGCGGCCCACAGCGCCATCGCCACCAGCACCGCCGAGACGGCGATCAACGGTTGGCCACCGCGCAGCCACAGCGGCAGCGGGGTGACCACGCACACCGCCATCGCCAGCATCCACGCCGCGTGGCTGCGCCGGGCCAGGCCCTGCCCGATCAGCAGCAGCGCGACACCACTGAGGCTGCCGATCAGGTGCGAGGTTTCCAGGATCGGCAGCGAGGCATTCACCAGGTGCCGGCGTGGCGTGGGCAGCGTGCCGTCGATGACCAGCGCGGCGCCGATGCTGAACACCGCCAGCGCGATGATCTGCGGCAACCATGGGCGCAGTGCGTTCCAGCCGGCGCGGGTTGCCCCGGCACTGGCCTGCAGCGGCTGGCGCAGCGCGGGCGCAAGGGCGAGCAACGTGGCCAGCACCAGCGGTAGTACGTAATAGGTCACGCGGTAGATCAACGCGGCCGCCAGCACCGCCGCCGGTGCCACCTGGGGCAACAGCTTCAACAGGCTCCATTCGAACACGCCCAGGCCGGCCGGCACGGTCGAGACCAGGCCGGCCAGTACCGCGACGAGGTACAGGCCGACGAAGCCGGGCAGGCCGGTGGGCGTCGAGTCCGGCAGCAGCACATAGAACGCGGCGCTGGCCAGCACCAGCTCGATCACGCTGAGCACGGTGACGCCGAGCATGGTGCGGCGGTCGGGTAGCCACAACGCATGGCCGAACACGCTGAACTGCCGTCCATCGCGACCGACCAGCAGCACGGTACCCAGATAGGCGAGCAGGGCGACGATGCCGACGATGCGCACGGCATCGGGATTCAGTGGCAATGCCAACGCCGCTGCCGCCGGTTCCATACAGAGCGCCACGCTGATCAACAGCCACGCACCGAACACGAAACCGAGCGTGCTCATCAGCACCACCTGGCCGATCTGCGCCAGGTCCAGGCCGGCGCTGCGGTAGCCACGCAGGCGCACTGCGCCACCGGTCAACGCGGCAAAGCCCACCGTCTGGCCCAGCGTATGCGCAAGGAAGGCGGTAATGCCGATGCGTGCCGGATGCACGCGGATGCCGCTGCGGCGCAGGCCGATGGCATCGAAGCCGATCAGGCAGGCGTAGCTGGCCAGGCCGAGCATCACGGTGAGCGTGATCTGCAGGCCACTGAGCTGGCGGAACGCCTGGCGGATGGCGCGGTAGCCGTGCTCATCGAATTCACTGGCCAGGCCATGCAGGGCCAGCGAGAGGATCAGCAGTGGAACGACAATGGTGAGGACCCGCTTCCATGTCGGGGTGGAGGAAGCGGCGGCGGGGTTGGTGGCTGCGGTCATCGGCGCAAGGGTGCGTCAGGAGGGGCGAGTGCGGTGTCAACGCGGGGCGTGGCGCATCGTGCGCCTGTCGCCGCCATTTGACCAGCAGATGTGTCGGAGCCCGGTAGTGACGCGTCGCGCGGGCGACCCGTGCACCCACCGTTGACCGGATTGGAGGACAATGCGGGCCTGATCACCCGCAGGAGCCACGCCCATGATGGAGCGTTACGACGTCGGACCGCGCATGTCCGAAATGACCGTGTACAACAAGGTCGCCTACCTCTCCGGCCAGATTCCGGAAGACACCAGCCAGGACATCACCGGCCAGACCCGGCAGGTGCTGGCGGAGATCGACAAGCTGCTGGCGCTGGTCGCCAGTGATCGCCAGCACGTGCTGCGTGCGGAAGTGTTCCTGGCCGACATCGCCGACTTCGACGGCATGAACAAGGCGTGGGACGAGTGGGTGGTCGAGGGCGCGACTCCGGCCCGCGCAACCTTCGAAGCCAAGCTCGCCCACGCCGAGTGGAAGGTCGAGATCGTGGTGACGGCAGCGGTGCCGTAACTGCGGGATGGGGTCAGATCCCTTTCCTGCGGAAAGGGATCTGACCCCTGTTACAGGCGCACCAGCTCGATGCAGTCCACCGGGCACGGCGGGATGCACAGCTCGCAGCCGGTGCACAGGTCGGCAATGACCGTGTGCATGTACTTGGCGCCGCCGACGATGGCGTCCACCGGGCAGGCCTGGATGCACTTGGTGCAGCCGATGCAGTCGGCTTCGACGATCAACGCCACCTGGGCCGCCTTGTGCTCGCCGCGCGAACGATCGAACGGAATCGCCGGTACACCCAGCACCTGCGCCAACGCCCGTGCACCGGCGTCGCCACCCGGCGGGCAGCGGTCCACACCGGCCTCGCCACGTGCCATTGCCTGCGCATACGGGCGGCAGCCGTCATAGCCGCATTGCCCGCATTGGGTCTGCGGCAGCAGGCGGTCGAGGCGTTCGGTCAGGGGCGGGATCAGGCTCATGCGTGGCGAAGGCTGCGCGTTGGGTTATTTCAGGGGCTTGCCGCGGAACCAGCGCTCGTGGGCCAGCGCCAGCATCGGCTTGTCTTCGGAACTGTCACCGTAGGCATGGATGCGCACGTAGCGCGACAGATCGAACTGGCGGCGGATGTGCTCGACCTTGCGCGGGCCGCAGTCGCCACCAGCGTAACGGCCGGTCAGGCGGCCGTCCTGGCTTTCCAGCCGGTTGCAGATCAGCTGCAGGCCCAGCTCCTCGCACCACGGCCGCAGGTACAGGTCCAGCGAGCCGGACACGATCACGACGGTGTGCTGCTGTTCCTTGTGCCAACGGATCTGCTCCAGCATTTCCGGGCGCACCACGTCGGGCAGGAACTCGCGCGAGAAGCCTGCGGCCAGCGTGGCGATGTCATCGCTGTGGCGGTCACTGAAGGTCAGGCGGGTGACGCGTGCACGGATGCGTTCGGCCGAGATCAGCTTCAACCTGTACGCGGCCAGCCACGGCCCGACTTTCCACCATGCCTGTGCCAGCTGTTCGGCGGTGGCCACGCGGCGCAGGAAGCGGCCATAGGTATCGCAGGTGGTCACGGTGTGGTCGAAGTCGAACAGCGCCAGTTCCATTGCGTTGCTTCCCATCGCGTTGCCTCCCGGGGCCGGAGCTGCCGGCGGGCGCGGCCGTAACCACGCCCGCTGCAGGCATCAGCGAACCGGCATGCCCGGCTGCGCGCCGCTGTCGGCGTCCAGCAGCGCCAGTGCGCCACCGTCGAAGCCGGCCGACAGGATCATGCCTTCGCTCAGGCCGAAGCGCATCTTGCGCGGGGCCAGGTTGGCGATGAACACCACGCTGCGGCCCACCAGCTTCTCCGGTTCGCCGTAGCTGCCACGGATGCCGGAGAAGATCTGGCGCTTGCCCAGCTCGCCGGCGTCCAGTTCGAAGCGCAGCAGCTTGTCCGAACCTTCCACGAACTCGCAGACCAGCACCTTGCCGATGCGCAGGTCGAGCTTGGCGAAATCGTCGATGCCGATGTAGGCCGGCGCGTCGGCGCTCTTTGCTTCGTCCTTGGCCGGGGCCGGGGCCGGGGCCGGGGCGGCCGGCTTGGCAGCGGGGGCAGCGGCAACCGCCGGCTGCAGGGTGTCCTTGGAGGCGTCGATCATGGCGTCAATCTTCTTCGGGTCAATACGGGTGAACAGCGGGGTGTACTCGGTGATGCGGTGTCCCAGCAGCGGTTGCGCCAGCTCGGTCCAGTCGTTCACCGGCGCGGCCAGGAAGGCCTCGGCCTGCGCGGCGGTGGCCGGCAGCACCGGCTTCAGGGCGGTGACCAGCACGCGGAACAGGTTCAGGCCCTGGCTGCACACGGCCTGCAGCTGCGCATCGGCGCCTTCCTGCTTGGCGATGACCCACGG
Source organism: Stenotrophomonas maltophilia group sp. RY12688 (assembly GCF_052149045.1). Lineage (NCBI taxonomy): Bacteria > Pseudomonadati > Pseudomonadota > Gammaproteobacteria > Lysobacterales > Lysobacteraceae > Stenotrophomonas > Stenotrophomonas maltophilia group sp. RY12688. Next base: position 3,068,638 of record NZ_CP197389.1, on the reverse strand, counting down.
CTTGACGTCGTCGATGTAGCGGTTGGCTTCGTCGGCCAGGGTCATGGTCAAGCGGATCGCCGCAGCCGGGTCGTTGCGCTCGTAGGCTTCACGGATCGGCGCCAGCCCATCGACGAAGCGCTGGTACTGCGCCGCGTCGGGCAGCTGCGCGGCCAGCTGGCCGTCAAAGCGCTTGCTGATGAAGCCGGCGCAGCGGCTGGCCAGGTTGACGAACTTGCCGACCAGGTCGGCGTTGACGCGGGCGATGAAGTCGCCCAGGTTCAGGTCGAGATCGTCGACGCCACCGCCGGACTTGGCGGCGTAGTAGTAGCGCAGCGCTTCCGGCTCCAGGCCGGCATCGAGGAAGGTACGGGCCATCACGAAGGTGCCGCGCGACTTGCTCATCTTGGCGCCGTCCACGGTCAGGTAGCCGTTGACGTGCAGGCGGGTCGGCGCGCGGTGGCCGGTTCCGTGCAGTACCGCCGGCCAGAACAGGCCATGGAAGTTGACGATGTCCTTGCCGATGAAGTGGTGCAGTTCGGTGGCGGTGCCGGCACGCAGGTGCGCTTCGAAGTCCTCACCGATCCTGCCGCACAGGGTCTGGAAGCTGGACAGGTAGCCGATCGGTGCATCCAGCCAGACATAGAAGTACTTGCCCGGCTGGCCGGGAATCTGGAAGCCGAAGTACGGCGCATCGCGCGAGATGTCCCACGCGCGCAGGCCACCCTCGGCATTGAGCCACTCGCCCAGCTTGGCCTTCACGCCCGGCAGGGCGACATCGCCGGCCAGCCATTCGCGCAGGAACGCATCGAAGTGACCCACCTCGAAGAAGAAGTGCTCCGAATCGCGCATTTCCGGCGTGGCACCGGAGATGACCGAACGCGGTTCCTTCAGGTCGGTCGGTGCGTAGGTCGCGCCGCAGACTTCGCAGTTGTCGCCGTACTGGTCGGGACTGCCGCAGTTCGGACAGATGCCCTTGACGTAGCGGTCGGGCAGGAACATGCCCTTGGCCGGGTCGTAGAACTGCGCGACCGAACGGCGGCTGATGTGGCCGGTCGCTTCCAGCTTCAGGTAGAACTGCTCGGTCAACGCCTTGTTGGCCGCCGAATTGGTCGAGTCGTAGTGGTCGAAGGCCACGCCGAAGGCGGCGAAGTCACGTTCGTGGCTGGCCTGGATGTTGGCGATGAAGGTTTCCGGGGTGACCCCGGCCTTTTCCGCGGCCAGCATGATCGGTGTGCCGTGGGTGTCATCGGCGCAGACGAACCAGGTCCTGCCGCCGCTCATTCGCCGCGCACGTACCCAGATGTCAGCCTGGATGTAGCCGACCAGGTGGCCCAGGTGCAGCGGGCCGTTGGCGTAGGGCAGGGCGGTGGTGACGAGCGCGGTACGGGTCATGGTCGCGGGTGGATCCGAGGGGAACCGCAGATTATCGCATGCCCGCAACGACGTGACCCGGCCGGGGCCGGGTCACGGGTTGACGGAGGTGCGGGGCGCTTATTCGCGCTGCCAGGTCTGCGCGCGGCAGATGAAGGCGATGCAGCCGGACACGTCCAGCCGGGTGCCGCCGGGCTGCAGTTCCATCTTCGACTTGTAGGTCTTGCCGTTGGCCGGGTCGAGGATGGTGCCGCCGGACCACTTGTTGGCGCCGTCGGCCTTCAGGTTCCAGAGGATGGTCATGCCCTTCACCGGCTTGTTCCTGTTGGCGCCTTCACAGCCGTCACAGACCGGGTTCGGGCCCTTGTCCGAGTGCAGGATGTCGACCACCTTGCCGGTCAGCGTGCCGTTGGGGGCCTGGGTGATCTCGACGATCGACTTCACCTTGCCGGTCTTGTCGTCGATGGTCTTCCAGCGGCCGGCGGCGCCGTCGGCGGCCTGCGCCGAGAGTGCGGCCAGGCACATCGGCAATGCCAGCAGCAGGGTCTTGAAGGTCTTGCGCATGGTCCCCTCCCAGGGTTCATTCCGGCACGGTGCCGGCATGGGTCGACTGTATACCCATTCGGCGGAGTATGGGGAAGGGGGGCGTTGCAGGGTTGCGCCCTGCACCCGCGGTAGTGCCGGCCGCTGGCCGGCAACCTCAACGGCGGGATTCCGTGGGATGGCGGGGCGGTGTGGGTGGGCAGGACACGCCGTAAACTCCGCTCCGCGGTCCGGCCCAGCCGCTGGCGGCTGGGCGTTCGGGCGCTTGCGAAGCAGTGCTTCGCAAGCAAAGCGCCCTCACCCTTGGGGGCTCGATGGCGCCATCCATGGCGCCAACGGTCCTGCCCACCCACACCGCCCCACCTCTGACAAATTCCTTCGGCTGTTGGTAGGTGTCGACCTTGGTCGACACGGTAGATCCACGCCATGCGTGGATGATGTTTCCGGTGGCGGCGATGGGGTCGGCGATGGGGTCAGATCCCTTTTCCGTCGGAAAAGGGATCTGACCCCCGGGGCCTCAACCGACTTCGTACAGCTCCAGCGGCAGGCCATCCGGGTCGGCGAAGAAGGTGAAGCGGCGGCCGGTGTATTCGTCCACGCGGATCGGTTCGCAGTCCACGCCGTGGCTGGCCAGGCGTTCGATGAACGGCTCCAGCGCAGCGACCCGGAACGCGAGGTGGCGCAGGCCCTGGGCCTCCGGGCGGCTGGGGCGGGGCGGTGGCGAGGGGAACGAGAACAGTTCCAGCTGGCTGCCGTCGGGCAGGGCCAGATCCAGCTTCCAGGAGTCTCGCGCGGCGCGGTGGTTCTCGGCCAGTACGCGCAGGCCGAGGATACGGACGTAGAAGTCTTTTGAACACGCATAATCGCTGCAGATCAGTGCCGCGTGGTGGATGCCCAGCAGGGCGTCGGAACCGGTGTTCATTGCAGGGTGTCCAGCCAGCGCTGGGCGATCTTCTGCGCCAGCGGGTACGGTTCGGGATCGTTGCGATTGGTCAGCACGATCACGGTCAAGTGCTTTTCCGGGTATCGCACGATCACATTTCGGAAGCCGATGCTTTCGCCGCTGTGCCATTGCACCGGGCCGTTCAGGCGCCATCCGAAGCCGTAGTGCGGCACATCCGGTTCGGATGTCGATGTGGCCGGGCTGAACATCGCGCGGCGCGAGGCCTTCGACAGCAGGCGGTCGTCGTACAGCGCCGCATCCCAGCGGGCGAGGTCGTCCAGCGAGGAGTAGATCCCGCCATCGCCGAGCACGGCACTGGTGGCGCTCTGGTCGGTGCGCTGCCAGCGGCCATCGATCCAGCTGTAGCCATAGGCGCGTGCGGCGATGGTATCGATGCCGTCCTGATGGGCCACGGTGTGGGCCATGCCTAGCGGGCGGAAGATGCGCTGTTGCAGGAAGGCTGCGAAATCCAGGCCGGAGGCGCGGCCGACGATCAGTGCCAGCAGCGCATAGCCGCTGTTGCTGTAGTGGTACTGCGTGCCCGGCGCGAAGTTCAGCCGGTCCTGGCGCGACAGCAGGGTCAGCACATCGGCGTCATGCACCTGCCGAGTGTCAGCCGGATCCATCAGGTCTTCGTAGTCGAGCAGGCCGCCGGTGTGCGATAGCAGCTGGCGGATCGTGATGGCCGCGGCAGCCGGGGGCAGTTCGGGCAGCCACTGCCGGGCAGGTTGATCCAGCCCAAGCCGGCCATCCTCCACCAGCAGCAGCACCGCCGCAGCGGTGAACTGCTTGCTGACCGAGGCCAGCCGGAAGTTGCTGGCCGGGGTGACGGCGGTGCCGTCCTCCACCACCGCCAGGCCGTAGCCACGGCGGAACACCGCTTGCCCGTCGTGCAGCACCAGGACTGCAGCGCCGGGTACCTGGCCGTCGTAGGCCTGCATCAGGCCGTCGATGCCCGCATCCGGTGGTTTCAGCACCGGTGCGGCGATACCCGTTGAAGGCAGCAGGCCCAGCACGACGGCGAACAGGGCGACGGCAGGGCGCATGACGGCTCCGGAGGGGTCAAGGTGAAGGCGTGGGCGTAGTGCTGGCCGGCTGCACCATCCAGCGTTCCATCTTACGGTCAAGCACGTCCAGCGGCATCGAGCCGTCCTTCAGCAGTTCGGCGTGGAAGCGGCGCAGGTCGAAGGCGGCGCCCTGGCGCGCCTTGGCCTTGTCGCGCAGGGCAACGATGGTGGTCAGGCCGGCGACGTTCGATAGTGCCTGGCCGGGCTGGGCCATGATCCGCTCCACCTCGGCGTTGGCGTCGTCACTGCTCATGTCCACGGTCTTCTGCAGGTAGCTGACGGCCTGCTGCTTGCTCCAGCCCTGGGCGTTCACGCCGGTATCGGCTACCACGCGGGCGGCGCGCAGCAGGCGCGAGTACAGGTAGCCGATGCGGTCGTAGGGATCGGTGTAGATGCCCAGGTCCTCGCCCAGCGTTTCGGCGTACAGGCCCCAGCCTTCGACGAAGGCGAGATCGCCACCGAGGCGGCGGAAGCGTGGCAGCTTGGCCAGCTCCTGCTGCAGGCCCAGCTGGACGTGGTGGCCCGGGATCCCTTCATGCAGGTACTGCACCGGCACGTTCCAGCGCTTGCGGCTGGGCAGGTCGCGGGTGTTGATGTACAGCACGCCCGGTTGCCCGGCCGCCGACGGCTGATAGGCGGCAGCGGCGGCGGTCAGTGCGCGCTCCGGCTCCACCGCACGGACCTCCAGCGGTGCCTTCGGCAAGGTATCCAGCACCTGCGGCAGGCGTAGGCTGACCTGCTGCTGCACCTGGCGGTAGCGGTTGATCAGCGCGTTGGCATCGCCGTATTGGAACTGGCGGTCGTTGCGCATGCTGCGCAGCAGCTTGGTGGGAGAACCGCGCAGCTTGGCGTCCTTCATTACCGTGGCGATCTGCGCCTGCAGTTCCTGCACGCGCTGTTCGCCCAGCGCATGCAGTTGTGCGGCGGTCTGGTCGCTGGCGGTGGTCTGCACGATCAGGTTGGCGTACCAGGCCTGGCCATCGGGCAATGCGCCCAGGCCGCTGCTGGTGCGTGTGGCCGGCAGGTATTCGGTGGCGATGAAGCCGCGCAGGGCGCGGTAGGCCGGCATGATGCGCAGCTCGATCATGCGCTTGTATTCGGCGCTGATGCGCGCCTTGTCCTCAGCCGGGATGGTGTTCGGCATGGTGCGGATCGGCGACCAGAAAATGCTCTCCTCGGCGGTCGGCTTGATCACCGCATCCAGCTGCGGCAGCACTTTTTCCATCAGGTCGCGTGGTTGCACCACGCCGGCCTTCATGCCCTGGCGCATGTTGTCGATGGCCTGGTCGAACAGCTCGGGAATGCCCAGCGAACGGCGTGACCAGGTGTCGTAGTCCTGGACGGTGTTGAATGGCTGCGCGCCCGCACCGGAGCCGAGGATCGCCATGATGCTGCCGATGTTGTAGTACTGGCTGATCGGCATCATCCAGCTCGGGTAGCGCTCGGCGGCCAGCGATGCGCGCGCGTCGCGCACGAAGATCTCGTAGCTGAGCAGGTCCTGGCCCTGCAGGCCGTCACTGCCGAGCTTCTCGACCTTGCCCAGCCATTGCGTGGTGAAGTCGTGCGACTGTTGGCGCCAGGCGGCGGACAGGATGTTGGGCAGCTGGTCGTTGTAGCGGGCCTCGCCCTGGAAGGTCGCCTGCAGTGGATTCAACCGCATCGAGGCATCCCAGTATTCGTCGTACAGGCGCTCCAGCTGCACCTGCTTGGGTACGGCCCGGGCCGGGGCGACCGGGCGGGGCGCGGCGCGGCGCGCCGAGCTGCCACGCGCCGGCGCGGTGGCGCGGGCGGGCCTGGCCTTGGGCTTGGCAGCCTGGCGGGTCTGCGCAGCGGCAGGGCGGCTGGCCTTTTTCTTCGCTGCTTCGGCCGACGGCATGGCACTGAACAGGAACAACGCGGCAATGGCGGCGGCCAGGGCGCGGGTGGGATGCGGCATCAGGAGCTTCCGTGGAACACAGACCGTGGAGCTTGCACGATCCGGCCGCGTACGGCCAGCGTGAAGGCGCAGTCAGCTTTTTGCCGCTGGGGCTTCAGTCAGCCGCGGCCGCGGCGCGCAGGGCGGCGGCCCTATCGGCACCCAGGTAGCGGGTGATCGCACGCCGCATCAGGTACAGCAGTGGAATCAAGGCAATCGCAAAGCCCATCTTGTAGATGTAGTTGACGCTGCTGACGGCCAGGAACAGCGAGGTCGGCCAGTGCTGCGGGCCGAGCACGAAGGCGATCCAGATCACCACGAAGCTGTCCACCACCTGGGAGATCGCGGTGGATCCGGTCGCACGCAGCCACACGTGGCGCTCGCCGGTGGCCTGGCGGATGCGATGGAACACGGCCACGTCGATCAGCTGGCCGAGCAGGAAGGCCACCAGCGAACCGGCGATGGTCCACATGCCCTGGCCGAACACCGCGGCGAATGCCGCCTGGTAGTCCGGCACGCCGTGGCCGTCCATCGAGGTGACCCACCAGCTGGCCGGCGCCAGCGAGATCGCTGCGAAGGCGAACAGGAAGCCATAGGCGATCAGCACCACGGCCAACCACGAGATGAAGCGCACGCCGCGCTTGCCGAAAAACTCGTTGATCGTGTCGGTCATGATGAACACCACCGGCCACAGCAGGGTACCGGCGGTGAAGCTGAGCGAGCCGGTCTGGCCAAACAGGTTCCAGTTCAGCGGTTCGATGCCGAGGGTGTCTTCCAGCGCGAAGATCTTCACCCCGATCAGTTCGGCCAGCACGGCGTTGCCGCAGAAGAACGCGGCCAGCACGATGAACAGCAGGACCGCGCGGTCCTGCAGCGGGCGCTCGATCGGCGCCGCGGTTGTCATTCGCTGCGTTCGCCTGCGCGCGTGAACGGAACGCTGGACGGTGCGACGGCACCGCCGGAAATGATGAAGCTCATGGCCTGGTCGACGGTCCAGTCGGTCGGGGTCAGCAGCTCCACCGGCACGATCTCCAGGTAACCCGAGGTCGGGTTCGGTGTGGTTGGCACGTACACCGCGGCCAGTTCACGGTCGGTGCCGTGCTCCTTGATCACGCGGGTGACCAGCCCGACCGACTTCATGTCGCGGTGCGGGAAGTCGATCAGCACCACGCGCTGGGTGCTGCCCGGTTCGGTCTGCAACATGTCCAGCAGCTTCTTGGCGCTGTCGTAGATGATGCTGGCCAACGGAATGCGCTTGATCACCGCGCCGACCCAGCGCAGCAGGCGCTGGCCGAGCACGCGGCGGCTGGCCACGCCCACCGCCAGGATCACCAGCAGGGTGGCCAGCAGGGCGATGGTGTTCTGGATCCACTCGGCACGGACCCAACCGAGGTAATGCGGGAAGCTTGTCGCGATCTGCTCGGAAAGCGGCACCACCAATGGGCTGGAAATGCCCGAAAGCAGCACGAACACGAACTTGACCACGACCCAGGTCAGCCAGATCGGCAGCAGGGTCAGCAGGCCGGTCAGGAACAGGCGCTGCAGGGAGGGGCGGGGGACCAGGGCGGGGGCTTCGAGCGACATGCGCGCATTGTAGCGGCCACGGCCGGTCGATTACGCTGGGGGATCGACTGCGGCAACGATGCATGGAAGGGAAGCTGTGTTGAAGATTCTGCGCGGACTGGGCTGGGCCCTGGCAGGACTGCTGGTGCTGGCCATCGTGGTGTGGTGCGCCTCGCGCATGTGGCCGGTGCCGGAATCACGGCTGCAGGCCCAGCAGCGGTTGCAGGCCCGCCTGCCCGCTGATGGCCGCAACGGCTTTGCGCTGCTGTGGACACTCGCGTTCGACGATCTCGACCCGGACCAGCGCGATCAGGCGTTGGCCCGGGATGTACAGCGCTGGGAGGCGGATCCGCGCGGCAATGGCGGCGCCCGTCCGCAGCTGGCAGAAGACCACGTCGAGCTGCATTCACGGCCTTCGGCCAGCTGCGGACCGACCGCCAGTGACTGCCTCGGCCAGGTGCGTGCGGACCCGCAGCGTTTCGTCGATGCCCACGCTGGCCACCAGCAGCTGCATGCGCGCCTGGACCAGCTGGCCGATGCGGATCACTTCGTGTCGCCGTTCCGGCCAAAAGGGGAGGGCATCCTGGTGCCGATGCCGGCCTATGGTTTGGTGATCGACGCCACCAGCGCACGCGCGCTGGCGTATGTGCAGGGTGATATCGACGGTGCACTGCGTGGCAGTTGCCGGGGGCTGCAGCTGGGCCGCCGGCTGGTGACGGGCGGCAGCTACCTGGTGGAGAGCATCATCGGTGCCAGCCTGGTGCAGGCCAATGCCCAGCTGCTGGCCGACATGCTGGTCGAACTGCCGGCCGACCAACCGCTGCCAGCGGAATGCGAGCAGGCGATGAAGCCGATGCGGGCCGCCGAACAGAGCCTGTGCCGTGCGATGCAGGGCGAGTATGCGATGAGCAGGGCTGCGATCGAAACCTCGGCGCAGGAGTTCGGTGGCGTGCTGGTACTCGATCGCAGCAGCACCCTGGCGCGAGTGGCGGGCAACCTGGGCTGGGCCTGTGGCGCGGCGGCGATGACCGCGCTGGAGGCGGATCGCCCGTTGCCGGTGCCGGCACCGCCGCAGCACGACTTCGGCTGCCTGTCGAACGTCATGGGGTGCGTGCTGGCCGATATCGCGGGTCCGGCCTATCCCGCGTATTCGTCACGGCCCCAGGATGCCGCCGCGATGGTGCGGCTGATCGGTGCGCAACGCTGGCTGCGACAGCAGGCCGAGGACCCTGTGGATGCGCTGAAGCGCTTGCCTGCCCAGTTCCGCTCGCAGGTGCGGGCACCGCAGTTGTCGGCCGATGGCCGCCGCCTGCAGGTACCGCGGCGCTCAGCGCCGCGCAGCACCGACGAGAGCCCATGGTTGTCGGTATCGCTGGTGGCAGGGGACGCCCCGGCCGCCGCCGCGCGCGACTGAGCAGCGGCGGCCAGTGCGCGCTGTCCTCGTCATCCTCGCGGCTGCCTTCGCTCCGCGTCGCACCGCAGGTGCACGCGCATACGCGCGCATCGGAGCCTCCCTGCCAGGGCAGCAGAGGACAGCGCCCGCGCCGGATCAGCGCGCGTGTGGCTTCAACCGCAGATAGACCTGCTTGCGCACCTGGGCGACCACCTCGCCGCTTTCGTCGACGACGTCGTTGCTGAACCAGCGCAGCACCTTCTCGCCGCCCGCCGCTTCGGCACGCAGTTCGGACAGCAGCGCATCGTCGATGCGGAACGAGGTGCGCACCGTGCCCCGGCCAGGCTTGAGGAAATCGATCGCACCGGCCCGGTCCCACACGTAGTAGTCACGGCCGAGGATGTGCAGCAGGCCCAGCATCCAGAACGGGTCGGTCATCGCGAACAGGCTGCCGCCGAAATGCGTGCCGACGTAGTTGCGGTTCCACGGCCGCAGCCGCAGCTCGACGTCGATCTGCCGGTAATCGGGCGTGATGCGGGTGACATGGATGCCGGTGAACAGGAACGGTGGCCACAGGTTGATGCCGAAGCGGAACAGGCGGGCGTTCATGCGGGTCCGGGGCGCGAGGCGAGGTGCCCAGTCTAGCCATTCGCATGCGTATGTTGCACCCCGGGCGTGTGTCCAACGGCGGCGTGCATGTCCTGCCTCATGGGCCGTCGATCATGTACCCGTCGCGGCCGTTGGCCTTGGCCTGATAAAGGGCGGTGTCGGCGCCTTCCACGAAATGGTGGGGCTGCAGTTCGCCGTCGGGCACGCGGGTGAATACGCCGATGGTGAGCGTGACGGTATCGTCGCTGCCATCGCCCGGCGCCGGCAATGCGCGCACGCAGGCAATCAGGTCCTCAATCACCTGGCGTGCGCCTTCGGCCGGTGTATCCGGCAGCACCAGCGCGAATTCGTCGCCACCGTAGCGTGCCGCCATGTCGCGCGGGCGGCGCGCATGGGCGCCGATCAGGCGGGCGACATCACGCAGCACGCGGTCGCCCACCTGGTGCCCGTGGCGATCGTTATGGCGCTTGAAGTGGTCGACGTCGATCAACGCCAGGCTCAATGGCTTGCCGCTGCGCCGCGCTGCATCGCATTCCTGCTGCAGCGACTGCTCGAAGCGGAGGCGGTTGCCCAGGCCGGTAAGGGCGTCGCGGTTGGCCTGGCGGTGCCAGGCCGAGATCCGCCACACCGCCCAGACCAGCAGTGCCAGCGTCACGCCCAGCATCGCGCTGGCCGGCGCCCACCACAGGTCACTCGTGCGCAGCAGCAGCCAGCTCAGCAGGGCAGGCATCGGCAACGAACACAGCGCGACCAGCCAGGGCAGGCGCAGGCCGAGCAGGATCACGCACAGCGCCACCAGCACACCGCTGATGGCGTGCTGCCAGGCATGCGGTAGAACATCGATCTGCTTGTGCTGCAGCAGCATCGAGGTGATGTTGGCCTGGTACTCGCTGCCGCTCATCCAGAACTCGCGGGTGGTCGGGGTCAGCAGGCGGGGCGCGATGCCGCTGGCCGTCATGCCAACTACGATGCGGCGGCCATGCAGCATCGCCATGTCCACGTGGCCATCGAGAACGTCCGCATAGGACACCTGTGGCAGCCGCTCGGGGGGGCCGGCGTAGCGCACGCGAACGTAATCGTCGCGACGCCATTGATAGGGCGAGCCCAGTTCCGGGTCGGGATCGGGCAGGCCGCGTACGGCACCGGCAGGCAGGTCGGCCAGTGCCAGGCCCAGTGCCGGCCAGTGCGGCTGGCCGATACCTGCGTGCAGATAGACGCCACGGGCGACGCCGTCGCCATCCACCTCGACATCGGTGTGGCCAATGGCGGCAGCACTGGCAGCGATCTGTGGGATCGGCAGCATTTCCTCGGCCATGCGGTCGCCGGCCGCCGGTGCGGCCAGCACCGGCAGCACCACCCGGCCATTGCGTCGGATGGCGGCCGCCAGTTGATCATCCTGTCGGCTGTCACGGCGATCCGGTTCGGACAGCATCAGGTCCAGCGCGACGCGTTCGGCGCCGGCATCGGTCAGGCGGTCAAGCAGGCGTGCATGCACCGAGCGTGGCCAGGGCCACTGGCCGATGCGCTGCAGGCTGCCTTCGTCGATGGCGACGATCAGCACGCTGGGATCGGGGCGGTACTCCCAGTTGCCGACCAGCGCATCATAGGCCGCCTCGTCCTGCCGCCACAGCCATTGTCCCTGGCTGGCCACGATGGTCAGCCCGCCGGCCAGCAGGGCCAGCAGGATCCGCTTCGACCATGGCAGCGGCGAGCGCCTCACAACAACAACCAGAGCAGCAGGGCACCGCCACCCGCGCCGTAGCACAGGCGGCACGGCAGCGGGACCTGCTGGGCAGGCGAGAACGCGCTGGCGTGGCCGTCATCGTCGATGTACTGCACGCGTACATGCAGGGTGCCGCTCCACGGGCGCTTGAAGCTCACCTGCGGCTGATCCACGGTTTCGTCGACCAGCGGTGCCTTGAAGTCGCCGCGGCGATCCACCTGCACCCGGTAGCGTTGGCCTTCGCTGCCGGCCTGCCAGCGCAGCGTCAGCTCGCCGTGTGCGGCCTCGGGCGGTTGCAGTGCCGGGTCCACTGGTTCATTGCTCAGCTGCAGCAGCAACGCCTGGCCATAGCGGCCCTGTCGGCCTTCGCCATCGCGCGAAGCCACGCGCCAGTAGTACTGGCCGGGCGGCAGCGGTCGCGTCAGGCGCAGGTCGGTCGCATGGGTGGCCTGCTCCTGCAGGGGCTGCAGGAAGCTGGGCTCGGTGGCGATCTGCAGGACGCTGCTGCGCGCACCGGGGGCCTGGCTCCAGCGGAAACGCGGGCGGTCGCTGTTGATCGTCTGCCCATGCAGCGGCGATACGGTCAGTGGCGGTGGTGGCTGGTCACCGAGCTCGAAATCGGCGCTGGCGTCCAGGCCTTCGACCCCCTGGGCGTCGACCGCGCGCAACAGGATGCGCAGCTGGCCAGGCGGCAGGTCGCCGATCGCCAGCCGGGTGTCGGCGGTGGTGGCGGCGAACAGGAGGATCTCCGGCGTTGCCGCCTGCACCACTTCCACCCGGTAATGATCGGCGCCATTGACCGGTTCCCAGGCAAGCAGGGTCGGCAGCGGCGCCAGGCGCAGCGCGTCATTGCGCAGCGCCGGCGCCGGCAGCAGTGCAGAGACCGCAGCGGGCGCCGCATCGGCACTGCTGCTGCGGGTGGCCTGGCCCGGCCGGACCAGGCGCTGGCCATGGGAGTTGCCGACCTGCACCTTGCCCTGCAGGACCTCGGTGGCACCGACGTGCCCGTCATCCCCGGCGCTGACCCGGAACACCGTGCCGCGCACGCTGCTGGTCGCGGTGGGCGCATCGATGATGTAACGCGAGGCGGGACCGCGCGCCGGCGTCACCCGGTTGCTGGCTCGCCCCTGCTGCAGGCGCAGTCGGGTGTCGACCATGCCGGTGTGGCCGTAACGGCTCAGCTGATCCAGGCGCAGGCGCGAGTACTCGCGCAGCTGCAGGCGCGAGGCATCGGCGAATTCCAGGGTGATGCTGGAGTCGCCTTCGGTCTCCACGGTGTCACCGATATGCAGCTGTTCGCCGGCCTGGAGCGCGCGGGTCGCCGTGCCATCGGCGCCTGCCAGCGCGACCTTGCCGCGCACGGACAGCACCCGGGCCGGCGCCGGTTCGGTGCGCAGCCAGCTGATCGGGAAGCGCAGCAGCTGGCCCGGCGGCAACTGGTAAGGGTTGTCGATGCGGTTGTGCTGCTGCAGCTGCTGCCAGCGTACCGAGGGCTTCAGGTAGAGCCCGCCCAGGTCCCACAGGGTATCGCCGGGCCGGACGCGATAGTTCCAGTCCTGGGCGCCGGCAAGGGCGGGCATCAGGAAGAGGGCGCAGAGCAGAGCGCCCGTTAAATGCATGGCGAACGACAGAGAGCGGACGACGGTCACAGTTTGCAATCCCGGCAATGCGGGGGTGCAGCTGCAAGACCCCATGGCCCCGACCTCATCCCCCCGAACGGATCGTGGCGACCGCATGGCCACCAGCGCGCGCATTATTGCCCGCGTTCAGTGCAGGGATTCTGAACGGGGCGGGCTCCCGTTCAGAACAGCAGCGACGCCATCCTGCGGCGGTACTGGCCGACCAGGTCCTCGTCGGAGATCACATTGAAGGCGTCGATCAGCGCCTTGCGCGGCAGGCCTTCCTCGAATCCGCGGTCGATCCGCAGCATTTCGAGGAACTGGGCCAGCGCGGCCTCGTCATGACCGCCGAGCAGCAGTTGCACGCCGCGCAGGTGGCGGGCCTTGAGGTCCTTGCCGTCAGCGGCGATGCGTGCCTCCAGCACCTCGGCGGCCGGGGCATCTTTCAGCGCGGCGGCGAAGGCCAGGCGGGCGCGGGCACGCACGGCACGGTCGTCGGTGGCCAGATTGGCAGGCAGGCCGTCGATCAGGGTGCCTGCCTCGTCCACGCCACCGATCTGCAGCAGGGCCAGGGCCAGGTCGAGCTTCAGTTCATCCTTGTCCGGCTCGGCGGCGATCTGCGCACGCAGCACATCGACCTGCGCCTGCGGATCCAGCGGGGTGTCATCTTCGGGGACAGCATCGCCCACATCGGCCGGTACGATGCCGTGCTGGGCCAGGAACTCACGCAGCTGGCCTTCCGGAATGGCGCCCGGGAAACCGTCCACCAGCTGGCCGCCCTTGACCAGGAACACGGTCGGCACCGAGCGGATCTGGAAGGCCGCAGCGATCTGCTGTTCCTTGTCGACATCGACCTTGGCCAGCTCGAACGCACCGTTGTACTCGGCAGCCAGCTTTTCCAGCATCGGGCCGAGGGTCTTGCACGGCCCGCACCAGGTGGCCCAGAAGTCGACCAGCACCGGCGTCTGCAGCGACTTCTGCAGGACTTCGGCCTCGAAGGTCGCAGTGGTGGCGTCGAATACGTAGGTCGTCTCGGTCATGGGGAAAGCATCGCTTGGCATCTGGAGACCGATTCTATGGTGACGATCGATGTCCGTCTCAACCCTGCCGTCACATCGCGCGCGACGGCCTCGGGGGCGTGGCACGCAGCACAGCCCGTGGATCACCCGCTTTCCGGAGCTGACCGGCGTGCTGGCCGAGGTGCGCCGGAAGCACCCGGCCTCGGCCGCGCGCTTGGCGCACTGCGTCACTGCCGCGACAATGCGCTGATCCATTCTTTTCCGGGTGACTGCGCGCAATGTCCATGGTCCGGCTTGATCGTTGGTTGGGACTGCTTGCTGCAGTCGTGTTCGTCCTGGCTGTGTCTGGCTTCGGTGCCGGCCTGGAGGGCTATGCACAGGCCCGCCACCCGGTGGCGCTGCTGGGGGCGCGGGGCGTACCGCATGCGCTGGCGTTCAATCTGCTTGGCTTCGTGCTGCCCGGCGTGCTCGCTGCGGTGGTGGCTGAGCGCCTGCGCCGCAGCCTGCCCGCCACTGCCGGCTGGGCACCGAGGGTCGGCAGCCAGATGCTGCTGCTGGCTGGCCTGGGCTTTGCCGCGATGGGCTTGCTGCCGCTGGACGTGGACGATCTGCATGGGCCCGCCAGCCAGCTGCATGCCAGTGCCTGGATGATCTGGGTGCTGGGCTTCGTCGCCGGAACCCTGTTGCTGGGCACGACACAGCTGCGTCAGGCGCATGGCCGCGCCCTGGGCGCCCTGGCCCTGGGCTGCGGCGTGCTGGCTGCGGTGGCCGCGTTTGCCCTGCAGGGCGTCCTGCCGGCGCCGCTGGCACAACGGCTGGCGTTCGCCTGCTGGGTGGCCTGGCTGGCCGCCGCACTGCCGCTGTCGCGCCAACGCTGAGACGGCTCCCGGGGCATCGCGGCGCCCCCCCTCAAGCAGGCAGGATTGGAGACGTTTGCCGCACTGCGGTACGCTGTACCGCTTTGCCGCCGCATCCGCGTGTTCCATGACCAGCGCTGAAACCAACGCCTACGACCCGCAGCAGGTTGAATCCGCCGCCCAGCAGTACTGGGACGCCACCCGTGCCTTCGAGGTCGACGAGACCTCGGACAAGCCGAAGTACTACTGCCTGTCGATGCTTCCGTACCCGTCCGGTGCGCTGCATATGGGCCACGTGCGCAATTACACGATTGGCGACGTGATCAGCCGCTACAAGCGCATGACCGGCCACAACGTGCTGCAGCCGATGGGCTGGGACGCGTTCGGCCTGCCGGCGGAAAACGCCGCGATCAAGAACAAGACCGCGCCGGCAGCGTGGACCTACAAGAACATCGACCACATGCGCAGCCAGCTGAAATCGCTGGGCTATGCCATCGACTGGTCGCGCGAGTTCGCCACCTGCCGTCCGGACTATTACGTCCACGAGCAGCGCATGTTCACCCGCCTGATGCGCAAGGGCCTGGCCTATCGCCGCAACGCGGTGGTGAACTGGGACCCGGTCGACCAGACCGTGCTGGCCAACGAGCAGGTCATCGACGGCCGAGGCTGGCGCTCCGGTGCGCTGGTGGAGAAGCGTGAGATCCCGCAGTGGTTCCTGCGCATCACCGACTACGCCCAGGAACTGCTGGATGGCCTGGACGAGCTGGATGGCTGGCCGGAATCGGTCAAGACCATGCAACGCAACTGGATCGGCCGCTCGGAGGGCCTGGAAATCCAGTTCGACGTGCGCGACGTCGATGGTGGCGTGCTGGATCCGCTGCGCGTGTTCACCACCCGCCCGGACACGGTGATGGGCGTGACCTTCGTGTCGATCGCCGCCGAACACCCGCTGGCGCTGCACGCAGCGAAGAACAACCCGGAACTGGCCGCGATGCTGGCCGACCTGAAGCAGGGCGGTGTATCCGAGGCTGAACTGGAAACCCAGGAAAAGCGCGGCATGGATACCGGCCTGCGCGCGCTGCATCCTGTCACCGGCGAGCCGGTGCCGGTGTGGGTCGCCAACTTCGTGCTGATGGGCTACGGCACCGGCGCGGTGATGGCCGTTCCGGGCCATGATCAGCGCGACAACGAAGTGGCCAACAAGTACGGCCTGCCGATCAAGCAGGTGATCGCGCTGAAGGATGCGCGCACCGACGAAGAGCGCAACTGGGACGGTAGCCGCTGGCAGGACTGGTACAGCGACAAGAGCCGTGCGTTCGAGCTGGTGAACTCGGCCGAGTTCGACGGCCTGGATTTCCAGGGGGCCTTCGAAGCCCTGGCCGAACGTTTCGAGCGCAAGGCCCAGGGCCAGCGCCGCGTCAACTACCGCCTGCGCGACTGGGGCGTGAGCCGCCAGCGCTACTGGGGCTGCCCGATTCCGGTGATCTACTGCGACAAGTGCGGTGCGGTGCCGGTGCCGGAGGAGCAGCTGCCGGTGGTACTGCCGGAGGACGTGGCGTTCTCCGGGACCGGTTCGCCGATCAAGACCGACCCGGAATGGCGCAAGACCACCTGCCCGGAATGCGGTGGCGCCGCCGAGCGCGAGACCGACACCTTCGACACCTTCATGGAGTCGAGCTGGTACTACGCCCGCTACACCTCGCCCGGTGCCCGTGACGCTGTCGACAAGCGCGGCAACTACTGGCTGCCGGTCGATCAGTACATCGGTGGCATCGAGCACGCGATCCTGCACCTGATGTATTTCCGCTTCTACCACAAGCTGCTGCGCGACGCGCGGATGGTGGACAGCAACGAGCCGGCGCGCAACCTGCTGTGCCAGGGCATGGTGATCGCCGAGACCTACTACCGCCCGAATCCGGACGGTTCGAAGGACTGGATCAACCCGGCCGATGTGGAAGTGCAGCGTGACGAGCGCGGCCGCATCACCGGCGCCACCCTGATTGCCGACGGCCAGCCGGTGGTGGTCGGTGGCACCGAGAAGATGTCCAAGTCGAAGAACAACGGCGTGGACCCGCAGGCGATGGTCGGCAAGTACGGCGCCGACACCGTGCGCCTGTTCTCGATGTTCGCCGCGCCGCCGGAGCAGTCGCTGGAGTGGAACGAGGCCGGCGTGGACGGCATGGCGCGCTTCCTGCGCCGGCTGTGGGCCCAGGTGCAGAAGCATGCTGCCGACGGTGCCGCCCCGGCGCTGGACGTTGCAGCACTGGATGCCAACCAGAAGGCGCTGCGCCGCAAGACCCATGAAACCATCGGCAAGGTCGGTGACGACTACGGTCGCCGCCACAGCTTCAATACCGCCATCGCAGCGGTGATGGAGCTGATGAACGCGCTGGCCAGGTTCGAGGACGACAGCGAGCAGGGCCGCGCGGTGCGCCAGGAAGCGCTGCAGGCCGTCGTGCTGCTGCTGAACCCGATCACGCCGCATGCCAGCCACGCCCTCTGGCAGGTGCTGGGCCATGGCGAGACGCTGCTGGAAGACCAGCCGTTCCCGCAGGCCGACAGCAGTGCGCTGGTACGCGATGCCCTGACCCTGGCGGTGCAGGTCAACGGCAAGCTGCGCGGCACCATCGAGGTGGCGGCCGATGCCGCGCGCGAGCAGGTCGAGGCGCTGGCGCTGGCCGAGCCCAACGCGGCCAGGTTCATGGAAGGCCTGACGGTGCGCAAGATCATCATCGTCCCGGGCAAGATCGTGAACATCGTCGCCGCCTGATGTACCTCGCACCGGCCACCCGCGCGGTGGCCGATGCCTTTCCAGAAGCAGGGCCGGGTGCTTGATGGCCCTGCATTCACGCGGCTTCGGGCACGCTGTGTGTTGCCGTGATCGCCCGGCTCCGCCAGACTGTCTCCATGACCCGAATCCTGCTTGCCCTCGTTCTTGTCCTCGGCCTCGCCGGCTGCGGCTTCCATCTGCGCAACAAGCTGATGCTGCCGACCGACACCGCCCCGGTGAAGGTGGTATCCACCGCCCCGTACAGTGAACTGGTCAAGCTGCTCAATCGCAGCCTGCTGGCCTCTGGTGCCAGGCTGGCCGATGAGGACAGCAAGGAACCCAGTACCCAGCTGCAGGTGTTGTCCGAGCGCTGGGGTGACCTCCCGATCGCCATCGACTCGCAGGGTCGTGCGCAGGAGTACAGCCTGCGCTATGCGGTGATCTTCATCTTCCGCCGCGAGGATGGCAGCGAACTGGTGCCGCAGCAGGTGATCGAACTGTCGCGCGACTACGTGTCGCCGCCGACCGACGCCACCGGTACCACCACCGAACGCGAAATCCTGGCCACGGAGCTGCGCCGGGAAATGTCCGCCTCGATCATCCGCCGTATCGACAGCGTGGTCCGCGCCGAGATCGAGAAGGGGGGCAGCCTGTCCGCGCCGAAGGCCAAGCCGATCGAGGGCGCGGTGCCGGCAGAGCCTGCCGCCGCCGTCAAGCACTGAGCGGCAGCGACGATGGAACTGCG
The DNA here is from genome assembly GCF_052149045.1 of Stenotrophomonas maltophilia group sp. RY12688. NCBI lineage: Bacteria > Pseudomonadati > Pseudomonadota > Gammaproteobacteria > Lysobacterales > Lysobacteraceae > Stenotrophomonas > Stenotrophomonas maltophilia group sp. RY12688. The sequence continues at coordinate 3,050,519 of NZ_CP197389.1, read as the reverse complement.
TCCGGAGCAGCTGGCCAGCCAGGGCGCTGACACCGCGTTGGCGCCGGTGTACCTGATCGCAGGCCCGGAAACACTGCGCGTACTGGAGGCCGCAGATGCCATCCGCGCGCGTGCGCGCGCCTCGGGCATCGGCGAACGCGAAGTGTTCGATGCCGACGGGCGTGATTTCGACTGGAACCAGCTTGACGCCAGCTTCAATGCGCCAAGCCTGTTCAGCGCCCGCCGCCTGGTCGAGGTGCGCCTGCCCAGCGGCAAGCCGGGCAAGGAGGGCGCCGAGGTGATCAGCCAGTTCTGCGCCAACCCGGCACCGGACGTGGTGTTGATGATCACCGCCAATGAATGGAGCAAGGCCCACCAGGGCAAGTGGGCCGAGGCGGTCAGCCGCATCGGCGTGCTGTCGGTGGCATGGGCGATCAAGCCGCACGAACTGCCGGACTGGATCGAGCGCCGCCTGCGCGGCAAGGGCCTGCGTGCCGACCCGGCCGCCGTGCAGCGCCTGGCCGAGCGGGTGGAGGGCAACCTGCTGGCCGCCGCCCAGGAAATCGACAAGCTGGCGCTGTTGGCCGACGGCCAGCCGTTGGATGTGGAACGGATGGAGTCGCTGGTGGCTGACGCTGCCCGCTACGACGTGTTCCGCTTGGTGGAGGCGACGTTCTCCGGCCAGCCGCCGGCGGTGCTGCGCATGCTGGCCGGCCTGCGCGGTGAAGGGGAGGCGGTGGCCGCATTGATGCCGATCGTGATCCGCGAACTGCTGGCGGGCGCAGGCCTGGCCCGCGTGCAGGCGCGTGGTGGCAACCTGGCCGCTGAAATGAAATCGCGCGGCATCTGGGAATCGCGGCAGGCGCCTTACAAGCGCGCGCTGCAGCGGCACCCGGAAGGCAAGCGCTGGGAGCGCTTCGTGGCCGAGGCGGGGCTGGTCGACCGCATTGCCAAGGGGCGCGCTGACGGCGACGCCTGGCTGGCGCTGGAACGCCTGCTGGTGGCCGTGGCCGAGCCGCGTGCCGTGCGCCTGCTGGTGCGGGCCTGAGTGATGAGCCTGCGGATCTACTACGGGGGCACCTTCGATCCGGTGCACCTCGGGCACCTGGCGATCGCGCGTGCGGCCCGTGATGAACTGCAGGTCGCCGTGCGCATGCTGCCGGCCGCCGATCCGCCGCACCGCGCGGTGCCCGGTGCCACTGCTGAGCAGCGCTGCACGATGTTGTCGCTGGCCATCGGCGACGAGCCGGGGCTGCTGCTGGACCGTCGCGAACTGGATCGTGCCACCCGCTGCCCCGGTCGCCCGTCGTACACCGTCGACACGCTGCGCGAGCTGCGTGGCGAGCTGGGTCCGAGCCGGCCGCTGGCCTGGCTGGTGGGCGCCGACAGCCTGCTGGGGCTGTCCGGCTGGCATGAATGGGAGGCCCTGTTCGGTCTGGCCCACTTCGTGGTGGCCGAACGGCCGGGCAGTCCGTTGCAGGCGTCGATCGATGGCGAGCTGGGGCGCGCCCTGCAAGGGCGCTGGGCCGACAATGAGCAGGCCCTGTTCGCCAGCCCGGCCGGGCGCATCCTGCGCCTGCACCACCCACTGCGCGAGGAATCGGCCAGCGCCGTGCGCTCGCAGATTGCCGCTGGCGGTCCCTGGCGCGCACTGCTGCCACCGGCCGTGGCCGACTATGTCGCTGCACACGGGCTGTACCGCCCGGCCACGGCGTGAATGGCGCGGCCGCGCCATCCCCGTATAATCGCCCCCACGTTTATCGAGTCGATCCATTTTGAGCAACCAGACCCAGCCCCAGACCATCAAGGTCGATCTGCCCAGCCCGCCGCCGTCCGTGCCGGAACTGCTGGCCAGCGTCCGCCAAGCCACCGAAGACCTGAAGGCCAAGGACCTGGTCGAGATCGACGTGCGCGGCCGGTCCAGCGTTGCCGACTACATGATCGTCGTTTCGGGCACTTCGACCCGCCACGTCAAGTCGATTGCCGATGAAGTCGTGCGCTTCGCCAAGAACATCGACGTGATGCCGCTGGGTGTTGAAGGCGAGCGCGAAGCGGAGTGGGTGCTGGTCGATCTGGGCGACGTGATCGTCCACGTGATGCTGCCGCGCGTGCGTGAGTTCTACGCGCTCGAGCGCCTGTGGACCGTCGGCGACCAGCCGCCGTCCAGCGACGACGAAGTGGCCTGAGCCGCACGTTGACGCATCCCTTCGACGGCGCCGATGGCGCCGTCGACGTTTTGGAGGACCGTTGATGAAAGCCCGCCTGATCGCCACCGGTGAACGCGCGCCCAGCTGGGTCGCGCAGGGGTTCGCCGAATACCAGAAGCGGCTGTCGCATTGGCTGCCGTTCGAGCTGGTGGAAATCGAACCCGGCCTGCGCGGCAAGGGGCGCGATCCGCGCCGTGCCACCGAGGATGAAGGCAAGCGGGTCATCGCCGCGCTGCCGAAGAACGCTTACGTGGTGGCACTGGACGTGCCGGGGCGGCAGTTGAGTTCCGAGCAGCTGGCGCAGCGCCTGGAGCATTGGCGCGGGCAGGGCCGGGACCTGGCGTTCCTGATCGGTGGCCCGGAAGGGCATTCGCCAGAGGTCTCCGCGCTGGCCGACGAAAAGTGGTCGATCGGACCGCTGACGCTGCCGCACATGCTGGTGCGTCTGGTGGTGGCCGAGCAGCTGTATCGGGCTGCCGCAATGATTGCCAATCACCCCTACCATCGCGCGTGAAGAGTGGTTATACTAGTCGTCTGCCCGAATAGCTCAGCCGGTTAGAGCACTTGACTGTTAATCAGGGGGTCGTTGGTTCGAGTCCAACTTCGGGCGCCACCTTGCAAAACCTGCATCGCGAGATGCAGGTTTTTTTTTGCCGTGTTGTGGCGGCGAGCCCATGCTCGGCTGCATCCTCCAAGCCGGGCACGCGCTCGGCGCTACAGCGTGATCCGGCCCTTCCAGAACGCTGCCAGCGTGGCGATCGCTACTGCCAGGATCGCGCCGAACAGCGCCCACTCCCAGCGCGTGAAAACCGGCTCGCCGCGCTGGCGCCGGGTCTGCGCAAACAGAACAACGCCGGGCACGTACAGCAGCACCGACAGCAGCAGGTTGTTCAGGCCGCCGGCATACACCAGCCACAGCGCGTAGGCGCTGGCCAGCAGCGCGACGACGAAATCGCGCCAGCGCTCGCGTGGCTCACCCGCGTAGGACTGCCCGCGCCAGGCCAGTTGCACGCCGAACGCGGTGGACAGGAAGTAGGGCACCAGGCTCATCGATGCGGCCAGCAGCACCAGGCCGGTGTAGCTGCCCGCATTGAACAGCACCAGCAGCAGGAACAGCTGGATCAGCCCGTTGCTCAACCACAATGCATTGGCCGGCACGCCACGCGCATTCTCGCGTCCCAGGAAGGCGGGCATCGTGCCGTCGCCAGCGGCGGCATACAGCACTTCGGCACACAGCAGCACCCAGGCCAGCAGCGCGCCCAGCACCGAAATGATCGAACCGGCGATGATCACCGTCGCGCCCCATTCGCCGACGATGGCGCGCAGCACGTAGGCCATCGACGGGTTGGGCAGCCCGGCCAGTTCGGCCTGCGACAGCACGCCCATCGACAGCAGGCTGACCAGGACCAGCAGCAGCCAGACCCCCAGGAAACCGATCACCGTGGCACGGCCGACGTCGGCACGGCGCGCGGCTCGCCGCGAATAGATGCTGGCGCCTTCGATGCCGATGAACACCCACACGGTGACCAGCATCATGCCGCGCAGTTGCTGGCCGAGGTCGCCGAGCGCAGGCGTGCCGAAGAAGTCGGCGCGGAACACCTCCATGCGGAACGCGCCGGCGGCCAGCACCAGGAACAGTGCGATGGGCAGCAGCTTGGCCACTGTCACCAGGCCGTTGACGATGGCTGCTGTGCGCAGGCCGCGCAGCACCAGCAGGTGGACGGTCCACAACAGTACGGACGAAGCGGCCACTGCGGCTGGCGTGTTGCCTTCGCCGAACACTGGCATGAAATGGCCCAGGCCGCTGAAGATCAGCACGAAGAAGCTGGCATTGCCCAGTACCGAAGCGACCCAGTAGCCCCACGCCGCGGAGAAGCCGATGTAGTTGCCGAAGCCTTCGCGTGCATATGCGTAGATGCCGGTGTCCAGGTCCGGACGGCGGTTGGCCAGGGCCTGGAACACGAAGGCCAGCATCAGCATGCCCGCACCGCTCAGCGCCCAGCCGATCATCAAGGCGGCCGGACCGGCACTGCGCGCGACGTTCTGCGGCAGCGAAAAGATACCGGCGCCGACCATCGAGCCGACTACCAGTGCAGTCAACGCCGGCAGGCCGAGGCGTTGCGATGTCGTGGCCATTGAGATCCCCTGCGGCCCGGATGCCGCGAGCACACCCTAGCCATGTACTCGTGAACATGGCTGCAAGGCCGGGTGTGCGGGAGCCGGCATGGACAACGAACAGCCAGGAAACGACGAAGGCCCGGGCAACAGCCCGGGCCTTCGAAGCAAACACAGCAGCGGGATTATTTGAACGTGTACTTGGCGCCGACAGTGAAGTAGCGGCCAATCGCACCACTGAAGTGCAGCGGGTTGTAATTGACTGCACCGTAAGTGCTCGGGTCGAGCGGCGCGATGCGGTCGAACACGTTCTGCACCGAAGCGTTCAGCTCGAAGGCTTCGGTGATGTTCCAGCGGCCGGACAGATCGAAGGTGGTGAACGAGGAGATCTTCTCTACCGGCTCGCCGTCTTCATAGAAGGCCAGGTAGTCACCGCCGCGGCGGTCCTTGTTCTCCAGCTTGCTGATGTAGTTGGCCACGCCGCTGATGCTCCACGGGCCCTGCTTCCAGGTGGTGCCGAAGTTGATGCGGTCCTTCGGCGTGCCGATGCAGTTGGTCACGTCGCAGTTGCCGTGGGTGCCCACATAGTCGACGGTGGTATCACCCTCGGTGCGCTCGAACTTGAGCACGTGGCTCCACTGCAGGTCCATTTCCAGCTGGCCCGGGCCGATGTCGAAGGTCTGGCGGATGTCGGTGTCGATACCGCGGACGCGCGAGGAGTTGGCATTCACGTAGGCGGTATTGACGGCCAGGATGGTGCCGCTGTTGGCGACTCCGCCGATGTTGTTGGCATCGCGGAGAACGTTGCCCGCGGCGATGGCGTCGGCCGTGCTGCCCTGCGCGATTTCGTTGGTGCGCTTGATTTCCCACGCATCCACAGTCAGCGAGGTGGTCGAGGTTGGCTGCAGCACGATGCCCACCGAGTAGCTCTTGGACTCTTCCGGCTTCAGGTCCTTGTTCGGCCGCGTGATGATCGCCACCGAGCGCGCGGTGCATTCGTTGGCCGGGTCGATGGCGCAACGCACCGGATCGCGGGCGTTGGAGAAAGCGGCCAGGCCACCGTCACCGTTCTCGGCCGGGTTCGGCGCACGGAAGCCTTCAGCGTAGCTGGCGCGCAGTGCGATCCAGTCGGCCGGGGTCCACTTCACGCCCAGCTTCGGCGTGGCCTTGCCTTCGCCGCTTTCGTACTTGTCGTAGCGGACCGCAGCGCTCAGCTCCAACTGCTCCAGCACCGGTGCGGACAGTTCGGCGTAGCCGGCATACACATTCTGCGTGCCGTCGTAGGCCGAGTAGCCCAGGCCGATGATCTGGCCGATATCGGTGAAGGTCTGCGGCGTCAGGCTGTTGCTCGTCTTGCGCCACTCCGTACCGAAGGCCAGGCCCAGCGGACCGCCCTTGAGATCCATCAGGCTGCGCGAGATGGTGAAGTCGAACATGTCCAGGCTCGACTTGGCACGCGCGCTGATGGTCGGGCTGATGGCATCGTAGACCGACTGCGGCGTCTGCGAGGCATTGTCGCCGATGCGCCAGGTGCCATAGGGGCAGGCCGGATTGCCCAGCACGCAGCGTACTGCGTCATAACGCAGGAAACCCGTGCGCTTGTTGACCAGGTCGGTGCCGGAATGCAGGTAGGCGGTGTCGTAGCTCCAGTCGCCCCAGTTGCCCTTGACACCCACCAGGAAGCGGTTGAACTCATTGGTATTGTCGGTCACGCGCGGGCCCACGTCCCACGCGCTGTAACGCAGGCGGGCCGCGGTGGGCAGCGGGTTGTCCGGATGACCTGCATACAGCTGGGTCGCACCGGCACCGCTGTTGGCGTTGACCGGGCCGCCAGGGTAGCCCCAGCCGCCGGATACGCCGGATGGCGTATTGCTGAAGATCGTTTCCTTCTTCGAGTAACCGATCTCGGTATAGACCTCGCCGCCTTCACCAAACGCGAAGCTGGCGCGGCCGAACACGTTCACGTACTTCTCTTCCGGGCTCAGGTCGCGGTACTGCTGCGCCGGATCCCACAGGCAACCCTGGGCCTGCGCGGTCGCGTCACTCTGCCCGGGAATCGTGGTCAGCCCGGCGCAGCCCGGCAGGGCAACCAGATGGCCGGTGGCATCGAACACCGAGCCATTGGGACCCACGCCGCCGGCGGTACCGCCCGACAGGTAGGCACCGCCCAGGAACTGCGCGTCTGCAGCGTCGTAACCCCAGCGCCGGATATCGCCGGTGCCGATCCACTTGCGGTTCTTGCGGTCGCTGATCTTGATCGCGTCGGTCTTGCCGACGTCCAGGCTGAAGAACGCATTCCAGCCATCGCTGGACAGGTCGCCGGTGCCGGCAGTGAGGGTCGCCTTCTTCGCGTCGCCATCGCCGTCACCGGAAATGCCGTAGGAACCGCGCAGGATGGCGCCTTGGAAGTCGCTGCGCAGGATGATGTTGACGACGCCGGCGATGGCGTCGGAGCCATAGATCGCCGAGGCGCCGTCCTTGAGCACTTCCACGCGCTCGACGGCATCGAGCGGGATGGTGCTGAGGTCGGTGAAGACCTTCTGGCCGTCATCGGCCAGGCCGTAGGTGGCCATGCGGCGGCCGTTCAACAGCACCAGCGTCGAGCCGGCGCCCAGGCCGCGCAGCGAGATGCCGGCGCCGCCACCGGCGAAGCCGTTGCCGAAGGTCTTGGGAATGGAGCCTGCGCCGTCGGCGGTCAGGGTCTGCAGGTACTCGGCGACCGTGGTCTTGCCGGTGCGGTCGATTTCCTGGCGGGTCACCACCTGCACCGGCGACGGTGTCTCGGTGTTGGTGCGCGGGATGTTGGAGCCGGTGACCGTGATGCGGTCGAGGTTGGTGGCCTGCTCCTGTGCAAAGGCTGAGGAAGAAGCCACGGCGCCGACCAGCAGCAGGGTGCTGCCAGCAAGGATATGGGTGATGGACGATGCCAGGGTGGTGCGGCGGCGGCTGGCGGGCCGTTGGATCGGGTGTTTCACAGCTTCTCTCCTAACTGGAAAACCGTAGCGTTGAGGGCTGTCGCCGGATCGATACCGGGACGCGCCAATCTAGGTTTCCAGCAGGTGACGAAGACGTGAATTTTTGCTTAATCAGTAACGCTTGGCTCGGGCATGTCCGCATTTGTCGGGCATTGGCAGGGGCCGGCCCGGCGCGGGGCCGGGCCGGTGGGACGCTCAGTCCGGCAGCGAGAACTGCACCGGCACCATGCCGATGGCCGGAACCGCCACGCCGTCACGCTGGGCAGGCTCGAAGCGCCAGTGCTTGAGCACCTGCTGGCGGGCGGCCTGGTCCAGGTTGCGCGAGCCGCTGCTGCGCTCGACGCTGACCGCGACCGGCTGGCCACGGGTGTCCACTTCCACCCGCAACAGCACCGTGCCCTGTTCGTGGTTGCGCAGGGACTGGATCGGATAGGTCGGCGGCGGAGCACTGCGGTACTGCAGCTGGGCGCCGGCCAACGGGGTGGAAGTGTCGATGCTGGGCGCCAGCTGCGGCGGAGCCGGTTCGGCGGCCGGCAATGCGATGCCCTGGGTCTCTTCCACGGTCGCGGTGGGTGCGGGCAGTGGCGGTACCACCGGCTGCGTCCGGGGCTTCGGTACCACCTGGACGATCTCTTTTGGCGGGACTGGAGCCGGCGGCGTCGGCGGTGGCGGGATCTTCTCGATCAGCCGGACCGGCGTCTTTTCACGCGGGGCCTGCACGGCCTGGTAGGTCGCAGGGATGAGCAGCAACAGGAAGGCCAGCAGGTGCAGGGCGATCGCTGCACTCCAGGCGGCTACGCGGGCGGGGTCGAAGTGCGGGGATGCAACGGGATAGGTACGAACCATGATCCACCTCCATGCCAGTGACGAAGTCCTCAACACACCAGGGTCCGTGGCGGGGTTGCCGCACGCGGCTGGCAGTCCATCAGTAGCGCGGCATGGCGGCCACTGCCTAGAGGCAGGGGCATGCGCGTTGGGCTGGCCTTCAGCCAACGCCGCCGGAATACACGAAAAAGGCGGGCCCCTGCGGGACCCGCCTGCGTCGGCCGTGCCGGGCGCGATCAGCGGCCCAGTTCGAACACCACGTCCAGGTTGACCGAGACGGTCGATTCACCCGGTGCGACCGGGGTAGCCTTGTCCATCGCCGCGCCGGCGGCCATGGTGCGCATCATCGGCATCGGGCGGAAACCGCCGTTGCTGTTTTCAGAGATGCTGACGATGCGGCGCACCTGCAGGCCCAGCGATCTGGCATAGGTCTGGGCGCGGGCCTGGGCCTTCTTCAGGGCGGCCAGGCGGGCTTCGTCATAGACCGGTTCGGGCTGGTCGATCTCAAACTGCGGACCGTTGATCTGGTTGGCCCCCTGCGCGGCCAGCGCGTCGAGCACCTTGCCGAGCTTGGCGATGTCGCGGACCTTCAGGCTGACCGTGTTGCTGGCCTGGTAGCCGGTGATCTTCGGTGCCTCATTGTCGGCATAGCGGTACTGCGGGTTGAGGCTGACGCCGCTGGTCTGCACGTCGCGCTCGGCGATGCCGGCGGCCTTGATCGCGGCCAGCACCTTGTCCATCTGCTGGGCGTTCTGGCGCATGGCGCTGTTGCCGTCGGCAGCCTGGGTGACCACACCGGCCGACAGGGTGGCGACGTCCGGCACGCGGGTGGCCTCGGCGTTGGCCGAGATGTTCAGCAGGGTGCCTTCGGCCGCGGCGGCGATCGACGGCGACGACGGAGCGGCATGAGCAGTCATCGAGGTTCCAAGGGCGAGGGACAGGGCAAGCAGCAGCGGGGTGGCGGTCAGGCGCATGGGATCTCCTTGTTGTGCCGGTGAGGGTGGTGTCGTAGCGATGAACGCGCTGTGAGCCTGTTCGGGGTTGTACGCGTTCCGTAACGGGTTGCCGACGATTCAGGTGGCGGCGTCAGGTTATGCTGTGCCGATGCTCTATCTTGCTTCCCGCTCCCCCCGACGCAACCAGCTGCTGGCCCGACTCGGACGCCCCTTCCAGGCCCTTGACCTGGAGGTCGTCGAGCAGCGCGCGGCCACTGAAAGCGCCGAACAGTATGTATGCCGGGTCGCCGCCGACAAGGCGCGCGCCGGGCTGGCCCGGGTGCTGGCCGACGACCCGCAGGCGCGGGTGCTTGGTTCGGATACCGAGGTCGTGCTGGATGGCGAGGTCTTCGGCAAGCCGGTCGATGCCGCTGACGCGCGGGCGATGCTGGCGCGGCTGGCCGGGCGCACCCACCAGGTGATGACCGCCGTGGTGGTGGTCGGTGCGGGCGGCCTGGACAGCGAGCTGGTCATTTCCGAGGTGACCTTCGCCCCGATCGACGCCGCCGACATCGCCGCCTATGTCGCCACCGGCGAGCCGCTGGACAAGGCCGGTGCCTACGCCATCCAGGGCGGGGCCGAACGCTGGATCGAACATCTTTCCGGCAGCTACTCCGGCGTGATGGGGCTGCCGCTGCTGCATACCGATCGTCTGCTGGCGCGCTGTGGCGTGCCGGTCCCCACTGCCGATGCCGCCAGGGAGGCTGCCGATGTCTGAGGAAATCCTGGTCAATGTGACCCCGCGCGAGACCCGGGTCGCGGTGATCGAAAACGGCATGCTGCAGGAACTGCACATCGAGCGCGGTTGGCGCCGTGGCGTGGTCGGCAACATCTACAAGGGCAAGGTGCAGCGGGTCATGCCCGGCATGCAGGCCGCCTTCGTCGAAGTCGGCCTGGAGCGCGCCGCGTTCCTGCACGCCAACGACGTGGTGCGGCCGGCACCGGTGGCCAGCGCCGACACCGAGAACACCACCCTGCCGCCGCCGGCCAGCGTGCCGATCGTCGAGCTGCTGCGTGACGGCCAGGACATCGTGGTGCAGGTAGTGAAGGACCCGATCGGCACCAAGGGCGCCCGCCTGACCACGCAGATCAGCATTCCCTCGCGCTACATGGTGCTGCTGCCGCAGTCCAAGGTAGTGGGCGTGTCGGCGCGCATCGAGGACGAAACCGAGCGCGCCCGCCTGAAGGCGCTGGTGACCGAACTGTCGGCACAGCATGGTGGCTACGGTTACATCGTGCGGACCAACGCCGAAGGGCAGCCGGCCGAGGCCATCGCCGAGGACATCGCCTACCTGTCGCGCGTGTGGAACGTGGTCGAGCGCCGCGGCCGCGAAGCACCGTCGTGCAGCATCATCTATGAAGACCTGAGCCTGCCGCTGCGGTCCGTGCGCGACCTGATCCGCAAGGACGTGGACAAGGTGAAGGTGGACTCGAAGGAGACCTTCGGCCAGCTGCAGGCCTTCGTCGCCAAGTACATGCCGGTGCTGGCCGAAAAGCTGGAGCTGTATTCCGGCGACCGCCCGATCTTCGACATGTTCGGCGTGGAAGACGAGATCGGCCGCGCGCTGGACAAGCAGGTGCCGCTCAAATCCGGTGGCTACCTGGTGATCGACCAGACCGAGGCGATGACCACCATCGACGTCAATACCGGCTCGTTCCTCGGCCAGCGCAACCTGGAAGAGACGGTGTTCCGCACCAACCTGGAAGCGGCGCAGGCAGTGGCGCGTCAGCTTCGGCTGCGCAACCTGGGCGGCATCATCATTATCGACTTCATCGATATGGATGATGCAGAGCATCGCCGTCAGGTGCTGCGCACGCTGGAAAAGGCGCTGGCCCGCGACCATGCCAAGACCACGGTGTACGACTTCTCGCCGCTGGGCCTGGTGGAGATGACCCGCAAGCGCACGGTCGAAAGCCTGGAGCGCCAGCTGTCGGAAACCTGCCCGCAGTGCAGCGGCCGCGGCAGCATCAAGACCACCGAGACGGTGACCTACGAGATCTTCCGCGAGATCACCCGTGCCGTGCGCCAGTTCGATGCCGCGCGCCTGCTGGTGATCGCATCGACCAAGGTGGTCGCGCGCATCACCGATGAGGAATCCTCGGCGGTGGCCGAGCTGGAAGAGTTCCTCGGCAAGAGCATCCGCTTCCAGGCGGACGAGCAGTACCTGCAGGAGCAATTCGATGTCGTTCTGCTCTGATCCTCGCCGGCTGCAGGCCGGCGGTGGCCGATGAGCGCGCCGCCGCGCCTGCGACTGCGAAGGATCCGCCGTCATTTCATTGCCGCCTGTGCGGTGGGCCTGGTCGGGCTTGCACTGCTGGTGGGCACCTTCAGCCAACTGCTGCCGCTGGCCGAGCGTCATCCCGACAGGATCGCCGCCTGGCTGAGCGAGCGGGCTGGCCAGCCGGTGCGTTTTGACCAGCTGCAGACGACCTGGACCCGTCGTGGCCCGCTGCTGCAGCTGAAGGGCCTGCGCATCGGTGCCGGGCAGGGCCTGGCGATCGGCGAGGCCGAGGTGCTGGTATCGATGTACAGCGGGCTGCTGCCCGGGCGCTCGCTGACCGAATTGCGCCTGCGTGGCCTGGCCCTGGACCTGCAGCAGGGCGAAGACGGACGCTGGTCGGTGCGCGGGTTGCCGCAATCCGACAACGGGGGGGATCCGCTGGATGCGTTGCGCCGGCTCGGCGAGCTGCAGGTGATCGGCGGCCGCCTGGGCGTGCACGCGCCGGGGATCGGCATCGACACCACGCTGCCGCGCATCGACCTGCGCATGCGGGTCAATGGTGATCGCCTGCGCGTGGGTGTACGCGCCTGGGCCGATGCACAAGCGCTGCCGCTGACCGCGGTACTGGACGTGGACCGTGCGCGTGGCAACGGCCAGGCCTGGCTCGGCGCCGACCCGGTCGATTTCCATGCCTGGTCGCCCTTGCTGGCGGCCGGCGGCGTGCGCCTGCGCGAGGGCAAGGGCGAGCTGAACCTGTGGCTGACCCTGCGTGATTTCGCGCCGGTCGCGCTGACCACCGATTCGGACCTGCGGGACGTGCGCGTCGACGGTGCACCGATGCCCGGCGTGGCAGCGCCGCAGCTGCAGCTGCAGCGGCTGCAGGCCCGCCTGCGCTGGCAGCGCCAGGCCGATGGCTGGGCGTTGCAGGTGCCGCGCCTGCGCCTGAAGACCGAAGATGGCGCACAGCAGCTCGATGGCCTGCAGCTGCAGATCGGCAAGCAGCTGCGGGTGAACGCCGGTGCGGTGCAGGCCGGCATCGCACTGCGTGCGCTGGCTCTGAGTGATCGCCTTGAGCCGGGCCTGCGTCGCTGGCTGTTCCTGTCCAGGCCGCAGCTGGACGTGCGCGCGTTGCAGCTGTCGGGCGAACACGATGGCCCCCTGTGGGCGCAGGGTGAACTGCAGTCGCTGGGTTTCGCCAGCGTGGGCAACTCGCCCGGCCTGCGCGGCCTGGGCGGGCGCTTTGAAGGCGACGCCGATGGCTTCAGCCTGCAGCTGCAGCCGCAACGGCAGCTGCAGTTCGATTGGCCGACCGGCTTTGGCGTGCGGCATGACCTGCATCTGGCCGGACAGGTCGTGGGGTGGCGCGACGAGGGCGGCGGTTGGCGGATCGGAACGCCGGCCATGCGCGTGGAAGGCACCGACTACGCGGCCGACGTGCGCGGCGGCGTCTGGTTCCAGGGCGACGGTACGCGGCCGTGGCTGCAGCTGGCCGCGAAGCTGGACGACGTGCCGATGACGGCGGCCAAGCGCTTCTGGATCCACTCCAAGATGAGCAAGGGCGCCACCGACTGGCTGGACATGGCACTGGCCGGCGGCCAGGTGCGTGGTGGTGTCGGCCTGGTCACCGGTGACCTGGACGACTGGCCGTTCGACAACAATGATGGCCGCTTCGAGGCCACCGGCCACATCACCAATGGCGACATCCGCTTCCAGCACGACTGGCCGCTGATGCGCCAGGTCGACGCCGACATCGCCTTCATCGGCCCTGGCTTCGACATGCGTGGACGGGGTGATCTTGCCGGCGTGGCGGTACAGAAATTCGAAGCGGGCATTCCGGACTTCGGGCACCAGCCGTTGTACGTACGTGCCGACGCGCCGAGCGAGGCCGGCAAGCTGCTGGCGATGCTGCGCCAGAGCCCGTTGCACAAGGATTACGGCGATACGCTGGACAACCTGGTCGCCAGTGGTCCGGCGCATGTGACTTTCGATCTGCTGCAGCCGCTGCACCATGATGAAGGCGGTGGTCATCTGCAGGGGACGGTCGACCTGACCGGCGTGAAGCTGGTCGACAAGCGCTTCCAGCTGGCCTTCGACAACATGCGAGGGCAGGCGCGCTACAGCAATGGCGGCTTCGGCGCTGAGGAACTGGCGGTGCGCCACCTCGGCCAGGATGGCCGCCTGAGCCTGCGCGCTGGTGGCTACGTGCACGACAGCACGCGGGCTTTCGAATCGCAGCTGACGGCGCATCTTGATGCGGGCGTACTGATCGACCGCGCACCGGAAATGACCTGGCTCAAGCCCTACATCACCGGCACTTCAGCGTGGACCATCGCGGTCAACCTGCCCAAGGTGGCCCCGGGGGCGCCCGCGCCGCCGAGTGAACTGCGGTTGAGTTCGGACCTGGTCGGCACCCGGCTGGACCTGCCGGCACCGCTGGACAAGCCGGCCGCCGAAGCGCTGGCGACCACGGTGGCCGCGCAGTTGCCGATGGGCGCCGGCCGCATCGATGTGGCCTTCGGCCAGCGCCTGGCCCTGGCCGCACGCAGCCACAACAACCAGACCGGCGTGCAGGTCACGCTGGGCAGTGATCATGTTGATCGTGAGCCGCCGCCGAGCGGGCTGACGGTCAATGGCCGCAGCGCGACGCTGGATGCGCTGGAGTGGATCGGCCTGGCGCGGGGTGGCGGGGACGACGATGCGATGCCGCTGCGAGCGGTGGACGTGCAGGTTGGCCAGTTGAAGCTGATCGGCGGCGTGTTCGAGCAGACCCGGCTGCAGCTGCACCCGGGCTCACAGGCACTGGATGTGCGGCTGGACGGCCCGTCGCTGGCCGGACGCCTGACTGTCCCCAATGCGGACGGTGGCACGATCAGTGGCCAGCTTGACCGCGTGCACTGGCAGTCACTGCCGGCGGCACCGGGCGCGCCGGTTGCACCGGCGCGGGTACAGGCCGGTGCCAACGACATGGACCCGGCCAAGCTGCCGCCGTTCGCGCTGGACATTGCCGACCTGAAGTTCGGCAAGGTGGTGCTGGGCCAGGCGGTGCTGCGCACGCGACCGTTGGCCAATGGCCTGAACGTGGATGCGCTGCGTTTCCGTGCGCCGGACCAGGAGATCGACATCAGCGGTCGCTGGCTGGGCCGGACCGGTGGTGCCCGAACCGAGTTGACCGCACAGGTGCGCAGTGAGGATCTGGGTGGGTTGATGCAGAATCTTGATTACGGCGGCCAGTTGCGCGGCGGTTCCGGCCAGGCGCAGTTGCAGGCCTCGTGGAGCGGAGGCCCGTCGGACTTCCAGCTGGGCAACCTGCAGGGCAGTCTCGACCTGCACGCGCGCAATGGCCAGCTGCTGGAGCTGGAGCCAGGCGCCGGCCGCGTGCTGGGCCTGCTCAGCGTCGCGCAGCTGCCGCGGCGCCTGATGTTCGACTTCCGCGACTTTTTCTCCAAGGGCTTCGCGTTCAACCAGATCGACGGCAGCATGCAGTTCGGCCAGGGCATGGCGCGCACCGACAAGGTGCTGATCGAAGGCCCGGCGGCCAACATCACCATCCGTGGCCAGGCTGACCTGCGCAACCAGCGGTTCGACCAGACCATCGACGTCAACCCGCGCGCGGGCAACCTGCTGACCGTGGTCGGTGCGGTGGCCGGCGGCCCGGTGGGGGCCGCGCTGGGCGCGGCCACCAATGCGGTATTGTCCAAGCCGCTGGGCGAGATTGGCGCCCGAACCTACAAGGTGACCGGTCCATGGAAGGAACCGAAGGTGGAAGTGATCGAGCGCAGCCGCGACAAGACCCCATCACCGCCCGTGCCGGCGTCTGCACCGGCCATTCCGCCGACCGTCACCGACCTGCCGCGCTCGCGCTGAGCGCGGTTCCCTGTTCACGGGGCTTGCCTGAGCGCCCCCGCACCCCCAGATCGAAACCATGACTGATATCGCCCTGACGCTTGCCCAAGACCGCCTGCTTCGCCCCGGCGGCCTGGATACCGCTGGCCTTGAGCGCACCTTCGGCCAGTTGCTCGGCCCCGGTGTCGACTTCGGCGACCTTTATTTCCAGCACGCCCGCCGCGAGAGCTGGAGCGTGGAAGACGGCATCGTCAAGGACGGTGCCCATTCCATCGAGCAGGGGGTGGGCGTACGTGCGATTTCCGGCGAGAAGACCGGATTTGCGTACTCCGATGACATCCATGCCGACGCGCTGCTGGCGGCGGCGCAGTCGGCGCGCGCGATCTCGCGTGAGGGCGGTGCGCAGTCCGGGCGATCGCTGCTGCGCGGCAATGCGCGCGCACTGTACCCGGCGCTGGACCCGATCGATGGTATCGGCAACGAAGCCAAGGTCGAGGTGCTCAAGCGCCTGGATGGTTACCTGCGTGCCGCCGACCCGCGCGTGAGGCAGGTGATGGTGAGCCTGTCCGGCGGCGTCGATACGGTGCTGATCGCCCGCAGCGACGGTGTGCTGGCGGCCGATGTGCGTCCGCTGGTACGCCTGAATGTGCAGGTGATCGTCGAGCACAACGGCCGTCGCGAGTCCGGCTATGCCGGGGGCGGTGGCCGCTATGGCTACGAAGACCTGTTTGCCAGCGGCCGCCCCGAAGCCCTCGCCCAGGAAGCGCTGCGCCAGGCGCTGGTGAACCTGGAAGCGGTGCCGGCGCCGGCCGGCATGATGCCGGTGGTGCTCGGCCCGGGTTGGCCGGGCGTGCTGCTGCACGAAGCGGTCGGCCACGGCCTGGAAGGCGACTTCAACCGCAAGGGCACCAGCGTCTACGCCGGCCGCATCGGCGAGCGTGTGGCGGCACCGGGGGTGACCATCGTCGACGACGGCACCCTCGACGGCCGCCGCGGTTCGTTGAACATCGACGATGAAGGCCACCCCAGCCAGTGCACCACGCTGATCGAGGACGGCATCCTGGTCGGCTACATGCAGGACAGCCTCAATGCGCGGCTGATGGGCATGGCCCCGACCGGCAACGGGCGCCGTGAATCGTTCGCGCACCTGACCATGCCACGCATGACCAACACCTACATGCGCGCCGGCGAGCACGATCCGCAGGAGATGATCCGTTCGGTGAAGAAGGGCCTGTACGCGGTCAACTTCGGCGGTGGCCAGGTCGACATCACCAGTGGCAAGTACGTGTTCTCGGCCACCGAGGCCTACCTGATCGAGGACGGCCGCATCACCACGCCGGTGAAGGGCGCGACCCTGATCGGCAACGGCCCGGAAACCATGCAGAAGGTGCGCATGGTCGGCAATGACCTGGCCCTGGACGAGGGCGTGGGCATCTGCGGCAAGGACGGGCAGAGCGTGCCCGTGGGTGTCGGCCAGCCCTCGCTGTTGATCGAGGGCATCACCGTCGGCGGTACCCAGGCCTGAGCGTGGCGATGGCCACAGCAACCGCCCGGGCCGACGCGGACTCAGTCCTCGTCGGCTTCGCCGGTCCCGATGTGGTCGGTGTCTTCGGCGCCGGCCTTCAGGCCCAGCGCGGCCGGCAGCATCAGGCCGCGCAGCACCTGGAAGATCTCGCGGTAAGCGCGCGGCGGCTTGTTCCTGGCCTTCTCGGCCTGCGCGTTGCGTACCAGCGTGCGCAGCTGCTGGCGGTCGGCCTGCGGATAGTCATCGAGCAGAGCGGCCAGCGCCTTGTCACCCTCGGCCAGCAGGCGGTCGCGCCAGTCTTCCACGCGGTGCATCATCGCCACTTCGCGGCGGCCGGTTTCGCTGTTGGCGTCCAGCGCATCGCGGATCGCATCCAGCGTGGCCTCTTCTTCGCGGCGCATGTGCTTGGCCAGGAACGCCAGTTGGCGCTTGTGGGCGATGTGGGCGGTGATGCGCTTGCACTCGGCGATGTGCGGCAGCAGGTCTTCCGGAATCGGCAGGCGCGCCAGCTGGGCCGGGGTCAGCGACACCAGCTTCTCACCCAGGGCCAGCACGTCGAGTGCATCGCGCCGGTTCTGGCTGCGGCTCTTGTCGTGGAATTCACCGGTTTCTTCGTCGCGTCCGCGCATCGTCCCTACCTGATTTCAAAAAAAGTCGCCCGGCGTGATGCCGGGCCCAACCCGTACAGGATAAAGCATTGAACGTGATCGCCCCTGAAGTGGCCGTCGGCGACGACAGCCTGGCCCGGCTGGAACGGCTGGCCGACCTCTCCCAGCAGCTGCTCGACCGCGCCCGCGCGCTGGGCGCCAGCCAGGCCGAGGTCAGCTGCAGCGAGGATCGGGGCCTGGAGGTCAATGTCCGCCTCGGCGAGGTCGAGACTGTGCAGTCCACCCGTGACCGTGGCATCGCCGTGACCGTCTATTTCGGGCAGCGCAAGGGCAGTGCCAGCACTGGCGACCTGAACGAGGCCAGCCTGGCCGCTACGGTCGAGCAGGCCTGCGCGATTGCCCGGCATACCGAGGATGACCCGGCCGCCGGCCTGGCCGAGGCCGCGCTGATGGCCACCGACTTCCCGGACCTGGATGGCTGGCACCCGTGGGCGCTGCAGGCCGATGAGGCGGTGGACCTGGCCCTGGCCTGCGAGGCCGCTGGCCGCGAGGCCGATGCGCAGATCCGCAATTCCGATGGCGCTTCCGTATCGAGCATGCAGAGCCTGTCGGTGTACGCCAATTCGCATGGCTTCTTCGGTCGTGAGCGAGGCACCCACCATTCGGTCGGCTGCGCGCTGATCGCCGGGCAGGGCGACGGCATGCAGCGCGATGGCTGGTATACCAGCGCGCTGGCACAGGGGGACCTGGAAGACGTGGGTCTGGTCGGCCGCCGCGCCGCCGAGCGCACCGTGGCCCGCCTGCAGCCGCGTTCGTTGGCCACTGGCAGCATGCCGGTGCTGTTCGCCCCGGAAGTGGCGCGCAGCCTGGTCGGCCACCTGCTGTCGGCAGTGTCCGGCGGCGCGTTGTACCGCCAGGCCAGTTTCCTGCTGGACAGCGTCGGCCAGCGCCTGTTCCCGGAGTGGATGCAGATTGACGAACTGCCGCACCTGCGCCGCGGCCTGCGCTCGGCCGCCTTCGACGGCGACGGCGTGGCCACCCGTGCTTCGGCGCTGGTCCGTGACGGCGTGCTGCAGCGCTATGTGCTGGGCAGCTATTCGGCGCGCAAGCTGGGCCTGCAGACCACCGCCAATGCTGGCGGTGTGCACAACCTGCAGCTGGCGGCCAATGCCGGCTCGCTCGAAGAGATCGCCCGACAGATGGGTGACGGCCTGCTGGTGACCGAGCTGATGGGGCAGGGTGTGAACGGGGTGACCGGCGACTATTCGCGCGGCGCCGGCGGCTTCCGTGTCGAGAACGGCGAGATCCAGTACCCGGTGGACGGCGTCACCATCGCCGGCAACCTGCGCGAGATGTTCAGCAGCATCGAGGCGGTCGGCAGCGACGTCGACCCGCGCTCGCACATCCGGACCGGCTCGATCCTGCTGGGGCGGATGACCATTGCCGGTAATGATTGATGGCGTCGATGGCGTAAGCTATGCCCGCCTGACGCAACCAGCTTGTGCTGGTGGGTCAAGACCACCCAATGAAAAGGAGTTTTGTCGTGAGTGAATTCGATAACGTCCCGCCGCCGCCGGCAACCACCAATGCCCCGGCCGACCAGCGCACCATGGCGCTGGCCGCGCACCTGCTGGGCATCTTCACCTGGTTCATCGGCCCGCTGATCATCTGGCTGATCAACAAGGATGACGCCAGCAAGTCCTTCGTGACAGACCAGGCCAAGGAAGCGCTGAACTTCCAGATCACCATCACCATCGCGATGCTGATCTGCATCGTGCTGACCATCGTGATCATCGGCGGCATCCTGGCGCCGATCGTCGGCATCCTGAACCTGGTGTTCTGCATCATCGCCGCCGTGAAGGCCAACAACGGCGAAGCCTACCGCTACCCGTTCGCGCTGCGCCTGATCAAGTAATTCCGGCCGCACGCGCAAACAG
The DNA here is from genome assembly GCF_052149045.1 of Stenotrophomonas maltophilia group sp. RY12688. Classification (NCBI taxonomy): domain Bacteria; kingdom Pseudomonadati; phylum Pseudomonadota; class Gammaproteobacteria; order Lysobacterales; family Lysobacteraceae; genus Stenotrophomonas; species Stenotrophomonas maltophilia group sp. RY12688. The sequence goes on along the minus strand of NZ_CP197389.1, from coordinate 3,031,288 downwards.
GAACGCCCGGCATTGCCGGGCGTTCCTGTTTGGCGGCAGCATCACGCCAGCGATCAGTGATCGCGTTCCACCGCCAGCGTGGCCAGCGCGCGCAGCGCGTCGGCCTCTTCGCCATGGCCGGCCAACGTAGCCTGCATGCGTGCGGCCAGTTCGCGCAGCTGCGCCTTCGCACCGTCCATGCCGAGCAGCGCGGGGAAGGTGCTCTTGTCCTGCGCCTGGTCCTTGCCGGCGGTCTTGCCCAGCTGTTCGGAACTGGCTTCGACATCGAGGATGTCATCGCGGACCTGGAAGGCCAGGCCGAGCGCGTCGGCGAAGCCGTCCAGCTGGGCCAGCTGTGGTTCGTGGGCCTGGCCGCACAGCGCTCCCATGCGCACCGCTGCACGGATCAGCGCGCCGGTTTTCAGCGCGTGCATGCGGGTCAGTGCCGCCAGCGTCTGCTGCTGGCCGGTGGCATCGATGTCCAGCGCCTGGCCGCCGCACATGCCGGAGGCACCGGAGGCGTGGGCCAGGGTCTGCAGGCAGGCCACGCGCAGCGTGGCGGGCAGTGGCGCATCGGCCAGCAGGCCGAAGGCACGGGTCTGCAGGGCGTCGCCGGCCAGGATCGCGGTGGCTTCGTCGAAGGCGATGTGGGTGGTCGGCTTGCCGCGGCGCAGCGCGTCATCGTCCATGGCCGGCAGGTCGTCGTGCACCAGCGAATAGGCGTGGATGAGCTCGACGGCCATCGCCGCTGCGTCAAGGCTTTCAGGCTGCGCGCCGAACAGGTGCCCGCTGGCATACACCAGCAGCGGGCGCATGCGCTTGCCACCGCCCAGCACCGAATAGCGCATGGCCTGGTGCAGGCGCTGCGGTGCTTCGGCAGGCGAGGGCAGGGCAGCGTCGAGCTGGCTTTCGATACGGTCGCGCCAGCGCGCGAACAGAACCTCAGCCGTCATGGCTGGGCGGATCGAAAGGTTCGGATGCTTCCGGCTGCGCCGGATCGCTGAGCAGGCGCACGCGCAGTTCGGCCTGTTCCAGCGCCTGCTGGCACTGGCGGTACAGACCGACGCCGCGTTCGTAAGCACTGAGCGAGGCTTCCAGGCTCAGCTCGCCGGTTTCCATCTGCTCCACCAGCTGTTCCAGCGATTCGAGCGACTGCTCGAACTGGGCGACCGGGGAGGCGTTTTCGGGGGACTTCTTGGCCATGCGGCAAGTGTGGACGGGCTGCGCGCGGGGGTCAATTCACCAGCCGCCGGGACGCCACTGCAGCTGCGCGTCGTGGGCCTGCAACCAGGCCTGCAGGGGAGCTGCGATGACCACGTCGGCGGCGGCAAGCAGCTGGGGCCCATCGAAGATCAGCGGCAGCTGGGCCCGCCGCCAGGGGGCCAAGTGCTCGCGTTGCAGGCAGTCCTTCAGCGCATGCGAATGCGGGCGGCCGGGCAGCACGATGCGCTCGCCACCCACGCGTGCACGGACCTGAAGCGGGCGTTCGAAGGCCACGGCGCCCTGCAGGCGCAATTGGCCACCATCGGGCAGCGGCAGGGGGGCACGCCCATCCCATTCGGCCTGCCATCCGCAGGGCAGCGATGGCAGCTGCGCGGGCAGCAGATAGGCGTGCTCGCGCCATTGCTGGATGGCATGCTCGTGCCAGCGCAGCCGCGCCTGGCGATCGTTGCTGGCCGGCAGCAGTTCGTGCAGACCCTGCTGCAGTACCGTGGCCGGCAGTGGGGCGGCACCATGGCCGATCACCCAGGCGCGCAGCACGCGCGCGGCGCGTCCCGGTGACACCTGACGCAGCAACTGCAGCGACAGCACGCGTGGTGCCACTTCCAGGTGCGCGATCAGCTCGGCGTCTTCCTCGTCCAGCAGAGCACGGGTCTGCCCGCAGTGCATTGCGCTGCCCGCCAATGCCGCAGCCGCATGCGGCCAGCGCTGGCGCAGCAACGGCAGCACCTGCAGGCGCAGGAAGTTGCGATCGGCGTGGTCGTGGCCATTGCTGGGGTCTTCGATCCAGCGCAGCGCGTGCTGCCGCGCGTAGTCGAGCAGTGCGCTGCGTGGCACCGCCAGCAGCGGCCGCCATAGAGGCTGTTCGCCAAGGCGGCTGTGTGCGGACATCGCGGCAAGGCCATCGACGCCGGATCCGCGCAGGGCCCGCAGCAGGAAGGTCTCGGCCTGGTCGTCCTGGTGCTGCGCCAGTGCCAGTGTTTCGCCGTCGCGCAGTTCGGCGGCGAACGCTGCACGTCGTGCCTGCCGCGCCGCGCCTTCAAGGCCGAGGCCCGCGCGCTTGTCGACCTGCACGTGATGCACGGCCAGTTCAATGCCCAGTGCCGCGCATTGCTGCTGGCAATGCAGCACCCAGGCGTCCGCATCGGCCTGCAGGCCATGGTGTACGTGCACCGCACGCAGCGCCGTGCCGGAGGCCTGTGCGCAGCGCCACAGCCAGTGCAGCAGCACGGTCGAGTCGACACCGCCGCTGTAACCCACCAGCAGCGGCGCATCCAGCGGAACGAGGGCAGGGAAGGCAGTCACGGCGGCAAGTATAGGGTGGGGTTTGCTTGGCAGGGCTGCGCCCTGCACCTGCTACGAGCCAGAGCAACAGCAACAGCAACAGCAACAGCAACAGCAACAGCTGGTCTGCTGAGGGATGGCGGGGTGGGTCCGGTTGCGGGGGACGCTGCAAGTACGTCCATGTAAGCTCGGTCGCCGCATCCATGCGGCTCACGCCCCCGCAACCGGACCCACCCCGCCTTCGACAGTTTCCTGCGAACTGTCGGATTGCTCATGGGGTCAGATCCGTTTTCCGCAGGAAAACGGATCTGACCCCCGGATTCAATTCGATATCTGACAGATCTGATCCATGCATGGCGTGGACGGTCCAACCGTCACCGGAAATCTGTCGGGGGTGGGGCGGTGTGGGTGGGCAGGACCGTTGGCGCCATGGATGGCGCCATCGAGCCCCCAAGGACGGGTTTACGGCGTGTCCTGACCAGCCACACCGCCCCGCCCAACTCACAGAAAACCAGAGCCGCTTTTGATCTTGATTTGGCTTCGGCTTCGGCTTCGGCAGGTGCAGGGCGCAGCCCTGCCGAAACCCTACTTCACCCGACGGCCCGCGCGGTCGATGCGGAACCACTCTCCGCCTTTCATCGGCGTGTGGCCGTCGGCATCCGGCATGCCACGCCGGCACCCGTTGCAGACCTCGGCCACGCCATCCTGGAACGGCCAGGCGAAATCGAAGGTGCCCGGCACCACCTGGCGGAATTCCAGATCGAAGTAGCTCACGCGATTGCCGACGCGGCCGCGCAGCAGGCCTTCCTGCGGCGTTTCCGGGCCGTTGTCCCAGGTAAGCACCGGCAGGCTGTGGCCCGTGCGGTCGACGTAGTGGAAGCCCTGGTCGGCATACACCACGGCCAGGCCGTGGTCGTCGTAGTTCAGGTCCTTCAGCGTATCGGCGCTGATCTTCAGCCGGTGATCGACCACCTCGCAGTTGGGGAGCGGCCACAACCCGTGTTCGTCGGTCAGCAGCTTGCATGCCGGTGCCTGTGCCTGTGCATTGGCACTGACCAGCACGCCAAGCATTGCCAGCGACCGCGCAAAGCGGCCGCTGGCAGGGGCAGGGCGGGCCTGCCGCGCGATCACTTGGCCTCGGCCTTGCGTTCGAAGGCCGTCGGTGCCGGCAACTGCACAGGGACGCCCTTGTCATCGCAGGTGCCGGCCTGGCACAGGCGCTCGCGCAGGGCTGGGGTGGCCTGCACGATCATGTGGTAGATCGCGTTCTGTTCCAGCGTGCCGCGGATCGCCTTGCTGCCCGGGCCACGTGCCCAGATGCCGACGTCCTCACCACCATGCGATTCGGACTTCATCGGCACCAGCGCTTCCTGCATGTAGTCCGGATGCTCGGTGTCGACCTCGCGCAGGTTCGGGCGACCGTTGGCCGGTTCGAAGCTGCTTGGGTTGTGCGGGTAGCGCTTCGGCCCGGCCGGCTGCTGGTTGCTGCTGCCGGTGTGGCCTGGGCCGTTGGCGTAGCTCAGCGTGGTGTACGGCTGGCCGGTACCGTCCAGGGCGTAGTCCAGCTTGCCGGCGCCGTCTTCACCGCCCTTGTCCTTCACCTTGCCCAGGATCGGGTTGCCGCGTGCCGGGTAGCCGACGAAGTTCAGCGTGTGCGAGTGGTCGGCGGTGACGATGATCAGGGTGTCGTCGGCCGAGGTCAGCTCGTTGGCCACGCGCACCGCATCGGACAGCGCCACGGTCTCGGTCAGTGCACGGTAGGCATTGCCGCTGTGGTTGGCGTGGTCGATGCGCGCGCCTTCGATCATCAGTACGTAGCCTTCCGGGTGCCTTGAAAGGTTCTTGATCGCCGCTGCGGTCAGTTCGGCCAGGCTCGGCTCACCGCCCGGATCCTGCGGGCGCTCGTACTCGTAGCGCATGTGGTCCGGTTCGAACAGGCCAAGGATGGCCGGCGCATTGGCGGCCGCGGCCAGCTGCTTGCTGTTCCAGACATAGGCACCCTGCGGATGCGCCTGCTGCCATTCCTGGACCAGGCTGCGGCCGTCCAGGCGCTGGCCGACCTTGTCGTCGTATTCCGGGTCGCGCTCTTCCACGGTGGTGAACTCACCACGGCCGCCACCAAGGGCGACAAGCGGGCCGCGCCCATAGCGCGAGGTCGACAGCAGCTGCTGGGCGATGTCCTTGCAGCCGGCCGCCTTGGCCGCTTCAGTCAGGTCGGTGTCGTTTTCCCAGTTGCGCTCGGGCGAGTGCGCGTAGGTGGCAGCCGGGGTGGCATGGGTCAGGCGTGCGGTGGAGACCACGCCGGTGGCCAGGCCGGCGCTGTCGGCCAGCTGCAGCCAGGTCAGCAGGCCCTTGGACAGGCTGTCGGCACAGTCGGTGCGGCTTCCGGCACTGACGCCGATCGCGCCCATGTGGGTCTTCACGCCGGTGGTGATGGCGGTCATGGTGCCGGCCGAATCAGGCGTCTGCGAATCGGTGTTGTAGGTCTTGCTGAACGCCGTGGCCGGGAAGCGTTCCCAGGACAGCAGGTTCTCCTCGCCGGAGCCGCCCTTGCGCTGGCCCTCGTAGATGCGCGAGGCGGCCACGGTGGTCAGGCTCATGCCGTCACCGAGGAACAGGATGACGTTCTTGGCCTTGCCGGACATCGCACCATTGGCCGCAGCCTGGGCGGCCCCGCTGCGGTACCACCACTGCGGGGTCTCGCCGGCCGGATGGGCGACGGGATCGACGGTGACCTTCAGGCCGGCCGGGGCGGACGCGGGGGCGGAGCTGGCGCAGGCGCCCAGCAGAAGGGTGGTGGCGCAGGCGGCCAACAGGGAGACGGAACGACGCATGGACGCTGGGATCTCACAAACTGTAACGGGACATTCATTATGCCCGCCCCAGCAAGGCACGCCGATGACACACTGATTTGCCGGCCGGGCGGTCGTTCTGCGGGCTGCCTTGGGCTATCGTGCCAGCATCCCTTCCTTCCCTCTGGATTGCCTATGACGCTGGTCTCTGCCTGGCTGCGGATTCCGTTCTGGCAGCGCGTGGTCGGTGGCTTCGTGCTCGGCGCGCTGGCCGGCTGGGCGCTCGGCCCCGCCGCGGAAACGTGGTTCGGCCCGCTCGGCGAGCTGTACGTCACCCTGATCAAGATGATCGCCGTGCCACTGGTGTTCTTCGCGGTCATCAACGCGATCTCGTCGCTGCACGGGCAGAAGTCCGTGGCCGCGCTCAGTGGGCGCACCTTCCTGTGGTTCGTGATTACCGCTGCGCTGGCAGTGTGTGTCGGCCTGGCCGTGGGTACGGTGCTGCAGCCCGGCGCGGGTGGCCTGCAGTTGTCGATGGCCAGCAACTACGTGCCGCGCGAAGTGCCCAGCGTGGTGCAGGTGCTGCTGGACGTGGTGCCTGCCAATGTCTTCTATGCGCTGTCCGGCATCGGCACCAAGGTCAACGCGGCCGGTGAGACCGTGCTGGCTGCGGGTCGCGGCTCGATCCTGCCGGTGATCTTCTTCGCCGGCCTGGTGGGCTTTGCCATCGTCAAGCTGGGCGAGAAGGTGACCGAGGCGCGCAAGCTGGTTGGCCAGATGAGCGACATCATGATCCAGGTGACCCGCTTCGTGCTGGAAGTCACCCCGATCGGCACCTTCGGCCTGATCGCAGGCCTGGTCGGCAGCTATGGGTTCGAGAAGCTGCTGCCGCTGGGCCATTTCGTGCTGGCGTTGTACGTGGCCTGTGCGCTGCACATCGTGGTGGTCTACAGCGCGCTGCTGCTGGCGCACGGCCTGAACCCGCTGAAGTTCTTCCGTGGCGCCGCACCGGGCATGCAGGTTGCGTTCGTCAGCTCGTCCAGCTTCGCTGCGATGCCGGTGGCGCTGCGTTCGATCACCCACAACCTGGGCGTGAACAAGGACTACGGTTCGTTCGCGGTGCCGCTGGGCGCCAGCATCAAGATGGACGGCTGCGGCGCGATCTATCCGGCGCTGTGCGCGGTGTTCATTTCGCAGTACAGCGGCGTGCCGCTGACCCCGGAGCAGTACGTGGTGGTGCTGATCGCCTCGGTGCTGGGCAGCTTCGGCACCGCCGGCGTGCCGGGTACTGCGGTGATCATGGCCACGGTGGTGCTGAGCGCAGCCAATCTGCCGCTGGAGACCATCGGCTACCTGTATGCCATCGACCGCATCCTGGACATGATGCGCACGATGACGAATGTGACCGGCCAGATGCTGGTGCCGGTGCTCGTGGCCAAGGAGACCGGGTTGCTCGACCAGGCGGTGTATGACAATCCGTCCAGCAATGTGGGCGTGGACGATCCTGACCCGACACCGCCACGCGCCTAAGGTTGCGTGGAGATGAAAGGCCCGCCCTGACCCGGCGGGCCTTTTGTTTGGGAGCTGGTTGGCGCGGTGGCGGCCAAGGCGGGTCCTGGTAGATCCACGCCATGCGTGGATGGAGGCAGTGCCGACCAACGGTCGGCACCCACCAGGGCAGGCGGCGCGATGCCGACCAAGGTCGGCACCTACCGGGGGCGCAAACAAAAAAGCCGCTGCGGGGCAGCGGCTTTTTGTCTTTCAGGCGGCGCCGTAGCGCCAGCGGGTCAGAGGTCGACCCGGCGGGCCTGCATGAACTTGTTGCCCCAGTAGCCACTGAGCAGGGTGTCCACGCGGACGTCCTTGCCGGAGCTCGGTGCGTGCAGGAAGCGGCCGTCGCCGACATAGATGCCGACGTGGTCGACGCGGCCCTTGCGGCCGAAGAACACCAGGTCACCTGCGGCCAGCGCGGTGCGGTCGTTGATCAGTTCGGCGTTGTCATCGTGGGCCATCTCGCGCGAGACGCGCGGCAGCTCGATGCCCAGGGCCGAACGGAACACATAACCGACCAGGCCGCTGCAGTCGAAACCGCTGTCCGGGTTGCTGCCACCCCAACGGTACGGGGTGCCCAGCAGGGTCATCGCGCGGCGCAGCAGCGACTGCACCTTGCCGTTGTCGGCGGCGGTACCGACAACGCTGCCATTGGCGGCGCTGCTGGTGTCGTAATTGGCGAGCAGGCGGCTGAGGTCGCCGGCCACCACGGCCGAGCGGTCCATCAGCGGAATGGTGTCGTTGGCGGCCAGGTGCGGCAGCAGGGCGGCCAGCGTGGCGCTGGCGGCGGCATCGACGCGGCTGCGCTGCGGAGCGGCAGCCTCGGCCTTGGCGGCCGGTCGGGCGGCGCTCTCGGCCACCGGGGCCGGGGGCACATCGGAACGGTTCGGAGCGGTCTGCGACCAGGCCGGAAGGCTGGTCAGGCACAGTGCCAGGCCAAGCAACAACGGGCGGGCACTGCGTGAAGATACGGAAGTCTGGCCTTCGCTTTTCAGGTCGTCAGTCGTCACGCGTCGGTCACAGGAAAAAAACGATGGGGCATCATGCCCTGTAAAAGCGCCGATAAGTTAAAAATTCCGTTAGTAAAACGTTATTGCGGTAGTGATTTCCGTCGCAGTTTTGAACATATCGCCTGTTCATTTTAGCGAAGGACGCGTTTCGCCCCCGTGTAGTGGTCTTTCCAATAGGGGCCGCTGAGCGAGTCGAGGCGTACCGTTCCGCCGGTACTCGGCGCGTGCACGAAACGCCCCTCACCTACATAGATGCCGACATGGGTGACGCTGCCTCGGCTGCCGAAGAACACCAGATCGCCGGTGGCCAGGCGCTGCGGATCGATCTTCGGGCCCTGTACCGCGGCCAGGTCGCGCGAGGTGCGCGGCAGTCGCAGGTCCAGCATTTCCCGATAGACATAGGCGACCAGGCCGCTGCAGTCGAAGCCCGAATCCGGGGTATTGCCGCCATAGCGGTAGGGCGTGCCGACCAGGCTGATGGCCCGCATCAGCACCGAGTTGGCGGCCTCGGGGTTGTCCGGCACGGTCTTCGGCCAGTTCGCCGTCGGCGGCGGCGGCGCCGGGCGGGTGGCCTTGCCGCCTCCACAGGCGGTCATCAACACGGGCAGGGCCAGCAGCAGGGCCGGGGCGAGAAACCGGCGCGGGCCGGACGAAACTGGCGTGATGTGCATGATCTCCGGATAATGCGCCACCTTGGATTGGCCGTCATGATGGCGGCGTCCCCGCCGGGCGACAACCCGCCCCAACCCGCCTGCCTCCGGCAGATCCAGACAGAGTTGCGCATGAAGATCGAAAAAGACCGCGTTGTCCGCTTCCACTACACCGTTTCCGAAGTCGGCCAGGAGCCGATCGAGTCGTCCAAGGACCGCGGCGAGCCGCTGGCGATCCTGATCGGCCACGGCAACATCATCCCGGGCCTGGAAAACGCCATGATGGACAAGGAAGCCGGCGCGACCTTCAACGTCGACGTCAAGGCGGCCGATGCCTACGGCGAGCGTCGTGAAGGCCTGTCCCAGCGCGTGCCGAAGAAGCACTTCGGCAACACCAAGCTGGCCCCGGGCCAGCAGGTCGTGCTGCAGACCAACTTCGGCCCGCGTGCGGTGACCGTGCAGAAGGTCGGCATGAGCGTCGTCGACGTCGACCTGAACCACCCGATGGCTGGCAAGGACCTGCACTTCGACGTCGAGATCGTCGACGTGCGCGAAGCCGGCAAGGAAGAGATCGACCACGGCCACGTCCACGGCGACGGTGGTCACCAGCACTGATCGCAGCGCGATCGTGATGGATGCAGCGGCCCGCTTCGGCGGGCCGTTGCGTTTCTGGAACACGGCGCGGCCATCCATGGCGTACGGGCCGGCGGCATAATGGCGGACCTGCCTGACGGACGCCCCGTGAACGCCGCTTCTCCTTCCCTGCAGCCGGTCGCTTCCGGCGAACGCATCGCCGTGCTGGACGTGCTGCGCGGTGCCGCGCTGCTGGGCATCCTGCTGATGAACATCGAGGCCTTCAGCGGACCGCTGGACCTGGCCTTCACCGGCATCGACGTGCATTGGCAGGGCATCGACTACTGGGCCGATGCCTTTGTATACGTGCTCGTGCAGGGCAAGTTCTTCACCCTGTTCTCGCTGCTGTTCGGCGCCGGCTTCGCGGTGATGGCGCAGCGCGCTGAGGCCGCCGGGCGCGACTTCACCCCGTTCTATCTGCGCCGCAGCGCTGGCTTGCTGCTGATCGGCCTGTGCCACGCGCTGCTGGTCTGGTCCGGCGACATCCTTGTGATGTACGCGTTGGTCTCGTTGCCGTTGCTGGCCTGCCGGGAGGCGCCGCGCAGCTGGCTGCCGTGGATGGGCGTGACCGTCTATCTGGGGGGCGTTGCGCTGATGCTGCTGGTGGGCGCGATGGTGTCGATGGCTTCGACCGAAGAGGTGCGGGGCATGCTTGCCGAGGCGCAGCAGAGCATCGACCTGCAGCGGCAGGTGTACGGGCAGGGCAGCTGGGCGCAGGCCACTGTGCAGCGCCTGAGCGAGTTCGGCACCTCGATGGGCGCGCTGCTGATCACCGGCCCGGAAGTGCTGGGCATGTTCCTGATCGGCAGCTGGTTCGCCGGCAGCGGCGCGTTGGCGACGCCGGAGCGCTTTCCGCGGCTGTACGCGGTGCTGCGTTGGGGGGCACTGCCGCTGGGCCTTGTGGTCACGCTGCTGGGTGTTGCCTGGAAGCCCTATCTGGCGCCGGGTGCCTACGGCCTGCCGGCGACGGCGGCGATGGCGCTGGTGACGATCGGTGGCCTGCCGATGTGCCTGGGTTACCTCGCGTGGATCGTGCATTGGCGTGCGCGGTTGGCCTGGCTGGCACCGGTCGGGCGCATGGCGCTGACCCACTATCTTGGCCAGTCGCTGCTGTGTACCTGGACCTTCTACCAGTATGGCCTGGGCAGGTTCGAGACGATGCCGCGCAGCGTGCAGCTGTTGTTCGCACTGCTGCTGTTTGCCGCGCAGGTGGTCTTCTCGCACCTGTGGCTGCGCCATTTCCGCTTCGGCCCGATCGAGTGGATATGGCGTGCGATGACCTATCGGCAGTGGCCATCGATGCGGCGCGGGACGGAGCAGGGGTGAGCGATGGGCACGCATGCGCTGTGCCGATCGGCCGCGCGCCCGCGCATCCTCACGTCTGGCTTGCAGCGGGGCATGGCATGCTCGGCATCAGCATGAGCGCCGGCACCGGCCAGCTGATCGCCGATCTCGTCTGCGGCCGCACGCCAGCGATCGATCCTGCCCCTTACCGACCCGAGCGATTCCGATGAGCACTGCACCTTATGATTACGACCTGATCGTCCTTGGCGGCGGCTCCGCCGGCCTGGCCGGCGCCATCCGCGCAGCACAGCATGGCAAGCGCGTGGCGATGCTGGAACCGGGCGAACTGGGCGGAACCTGTGTCAACGTTGGTTGCGTGCCGAAGAAGGCGATGTGGCTGGCGGCCGACCTGCACGAGCGCATCGGCCTGGCCAATGCGATGGGCTTCGATGTCGAGGCACGCCCGGCGCTGTCGTGGAAGGAGCTGGTGATCCATCGCCAGGCCTACATCACCAACATCCACACCAGCTACCGCAAGCGCCTGGATGAAACCGGCGTGGTGCGCATCCCTGCGCGCGGCCGTCTGCTCGATGCGCATACCGTGGCCTGCAGTGACGGCGTGCATTACAGCGCCGAGCACATCCTGATCGCCACCGGCGCGCATCCGCTGCGCCCGGATATTCCCGGCGCTGAACTGGGCCTGGTTTCCGATGACTTCTTCGATCTGCGTGCGGCACCGGCCGAGGTGGCGATCATCGGTGGCGGTTACATCGCGGTGGAGCTGGCCGGCCTGCTGCAGGCACTGGGCAGCAAGGTCAGCCTGCTGGTGCGCGGCCAGCGGCTGCTGGATCGCTTCGATTACGAGCTGACCGATCAGCTGGCCGAGAACCTGAAGCAGCAGGGCGTGCGCATCCATTTCGGCTATCGCCTGCGCGAACTGCAGCGCGATGGCGAACGCGTCCGTGCGTTCGGTCATGATGGCCCGCTCGACAGCGTGTTCGATGCAGTGTTCTTCGCCACCGGCCGCCGTGGCAACAGTCGCGACCTGGGCCTGGAAGAGCTGGGCATCGGCATCGGCGAGCACCAGCAGGTGGAGGTGGACGAATGGCAGACCACCTCTGTGCCGAGCGTGCACGCGGTCGGCGACATCGCTGGCAAGGTCGGCCTGACCCCGGTGGCGGTGGCCGCTTCACGGCGGCTGATGGACCGCCTGTTCGGTGGACGTCCGCAATCGAAGATGGATTACGAGAACGTGGCCAGCGTGGTGTTCTCGCATCCGCCGCTGGGTGCAGTGGGCATGAGCGAAGAGGAAGCGCGCGCGCGTTTTGACCAGGTGAGCGTTTACCACAGCCGTTTCCGCCCGATGCTGCAGGCGCTGGCCAACGGCACCCAGCGCAGCCTGTTCAAGATGGTCTGCGCGGGCCCGGAGGAGCGCGTGGTGGGTATCCACCTGCTGGGCGAAGCGGCCGACGAGATCCTGCAGGGCTTCGCGGTGGCGGTGAAGATGGGCGCGACCAAGGCCCAGTTCGACGACACCGTGGCGATCCACCCGACCTCGGCCGAGGAAGTGGTGCTGATGCGCTGACCTGGGGCGGTTGTAGCGCCGAGCCTATGCTCGGCTGCTTTTCGCCCCGCCTTGGCGGAGTCGGGCGCGGGCTCGACGCTACAGGACAGCAGGCGCCCCCATGCGACAATGGACGCCCCCACGTCTTACCGGGCCGCTCTGCGCGGCCCGCCGTCGTCCTGATGTCCACTCCCGCTTCCCGCATCGCTACGGCTTCCCCCCGCATCGCGCTGGGGGGTATCGGCCTGGCCGCGATCGGCGCCATCGCCGCCTCCGGCAAGGCCATCATTGTCAAGCTCGGCCTGCGTCATGGCGTCGATGCCACCTCGCTGCTCGCCCTGCGCATGCTGATGGCGCTGCCGCTGTTCGTGCTGATGGCACTGTGGGCTGCGCGCCGGGCAGAGCCGCTGTCCTGGGCCGACCGCGCCCGCGTGCTGTGGCTGGGCTTCACCGGCTACTACCTGTCCAGCCTGCTCGATTTCCAGGGCCTGCAGTACATCAGCGTGACCCTGGAGCGGCTGATTCTTTACTTGAACCCGACCCTGGTGCTGCTGATCAACGTGCTGCTGGCACGGCAGCGGCCGGGCCGCTGGCAGATCGGCGCGCTGGTGCTGAGCTATCTGGGCGTGCTGCTGGCCTTTGGTCACGATCTGCAGCGCGAAGGTGGGCAGATCATCGTCGGCAGCCTGCTGGTGCTGGGCAGTGCGCTCAGCTACGCGCTGTACCTGTTCGGCAGCGGGCAGGTGGTGGCACGCATCGGCGCGGTGCGGCTGACCGCCTACGCCAGCTGCGTGGCCAGCGTGCTGGTGCTGCTGCACTTCGCGGTGACCCATCCGCTGCCACTGCTGTGGCAGGCACCGGCACCGGTACAGTGGTTGTCGCTGGTCAACGCCACCGTGTGCACGGTGCTGCCGGTGCTGGCGATCATGCTGGCGGTGCAGCGCGTGGGTTCGTCGCTGGCCGCGCAGGTCGGTATGCTGGGCCCTGTTTCCACCATCGTGATGAGCCTATGGCTGCTCGACGAACCGATGGGGCCGGCACAGATCGCCGGCACCGTGCTGGTGCTGATCGGCGTTCTGCTGGTGACCCGCCTGCGGCGCTGACGCCGGAGCAGGCGCGTGCGCGCATTCTGGCGGTGATCCGCGCGATCCCGGCGGGGCAGGTGATGGGCTACGGCCAGGTGGCGATGCGCGCGGGCCTGCCCGGGCGTGCGCGCCTGACCGCGCGCATCCTGGGCCAGAACGACGACCCGGACCTGCCCTGGCACCGCGTGCTGCGCTCGGATGGGCGCATCGCCATGGAAGAAGGGTCGGCGGGCTGGCGCGAGCAGTCGCAGCGGCTGCGTGCCGAGGGCGTGGTGGTTGAGAACGGCCGGGTGCGGATGCCCACGACCGATCCGGCGGTTGCGCTGGATGCTGCCGTTTGGGGCCCGGGCTGAGCATCGCTGGCGACTGAACAGGCCGGACCTGCCGGTCGCCAACAAGGCGCGGTGCTGCGGCTATGATGGAGGCCGTTCCATGCCGGTGCTCCCATGTTCCCGCGTCTGCCAACCGTCACCAAGGCCCTGCTGATCGCCAACGCGATCCTGTTCCTGCTGCAGCAGCCGTTCCTGCTCGGCATGCAGACCTTCGAGCCGTTCATGCTGCAACCGCTGCAGCAAGGCTTCGATGCGTTCTCGCCGGGCGGCAACTTCCAGCCCTGGCAGCTGCTGACTTACGGTTTCCTGCATGGCAGCTTCATGCATCTGTTCTTCAACATGCTGGCGGTCTTCATGTTCGGCGCGCCGCTGGAGCAGACCTGGGGCGAAAAGCGCTTCCTGCTGTATTACCTGGTCTGCGTGGCCGGTGCCGGTGTCTGCCAGCTGCTGGTGGGTACGCTGCTGGAGAACCCGGCCACGGTGCTGGGGGCCTCTGGCGGCGTGTTCGGCCTGCTGCTGGCCTACGGCATGCTGTTCCCGAACCAGCGGGTGATGCTGCTGTTCCCGCCGATCCCGATGAAGGCGCGTACCTTCGTGATCCTGTTCGGCGTGGGCGAACTGGTGCTGGGCATGACCGGCTTGCAGCCGGGCGTGGCCCACTTCGCGCACCTCGGCGGCATGCTGTTCGGCTGGTTGCTGATCCGTTACTGGCGAGGGCAGCCGCCGTTCAACAAGCGCCGACCGCCCGGCCCACCGAAGCGCCCGAACCATCTGCGCAGCGTCAAATGATCCGAAGGATCATTTGACGCTGTAGGTGCCGACCGTTGGTCGGCACGCCTTCTCCCACGCGGGTAGGTGCCAACCTTGGGTGGCACGCCTTCAGAGATCCTGCAACACCACCTGCGCCGCATTGTGACCTGGCGCGCCGGTCACGCCGCCCCCGGGATGTGTTCCCGACCCGCACAGATACAGGCCGGGCAGGGCACCACGATAGCCAGCCTGGCCAACCATCGGCCGTGCCGAGAACAACTGGTTGGCACTGAGCGCTCCGTGGAAGATGTCGCCGCCGATCAAGCCGAAGGTGCGCTCCAGATCCAGCGGTGACAGCACCTGGCGGCCCAGTACGCTGCCAGCGAAACCCGGCGCATACCGTTCAACGGTGGCGATCATCAGATCGGCCACCGTTTCACGATGATCATCCCAGTGACGCCCACCGGGCAGCACGGGCGCCACGTGCTGGCAGAACAGGCTGGCCACATGCTGCCCGGGCGGCGCCAGCGAATCGTCCAGCGTGCTGGGAATGAGCATTTCCACGATCGGTTCGCGTGACCAGCCATTGCGACGCGCATCCAGCCAGGCACGGTCCATGTAATCCAGGCTGGGGGCCATGATGATCCCGGCGCTGAGGTGATCGCCGGGACCGGGCAGAGCGCGGAAGTCCGGCAGCTGCGACAGCGCGACATTCATCCGGAACGTGCCCGAACCGCAGCGCCAGTTCGCCATGCGTTCGCGCGTTGCGTCCGGTACCTGCTCCGGTGCCAGCATCTGCTCGTACAGCAGCTTTGGATTGACGTTGGCGATCATCGCGCGTGCGCGCAGGATTTCGCCGTTGGCCAGCGCCACGCCCACGACACGACCCTGCTCGATCAGCAGGCGTTGCACACCGGCATCCACGCGCAGCTCAGCCCCGGCCTCCCGCGCGGCAGTGGCGATGGCCTGGCTGATCGCGCCCATGCCACCGATCGCATGGCCCCACGCACCTTTCATGCCATTGCACTGGCCGAACACGTGGTGCAGCAGTACGTAGGCACTGCCCGGTGTATAGGGGCTTGCGTAGTTGCCGACGATGCCATCGAAGCCGAACAGCGCCTTGATCGGTTCGCTTTCGAACCAGCGATTCAGATACTCGGCTGCCGACAGCGTGAACAGGTCCAGCAGCTCCTGCCGCAGCGAGGCATCCAGCGTGGCCAGTTCACGACCAAGACGACCCATCTGCCACAGCGCAGGCAACGCGCGCCAACCACCCGCAACGCCGGCATCCGGTGGCGTGCGCAGGGCCCACGCGCGCAGCACATCGGCGAAGATCTCCAGGCGCGCTTCGTATTCGGGTAGCCGCTGCGCATCCCGCTCGGAGAACTTCGCGACCTCGGCCTGGGTGCGGCCCGGTGCGGACAGCAGGTAGCGGCCGTCCGGCAATGGCAGGAAGTTGTTGGCCGGGCGATTGACGATGCGCAGCCCATGCGCATGCAGCTGCAGGTCGTCGATCACCTTCGGCTGCAGCAATGACACCGTGTAGGACGCCACCGAGTTGCGGAACCCGGGGTGGAATTCCTCGGTGACTGCCGCGCCGCCGAGAACGCCACGACGTTCCAGCACCAGCACCTTCTTGCCAGCGCGTGCGAGATAGGCCGCGCAGACCAGGCCGTTGTGGCCGCCACCGATGATGATCGCATCCCAGGACATCAGCACCTCGGAAAAAGGGGACGGAGGGAATTAAGTCGCAATCCGCATCTGCGCACAGGGGGGAAGAAACGACTTAATCCCCTCCGTCCCCTTTTTTGATTGCCGCTTCGATGGTGGCGATGTCGATCTTCTTCATCGGCATCATCGCGTTGAAGGCGCGCTTGGCCAGTGCCTTGTCCTGGCTGGTCACCGCTTCGATCAGCATGCGTGGGCTGATCTGCCAGGAAACGCCCCATCGGTCCCTGCACCAACCGCACTGGCTCTCCTGCCCGCCGTTGCTGACGATGGCGTCCCACAAGCGGTCAGTCTCGGCCTGGTCCTCGGTCTGGATCTGGAAGGAGAAGGCTTCGCTGTGCTTGAACGCGGTGCCGCCGTTGAGGCCGACGCAGGGGATGCCGCAGACCGTGAATTCGACGGTCAGTATGTTGCCCTCCCTGCCGTCCGGGTAGTCGCCCGGGGCGTGGTGGACAGCGGTCACCGCGCTGTCGGGAAAGGTGTTGGCATAGAAGGTGGCGGCCTCGAGCGCGCCGTTGTCGTACCAGATACAGATCGTGTTCTTGTGTGCCATGTCCGGCTCCACGTTGGACGAAGCCGCAGCGATAGCACGCGCAGTGTTAACCCGGGATCGTGCTGCACCCGCAAAAAAAGAGCGCCCGAAGGCGCCCTTTGTACTAACAGTGCGGCCGCGGGCTCAGCGCCAGACCTTGATCTGGTCGGCTTCGCTGCGCTGCATCGGCTGCCCGGCCTTGCAACTGAAGGTGGCACCGAACGCCGGCAGGTTGGCCAGCGTGCCGTTGCTGCGCCACAGGCCCGGTGCGCGGATGTCGGCAGTCAGGCGGCGCGCGGCCTCGTTCGGCGACAGCTGCTGTGCCCACAGCGTCGACCAGGCGCGGAAGAAGCCCTGCTGCTGTGCCTGCTTGGCCTTCGGCTCCTGCGCGGCATACGCCGCCCATGCCAGTTCCAGGCCGGCGATGTCGGCCAGGTTTTCTTCCTGGGTGAGCGTGCCGTTGACCTTGGCACCCTTCACGCCCGGGAAGTCGTAGGCGCTGTACTGCGCGGCCACGCGATTGCCGAGCAGGGTCCAGGCGGTCTTGTCGGCCGGGGTCCACCAGCTGCGCAGCTCACCCTTGGCATCGACCAGAGCGCCCTTGGCATCGATCGCACGGGTCAGCTCGTGGCCGACCAGGCCCCCGAAGCTGCCGAACTTGTCGGCGGCGTCGGCCTTGGCGTTGAACACCGGGCCCTGCAGGATCGCGGCGGTGACGATCAGGCGGTTCTGCGCCAGGTCGTAGGCCAGCGACGGCTGCTGCGGCAGCACGTCCCAGCGGCGGTCGGCATTGCCCTTGCCGATGCGCTTCATTTCCTCGCGGTGGCGCCAGGTCGATGCAATCAGCATGTTGCCACCAAACGAGCCGCGCCCCATCGGCTGCACGCTGTAGTCCAGGTCGCGCAGTGGAGTGCCGATCTCGATCTTCAGCGCAGCCAGCTTGGCCTGCGCTTCGGTCTTGGCTTCGGCACTCATCCAGCTGCTGTTCTTTACCGCCTCGATCTGTACTTCGCGCACCTTGTCGACGATCCATGCGGCCTGGCGACGATCTTCGGCCGACAGGTAGCGGGCGGCGTACTCGCGGCCGACCATCGGGCCGGCGGCCACATTGATTGCATCCAGCACGGATTCCCAGCGCTGCGGCGGCAGGGTCTGGCCACGCAGCACACGGCCGCGGAATTCGAACTCGGCGTCGCGGTAGGCCTTGGACAGGTACGGCGCCATCGAATCGCCCACGCGCCAGCGCAGGTAGGCTTTCCACTGGTCCGGCTTGAGCTTGGTGACCATGCCATCGAGCTGCTTGAACAGCCCCGGATCGGCCAGCGAGACCAGGTCGTCATCCACGCCCTGTGCCTTCAGGAAAGCGTCCAGCTGCAGATTGCGGTAGCGGCTGTTGAGCTCCTTGGTGGAGATCGGCGCGTAGTTGTTGAACGGGTTGTTGATGCCGGCCAGCGACTGCGCGTTGCGCGCCAGCTCGGTCTCCAGCGCGATCACCGCCTGTGATTCGGCATCCAGCTTGGCCGCCGGGGTGCCGGTCAGCGCCAGGATCTGCTTGACGTAGTTGCGGTAGCGGCCCATCAGCGCCACGGTGTCGGCGTCGGTGCGGGTATAGAACGCAGGATCCGGCAGGCCCATGCCGCCCTGCATGAAGTAACCGATGTGGCGGTCCAGTGCCTTCAGGTCGACGTCGGGGCCGAAGTTGAAGGCGACCGGGATGCCCACCTGGTGCAGCGCGGCGATCGACGCCGGCACATCCTTGGCCTTCTTGATGGCGTTGATGCGGGTCAGCAGCGGGGCGATCGGATTGGAACCGTCCGCCTCCACGGCGGCTTCGTCAAGGCCACTGGCCCAGAAGTCACCCAGCAGCTTCTGCACATTGCCCTGCGGCGACTTCATCGCGGCGTCGAGCAGGTCGCGCTGCTGCTGGCGGCTGCGGTCGACCAGCTGGCCGAGCGCGGTAGTGGCACCGGTCTGCGGCACCGGGTTGGCCTTCAGCCAGCCTGCATTGGTGGCGTCGTAGAAGTCGCTGCACTGGGCGCTGACGGCCGGGGCGCGTGCGGCCTTCTTCTTGGCGGCGGCAAACGCATCGTGGGTCGGGACCAGAGTCGCCAGGCTGATGCCCAGGGCGATGGCAAGCGGACGGAAGTTGGGCATGTGGAACGAATCCGTGATGGATTGAGGGCGCGCGCACTATAGCAAGCCGGGCATGGGCGCGGCATGCACGCATCACGGTGGCTCCGCCGAGCCGTGCGCCGACCAAGGTCGGCATCTACCAACGGCGTGGGCCATGCGTGGATGACGGGCGCTGTGAACAACAAAGGCCCGGGAATTCCCGGGCCTCTGCAGGTACGCCGCAACGTCAGCCGTGGGTTACCAGATCACCACCTGCTGCTCGCCGCTGCGGGCCATCGGCGAACCGGCCTTGCACTGGAACGCGGCGGCGAAGGTCGGCAGGTTCGACGGCGCACCCATGGCGCGGAACTGCGCCGGGGCGTGCGGGTCGGTGGCCAGGCGGACCTTGGCGTTTTCCGGGGTGTACTTGGTGCGCCACACGGTGGCCCAGTTGAAGAAGAAGCGCTGGTCGCGGGTAAAGCCATCGACCTTTGCATCTTCCTTGCCGGCGGAGGCCTTCTGCAGGGCGTCGTAGGCGGTGGCCAGGCCACCCAGGTCGGCGATGTTCTCGCCCAGGGTCAGGTGGCCGTTCACCGCCTGGCCGTCGACCTTGTACTGGTCGAACTGCTTGACCAGCTTGCCGGTGAGGCCTTCGAAGTTCTTCTTGTCGGCCGGGGTCCACCAGTCTTCCATGTTGCCGGTCGGCCCGAAGCGTGCACCCTGGTCGTCGTAACCGTGGGTCATTTCATGGCCGATCACCGCACCGATGCCGCCGTAGTTCAGCGCATCGTCGGCCTTCGGATCGAAGAACGGCGGCTGCAGGATGGCGGCCGGGAATACGATCTCGTTCTGCAGCGGGTTGTAGTAGGCGTTGACGGTCTGCGGGGTCATGCCCCACTCGGTCTTGTCCACCGGCTTGCCGATCTTGGACAGGTTGAACTTGTAGTTGAACTCGTTGGCCGCGCGCACGTTGCCCAGGAAGCTGTCGCGCTGGGTCTGCAGGCCCGACCAGTCGCGCCACTTGTCCGGGTAACCGATCTTCGGGGTGAAGGTCTCCCACTTGGCGATGGCCTTGGCCTTGGTTTCCTCGCTCATCCAGCTCAGGCCCTGGATGCGGTCCTTCAGCGCGGCGGCCAGGTTCTTCACCAGTTCTTCCATCTTCGCCTTGGCTTCCGGCGAGAAGGCAACCTTCACGTACAGCTGGCCGAAGGCTTCACCGGCATCATTCTCGATGGTGCCCAGCACGCGCTTCCAGCGCGGCTTCTGTTCCTTCTGGCCGTTGAGGGTCTTGCCGTAGAACTCGTAGTTCTCCTGCACGAAGGCGTCAGCCAGGTACGGCGAGGCACTGTCCACGGTGTGGAAGCGCAGGTAGGCGCGCCACACCGACGGGTCGGTATCGCCCAGCGCCTTGCTCACTTCCTCATGGAAAGCCGGCATGGCCAGCGAGAACTTCTCCGGTGCGGCCACGCCCTGCGACTTGAAGAACTCGGTCCAGCTGAAGTTCGGGGTCAGCTTGTCGGCGTCGGCCAGGGTGACCGGGTTGTAGTACAGCTCGACGTTGCGCGACAGCTCGACGCGCGACTTGGAGGCCTTGGCCAGGCGGGTTTCGAACTTGACCACGTCCTCGGCCTGCTTGGCCGCGTCGGCCGCGGCGACGCCGGACAGCTCCAGCACCTTGGCGACGTGCGCCTGGTAGGCCTTCAGCTTGTCGGCGTTCTTGGCATCGGTGTAATAGGTGGTATCCGGCAGGCCCAGGCCGCCCTGGCTGGCGTAGGCCATGTTCATGGTCGAGTTCTTGAAGTCCGCTTCGGCGCCGAAGCCGAACAGGACGTTGTCACCCTTGGCGGCGCTGGTGCGCAGGTAGTTGGCGATCGCCGCCTTGTCCTGCAGGCCGTCGATCGCCGCCAGGTCGGCCTTCAGCGGCTCGATGCCCTGCGCGTTGATCTTCGCTTCGTCCATGCCGGTCGCCCACAGGTCGCCGACGATCTTCTCGATGTGGTTCGGGTTCTTGACCTGCGCGACCTGTTCGGCCAGCTGGTGCTGCACGGCCACCGAGCGCTCGTCGAGGATGGTGAACGCGCCCCAGCTGGTGCGGTCGCCCGGGATTTCATTGGCGGCCAGCCACTTGCTGTTGACGTAGTCGCCAAAGGCGGTGCAGGCGTCCTTGGTGGTGTCCAGGTCGCTCGGCTGGAAGGCGTTGTAGGCCGGCAGCTTGCTCTCGTCCAGCTTATAGGTAGTGGCTTCGGCGGTGGCCGGGGCGGAGGCGGCGGCGTCCTTGGCCGGGGTTTCAGTCTTGCCGCAGCCGACCAGCGCGGCCGAAACGGCCAGGGTCAGCAGCACGATCTTGGGAGTACGGGTCACTTGAATGGCCTCCGGGCCGAGTGAGTCAGGGAGTGGCCGCAGGTGCGACCGTGGGCCGAACGATACGCCGCCGGCCAGACCTGCAAGGGTGTCGAAGGTCATGGTCGGGCGCAAGGGCTTTTGCCGGGCCCGGAAAAGGCAGACCCGGCAAAAGCCGGGTCTGTCGGGTGTTGCGGTTCTGGATGGATCAGAACTTGTAGGTGGCGCCCATGTACATGTAACGGCCGATGTTGTCGTACATCGCCGAACCGACGTCGGAGCCGAAGTAGTTCACCGGCGGATCCTTGTCGAAGGCATTGTCGATGCCCAGGTAGACGTCGATCTTGTCACCCGGGAAGCGGTAGCCGAACTGGAAGTTGTGGTACGTGTACGAGCCGTTGCGGATCGGGCTGGTCTGTCCCGGGTTGGCCTGGTAGCTCTTCGGCTGCACACGCAGGTTCGGGCCGACGTAGGTCATGTCCCACGACGCGCGCCACTGGCCCAGCGAGTACTTGGTCTGCAGCTGGCCACGCCAGCGCGGATCGGTCACCCAGGTGACGTTCTCGTCGTACTCGTTCGGGAAGGCCTGGAAGGCCCACTCGCGCGACTGCAGCAGACGGGTGCCCACCAGGCGGATGACGGTGTCACCCTCGGCCAGCTTGAAGCGGTAGTCCATTTCCAGATCGACGCCGACGCGACGCGAGCGGGCGAGGTTTTCGTTCAGCGCAACCCAGCGGCTGATCGAGTATTCCGGGAAGGTGCGGCCGCCAGCATCGGTCTTGCCGCCCACCGGTGCGCGTTCGATGAAGCCGCAGAAGCTGTTGTTGATCCCCCCCGGCGAATCCACGCAACGGGTTGCATTGGTCTGCGCGGTCACCGCACCAATGGCGTCCTTCAGGCTGATCCACCAGTAGTCGACGGACATGCCGAAGCCCTGCAGGAAATCAGGCTGCCAGACCAGGCCATAGGTGAAGCTGCGTGCGCGTTCCGGCTTCAGGTCCGGATTGCCGCCGCTGACGCCCGGGCGGGTGGCAGTGTAGGTGTCGACCCAGCCGACCGGCACGCCCAGCGCCGAGCAGTTGGCCTGGCGCAGTGCCGGGTCCGCCGCGGTGTTCGGGCGGTTCGGGTTGGTGGCCAGGTAGTTGCAGGGGTCGTTGACCGTGGCGAAGTTTTCGCTCTGCGGGTTGTACAGCTCACCGATGCTCGGTGCGCGCACCGCCTGCGACAGGGTGCCGCGGGCACGCAGCGACGGGATGATGGTCCAGTCCAGGCCCACCTTCCAGGTGGTGGTCTTGCCGATGCTGCTGTAGTCCGACCAGCGGCCTGCGGCGTCCAGGGTCAGGTTGTAGATGCCCGGGATGTCGGCCAGCAGCGGCACGGTGGTTTCAACGAAGGCCTCGCGCACGTCGTACTTGCCCATGCGGTTGGGAATGGCGTTGAGGAAGGTCAGGCCCTGCGCGGCCAGCGGATCGGTGATTTCGCGGCTCTTTTCGCGGCGGTATTCAACGCCACCAGCCACGCCGACGTCACCGGCCGGCAGGCTGAAGAGCGAGCCGTTGGCCAGCGATGCGCTGAACACCGACTGCTGCAGGCGCGAGTAGTTGAACGAATTGACGTTCATCCAGTCACGTGCAGCTTGGGTCACCGCGCCGTTGCCGAACACCGAGAAAGGCACGCAGCCTTCGCGGGCGAACTGCGAGTACACGCGGTTGCCGTTGTTGGGGTTGGTCGCGTTCGGGTTCAGCGTGGTGCGGCAGACGATCTGGCCAGTGGCCGGGTTGACCACGGTATCCAGGCCAGCCTGCCAACGCTCGTTGATACGGTTGTTGAGGTTCCAGCGCTTGACTTCGCTCTGGCCCCAGTTGCCGTAAACGTCGTAGGTCCAGTTCTCGGTCAGGTTGCCTTCCATGCCCAGCACAAAGCGCTGGGTGTTGCGCTCCACGTGCTCACCACGCTGGCCGGCGTCGACGTTGAAGCGGCTCAGGGTTAGCTGGCTCAGGCCGGCGCTGGTCATCAGTGCACGCAATTCCGGCGACACGTAAGCGTTATCGCGCTGGATGCGCAGGGTCTGGTCGAACGACGGCTGTGCCAGGAAGTCGGACACCGTTTCGGTGTACTTGCCCTCGAAGTACAGGCGGTGGTTGTCGGTCAGGTCGAAGTTGACGACCGTGTTGATGCTCTTGCGGTCGAACTTCGGCTGCAGGTCGGCAACCGAGTTCAGGTCGGCGAAATCACAGTTCACGCAACTGGTTGCGCTGACCACGGTGCCGTCGTAGCGCTGCTTGCGGAAGGTGCCATCCGGGTTGAACTGATAGCGGTTGCCCCAGGTAGCCGGATTGTTCGGGTTGAAGGTACCAATGTTGAAGGTACCGCCGAAGGAGATCGAGTGGTTGCCGCCCGGGCCTGCAAGCACGGTTTCCGGGTTGCTTTCGCTGGACGGCTTGCTGCTGTCGTAGTTCGGGTTGCGCACCGACACCAGGAACTCGTTGCCGATGGCGCGGTCGGTGCGGACGAAGCGGTCCTGCTTGCTGTACTCAAGGGCGACGGCGGCGTTGCCGCGGCCACCAGCGAAGTCGGTGCCGGCCGAGGCGCTGATGAAGGAGCGGTTGAAGCCGCCTTCGCTGGCCATGCCGGTCTGACCGCGCACTTCGGCGCCGTCGAAGGACTTCTTCATGATGAAGTTGACCACGCCAGCCACGGCGTCGGCGCCGTACACAGCCGACGCACCACCGGTGATCACTTCCACGCGCTCGATCCATTCCACCGGGATGGTGTTGACGTCCACGGCCGAGGAACCCGAGGTCGCGCCGACGTGGCGGCGGCCATTGACCAGCACGAGAGTGCGCGAGGTGCCCATGCCACGCAGGTCCATCAGACCCACGCCGGCGGTGCCGATGAAGCGGGTCGAGTTGCCCAGCGTGTAGGTCGGTGTCAGTGCTGGCAGGCGCGTCATCAGATCGCCGATGTTGTTCGCACCGGTGGCACGAATCTCCTCGGCGGTGATGGCCGTGACCGGCGAGGGGGTCACAAAGCCCGTACGCGCAATGCGCGAGCCGGTCACACTGACGCGATCGAGGTCGATCGGGTTGGAGGAGGCTTCCTGCGCGAAGGCAGGTGCTGCGGCCACGGCGAGCAGACCGACGAGCAGGGCGCTGCTGAGCGGGTGACGGCCAGGTGGGCGGTTGTACGTCATCGTTATGGGTCCCCTAATGAATTGAAGCGTGCTGTTCCGTCCGTTCGTTACATCTAAGTTCATATAACGGGCGTCGTTCATGGAACCTAACACGGCCTTAACGAGAAATGCATACAAATGTCACAAAATGGTACCTGGGTGCACTTCGGAGTTGGCTGAAAGTGCAACAAATACAATCGTTTAATATCAATTGTGATCTGCCGGCGACAA
This sequence comes from Stenotrophomonas maltophilia group sp. RY12688, assembly GCF_052149045.1. Lineage (NCBI taxonomy): Bacteria > Pseudomonadati > Pseudomonadota > Gammaproteobacteria > Lysobacterales > Lysobacteraceae > Stenotrophomonas > Stenotrophomonas maltophilia group sp. RY12688. Next base: position 3,007,038 of record NZ_CP197389.1, on the reverse strand, counting down.
CTTGATGACGCGAAGCTGAACGTGGTGAGATGGGCCACTTTGCGCAAATAGGCGTTTCATCATCCGTCCAGGAGCGGTGTTCATCAGAGGGGCGGAGGAAGCTGCCGTAATTGGCCTGCCGCGTGGCGATCCCCTTGCCTGGCGACTAGGCCGTCGATGTGTCGGAACTGCCTTTGCGTAGCTTTCGTAGTTCCAAATCGACTTCGGGTTGCCCAGCAGGTCCTGGAAGTCCTCACCCGGCTGCACCTGCACTTCATGCTTCAGCATGTTGGTGTAGTTGTCCGAGAACTGCAGCGAACCGAAGCGGCCGATGTCTTGCAAGTACGTGAAGCCGACGGTAAGGGCCTGCAGGTTCTGGCAGGCTCATCTTCGGGGGGGGCACAGCGAGCTCAGGTTGCTGGCCGAATCGCGTACGACCCAGTCGGCCACGTTCTGACGGGTGGATGAGGAGCTCTTCGGCAAGTCGTTGCGGCAGCAGTACTCGGCCAGCAGCAGCGGGTCTATGCTGGCTGCATCAACTTCGTTCTCGATCTTGCAGTTGTAGCAGTCGGCCGAGATCGACAAGTTTCTACAACCGGGGTATGGGCCGATTCGGCCAAGTTGCACTCGGTTTCTACGGCTACATGCCGAAGAATAGTGGTCAGGCGGCAAACGCGCTTGTGCCGTTCGTGGAGCGCGTGGATGCGTTCGATGAGCCCAAGTGCCAGCTCCGCTGGGGCCGGGAATGGGCAGGCCCTGTTCCACCAGGGCCTGTTCTTCCATCCGCTCAGGCCGGACACGAAAAAGCCCCGCCATGGCGGGGCTTTTCCGTTGCTGCGGTTGCGGGATTACTTCACGCCGAACGCGTACTTGGCCTGCACGTAGATCGCGCGCCCGTAGGCGTTGTACAGGTAGTTGTTGTACGGCTGGCCGCTGGTGCCGGCGAAGCTGTAGCGCTGGTTGTCCGGCATCTTGTTGAACACGTTGTTGACCATCAGCGACAGGGTCAGGTTTTCCATCGCGCGGTAGTTCACGCTCAGGTTGTAGGTGGTGTAGGAACCCCACTTGCCTGCCTTGTAGCCGGAGCTGTGGACGTAGTCATAGCCGTTGCCCACGTAAGCCATGTAGTTCGGCGTCTTGCCGATGTAGTTGGCATACAGGGTGGTGGTCCAGTTGTCCTTGGCCCAGCCGATCGAGCCGTCCGCGCGTACCTTGGCGTACGAGTCATACACCCACATCGCATACGGGTCGTGCAGCAGGTCCAGGAACTCGTCACCCGGCTGCGGCTGCAGCTTGCGCTTGAGCATGTCGGTGTAGTTGGCCGAGAACTGCAGCGAACCGAAGCGACCGATGTCCTGCACGTACTTGAAGCTGGCGGTCAGTGCTTCCAGGTTCTGGCGGGCGACGTTCATCTTCGGCGTGTAGATCTCGTCGAGCACGCCCGATGCATCACGGGTGATCCAGTCATCGACGTTCTGGCAGCTGGCCGAGGTGTTGTTGGACTGGCCGTTGCGGCAGTAGTACTCGGCCAGCAGCAGCTGGTCGGAGCTGAGCGTATCGACCTCGTTCTTGATCTTCCAGTTGTAGTAGTCGACCGACAGCGACAGGTTGTTGATCGGTGCCCACACGACGCCTGCATTCCAGACGTCGGCGGTGATCGGCTCCAGGTCGGGGTTGCCCGAGCGGGTGCCGAACACCGAGACGCTGTCGTACGGGCAGCCGGTGGTGTTGGCCGGGTCGTAGCCCAGCTGGCCGCAGCGATAGTAGTCGGTGGAGCCGTTGGCGTAGTAACCACTGCGGCCCTGGAAGGCATCGGACAGGGTCGGTGCGCGGAACGCCGTACCGTACTTGCCACGGAACAACAGGCTTTCGATCGGGCGGAACTCGATGCCGACGCTGTAGGTGGCCTTGTCCACGGTGTTGCTGCCGATCTTGAAGGCGTCATAGCGGCCGGAGCCGGTGACGGTCAGCGTTTCCAGCAGCGGCATGCGCAGTTCGGTGGTCACCGCGTAGTTGCTGCGATGGCCGGCACCGGATACGGCGGTGGTCCCCCACACGCTGCCGTCCATCAGGCCCGGGTCGGGCGTGTAATCCCAGCCTTCACTGCCGCCTTCCAGGACCACGGCGAAGCCAGCATCGCCACCCGGCAGCTTGAACAGCGAGCCATTGGTGACCTGGGCGCGGGCCAGGTTCTGCCAGGTGCGGCTTTCGCTGTAGCTGTAGCCGGTGAAGCTCTGGAAGTCACCGGCGGGCAGCGGTGCGTAGAACGCTTCCCAGTTCGGGCTGTAGATGTTGTAGCCGGTGCTGGTGGTACCCAGCACCGGGCCCAGCACGCGCTGCTCGAAGTAGTCGTTGATCGGGTCGTTCCAGCGCACGAAATTGCGCTCGGTCAGCTTGTACTCGCCACGGGTGAAGCTGAGGCTGTAGTCCCAGTTGCCTGCGGTGCCGCGGCCGCCGAGGGTGACCTGGTAGGCCTTGTTGCGGTCGGTGTTCATGATGTCGCGGTAACCGCCGCCGCCGATGTCCTCCGGCGCGAACACGCGCTGCAGGTTCATGTACTGGCCGCTGGCCTGGTCGTAGAAGCGGCCCCAGCCCGAGGAGGTGCCCCACCAGGTGTAGCCGGAGCCGGTGGCGTACTTGACCTCCTCCAGGCTGTACAGCGCGTCGCCGAACAGCTGGAAATTGTCGTTCACGTCGAAGGTGGCCGAGCTGTAGATCTGCCCGCTTTCCTTGCCGTTCTTGATGGTCTTGTAACCGGTGCCGTAGACCGAGCCGCAGGCCTGGCCGGTCGGACGGGTACCGAGCACGGTGGTGCCGTCGAACTGGCCCGCCACGTTGGCGCACCGGTTCGGGTCCATCATCGCGTAGCGGTTGTTGGCGGCCGGCAGCAGCACCAGGAAATCGTTGGAGACGTACTGCGGGCTGTAACCGTCGGGGTTGTTGACCTTGGTCAGGTCGCGCTGGTAACCCCAGATCGGGCTGGTCTTCTCGTACTGCACGTTGACCAGTGCATGGAAGCGGTCATCCTTGGAGTTGAAACCGCGTGCGCCGCTGAAGCGGAAGCTGTTGCCGCCACCTTCGCTGTAGGCACCGCCGCGCACATTGAGCACACCGCCATCCATGCGCTCCTTGAGGATGATGTTGACCACGCCGGCGATCGCGTCCGAGCCGTACAGCGACGACTGGCCACCCGGCAGGATCTCGATGCGCTCGACGATGTCGATCGGGATGCCGCTGATGTTGTTGAAGGTATCGCCGCCGTTGTACAGCGCCGGATACGAGAGCATCGGGCGGCCGTTGATCAGGTACTTGGTATAGCCCGGGCTGAGGCCGAACATGCCCGCCGCTTCGGCGCCCTGGGTGAAGGATGCGGAGGTCTGGCCACCCTGCAGGCCGCCCGTGGACAGCGAGGACTGCTGCAGGACATCGGCGACGCTGGTGAAACCGCGGGTCTGGATATCCTCGGCGGTGACGGTCAGGACGGGCGTGTGGTTCTCGATCTCGGTCTGCGGAATCAGCGACCCGGTGACGGTCACACGATCAAGCTGGGTCGGCGCATTGCCGTCCTGGGCCAGGGCGGTGCCGGAGGCCAGGAGGGTGCCGAGCAGGGCGAGGGTCAAAGGGTGGCGCGAGAGCGTGGAACGTTGGCGAGACATGGTGGATCCCCGTAGTGAGCAATGTCTTGGCGGCGCATTCCCTGCGCATTAACAATTCGTTCAGTGTGACTCCATTCAGGTCGACCGTAACACGTCGTTAACGCTGCCAACACAGGCCTGTCACATCAATGCGCCGTTGGGAAATGAAAAAACGCTTACGAATCAATGGATAAGGCGATTTGTTTTGGCATGTTTCAAAAGATGGCGGCGTGCAAGGGAGCATGTCGGCATTGCGGATATGCCCTGTAGATCAATGCGTTGCCTTGGATCAGCGCTGCCGGGAACCTGGATGTTTGTGCGCTGTGGATCACACTTTCTGCTACAGGCCGGACGGGAGGGTGGGGCGCAGTGGTGCAAAAAAAAGGCCCCGCCGAAGCGGGGCCTGGTCCAGACACGCGGTCCGGGATACGACGGGATTAGAAGTCGTACTTGACCTGGGCCGAGATCTGACGGCCGTAGACGCTGTAGAAGCCGTCGTTGAACGGGGTCGATTCGTTGCCCGGGTAGTTGTAGCGCTGGCCTTCCGGCAGCTTGTTGAACACGTTGTTGACCATCAGCGACAGGGTCAGATCGTCCTGTGCCTGGTAGTTCAGGCTCATGTTGTACGTGGTGTACGAGCCCCACTTGCCGGCCTTGGCGCCGGAGGAGTGGACGTAGTCGTAGCTGCGGCCGGTGTAGGCCAGGTAGTTCGGGGTGCTGCCGACGTAGTTCGCGTACACGGTGGTGGTGAACTTGGAGATGGCCCAGCCCACCGACACGTCGCCGCGTACCTTGGCGAAGTTGTCGTAGTACCACATGTTGTACGGATCGCTCAGCAGGTCCAGCTTCTGCGCACCCGGCAGGGCCACCACTTCACGCTTGAGCATGTTGGTGTAGTTGCCGGAGAACATCAGCGAACCGAAGCGGCCCAGGTCCTGCTGGTACTTGGCACCGACGGTCACCGCTTCCAGGTTTTGGCTGGCCACGTTGAGCTTCGGGGTGTACACGCGGGTCAGGTTGCCACCGGCGTCGCGGGTCACCCAGTCGGTCACGTTCTGGCAGCTGGCCGAGGTGTTGTTCGGCAGGCCGTTGTGGCACTGGTACTCGGCCAGCAGCAGCTGGTCGGTGCTCAGGGTCTTGACCTCGTTCTTGATCTTCCAGTTGTAGTAGTCGACCGACAGCGAGAAGTTGCTCACCGGGGCCCACACCACGCCTGCGCTCCACACGTCGGCGGTGATCGGCTTCAGGTCCGGGTTGCCGGACTTTTCGCTGTACACCGAGGTGGTCTTGTAGAACGAGCAGGCTTCGTCACGCAGCGCGTAACCCATCTGGCTGCAGCGGTAGTAGTCGTTCTGGCCGGAGGCGAACGAGCCGCTCATGCCCTGGAAGGCATCGGACAGGGTCGGCGCGCGGAACGCGGTGCCGTACTTGCCGCGCAGCAGCAGGCTTTCCACCGGACGGTATTCCAGGCCGATGCTGTAGGTGGCCTTGTCGACGGTCTTGTCGGCGATCTTGAAGGCGTCATAGCGGCCCGAGGCGCTGATGGTCAGCGACTCGAATACCGGCATGCGCAGTTCGCTGGTCACCGCGTAGTTGCTGCGGTGGCCGGCACCGGCCACGGCGCTGGCGCCCCACGCGTTGCCATCGACGAAGGCCTGGTCGGGCGAGTAATCCCAACCCTCGCTGCCGCCTTCCAGCACGACGGCCAGGCCGGCGTCGCCACCCGGCAGGGAGAACACCGAACCGTTGGTCACCTGCACGCGACCCAGGTTCTGCCAGGTCTTGCTGCGGTGGGTGCCATAGCCGGTGAAGCTGGCGAACTGGTCCGGGGTGATCGGCGAGTAGAAGGCGGTGTAGTTCGGGTTGTAGATGCCGAAGCCATCAGCAGTGGTGCCCAGGCGCGGGCCCAGCACGGTGTCGCCGAAGAAGCCTTCGATCTTGTCCTTCCAGCGCGCGAAGCGGTTCTGGTCCAGACGGTATTCGCCGCGGGTGAAGCTGGCGCTGTAGTCCCAGTCGCCGACCATGCCCTTGCCGCCCAGGGTGACCTGGTAGGAACGGCTCTCATCGGAGTTCAGGATGTTGTTGTAGTGGCCCGGGCCGATTTCTTCCGGCGCGAAGGCGCGCTGCAGGTTCACGACCTTGCCCAGGCCCTGGTCGTAGAAGCCGCCCATCACCGACTTGGTGCCCCACCACAGGGCGCTGGAGCCGGAGGTGAATTCGGTCTTTTCCTTGCTGTACAGCACGTCGGCGAACAGCTGGAAGTTGTCGTTCACGTCGAAGGTCATCGACGAGTAGAACTGGCCGCTGTTCTTGCCGTTCTTCAGGGTCTTGTAGCCGGCGCTGTACACCGAGCCGCACGATTCGCCCGATGCACGCTTGCCGACGGTGGTGGTGCCGTCGTACAGGCCTGCCACGTTGGCGCAGCGGGTCGGGTCCATCATGTACAGCTTGTTGTCGGCGTTGCCGATGACAGCAAAGTCGTTCGACGGCAGCTGCGCGGTGTAACCGACCGGGTTGTTCTGCTTGGTGATGTCACGCTGGTAGCCCCAGATCGGGCTGCCGTTTTCGATCTGCACGTTGACCAGGGCGTGGAAGCGGTCGTCGAACGCGTTGAAGCCCTTGGCGGCGCTGAAGCGGATGTTGCTGCCACCACCTTCGGTGTAGGTGCCGCCACGGATCGACATCGTGCCGCCGTCCATGCGTTCCTTCAGGATGATGTTGACCACGCCGGCGATCGCGTCCGAGCCGTACAGCGACGACTGGCCGCCCGGCAGGACTTCGATGCGCTCGACGATGTCGATCGGAATGCCGCTGATGTTGTTGAACGACTCGCTGCCGTTGTACAGCGCCGGATACGAGAGCATCGGGCGGCCGTTGATCAGGTACTTGGTGTAGCCCGGATTCAGGCCGAACATGCCGGCGGCTTCGGCGCCCTGGGTGAACGCACCCGAGGTCTGGCCACCCTGCAGGCCGCCGGTGGTCAGCGATGACTGCTGCAGCACTTCAGCCACACTGCTGAAGCCGCGGGTCTGGATGTCTTCGGCGGTGATGGACATCACCGGGGTCTGGGTTTCGACCTGGGTCTGCGGGATCAGCGAACCGGTGACGGTGATCTTGTCCAGGTTGGTCGCCTTGTCCTGGGCCATTGCCGGGGCGGCGGCCATCAGAGCGGAAATCAGGGCGACGGCGAGCGTGTTGCGACGTGCGGTATTGCTGACGTGTTTCATGTAGTTCCAATGGAGAGCAAAAAACAAAAACGGCACTGCGCATGCGCCATCGCGCGGGCCGGAACAGCGGGCTCCGCAGCTCAAAACAGTGCTGATCGAACGTAACATGAACTTAACAATCTGTGCACGAATCCGTCGCAATCCTGAATTTCAGTCAGGTTACGTCCAGCTTGTATGATGTTGGGTTATCCCCCTGACTCCGCCGGTGCTCGTTGTGAACAGTTCTCCCCGCCGTCCCCATGCCAGCCAAGTCCAGAAGGGACTTACGCCGCATGCCCGCATCCGCAATGTCATCGCGGTCGGTTCGGGCAAGGGCGGCGTCGGCAAGTCCACCACCTCGGTGAACCTGGCCGTGGCGCTGCAGCAGCTCGGTGCGCGGGTGGGCGTGCTCGACGCCGACATCTACGGCCCCAGCGTGCCGGCCATGCTGGGGCTGTCCGGCCGCCCGGAAAGCCCGGACAACAAGAGCATCGAGCCGCTGCGTGCGTTCGGCGTGGACACCATGTCGATCGGCTACCTGATCGAAGAAGACACCCCGATGATCTGGCGCGGCCCGATGGCCACCTCGGCGATGACCCAGCTGTTCAACGATACCCTGTGGGACGACCTGGACTTCCTGCTGATCGACCTGCCGCCCGGCACGGGTGACATCCAGCTGACCCTGACCCAGAAGATTCCGCTGGCCGGTGCAGTGATCGTCACCACGCCGCAGGACATCGCCACGCTGGATGCGAAGAAGGCGCTGAAGATGTTCGAGAAGGTCGAGGTGCCGGTGCTGGGCATCGTCGAGAACATGGCGGTGCACACGTGCAGCAGCTGCGGGCACATCGAGCACCTGTTCGGCGAGGGTGGCGGCGAGCGCATGGCCGCGCAGTACGGCGTGCCGCTGCTGGGGTCGCTGCCGCTGCAGATCGGCATCCGCGAGCAGGGCGATGCAGGCACGCCGATCACCGTGGCCCAGCCGGATTCGGCACCGGCCCAGGCCTACCGCCATGCCGCGCAGCGCCTGATCGAGGAAGTCGGCAAGCGCCCGCGGGCCTCGATCCCGATCCTGTCCTCGCTGCTGTAAGTGCCGGGGCAGGGGCCGCCGGCGCAGGCCGGCCCCCTGCTAGAATCCTCGCGCCCCCTCGTACCCCCAGGACAAAGCATGAGCATCAAGAGTGACCGTTGGATCCGCCGCATGTCCGAGCAGCACGGCATGATCGAGCCGTTCGAGGCCGGGCAGGTCAAGCAGGCCAACGGCCAGCGCATCGTCAGCTACGGCACGTCCAGCTATGGCTATGACGTGCGCTGCTCGCGCGAGTTCAAGGTGTTCACCAACATCAACTCGACGATCGTCGATCCCAAGCACTTCGATCCGGGCAGCTTCGTGGATATCGTCGGCGATGAGTGCATCATCCCGCCGAACAGCTTCGCGCTGGCGCGTACCGTGGAGTACTTCCGCATTCCGCGCGATACCCTGGTGGTGTGCCTGGGCAAGAGCACCTACGCGCGCTGCGGCATCATCGTCAACGTGACGCCGCTGGAGCCGGAATGGGAAGGCCACGTCACCCTGGAATTCAGCAACACCACGCCGCTGCCGGCGCGCATCTACGCCAACGAAGGCGTGGCGCAGATGCTGTTCTTCCAGGCGGCCGCCGATGACATCTGCGAGACGTCGTACCGCGATCGTGGCGGCAAGTACCAGGGCCAGACCGGCGTGACCCTGCCGCGGACCTGAAGATTGCAGGCGATTTGTAGAGCCGAGCCCTGCTCGGCTTCAAGGCAGGGCAGCCGAGCATGGCCCGGCTCTACATGAAGGAGGGCGGCGCAATGCGCCGCCTTCCTTATTTGCCGCGACCGAACAGCATCGCGATGCCGACACCCACCAGGGCCACCGGCCACCAGGTCAGCAGCAGCTTGGACAGGTTCAGGTGCGTCCAGCCGAGATTGCTGGCGAGCATGAACAGGCCGATCAGGATCAGCAGGACGGCGGCAACGAGGTTGAATCGCATCGGGTCGGCGAAGGCTCAGGACAGGGCCGGATATCCTAGCCGTTCCTTCCAGTAGGCGACATGCTGGTCCAGCGCCGCCGGCTCGTAGCGGTGCGCCGGGCCGCTGCCCCAGACCGGGCCCGGCCAGGCCGGATCACCGTCATGGCGGCCGATCACATGGAAGTGCAGCTGGCGCACGATATTGCCCAGCGCCCCGATGTTGATCTTTTCCACCCCGTCGGAGCCCTTCAGGGCCTTGCAGGCGCGGTTGAGCTCGGTGCGCAGCTTGTCCTGCTGCTCGCCGTCCAGCTCGATCCACTCGGTGACCCCGGCCAGGCGCGGTACCAGCACCAGCCAGGGGAATCGTTCGTCGTTCATCAGCCGCACTTGCGACAACGGTCCTTCCGCCACCAGCACGCTATCGGCGGCCAGGCGTGAATCGAGTTCGAATTCGCTCATCCAAGATGCTCCGAGAAGAAGTCCAGGGTGCGTTGCAGCGCCAGGGCGGCGCTGTCTGGATCATACGCATGTCCGACCTCCCGGTTGAAGGCATGATCGGCCGGATAGACGTAGGTGGCCATCTGCGGCAGCTTTTCGCGGTGGGCCTGCACGGCTTCTGGCGGGATGCTGCGGTCCTGGGCGCCGAAGTGGAAGATCACCGGCGCCTTGGGTGGCTCATCGAGGAACTGGACGTTGCGCGCACCGTAGTAGCTGACCGACGGCAGTCCCAGGCGCACTGCGGACAGCATCGCCACCGTACCGCCCCAGCAGTAACCGACGGTGCCGACCTTGCCGTAGGGCGCCAGCCGGGTGGCCGCCGCGCGCACGACCTCCAGCGCCCGTTCCATGCCCAGCGCGCCGACCCGTTCCAGGCCCTGCTTCACGCCGTCGGCGTCGTAGGGCAGCGCGTCCGGATCGGCGTCGGGGCCATCGAGCAGGTCAAAGAACGAGGGCGCCAGCACCGCATAGCCTTCCGCCGCGAAGCGTTCGGCCACGCTGCGGATATGCGGATTGGCGCCGAAGATTTCCTGCACCACCACCAGGCCGCCGCGCGCGGTGCCTTCCGGCAGGGCCTGCCAGGCCCGTACCGGGCCGTGATGCGTATCCAGGGTGATCCACTCGGCCATCGTCATCTTCCTCGTTGCTGGAAACAGAACTGCATTGTCGGTGCTGCGCCGGTTAGCGCGGCGTCAGTGGCTGTGCCGGATCGGTCGGCTGGGCATACAGAGCGCGGCCGCCAACCCCGGTATACTGGCGCCCTTTCAGGCCCCGGCCCCCAGGAACCCCTGCCATGGCGGCAGGGGCCCAGGCCCCCAGAGTCCCGCGATTTCCATGTCCCAGCTGAACCCCAAAGTCGGCTTCGTCAGCCTTGGCTGCCCGAAGGCCCTCGTCGATTCCGAGCGCATCCTCACCCAGCTCCGCTCGGAAGGCTACGACATCGTCCCGTCCTACGATTCGGCCGACGTGGTGGTGGTCAACACCTGTGGCTTCATCGATTCTGCGGTGACCGAGTCGCTGGACGCGATCGGCGAGGCGATGAACCAGAACGGCAAGGTGATCGTCACCGGTTGCCTGGGCAAGCGCCCGGAGCAGATCCGCGAGGCGTACCCCAACGTGCTGGCGGTGTCCGGCCCGCAGGATTACCAGAGCGTGATGGAAGCGGTGCATGAAGCACTGCCGCCCAAGCACGATCCGTTCGTGGACCTGGTGCCCGACTACGGTATCAAGCTGACCCCGCGGCACTACGCGTACCTGAAGATTTCCGAGGGCTGCAACCACAAATGCAGCTTCTGCATCATTCCGTCGATGCGCGGCAAGCTGGTTTCGCGCCCGGTCGACGAGGTGCTGCGTGAAGCCGAGCGCCTGGTGCGTGGCGGCGTGCGCGAGCTGCTGGTGGTTTCGCAGGACACCTCGGCCTACGGCGTGGACGTGAAGTACGCCGAAAAGATGTGGCGCGACAAGGCCTACCAGACCCGTTTGAAGGCGCTGTGCGAAGGCCTGTCGGAGCTGGATGCGTGGGTGCGCATGCACTACGTCTACCCGTATCCGCACGTGGACGAAGTGGTGCCGCTGATGGCCGAGAACCGCATCCTGCCGTACCTGGATATCCCGTTCCAGCACGCCAGCCCGCGCATCCTGCGCCTGATGAAGCGCCCCGGCGCGGTGGAGAAGACACTGGAGCGCGTGCAGAACTGGCGCCGTATCGCGCCGGACATCACTGTGCGTTCGACCTTCATCGTCGGCTTCCCGGGCGAGACCGAAGCCGAGTTCGAGGAACTGCTGTCGTTCCTTGACGAAGCGCAGCTGGATCGCGTCGGTGCGTTCGCCTACTCGCCGGTCGAGGGTGCCACCGCCAACGACCTGCCTGACGCCGTGCCGGAAGAGGTGAAGCAGGAACGCCTGGCCCGTTTCATGGAGAAGCAGGCGCAGATTTCCGCCGCGCGCCTGGAAGCCAAGATCGGCACCGTGCAGCAGTGCCTGGTCGACGCCATCGAAGGCGACATCGCCGTGGCCCGCTCCAAGGCCGATGCCCCGGAGATCGACGGCCTGGTGCACATCCAGAATGCCGACCAGGTGCCGCTGCGCGTGGGCGAATTCGTCGAGGTGGAGATCACCGAGAGCGACGAGCATGACCTGTACGGTGACGCGCTGGCGGCCGCCCCCCGTCCGGCGTTCGACCTCAAGGTGCTGTGATCGCAGCGACGGCCGCCACCGGCAACGGCGGTGGTTCACGGCGCTTCGTACCGCCGCCACGTGCGGCGGTAGCTGCACGGCGGTTCGAGCACCCGCTGTTTGCCGGGCTTCAGGACTTCCGTGACCTGCTGGACGGCATCGCATGGCCGTCCATCGCGGCGCTCGATGCACGCCTGGCCGTGCCTGGCAAGCGCCTGGTTGAACAGGACGCCGCGCTGCTGGCCGATGGCCTGCACTACGAAGTGCGTATCGCGCAGGGACGCATCGCCACCCGTGCCGGCAACTGGCACGACCTGTTCAATGCGCTGGTGTGGGCCTCACAGCCGCAGCTGAAGCGAGCGCTCAACGTGCGGCAGTGCCTGCATATCGAGGCGATGCCACCCGGCCAGCGCAACCGCGCGCAGGCCGCCTTGACCCAGTTCGACGAAACCGGCGTGATCGTGCGTGTGCGCGATGACTCACTGCGGGCTGCCTGGGACGCACACGACTGGCCCGCGTTGTTTGACCCGGTGAACTGGCAGAGCGGTGACATCGCCATCACTGTGGTATTCGGGCATGCGCTGATGGAACAGGCCCTGCTGCCGGGGCGATTGCTGGTCGGCAAGTGCGTGGTGGTGCAGGGTGATGCCGATGCTGCCTGCGTTGACGTGATGACTGCGGCCATTGCCGAGGGCAGGGCAGTGACCGATCCGCTGCAGCTGCGTCCGCTGCCGTTGGCTGGAATCCCAGGCTGGCACGACGTGCAGGATTCCGCCTTCTACCGCAATGCCGACTATTTCCGCCCGCTGCGTGCAGGGCGCACGTACCCGCCACCGTTGTAGAGCCGAGCCCATGCTCGGCTGCGTTGCCCATCAGCCGAGCATGGGCTCGGCTCTACAACGGCGGCGAGGTCGGGCATGGCTCGACGCTACACAGGCTCGTACTCCACGCCGATCACTGCAAAGGTGAACTGCCCGCCGGGCAGCTCCACCGAGAACTCATCATCCAGCCGCTTCTTCAGCAGCGCACGCGCCAGGGGGGAATCGATGCTGATCCAGCCCAGGCCCGCATCGGTCTCATCCGGGCCGACAATGCGGTAGCGGCTGGTGTCGCCGCTGTCCACGTTCTCCAGTTCCACCCACGCGCCGAAGAACACTGCCAGCGGATCGGTCGGCGTGGTATCGACCACGCGCAGCGATTCCAGCCGCTTGGTCAGGTAGCGCACGCGGCGGTCGATCTCGCCCAGTTGCTTCTTGCGGTAGGTGTACTCGGCGTTCTCGGAACGGTCGCCTTCTGCGGCAGCGGCGGCGAGCGCTTTCACCACCTCCGGACGGCGCACGCGCCATAGCTCATCCAGTTCGGCCTTCAGTCGCGCATGCCCGGAAGCGGTGATCAGGGCGGTGCTTTTCTCTGCGGGGGGACGCCAACGGGACATGCAATACGACTTCTTTTCTGGATGACGAATGAGAGAGCAGGGTCAGATCCCTTTCCAGCGGAAAGGGCTCTGACCCCAGCAGGGGCATCTAGCGCTTGCCGCCGAAGATGCCACCCAGGATGCCACGCACGATCTGGTTGCCCAGCTTGGTGCCGACGGTGCGCGTGGTCTGCTTGGCCATGGTCTCGATCATGCCCTGGCGGCGCTTGGTGCCGAAGATCGCGTCCTTGATGGCCTGGCCGAAACCCCCTTCCTGAGCTTCGTCCTGCTCGCGGCTGCGCGCGGCCGGCGCCTGTGCCTGCTCGATGCTCTTCTGCGCGCGCTGGGCCAGCAGTTCGGCGGCCGATTCGCGGTTGATCGCGGTGTCGTAGCGGCTGCCGACCGGGCTGCCGGCGCGTACCTGTGCACGCTCGGCCTCGGTGATCGGTCCCATCCGGCAGCGCGGCGGCGCGATCAACGTCTGCTGCACGGGCGTCGGCACGCCCTTGTCCTGCAGCGTGGATACCAGTGCCTCGCCGGTGCCGAGCTGGCTCAGCACCTTGGCCACGTCCAGCTTCGGATTCGGCACGAACGTCTCGGCCGCGGTTTTCACCGCCTTCTGGTCGCGCGGGGTGAACGCACGCAGTGCGTGCTGAACGCGATTGCCCAGCTGGCCGAGAATGTTGCCCGGCACGTCGTCGGGGAACTGCGAGCAGAAGTACACGCCCACGCCCTTGGAGCGGATCAGGCGCACCACCTGCTCGATGCGCTGCACCAGCGACGGCGGTGCATCATCGAACAGCAGGTGCGCCTCGTCGAAGATGAAGACCAGCTTCGGCTTGTCCAGGTCGCCCACTTCCGGCAGCTGCTCGAACAGTTCCGACAGCAGCCACAGCAGGAAAGTGGAATAGAGCTTGGGCTTGAGCACCAGCTGGTCGGCGGCGAGGATGCCGATCATGCCGCGGCCGTCGTGGTTGACCCGCATGATGTCGGCCAGTTCAAGTGCCGGTTCGCCGAAGAAATTCTCGCCACCGTCCTGCGCCAGGCGCAGCACCGAACGCTGGATCGCCGCGATCGACTGCGCACTGACCAGGCCGTACTCGGTGGAAATGTCCTTGCGCTCCTCGGCAACCAGGCCGAGCAGGGCGCGCAGGTCGTCCATGTCCAGCAGCAGCAGGCCGCGGTCGTCGGCCAGCTTGAATACGATGTCGAGTACCCCGGCCTGGGTGTCGTTCAATTCGAGGATGCGCGACAGCAGGGTCGGGCCCATCTCGCTGACCGTGGTGCGCACCGGGTGGCCCAGTTTGCCGTACAGGTCCCAGAAGATGGTGGGGCTGGCGGCTGGCGCATAGTCGGCCACGCCGATCTCGGCGGCACGCTGGAGCAGGTTTTCTGCGCCGGTGCCGGGCACGGCCAGGCCGGAGACATCGCCCTTCACATCGGCCAGGAACACCGGCACGCCCCGTCGCGAGAAGCCCTCGGCCAGGGTCATCAGGGTCACGGTCTTGCCGGTACCGGTGGCGCCGGCCACCAGGCCGTGGCGGTTGCCGAGTTTCGGCAGCAGGTTGACGGCAACATCGTCGGTAATGCCTTTGCCGAGCAGAATCGGATCCATGGTCCAGCCCTTGTGATGAATAGCCCAATGTTAACCGCCGGCAGTGACGGTCCGAAGGTCGGCTTGCCCGGACCTTGGCGGCGCCGCTACTCTGCCTGCCTGTTTCGCACACAGTGCCATCAATGCCCGTTCCTGTCCTGATTTCCCGCGGTTGGCCGCTGCTGGCCCTGGCCGGCCTGGTTTCCCTGGCGCCCGACGCCCACGCACAGCGGGTTTCGGCCCGGGACAAGGTGAAGGTGGATGCGCTGCAGCAGCGCATGACCGCCGCCGAAAAGCGCTACGGCGATGCCCTGCTGCTGGTCGCCAACGCCGATCCCAAGGGCAGCAACGAAGCCGATGCCGCGCTGGAGGACATGGAAGATGTCCTCAACGACTGCGTCAAGCAGAAGGGCTGCCAGATGGGGACCCTGCTGGCCAGCTACAAGCGGCTGCTCAAGCACGACGCCGATGCCGCCGCCAGCGATGACGTGGCCGATGAGGGCGGTGACCGTCTGGAAGCCGACCCGGACCACATCGGCCCCCTCACCGCCGACGTGCCCGAGGCCGCGCGCGCTGCCGCGCTGTTGAACGACAAACGGCACGCCTTCGACAGCATGGTCGAGTACAACCCGGCGGTGCAGGCCGGCATCCGTCGCTGGCTGACCGACATGCGACCGGCGCTGCTGACCAGCTACGAGAATTACCAGAACCTGCGCGCGGTGATGTGGCCGGAGTGGGAAAAGCGCGGCCTGCCCGAGGCGCTGCTGTTCGGGATCATGGCCAAGGAATCCAACGGCCGTGTGCATGCTTCCTCGCGCGCCGGCGCCGCCGGCCTGATGCAGTTCATGCCGGCCACCGGCCGCCGTTTCGGCCTGGGCCCGGACGGCACCGGCTTCGATACCCGCTTCGACGCGCGCAGCGCCGCTGAAGCCAGCGCCAGCTACCTCAACGAGCGCCTTCGCGAACTGAACAACAACGTGGAAATGTCGGTGGCCGCCTACAACGGTGGCGAAGGCCGTGCCGCGCGCGTGTTCAAGCAGAGCGCCGGCCAGAGCTTCTGGACCGACAGTGTCTACAACCAGTTCCCGGGCGAGACCAAGGACTACGTGCCGATGGTGATTGCCGCGGCCTGGATCTTCCTGCACCCGCAGCAGTACGGCGTGGAGTTCCCGAAGATCAGCGCGCAGCCGGCCACGCTGCGGCTGGCCAAGTCCACCACCATCTATGAATTGACCATCTGCCTGGGCAGCCACGGTACCCGCGATGGCTACATGCGTGCGCTGCGCAACCTCAACCCGCGCTATGAGGCCGATGGCTGGATTCCGGCCGGTACGCTGATCAACGCCACCACCCGCATCGCCGGCCTGTACCAGCGCAACTGTGTCAGTGGTCCGCGTGCCGACCTCGCCCGCACGCTGATCACCGCTGATCTCAACGCGGCGATCAAGCGCCCGACCGCGGCGAGCTATACCGGCAGCGTGGCGGTGGGTGGTGTGGTGCCGGTGGCCGACGCGGCTGCATCCACCAGTGTGCCGACCGCACCGGTGGCTGCAGTGGCGGCACCGCGCCCGGCGCCGGCCGCCCGGCCGAAGCCGGTGCGCAGCCACAAGGTGGGCAAGGGCGAGACCCTGGGCGCCATCGCGGCGAAGTTCCAGTGCGACCTGCCGACCCTGGCCCGCGCCAACGGCCTGAAGGCGCCGGCCTACAGCCTGCGCCAGGGCCAGACGCTGAAGCTGCAGGGCTGCGACAAGTAATTCCCAAGACCACTGGAATCCGTATGGACCTCGAAGCCACCCGCAACCTGTTCGCCAACCTCCGCGAGAACACCGACTGGGACATCAACGGCCCGTTGCTGTGGGGGTATTTCTTCGTCCACGCCAGTGCCGAGCCGCTGCAGGCGCTGGCCCAGCACCTGCAGGCGCAGGGCTACACGTTCGTGGAACTGTTCGAGCAGGAACCGGAAGAGGGCGACGCCTCGTTCCACGTGCTGCACGTGGAGCGGGTGGAAATCCACGACGAAGCCTCGCTGGACCGCCGCAACCAGGAATTCGCGGCGCTGGCGGCGGAGCACGGCGTGGAAGACTACGACGGCATGGACGTCGGCCCAGCACCGGTCCTGCAGTAATCCGCTTCTGACTGTAGAGCCGAGCCCGTGCTCGGCTCTACGGACCCGGTAGTGCCGGCCGCTGGCCGGCATTTCGTTGAATCCATCCACGCGTCGCGTGGATCTACGGTCAGCGCAGCTTTGCCAGGGCCTGGCCCAGCTGCACAGGGCTCTCGGCGCCCAGCTGCGGGGCGAATTCGGCTACGCCCGGCGGCAGCAGCACCACCACGGTCGAGCCGTAATTGAAGCGTGCCATCTCGGCGAAACGCTCCAGCTTGATGCCCTGGCCGCGGTAGTCCTTGCGGGTGATGCGATCGCCGTAGGCCGGGATCTCCTCGCCGCTCCACACGGTTTCCACGCCGGATACCAGCAGCGCGCCGACCATCACGCTGACCATCGGGCCGAAGCTGGTGTCGAAGTGGCAGACCAGGCGCTCGTTGCGGGCGAACAGGCGCGGCACCCCGTTGACGGCCGCAGGACCGACACTGAACAGGCGTCCTGGCACGTGCACGGTTTCACGCAGGGTGCCGGTCCACGGCATGTGCACGCGGTGGTAGTCGCGCGGTGACAGGTACACGGTGGCGTACAGACCGTCGTTGTACGGCTTGGCATCCTCGTCGCTGCCCAGCAGCTCGGCGGCGGTGAACGACTGGCCCTTGGCCTGGAAGATGCGGCCGGCCTCGATCTTCCCCAGCTGGCTGATGCGGCCGTCGGCCGGCATCACCAGGCTGCGCGGATCGGCATCGGCCACGCGCGCGCCCGGCTTCAGCGCGCGGGTGAAGAACTGGTTGAAGGTCGCATAGCTGCGCGGGTCCGGGTTGGCCGCTTCGTCCAGGTTGACGTTGAACTTGCGGGTGACGGTGTCGATCAGCCAGCGCGACACGCGCGGATCGTCCGAGTACGCCAGCGAGCGTGCCATCGAGGACAGCAGGCGATGGGGCAGGGCGTACGTCAGGGCGGTGGTGAGGCTCATGGGGCGGTTTTCTCGGTCAGCTTCTGCAGGTCGCGGGCGATCGCCGGCGCATTGAACGGGGGGCGCACCAGGCCGGCAAGGCGGCCCTGCGGGTCGAGCACGGCCAGGCTGGCCGAATGCTCGACGGTGTAATCCTCGGGGTTTTCGTCGAAATGCTTGCCCGGCACTTTCTGGAACACGAAACCCAGCGAGGTGGCGAAGCGCTCCAGCGAGGGGATATCGGCGGTGGCGGCCAGGGTGTCCTTGTGGAAGCCGTGCACGTACTCGCCCAGGCGGGTGGCGCTGTCGCGGTCCGGGTCGACCGAGATGAACAGCACGCGCGGGCGCAGGCCATCGGGCAGGGCCTCCCACTGGTTCTGCGCGCCGGCCAGCTCGGCCAGGGTGGTCGGGCAGACGTCCGGGCAGAAGGTGAAGCCCAGGAACACCAGGGTCCAGTGGCCCTTCAGTTCGCCCGGGATCAGGCGGGTGCCGTCGGACTGGGCCAGGTTGAAGTCGGGCAGTTCACGCGGCTGCGGGTACAGGGTGATCGCTTCGGTGGCCGGGGCGTTGGCCGGCGGCTTCGGCGCGAACACGTGCTGGGCGGCGAGCAGGCCAAGCCCCGCCGCCAGGGCGATCAGCAGGATGATGCCGGCATTGCGATTGAACATGGGGGCTCCCACGCGAAATGGGCTCCATCATACCGGCTGCGGCCCGATCGTTTCCGCCGCAACGGATGCTGCCGCGGGCGCCAGCCCCTATAATCGGGGGCCACTTTGCGCGCAGTACCGCCATGACCGCTGAAACGGCCGCCGAACTCCACACGATCATCGATCTGATCCGCTACGGCACCAGCCGTTTCAACGAAGCCGGGCTGACCTTCGGGCACAGCTACGACAATGCGCTGGACGAGGCGACCCAGCTGGTGCTGCACAGCCTGCACCTGCCGCACGACCTCGGCCCGGCCTACGGCCAGGCACGCCTGCTGCGGGCCGAAAAGCTGCGCGTGCTGGAACTGTTCCAGCGTCGCATCGACGAACGCATCCCCGCTGCCTACCTGACCGGTGAGGCCTGGTTCGCCGGCCTGAGCTTCAAGAGTGACACGCGCGCGCTGGTGCCGCGCTCGCCGATCGCCGAACTGATCGAATGTGGTTTCGAACCGTGGCTGGCCGGCCGCGATGTCAGCCGCGCGCTGGATCTTTGCACCGGTTCGGGCTGCATCGCCATCGCCATGGGCCACTACTACCCGAACTGGGAGGTGGACGGCGTCGACCTGAGTGACGACGCACTGTCGCTGGCCGAGGAGAACAAGGAGCGCCTGCAGGCGCACAACGTCACCCTGATCAAGTCGGACCTGTTCAATGGCCTGACCGGCCGCCACTACGACCTGATCGTCACCAACCCGCCGTACGTCACCAACGACGAGACTGATGCCCTCCCGCAGGAGTATTCCTACGAGCCGGAAATGGGCCTGCGTGCCGGTGACGATGGCCTGGACCTGGTGCTGAAGATCCTGCGCGATGCCCCGCTGCACCTGAGCGAAGACGGTCTGCTGATCTGTGAAGTGGGTGAGTCCGAACAGCATCTGGTCAAGCTGCTGCCGGAAGTCGATTTTTCCTGGATCGAGTTCAAGGTCGGCCAGATGGGCATCTTCGCGGTCGAATGCCGCGAGCTGATCGCCCACAGCGCACGCATCACCGAACTGGCGGCGCAGCGCCCGTGAGCTCCAATTCGTTCGGCAAGCTGTTCACCGTCACCACGTTCGGCGAGTCGCACGGGCCGGCCATAGGCTGCGTGATTGATGGCTGCCCTCCGGGGCTGGCGCTGGACGCGGCCGAATTCGCCCACGACCTGCAGCGCCGTGCGACTGGCAAGAGCCGGCACACTTCCGCGCGGCGCGAGGCCGACGAGGTCGAGATCCTGTCCGGCGTATACGAGGGCCTGACCACCGGCACCCCGATCGCGCTGCTGATCCGCAACACCGACCAGCGCAGCAAGGATTACGCCAATATCGGCCAGCAGTTCCGCCCGGGCCATGCCGACTACAGTTACTGGCACAAGTACGGCATCCGCGATCCGCGTGGCGGTGGCCGTTCCTCGGCACGCGAGACCACCATGCGCGTGGCCGCCGGCGTGGTCGCCAAGAAGTGGCTGGCCGAGCGTTTCGGCGTTACCGTGCGTGGCTACCTGTCGCAGCTGGGCGACATCACCCCGGCCGGTTTCGACTGGTCGGCGGTGGAAGACAATCCGTTCTTCTGGCCGCACGCCGCACAGGTGCTGGAGCTGGAGGCGTACATGGATGCGCTGCGCAAGTCTGGCGACTCGGTCGGTGCGCGCGTGGACGTGGTCGCCGACAACGTGCCGCCGGGCTGGGGCGAGCCGATCTACGGCAAGCTTGACGGCGAACTGGCCGCTGCGCTGATGAGCATCAATGCGGTGAAGGGCGTGGAGATCGGCGACGGATTCGCCAGCGCCGCGCAGAAGGGCACCGAGCACCGTGACCTGCTGACGCCGCAGGGCTTCGCCAGCAACCATGCCGGCGGCATCCTCGGTGGCATCTCCACCGGTCAGCCGGTCGTCGCGTCGATCGCCCTGAAGCCGACGTCCAGCCTGCGCCTGCCGGGCCCGTCGCTGGATACGGCCGGCAACGTGGTCGAGGTGGTCACCACCGGCCGCCACGATCCCTGCGTCGGCATCCGCGCCACGCCCATCGCCGAGGCGATGGTGGCGCTGGTGCTGATGGACCAGGCGCTGCGTCATCGCGCGCAGTGCGGCGATGTCGGCACGATCACCCCGCGCATTCCCGGGCAGATCGATGGCTGACACGCGGCCGACCGTGTGGGTGAGCCAGCCGCTGATCGAGGCGGCCATCGCGCCGCTGCGCGATCGCGTGCAGCTGCGCAGCACCGACACCGTCACCGCCTGGTCGCCGGACCAGATCACCGCACAGCTGGCCAGCGCCGACGGCGCGATCATCACCCTCAACGAGCGCATCGGTGCGGCCCAGGTAGCCGATGCCACGCAGCTGAAGGTGATCGCCAATGTCGGCGTCGGCTACAACAACCTGGATGTCGACGCGCTCAGCGCGGCCGGCATCCTGGCCAGCAACACGCCGGACGTGTTGACCGAAACCACCGCCGATCTCGGTTTCGCGCTGCTGATGGCAACCGCGCGCCGGATCACTGAGTCCGAGCGCTGGCTGCGTGAAGGGCAGTGGCAGCAGTGGTCGTTCCAGACCATGCTGGGCGCGGATGTCCATGGCAGCACGCTGGGCATTCTTGGCATGGGCCGCATCGGCCAGGGCATCGCCCGCCGCGGCGCGCACGGTTTCGGCATGAAGGTGCTGTACCACAACCGTTCACGGTTGCCGGCCGATACCGAGGCGTCGCTCAGCGCGACCTACGTGGACCTGGATACGCTGCTGGCACAGTCCGACCATCTGGTAACGGTGCTGCCCTACACGCCGGCCTCGCATCACATCATCGATGCGGCTGCGCTGGGGAAGATGAAGCCGACGGCAACCCTGGTGAACATCGCCCGCGGCGGCATCGTCGACGAACTGGCGCTGGCCGAAGCGCTGGCCAACGGCCACCTGGCTGCCGCCGGCCTGGATGTGTACGAGGGCGAGCCGAAGGTGCGCCCGGAGCTGCTGGCGCTGCGCAACGTGGTGCTCACTCCGCATATCGGCAGCGCTTCGCTGGCTACGCGCACGGCGATGGTACAGCTGGCTGTGGATAATCTGGCTGCCGGGCTCGGCCTGGACGGCGGCCCGTCGCGCATGCCGAGCGCGATCAACGCTGACGCGGCGATGGCCGCGCGCGTGACGCTGGGCAAAAAAACCGGGAAACGATAGGGAACCTCCGCGCGCTCCGCTTGAGGAGGTTCCCCGAACCCAGCTGTCGTGCGTGTTTTTCCCCATTCCCGTTTTCGTGAGAGTTCCCCATGAGCAATGCACAGCGCAGTTTCCACGTCGCCGTCGTCGGTGCCACCGGCGCCGTTGGCGAGACCATGTTGTCGATCCTGGCCGAGCGTGATTTCCCGGTCGGTAGCCTGAGCGTCCTCGCCTCCGAGCGTTCGGCCGGTGGCGAGATCGAATTCAACGGCCAGAAGGTCAAGGTCCAGGACCTGGCCACCTTCGATCCGACCGGTGTCGAGATCGCGCTGTTCTCGGCTGGCGGCAGCGTGTCCAAGGAATACGCACCGAAGTTCGCCGCCGCCGGTGCGGTGGTGATCGACAACTCCTCGGCCTTCCGTTACGACGATGACGTGCCGCTGGTGGTGTCCGAGGTCAACCCGGAACAGGTCGCCAACCGTCCGCGCGGCATCATCGCCAACCCAAACTGCTCGACCATGCAGATGCTGGTGGCGCTGGCGCCGCTGCACCGCAAGTACGGTATCGAGCGCATCAATGTGTCCACCTACCAGTCGGTGTCCGGCGGTGGCCGCTCGGCGATGGAGGAACTGGGCAAGCAGACCGGCCAGCTGCTCAGCTTCCAGGAGATCGATCCGCAGCGCTTCCCGGTGCAGATCGCCTTCAACCTGATCCCGCACATCGATGACTTCCAGGACAATGGCTTCACCAAGGAAGAGATGAAGCTGATCTGGGAGACCCGCAAGATCCTCGGTGACGACAGCATCCTGGTGAACCCGACCGCGGTGCGCGTGCCGGTGTTCTACGGCCACTCCGAGTCGGTGGCGATCGAGACCCGCGACAAGGTCACCGTCGCTGAAGCGCGCGCGCTGCTGGAGCAGTCGCCGGGCATCGAAGTGGTGGATCGTCACGAGGCCGGTGGTTACCCAACCCCGGTCACCCACGCCTCGGGCACGGACGCGGTGTACGTCGGCCGCATCCGCGAGGACCTGTCGCACCCGCGTGGCCTGAACCTGTGGATCGTGTCGGACAACGTGCGCAAGGGCGCTGCCCTGAACGCCGTGCAGCTGGCCGAGCTGGTCGCCGCCGAGCAGCGCTGATCACAGCGGTTGCCTCACCGGTAGTGCCGGCCGCTGGCCGGCATTGCCGTGATGTGTGGACGTGCGTGTCTGCTGGCCAGCGGCCGGCGCTACCGAAGGTCCCCTCGGTGGGTGCGGACCCCGGTCCGCACGCTTTATAGTGTCGCCCATGAATAAACGGGCCAGGGGCGCGAAGCGCCCGCTCCTCTATCTTTCCACCGCGCTGCTGGCCCTGGCCAGCAGTTCGGCGCTTGCCCTGGGCTTGGGTGACATCCGTGTCCTGTCCAAGCCGGGCCAGCCCCTGCTGGCCGAAATCCCGGTAGTCTCGGCCGATCCATCCGAACTGGAGAACCTGCGCGTCGCGCTGGCCTCTGCGGTCACCTTCGAACGCGTTGGCCTGCAGCGGCCGGCCGGGCTGGTCAGCGAGCTGCAGTTCGAACTGACTCGCAATGCGCAGGGCAGAGCGGTGGTGCGGGTGACCTCGCAGACGCCGGTCGAAACCCCGTCGCTGAGCTTCCTGATCGAGGCCGACTGGGGCCAGGGCCGCCTGGTGCGCGAATACTCGGCGCTGGTCGATGCGCCCTCCAGCGCACTGGCGGTGGCCGAACCGGAAATCGTCGCGCCGGCCGGTACCCTCTCCAACACCATCGTCCGTGACGTTGCACCGGCACCGGCCGCTGCGGAGAGCGCAAGCGCACCTGCGCCGTCCACTGCGGCAGCGCCGGCACCTGCATCGGCTCGCCCGCGTGCAGGGGCTGCACCCGCTGCCGCGCAGGCAGCCGATGGCAGCGTCATCGTCCAGCGTGGGCAGACCCTGTCGCAGATCGCCAGCGCGGTGGCCCGCGGCAACCAGGTCAGCCGCGACCGCGCGATGATCGCCCTGCTGCGGGCCAACCCGGAGGCCTTCATCCGCGGCAACGTCAACCTGCTCAAGCAAGGCGCCGTACTGCGCATGCCCGGCAGCGATGCACTGGCGGCGGTCGATGCCGCCGAGGCCGCAGCGCTGGTGCGCGAGCATGCCGCGCAGTGGCGGCAGGCGCGCACCGTGCCGCAACCGGCGGGTACCGTCGCCCCGGTGGCCGCGGCGGCAACCACGAACGCTTTTTCCCCGGCCGCGGCCAATGGGGCACGACTTGAAATCGCCCCGGCGCTGGCTTCCGACGCCGCGCGCGCGGGCACAACCACCGGCACTGGAGCCGGCAGCGAGGGTGACATGCTGGGCAACGAACAACTGCGCCAGGCACGCGAGGACATCGCGACCCGCGATGCCGAGATTGGCGAGCTGAAGCAGCGCGTCGCCGACCTGGAAAAACTCAAGGAACAGCAGCAGTCGCTGATCGCGATGAAGGACAACGACCTGGCCGCCGCGCAGCAGCGCCTGGCGCAGGTACCGGATACCCGCGATGCGGCAACGCCGTGGTACTGGCTGGGGCTGCCGGTGCTGCTGCTGGCGGCCGGTGCAGCCTGGCTGCTGCGTCGTCGCAAGCCATCGCCGCTGCCGCCGCTGCGCGACGAAGACGATGCCGCCGGTCTGATCGCTGCGGTACCGGCGGGCGCGGCGCTGGATACCCTGGCCGAGCAGTCCTCGTGGTCGTCGGTGGTGCCCGAAGCGGGCCGCCAGGAGCCGGCGATGCCGGCTTGGGCGAGCGAAACCGGGGGGCAGGATGACGTGGTTGCCGAACCGGTCGCCGACGTCGCCGCCCAGGCTGACTGGCAGGCGCAGACGCTGCGCGATGACGAAGTGGTGGAGCTGCCCGAGGCAGTGACCGACCTGCCGCGCTGGGACGAGCCGGTGCTCACGCAGGAGGATCCCACGCCGGCCGCCGCAGCGCAGGATGAGCCGCTCGCGCAGGCGGCCCCCGGCGAGGTGGCAGTGCCGGACTACGCGCTGCATGCCGAACAGCAGCCGCAGTTCCGCGGCGTGTTCGACCTGCCGGCCGAGCACCCTGACGGCGAGGCTTCAGGCGCAGCGCCGCACGACGCGCTGGCCGCAGCGCCGCATGAAGACGGTACTGCGGCGCCGGCCGGCGATGCCGGCTGGGCGCCGCGCGCCGGGCAGGAGCGCCTTGAGCTGGCCATCGCCTACCTCGACCTGGGCGATGCCCAGACCGCGCGAACGTTGCTGCAGGAAGTGGCCGAGGGCGGCGACCTGCACTGCCAGGCCCAGGCCCGCGAACTGCTGGCCCGCCTGCCGTGATCGACCCTGCCGACAAGGACCCCGTCATGAGCCGCGAGCGCCGCATCGACTACATTGAATTCGCTTCCACGGATCCTGCGGCCAGCCGCGCCTTCTTCGAGAAGGCGTTCGGCTGGTCGTTCGTAGACTATGGCAGCGACTACACCGCGTTCGACGACGGCCGCCTGCAGGGCGGCTTCTTCCGCGGCCAGCCGCTGCGGGCCAGCGATGCCGGTGCGCCACTGCTGGTGCTGTACGCTGACCAGCTGGCACCGATCGAAACGGCGGTGCTTGACGCTGGCGGTGAGATCGTGCGGCCGGTGTTTTCCTTCCCCGGCGGCAGCCGTTTCCAGTTCGTCGAGCCCGGTGGCAACGAACTGGCGGTGTGGTCCGAACGCGATCCGGCCTGAGCGCCGCCCCTCCCGCAATATCTGAGGTAGCACATGCGTTACGCGCTTGGCGTCGAGTACGACGGCAGCGATTTCAGGGGCTGGCAGAACCTGGGCGAGGGCGGCCCGAGCGTGCAGGCCAGCCTTGAGCAGGCCCTGTCGTCGGTGGCCGATTCGCCGCTGCAGGTGGTCTGTGCCGGCCGCACCGATGCCGGCGTGCACGGCCAGTGCCAGGTCGTGCATTTCGATACCGACGTGGTGCGCGATCCGCGCGCGTGGATGCTGGGCACTACCACCCGCCTGCCGCGCTCGATCGCAGTGCGCTGGTGCGTGCCGGTGGCCGGGGATTTCCACGCGCGTTTCTCCGCGCGCGCACGCCGCTACCGCTACCGCCTGCTCAACCGCGAAGTGCGGCCCGCGCTGGACCGGCAGACCTTGAGCTGGGAGCGCCGCGCGCTGGACGAGACCCTGATGCACGCCGCCGGCCAGGCCCTGCTCGGTGAGAACGACTTCAGCGCGTTCCGTTCGGTGCAGTGCCAGGCGCTGCACGCCCGGCGTGAGCTGCAGTCACTGCAGGTCAGCCGCCAGGGCGAGGTGATCGAGGTCGCCGTGCAGGGCAATGCATTCCTTCATCACATGGTCCGCAATATCGTCGGATCGCTGATCCTGGTGGGCAGTGGCGAGAAGCCGGTGGAATGGATCGCCGAACTGCTGGCCGGGCGCGATCGCACCGTAGCCGGTCCCACCGCACCGCCGCAGGGCCTGGTGTTCCTTGGACCCCTGTACCCCGACAACTGGCACCTGCCCGCCGAGGTCACGCTATGAGCCGTTCCTACTACCGCACACGCATCAAGTTCTGTGGCATGACCCGGGCCGGCGACGTCCGCCTGGCCGGTGAGCTGGGCGTGGACGCGGTGGGTTTCATCTTTGCCCGTGAAAGCAGCCGCCGGGTCGCTCCGGCCGAGGCACGCGCGATGCGCCAGGCGATCGCGCCCATGGTCGACGTGGTGGCGCTGTTCCGCAACAACAGCAAGGAAGAAGTGCGCGAGGTGCTGCGCACGGTACGACCGACCCTGCTGCAGTTCCACGGCGAGGAAGACGAGAGCTTCTGCCGCAGCTTCAACATGCCGTACCTGAAGGCGATCGCCATGGGCGGCCGTGAAGAGATCAACGCCCGCACCCTGCAGCTGCGCTATCCCAGCGCCGCCGGCTTCCTGTTCGACAGCCACGCGCCGGGCGGCGGTGGCGGCACCGGCGTGGCCTTCGATTGGGGCCGCATTCCGACCGGCCTGCATCGCCCGTTCCTGCTGGCCGGTGGCCTGAACCCGGAAAACGTCTACGACGCGGTGCTGGGTACCCTGCCGTGGGGCGTGGATGTCTCCAGTGGCATCGAACTGGAGCCGGGCATCAAGGACGGCGATAAGATGCGCACCTTCGTCGAGGAAGTGCGCCGCGCCGATTGCACGGTTCTTGAGTGATTGGCGTCACTATTTGCCGTGATCTGGACCTGGATTTGAGCCTGCACGCATTCTTCACATAGGATGGACCCAAGCGCGCCTGCCATGAGGGTCGGCGCGGGGATCGACGGGACGTGCATGGCGCGTCCCGAACGGGTGGCCGCCGCCCACAGCCCAGGAAGGCAAGCGATGCAGGAGTTCCTCACCGTCGTGTTCGGTTTCCCGACCCTCCCGTACAGCATCGTGCTGGCGGTGGCGGTGCTGTATTGGGCACTGGCGGCCTTCGGCCTGGTCGACGACGGGTTTGGCGATGCCGGCGCCGATGGGGCACTGCATGGCGACCCACATGAGCTGCAGGGACTGTCCGCGCTGCTGGCGCGCTGGGGCCTGGGTGGGGTTCCCCTCATGCTTGTGGTGACGCTGCTGGGTTTCTTCGCCTGGATCGTCACCTATTTCGTCCATCTGTTCGTGCTGTTGCCGCTGCCGGACCTGCTGCGCTGGGCCATCGGTGCGGTCGTGGCCCTTCTGGCGCCGTTGCCGGCGGTGCCGTTCACCGCGCTGCTGCTGCGCCCCGTCCGCAGGTTCCTGCTGCGCCTGCGCCCGGTGGCGCAGGCCTCGCTGCTGGGGCGTACCGGCGTGGTTGCCTCGCCGAAGGTGGATGCCTGCAGCGGTCACGCCACCTTCGACGATGGCGGCGCCGGACTGGTGCTGCAGGTGCGCAGCGAGATCGAACTGCAGCGTGGCGAGCGCATCGTGCTGGTCGAACACGTGGCTGATCAACACCATTACCGGGTGGTCCGCGCCGACGCGGTCGCCCTCGACTTCCAGGACAACCTGCTTCCGGGCAACAAGGAGAATCACTGATGACGTTGGCAACCATGGCCCCCTTCCTGATCGGCGTAGCCGTGCTGCTGGTCGCACTGCTCGGCCTGGCCGGCCTGTTCAAGGCCTTCTACCGCAAGGTCGACCAGGGCGTGGCCCTGATCGTCAACGACATGAGCTCCACGCCCAAGGTGCACTTCACCGGTGCGCTGATCATCCCGGTGCTGTACCGCGCCGAGCTGATGCGGATCAGCCTGATCACGCTGCAGATCGACCGCCGCGGCAAGGAAGGCCTGATCTGCCGCGACAACATGCGTGCCGATATCGCCGTGGCGTTCTACCTGCGGGTCAACGAGACCCAGGCCGACGTGCTGCGGGTGGCCAAGGCCATCGGTGCCGACCGTGCATCGGACAAGCATGCCGTCGACGAGCTGTTCAACGCCAAGTTCTCCGAAGCGCTGAAGACGGTCGGCAAGAAGTTCGACTTCACCGAACTGTTCGAGAAGCGCCAGGAGTTCCGCGACGAGATCATCGCGGTGATCGGCAATGATCTGAACGGCTATGTCCTTGAGGACGTGGCGATCGACTACCTGGAGCAGACCCCGAAATCGCTGCTGGACCAGTTCAACATTCTCGATGCGCAGGGCATCCGCAAGATCACCGAATTGACCGCCGCGCAGAACGTGGTGACCAACGAGCTGGAGCAGAACGAGAAGCTCGCCATCACCAAGAAGAACGTGGAAGCGCGCGAAGCGCTGCTGGCCCTGGAACGCCAGCAGGCCGAAGCCGAAGCGCGGCAGAAGCGTGAGATCGAGACCATCCGCGCACGCGAGGAGGCCGAGACCGCCAAGGTGCAGGAGGAGCAGCGCCAGTTGTCCGAGAACGCCCGCATCGAAGCGCAGCAGCTGATCGAGATCCGCGACCAGAACCGCCTGCGCGAAGTGGAAGTGGCCGAGCAGAACCGCCAGCGTGCCGTGGCCATCGAGGCCGAGCGCGTGGAGCGCGCACGCCAGCTGGAGCAGGTCACCACCGATCGTGAAGTGCAGCTGCAGGGCGTGGAGCGTGACAAGGTGGTTGAGCAGGGCAAGATGGACGTGGCCAACATCACCCGTGAACGCATCTCCATCGACAAGACCGTGGCGCAGGAAGAGGAGCGCATCAAGGAAGTGCGCGAAGTCTCCGAGGCCGACCGCCAGAAGCAGGTGCTGATCCTGGAAGCCGAGGCCAAGGCGCAGGAAGCGCTGGTGCGCGAAGTCAAGGAAGCGCAGGCGCGCGAGACCGCTTCAAAGCATCGCGCGGTGGAACTGACCACGCTGGCCCAGGCCGAGCATGAAGCGGCCGGCAAGCAGGCCGAAGCCAAGCGCCTGTTGGCCGATGCTCTGCGTGCCGAACAGGCAGCGCCGGGCCTGGCCGAAGCGCAGGTGCGTGAAGCTTCGGCGCTGGCCATCGAGAAGGTCGGCATTGCCGAAGCGCGCGTGATCGAAGCCAAGGCCGAAGCCAGCCTGAAGCAGGGCAGCAACGAAGCCCGCGTTCTGGCCGAGACCCTGCAGGCGCAGGCGCAGGGTGAGGAAAAGATGGGCCTGGCCCGTGCCACCGCCACCGAGTCGCTGGGCAATGCCGAAGCCGGCGTGGTGCAGAAGAAGCTGCTGGCCGAGGCCGAGGGCCTGGTGCGCAAGTTCGAAGCCATCGCCTCGCTGAGTGACCAGGCACGTGGCCATGAAGAGTTCCGCATGATGCTGGACAACAGCCTGAAGCAGGCGCTGGCCTCGATCGAAGCCGGCAAGGAAGTCTCGCGCGAGAACGCCAATGTCATCGCCAGCGCGTTGCGCAACGCTGATATCGACCTGGTCGGCGGCGACGGCGGCATGTTCGAGAACCTGGTCAAGGCGGTGTCGCTGGGCAAGTCGATCGAAGGCTTCGCCGGCAAGAGCCCGATCGTGCAGGAGCTGATGCAGCGCTACCTGGGCGTGGCCGTGGCCGAACCGGCGGCGCGCCAGATCGCCGAGGATGCTGAAGCGGTACCGACCGTGTCGGCTACCGTGGTCGACAGCGCCCGTTGATGCATCGGGCGATGGCCGCCGCCATCGCCCGCCCGCGCCGGCCGCAACCGCGGCCGTCCGCCCGTGAGCCGGAAACCTGCTGATGTCTGAAACCCATCCGTCCGCCGAATCCACTGCGCCGGAGGCCGGCGGCAGCACCGTCGACCAGGCTGTCGCCCAGGGCGGCGCCTACGAAGTCCTGCGCCGCCGCCTGGCCGAGCAGGGCCAGCGCCTGCAGGGCCTGGCCGAAACACTCAACCGCCAGCGCCTGGCCGAGTTCGGCGACAGCCGCCTGGAGGTGGTCGGGCGCTTCCGCATCCGCAGCGACAACAACTGCGTCGGCCGTGACATCGTGCAGGTGGGCCCGGACCGCCTGCTGTTCGGCTACAACGTGTTCATCGGGTTGAAGACCCAGACCCGCATCGAGGATGTGTTCGGCCTGTACCGGCTGGTGCAGGGCAGCGATGGCTACGACGTCGCTGCCTTGGAGCTGAAGGGCAGCTTTCTCGACCAGCCCGGCTTCGTGCACGATTTCAACGAGTTGTATGCCTACTACAAGCACGCGCGCCTGCTGCAGCTGATCGTGGTCGGCGACAAGCTGCTGGCCTCGTTCCAGATCGGCGAGCGCAGCAGCGACGTGCGCGTGTTCCGCTGGGCGCTGTCGCGCGAGGGCGAGCTGACTTACCTGGATGCGCGCGGTGAGCGCGATATCGCACTGCCGCCGCCGTTCGACTTCGAATGGACCCGGGCGACCCGCGACCTCGCGGTCAACGGCCGCCACTCGCACCTGAACATCCTCGACACCCTGTTCGTTGAGACCACCGGTGGCGACCTCACCATCAAGGTCGAAAACAACACCGAAACCGGACAGGGCATCTACAGTGAACCCGTGGAGGACAGCACGCAGTCGCTGGACGACGCCCAGTTCGAGTTCGCCCGGGTCGGCTCACTGGTATTGCTGAAGGTGCTGCCGTACCGCGAGACCGAATGGCGCGGCCTGATCTACAACACGCTGACCGGCGGCATCGTGCGCAATGATGCGATCGTGCAGGCCTGCGTGCAGCTGCCCGAAGACCATGGCGTGATCTTCCCGGGTGGCTATTACCTGCAGGGCGGCGAGCACAAGGCATTTGATGCCTCGATGGCCGGCATGCAGTTCAAGCGCAGCATCCGTTCGCCAAACGGCGAGGACGTGCTGTACATCTTCTACGAGCGCGAAGGCGGGCGCTCGGCGCTGTTCGTCTACAACACCATCCAGCGCGTGCTGCAGAACCCGGTGTTCGGCCATGGCTACGCCTTGATGCAGGACGGGCGCATGGTGCTGTTCCATGCCGAGGGCAGCGAACCTACCCGCATCCATCCGATGCAGGTCTGGCAGACGCCGTTCAGCAGTGACGAGTTTGCCGCCAGCCGACCGCCCGGCAACACCTTCATGGGCCGCATCGGCAACGCCGAGCTGGTGCGCGGCATCTCCAACCTGTTCAACCTGGCGCGCGAGATTGAAGGCCAGGACGTGTCGGTACAGCGCTACCAGCGACTGGTGGCCGATACCCGGCGCCTGTTCGATGCGCACCACTGGCTGGGCGACGAGGCCTGCGATGGCGCCGAGGCGCTGCTGCGGCAGATCAGCGCCACCGGCGAATCGGTGCTGGACGAGTACGAGAAGGTGCAGTCGATCCGCCAGCAGTCAGCGCAGGCGATGGTCGAGGCAGAGGCCGCGCACAAGGCGCTGCTGGGCCGGCTGCAACCGCAGAACTGGAGCGAGGTGCAGGCCTTCGTCGAGGCCCTCAACGCGATCACCGCATTGCGCGGGCGGCTGCTGACCCTCCGCGAGCTGCGCTACATCGACACCGCGCGCATCGAGACGATGACCGTCGAACTGGTGGAGGCACAGGACCGTGTTGGCGCCGCCACCGGTGACTTCCTCGCCGGCGAGGAGGCGCTGGCGCCGCTGGCCACGCGCCTGCAGGCGCTGGACGATGCCGCGCAGCAGGCACAGACGGCGCGCCAGCTGGACGAGCAGTTGGAAGGCCTGCGTGGCATGGCGTCCGACCTGGACATGCTGTCCGAGCTGATGGCCGGCCTGAAGGTGGACGATGCCACTGCCCGCACCCGCGTGGTCGAGTCGATCTCGGTGCTGTACGGTCGCCTCAACCAGGCGCGCGCGCGTGCTGACCAGCGCCGCAGGTCACTCGGTTCGGCCGAGGCCGTGGCGCAGTTCGCCGCCCAGTTCGCGCTGTTCTCGCAGTCGATCACCAGCGCGCTGGCGCTGGCCACCGACCCCGAACGTGCCGACGAGCAGTTGTCGCGCCTGCTGGTCCAGCTGGAAGAACTGGAGAGCCAGTTCGGCGAACACGAGCAGTTCCTCGGCGACATCCTGAGCAAGCGCGAAGAGCTGGTCGAGGCCTTCGAAACGCACAAGCAGGCCTTGCTGGATGACCGCCAGCGCAAGGCGCGTTCGGTACTGGATGCGGCCAATCGGATCCTCGACGGCCTGGCCAGGCGCACCGAGCGCTTCGCCACCGCCGATGAGCTCAACGCGTTCTTTGCCGGCGATCCGCTGATCCTCAAGCTGCGTGAGCTGGCCGAGCGCCTGCGCACGCTGCACGACAACGTCAAGGCCGACGACATCGAGGCGCGGCTGAAGGGCGTGCGTGACCAGGCGGTGCGCCAGCTGCGCGACCGCAGTGACCTGTACGAAGCCGGCGGCAACGTGGTGCGGCTGGGCCCGCGCCATCGCTTCAGCGTCAATACGCAGGCACTGGACCTGACCCTGTTGCCGCGTGGCGATACGTTGGCCATCCATCTGACCGGCACCGACTTCCTGGAGACCCTGCACGACCCGGAGCTGGACGCACTCAAGCCGTTCTGGCCGGTCACCCTCGACTCGGAATCGCCCACGCTGTATCGCGGCGAGTACCTGGCCGGCAGCCTGCTGCTGGCCGCGCAGGAGGGGCGCGACGGCCTCGATCTGGCTGCGCTGCAGCACGACGTCGCGAATCCGGAAGCGCTGGATCAGCGCGTGCGTGCGTTTGCCGCACCACGCTATCGCGAAGGCTACGAGCGCGGCATCCATGACCACGATGCGGCACTGATCCTGCGTGCGCTACTGCCTTTGCAGCAGGCGGCCGGCAGCCTGCGCCATGCACCGCGGGTGCGTGCGCTGGCGTTGCTGTTCTGGGCCGCCGAGCAGCGGCGCGAAGCGGTGGCGCAATGGCCGGCGCGGCAGGTGGGCGCCGAGGCGCTGGCACGCCTGCTGGGGTCCGACGAAGGGCGTCTGGCGTTGCGCACAGAAATGGCCGAGACGCTGCTGGCGTATGCGCAGTCCCACGCGTTGCCGTTCGATGCCGATGCCGCGGAGGCTGCATCCGCCTATCTGGGCGAAGAACTCGCGGCGGGCGATCCGGTGTTCAGCAGCAGCCGCCACGCGGTGGCGCTGCTGGAGGCATTGGCCCAGCAGCTGGAGCAGGCGGGGCAGCGTGAGGCGGTCGAGCGTGCCCTGCAGCGCGGCCAGGATCCACTGGCTACGCGTTGGTCATTGGCTGGGCAGTGGCTGCGCGCAGTGGCGCGGATGCCGGCGCATGCCCAGCATGCCGGCTATGTCGACGAAGCCGCCGCGTTGCTGCTGGTGCAGCGCCAGTTGCGCACCCGTACCAGCGATGCCGCACTGCAGGCGGAGGTCAATGGCCTGCTGGGTGAACACGCACGCATCAGCAATGGCACGCTGGTGGTATCGCTGGATGATTTCCTGGCGCGCCTGCAGCAGCACCTGCGTCATTTCGTGCCAGCGTTCCATGCCTACCAGGCGCTGCGCCAGGGCATCATCGGTCGCGAGCGCGAGACCCTGCGGCTTTCCGAGTTCAAGGCGCGGCCGCTGTCCTCGTTCGTACGCAACAAGTTGATCAACGATGTCTACCTGGGCGTGATCGGTGACAACCTGGCCAAGCAGATGGGCACGGTCGGCGAGAACAAGCGCAGCGATCTGATGGGCCTGCTGATGATGATTTCGCCCCCGGGCTATGGCAAGACCACGCTGATGGAATACGTGGCGCACCGGCTGGGCCTGGTCTTCATGAAGATCAACGGCCCGGCGCTGGGCCACGAGGTGCGCTCGCTGGACCCGGCCCAGGCACCGGACGCGACCTCGCGGCAGGAGCTGGAGAAGCTCAACCTGGCGCTGGAAATGGGCAACAACACCATGCTGTATGTGGACGACATCCAGCACACCCATCCCGAGTTCCTGCAGAAGTTCATCTCGCTGTGCGATGGCACCCGCCGTATCGAGGGTGTGTGGCGCGGTCGCACACGCACCTACGACATGCGCGGCAAGAAGTTCTGCGTGGTGATGGCCGGCAACCCGTACACCGAGTCCGGCGAGGTGTTCAAGATTCCGGACATGCTGGCCAACCGTGCCGACATCTACAACCTCGGTGACGTGCTCGGTGGCATGGAGGCCGCCTTCACCCTCAGCTACATCGAGAACAGCCTGACCTCCAATCCGGTGCTGGCGCCGCTGGCTACGCGCGACATGGCCGACCTGTATGTGCTGGTCGACCGCGCGATGGGCAAGGAGGTCTCGACCAACAGCCTCAGCCACGCCTACAGCAGCGCGGAGATCAACGAGATCACCGCCACCCTGCAGCGCATGCTGCGTGTGCGCGACGTGGTCTACCGGGTCAACCAGCAGTACATCGCCAGCGCCGCACAGGACGACCGCTACCGCACCGAGCCGCCGTTCCGCCTGCAGGGCAGCTACCGCAACATGAACAAGCTGGCCGAGAAGATCTCCCCGGTGATGAACGAGGACGAACTGCAGCAGTTGATCTCCGACCACTACCTGGGCGAGGCGCAGCTGCTGACCACCGGCGCCGAAGAGAACCTGTTGAAGCTGGCCGAACTGCGCGGCGTACTGGATGACACGCAGGCGCAGCGCTGGGCGCAGATCAAGCGCGACTTCCTGCGCAACAAGGCCATGGGTGCCGACGACAGCGATGTCGGCGGGCGCGTGGTGGCGCAGCTGGCCGATATCGCCACCGCGCTGCAGCTGCCACCGCCCGCGCCAGAAGCGATCCCCGTTGCGGCCCCGGCGCCGTGGCCGGCGCTGCTGGAGGCCCTGCATCGCCTTTCAGAGGCGCGTCCCGCCGCCGCGCCGGCGCCGGTCGTGGCAGCCCCCAGCGTGCCGGCCACGCCCCTGGCCGAAGACCTGCAGGCGGGCCTGGCGCCGCTGGTGGAGCTGCTGGCGGCATCGCAGGCGCAGCAGGTGCAGGTGTCGCAGACCCTGGCCGCGTTCGCCGGCTGGGCGCGACAGCAGGTCGAGCGGGGCACGCCGAGCGCTGTGGTGGCGCAGCGCGCGCGCGTGCGCCGCGCCGCGACGCCGGAGGAGCGGGCGCTGGATGAGGCGCTGATGCGCCACTTCTACGGCGAGTCATTGCCACCGGAAGACGGCGATGGCATGCCGGCATCCACGCCGAAGCCGCCGCCGCTGCCGTGACCACGCGCGTGCCACTGCCGCCACCGATGCTGCCGGATACGGTCGATGTCGCTGCGCTGGCCGACTATGGTGCGCCGTTGCTGCAGGCGCTGGCGCGGCGCGAAGCGCCGTTGCCACCGGATGCGGGCGAGCGCCTGGTGGCTGCGCTTGCGCGCATCGCGCTGGCTCTGCAGGCCGGCAACCCGGCGCAGATCCGGCAGCAGGAAGGCTGGTGGGGACGGCTGCTGGGGCGCGATGTCGCTCGCGAAGCAGAAGGGCACGCGCTGCAGTCGCAGCTGGGCGTACTGGCCCTGCAGGCGCGTGAGCAGGCCCAGCACCTGCAGCAGCACATGCAGCTGCGGGCCATGGCCATCGTTGAGCATTCCGCGGCGGCCGCGGCGCTGGACGGCTGGGCCGAACTGGCTGCGTCGCGGCTGACGACGCTGGATAGCGCCGGTCAGGCCGCGCTGTCGCATCGGCTGGACCATCTTCGCCGGCTGGCCTCGCTGCGCCGCCTGGAAGCCGGTCAATGGCAGCTGCTGCAGGACCAGGACAACATGCTGCTGCAACGCTTCGCGCGCATCCATGACGTGCTGCTGCCGGCCTGGCGGCAGGCTGCAGTGGCGGGCCAGGCCGCTGCGGGCGCTGCGTTGGCTGGCAAGGCTGCCACGTTGCACGCACAGATCGATGACGAGGTGGCCGCGGCTCAGGCTAGACTGCCTTGAGCCGGCCGCCGCTGCCGCTTACCCAACTGCAAGGAGACTGCCCGATGACCCAGGACAGCCAGACCCCCGGTGCCCTCGTACCCGGCACGACCACCGCCACTGCGCTCGACGAAGGTGCACTGCAGGCGCTTGGGCTGGTCCGCGAGGATCTACCGCGCATCGCCGAGATCCGTCTGGAACTGGACGATCTGCGCCCGGGCAACCTGCAGGTGTTCGGCCGCGAGGCGGCCACGCGCACCGCCGCGTTCTCCAGCCAGTTGCTGGACCAGGTGCGCAATCGTGACCTGGATGCCAGTGGCGAGAAGCTGGGCGAGGTGGTGCGCATCGCGCGCAGCCTGAAGCTGGATGGCTTCGCCCAGCGTTCGAAGGTGCCGGTGATCGGTGGCCTGATCGACCGCATGCGCGCCTCCAAGGGCGAGCTGGTGCAGAAGTTCAGCGACACCAACGCGCAGATCGAACAGCTGCTGGCCGACGTCGGCGTGCAGCAGGCGTTGATGGGCAAGCGCGTGGGCGAGTTCGACCGCATGCACGATATCGTCCGCGAAGAACGTCGTGCGCTCGGCCTGTATGCGGCAGCGGGCAAGCAGCGGCTGGCCGAACTGCAGGCCGAACAGCTGGCCGGGCAGGCCAGCGAGGACCCCCAGCAGCGCATCCGCCAGGGCGAGATCGACAATGCGATCCGGTTGATCGAGAAGCGCGTGTCCGACCTGCAGCTGATGCAGCACGCCGCCGATCAGTCGCTGCCGATGATCCGCCTGATCCAGGCCAACGCTCTGCAGCTGATCGAGAAGTTCAACACCGTCCGCGACATCACCATTCCGTCGTGGAAGCGCCAGTTCGCCATCCAGCTCTCGCTGGGCGAACAGAAGGCTGCGGTCGAACTGTCCACGGCCATCGATGACGCCACCAACGAACTGATGCGCCGCAATGCCGACCTGCTGCGCCAGGCCTCGGTGGATACCGCGCGCAGCAACCAGCGCGGCGTGATCGACGTGGCCACGCTGCGCCATGTGCACGACCAGCTGATCGCCACGGTGGAAGAAGTGCGCAGCATCCATCGCGAAGGGATGCAGCAGCGGCAGCAGGCCGAAGTCGAGCTGTCGCGCCTGCGCGAAGACCTGCAGCAGCGCCTGGCCACACCGACCGCCAGCTGAAAAAAGGGGACGGAGGGAATTAAGTCGTTTGTGCCACTTGCGACTTAATTCCCTCCGTCCCCTTTTTGTTGTCAGCGGAGTTGCTGGCCCAGCCAGTCGGCGAGCGCATCCACGCGCGCATCAGGTGGTCCGTCCGGTCGCGCCAGCACCCAGAAACCACCGGTGGCGGCAAACCCCCACGGCGCGACCAGTCGCCCGGCGGCCAGGTCCTCGGCCACCAGTGGCTCGGGTGCGATCGCCGGGCCCAGCCCGGCCACCGCTGCCTCCAGCAGGTAGTACAGATGCTCGAAGGCCGTACCCAGCTGCAGCTTCGCGGGGTCCATAGCGTGCGCCTGCGCCCACGCCGGCCACGCCTGCGGCCGTGAGCTGGTGTGCAGCAGCGTTTCCTGCAGCAGCGCCGAGGGCGGTACATGCCGCAGTCGCTGCGCGGCCGGATGCGAGGGGGCCACCACCACGCCGACCCGTTCCGGGGCCAGCTCACGCACCTGCCAGCCGCGGGGCCACGGCCCCTGCGCCAGCAGCAATACCGCATCCAGTGCCGCCTGTGCCTCGGTGAAGCTGCCATCCAGCGCTGACCATTGCAGGCGCACGCCGGGCAGGGCGGCCTGCAGCGCAGGCAGGCGCGGGATCATCCAGCGCGCCAGCACGCTGCCGCTACAGCCCAGTACCAGCGCCGGGGCCGCCGCCGGCCGCCGCAGTTCGCGCACGCAGTCTTCGATGCCGCCGAAGGCCTCGCTGCACGCTGCCTGCAGCCGCGTGCCCGCAGCGGTCAGGCGCAGGCCGCGACCGGCACGCTGGAACAGCGCCAGGCCGAGATGGTCTTCCAGCAGCTTCAGCTGGCGGCTGACCGCACCGTGGGTGACATGCAGGTCGTGTGCGGCGCGGCCAACGCCGCCGAGACGGGCGGTGGCCTCGAACGCACGCAGCGCATTGAGCGGCGGCAGCAGGGAACGGCTCATGTGAGATTTCCTGACGATATGCGCCAGATAATATCCATTTTCCGGTCAAGACCCGTGCGCTAGAGTATCCACCTGTCTCGAACCAGCGGTCGCTTCCATGTCTGCCTCCCCCATTGCCGACTACCACGCCTTCCCGGATGCCCAGGGCCATTTCGGCCGCTACGGCGGCAGCTTTGTTGCCGAAACCCTGGTGGGTCCGCTGCAGGAACTGGCCCAGGCGTATGACCAGGCCCGTCAGGACCCGGCATTCCAGGCTGCCTACGACCGCGACCTGGCCCATTACGTGGGCCGGCCGAGCCCGATCTACCATGCCCAGCGCCTGAGCGACCATGTCGGCGGCGCGCAGATCCTGCTCAAGCGTGAAGACCTGAACCACACCGGCGCGCACAAGATCAACAACACCATCGGCCAGGCGCTGCTGGCCGCGCGGATGGGCAAGAAGCGCATCATCGCCGAGACCGGTGCCGGCCAGCACGGTGTTGCCAGTGCCACCGTTGCCGCCCGCCTGGGCCTGGAATGCGTGGTGTACATGGGCGCCACCGACATCGAGCGGCAGAAGATCAACGTCTACCGCATGAAGCTGCTGGGCGCGACGGTGGTGCCGGTCACCTCCGGCTCGGCCACCCTGAAGGACGCGCTCAACGAAGCGATGCGCGACTGGGTGACCAACGTGCAGGACACCTTCTACATCATCGGCACCGTGGCCGGCCCGGATCCGTATCCGCGCATGGTCCGTGACTTCAACGCCATCGTTGGCCGCGAGGCGCGCGAGCAGATGCTGGCCGAGTATGGCCGCCTGCCCGATGCGATCACCGCCTGCGTCGGCGGCGGCAGCAACGCCATCGGCCTGTTCCACGCCTTCCTCAACGATCGCCAGGTCGAGATCGTCGGCGCCGAAGCCGCCGGCGACGGCATCGGCACCGGCCGCCACGCCGCATCGATCGCCGCCGGTCGGCCGGGCGTGCTGCATGGCAACCGCACCTATGTGCTGTGCGACGACGACGGCCAGATCATCGAGACCCACTCGGTGTCGGCCGGCCTGGACTATCCGGGCGTCGGCCCGGAGCATGCTTTCCTGGCCGATACCGGCCGTGCGCGCTACCTCGGCATCACCGATGAAGAAGCGCTGCAGGCCTTCCACCTGCTGGCGCATACCGAGGGTATCCTGCCGGCACTGGAGTCCAGCCACGCACTGGCACAGGCGATCAAGCTGGCGCGTGAGCGTCCGCGTGACCAGATCGTGCTGTGCAACCTGTCCGGCCGTGGCGACAAGGACGTGCACACCATCGCCGCGCGCGAAGGGCTGGTGCTGTGAGCGCGCTGCTGCGGAACAGCGGGGTGCTTCTGCTGGTGCTGGGCCTGGCCGCGTGCCAGCCGCCGGAACCGCCAGTGCTTGCGCCGGCTGCCAAAGCCACCGCGCAGCCCGCACAGCAGCCGGCCGCCAACGATGACCTCGACCCGATGGCGCGTACGCCGATCGTCGATCCGCCGTCTGCGGAAGAGAGCAACGGCGACAACGCCCCCGCCGTCGCCTCGGTGGCACTGGACCATGCCGGCGAAGTGCTGGTCGGCCAGCACATGGGGGACCTGAAGTCACTGGGGCCCTGGAAGGCACAGGGCGCGAAAGAGTTCTTCGAAGGCGACTGCGAGTACTACGACGGCAGGGGGTTGCCGCCGGGCGTGTCGATGATGACCGACGACGACCGCGTGGTCCGTTTTGATCTGAAGCCGGGCGACGACCCGGAGCTGCCGGTTGAACAGCCCGGTCCATTCGGCCTGCGCATCGGCATGACCCGTGCCCAGGCCATGGCACAGTTCCCGAAGCCGCCGGTATCCAGCCCGCATGCCTACGACGGTGACCAGGGCGAGTACCTCACCTGGCAGGACCCGGGTTCGGACCTGGGCATCCGCCTGGAACTGTTTGAAGGGAAGGTCACCCGGATGTACTGGGGAACCAGCGATGCGATTGAACTGATTGAAGGATGTGCCTGAAATGCCCGTATCCCGACTCGATGCCTGTTTCCTGCGTCTGCGCGAACAGCAGCGCAAGGCGCTGATTCCCTTCGTCACCGCCGGTGATCCCTCGCTGGAGGCGACCGTGCCGGTCATGCACGCACTGGTCGAGGCCGGCGCCGACGTGATCGAACTGGGCGTGCCGTTTTCCGACCCGATGGCCGATGGCCCGACCATCCAGCGCAGCTCCGAGCGCGCGCTGGCGCGCGGCGCCGGCAGCCGCTACGTCCTGCAGGCCGTGGCGCAGTTCCGCGAACGCGATGCGCAGACCCCCGTGGTGCTGATGGGCTACCTCAACCCGGTGGAGATCCATGGCTACGCGGCCTTCGCCAAGGCCGCCGTCGACGCCGGCGTGGACGGCGTGCTACTGGTCGACCTGCCGCCGGAAGAAGCGGGCGACGCCCAGCAGGCGTTCGACGCAGCCGGCCTTGCGCTGGTCCTGCTGGCGTCGCCGACCACCAGCGAGGCGCGAGCCGACGAGCTGCTGGCGCTGGCCCGTGGCTATCTCTACTACGTCAGCTTTGCCGGTGTCACCGGCGCGTCCGAGCGCCTGGACAGCGATGCCGCCAGTACCCGACTGCAGGCGTTGCGCGCGCGCGCATCGGTGCCGGTAGTGGCGGGCTTCGGTATCAAGGATGCCGCCAGTGCCGCGGCCATGGCCCGCCAGGCCGATGGCGTGGTGGTCGGAAGCGCGCTGGTGGCGGCGCTGGCAGAAGCGGGCTCGGCGGAAGACGCGGTGCAGCGCGCCCGGGCCTTCCTCGCCCCGCTGCGGCAGGCGCTGGACGCGTAACAGGACTGCCGGCCGCTGGCCGGCCTCCTCCTGATGGCTCGCGTGCAAGGGCTGCCGGCCAGCGGCGGGTACCGCCCAGCACCTAAACGTACGTCCCAGCATGGTTTTTTCCGGCTGCCCCGCGGCTGGAAAGGGGGTGCACGGGCGGGGAAAGCGGAGCTAGACTGTCCGCCTTTGCGGCCCCTGGGCCGCCCTGAACGGAAGTGTCCTCCCGCATGAGTTGGCTCAGCAAGTTGATGCCGTCCGGCATCCGCACCGACAACACCCCCAGCAAGAAGCGCAGTGTCCCCGAGGGCCTGTGGGAAAAGTGCAGCAACTGCGGCAGCGCGTTGTACCGTCCGGAACTGGAAGAGAACCTGGAAGTCTGCCCGAAGTGCGGCCATCACATGGCGATCCGCGCGCGCGCGCGCCTGGCCGCCCTTTTCGACGCCGACAGCACCACCGAGATCGGTGCGCGCCTGGGGCCGACCGACCTGCTCAAGTTCAAGGACCAGAAGAAGTACAGCGAGCGCATCAAGATCGCGCAGAAGAACACCGGCGAGTACGACGCGCTGATCGCCATGCGCGGCCTGCTCAAGGGCCGTGCGCTGGTGGCATCGTCCTTCGACTTCGCCTTCATGGGCGGCTCGATGGGCTCGGTGGTCGGCGAGCGTTTCGCACTGGCCGCAGAAACCGCGGTCGAGATCGGTGCGCCCTACGTGTGCTTCTCGCAGAGCGGTGGCGCCCGCATGCAGGAAGGCCTGTTCTCGCTGATGCAGATGGCCAAGACCTCGGCCGCGCTGGGCAAGCTGCGTGAAGCCGGGCTGCCGTACATCTCGGTGCTGACCCATCCGACCACCGGTGGTGTCTCGGCCTCCTTTGCGATGCTGGGCGACATCAACATCGCCGAACCGCAGGCGCTGATCGGCTTCGCCGGCCCGCGCGTGATCGAGCAGACCGTGCGCGAGAAGCTGCCGGAAGGCTTCCAGCGCTCGGAGTTCCTGCTGGAGCACGGTGCCATCGACCAGATCTGCGACCGCCGCGAGCTGCGTGACCGCCTGTCCGACCTGCTGGCGATGCTGGGCCGTCAGCCGGCGCCGGAGGTGGCATGATGGGAGGCCGCAAGTACTTCGGTACTGATGGCATCCGTGGCCGGGTCGGCCAGGGCGTGATCTCGGCCGACTTCGTGCTGCGCCTGGGCAACGCCCTGGGCCGTGTACTGGTCGCCCAGCGCGGCCAGGACGGGCGCCGGCCGATCGTGGTGATCGGCAAGGACACCCGCATTTCCGGCTACATGTTCGAGGCGGCACTGGAAGCCGGCCTGGTGGCCGCCGGTGCCGACGTGCAGCTGCTGGGGCCGATGCCGACTCCGGCGGTGGCGTTCCTGACCCGTACGCTGGGCGTGGATGCCGGCATCGTCATCAGCGCCTCGCACAACCCGCACTACGACAACGGCATCAAGTTCTTCTCCGCCCAGGGCGAGAAGCTCGACGATGCCACCGAGCTTGCCCTCGAAGCGGCGCTGGACGTTCCGTTCACCACCGTCGAATCGGAGAAGCTGGGCAAGGCATCGCGTGGCCGCGAGGCGGTCGGCCGCTACATCGAGTTCTGCAAGGCCAGCGTGCCGCGCGCGTTCGACCTGCGTGGCGTACGCCTGGTGCTGGACTGCGCGCACGGCGCCACCTACCAGATCGCACCGCTGCTGTTCCGCGAGCTGGGTGCCGAGGTGATCGGCATTGGCGCCGAGCCCAACGGCGTCAACATCAACGCCGGCGTGGGCTCCACCCATATCGACAATCTCGCGGCCAAGGTCCGCGAAACCCGCGCTGATCTCGGCATTGCCTTCGACGGCGACGGCGACCGCGTGCTGATGGCCGACGACCAGGGCAACCCGGTCGACGGCGATGACCTGCTTTACATCCTGGCCCGCGCATGGAAAGCCGAAGGCCGCCTGCGCGGCCCGGTGGTCGGCACGCTGATGAGCAACTACGGCGTGGAGAAGGCCTTCGCCGATCTGCAGATTCCGTTCGTGCGCAGCAACGTCGGTGATCGCTATGTGCACCAGGCGCTGATCGAAGGCGGTGGGGTGCTCGGCGGCGAAGCCTCCGGCCACCTGCTGTGCCTGGATCGGGCCACCACCGGTGACGGCATCGTCAGTGCGCTGCAGGTGCTGGTGGCGTTGCGCAACAGCGGGCAGACCCTGCGCCAGGCATTGAAGGGACTGGTGCGGGTGCCGCAGAAGACGGTCAACGTGCGGCTGGGCAATGTCTCGGCCAAGGCAACGGTGCAGGCCGACAGTGTGCAGGCCGCGCTGGCCGACGCGCAGCAGTCGGTGGCCGGCCGTGGCCGTGCGTTCCTGCGCCCGTCCGGTACCGAGCCGGTGGTGCGTGTCACGGTCGAGGCCGATGATGCAACGCTGATGCAGGACACGCTGGACCGCCTGTCCGCGGCGGTCCGTGAAGCCGCCGCCTGAGGCCGCTGCACATCAGCCCAACGAAAACGCCCCGGAATGCCGGGGCGTTTTCGTTGAAGG
Organism: Stenotrophomonas maltophilia group sp. RY12688; assembly: GCF_052149045.1. Taxonomy (NCBI): domain Bacteria; kingdom Pseudomonadati; phylum Pseudomonadota; class Gammaproteobacteria; order Lysobacterales; family Lysobacteraceae; genus Stenotrophomonas; species Stenotrophomonas maltophilia group sp. RY12688. The sequence continues at coordinate 2,964,034 of NZ_CP197389.1, read as the reverse complement.
GGCAAGGCGTTGGGCTGCCTACGGCCCCGGCACCATCTTCTTCTGGCGTGCCTTGAAGCCATTGAACAGCGGTGCGATCAGCGGGTTGTAGCTCTGTGCGATGCGTTTTCGCAGCCAGCTGGCCGGGCGGTTGCGGATCGCGAAGCGGTAGATGCGTTCCGGATCGCCGCCGACCACGTTGCGGCCGAACGGGTGGGTGGTGTGCAGGTAGCGGAAGCCGTGCTCGCGCGCCACCTCGATGTGGTCCTGGTCGAAATCGCCGTAAGGCCAGCACAGCGTATCGGACACCTCGCCGAGCTTGTCCCGCAGGACTTCGCGCGAGACTGCCAGATCGTGGCTCAGGCCCGCACGGCGCTGTGCGCGGTCCAGGTCGTCGCGGCGCAGCCAGCGGGTGTGGGTATGGGTGTGGCAATGCACTTCGAAGGTGCCGGCGGCGATGGCCGCGCGCGCTTCGCTCCAGCGCATCATCACGTCGTCGCTGCGGTTCTGCTGGTAGATCGCCGCTTCGCAGCCGCGGTGGTCCGGCGTGGCAGGCAGCACTGCCCCGGCAAGCCCCGCGTGGGGCCGCTCCGGGCCTTCACCCATCCAGCCGGTGACCACGAACACCACTGCGTGCATGCCGTACTTCTGCAGGATCGGGTGCGCATACACCCAGTTGTCCAGGTAGCCATCGTCGAAGGTGATCACGATCGACTTGCGCGGCACCGGCTTGCCGGCCAGGAAGCCGGCGTACTGGTCCAGTGTCAGCGAAGTCCAGCCGTTGCCGGCCAACCAGGCGATCTGGCTTTCGAAATTTTCCGGTGACACGGTGATCATGCCCGGCGACGGACTGACGTGGTGGTGCATCAGCACCGGTACGGTTCGGGCATCAGCCATGTCCCAGCTCCTTCAGCCACTGGCGGTAATAGTATTCGGTGGTCTCACCGTGGCCGTCGGGAGTGAACCGGTGCGCGCTGCGCATCCAGTCCCAGCCCGCGCGGCCCATCTGCCGCCGCCGTTCCGGATCGTCCACCAGCAGGCGCAGGGCGCCTGTCAGGGCTGCATTGTCGCCCAGCCGGGTGAGGATCGCATTGCTGCCATCGACCACCATTTCCGGCACGCCACCCACGCGCGTGGCCACGATCGGCACCCCGACATAGGCGGCCTCCAGGAAGACGGTACCGGCCGCTTCCTTGTGCGAAGCCAGCGCGAAGATGTCGAAGCCGGCCATCAGCCGGCACGCGCCGTCACGATAGCCGAGCAGGTGGACCTGCTGCTGCAGCCCGTGCTCGTCGCGCAGCGCCTGCAGTCGATCCATGACCGGCTGGCCATCGCCGACCACCACCAGGTGCAGGTTCGGGTGCGTCTTGCACAGCGGCACCATCGCCTGCAGCAGGTCGGCGTGGCCCTTGGGTTCGCGCAGCACCGCCACGCAACCGACCACGATGTCCTGTTCGCCGAAGCCGAGCTCGGCGCGCACTTCCGCGCGTACCTCCTGCAGGCATTGCCAGGGGTCGTCCTTGCGGATCTCGCTCCAGCGCGGCGGGACCGCGATGGGCGGCACGATACCGATGTGTTCGGCCGGAATGCCGCGCTCGGCCAGCAACTGCTTGACGAAGCTGCTGACGGTCAGCACCCGGTGCGGCAGGCCGGTATAGGTCAGCAGCGAGTTGACCGGGCTCATCAGGTGGCGCGAGCGCACCACCAGCGGCGTGCCGCCCAGGCGTGCGCCGGCGGCGGCGATCAGCGCGTCACGGCGGCTGGTGGTGTTGACCACGTCATAGCGTTCGCGGCGCACCAGGCGCGAGACCGACCAGATGCCGCGCAGCAGACGCAGCAGGCCGCCCATGCGCAGGGTGTGCACGGTGAAACCGTCGTCGTGTGCCAGCTTGGCCAGTCGCGCTTCGGGTTGGCACAGCAGCGCCACCTCGTGGCCACGCGCGCGCATCACCTGCATGTGGCGGAAGATGTAGATCTCCTGTCCGCCCATTCCCTTGGCGGCTTCGGTGTGCAGGATGCGCAGCGGACGGTTCATGCGGGATCGATCCTTGAAGGTCAACGATTGCGGAAGCGGGTCAACGCTTCCCATGCAGTGCGTACGGCAGCCGCATCAGGGGCCTGCTGGGGCAGCGGGAGGTAGTGCCGGTCCAGCGCTGTGGCGTTGCCGAACTTGTCGAACACGTAGATCGCGTCGCCATGGCGTATCGCGCGCTGCGACCAGCTTTCGACCACCAGCGCACGCGGGCCCTGCGGTTCGGCCAGCAGGTCCTGGCCGGTGCTGTAATCGGTCAGTGCGTTCTCGCAACCCAGCGCGTGGCGCATCAGTGTCGGTACCCAGTCTTCGTGCGAGCTGGTGCGGGCGTCGCGGCCAGCGGCCCTGCCTGGCCAATGCAGCACGAACGGGACCTGCAGCTGGTAGTCGGAGAAGTTGCCGTTGTGGCCCCAATAGTTCAGCTTGAGGTCGTTGAACTCTTCGGCATGGTCGCCGGTGACCAGCACGATGGTGTCCTCGGCCAGGCCCTGTGCGCGAAGGTCGTCCAGCAGCGAGCCGATCAGGCTGTCTGCGTAGTGCACGGCGGTGCGGTAGCGGTTGAGTTCCGGCGTCGGGTCGTGCTCCGGGCCGAATTTGAGGAAGTCGATGTCCGCAGCCATCGGCGTCGCCACGGGCGGGTAACCATCGGGCATGTGGTAGGGCGCGTGGGTGGAGTCGAGGAACACGAAGCCGAACCACGGGCGCTGCGCCGCCTGGCTGGCGCGGATGTCCTGCTGCAGTGCACTGATGATCGCGCGGTCGCGGCCGTCGGACTTCAGTGCCGATGAACCCTGGTGCAGCTGGTCGCGCACATCGGCGAAAGCCGTGCGATCGAACTCCGGGCTGTACAACGGCGCACTGCCGTACAGGTGCAGGTCGTAGCCCTGCTGGCCCAGCACCTGGAACAGCTGCGAGCCGCGCTGCTCGTCGAGCATGCTTGGCCAGTAGCCACCGGGCAGGCCGTACAGCAGCCCGAACAGGCCGTAGCGGGTGGCATTGCCGGTGCTGAAGTGCTGGTCGAACACGCGCGCGTCCTGCGCCAGCGCCGACGTGTTGGGCATCAGCTGCGGTGTCAGCACGTCCTGGCGCAGCGATTCCAGCACCACCATCAGCACATTGGGACGATGCGGGTTCTGGCAGCGCAGCGGGTGCAGTGGGTACTGCAGCTGCGCATGGCGCGGGTCGGGCAGGCCGGCCTGCTGCTGGCTGACCACGCCCAGGCGCCGCATGAAGCTCTTGGCGGTGATCGGTTGCGCCCACGGCAGGTAGTTCCACTGCGCGATCACATCGCGGTCGCCGCGGGCGTCGTAGTAGGCGGTGGCCACCTGGCCGCCGGCCATCAGAAGCGCGACCGCTGCCCACGCCTGCAGCACCCGTCGCCGGCGCGGCACTGCCGGCAGCAGCTTCCAGCACGCCCAGGCCAGCAGGCCTTCGGCGGCGAAGACCGCGGCGACCAGCAGCGCGACCTGCAGCCAGGTCTTCCAGGACAGGGCGACCTGGTCCTGCAGGGCGCCGCCGAACACCATGTTCACGACCATGGCGTTGAGGTGGAAGCGGTACAGGGTGAACACCTTGGCGTCGACGAGCAGCAGGCACAGCCACAGGCCCTGCAGGAGAACGGCGCTGATGCTCAGCGTACGGGCAGTGCGTGGCCACAGCCCCAGCAGCAACGGCAGCAGGCCGGCCAGCGCGCCGAACGCGAGCAGGTGGCCGGGCAGGGCGATCGCGAGGTAGGCCAGGCCCGCGCTGCCGCCTGGATTGTCCCGCAGCGGCACGTTGCCCAGTGCGATCGCCGCAGCCAGGACCGCATTGCCGGCGACGAACAGCGACCACCAGGCCAGCCGGCGCCAACGCCGGGTGGAACCTTCAAGGGCGGGTGCGGCAGGGGCGGCTGCAGACATGGCGAAGCGGATTCAGGGAGCGGGGAAAAGGTCGGGCCCCACGTGACGGAAGCGTTAATCCGCGCGCGGGTCGCGCATTGTATCGGTTTGTTTCTTCGTATCGAGTGGCGTCCCCCGGGCGATCTGTCACAATGTTCAGGCGGGCCATGAATGCGCTGGCCCCCCAGACCCAATGACAAGCCAGGAACCGCTGTGAGCCAGATCCCCACCCTCGACATCACCCGTTTCGACAGCGACCGCGAGGCCTTCGTGGCCGAGCTGGGCGCGGCCTATCGCCAATGGGGATTCGCGGGCATCCGCAACCACGGCATCCCGCAGGCCGACATCGACGCTGCCTACGATGCCTTCAAGGCCTTCTTCGCCCTGCCGGAAGAGGTCAAGCGCAAGTACCACGTGCCTGGCAGCGGCGGGGCCCGCGGCTATACCCCCTTCGGCGTGGAGACCGCCAAGGGCTCCAAGCACTTCGACCTGAAGGAGTTCTGGCACATCGGCCGCGAGATCGCGGACGACTCCAAGTACCGTGACGTGATGGCGCCGAACCTGTGGCCGACCGAAGTCGAGGGCTTCCGCGAGCGGGGGTACGGCCTGTACCAGGCGCTGGACAACCTGGGGTCGCGCGTACTGTCGGCGCTCGCCCTGCATATCGGCCTGCCGGAGAATTTCTTTGCCGACAAGACCAACTTCGGCAATTCGATCCTGCGCCCGATCCACTACCCGCCGATCACCACCGACGACATCCCGAACGTTCGTGCCGGTGCTCATGGCGACATCAACTTCATCACCTTGCTGGTGGGTGCCAGTGCCGCGGGCCTGGAAGTGCAGTCGCACGACGGCGAGTGGGTGCCGTTCACCTCGGACGCGGACACCATCGTGGTCAACATCGGCGACATGCTGCAGCGCCTGACCAACCATGTTTATCCGTCGACCATCCACCGCGTGGTCAATCCTCCGGGCGAGCTGGCGCGCCAGCCGCGCTACTCGGTGCCGTTCTTCCTGCACCCGAACCCGGACTTCCTGATCGACGTGCTGCCCTCGTGCATCACCCCGGAGAACCCGAGCCGGTACCCGGAGCCGATCACCGCCCACGGCTTCCTCGAGGAACGCCTGCGCGAGATCAAGCTGAAGTAAAGAAAAGTGAGGCCGCCGAAAGGCGGCCTTGTTTTTTGCAGGGTCGCACCCTGCGCCCGCGGTAGTGCCGGCCGCTGGCCGGCAAGCCCAAAGCCAAGGCGGCTCTGGATTCGTGCCGGTTGAGCGGGGCGGCGTGGGTTGGCAGGACACGCCGTGAACCCCCAGACCGGCCCAGCCGCTGGCGGCTGTGCGTTCGGGCGCTTGCGAAGCAGTGCTTCGCAAGCAAAGCGCCCTCACCCCTGGGGGCTCGATGGCGCCTTGCTCGTGTGCGCTGTCCTGCGCACACGGCAAGACCGGGGTTGGGCGTCCTGCCCAACCCGCCCGAGGCATGCCTCGGGCCCATGGCGCCAACGGACCTGCCAACTCACACCGCCCCACCCCCGACAGCTTCCCGGTGACGGCGGGTAAATCGCGATTCCCGGTGTGTATCGACCTTGGTCGACACGGTAGATCCACGCCATGCGTGGATGAGATCTGTCAGATCGAAGTGGGGCAGGGCACCCGGAATGCCGCTTTTGCTCTTGCTCTTCTTTTTTCTTTCCGTGGCGGGCGGAACCGCCGGACTGTGTCAGAGGCCGGGCGGGTGGGGCTGCGCAGGGGCGTGAGCCGCATGGATGCGGCGATCGAGCTTACATGGACGTACTTGCAGCGCCCCCTGCGCAGTCCTACCCGCCCGGCCAAGCCCCAGATCTAGCCGGGCTCTCCGCGACCACCCAAACCCCGCCCCCCCCTCCGCCACGAGGGGCTGCGCCGTTGGCTGAAAATCCATGTAACCGCTTACAAGGAAACGGATTTTTGCCGCAACGGGTATCATGATCGGCTGACTTCACACAGGAGCCACCCGCTCATGCGCCGCAAGATCGTCGCCGGAAACTGGAAGCTGCATGGCAGCCGTCAATTCGCCAATGAACTGCTGGGGCAGGTGGCCGCCGGGCTGCCGCTGGAGGGCGTGGACGTGGTGATCCTGCCCCCGCTGCCGTACCTGGGCGAGCTGGTCGAGGACTTCGGCGCGACCGGCCTGGCCTTTGGCGCACAGGACGTGAGCAGCAACGAGAAGGGCGCCTACACCGGCGAAGTCTGCGCGGCCATGCTGGTCGAGGTCGGGGCCCGCTATGGCCTGGTCGGCCATTCCGAGCGCCGCCAGTACCACCATGAAAGCAGCGAGCTGGTCGCGCGCAAGTTCGCCGCTGCCCAGCATGCCGGCCTGGTCCCGGTGCTGTGCGTGGGCGAGACCCTGGAACAGCGAGAGGCCGGGCAGACCGAAACGGTCATCGCCAGCCAGCTGGCGCCGGTACTGGAACTGGTCGGTGCGGCCGGTTTCGCCAACGCCGTGGTCGCCTACGAGCCGGTCTGGGCCATCGGCACCGGCCGTACCGCCAGCAAGGAGCAGGCGCAGCAGGTGCACGCGTTCATCCGTGGCGAAGTCGCGCGTATCGATGCTAGAATTGCCGATTCACTGCCCATTGTTTACGGCGGTAGCGTGAAGCCCGACAATGCCGGGGAACTGTTCGCGCAGCCGGATGTCGATGGTGGGCTGGTCGGCGGCGCCTCCCTGGTGGCCGCGGACTTCCTGGCCATCGCACGGGCGGCGGCCGCGAACTAATCCTAGAAGTATTGTCCGAGGGCGGTTTCCAATGCTGATGTTGATCCTCAATGTCGTCTACGTGCTGGTCGCTGTGGCCATGATCGCGCTGATCCTGATGCAGCGTGGCTCGGGTGCGGCGGCAGGTTCGGGCTTTGGTGCTGGTGCCTCGGGTACGGTGTTCGGTGCGCGTGGCGCCTCGAACTTCCTGTCCAAGTCGACCAAGTGGCTGGCTGTCGTGTTCTTTGGCATCAGCCTCTTCATGGCCTGGTATGCCGGTCACGGCACCCGTCCGGCAGCCGACCAGGATCTGGGTCTGATGTCCGCCCCGGCAGCGGCTGCTCCGGCGGCTCCGGCGGGCGAGCTGCCGGCCGTCCCGAAGGCCGATGCGGTCCCGGCAGCCCAGGTTCCGGCCGCGAATGTGCCGGCTCAGGCGGAATCTTCGGTTTCTGGTGAAGAAAAGCCTTCAGAAGGCTCCCAGAAAGACTGAAGCCGGTTACAATACGCGGCGCATCGGAAAGATAGTCTGATGTGATCGTTTGCCCAGGTGGCGGAATTGGTAGACGCACTACCTTGAGGTGGTAGCGACGCAAGTCGTAGGGGTTCGAGTCCCCTCTTGGGCACCATTTGTAAGTAAAGCGGGTTCGTCTGGCGCGCAAGGCGCCAGGCAGGTTCCCGTCCACTCCCCCATGCCAAAGCGCCTGCAGGCGCGGCGGCAGAGGCAAGAGAGAATCGCTGTGCTGGCCGAATATTTGCCGTCTCTGCTGTTTCTGATCGTTGCCACCGGTATCGGCGTTACGCTGATGCTGGTTGGTCGATTCCTCGGTCCCCGCCGCCCCGATCTGGAAAAGCTGTCGCCGTATGAGTGCGGCTTCGAAGCCTTCGAAGACGCGCGCATGAAGTTCGACGTGCGCTACTACCTGATCGCGATCCAGTTCATCGTCTTCGACCTGGAAATCATCTTCATCGTGCCGTGGACCCAGGTCTTCATGGAACTGGGCGCCCGTTCGCTGGTCACCATGGGCCTGTTCGTCGGCATGCTGTTCCTCGGTTTCATTTACGTCTGGAAGAAGGGAGCGCTGGAATGGGAGTGATTCAGACTCTCGATGGCCTCATGAACAACCCGTCGCCGGAAGGCCGGGTTGATGACATCCTGCGGCCGGAAGGCGACAACCCGCTGCTGGAAAAGGGCTTCGTCACCACCAGCGTCGACGCACTGCTGAACTGGGCGCGCACCGGCTCGATGTGGCCGATGACCTTCGGCCTGGCCTGCTGCGCGGTCGAGATGATGCATGCCGGCGCCGCGCGCCTGGACCTGGACCGCTACGGCGTGGTGTTCCGCCCGTCGCCGCGTCAGTCTGACGTGATGATCGTGGCCGGCACCCTGGTCAACAAGATGGCCCCGGCGCTGCGCAAGGTCTACGACCAGATGCCGGACCCGAAGTGGGTCATCTCGATGGGTAGCTGCGCCAACGGTGGCGGCTACTACCACTACTCCTATTCTGTGGTGCGCGGCTGTGATCGCGTGGTGCCGGTGGACGTCTACGTCCCGGGCTGCCCGCCGACCGCCGAGGCGCTGGTGTACGGGATCCTGCAGCTGCAGAAGAAGATCTGGCGTACACAGACCATCGCCCGCTGACCCCTTCACCTGACTAGAGCGCGCCAAGCCCCCATGGCAGAGCAAGCATCCTTCATCGACCGACTCTCCGCACGTTTCGCTGGTGCGAAGGTCATCGTGGTCGAACCCCGCGGCGAAGTGACGCTGGAAGTGCCTGCCGCCGAGTGGCACGCCACCGCCCTGGCGCTGCGTGACGAGTTTGGTTTCGAGCAGGCCGTGGATCTGTGCGGCGTCGACTACCTCGGTTATGGCTCCGACGAATGGGACACCGCTGACGTGTCCTCGCAGGGTTTCAGCCGAGGCGTCGAAGGCAAGGCCCAGGGCCGCTTCGCGTGGGGCGAGTTCCCCACCGAGGAAAACGGTGCCGACGGTGCCCGCCCGCAGCACATGCCGACCCAGCGCTTTGCGGTGGTCGCGCAGCTGCGTTCCTACCAGCACAACCTGATGATGCACCTGCGCTGCTTCGCCCCTGACGAAGCACTGCCGGTGGTGTCCTCGCTGACCGGCATCTGGCCGGGCCTGAACTGGTTCGAGCGCGAGGCGTTCGACCTGTACGGCGTGATCTTCGAAGGCCACCCGGACCTGCGCCGGATCCTGACCGACTACGGTTTCGTCGGCCATCCGTTCCGCAAGGACTTCCCGCTGATCGGCAATGTCGAAGTCCGCTACGACGAAGAAAAGAAGCGCGTGATCTACGAACCGGTCACCTCGGTGGAGCCGCGCGTCGGCGTGCCGCGCGTGATCCGCGACGACGCCCGTCTGCAGACCGCAGAAGGTGAGCGCGCGCAGGAGGCAGTGAAGTGAGCCACGTACACCAGGCCGGCGAAGCATTCGCCAGCAACGCCGCCGAGAGCCGGCAGGAAATCCGCAACTACACCATGAACTTCGGCCCGCAGCATCCGGCCGCTCACGGTGTGCTGCGCCTGATCCTGGAAATGGACGGTGAAACCATCATGCGCGCCGATCCGCACGTGGGTCTGCTGCACCGTGGTACCGAGAAGCTGGCCGAGTCCAAGCCGTTCAACCAGTCGATCGGCTACATGGATCGCCTGGATTACGTGTCGATGATGTGCAACGAGCACGCGTACGTGCGCGCGATCGAGACCCTGATGGGTATCGAGGCGCCGGAGCGTGCCCAGTACATCCGCACCATGTACGATGAAATCACCCGCATCCTCAACCACCTGATGTGGCTGGGCTCCAACGCGCTCGACCTGGGCGCGATGGCGGTGATGCTGTACGCCTTCCGCGAACGCGAAGAGCTGATGGACTGCTACGAAGCGGTTTCCGGCGCGCGCATGCACGCGGCGTACTACCGTCCGGGCGGTGTCTACCGCGACCTGCCGGACCACATGCCGAAGTACAAGGAATCGCGCTGGCACAAGGGCAAGGCGCTGAAGCAGCTCAATGCTTCGCGCGAAGGCTCGCTGCTGGACTTCCTGGAGAACTTCACCGTCGAGTTCCCCAAGCGCATCGACGAATACGAAACCCTGCTGACCGACAACCGTATCTGGAAGCAGCGTACCGTCGGCATTGGCGTGGTCACTCCCGAACTGGCCCACCAGTGGGGCATGACCGGCGTGATGCTGCGCGGCTCGGGCATTGCCTGGGACCTGCGCAAGAAGCGTCCGTACGCCAAGTACGATGCCGTCGATTTCGACATCCCGCTGGGCAAGGAAGGCGACTGCTACGACCGCTATCTGGTCCGCGTTGCCGAAATGCGCGAATCCAACCGCATCATCAAGCAGTGCGTGGCGTGGCTGAAGGCCAACCCGGGCCCGGTGATGGTGAAGAACTTCAAGGTCGCGCCGCCCAGGCGCGAGGACATGAAGGACGACATGGAAGCGTTGATCCACCACTTCAAGCTGTTCAGCGAAGGCTACTGCGTGCCGGCCGGCGAGACCTACTCGGCGGTGGAAGCCCCGAAGGGTGAATTCGGCTGCTACCTGGTCTCCGATGGCGCCAACAAGCCGTTCCGCGTGCACCTGCGTGCGCCGGGCTTCGCCCACCTGTCCTCGATCGATTCGGTCGTGCGCGGCCACATGCTGGCTGACGTGGTGGCGATGATCGGCACCTACGACCTGGTGTTCGGCGAGGTTGACCGGTAATGCCGTCCGCCACGCCAACGCCCGCTGCAGGCAGCCGGCGCAAGCCGGCGCCGCAGTTTCTGGAATTTCACGTTATGCATTTCGCTGAGGTCGGCCGATGAAGGCGACAGGTAATTTCGAGGCGGCGCGCGACGTCGACCCGATGGTGGTGCTGAGCGACAAGACCCGCGCTCACATCGATCACTGGCTGTCCAAGTTCCCGCCGGACCGCAAGCGCTCTGCCGTGCTGCAGGGCCTGCATGCGGCCCAGGAGCAGAACCAGGGCTGGCTGACCGACGAACTGATCGCCGGCGTGGCCAAGTACCTGGACCTGCCGCCGGTGTGGGCCTACGAGGTCGCCAGCTTCTACTCGATGTTCGAGACCGAGAAGGTGGGCCGCAACAACGTGGCCATCTGCACCAACATCAGCTGCTGGCTCAATGGCGCCGAGGACATCGTGCGCCATTGCGAGAAGAAGCTGGGCATCAAGCACGGTGAATCGACCCCTGACGGCCGCGTCTATCTCAAGCGCGAGGAAGAGTGCCTGGCCGGCTGCGGTGGCGCGCCGATGATGGTCATCAACGGTCACTACCATGAGCGTCTGACCCTGGAAAAGGTCGACGAGCTGCTGGACGGGCTGGAGTAAGGGCATGGCACATCACCACGAATCCAAGGGTCCGGTCGGCCCCGCGCCGCTGCCGCACCAGGTGGTCTATACCACCCTGCATTACGACACCCCGTGGTCGTACGAAAGCTACCTGAAGACCGGTGGCTACGCTGCCCTGCGCAAGATCCTCGAAGAGAAGATCCCGCCGGAGCAGGTCATCGAGATGGTCAAGGCCTCGGGCCTGCGCGGCCGCGGTGGCGCCGGCTTCCCGACCGGCCTGAAGTGGTCGTTCATGCCCAAGGGCAACATGCAGAAGTACATCCTCTGCAACTCGGACGAATCCGAGCCGGGCACCTGCAAGGATCGCGACATCCTGCGCTACAACCCGCATTCGGTCGTGGAAGGCATGGCGATCGCCTGCTACGCCACCGGTTCGACCGTGGGCTACAACTACCTGCGCGGTGAATTCCACCACGAGCCGTTCGAGCACTTCGAGCAGGCCCTGGCCGACGCCTATGCGAACGGCTGGCTGGGCAAGAACATCCTCGGCAGCGGCGTGGACATCGACATCTACGGCGCGCTGGGCGCTGGCGCGTACATCTGCGGCGAAGAAACCGCGCTGATGGAATCGCTGGAAGGCAAGAAGGGCCAGCCGCGCTACAAGCCGCCGTTCCCGGCCAACTTCGGCCTGTACGGCAAGCCGTCGACGATCAACAACACCGAAACCTACGGTTCGGTGCCGGCGATCATCCGCAACGGCCCGGAGTGGTTCAAGGGCCTGAGCCTGACCGCCAACGGTGGCCCGAAGTGCTTCTCGGTGTCCGGCTGCGTGCAGAACGGCGGCAACTTCGAAGTGCCGCTGGGCACCACCTTCGACGACCTGCTGGAAATGGCCGGTGGCCTGCGTCCGGGCCGCAAGCTCAAGGGCGCGATCCCGGGCGGCGTGTCGATGCCGGTGCTGACCGCGGCCGAGCTGAAGGGCCTGCCGATGGACTACGACACCATCCGTGCGCTGGGCTCCGGCCTGGGCTCGGGTGCGATCGTCGTGCTCGACGACAGCGTCTGCTGCGTCAAGTTCGCCTGCCGCATCAGCCAGTTCTTCCACAAGGAATCCTGCGGCCAGTGCACCCCGTGCCGTGAAGGCACCGGCTGGATGCACCGCGTGCTGGAGCGCATCGTCGCCGGCAAGGCCACGATGGAAGACCTGCACCAGCTGAAGGCAGTGGCCGGGCAGATCGAAGGCCACACCATCTGTGCGTTCGGCGAAGCGGCTGCATGGCCCATCCAGGGCTTCCTGCGCCAGTTCTGGGACGAGTTCGAGTACTACATCGTCAACGGTCATTCGATGGTTGACGGCAAGAAGGTGGAGGCAGCCGCTGCATGAGCGCGCAACCCGTAAATCCGAGCGTCCCACCCGATCACGTCACCATCGAGATCGATGGCAAGTCGCTGGTCGTGCCCAAGGGCTCGATGATTATCCAGGCGGCCGACAAGGCCGGCATTCCGATTCCGCGCTTCTGCTATCACGAGAAGTTGCCGATCGCCGCCAACTGCCGCATGTGCCTGGTGGACGTGGAGAAGTCGCCGAAGCCGGCGCCGGCCTGTGCCACCCCGGTGATGGACGGCATGAAGGTCGCCACCCGCAGCGAGAAGGCGCTGAAGTTCCAGCGCTCGGTGATGGAGTTCCTGCTCATCAACCACCCGCTGGACTGCCCGATCTGTGATCAGGGCGGCGAGTGCGAGCTGCAGGACGTGTCGCTGGGCTATGGCCGTTCGGTCAGCCGCTTCAACGAGCGCAAGCGTGTGGTGCCTGACGAGGACATGGGTCCGCTGGTTGCCACCGAGATGACCCGCTGCATCCAGTGCACCCGCTGCGTCCGCTTCACCGCCGACGTTGCCGGTACCTACGAACTGGGTGGCATGTACCGCGGTGAGAACCTGCAGATCGGTACCTTCGACGGCAAGCCGCTGACCACCGAGCTGTCCGGCAACGTCGTCGACGTCTGCCCGGTCGGCGCGCTGACCAACAAGGTGTTCCAGTTCCGCGCCCGCCCGTGGGAACTGACCGCGCGCGAGTCGCTGGGCTATCACGACGCGATGGGTTCGAACCTGTTCCTGCACGTGCGTCGCGGCGAAGTGCTGCGCACCGTGCCGCGCGACAACGAAGCCGTGAACGAGTGCTGGCTGTCCGACCGTGACCGCTACTCGCACCAGGGCCTGTACAGCGAAGACCGTGCGGTCAAGCCGCTGCGCAAGGTCAACGGCGAGTGGAAGGAAGTGAGCTGGGCCGAAGGCCTGGCCGCGGCCGCCGAAATCCTCAAGGCCAACCAGGGCGACAACCTGGGCGTGCTGGTGCACCCGTCGACCTCGAACGAGGAAGGCGCACTGCTGGCCCGCCTGGCCAAGGGCCTGGGCTCGGGCAACATCGACCACCGCATCAACAACCGCGATTTCTCCGACGCCGCAACCGCCGAAGTGTTCGGCCTGCCGCTGGCCGAGATCGAGGGCGCCGACCGCATCGTGGTCCTGGGCAGCAACATCCGCCACGAACTGCCGCTGCTGCACGCTCGCCTGCGCAAGGCGCAGACCACCAAGGGCGCGAAGATCCACGTGGTCAATCCGGTGGACTTCGACTTCGCCTTCAGTGTCGCCGGCAAGCAGATCGTTGCCCCGTCGAAGTTCGTCGATGCGCTGGCCAACGCCGAGCTGCGTTCGGCAGTGCAGGGCGGCAACAACACCGTGCTGATCGTTGGTGGCATCGCCGAGAACCACCCGCAGGCTGCCGCGATCCGCGCTGCCGCGCGTGACTTCGCTGGCGCTACCGGTGCCAAGCTGTGCCGCATCCCGCAGGGCGCCAACGCCGTTGGCCTGACCCGCGCAGGCGTGCTGCCGGCTGGCAAGGACGTCGCCGCGATGCTGGCGCAGCCGCGCCAGGCCTACGTGGTGTACGGCCTTGAGCCGGGCCTGGACTTCGCCGACGCCCCGGCCGCCCGCAAGGCGCTGGCGGGTGCGAAGGTGGTGGCCTTCAGCCAGTTCGCCTGCGCCTCGACCCGCGACGTTGCCGACGTGATCCTGCCGATCGGTGCGCTGCCGGAAATCGACGCCACCCTGACCAACCTCGATGGTCGCGAGCAGTCGGCGCGTGCCGGCGGCAAGCTGCCGGGCGAGGCCCGCGAAGGCTGGCGCGTGCTGCGCGCACTGGGCGGCGACATGGCGCTGGCCGGTTTCGACTTCACCGACCTGGCCGGCCTGCGTGCCAGCCTGGCCCCGGTGTCGGTCACCGTCGCTGCTTCGGCGCAGCCGGCAGTTGCCGGTGAAGGCCTGGAAGTGGCTTCGACTGCCGCGATCTACCGCACCGATGCGGTGGTCCGTCGCGCGCCGGCACTGCAGTCGCATCCGCTCAACAACGCCCCGCGCATCGTGCTGAACGCAGAAGATGCCGCTCGCCTGCAGCTGCAGGAAGGGCAGATGGCCAAGGTCGGCACCGACGCCGGCAAGGCCACCCTGCCGGTGGTGGTCGACGCCCGCGTCGCTGCGGGTTCGGTCTGGATTGAATCGGGCCACGGCGCGACCGCGCCGCTGGGTGCCGCACGCGTATCGGTGGTGGCTGCATGAACGAATTGCTGTTGAACGCGGTCGACCCGCTGCACCAGTGGCTGCTCGGCCTCGGTGACATCGGCGCGCTGATCTGGATCATCCTGAAGATCCTGGTGATCGCCGTTCCGGTGATCATCTCGGTGGCCTTCTACGTGGTCTGGGAACGCAAGCTGATCGGCTGGATGCACGTCCGCCACGGCCCGATGTACGTGGGCATGGGCATCTTCCAGGCCTTCGCCGACGTCTTCAAGCTGCTGTTCAAGGAAGTGGTCCAGCCGAGCAGCGCCAACAAGGCGATCTACCTGCTGGCGCCGCTGATCACCCTGGCGCCGGCCTTCGCGGCCTGGTCGGTGGTGCCCTTCGATTCGCAGATCGTGCTGTCCAACGCCAACGCCGGCCTGCTGTATCTGCTGGCGATGACCTCGCTGGGCATCTACGGCATCATCCTGGCCGGTTGGGCGTCCAACTCGAAGTACGCGTTCCTGGGCGCCATGCGCGCCTCGGCGCAGATGATCAGCTACGAAATCGCCATGGGCTTCGCCCTGGTCGGCGTGATGATCGCCTCGGGCAGCCTGAACCTGAGCAACATCGTCGCTGCGCAGGCCGGCAGCTCCGGTTTCTTCGACTGGTTCCTGCTGCCGCTGTTCCCGCTGTTCGTCATCTACTGGGTGTCGGGCGTGGCTGAAACCAACCGTGCGCCGTTCGACGTGGTGGAAGGCGAGTCGGAAATCGTTGCCGGCCACATGGTCGAGTACTCCGGCGGCGCCTTCGCCCTGTTCTTCCTGGCCGAATACGCAAACATGATCCTGATCAGCTTCCTGATCTCGATCTTCTTCCTCGGCGGCTGGCTGAGCCCGGTCCAGGGCTGGGTCGACTTCGGCAATGTCTCGCCGCTGGTCGACTGGATCTGGAAGGGCGGTGCACCGTGGTTGTTCGTCAAGGTGTTCTTCTTCGCCAGTGCCTACATCTGGTTCCGTGCCAGCTTCCCGCGCTTCCGCTATGACCAGATCATGCGCCTGGGCTGGAAGGTCTTCATCCCGCTGGCCATTCTGTGGATCGCGGTTACCGCCGTCATGGTGTTCTTCGGCGTGATTCAAAAGGGCGTCTAAGTGATGAACAGGATTACCCATTACTTCAAGAGCCTGCTGCTGCTCGAACTGCTGGCCGGCCTCTGGCTGACGCTGAAGTACAGCTTCAAGCCGAAGTACACGATGATGTACCCGATGGAGAAGTTCCCGCAGTCGCCGCGCTTCCGTGGCCTGCACGCCCTGCGCCGTTATCCCAACGGCGAAGAGCGCTGCATTGCCTGCAAGCTGTGTGAAGCGGTGTGCCCGGCGCTGGCCATCACCATCGACTCGGCCAAGCGCGAGGACGGCACCCGCCGCACCACCCGCTACGACATCGACCTGTTCAAGTGCATCTTCTGCGGCTTCTGCGAAGAAAGCTGCCCGGTGGACTCGATCGTCGAAACCCACATCCTCGAGTACCACTTCGAGAACCGTGGCGAAAACATCGTTACCAAGCCGCAGCTGCTGGCCCTTGGCGACCGTCTCGAGTCCGAGATCGCCGAGCGTCGTGCCGCCGATGCCGCTTACCGCTGAGGTCGAGAGATGGATTGGGTAAATATCGCTTTCTGGGTGTTCGCCATCGCGGCAACGGTTTCGGCCGGTGCGGTGATCAGCGTGCGCAACCCGGTTCACGCCGTGCTCTGCCTGGTGCTGACCTTCTTCTCCATTGCCTGCGTGTGGCTGCTGGTGGGGGCCGAGTTCCTCGGCGTGGCCCTGGTGCTGGTCTACGTCGGCGCGGTGATGGTGCTGTTCCTGTTCGTGGTGATGATGCTGGACATCGACCCCACCAAGCTGCGTGAGGGCTGGGTGCGCTACCTGCCGGTCGGCCTCATCGTCGCGGTGGCGATGCTGGCGCAGATGCTGATCCTGATCGGCGTCAAGGCACGCTCGGTCACGCCGTTCCCGGCCGACAACGCCGCTGCGGTCGCCGCCGACAGTTCCAACATCACCTGGCTGGCACGCACGCTGTTCACCGAGTACCTGCTGCCGTTCGAGTTCGCCGCCGTCATCCTGACCGTGGCCGTGGTTGCCGCCGTCATGCTGACCCTGCGCCGTCGTACCGGCGTCAAGAGCCAGAACCCGGGCGAGCAGACCATGGTCAAGGCCGGCCAGCGCCTGCGCATGGTCAAGATGGGTGCCGAAGCACCGGTCGTGCACAGCAACAGCAAGCCGGCCACCGGCGAGGAGACCCAGCCGTGATTACCCTTGGCCACATCCTTGCGCTTGGCGCGGTGCTGTTCGCCATCAGCCTGGCCGGCATCTTCCTCAACCGGAAGAACGTCATCGTCCTGCTGATGTCGATCGAACTGATGCTGCTGTCGGTGAACATCAACTTCGTCGGCTTCTCGCGCCAGCTGGGCGACCCGTCCGGCCAGCTGTTCGTGTTCTTCATCCTGACCGTCGCCGCCGCGGAAGCCGCCATCGGCCTGGCGATCCTGGTGACCCTGTTCCGTACCCGCCGCACGATCAATGTCGGCGAAGTCGATTCGTTGAAGGGCTGATCCACAGATGGAAATCACTCTCTCCAAGAGTCTGTTGATCGCAGTGGTGCTTGCGCCGCTGTTCGGCAGCATCATCGCCGGCCTGTTCGGTCGCCAGGTCAAGCGCTTCGGCGCGCAGACCATCACCATCCTTGGCGTCGCGGTGGCCTGCGGCCTGTCGATGTACACGCTCTACCAGCTGCTGTGGGGCGGCGCACAGCCGTTCAACCAGAACATCTACACGTTCTTCGAAGTCGGCCAGTACTCGGCCCACGTCGGCTTCATGGTCGACAAGCTGACCGCGATGATGATGGTGGTGGTGACCTTCGTGTCGCTGCTGGTCCACATCTACACGATCGGCTACATGCAGGACGATCCGGGCTACCAGCGGTTCTTCAGCTACATCTCGCTGTTCACCTTCTCGATGCTCACCCTGGTGATGAGCAACAACTTCCTGCAGCTGTTCTTCGGCTGGGAAGCGGTGGGCCTGGTGTCGTACCTGCTGATCGGCTTCTGGTTCAAGCGCCCGACCGCGATCTTCGCCAACATGAAGGCGTTCCTGGTCAACCGCGTCGGTGACTTCGGCTTCCTGCTCGGCATCGCCGGCGTGCTGTGGGTGTTCGGCACCCTGGACTACTCGCAGGTGTTCTCGCAGGCCGGCATGCTGGCTGATCCGCGCGCCCAGCTGCAGATCTGGGACGGCACGATCCTGGGCATGCAGCTGCTCAACGAGCCGGTGATCTGGTCGATCGCTACCGTCATCTGCATCTGCCTGTTCATTGGTGCCATGGGCAAGTCGGCCCAGGTCCCGCTGCACGTGTGGCTGCCCGACTCGATGGAAGGCCCGACCCCGATCTCGGCACTGATCCACGCCGCGACGATGGTGACCGCCGGTATCTTCATGGTCACCCGCATGTCGCCGCTGTTCGAGCTGTCGCAGACCGCGCTGAACTTCGTGCTGTTCATCGGTGCCACCACCGCGTTCTTCACCGGCCTGATCGGTATCGTGCAGAACGACATCAAGCGCGTCGTCGCGTACTCCACGCTGTCGCAGCTGGGCTACATGACGGTTGCACTGGGCGTGTCGGCCTACTCGGCAGCCGTGTTCCACCTGATGACCCACGCCTTCTTCAAGGCGCTGCTGTTCCTGGGTGCCGGCTCGGTCATCATTGCCATGCACCACGAGCAGGACATGCGCAAGATGGGTGGCCTGCGCAAGTACATGCCGATCACCTTCATCACCATGTGGATCGGTACGCTGGCACTGGTGGGTACGCCGTTCTTCTCCGGCTTCTACTCGAAGGACACCATCATCGAGGCCGCCGAGCTGCACGCGCACCTGTCCGACAACTGGGTGGCCACCTACGGCTACTGGGCAGTGCTGGGTGGCGTGATCGTCACCAGCTTCTACAGCTTCCGCCTGCTGTTCCTGACCTTCCACGGCAAGGAGCGTTTCCGCGACGTGCATCATGACGATCATGGTCACGCCCATGACGCTCACCACGCCGCCGACGCCCACCACGGCGATGCGCATCACGATGACCACGGCCATGGCCACGGTCCGCATGAGCCGCACGAAACCCCGTGGGTGGTGACCTTGCCGCTGATCCTGCTGGCCATCCCGTCGATCGCCATCGGTTTCTTCAGCATCGGTCCGATGCTGTACGGCACCGACTGGGCCGGCCATCATGCCCACGATGCCATCAAGGGCCAGGCGCATACGTTCTTCACCGGAATCGTCGACTTCTACGATCCGGCCAAGAACACCATCGGCTTCCTGGGTGAGGAGTTCCACGGCCCGGTCGCCTTCGCGCTGCACGGCATGATGGCTCCGGCGTTCATGCTGACCGTTGCGGGCTTCCTGCTGGCCGCACTGTTCTACCTGTGGAAGCCGGACCTGTCGGGCAAGGCGCGCAAGACGTTCGCTCCGCTGGTGTCGGTGCTGGAAAACAAGTACGGCTTCGACAAGCTGTGGATCGATGGCTTTGCCGGTGGCAGCGTCAAGCTGGGCAAGGTCTCGCGCTGGATCGACAGCAACATCGTCGACGGCGTGGTCAATCTCTCGGCACGTGTTGTGGACGTTGCAGCCGGCGTGCTGCGTCGTACCCAATCCGGTTTCCTCTATCACTACGCCTTCGCGATGATCATCGGCCTGATTGCCCTGCTGGGCGTGCTGATGCATTACCTGCGTTGATGACCTGTACGGAATAAGAAGACGTGTCGAACTGGCCTCTACTCAGTGTCCTCATCTGGCTGCCGATCATCGGTGGCGCCCTGATCCTTGCGATCCGTGATGCGCAGACCGCCCGCTGGGCGTCGCTGGGCGTAGCGGTGCTGACGTTCGTGGCGAGCCTCTCGCTGCTGAGCGGCTACAACGCGGGCATCGACGGTCTGCAGTTCGTCGAGACCCATGCCTGGATCCCGGCGTACAAGATCGGCTACAACCTGGGCGTGGACGGCATTGCCGTGGCGCTGATCCTGCTGACCACCCTGGTCAGCGTGCTTGCCCTGATCGGCGCCTGGAGCGCCATCGACAAGCGCGTGAACCAGTACGTGGCGGCCTTCCTGATCCTGGAAGGCGTCACGGTCGGTATCTTCGCGGCGACGGACGCGATGCTGTTCTACGTGTTCTTCGAGGCGATGCTGATCCCGATGTTCCTGATCATCGGTGTCTGGGGCGGCCCGCGTCGCATCTACGCTGCGCTGAAGTTCTTCCTGTACACCTTCCTCGGCTCGGTGCTGATGCTGGTGGCACTGATCTACCTGTACATGAAGGGCGGCAGCTTCCAGCTGGCCGACCTGTATGCACTGCCACTGTCGGCCAAGGAACAGACCTGGATCTTCTTCGCGTTCCTGATCGCCTTCGCGGTCAAGGTGCCGATGTTCCCGGTCCATACCTGGCTGCCGGACGCCCACGTGGAAGCGCCGACCGCCGGTTCGGTGATCCTGGCCGCCATCGCCCTGAAGATCGGTGGCTATGGCTTCCTGCGCTTCAACCTGCCGATCGTCCCGGACGCGTCGCAGGAATGGGCCTGGCTGGTGATTGCGCTGTCGTTGATCGCAGTGATCTACGTTGGCCTGGTCGCCCTGGTGCAGGACGACATGAAGAAGCTGATCGCCTATTCGTCGATCGCGCACATGGGCTTCGTCACCCTGGGCACCTTCATTGCCCTGTGGCTGGTCCGTGAAGCCGGCAACGCCGATGCCGCCCGCCTGGGCCTGCAGGGCGCCATGGTGCAGATGATCTCGCACGGCTTCGTCTCCGGCGCGATGTTCTCCTGTGTCGGCGTGCTGTACGACCGCATGCACAGCCGCCGCATCGCCGATTACGGCGGCGTGGTCAACGTGATGCCGTGGTTCGCCACCTTCGCCATGCTGTTCTTCATGGCCAACGCGGGCCTGCCCGGTACCAGCGGTTTCGTTGGCGAGTTCATGGTCATCCTGTCGGCCTTCCAGCGCAATCCGTGGATCGCGCTGGGCGCGGCCACCACCCTGATCATCGGCGCCGCCTACACCCTGTGGCTGTACAAGCGCATCTTCTTCGGTGAAGTGGCCAACAGCCATGTTGCCGAACTGAAGGACATCAACGGCCGCGAATGGCTGGTGCTGGGCGTGTTCGCCATCGGCGTGCTGGCCCTGGGCATCTATCCCAAGCCGCTGACCGACCTGATGGAGCCCTCGATCGCGAAGCTGGCGATGCAGATCGCATCCAGCAAGCTGCTGTAATTCCAGGATTTGATGATGACCACCTCGCCGCTGCTGCCATTGACCGCCGCTGACCTGCCACCGCTCGCTCCCGAGCTGGTGCTGATCGGCAGCGCCTTCGCCCTGATGATCCTCGACCTGTTCGTCAGCAACCGGAACAAGATCGTCACCCACCTGTTCTCGCTCGCTGCGCTGGCCGTGGTGCTGTTCATGCTGGTCACCGGCGTGGGCGGGCAGGGCGAGGTCTTCCATGGCATGTTCGTGCGCGATACCGCCGCGGACGTGATGAAGACCGGGATCGTGCTGCTCAGCGGCCTGACCCTGGTCTACGGCTGGCGTTACCTGCGTGACCGCAACCTGTTCCAGGGCGAGATCCCGGTGCTGATCCTGTTCGGCACCGCCGGCATGATGATCCTGGTGTCGGCCGGCAGCCTGCTGATGGTCTACCTGGGCCTGGAACTGCTGGCGCTGTGCTCCTACGCCCTGGTCGCCAGCAACCGCGAAAACGGCCTGGCCTCGGAAGCGGCGATGAAGTACATCGTGCTCGGCTCGCTGGCCTCTGGCCTGCTGCTGTACGGCATGTCGCTGATCTACGGCGCTACCGGCAGCCTGCACCTGGACGTCATCCGTGACGCCATCCCGCACTCGGAAGAGCGCGTGCTGCTGATCACCGGTGCGGTGTTCATGATCGCCGGCGTCGCCTTCAAGCTGGGTGCCGCACCGTTCCACATGTGGCTGCCGGACGTGTACCAGGGTGCCCCGGCACCGATCGCACTGTTCATCAGCTCGGCGCCGAAGCTGGCCGCCTTCGGCATGGCCTACCGCCTGCTGGAAATGGGCGTGGGTCCGCTGTCGACCGAACTGCAGCTGCTGATCGCCGGCCTGGCCGCAGTCTCGCTGGTCATCGGCAACCTGATGGCCATCGCGCAGAGCAATCTCAAGCGCATGCTGGCGTTCTCCACCGTCTCGCACATCGGCTTCCTGCTGATGGGCATCGCCGGTGGTGGCGCACAGGGCTATGCCGCTGCGCTGTTCTACGCACTGGCCTACGCCATCATGTCGACCGCCGCCTTCGGCGCGATCATCGCGCTGTCGCGTGCCGGCTTTGAAGCCGAGAACATCGAGGACTTCAAGGGCCTCAATGCCCGCAACCCGTGGATGGCCGGCCTGGTGCTGTGCATCATGGCGTCGCTGGCCGGCATCCCGCCGTTCCTGGGCTTCTGGACCAAGCTGGCGGTGCTGGGCGCGGCCGTCAACGGCGGCCTGCTGTGGCTGGCCATCCTGGGCGTGCTGTGCGCCGTGGTCGGCTGCTTCTACTACCTGCGCGTCATCAAGGTCATGTACTTCGATGAGCCGGTGGGCGAGGCCATGCCGCGCAACAACGACCGCGTGCTGGGTGTGGTGCTGGGTGTCAATGCCCTGGCGCTGCTGGCCTTGGGCCTGGCCTGGAACCCGATCATGGTCTGGTGCCAGCAGGCATTTGCGCATCTTGCATAAAAGTTGACACAAAGCTGCGCGATTCGTGTAATATGCGCAGCCTGAGTTGTCACTGCAGCGGTTCAGCCAGAACATCGTTGCGGTAGCCCCCCCCTCGAAAGAGCAGGGCAGCAGTTCAAACACTTCCGGTGCGGGGTGGAGCAGTCTGGCAGCTCGTCGGGCTCATAACCCGAAGGTCGCAGGTTCAAATCCTGCCCCCGCTACCAACTTCGGATCGGCGCCAACCGATTTGATGAATGAGGGGAGGCTTGCAGTTTTTGGAGCAACCGCTCATAATTCCGCTTCTGATGCGGGGTGGAGCAGTCTGGCAGCTCGTCGGGCTCATAACCCGAAGGTCGCAGGTTCAAATCCTGCCCCCGCTACCAAGTAAAGAGATCGCCTTCGAAGTGCTGCTTCGAGGGCGTTTTTCTTTGGGGTCTGCGTCGTTTCTGCGTGATCGGGGTCAGATCCCTTTTCCCGTGGAAAAGGGGTCTGACCCCGGGTCCGCACCTTGCACCAGCGCGGTGCAGCCGCTATCATCAGCGGCCTAGCAGTACCCCTGAAGGCGGCCTCCCAGCGGGAGTCCGGACCCGGAAGGAGGGCCGCAACCGGCAGGCAATGCAGGTTGCAACCGGAATCCAGTCACCGGAGTCTTTCCGGAAAAGGGGCCCAACGGGCCCTTTGTCGTTTCCGGGGCGTCATGTTTCCACGCCGGCCAAGGCCGGCACCCAACCATAGAGATCAAGGCAGGCTGTGAGCGACAAGGCAACCGACATCGCGAATCTGCTCGCCCCGACCGTTGTGTCGCTGGGCCTGGAGCTGCTGGGCGTTGAGTATCTGCCGGCCCCCGGCGGTGCGACCCTGCGCCTTTACATCGACGTGCCGCTGGCTGAACAGCCCGAGCGCATCATCAATGTCGACGACTGCGAGCGGGTCAGCCGCGAAGTCTCGGCGCAGCTGGACGTCGAAGACCCGATCAGCGGCAACTACACGCTGGAAGTGTCCTCGCCGGGCGTGGACCGCCCGCTGTTCAACCTGGAGCAGTTCGGCCGCCACCAGGGTGAATCGGCCAAGGTCACGCTGAAGTTGCCGCAGGACAACCGTCGTCGCCTGCAGGGCCGCATCGAAGCGATCGACGAGGCCGCGGGCACCATCACCTTCATCGTCGACAAGGCTGAAGTGGTCGTGTCGGCCGACAACATCGACAAGGCACGGATCATGCCCGACTGGGTGGCGCTGGGGCTGGCCCCGAGCAAGCCGACCGGTCCGGCGCCGAAGCGTCCGAAGCCGAACACGAATTCTTCTTCCAACGAGCCGGCGGCAAAGAAGCCGCGCGCGGAGTGAGCCAATGAGCAAGGAACTGTTGCTGGTAGTCGACGCAGTCGCCAACGAGAAGGGCGTGCCGCGTGAAGTGATCTTCGATGCCATCGAGGCCGCCCTGGCCTCGGCAGCGAAGAAGCGCTATCCCGAGGAGGAAGTGCTGACCCGCGTGGTCATCGACCACAAGGATGGCAGCTACGAAACCTTCCGCCGCTGGGAAGTGGTGGCCGATGATGTGGTGATGGAATCGCCGGATCGCCAGATCCGCCTGATGGACGCGGTCGACGAGGCCGAAGGCGTCGAGGTCGGCGACTACATCGAAGAGCAGATCGAGAACCCGGACTTCGGCCGCATCGCTGCCCAGGCCGCCAAGCAGGTCATCGTCCAGCGCGTGCGCGAAGCCGAGCGCCAGCAGGTCGTGGATGCATGGAAGGATCGCGTGGGTGAGCTGATCACCGGTGTGGTCAAGCGCGCCGAGCGCGGCAACATCTACGTCGACCTCGGTGGCAATGCCGAAGGCTTCATTCCGAAGGACAAGGGCATTCCGCGCGACGTGCTGCGTGCCGGCGACCGCGTGCGCGGCTACCTGGCCGAAGTGCGCTCGGAGCCGCGTGGCCCGCAGCTGTTCATCAGCCGCGCCGCGCCGGAGTTCATGATCGAGCTGTTCAAGCTGGAAGTGCCGGAAGTCGGCCAGGGCCTGGTGGAAATCAAGGCCTGCGCCCGCGATCCGGGCGACCGCGCCAAGATCGCCGTGCTGGCCCACGACCAGCGCACCGACCCGATCGGTGCCTGCATCGGCATGCGCGGTTCGCGCGTGCAGGCCGTGTCCAACGAGCTCAATGGCGAGCGCGTGGACATCGTGCTGTGGAACGACAACCCGGCCAACTTCGTCATCAACGCGATGGCGCCGGCCGAAGTGCAGTCGATCATCGTCGATGAGGACAAGCACTCGATGGACCTGGCCGTTGCCGAAGACCGCCTGGCCCAGGCGATCGGCAAGGGCGGCCAGAACGTGCGCCTGGCCAGCCGCCTGACCGGCTGGCAGCTCAACGTGATGACCCAGGACCAGGTCACTGCCAAGTCGGAGGCCGAGCAGGCTGCCGCCCGCCAGCTGTTCATGGACAAACTGGAAGTGGACGAGGAAATCGCCGGCATCCTGGTCAGCGAAGGCTTCGGCACCGTCGAGGAAATCGCATATGTCCCGGTCGGCGAACTGCTGGCCGTGGAAGGTTTCGACGAGGACATCGTCGAAGAGCTGCGCGCTCGTGCCCGCGATGCGCTGCTCAATGAGGCCCTGGCAGTCGAGGAAGGCCTTGAAGACGGCCAGCCGGCGCAGGACCTGCTGTCCCTGAAGGGCATGGACGAAGCCACCGCATATGCGCTGGCCGGCCACGGCGTGCGTACCAGCGAGGACCTGTCCGACCTGGCCGCCGACGAGGTCATGGACTTCGGCATCGAAGGACTGGATCAGGCGCGCGCCGCTGCGCTGATCCTGGCCGCCCGTGCCGAGGAGATCGCCCGACTGGAACGCGGCGAATGAGCCGGCAATGAACAGGGCCCTGAGCCGCTCAGGGCGTAGAATCCGCGCCACCTCCAGATGCGGGGGGGCGCCCACAAGATCATAGGATCCGAATGTCGCAGCAAACCACCATCCGCAAGCTTGCCGAACTGGTCAACACGCCGGTCGAAAAACTGCTGGAACAGCTGGCCGGTGCCGGCATGAAGTTCAGCGGTCCCGACCAGGTCGTGACCAGCTCCGAGAAGGTAAAGCTCCTGGGCTTCCTTCGTCGTTCGCACGGCAAGCCCGAGCAGGCCCCGGAAGAGACCGATCAGTCTGCAAAGAAGATCACGCTCAACCGCCGGAAGCAGCAGGAAGTGACGGTCAATTCCGGTCGCAGCAAGACGACCGTGAATGTCGAGGTGCGCCAGAAGCGTACCTACGTCAAGGATGGTGCTCGCGCCATGACGCCGGACGAAGAGCGCGCCGACATCCTGCGCAAGCTGGAAGAGTCGCGTGCGCGCAACCTCGCCGAACAGCAGGCCCTGGCCGAGAAGGATCGTCTGCGCGACGAGGCCATCGTCCGTGCCCGTGAGGAAGAGGCCGCCGCCAAGGAACGCGCCGAGGCCGAGAAGAAGGCCGCCGAGGAAGCTGCGGCTGCGGCCAAGGCGGCCGAGGCACTGGCCGCCAGCAAGCCCAAGCGTGCTCCGATCGACGAAACCGCGCCGCGCCCGCCGCGCGCCCCGGCCGCCGCCCCGGCTGCGCCGCGTGGTGCTCCGCCGCCGCGCAACGACGAGCGCAACAACCGCAGCGCGCCGCGCAACGAGCGTGGCCCGGGCGACCGCTTCGCCGGCCAGATGCACCTGTCGGCCGCCGACCGTGCGCGTCGTGGCAACAGCAACAACAGCAGTTCGCGTGGACGTCCGGGTGGCCGCAACCAGTCCGGTGGCCGTCGCGACATGTCGCGTGGTGGCAACAATGCCGGTCCGCACGCGTTCGAACGCCCGACCGCACCGGTCGTGCGTGAAGTCGCGATCGGCGAGACCATCACCGTGGCCGACCTGGCGCAGAAGCTCGCGCTGAAGGGCGGCGAGGTGGTGAAGGCGCTGTTCAAGATGGGCGTGATGGCGACCATCACCCAGTCCATCGACCACGACACCGCTGCGCTGGTGACCGAAGAACTCGGCCACAAGGCGATCCGTGCCAACGACAACGATGCCGAAGACGCGCTGCTGGCTTCGACCGGTGAAAACCAGGGCGAAGCCGTACAGCGCCCGCCGGTGGTCACCATCATGGGTCACGTGGACCACGGCAAGACCTCGCTGCTGGACTACATCCGCCGCACCAAGGTTGCCCACGGCGAAGCCGGCGGCATCACCCAGCATATCGGCGCCTACCACGTCGAGACGCCCAAGGGCGTCATCAGCTTCCTGGATACCCCGGGCCACGCCGCGTTCACCTCGATGCGTGCCCGCGGTGCCAAGCTGACCGACATCGTGGTGCTGGTGGTTGCTGCCGACGACGGCGTCATGCCGCAGACCAAGGAAGCGATCCAGCACGCCCGTTCGGCGGGTGTGCCGCTGATCGTGGCGATCAACAAGATCGACAAGTCCGGCGCCGACCCGATGCGGGTCAAGAACGAGCTGCTCTCCGAGCAGGTCGTGGCCGAAGAGTTCGGTGGTGACATCCAGATGGTGGAGATCTCGGCCAAGACCGGCCTGGGCATCGACGACCTGCTGGACGCGGTGTCGGTGCAGGCCGAACTGCTGGAACTGAAGGCCGTCGACGAAGGCCGCGCCTCGGGCGTGGTGATCGAATCGTCGCTGGACAAGGGCCGCGGCCCGGTCGCTACGGTGCTGGTGCAGCAGGGCCGCCTGAAGAAGGGCGACTACCTGGTGTGCGGTATCCAGTACGGCCGCGTGCGTGCGCTGTTCGACGAAACCGGCAAGCAGCCGGAGTTCGCCGGCCCGTCGATCCCGGTGCAGGTCCTGGGCCTGTCCGGTGTGCCGGAAGCCGGAGACGACTTCGTGGTGGTCGAGGACGAGCGCCTGGCCAAGGATGTTGCCCAGCAGCGTGAGACCAAGCGCCGTGAATCGCGCCTGGTCGCCACCGCTGGCAGCCGCATGGAAGACATCATGGCGACCCTGGGCAAGGGCGAGGGCCAGCAGGTCCTCAACTTGGTCATCAAGGCCGACGTGCAGGGTTCGGTGCAGGCCCTGAGCCAGGCACTGGTCGCGCTGTCCAACGAAGACATCCGCATCAACGTGATCCACTCCGGCGTCGGCGGCATCACCGAATCGGATGCCAACTCGGCGGCTGCTTCGAAGGCCACCGTCATCGGCTTCAACGTGCGTGCGGATGCTTCGGCCCGTCGCATCATTGAATCCAACGGCGTTGACCTGCGTTACTTCTCGATCATCTATGACGTGATCGATCAGGTGAAGCAGGTGGCATCCGGTCTGCTGGGCGTGGAGATCCGCGAAGAGATCATCGGTATCGCCGAGGTCCGCGACGTCTTCCGCAG
Source organism: Stenotrophomonas maltophilia group sp. RY12688 (assembly GCF_052149045.1). Taxonomy (NCBI): domain Bacteria; kingdom Pseudomonadati; phylum Pseudomonadota; class Gammaproteobacteria; order Lysobacterales; family Lysobacteraceae; genus Stenotrophomonas; species Stenotrophomonas maltophilia group sp. RY12688. Next base: position 2,936,432 of record NZ_CP197389.1, on the reverse strand, counting down.
CTCCAAGCTGGGCGCCGTTGCCGGCTCGATGGTCATCGAGGGCGTGGTCAAGCGCAACAAGCCGATCCGCGTGCTGCGCGACAGCGTGGTGATCTTCGAGGGCGAGCTGGAATCGCTGCGTCGCTTCAAGGAGAACGTCGAGGAAGTCCGCAACGGTACCGAATGCGGTATCGCGGTGAAGGCCTACAACGACGTCAAGCCGGGCGACCAGATCGAGTGCTTCGAGCGTATCGAAGTGCCGCGCACCCTGTAATGCTGCAAGGTGGCCCGACCAACGGTCGGGCCCTACCATGTACCTGTAGCGCCCGACCGTTGGTCGGGCGACAATCGAATCAAAGGTAGCGCCCGACCGTTGGTCGGGCGACAACTGAACCAAGAGCTGCTCGTGCCCAAGACTTTCCATCGAACCGACCGTGTCTCCGCCCAGCTGCGCCGTGAACTCGGCACCCTGGTGCACAACGCCGTGCGCGAGCACGGGTTGCCCTCGGTGAGCGTGTCCGACGTGGAAATCACCCGCGACATGGCCCATGCCAAGGTGTTCGTCACCGCCCTGATGCCGGAACGCTCGGCTGAAGCCGTGGCCGGCCTGAAGGAGCTGGGCTACCGCCTGCGCATGGACCTGGCCCGCGCGATGAAGCTGCGCCACGTGCCGGAGCTGCATTTCCACTACGACGACTCGGTCGACCGTGGTGAGCACATCGACAACATCCTGCGCGACCTGCCCGATACGCTGGCCGCGGAGAAGCGTCGCGGGAGCGACGACGAATAACCGCGCGACGCCGGGCATGCCCGGCGTCGTTGCATTCCGGCTGTGCGACGTCTGACGCAGACCGCGCTGCGGCAGCCGAGCATGGCTCGGCCCTACACATTCCTGCCATGACCCGAATTCAGTTCCGCCGCCTGGATGGCATCCTGCTGCTCGACAAGTCGACCGGCATGAGCTCCAACGCCGCCCTGCAAGTGGCGCGCCGCCTGTTCCGTGCCGAGAAGGGTGGCCACACCGGCAGCCTCGACCCGTTGGCCACCGGCCTGCTGCCACTATGCTTCGGCGAGGCCACCAAGATCGCCGGCCTGCTGCTGGGTTCGGCCAAGGCGTACGATGCCGAGATCGTCCTCGGCCAGACCACGGATACCGATGATGCCGAGGGCCAGGTGCTGGTGCAGCGCCCGGTGCCGGCGATCAGCGCCGAGGCCCTGCAGGCTGCGCTGGCGCCATTGACGGGGAACATCCGTCAGCGGGCTCCGATCTATTCGGCGCTGAAGCAGGGCGGGGAACCGCTGTATGTGAAGGCCCGCCGCGGCGAGGCCATCGAGGCTCCGGAGCGCGAGGTCCAGGTGCACGCGATCGAGGTGCTCGAACAGCTGCCCGGGCGCCTGCACCTGCGCGTGACCTGTGGCTCCGGCACCTATATCCGCAGCCTGGCCCGCGATCTCGGCGAACGCCTGGGCTGTGGCGCCCACATCAGCGCGCTGCGCCGGCTGTGGGTCGAACCGTTCCGCGCGCCGGCGATGGTCACCCTGGACCAGTTGCGGGCGATGGCCGAGGCCGGCAACGAGGCGGGCATGGACGCGCTGCTGCTGCCGCTGGCAGCCGGCCTGGCTGGATACCCGCGGGTCGACCTCGATGCCGGGCAGACCCGCCGCTTCTGCGTCGGCCAGCGCCAGCGTGACGCGTCCTGGCCGCATGGCCTGGTGGCCGTGTTCGGTCCGGACGATGCTGTCCAGGGCCTGGGCCAGGTCGACGACAGTGGCCTGCTGGCCCCGCAGCGCCGTTTCAACCTCTGACCGGGGCAGGGTGGTTCAGCCCCGGTCCTTGTCCCGGAAGCCCCTGGCCGTTACAATTTCGCGGCCGTTTTCCGGCAACCTGCCTCGCGCAGGTTTCATCCTCGTAGTCCACGGCGAGCCTGGCGGTGCGCGAAGCGCGTTCCTGCCGGCCACGCATCACAGAGAAAAAAGAAATGTCGATCGACACCCAGAAGGTCATTGAAGACAACAAGCGCAGCGCCGCTGACACCGGCTCCCCGGAAGTCCAGGTTGCCCTGCTGACCGCCCGCATCGAACTGCTGACTGGCCACTTCAAGACCCACAAGAAGGATCACCACAGCCGCCGCGGCCTGCTGCAGATGGTCAACCGCCGTCGCAGCCTGCTCGACTACCTGAAGAAGAAGGACGTCGAGCGTTACAAGGCCCTGATCGAAAAGCTTGGCCTGCGTCGCTAAGCAACGAATCCCCCGCGGCGCAGCGATGCGCCGCGGTTTTGTTTTGTAGCACCGCAATCCCCGATTCAGGCCGGAACGATCCGGCCACCCGCTGGCGGCAAGGGTCGCCGACGGTCCAAATTCGCAGACAGCATCCCCAAGGACACCCTCCGTGGCAAAAATCACCAAAACCTTCCAGTACGGCAAGCACACCGTCACGCTTGAGACCGGCGAAGTCGCCCGCCAGGCCAGCGGCGCGGTCATCGTCAAGATGGACGACACCGTACTGCTGGTCACCGCCGTCGCCGCCAAGAGCGCGCGCGAAGGCCAGGACTTCTTCCCGCTGACCGTCGATTATCAGGAAAAGTTCTACGCCGGCGGCCGCATCCCGGGTGGTTTCTTCAAGCGTGAAGGCCGTGCGACCGAGAAGGAAACGCTGATCTCGCGTCTGATCGACCGTCCGATCCGTCCGCTGTTCCCGGAAGACTACAAGAACGAAGTGCAGATCATCGCCACGGTCATGTCGCTGAACCCGGACGTGGACGGCGACATCCCGGCCCTGATCGGCGCCTCGGCTGCCCTGGCCCTGGCCGGCACCCCGTTCATGGGCCCGATCGGCGCTGCCAAGGTCGGCTACAAGAACGGCGAGTACATCCTGAACCCGACCGTCAGCGAACTGGCTGACTCGCAGCTGGAACTGGTCGTTGCCGGTACCTCCAACGCCGTGCTGATGGTCGAATCCGAAGCCGCGCTGCTGTCCGAAGACGTGATGCTGGGCGCCGTGACTTTCGGTCACCGCGAAATGCAGAAGGTCATCAACGCGATCAACGAGCTGACCGTCGAAGCCGGCACCAAGCCGTCGACCTGGGAAGCCCCGGCCAAGAACGACGCGCTGATCTCCGCGCTGAAGGAAGCCATCGGCCCGCGCCTGGGCGAAGCCTTCCAGGTGCGCGACAAGCTGCAGCGCCGTGACGCCATCTCGGCGATCAAGAAGGACGTGTTCGAAGCCCTGGCGGGCCGCGTGGCCGCCGAAGGCTGGAACCCGGCCGAGCTGTCGAAGGAATTCGGCGAGCTGGAATACCGCACCATGCGTGACTCGGTGCTGGACACCAAGGTCCGTATCGACGGCCGTGCGCTGGACACCGTCCGCCCGATCGCCGTGAAGACTGGCGTGCTGCCGCGTACCCACGGTTCCTCGCTGTTCACCCGCGGCGAAACCCAGGCCATCGTGACCATCACCCTGGGCACTGCCCGTGATGGCCAGGTCATCGATGCCGTTGCCGGTGAGTACAAGGAAAACTTCCTGTTCCACTATAACTTCCCTCCGTTCTCGGTGGGCGAGTGCGGCCGCATGATGGGCCCGAAGCGCCGCGAAATCGGCCACGGTCGTCTGGCCAAGCGCGGCGTGCTGGCTGTCATGCCGTCGCTGGAAGCCTTCCCGTACACCATCCGCGTCGTCTCGGAAATCACCGAGTCGAACGGTTCTTCGTCGATGGCGTCGGTCTGCGGCTCGTCGCTGGCCCTGATGGACGCCGGCGTGCCGGTGAAGGCACCGGTGGCCGGTATTGCCATGGGCCTGGTCAAGGAAGGCGACCGTTTCGTGGTCCTGTCCGACATCCTGGGTGACGAAGATCACCTGGGCGACATGGACTTCAAGGTGGCCGGTACCGCTGAGGGCATCTCCGCCCTGCAGATGGACATCAAGATCGAAGGCATCACCGAAGAGATCATGAAGCAGGCCCTGCAGCAGGCCAAGGCTGGCCGTCTGCACATCCTGGGTGAAATGGCCCACGGCCTGACCGCTCCGCGTGAGGAGCTGTCGGACTACGCGCCGCGCCTGCTGACCATCAAGATCCACCCGGACAAGATCCGCGAAGTGATTGGCAAGGGTGGCTCGACCATCCAGGCCATCACCAAGGAAACCGGCACCCAGATCGACATCCAGGACGACGGCACCATCGTCATCGCGTCGGTCAACGCCATCGCTGCCCAGGCTGCCAAGGCCCGCATCGAGCAGATCACCTCGGACGTCGAGCCGGGCCGCATCTACGAAGGCAAGGTCGCCAAGATCATGGACTTCGGTGCGTTCGTCACCATCCTGCCGGGCAAGGACGGCCTGGTCCACGTGTCGCAGATCTCCAGCGAGCGCGTCGAGAAGGTCGGCGACAAGCTGAAGGAAGGCGATGTGGTCAAGGTCAAGGTGCTGGAAGTCGACAAGCAGGGCCGTATCCGCCTGTCGATGAAGGCCGTCGAAGAAGGCGAAGGCGCCAGCGCCGAATAATCGGTACTGCTGATCGTGCGGTGGGTGAGGACCGTTGGTCCTCACGCTTTCGCAAATGAGAAAGCGGGCTTCGGCCCGCTTTCTCTTTGCCTGGAATCCTGTGGGCGAGGATCGTTGGTCCCTACACCTGCGCGCCTTCTTCCTCCTCTCCCAGCCACCACACCTGGCCCGGCTCGGGGTCACTCAGCGGGTGCTCGCGCTGTTCGATGGCCTCCAGCACGCGGCCGGGGGCTGCAGCAACCCACATCGCCATGAGCTTTTCCACCGCGGCCCGGCCCTGTGCGGCCACGCCGAGGTCACGTTCGCGTCTCCATTGGTCTTCACGTGGTGCCTCATCGCCATGATGGTGAGGCGTGCCGTAGCTGCAGCGGCGGCACAGCCGGCGCACGGTGGCCGTCCAGTCCTCGACCATGCCGATGCCGGGCAGCGTGATGGCCTCCAGGGCAGCGATGTCATCGGCCGAGTCGCACTGCACGAACACGGTGAAGGTCGCCATGTCCGAAGGCTGCAGGCGCTGCATGGCATTGAACACCGGCACCTGGCGCTCGTCATAGGCACGTTGGCCGGTCGAGGCCCCGTCGTGCAGCACGATGTCGCCGAAGCGGAAGCCGCTTTCAGGCAGCGGTACGTTGTCGATGCGTGCACGCACCGGATCAATGCGGCTCATAAACACCACTTCGGCGTCGGACCACGGTGCCAAGCGCACGCAGGCTACGCCGAAGTTGCCCTCGATCGGGCCTTCGCCCTCGGGCAGGGTGATGCCACAGCGGGACCATTGGCGGCGTGCTTCGGCCCAGTCACCGACGCCGGTGGCGGCGATACCGGCATTCCACGCGGTGGCTTCATCGAATTCGCCGCGCAGCTGTTCTGATTGCAGGTTGTCCTGCAGTGAGGAGGCCCAGTCGCGCAGGTACTTGTGTGCCAATCCGCGCATGTAATGCAGGTACGGGACTTCGGCAGCGAGTGCGATCAGCTCGCCGAACAGCGCCACCGCCTGCTGCAGGTCGCCTTCGCGGAAGGCGGCGTAGGCGCGCGCCTCCAGTGCCTCGCGGTCGTCGAGGGTTTCGTCGCCAAGCAGGTCGCCGCCGTCGATACTGTCGTAGTCGATGCTCATGTCCATGCGCGATTGAAGGTCTGCGGCTACCTTAGCCGATGCATGGGGCGGCGGCGTCGGTGCGTGTCCTGCTGCAGTGCATGACGGCAATCGCGTGTCTGCCCCGCTGTCGTCACGGGATGCGGTGTGCCTGTCACGGGGCGACATGCCGCGACATCCGTCCCATGGGTCCTTCCGTTTGCTAACGTGGCGGCGCCTTTGAACCGGGAGATCCCATGTTCCGCCAGACCGTGGCCGTCCTTGCCGTGCTGATTGCCGGTGCCTTGCCCATTGCCGCGCACGCAGCGCCCGCACAGCCGCCGATCTTCGGCGCCTACTACCCTGGCGGATCGGCCGAGCGCTATCCGGTGTCGAGCATTCCGGCCGAGCGCCTGACCCACCTGTTCTACGCGTTCTCCACCATCGAGGACGGCCGCTGCACGGTCGGTGCGGAAGCGCCGAAGAATTTCGCCGCACTGGCCGAACTCAAGAAGGCGCATCCGCACCTGCGCACGCTGATTTCGATCGGTGGCTGGGGCGCGGGTGGATTCTCCGATGCAGCGCTGACCGAAACCAGCCGCAAGCGCCTGGTCGATTCGTGCATGGCGCTGTTCTTCGAGCGCCACGCCGGCAGCTTCGATGGCGTGGACATCGACTGGGAATTCCCGGTCAGTGGCGGACCGAAGGAGCTGGCGCATCGCCCGCAGGATCGCGCCAACCTGACCCGGCTTGCGCAGTCCTTCCGCCAGGCACTCGATGCACGCGGTCGCAAGGTGGGCCAGCCGATGCTGCTGACCGCCGCGTTGGCCGCCGGCCGCCTGCAGACCGACGGTCCCTATGATCCAGCGGCGAGCTACGACCTGCCGGCGCTGGCCAGGGTGTTCGATTTCATCAACCTGATGAGCTACGACATGGGCACCGGCTTTTCGTCGGTGTCGACCTTCAATGCGCCCTTGCATGAAGTGCCGGCCGATCCGCTGGCGCCGGAGCTGCGCCGCTGGAACAACGTGGCCGGCGCCGTGCAGTACTACCGTGAACATGGCGTGCCGGCCGACAAGCTGGTGCTGGGCGTGCCGTTCTACGGGCGCGGCTTCAAGGTCACCGGCGATGCACCGGACGGCCTGTATCAGCCCTACAGTGCACCGGCCGATGCCGGCGACTGGCGGGTGATCAAGGCGCGCTATCTCGACCAGCCGGGTTGGACCAGGCACTGGCAGCCGCAGGCGCAGAGCCCGTGGCTGTACAACGCCGGGCAGAAGATCCTCATCAGCTATGAGGACCCGCGTTCGATCGGCCTGCGTGCGCAGTTCGCCCGCGAGCAGGGCCTGGCCGGAGTGTTCATGTGGGAGCTGACCGGCGACGACGAGCAGGCCAGCCTGCTCAACGCCATGCTGGGTCCCTGGCAGAAGGCGCGCGTCGGCGATTGAGCTGCATCAGGCGATGCCCGGCGCAATGCCGCAACGCCATCGGCCCGACCCCGCACAGCATGTCCATACCCGCAGCGTTACGCTGCGGGCATGATCCATCTCGAACGCCTGGACCATCTGGTCCTCACTGTGGCCGACATCGAACGCAGCTGTGATTTTTACCAGCGCGTGCTCGGCATGAACGTCGTGCGCTTCGGCGCGGGCCGTACCGCGCTGTAGTTCGGTCAGCAGAAAATCAATCTGCATCCGGCCAGTGCCCCGCTGCAGCCGCACGCGCTGCAGCCCACGCCGGGCAGTGCCGACCTGTGCCTGGTCACGCGTACCGCCACGGCCGATGTGCTGGCGCACCTGCAGGCGCAGGCCGTCGCGGTGGAGGAGGGACCGGTGGCCCGCACCGGCGCTCTGGGTCCGATCGAATCGGTGTACTTCCGCGACCCGGATGGCAACCTCATCGAAGTCAGCCGTTACCTGGACGAAGCGCACCTGCTTTGGTAGCGCCGGGCCATGTCCGGCGACGCTTCAGTTCGCCCAGACGCTGTTCGGATCGCCGTTGCGGGCGCGGCGCTGGCTGGCGACGGCCAGGCGGGCGAAGCCGAAGGCCATGGCCAGCGCGATGGCATCGATCCAGAACAGCGGCCACTGGCCACGCGCGGCGGCGCGCCACAGCCAGTCACCATTGAGTGCACCGTGCAGGACCGGCACCAGTGCAGTGCTGATCGCTGCGGCCCACAGCAGTTCGCGCGCGGCCTGTGCGGGGCGGCGCAGTGCAGCCCACAGCGCACAGGCTGCCCAGCTGCCGAAGCAGGCCCAGCGGATGCCGTGGTCGAGCGCCGACGGTGCCAGCCGCTCCAGCACCAGTGCGGTGACGAACGCGACCGAGATCGCCACGCACAGGCCGATGCACACGCCGACCGTGGCCCGCGCCATGTTCACACCGGCACGTGGCTGTTGTGGCTGGCGACGCCTGCGCCGCGACTCGATCCACAGCAGGTTGCCGGAGTAGAACAGGAACGCACCGCCGAGGCCGAGCAGGAAGTACAGCCAGACCACCACGCCGTTGCCGAACTCACCGAAGTGCAGCGCGTAGGCGGCGCTGAGCGTGGCGTGGTTGGCGTCGCGCTGGCCCGGCAGCTGCGACGCGAGCAGGTTGCCGGTGGCGACGTCCAATGCCACGGCACCAAGCGGGCCGAGGGTGCCACTGGCCTCGCCGGTGATCTCGATCGTGGCGTTGGCATCACCGCCATTGGCCAGCTTCAGGTAAGCCGGTTCAAAGTTGGCCACGCCCTGCGCGCGGGCCACTTCAAGTGCGCGCGCATGCAGCACGCGCAGGCTGCCCGGTGGCGCCGGAATCCCGCTGGCATCGCGCACCGGCGCAGTGTCCATCGCGGTCGGTACCGCTTGCAGCGCCTTGCCGTCGTAGATCAGCGGATTGAGCAGGGCCATCTGCACGAACACCAGGCACAGCAGGGCGCCCGTGACTGCGAACATCAGGTGGAAAGGCAGGCTGAGCACGCCGATCACGTTGTGCGCGTCCTGCCACAGCTGCTTCAGGTTGCGGCCCGGGCGCAGCGCGAACAGGTCGCCGAACAGCCTCGGCAGGTGGATCACCAGGCCGCTCAGCAGCGCCATGCCATACAGCAGGCTGACGATGCCCATCACATAGATGCCGGCCACCGGCAGGCCGAGGCTGTAGTGCAGTTCGTTGACCAGTTCTGCCAGTCCGGTCTGCGGCGGCGAGGGGCTGCCGGCGATCTGGCCCGGCCAGGCGTAACGCCAGCTGCCGTCATCGGCCTGCCAGTACGCCAGGGGCTGCGGGTGTTCGGTGCCGGGGAAGGTCATGCCAACGTGGCGGCGGGCCTCCGGGTGTGTCGCCAGTACGTCTTCCAGCAGGTACTGCGCATCGTCCAGGCCCGCCGGCAAGGCGGTGGCTGCGCCCGGGGTCTGCCACAGCGGCAAGTCGTGATGGAACAGGGTCAGCGCACCCGCATAGAAGGCCACGAAAAGGCCGAAGCCGGCGACCAGGCCGACCCAGGTGTGCAGGGTGGTGAACGTGCGCAGCGTCTGCGAACTGAACTTCATGGGGGAGCTCTCATTGCACCGCGCCGGTCAGGCGCAGCAGCCCGAGCACGGCGAAGCCGGCCGCGGCGCTGCCACCCAGAACCAGCCAGGCGCGCAGTGCGCTGCGGAAGCTGAACGCCCACAGGGCGGCCAGCATCCATAACGGGATGAAGGCGATCAGGGTCGGCACCAGTGCGCGCTGCCACGGGCCGGGCGGCAGCCAGGCCAGCAGGCCGGTAGCGGCGGCCGCAAGCAGGAAGCCAGCGATGATGCCGGCGAAGGCGCGCGGCCACATCAGGGTGACTCCGTGCCCGGGCGATGCCAGGCGGCCAGCGCCGGCAACAGCATCGCAGCGAGCATCCAGGTGCACAGCATCGCCACCAGGCCGGCAGCGAAGCCGAGTTCGGCCATCCACAACCACAGGGCAGCAGCGGCGGCGACCAGGCCGATCTGGCGGCCGAGACGACCGGCACGGCGCAGGCGGGGCCAACGGCAGTGCGGCGAGGCGGCATAGAAGGCCAGTGCCGAAAACATCGCTGCCAGCATGCCCAGGCTGCAGAAGCCCAGGGTGGAAAGGCCGACGGTGATCATTGCGGGCGGGCGCCGCGGCAGTGGGCCGGCGAACGCGGGGCACGGGCGGGGCCGGCGGGAGCCGGTCGGAGCGGGTGGCGCATCACGAGGTCCTGGGGGAAGCGGGCAGGCTGGCACGGGGCGGGCTGCGCGGACATGGTAATCATTGCGTTTTCACGCCGCCAGCGCCGGCCATTCAGCGGACCGCACGGCAGCCCTTGGGCTTTCCGGTGCGCTGGTTTAAGATCGTCGCAGACTCCTGACTGGAACAAGGTGGCCCGCGCCCAGCGCCGGCCGAGCGTGCGACATGAGCACTACCACCGCCCACTGTTGACCTGCCCCCGAAGGCCCTGTGTTCCAGGCGCCCTCGCGGCGCTTTTTTATTGCCCGGGCCGCGGCCCGGGAACGCTTTCCAGCCCGCCCCGCGGGCCCCGCACGAAGCCACTGCGATGATCAACATTACCCTTCCCGACGGCAGCCGCCGCGAGTTCGAAAATCCCGTCAGCGTCATGGACGTCGCCCAGTCGATCGGTGCCGGCCTGGCCAAGGCCACCATCGCCGGTTCCGTCGATGGCGTGCTGGTCGATGCCAGCGACGTCATCGACCACGATGCCAGCCTGCGCATCATCACCGCCAAGGACGAGGAGGGCGTGGAGATCATCCGCCACTCCTGCGCCCACCTGGTCGGCCACGCCGTCAAGCAGCTGTACCCGGACGTGAAGATGGTGATCGGCCCGGTGATTGCCGAGGGCTTCTACTACGACATCTATTCCGAGCGCCCGTTCACGCCGGACGACATGGCCGCGATCGAGAAGCGCATGGGTGAACTGATCGCCCAGGACTACGACGTCATCAAGAAGATGACGCCGCGCGCCGAGGTGATCGAGATCTTCAAGGCCCGTGGCGAGGACTACAAGCTGCGCCTGATCGAAGACATGTCCGACGACATCCAGGCGATGGGCATGTACTACCACCAGGAATACGTGGACATGTGCCGGGGCCCGCACGTGCCGAACACGCGCTTCCTGAAGGCCTTCAAGCTGACCCGCATCTCCGGCGCCTACTGGCGCGGCGACGCGCAGAACGAGCAGCTGCAGCGCATCTACGGCACCGCCTGGGCTGACAAGAAGCAGCTGGAGGCGTACATCAAGCGCATCGAGGAAGCCGAGATGCGCGACCACCGCCGCATCGGCAAGCAGCAGGACCTGTTCCACCTGCAGGAAGAAGCCCCGGGCCTGGTGTTCTGGCACCCGAAGGGCTGGGCACTGTGGCAGGTGGTCGAGCAGTACATGCGCAAGGTCTACCGCAGCAGCGGCTACGGCGAAGTGCGCTGCCCGCAGATCCTGGACGTGAGCCTGTGGAAGAAGTCCGGCCACTGGGACAACTACCAGGACAACATGTTCTTCACCGAATCGGAGAAGCGCACGTACGCGGTCAAGCCGATGAACTGCCCGGGCCACATCCAGGTGTTCAACCAGGGCCTGCACAGCTACCGCGACCTGCCGATCCGCTACGGTGAGTTCGGTTCCTGCCACCGCAACGAGCCGTCCGGCGCGCTGCACGGCATCCTGCGCGTGCGTGGTTTCACCCAGGACGACGGCCACGTGTTCTGCACGGAAAACCAGATCGAGTCGGAAGTGACGGCCTTCCACCAGCAGGCGCTGGCGGTTTACCGGCACTTCGGCTTCGACGAGATCCAGATCAAGATCGCGCTGCGTCCGGAGTCGCGCCTGGGTGACGACGCCACCTGGGACAAGGCCGAAGGCGCGCTGCGCTCGGCGCTGACCGCCTGTGGCGTGGAATGGCAGGAGCTGCCGGGCGAGGGTGCCTTCTACGGCCCGAAGATCGAGTACCACCTGAAGGACGCGATCGGCCGTACCTGGCAGCTGGGCACCATGCAGGTCGACTTCATGATGCCGGGCCGCCTGGGCGCCGAGTACGTGGACGAGAACAGCCAGAAGAAGCACCCGGTCATGCTGCACCGCGCCATCGTCGGCTCGATGGAGCGCTTCCTGGGCATCCTGATCGAGCACCATGCCGGCCAGTTCCCGGCCTGGCTGGCACCGACCCAGGTGGTGGTGGCCAACATCACCGACGCCCAGGCCGACTACGTCTCGGGCGTGACCAAAACCCTTGCGGAGCAAGGCTTCCGCGTCAGCTCGGATTTGCGTAACGAGAAGATCGGCTATAAAATCCGCGAGCATACGTTGCAGCGCGTGCCCTACCTGCTGGTCATCGGTGACCGCGAGAAGGAGAATGGGGCTGTGGCGGTGCGTACGCGTTCTGGCGAAGACCTGGGCAGCATGAGCCTGCAGGCCTTCATCGAGCGGCTCCAGGCCGAGGGCGCGTAAGCAAAGGTCCGGTCCGGGCGCACAGGCACCCGGACCGGTTCGATACCCTTGGGAGAACGTAATATCAGCACCCCTGACAACAAACAGAACCGCAAGAATCAGGAAATCCGTGTGCCGCGCGTCCGCGTGATCGGCAGTGACGGAGAAATGATCGGCGTGTTGTCGCGCGACGAAGCGCTGTCCATGGCCGAAGATGAAGGCCTGGACCTGGTCGAGATCCAGCCGCAGGCCGATCCGCCGGTCTGCAAGATCATGGACTTCGGCAAGTTCAAGTTCGAAGCGCAGAAGAAGGCCAGCGAGGCCAAGAAGAAGACCAAGCAGGTCGAGATCAAGGAAGTGAAGTTCCGTCCGGTCACGGACGAGGGCGACTACCAGATCAAGCTGCGCAAGATGCGCGGGTTCCTTGAAGAAGGCGACAAGATCAAGGTCAACATCCGCTTCCGTGGCCGTGAAATGAGCCACCAGGAACTGGGTCGTGAAATGGCCAACCGGATCGAGGCCGATCTGGGCGAGGACATCGTCATTGAATCCCGTCCGCGCCTGGAAGGGCGCCAGATGGTCATGATGATCGCGCCGAAGAAGAAGACCTGAGGCCGGACGGGCCGCCTTCCGGGGCGCCTGGCTGAATGGTTCAGGATAAAGGGACGCCGCTGGCGTCCCTTTGCTTTTGCAGGATGCCGGTGAAGTGCCGGCGAAAGGGCTGAAGGGGCTGGTGGCAGGGCGGTTTTGCCTGTATCATGCCCGGCTCGACCCACCCAGGACGGGTCGTACGCCGATCATGGCAGGACGGAAAGAGCGGCCCAGGCCGCCGCCAGATCAGTCAGAAACCAGGGTCATATCCCATCAAGGACATTGCAATGCCCAAGATCAAGACCAACCGGGCAGCGGCCAAGCGTTTCCGCAAGACCGCCTCGGGCAAGTACAAGTGCGGCCACGCCAACCGTAGCCACATCCTCACGAAGAAAGCGACCAAGCGTAAGCGTAATCTGCGTCAGACGGGCCATGTCCGTGCAGAAGACGCAGGCCGTCTGGACCGCATGCTCCCTTACCTCTGAGGAACTGAAAAATGGCACGAGTTAAGCGTGGCGTACAGGCGCGTCGCCGCCACAAGAAGATTCTGGATCTCGCCAAGGGCTATTACAACGCCCGTCGCAAGGTCTTCCGCGTCGCCAAGCAGGCGGTCATCAAGGCACAGCAGTACGCCTACATCGGCCGTAAGCAGAAGAAGCGCAACTTCCGTTCGCTGTGGATCACCCGTATCAATGCGGCTGCCCGCATCAACGGCCTGAGCTACAGCCGCTTCATGAACGGCCTGCTGAAGGCTGGCATCACCCTGGATCGCAAGGTCCTGGCTGACATCGCCGTGCACGACGCAGCCGGTTTTGCTGCGCTGGCCGAAAAGGCCAAGGGCGCGCTGGCGGCATAAGTCCTTCCCGATGCCGTAACCGTTCACTCGGAACGGTGTCAGGTCAAGGCAATGCATGGGGAAGGGCGCAAGTCCTTCCCCATTCTTTTTTGGGTTCCGGCGAGGCCATGGCGGCAGCGCGGGGACGGCGGTGGCGACAGGGGTCGGCCCTTCGCGCATCGCGATGGCAGATCGACTGGAGTTCCGGCCCCCCATGAGCGACATCCAATCCCTCACCACCCAGGCGCTGGCCGATGTGGCCGCCGCACAGAGTCCCGACGTGCTGGAACAGCTGCGCGTGGCCCTGCTTGGCAAGAGTGGCAGCATCACCTCGCAGCTCAAGCAGCTCGGCGCCCTGCCGGCGGACGAGCGCAAGGCCGCTGGTGAAGCGATCAACCAGGCCCGCGACGCGCTGACCCGCGCGCTGGGCGAGCGCAAGGCGCTGCTGGAGGACGCGGCGCTGGATGCGCGCCTGGCCGCCGAAGCCATCGACATCACCCTGCCGGGCCGCAACGGCGACCGTGCCGGCCTGCACCCGATCACCCGCACCCTGGAGCGCATCACCGGCATCTTCGGCCGGCTGGGCTACGAGCTGTCGGAAGGGCCGGAGATCGAGGACGACTGGCACAATTTCGAGGCGCTGAACTTCCCGCCGCACCATCCGGCGCGCGCCATGCACGACACCTTCTACTTCGGCAACGGCCGCCTGCTGCGCACGCACACCTCCGGCGTGCAGGTGCGCTACATGGGCGACCACGCGCCGCCACTGCGCATGATCGCCGCCGGCAAGGTGTACCGCAGCGACAGCGACCAGACCCATTCGCCGATGTTCCACCAGGTGGAAGGCCTGCTGGTGGACGAGCATTCGACCTTCGCCGACCTGAAGGGCACGCTGGCCGAGTTCGTGCGCGCGTTCTTCGAGCGCGACTTCGAGATGCGCTTCCGCCCCAGCTATTTCCCGTTCGTGGAGCCGGGCGCGGAAGTGGACATTGCCTGGCAGCAGCCCGACGGCAGCACCCGCTGGCTGGAAGTGCTGGGCTGCGGCATGGTCCATCCGAACGTGCTGCGCAACGTCGGCATCGATCCGGAGCGCTACACCGGCTTCGCGTTCGGCATGGGCGTGGAGCGTTTCGCGATGCTTCGTTACGGCGTCAACGATCTGCGCGCGTTCTTCGAGAACGACGTGCGATTCCTGAAACAGTTCGCGTAAGCCGCAACCATGTAGAGCCGAGCCATGCTCGGCTGCTCCTAAATTCGCAGGCCCAGGCGCATGCGCCGGGCCCACCAGGGTGACACCATGAAATTCTCCGAAAACTGGCTGCGCAGCCATGTCCCGACCGGCGCCTCGCGCGATGAACTGAGTGCAGTGCTGACCGCCATCGGCCTGGAAGTGGAAGAAGTGACCGCGCTGGGCGAAGGCCTCGATCACGTGGTCGTGGCGCGCATCGTCGAGGCCGTGCGCCATCCCGAAGCTGATCGCCTGCAGGTGTGCAGGGTCGATGCCGGGCAGGGCGAACTGCTGCAGATCGTCTGCGGCGCACCGAACGCGCGTCCGGGCCTGGTCGCGCCGCTGGCCATGGTGGGTGCGCAGATCGGCGAGCTGAAGATCAAGCCGGCCAAGCTGCGCGGCGTCGAGTCCAACGGCATGCTGTGCTCGGCCAAGGAGCTGGGCCTGGACAACGATGCCTCCGGCCTGCTGGAGCTGCCCGATGACGCGCCGGTCGGCCACGCCCTGGTCGACTACCTGGGCCTGCCGGACGCCAGCATCGAGATCAAGCTGACCCCGAACCGCGCCGACTGCTTCAGCCTGCGCGGCATCGCCTATGACGTCGCCGCCGCCACCCGCAGCGAAGTGCTGGACTTCGCTGCCGAGGCCATTCCGGCAGTCGGCAGCCGTGAGCTGAGCATCCAGCTCGACGCCGGCGCCGAAGCGCCGCGTTACCTGGGCCGTGTCATCGAGGGCGTCAACGCCGCCGCCAAGACTCCGTTGTGGATGGCCGAGCGCCTGCGCCGCAGTGGCGTGCGTCCGGTCTCGCTGCTGGTCGACATCACCCAGTATGTGATGCTGGAGCTGGGCCAGCCGATGCATGCCTACGACCTCGGCACCCTGCAGGGCAGCATTGCCGTGCGCCGTTCGCGCGCGGGCGAGACGCTGAAGCTGCTGGACGGCCGCGATGCCGCGCTGGACGACAGCTTCCTGGTGGTCACCGACGCCGATCGTGCGATCGGCCTGGCTGGCCTGATGGGCGGCTTCGACACCCGTGTCACCGACGCAACCACCGCCGTGTTCCTGGAAGCCGCGCACTTCGCGCCGGCTGCGATCATGGGCCGTGGCCGCAAGCTGGGCCTGCACACCGATGCCGGCCACCGCTTCGAGCGCGGCGTCGATCCGGCGCTGCCGCGCATCGCGATCGAGTACGCCACTCGCCTGGTGCTGGACCTGGCGGGCGGCACCCCGGCGCCGGTTACCGAGGCCGTGCGTGAAGCCGATCTGCCGCAGCCGGCAACCATCGTGCTGCGCCGCGCCCGCATCACCCGCGTGCTCGGCATCACCATCGACGATGCGGAAGTCGAGCGCATCCTGCGCGCGCTGGGCATGGACGTGGTTGCTGCTGCCGACGGCTGGCAGGTGGTCGCGCCGAGCCGCCGCTTCGACATCGCCATTGAAGAAGACCTGATCGAAGAGCTGGCCCGCATCCACGGTTACGAGCAGATCCCGACCACGCTGCCGGGCGGTGCCGCCCGCGTGGCGATGCCGAGCGAGACCCAGCTGGACGCGCTGAGCGTGCGCCGCCAGCTGATCGCCCGTGACCAGCAGGAAACCGTCAATTTCGCCTTCGTCGACGATGCGCTGCTGGCCCAGTGGCAGCTGCGCGACGGCCTGGTGCCACTGGCCAATCCACTGTCGGCCGAACTGGCGGTAATGCGTCCGTCGCTGCTGCCGGGCCTGGTCGCCACACTGGGCCGCAACGCCGCCCGCCAGCTCGGCCGCGTGCGCCTGTTCGAGCTCGGCCGCGTGTTCGCCCAGCAGGCCGGAGATGGCCAGCCGGCACCGCTGGAAACGCCGCGCGTGGCGGCAGCTGTCTGCGGTGACGCGCAGGCGGTGCAGTGGGGCCTGCCGACTCGCAAGGTCGACTTCCATGACCTGAAGGGCGACCTGGAATCGCTGGCGGCTGCCAGTGGTGCGGTACTGGAGTTCCGCCCGTCGGCCCGTGCCTACGGCCACCCGGCGCGGTCGGCCGAGGTGTACCGCGATGGCGTGGTGATCGGCTGGATCGGCCAGATCCACCCGCGTCTGGCCAAGGCGATGGATATCGAGGCCGATGTCTACGCCTTCGAGCTGGATCTGGAACCGCTGACCGCCCGTCGCCTGCCACGTGCCGGCGAGCTGTCGCGCTTCCCGGCGGTGCGTCGCGACCTGGCGTTCCTGGTGCCTGAACAGGTGGCCTGGGCCGATCTGGCGGCGACCGTGCGCCAGGCCGCCGGCCCGCTGCTGCGCGACCTGAACCTGTTCGACCGTTACGTCGGCCAGGGCGTCGAGCCGGGATTCAAGAGTCTCGCTATGGGCTTGATTTTGCAGGACAAGTCGCGCACTCTGACGGACCGCGACGTGGATGCGGTGGTGGCCGAGGCGGTCACTGCCATCGAGCGTGAACACCACGCCCGGATCCGCGGCTGAGCGGGCGGCACTCGGGGGTAGCAGGCAATGGCATTGACCAAGGCGGAGATGGCGGAAAAGCTGTTCGACGAAGTCGGTCTGAACAAGCGGGAAGCCAAGGAATTCGTCGACGCGTTTTTCGATGTGCTGCGTGAAGCATTGGAACAGGGACGTCAGGTGAAGCTGTCGGGCTTCGGTAATTTCGATCTGCGGCGCAAGAACCAGCGCCCGGGTCGCAACCCGAAGACCGGCGAGGAAATTCCGATTTCCGCCCGTACGGTGGTCACCTTCCGTCCGGGCCAGAAGCTCAAGGAGAGGGTGGAAGCTTATGCTGGATCCGGGCAGTAATCGCGAACTACCGCCGATCCCGGCCAAGCGCTACTTCACCATCGGTGAGGTCAGCGAGCTGTGCGACGTCAAGCCGCACGTCCTGCGCTACTGGGAAACCGAGTTTCCCAGCCTTGAGCCGGCCAAGCGCCGAGGCAACCGCCGCTACTACCAGCGCCATGACGTGCTGATGGTGCGGCAGATCCGCAGCCTGCTGTACGAACAGGGCTACACCATCGGTGGTGCACGCCTGCGCCTGGATGGTCCCGATGCCCGCGAGGAATCGGCGCTGAGCAACCAGATCATCAAGCAGGTGCGCATGGAGCTGGAAGAAGTGCTGCAGTTGCTGCGCCGCTGATCCAATTTCCATCGTAATCCGCTATACTTCACGGCCCGCCGCACTGGCGGGCACATCGCAGCATCAGTCGGGGCGTAGCGCAGCCTGGTAGCGCATCTGCCTGGGGGGCAGAGGGTCGTCGGTTCGAATCCGGCCGTCCCGACCAAAAGCAGCGATAGAACAAGGGCTTGCGCCATGCGGTGCAGGCCCTTTTTCGTTGTGCACCCTATTACCACCCTATCGCCACCCTATCGAGGTAGCGCGATACCCGTGGTGACCGGCTGCCACGGCGCTTCATGGCCACCCAGGTAATGCTCAGTCATCGACGCGTTGCCGTGTCCCATCAGCGCTTGAATCTGTTCCGTGGTCCAGCCCGCATCGCGCAGCAGCGCACCGCCCAGGCTGCGGATCTCATGGAATGTTGGCGGTGCTTCGCCACCCACGCCGGCAGCATCGCGTGCCTTTGCGAACGCACGCGACAGCTGCTCGGGCAGCACCTGCGTGTGGTGCGCTCGGTCCTTCGCGCGCTTGTCGCTGGGCCTGGCCTTTTCCGGCAGGCGGTGGATCACGAACGGCGAAACCACGTCATCGCGGCACCTGGCCAGCAGGTCGAGCAGCGGCCCGGCCACGGCGATCTGTAGTCGAACGTTCGTCGAGCCCTCGGTTTTCGACGGCACTACCCACAGGTGGCCGTCGCGCACGTCGGCAAACTTCACCGTCACCAGCCGTATCCTTCCGGCCATGCGTTCTTCCCACGGCTTCCGCACCGCCCCAATCCCCTCTGGCTGGGTCCAGACCGGCGAGCGCTGGGCGCTTTGGTACAACGGCCGGGAGACGGCCAGCGTCACGCCCGACGGCGGTCCCGGGGTCCGGCTATGGATGGAAGGCCAGAAGATGTGGCAGGTGAAGGAAGTGCGCGCGGCCAACGTCCGGCAGGCGAAGCGGTACGCCGAGCGCTGGTGCGCGGCCAGGCTGTATCCCGATCTTCCCCTGCGCCAGGCGGTCGCCCGGCTGACCGACAGCACTCCGATCCAGCCCGAGCCGCCGCTGCCAGGCCTGCCGCCGACGCGCGAGCAGCAGCAACAGGCCCGGCGCCTGGCCGAGGCCGGGCGGTTGGAACTGGCGCGGATCAAGGAAGCGCTGGAACCGCGCCGACCGCCGAAGGAGACCAAGCCCAGGGCGAGGGATCCGATGAAGGCGTGGGTCAAGGCAGGTAGAGAGCAGCTGTCCCGCGCTCGAATCTGATCCCCCGTTCAGGGGAGGCGGTCGACTCAAAATGCTTGCCACACTTGCCCTTTCACCAGAGAGAGCAATGATGAACGCTACCAATCGAAAGACCGCCAGCTTCGGAGTGCCGTGGGAATCGGCCTACGGGTACGTACAGGCCGTCCGCGTCAACAACACGATCTTCGTGTCCGGCCAGCTCTCGCACACGCCGCAGGGCGAGCTGGTTGCGCCGGCGGAGCTGGGGGCCGACGGCAAGCCCGCCAACTTCGATACCATGGAAGCCCAGATGAGGCGCACCTACGAGAACGCGCAGGTGCTGCTGGCAGAGCTGGGTGGGTCGATCGCGGACGTGGTCGAGGAAACGCTGTTCGTCATCGACGTTCCGGCCGCTTTCGCGGCCAGTAGCAAAGTCCGGCCGGCCGTGTATGGCCAGCCGGTGCCGCAGGTGGCCAGCAACCTGATCGGGGTCTCGGCGTTGGCCTTCCCCGAGCAGCTGATTGAGATTGCCTTCCGGGCGGAAGTCCAGGGTTAAGGCACTATGTGGGCGGGGCTTGCTCCGCCCGTTCCTTGCGGTGAGTAGGCCACCGATGGTTCCTACGAGCGCCTCGGCCCGGACAAAGCCAGGACGATCTCCGGCGTGCCGTACGCTACTTCTCCGCAGCGGGCTTGGCGCGGGGCTTCAATCTGAAGCTCACGCCCATCCGGTTGATCGCGTTCATGGCCGCAATGGTGAGCGTGAGGTCGACCAGGTCTTTCTCGCCGAATACTGCGGCTACTTTTTCGTACGCCTCATCAGATGCATGGGTTTCGCTCACGAGCGTCACTTCCTCTGCCCATGCCAGTGCGGCGCGCTCTTGTTCGGAGAATAGATAGGCGGCCTCGTGCCAAACAGGTAGGAGAGCGATTGTGTCGAACGGCATGCCTTCCTTAAGCAGATCACGGGTATGAATGTCGATGCAGTGGGCGCAGCCGTTTAGCTGCGACACACGCAAAAACACCAGATGCACCAGTTTCGGCGGCAGAGATGTGTTCGCGGTCACAAAGTGATGCAGTTGCCCCACGGCTTTGGCGCCCTCGGGAGAGACTACGAACCAGTTCGCTCGATTCATTTTAATGGGTCCTTTTCGGGTATCTGTGGGGCCGGAATCGCCCCACCCGAAGCAAGGACGCCGACGGGCAGCAGTTCGTGACACCTGCCTAGGCTCGTCGCGATCCGCTGCATGTACGCTCGCCGAGGAAGGGGATGCTGGCCGTGGGGCGCTAGATACGGGGCGCGGCGGGGAGCACCCGGAGAAGATCCTCGATTGGCGGGACAGGGAAGGGGATTGGCTGAAGGGGGGATCGCATCGCCGCCGTTCGGATGGCGTCGGGTAGAGCCGCCATATGCACCCTATCGGCTCGTAAGTGATTGATCGGATTGGGGCGCAATTTGCACTTTTGGGATGCCCTGCGAAGGCTTGAAACCCTTACAGATCAACGGGATGGGCCTATCTGGAACGATGCCTGGGGGGCAGAGGGTCGTCGGTTCGAATCCGGCCGTCCCGACCACTGTGATGAATCAAGAAGCCCGCGCAGCGATGCGTGGGCTTTTTTGTGCGTGCGGTGTATGCTGCGCGCCACTCGTACTACCGCGGCTGCTGAACCCGGTACTCACGAGAACACATCATGGAATCTGCAAGAAACCGTGCCTGGCGTCGCAGCCAGGCCCGCAATCGTGGTGGCGACCGCGCCACGACCGCCTACCGCTACAAGCCCGAGAAGAGCTGGAAGCTGTTGTATACGCGCGATGCCAAGCTCGCGCGTGCACGCCAGCTGGGCTTCACCTATCCGGTTCTCAGCGCCCGGCAACTGCAGGAACAGGAATGATCAACCTGCTGTTCGTCTGCAGCCGCAACCAGCTGCGGAGCCCGACCGCGGAAGCCATGTGGCGACGGCGGCCCGGCTTCAACGCGCTGTCGGCCGGCACCAGCCCGCATGCACGACGCCCCATCGGCCCGGCGGATATCCGCTGGGCCGATGTCATCTTCGTGATGGAAGCCAAGCACCAGCATCGCCTGCAGGCCGCATACGCGCGCCTGCTGGAACACAAGCGCCTGCATTGCCTGGACATCCCCGACGACTATCGCTGCATGGATCCGGTGTTGATGGACCTGCTGGACGCAAAGGTGACCACGTATCTCGATCAGCTGCCGGAGAAGCGGTAGATCAGCTCCGGATCGCCTTCGTCCAATCCATGCCCGATGCCGCTGTCGATGAAACCCGAGGCGGGCATCACCTCGCGGATATGCAGCATCGTCGAGGAAGGATCGGGTGGTGCCATCGCAGGCTCCTGGACTGGATGCGCCCAGTCCATCGATCACGTCGGCCGTGTCTGCGTATCCGCCAAAGCCAGCGTGTGGTCGGCAGTCAATACACGCGGAACTCGGCACGGCAGCCGTCGCTGACCCACACCCCGCGGCGGTCCCAGCCCCAGTTGCGGTCCTCGACGCACGGCGTCACCGACTTCTGCTTGACCAGGCGCACTTCATGGCGCACCCGGATGCGGCATTCCTTGTCCTTCTGCTCGTAGGACTCGCAGACCAGGCGCTCGCCGTCGTCATCCCGATCACGATCCCGGCCGCGCCCCGGCCAGCGGCCGCGTCCCTGTTCGTCTGCCACGAACTCAGCACGGCAGCCTTCGGTGACCCAGAGCATGCGGCGGCTCTGGCCCCAGTTCTGGTCCTCGACGCAGCGGGTGACCGACAGCTGCCTGGCCATGCGCATGCGGCCTTCGATCGGGCACTGCTGGGTCTTGTTGAACTGCGACTCGCAACGCAGCGGCGGAATGTGATCGCTGTCGTAGTCCTGGGCGGCCACCGTGGTGGCCACCAGCAGCAGGGCCAGGGCGGAGGTGGCAATGGGCGGCAACAGGCGATGGGTCATGGAGAGCCTCGGCAGGGGAATGGGCCGCAAGAATGGACCAGCCCGAGGCCGTCGGAACGGATCGTTCCGGCGCTGGCTCAGTGGGGATTTAGTAGTGCGCACCGGCCCATGCAGGGCCTTACATCCCTTATCATCGCGGCACATCCGATCGCATCGGCTTACACCTTCTTACATGTCTCCCACGCATGCCGGCGCAGCCTGTGGCTGCCGTCACTGGCGTGCAGCCGGCTTGCGGAGGAGGATGCGCGGACCACGACGACCACAGGGGGTTGCGTTGATCAGCAGTACCGTCATTCATCGCTCGGCTGGCGCAGAGGCCGGGCAGGTGCGTGTCCTGGACACCACGTTCAAGGGCAAGCATGTGTTCATTGCGTGGGGCCTGCGCGGGCCGGAACTGACCCGCAGCGCAGACCCGCCCGCCACCGTGGCTGCGCGCAAGGCGTTGCACGCCGTGGCCGGCCACAGCGAAGGGCCGCGCAGCCCGGAGGTGTTCATCGCCAACCAGTCGGCGGTGGCGATTACCGTCTATCGGCTGCTGACCGAAGCGCGTTCGGGCGATGCCATCTTCTTCCTGTGTGATTCGCAGGCTGTGGTCGACTGGCTGATCACCGCACTGGAAGTCCAGGGCCTAGGCTGACGCTGCGCGCGGTCAGGCCAGCGCAGCGTCCACCGCCGCAAGCGCGTGCAGGGTGGTCGTGTCGAACAACGGCACCGCACTGTCCTCGGGGCGCACCAGCAGCATGATCTCGGTACAGCCGAGGATGATCGCTTCGGCGCCGCGCGCGACCAGCCGCGCAATCACGCCGGCGTACACCTGCCGCGAGTGCTCGCTGGCCACGCCGGCGATCAGCTCCTGGTAGATGATGTCGTGCACGCAGCGGCGATCATCAGCCTCCGGAACCAGTACCTGCAGCCCGAAGCGGTCCTGCAGCCGGTCGCGGTAGAACGCCTGCTCCATGGTGAAGGCGGTGCCGAGCAGTCCCACCTTGCGGATGCCTGCCTGCAGGATCGCCGTGGCGGTCGGGTCGGCGATATGCAGCAGGGGCAGCGGGCATTCGGCTTCGATCCGGCCGGCCAGCATATGCATGGTGTTGGTGCAGATCACCAGCAGCTCGGCGCCACCGGCCTGCAGTCGCCGCGCGGCATCGAGCATGTGGTTGCCCAGCACATCCCACTGACCGTCGTGCTGCAACTGCTTGATGTCGGCGAAATCCACCGACCACAGCAGCAGTTGCGCCGAATGCGCGCCACCGAGGCGATTCCGCACCGCCTCGTTGATGAGCCGGTAGTACTGCGCCGAGCTTTCCCAGCTCATGCCGCCGATCAGGCCAAGGGTCTTCATGCACTGCTCCATGCAGGGAAGCCGTCATTGCAGCACAGCGGCTGTGGCAGTTGCACTACACATTAGTAGTTGCTAATGTGTTGATCATGATCGAGAACGCCCTGTTCAAGGCGCTGGCTGACCCCACCCGCCGCCACATCTTCGAAAAGCTGGCCGATGGCGGGCGGCATGCCAGCGCGCTGCGCGAGGGCATTGCGATCAGCCAGTCTGCGATGTCCCAGCACCTGGCAGTGCTGCGCGATGCAGGGCTGGTGCGTGAGCAGCGCCAGGGGCGCTTCGTCCACTATGAAGTCGATCCGCGCGGGCTGGCCCACATCGGACGCTGGCTGCAGCGTTACCGGGCCTACTGGCCGGCGCGGATGTCCGCACTGCAGAACCTGCTGGAGGAGATGGACTGATGGACGATGTTCTGAAGGAAGCGGCTCCCGCGCTGGTGATGGAGCAGCGGTTGCCTGCGCCACCGGAACGGGTCTGGCGCGCACTGTTCGATCCGGCACTGCGTGAGCGCTGGTTGCCTGCCGCCGATCTTGCCGATCCAAAGCCCTGCCTGTTCGAGGAGGGGCGGGAGCTCGGATTCCGCTTGCGCGATGCACAGCCCCCACATCTGCACAGCCTGGTGTGTTTCCGGCTGCGCGCTGATGAGGATGGGGGAACGGTGCTGACCATCGTGCATCGGCTCACCGACCGGCGCGCGCTGATACCGCCGGCGTCCAACGATGACCATCGCACGGTGATGCGCGCGGCGTGAGCCGGCGCCTGGATCGAACGCTACAGGGAGCAGGCACATGCGGGACAGAATGCAGCTGGTACCGATGGTGGTGGAACGCAGCGAGCGCGGTGAGCGCTCCTATGACATCTACTCGCGGCTCCTGCGCGAGCGCATCATCTTTCTCAACGGCGAAGTCGATGACACCGTATCGGCGCTGGTCTGCGCGCAACTGCTGTTCCTTGAATCTGAAAATCCGGAGAAGCCGATCCATCTGTACATCAACTCGCCGGGTGGGGTGATCTCCAGCGGCCTGGCGATGTACGACACGATGCAATACATCTCGGCCCCGGTGCATACGCTGTGCATGGGCACCGCGCGGTCGATGGGTTCGTTCCTGCTGATGGCCGGCGAGCCGGGTCACCGCGCGGCGCTGGCCAATGCCAGCCTGCATGTGCACCAGCCGCTGGGCGGGGTGCAGGGCCAGGCTTCGGACATCTTCATCCACGCCGAGGAGATGCAGCGCACCAAGCAGCGCATCACCCAGCTGTATGCGCGGCATTGCGGACGCAGTTTCGAGGAGGTCGAACAGACCCTGGACCGCGATCGGTTCATGAGCGCCGAGCAGGCATGCGAATGGGGCCTGATCGACCAGGTACTGGTACGGCGCGACGCGCTCGCGGCCTGAGCCTGCCTCTGTAACCACCGCATCCATGCTGCACTGTGTGTGCCGCGCCAGGCCGGCGCACTCTATGCTGGTTGGATGTTCTGAAGTGGACGCCCGACATGGCCCTGCATACCTGGTGGTGGTTCCTGGCCACGGTCTTCGTGCTGTGCGGGACGCCTGGGCCCAACATGCTGCACATCCTTGGCCGCAGCGTCGGGCTGGGATTTCGCGGCAGCGTGCCGGCCATGGCCGGCTGCCTGCTGGCGATGCTGCTGGTGCTGGCGGCTTCCGCAGCGGGCCTGAGTGCGCTGCTGCATTCCTCGCCCATGCTGTTCGAGGTGCTGCGCTATCTCGGTGTGGCCTACCTGGCCTGGCTCGGCATCAAGGCCTGGCGCGACAGTTGCCGGCCCGCACCCGCGGTGGCCGATGCTGACGAGGTCACACTGGCGCCGGTACATGGCGCAGGAACGGTGTTCCGCGGCGGCCTGTGGGTCGGCCTGAGCAATCCCAAACTACTGCTGTTCGCCGCAGCGTTCCTGCCACAGTTCGTCGACCCGTCGCGCAGCCAGGCCGTGCAGTACAGCGTGCTGGTGGCGACCTTCGCGGCCTGCGAACTGTTCTGGTACGTGATGTATGCGGCCGGTGGTCACGGCCTGCGCCGTTGGCTCGCCAAGCCATTCGCACGGCGCTGGTTCGAGCGGCTGGTGGGAAGCGTGTTCCTGGCTTTCGCAGTGGCGTTGTTGCGCTTCCGGCCGCGTTGATTCACGCCGCACACGCGGCCCGTTCACGAGCGCCGCATCGGTGGAGGCCTAGCCTGATCGCACCGTTTGCATTCCCTGCTGGGAAAGGATCGACATGATCAAGTGGGCCATCATCTTCGCCATCATCGGCATCATCGCGGGCGTGCTGGGCTTCGGCGGCATCGCTGGCGCCGCCGTGGGCATCGCCAAGTTCCTGTTCTGGGCAGGCATCATCATCGCCGTGGTGCTGTTCCTGATCGGCATGAGCGTGGCGAAGAAGGTCAGCTGAAGAAGGTCAGCTATCGCCGTTCGCGCAGCAGCGTCTTCAGTGCGCGCTGCTGCGCGAGAACAGATTGATCACCAGTACGCCGGCGCAGATCAGGCCGATCCCGATCAATGCCGGTGCATCCAGCCGCTGCTTGAACACCACCAGGCCGATCAGCGAGATCAGCACGATGCCGACGCCGGACCAGATTGCATAGGCGATGCCGGTCGGCACCGACTTCATGGTGACCGACAGCAGGTAGAAGCACAGCCCATAGCCAACCAGCGCGCCCACTGTCGGCCACAGCCGGCTCATGCCGTCCGAGGCCTTCAGCAGCGACGTGGCGATCACTTCCAGCACGATGGCGGCGGCCAAGTAGACATAGGGGTTCATCGTGGGCTCCGGTTCACTGCGGGTCGCACCGGATCAGTCGTCGATGCGAGCGAAGCGCGCCTGCGGGCCGTGTTCGCCCGGAACCTGCTCGATGAACATCGGGTAGGGGCGTACCCACAGGCCGCCTTCGCCATAGAGTGCGCGATAGAGCACCATCGGCTCCAACGTCTCGCTGCTGCGGACGATGTCGATCACCTCGTAGTCGCCGCCCTTGAAGTGGCGATACCGGCCACGGGCGAGATCGGGCAGGGGAGTAAGCTCAGCCATGGCAGGGCGTGCTCACTTGCGCGCCGGGCTGGCGGGCTTGGCGCAGTACGCGTCGATGGCCTCGGCCGTGTTGGCCAGGCCCTGCGCCTGCGCCAGCTCCCAGGGGCGCTCGCAGCGCTGGCTGTGTTCGCACCACTGATACCCGGCAGAGCCGATACAGCCGTGCGCATCACGGTCGCCCCCCACCACCGGCGTCGCTGGCGACGCCTCAGCGGCATCAGCGCGCGCGGTCGCCGTGTCCTGGCTGGCACAGGCGGCCAGAGCCAGCAGGGCCGGGATCAGAAGAAGCACCTTCATGTGCGAGCTCCGTGCCTAAAGCGACATTTTCTGTCGCAAATAGCTCGCCAGCAAGCGCTCAATGCACGGCGGCGCGGATCAACTCTTCGATCAGGATCAGATAGCTGGCCACGAAATAGAACTTCAGCAACGTCCAGCGTTGCTGTGAGAAGAAGGTGCGCATGTGGAAGGGGCCCCTGTTGATGACGGTAGTGTGAAGCCAGCCTGACTCCGTGACAAGGATCACGGAATGAACGGGCTAAACGGACTCAGGGATGTGAGGAAAGCCAAGATCCGACGCGAAGGCGCGGCATTTTCGTACAAATCTGATGGGCCATCCCGGAGGCGGTCGCTAGCCTGATGGTGTAACGGCAAGCGGCCCGCTGCCTGCCACTGCACCCTTTCATCCGCAGGAGCCTCCCGATGGTCATCACCGTCCAATGCAATGCCCAGCGCTGGTCCGTACTGCATCCGCAGGTGAGCGACACCACCGGTTACGCCCGGGGCGCCGACGCCTTTGATGCCGCCGCCGCGCTGGCCCTGGAGCATCACCGCCGCACCGGCCAGCGCAGCACGGTGCGGGTCGAGGCGCTTGGCAACACGGTAGACGCGCTTTACGTTGGAGAGTGACGCCAGCCCCCCGTAGTGCAGTCAGCCACGGTTGAGTTGTTTGAATGGAGGAACAACTGCCATCGCGCCTCCCTCTGTGCGCCGGGCCGTGAATCCCGGATGCTTGCGCCATCGTATTCATCTGGAGATCTCGATGGGCAAGGCACTCACCTGGCGCACCCTGGCCTGCACCCTGTTGCCGATGCTGGCGGCCGCCGGCGGCGCCCAGGCGCAGAGCTATGGCTACGGCTACGACGACGACCGCTATGGCGGCCGCGATGGCAGTGGCATCGTGCGCTGCGAGTCGGTCAAGAACCGCAGCAACGAGTGCCGCCTGGATGGCCGCGCGCGGCTGATCCGCCAGTTGTCCGGTTCGCCCTGTGTGGAAGGTGAGACCTGGGGCCAGTCGCGCAACGGCGTCTGGGTCACACAGGGGTGCCGTGCCGAATTCGTCGGTGAGTACCGCCGCGGCGGCGGCTGGGGCGGCAATGGCGGCGGCTGGGGCAACGGCAACGGATGGGGCGGTGGTGATGTGGTTACCTGCCATTCCAATGGCCACCGGCAGGAGTACTGCGATGCCCGCATCCGCCGGGGCGTGCGCCTGATCCGCCAGGACTCGCGCAGTGCCTGCATCGAAGGCCAGAGCTGGGGCTGGGATCGCCGCGGCATCTGGGTGAGCGATGGCTGCAGGGCGCAGTTCCAGGTGAACTGAGCTTTACGGATTCAACCCATGAAAATCAGAATAATCTGATACAGCTCACATTTTGAACGCCGTATCGTCTGTGATCAGGGTGCCTTGCGTGCCCTGATTCCCGATGTCGATTGCCGTAGCCGGCATCAGCATCGCGCCGCCGTCGATACGCTGCCTCAAGGAGTGAGCTGCATGTTGATCCGCCTGCAATGCGAACAGCGCCAGTGGCGCGTGCTGCACCCGGATAGGCCGGAGCCAATCGAGTTCCGTGATGGCGCACGAGCCTATGACTTTGCCGAGACCCTGGCCCGCCTGCACTTCGTCGACACCGGGCAGCGCGCCGCCGTGCGCGTGGAGGCCAGCGGGGCGTTCGTGGAAGCGGTCAGTTACGGTTGAGCGTGGGGCGCCTGCCGGGGCAGGCCTGCGGGGTCCGGCCATCCACGCATGGCGTGGAACCACCTGCTTCCACCATGGAAGGTGCGAGCCTTCGGCTGCACCTTCCCGTGATGCGTGGATTCCTGATCGGCCTCAGCCCGCGGCACTCAGCGGTGGGCTGCCTGCGGCCAGCTGTGGCCAACGCTTGAGCACGGCGGCGCGGATGCCGGCCGCATCGATACCGGCTTCGGCCAGCAGGTCCTCGCGGCTGGCGTGGTGCTGGTAGCTGTCGGGCAGGCCCAGGTGCAGGATCGGACGCAGCACGCCTTCGGCATTGAGCAGTTCACCGACACCGGAACCGGCACCGCCGGCCACGACGTTGTCTTCGATCGTGACCAGGCCCTCGTGCTGCGCGGCCATGGTCAGCACCAGCTCGCGATCCAGTGGCTTGATGAAGCGCATGTTGACCACGCTCAGGCCCAGTTCGCGGCCGACCTGCTCGGCGGCGGGCACGGTGCTGCCGAAGGCAAGCAGGGCGATGCGGTTGCCCTGCAGGCGCAGCTCGCCCTTGCCGATCGGCAGGGTCGACAGGTCGGTGCCGGCCGCAACGCCGGTACCCGTACCGCGCGGGTAGCGCACGGCCGCCGGACCCGGGTGCTGCAGGCCGGTGCTGAGCATCTGCCGGCACTCGGCTTCATTGGAGGGTGCCATCACCACCATGTTCGGCACGCAGCGCAGGAAGCTGAGGTCGAGGTTGCCGGCGTGGGTCGCGCCGTCCGGACCGACCACGCCAGCGCGGTCGATCGCAAACAGCACGTCCAGATCCTGGATCGCCACGTCGTGCACCAGCTGGTCGTACGCTCGCTGCAGGAAGGTGGAGTAGATCGCCACCACCGGCTTGCCACCCTGGGTGGCCATGCCGGCGGCGAGGGTGACCGCGTGCTGCTCGGCGATCGCCACGTCGAAATAGCGCTGCGGGTATTCCTTGCTGAAGCGCACCAGGCCAGAGCCTTCGCGCATCGCCGGAGTGATGCCGTAGAGGCGCGGCTCGGCGGCGGCGGCATCGCACAGCCAGTCGCTGAATACATCGGTATAGGTCGGCTTCTTGGCCCCGGCCTTGGCCACCAGGCCCTTGTCCGGATCGAATGGGCCCACGGCGTGGTAACCGATCTGATCGCCTTCTGCCGGCTCGTAGCCCTTGCCCTTGGTGGTCATCACATGCAGCAGCTTCGGGCCCTTGGAGGCGCGCAGCGTCTTCAGGGTGGACAACAGCGCCGGCATGTCGTGGCCGTCGATCGGGCCGGTGTAGTGGAAGCCCATTTCCTCGAACATCGTGGAGGGCACGAACATGCCCTTCCAGTGTTCTTCCCAGCGCTTCACGAAACGCGCCGGGTTGTTCTTCTTGTCACCGAGGATCTTCTTGCCACCTTCGCGCAGCGCGTTGAGCGTACGGCTGCCGGTCGCTCGGCCCAGCATCTTGGTCAGGCCGCCCACTGCCTCGGAGATCGACATGTTGTTGTCGTTGAGGATCACCAGCAGGTTCGGCTCCGGCTCCATGCCACCAGCGTGCATCAGCGCCTCGAACGCCATGCCGGCAGTCATCGCGCCGTCACCGATCACTGCCACGACCTTGCGGTCGTCGCCTTCGGACTGGCGGGCGATGGCCATGCCGAGCGCGGCCGAGATCGAGGTGGAGGAGTGGCCGACGCCGAAGGTGTCGTACTCGCTTTCCTCGCGCTTCGGGAACGGCGCGACACCGTCCTTCTGCTTGACAGTATGGATCTCGTCGCGGCGGCCGGTCAGGATCTTGTGCGGGTAGGTCTGATGGCCGACGTCCCACACCAGCTGGTCGACCGGGGTCTGGTACAGATAGTGCAGGACCACGGTGAGCTCGATAACGCCCAGGCCGGCGGCGAAGTGACCTCCGCTCTTGCCCACCGATTCGATGAGGTAGGCGCGCAGTTCGTCGGCGACCGCCCTCAATTCGGATTCGTCGAACGTGCGCAGGTCATCCGGTGTCTGGATGCGCGCGAGGCGGGGATAGCGGGCAGAGTCGATCATCATGTTCGCACTTTTTCTGAACGCCCATTTTCGCCCTCAAACGGGGGTGGGGCAAGCAAACGCCGCCGTCCGTGACAGGACGGTGAGGGTTGCATTTTCGGGCGTTCAGGTGCTGAGTTTCGAGCGCTTGGGCAACTGCGCCTTCAGGAAGGCCATCTGGTCGGCCAGGATGTTGCGGTTGGACAGGATCAGGTGCTCGATCCAGCTGGGCCGGTAGGGCACTGCCAGCAGGGGCATGCCGGCCTGCTGCGGGGTGCGGTCGCTCTTGCGCGAATTGCAGTGGAAGCACGCGGTGACCACGTTTTCCCAGCAGTCCAGGCCACCTTTGGACAGCGGCATGACATGGTCGCGGGTAAGCGTCGGGCGGGTGAACTGCTGGCCGCAGTACATGCACAGATGGGCGTCGCGGGCGAACAGGGCCTGATTGGTCAGGTTCGGCGTGGGGTCGATCGCGCGGGAGCGGGCGTGGCCGCGGGCGGCGATGATCGGGTGCAGGTCCATGCCGCTCTGCAGGCCGCTGAAGCGGTTGGTGCCACCGTGGATGTGCAGGCAGGGATCGCCGAGCGTCCAGGCCACTGCCTCGCGGGCGTAGAGGCAGGCCGCATCCTGCCAGGTGATCCAGTCCAGTACGCGTCCGTGGGCATCAAGCGAGAGCAGCCGGACCGAACCGGGGCGATGCAGCGTCGTGGCGTTGGGCGATGCTTCGGCGCCCGGAGCAGAAAACGGAGCTCCGGCTTCGATCAGACCCAAGCGTGTAGTGTCTGTCTCCATCGGGAGAACAGCTTATACCTGAATGTTGACGATTTGTGTATCGCCGACAGGCGATACACAAATCGTCAACATTCAGGTCCGCGCATTCCTCCTAATCCCCGCGCCTGTCGGCGCGCCCCCTTAACAAAAGGGGGCTCTTCTCCAGAGGGATGGTCGGGGGTGGGCTGCCGGGCCGGGGTCGGATCCCTTTCCACAGGAAAGGGCTCTGACCCCTCATCCACGCGTGGCGTGGATCTACTGTGTTGACCAAGGTCGACACCTACCAACAGCAGCGGAAATCTGTCGAAGGCGGGGTGGGGCCGGTGGCGTGCGCCGTCCCCCGCAATTGGACCCACCTCGCCATCCCGCAGGAAGCCGGCTGTTGCGGTTGCCGGCCAGCGGCCCGCACTACCGGTGCCGGGCGGCAGCCCGGCTCAGGCGCCGAAGCGCTCGTCGTCCATCGCCATCAGCGGGGCGGCACCGGACTGGATCGCGGCGGCGTGGCTGAGCGTGCGCGGCAGCACACGGGCGAAGTAGAACCGCGCGGTCTCGCGCTTGCCCTGGGCGAAGGCGGCGCCGTGTGCGCTGGCGTCGGCGGCGGCGACGCTGCGGGCCCACCAGTAGGCCAGCACCACGTAACCCGAATAGAACAGGTAGTCGTAGCTGGCCGCGCCCAGTTCGTCCGGATTGCCGGCCGCGCGCTGGAGCACATCCATCGTCAGCTTGCCCCATTCGGCGGCCTTGGCGCGCAGCGGGCCAATGAACTCGGCCAGCGCTTCGTTGCCCTCGTGTTCCTTGGCGAAGGCTTCGATCTCGGCCAGCATCAGCTTCAGGCCGGCGCCCTGGCTGGACGCGGTCTTGCGGCCGATCAGGTCCAGCGCCTGGATGCCGGTAGTGCCTTCATACAGCGTGGTGATGCGGGCGTCGCGGGCCAGCTGCTCCATGCCGTGCTCGCGAATGTAGCCGTGGCCACCGAAGCACTGCAGGGCGTTGTAGGTGTTCTCGATGCCCCATTCGGTCTGGCAGGCCTTCGAGATCGGGGTCAGGAAGCTCACCAGGGTGTCGGCGCGCTCGCGCTCAGCGGCATCCTCGGCATGGTGGGCAACGTCGATGAGGGTGGCGGCGTGCAGCGCCAGCAGGCGGCTGCCTTCGACCAGCGACTTCACCGTCAGCAGCATGCGGCGCACATCCGGGTGGACCAGGATCGGGTCGGCCGGCTTGTCCGGGAACCTGGCACCACTCAGGGCGCGCGACTGCAGGCGCTCACGGCTGTACTTCAGCGCGTTCTGGTAGGCGCGCTCGGACAGGCCGATGCCCTGCAGGCCGACCCCCAGGCGCGCGGTGTTCATCATGGTGAACATCGCCTGCAGGCCCTTGTGCGGCTGGCCGACCAGGTAGCCCTGCGCGCCATCGAAGTTCATCACGCAGGTGACCGACCCCTTGATGCCCATCTTGTGCTCGATCGAGCCGCAGCGCAGTGCGTTGCGCTCGCCGACGTTGCCGTCGCGGTCGACCTTGAACTTCGGGGTGACGAACAGCGAGATGCCCTTGGCACCTGGGGGAGCGTCGGGCAGCTTGGCCAGCACCAGGTGCACGATGTTCCCGGTCAGGTCATGCTCGCCGGCGGTGATGAAGATCTTGGTGCCGGTGATCGAATAGCTCCCATCGGCGTTCGGCTCGGCCTTGGTCTTGAGCAGGCCGAGGTCGGTACCGCAGTGCGGTTCGGTCAGGCACATGGTGCCGGTCCAGCGGCCCTCGATCAGCGGCTTGAGGAAAGCCTCGTGCTGCCAGGCCTCGCCGTGCTGCTTCAGTGCTTCGATGGCGCCGTGGGAGAGCAGCGGGAAGTTGCCCCACGCCAGGTTGGCGGCATTGATCATTTCGTTCAGCGGCACGCCCAGAGTGTGCGGCAGGCCCTGGCCGCCCAGCTCCGGCGAGGCGGTCAGGCCGGTCCAGCCGCCATCGACGAACTGGTCGTAGGCCTGCTTGAAGCCGGGCGGGGTGGTCACTTCACCGGTGGCCTGGTCGAGCACGCAGCCGATCTCGTCGCCGACGCTGTTGAGCGGGGCCAGTACGGTGGCGCTGAAGCGGCCGGCTTCCTCCAGCACGGCATCGACCACGTCGGCGGTGGCGTCGGTGAAGCCCAGGCGGGCGAACAGGGGTTCGACCTTGAGCACGTCGTGCAGGGCGAAACGGAGGTCGGAAAGCGGGGCGGTGTAGCTGCTCATCGGTACGTCTCGATTTGATCAGGGCAGGGGAGAGCGGCGCCGGACGCCGCCACGAAAGGCGCGTTCAGCGCAGCACGCCGGGCAGGCCGGGGGCCTGGTTGAGGGTGCTGCGGCTGCTGATGTCGAAGCTGCGCTGCTTCTTTTCCTGCGGCGTGGCCGCCACCGTTCCCTTCAGGCCATAGGCCAGGGTGCGGTTGCTGGCCAGCGCATCGGCCACCACCAGGCGCGCGGCCGAGCTGGGCACCAGGTCGACATTGATCACGTCGGCGGAGGTGCCGCCGATGGAGATGCCGGGCTTGGCGTGCAGGGTGCCGGCTTCGTTGTCGCCGACGGTCAGCGCCAGCGAGACGTCATCGAAGGTCATCGGCATCGAGCTGAAGTTCTGCAGGCGCAGGGCCACGGTCCAGTTGCCGTCGGCACGCACGGTCAGCTGCTGCAGGCTGGCCGCCGGTTCCGAAACACGCTTGACGATGCCGTTGTTGCAGGCAACAAGGGCGAGGGTGCACAGGACAATCAAGGCGATACGGAAACGGTGGAGCATGGGCGCAAGTCCTCTGGAGGGGTGCGTTTGGATAAGCATACTACGGCGTATGGTTGTTTGGATCGCCTGTGGCGACCCGTCGCAGAGGGTAGCGCGTGAAGATGGCGGCCGGGCGTGCGCGGTGCCGGACCGCGCGCGCGCGGCGCCGCGGTTGCGACGCGGTTCAATCGGCGGGCGTATCGCGAAGCGGGGCCATCAGGCGCAGCGGGCGCAGGTCGTAGCCCATGGCCTCGGCTTTTTCTTTCAGCGCTTCGAAGCGTGCGCGATCCATTTCCGGCAGGCGCGAGAGGATCCACAGGTACTTCCGGTCCGGTTCACCGACCAGTGCCCACTGATAGTCCGGGTCCAGCGCCAGCACCCAGTAGTCGGCCCAGACCAGCGGGACCCAGCTCAGCCAGTCCGGCGCGAAGCGCACCTGCAACTGGCCGGGATGGCCGGCCACCGCGCGTGCCACGCCTTCGGCGACCACGCGCTCACCGTCGCCGTTGCGGCAGGCGTTGGTGACACTGATGCGGCCATCGCTGCGCAGTCCGTAGTTGGCGGTGATCTCGCCCACGCACTGCTTCTGGAACGAGACCGGAAGATGCGCAATCTCGTGCCACTGGCCGGCGTAGCGATCGATGTCCAGGCGCTCGACCGCGCGCACAGGTTCAGTGGCGATCACCGGGAAAGCGGCCAGCAGCAGGCAGGCAAACAGGGCGGGGCGCAGAGGCATCGGTAGGCTCCAGGCAGGAGTCTGGAGCGTAGGTGCCGCCGCGCATGCCGGTGTAAATGTTTCGTCAACCGGGCGTGTGCGCGGGCGCCGCATCCGCCACTCGTGCAGTGCGCGAAGCACGGACAAAAAAAGACCTGCATCTCTGCAGGTCTCGAAAGATGGTGGCCGAAGACGGAATCGAACCGCCGACACGGGGATTTTCAATCCCCTGCTCTACCAACTGAGCTACTCGGCCAAACTGTGTGGCAATCACGATCAACTGCGATTCCCGAAAAAAAGACCCGCATTTCTGCAGGCTGTCGAACGTGGTGGCCGAGGACGGAATCGAACCGCCGACACGGGGATTTTCAATCCCCTGCTCTACCAACTGAGCTACTCGGCCACGTAGTTCATTGCAGCGAGGTCGCTGCCAAGGACGCGCATATTACGGAGGTCAGCCGGCTACGGCAAGCATTTTGGCAAAAAACCTTCACATTGCCGTCTGCGTAGACGCAAGTACTTGATCCGCCGTCGCGGGGCAGGGGGGCGCTGGATGCCGATTCATCCGTGCGCGGTGGCGCGGTGATCATCGCGTGCGGCGGAATTCAGCGGGCCACGGTGATCGACAAACGCGGCGTGGCGCGGCCTGCGCGTGGACGGCACCGATACCGGACATGGAACGCTGTTTTCGTGACCCCCATGGGGGAACGCTGCGGCGTAGTGTCGGCGTTCCTTTCCTGATGCTGGCAACAGCAGAGACCGTCGTCATGTCCGACTCATCGACCACCACCCGCATCGTGCTGGCGTCGCGTCCGCAGGGGGCGCCCACTGCAGCCAATTTCCGCCTGGAGCAGGCCGCGCTGCCGCCCTTGGGCGACGGTGAGGTGCTGCTGCGCAATCGCTACCTCTCACTGGACCCGTACATGCGTGGACGCATGGATGAGGGACCGTCGTATGCCGCGCCGGTGGCAGTGGAAGCTGTGATGGAAGGCCAGACCGTGGCCGAGGTATTGCAGTCCAGGGCTGCGGGTGTCGCAGTGGGCGAACGGGTGCTGGCGCCGGGCGGGTGGCAGACCCACGCGGTGCTGCCGGCCAAGGCGCTGGGCCGCCGCCTGGACCCGGCCGGGCTGCCGTTGAGTACGGCGCTGGGGGTGTATGGCATGCCGGGCTTCACCGCCTATTCCAGCCTTCATGAAATCGCCCGCCTGCAGCCGGGAGAGACGCTGGTGGTGGCCGCCGCAACGGGGCCGGTCGGCGCGACCGTGGCGCAGTTGGCCAAGCTGCAGGGCGCGCGCGTGGTGGCCATCGCCGGTGGCGAGGCCAAGCGTGCCTATCTGCAGACGCTGGGCGTGGACGTGGCGCTGGATCATCGCGCGGCTGATTTTGCCGAGCAGCTGCGCGCGGCGGTGCCTGCGGGTATCGACGTGTACTTCGAGAACGTCGGGGGCCATGTACTGGATGCGGTGCTGCCATTGCTCAACGACTTCGCCCGCATTCCGGTGTGCGGCACCATCGCCACCTACAACAATCGTGGCGTCGCGCAGCCTGGCCCGGACCGCCTGCCGGCGCTGTTCAGCCAGATCCTGCGCCAGCGCCTGACCGTGCGCGGTTTCATCGTGCACGACTTCAAGCACCTGTGGCCGGACTTCGAGCGCGAGATGGCGCAGTGGCTGCGCGAGGGCCGCGTCCAGTACCGCGAGGACGTGGTGGAAGGGCTGGAGAAGGCGCCGGAAGCCTTCTTTGGCCTGCTGCAGGGGCGCAACTTCGGCAAGCTGGTGGTGAAGCTGGACTGAGGGCTTGGCCGATGCCGGCCAAGGTTGGCGGCTTGCGGGTCGCGTCAGCCGTTGGCGACCTTTTCCCGGCGCAGCAGTTCGCGCTTGCGTGCCACGCCCCAGGCATAGCCGGACAGGTCGCCGTCGCGGCGCACCACCCGGTGGCAGGGCACCGCCACGGCCAGCGGATTGCTTGCGCAGGCGCGTGCCACCGCGCGGCTCGATCGCGGCGCGCCGATACGCGCGGCGATTTCGGCATATGAGGCCGTCTGTCCGCGCGGAATCTGCTGCAGCGCCTGCCATACACGTTGCTGGAAGGCCGTGCCGCGGATGTCCAGCGGCAGCGTGGCTCCTCGCGCGGGATCCTCG
This sequence comes from Stenotrophomonas maltophilia group sp. RY12688, assembly GCF_052149045.1. Lineage (NCBI taxonomy): Bacteria > Pseudomonadati > Pseudomonadota > Gammaproteobacteria > Lysobacterales > Lysobacteraceae > Stenotrophomonas > Stenotrophomonas maltophilia group sp. RY12688. The sequence continues at coordinate 2,899,835 of NZ_CP197389.1, read as the reverse complement.
ACCAGGCCCACCACCTGTGCCACCAGTTGTTCATAGCCGCTGTCGGCCCCGACCAGTTCGGCCTGGCGGAAGCGCTGCTGCAGTGACTGCAGCAGCGCTTCCGGATCGTCGCCGAGCAGGATCGCGACCACGCCGGTGGCACTGCTGGCCACCAGCACGCTGCCCAACGAACTTTCGGCAAGCGCGAAGTGGATGACTTCGCCGCGACCACCGGCACGCCATTGCTTCGGCGTCATGCCCAGCAGCTTCGGCGCGTTCTCGTAGAAGCGTCCGCTGGAGCCGAAGCCGGCATCGTGGAAGGCGTCGGTGATGCGTTCCTGTTGTTCCAGCCCGGTGCGCAGGCGGTCGGCGCGCAGCGCGGCAGCGTACTGCTTCGGGGTCAACCCGGTTGCTTCCTTGAAAAGGCGATGCAGACGGGTTGGGCTGCAACCCGCGATCCCGGCCAGTTCCTGCAGCGAGGGTTCGTCGTGGCTGGCTTGAAGGTGGCGGCAAACCCGTTCGACGCGGGCATCGAGGGCGGTGGTGGCGGTGCTGTCCATGGCCGGATTCTGGCACGTGCTGGTTCTGCGGAAACTCCGTTTCCTGCACCGATGGGCCGGGCCCGGAAACGGAGTGTTGGCAGGCGATAGGCGCGGCATCGTGGCGGCCACTTCACAACCGGTACCACGACCATGCGGCTGAACAACAAGATTGCTCTCATCACCGGTGCCAGCGCCGGCATCGGCCGCGCCAGCGCGCTGCGCTTCGCTGCAGAAGGGGCAAAGCTGGTGCTCAACGCACGGCGGCCAGAGCCGCTGCAGGCGCTGGCCGAGCAGATCCGCGCCGCCGGTGGCGAGGTGGTGGTGCATGCCGCGGACGTGGCTGATCCGGCCACGGCACCGGCGCTGGTGGAACTGGCCCAGCAGTCATTCGGTGGGTTGGACATCGCGCTCAACAATGCCGGCATGCTCGGCCCCGGTGCACCGGCAGCAGAGTTCCCGGTGGATGCGTGGCGCGAGGTGATGGCCACCAATCTCGATGCCGCCTTCCATGCCGCACGCGCCCAGTTGCCGGCGTTGCTGGCACGCGGCGGTGGCTCACTGGTGTTTGTCGGCACCTTCGTCGGCCACACCGTCGGCTTCCCGGGAATGGCGGCCTATGCGTCGAGCAAGGCCGGCTTGATCGGCCTGAGCCAGGTGATCGCCGCCGAATACGGCGCGCGTGGCGTGCGCAGCAACGTGCTGCTGCCCGGGGGCACCGATACCGAGATGGGCCGGCAGGCGGCACCGACCGGTGATGCGCGTGATTTCGTGCGCTCGCTGCACGCGCTCAAGCGCATCGCCGAGCCGGAGGAGATCGCCAATGCGGCGTTGTTCCTGGCCAGCGATGAAAGCAGCTTCGTTACCGGTACCGCAATGCGCGTTGAAGGCGGCGTGTCGATCACCCGAACCTGAGCGCCGTCACGTGCGAGGCGCGTAGCGGATGCCGCTGCTGGCCATGAATCCCTTCGGGTCGAACCGGGCCCAGGCCTCGCCCCAGCCGAAGCGGGCGTGGCCACCTGCCAGTTTGCGCCCCAGTGCCGTGGTCAGGGTGCGTCGCATGAAAGCGACTTCGGCATCGATCGCGGCCTGGGTCGGCCAGCCGTCTTCCAGTGTCGCATCAGGCAGATCGACGCCCATCGTCACCCTGTCGAGCTGTTGCCCGTGGAAGCCCAGGCTGATGCCAGCGGGCGCACCGCCCAGGCTGAGCCGGTGCAGGCTGAGCCAGTGATAGCCGGTGCCGACATCGCGCTCCCCTCGCACCAGCGCGGCAAAGGCGACGCGCGCTTCGTCCAGTGACAAGGTGGGGCCGATCAATGCTGGCAGGTTGCCGAGCTGGATGCTGCCGTCGGTTGGATTGAAGTTCATCGGCACCGTGTGTGCCGCGTGCTGGGCGGGCGGGGGCATGGGTGTACGCGGAATTCGTGCTGCATCGGATTCTGGGCGTGTGTTCACCGTCACAGCAAGTGGGTTCGTGCACACGCTGTTGGCGCGGGACTGACCTGTGGATTACCCGCCGGCCTCTAGCGTGGGGCAGAACGTCGGCCTGATGCCGATGAGGGAGTAATCAGATGAACGAGCCAGACAAGGATCAGGACCCGAAGCAGGGCATCCAGGAAAGCCGCCAGGACCGGAAGCAGGACAACGTGGCGAAGCAGCGGCCGGGCCAGTGCGACCAACAGGTGCGTGATGCGCATTCGCGCAGCCCGCGCCGCAAGGATGGCGGCCAGGAACCCGCCTAGGCGGATTCCAGACAAGAAAAAACCCGTAGATCGCCAGGATCTACAGGTTCTTCTGAATAGTGGTGGAGCCAAGGAGGATCGAACTCCTGACCTCGTCATTGCGAACGACGCGCTCTCCCAGCTGAGCTATGGCCCCACGGCAGGGCTGCAGTGTAGCGCTGCCTGCCGGGCTTGCCAAGCGCCGGGCAGGGACGACGCAAGGCCTGGATCCACCGCCGTGCCGGCCGGATTCGGGCCAGTGCTTGGCGCAGCAGGGCGAATTCGACAGAGACTAGGCGTTGCGCAAGGCAATGCCGGGGGCGGCAGCAATGAGCAGTCGTCCCGCGAAGCCGTGGCGCCGTAGAAGTAAAGGCGAGAGTTGGTTTCGCAGCGCGCATGCGGGCGACTTGCGAGGGTCGATGTCGCGCTGACCCGGCTGCCAGGAGCTTCGGGGTCAGATCCGTTTTCCTTGGGAGAACGGAGCTGACCCCAAGGTGGTGCCGGCGGACTGTGCCGAAACCGCTTGTTTCGCCGGGTTCGGGTGCCGCGCAACGAAATCGTAACAATTTGGGGGATAATGGCCGCTTGCGCAGTTTTCCCCCCTTTTTGCCGCCCGGCTCGCGCAGGCCGCACGGACGCCTCCTCAGAGCATTCCATGCCCTCCCATTCCGATTCCCGCCGCCTGTCGGGTCTGTCGTCTTCCTTCGTTTCCTTCCGCCGCCATCCGCTGGCCCTGGCCTGCGCCGGCCTGGCTCTGGTCGGCAGCTTCGGTGCCGTCGCGCAGGACAGCGCGCCGACCCCGACCGGCCTGGACACGATCACCGTGACCGCCGAACACCGTGAGCAGAACCTGCAGGAAGTGCCGGTCTCGGTGGGTGTGGTACAGGGCGAGCGCATGCGCGACTTCACCGCCGGCGGCGACGACACCCTGCTGGCACTGTCCGGCCGCGTGCCGAGCCTGTATGCGGAAACCACCACCGGCCGCATCTTCCCGCGCTTCTATATCCGTGGCCTGGGCAATATCGACTTCTACCTGGGGGCCTCGCAGCCGGTGTCGATCATCCAGGACGATGTGGTGCTGGAGCACGTGGTGCTGAAGTCCAACCCGGTCTATGACGTGGACCAGGTGGAAGTGCTGCGTGGCCCGCAGGGCTCGCTTTTCGGCCGCAACACCACCGCCGGCATCGTCAAGTTCGACACCCTGAAGCCGACCCAGGACTACACCGGCCGGGTCAGCGCCAGCTACGCGACCTACAACAGCGTGTCGATCGACGGCGGCTTCGGCGGTCCGATCAATGACATCGCCTCGTTCCGCGTGTCGGCGCTGTACCAGCACCGCGATGACTACGTCGACAACACCTACAAGGGCCCGAGTGCCGACGGCACGGTCAGCCCGAAGAAGAACGCGATGGGCGGCTTCGATGACCGCAACGTGCGCGCGCAGCTGCTGCTGACCCCGAGCGACCAGTTCTCGATCCTGGCCTCGGCCCACGCCCGTGATTACGAAGGTACCTCGACCCTGTTCCTGCGCGGTGCGCTGACCAAGGGCTCGAACAAGACCGACGTGCCGCGCGACAAGGTTGCCTACGACGAAGCCGACAACAATCCGCAGGCCTACAAGACCTACGGCGGCTCGGTGAAGGCACGTTACGACTTCGGCGCGATCGACTTCACCTCAATCACCGCCTACGAAACCACCTCGGGCTACAGCCGTGGCGACACCGACGGCGGCGCTGCGGTGAACTTCCCGGTGAACGGCGTGCCGAACGGCTACGGCCAGTCGATGGGCCGCATCCGCGACCTGGACCAGTGGACCCAGGAATTCCGCCTGGCCAGCCATGACGACAGCGCGCTGCAGTGGCAGGCCGGTGCGTTCTACTTCAACGGCAGCGACACCACCGACTTCTACCAGCGCGCCTGGTTCCTGCAGGGCGCGGCCCGCAACCCGAACAACTGGGTGCGCCTGCGCAACAAGAACACCTCGTGGGCCGGTTTCGGCCAGCTGAGCTATGCCTTCACCGACAAGTTCACCGTCACGGCCGGCCTGCGCCAGACCCGGGACGAGAAGCACACCCGCCTGCTGAAGACGGCTGACACTGCCGCTGGCGTGGTCACCTACAAGGGCCGCACCGACGTCAAGATGTCCGACACCACCCCGAGCTGGGATCTGAGCGCGATGTATCAGATCACGCCGGACGTAAGCGTCTATGCCAAGGTCGCCCGCGGTTTCCGCGGCCCGACCATCCAGGGCCGCTCGGCCGTGTTCAATGCCGACTTCACCACCGCCGATTCCGAGACCATCCTGTCCTGGGAAGCGGGCGTGAAGAGCAGCCTGTGGGACAACCGCCTGCGCTTGAACGCCACCGCGTTCACCTACACCGTCAACGACATCCAGCTCAACGGCAACGATTCGGACGGCAACGGCGTGCTGTTCAACGCCGACAAGGCCAAGGCCTATGGTTTCGAAGCGGACATGGAGCTGCGCCCGATCCCGAACCTGACCCTGAGCGCCGGCTTGAGCCTGCTGCACAGCGAGATCAAGGACAAGCGCGTCTACGCGCAGGTCTGCGGCCTCAATGGCCAGGTGGTGTGCACGGTGAATGACCCGACCATCAAGGTCGGTGCCAACACCTTCGCGCAGATCGACGGCAACCCGCTGCCGAACGCGCCGAAGTACAACGTCAACCTGGCCGCCCGTTACGACTTCCCGGTCAGCGACGCGGGCACCATGTTCGTCTCCACCGACTGGAACAAGCAGGGCTACACCAGCTTCGTGCTGTACGACAGCAAGGAGTTCAACTCCAAAGGTGATTTCGAAGGCGGCCTGAAGATCGGCTACTCGGGCAACTATGGTGCCTACGAAGTGGCGCTGTTCGCGCGCAACATCACCAACGAGAAGAACCTCAAGGGTGTGATCGAGAACTACATGGCGGCGGTCTACAACGAACCGCGTACCGTCGGTGTCTCGCTGAACATGAACTGGTAATGCGTTGCCACGGTGGCGGGTCTTCCCGCCATCGTACTGCTGGAATGCAAAGGGCGGCCCGGTGATCCGGGTCGCCCTTTTTCATGGCCTTCGACGGTGGCCGGAACGCAATCCCGCGCCGCGCTCGGCACTTCAGCGTGCAGGCAGCAGCGCCTGCAGCCGCGACTCCAGTTCTTGCTGGCGCCAGCCGGCCAGTGCGGCCGGCCATTGGCGGCGCTCCAGGTAGCTTTCCAGATGTTTGCGCGAGGCCAGCACGCCATCCGGCAGACCCAGCTCGCGGCTGCGCTCGGCAACGGCGTCCTGCAGCCTCTTCAGTGCCTGCTTGTTGGTGTCGTTGGCGGGCAATGCCAGCGGTGCCTCGGCCTCATCGGCCAGCGGTGTGTCCAGCGCCTGCCACACCGCGCCGGCGAGCTTGCGCGGTGCCTTCGGGAACTGTTCAAACAGCGTGGCCAGCGCGGCGGCATCGGCCGGTGGCGTGCGTGCCAGCGTGGCGGCCAGTTCGTTGTCCAGGATCCAGCTGCGCGGGCGGTCGCTGCTGCGTGCCTGCACATCACGCCAGCGCAGCAGGCGCAGCAGGCGGCGCTGCGCGGGAGCATCGAGAAACTGCGCTGAGCGCATCGCCAGATGCGGCCAGCGGTCCTCGTCATTGGCGACGCTGGCCAGCAGGCGCTCGCCGTCGTCGTGCAGCCACTGCTGGCGGCCCAGCGCCTGCAACTTGGCATCAATGGCGTCATGCAGCGCGAACAGGTGCTCGACGTCGTCGGCGGCGTATTGCAGTTGCGACTCCGAGAGCGGACGGCGCATCCAGTCCGAGCGGGTTTCGCCCTTGGCCAGCGCCACGCCGGTGATTTCCGCGACCAGCTTCTGGTAGCCCATGCCGCCACCAATGCCGGCCAGCGAGGCGCCGATCTGTGTGTCGAACAGCGGTCGCGGCAACACGCCGCAGGTCCACTTGAAGGCAACCAGGTCTTCGCTGGCGCTGTGCATCACCTTGGTGATCGACTCATCGGCCAGCCACGGCGCCAGTGCCTCGGCCATGCCGGGAATCAGCGGATCGATCAGCAGGATGTCCTGCCCGACCGCCATCTGCACCAGAGCCAACTGCGGCCAGAACGTGCGTTCACGGATGAATTCGGTGTCCAGGCCGATGCGGGCCGGACGCTGCTGGAAGTACGCATCCAGCTCGGCGGGGGTGGTGATCCAGGTTGCCACGGGTCAGGGCCTACTACTCGGGTTTGCTCAGGCAGGGGAGAATAGCCTAACGTCGGTCCGCGTCCGTGCCGAAGGAGATCCTGCTTGCGTTTTCCGCTGTCGTCCGTGCTGTGCACCGCTCTGGCCGTGGCCTTGGCCGGTTGCACGCCGTCGCCCTCGGCAACACCGGAGCCGGGGCCGGCTGCTGGCGAAGACGCGCGGCCGCAGGAAGGTTCACTGGCGGAGCCGACGCCGGGGGTGGGGCAGGGTAGCGTCACCATTGCCGGTGAGGATGCCACCGAGGACGTGCAGCGGTGGACACCGCCACGGGTCGACCGGCAGGGCCGCAGCGTCGCCCAGCTGCGCCGCGCAGCCGAAAAGGCGTTCAGCGAAGGGCACCTGTACGAGGACGCCGACGCGGCGGTTCCGCTGTGGCTGGCGGTGCAGGAGGAAGATCCGGATGATCGCCTGGCCCGCAGCGGCCTGCAGCGTGCTCGCCAGCGCCTGCAGCAGCAGGCCGATGCTCTGCTGGTTCGGCCACTACGGCAGCGCGAGGCGCTGGCCGAGGCGAGTCGCCAGGCACTGGTGCTGCTGACCCTGGCGCCGAAGGATGAGAAGGTGCGCGCGCTGCAGGGCCGGGTGGAGCTCGCCCAGCGCGTGGTGGCCTATAACCGTGCCGGCGAGGAAGACCTGCGATCGGGGCGGATCGGCGAGGACGGTGACGGTGCGATTGGCAACTTCCGTGAAGCGCTGGCTCTGGACGAAGACAACAGCCGGGCGCGGCAGGGCCTGGCGGCGGCCGAAAGTGGCCTGATCCGCCGGGCCGAGGACGCCGCGCGCGTACGCGACTTTGCCAGTGCGGGCACCTGGCTGGCCGAAGCCAGCAAGGTCCGTGACTCGTCACCGACCATTGCCGATGCCTTCGAGCGCATCGAGCAGATCCGCGCCGCCGCGCTGCTGCAGCTGCGTGATGAGGGCCTGCGCGAGCTGGCCACGCCGCAGGGGCTGAAGCCGGCGCGCGAAAAGCTGGCCGAGGCCCTGCGCATCGCCTTGCCGGGGGATGCGGTGGTGGCCCAGCTGCGCGAACGCATCGATCTGGCCACCCATTACGGCAGCTTCCGCCCGGGCCAGGTGTTCAGCGACGCGATGCGTGATGGTGGGCGCGGTCCGCAGATGGTGGTTGTGCCGCATGGCGGCTTCCAGATGGGCGCGGGTGATGCCGAGCCCGGCTCCACCGACGCCGAGCGCCCCTCCCACTACGTGCGCTTTGACCGCGGCTTCGCGATGGCGATCACCGAGGTTACCGTCGGCGATTTCGAGCGCTATGTGAAGTCGACCAATGCACGACCACGTGCGACCCGGCGCGGCCACTCGGTGGTCTATGACGAGCGCAGCGGCAATTTCATCCGCCGCAGCGGCGTCGACTGGCGTTCGGATTACGATGGCGCGCGCGCACTGGGCAACTCGCCGGTGATGCATGTCAGCGTGCGGGATGCCGAGAACTACGCGGCATGGCTGTCCGAGCAGACAGGACGCAGCTACCGGCTGCCGAGCGAGGCCGAATTCGAATATGCGCTGCGCGCCGGGAGCAGTGGCCGCTACCCCTGGGGAGACGCTGGTACGCCGCCGCCGGGCAGCGGCAATTTCACCGGCAGCAAGGACGTCTCGCCTTCGGGTCGGCATTGGCACAACGCATTCATCGGCTATGGCGATGGCTGGTGGGGACTGGCGCCGGTGGCCAGTTTCCAGGCCAATGCTTTCGGCCTGCACGACATGGCCGGGAATCTGAGCGAATGGGTGGCCGACTGCTGGCACGCCAGCTACCGGCGTGCGCCGTCCGACGGTGTCGCCTGGTTCAACCCGGGCTGCCGGTCGCGGGTGATCCGGGGCGGCAACTGGGCCAATGCGCCCGAGCAGACCCGTGCGGCCTGGCGGCAATCGCAGGATTCGGACACCACCAATGCGCGCATCGGCTTCCGCCTGGTGCGCGGCATCTGAGCGGCATCGGGCTTCACCCGCTGCTGGCGTCCGCGCACTAAGATTGCGCCGTGCCCGCCAGCCGGCGGGGTCTGCTGGAAGACCACCGATGCGCAACGATCCCTTTTCCCGCTCGCCCCAAGGTCCGCAGCGACGCGGCCTGTTCGGCAACATCCGCTGGTGGGTGCTGCTGCTGGCAGCGGGCTATGCGGTGTTCTACTGGTTCTCCAATCGCACCGTCGATCCCTACACCGGCGAGAAGGTGATGATCGACAGCAGCCTGGATGCGCGCCAGGAGACCGCGCTCGGTCTGCAGGCCTACCAGCAGATCCTCGCGCAGGAACGGCCGATGGATCCGAATGCGCCGATCGCGCGCGATGTGCGCGACATCGCGCAGCGCCTGATCGCCAAGGTGGATGTGGTGGAGACCGCGCTGGCACAGGAGCACGGCGTGCAGCCGGCGCATTTCGCGCGGGATTTCCAGTGGGAAGTGAATGTGATCCCGTCCGAGCAGGCCAATGCGTTCTGCCTGCCGGGCGGCAAGATGGCGGTCTACACCGGCCTGGTGCCGGTGGCGCGTACGCGTGATGCGATGGCGGTGGTGATGGGCCATGAGATCGCCCACGCGCTGCTGCGCCATGGTGCGCAGCGGATGGCGCAGCAGAAGCTGACCCAGATCGGGCAGATGGCCGGTGCCGCCAGCGGCATGGATGCGCAGCAGCAACAGATGATGATGTCGGCGATGGGCTACGGCTATCTGCTGCCCTATGCGCGCAGCCACGAGACGCAGGCCGATGAAGTGGGGCTGATGCTGGCTGCGGCGGCGTGCTTCGATCCCCGCGAGGCGGTGCCGCTGTGGCAGCGCATGGGCCAGGCCAGTGGCGGCCAGGCGCCGCCGGAGTTCGCTTCCACCCACCCGAATCCGGGCACCCGCATCCAGAACCTGCAGGCACTGATGCCGAAGGCGCTCGAGTACCGGCAGAAGTTCTGCGAGCAGGCAAAGTAGAGGGTGTTCGGCAGGGCTTGCAGCCCTGCACCTGCCGAAGCCAGAGCAACAGCAACAGCAACAGCCGAAGCAAAAGCTGGCTATCCGTGGGATGGCGGGGTGGGTCCGGTTGCGGGAGACGCCGTAAACCCGTCCATGGGGGCTTGGCCGCGGCATCCATGCCGCGGACACTCCCGCAACCGGACCCACCCCGCCTTCGACAGATTTCTGCGACCTGCCGGAATGGCGCTTGGGGTCAGATCCGTTTTCCGCAGGAAAACGGATCTGACCCCGAATTGATTCGATATCTGAAAGAGATTCATCCACGCATGGCGTGGATCTACCCCATCGCGGAAAACTGTCAGAGGTGGGGCGGTGTCGGAGTGCGGGGTGTCAGCCGCATGGATGCGGCTGCCAAGCCCCCATGGACGGGTTTACGGCGTCCCCGCACTCTGGCACCGCCCCGCCAACCCGCGGAATGCCAGCTTTTGCTGTTGCTTCGGCCGTTGCTTGAAGCCTCTGCGGGTGCAGGGCGCAGCCCTGCCGAACCCCCCTCTACTTGACCTGTACGTCGATCACGCCGTCACCAACGCGGGCCTGCAGGGCGTCACCAGGTTGCACCTGGTCGATGCGCCGCACCAGCGCACCATCGTCGCTGCGGGTCAGGATGCTGTAGCCGCGGGCTACGGTGGCCAGCGGGCTGACTGCTTCCAGTGAACGCGCCAGCCCGCGCAGCCGCAGCGCATCGCGCTCCAGCAGACGCTGCATCGCTGCCTGCGGTCGTCCGCGCAGGGCGGCCAAGCGGCGCTGCATCGTGTCAAGCTGGCGCTGTGGATGGTGCCCGCGCAGGACCGCCGCTGCATGGCGAAGCCGCGCAGCACGGCGCTCCTGCTGCTGGTTGAACGCGGCATGCAGGCGTCGTCCCAGATCGAGCTGGCGTCGACGCAGCAGATCCAGTCGTGCCTGCGGGCTCTGCGCGTTCAGGCGCAACAGGGCGCGGTCGGCGCGCTGCATCGCCTGTTGCATCGCATGCCGGTGCAGCTGCAGCATGCGAACGGCCGTGCGGCGCACGCGCAGGGCCAGTTCGCGCTGGTCCGGTACCAGCAGCTCAGCCGCCACCGATGGCGTCGGTGCACGCAGGTCGGCGGCGAAGTCGCTCAGGCTGAAGTCGGTTTCGTGGCCAACCGCAGACACCACCGGGGTGCGGCTGGCGGCGATCGCACGGGCCAGGGCTTCATCATTGAAGGCCCACAGGTCTTCCAGCGAACCACCACCGCGGGTCAGCAGGATCACGTCGTAGCGGCCGCTGGCATCGGCGGCCTGCAGCAGCCGGGTGATCTGCGCGGCGGCACTGCTGCCCTGTACCAGGGTCGGCAGCAGGTCAACTTCCAGCAGCGGGAAGCGCCGGCCGAGCACGCTCAGCACATCGCGCACGGCAGCGCCGGTGGGCGAGGTGATCACGGCCAGGCGTCGCACGTGCGCCGGCAGCGGCCGCTTGCGTGCCGGGTTGAACAGGCCTTCGGCCTCCAGCCGTGCCTTCAGCTCCTCGAAGGCGCGGCGCAGCGCGCCTTCGCCGGCTTCCTCCATGTGGTCCAGCACCATCTGGTACTCGCCACGGGCGTCGTACAGGGTCACCTTGCCGCGCACCAGCACGCGCATGCCTTCGCGCGGCACGAACTTCAGGTACTGCGCCTTCATCCGGAACATCGCCGCACGCAGCTGCGCGCGCGCGTCCTTCAGGGTGAAGTAGAGGTGTCCGGAGGCAGGACGCGCCACGCTGCCCAGTTCGGCCTCGACCCAGATCGCCGGGAAGCTGCCTTCCAGCAGGTCGCGGGCCAGGGTGTTGAGCTGGCTGGGGGTGAGGATGTCGTTGTTGCGTGGCTGCATGGAAACGGCGTGCTGCGGGCGGAACGGGGGCTCAGGATCGCACGTCAGCGCGCCGTATGCTGGCCCAGTGCCCACTGCACGTGTTCACGCACCAGCGGCGAAGGATCGTCGATGCGGGTCTGCAGGGCAGCCAGCGCTTCGGCCGAGGACGGCGCATTGCCCAGCGCCACGGCGATGTTGCGTAGCCAGCGCTCATGGCCGCTGCGCCTGATCGGGCTGCCTTCGGTGCGGCGCAGGAACTCGGCTTCGTCCCAGGTGAACAGCTGGTCCAGGCGCGCGGTATCGAGGTTGTTGCGCGCGCGGAAATCGGCTTCGTCGGTGCGCTTGGCGAACTTGTTCCAGGGGCAGACCAGCTGGCAGTCGTCGCAGCCATAGATGCGGTTGCCGATCAGCGGGCGCATCTGTTCGGGAATGGCGCCGTCGTGTTCGATGGTCAGGTAGGAAATGCAGCGCCGCGCGTCCAGCCGCTGCGGCCCGGTGATGGCCTGGGTCGGGCAGACATCGATGCAGCGCGTGCAGGTGCCGCAGTGCGCCGTGGCCGGCGTATCGATCGGCAGCGGGATGTCGATGTAGATCTCGCCGATGAAGAACCAGGAACCGCCATGGCGGTCGATCAGGCAGGTGTGCTTGCCGATCCAGCCGAGCCCGGCGTTGCGGGCCAGTGCGCGCTCCAGGACGGGGGCGGAATCGACGAACACGCGGTAGCCCAGTGGCGCGACTTCGTCGTTGATCTGCGTGGCCAGCTTCTGCAGGCGGTTGCGCATCAGCTTGTGGTAGTCGCGGCCCAGCGCATAGCGCGCCACATAGGCGCGGCCCGGGTCGGCCAGCGTCGCCCAGGCTTCGGTGTCATCCTTGTGGCTGTAGTCCATGCCCACCGAGATCACGCGCACAGTGCCGGGCAACAGCTCGGCCGGTCGTGCGCGCAGGGTGCCGTGGCGCGCCATCCAGTCCATCGTGCCGTACAGGCCCTGACCCAGCCAGTCCGCCAGGTGCGCCTCATCCTCGCCCAGCTCGATACCGGCGATGCCGCAGCGCTGGAAGCCATGCGCGCGGGCCAGTTCGCGGATGCGCTGCACGGCCTGGGCCGGATCGACGGGGGTGGGGGCGAGGGACATGCGCACCAGTATAAAATCCCTGCATGGCCAACCTCGCCGATCTGTTCGATTCCGCTGCCGCGCGTGCGCTTGATGCCCAGGCGTCCACCCTGGCGGGGGATGCTGGCTGGGGACTGATGGCGCAGGCCGGCCAGGCCGCCTGGCAGTGCCTGCTGCAGCATTGGCCGCAGGTGCAGCGCATCGGCGTGGTGGTCGGTGCGGGCAACAATGGCGGCGACGGCCTTGTGCTGGCTCGCCACGCGTTGCAGGCCGGACGCGAGGTGAGGGTGATCGCCCTGCCGGGCAGGGCGCCATCGACCGCGCTGGCGCAGCGTGCAACATCGGAGTTCAGGTCCGACGGCGGCGCCATCACCGAGTTCGACGGCTCGCTGCCCGAGGCCGACCTCTGGGTCGATGCCCTGTTCGGGCTGGGCTTCGATCGCGCGCCGGAGGGTGCGGCGCAGGCGCTGATCGTTGCGATCAATGCGCAGGCGGCACCTGTGCTGGCCGTGGATGTGCCCAGTGGCGTCGATGCCGACCGCGGTGCGATACCTGGCGCGGCAGTGCGCGCGGCGCTGACCCTGCAGTTCATCGTGGCCCATCGCGGGCTGTACACCGGCGACGCGCTGGATCATTGCGGGCACAAGGCCCTGGCACCCCTGCAGTTGCCCGCTGCCGCATGGCAAAGCGTGTCGCCTGCCGTGGAGTACTGGGCGCAGGCACGGTTGCCGGCCCTGTTGCCGCCGCGCCGCGCAAATACCCACAAGGGTGAATCCGGCCACGTGCTGTGCGTCGGCGGCAACCATGGCAGCGGCGGTGCCATCGCCATGGCAGCCGAGGCCGCCTTGCGCGCAGGGGCGGGGCTGTTGAGCCTGGGTACCCGCCGCGACCACGTCGCTCCACTGCTGGCTCGCCTGCCCGAGGCGATGACCCACGCGCTGGAAGACGGCGAGGCGCTGCCGGCATTGCTTGACAGGGCAAAGGTGGTGGCGATCGGGCCCGGTCTGGGCCAGGACGAATGGGCGCGCGCACTGTTTGCGCGGGTGCTGGCCAGCGCCAAACCACTGGTGGTCGATGCTGACGCGCTGAACCTGCTGGCGCAGGATCCGCGTGCCTTGCCTGGCGCCGTCCTCACACCGCACCCGGGCGAGGCCGCACGCCTGCTCGGCTGCAGCACCAGCGACATCCAGGCCGATCGCTACGCCTGTGCGCAGACGCTCGCCGAGCGTTTCCACGCGGTGGTGGTGTTGAAGGGCGCCGGCAGCATCGTGGCGGCGCCCGGGCAAACGCCCCGGTTGATCGCCGCCGGCAATCCCGGCATGGCCGTGGGGGGCATGGGCGACCTGCTCACCGGCATCATCGCCGGCCTGCGCGCGCAGGGCCTGTCCGCCTTCGATGCCGGCGCGGCGGGCGCGTTGCTGCATGCGCTGGCCGGCGACGCGGCTGCCGCTGACGGCGCACGCGGCCTGCTTCCTACTGATCTGCTGGCGCCGTTGCGGCGACTGGCCAACCCGGAACGCTTCCCATGACCGATTTCTTCCTTGCCGACAGCGACGCCACCGAACTGCTCGGGCAGTGGCTGGCGACCACCCGGCCGCCGCAGGCGCTGATCGAACTGCGCGGCGACCTGGGCGCCGGCAAGTCCACCACGGCCCGCGCGCTGCTGCGGGCGCTGGGCGTGCAGGGCGCGATCCGCAGTCCCACCTACACCCTGGTCGAGCGCTATCCGCTGGCCAGTGGCGGTGAGGCGTGGCACCTGGACCTGTATCGCATCGGCCAGGCCGGTGAGCTGGATTTCCTCGGCCTGGACGAGGGCAGCGCGGTCTTGTGGCTGGTCGAATGGCCGGAACGGGGCGCCGGCGCGCTGCCGCCGACCGACCTGGTGGTAGCACTGGAGATCGAAGGACAGGGGCGACGCGCCAGTCTCACCGCGAGCAGCGACGTTGGGCATGAATGGCTGAAACGGCTGCCTCAAGGGGGCGACTTGCAGGCCATTTCTGTCGGCTGACGAGAACAAACACCGGCAGGTTACGGATTATTAAGGAAAAAGGTGTTGCATTCCGTTCAGCGCGGTGATTGAATCCTGAGCCATGCGCCCGGGGAACCGTCTCATCGCCATCTGTGCCGCCGTCGGACTGGGTCTGGCGAGCGTCAGTGCGTGGGCGGGTGAAGTCCGCCAGGTCCTGCTGAACACCGGCGCGACCGGCACCCGTGCCGAGATCTCGCTGGTCGGCAGTGGCGGCTACAAGACCCTGTCGCTGGCCGGCCCGAACCGCCTGGTGGTCGATTTCCCCGACTCCAGCGCCGTACGCAACCTGAAGATGCCGGCCGCGCAGGGCGTGGTCACGGCGGTGCGTACCGGACAGCCGGTCCCGGGCACTTTCCGTGTCGTCTTCGACCTTGCCGAATCGGTGGCGCCGTTCCGTCCGCAGATGCAGCGCGAGGGCAATGAATCCAAGCTGGTGATCGAATGGCCGGGTGATGGCCCTGCCGTGGCCACCAGCCGCCCGGCGACGCCGCCGGCGGTGCAGTCGCAGGCGGCCGCTGTGGGGGGCTCAGTCGCGCCCGCGCCGGCCGAGAACGCGCAGTCGCGCACCGATGCTGCGCGGGCCACCGCCCTGCTGACCGCACAGGTGCAGCAGCAGGCCAGCGCCAGCGCCGCCGCACCCGCCACGCCGACCCCCGCACCGACCAGCGCGCCAGCCCAGGTTGCTGCGGCAGGCGTCGCGGCCAGCAGCACGCCTTCATCCTCGCCGGCTGCAATCCTTGCCGGCCAGCGCACTGCTGCGGTGGTGACCACGCCGCCGGCAACGGCCCCCACACCCGCGCCGACGCCGGCCGAGCCGCCGCGTCCGGCGATGCCCAGCGATGCATCGCGCATCCGCATGCAGCCCGGCATGCGCCACCTGGTGGTGGCGATCGATCCCGGTCATGGTGGCCAGGACCCGGGCGCGATCGGCCCGACCGGCAAGCGCGAGAAGGATGTCACCCTGGCGGTGGCGCGTGAGCTGGCCCGCCAGGTCAATGCCACGCCGGGCCTGAAGGCCTACCTGACGCGCGACAGCGACGTGTTCATTCCGCTGCCGATGCGCGCGCAGAAGGCGCGTGCGAACAAGGCGGACATTTTCATCTCGATCCACGCCGATGCGGCTGAAAACCGTTCGGCCACGGGTTCGTCGGTGTACGTTCTGTCGACCAAGGGTGCCTCTTCGCAGCGCGCCCGCTGGCTGGCGGACAAGGAAAACGCGGCCGACCTGGTCGGTGGGGTGCGCCTGCAGCAGACCGAAGGCACCCTGGCCAACGTGCTGCTGGACCTGGCCCAGAGCGGCTACATGAAGGCGTCCGAAGATGCGGCCGGCCACGTGCTGGGCGGTCTGAAGCGGATCGGCAACAACCACAAGCCGAACATCGAGCGCGCCAACTTCGCGGTGCTGCGCACGTCGGACATGCCGGCGATGCTGGTGGAAACGGCATTCATTTCCAATCCGGATGAAGAGCGCCGCCTGACGGACCCGGCATACCAGCGCAAGGTGGCGGGCGCCGTGCTGGATGGCGTGCACACCTTCTTCAGCCGCCAACCGCCGCCGGGCACGTTGTATGCCGCCCGCGCGCAGGCTGAGATCGACGCCGCAGCCACGATGGCAGGCGGCAGCAAGTAAGCCGCCGAAGGCGGATTACTGCTTTCCGTAGAGTCGACTGTCAGTCGACTGCGCGCGCAGTATGGGGGTTTCGGTGGCCGGCGAAGAGCAGTCGACTGACAGTCGACTCTACATGCGCAGCCTCCGTTATCATCCCCGCATGACGTCTGCTACCCATCCGCGCCCGATCCGGCCGTTGCCGGAGATCCTGATCAACCAGATTGCCGCGGGCGAAGTGGTCGAACGACCCGCGTCGGTGGTCAAGGAGCTGGTCGAGAACGCGATCGACGCCGGCGCCAGCCGCGTTGATATCGATCTTGAAGAGGGCGGCGTGCGCCTGATCCGCATCCGCGACAACGGCAGTGGCATCGCGCCCGAGCAGTTGCCCCTGGCGGTGTCGCGCCATGCCACCAGCAAGATCGCCGATCTTGACGATCTCGAATCGGTGGCCACGCTCGGTTTCCGTGGAGAAGCGCTGCCGTCGATCGCATCGGTCAGCCGCTTTACCCTGTGCTCGCGGCGCGCGCACGACGAGCACGGTTCGGCACTGCAGATCGAAGGCGGCAAGATCGGCGAGGTGACCCCGCGCGCGCATGCGCCGGGCACCACGGTGGAAGTGCGTGAGTTGTTCTACAACGTGCCGGCGCGGCGCAAGTTCCTGCGCGCCGAGCGTACCGAACTGGGCCATATCGAAGAGTGGCTGCGTTCGCTGGCGCTGGCACGGCCGGATGTCGAGCTGCGCGTGTCGCACAACGGCAAGGCCTCGCGGCGCTACAAGCCAGGCGATCTGTATTCCGATGCACGCCTTGCCGAAACGCTGGGCGAGGATTTCGCCAACCAGGCCGTGCGCGTGGACCACAGCGGCGCCGGCCTGCGCCTGCATGGCTGGATTGCGCAGCCGCATTATTCGCGCGCGAGCGCCGACCAGCAGTACCTGTACGTCAACGGTCGCTCAGTGCGTGACCGCAGCGTCGCCCACGCAGTGAAGATGGCCTACGGCGACGTGCTGTATCACGGCCGCCAGCCGGCCTATGTGCTGTTCCTCGAACTGGATCCGACCCGTGTCGACGTCAACGTGCATCCGGCCAAGCACGAGGTGCGCTTCCGCGATTCGCGGCTGGTCCACGATTTCGTCTATCGCACGTTGAAGGATGCGCTGGCCGATACCCGTGCCGGCATGTCGGCGCAGGAGATCGGTGCCGGCCCCGCACATCCGGCGGACGCCGCCGCCGTCCCGACGGCATCGAGCGCCGGCGCGTCGGGGTTCGGGCTGGTGCGTGGGGCTGCGCCCGGCTCGGGAGGTGGTGGTGGCGGATTTTCAGGCTGGCGTCCGCAGCAGCCGCTGGGCCTGCAGGTGGCCGATGCACCGGCCGCCTACGCCGCGCTGTATGCCACGCCGGCCGGTGCCGAGCGCGCAGCGGCGTTGCCGCCGATGCCGAGCGAGAACGGGTTGCCGGTAACCAGTGCCGACGCGGGTGTACCGCCGCTGGGCTACGCGATCGCGCAGCTGCATGGCATCTACATCCTGGCCGAGAACGCTGAAGGCCTGATCGTGGTCGACATGCATGCGGCCCACGAACGCATCGGCTACGAGCGCCTGAAGAATGCGCACGATGGCATCGGCCTGCAGTCGCAGCCGTTGCTGGTGCCGATCACGCTGGCGGTGGGCGAGCGCGAGGCCGACACCGCCGAAAGCGAAGCCGACACACTGGCGGCGCTCGGCTTCGAGGTGACCCGGGCCGGCCCCGGGTCGCTGCACGTGCGCAGCATTCCGGCACTGCTGGCGCATGCCGAACCGGAAGGACTGCTGCGCGACGTGCTGACCGACCTGCGCGAGCACGGCCAGAGCCGCCGCGTGGCCAGTGCACGCGACGAGCTGCTGTCGACCATGGCCTGCCATGGCGCGGTGCGTGCCAACCGGCGCCTGACCGTGCCGGAAATGAACGCGCTGCTGCGCGACATGGAAATCACCGAACGGTCCGGCCAGTGCAACCACGGCCGACCGACCTGGGCCCGTTTTTCGCTGGCGGAGATCGACCGCTGGTTCCTGCGCGGACGTTGAGGGGAGCATCGATGCGTTATCGGGGAGTGGCGGGCCTGCTGGCCGCCGTGGTGTTGGCCGCCTGCAGCCCGGCAACTCCGCCGGCGCCGACGGTCGCTGAAGATCCGGCCTACGCGGCCGCGCAGCAGCAATGGCGTGTAGCGCGCTACCAGGACCTGACCCGGCCCGATGGCTGGACGGCCCTGGTCGGCCTGCACTGGCTGCAGAACAAATCCCATTTCGTTGGCAGCGGCGCCACCAACGGCATCCGCCTGTCGGTCGGCCCGGACAGGCTGGGACTCCTGCGTCGCGACGGGACGCAGTGGTGGTTCACGCCTGAAGCCGGTGTCGATGTCAGCCACGACGGCCAGCCGGTGCGTGGCCGCATCCGCGTCGACACCGACAAGGACACGCAGCCGACGCTGCTGGCCTTCGATGGCGGCAAGGGCCAGCTCAGCATCATCCGCCGGGGGCCACGGGACGCGCTGCGGGTCAAGCATGCCGAGGCACCGGCGCGGCGTGATTTCGCCGGCCTGCGGTACTGGCCGGGCGGCGCGGACTGGCAGGTGCAGGCGCGCTTCATCGCGCATCCGCCGGGGAAGACCTTGCCGATCGTCGACATCACTGGCTTGACCACCGAGATGCCCAATGCCGGTGCGGTGGAGTTCGAACGTGATGGCCGCAGCTGGCGCCTGGAGGCCATCGGTGCGCCCGGGCAGCCACTGTTCCTGATCTTTGCCGACCGCACCAGCGGCCGCGGCAGCTATCCGGCCGGGCGCTATCTGGATACCGATGCCCCCGCTGCAGACGGCACGGTGCGCATCGATTTCAACCATGCCTACAACCCACCGTGCGCGTTCACCGCCTACGCGACCTGTCCGCTGGCGCCGCCGGAAAACCGGTTGGACCTGCGCGTGGAAGCGGGCGAGAAGGCCTACCACCTGCCTGAAGGAGAAGGCTGACCATGCCGATCAAACACCTGTTCCGTACCGCGCTGTTGCTGGCGGCCTGCGCAGTGGCGCCACTGGCCACGGCCCGCGATGGCCAGGCCAGCCCTGCCGCGGCCGCGGCCGCGGCCGCGGCCAAGCCGCCGGTACCCCTGTTGTGGAAAGTCACCGGCCCGGGCGATGCACGCGTGTACCTGCTGGGATCGTTCCATCTGCTGAAGCCACAGGACTACCCACTGTCGCCCGATGTCGAGCAGGCGTTCGAAGCCTCGCAGCGGGTGGTGTTCGAACTGTCGCCGGAAGACATGCAATCGCCCCAGCTGGCCAGCCGCATGGTGCAGGCTGCGACCCGCACCGATGGCAGCGAGCTGAAGCGTGATCTGGATGCGGCCACCTGGCAGAAGCTGCAGGCTTTTGCTGCCCAGAACCAGTTGCCGCTGGCGCAGATGCAGGGCATGAAGCCCTGGTTCGTCGGTCTGAGCATTTCGATCGGGCAGATGCAGAAGCTGGGCCTGGACCCGGCGCTGGGCCTGGACCGCCACTTCATGGAACGCGCGCAGAAGACCGGCCGGAAGACCGCGGGACTGGAAGATATCGATACCCAGATCGGCATGCTGGACGGGATGACGGTGCAGGAGCAGCGGCAGATGCTGGCCGAAGCACTGGACCAGGCCGGCAAGGCCGATGAGCAGGCGCGGCTGCTGCATGATGCATGGCGTCGCGGCGACGAGCGCCTGCTGTGGACCAAGATGGCGGCAGAGATGCGCCAGCAGTATCCGCAGCTGTACCAGCGCATCAACACCGGTCGCAACGATGCCTGGGTGCCGAAGCTGCAGCCGTACCTGCAGGCCGGGCAGGGCGGTACGCTGGTGGTGGTCGGCACGCTGCATCTGCTGGGCAGTGATGGCGTGGTCGAGAAGCTGAGGGCGAAGGGCTACAAGGTCGAGCGCGTGTGCACGGGGTGCAAGGCCAAACGCTGACGCACCGCTGGAGCGATGCCAAACAAGACGGCGCGCCAGGGGCGCGCCGTTTTCGTATCAGCCGTTGCTGCAGCTCAGCGGCGGGTCTTGCCACCGGTGCCGGTACCGGTGCCGGGTTCGCCGGGCTTGTTGCCGGTTCCCGTTCCGGTGCCGCCCGGGCGCGGGCCACCGAAGCCGCTGCCCATGCTGCGCTGGAATTCCTGCCACAGCTCCAGGTTGCGCTCGGTCAGCTGGTTCATCATCGCCCACGGGGTCTGGCCCAGCAGGTTGCCCATCTGCTGGCGGAACTGCTGCTGCTGGTCGAGGAAGACCTGCATGCTGCGCTCCAGGTAGTTGCCCATGAAGCCCTGCAGGGAATCGCCGTAGAAGCGGATCAGCTGGCTCAGCAGCTGGGTCGACAGCATCGGTTCGCCGTCCTGTTCCTGGTCGGCGATGATCTGCAGCAGGACCGAACGGGTGAGGTCGTCGCCGCTCTTGGCGTCGCGGACTTCGAAGTCTTCACCGTCCAGGATCAGCTGGCGCACGTCCTCGATGGTGATGTAGCTGGAGATCTCGGTGTCGTAGAGACGGCGGTTCGGATACTTCTTGATGATGCGGGTCGCAGCCATGAAGCGGTACTCGTCACAGTAGACGCGCAGCATGGCGCAGTGCAGCAGCGGTTGCAACCGCCCCAGCCCCCGCCAGGCTTGGCTTTCAGGGGCGATCATGTTGCGCAGCAAGGGTTTGCGTGCTGCGCAGCATGACCATCGGCAGGGGCCGTCAGCGCATGCCGCAGCGGCCCCTGCGCGGCTTACCAGCCCATGTGGTGGCCGCCGTTGATGTCCAGGTTGCTGCCGGTGATCCACGAGGCTTCCTCGGCCACCAGGAAGGACACGCCATAGGCGATTTCCTCCGGCTTGCCGAGGCGCCCGGTGGGGATGTCGGCGATGATCTTGGCGCGCACGTCCTCCGGAACCGCCATCACCATGTCAGTGGCGACGTAGCCGGGCGAAATGGTGTTCACGGTGATGCCGAAGCCGGCGTTCTCGCGGGCCAGCGAAATGGTGAAGCCATGCATGCCGGCCTTGGCCGCGGCGTAGTTGGCCTGGCCGTACTGGCCCTTCAGGCCGTTGATCGAGCTGATCTGGATGACCCGGCCCCAGCCGCGGCGCCGCATGCCTTCGATCACCGGACGGGTGACGTTGAACACCGAATTGAGGTTGGTGTTGATCACATCGTGCCACTGGTCCGCGCGCATGCGGTGGAACGTCGTGTCGCGGGTGATGCCGGCATTGTTGACCAGGATCTCGACCGGGCCCAGCTCGGCCTCGACCGCACGCACCAGCGCCTCGGCGCTGCCTGGATCGGAGACATCGCCCGGGAAGATCGACACGCTGTAGCCGCGCTCGGTCATCGCCTGCTGCCATGCGCGGGCCTTGTCCTCGTCGCGGTAATTGGTGGCGACCCGGTGGCCCTGGTCGGCCAGGCGTTGGCAGATGGCGGTACCGATGCCGCCGGTTCCGCCGGTGACCAGTGCGACGCGAGATGTCATGGAATGCTGTCCGGGAATCAGGTGGGGGAAGGGGGATTCTGCAACATCGGCGCGGAAAGTGCGCCGGCCGGCAACAGGATGTCAGTCCGCGGCAGTCGAGCCGGGTCGAATGCCCGTTGCGCAGTGTGCAGCAGCGCATCCCGGTCATCGGCGCCGTCCAGTGCGGCAGGGGCCTGGCCCAGCAGCTGCCAGAGCGCGCGCAGTACCGGCACCGGCCGTGTACTGTCCACCGGCAGCGACGCCAGCGACTTGGACAGCTTGTGGCCGGGGGCGTCTAGCAGCAGCGGCAGGTGCCAGTAGCGCGGCACGGCCAGGCCCAGCGCCTGCTGCAGCAGGATCTGCCGCGCGGTGGAATCGAGCAGATCGGCGCCGCGCACCACTTCGGTCACCCCCTGCGCGGCGTCATCGACCACCACCGCGAGCTGGTAGGCCCAGCAGCCGTCGGCACGGCGCAGCACGAAGTCGCCGACTTCGGCATGCACGTCCTGCTGCTGCGGGCCACGCAGGCCATCGTCGAAGCGGACCAGGTTGCCGGGCGGTACGCGGAAGCGGACGGCAGGATCCGGTCGCGGCTGCCGCGCAACGCAGCGGTGGTGGATGCCGCCGCTGGCAGCCAGTTCGCTGCGGCTGCAGTGGCAGATGAACGCCTGGTCGCTGGCCAGCAACACGTCCAGCGCGGCCTGGTAGGCCTCGCCTCGAGCGCTCTGCCACAGGACCGGGCCGTCGTGGACCAGGCCGAACGCAGCCAGTGCCTGCAGCTGTGACTGTGCGGCGCCGGGTACGGTACGCGGCGGGTCAACGTCTTCGATGCGCAGCCGCCACAGGCCGCCGTGGTGGCGGGCCAGCAGCCAGCTGCCGAAGGCGGCAAGCAGGGATCCGGGGTGGAGCAGGCCGGTCGGCGAGGGCGCGAAGCGGCCGCAGGGAACAATGGCGGTCATGCAGGCTGAATCGTCGGTCAGGTTGGCGCTTGAATTCAAGCTGAGCGCACCGCAAATTGACAGATATCGACCCCTTCCGAGCCGGATTTTCCCATGTTCACCCGTATTGCCCTGTTCCTGGCGACCAACCTCGCGGTCCTGATCCTGGCCGGCATCGTCATGTCGATCCTGGGCGTGGACGCGCGTTCGATGAGCGGCCTGCTGGTGATGGCCGGCATCTTCGGTTTCGGTGGCTCCTTCATCTCGCTGCTGCTGTCCAAGTGGATGGCCAAGCGCTCCACCGGTGCGGTGGTGATCACTGAGCCGCGCAACCAGACCGAGCGCTGGCTGCTGGCCACGGTCGAGCGCCAGGCCAAGGCCGCCGGCATCGGCATGCCGGAAGTGGCGGTCTATGACGGCCCGGAGATCAATGCCTTCGCCACCGGCGCCAACCGCAACAACGCGCTGGTGGCGGTGTCCACCGGCCTGCTGCACAACATGAGCGAGGACGAGGCTGAAGCGGTGCTGGGCCACGAGATCGCCCACGTCGCCAATGGTGACATGATCACCATGGCGCTGCTGCAGGGCGTGCTGAACACCTTCGTGATCGTGCTGGCCCGCGTGGTCGGCGGCATCATCGACAGCGCGCTGTCGGGCAACCGCGAAGGCGGCGGCCGTGGCTTCGCTTACTACATCATCGTGTTCGTGCTGGAGATGGTGTTCGGCCTGTTCGCCACGATGATCTCGATGTGGTTCTCACGCCACCGCGAGTTCCGCGCCGACGCCGGCGGTGCCTCGCTGGCTGGTCGCCAGAAGATGATCGCTGCGCTGGAGCGCCTGCAGCTCAACCACGGCCAGAGCACGTTGCCGACCCAGATTGCCGCCTTCGGCATTTCCGGTTCGACGGCGAAGAAGCTGTTCATGAGCCACCCGCCGCTGGAAGAGCGCATCGCCGCGCTGCGGGCGTCGACGGTGGCGTAATTCTCTGCTCCTTGTTAGTGCAGGAACGCCTGGCCCCGCGCCGGGCGTTTTTGTATGTGCGCGCACGCATTGGTGGTGCCGGGATCATTTCCGCGACCGCGGAGGGGTGTCACTTTCTTTGCGCGCAAAGAAAGTAACCAAAGAAACGCTCCGCCGGCCGCGAGCCGACGTGCTGCGCACGCCGGTGCCCTGCGCTTCTCGGCGAATCAGGGGACGGCGCCGAACTCGCTGCGCTCAAACACCGGCGCCTCTTCGCCCCTGATTCCCATGCGATGCTCGGCTCGCTCAAGGCGGACTGGAAGGTCAAGATCAAGGGCAACAGCATCCACGCGTAGCATGGATCAACCGGGTGCCGTTGTGGCATTTGACCTTGGGTCCGCCTTGAGCGAGCTGAGCACCGCAGGTCCGGCGAGGGCGAAGAGGTGCGGGTGTCTGAGCGCAGCGAGTTCCCGCACCGCCCCTCGACGGGCCGAGGAGCGCAGGGCACCGATGCGCAGCATCGGCTCGTGCCCTGGCGGCGTGTTTCTTTGGTTACTTTCTTTGCACGAGCAAAGAAAGTGACACCCCTCCCGCGGTCGCGGAAACGAATCTCCGTGCGCGCAAACGAAAACGGCACCCTCGCAGGTGCCGTCTCCATGAACCGCTTTACACGGAATCTCAGAACTTCGCGTCGAACTCCGCCGCGTAACCGGTGTTGACCAGTACCTTCTGCAGCGACTCGGCCACCTTCAGGTTGCCGGCCACGATCTGGTGGGTCTCCGGGCCACGGTTGTCCATGCGGCCCAGGGTCGCGCCCTTGAAGTCACAGACCTTGCCACCCGCCTCGCGGACCAGCAGCAGGCCAGCGGCGATGTCCCACGCCTTCACACCGGCCTCGAAGTAGGCGTCGGCACGGCCGCAGGCCACGTAGGCCAGGTCCAGCGCGGCCGAACCGGTGCGGCGGATGTCCTCGCCGTGCACCAGCAGGGCGTCGACCGCCTTCAGCTGGGCGCTGGCGCGGCTGCGCTCGCGCGGGGCGAAACCGGTGTGGATCAGCGTGCCTTCCAGATCCTTGCGGTCGGCCACGCGGATGCGGCGGTCGTTCAGCACGGCACCGGCACCCCGGCTGGCAGTGAACAGTTCATTGCGCAGGGGGTCGAAGATGACCGCGTCGGTCGGCTCGCCGTTCTCGACCAGCGCGATCGACACGCAGTAGTGCGGCACGCCACGCAGGTAGTTGCTGGTGCCGTCCAGCGGGTCGATGACCCACATCTGGCGGCGCTCGCCCTGCACGCCACCTTCTTCACCGAAGATGCCGTAGTCCGGATAAGCGCGCTTGAGTTCCTTGACGATGACCTTTTCCGCGTCCGCATCCACTTCGCTGGCGTAGTCCATCCGGCCCTTCTGCACCACGTTCAGTGCCTCGAGCTTGTTGATGTTGCGCAACAGGACGTTGCCGGCGAGGCGGGCGGCCTTGACCATGACGGTGACGGCGGGTTTCTGCATGGCGTGGGCTCCCGGAAAGGCAGAAGAGATGGACTGGCGGGGGAAAAGAGCGGGTCCGGCGCAGTGGCCGGCCGCACAGTTTACCATTGGTCATCGTCCAGCTCGACCTTTTCCCTGTTCATGTCCCAGTTTCCCGCCGCCACCCGCCTCCGATTCGTCCTGGTCGGTACCCAGCACCCCGGCAACATGGGCGCCGCCGCCCGTGCCCTGAAGACCATGGGCCTGGCCCGCCTGGTACTGGTCGCCCCCGAGAAACCGCTGGACGAGGAGGCCTTCCGCCGCTCTGCCGGTGCCGAAGATGTGCTGGGGGACGCCCCGGTGGTCGCCACCCTGGCCGAGGCCGTGGCCGATTGCCGCCTGGTGCTGGGCTGCACCGCGCGTGCCCGCCGCGTGCAGCTGGAGGAGTACCTGCCGGCCGATGCCGCCGCTCGTGCGGTGGCCAAGGCGGGCGAGGGCGCCGAGGTGGCGCTGGTGTTCGGCCGTGAGCGCACTGGCCTGACCAACGAAGAACTGCAGCTCTGCCACGCGGCGGTGCACATCCCGTCCGATCCGGCGTTCAGCTCGCTCAACCTGGCTGCCGCCGTGCAGGTGCTGGCCTATGAGACACGCATGCAGCTGCTGGGCGCGCAGCCGGCCGCGGACGCCGAGCCCGGTTTCCGCGAACAGGCAGCAAGCCATGAGCAGATGGAGAGCTTCTTCGCCCAGCTTGGCGACACCCTGGACGAGATCGATTTCCACAAGGGCCGCGCGCCGGAATCGGCGATGCGCAAGCTGCGCCGGCTGTTCCTGCGCAGCGAGCCGAGCGAGCAGGAAGTGCGCCTGTTGCGCGGCATCCTTGCCGACACCCAGCGGATGGCGCGGCTGGCACAGGCGGGCAACAAGGACGGCTGACGACGTTCTCATTTTTTCGGGTAGTCTGTCCGGATACCCAGGGGGGATGAAGCCTGTGTCGGGTCTGCGAAGGGCAGTGCAGAGGGGACTGCTGAGCCTGGTCATGATCCTGCTGGCCGGGACGGTACATGCAGCAGCGGACCGGGTGCTGGTGCTGGGCCGGATCAGCGATGATCCCAAGGCCCATTACGAGCAGCTGCAACCGTTGCTGGACTATGTGGTGGCACGCATGCACGACGTCGGCATCACCGAAGGGCGGATCCTGATGGCACGCGACCCGCAGCAGATGGCCAGCTATCTGCGGCGGGGGCGGGTCGACTGGGTCACGGAAACGTCGGGTACGGCGGTGGCACTGGGCCAGCGCAGTGGCGCGCGGCCGCTGCTGCTGACCGAGCGCAATGGCGTGCGTGAGTACCAGACCGTGTTCTTCGTGCGTCGCGACAGTCCGATCCAGCGGATCCAGGACCTGCGCGGGCATCGCCTGGCGCTGCAGAACACGGCGTCCACCAGTGCCTACCTGGTGCCGGTGATGACGCTGCTGCAGGAGGGGCTGGCGCCGCAGATCCTGGCCGGTGTGTGGGACGTGCCGGGCCGGGACAGCGTGGGGTACGTGTTCGCACGTAGCGAGTTGAACATCGCCACGTTCGTGCACAAGGGCATGGTCGAAGTGGGGGCGGTGAGCAGCGTGGACTGGAATGACGAGCGACGGATGCCGACGGCATTCCGGCGGGACTTCCGCGAACTGCTGCGCACCGAACCCTACCCACGGGCGGTGGAAATGGTTCGCGCCGACCTTGACCCGCGGGTACGTGACCGGCTGCAGGACGTCCTGCTGCAGGCGGCCAGCGACCCGCAGGCACAGGGGGCGCTGCATCGGTTTTTCGGCACTTCCGGTTTCCACCGCGTCGATGCGCATGCGCAGCAGCGGCTGGATGAATTGAAACAAGGATTGACGCGCGTGCGGATGGAAGTGGAATGAAGTGGCTCGGCTCGGGAATGCAGGCCCGGTTCCTGCTCGCGATGGGTGGGGCGATGGTCGTGGTGGTGGCGATCCTGGCGGTGTTGCTGGGGCGGCAGGCGGCGATGCAGGGCGAGGTGCGCAACCTCAGTGGTGGCGTCATCCATGAACTGTTCGACCGCAGCGTGCGCAGCCGCGGCGAAGCGATGGCGCGCGAGCTGTCCGACGCGCTGGCCAACCCGCTGTACTACCGCGACCTGGACCAGGTCGGTGCGCTGGTGCGCAGCACCGCACGGCAGCCGGTCGTGCGCTATGTGCTGGTGTTCGACGAACGTGGCCGGCTGGTGCATGACGGCTCGATCGAGGTGTCCGGCTTCGGCCAGCCGATGACCGACCCGCTGGCCCCCAAGGCCGCGGTGGCGCAGGCGCTGGTGGTGCAGGAATCGCCCAAGGTACTCGACAACACCATGCCGATCATGGTCGGCAACCAGCGCATCGGCGGCGTCCGCGTCGGCATGGCGCTGGACGAGGTGCAGCAGCGCGAACAGGCCGCCAATGCCACGCTCGGCGAGCGCCTGCAGCAGGTCGGCAGCCGCCACCTGGGCTGGCTGCTGCTGATGCTGGGCCTGCTGGTGGTGATCGGCGTGGTGGTGATCCTGTACGTGCAGCGCACCCTGGTGGCGCCGATCCGGGACCTGGCCGCTGCGGCGCGCCGCATCGAGGCTGGCGACTACCAGGCGCCGCTGGCCGAGAACACCCGCGACGACGAAGTCGGCGAGCTGGTACGCGGCTTCGCCCGCATGCGCGATGCCATCGCCCGCCATGACCGCGAGGTGCGGCGCATGGCCTATACCGATGCACTGACCGGGCTGACCAACCGGTTGGCATTCAGGGAGGCGCTGGACCATCGCCTGATGGCCGCGCGCGCATCCAATCATCGGCTGGGCCTACTGTTTGCCGATATCGACGATTTCAAGCGCGTCAACGACACCCTGGGCCATGAGGCCGGTGACGAAGCGCTGTTGCAGTTCGCGCAGCGCATCGGCAGTGCGGTTACCGAGGCCGGTGGCGATGAAGCCCTGCTGGCCCGCTTTGGCGGCGACGAGTTCGTGATCCTGGTCGGTGATGGCGACGTGGCGGCCAACGCACGGCTGCTGGCCGAAGTGCTGGTGCGCGAGCTGGGCAAGCCGCTGGTGGTGCAGGGCCGGGAACTGTTCCTGGGCACTTCGATCGGCGTGACCCTGTTCCCGGATGATGCCGCCGATGCGACCACGCTGCTGAAGAACGGCGACATCGCCATGTACCAGGCCAAGATGGCCGGCAAGAACTGCTACCGCTATTACAGCCGTGCGATGGACCACGCGGTCGAGCGCCGCGTGCACATGGAGCAGGAGCTGCGCGGGGCCTGGGAGCGCGGCGAGCTGCGCCTGGCCTACCAGCCGATCTTCCGCATGCGCGATCGCCGCATGGTCGGCGTGGAAGTGCTGCTGCGCTGGCAGCATCCGACCTTGGGCACGATTCCGCCGTCGGTGTTCATCGAAGTGGCCGAGCAGAGCGGGCTGATCGAGCTCATCGGCCCGAAGGTGCTGCGTGCGGCCTGCATGGAAGCCTCGCAGTGGCCACGCGGGGCGGGCGGCGATGATCTGTTCGTGTCGGTGAATGTGTCGCCGCGGCAGCTGCGCGGCGGTGAACTGCCGGCATTGGTCGCGCAGTGCCTGCACGAGTCCGGGCTGCCGGCGTCGCGCCTGCACCTGGAGTTGACCGAAACCGCGGTGATCGGCGACGAAATGGTTGCCGCGCAGCTGCTGGACAAGCTGCACCGCACCGGCGTGAAGGTCTGGCTGGACGATTTCGGCACCGGCTTCTCCGGTCTCAGCCATCTTCGCCAGGTACCGGTGGACGGCGTGAAGATCGACAAGAGCTTCGTGGCCGACATGCAGCGCGATCCCGACGATCTGGCGCTGACCACGGCGATCATCGCCATGGCCCACGCACTGGGCATCACCGTGGTGGCCGAGGGCATCGAGCAGCAGGCGCAGTTCGAACTGCTGGTGCAGCGCGGCTGCGATCTTGGCCAGGGCTACTGGCTGAGCCACCCGGTGACCGCCACCGAAGTGGTGCGGATGATCGAATCGGGCCTCTGACCGACTGACGTTGTGCCGGGGTCAGATCCCTTTTCCGTCGGAAAAGGGATCTGACCCCGGCAGTGCTCCTACACCGGGCGCTTGCTCGGGTCGCCGGGTAGTTCGCGCACCAGTTTCGGGATCAGATAGCCGGACAGGCGTGCGGTCAGGCCGGCAATCAGCGCCTTGGCCTGGGCATCATCCACTTCGAAGTGGGCCACGCCTTCGACCCGGTCCAGCTGGTGCAGGTAATAGGGCAGCACGCCAGCGGCGAAGCTGCGCTCGCTCAGGTCCTGCAGGGCCTGCACGCTGTCGTTAACCCCGCGCAGCAGTACCGCCTGGTTCAGCAGCTGGGCGCCGACGCCGCGCAGGCGGGCCATCGCCGCGTCCACGCTGGCGTCGAATTCATTGGCGTGATTGGCGTGGACCACGATCGCCAGCGGCCATGGCAGGCTGCCCAGCCAGCACACCAGTTCATCGTCCACGCGTTCCGGCAGCACGATCGGCAGCCGGGTATGGATGCGTAGGCGGCGGATATGCGGAATCGCGCGCAGGGCGTCGGTCAGCTCGACCAGCTTGTGCGTGGCCAGTGACAACGGGTCACCGCCGGACAGGATCACCTCATCGATGTCCGGGTCGGCCGCGATGGCGGTTACGGCCTCCTGCCAGCCGCCCTTGGCAGCGTTTTCCGCGGCATAGTCGAAGTGGCGGCGGAAGCAGTAGCGGCAGTTGATCGCGCAGCTGCCGGTGGCGACCAGCAGGGCACGGCCACGGTACTTCTGGATCACCCCGGTAGCCTTCTTGGCGGCACCATCGCCCACCGCGTCGAAGCTGAACCCGGGCGCCGGGCGCATTTCCTCGTCGATCGGCAGCACCTGGCGCAGCAGCGGGTCGGCCGCATCGCCCACGCGCATGCGGGCCACGAAGCCCTCGGGCACGCGCAATGCGAACTGGTCCATGGCCGCCTCCGAGACACCCAGCGCCGCCGGGTCCAGCTGCAGCCGGGCCAGCAGGGCGTGCGGGTCGCGCAGCGCCTGGCGCCAGAGCTGCTGCCAGCGCGCGGGCGCGCCTGGCGACTGGGGCCGGGGGAAGGCGGAAAGCTGCATGGAGAGGGGGCCTGCGGTTATCATGGGGGCAGAAAAACAGTCGCCCACCGGCATCCGGTGGGCTTTCCATTCTAACGGCTCGCCGCACCCGCGGCGTTTCTGCCACTCAGGAGTTTACGCATGGCCAGCTACGGCATGAACGACGTCAAGAACGGGATGAAGATCCTGGTCAACAACCAACCGGCCGTCATCATCGACACCGAATACGTCAAGCCGGGCAAGGGCCAGGCCTTCACCCGCGTGAAGTACCGCCTGATCAAGGACGGCCGTACCCAGGAAGTGACCATGAAGTCGACCGACTCGCTGGATGCAGCCGACGTCGTCGATACCGACATGAACTTCATGTACAGCGACGGCGAGTACTGGCACTTCATGGACCCGGAGTCCTTCGAACAGGTCCAGGCCACCAAGGCCGGCATGGGCGGCGCCGAGAAGTGGCTGAAGGGCGAAGAGTCCTGCGTGGTCACCCTGTGGAACGGCGAGCCGATCTTCGTTCAGCCGCCGAACTTCGTCGAACTGAAGATCACCGAAACCGATCCGGGCGTCCGTGGCGACACCTCGGGCGGCGGCGGCAAGCCGGCCACCCTGGAAACCGGTGCCGTGGTCCGCGTGCCGCTGTTCGTCAACCAGGACGAAGTGATCCGTGTCGACACCCGTTCGGGCGAATACTCCGCACGCGTCAAATAAGGTTCCGGCCGCAGGCCGACCTTGCTGTAGAGCCGAGCCGTGCTCGGACACGCGCCAGCGCATTCGCGCTGGCGCTCCCATGATCTGCTTCGGCAGATCATGGGCCCCGCTTCACGGGTCTCCAGACCCCGCCGCTTCGCGGCAGCCCCTGACCCAGGGGCGTGTCCCCAGAAGTATCTCGCCGCCCCCCAGCCAGTGAGCCCGCATGAGCGATAGCCCGCACCTCCCCGAAGCCTGCGACCTGCTCATCGAAGCTGGTCATGTCGTTCCGATCGAGCCGCATGCGGTGGTGCTGGAAGACCATGCCGTTGCCGTGCGTGGCAGCGAGATCGTGGCCATCCTGCCGCGTGCCGAGGCGCGCGCACGCTTCCGTGCCGCGCAGGTGGTCAGCCGCCCCGAGTCGGCGCTGATGCCGGGCCTGGTCAACGCGCACACGCACAACCCGATGACACTGCTGCGCGGCGTCGCCGACGACCTGCCGCTGATGACCTGGCTGCAGCAGCACATCTGGCCGGTGGAAGCGGCCGTGATCGGGCCGGAATTCGTGGCCGACGGCACCACCCTGGCCATCGCCGAGATGCTGCGCGGCGGCACCACCTGCGCAAACGAGAACTACTTCTTCGGCGACGTGCAGGCCGCGGTCTACAAGAAGCACGGTTTCCGCGCGCTGGTCGGCGCGGTCATCATCGATTTCCCCACCGCCTGGGCCAGGACCGATGACGAATACTTCGCCAAGGCTGGTGAACTGCACGACCAGTGGCGCACCGATCCGCTGATCGGGACCGCGTTCGCGCCGCATGCGCCGTACACGGTCAACGATGCCAACTTCGAGCGGGTGCGTATGCTGTCCGACCAGCTCGACATGCAGGTGCACCTGCACACCCACGAAACCGCGCAGGAGATCAACGATTCGATCAAGCTGCACGGCCAGCGCCCGCTGGCGCGGCTGGATCGCCTTGGCCTGGTCAACGACCGCCTGATCGCGGTGCACATGACCCAGCTGACCGATGCGGAAATCCACCTGTGCGCCGAACGCGGCGTCAGCGTCGTGCATTGCCCCGAATCGAACCTGAAGCTGGCCTCCGGCTTCTGCCCGGCCTGCGCCCTGCAGCGCGCCGGTGTGAACCTGGCGATCGGCACCGATGGCTGCGCCAGCAACAACGATCTGGACATGTTCAGCGAGAACCGTACTGCAGCGATCCTGGCCAAGGCCGTGGCCGATGATGCCACCGCGCTGGACGCGGCCACCACGCTGCGCGCAGCGACGCTGGGCGGTGCCCGTGCGCTGGGCTTTGCTGACCGCATCGGTTCGATCGAAGTCGGCAAGCAGGCCGACCTGGTCTGTGTCGAACTGTCGGCGCTGGAAACCCAGCCGCTGCACAACGTGCTGTCGCAGCTGGTGTATGCCACCGGCCGCCAGCAGGTCAGCGACGTCTGGATCGCCGGCAAGCCGAAGCTGGTGCAGCGCGAGCTGGTCGGCATGGACCTGCCGGGCATCATCGCCAACGCGCGCCAGTGGCGCGAGCGTATCCGTCATATCCGCGCCTGACCCCTGGCGCCGCAAGGACCCCTCATGACTGCCCCCCACGCTTCCTCCAATTTCGATCAGGCCGAGCTGGACAAGTTCGCCGCGCTGGCCAACCGCTGGTGGGATGCTGACGGCCCGCAGAAGCCGCTGCATGCGCTGAACCCGGTACGCCTGAAGTACGTCGCCGACCGCGTGCCGTTGCGTGGCGCGCGCGTGCTCGACATCGGCTGCGGTGGCGGGCTGCTGAGCGAAGCACTGGCGCAGGCCGGCGCCGACGTCACCGCCATCGACCTGGCCACGGAACTGGTGAAGGTCGCGCGCCTGCATGCGCTGGAAAGCGGCGCCAAGGTCGACTACCGCGTGCAGGCCGCCGAGGATCTGGCCGCCGAGCAACCGGGCAGTTTCGATGTGGTCACCTGCATGGAAATGCTCGAGCACGTGCCAGACCCGGGCGCGATCATCGACGCCTGCAAGCGCCTGCTGAAGCCGGGCGGCCACCTGTTCCTGTCGACCATCAACCGCACCGCGGCCGCCTTCGCGGTGGCGATTGTCGGCGCCGAGTACGTGGCGCGGCTGCTGCCCAGGGGCACCCACCACTACCAGGAATTCATCAAGCCGGCCGAGCTGGCGCGCTGGCTGCGCGAGGCCGACCTGCAGCTGGTGGATGTCAGCGGCATGGCCTACGAGCCGTGGCGCAACCATGCCCGCCTGAGCAGCCGCACCGACATCAACTACCTGGCCTACGCGGTCAAGCCGGCATGACCTCCGCCCGCTTCCCGCGTGCGGTGCTGTTCGACCTGGATGGCACGTTGCTGGACAGCGCGCCGGACTTCGTCGCCACCTGCAATGCGATGCTGGCCGAGCGGGGCCGGGCAGCGGTCGATCCGGCGCAGCTGCGGCCGGTGGTCTCCAAGGGCTCGCGCGCGATGGTCGGGGCCGCTTTCCCGGACCTGGATGCCGCTGCGCGCGATGCATTGATCCCGGAATTCCTGCAGCGCTACGAAGCGCTGATCGGCCAGTACGCGGTGCTGTTCGACGGCGTGGCCGGCATGCTCGCCGCGCTGGATGAGGCCGGTACGGTATGGGGCATCGTCACCAACAAGCCGGAGTACCTGGCGCGCCTGATCCTGCCGCAGCATGGTTGGCAGCAGCGCTGCGCGGTGCTGGTCGGCGGTGACAGCCTGGCCGAGCGCAAGCCGCACCCGCTTCCACTGCTGCACGCTGCGCAGGCCATCGGCATGGCCGCCGAAGACTGCGTGTACGTGGGTGATGACGAGCGCGACATCATCGCTGCACGTGCTGCCGCGATGCCGTCGGTGGCGGCGCTGTGGGGCTACCGCCTGCACAGCGACGATCCGCTGGCCTGGCAGGCCGACGTGCTGGTCGAGAACGCTGAACTTCTGCAACTGGCCAGTCTCTGGCCGACCCGGCCGGCAGCCCCGGCCCAGCCGTAAGGAATCCCGTAGTGAGCAGTACCGCGCTGGACAGTTTCCTCGACAAGTGGCGCAGCCGTTGGCCGGAATGGTCGGTGGCCGCCCCGTTCGTGGCCGAACCGCAACGCGAGCTCGCAGTGGCGTGGTTTGCGCTGCTGCAGGAGTTCGACGACATGCTCAACACCAGCGGCGATCCGCTGCCCGCCGATGCCAAGCTGGCGTGGTGGGGCGAGGAGCTGCGCAGCTGGGCAGGGCATCGTTCGCGCCATCCGCTGGGCCGTCTGCTGGAGCCGGTGCGTGCGCCGTGGGTGCAACTGGCCGAAGCACTGCCGGACCTCGTTGAAGCGCGTACCGTTGCGCTGGATGCAGCCGGTGCCGAGCGTGCGCTGGCCAATTACGCCGACGCCGTGGCCGCAGTGGAAGCGGCCTTGTTTGCCGACAAGCCGCGCACCGGCGCCGGTCGTGCGGTGCAGCTGCAGACCCTGGCCCAGCGCCTGCAGGACGCCGGCGTGGCCGGTGTGCCGCGCAGCCTGTTGGATGAGGATTCCAGCACGGCCGCGCAGCGCTGGGCCCAGTACCTGTTGAAAGGATGGGGCAGCCGCGTGCCGGGTCCGCGCCCGCGGCGCGTGTGGTCGAGCCTGGCGCGCGCCCGCGTTGCCGCGCAGGCCGCAGGCAAGCCAATCGAAGCCACCCCGGTGCGCACGTTGCTGCGCGTGTGGTGGGCCGCGCGCGGTTGATCCAACTGTCTGGTAGTGCCGGCCGCTGGCCGGCAGCTCGGGCACTGCAGAATTCATGCGGTTGCCGGCCAGCGGCCGGCACTACCGTTATTTGCGTTCCAGCACCAGCAACGGGTCGATGCGGGTGTCGAACCAGTTCATGCCCCAGTGCAGGTGCGGGCCGGTGGCACGGCCGGTGGCGCCGACGGCAGCGATCACCTGGCCCTGCTCCACACGGTCGCCAACTTTTACGTCGATGCGCGAAAGGTGCAGGAAGTTGGAGCTGATCCCGAAGCCGTGGTCGAGCAGCAGCGTGCCGCCGGTCAGGTACAGGTCCGGACCGGCGAAGGTCACGATGCCGGCCGCCGGCGCCTTCACCGGGGTGCCGGTCGGCACCGCGATGTCCATGCCGGAGTGGCCGGCCCCCGGCTGCCCGTTGTAGACGCGCGCATTGCCGAAGCGGCCGCTGATGCGGCCCTGTACCGGCCAGATGAAGGTCTGGGTGAAGTCGGTGCGGTCGTCATCGCGGGCACGTGCGGCGGTCACCTGCGCCTGTTCGCGCTTGATCCGCTCGGCGATCGCCGCCGGCGGATTGACCGTCTTCGGTGGCACCCCGTTGACCCGCTCGGTGGGCCAGTCGCGCGGCGTCACCGCAATGGTCGCGGTCTCGCTGCCACCATCGGGGCGTTGCACCTGTACGCGCAGCGGACCCTTCTCGTCGCGGCCGATGCCGAACACCACGCTGCCGTAGCCGCTTACCCGCAGCTGGCGGCCGGCATACTGCACGCGACTGCCGGCGGGTACCTTGCCGATCACCAGCGCGCCCTGCGACGCACTGGCCGGGAACACCACGCGGCTGTCGATCAGGCTGCCGATGCCATCCTGCGCCTGCGCAGGGGAAGAGGAAAACAGGGGCGCGGCCAGCAGCAGCGCCCCGATCATCAGTGCCGAACGCATCAGCGGTCGTAGGTCATGCGCTGGCCGGCGGGTTCACCCACCAGCTTGCTGCCGTCCCACACCAGCTGGCCGTTGACCCAAGTGGAGGCCACGCGGGAACGGAAGGTGGTGCCTTCAAACGGCGACCAGCCGCACTTGGACAGCACGTCCTCGCGCTTGACGGTGAACGGCACGTCCTCCACCAGCACCAGGTCGGCAAAGTAGCCTTCGCGCAGGAAGCCGCGTTCTTCCACGTCGAACAGCTGCGCCGGCGCATGTGCGAATTTCTGCACCACCTGCTCGCGGGTCAGCTTGCCTTCGTGCACCCGCTCCAGCGCGGCCACCAGCGCGTACTGCACCAGCGGCAGGCCCGACGGTGCCTGCGCGTAGGGCTTCTGCTTCTCTTCCCAGGTGTGCGGCGCGTGGTCGGTGGCCAGCACGTCCAGCACGTCATCGGCCAACGCAGCGGTGATTGCCTCGCGGTCGGACACTTCCTTGATCGCCGGGTTGCACTTGATCAGGTTGCCCTTGGTCGCGTAGTCCGGACGCGCGAAGTGCAGGAAGTGCACGCAGGTTTCGGCGGTGATCTGCTTGCGGCTGCCATCGGCGCGGATCAGCGGGCCCTTCTCGAACAGCGCCAGCTCATCGGCGGTGGAGATGTGCAGCACATGCAGGCGGGTGCCGTGCTTGCGTGCCAGCGACATCGCCAGGCGCGTCGACTTGATGCAGGCTTCGCGCGAACGGATGTCCGGGTGCATGTCCGGGGTCAGCGCATCGCCGTACTTTTCCTGGAAGGCCTTGAGGTTGGCATCGATCATCGGCGTGTCTTCGCAGTGCGTGATGATCGGGGTCGGGCATTCGCGGAAGATCGCGTCCAGCGTTTCCGGGTTGTCGACCAGCATGTTGCCGGTCGAAGCACCCATGAACACCTTCACGCCCGGCGCTTTCTTCGGGTCCAGCGCACGGATCGCGTCCAGGTTGTCATTGCTGGCACCGTGGTAGAAGCCGTAGTTGGCCCAGGCGCGGCCGCGCGCGAGCTCGTACTTGGCTTCCAGGATGGTCGAATCCAGCGTCGGCGGGTTGGTGTTGGGCATGTCCATGAAGCTGGTCAGGCCACCGGCCACGGCCGCGGCCGATTCGCTGGCGATGTCGCCCTTGTGGGTCAGGCCCGGTTCGCGGAAATGCACCTGGTCGTCGATCATGCCGGGCAGCAGCCAGCGCCCGGCGGCGTCCACCACCTGCTCGCCGTCGCGCGGCGCCAGCCCGTTGCCGATCTGCGCAATGCGGCCGTTCTCGATGCGCAGGTCGCCGTCGAAGGTGCGGCCTTCGTTGACCATCCGGGCGTTGGTGATGAGGGTGGAGGACATGTCAGTGTTTTCCTGTGCAACGGCAAGAGGGGGCATGGGTGGATTCGGGCACCGGATCGAAGCCGCCGGGGTGGAACGGATGGCAGCGGCCCAGCCTGCGCGCAGCCAGCCAGCTGCCGCGCAGCGGCCCGTGCCGGGAGATGGCATCCATCGCGTATTCAGAACAGCTCGGCACGAAACGGCAGCGCGGCCCCAGCAGGGGGCTGATGAAGCGCTTGTAGAAGCGCAGCAGGGCAATGAGCAGGCGCGAGATCACCCAGTCATCTTATGCCAGTTGGCATGAAGGCCGCATTTGTGCAGGATGGGCCGTTGGTCGCATGTCGCCGATGGCCTGCGACCGGTACCAGCACCCGCGGGTGTTGGCCAGGTTCCGTACCGCGCAAGGCGGTCCGTGTTCGTCGGACTGCCACTTGGGCACCTTGACTCCAGGACTGAATGGAGCAGGGTGCCAAGGTTGCTGCTGCGGGTCGGGTAGGCTATAAAGGCCCGCTTTCCCGGGCCCCGGGGAATCCAAGGAAGAGCGTTTCGTGGCTGCTAAAAAAACTGCAAAGAAGGCCGCAACGGCCGCCAAGAAAACCGCCAAGCCTGTTGTGAAGAAGTTGGCGGCAAAGCCCGTTGCCAAGAAGCCGGCCAGCAAGCCGGCGACCAAGGCAGCGTCCTCGCAACCGGCGGCCAGGAAGGCCACCGCAAAGAAAACGCCGGTCAAGGCAACCAAGCCGGTGGCGAAGAAGGCCGCTGCGCCCGCCAAGGCCAAGCCAGCCGCTGCCAGCAAGAAGGCGCCGGTGAAGAAGACCGTCAGCAAGGCTGCGCCGGTGAAGAAGGCCGCCGCCAAGCCGGTGGCCAGGAAGGCAGCCGCCAAGCCAGCGCCGAAGGCGGTGGTGAAGAAGGCTGCAGCCAAGCCGGTCGCCAAGCCCGTAGCAAAGAAGGTCGCTGCGGCCAAACCGGCCGCCACGCCCGCCGCTGTAAAGAAGGTTGCCAAGAACGTTGCCGCGCCGGCCACAAAGCCGACCCCGGCCCCAGTAGTGAAGTCCGCACCGAAGCCTGCTGCCAAGCCGGCTCCGGCCAAGCCTGTCCCGGCCAAGACCGTGGCAGTGGCGGCAGCCCAGCCGGCCTCAACGCCGGCCCCGGCCGCCGCTCCTGTCGCTTCGAAGGCCCCGCAATCCAAGAATCCCGTGCCCGTTTCGAAATCGCCTGCCAAAACCGCCGTGAAATCCGATTCCGCCCCGAAGACCGTGTCGCGCCCTGTCGGCAAGGTTGCCGTGGCCGTCGCCGCCCGCTCGGCAGCACCGGCCCCGCGCAGCAAGTACAAGGTCGTCGAGTACAAGACCGACGAGGCCACTGGCCGCCCGATCCTGCCGGCTGGCTACAAGCCGTCCTCGGAAGAGGAATACATGAGCTCGCTGCAGCAGGAGTATTTCCGCCAGCGCCTGCAGAACTGGCGCGCGGACCTGGTGGAAGAGTCCAAGCAGACCATCGAGAACCTGCGCGAGGAAGTGCGTGACATCGGCGACGAAGCCGAGCGTGCGACCCGCGAGACCGAGAACTCGCTGGAACTGCGTACCCGCGACCGCTACCGCAAGCTGATCGGCAAGATCGACAGCACCCTGAAGCGCCTGGAAGCCGGCGACTACGGGTACTGCGTCGACACCGGCGAAGAAATCGGCCTGGAGCGCCTGGAAGCGCGCCTGACCGCCGAGCGTACCATCGACGCCCAGGAGCGTTGGGAGCACCTGCAGAAGCAGCAGGGCGACTGATTCCAGTTCGTTGTCTGGTCATGCGAAAAACCCGGCCTTGGCCGGGTTTTTTGTTGGGTTCGAGTTGGCTGTGTAGAGCAGCGCCTTCCGGGTATCGGGTGGAGCCTGCGGGTGGGTCCGGGCAGGACACGCTGCAAGTACATCCCTGTAAGCTCGGCCGCGGCATCCATGCCGCGGACGGTCCCGCCCGGACCCACCCCCAGGCTCTCGACGGTTTCCTGCGTGCGCGGCCGATGTAGAGCCGAGTCCACGCTCTGCTCAGGCCGACAGGAGCGGTCATGCGTGCTCGCGGCTGTTGAGTCCGCCTTGTAGCGAGCCGAGCACCGCAGGGGAATCCGGGGCGAAGAGGCCGCTCGATCCTGTAGAGCCGACTGCTAGTTGTGATCTCTCGGTAGGTTGTTCATCCGGGGCATCTTTGGAAAATGGTGGTTACCACACCTATCCAGTCCCCAAAGAGCCCGGATGAACCATCATAAAAATGCCCGTTTGACGCCGTTTAGTCGAGAACTTCTTGTCCGCCGCATCACTGAGCAAGGCCTTCGGCCAGAAGAGGCCGCCCAGGCTTGCGGGGTGAGTGTACGCACGGCTTACAAGTGGCTGGCCCGATATCGAGCCGAGGGCCTGATTGGGCTGCAGAACCGCAGCTCTCGGCCCAGCCGCAGCCCCCATGGCACCCCCGAGGCACTGGTAGAGCAGATCGTCCAGCGTCGACGTCAACGGCAAACCTACCTGACCATTTCCAAGGCACTGGGTGTGGCTCACAGCACCATTTCACGACTGATGCGCCGACGAGGACTCAATCGCCTGTGCCTTCTGGACCCACCGAAGAAGGCGGTCCGGTATGAGTACGACAGCCCGGGCGGCTTGCTGCACTTGGATATCAAGAAACTCGGCAACTTCCACCGGCCCGGACACCGGGTCGATCCGAATCGGCGTGGCAATGCTGGCGGCGGTGGCTGGGGCTATGTCCATGTGGCCATTGATGACCACTCACGAGTCGCCTTCAGCAGCGTTCACACCGATGAGAAGGGCCCAACGGCCTGCCAAGCGCTGCTGGCCGCTTTGGCGTACTACAAGACGCTAGGGGTCACCTTCCAGCGTGTCCTGACTGACAACGGCGCCTGCTATCGCTCCGGCGTCTTCGCTCGACTCGTCGCCTCGTTGGGCATGAAGCACTATCGGACCAAGCCCTACACCCCGCGAACCAACGGCAAGGCCGAGCGCTTCATCCAGACCAGCTTGCGCGAATGGGCCTACGCCTGCGAGTACGCTTCGTCAGAGCAACGCGATGCCGTGCTACCTGAATGGCTGCATCACTACAACTGGCACCGACCCCACATGGGGATCGGCAGCCAGCCGCCTATTTCCAGAATCCCGCTGAACAACGTGGTGGGTTTACACAGCTAGTCGGCTGGCTCTCCGCGCGGTCCCCTGATTCACCGAGGAGCACAGGGCACCGGCGCGCAGCGCCGGCTCGCGGATGGCGGAGCGTTTCTTTGGTTAC
Organism: Stenotrophomonas maltophilia group sp. RY12688; assembly: GCF_052149045.1. Taxonomy (NCBI): domain Bacteria; kingdom Pseudomonadati; phylum Pseudomonadota; class Gammaproteobacteria; order Lysobacterales; family Lysobacteraceae; genus Stenotrophomonas; species Stenotrophomonas maltophilia group sp. RY12688. The sequence goes on along the minus strand of NZ_CP197389.1, from coordinate 2,859,953 downwards.
TTTCTTTTCGCGAAAAGAAAGTGACAAGCCCAATCATCGAGGGAGAGCAACGGCCCCAGCCAAACACCCGGCGCCGCCGAATCCGCTGTTAGCAGCGTCACTGCAGGTCGCGAAGATTCAGTTTCCGCAGCGTTGGGTTCTTCCACGCGGTGATCCCGGCCACGCTCAGCACCGCGAATCCGCCCAGCACCACCGCCGGCACCAGGCCGAGCAGCTTCGCCATCGTGCCGGCATAGAACGCGCCCAGCTCATTGGACGAACTGATGAAGATGCCGTTGATCGACGATACGCGACCGCGCATCTCTTCCGGCGTAGCCAACTGCAGGATGGTCGAGCGGATCACCACCGAGACGCCATCGAACGCGCCGTAGAACAGCAGGATCAGCGCCGACAGCCAGAAGTGCTGCGACAACCCGAAGCTGATCACGCACAGGCCGAAGCCGGCCACCGCGAACAGCAGCACGCGGCCAGCATTGCGGTGCAGCGGATGGCGCGCCAGCCACAGGCCTACGCACACCGAGCCCAGCGCCGGCATCGCGCGCAGGATGCCCAGGCCTTCCGGGCCGTGGTGCAGGATCTCGTGCAGGAACGCCGGCAGCATCGCTACCACGCCGCCCAGCAGCACCGAGAACATGTCCAGCGCCATCGCGCCGACCATGATCCGGTTGCCGACCACGAAGCGCGCGCCTTCGGCGATGCTCTTGAAGATCGGTGCGGCCGGACCGGTATGCACCGGTTCTTCCACCTTCAGCGTGGCCAGGCAGGCCATCGCCACCAGCGCAAAGGCCGTAGCCACCGCGTAGGACAGGCCCTTGCCACCGAAGCCGACCAGCACGCCGCCCAATGCCGGGCCGGCGATCATGCCGGCCTGGAACACCACCGCGCCCAGGCCGGCGCCACGGGCAAACTGGTCACGGGCCAGCACGCGGGCGAACAAGGCGTTGTAGATCGGCGACAGGAAGGCGCGGACCATGCCGGTCAGCGCGATGGCCGCATAGATCGGCCACACGCCGTCAATCGGCAACCAGCCCATGGCCACGCTGGTCAATACCAGTGCAGTGGCGATCAGCCCGCAACAGGCGACCATGCCCAGCCGACGGCGCGGCAGGTGATCCACCAGGTAACCGGCGAACGGAGCCACGCAGAAGAACGGCACGACCTCGGCCAAGCCGATCAGGCCCAGCGAGAACGGATTGCGGGTGACTTCGTAGATGTGCCAGCCGACAGTGACCGCGACCACCTGGTAGGACAGCATCGCAAAGATGCGGTAGGCCAGCAGCCTGGCGAAACCGGGCCGGGACAGCAGGCCCAGTGCACTGTCTTCGGCCGTGGCGGGCTCGCTCACGACGGGTCGCGCTGCAGCTGCGCCTGCGCCGTCTCACGGATGAACGCCAGCATCGCCGCCACGCCGTTGCTGCGGGTGGGCGAGAGGTGGCGGGCCAGGCCGATGTCCTGGATGTAGCTCGGTTCGGTGGCCAGGATCTCCTGCGCCGAGCGCCCGGAGTACACGCGCAGCGCCAGGAAGATCAGGCCGGAGACAATCGCCGAATCGCTGATGGCATGGAAGCGCAGCGACTGCGCGTTGCCTTCCGGCACGATCCAGACCATCGACTGGCAGCCGAGCAGGCGATGCTCTTCGGTCTTCCATTCTTCCGGGAAGACCGGCAGCTTGCGGCCGAGGTCGATCAGGTACTGGTAGCGCTCGGACCAGTCGCCGAAGAAGCCGAATTCCTCGGCGATGGCGGTCTGGGCCTCGGCGGCGGTGGGTTCAAGCGGGAACGGGGAGTCGGTCACAACAGTCTCTACGGTGGGGCGTGGCCGGCGGACCGGCCACGGGGCAGGGCAGATCAGCTGCGCTTGCGCGACCAGCGAACGCCCTGCGGGGTGTCATCCAGCACGATGCCTTCGGCGGCCAGCTGGTCGCGGATGGCGTCGGCACGGGCGAAGTCGCGTGCCTTCTTGGCCGCGGCGCGCTCGTCGATCAGGCCCTGGATGCGGGCATCGTCGCCGTCATCGCTGGCCGCGGTGCCGAACCACTGCGCCGGATCGGCCTGCAGCAGGCCCAGTGCCAGGCCGGCGCCGAGCAGTTCACCCTTCAGGCGCGCCTGCTCGGCCGGGTCGGTGGCACGACGCGCATCGGCGGCGATGCGGGCCACTTCGGCCAGCGCCTGTGGGGTGTTGAGATCGTCGTCCAGGGTGGCCTCGACCGTGGCCGGAATCACTGCCGTGGCCTCGATCGACGCCAGTTCGCGCAGGGTGCCGTACAGGCGGTCCAGGGTGCGCACCGATTGTTCGATCAGCGCATCGGACCAGTCCAGCGGCTGCCGGTAGTGGGCCGACAGCAGGGCCAGGCGCAGCGCTTCTGGCGGATGCTGGCGCACCAGATCATGCACGCGCTCGATGTTGCCCAGCGACTTGCTCATCTTGGCGCCGCCGAAGTTGAGCATGCCGTTGTGCAGCCAGAAGCGGGCGAAGATCTTGCCGCCGTGGGCGCATTCGCTCTGCGCAAGCTCGTTCTCGTGGTGCGGGAACTGCAGGTCGACGCCGCCGGCATGGATGTCGATGGTCTCACCCAGGTGAGCCGCGGCCATCGCCGAGCACTCGATGTGCCAGCCCGGGCGGCCACGGCCCCAGGGCGACGCCCAGCCGGGCAGGTCGTCGCTGGACGGCTTCCACAGCACGAAATCACCCGGGTCGCGCTTGTACGGGGCCACGTCGACGCGGGCGCCGGCCAGCATTTCGTCGGGGTCGCGGCGCGAGAGCTTGCCGTAGCCGTCGAAGCTGGCCACTGCGAACAGTACGTGGCCCTCGGCGGCATAGGCATGCCCGTTGGCGATCAGCTGCTCGATCATGGTGATGATCTGCGGAATGTGCGCGGTCACCTCCGGTTCGATGTCCGGCGGTACCACGCCCAGCGCGGCCATGTCTTCACGGTAGGCGGCGGCGAACTTGCCGGTGATGGTGCTGATCGGCACGCCCTGCTCGCGGGCGGCGGTGTTGATCTTGTCGTCCACGTCGGTGATGTTGCGGGCGTAGCGCAGCGCGCCGAAACGGCGCCGCAGCAGATCGGCCAGCACCCCGAACACCACCGGGCCACGGGCATTGCCGATGTGCACGTAGTTGTAGACCGTGGGGCCGCACACATACAGGGTCGGACAGGCCGGGTCGAGCGGAGTGAACGGTTCGAGCTGGCGAGTCAGGTTGTTGTGCAGGCGCAGGGTCATGGGGCTGTGGCTGGGGGACAAGCCTGTGATTTTAGAACGTGTCGGCCCCCTTTGGGGGCACTGGCTGCCACCGGTGGACGCCGGTTCCTCCGGGTGGGGTGGGCAGGAGCAGCGTGGACGGGTAATGTTCAGCCCCTTGCGCTCGCCACTGCCTACACTATTGCCGTGTCCTTGCTCCCGTCGCCAATGAAATCCACCGCGTTGCTGACCCTGGCCTACCTGTCGGCGCTGCCCGCCGTGGTGCTGGCCCAGGAGGCCGAGCCCCGCAACCGGGTGGTGATCGTGGAGAACGTGAAGTTCGACTACGCGCAGGTGCTGAACGTCGAACCCGTGTTCCAGACCCTGCGCGCGACCCGCACCGAGGAGCACTGCGAGCCGGTGTCGACCCGGACCCTGGCCCCGGTGAACGTGACCGGCGAGGAGCCGGTCGAGGACAAGGGCCGGATCAGCCGCTTCTGGGACTCGGTGCGCTCGATGTTCAAGCGCAGTGACGAGGAGGCCGTTGAGGAGGTCGGAACCGAGTCGCCGGCCCCGGCGCCGGCCAACAACGGCCCCATGCTGACCCGCGACTGCCGCATCGTGCCGGTGGGGCGTGAATTCCGCCGGCCCATCGCCTACGACGTGGATTACGTCTACAAGGGCACCAAGTACCGCTCGCGGCTGCCGGAAGACCCCGGCAACCGGCTCAAGATCCGGGTGTCGATCACCCCCTGGGTCGGTCCGGAGCAGGGCGCCGCCGGCAATCCCTGATTCTGCGACCCCGGCCCCTTGCGCCGGTCACGGCCGCATGCAAAGATATTCGGCCATGAAGCTCACCGACTTCCAGCACGACAGCAGCGCAGCCCGACAGGCGTCTGGCATGACCTCGCGTGCGCGTCGACCGGAACCCCACATTCTCGCTGGGTAACCGGAGCTTTTTGCTGTTCGTCCGAAAAAAACCCAGCCCGCCGGCTGGGTTTTTTCGTTTCTGCGTTCTGAAAGCTGCAACTGCAACCTTTTCGCTCCACCTTTGGTTCCTGCTTTTCCCTTCCACTGCGTCGAACCCGGCGCCGCCACGCAAGGAAAGATGATGTCCCCCAAGCACTTCCTGAACACCCAGGACTGGAGCCGCAGCGATCTCGACGCGCTGCTGACCCAGGCCGCGCTGTTCAAGCGCAACAAGCTCGGCGACCAGCTCAAGGGCAAGTCGATCGCGCTGGTGTTCTTCAACCCGTCCATGCGCACCCGCACCAGCTTCGAACTGGGCGCGTTCCAGCTCGGCGCCCACGCGGTGGTGCTGCAGCCGGGCAAGGATGCGTGGCCGATCGAGTTCAACCTCGGCACGGTGATGGACGGCGATACCGAAGAGCACATCGCTGAAGTGGCCAAGGTGCTGGGCCGTTACTGCGACATCATCGCCGTGCGCGCGTTCCCCAAGTTCGTCGACTGGGCCTACGACCGCCAGGACATCGTCCTCAACAGCTTCGCCAAGTACTCGCCGGTGCCGGTCATCAACATGGAGACCATCACCCATCCGTGCCAGGAGCTGGCCCACATCATGGCGCTGCAGGAGCACTTCGGCACCCAGGACCTGCGCGGCAAGAAGTACGTGCTGACCTGGACCTACCACCCCAAGCCGCTGAACACTGCCGTTGCCAATTCGGCGCTGACCATCGCCACCCGCATGGGCATGGACGTGACCCTGCTGTGCCCGACCGCCGACTACATCCTCGACGACCGCTACATGGGCTGGGCCGAGCAGAACGTGGCCGAGAGCGGCGGTTCGCTGAAGATCAGCCATGACATCGACAGCGCCTACGCAGGCGCCGACGTGGTCTACGCCAAGAGCTGGGGCGCGCTGCCGTTCTTCGGCAACTGGGAACCGGAAAAGCCGATCCGTGACCAGTTCAAGCACTTCATCGTGGACGAACGGAAGATGGCGCTGACCAACAACGGGGTGTTCAGCCACTGCCTGCCGCTGCGCCGCAACGTGAAGGCCACCGATGCGGTGATGGATTCGCCGCAGTGCATCGCCATCAACGAAGCCGAGAACCGCCTGCACGTGCAGAAGGCGATCATGGCCGCCGTTGCCGGGCGCTGATTTTTTCCGATTCAATCATTTCCGCCGGGCACGGCCCGGCGCTACCAGGACATACCCTCCCCATGAGCAACAAAGACGTCGTTCTCGCCTTCTCCGGCGGCCTGGATACCAGCTTCTGCGTGCCCTACCTGCAGGAGCGTGGCTACAACGTGCACACCGTGTTCGCCGACACCGGCGGCGTGGATGATGAAGAGCGCGATTTCATCGAGAAGCGCGCCGCCGAACTGGGCGTGACCAGCCACGTCACCGTCAATGGTGGCCCGGCCATCTGGGAAGGCTTCGTCAAGCCGTTCGTGTGGGCCGGCGAAGGCTACCAGGGCCAGTACCCGCTGCTGGTCTCGGACCGCTACCTGATCGTCGATGCCGCGCTGAAGCGTGCTGCCGAGCTGGGTACCCACATCATCGCCCACGGCTGCACCGGCATGGGCAACGACCAGGTCCGCTTCGACCTGGCTGTGAAGGCACTGGGCGACTACCAGATCATCGCGCCGATCCGCGAGATCCAGAAGGAACACACCCAGACCCGCGCCTACGAGCAGAAGTACCTGGAAGAGCGCGGCTTCGGCGTGCGCGCCAAGCAGCAGGCCTACACCATCAACGAGAACCTGCTGGGCGTGACCATGTCCGGCGGTGAGATCGACCGTTGGGAAGCCCCGGGTGAAGGCGCGCGTGGCTGGTGCTCGCCGCGCAGCGAATGGCCGGAACAGGCGCTGACCGTGACCCTGAAGTTCGTTGAAGGCGAAGCCGTGGAACTGGACGGCAAGGCGCTGCCGGGCGACCAGATCCTGGCCCAGCTCAACAAGCTGTTCGCCCCGTACGGCGTTGGCCGCGGCGTCTACACCGGCGACACCGTGATCGGCCTGAAGGGTCGCATCGTGTTCGAGGCCCCGGGCCTGGTTTCGCTGCTGGCCGCGCACCGCGCGCTGGAAGATGCCGTGCTGACCAAGCAGCAGAACCGCTTCAAGCCGGACGTGGCACGCAAGTGGGTGGAGCTGGTGTACGAAGGCTTCTACCACGACCCGCTGAAGACCGACATCGAAGCGTTCCTGAAGTCCTCGCAGGCCAAGGTCAACGGCGAAGTGGTGCTGGAAACCCGCGGTGGCCGCGTCGACGCGGTGGCGGTGAAGTCGCCGCACCTGCTCAACACCAAGGGCGCCACCTACGCACAGTCGGCCGACTGGGGCGTGGAGGAGGCTGAAGGCTTCATCAAGCTGTTCGGCATGAGTTCGACTGTCTATGCGCAGGTCAATCGCGGTTGACCTGTGACGGGGGCGCCGGCCGCTGGCAGGCGCCTCGCAGCGTCAATGGAGGGTAGTGCCGGCCGCTGGCCGGCTCGTGGCACGGCTGGATCATTGCGCAGCCGGCCAGCGGCCGGCACTACCGATTTCGAACCCTACGGATATTCAGACACATGCTTGAACAGACGCTCGATCACCTGCAGGCCCTGGTGTCCTTCGACACCCGCAACCCGCCGCGTGCGATCACCACCGGTGGCATCTTCGATTACCTGCGCGCGAACCTGCCCGGCTTCAACGTCGAGGTGATCGACCATGGCGCGGGTGCGGTCAGCCTGTACGCCGTGCGTGGGACGCCGAAGTACCTGTTCAACGTGCATCTGGATACCGTCCCGGACTCGCCGCACTGGAGTGCCGATCCGCATGTGATGCGGCGCCTGGACGACCGTGTGGTCGGCCTGGGCGTGTGTGACATCAAGGGCGCCGCCGCTGCACTGGTGGCGGCGGCCAACGCCAGCGATGGCGACGCCGCGTTCCTGTTCTCCAGCGACGAAGAAGCCAACGACCCGCGCTGCATCGCCGCGTTCCTGGCCCGTGGCCTGCCGTATGAAGCCGTACTCGTGGCCGAACCGACCATGAGCGAAGCAGTGCTGGCGCACCGTGGCATCAGTTCGGTGCTGATGCAGTTCGCCGGTCGGGCAGGGCACGCCTCGGGCAAGCAGGATGCGGCCGCCAGCGCATTGCACCAGGCCATGCGCTGGGGAAACCGCGCGCTGGATCATGTGGAATCGCTGGCTTCGGCGCGCTTTGGCGGACTGACCGGACTGCGCTTCAATATCGGCCGCGTCGAAGGCGGCATCAAGGCCAACATGATCGCACCGGCTGCTGAGGTGCGCTTCGGGTTCCGCCCGCTGCCGTCGATGGACATCGATGGCCTGCTGGCGACCTTCGCCGGTTTCGCCGAGCCGGAAGCCGCCGTTTTCACCGAGACGTTCCGTGGTCCCAGCCTGCCCGCCGGTGACATTGCCGAAGCTGAGAACCGCCGCCTGCTGGCGCGCGACGTGGCCGATGCGCTGGAGCTGACGATCGGCAATGCGGTGGATTTCTGGACCGAGGCGTCGCTGTTCTCGGCCGCTGGCTACACCACCCTGGTGTTCGGCCCGGGTGACATCGCCCAGGCCCACACCGCCGATGAGTTCGTGACGCTGGACCAGCTGCAGCGCTACACCGACGCCGTGCATCGGATCATCACCGCCGGCGCCTGATCGACCCCACAACGCCGCCATGCCCCGGGCATGGCGGAACTGCAACGCGGCGACCGCCGCCTGTGACGAAACCGAAATGTCTCCTGCCCTCCAGCCCCACCGCCAGACCCGCCAGACCATCGTGCGCCTGCTTTCCAGCATGGCCAGCGCGAAGGAGATCAGCCAGTACCTCAAGCGCTTTTCGCAGCTGGATGCCAAGCGCTTCGCCGTGGTCAAGGTCGGCGGCGCGGTGCTGCGCGACGATCTCGACGCGCTGACCTCTTCGCTGTCGTTCCTGCAGGAAGTCGGGCTGACCCCGATCGTGCTGCACGGCGCCGGCCCGCAGCTGGATGCCGAGCTGTCGGCGGCCGGCATCGAGAAGCAGACCGTGAACGGCCTGCGCGTGACTTCGCCGGAAGCATTGGCGATCGTGCGCCGGGTGTTCCAGCAGTCCAACCTGCGCCTGGTCGAGGCGCTGCAGCAGAACGGCGCACGTGCCACCTCGATCACCGGTGGCGTGTTCGAGGCCGAGTACCTGGACGTGGACACCTACGGCCTGGTCGGCGAGGTGAAGAAGGTCAACCTGGCACCGATCGAGGCCAGCCTGCGTGCCGGCTCGATCCCGGTCATCACCAGCCTGGGTGAAACCGCCGGTGGCCAGATCCTCAACGTCAACGCCGACTTCGCCGCCAACGAGCTGGTGCAGGAGCTGCAGCCGTACAAGATCATCTTCCTGACCGGCACCGGTGGCCTGCTGGACGAGGCGGGCAACGTGATCGATTCGATCAACCTGTCCACCGAATACGACCACCTGATCGCGCAGCCGTGGATCCACGGTGGCATGAAGGTGAAGATCGAACAGATCAAGGACCTGCTCGACCGCCTGCCGCTGGAATCGTCGGTGTCGATCACGCGTCCGGCCGACCTGGCCAAGGAACTGTTCACCCACAAGGGCTCGGGCACGCTGGTGCGCAAGGGTGAGAAAGTACTGCGCGCCACCGCCTGGAGCGAGCTCGACCTGCCGCGGCTGAAGGGCCTGATCGAATCCAGCTTCGGCCGCACCCTGGTGCCGGACTACTTCGAAAAGACCAGGCTGCTGCGTGCCTATGTCAGCGAGAACTACCGCACTGCGGTGATCCTCACCGACGAGGCCGAAGGCGTGTACCTGGACAAGTTCGCCGTGCTCGACGACGCGCAGGGCGAAGGCCTGGGCCGCGCGGTCTGGAACGTGATGCTGGAGGAGACCCCGCAGCTGTTCTGGCGCTCGCGCCACGGCAACCCGATCAACCACTTCTACTACGCCGAGTCCGATGGCTGCTACAAGCAGGACCATTGGAAAGTGTTCTGGTTCGGCGCCGATGGCATCGACCGGATCAAGACCTATGTCGATCATTGCGCGCAGCGCGCACCGAGCCTGCAGGGCTGAGCGATGACCAATCCTGACGTTTGGAACACGGTGCCTACCCTGCGCGGCCAGCACGTGGCGCTGCAGCCGCTGCAGCTTGAGCATGTCCCCGGCCTGCGCGCTGCCCTCGAAGGCAGCGGCCTGGACCAGCTCTGGTACACCCAGGTGCCGTCACCGCAGCAGGTCGAGCACTATGTACAGGCCGCGCTGCAGGCGCACGCCGAAGGCAAGGTGCTGCCGTTCGTGATCCGCGACGCCGCCGGTGACATCATCGGCAGCACGCGCTTCTACGACATGGATGCCAGCGTGCCCAAGCTCAGCCTCGGCTACACCTGGTACACGCCGCGCGTGCAGCGCACCGGCGCCAACACCGAGGCCAAGCTGTTGCTGCTGCAGCACGCCTTCGAGGCCATGGGCTGCATCAGCGTGGTGCTGGAAACCAGCTGGTTCAACGTCACCTCGCGCACCGCCATCGCCCGCCTCGGCGCCAAGCAGGATGGCGTGCTGCGCAACCACAAGCGGCACGCCGACGGCACGCCGCGCGACACCGTCATCTTCTCCATCATCGATGCGGAATGGCAGGGCGTGAAGCGCCACCTGCAGTACCGCCTGGACAGTCACGCATGAACGATTCGACCTTCACCCTGGGCATCGTCGGTGCCCGCGGCCATACCGGCGCCGAGCTGATCAAGCTGGTGGCCGCCCACCCGCGGCTGAAGCTGGCTTTCGTCTCCTCGCGCGAGCGCGCCGGGCAGCGCCTGTCCGACCACCACCCGGAATTCCAGGGCGAGCTGCAGTACGAAAACCTGGACGCCGATGCGGTGGCGGCCAAGGGCGTGGACGCGGTGATCCTGGCCCTGCCCAACGGCCTGGCCGCGCCGTTCGTGGCTGCGCTTGAAACCGCGAAGCCGGACACCGTCATCGTCGACCTCTCGGCCGACTACCGTTTCGACAACAGCTGGTACTACGGCCTGCCGGAGCTGACCCGCGGCCGGTACAACGGCCAGAAGCACATCAGCAACCCGGGCTGCTATGCCACCGCGATGCAGCTGGCGGTGCATCCGCTGCTGGACCTGCTGGCGGGTCCGCCGCAGTGCTTCGGTGTCTCCGGCTACTCCGGTGCCGGTACTACGCCGTCGGACAAGAACAACGTCGAACTGCTGGCCGACAACCTGATGCCCTACGCGCTGACCAACCACGTGCACGAGCGCGAGGTGTCCGTACAGCTGGGCGTGGCGGTCGAGTTCATGCCACACGTCGCGCCGCACTTCCGTGGCATCACGCTGACCGCCAACCTGTGGCTGAACCGCGTGCAGACCCGTGAGCAGATCGTCGAGCGCTTCCAGCAGGCCTATGCCGGTGAACCCTTGATCGAAGTGCTGGACGAAGCGCCGTGGGTCAGCCGCATCGCCGGCCGCCACGGTGCCCAGGTCGGTGGCTTCACGCTCGCGCCGGGCGGCAAGCGCGTGGTCGTGGTGGCGACGCTGGACAACCTGCTGAAGGGCGCGGCCACCCAGGCCATGCAGAATCTCAACCTCGCGCTGGGCATCGACGAACTGACGTCGATCCCGCACTGAACACGCATTCCGGAGCCCCCATGGCAGACCTTCTTTGGCAGAAGCCCGGCGTCGCCGTCGACGCCCAGATCCAGACCTTCCTCGCCGGCGACGACGTGATCCTCGACCGCGAGTTCTTCCTGCATGACATCGCTGCCAGCTCCGCGCATGCGCAGGGCCTGCAGCACATCGGCATCCTCAGTGCCGATGAGCTTGCCGGACTTCTGCGCGAACTGGAGATCCTGGCGCAGGACTTCCGCGAAGGCCGCTTCGTGCTGGATACGCAGTACGAGGATGGCCACTCGGCGATCGAGGCGCGCCTGACCGAACGCCTTGGTGATGCGGGTCGCAAGATCCACACCGGCCGCAGCCGCAACGACCAGATCCTGGTCGCCACGCGCCTGTGGCTGAAGGAGAAGCTGCAGCGCGTTGCCCAGCTCAGCACCGAAGTGGCAAAGGTCGCGCTGGACCGCGCGCAGGCCGAGAAGGACCTGCCGATTCCCGGTTACACCCACATCCAGCGTGCCGTGGTGTCCTCGGCCGGCATGTGGTGGGCGGGCTGGGCCGAGGCCTTCATCGACAACGCCATCCGCGCCCGTGACACCCATGCACTGGTCGATGCCAATCCGCTCGGCACCGCCGCCGGCTACGGCGTGAACCTGCCGCTGGACCGCAAGCACACCACCGCCGCGCTGGGCTTCGCGCGCATGCAGATCTCGCCGATCTACGCGCAGCTGTCGCGTGGCAAGTTCGAGCTGGCTGCACTGGAAGCGCTCGGTGGCGCCACGCTGGACCTGCGCCGCATTGCGTGGGACCTGTCGCTGTTCACCAGCGCCGAGTTCGGCTTCGTCGCGCTGCCGGCGCAGTACACCACCGGCAGTTCGATCATGCCCAACAAGCGCAATCCGGATGTGATCGAGCTGATGCGCGCCACCCACGCCAGCGTCGCCGCTGCGCGCACCGAGATCGAGCAGCTGCTGTCGCTGCCGTCCGGCTACCATCGCGACCTGCAGTCGTCCAAGGGTGCCATCTTCCACGGCTTCGGCCGTGGCCTGGCCGCGCTGGAGCTGCTGCCGGCGCTGCTGGCCAACCTGGAATGGCGCGACGACAGGCTGCGTGCGGCGATCGATTCGGGCATGTATGCCACCGACGTGGCGGTGGAAGCGGCCGTGGCCGGTGTGCCGTTCCGCGAGGCCTACAAGGCGGCTGCGGCCGGTGCCGACAGTGCAGGGCAGGGACGCACGCCGGAAGGCAGCCTGGCTGCGCGTGTATCGCCGGGCTCGGCCGCTGACCTGCGCCTGGACGAACTTCGCGCGCGCTGGCAGGCGTTGTCCTGATGGCGGCCACGGTGTATCTGGTGCTGGCGATGCGCCGGCCGGACTTCAACGATGCAGCGGTGCAGCCGCATCGTGATTTCCTCGATGCGTTGCAGGCGCAGGGCAAGCTGCAGCTGACCGGTGGCTTCGCCGATGGCAGCGGTGGCGCCTACGTGCTGTGCAACGTGGACAGCCTGGCGCAGGCGCGGGCCATCGTCGCCACCGATCCACTGGTGACGATGCAGGCCTCCGACCTGACCGTGCACGAATGGAACACCCGCTGAGAGCCTGACCGATGATCCAGCACGCTGCCCTTGTCGCCTCGCCGTTCCCCGAACAGGTGCTGCCGCCGTGGCGGCGTGCGGTGCTCAAGGTCGGCAGCAGCCTGCTGGCAGCCGATGGCGGCGGCCTGTCGCCACGCCACGCGCTGGGCCTGGCGCAGTTCGTCTCGGCCAATCTCCTGGCCGGGCGCGAGGTGGTGATCGTATCTTCCGGCGCGGTCGCTGCCGGGCGCGCAATCCTGCCGCGCGCCGATGAACCGGGCGCGGCGATGGCGGCGCGGCAGGCCCTGGCCGCGCTCGGCCAGGCCCAGCTGATCGGGCTCTGGCAGCGCTTCTTCGAGCGCCCGGTGGCGCAGGTGCTGCTGACCCACGACGACCTGCGCAACCGCCGCCGCTACCTCAATGCACGCGCCACGTTGAGTGAACTGTTGCGCCTGGGCGCATTGCCGGTGGTCAACGAGAACGACACCGTGTCGGTGGATGAGCTCAAGCTCGGCGACAACGACAACCTGGCTGCCACCGTGGCGGCGCTGGTCGACGCCGATGCGCTGTTCATCGCCACCGACATCGATGGCCTGTACAGCGCCGACCCGCGCACCGTGGCCGATGCGCGGCCGTTGCACGACGTGCCGGAACTGGGTGACGAGGTGCTGGCGATGGCGGGCGGCGCCGGCTCGCGCGCCGGTACCGGCGGCATGCGCACCAAGCTGGAGGCGGCGGCGAAGGCCGGACGCCTGGGCATCGAAACCTATCTGTTCAATGGCCGCAGCGGTGACGTGGTGCGCGCGCTGGCGCAGGACCGCCTGTTCGGCACCCGCATCCATGCCGCACGCAGCCGCGAGGCCGCCCGCAAGCACTGGCTGCGGCATGCACCGCTGGCCGAGGGTGTGATCGTCATCGATGCCGGTGCGGCACAGGCGATGCGCGAGAAGGGCGCCTCGCTGCTGCCCGGTGGCATCACCGGTGCAGAGGGCGTGTTCCGCCGTGGCGACATGGTGCAGGTGTGCTGGAACGCGCCGCAGGGCCGTGTCTGCGTCGCGCGCGGCGTCAGCCAGTACGCGGCCGATGATGTGCGCCGGATCGCCGGCCGCCATTCGCGCGACATCGAGGCCGTGCTCGGCTACAACTACGGCGGCAGCGTCGTCCATCGCGACGACCTGGTGCTGCCATGACCGGATTGAAGGAGACACCGATGAGCGAGATCGAAGCGCAGGCGCGTGCCTGCCGTGATGCGGCGCAGATCGTTGCCGGCCTCGACGGCGCGGCACGACGCACGCTGCTGCTGGCGATGGCGCAGGCGCTGGAAGTGAATGCAGGGTTGATCCTGGCCGGCAATGCACGTGACCTCGCCGCCGCGCGCGAGAAGGGCGTGGGCAGCGCCATGCTCGATCGTCTGGCACTGGACCCGCCGCGCCTGTTCGCGATGGCCGAAGCCGTGCGCGAAGTGGCCGGATTGCCAGATCCTGTCGGCGAGGTCACCCGCGATGACGTGCGCCCGAATGGCATCCGTGTGCAGAAGGTGCGCGTGCCGCTGGGCGTGATCGCGATGATCTACGAGGCGCGCCCGAACGTGACCGCCGAAGCCGCGGCGCTGTGCCTGAAGGCGGGTAACGGCGTGATCCTGCGCGGTGGTTCCGAGGCAATTCACTCCAACACCGCGATCGCGCAGGCACTCGCCGGTGCATTGAAGGCCAATGGCGTGCCGCCGGCCGCCGTGACCGTGCTGACCGACCTGCGCCGCGAGGCGATGCTGGAACTGCTGCAGCTGCATGAGCTGATCGACCTGGCGATTCCACGGGGTGGCGAAGGCCTGATCCGTTTCGTTGCCGAGCATGCGCGGGTACCGGTGATCAAGCACTACAAGGGTGTCTGTCATCTGTTCGTGGATGCCAGCGCCGACCTGGGCAAGGCTATCGACCTGCTGGTGGATGGCAAGTGCAGCCGGCCAGCCGCCTGCAATTCTCTGGAGACACTGCTGGTACACCGTGACGTAGCCGATTCCTTCCTGCCGCGCGTGGCGCAGGCGCTTGGCCAGCGTGGCGTTCAGCTGCGCGCCGATGCGCAGGCGCAGCCGCTGCTGCCGGGCAGCACGGCGGCGACCGAGGAGGACTACGCCGCCGAGTTCCTCGACCTTGTGCTGGCCGTGCGCGTGGTGGACGACCTCGATGCGGCCATCGCGCACATCCGCCGCTATACCTCCGACCACACCGAAGTGATCGCGACCGCAGACGCCGACCATGCCGAGCGCTTCGTCACTGCGCTGCGCTCGGCGGTGGTGATGGTCAATGCCTCATCGCGCTTCTCCGATGGTGGCCAGCTGGGCCTGGGCAGCGAAATCGGCATTTCCACCACGCGCCTGCATGCCTATGGCCCGATGGGTCTGGAAGCGCTCACCGTCGAACGTTTCGTGGTGCGTGGCGAAGGGCAGACGCGCACATAAGTGGAACCACGCCATGCGTGGGTGTTCTTCGCGGCAGACCCCGGTGCCGACCATGATCGGCACCCACCAGGCACAAGCGCCGACCAGGGTCGGCACCCCACCGGGTTGTCGGGCTACACCACCTCGCGGCGGATGCCGACCGGACGTGCGTGATCATCCATGTGCAACGTGGCGGCCTTGCAGCCCATCAGGCGTTCGGCCAGCCCCGTGCTGGCACCCAGATCGGCGGCCACTTCGTTGAGGCTGGCCAGTGGCCGCGGCAGGCGGCGTTCGTGGCCACGGAAGCGGGCGCGGTTGTACTCGGCCCAGCCGATCAGCAGCACGCTGGCGCCCAGCAGCATCAGCGGCAATGCCACCAGCACGTAGGGATCGAACTGGCTTTGCCGTTCGTACAGCTGCTGCCAGGCCAGCTGGCCGCCAACCAACCACGAGAACAGGGTCACCAGGGGCGCCCACAGGTAGAAGTAGAAGCCCCAGAACGCCAGCGTGACGAATCCCCAGGCGGTGCGCTGGAAGCGCGGCTGGCGGTGTGGCTTGCGGATCATCCGTGAGTCGAAGCGGTTGGACGGGCGTTGCGCGTTCATCGGATCCCCCGGTCAGGGCTGGTCCAGGTGGCGCGCTTGCTGCGACGGCGCAGCAGTGTCTTCGGCAACGCCACCAGGGTGGTGGAAAGGCTGATCAGCCAGTACGCCATCGGGTACCAGATGACCCAGAAATAGTTGCGTCCAATCTGTGTTTCGTAACGTCGGTCGATGATCAGGCTGCTGGCGAACTGCAGCAGGCAGACCAGCGCCAGGATCACGCCATGCCACTGCGGCAGCAGGCTGGCGATATGCAGCTGCGGCGGCAGCTCGATGAACTTGCCCAGTGCCCACAGCAGCACGATGAACAACATGGTGTAGGCCCAGATCACGCTCAGCACGTACTCCAGCAGCACGCCCCACATGCGCCGCTCTTTCCAGTGCAGCAGCGAGCGCGCGTGACGCAGCATCACCTCCACGCCGCCCTGGGCCCAGCGCAGGCGCTGCCGCCACAGGCCCTTGAGGGTCTCCGGCATCAGGATGAAGCACAGCGCATTGGGTTCGTAGCGGATGTCCCAGTGCGCGCGCTGCAGGCGCCAGCTGATGTCGATGTCCTCGGTCACCATGTCATCCGACCACCAGCCGACCTGATGCAGGGCGGTACGGCGGAAGCCGGCGATCACCCCGGAGATGGTGAAGATGCGCCCGTATACGCGCTGCGCGCGCTTGATCATGCCGATGATCGAGGAAAACTCGGCCACCTGCAGGCGGCCGAGCAGGGTGGAGCGGTTGCGGATGCGCGGGTTGCCGGTGACCGCACCGACCCGGTTGCCGCTGACCAGGTGCCAGATCATCCAGTGCAGCGCATGTTCCTCCAGCATTGCATCGCCGTCGATGCACACCAGGTACTCCGAGCGAGCGGCCAGTGCGCCCATGCGCAGCGCATTGGCCTTGCCCAGGTTACGATCCAGGTGCAATACGCGCAGCCGCGGGTGCCTTGCCGCCAGCACATCCAGCCGCGCGCCGGTGTCATCGCTGCTGCCATCATCGATGGCGATCACTTCGTAGTCGGCGGGGTAACGCTGGGCCAGCGCCGCAGTGAGTGTGTCATCCAGATTCTCTGCCTCGTTGTGGCAGGGCACCAGCAGGCTCGCGAAGGGGGGCTCGACCATCAATGGAGGGTCGTTGCGCGGGCGCGAGTGGCGTTCGCGCCGGTAGTAGTAGTAGAGGCCGCCGGACATCCAGAAGAACGCCATCACCATCGGGTAGTAGAAAGCGAACTGGAACAGGACCTGCAGCAGCGGATGCATGTCCATGTCACTTCTCCGGGTACGGGAAGGTGCCGGCGGACATCGCCGCGCGGGCATCGCGGGTGGAGGGCTGGTCGGCGATGAAATCGTCCGGGTACCAGGCGAAGTGGTGCACGCCCTGTGCCTGCAACTGGCGGATCTGTGCGCGCAGGCGCTCGGCGGGAATCGGTTGCCCGTTGCGCCAATCGACGGTCTGCAGCTCGAACAGGGTGTGCTGCAGCTGCGGGTCGTGTGCGCGTACTGCGGCCAGCAGCTGGTCCAGCCAGCGCTCGGGGTGCTTGCTGCCTTCCATCCACGGCATCGCCATCAGCGCGGTCTGGTCATAGGCCTTGTTGAACAGGTCCAGGCGCTGCGCGAACCAGGCCTCGCTCTGCGGGCGGAGTACCGGCTCAGCGTACAGGTTGCGCACGGTGGCCAGTTTCGGGCGCCAGCGTTGCGCGCTGTCGCGCAGCGCCAGGGTGAAGCTGATCAGCGCCTGCGTGCGCGCACTGCCATCGCCGCCGGCTGCCAGTGCCGGCAGCTCGGTGTCGCGCAGGTAGCCGTCGTCATGGAACAGCAGGCCTTCAAAGTAGGAATTGACCGCCAGATCCTCGTAGATGTCGAGCATGATCTGGCGGGCCTTCGGGTTGGTGAAGTCGAGCCGGTACATGCCGTCGGCATCGCCGTTGCGGATCGCCAGCGCCTTGCGCTGCGCCGGGTCGGGCAGCTCGAAGCCAAGCACCGGCAGCCATGCGTAGACCTTCACGCCGGCGCGGGATTTCAGTTGCCAGGCGACGCGGCTGAACAGGTCCGCCCGCATCGGCATGTGACGGTTGGGGAAGTACAGCGCATCGGCCGTGTTGTTGCCGTCCGGATCGGCGAACGCCTGCAGGTAGACGTGCGTCGGCGCGATGCGCTTGACCCGTTCGACCAGCGCATCGAGGTTGCGTGCCTGCTGCGCCGGGTCAGCGTCGTAGACATCATCCAGGTCGATCTGCAGGGCACGGATGCCATCGAGCGCGACATCGCGGCGCAGCTCGTAGGCCAGGCCTTCCACGGTCGGGTTGTCGCTGACCAGGAAGCGCGCCAGGCCATGCAGGTCGCTGGCCACCGGCGTGCTGCGGCCCTCCAGATCGAAGGACACCGGCATGCCCAGCTGTTCGGCGATGTCATTGCTCAACTGGTTGTAGGCCGCGTACGGCCAGACGATGGCGCGCGGGCGCACGCCCAGGTGCTGCTCGATGCGCTGCACGCTGCGCGCGAGGTCGGTGCGCAGGCGCTGCCCATACTGCGCTTCAGTCTCGTAGCTGTGCGTGGCCGGGCTGTAGATGCGGGTGACCACGGCGGGCGTGGAATTGCCCTGTGGATTGGCGAGCACGCCGTGGTGCAGGTCGTCGGTGTGGCTGGCCACTTCGATCAGGCCACTGTCGTGCATCTGCTTCAGCTGCGCCCAGGTGACGAAGTCATCGCGGCCGAACGGCCGGTACCCGTAGTCGATGGTGCGTCCCGGAGCCATGTCCACGTAGTCGGTGATTACCGCCACCAGTGCCGGGTAGCGGTAGGCCTGCAGCAATGGGAAGGCCTTGTCGTAGACGCTGCGCAGGCCGTCATCGAAGGTCAGCAGCACAGGCTTGGGCGGCAGCGTGGCCCGCCCCTGCGAGGCATCGATCACCTGCGACAGCGAGACCGGGTGATAACCATGCGCGCCGAGCCAGTCCAGGTGTGCGGCGAAGTTCTGCGTGCTCACCGCATAGGTATCGGCATCGCCCTTGGCCGCGACCTGGTCGCGGATGTCGTGGTAGCTGAGGATCAGCAGGCCATTGTCGATCGCATCGAGATGCGCGGCCTGCTGCGCGAACGCCGGCGGCATGGCGGCCAGCAGCAGGAGCACGATCAGTCGCAGGAAGCAGGCCATGTCAGTCTCCCCAGCGCAGTGCGGCTTCGAAGCCGATATGACGCTCGCGGTGGCCGTCGTAGACCGGCCGCGACCAGCGCACGCCGTATTCGAGCACGCGGCCCGGGCCCAGCTGCCACTCGTGCATGTAGGACACCGTCGGCACCAGCGCACTGCCGAACCCGTCCTGCCAGTAGTCACCCAGCGAGACGGTCAGCCGGTGCCGGAAGTGGCGCTCGTAGTGGCGCCACAGCTGCTGGTCGATGCGCAGGCCGATCTCGACCATGCGGTCGCGCTTCGGATTGAAGTAGGGCGCGTCGTCGCGGCTGCCGCGGCTGGTATAGGCACTGGCCAGGCCATCGAGCAGCCAGCGCGGGCGGGTCAACAGGCGCTGTTCAATGCTGGTGCTGAACAGTTCGCGATGGTTGCCGTCGTCGTAGCGGAAGCGGCTGGCACCGAGCATCCAATGGGTGAGCTCGCTGCGCCGGTAGTCCACCTGTGCGCTCACGCTGTCGGCGCTGATGCCGGCCGCGCGTGCCTGCATCGAGGCGTCTGGATCATTGCGCGCGGCCACCAGGCCGGCGTGCCAGTAATCGTTGAACTGCCAGCCGACGCCGACCCGCAGGCCGGTATCGCCGATGTGGTCGTTGGCGCGCAGGACGGCCGCTTCCGCATCCAGCTGCCCGAAGCGGTAGCGCACGCCCGCACCCAGCCACAGGGGATCGATGCGCTGGTCCTGGAAATCGGTCGAGCGCCGGTCGGCCAGGGCGAACAAACGCCAGCGGTCATCAAGGATCGGTGTCTCCACTTCCACACCATAGTGGCGATCGTTGTTGCCCAGTGGCGAGGTGCCACCGCCACCGGAGCTGCGGCCGATGTCGGTCCATGCCTTCAGCTGCCAGCCGCGATGCGCACGCCAGGCCTGGTCCATGCGTTCGACAGCCGGTTGGGTGGGATAGCGTGCGACCAGGTCATCGTGCAGCGGCCGCGCCAGGTCGTCGCGCTGCAGGGCGACGTAGGCCTCTTCCATGCCCAGCCGCGGTTCGATGTCACGCGGGTCCAGCGCGTGTGCCATCTGCTGCCGCTGCAGCGCCCTGCGTGGCCAGCCGCGCATCATGTAGACGCTGCCCAGCGCACTCTGCAGGCCTCCGTTGCCGGGTGCGATGTCCACCATCGACTCCAGGTCGTGCTGCGCGGTGACCAGGTCGCCGCTGTAAGCGCGCACCATTGCCAGGTTGAGATCGGCCTCGTAGCGTGACCAGTTCGCGTACGGTGATTTGCCGTTGCTCCAGCGCCACGCCGGCTCCTTGTCGCGCCATGCCTGCAGCAGGTCGATCGCCTTTTCCTGCTGCTCGCTTTCCAGGTAGGCGTAGGCCAGTTCCGAATGCGAGGCGTCGCGCGCCGGATCGCCAGCGACGGCCGCCTGCAGTACCGGAATGGCTTCTTCCGGGTGCAGGGTGCCCATCAACGAATCGCCCACGGCAGGCAGCACGTAGTCGGGCAGGGTGTGGCCTTCGGCCTGCAGGGCTCGTGCTTCCTCACGCACCTGTACATGGCGGCCCAGCCGGTTGAGCAGGATCAGCCGGTCCATGCGGATGCGCAGTGGGGCCTGCGAGGGTGGGGTGCCTTCGCCGCCGACGTAGCGCTGCATGCGCGCCAGGGTCGACTCGGCTTCTTCCAGGCGGCTGTCCTCGCTGCTGCTGTAGGCCAGGCTCCAGACCACGAGTTTGGCCAGGTAGTCGCCTTCCAGGCGCTGCTTCTGGGCGTCGTCGAACAGCTGCGGCCGCTGCTGGTACAGCTCCCAGGCGCGCCAGGCATTGCCGATGTCGCCCAGGGTCAGCACGCGCAGCTTGAACAGCAGATCGTCGTTGGGCTGCTGCTGGCTGGCGCGCTCGATTGCGCCGAGCGCATCCAGCCAGCGGGCCTGGTCGCGGTAGCGGCCGATCTCGGCCAGGGCCGCGTCGCGGTCGGACGGAGCCGCGCCGCTGGTCCAGGCCAGAGCGGTGCATGCGAGGCCGACGCAGAGCGCCAGCCGGCGGTGGACAACCATTGGGGACCCCCTTGGCTTCCGAACCAGACAACCTGCGAAAATGTGACGCAAGTCACATGCCAGTATTTGGCGTGGCCGTGGCCCGCGTCACTCCCTTCGTGCGTTCCCGCCCATTGAAGACGGATACAACCCGGACAGCGACCTGCAATGTCTTGTCTGAAACGAGAGTCCCCCGCACACCGAGTGGTGGCCTGGGCGGCGCTGCCGCCCCCATGCCCGATGCCGGCACGCGGCAAGGAAGGGCATTCGTGGGCACTATCCGCCCGGAATTGTCAGTTCGGCGTCAAGATTGCCCGGTGTCTGACGAGCGGTAGGCGGGGCCGTCTGGCGGCCCCGGCCGGGCTACCAGAGATCTTCCAGCTTGCGGGGCTTGCAGGCGACCCACGAGGCGCACAGCATCAGGGTGGCGCAGCCGAACAGGAAGCTGAACGGGAGCGTCCAGCCATTGCTGACGGTATGCAGCCAGCCGACCAGGAACGGGCCCAGGCAGCTGAAGCTGTAGCCCACGCCCTGCATGAAGCCCGACAGCGCGGCCGAGCCGGCCGGGGTGCGGGTGCGCAGGTTGATCAGGGTCAGCGCCAGCGGGAAGGTGGACGGGCCGACGCCGAGCAGGCAGGCCCACAGCAGGGGAGCCTTCATCGGCGCCAGCAGCAGCCCGGTGAAGGCGATCACGAACGAGAAGAAGCCGATCAGCACCAGCGGGAACGGGTTCTGCATGCGTACCGCCATCGACGGAATGACCAGTGACGGCAGCAGGCCCAGTGCCGAGAACACCGCTACCATCACGCCACCGAATGCAGGCGTGCCACCGGCCTCGACCACGATGCGCGGCAGCCAGGTGAACATCGAATAGGTCATCAGTGAGGTCATGCCGAACATCAGCGTCATGCTCCAGCCCAGCGACGTGCGCCAGACCTTTCCGTGCGGCTGCGCGGTGGGATCGGCGGCGTCGGCCAGCGGCTTCGGTGCGCGCCTGGCCAGCACCAGCCACGGCAGCGCGGCGGCCAGTGCAAGCAGCGCCCACATGCCCAGTGACACGCGCCAGCCTGCAGCGTTGGCCACCGGTACTGCCAGTAGCGCCGGCAGCATCGTGCCCAGCTGCAGCACGCTGATGTAGAGCGTGCTCATGGTGCCGACCTTGTTGGCGAAGTAACGCTTCACCAGCGGCGGCACCACCACGTTGCCGATGCCCATGCCGGCCAGCGCGATTACCGAGCCCAGCAGCAGCGTGCCGACGTTGCCGGCGCTGGAGCGCAGCAGCAGGCCGGCCATCGCCATCAGCATTGCCAGCAGCGTAGTGCGTTCCAGGCCCAGGCGCCGCGCCAGTGCCGGCGTGGCCACGCCGAACAGCGCGAACGAGGCGGTCGGCAGCATGCCCAGTACGCCGGTCATGGTGGTACCGAAGCCGAACTGCTGGCCGAGCACGTCCAGCAGGGGCGTGATCGACGTTACTGCGGTGCGCAGGTTGATCGCTGCCAGCAGGATGGCGGCGAAAGCCAGCACGCGCCCGTGCAGCAGCGACGGCGAATCGGAAGTGGAGGAACTCATCGGTGGTCCTTGCAGGTGTCGCACGCCGCGGCAATGGCATGCAGCGCCGGCATCGGTCTACGCCGAAGCGGCAGGTGGGGGAGTGGTGGCTGCAGGTGGGCCGGCAGCGCGGCCATTGTACGTGTGCGCTCCGGCAAGGTCCCGTCATGCGGGCGGCCTGGCGCCGGGTACAAAAAAACCCGGAGGACAGTGATGTCTTCCAGGCTTCTTGGTGACCACCGAAGTGGTCGGGGAGACAGGATTCGAACCTGCGACCTCTACGTCCCGAACGTAGCGCTCTACCAGACTGAGCTACACCCCGAAGGGAGCCGCCTATTCTAGCGATTCACCCCGATGGCGGCAAGGGGTGAATGCTGTTTTCTTCACACTGCCGAAGCAGTGCCACCTCAGGGAACAAAAAAGCCTGGATGACTTCACCAGGCTTCAATGCGACCACGTGAGTGGTCGGGGAGACAGGATTCGAACCTGCGACCTCTACGTCCCGAACGTAGCGCTCTACCAGACTGAGCTACACCCCGAAGGAGCCGCCTAAGATACCGTGTGAAGGCCAGGGCGGCAAGGTTTTTTTACAGCTCAGCGACGATTTTCTTTCTCGATGCGGTTCTGCTCGCGGGCTTCGAACCACATGCCGTTGAGGATGGCCACCGTCGAGGCGAGGCCGGCACCGAGAATCCAGGCGAAGTACCACATGGTCAATCTCCTTTGTTCAAGAGTGTGCCGACCGTCGGCCGGCACACCGGCAATCAGTAGGCGTTCGGGTTGTTGCCCATCTCTTCGGTGGTGGTCTTGCCCTTCAGCACGCGGTACACCCAGGTGGTGTAGGCGAGGATGATCGGCAGGAACACCGCCGTGGCCAGCAGCATGATCCACAGGGTCAGGTGGCTGGACGAGGCATCCCACACGGTCAGGCTGGAGGTGGGCTGGCTCGAGGACGGCAGCAGGAACGGGAAGATGGCGAAGCCGACGGTCAGGATGATGCCGGCGATGGCCGCACCGGAGGCGATGAAGGCCAGGCCACCACGACGGGCACGCAGCAGCACCGCACTGGCCAGCAGGCCCGCCAGGCCGAGCAGCGGGGCCAGGATCGTGGCCGGCATCGCGCTGTAGTTGCGCATCCAGCCACCGGCGGCGCCGAGTTCGGCGGTCTTCAGCAGCGGATTGGTGGCGCCATCGGTAACCACCTGCGAGGTGATCTGGTAACCCGGCAGGCCGAAGGCCACCCAGGCGCCACCCACTGCGAACAGCACGAAGGCGATGATTGCCGCGATGCTGCCGAAGCGGGCAGCACGATCGGCCACCGGGCCGTCGGTCTTGATCACCAGCATGGCCGCACCGTGGGCGACCAGCATCGACACGCTGAGCAGGCCGGCCAGCAGCGCGAAGGGCATCAGCAGGCCGAAGAACGAGCCGGTGTAGAAGATGCGCATGCTGTCATCGAAATGGAACGGAACGCCCAACAGCACGTTGCCCACGGCCACGCCCATGATCAGTGCGGGAATGAAGCCACCAATGAACAGCGCCCAGTCCCAGGTGTTGCGCCAGCGTTCGCTGGGCATCTTGCTGCGGAACTTGAAGCCGACCGGACGCAGGATCAGGGCGAACAGGATCACGAACATCGCCAGGTAGAACCCGGAGAAGCTGACCGCATACAGCGGCGGCCAGGCGGCGAAGATCGCGCCGCCACCCAGGATCAGCCACACCTGGTTGCCTTCCCAGACGGGGCCGATGGTGTTGATCACCCGGCGGCGCTCCGCATCAGTGCGGGCGACGAAGGGCAGCAGGGTGCCCACGCCCAGGTCGAAACCATCCATCACGGCGAAGCCGATCAGCAGGATGCCGAGCAGCAGCCACCAGATCACGCGCAGCGTGGTGTAGTCCAGAAGAATGAAATCCATCTTGGTTCTCCTGCCTCAGGCCTGGCCGGCGGCCGGCGCCGAGGCAATGTGGGAAGCATGCGGCTGGGGCGACTGCAGCGACGGCAGCAGTTCGTCCGGCCCCTTGCGGATCGCCTTGAGCATCAGCTTGATCTCGACCACGATCAGCGCGGTGTAGATCGCGGTGAAGCCGGCCAGGGTCAGCACGATTTCATGCAGCGCCAGGCCCGATGCCGCATAGAAGGTCGGCAGCACGCCATCGACCGCCCACGGCTGGCGGCCGTATTCGGCGACGAACCAGCCGCACTCGATCGCGATCCACGGTGCCGGCAGCGTCCACAGGGCCAGCTTGAGGAACCAGCGCTTGTCCTGGAAGTTGTTGCGGCACGAGTAGTAGAAGGCCAGCGCGAAGAAGGCGATCAGGTAGAAGCCCAGGCCGGCCATCACGCGGAAGGTCCAGAACAGCGGCATCACGCGCGGCACCGTGTCCATCGCCGCCTGCGAGATTTCCTGCGGGGTGGCGTTGAGGATGTCATCGCGATAGCGCTTGAGCAGCAGGCCGTGGCCCAGGTCCTGCCAGTGGCGGTCGAACATCTCGCGCGCTTCCACGTCGTTCTTGTTCGCACGCAGGCGTTCCAGCGCGCCGTAGGCGAGCTGGCCACCGCGCACGCGGTGTTCGGCGCGCTCGACCAGTTCCAGGATGCCCGGAATCGGCTGGTTCAACGAACGGGTGGCGATCAGGCCCATCAGGTACGGGATCTTCACCGCGTAGTCGTTCTGGTGGGTGTCCTGGTTCGGGATGCCGAAGGCGGTGAAGTCGGCCGGCGCACGCTCGGTCTCCCACATCGCTTCGATCGCGGCCAGCTTCATCTTCTGGTGTTCACTGGCGGCGTAACCGCTCTCGTCACCCAGCACCACCACCGACAGCGAGGACAGCAGGCCGAACGCTGCGGCCACCGCGAACGAACGACGGGCCAGGTCCTTGTGCTTGTTGCGCAGCAGGAACAGGGCGCTGATCGCCATCACGAACACCGCACCGGTCACATAACCGGCGCTGACGGTGTGCACGAACTTGGCCTGCGCCACCGGGTTGAACACCACCGCCATGAAGTCGACCACTTCCATGCGCATGGTTTCCGGGTTGAACACCGCACCGGTCGGGTTCTGCATCCAGCCGTTGGCGACCAGGATCCAGATCGCCGACAGGTTGGTACCCAGCGCCATCAGCCAGGTCACCATCAGGTGCTTGACCTTGGTCAGGCGGTTCCAGCCGAAGAAGAACAGGCCGACGAAGGTGGCTTCCAGGAAGAACGCCATCAGGCCTTCGATGGCCAGCGGCGCACCGAAGATGTCACCGACGTAGTGGCTGTAGTAGGACCAGTTCATGCCGAACTGGAATTCCATGACGATGCCGGTGGCGACACCCATGGCGAAGTTGATGCCGAACAGGACGCCCCAGAACAGGGTCATCCTGCGCCAGATCTCCTTGCCGGTCATCACGTACACGCTCTCCATGATGGCCACCATGAAGGACAGGCCGAGGGTGAGCGGTACGAATAGGAAGTGGTACATCGCGGTCAGCGCGAATTGCAGCCGCGACAGTTCTACGACTGTCTGATCAATCATGGCCTGGCTACCTCGTTGGATAGTGCCGTTGCAGGTGGCGGGAAGGGTGGTCTACGACGTGAATGATGTGACCGACTACTTCAAACAGCCTTGATCCAGATCAATGTATGAACAGGTGCCCCGGTTGATCGTATGCCAACCTGATGAAGACTGCGACTGCTGGCCGCAGAGGCCGGCCATTGCCTGCGCCTACAATGCCGTGTCTCCCCCGTTGCCCGTGAAGACCCCTTGAGCGCTGCCGAAACCTCCTCCGTCGCCCTGTCCCAGGACGCCGAAACGACCCGCCAGCGGCGCGCCCGCAGCGCGTGGCTGGCCGATCTGGCGCGGCCTGCTCGAGGCCGCCAGCGGCTGGCGGCACTGTGCATCAGCCTGTCCGGTGCCCTGTTGATCGGCCAGGCGGCCGCCATCGCCTGGCTGGTGCAGCAGGTGCTGGTAGAGCGCGCGCCGCTGGCCTCGGGGTTGCCGGTGCTGGGCGGTCTGGCGGCGATCCTGGTGGCGCGCACGCTGCTGGGCAGCGCCACCCAGGCCGCCGCCGGTGATGTGGCCGATGCCGCGCGGTTGGCCCTGCGTGAACGCGTGTTCGGACGCCTGCTTGGCCTGGGGCCGCTGTGGCTGCGCCAGCGCCGCACCGGCGAACTGGGCGAACTGATGCTGCATCACGCTGATGCGATCGAGAGCTATTACAGCGGTTTCCTGCCGGTACGCACCGAAGTGGTGGTGGTGCCGCTGCTGATCCTGGCCGCCGTAGCCTGGGTCGACTGGGTGGTGGCGCTGATCCTGCTGTTCACTGCACCGTTGGTACCGTTCTTCATGATGCTGGTGGGCTGGGGGGCCGAAGCGGCCGGCCGCGCGCAGCTGGGTGAGCTGGCGCGGATGAGCGGCCATTTCGCCGACCGCATCAAGGGCCTGGGCCTGCTGCGCCTGTATGGCCGCGGCGAGGCTGAGCTGGAGGGGATCGAGGCAGCTGCCGAAGGCGTGCGCGTGCGCACCCTGAAGGTTCTGCGCATCGCTTTCCTGTCGTCCACGGTGCTGGAGTTCTTCGCCTCGGTCAGCGTGGCGATGGTCGCCCTGTACCTCGGGCTGAGCTATCTGGGCATGATGTCGCTGCATGCAACGGTACCGACGCTGGGGGCGGGCCTGTTCTGCCTGCTGCTGGCGCCGGAATTCTATGCGCCGCTGCGACGGCTGGCCGCGCACTACCACGACCGTGCCAATGCGCTGGCTGCCGCTGCTGAGGTGGAGCGCCTGCTGCAGTCGCTGCCCGGTGAGCAGGGCCTGATCGAGAACGAAGCCGCGCCGCTGGCGGTGGAGCCGGCCGAGGCCGCGCTGCCGCCGCTGCGGGCACAGGGTCTGGTGCTGCGTCCGCTGGGCGCGCCGCACGATGTGCTGCAGGATCTGGACGTGCTGCTGGAACCGGGCCAGCGCCTGGCCCTGGTCGGTCCCAGCGGGTCCGGCAAGAGTACGTTGCTGGAGGCGCTGGCCGGTTGGCTGCCGCCGCGTGCCGGCAAGCTGCAGGTGCGTCCCGGCGTGCAGGTGGCCTATGCCAGCCAGCGTCCGTACCTGTTCCACGGCAGCATCGCCGACAACCTGCGCCTGGCCGATCCCGGCGCCAGCGATGCGCGCCTGCGCGCGGTGGCCGAGGCTTCGCAGGTACTGCAGTTTGCGCAGCGCCTGCCGCAGGGGCTGGATACGGTGATCGGCGAACGTGGCTTCGGCCTGTCCGGTGGTGAGGCGCGTCGCATCGGCCTGGCCCGCCTCCTGCTGCGTGATCCGCAGGTGCTGCTGCTGGACGAACCCACCGCGTTCCTGGATGCCGATACCGAAGCGGCATTGCTGCGCAGCCTGGCCGCATATGCACGTGGCCGCAGCGTGGTGGTCGCCACCCACAGCCCGGCGGTGATCGCCTGGGCCGATCGTTGCCTGCTGCTGCCGGAAGGCCGCCTGGTGGAACCGGCACAGGCGGTGCGCGCATGAGCCGTTCGCCCGATTCGCTGCGCGCGGTGTTCCTGCGCCACCGTCCGCGCCTGTTGCTGACGATCCTGTTGTTGTGGACCACGATGCTGGCCGGCACTGCATTGCTGGGCCTGTCCGGTGGTTTCCTCACCGCGGCCGCGCTGGCCGGTGCCGCAGGCCTGGGGCAGGGATTCAATTTCTTCTCGCCGTCTGCGGGTATCCGTGGCTTGACCCTGGCGCGCATCGTGTCGCGCTACTTCGAAAAGCTGGTGGGCCACGATGCCACCCTGCGCATCGCCCGCGATCTGCGCGTCTGGTTCTTCCGCCGCGCGCTGCCACTGGCGCCGGCACGGCTGGGCGCTACGCGCACCGGCGAGCTGCTGGCGCGACTGCTGGGCGACATCGGCGAGGTGGATGGCCTGCTGGTACGGGCGATCGGGCCGCTGGTGGCACTGGGTGCGCTGTCGGTGGTGGCGGTTGCATCGGCGGCGCTGATCCTGCCGTCGGCGGCAGTGCTGCTGGCGGTGCTGGCGCTGCTGATCGCCTTCGGTGTGCCGTGGCTGGGCGTGCGTGGCCACGATGAGGAAGAAGCCGACCGCGCCGCGCATCGCGCCGCATTGCGCACCGCGGCCTTTGAAGGGTTGGAAGGGGCGGGAGATCTGGCCGCGCTGCATGCCGATGCCGCGTGGCAGCTGAAGGTGCGCGTGGCAGCCAAGCAGTTGGCCTCGCGTGACCGCCGCCGTCGCTGGCGCCTGGTCGCGGCCTCGACCCTGCACGGCCTGGTGGCCGGTCTGGGCTTGGTGGCGATGCTGGCGTTGGCCCTGCACGCCGCCGAACGGCAGCGCATCGCGCCGGAGATGGCGGCGGGCCTAGTGTTCCTGACCGTGGCGTTGATCGAACTGTGGGCCGGCATGGGCCTGGCCTGGCAGTCGCTGCAGTCCGGGCGCATTGCCGCAGATCGCCTGCAGGCGATCGTCGAGCAACCGCCGACGGTGGACGATCCGCAAGTGCCACAGCCGGTGCCGCAAGCCGCGCGCGTGCATTGGGACGATGTGCATTTCCAGTGGCCGGGCGCGGCGCGGCCGGTGCTGTCCGGTCTCCAGCTGACCCTGGCGCCAGGCGAACGCATCGCCATCCGCGGCGACAGCGGCAGTGGCAAGACCACGCTGTCCAGCCTGCTGCTGCGGCTGTGGGATCCGCAGCAGGGGCGAATCACCTATGGTGGCCGCGATCTGCGCGACGTCGCCCAGGCTGAGTGGCACCAGCAACTGGCGTGGTTGCCACAGAACGCACCGGTGTTTGCCGGCAGCGTGGCAGAAAACCTGCGGTTGGGCGATCCCGATGCCAGCGACGCCGCCTTGTGGGCGGTCCTCCGTCGCGTGCGCCTGGGCGACTGGGCCGAGCGCAACGGTGGCCTGCAGGCCTGGGTGGGCGAGAACGGCGCGACGATGTCGGCTGGCCAGGCGCGACGGCTGGCGCTGGCGCGGGCACTGCTGCGCAACGCGCCGATCCTGCTGCTGGACGAACCAACCGAAGGGTTGGACGTGGATACCGCACGTGCGCTGCTGCAGGATCTCTCCGGGTTGCTGGACGGGCGCAGCCTGTTGATGATCACCCACGACGACCTGCACGAAGGCGTGGTCGATGCGCAGTACCGGTTGCGTGATGGGGTGTTGGAGCGCGAAGCGTGACAACACCCCGGTAGTGCCGGCCGCTGGCCGGCAACCACGCATCCGCGTCGAACATCATGACGTTGCCGGCCAGCGGCCGGCACTACCCATTCGAACGGTTACCGCGAGAACTCGCGCAGCATCACCGCGATCGAGGCCACGTTGGCCAGCACGCACAGCCAGAACACCCATTGGAACGCGGCCTTGCGATGCTTGTGGCGGAACATCGCCTGGCCCAGCAGCGCGCCGGGCCAGCCGCCGGCGAACGCCAGCAGCTGCAGCGTGCGTTCGGGAATCCGCCACTGCTTTCGCTGCGCCGCGCGCTTGTCATGGCCATAGAGGCCGAACGACACCGCGCTGGCCAGCACGCACCAGCCACCCAGCCACAGCGGCAGCACGCCGCTGATCATCAATGCAGCCAACGCGCCGAAAGCAGCCAGCGCGAGATTACGCCGCCACGCCACTTACAGCGCGTCGAGGAAGCCGCGCACGGCCGGGCCGAAACGCTCGAAATCGACGAGAAAGGCGTCGTGGCCCTGCGGAGATTCCAGGCCGATGAAGTGCGCATCGGCACCGCCGGCGCGCAGGCCATCGGCAATCTGTTGCTGCTGCTGCACGGGGAACAGGATGTCGGTGTTGGCGCCGATCGCCAGCGCCTTCTCCACCCGGATCTTCGCGAGCCCGGCCAGCACGTCGCCGTCGGCATACTCGGCCAGGTCGAACCAGTCCATCGAGCGGCTCAGGTACAGGTAGCAGTTCGGATCGAAGAAACGCACGAAGCGCCGTGCGTGGCCTTCCAGATAGCTTTCCACCTGGAATTCCAGGCCGAACGGATCGTCGTCGGTCTGGTCCGAATCCAGCCGTACGCGGCCGAAGCGGCCATCCCACTCCAGTGCGGAGCGGTAGGTGATCACGCCCAGCTTGCGCGCCATGCGCATGCCGGACTCGGGGTACTCGGCATCGTCGTAGTGGCCGCCATTCCAGCGCGGGTCAAGGCGGATCGCCTCGCGCTGCAGCGAGCGGATGGCGATCGAGAACGGCAACGCCTGCGCGCTGCCGGAAATGTTGACGTGGCTGCGCGCGATGCCCGGATGCAGCATCAGGATGGCAAGGGCCGTCATGCCGCCCATCGAGTTGCCGACCACGCAGGCCAGCTGCCCGATGCCCAGCGCACGCACGACCTCGACCGCAGCACGGGCACCGTCTTCGATTGACAGTTCGGGGAAATCAAGGCGGTAGGGCTCACCGCTGGCCGGGTTGAGCGAAGCGGGGCCGGTCGAGCCCTTGCAGCTGCCCAGCGAATTCACGCACACCACGAACCAGCGGTTGGTATCGATGGGTTTGTCGGGGCCAACCATCGCTTCCCACCAGCCCGGTGCCGGGTTGGCCTCGTTGGCCGCTGCATGCGCGTCTGGGGACAGGCCGGTCACGATCAGGATCGCATTGCTGGCATCGGCGGCCAGCGTTCCCCAGGTCTCGTAGGCCACCCGTGCGCCATGCAGGGCGCCACCGCGCTTGAACGGGAAGGGCGAGGGCAGAGCGTGGAAGCGGGTGCCGGGTGGGATGAATTCAGTCATGCGGGCATTCTAGCGGGGCCGCATGTGGAGCTGGCGACACGCTGGTTTCCATCGGCGATGCAGGTAGTGCCGGCCGCTGGCCGGCAACCTCATGAATCCTGATGCGCCTGCGTGGTTGCCGGCCAGCGGCCGGCACTACCGGGCGGCGCGTTATGGAAACCGCAGCTCCACCACGCCCTCATGCGGCAGGCTTACCTTCACCGGAACGCTCTGCAGGTCATCCTCGCTGCGGTTGGCGCTGCCGCTGCGCGAGATGCGTGCCAGCACTTCCACTTCGCGATGGGCCGACAGCGGTGCGGTTGGCATCGGACTGTCAGCGTCGCCCAGCGCAACCGTGGCCGGGAAGCCGGCCAGCGGCAGCTTGCGAGCGGCCACCGGCATCGGCGGGCCGCCGACGGCACGGGCCAGCACGAACACCTGGGTGCTGGCGGGCCAGTCGTCGTTGTTCAGTGCCGGCAGCTGCACGCGCACCTGCAGCAGCGCCGCTGGCGCCGCAGCGCCAGCATCGGGCGCCTGGCCAGCGGCCTCGCGGGCAATCGCGATCTGCGCCTGCAGCGCCCGCGCGGCGCCCGGTTCCAGTCGCGGCAGCAGGCCGCTCCACACGTCCGCAGCCTCGGCGTTCTTTCCGCGCTGCCGCAGGGCGATGCCCAGCAGCCAGCTGGCGCGCTCGGCGTCGGGGGCCAGTGTACGTGCCTGCTGCAACCAGGCCATCGCGGTGTCGTCGAACTGCTTGCCGGCATCAGCCTGCGCGCGCGCCTGCGCGGCTTCCACCAGCACGCCCGGATCATCCGGTGCCAATTCGGCGGCCTTCGCGAAGGCGTCTGCCGCAGCTGAGGCATTGCCCAGTTCGGCCTGCGAACGCCCGAGCAATGCCCAGCCATCGGCACGCTGAGGGTCGCGCTTCAGTGCATCCTGCAGGGCCTGCACGCCATCGCGCAGGGTGGCTACCGACGGCGTCGGCTGCACCTGTGCTGCACGCGGATCACCGACCAGCAGGTACAGGCAGGCACCGGCCACGCCCAGTGCGAACACGCCGACCACGAAACCGCGACGACCTTGGTGGCGCAACGGCCACAGCACCAGTGCTGCCATCAGCGCAGCAACCAGGCCGGCCAGCACCGGCAGCCAATGGTTCACCATTCGTCTCCTTCATCGGCCTTGCCGGCCGGTGCCGCGCCGACGGTGCGTCCACGTCGGCGGACGATGCCCAGCACCACCAGTGCACCGGCGCCGAGCACCAGCAGGGGGCCACCCCACAGCAGCCAGGTGCCCGGCTGCAACGGTGGTTGATAGAGCACGAACTCACCGTAGCGGGCGACCAGGAACTGCTTGATCTGTGCGTCGTCGTGGCCCTGCTGCATCAGCTGCAGCACCTCGCGGCGCAGGTCCTGCGCGATCTGCGCATTGGAATCGGCCAGCGACTGGTTCTGGCACTGCACGCAGCGCAGCTGCGCGGCCAGGTCATGGAAGCGGCGTTCCTCGGCATCATCGCGGAACTGCAGCGGCTGCGGATCGTGCAGCGGCTGCTGGGCCAGTGCGGCCAGCGGCACCATCAGGAGCAGCAGCGCCAGCAGCCAGCGCATCGGCTCAGGGCGCCGTATGCAGGGTGTTGCCGGCACTGCCCTGGGCCTTCTCGATCTTCTGCAGTGCCGGGATCAGCTTCTCGTCGACCACGCGCTGGGTCATCGCGCCACTGTACTTCCAGCGCACGATGCCACTGCCATCGACCAGGAACGTCTCCGGTGCGGCGGTCACGCCCCAGTCGATCGCGGTGCGGCCCTCGACGTCGCTGAGCACCACCATGAACGGGTTGCCCAGCTGTTCCAGCCAGTGCAGCGCGTCGGTCGGATCATCCTTCCAGTTGTAGCCGATCACGCGCACGCGCTTGCTCTCGGCAAAGCGGGTCAGCACCGGATGTTCTTCGCGGCAGGCCGCGCACCAGCTGCCCCAGACGTTCAGCAGATAGGGCGCACCGCGCAGGTCGTCGCTGTGTACGATCATTTCCGGGTCATGCAATACCGGCAGCGCGAACGCCGGCGCCGGCTTGTCGATCAGGGCCGACGGCAGCACGTCGCGCTGCGGGTCGCCCGATTTCATCACCCCGTAGATCATCAGCCCGAGCAGGCCGAAGAAGAACAGCACGCCGATCACGATGGCTACCGGCGGCAGCGGGCGGGAGGGGCGCGGGGCGGGGGACTCGGACATGGGAACTCCTACGGACGACGGAAACGGCGGTCGGCGGCGGTGATGAATCCGCCCAGGGCCATCAGCAGCGCGCCCAGCCAGATCCAGCGCACGAACGGCTTGATGTGCACCCGTACCGCCCATGCATTGTTGCCCAGCGGCTCGCCCAATGCCACGTAGACATCGCCGTCGAAGCGTGCATCGATGCCGGCCTCGGTCATCACCTGGCCGCCGCTGGCGTACTGGCGCTTTTCCGGATGCAGCAGGGCCAGCTCGCGGCCGTCGAGGAACACGCGCAGGTGGCCGCGGTCGGCGATGAAATTCGGCCCTTCGCGATGGTCCACGCCCTCGAAGCGCACTTCGTGGCGACCGATCACCAGCTGCTGGCCAGGCGCCAGCGCCACTTCGCGTTGCACGTTCAGCGCTTCCACCAGCAGCGCGCCCGCCAGGAACACGGCGATGCCGGCGTGGGCGACGATCATGCCGAGCATCTCGGCGGTGAAGCGGCCGTTGCCGCGCAGGCGCTGCCAGACGAAGCGTGCGGTGCCGAGTGCGACCCAGGCCGCAGCGGCGACGCCGATGCCGGCCTTCCAGCCGTTCTGCGGCGCCTGCCACCAGGCCAGCGCGCCCAGCAGCAGCGCCAGTCCCAGCCAAGGTGCCAGCAGCGCGAAGGCGCGCGAGGGCTGGTCACGCTGCCATTTCACCAGCGGGCCGAACGGCAGCAACAGGATCATCGGTGCCATCAGCAGCAGGAACAGGCTGCCGAAGTAGGGCGGGCCGACCGAGATCTTGCCCAGCGACAGCGCATCGGCCAGCAGCGGGTACAGCGTGCCCAGCAGCACCATTGCGCAGGCGGTGGCCAGCAGCAGGTTGTTGGCCAGCAGCAGGGTCTCGCGCGAGGTGGCGGTGAAGCCACGGCGCGGATCGTCGGCGTCCACGCTCAGCTGGCTGGCACGCAGCGCATACAGCAGCAGGCTGCCGCCCACCAGCACCGACAGGAACACCAGGATGAACAGGCCGCGCGAGGGATCGGCGGCGAACGAATGCACGCTGGTCAGCACGCCCGAGCGCACCAGGAAGGTGCCCAGCAGTGACAGCGCGAAGGCGGCGATCGCCAGCAGCAGGGTCCAGCTGCCGAAGGTGCCGCGCTTTTCAGTGACGGCCTGTGAATGGATCAGTGCCGCACCGACCAGCCACGGCATGAAGCTGGCATTTTCCACCGGGTCCCAGAACCACCAGCCTCCCCAGCCCAGCTCGTAGTAGGCCCACCAGCTGCCCAATGCGATGCCCAGGGTCAAAAAGCCCCAGGCAACGTTGGTCCACGGCCGCGTCCAGCGCAGCCAGCGCGCATCCACGCGACCTTCCAGCAATGCCGCCACCGCGAACGCGAACGGCACCGCAAAGCCCACGTAGCCGATGTACAGCATCGGCGGGTGGATGATCAGGCCCGGATCCTGCAGCAGCGGATTGAGGTCGCGGCCTTCCAGCGGCGCCGGGTTCAGGCGCAGGAACGGATTGGAGGTGAAGATCAGGAAGGCGAGGAAGCCGACGCTGACGATGCCCATCAGCGCCAGTACGCGCGCCTGCACCGATGCCGGCAGGTGCCGCGAGAACAGCGCCACCGCGCCGGTCCACAATGCCAGCACCAGCGCCCACATCAGCAGCGAGCCCTCATGCGCGCCCCACACCGCCGAATAGCGGTAGATCAGCGGCAGCAGCGAATTGGAGTTCTCGGCCACGTAGCGCACCGAGAAATCCTGCTGCACGAACGCGGCGGTCAGCACCGCGAAGGCGCCGGCCAACAGCAGCAGTTGCGCGAAGGCGGCAGGCCGCGCCACTGCCATCCATGCCGCGTTGTTGCGATGCGCACCGACCAGCGGCAGGCCGGCCTGCAGCAGCGAGGCCAGCAACGCACACAACAGCAGGATCTGACCCAGTTCGGGCAGCACTCAGCGCACCTCGGGGGCCGTCACCGGCACGTCGTGCTTGCGATGGGCATCGCCCATCTTGTCGGCCACTTCCTTCGGCACGTACTTCTCATCGTGCTTGGCCAGCACTTCGTCGGCGACGAAGACACCGTCCTGCAGGCGGCCACTGGCGACCACCGCGGTGCCTTCGGCGAACATGTCCGGCAGGATCCGCGAGGTGGTCACCGCCAGCTGTGCATCGCCGTCGGTCACTTCGAAGCGCGCCTCCAGCGAGCCGACCGGGCGGTTGAAGGAGCCCTTCACCACCATGCCGCCCAAGCGGAAACGCGACTGTGCATCGACATCGCCGCGCAGCACTTCCGAAGGGGTGTACAGGTAGGCGATGTTGCGCTCGAGCGCCATCGCCACCAGCGCGGTGGCCAGGCCGGAGGCGAGCAGGGCCAGCAGCACCCACACCAGGCGGCGACGCTGCACCGGGGTCATCGTTCCAGCTCCGTCGACAGCGTCGTCGCCGCGTCCTGCCTGCCAGCGCGGGTCTGCTGCCGCTGCTGGCGGGCCAGTGCCAGCCGGCGCGCCACGCGCAGGCGCAGCCACGAACCGAGGGCATCGGCGCTGAGTACCAGCACGAATACGGCGTAGGCGCCGATCACATAGGGCAGGTGGGTCATGGCTGGGCCTCCCGGGAGGCGCGCGCGGCATCGACACGGCCGCCGACCCAGGCCTTGCCGGCCTCGCGGTCGAGATTGTCGGCGCGGGCCTTGGCCAGCACCGAACCGGCGAACCAGAACTTGGTGCCGATCACCATCCACCACAGCGGCGCGATCATCGCGCTGCTGATCGCCGATTCACCGAACACGCTGATCGACTGGCGCTGGTGCAGGCCACCCCACCAGTCCACCGAATAGCGGATCACCGGCAGCAGGCTGACACCTACAATCGCCAGCAGGCCAGCGGCGCGCGCGGCGCTGCGGCGGTCTTCGATGGCGTGGTACAGGCCGATCACGCCCAGGTACAGGAACAGCAGTACCAGTTCGCTGGTCATGCGTGGGTCCCAGTCCCACCAGGTGCCCCAGGTGCCCTTGCCCCAGATGCTGCCGGTCAGCAGGGTGATGAGGGTGAAGCCGGCGCCCATCGGCGCGCAGGCCATGGCCAGGATCTCGCAGACCTTGATCCGCCAGATCAGCGCGATCGCGGCATACAGCGCCATCAGCGCGAACACGAACAGGCTCATCCAGGCACTGGGCACGTGGATGTAGAGGATCCGGAAGCTGTCCAGCTGCTTGGCTTCAGGCGGCACCACCAGCAGCGCCTGCCACATGCCGACCAGCAGCACCGGCACTGCAGCAAGGTAGAACACCCGCGACCAGCGGGCAGCGAAACGGTCGAACGTGGGAGGCGAACCGAGTTGGTGGAACCAGCGGACAATCGGATTCATGCGTGGCGGCTATCCAGCAGGGGTGGATTGGCTCTCAGCTCGGTCAACTCAGAGAAATACGTATTGCAGCGGCGGTGGCCAGCGGCGCCAGCACCAGCGCGACCAGCAGGCCGGCGCCCAGCATCAGCAGCGCACCGACCGGATCCTGCCCGCGCCCGGCTGCCGCCAGGCTGCCTGCGCCGAACACCAGCACCGGCACGTACAGCGGCAACGACAGCAGCGCCACGAGAATACCAGAGCGCCGGATGCCAACGGTCAGTGCGGCGACCACGCCACCGATCAGGCTCAGCAAGGGCGTGCCCAGCAGCAACGATGCCAGCAACATCGGCAGCTGGTCATGCGGCAGATGCAGCATTTCGGCCAGCAGCGGGCTGACCACGATCAGCGGCAGTGCCGTGGTGGCCCAGTGCAGCAGCACGCGCACCAGTACCAGCCAGGGCAGCGGCACCGGCGCCAGCAGCCATTGCTCCAGCGAGCCATCTTCGGCGTCGGAACGGAACAGCGAATCCAGCGACAGCTGTCCCGCCAGCAGCACGGCCAGCCACAGCACGGCGCCGGCGGTGGCGGCCAGCAGTTGTGGCTCACGACCCTGGGCCAGCGCGAACAGCACCACCACCAGCACCGCGAACAGCAGCGGTTGCAGCGCGTCGCCGCGGCGGCGCCAGAGCAGGCGCAGGTCGCGCTTGAGCAGGGCGCCTGCGGTCTGCCACAGGCCTGGTTCGGTACCCGGCGCGATCATGCGGCACCGCCGAGGTCGAGCTGGCGGGTACGTACCGGCGGTGCGGCATAGGCGCCATGGGTGGTGACCAGCGCAGCGCCGCCGGCGCGCAGGTGCGCCGAAATCATCCGGTTGACCAGGGTGATGCCCTCCAGGTCGAGGTTGGCGTAGGGTTCGTCGAGCAGCCACAGTGGCGCCGGCGACAGCCAGATGCGCGCCAGTGCCAGCCGCCGCTTCTGCCCGGCCGACAGGTGGCGTACCAGAGTGTCCTCGTAACCGGCCAGGCCGACGATGGCCAGCGCGTTGCCGGGCATCTGCCGCGCACGGCGGCCGTGCAGGCCACACAGGAAGTGCAGGTTTTCCAGCGTGCCGAGGTCCGGCTTCAGCGCCGGCAGGTGGCTGAGATAGGCGACATAGCGCGCACGCTCTGCGTTGCTGGAGGGCTTGCCGTCGATCCGCACCTGGCCGGCGCCGGGCCGGGCCAGGCCGGCCAGAACGCGCAGCAGGGTGGTCTTGCCGGCGCCGTTGCCACCCTGCACCAGCAGGGCTTCACCCGCGTCCACATGGAAGTCCAGCGGGCCGAACACCGGCTCGTCATTGCGGGAGAAGCTCAGGCCGCTGGCGGCCAGCAATGCAGGGGTGTTCAAGGGGCAGGGGTCTTCATGCCGGAGTGCGGTCGCAATTGTAGCGGTGAATTCGCAGGGTAGTGCCGGCCGCTGGCTGGCAATTTCTCCAACTGCCAGCCGAGGTTGCCGGCCAGCGGCCGGCACCACCGACGCGCGGATTGCGTAAACTCGGAGGCCTTGTTCCCCACAGTCCAGGCCGATGCAACCCACCACCAAGCTGCCCAAGGTCGGTACCACGATCTTCACCGTGATGTCCCAGCTCGCCGCCGAACACGGCGCGGTCAACCTGGGCCAGGGTTTCCCGGACTTTTCCGCGCCGCAGCGCCTGATCGATGAGACTGCCAAGGCGATGGCCGCCGGGCTGAACCAGTACCCGCCGATGACCGGCGTGGCCCCGCTGCGCCAGGCCATCGCCCAGAAGGCGCTGGACTGCTACGGCGCGCAGGTGGATGCGGACAGCGAGATCACCGTCACCAGCGGCGGCACCGAGGCGATCTTCAACGCCATCCACGCCGTGGTGCGTGCGGGCGAGGAAGTGATCGTGCTCGACCCGGCCTACGACTGCTACGAGCCGGCGATCGACCTGGCCGGCGCCAAGGCGGTGCATGTGTCGCTCGATCCGCAGACCTTCGCCGTCGATTGGGATCGCGTGCGTGCAGCGATCTCCCCGCGCACCCGCATGTTGATCGTCAACACCCCGCACAATCCGTCCGGCGCGATGCTGTCGGCGCAGGACATGCAGGCGCTGGCCGAACTGCTGCGCGGCACGCAGATCTACCTGATTTCCGATGAAGTGTATGAGCACATCATCTACGACGGCCGTCGCCATGAGTCAGCGCTGCGCTACCCGGAACTGCGCGAGCGCGCGTTCGTGATCTCCAGCTTCGGCAAGACCTACCACTGCACCGGCTGGAAGATCGGCTATGCGATCGCCCCGCCGGCGCTGACCGCCGAGTTCCGCAAGGTGCACCAGTACAACACCTTCACCAGCTTCGGCCCGGCGCAGTACGGTTTCGCCGCGATGATCCGCGATGAGCCGGAACACCACCTGGAACTGGGCGCGTTCTACCAGGCCAAGCGCGACCGCTTCCGCGAGCAGCTGGCCAGCACCCGCCTGAAGGCGCTGCCGGTCCCGGGCGGCTACTTCCAGCTGGTCGACTACTCGGCCATCAGCGACCTGCCGGACCACGAATTCGTGAAGTGGCTGACTATCGAGAAGGGCGTCACTGCCATTCCGCTGTCGCCGTTCTACGAGACTCCGCCGGCCGGCCAGCGCCTGGTGCGCCTGTGCTTCGCCAAGAACGAAGCGACCATGGACGCGGCGATCGAACGCCTGCGCCTGCTGTGAGCGGAGGCGTAGACATGCAGGACCTGCGCATTTCCCTCGTCCAGGGCGACACCCGCTGGCACGACCCGGCCGGCAACCGTGCCTACTATGGCGCGCTGCTGGCGCCGCTGGCCGGCACCACCGACCTGGTGATCCTGCCGGAGACCTTCACCAGTGGTTTCTCCAACGAGGCCATTGCCCAGGCCGAAGGCATGGACGGCCCGTCCGTGGCCTGGGTGCGCGAACAAGCGAAGGCGCTGGACGCGGCGGTGATCGGCAGCGTGCAGCTGCGCGACGGCGAGGGCGTGTACAACCGCCTGCTGTTTGCCACGCCCGAGGGCGAGCTGCAGTACTACGACAAGCGCCACCTGTTCCGCTACGGCGGCGAGCACGAACGCTATGCTGCTGGCCGCGAGCGCCTGAGCGTGGAATGGAAGGGTTGGCGGATCAATCCGCAGGTCTGCTACGACCTGCGTTTCCCGGTGTTCTGCCGCAACCGCTACAACGTCGAACGCCCGCAGCAGCTGGATTTCGACCTGCAGATCTTCGTCGCCAACTGGCCGTCGGCGCGCGCCTATGCGTGGAAGACCCTGCTGCGTGCGCGGGCAATCGAGAACCTGTGCTTCGTGGCGGCGGTGAACCGCATCGGCGTGGACGGCAAGCAGCTGCACTACGCCGGCGATAGCGCGGTGATCGACTTCCTCGGCCAGCCGCAGGTGGAGATCCGCGAACGCGAACAGGTGGTGACCACCACCATCTCGGCCGATGCCCTGGCCGCACATCGCGCGCGCTTCCCGGCGATGCTCGATGCCGATGCCTTCCACCTGGACGAACAGGCCTGAGCCACGGCCTGAACAACGCCGCACCAGCGCGCGCGCCTGCATCCAACGTGCACGCGCGCGCTGCTAGATTCGCCGGCAGTCCGACCGAACTGGAAGTCCTGCCATGAACAAGCCCTTCGCCCTGCTGCTGGCCCTGTCTGCTGCCACGCTGGCCCCTGCTGCACACGCCGCCGGCAATCTCGATTGCCAGCTGCGCTACAACCTGTCCGGCTGGTCGCTGATCTACAAGACCGCCTCCGGCAATGGCACGGTCACCTGCAGCAATGGCGCCAGCATGCCGGTGCGTATCGAAGTGAAGGGCGGCGGCCTGACCGTGGGCAAGTCGAAGATCACCAATGGGCGTGGCAGCTTCACCGGCGCGGTCAGCGTCAACGAGCTGCTGGGCACCTACGCCTCGGTCGGTGCGCATGCCGGCGCAGTGAAATCCAGCAATGCGCAGGTGATGACCAAGGGCGACATCTCGCTGGCCCTGTCCGGCACCGGCAAGGGCTGGGACCTGGGCGTGGACGGCGCTGCCTTCACCATCAGCCGGCGCTGAGGCGCGTCGGCTCGGCAATTCCCCAGCTGATGCGGATGTAGTGCTGTTCGGAGTCGCTCAACAGCCGTTCGACATCGAAACCATTCTTCAGCAATTGTGCGACCGCGTCTTCGACGAGCTGCTCGCTGGCCATTACCTGGCTGAAGCCGAACACGATGTAGCGACGGCCATTTTCCGAGCCGGCCTGGATGGCGTTGTCGAGGTCGCGGTAGAACAGCTCGATCGGGCGCTTGGCGGCGTCAGCATTGGCGCGGGCCTGTTCGGCGGTGATGGTGATCATGGGCATCTGCCTTGGGTGGGACAGCGCGCACGATAGCCAGCGAATCAAAGCCGTTCCCGGAAGCCGCGCACAGTGCGCTCCATTTGCAGCAATTCCTAGGTCGCAGCGGGACGCCGTCGCTGCAACCACAAGGCCAGCAGGCCACACACGATGAGCGTCGGTCCCAGCAGCTGCACTGCACCGACCAGCGCCATTGCCGCACCGATCAACAGGTAGTAGAGCAGGCCGAACAGCGCGCCTGCGCTGCCGAGACAGTGTGGATAGCCGCGCAGGGCCTGGCCGAGCACATTGGGAATGGCCAGGCCGAAGCCCGTCACCACTGGGACCATCGCCGCGACCAGGGCAGGGTGATCATGCAGCAACGCGGCCAGCAAGCCTCCCGTGAGGACCAGGCCTGCGGCGATGCGGATGCGCGTTGTTGTGGCAACGCCTGCACGCAGCAGGCGGCCATTGCCCCACGCGCCCAATGCCGAGCCCAGTGCCAGCACCGCGCCGCTGGCGCCGAACCAGACGGCGGGCCAGTGCAGGCGCGCAAACACGAAGGGGCCGAGTACATACCAGCTGTACATCGCCACGTTGAACGCCGTCACCAGCAGCGCCTGTGACCAGATCCAGCGATCGCGCAGCAGTTGCCGCAGCAGCGGCAGCATGGGCGTGTGCGGGATATGTGCAGGGCGGCTTTCACGCAGGCCCGCCAGGCATGCGACTGCCAGCAGGGCAGCGATCAGCAGCAGGCCGGACTGTACGCCGACGTAGCCATGGGCGGCGACCAGCAGCGTGCCCAGTGCAAGGCCGATGGCCGGACTCAGGGCCAGGGCCATGCCGATCCAGGAGAATGCCTGCGCCAACGCCGGCCCCTGCAGATGGTCGCGCAGCACGGTCTGGGTGACCACCGAAGCGGAGGCGGCGCCGACCGCAGCCAGCGCTTGGGCCAGCAACACCGGGCCGAAGCTGCCAGCCAGCAGGCCGCACAGTGCAGCCACGGCAAAGACGCCGAGGCCACAGAGAAGGGCCGGGCGACGACCGATACGATCAGCCAGGCGCCCCCACAGCAGCACGCCTGCAGCGAAGCCGAACAGATACAGGCTCATGGCCTGGCTGGCGGTACCCGGCGGCAGGGCGAAGCGTTTGGCCAGATCGGCCAGGGCCGGGCTGTACAGGGTCTGCGCCAGCTGGGGAAACATCAGCAGCGCGATGGTGAGCAACAACAGGCGACGCGACATGCGGGCGCTCCACGAACAGGGCCGCGCATTGTGGTCGCGCCTGCAATGGCGCACTCTCTGCATCCTGTCATTGGATATATGAAATCGGACATGGCCTGGTTGCAGCCGGACACGCCCTTCGACGCTGATGCCTGGAGCGCTCCGGTGCTGGGGATCGCGGCGTCACTGGCGGATCACGATTCGGGTTGGCACCAGCATGCACGTGCGCAGCTGCTCTACACCCGGCAGGGCTGTACGCGCCTGACCTACGGTGATCGCATCAGCCTGCTGCCGCCTGCGCGCGCGGCGTGGATTCCGGGCGGGCTGCGCCATCGCGCGCAGATGCGCCAGGCGGTCGACTACCGTTCGTTGTATTTCGACGCCACCCTGTCGGCCCAGCTGCCCCGGCAACCGGCGATCATCGGCGTAGGTCCGCTGCTGCAGGCCTTGCTGGAGCCGATCACGCAGGCGCCGTTCGACCATGACTGGCAATTGCCGCGCGCATACCATCAACTGGCGTTGTGCGTGCTGGAAATCGCCGCTGCACCGGTGGCGCCGATGGACCTGCCTTTGCCGCGTGATCCACGCATTGCACGTTGCCTGCCGCTGGCCGAACAGCTGCCGCCCGAACTGGGCGAGCTGGCCGAGCGCGCGGGTCTGAGCGTGCGCACCATTGGCCGGCTGATGCAACGTGATACCGGCATGGGCTATCAGGCCTGGCGCCAGCAATGGCGCCTGATGCGGGCCATGGAGCTGCTGCTGCTCGGGCATCGCGTCGCGCATGTGGCGCAGGACACTGGCTTCTCCGCCGAGAGCCCGTTCATCGCCTTCTTCCGCAGCATGGCCGGCACCACGCCCGCCGCTTTCCAGCGCCACGCAAAAGGGGACGGAGGGGATTAAGTCGTTTTCGCCCCT
The DNA here is from genome assembly GCF_052149045.1 of Stenotrophomonas maltophilia group sp. RY12688. Classification (NCBI taxonomy): domain Bacteria; kingdom Pseudomonadati; phylum Pseudomonadota; class Gammaproteobacteria; order Lysobacterales; family Lysobacteraceae; genus Stenotrophomonas; species Stenotrophomonas maltophilia group sp. RY12688. The sequence continues at coordinate 2,817,175 of NZ_CP197389.1, read as the reverse complement.
TCGACACATGGCGTGGCGAAAACGACTTAATCCCCTCCGTCCCCTTTTTAAAGAAAAACCCCGGCCTGGGCCGGGGTTTCTCATTTCAGCGTGGCCTGTGATCAGCCGCCGCGTGGGCCGCTACGGCGCGGGCCGCCCGGGCCGCGGTTGCCGCCGGGACCACGGTTGCCACCCGGACCGCCGGGGCCGCGGTTACCTCCGGGGCCACGGTTGCCACCGCCCGGGCCGCGACCGCCCGGACGGGCGCCGTGTGCCGGCTTCGGGCTGCCATACGGGTTGAAACCCGGGGTTGCATGGTCGGACGGGAAGCTCGGAGCGTTGCCCGGATGACCGTACGGGTGCTTGTTGCCCTGGCCCTGCGAGCGGTTGCCGGCACCGGCCGGACGACCCTGACCGCCTGCGCCGCCACGGCCTTCACCACCGAAACCGCCACGGCCCTGGCCGCCACCGGCGCCCGGGCCCTTCGGCTTGCCGTACGGACGGCCTTGGCCGCCTGCGCCCGGACCACGGGCACCCGGGCCACGTGCGCCCGGGCCGGCATTGCGGTGGCCGCTCGGGCCGGTGCTCACGCCATCGGGCACGTACCAGGTGCGGAACGCGGCCGGATTGCCTTCCGGCAGCGAACGGTCATTCTTCGGCGCGCGCTGCTTGAACGGCTTCTGCGACTGCTTGGCCGCTGCTTCACCGCTGACCGTCAGGCCGCCCTTGAAGCCGCCACCCTTGCCGCCGCGACCACGGCCGCGGTCTTCGCGGACGTTGTCGAAACGGCGCAGCTCGCGACCTTCGTCAGCGGTGTTGTGGCCATTGACGTAGGCATTGCCGCGGCCACCTTCGCGCACGCGCACGGTGGTCTTTGCGGCGCGGCGCTGGCCGATCACCGGCTGCAGCGTCAATGCCGACGGAGCGCCTTCTTCCAGCTTCAGCTGCGCACGCAGCGCTTCCACCTGAGCGGTGCCCAGTTCCACCGAATGGCCACGGGCCAGTTCGCGCGGCAGGCTCACCTTGCCATAGCGGGTGCGCTTCAGGCGGCTGACCTGGCAGCCCTGCGATTCCCACAGGCGGCGCACTTCGCGGTTGCGGCCTTCCTTCACCACGACGCGGAACCAGTCGTGAGAATCGGTGCCGCCGATGCGTTCGATCTCATCGAACTTGGCCGGACCGTCTTCCAGTGCGACGCCACGGCTGAGGCGGTCGACGATGGCGTCGGAGACCTTTTCCTCGCCTTCCGGTGCACGCACGCGCACCACGTACTCGCGCTCGACCTCGAACGACGGGTGCATCATGGCGTTGGCCAGCTCACCGTCGGTGGTGGCCAGCAGCAGGCCGGTGGTGTTGATGTCCAGGCGGCCGATGGCGATCCAGCGCGCGCCCTTCAGCGGCGGCAGCGACTCGAACACGGTCGGGCGGCCTTCGGGATCTTCGCGGGTGGTCACCTGGCCTTCCGGCTTGTTGTAGACCAGCACGCGCGACGGCTCGGCCAGGGCAGTGGCGACGAAGCCGCGGCCATCCAGTTCGATCCTGTCGCCGCTCTTGACCGACATGCCGGTCTGCGCGACTTCACCGTTGACCTTGACCAGGCCTTCGGCGATGCGCTGTTCCAGCGCGCGGCGCGAGCCGAGGCCGGCCTGGGCCAGCACCTTGTGCAGGCGCTCTTCCAGCTTGAACTGTTCGGAGGTGGCTTCGCGCTTCAGCGAGAGCTTGTTACGGGGGGTGTCACTCATCAGTTTTGCTCCGGCCGACGGTTTCGAGGTCGGCCTCTGGTTCGGAATCGGCTTGGTCAACAGCCACGGTCGTCATCGCGACGGCGTTGTCTTCGCGTTCGTTCACTGGCACCGCGCGCTCGCCCGGCGCGGAATCGGGGTGCCCATCATCGAGGGGCGAAGGTGCTTGCTCATCGGAGGCCGATGCAGGGGCTGCATTGGCGGAATCGGGGGTGTCACTGCCGGCCAGGCCGGCGTCATCGTTCGCGGCAACGCCATCGGCGCTGGCCGAGATGTCCGGACCCTCGGCACCGGCCACGGCCGGTGCATCACGATCCAGGGCCAGCTGCGGTTCCAGCTCGCCCAGGTCCTTCAGTTCCGACAGCGGCGGCAGTTCGTCCAGCCGCTTCAGCCCGAAGTAGTCCAGGAAGCCCTTGGTGGTGCCGAACAGCGCCGGCTTGCCGGGCACGTCGCGGTGGCCGACCACGCGGATCCATTCGCGTTCTTCCAGCGCCTGGATGATGTTGCTGCTGACCGCCACGCCGCGCACCTGCTCGATCTCGCCGCGGGTGATCGGCTGCCGGTAGGCGATCAGCGCCAGGGTTTCCAGGGTGGCGCGGGTGTAGCGGGTCTTGCGTTCGGTCCACAGCCGGCTGATCCAGCCATGTACTTCGCTGGTGACCTGGTAGCGGAAGCCGGAGGCGACCTCGACCAGTTCCACGCCACGACCTTCGCAGGCCTCGCGCAGGCGCTCCAGCGCACGTTCGATGCTGCCCGGCGGTGCCGGTTCCTCTTCCGGAAACAGGTCCTTCAGCTGGGCCAGGGTGAGTGGCTGGCTGGAGGCCAGCAGGGCACCCTCGACAATGCGGTCGATCAGCGATTGATCCATCGGCAGTCAGCGCTCACTCGTTGGCATTGGCGGCGTCGTTGTCGTCAAACTCGCTGCTGAACTGCAGCGGCGCGTTGGTGTTGCCAGCAGCCAGCGACTTCACGTAGATCGGCGCCAGCGGTTCTTCCTGGACGATGTCCAGCAACTGTTCCTTGGCCAGTTCCAGCACTGCCAGGAACGTGACAAGCACGCCCAGCTTGCCTTCTTCGGCGGTGAACAGCCCTTCAAAACGATAGAACTTGCCGTCTTCCAGGCGTCCCAGTACTTCGCCCATGCGTTGCCGCACACTCAGTGCTTCGCGCTTGATGGCGTGGCCGCTGAACAGCTCGGCGCGCTTGAGCACGTCGTGCAGGGCCAGCAGCATTTCCTTCAGGTCCACCGGCGGCGGCAGCTTCACCGTGGCGCGCTCGGGCATGAAGGCATGCGCCACCGTCGTGTCGCGGTCCTGGCGGGGCAGGGCGTCGATGTCCTCGGCGGCCTGCTTGAAACGTTCGTACTCCTGCAGCCGGCGCACCAGCTCGGCGCGCGGGTCGGCCTCATCGCCTTCCTCGCTGACCGGGCGCGGCAGCAGCATCCGCGACTTCACCTCGGCCAGGATCGCGGCCATCACCAGGTACTCGGCCGCCAGCTCGAAGCGCAGCTCGCGCATCACGGTGATGTATTCCACGTACTGCCGGGTGATTTCGGCCACGGGAATGTCCAGCACATCCAGGTTCTGGCGGCGGATCAGGTACAGCAGCAGGTCCAGCGGGCCTTCGAAGGCGTCCAGGATGACTTCCAGCGCGTCCGGCGGGATGTACAGGTCCTGCGGGATCTGCAGGACCGGTTGCCCATGCACCACGGCCAGCGGCATTTCCTGCTGCTGGGGGGCGGGCGGCCGGGTTGGCGGGTTCGCGTCGAGCGCGAGTTCGGAAGTCATCTAATGGACATCAGGATTGCAACGGACCAGTCGCGGCACCGGGTTCGCCGGGCCAACGCCACGGAGCCCCAGGGCACCAGACGCGCCGGGATCGGCGCGATTCCACACATATCAAACAGCAGGACGCGCCGCAGTAAACGGCAGCGACAGAACTACGGGGAGGTCGTCTACGTGGCCCGGCCAGGTGGTCCGGTTTGAAGCAGCGGATCTGTCGTCGGGGGCTGCGTGGCCGCAGAAACCAACGGGCTGCTGCATCCAGCCACGTGCAATGGAGTCTAGGGTAAGCCTTTGCTGCGCCAGTGTCCAGCCGGACCGGGGCAGGGGCTGCATTGGCTAGAATCGGCGGACCCGACAATGCAAGCGAGGAAATGCCGGTGTGGTATGTGATCGAAGGGTATGACGGCCAGGATGTGCTGGCGCAGCGGCTGCAGGCGCGGCCGGAGCATCTGGCGCGGCTGCATGCGCTGCGCGACGCGGGACGCCTGCTGCTGGCCGGGCCGTGCCCGGCGGTGGACAGTGAAGACCCGGGCCCGGCCGGTTTCAGCGGTTCGGTGGTGATCGCGCAGTTCGAGTCGCTGCCGCAGGCCCAGGCCTGGGCCGATGCCGACCCGTACGTGGCTGCAGGCGTCTACACCCGCGTGCAGGTCCGCCCGTTCCGCAAGGTGCTGCCGTGAACGCGGAACGGATCGAGCGGATCCGTGATGCGCTGCAGCAGGCGCTGGCGCCGAGCGTGCTGGAGATCGAGGACGATAGCCATCGTCACGCCGGCCATGCCGGTGCGCGCGACGGGCGCGGCCATTTCAACGTGCATGTGGTCAGTGAGCGCTTCGCCGGGCTGGGGCCGCTTGCCCGGCACCGCGCGGTCTATGCCGCGCTGGGGTCGATGATGGAGACCGATATCCACGCGTTGTCCATCCGCGCGCAGACCCCGTCAGAACAGGGCTGAGCCCTTGTCCCACGCTGTCCTGGCGGGTCCTTCATGGCCTCGCCACGGACAGGTTTTCATGTCCATTTCGGGACATTCGCCTAACGGACTGTTTACAAGCCTGGATGGAAACGCTTACATTCCGCGCCAATGCTGGTAGGTCCAAGCCGTGGAGGGCGGCTTCGTGAACAAGGCAGCTATCACAATCAAAGACGTCGCACGCGAAGCCCGGGTCTCCGTGGCCACGGTTTCCCGCGCGCTCAACGGGCATGAAAATGTCGCCGAACCGGTCCGCCAGCTTGTGCTGGAGGTGGCCGCACGGCTGCGTTACACCCCGCACGCCGCCGCCCGCAGCCTGAGCAGCCGCCGCACCAATACGGTGGGCGTGGTGCTGCCTGACCTGTACGGCGAGTTCTTCTCCGAGCTGATGCGCGGCATTGACGGGGTGGCCCGCAACCGCCGCCAGCACCTGCTGGTGTCCAGCTACCACGGTGACCAGGAACAGCAGGGCGCCGCCCTGCGTGCCATGCGCGGCCGCGTCGACGGCCTGCTGGTGCTTTCGCCCTATGCCGAGAGCCCGGGCTTCCTGACCGACAACCTGCCGCAGTCGTTGCCGACGGTGTTGATCAACACCTATCTGCCCGGGCAGGACCACCCGGTGCTGAGCATCGACGACCACGCCGGCGCAATGGCGATGACCCGCCACCTGCTGGATGCCGGCCACCGCCGCATTGCCTTCATTTCTGGTCCGGACCTCAACTTCGACGCGCGCGAGCGCCTGCGCGGCTTCCGTGACGCGCTGGCGGCTTCTGGCGGTGGCGCCGAAGGCATCGAGTTGCCCGGTGATTTCGACGAAGCTTCCGGCCATCGTGCCGGTCAGGAGTTGCTGGCAGCCGGAGCGCTGCCCGATGCCGTATTCGCCGCCAACGACATGATGGCCCTGGGCTGCCTGTATGCGTTCACGCAGGCAGGGGTCCGCGTCCCGGCCGATGTGGCCCTGGCGGGTTTCGATGACATTCCACTGGCGCGTTTCGTCCACCCGTCGCTGACCACCATGCAGGTCAGCATCGCCGAGCTCGGCGACCGGGCCATGACGCGCCTGATGCAGTTGATGGACGGCACCTCCACGGATGGGGCAGGGGACAAGCAGACCCTGGTTCCCCGCTTGATTGTTCGCGATTCCACCACTCCGCCATCCGGCCGTTGAAGCCAGAGGCGTTTCTTCTTTTTTTGACTGATCGCAGGGACCGCGCAAGCGGTTACCGCCACCCGGAGATTGAGTTGATGATGCATACCACCTTCCGCATGCCGGCGCGCCGGCTGCTGAGCACCGCTCTGGTCAGCTGCCTGATGCTGGCTGCCGCCCCGAACGTCATGGCGCAGTCGGCCAACGCCAGCCTGCGCGGCCAGGTTGCCGGTGCCCAGGCCGGCACCGAAGTGACCGCCACCAACGTCGCCACCGGTACCGTCCGCCGTGGCACCATCCGCGCCGACGGCAGCTACTCGCTGATGGGCCTGGATCCGGGCACGTACAACGTGGTCGCCAACGGCCAGACCCAGAAGGTCACCGTCACCGTGGCTTCGACCGCGACGCTGAACTTCGCTGGCGCAGCCAGCAGCACCCCGGGCTCGACCGCGGCCACCAACCTGGACACCGTCAACGTTGTTGCGCCGACCCTGCTGCAGGAAGTGCGCACCTCCGAAGTTGGCAAGACCGTCAGCCTGCAGCAGATCCAGACCACCCCGCAGGTGTCGCGCAACTTCCTGGAGTTCGCCGACGCGGTGCCGGGCCTGATCTTCACCCGCGATGCCAAGGGCAACACCTCGCTGCGCGGCGGCGCAACCAATGCAGATGGCACCAACGTCTACATCGACGGCGTCGGCCAGAAGAGCTACGTCAAGGGCGGCGGCGTGGCCGGCCAGTCCGGCAGCGCCGGTAACCCGTTCCCGCAGCTGGCCATCGGCGAATACAAGGTCATCAGCGGCAACTACAAGGCCGAGTATGGCCAGGTGTCGAGCGCCGCCGTGACGGCTGCGACCAAGTCCGGCACCAATGAGTTCAAGGGTGAGGCGTTCTACCGCTACACCGATGAAGACATGCGTGCCAAGACCCCGGCCGAGCGCCAGGGTGGCAAGGAGAAGATGGTCTCGGCCGAGAAGGAATACGGCTTCGCCCTGGGTGGCCCGATCATCCAGGACAAGGCGCACTTCTTCGTGACCTACGAAGCCAAGCGCTTCGACCTGCCGGTCACCATCGCGCCGGATGGCGCGGTCACCGGCGCTGCCGGCCTGCTGCCGCCGGCCGGCGCCGCCGGCCTTGGCCCGGCCAGCCAGCCGTTCCAGCAGGACCTGATCTTCGGCAAGATCGACTTCGAGCCGACCGACAACGATCGCATCGAGCTGACCTTCCAGGACCGCGACGAAACCCAGTCGCAGTTCAGTGGCCAGACCTCGCCGGAAGCCGGCCGTGAAGTGGTCAACACCGACCGTCGTTACGCCCTGCGCTGGAACCACAGCGGTGAGCGCTACTACAACGAGTTGATGGTCACCCACGAGGATTCGTTCAACAACCCGACGCCGCTGACGCTGGCCAACGGCATCACCTACACCGCACCGGACGGCCCCGAAGACCGCACCATCGTGAAGATCGGTGGCGCCTCGGCACTGGATTCGCAGGTGAAGGGCCAGAAGGGCTGGTCGATCGAAGACAACCTGACCCTGGATGGCATCCAGTGGGCCGGTGACCACACCATCAAGATGGGCGTGAAGTACAAGCAGATCGACCTGTACGCATCCGATGCGGCGCAGATCAATCCGACCTTCACCTACTCGCTGGGCGATCCGGACTTCCCCGATTCCATTCCGTACAAGGCGCAGTTCGTCAAGCCGGTGACCGGCGTGACCGGCGTGTCCGGCGAAGTGCGTTCGAAGTCCAAGCAGTACGGCGTGTTCATCCAGGACGACTGGCAGGTCAACGATCACCTGCAGCTGAACATCGGCCTGCGCTGGGACTACGAAAAGACCCCGTCCTACCTGGACTTCGTGACCCCGCAGCAGGTGGTCGACGCCATCTATTCGCAGGATCCGCGCGCTCCCGCCGGCCAGACCTATGCCGATTCGCTGGCACTGGGCGGCCTGGACATCAGCGACTACATCAGCAACGGTCACAACCGCAAGGCATTCAAGGATGCCTGGCAGCCGCGCCTGGGCTTCTCGTATGACATCAATGCCGACGAGCAGCACGTGATCCATGGTGGTGCTGGTCGTTCCTACGACCGCGACCTGTTCGACAACCTGCAGCTGGAAACCACCAAGCTGGCCCTGCCGCAGCCGACCATCTACTTCCGCAACCCGGCCACCGGCGCCTGCATCAACGGCCAGGCTGCCTGCTATGACTGGAACCCGAACCTGCTCAACGGCATCGGCAACCTGCAGGCACTGGTCGGCGCGACCAGCAATGCCGGCCTGGAAGTGGACCTGCTGAACAACAAGCTGAAGGCGCCGTACTCGGACCAGTTCAGCCTGGGCATGAGCAACCAGATCGGCGACTGGCTGACCGACGCCACCATCGCACGTACCCTGAGCTACGACGGCTTCGCCTTCACCTTGGGCAACCGTTATCCGACCGGCCAGTTCTTCGATGATCCGCGCCTGTGCGGTGGCACCTCCCCGGGCCTGAGCCAGGCCTGGAGCTGCAACGTACCGGGCTTCGGCAGCCTGATCATCGGCCAGCAGGGCATCAAGACCCGTGCCACCCAGGTCCTGCTGTCGGCGCAGAAGCCGTTCACCAAGGAAAGCGGCTGGGGCACCTCGATCGCCTATACCTGGACCACCGCGCGCCACAACCGCGACATCAACGAGAAGTACGCCTTTGATCGCGGTCTGATCGGTGACTACCCGACCATCCGCTCCAACGGCGCACCGCGCCACCGCCTGGTGGTGACCGGTTCGTACGCGGGCTTCTGGGGCATCACCTTCGGCGGCAAGATCACCCTGGCCACCCCGACCGCCGTCAACGACTGGTACCCGGTGATGCAGGCCAGCGGCTACACCCTGCCGACCCCGCAGGCGGCCGTGCCCAACGCAACCGGCAAGTTCCTGGTGGGTGGCAAGATCTTCGGCTACCGTTCGGTCGACCTGCAGGCGACGAAGACGTTCAAGCTGGCGGGCAACACCGAGCTGTACGCCCGCCTGGACATCATCAACGTGTTCAACTTCGACAACTTCTCCACCTACAACTACGTCAAGACCAACGGCAAGCTGCAGGCCAGCTACAACGAGACCGGCGACATCATCGGCACTCCGCGCCAGGTCAAGGCCGAAGTGGGCTTCCGCTTCTAAGCGGCGCCGCCTGTTGCTGTATCCGATGCCGCCGGTCCGCCGGCGGCATCGATTGTGTGAGAACGGCAATGGCCGGCCCCGTGCCGGTCCATTGCCCACGCCGCTGCCGGGCAGGGGGCAGCGGCGTGGGCAATGATCGCGGTGTCAAACCACGTTTTTCGTGGTTTTTTAAGAGCGCATCTTGTAAACGATTTCAGATCATTGGACGGTATGCTTTCCCATCGATCAGACCACCGGAGGAACCGCGCCATGCAGGCACGCCATCTGTTGTCCGCGGCAGCGTTGAGCCTGGCCGTCGCCGCCTGCCAGCCGGCCCAGCAGGAGCCTGCCAAGCCGCGTCCGCCGGTGATCCTGATCGAGGCCGATGCACCGCCGCGGCCGATGAAGCCGGAGCTGCCGCCGCTGTTCGATGACATCGAGCGCCGCACCTTCCAGTTCTTCTGGGACACCACCAACGAGATCAATGGCCTAACCCCGGACCGCTATCCGTCGCGGCCGTTCGCAAGCATCGCGTCGGTGGGTTTCGCGCTGACCGCTTATCCCATCGGTATCGAGAACGGCTGGGTCAGCCGCAACCAGGCGATCGACCGGACCCTGACCACCCTGAAATTCTTCCGCGACGTGCCGATGGGCCCGCAGCGCACCGGCAAGGCGGGCTACAAGGGTTTCTACTATCACTTCCTGGACATGCAGGAAGGCCGTCGCTACGACAGCTGGGTCGAACTGTCCTCGGTGGATACCGCACTGCTGATGATGGGCGTGCTGTTCGCGCAGTCGTACTACGACGGTGACGATCCGCGCGAGAAGGAAATCCGCCAGATTGCCGATACCTTGTACAAGAAGGTCGACTGGCCGTGGCTGCAGCAGCGTGCACCGCTGATCTCGATGGGCTGGTTCCCCGAGAGCGGCTTCATCGACCACGACTGGATGGGCTACAACGAGGCGATGATGGTCTACATCCTCGCCCTGGGCTCGCCCACGCACCCGGTCAGCCCGGACGCGTGGACGGTGTGGACGCGCACCTATGACAACGACTGGGGTGTCTACCAGGGCCAGGAATACCTTTCCTTCGGCCCGCTGTTCGGCCACCAGTACAGCCACGTCTGGATCGATTTCCGCGATATCCAGGACGCGTACATGCGCGAGCGCGGCAGCACCTATTTCCTCAACAGCCGCTCGGCCGCGCTGGCCCAGCGCGAATACGCCATCGCCAACCCGATGCAGTGGAAGGACTATGGCGAGAACGTCTGGGGCCTGACCGCCAGTGATGGCCCGCAGAACACCACGCAGGAGTACCGCGGCGAACAGCGCCAGTTCCGCCATTACTCCTCGCGCGGCGCCGGCCTGCGCGAGAACTTCGATGACGGCACCATTGCCCCGACTGCGGCGATCGCCTCGGTGGTGTTCGCGCCCGAGCAGGTGATCCCGGCCACGCTGGAAATGCACAAGCGCTACGGCGACTACATCTATTCCAGCTACGGCTTCCTGGATTCGTTCAATCCCAGCTTCAACTATGACATCCCGATCAAGACCGGTCGCCTGGTGCCGGATCGCGGCTGGGTCGCCAGCGACTACATCGCCATCGACCAGGGGCCGATCCTGACCATGATCGCCAACTACCGCAACGACTTCGTCTGGGAAGTGATGAAGAAGAATCCGTACATCCGCAAGGGCCTGGAGCGGGCCGGATTCAGCGGCGGCTGGCTGGCGCCGGAAGGGTCGTTCCAGCCGCTGGAACTGCAGAAGGACGAAAAGGCCGCGGCAGCACGCGCGGTGGGTATCGCCGAATCACGCGCGGCTGCCGCGCAGGAACAGAAGAACAATGCCAACCGCACCACAGGCCAGGGCAAGTAACCCGATGCCGAACTGGATCGACCGCCTGCGCCGCTGGGCGCTGCCTGCCCTGGCCGCCCTGGCCGTGGCCGGCTGCGCCCGCACCGAACCGGGCACCACCACCGTGCGCTTCTGGGCGATGGGCCGCGAAGCCGAGGTGGTCAGCGAGCTGATCCACGAGTTCGAGGCCGAAAATCCCGGCATCAAGGTGGATGTGCAGAACATCCCGTGGACCGCCGCGCACGAAAAGCTGCTGACCGCGTTCGCTGCCGACGGACTGCCGGACGTGTGCCAGCTCGGCAATACCTGGGTGCCGGAGTTCGCCGAACTCGATGCATTGACCCCGCTGCAGCCGTTCGTGCAGCGCTCCACCGTGGTCGACCCGAAAGATTACTTCCAGGGCATCTGGGACACCAACGTGATCCACGGTGAGCTGGTCGGCGTGCCGTGGTACGTCGATACGCGCCTGATCTACTACCGCAAGGACCTGCTGGCCAAGGCCGGCTACGACCACCCGCCGCGCACGTGGCCGGAGTGGGAGGAGCAGATGGCGGCGATCAAGCGCATGCAGGGCCCGAACCGCTACGCGGTGCTGATGCCGATCAATGAGTTCGAGCAGCAGCTGTCGCTGGCCCTGCAGCAGCCCGATCCGCTGCTGCGCGACGACGATACCCGCGGCAATTTCGCCAGCCCGGGGTTCCGCCGCACGCTGTCCTTCTACGCCAACATGTTCGAGCAGGGCTGGGCGCCGAAGATGTCCGAGACACAGATCTCCAACGTCTGGGATGAATTCTTCCGCGGCTTCAACGTGTTCTACATCTCCGGTCCCTGGAACATCCGCGAGTTCAAGAAACTGCAGCCGAAGGAACTGGAAGGGCAGTGGGGCACCGCTGCGCTGCCGGGGCCGGACGGTCCGGGCGCGGGCATCGCCGGTGGCACCAGCCTGGTGATCTTCCGCAAATCGCAGCAGAAGGAGGCGTCCTGGAAGCTGATCGAATTCCTGTCGCGCCCGGAAATCCAGGCACGCTTCCATTCGATCATCGGCGATCTGCCGCCGCGCCGCAGTGCCTGGAACGCGCCGTCGCTGGCCAACGATCCACTGGCCGCCGCGTTCCGTGATCAGCTGGAGCGGGTCAAGCCGACGCCGAAGGTGCTCGAATGGGAGCGCATCGTGCAGGAAATGCGCATTGTCACCGAGAAGGTCGTGCGCGGTGGCCTGCCGCAGGACAAGGCCGTGGCCGAACTGGACCAGCGCGTGGACAAGGTGCTGGCCAAGCGCCGCTGGATGCATGAACAACAACGCCTGCAGGAGCGCGCGCCGTCGCCGCGCTCGAGCAGCGCAGTGGCCGCCGGGAGCGCGCAATGAAACGTACTTCGCTGGCCGGCTGGATCTTCGCCGGCCCCTCGCTGATCGTGCTGGGCGTGTTCTTCGGCCTGCCGGTCGCCTCGGCGCTGGCGCTGAGCGTGACTGACTTCGACCTCTATGCACTGGCCGACAGCAGCAACCTGCGCTTCGTCGGCCTGGGGAACTACATCGACCTGCTGCAGACGCCGATGTTCTGGAAGTCGCTGTGGAACACCACCTACTTCGTGTTGATCGGCGTACCGTTGTCGATCGGCGTGTCGCTGGGCGCGGCCATGCTGCTCAACGCACCGGCCGCGCGCTTCAAGGCGCTGTTCCGTACGGCACTGTTCGCGCCGGTGGTGACCACGCTGGTGGCGGTGGCGGTGATCTGGCGCTACCTGTTCCATACCAGCTATGGCCTGGTGAACTACGGGCTGGGCCACCTGGGCATCAGTCCGATCGACTGGCTGGGTGATCCCAACTGGGCAATGCCGACCATCATGCTGTTCGCGGTGTGGAAGAACTTCGGTTACAACATGGTGATCTTCCTCGCCGGCCTGCAGGCGATCCCGCATGACCTGTACGAAGCCGCGCGCATCGACGGTGCTTCGCGCTGGAAGCAGTTCCTGCACATCACCCTGCCGATGCTCGGCCCGGTACTGCTGGTGGTCGGGGTGATCACCGTGTCCGGCTACTTCCAGCTGTTCGCCGAGCCGTACGTCATGACCCGCGGCGATCCACTGCAGAGCACCGTCAGCGTGCTGTATTTCATGTTCGAGGAAGGCTTCAAGTGGTGGAACCTGGGACGCGCATCGGCTGTAGCGTTCCTGCTGTTCCTGATCATCCTGGCGGTGACCACCGTGATGCTGCGTTTCGGCCGCAAGAGGCAGTTGGTATGAGTCGTGAAATCGGCCAGTCGCGCTGGTATCCGTGGATGATCAATGGTGCGCTGCTGGTGCTGGCCCTGGTCAGCCTTGCACCGCTGCTGTGGATGCTCTCGGTCTCGTTCATGCCGCAGGGTGAGGCCAGTCATTTCCCGCCGCCACTGCTGCCTTCGAGCATCACCACGCACAACTACCACGAGCTGTTCGCGCGCACCGGCATGGGCGGCAACTTCGCCAACAGCCTGCTGGTGTCGCTGGCTATCACGCTGGGTTCGCTGCTGCTCAACACCATGGCCGGCTACGCCTTCGCCAAGCTCAACTTCGTTGGCCGCGAACGCCTGTTCCAGGTGCTGATGGCAGCACTGGTGATTCCGGCGCAGGTGGCGATGCTGCCGCTGTTCCTGCTGATGAAGCAGCTGGGCCTGGTCAACAGCTTTGGCGGGGTGATCGTGCCGGCGCTGGCCAGCGTGTTCGGCATCTTCCTGGTGCGCCAGTACGCGCGTTCGATCCCGGACGAGCTGCTTGAAGCGGCGCGCATCGACGGCGCGGGGGAGTTGCGCATCTTCTTCCAGATCGTGCTGCCGATGCTCAAGCCGGTACTGGTGACCCTGGCGATCTTCACCTTCATGGGTGCATGGAACGATTTCATGTGGCCGCTGATCGTGTTGACCGACCAGGAGCACTACACTTTGCCGGTGGCGCTGGCCACCCTCTCGCGCGAGCACATCATGGACGTGGAAATGATGATGGCTGGCGCGGTCGTCACCGTGGTTCCGGTGCTGGCACTGTTCCTGGTGCTGCAGCGTTACTACATCCAAGGTCTGTTGCTGGGGAGCGTCAAGGGATGAAGCGAGCGATCGCCGTTGGACTGGGCCTGTTGTGGACTTCCCTGGCGATCGCCGCACCACCGGCACTGCCGGCGCCGAAGGTACTGGACGATTTCGACGACATCGGCGCCTGGAAGCTGGTGCTGTCCGACCAGGTCAGCGGTTCGCTGCGGCCGGTGAGCGGTGCCGGTGGCGGCCGCGCGCTGTGCCTGGACTACGATTTCCACAAGGTGTCGGGCTACGTCGGCATCCGCCGCGCGCTGGGCATCGAGTACCCGGCCAACTACCGCTTCGGCTTCCAGCTGCGGGGAGATTCGCCGGGCAACGACCTGCAGTTCAAGCTGATCGATGCCAGCGGCGATAATGTCTGGTGGGTCAATCACCCGGGCTACAGCTTCCCCAAGGCGTGGACGCCGGTCGAATACCGCCGTCGCCAGATCGACAAGGCGTGGGGGCCGTCGCCGGAGAAGGAGATGGCGCGCAGCGCTGCGGTCGAGTTCACGATCTACAGCAAGGTCGGCGGCCGCGGCACGGTGTGCTTCGACAAGCTGACCCTGCAGGGCCTGCCGCCGCAGGATGATTCGGCGCTGGTGCCATCGGTGATCGCCGACACCGCCACCGCGCTGCAGGACCGGATGATTGACGGAAAGAGCGATACGTTCTGGATCAGTGGCGGGGTCAAGCAGCAGACCATCAGCTTGGACCTGCACAAGAGCCGCGAGATCGGCGGTGCGGTGATTGACTGGCTGCCGAACCTGGAAGCCAATCGCTACACCGTGCGTACGTCCGAGGATGGCCGGGACTGGCGCACCGTGCGCGAGGTGGCCGGCGGTGCGGGCGGCCGCGACTGGCTGGCGCTGCCGGATACCGACGCGCGCTACGTGCGCTTCGATCTGCACGATGGCCCGAACTGGCGCTATGGCATCCGTGACATCACGCTCAAGCCGCTGGCGTTCGCGGCCACGCCGAACGCATTCCTGTCCTCGGTGGCGGCCGACCTGCCGCGCGGCTCGCTGCCGCGCGCATATGTGGGCGAACAGCCGTACTGGACCCTGCTCGGCCTCGATGGCGGCCAGGAGCAGGCACTGATCAGCGAGGACGGTGCGCTGGAACCGGCCAAGGGCAGTTTCAGCATCGAGCCGTTCATCCGCGTGGACGGCAAGTTGCTGGACTGGTCGAAGGTGGCCATCACCCAGTCGCTGCAGGATCGCTACCTGCCCATCGCCAATGTCGACTGGGTGCATGAGAAGGCCGGCCTGGCGGTAACCAGCTTCGTGCAGGGCACGCCGGAGCGCGCGCAGCTGATCGGTCGCTACCGGTTGAGCAATCCGGACAAGGTGGCGCACGAGTACACCCTGGCGCTGGCGATCCGGCCGTGGCAGGTGAACCCGCCGACCCAGTTCCTCAACACCGTCGGCGGCTTCAGTCGCATCGATGCGCTGGATGTGGGCGAACAGCTGGTGCGCATCAACGGTGAGCCGCGCATCTATCCGTTGCAAGTGCCGGATGCGCGCTTCGCCAGCACGTTCGATGGCAAGCTCGACGCGATGCATCTGGCCTCCGGGAAATACCCGGCCAGCACGGCGGTGAAGGACAGCACCGGCATGGCGTCCGGTGCGCTGCTGTATACGATCAGGCTGGAGCCTGGCCAGAGCCGAGAAGTGGCGGTGGTGTTGCCACAGACCGGAGGCTGGGCGCCGCAGGCGCTGGATGTGGCCAAGGCGCAGGCGCAGGTCGCAGAGCAGTGGCGGCAGAAGCTGGGGGTGGTCTCGTTGCAGGTACCGGCTGCGGGCCAGGCGCTGGTCGATACCCTGCGCACCGCCGTGGCGCATATGCTGATCTCGCGGGTCGGCCCGCGCCTGCAGCCGGGCACGCGCTCGTACGCGCGCAGCTGGATCCGCGATGGCGCGATGATTTCCGAGGGCCTGCTGCGCATGGGGCGCAGTGATGCGGTGCGTGATTACATCAACTGGTATGCGCCCTATCAGTTCGAGAATGGCAAGGTGCCGTGCTGTGTCGATGCACGTGGCAGCGATCCGGTGCCGGAGAACGACAGCCATGGCGAGCTGATCTACAGCATTGCCGAATATGGGCGCTATACCGGTGACAGCACCTTCGCCGAACTGATGTGGCCGCATGTGCAGGGCGCCTATAACTACATGGAGCAACTGCGCGCCAGCGAGCGCACGGACGAGAATCGGGCGCGCAATCCGGCGTTCTACGGGATGATGCCGGCCTCTATCAGCCATGAAGGCTATTCGGCCAAGCCGATGCATTCGTACTGGGACAATTTCTGGGCGTTGCGCGGCTACAAGGATGCGGCATCGCTGGCGGCCCAGCTGGGCAAGGTCGAAGCCATGCAGATTGCCGAATCGCGTGACCAGTTCCGTGATGACCTGCAGGCCTCACTGCTGTCGGCGATGCAGCAGCACAACATCGATTACCTGCCGGGCTCGGCCGAGCTGGGCGATTTCGATGCGACCTCGACCACCATCGCGCTGGCTCCGGGCGGTGAACAGGGGCGCCTTCCGCAGCAGGCGCTCGATGCCACCTTCGAGCGCTACTGGAAGGAGTTCGTGGCCCGTCGCGATGGCAAGCGCGAGTGGAAGGACTACACGCCCTACGAGTGGCGCAACGTGGCCGCCTTCGTCCGCCTCGGCTGGCGCGATCGCGCCTGGCAGGCGACTGAGTTCTTCTTCAAGGACCGTACGCCGCAGGCCTGGAACCAGTGGGCCGAAGTGGTCTCGCGCACGCCACGCAAGCCGTTCTTCGTCGGTGACCTGCCGCATGCCTGGGTGGCCTCGGACTTCGTGCGCTCGGCCCTGGACATGTTCGCCTACAGCCGTGACATGGACGATGCGCTGGTATTGGCCGCCGGCATTCCGACCGCCTGGCTGCAGGGCGAGGGCATCGCCGTGCAGGGCCTGCGCACGCCGCAGGGCCAGCTCAACTACCACCTGCAGCGCAGCGACAAGCAGCTGGTGCTGGAGGTGCAGCCGGGCCTGGTGCCACCGGTCGGTGGCGTGGTCTTGCCGTGGCCGTACGCCGGTGATCCGGGCGAGGCGACCATCAACGGCGAAGCGGCCGAATGGACCAACAGGGAACTGCACGTGCACCAGCTGCCGGCGCGGGTCGAGATCGATGTACCGGGCGCGGTGCGCCGCGCCGAGCGCAAGGGGCAGTAACGATGAAGCAGCAGGGGGCAAGGGTGCGCACGGCCGTGCGTGCCTTGGGACTGGCCATTGCATTGGCATTGCCGGGTGCCGTGATGGCAGCCGTGCCAACCGCCGCGACGGCGGCTGACGTCGCCAGCGCGCCAGGCATGAGCATGGTGACCTTCAACCTGCATCACGACCGCGAGGACTGGCCGAGCCGCCGCCGCACCATCCTGGCCGAACTCAAGCGCCTGCAGCCGGATGCGGTTGCCCTGCAGGAGGTGATCCAACGCCGTAACGTGCGCAACCAGGCACAGTGGCTGGCCAGCCAGCTGGGCTACAGGTACATCTTCGTCTCCACCGATCCGGTGGGCGCGCCGAAACGTTACGGCAACGCGCTGCTGAGCCGGCGCCCGATCCTCGCCCAAGGTGAGCACCTGTTGCGGCCGCTGGACGATTATCGGACGGTCGCCCATCTGCGCATCGATGTGGACGGCAAGGCGGTCAACGTCTATGCCACCCACTTCAACGAGCGCAGCGACGAGAATGGCCAGCGCATCCGTCGCACCCAGGTCGAGGACCTGCTGCGCTTCATCGCCAGCACCTCGGCCGGCGCACCGGTGGTGATCGCGGGCGACTTCAACGCACTGGTCGATGCCAGTGACCTGAGCGAGCTGCGCAGCCATTACGGTGACAGCTACGGCAGCGTGCACGTCAACACCGACCTGGCCGGGGTCAGTACGCTGAACAGGCACTACTACCCGGTGGCCTCGCGGATCGACCACATCTTCTTCCAGCAGGACGCGATGGTTGCACGTGAGGCCAAGCTCCTGTTCGACCAGCCCGATGACAGCGGTCGCTGGGCCTCGGACCACTACGGCGTGTGGACCCGCCTGCAGTTCGCTCCGACGCGCTGATGTCCTGGTAGGTGCCACCCTGGGTTGGCACGGACGTGTCCGCGTTCGCTCCAACAACGGCGCCGACCAGGGTTGGCCTCCCAGAGCGCTGCACGCGCCCAGCGCACAAACAGAAGCGGCGGGGATCATCGATCCCCGCCGCTTTTTCACGCGATCAAAGCGCGATCAGTTCGCCGGCGGCGTGCGCTTGGCGCCTTCTTCGCCTTCTTCGTCGGCCTTGGCTTCGGCCGCCTGGGCTGCCGCATCGGCGTGGCCATCGGCGACCGGATCGATCGACGGTGTCACCACTGCATTGGCAACCGGGGCCGCAGCTTCCACCGGTGCCGCTTCAACTGCCACCGGCGCGACCGGCTGTTCGGCGACCGGTGCGGTCTCGACGACCGGTTTGGCTTCAAATGCAGGAGCGGCTTCCGCCACCGGGGCAGCCTCAACGGCCAGCGGCTTGGCTTCGACCGCCGGAGCGGCTTCAGCGATCTCCGGCTTCGATTCCACGACCGCAGCAGCCTCGGCCTCGGCCACGGCCGACTTCACTTCGACCACCGCAGTGGCTTCAGCGACCGGGGCAGCCTCAACCACCACCGGCTTCGCTTCGACCGCCGGGGCTGCCGCTACCGCTGGCTGGGCCGGGGTTGCAGCGTCGATGGCATCAAGCATGCTGGTCTGCACCGGCGACGCCGCCGGTTCGGCCTTGGCGACGGCTTCGACCGGAGCCTGTACCTTCGCCACGACCGGTGCAGGAGCGTCGATCACGGCGCTGCTCACCACCGCGACCGGTGCGGCGACAGCAGCGGCGGCGGCGCGGACCGGCTTCTCGGCTTCGGCAGCGGTCGGTTCGGCTTCGTCATCGAATTCGAACTCCGGCTGCGAACGCGCCGGCTGTGCCGCGGCCACCGGAGTGGTCCCGGCAACGCTGTCGTTGCTCTGCCCGGCGACATCAGCGGCATCGGTGTCATCACCGTCGTCCGCGTCGTCCTGATCATCGCCCAGGCCATCGCTGCCGGCAGCGTTCTCGGCGCCACCACGACGGCGGCGACGGCCACCACGACGGCCACGGCGGCGGCGGGTTGCGCCTTCACCGGCCTGCTCGCCGTTGGCGTCGAGGGCAGCCTCTTCACCGGTCACGGCAATCGCCTCGGCCTCATTGGCGGCGTTGGCAGTGCTGTCGGCCGGTGCAGTGACTGCCGCCGGAGCGGAGGCAGCCGGTGCAACCGGCGCCACCGGCGCAGTGGCTTCCTGCGCGGTCACGACGTTGGCAGCGACGGCCGTAGCGGCTACGGCTGCCGCCACGGCCTCGGCCGGCAGCTCGGCGGCGCTGCGCTGCGGCTTTTCGGCCGGCTTGTCACCGTCCTGCTGCTGGCGCGGCTGCTTGGGCTGCTTCAGCTTCGGCTGGTTCTGGTTCTGGTTCTGGCCCTGCTGCTCGTTGCGCGGCTTGTGCTGCTGCTGCGGCTGCTGCTGGCCATCCTTCTGCTGCGGTTCTTTCTGCCTGCCCTGCTGTGGCTGCTGCTGGGCATTGCCGTTGTTGCCGTTGCGGCCGTCCTTGTTGCGCTGCTCACCACGGTCCTTGCGGTTGCCGCCATCCTTCTGCTGCTGCGCGTTACCGTTGCCACCGTTGCCACGGTTTTCGTCGCGACGGTCCTTGCGATCCTTGTTGCGATCCTTGTTGCGGTCCTTGCGACCACCGTCCTGCTGCTGGCGCGGAGCCGGGGCGGCCGGAGCCGGCGCTGGTGCCGGCTCGCCACCGAACACGCGCTTGAGCCAACCGATCACGCCGCCGCTCGAAGCCGGCGCCACTGGCGCTGCCACGACCGGAGCCGGAGCGGCTGCAGCCGGAGCCGCTTCCTCGCGCACCGGGGCGGGAGAGGTGTGCTTGACCTGGGTCACGGCCGGCGGCGGGATGTTCAGCTGGCCCTTGGTCAGGGCGTGCACCGGCAGCTTGCGCGGGGTGCCGCGCTGGTAGCTGGGCTTGCTGCTCTCTTCACCGAGCTCGTTCTCACGCAGGCGGGTGACGGCATAGTGCGGGGTGTGCAGCTGCTCGTCGGCGACGATCACGATCGGCGCTTCGTGGCGCTGCTCGATCTCGCGCAGGGCGCTGCGCTTCTCGTTCAACAGGTAGTTGGCGATCTCCACCGGCGCCTGGACCAGCACCTGCCCGGTGTTCTCCTTCATCGCGTGCTCTTCGGCGACGCGGATGATCGACAGCGACAGCGACTCGACGCTGCGCATGCGGCCGTGGCCGTCGCAACGCGGGCAGACGATCTGGCTGGATTCGCCCAGGCTCGGGCGCAGGCGCTGGCGGCTCATTTCCAGCAGGCCGAAGCGCGAGATGCGGCCGACCTGCACGCGGGCACGGTCGTACTTCAGCGCGTTGGCCAGGCGGTTCTCGACCTCGCGCTGGTGCTTGTTGGAGGCCATGTCGATGAAGTCGATCACCACCAGGCCGCCCAGGTCGCGCAGGCGCAGTTGGCGAGCCACTTCCTCGGCCGCTTCCAGGTTGGTCTGGAACGCGGTGTCCTCGATGTCGCTGCCCTTGGTGGCGCGCGAGGAGTTCACGTCGACTGCGGTCAGTGCTTCGGTCTGGTCGACCACGATCGAGCCACCCGACGGCAGGCGCACGTTGCGCTCGTAGGCACCTTCGATCTGCGACTCGATCTGGAAGCGGTTGAACAGCGGGATGTCGTCCTTGTAGTGCTTGAGCTTGCGCAGGGTCTGCGGCATCACCTGCTGCATGAACTCGCGGGCGTGCTCGTACATCTCCTCGGTGTCCACCAGGATCTCGCCGATGTCGGCGCGCAGGTAGTCACGCAGGGCGCGCACGATCAGGCGTGATTCCTGGTAGATCAGGAACGGGGCCGGCTTGCTCAGTGCGGCTTCGGCGATGGCGCGCCAGACGTTGAGCAGGTAGTCCAGGTCCCACTGCAGCTCTTCCGCATCGCGACCGACGCCGGCGGTGCGGATGATCACCCCCATGTCGTCGGGAATGTTCAGCTTGTCCAGGGCCTCCTTCAGCGCGGCACGGTCTTCGCCCTCGATGCGGCGGGACACACCGCCGGCGCTGGGCGAGTTCGGCATCAGCACCATGTAGCGGCCGGCCAGCGAGATGAACGTGGTCAGGGCGGCGCCCTTGTTGCCACGCTCTTCCTTGTCGACCTGGACAACGATCTCCTGGCCTTCCTTCAGCAGCTCGCGGATACCGGCCTTGTTGTGGTCGACACCGGCCTGGAAGTAGTCGCGGGAAATCTCCTTCAGCGGCAGGAAGCCATGGCGGCCACCGCCATACTCGACGAAGGCGGCTTCCAGCGAGGGCTCGATGCGGAAGATCCGGCCCTTGTAGATGTTGGACTTCTTCTGTTCCTTCGACGGCTGTTCGATGTCGATGTCATACAACGACTGGCCATCCACGATGGCAACACGCAGCTCTTCAGCCTGCGTGGCGTTGATCAGCATTCGCTTCATTGTTGCGTTCCTCGCAAGCGGCTACCGCGCGGAACGCCATGGGGTTTCGCCTCTGGACACGGCTCGCCGCCCATTCGCGCAAGCGCGGGGAGGGCGGCTTGGGTTTCCAGCGCTACGACACCACGGCAGGCCGCGGGAGCGCTTCACTCTTATGGGTTTTTGGGTGTTGCAGGGCCGCAGGCAGCTGTCAGCCAGGCTGGAGCGCCACGCGGGACATGTTCAGCACGGTTGCGTGTCAGGCATCCGGCGATGGCCGGGAAGGCCGGTGAGCCGCTAACATGGCCGCCCCGCGGGCGGTGGTCGCGCACTGTGCCGGATTCGTCGGAAGCTGGGCTTCTGGCCCTGAGTAACTTCCAACGAAATCAATCCCTTATCTCGCCCCCCGAGTGTAACAGAATAAACAGCCTGATGACCGCCCAAGACCCGACCAAACCCGCTGGCGACAAGCCTTCCGTGCGCATGATCACCGTTCCCGCCGACCGCGCCGGCCAGCGCCTGGACAACTTCCTGCTCGGCCAGCTGAAGGGAGCCCCGCGCAGTCTGGTGTACAAGCTGGTGCGCAGTGGGCAGGTTCGGGTGAACGGCGGCCGCGCCAAGGCCGAGCGCAAGCTGGAGGCGGGCGATGAGGTGCGTGTGCCGCCGGTCCGTCTCAGCGAGGAAGGAGACAAGGCCGGTCCGCCAGAGGCGTTCATGCGCCGCCTGGAGCAGGCCATCGTCTTCGAGGACGCCCGGCTGCTGGCCCTGAACAAGCCCTCCGGCGTGGCCAGCCACGGCGGCAGCGGCATCAGCTTCGGTGCCATCGAGACCCTGCGCGCCTTGCGCCCGGGACAGACACTGGAGCTGGTCCATCGGCTGGATCGCGACACCTCGGGCCTGCTGATCGTGGCCAAGAAGCGTTCGGCACTGAGCGAACTGCAGGCGCTGTTGCGTGAAGACCACGGCGCCGGCATCCGCAAGCGCTATCTGACCCTGCTGGCCGGCCGCATGCCGGACGGCGTGATGACCGTCGACGCGCCGCTGCACGTGGGCCTGCGCCAGGGCGGCGAGCGCCATGTACAGGTCAATGCGATCGGCAAGGAATCGATCAGTCACTTCCGGGTGCTGGAGCGCCGCGGCGGCCATTCGTACTGCGAGGTGCGCATCGAAACCGGCCGCACCCATCAGATCCGCGTGCATGCCCAGCATCTGGGCCATCCGGTGGCCGGTGACGACAAATACGGCGATCCTGCGGTCAACAAGCGGCTTCGTGAGCAGATCGGACTGAAGCGACTGTTTCTGCACGCGGCCTCGCTGGAGTTTGCACTGGACGACGGCAAGAGTCCGTATGTGCTGAACGCGCCGCTGGCCGATGAGCTGGTCGAGGCGCTGGACCGGCTGCGCTGACGGCGGTTCGGCGGCGCCGGGTGCTTGGTCGGCGCCGTCGCTTCCCTGCGGAGAGTGGGCTTGTCACTTTCTTTGCTCGTGCAAAGAAAGTAACCAAAGAAACACGCCGCCATCCGCGAGCCGGCGCCGCGCGCCGGTGCCCTGCGCTCCTCGGTCCGCCGAGGGACGGCGCGGAACTCGCTGCGCTCAGACACCCGCGCCTCTTCGCCCTCGCCGGACCTGCGGTGCTCGGCTCGCTACAAGGCGGACCCGGACATCCGCAGCGTAGGCCCATACCCGCCCGTGACCTCTCGATACTGTGGGACGTACCAGCCGCGAGGGGGCTCAGCCCGTTGGCTGCAAATCCCTCACCACTTGAACAGCACCAGGCTGATCGCCAGCGAGCCCATGCCCGCCACCAGCCCATAAACGGTCTCGTGGCCCTTCGCATAGCGCTTGGCGGCCGGCAACAGTTCATCCAGTGCCAGGAACACCATCACGCCGGCAATCAGCCCGAACACCCAGCCGAAGGTGGCGTGCGAAAGCGACCCGGACAGCAACCAGTAGCCGAGCGCCGCGCCCACCGGCTCGGCCAGACCCGACAGCAGGCTGGCGCTGAATGCATAGGCCTTGTTCTGGGTGGCGAAGTACACCGGCACCGCGATCGCGATGCCCTCGGGGATGTTGTGGATGGCAATCGCAAAGGCCAGTGGCATGCCCACCGACGGGCTTTCCAGCGTGGCGAAGAAGGTCGCCAGCCCTTCCGGGAAATTGTGCGCGGTGATCGCGACGGAAGTCAGCAGCGCGACCCGCTTCAGGTACTCGCGGCTGTTCTCGCGGAACGCAGGATCTTGCTTGTCCAGGCTGTCATGCGGGTTGGGAATGAAGTGGTCGATCAGCACGATCACGATCACGCCCAGCAGGAACGCCAGGGTGCCGTAGGTGAAACCGGTGCGTTCGCCATGGGCCAGTGCGAACGAAGCAATGGACTTGTTGAGGATTTCCGACAGCGACACATAGACCATCGCGCCGCCGGCGAAGGCCAGGCCGAAGGCCAGCAGGCGCGGGTTGGGGCGGCGCGAGAACAGCACCAGCAGGCTGCCGATCGCAGTGGCGAGGCCGGCCGCGAGGGTGACCGCCAGCGCAATCCAGATGTTTTCGGGGGGAATCTGCAGCATCTACCGACGCAGTCCTGGTCAACAGACAACCGCCCCGGACAGGGCCGGGGCGGCGAGGGCGAGGCGGGCGCCGGCTGGCCTCGTCGGGTGCGTGCGATCAGCCGCCGCGGCGCAGGCGCTCTTCAATGGCGAAGCACTGGTCCGGCTTCGGCTGCGGCGGGTTGAAGCTGACCGGCACCTGGATGGTGGCCGGCACCGCCTGGCCATTGCGTGTCGCGGCCTTGAACTGCCAGCCCTGCACGGCGGTTTTGGCCAGTTCGTCCAGCTGCGGGTTGCCCGCGCCAGTCAGCAGGGCGACCTCGCTCGGCTTGCCGTCGGTGCCGATGGTCACCTTGAACGTACTGGTGCCGCCCACGCCCATGCAGGCCAGTTCAAGCGGGTACTGCGGCGGCGGCGTCTTCACTGCTGCGACTTCGGTTGGCGGCGGCGGCGGTGGTGCCGGCGGTTCGGACGAGCCGCAGCCGGCCAGGCCGGCCGCAGCGATCAGGGACAGGCTCAGCAAGCGTACGTTCATGGCAGTTGCTCCGTCAGGGCCGAAGTCTTGGCCGCGCAGATGAAGTCGTTCTCGCTCAGACCGCCCACGTCATGGGTGGAAAAGCGCACGACCGCGCGGTCGTAGTGCACGCCCAGGTCCGGATGGTGGTCCTCGCGATGGGCAATCCAGGCCAGCGCGTTCACGAAGGCCATGGTGGCGTAGTAATCCTTGAAGCGGAAGGTGCGCGTCAGGGCCTGCCCGCCCTCGCTCAGCTCCCAGCCGGGAACCTGCGGCAGCAGTTCGGCCAGGCGGGCTTCGCCGAGCTTGTGGTCGCTGCCTTTGCGTGGCACGCAACGGGCCTGGGCCAGTGGAATCAGGTCGGCCATGGGAATCTCCACCTCGTGTTGACTGAACAATGCGCCGGACGGTGTATAAACCGAATGAGCGGCTGACGCTTACTTGGCTAGAATAGCCTGATGATCCAGATCTCCGACACTGCCCAGACCCATTTCCGCAAGCTGATCGAACGCGAGGGCGTGCCTGGCATGGGCGTGCGCCTGAGCGCGGTCGACCCCGGTACCCCGCGCGCCGACGCCCGGCTGGAATTCGCCGAACCCACCGACCTGCTGGGCGACGAGTGGGCGGTGGACTGCGATGGCTTCACCCTCTATGTCGATGCTGGCAGCGTTGGCTGGCTCGACGGTGCCGAGATCGACATCGTCGCCGGCACCGCCGGTGCCCAGCAGTTGACCATCAAGGCGCCGCGCATCAAGGGTGAAGCGCCCGGTGATGCGGCCTCGCTGGTCGAGCGCGTGCACTGGGTGGTGGAGAACGAAGTCAATCCGCAGCTGGCCTCGCATGGCGGCAAGGTGGCCGTGCAGGAAGTCTCGGCCGACGGCGTGGTGCTGCTGCGCTTCGGTGGTGGCTGCCAGGGCTGCGGCATGGCCGACGTGACGCTCAAGCAGGGCATCGAAAAGACCCTGATGGGCCGTGTGCCGGGCGTGACCGCCGTGCGCGACGCGACCGACCACGACAGCGGCCACGCGCCGTACATCCCGCGCGACAACGTCGCCTGATCGCTGACGCGTGCCTCTGACCCGGGCCGAGCAACTCATCGATCTGCTGCTGGCCCGCCAGCAGCCCCGCGCCGTCCTTGAGAAGACCACGCGCCTGCCTTATGGCTGGGCGCTGTGGCTGCGCTCGCTGGGGCCGCTGCCGCGGCCGTTGCATGCCCGCGAAGTGATTGCGGTATTGCTGCCGCGTCCGCTGCCCGGCCGGCCAGGCCAATCGCCGCAGTTGTCACCGTGGCAGGCGTTGCGCCGTCTGTTCTGGCAGGACTGGGACGCTGCGCCGCGCGACCAGCGCTGGATGCGCTGGACCTCGGCGCTGATAAGCGCACTGCTGCACCTGCTGTTCTTCATGCTGCTGCTGTGGGTGGCGGTGATCCGCACCACTGCGCCAGACGAAGAGGGCGCCGAGGGCGAGCGCGTGCAGGTGGAGTTCGTCGGCCGCGCGACCCAGGAAGGCGGGGGCGATCAGCCCGGCGCCGAAGTCGCTGCGGCCGCTGCGGCAGGTCGGGTTGCGACGGGGCAGCAGGCGGACGCCGCCACAGCTCCTGCCCCGCGTCCGGCGGCTGCCGAAGCCGCCGCATCTTCCCCTGCATCCGCGCCGACCGCCGGTGTTCCTCCGCCGCCAGCCGAAGCCGAGCCGGCGCCGGTTGCCGCGCCGCCGCCTTCACCGGTCCAGGCCACCGAGGTGGCGCAGGCCAGCACGGATTTCGTGGTGCCGCCGGTCAGCGTGCCGCGAACCGAAGTCAGCGTCGTACCACGTGACAGCACGCCCGTTGTGCGCGAGCGCAGCGTGCAGCCGGTGCAGGCGCCGCCGACGCCAAGCCAGATGCGCAGCCCGGAACTGGCCGTGCGCACGCCGCAGGTGCGTGACATCCAGGTGCGCGAACGCGAAGTCAGCATCGTCGAAGCGCCCGTCGCGCCCAAACCGCTGCGCAGCCCTGAAATGCAGGTGCGCGTGCCACAGCAGCACGTGCAGGTGCGTGAACGTGAAGTGCAGGCCGTGGCCGATCCGCAGGTGCGGATGGCGGCGGTGGCCGGGCGTGAGCCCGCCGTACGCGCGCCCACCGGCCGTGATGTACAGGTGCGGGAGCGTGAAGTGGCCCCGGCACCGGCGGTGGCACCGGCATCCTCCAGTGGCAGTGCCACCGTGACGCCTGCGGCTGCGGCCCAAGGCCGCGCGGCGCAGACGAGCAGCAGCACGCGTCCGTCAGCCTCCAGCAGCACACCGGCAAACGCAGGAGCGCGCCCGGCCCCCGATCCCGGCAACTGGGCGACACCGGCCAAGGGCGATGACTGGGGATCTTCCAGCCGCAGCCGCGACGGCAGCAATGGCGGTGCCCGCCAGGCCAGTGCCGCCGGCAGGGGCAATGGCCTGTTCAATGCCGATGGCAGCGTACGCGTGCCGGGCCAGGACGGCGACGGCCACGCCGAGCGAGGTGCGCCCGGTGGCGCCAACGACGGCTGGAGCAAGGAGCGCATCGCGCAATCGGGCACATGGCTGAAACGTCCGCCGTACGACTACACGCCGACGTCGTTCGACAAGTACTGGGTGCCACAGGAATCGCTGCTGGCCGAATGGGTGCGCAAGGGCGTCAAGGCGATGGAGATTCCACTGCCGGGCACCAACACGAGGATTTCCTGCGTCATTTCGATCCTGCAGGCCGGCGGTGGCTGTGGCCTGACCAACCCCAACATGCAGGACCAGCCGGCCGTGGCACGGCCGCCGCCGGACATTCCGTTCAAGAAAGAACTGCAGGAAGACAACGGCAGCCGCTAGCGGCTGCCGTTGTCCACGCATGTTCCCTTATCCCCGCGCCGTTGGCGCGCCCCCTTGAACAACAAGGGGGCTTTTCGCTGGACCCACAGCGGGATGTGGCGGTCGTGCTGGCGTGCTTTGGTAGATGCCAACCTTGGTTGGCACACAAGCGCCGACCAAGGTCGGCCTCTACCCAGGCACTGACCTTACGTGCTCTGTGACAGGAACACCCAGAACGGTACATCGCGACCGACCCAATCGCGGCTGGCTTCATCCATCACGTCCAGCAGGGTGGCGAAGTCCCTCTGTGCGTTGGCACGCAGTGCATCCACGTCGGCCAGGAACAGCGCGTAGCCGTTGGCTGGCAGCCATTGCAGATCACGCAGGTTGTCCGACAGTGCATCCCAGTTGCCGCCGAAACCGGCCGGGAAATCCAGCTGCGCGGCGAGCCGGGCGAGCAGGGTGCGCTTGTCCGTCACGCCCTCCAGATCGATGCGGATCACCTTCAGGCTGGCATCGCGCATTGCTGCGGCCAGCGCGCCGATGTCATCGCTGTCGATGGCATAGACGCCGGCATTGTTGATGTCATGCAGGCCGAGGCCGAAATCATCGTGGCTCATCACTGCGCTCCCTGGGCCGGTACGGTGAAGCTGCGGAACGATTCGTAGTGGTCGTCGGTGTAGTACCACGCCTCCGGCGGATCGCCGCCGGTGACGATGCGGCGCGTGCCACGCGTGCGTGCACCGGGGGTGTCGACGGTGTACTCGCGGTAGTAGCCACGCGGACGTTGCGGCAATTGCTGTTCACGGTTGCCGAAGGTGGTGCCGTCCTGTCGGTGCGGGAATGGACCGCCTCGCTGGATCAGGGCAATGGTCTGGCGTGCTTCGGTGGGCAGGAACGCGGGCAGGCCGTTGTCCCGTCCGGGCGTGGCCGTGGCAGGCGCCCGTGCGGTCGGTGTTCCCTGCAGGTCCGGTGCGAACTGTGGCGTCGGCGGCCGCTGCAGGAAATGGTTGGCGACCAGGCCGAGCAGCAGCAGGGCGATGGCGGTGATCAGCAGCCGGGGGTTGCGCATGGGCAGGGGCGGGCGAGGGTGGTACATGCACTGTAGCGCCTGCGCGCTGCATGGCACATGAGGAGGGCGCCGCGTCACTGCTGCGTAACAATTGCCGTCGTGCTCACTGGCAGGACGCAATTTCCTTTACATCCCCCTTGGTAATCTGCGGGTCTGTCCCCATCATTCACGGCGCACCGCCCGACATCGTCGGGTGCCCTCGCAATCAGGAGATGCATCATGGCCTACACCCTGCCCAAGCTGTCCTACGCCTACGACGCGCTGGAGCCGCATATCGATGCGGCGACGATGGAAATCCATCACACCAAGCATCACCAGACCTACATCAACAACGTCAACGCGGCGCTGGAAGGCACCGAATACGCTGACCTGCCGGTCGAAGAGCTGGTGAAGAAGCTCAAGTCGCTGCCGGAGAACCTGCAGGGTCCGGTGCGCAATAACGGTGGTGGCCATGCCAACCACTCGCTGTTCTGGACCGTGATGGCCCCGAACGCGGGCGGCAACCCGGTGGGTGACGTGGCCAAGGCCATCGACAAGGACCTGGGCGGTTTCGACAAGTTCAAGGATGCCTTCACCAAGGCGGCGCTGACCCGTTTCGGCAGTGGCTGGGCATGGCTGAGCGTGACCCCGGACAAGAAGGTCGTGGTCGAGAGCACCGGCAACCAGGACAGCCCGCTGATGGAAGGCAACACGCCGATCCTCGGCCTGGACGTTTGGGAGCACGCGTACTACCTGAAGTACCAGAACCGCCGCCCGGAATACATCGGCGCGTTCTTCAACGTCATCGACTGGAATGAAGTCGAGCGCCGTTACCAGGAAGCGATCGCCTGATTGCGGTGATGGGATGAGTGGAAAGGCCGGGGGAGACCCCGGCCTTTCCTGTTGCAGGATTCATTCGGTAGCGCCGGCCGCTGGCCCGCAATCGTGTGGTCCCCGGGGAGCCGGCCTGCGGCCGGCACGACCTATTCGGCAGTGGCCGTATCGTCCTGCAGGCGCAGGGTTGCCAACACGCCGAGGCGCAGTCCGGGCAGGTCGCCGTCGGCGGGCAGCAGGATCGGCTGCTGGCGGATGCCGCCGAAGTGCTTGACCTGGAACAGCACGTCCAAGCCGTGGCCACTGGCGCCGCCACCACTGGCTGCAGGCGGCTCGGCGCGGCCGCCGGGATTGCGCCGTGCCGGCTGGAAGCCGGGCGTGCTACGCACCAGCTCAACCGTGCTGGCCGAAAAGTCGCCCGCGATCAGGCTGGGCATGCCTTCGGCGGTGGCGCCGATCCAGGTCATCAGGTCGCTGGTCTGGTGTTGGCGGGCGGTGGCCTCGTCCGGGTCCGGGCGGAGCCGCGCCACATAGATGTTGACCAGCGCCTCGCCCAGCTTCAGCCGCATCATGCCGGCCGCACTGAAGGTGCCGGGAGGATGCAGCAGGGTCACGCCGTCCTCGCTCACCGGCAGCCGGGTCAGCATGGCGTTGCCATGGCGCAGTGGCTGGCTGGGTGGGTCGGCGGTGACGAAGTCGCAGCTGTAGCGCAGCCGGCTGGCCAGCCAGCAGGCCGGGTTGCGGCCTTGCTGCTGCAGCACCTGCTGCACCGAGATCACGTCCGGCTGCAGGTCGGTCAGCAGTTGTGCGACCTGCTCGCGGCGCTGCTTCCATTGCGCGTCATCGCGGCTGGG
This sequence comes from Stenotrophomonas maltophilia group sp. RY12688, assembly GCF_052149045.1. Lineage (NCBI taxonomy): Bacteria > Pseudomonadati > Pseudomonadota > Gammaproteobacteria > Lysobacterales > Lysobacteraceae > Stenotrophomonas > Stenotrophomonas maltophilia group sp. RY12688. Next base: position 2,787,407 of record NZ_CP197389.1, on the reverse strand, counting down.
CAGCTCCAGCGCGGCTACCGTCAGCTGCCGAGGTTCGCTCTCACGGGCAACGGCGGCCGGCGCCTGTGGTCGTGCCTGCGCCTGCAATGCCAGCAACAGCGCAAGGCAGCTGAGCAGGAGGCGGGCGGGGGCGAGGGGGCGCATAACGATAAGTTTACGCTTTTGCCGTGCAGGTGCCGTGACTTCCGGCAGGGCCTGCACTGCCTGCCACGGATTGGCACCGTTGTCATGCAGCCCTGCAGCGTGCTTCGCAAGCCCCGGTTCCGGTAACCTTGCGCCTTTCGCTTTGCAGGAATGCCTTACAGGATGAGCCACGACGCAGTCGCCCCCATCGCCGGCCAAGGAAAGATGCCGCGCCAGATTCCGTACATCATCGGCAATGAGGCCTGCGAACGGTTCAGTTTCTACGGGATGCGCAACATCCTGGTGCAGTTCCTGATCACCTCGCTGCTGCTGCAGGAAATCACCGCGGAAGGCCGTGCCGGTGAAGCCAAGGACATCATGCACAGCTTCATGATCGGCGTGTATTTCTTCCCGCTGCTCGGTGGCTGGCTGGCCGACAGGTTCTTCGGCAAGTACCACACGATCCTCTGGTTCAGCCTGGTCTACTGCGCCGGCCACCTGTGCCTGGCGCTGTTCGAGAACAGCCGCGAGGGCTTCTTCCTTGGCCTGGGCCTGATCGCGCTGGGTGCCGGTGGCATCAAGCCGCTGGTGGCCTCGTTCATGGGCGACCAGTTCGACCAGAGCAACAAGCACCTGGCCAAGATCGTCTTCGACGCCTTCTACTGGATCATCAACTTCGGCTCGCTGTTCGCCTCGCTGCTGATCCCGCTGGCACTGAAGAACTGGGGGCCGCAGTGGGCGTTCGGTATCCCGGGCATCCTGATGTTCATTGCAACCTTCGTGTTCTGGCTGGGCCGCAAGCGCTACGTGCTGGTGCCGCTGCCGCCGAAGGATCCGCATTCGTTCGCCAATGTGGTGCGTACCGCGCTGACCACGCGCGTGGCCGGCCAGGGCCGTCCGGGCCTGGTGATCGCCGTGCTCGGCCTGGCGCTGGCTGCAGCCTCGTTCGGCCTGGTCGGCTCGCTGGGCATCGTGATCTGCCTGTGCCTGGCGCTGGTGTCGATCCTGGCGGGCATCGGTGGTGGCACCTGGCTGCAGCTCGATCGCGCCCGCGGCCAGCATCCGGCCGAAGCCGTGGAAGGCGTGCGCTCGGTGCTGCGCGTGCTGGTGATCTTCGCGCTGACCACGCCGTTCTTCTCGCTGTTCGACCAGAAGGCCTCGACCTGGGTCCTGCAGGGTCAGCAGATGCAGATGCCGAGCTGGTTCACCGCCTCGCAGATGCAGGCGCTGAACCCGCTGCTGGTGATGATCCTGATTCCGTTCAACAACCTGGTGCTGTACCCGGCCCTGCGCCGCTTCGGCTTCGAGCCGACCGCGCTGCGCCGCATGACCGCCGGCATCGCCTTCAGCGGCCTGGCCTGGATCGTGGTCGGCGGCATCCAGGTGGTGATGGACGGCGGCAACGCCATGTCGATCTTCTGGCAGATGCTGCCGTATGCGCTGCTGACCTTCGGTGAGGTGCTGGTCTCGGCCACCGGCCTGGAGTTCGCCTACAGCCAGGCGCCGCAGGCGATGAAGGGCGTGGTGATGAGCTTCTGGAACCTGACCACCACCATCGGCAACCTGTGGGTGCTGCTGTCGAACGCTGCCGTGCGCAACGATGCCGTGACCCACAGGATTGCCAGTACGGGCCTGAGCGAAGCGGCGTTCCTGATGTTCTTCTTTGCCGGTTTCGCCTTCGTCGCGGCGTTGGCCTTCGGTTGGTACGCGAAACGCTATCGTATGGTCGACAACTACCGTAGCGCCTGAGCCTGACATGACCCCCGTCAATCTGCTGTTGATCGCCATCACCGCCATCCTGTCGTGGATGGCGTTCAACAACCGCAAGCTGGCCGATCGCCTGATCCTGTGGCCGCCGGCCGTCGACCGCCATCGCCAGTACGACCGGCTGGTGACCTATGGCTTCATCCACGCCGACTGGTCGCACCTGATCTTCAACATGATCACCCTGTTCTTCTTCGGGGGATTCATCGAGAGCGTGATGGTGCAGCTGACCGGCAGCTACCTGACCTACCCGGCGTTCTACATCGGCGCGCTGCTGGTCTCGATCCTGCCCAGCTACCTGAAGAACCAGAAGAATCCGAACTACCTCAGCCTCGGGGCATCCGGTGCGGTGTCGGCGGTCCTGTTCGCCTTCATCCTGATCAAGCCGTGGTCGATCATCCTGGTGTTCTTCATCCCGGCACCGGCGATCATCTATGCCGCGTTCTACGTCGGCTACAGCATCTGGATGGACAAGCGCGGCGGCGATCGCATCAACCACAGCGCGCACCTGGCAGGTGCGGCGTTCGGCGTGATCTTCATGCTGGCCATGCAGCCGAGCATCTTCAACCACTTCCTGCGCGAACTCTCCAACCCGACCTTCCGCCTGGGCGGCTGAAGCGTGCCGGGGTCGGATCCTGTGGATCCGGCCCCGGCGTATCCGGTTTCAGGCCTGGGTCGTGTGGCCGTAGGTATCCAGCAGGCGGGCGAATACTTCCTCGCCGATGCGCTGGAAATCCTGATCCTCGGTCTGCCCTTCCACCGCCAGTTGCAGCAGGCCCTCCAGCAGGGCGCGGTCGGTATCGGAATGGGAATCGCTGGCGTGCATGGGAGCCTCCACGGTGGTGCGCATGATCAACGGTCGCAAGGGTCGTGCCAGCCTAGCCGTACCCCGCCATAGGCGATAGCGGCCGGCGACCCTCCAGCTTGAGGGCGAAAACTGACGTGAATGGACTGGACTTGCCCCTGTTCAGGCTTCACGCGATCATGGCGCCCGGCTGCGCACCATCCACGCAGTCGCCGCAGGAGACAGTTCCATGGCTTCGGTCACGCCCCCCGGTCTGGCCTACGAGGTCGAACACGATCTGGCCAACCACCGCTTCACCGCCCGTGTGCGAGGACAGCTGGCGGTGCTGGACTACCAGATCAAGCGCAAGCGCATGGTCATCACCCACACCGAGGTGCCTGAGCCGATCGCCGGCCGTGGCATCGCCGGTGAACTCACCCGCGTGGCACTGCGTTTCGCCCGCGAGCAGAAGTACAAGGTGGTGCCGGCATGTTCCTACGCCGAGGCCTTCCTGCAGCGGCACGAGGAGTACCACGACCTGCTCGTTGGCTGAATGCCAGCGGGCCACGCTTCAGCCATGGCAGGCGATGATGTACAAACATGAACAGGGGATCCCGATGAAGATTGGAAACAACCGGCCACTGCACGGCAGCGTGCTGGCCGGCGTGGTGGGCGTGCTGTTGCTGGCCGGTTGCCAGCGTGAAAGCGAGCCGGCGCCGGTAACCGACGCGGCGCCCGCCGCCGAAGCCACCGCCGCCGGCGAGACGCCGGCCACGGAAGCGCCGCTGGACCTGCGCGACGTGATCGAAAACAACGAGCGCGAAGTGGTGGGCATCAGCTACCCGGCCGGTATCGACCGCTACCCCGGCCTGGCGCGCGCGCTGCAGAGTTATGCGACGAGTGCACGCAGTGACCTGCAGCAGGCTCTGGACGGGCTGGGCAATGACAAGCCGACCATGCCCTACGAGCTGTCGCTGAGCTTCGAGAAGCTGCTGGAAACCCCGCAGCTGGTGGTGGTCAGTGCCGATGGCAGCCGCTACACCGGTGGCGCCCATGGCGAACCGCTGGTGGCGCGCTTCGTATGGCTGCCGCAGCAGCAGCAGATGCTCAGTGCCGACAAGCTGGTGACCGATGCCAAGGGCTGGAAGGCAATCAGCGATTTCGTCTCCGACCAGCTGCGCGAACGCGTGGCCACGCGGCTCAGCGGCGAGGACATGGACCCGGCCCAACTGCAGGAATCGCTGCGCAACGCATCGCGCATGATCGCCGACGGGACTGGCCCGCAGGCCGACAATTTCAGCCAGTTCCAGCCACTGACCGACGACAAGGGGCAGATCACCGCGCTGCGCTTTGTTTTCCCTCCGTACCAGGTGGGTCCATACTCGGACGGCACCCAGACCGCCGATGTACCGGCGGCGGTGCTGTTGCCGCACGTGGCCAAGGACTACGTGGAGCTGTTCGCACGCGGTTGACCGCAGTCGAGGAGGTGACGTGGATACAGGGTTGCAGGAGCGGGTCGCCGGCCTGCTCCACGAAGCCGGGGTCCGCATCGGCGGTACCCAGCCACAGGACATCCAGGTGCATGACCCGCGCTTCTTCGCGCGGGTCATGGGCCAAGGCTCGCTCGGCCTGGGCGAGAGCTACATGGAAGGGTGGTGGGATGCGAACGTCCTGGATGAATTCCTCGCCCACCTGATGCAGGCGCACCTGGATGAACGGGTGCACGGCTGGCGCGAAGTGGCCGATGCGCTGAAGGCGCGCCTGTTCAACCTGCAGGCGGGGCAGGGCAGCTACGAGGTCGGGCGCCGTCATTACGACCTGGGCAACGATCTCTACCAGGCCATGCTGGGCCAGCGCCTGGTCTACAGCTGCGGCTATTGGCGCAACGCCGATGATCTCGACGCCGCACAGGAAGCCAAGCTCGACCTGGTCTGCCGAAAGCTGGGCCTGCGCCCGGGCCAGCGCGTGCTGGACATCGGCTGCGGTTGGGGCGAAGCGCTGAAGTTCGCCGCTGAGCGCTACGGTGTGAGTGGCGTCGGCGTGACGATTTCGCAGGAGCAGGCCGAGTTCGCGCGGAACCTGTGCGCGGGCCTGCCGATCGAGATCCGACTGCAGGACTATCGCGAGCTGGACGAACCGTTCGATGCGATTTTCTCGATCGGCATGTTCGAGCACGTCGGTGACAAGAACTACGCGGGCTTTTTCGAGGTGGCCAAGCGCTGCCTGTCGCAGCGCGGCCTGCTGCTGTTGCACACCATCGGCACCAACATCTCCCGGCATCGCACCGATCCGTGGATCGCGCGCTACATCTTTCCCAACTCGATGCTGCCGTCGGCGGCGCAGATCACCCGGGCGTTCGAAGGCCGTTTCGTGCTGGAAGACTGGCACAACTTCGGCACCGACTACGACCTGACCCTGCAGGCCTGGCGGCGCAACGTAGAGGCGGCGTGGCCACGGCTGGATGCGCGCTACGACGAGCACTTCCGCCGCATGTGGCGCTTCTACCTGGCCGGGTCGATGGCCACCTTCCGCTGCCGGCACGCGCAACTGTGGCAGCTGGTGCTGTCGCCGGAAGGCGTGCCGGGTGGGTACGTGGCGCCACGATGAAGCCAGCGCGGGGTCGGAGACCCCGGGGTCAGATCCCTTTTCACAGAAAAGGGCTCTGACCCCAACCACAACAAAAAAACCGCCCGGTCTCCCGGGCGGTTTTCGTTTCACGCTACCGCGCAGGTGATCAGTTGCCGGCGCCGGTCAGGCCACGCTTTTCCAGCAGCGGTTCGATCTGCGGCTCGTGGCCGGCGAAATCGCGGAACAGCTGCATCGCGTCGACGCTGCCGCCCTTGGACAGCAGGGTGGCACGGAAGTGGTCGCCGTTCTTGCGGCTCAGGCCGCCATTGTCCTTGAACCACTTCTGGGTGTTGGCATCGAGCACTTCCGACCAGATGTAGGCGTAGTAGCCGGCCGAATAGCCGCCCATGATGTGGCTGAAGTACGGGGTCTTGTAACGCGGCGGAACCGGAGCGTAGTAGATGCCGTCCTTCTCCAGCGCGGCGCGCTCGAAGGCCATCACGTCCTTGGCCGCCGGCACCTGGTCCGGGCCGATCTGGTGCCAGCGCTGATCCAGCATGGCCGCACCCAGGTACTCGGTGGTGGCGAAGCCCTGGTTGAACTTGGCCGCCGCCAGCACCTTGTCCAGCAGCGCCTGCGGCATCGCCGAACCGTTCTGGTAGTGCTTGGCGTAGTTCTTCAGGATGACCGGGTTGTCAGCCCACATCTCGTTGACCTGCGAGGGGAACTCGACGAAGTCACGCGGCACCGAGGTGCCCGAGAAATACGGGTACTTCACGTTGGAGAACATGCCGTGCAGGGCGTGGCCGAACTCGTGGAAGGTGGTGTTCACCTCGTCCCAGGTCAGCAGGGTCGGCTGGCCGGCCGGCGGCTTCGGAATGTTCAGGTGGTTGGCGACCACCGGCTTGAAGCCGGTCAGCTTGGACTGCGAGACGTAGGAGTTCATCCACGCACCACCGCGCTTGGAGGCGCGTGCATACGGGTCGAAGATGAAGATCGCCAGCTGGCTGCCGTCGGCGTCGAACACGTCGTAGACGGTGACGTCATCGTGGTAGACCGGCAGGTCGGTGCGCTGCTTGAAGGTCAGGCCGAATTCCTGGCCCGCGGCGTAGAACACGCCGTTCTCCAGCACGTTCTTCATTTCGAAGTACGGCTTCAGCTGCGACTCGTCGAAGTTGTACTTGGCCTGGCGCACCTTCTCGCTGTAGAAGGCCCAGTCCCACGGTTCCAGCTTGAACGTCGGCTTGCCGGCGGCCTTCTGTTCCTGGTCGATCATCGCCTGCAGGTCGGCGGCTTCACGCTTGGCGTTGGCCACCGCGGCCGGGGCCAGCTTGCCCAGCATTGCGTTGACCGCTTCGGGGGTCTTGGCGGTCTGGTTGGTCAGGTTGTAGGCGGCGAAGTTCGGGAAGCCCATCAGCTTGGCCTTGTCGGCACGCAGCTGCATGATGCGCGAGACCAGCGCGGTGTTGTCGAACTCACCGCCACGGCTGCCACGGCTGACCGACGCTTCGTAGATCTTCTGGCGCAGGGCGCGGTTGGCCAGGTTGGTCAGCGGCGGCTGGCCGGTGGTGTTGAGCAGGGTGATCACGTACTTGCCGTCCTGGCCGCGGGCCTTGGCGGCTTCGGCGGCGGCGGCGATCTGCTCCTTGGACAGGCCGTCCAGCGCCTTGACGTCGTCGACGGTGATTGCCGAAGCGTTCACTTCCGACTGCACGTTCTGGCTGAACTTGGTGCCGAGGTTGGCCAGCTCGGCGTTCATCTCCTTCAGCTTGGCCTTGTCGGCCTCGGACAGCTTGGCGCCTGCGCGCACGTAGTTGTCGTAGTACTTCTCGACCAGGCGCACGCCTTCGGCGTCCAGGCCCAGCTGGCTGCGGGTGTCATACAGCGCCTGGATGCGGGCGAACAGCTTGCCGTTCAGCGCGATCGCATCGCTGTGCGCGGCGAACTTCGCCGAGTAGTCGGCCTGCAGCTTCTTGCGGGTGTCGTTGGTATCGGCGCCGACCAGGCTGAAGAACACGGTGGTCGCGCGGTCGAGGATGTCACCGCTTTTTTCCAGGGCGATGATGGTGTTGTCGAAGGTCGGCTTGGCCTTGTTGTTGGCGATGGCCTCCACTTCCTTCAGCTGCTGCGCCATGCCGGCGTCGAAGGCCGGGGCGAAGTCGCTGTCCTTGATCCTGTCGAACTGCGGATAATGCAGGGGCAGCGGGCTTTCGGCGAAGAACGGATTGGCCTGCTGGGCATGGGTGCTGGCAGACGGGGTGACGGCGCTGGCCGAGAAGGCGGGCAGGGCAAGGCCGAGGGACATGGCCACGGCAAGGGCAAGGCGGGTGGTCAAGGCAGGGACTCCGGTAAGGCAAACAAGGGCCCGAGGGTAACCCGGCCGGCGGCGCCCGCACTTGTGTCAAAAGGCATGTTGCCGGCTCCGGGCGCGGGTACCATGCATTCACCACCCACGGCCCGCCATCATGACCAGCGCCTACGATTTCAGCTTCCGTGACCTCGACGGCCAGCCGCAGGCGCTGGCCCGTTATCAGGGCCACCCGTTGCTGCTGGTGAACGTCGCCAGCCGCTGTGGCTTCACCCCGCAGTACACCGGCTTGGAACAGTTGTGGCAGGACTACCGCGAGCGCGGCCTGGTGGTGATCGGCTTCCCGTGCAACCAGTTCGGTGCGCAGGAGCCGGGGGGCGCGGCGCAGATCCGCCAGTTCTGTTCGCTGGACTATCCGGTCAGCTTTCCGCTGTCGGAGAAGATCGAGGTCAACGGCGAGGGCGCTGATCCGTTGTGGGCCTGGATGACGCACGAAAAGCGTGGCCTGCTCGGCAGTGCCCGCATCAAGTGGAATTTCAGCAAGTTCCTGGTCGATCGCCAGGGGCAGGTGGTGTCGCGGCATGCGCCCACCACCAGGCCGGAGCAGTTGCGCAGCGCGATCGAAGCGCTGCTGTGAGGTAGTGCCGGCCGCTGGCCGGCAATCCCATGGTGCCAGGAAGCGCGGGCCAGCGGCCGGCACTGCCGTTGCAGCATCATTTCTCGACGAACGCGCGCTCGAACACGTAGTGGCCCGGTTGGCCGATGCGCGGCGAAACCTGGAAACCCCGGGCATCGAGCACGGTGCGAAGGTCGGCCAGCATCTGCGGGCTGCCGCAGATCATCGCGCGGTCGTTTTCCGGGCTCAGTTCCGGCAGGCCGAGGGTGCGCTGCATCTCGCCGCTCTCCATCAGCTGGGTCAGGCGGCCCTGGTTGGCGAACGGCTCGCGGGTGACGGCCGGGTAGTACAGCAGCTTGTCGCCGATCATCTCGCCGAGGAACTCGTGCTCACGCAGTTCCCTCTCGAAGTAATCGCGGTAGGCCAGGTCCTTTTCGTAGCGCACGCCGTGGCACAGGATCACCTTCTCGAAGCGCTCGTAGGTTTCCGGGTCCTTGATGACCGACAGCCACGGCGCCAGGCCGGTGCCGGTGCCCAGCAGGTACAGGTTCCTGCCGGGATGCAGGTCGCTGATCAGCAGGGTGCCGGTGGGCTTCTTGCCGACCAGTACCTTGTCGCCCGGCTTGATGTGCTGCAGGCGCGAGGTCAGCGGGCCGTCCTGCACCTTGATGCTGAAGAACTCCAGCTGTTCTTCCCAGTTGGCACTGGCAATGGAATAGGCGCGCAGCAGCGGTCGCGCCTCGGTTTCCAGGCCGATCATCACGAACTGGCCGTTCTCGAAGCGGAAGCCGCTGTCGCGGGTGGTGGTGAAGCTGAAGTAGGCATCGGTCCAGTGACGGACCTCAAGCACCGTTTCGGCGCCGAAAGCGGAGGACATGGGCGTATCTATCGAAAGTCGTCGGGGGTAATTCTATCTCAAATGAGACAAGTTCTCATTGGGCGGAACGAGAGGCGTTCTCAGCGGTAACCCGCCGCCTGCAGCTCGAACAGCTCGGCATAGCGGCCGCCCTGCGCCATCAGCTGCGCATGGGTGCCGCTGGCCTCGATCCGGCCATCGGCCAGCACCAGGATGCGGTCGGCCATGCGTACCGAGGAAAAGCGGTCGGAAATCAGTACTGCGGTGCGATTATCCGCCAGTTCCCTGAACCGCTGGAACACCTCGAACTCACTGCGGGCATCCAGCGCTGCCGTTGGCTCATCCAGGATCATCACCTGCGCATTGCGCATCCATGCGCGGGCAATGGCGATCTTCTGCCACTGGCCACCGGACAGGTCCACGCCCTGCTTGAAGCGGCGGCCGATCTGCTGGTCGTAGCCGCCGGGCAGGTCGTCGATGACTTCCTCGGCCATGCCGCGTCGCGCCGCGTCAGCGATGCGTGCCTGGTCGTCCATCGCCTCGACCTGGCCGACGCCGATGTTTTCGCCGGCGCTGAGGTTGTAGCGCACGAAGTCCTGGAAGATCACCCCGAGGTTGGCGCGCAGGTCATCCAGGTCGTAATCGCGCAGGTCGCGGCCATCGAGCAGGATGCGGCCTTCGTCCGGTTCGTACAGCCGCGCCAGCAGCTTCACCAGGGTGGTTTTGCCGGCGCCGTTCTCGCCGACCAGGGCCAGCACTTCGCCGGCGTGCAGCTGGAAATCCAGGTGACGCACCGCCCACTGTTCGGCATCGGGGTAGCGGAAGCCGACGTTCTCGAATACGAAGCCCTGGCGGATCGGTTGCGGCACGCGCACGGCCCCATCGCGCGAGTGGATTTCCGGCTGGATCTGGAAGAACGAGAACAGGTCATCCAGGTACAGCGCCTGGCTGGCCACCTGCGAAAAGCCGATCAGCAGGCCTTCCAGCAGCTGGCGCAGGCGCAGGAAGCTGCCGGCGAGGAAGGTCAGGTCGCCGATCGAGAAGTCCCCACGCACCGTGCGCCATGCGATGTAGGCGTAGGCGGTGTAATACCCCAGCGTGCCCAGCGCAGCCAGCAGCGTGCCCCAGAACGCGCGGCGCCGTGCCAGGGCGCGGTTGGCCTGGAACAATGCCACCGACAGGCGCCGGTAGCGCTCCACCAGGAAGCGGTGCAGGTTGTAGATCTTCACTTCCTTGGCCGTTTCCACGCTGGCGCCCAGCTGGCGCAGGTAGTCGAGCTGGCGGCGCTCGGGCGTCCACTGGAAGTTGAGGCTGTAGCCGGCCGCGTTGAAGTGCGATTCGCCGATGAAGGCCGGCACCAGTGCCAGCGCCAGCAGCAGGATCAGCCACGGCGCGTAGACCAGCAGGCCGACGGCGAGGCTGGCCACGGTGATCGCGTCCTGCACCTGGCCGAACAGCTGGCTCATCAGGTTCATCCGGCCCATGGTCTGGCGCCGCGCACGGTCCAGCTTGTCCTGCAGGTCCGGGTCTTCGAAATCCTCCAGGTCCAGCGTCGCGGCGTGTTCCATCAGGCGGATGCTGGTGGCGTTGGCGAACAGTTCGGAAAGCAGAGCGTCGGCGTAGCTGACCAGCCGGCCGAGCAGGTCCGAGGCGATGGCCAGGCCGAATTCCAGTGCCAGCAGGCCCAGCAGTGGATTGAGCAGGCCGCTGGACAGCGCCTCGCCCAGCGGCGGGAAGCCGGCATCGTGCTGGCTCAGGTGCAGGGCGCTGTCGATGATCAGCTTGCCGACGTAGAGCATCGCCACCGGCAGCAGCGCACGGATCAGGCGCAGCCCCAGGCTGGCCAGGGTCAGCGCCGGACTGGTCTTCCAGACCATGCGCAGGAAGGGGGGCAGATTGCGCATCGCCCTGAAGCGCTGGCGCAGGCTGGGTTTCTTCGCGGCGGCAGTAGGCATGCCGCCATTGTGCGCGCGCACGGCGTGCAGATGGGGTCATATGGGGTCAGATCCCTTTGCAGCGCAAAGGGCTCTGATCCCGCCACCGCGCCTCGGAGTCAGAGCCCTTCGCCATGCGAAGGGATCCGACCCCGCTCTCCGTTACGGCAGCGGTGGCAGCAGCCCCACACCCAGCCGGTTCCAGGCATTGATCACCGCGATGCCCATGCTCAGGTCGCTGATGCCCTTCGCATCGAAGTGCGGTTCCAGTGCATCGAACGCCGCTTGCGACGGCGCTCCGTCGGTCAAGCGGGTCAGCGCCTCGGCCCAGCTCAGTGCTGCGCGTTCGCGCGCATCGAAGAAGCGGCTTTCGTGCCAGGCGGGCAGGGTGTCCAGCTTGCGCGGCTCGATGCCACCCTTGCGCAGCGCGGTGCCGTGCATGTCCATGCAGTAGCCGCAGCCGTTGAGCTGCGACACGCGCAGGAACACCAGTTCCATCAGGGTCGGGTCGATCGAGCTGTCATGCACCGCCTGGCTGGTGGCCAGCAGGCCCTTGAAGGCCTCGGCGGCCAGGCGGGTGTAGGGGACGCGGGGGAAGGTGTGATCGGACATCGTGGGCTCCACGGCGGCCACGATGGCCGCCTTTCATCACAAGGACGCCGCAGCGTCGTGGTGCGTGACAACCTTCGGCAATTTTTCTGGATTCAGCACGCTGTACACGTTGGCGATGCGACCATCGACCACTTCGATGGTGGTGATCGAGTGCAGGCGGTCACCCTGGAAACGCAGGATCGCCGGTTCGCCGTTGACGTAGCCCAGCTGCGCCGGATGCGCCGCGCCGCGGCGGGCGATGGCCCAGAACAGGCGGCCGATGCGTTCGGCGCCCAGCAGGGGCCGTACCGCCGCAGTGACTACGCCACCGCCGTCGGAGACCAGTACCGCATTGGCGTGCAGCAGGGCCTGGATCGCTTCGCTGTCGCCGCGCTGCGAGGCATCCATGAAGCGCGCCAGCAACTGCCGGTGCTGGATGGCGTCGGCGTTGAAGCGCGGCCGTCCGGCCTGCAGGCGCTGCCGGGCACGGTGCACCAGCTGCCGGCAGTTGGCTTCGCTGTGGCCGATCAGGTCGGCGATCTCACGGTAGTCGTGGTCGAAGGCCTCCTTCAGCAGGAAGGCGGCGCGTTCTTCGGGGCCGAGCTGTTCGAGCAGGGTCAGGAAGGCGACCGAGACCTCGTCGGCCAGCGCATGCAGCTGGGCCGGGCCGGGCGCGGGGTCAGGCTCCAGGGTGACCGCCAGCGGTTCGGCCAGCCATGGGCCGACATAGTGGACACGCTCGCGCTTGGCCGCTCGCAGGCGGTCCAGGCCGAGCCGGGTGGTGGTGGTGACCAGCCAGGCCTCTGCATCGCGGACACTGGCAGGATCGGCGCCGGACCAGCGCAGCCAGGCGTCCTGCACCACGTCTTCGGCGTCGGCGCGGCTGCCGAGCAGGCGATAGGCCAGCGCCATCAGGCGCGGGCGGTGGGTCTGGAAAACGGTTTCGGCGTTCATGTGTGCAAGGACGCCGCAGTGGCGCGTGGCGTGACAGAGCGTCGGGGGGAATCTTGCCGGCCAGCGGCCGGCACTACCACCCCGGGGCCGGGGGAGGGGGTAAAATGGGCGGATTACCCCCGCCAGCCTCGAGCAAGCGAGCAAGCCGTGACATCGATCAAGCAGGAAGACCTCATCCAGTCCATCGCCGACGCGCTGCAGTACATCTCGTACTACCACCCGGTCGACTACATCAAGAACCTCGCCGCCGCGTACGAGCGCGAGGAGTCGCCGGCCGCGAAGGAAGCGATGGCCCAGATCCTGATCAATTCGCGGATGTGCGCCGAAGGCCACCGTCCGATCTGCCAGGACACCGGCATCGTCACCGTGTTCCTGGAAATCGGCATGGACGTGCGTTGGGATGACGCCACCATGGGCGTGGAAGACATGGCCAATGAAGGCGTTCGCCGCGCCTACATGCATCCGGACAACAAGCTGCGCGCCTCGGTGCTGGCTGATCCGGCCGGCAAGCGGATCAATACCAAGGACAACACCCCGGGTGTGGTCAACGTCAAGGTGGTGCCGGGCAACAAGGTCGACGTCATCGTTGCCGCCAAGGGCGGTGGTTCGGAAGCGAAGACCAAGTTCGCCATGCTCAACCCGTCCGACTCCATCGTCGACTGGGTGCTGAAGACCGTGCCGACCATGGGCGCCGGCTGGTGCCCGCCGGGCATGCTCGGCATCGGCATCGGTGGCACCGCCGAGAAGGCGATGCTGCTGGCCAAGGAGGCGCTGATGGAACCGATCGACATCACCGAGCTGCAGGCCCGTGGTGCCTCCAACCGCATCGAGGAGCTGCGCCTGGAGCTGTATGAGAAGGTCAATGCATTGGGCATCGGTGCGCAGGGCCTGGGCGGCCTGACCACTGTGCTGGACATCAAGATCAACGACTATCCGACCCATGCGGCCAACCTGCCGGTGGCGATGATCCCGAACTGCGCCGCCACCCGCCATGCGCACTTCACCCTGGATGGCAGTGGCCCGGTGATGCTGGACCCGCCGTCGCTGGAAGACTGGCCGAAACTGACCTATGACGCGTCCAAGGGCACCCGGGTGGACCTGGACACGATCACCCCAGAGGACGTGGCCAGCTGGAAGCCGGGCCAGACCCTGCTGCTCAACGGCAAGCTGCTGACCGGCCGCGATGCCGCGCACAAGCGCATGGTCGACATGCTCAACAAGGGCGAGGAACTGCCGGTCGACCTGAAGGGCCGCTTCATCTATTACGTCGGCCCGGTCGATCCGGTGCGCGACGAAGTGGTGGGCCCGGCCGGCCCGACCACGGCGACCCGCATGGACAAGTTCACCGAGCAGGTATTGGCACAGACCGGCCTGCTGGGCATGGTCGGCAAGGCCGAGCGCGGCCCGGCCGCCATCGAGGCGATCAGGAAGCACAAGTCGGCCTACCTGATGGCCGTTGGTGGTTCGGCCTACCTGGTGTCCAAGGCGATCAAGGCGGCCAAGGTCGTTGGCTTCGCCGACCTGGGCATGGAAGCGATCTACGAGTTCACCGTGCAGGACATGCCCGTGACCGTGGCGGTGGATTCCACCGGCGAATCGGTGCACAAGACCGGCCCGCGCGAATGGCAGGCCCGCATCGGCAAGATTCCGGTGGTTGTGGAGTAAGCCCTTCATCCCGGACCAGACAACGGCGCCCCTGTGGCGCCGTTGTTGTGTGGGCAAAAATATTGATGTTCCGGTAGCGGTTGTTCTGCTACGGTCGGAACACCCTCGCACAGGACGTGTCCATGGCCCTGCATCGGTTCATCGTGGTAGGCGTGCTGCTGGCCCTGGCCGGTTGCAGCACCCCGGCGTCGTACGAAGGCGCGGATTTCCCCGCATCGGCGCAATGCCGCGTGCAGTGCCAGGCCGGCTATCGCAGCTGCATGGCGCAGAATGACTCCCTCGGCAGCCGCCAGAGCAACTGCGAGCAGCAGGTGGTGCCGGCGCCGGACAAGCGCTGCAAGGACGTGGACAATCCGGACCTGCGCCGTGCCTGCGAACTGAAGACGCACGACTGCGCGATGCGCGCGCCGATGATGTCCTGTGGCGAGCGCCGGGATTCCTGCATGAGCAGCTGCGGCTGAGCCATGATCGCGCGCGTGGGCGCATAATCGGCTGATCCACCCGCACAGGATCTTCCGCATGAGCACCACGCTGTATGGTTCGACCAGTACCGCCGCGCTGGTCGTGCACTGGCTGCTGATCGAGCTCGGCATCGAGCATGAACTGGTGCTGCTGGATTTCGACGCGCGCGAGCACAAGTCGGCGCAGTACCTGGCGCTCAATCCGGCCGGTGTGGTGCCGACACTGTTGATCGATGGCCTGGTACTGACCGAAGCGGCGGCCATCGCCCTGTACCTGGCCGATCGCCACCCGGAGGCCGGCCTGCTCCCGGTACCGGGCACGCCGCAGCGTGGCGATGCCTACCGCTGGATGTTCTGGTGTGCCAATACGCTGCAGCCGGCCTATCGGGCCTGGTTCTATCCGCATGAAATGGCCGGCCAGGCGAACGTCGAGGCCAGCCGCGAGAGGGCGCGTCAGCGGCTCGAAGCGGCTTGGCAGCACGTTGCCGCTCACCTGCAGGCGCACGGCCCGTACCTGCTGGGCGCCACGCCCTGCGTGGTCGACTACATGCTGGTGATGCTGATGCGCTGGTCGCGCAACATGCCCAGGCCCAGTGACACCTGGCCGGTGCTCAAGGCGCATGCCACCTCGATGAAGGCGCGCCCGGCGTTCGCCGAGGTCTACCGCCGCGAAGGCATCACCGACTGGCGGTAACCAAAAAAGGGGACGGAGGGAATTAAGTCGTCTGTGCACAAACGACTTAATTCCCTCCGTCCCCTTTTCCGGGTTACAGGATCTCCAGCACTGTTTCCGGTGGGCGGCACAGCCGCGTGCCCTTGGTCGTGCGCACCACGGGGCGATTGATCAAGCGGGGATGTTCGCTCATCGCCGCCAGCAGCGTGGCGTCGTCGGCGCCGTCCAGGCCCAGTTCGGCGAACAGCGCCTCCTTGCTGCGTACCAGTTCCTGTGCGTGCAGCCGGGATTCGGCCAGTACCTGGCGCAGCGTGGCTGCGTCCGGCGGGTTGCCCAGGTAGTCGATCACCACCGGCTCGAAGCCCGCATCGCGGATCAGTTTCAGTGCGCCGCGCGAGTTGCTGCAGGCCGGGTTGTGCCAGATCGTCACGTCCATCAGAACCACTCCAGCAGAGACACGCCCACACCCACGTAGGTGGCCTTGTGGTTGTAGTCGATCAGGCTTTCGCCGTAGCCGTCGAAGACCTGCACATGGCCACGCAGCAGGTTGCTGATCGGGAAGCCGTAGTCCAGCTGCAGCGCACCGTGCGAACGGCTTCCGGTGCGCAGTGAATGGCGCGCCATCAGCGAGACCTCATGCCCATTGCGGTTCCAGGTCAGGGTGGCGTCGCCGCGGCCCATGTAATCCTCGATGTCCGGATTGTTGTCTTCGCTGCGGCTTTCCGGAATGCGGTACCAGGGACGCAGCACCAGCGCCCAGTTCTCGCGGTCCAGGCCGATGTTGAGCATGACCCGGTTCCAGCTGCGTGACAGCGGGTCGGCGCGGCCATTGGACTGGTGGTTCAGCGCGATGCCGGTCATGCGCCCGCGCCAGCCACCGATCGAGTAGCCGTTGCGGAACACCATCATCACTTCCGGCTCGTAATTGGTTTCGCGGAACGGGCGCGAATCCTCGCTGTTGTAGGCCTGCCAGCGCGAACTCTGGGTGTAGCCGGCCCAGATGTCGCCGTTGTCGCCGAACAGGTTCTCGACGATCTTGGTCTTGAAGCTGATCTGGAACTTCAGCTCGGCACTGTCGAGTACCTGCGGGGTGGTTACGCTGTTGGCCGGGTTCGGCGAGTGCGGCATGGTGTTGCGATCGCTGGTCCAGAAGGCGGGCAGCAGGTACACCGGCTTGTAGGCGCGCAGTTGGAACGGCCCCAGCTTGGAGTCCTCGGCCAGTTCCCAGCGGCTGTCCAGCAGCGAACCGCGGCCGGCGTTGGCCAGCGCGCTGTCCGGCGTCGCCGGGCGGAACAGGTCGCTCACCCGCTCGCGCAGCTTTTCCTCGCCCTGGCTCACGCGCGCGGTCTGCCGTTCTTCGCGGCGGGCCTGTGCAGCCGCTTCGGCGGCAGCATCAGCGGCGGCGGTAGCCTCCGGGGTATGCCCGAACAGGCGGTCATAGCAGGCCAGCCGGGCCGCGTCGGTGGTAATTGCCGCGCAGGCGGCCGGTGAGGTATCGGCGGTAGGCGCGAACTCCTGCGCAGCCAGCGGTGCACTGGCCAGGGCAAGCGCCAGCGGCGCCAGACGGGGAGACAGCGTGGGGAGGGTCATTGCAGCAGGCCCTTCGATGAATTCGGGAATCACACAGTGTGGCGGCTGTGCCGGATCGCGGCCAGCCCCACGGTTTATGCACGGTCACAGCGTGCGCGTGGCGTGAAGGCCCGGTGGCTCAGAAGAACCAGGCGAACGCGAACAGGCCCAGCATCGCGATCACAACCGCCAGTTTCAGTGCCAGGCCAAGCAGGATGCCGAGCCAGGTGGCCAGACCGACCCTGGTCGAGCGGCCGAGTTCGCGGGTGTGCCAGTACTCGCCGAGCAGGGCACCGACCAGCGGTCCGGCGAACAGGCCGATGGGCATGAAGAACAGGCCGACGATGCTGCCGACGAAGGTTCCCCACAGCGCCTTGCGGCTGGCACCGACACGCTGCGCGCCGACCACCGTGGCCAGCACGTCCACCAGCAGCGAAAGCAGGGTCAGTACCCCAAGCGCGACCAGGGTAGGCCAGCCGACGTGGGCAAAGCCGTCGGCCCAGGCGGCC
The DNA here is from genome assembly GCF_052149045.1 of Stenotrophomonas maltophilia group sp. RY12688. Classification (NCBI taxonomy): domain Bacteria; kingdom Pseudomonadati; phylum Pseudomonadota; class Gammaproteobacteria; order Lysobacterales; family Lysobacteraceae; genus Stenotrophomonas; species Stenotrophomonas maltophilia group sp. RY12688. Next base: position 2,770,032 of record NZ_CP197389.1, on the reverse strand, counting down.
AGCAGCAGTCCGATGAACACCAGCGGGATGCCCGGGAGGGCCGGCAGGATGATGCCGGCGATGCCTATCAGGACAAAAATGACCGCTAGCAGATACAAGATGAATGAGAGTCCCATGCTGTCCCGTATGGAGTCCGTTTTGGGGTTGACAGTGAAAGATTTTGCCAGTTGCTTTTTCGTTTTGGCCGGGTTAAGTTGCAGTCGCTGAGCTTGGCAAGGTCACCGTGGATCGTGGCCTGATGAAGCAAGATCTTCCCGATCCGCTGCATCGATGCACCTCGCTTCCCCCTTGCTTGTCAGCCGCCCACCAGGCGTTTCCAACAACAAGAGAGAGTCAAAGGGAGTTAGTGAGATGGCTGATCGCGAGACCGGTACGGTAAAGTGGTTCAATGATGCGAAGGGCTTCGGCTTCATCAGCCGGCAGAATGGCGAGGACGTGTTCGTGCACTTCCGCGCCATCGAGACCCAGGGCTTCAAGAGCCTCAAGGAAGGCCAGAGTGTGAGCTTTGAAGTCGTGCAGGGCCAGAAGGGCCTGCAGGCTGACAAGGTCCAGCCGATGTAACACCTGCCGTCCGTCGGCATGAAAAAAGGCCCGCGCAAGCGGGCCTTTTTCTTTGCCTTTGGCCCGCTGCAGGTCAGCGCAGGATGACCTTGCCGTTGACCACGCGCACATAGGTGTTCTCACGGATGCCACCCAGGTCACGCTGGTTGACCACGATGGTGCGGCCATCATCCATGCGCACGCTGATGTCGTAGGTATCGCTGGTCACATTCTTCTGGATCTGGTTGCCGGCCAGGGCGCCACCGACCGCGCCTGCAGCGGCGGCAATGTTCTTGTTGCCACGGCTGCCACCGGTGTGGTCGGAGATTTCATGGCCGGCCACGGCGCCAACGATGCCGCCGAGGATCGCACCGGTCGCGCTGGGCGCGGTGCGGCCCGAGGGCACGGTGTTGATGCGGGTGACGATGCCACAGTCCGCGCAGCGGCCCTGGTTGTAGCCGCCGTTGTTGCCGTAGCCGCCGTTGTTGTAGCCGTTGTTGTAACCACCGCCACTGTAACCGGGCGAGGTGGCACAACCGGCCAGCGCGAGGGTAGCGATGGCGCTGGCGGCGATGAGCTGGATCTTCATGGGGCGTCTCCTGGCCGTGAAGGCGGGTATGTTGGGTGGTACTGCGTCATGCAGCAGGGTGGACGAATCCTCTCCCTTCGAACGTGAACAACGCGCCAACCACGCACCCGATGCCCGGCTGCAGGATGAACGCGCCTCAGCGGAAATCCTGGTGGCAGGCCCGGCAATCGGCCTGCAGCGTTTCCACGAGCTGGGCCAAGGCCCTGCAGTCGCCTGGCGGTGCAGCCAGCGCCGTGTTGAGGTTGCCGCGAAGTCGGCTGGCGTGCTGCTGGAACTGCGTGCTGTCCTTCAGCCCGGGAAACGCCAGGTCCAGGTCATTGGACAACAGGCGTAGCGCCTGCAGCCGCGGCACGCTGTCGGCCAGGCTGCAGCGGTTCTGCTGCTGGGCCCGCTGCAGCAGCTGCGACTGCCGCTGCATCACCTGCATCAGGCTGTCCGGGAACGGGTCGCGACGCGCCTGCAGGGCGCGGCCTACCATCACCGTGGCGACCAGGCCGATCAGCAGGCCCAGGCACAGTACGAACAGGTAGCGATGGGCAGGGGACAGGCGGCGGGGCGGGCTGGCGTTCATGCGGGCTCTCCGGGCGTGCAACGGTGGGTTCGACGCCGGCGTGCTTTGGGCGCTGGCACCTGCACGTTAAAATAGCCCGATGAACGAACAGGTCAAACAACGCTTTGCCGGCATCGAACGGCTGTATGGCGTGGGTGCGCTCGAGCGCCTGCAGGGCAGCCGCGTGGCGGTGGTCGGCATGGGCGGCGTCGGCTCGTGGGTGGTGGAGGCGCTGGCCCGTTCGGCGGTCGGTCATCTGACCCTGATCGATGCCGACGACATCTGCGTGTCCAACACCAACCGGCAGCTGCCGGCGATGGAAGGCAATTACGGGCGCAACAAGGCCGAGGCGATGGCCGAGCGCTGCCGTGCGATCAATCCGGGGATCGACGTCGATGCCGTGCAGGCATTCCTGACGATGTCCAACATGGCTGAGCTGCTGGACCGCGGGTTCGATCTGGTGATCGATGCCTGCGACAGCTTCCGGGTCAAGGTCGAGACGATCGCCTGGTGCCGCCGCCGCAAGCTGCCGCTGCTGACCATCGGCGCTGCCGGTGGCCGCACCGACCCGACCCTGGTACGTATCCGCGATGTCTCGCGCACCGAGCATGACGCCATGCTGGCGCTGATCCGCAAGAAGCTGCGCAGCGAGTTCAACTTCCCGAAGAACGCCAAGCGCTATTTCGGCGTGCCGGCGGTGTATTCGCTGGAGAATGTGAAGTACCCGCAGGCCGATGGCAGCGTCTGCGGCATTCGTCCGAACCTGGGTGCCGATGCGGCGTTGAAGCTGGACTGCGGCGCCGGTCTGGGCGCGGCGACCCACATCACCGGCGCGTTCGCCTTTGCGGCGGTGGGCAAGGCGCTTGAGATGCTGCTGGAGCCGAAGAAGGCGAAAACCGAGGTGGCCGAGGCTTACGCCGACGCGTGACGGTGGTGCCGGCCGCTGGCCGGCATCGGGTTCGTCGCCGTCGTTACAGCGTGCCGGCCAAGGTCGGGCCCCCGCCGTCACATTGCCGGCAGCGCGAACAGCCGCCGTGCATTCTCTGTCGTGGCCTGTGCCAGGGCCTCCAGCTCCATTCCGCGCAGCGCGGCCACGTGCCGGGCAATGGTTGCCAGCCGTGCCGGTTCGTTGCGCTGGCCGCGGACCCCTGCGTCGGGCTGGTCGGGCGCGTCGGTTTCCAGCAGCAGCTGCTCCAGCGGCATCCCGCGTACCAGCCGTTGCAGGCGCTGCGCCCGCTCGTAGGTCAGCGGACCGCCAAGGCCCAGCAGGAAGCCGTGCCTGTGCAGTTGCGCGGCCTGTTCGGGGCTGCCGGAAAAACTGTGCACCACGCCGCGCAGGCCGCCGACGCGACGGATCGCGGCGATCACCGCATCCACCGCGCGTCGCGCGTGCACGATCACCGGCAGATCGAATTCTCGGGCCAGTTCCAGCTGGCCGATGAAATACGCCTGTTGAGCCTCGGCATCCAGTCCTTCGACGAAGAAGTCGAGGCCGCATTCGCCGATCGCGCAGGGGCGTTCGCGCTCGATCCACTCGCGCAGCAGTGGCAGGTGCCCAGGCTGGTGATCGGCCAGGAACATCGGGTGCAGGCCGAAGGCCGGGTACAGCCCGGGCGCCTGCTGGCAGACCTCGCGCAGTTTCGGCCAGCTGGCAGCGGTGACCGCTGGCACCACCTGTTGGCGCACACCCACGGCCTGCGCCCGCTCGATCACCGCGGCACGGTCAGGGTCGAACGCGCTCGCGTCGAGATGACAGTGGCTGTCGACCAGCACGCTCAACGCTGTTCCAGCGGCGGTGGCGTGGTGGCGTTGCGGCTCTTCCAGTTCGCCAGCAGCAGCGTGCCGAAGCCCAGCACCAGCTCATCGATGAACGGGATCGGGTCCGGGATGAACAGCGTCAGCACGAACAGGCCGGCGGTGAGCTTGAACAGGGTGGGGTAGCGCAGCCGGCGCGCCCATTGCAGTACTGGCAGCAGCATCGGGTTGGCCATGGCGGGGATCCTCGTGGGGAATATGCAAACGCTACCACGGGCCCTGCATTTCCCGATGCTGAATGGGTTACAGCAATGAGCAGGAAATGTGGAGATTCCGTTCAGGCAGCGCGTGCTGCAATCTGTCCCGAGAACGTTGCGGATGGTCCGCAAGGAGCAGGTCATGAAAAGCACAACTACAACTGTCCTGGTCGCAGCGGGCGCGCTGCTGGTTGGTGGCATCGCCACTGCCGCCTTCATGAAGAGTGGCGACCGCTCGCCCGACTCCATCAGCGCCGCAACCCCCAATGGCGAGTCGCGCCTGGTCGATGGCAACGCCACCGACGATGGCGTACGTGGTGACAAGCTTGACCCGTCCGCGCCGCGCGGGCTGGAATATGCCGATGTGCTGAAGGTCGACCCGATCACCGAGAAGCAGAAGGCCTATGCCACCGTGATCGGCACCGATCCGGTGCGCGAGACCTCCACCACCCAGACTCCGCACGAGGTCTGCCAGGACGTGACGGTGCAGGAACGCCTGCCGGAGCGTGATGGCAACGTCGGCGGTACCGTGGTCGGCGCGGTGGTGGGTGGCCTGCTCGGCAACCAGGTCGGTGGCGGCAACGGCAAGAAGGCCGCGACCGCAGCCGGTGCGGTGGCCGGTGGCTTCATCGGCAACCAGATCGACAAGCGCCATGTGGGCGGCCGCGTGGTCAATCGTACCGAGCGCCAGTGCCACACCGAAACCGCAACGTCCGAGTCGAGCCGCGTCACCGGTTACAACGTGACCTATCGCAACGAAGACGGCACCACCGGCACCATGCGCATGGCCAGCAAGCCGGGCAGCCGCATCGCCATGGGTACCAATGATGTGGTGAAGGGCTACAACGTGACCTATCGCTATGATGGCGCCGAGAAGACCGTGCGCATGGACAACAAGCCGGCCAGCGATCGCCTGCCGGTGGTCGATGGCCAGCTGGTCACGCAGACCGCTGCTGCCGGCGCCACTGCGGCCACGCGCCAGTAATCCAGAACACCCTGCTGCACCCGACGGGCCGGCTCATGCCGGCCCGTTTCGTTGTGCGCACGGGCATTGATCCGTGGGGAAAGGGAATCGACCATGATGGATGCCCCCCTTCGACAAGGAGTCGGCATGAGCATCTTCGACCTGCGCCTGGAAACCGAGCGGCTGATCCTGCGCCCGCTGCTGCGCGAGGACTACGAACCGTACCTGGCATTCTGTGCCGACGAGGAAACGATGCGCACCCTGGGGGGTGTTCAACCGCCCTCGGTGGCATGGCGCGGCTTCTGCAGCCTGGCCGGCGCCTGGCAGCTGTTCGGCTTCTCGATGTTCAGCGTGATCGAGAAATCCAGCGGTGACTGGATCGGCCGGATGGGACCGTGGCAGCCGCAGGACTGGCCTGGAACCGAGGTCGGTTGGGGTATTCGGCATGCCAGCTGGGGCCGGGGCTATGCACCGGAAGCGGCGGTTGCTGCCATCGACTGGGCATTTGACACGCTGGGCTGGGACGAGGTGATCCACACCATCGCCGAGAACAACGACAACTCGAGGGCGGTCGCGCGCAAGCTGGGCAGCACGCTGCTGCGCATGGGAGAGCTGCCGCCGCCGTACAACGACAAGCCGATGCAGATCTGGGGCCAGTCGCGAGAACAGTGGCGGCAGCGCGTGCGCTGAGCGTTGCCGGTAGTGCCGGCCGCTGGCCGGCAACCTCGATGTGGCAGGATTCGTGCGATTGCCGGCCAGCGGCCAGCGTTACCGTGTTGCCATGCTGCATCCGCGCTTGGCATTCACCGGCGGGCTTGCCAGACTGCGTGCAGCTGGCCGCCGGCCGGATCCGAGGAAGCAGGCAATGGTGGAAGAGCGCGTCCCGTTGACGGTGCATGGCATGTCGGTGTCCGGCAATTGCCACAAGGTCCGCCTGCTGCTGGAGCAGCTCGGCAGCCGCTACCGCTGGGTGGAAGTGGACAGTGCCCATGGCCAGACCCACACCGCCGAGTTCCTTGCGCTCAATCCCAACGCCAAGGTGCCGTTGATCGTCCGCGACGATGGCCGCGTGTTGACTGAATCCAATGCGATCCTGTTCTGGTTGGCCGAAGGGACGCCCTACCTGCCTACCGACGGTTGGGAACGCGCGCAGGCATTGAGCTGGATGTTCTTCGAGCAGTACACGCACGAGCCATGCGTGGCGGTAGCGCGCTTCATCCGCGGCTGGACACCGCCCGATTCACCGCGCCGTGCTGAACTGCCACGCCTGCACGAGCGCGCCGCCACCGCGCTGGCGGTGATGGAGCAGCACCTGCGCGAAGCGCAGTGGTTCACCGGCAGCGCATACGGTATCGCCGACATTGCGCTGTTCGCCTATACCGACGTCGCAGGCGAGGGCGGCATCAGCCTGGCGCCCTTCCCGGAAGTGCGCGCCTGGCTGCAGCGCGTGCGCGCGCAGCCGCGCTTCGTGGCGATGCCAGCGGTGACCGCCGAGGTGCGCGCGCGTTTCGAGGCTGCCTGATCCCACAGGGTAGCGCCCGGCGTTGCCGGGTGGAATGCAACAACGACACGGAGGGTGTTCGATGTTTGCTGTGGTCCCAGATCCGATTCCTGCGCGCATGCGCGTGCTCAACCGCGCCGAAGTGTGCGACGCCAATTTCCTCGACGCGGTGCGTGGCTGGCGAGGCACACCGCGCGCACGTCCTGCACCGGACGCGCCGATCCTGCCGGGCAGCTCGCTCAGCGCTGCGGCCTTCGGTGAGCTGTTCGATTCCCAGCTGGCCAGCCGCCAGCTGGACCTGATGGCGCGCGTATTGCGCGTGCAGAACAAGGTCTTCTATACCATCGGGTCGTCCGGCCATGAAGGCAACGCGCTGCTGGCGCGGGCCTGCCGGCATACCGACCCCGCATTCCTGCACTATCGCTCCGGCGCCTTCATGGTAGAGCGCTCGCGCCAGGTGCCGGGCATCGACCCGTTGCGCGATGCGGCGCTTTCATTCGCGGCCAGCGCCGATGACCCGGCCAGTGGCGGCCGGCACAAGGTGTGGGGCAGCAAGCCATTGTGGGTATTGCCGCAGACCTCGACGATCGCTTCGCACCTGCCGAAAGCGCTGGGCACCGCGCTGGCCATCGAGAGTGGCAAGCGGCTGGGCCATGCGCTTCCCATTCCGGCCGACAGCATCGTGCTGTGCTCGTTCGGCGACGCCTCGGCCAACCATGCCACTGCGCAGACCGCATTCAACACCGGGATGTGGGCGGCCTACCAGAGACTGCCGGCGCCAATCCTGTTCGTCTGCGAGGACAACGGGCTGGGCATCTCGGTGAAGACGCCGGACGGCTGGATTGCCGAGCGCTTCAGCCACCAGCCAGGGCTGGACTATTTCTTTGCCGATGGCCTCGACCTGGCCACTGGGCACGCCCAGGTGCAGGCCGCAGTGGACCACTGCCGGCGGACGCGGCGACCGACCTTCCTGCATCTGCGCACCACGCGCCTGATGGGCCACGCCGGCACCGACTTCGAGGTGGAATGGCGTGCATTGCCGGAATTGTGCGCGGCCGAGGCACAGGATCCGCTGTTGCGCTCGGCGCAGATCGCGCTGGAATCGGGCTGGATGGATGCAGCCGCCATCGAAGTGGCCTACGAGACGATGCGCGCGCGCTGCATGGCCGCCGCTGCCGATGCCGAAGGCAGTGCGAAGCTGCAGTCGCTGCAGGAGGTCATGGCGCCATTGGCACCCTATACGCCCGCAGCGGTGCAGGCCGAAGCCCGGCGCGAGGTCGCCGACGAAGCGCGCGAGGCACTCTATGGCGGTACCGAGGCCTTGCCGGAACGACAGGCGCCACGGCATCTCGCGATCCAGATCAACCACGGCCTGCTGGAACTGCTTGCGAAGTATCCGCAGAGCCTGCTGTTCGGCGAGGACGTGGCTCAGAAGGGCGGTGTCTACACCGTCACCAAGGATCTGCTGCGCCGCTTCGGTCCACGCCGGGTGTTCAACACGCTGCTGGATGAAACCATGATCCTGGGCATGGCGCAGGGCCTGGCCAACCTGGGCATGCTGCCGATTCCGGAGATCCAGTACCTGGCCTACCTGCACAACGCCATCGACCAGCTGCGTGGTGAAGCCTGTTCGCTGCAGTTCTTCTCCAACGACCAGTACCGCAACCCGATGCTGGTGCGGGTGGCCGGGCTGGGCTATCAGAAGGGTTTCGGCGGGCACTTCCACAACGACAACTCGATCACCGCGTTGCGCGACATCCCCGGGCTGGTGGTCGGCTGCCCCTCGCGCGGTGACGATGCGGTGATGATGCTGCGCACGCTGGCCGCATTGGCGCGGGTGGATGGGCGCGTGGCGGTGTTCCTGGAGCCGATCGCGCTGTACATGAGCAAGGACCTGCACGAAGCAGGGGATGGCCAGTGGCTGTTCGACTACCCGGCACAGGGCCAGGCGCTGGTGCCGGGCGAGGGCCGGGTGTATGCACCAGAGGCCGGAGACCTGGTGATCTACACCTATGGCAATGGCGTGCCGATGGGGTTGCGCGCGGCGCGGGCGATCGAGCAGCAGCTGGGCTGGCAGGTGCGGGTGGTCGACCTGCGCTGGCTGGTACCGTTGGATGCCGGCTTCATCGCGGCCCAGGCCGCGAGCGCGCGGCGGGTGCTGGTGCTGGACGAAGGCCGCCACAGCGGCGGAGTGGGTGAGGGCGTGGTCACGGCACTGGTCGAGGCCGGCTTTGGTCACCTGCCGCTGCGCCGCGTCTGTGGCGCCGACACCTACACGCCACTGGCAGGGGCAGCAATGTTCGGGCTTCCAAGCGACAATGCGGTGATTGGCGCCGCCCTCGACCTGGCGCAGGAACCCTGATGCATGTGTGGATTGGCGGGAATGTTGTTGCCGGCGCCGCTGGCGTCGGCCGAGGCGCTGCAGGCGCAGGCGCTGGCCATGGGCCAGGCGCTGCACCATCGCGGGCCGGATGATGGCGGCAGCTGGGTCGATGCCGAGGCGGGCATCGCGCTGGCGCATCGACGCCTGAGCATCCTCGACCTGTCCCCGCTGGGCCACCAGCCGATGGCCTCGGCGGACGGCCGCTACGTGATGGCCTACAACGGCGAGGTCTACAATTTCGCGGCCCTGCGTGAACAGCTGGAGCCGCTGGGGCACACCTTCCGCGGCCATTCCGACACCGAAGTACTGCTGGCGGCAATCCTGCAGTGGGGCGTCGAAGACACCCTGCAGCGCTGCAACGGCATGTTCGCCATCGCGCTGTGGGACCGTCAGGATCGTTGCCTGTGGCTGGCCCGCGACCGCGTCGGCAAGAAGCCGCTGTACTACGGCTGGGCCGGCGACACGCTGGTGTTCGGTTCGGAACTGAAGGCGCTCTGGCAACATCCGGCGTTCGACAACGACATCGACCGCGATGCGCTCACCTTGCTGCTGCGGCTGGATTACATCCCGGCGCCGCACAGCATCCACCAGCGCTGCTACAAGCTGATGCCGGGCCGAGTGCTGCGGCTGGATGCAGCGGCTGTGGCCGCAGGCGCCGCGGCACACCGCCCGGAGCAGGCGCAGCGCCCGTACTGGGATGCGCGCGCACGCATGCAGGCGGCGTTGGCCGCCCCGTTCCAGGGCCGCATCGAGGAGGCCGAGGAACAGCTGGATACGCTGCTGCGCGATGCGGTGGCGCTGCGCATGGTGGCCGACGTGCCGGTCGGCGTATTCCTGTCCGGCGGCACGGACTCATCGCTGGTGGCAGCGCTGATGCAGGCGCAGAGCGGGCAGCCGGTGCATAGTTTCAGCATCGGCTTCACCGACTCGGGACATGACGAAGCTCCGCTGGCCAGGGAGCTGGCGGCTCATCTCGGCTGTGATCACACCGAGTTGTACGTCAGTGGCGCCGACGCGCTGGCGGTGGTGCCGCAGTTGCCGGCGATGTTCGATGAACCTTTTGCCGATGCGTCGCAGGTGCCGACCGCGCTGGTGGCACGGCTGGCACGGCAGGGCGTGACCGTCGCGCTGTCCGGCGACGGTGGCGATGAGCTGTTCTTCGGCTACACCCGCTATGTACGCGCGCTGCGCAACTGGCAGATGCTCGGACGCGTGCCGGGGCCGCTGCGGCGCTGGATGGGCGCACGCTCGCAGCAGCAGGGCGAGGCCTCGCGGACCGGTGGCCTGGCGGCGCTGCTGGCCGAGACAGGCGCACGTGGCATCGGCGACGTCTACCGCAACCGCATCTCGCGCTGGCGCGACCCTGCCGCGGCGGTACCCGGTGCGCAGGCGGCCGGCAGCTTCTACGACCTGGCCGATCCGCTGCACGGCGCGGGGACACCGGCCGACGCGATGATGCTGGCCGATTTCGTGACCTACCTGCCCGATGACCTGTTGTGCAAGGTCGACCGGACCTCGATGGCAGTCAGCCTGGAGGCGCGCGCGCCATTGCTGGACTGGCGCGTGGCCGAGTTCGCCTGGTCGCTGCCGCTGGGCTTCAAGCGCAGTGAGACGACCAGCAAGGTGCTGCTCAAGCGCGTGCTGGGCCGTTACGTGCCGCATTCAATGGTGCACCGTCCCAAGCGCGGTTTTGGAGCACCGGTCAGTGACTGGTTGAAGGGCGACCTGCGACCTTGGGCAGAGGACCTGCTGCAGCCGGCGCGGCTGGAGCGTGAGGGCGTGCTGTCGGCGGCGGCGGTGCAGCCGCTGTGGCAGCAGTTCCTGGCGGGGCAGCGCAAGTGGCATACCCACTTGTGGAACGTGCTGATGTTCCAGGCCTGGCAGGCGCATTGGCGGCAGGCGCGGACCGGCGTGACCGGCGGCTGATCTTCACCGGATGGCACGGGCCTGGCGACTAGGCTGGGCCTCCCGCACCGTGAGGAGTATGTCCCGATGTCCGTCCCCACCATCGCCGTGTTCGTTGGCAGCCTGCGCAAGGATTCCTGCAACCGCAAGCTGGCCCATGCGCTGGAGAAGCTCGCCGGTGATCGCGCGCGCTTCCAGTACGTGCAGATCGGCGATCTGCCGTTGTACGACCAGGATTTCGACGCTGATTATCCGCCGCAGGGCACCCGGCTGAAGGATCAGGTGCGCGCCGCCGACGCGGTGCTGTTCGTGACACCCGAGTACAACCGGTCGGTGCCCGGCGTGCTCAAGAACGCCATCGATATCGGATCGCGCCCGTACGGTGACAGTGCGTTTGCCGGCAAGCCGGCGGCGGTGATCGGCGCCTCCATCGGCCAGATCGGTACCGCCGTGGCCCAGCAGCACCTGCGCAACAGCCTGGCCTTCCTGGACATGCATGTGCTGGGCCAGCCCGAGGCATTCATCCACTTCAAGGACGGCCTGATCGATGCCGATGGCACGATCCACAACGAAGGCACGCAGAAGTTCCTGCAGGGCTACGTGGACCGGTTCCTGGCGTTGATCGCAGTGCACGTCAAGGGCGATTGACGCCTGCGGGGTCAGAGTCCCCTGCGTCGCAGGGGATCCGACCCCGGGGCGTTGATCTGCGATAATGTCCCGCTCGGGCGCCGCAACGGGGCCCGTCGCAGGCAGTGCGACGCTTTCACGCCAGTCTGGCCAGGTACCGGCGGATATCCCCCGTTTTCCCACGGCTTATCCACAGGCTTGTCCATGGCTGCCGGGGTCGGCACATGCCTACACTCGTCTGGCCCACTTTTGCAGGAAACACCGCAGCATGTCCGCTCGTCCCGGCTTCCGTTCCAACCGCAGAGAGCGCGGTGATGGCTTCGATCGCGATCGCGACGAGTCGCGCATCGACCAGTTGAGGGTACCGCCCCATTCGGTGGAAGCCGAGCAGGCGGTGCTGGGTGGCCTGATGCTGGCGCCCGAGGCGTATGACCGTGTCAACGACCAGCTGACCGAAAGCGACTTCTATCGTCGCGATCACCAGATGATCTATCGTGCGATCCGCGAGCTGTCCGAGCGCGAACGGCCGTTCGACGCGGTGACGCTGGGCGAGTGGTTTGAATCGCAGGGCAAGATGGAACTGGTGGGTGACGGCGCCTACCTGATCGAACTGGCCAGTACCACGCCGTCAGCGGCCAACATCGTGGCCTACGCCGAGATCGTGCGCGACAAGGCGGTGCTGCGGCAGCTGATCCAGGTCGGCACCGACATCGTCAACGACGGTTTCCAGCCGGAGGGGCGTGACAGCAGCGAGCTGCTGGCCTCGGCGGAAAAGAGCGTGTTTGCAATCGCCGAACAGGGTGCGCGTGGCCGTACCGATTTCGTGGCCATGCCCGGTGCACTGAAGGATGCCTTCGAGGAGCTGCGCAACCGCTTCGAGAACGGCGGCAACATCACCGGCCTGCCGACCGGTTACAACGATTTCGACGCGATGACCGCTGGCCTGCAGCCGACCGACCTGATCATCCTCGCGGCGCGCCCGGCAATGGGCAAGACCACCTTCGCGCTGAACATCGCCGAGTACGCGGCGATCAAGTCGAAGAAGGGCGTGGCGGTGTTCTCGATGGAAATGTCGGCGTCGCAGCTGGCGATGCGCCTGATTTCCTCCAATGGACGCATCAACGCGCAGCGCCTGCGTACCGGCCAGCTGGAGGACGAGGACTGGAGCCGCGTCACCAGCGCGATCAAGATGCTGAAGGAAACCAAGATCTTCATCGACGACACGCCGGGCGTGTCGCCTGAAGTGCTGCGTTCCAAGTGCCGCCGCCTCAAGCGCGAGCATGACCTGGGCCTGGTGGTGATCGATTACCTGCAGCTGATGAGCGTGCCGGGCAACAGCGAGAACCGCGCGACCGAAATCTCGGAAATCTCGCGTTCGCTGAAGGGCCTGGCCAAGGAACTGAACGTGCCGGTGATCGCGCTGTCGCAGCTCAACCGCTCGCTGGAAACGCGTACCGACAAGCGCCCGGTGATGGCCGACCTTCGCGAATCGGGCGCAATCGAGCAGGACGCGGACATGATCGTGTTCATCTACCGCGACGACTACTACAACAAGGAAAACTCGCCGGACAAGGGCCTGGCCGAAATCATCATCGGCAAGCACCGTGGTGGCCCGACCGGCTCGTGCAAACTGAAGTTCTTCGGTGAGTACACCCGCTTCGACAACCTGGCCCACGACTCGGTCGGTTCGTTCGAATAGCGGTCATGCCGGCCGCTGGCCGGCAACCACCATCGGGCGAGCCAAGGCACCGGCAGGAGCTGCTGTCAGCGCGGGTTCCATGCGGTCGCCACGAAGCGCAGCCGCGCGTGGGCGTGGCGTTGCGCTGCGCTGGACCGGTTTCATCGCCGCCAGCCCGGTTTCGTCGCAAACTGTTTGCCGGCGCCAGGGTAGGGCGCCAAGGTGTCCGCAGGCGGCAGGGTGCCGTCCCAAGGAGACCGTGATGAAGACCCTGTTCGCGCTCGGTGTGTGGTGCCTGCTGTTCGTACTGTGCTGGCCGCTGGCGATCCTCGCCCTGATCGCCTGGCCGTTCGTGTGGCTGCTGAGCCTGCCGTTCCGACTGGTCGGCATCACCTTCTCGGCGCTGTTCGCCTTCCTGCGCGCGCTGTTCATGCTGCCGGCGCGCATGCTCGGTGGCCGGACGGTGCCCGCATGAGGGCGGTGGTGCTGGTCGGTCTGGCCCTGTTGGCGGGCCCGCTCCAGCACCGCCTTCGGTGTGGCTGGAGCGCCAGCAGGCAGCCGGTGCCGACGAAGCGAATGCTGCTGGGGCGAAGGCTTCGACGAGGCCCGGGGACAGGGAGCGCTGCCGGGTCACGAAGGAATGGAAGGTCGGCGAGACGGTGGTGCAGCATCGGATCTGTGACGATCCACCGAAGAAGCCCGCTGGAAAGGTGTAGCGCCGAGCCCAATGCTCGGCGCTACAGGAAAATGAGCAACAAAAAACCCCGCCAAGGCGGGGCTTCTTGAATCCGGGTGAAGCCGGCCAGCGGCCGGCACTACCAGGTGGACGATCAGTTCGCTTTGTGGATGGCGCGCTTGCTGACCGCCATCGCGGCGTCGTGGATCACTTCCGACAGCGACGGGTGGGCGTGGCAGATGCGGGCCAGGTCATCGGCCGAGCCGCTGAACTCCATGGTCAGCACGCCTTCGTGCACCAGTTCGGAGACGTTGGCGCCAACCAGGTGCATGCCGAGGATGCGATCGGTTTCGGCATGGGCCAGGATCTTCACGAACCCCGCCGGCTCGATCATCGCTACGGCACGGCCGTTGGCGGCGAACGGGAAGCTGCCGGCCTTGTACGGAATGCCCTCGGCCTTCAGCTGGGCTTCGGTCTTGCCGACCCAGGCCAGTTCCGGCTCGGTGTAGATGACCCACGGGATGGTGTCGAAGTTGACGTGGCCCGGCAGGCCGGCGATCAGCTCAGCCACCGCGATGCCTTCCTCGAAGCCCTTGTGCGCCAGCATCGGGCCGCGCACGCAGTCGCCGACCGCCCACACGCCGTTGACGCCGGTGTGGCAGTGCGCGTCGACTTCGATCTGGCCGCGCTCGTTGACCTTGACGCCGGTGCCTTCGGCCAGCAGGCCCTTGGTGGCGGCGCGACGGCCGACGGCCACCAGCAGCTTGTCCACGGTCAGGGTCTTTTCGCCTTCCGCGTCAGTGTAGGTGACGATGACTTCCTTCTTCTTGCCCTTGCCGGTGATCTCGGTCTTGGAAACCTTGGCATTGAGCTTGATGTCCAGGCCCTGCTTCTTGAATTCCTTGGCAGCGGCCTTGGCCACTTCGGCGTCGGCAGCCGCCAGGAACTCCGGCATGGCCTCAAGGATGGTGACTTCAGCGCCCAGGCGCTTCCACACGCTGCCCAGTTCCAGGCCGATCACGCCGGCACCGATCACCGCCAGGCGGTTCGGCACTTCGGTGAAGTCCAGGCCGCCGACGTTGTCGACGATGGTCTCGCCGTCGAACTTGGCGAACGGCAGTTCGATCGAATCCGAACCGGCCGCGATGATGACGTTGGTGCCCTTCAGCTCGACTTCCGAACCGTCGTGCTGCTTCACCTTGACCACGTTGCCGGGCTGCAGCTGGCCGAAGCCGTAGTAGGCGGCGACCTTGTTGGCCTTGAACAGCATGCCGATGCCGCCGGTGAACTGCTTGACGATCTTGTCCTTGCGTCCAATCATCGCCTCGACGTCGATCTTGGCATCCTTGAAGCTGATGCCGTGGTCGCCAAAGATGTGGCCCATGTTCCAGAACTGGCGCGAGGAATCGAGCAGCGCCTTGGACGGGATGCAGCCCACGCGCAGGCAGGTGCCGCCGAGGGCCGGCTTGCCGTCCTTGCCCAGCGCTGCGTCGATGCAGGCGGTCTTCAGGCCCAGCTGGGCCGCGCGGATGGCAGCGTGGTAACCGGCCGGGCCGGCACCGATGACGACGACGTCGAATTGTTCAGCCATTGAATTATTCCTTGATGCATTACCAGAACCCCTCCGCGCAGGCGCGGAGGGGCGGGAGGTTTCTTACAGGCCGAACAGCATGCGGCCCGGGTTTTCCAGCTGGTTCTTGATGTCCACCAGGAACTGCACCGAGTCCTTTCCGTCGATGATGCGGTGGTCGTAGGACAGCGCCAGGTACATCATCGGCGCGATCACGACCTGGCCGTTCTGGGCGATCGGACGCTCCTTGATGGCGTGCATGCCCAGGATGGCGCTCTGCGGCGGGTTGATGATCGGGGTCGACAGCAGCGAACCGAAGGTGCCGCCGTTGGTCACGGTGAAGGTGCCGCCCTGCAGTTCTTCCAGGCCCAGCTTGCCGTCACGTGCCTTCTTGGCGTAGTCGGCGATGGTCTTCTCGATGTCGGCGAACGACATGCGCTCGACGTTGCGCAGGACCGGCGTGACCAGGCCCTTCTCGGTCGACACGGCGATCGAGATGTCCGAGTAGCCGTGGTAGATGATGTCGTCGCCGTCGATCGAGGCGTTGACCAGCGGGAAGCGCTGCAGCGCGTTGGCAGCGGCCTTCACGAAGAAGCTCATGAAGCCCAGCTTGATGCCGTGGGCCTTGACGAACTCGTCCTGCAGCTCCTTGCGCGCCGCCGACACCTTGGACAGGTCGACTTCGTTGAAGGTGGTCAGCATGGCGGTGGAGTTCTTCGACTCCATCAGGCGCTCGGCGATGCGCTTGCGGATGCGGGTCATCGGCACGCGTTCTTCCGGACGTGCGCCACCGGCCTTGCCGGCGCCGCCGTTGCGGGCGAAGTTGACGATGTCTTCCTTGGTCACTGCACCACGACGGCCGGTGCCGTCGACGTCGGCCGGGTTCACGCCTTCGGTGATGGCGGTGAAGCGGGCGCCCGGCGGCAGGGTGTCGGCGGCCGACTTGGCAGCCGGAGCCGGAGCGGCGGCAGCGGCCGGAGCAGCGGCGGCCGGTGCGGCTTCAGCCTTCTTCTCTTCAGCGGCCGGAGCCGGAGCCGCAGCCACGGCGCCTTCTTCGATGATCGCCACGACCTGGCTGGAGGTCACGGTATCGCCTTCCTTGAACTTGATTTCCTTCAGCACGCCGTCAACCGGCGACGGCACTTCCAGCACGACCTTGTCGGTTTCCAGGTCAAGCAGGTTTTCGTCGCGCTTGACGGCGTCGCCCACCTTCTTGTGCCAGGTGGCGATGGTGCCGTCGGCGACGGATTCGGGCAGTACCGGGGCTTTGACTTCGGTGGCCATTGCGGGAGCTTCCTGGTTTGTCTTCTAAATAGGGGGAGGATTATTCAGCGAACGTGTCGTTGAACGGGTTGACCAGTGCGTCGGCAATCAGCTGCTGCTGCTCGCGGACGTGGTCAGCCATGTGACCGGCAGCCGGCGACGCCGAACGTGCGCGACCGGCGTAGTGCAGGTTCTGGCCATCGGCCAGGCAGAACTGCAGGTGGTGGCGGATCTGGTACCACGCGCCCTGGTTCTGCGGTTCTTCCTGCGTCCACACCACGTCGGTGGCCTTGCCGTACTTCTTCAGCTCGGCAGCCAGCAGCGCACGCGGGAACGGATACAGCTGCTCCACGCGGATGATCGCCACGTCGTCCTGGCCACGCTTGGTCTGGTCTTCCAGCAGGTCGTAGTAGACCTTGCCCGAGCACAGCACCACGCGCTTGACCTTCTTGGCATCGGCATTGGCGTCGCCGATCAGGTGCTGGAACTCGCCATTGGCCAGTTCGTCCAGGGTCGACACGGCCAGCTTGTGGCGCAGCAGCGACTTCGGCGACATCACCACCAGCGGCTTGCGGGTGGTCATGTGCAGCTGGCGACGCAGCATGTGGAAGGCCTGCGCCGGGGTCGACGGCACGACAACCAGCATGTTCTCCAGGGCGCACAGCTGCAGGAAGCGCTCCAGGCGCGCCGAGCTGTGTTCCGGGCCTTGTCCTTCATAGCCATGCGGCAGCAGCAGGGTCAGGCCGGAAATGCGGCCCCACTTGGCTTCACCGGCGGCGATGAACTGGTCGATCACCACCTGGGCACCGTTGGCGAAGTCGCCGAACTGGCCTTCCCAGATGCACAGCGTGTTCGGATCGGTGGTGGAGAAACCGTACTCGTAGGCCATCACCGCTTCTTCGCTCAGCAGCGAGTCGATGACGGTGGCCTTCTCCGGCGAGTCCACCAGCTGCCGCAGCGGCATGTAGTAGTTGTCGGTCTTCTGGTCGTGCAGGATCGCATGGCGGTGCGTGAACGTACCGCGGCCGACGTCCTGGCCTACCAGGCGCAGCGCGTGGCCTTCGTCGAGCAGGGTGGCGTAGGCCAGGTTCTCGGCAAAGCCCCAGTCGCCCGCGATCTCGCCGGCGGCCATCTTGCGGCGGTCGTCGTAGACCTTGGCCACGCGCGAGTGCAGCTGCACTTCGTCCGGGATGGTGTTGATCAGCTTGGCCAGCTCGACCAGCTTGTTCTTCTCGACCTTGGTCGAGACCGGGTCGGACAGCTTGCCTTCCAGCAGCTTCGGCCAATCGACGAACAGCGGGCTGGTCGGCGGAGTCTTCTCGACCTTGGCCAGCTCGGTGGTCACTTCACCGGCGTCCAGCTTCTCGCGGTAGGCATCGACCATGGCCTTGCCGGCACCGGCGGCGATCACGCCCGCCTTTTCCAGCTGCTCGGCATACATCTCGCGGGTGGTGGGGTGCTTGCGGATCACCTGGTACATCAGCGGCTGGGTGATCGCCGGCTCGTCGGCCTCGTTGTGGCCCCAACGGCGGTAGCACATCAGGTCGATGACCACGTCCTTGGCGAACTTCTGGCGGAACTCGAAGGCCAGCTGCGCGGCGAACACGACGGCTTCCGGATCATCGCCGTTCACGTGCAGCACCGGGGCGGCGATCATCTTCGCCACGTCGGTGGCATAGCGCGTGGAGCGCGTATCCAGCGGGTTGGAAGTGGTGAAGCCGACCTGGTTGTTGACCACGATGTGCACGGTGCCGCCGACGGCGAAGCCGCGGGCCTGCGACATCTGGAACAGCTCCATGACCACGCCCTGGCCGGAGAAGGCCGCGTCGCCGTGGATCAGGATCGGCATGACCTGCTTGCGTGCGGTGTCCTTGCGGCGCTCCTGGCGCGAACGCACGGAACCGGCCACGACCGGGTCGGCGATTTCCAGGTGCGACGGGTTGAACGCCAGCGCCAGGTGCACCGGGCCACCGTCGGTGGCCACGTCGGCGGAGAAGCCCATGTGGTACTTCACGTCGCCGGCCGACGCGTGCTCGTCGTGCTCGAACTTGCCTTCGAATTCGTCGAACAGCTTGCGCGGGTTCTTGCCCAGGGTGTTGACCAGCACGTTCAGGCGGCCGCGGTGGGCCATGCCGATCACCACGTCCTTGACGCCATCCTTGCCGGCGCTGCGGATGATGGTGTCCATCATCGGGATCAGCGAGTCGCCGCCTTCCAGCGAGAAGCGCTTCTGGCCGACGTACTTGGTGTGCAGGTAGCGCTCCAGGCCTTCGGCCGCGGTCAGGCGCTCCAGGGTGCGGCGCTGGGTGTCAGCGTCCAGCTGGTAGTTGCCACCGGCCGCTTCCAGCTTCTTGTAGATCCACTGGCGCTGCTCGACCTCGGAGATGTGCATGAACTCCGCACCGATCGAGCCGGTGTAGGTCGCCTTCAGGCGTGCGAGCAGGTCGCGCAGCTTCATGCGCGGCTGGCCGCCGACGCCGCCGGTGCTGAACTCGCTGTTGAGATCGGCATCGGACAGGCTGTGGAACGGCAGGCCCAGGTCCGGGGTGTTGACCGGCGCGGCCAGGCCCAGCGGATCGAGGCGGGCGTCCAGGTGGCCGCGCGAGCGGTAGGCGGTGATCAGACGACCGACATTGCGCTCGCGCTCGTCGCCCGCACCGGTGCCGGTGCCAGCTTTCAGCGCATCCTTGGCCGCGTCCGCGATGTGGGAGATGACGGCCGAGTGCGGAATGTCACCTGCTTCGCGGCCCTTGAAGCCGTCGAAGTAGGTTTTCCATTTGGGATCGACACTATCCGGGGAGACCAGGTACTGCTCGTACAGGTCCTCGACATAGGAGGCGTTGCCGCCGGCGAGTTGCGAAGATTGCGCAAACTGCTTCAGTTGATTGTCCACGATGGAGGGTGTTGATTCGCTTTGTGGGGTATGGCTTCAGAAGGACCCGGCAGGAAGATGAATAGCCCTGCGCGGGCGCGTTCAAACAGCCAAATTGTACCCCCAACGGGACACGAAGGGGCACCACCACAGGTATCCCGCGTCCGCTGGTGCCGGTTCCAGACAGGTTGGGTCAGCGGTGCCGGCTCAGATGCCGAGCGCGCGCAGTTCGCTGCAATCGCGCGAACGGTCCCAGACGCGTTGCAATTGCTGCCCGAACGGCTGCGAACGTGCCGGCAGCGCGATACCGGCCTCGCCGTCGAGGCGATGGCCGATCAGACGAAAGTAGAAGTCGCCCGCATCGTTGAGCAGGCAGGAAGAGGCCAGCGCGCGGTCGACCGGGTCGCTGACCTCGCGGAACTGGATCACGCTCGGCAAGCGCTGGGCCAGCGCCAGCAGCGGTGCCCCGGCAGAGGCGATCGCAGCGGCATCGTGCACGATCACCCGCAGCTGCTTGTCGTGGCGGGCGGTGACGAAGCGGCGCAGGGCGGCCTGCACCGGCGCCGCGTCGAGCAGTCCCGGGTCCAGCTGGCGGCTGTGCAGCCACAGCTGGCGGCGGGCGCGGTGGACGATGGCCGTGGTGATGGCCACCGCCTGCTCGCGGCGGTCGATCGCGCTGGTCGCGCCCAGCCGGCGGCGCATCTGCTGGTGGCCGATGCCGGCCTCCTCGAACACCTCGCCTTCCGGCAGGAAGCCCTGGCGGGCATAGAAATCGCGGGCGGGCAGCTGGGCGTGCAGGTGCAGCTCGGCCAGGCCGAGCCTGCGCCCGGCCTCGACCAGTGCCTCCAGCAGGGCCTCACCGACCCCGTGGCTGCGATGGCTGGCCAACACCGCCATGCGGCCGATGCGGCCGTCCGGGGCCAGCCGGCCGGTGCCGACCGGCTGGTTGTCACTGTCCAGTGCCAGCACATGGACGCTGACCGGGTCCAGCGCATCGCGTTCCAGTTCCGCGGCGATGCCCTGTTCCTGCACGAACACGCGTTGGCGCACGTCGTGGATGGCAACGTGGGCGTCGGCGTGGCTGACCTGCTGGACCCGGACCATGGTGAGGGCTCAGGCCCGGCCCGTGCTGTCGTCTTCGTCGTCGTCCTCGAAGTTGACGATGACCTCGATACCGTCGTCGTGCACGGTCACGGAGTGGACATCGTCGGACACCGCGTCGGCGTCGATCGCGTCGACGCGGTCACGGCCTTCGACCACTTCGCCGAGGACCACGGCGTCTTCGCCGTCGTCCTCGTCTTCAGCGTCATACATTTCGCTGGGATCGATCAGCTGGAACACGCCGCCGACCAGCAGCTGCTGGAGCACGGCCCGGCCCTTGTCGGACAGGCCGCGATAGGCGGCGGCGTCGAGCTGCTCGGCGCCGGCCAGGCGCTGGGCGTCCTTCACCGGCAGCGCGAAGTCCTGGCCGCTGACGTACAGGCTGGCGCCGCGCTTGGCCCGGCGCCAGGCCAGGCGTGCCCACGGGTGGCGCTGCAGCAGCAGGCCGGAGGCCAGTGCCTGGACCACTTCCTCCGGAGCCGGCGCGGCCTGGTGGGCCATCACTTCGCCGGCGGCGCGGTAGGTGGTGATGAAGCGACCGAACCAGTCACCCAGCTTGTCCGGGTCGTTCATGCGGATGGCGTTGAGCGCGGTGATCACCCGCGCCATCGCCACCGTGTCGATTTCGTTCGGGTCGGCTGGCACCTTGAGGTCGGCATCCTGGTAACGGATGTTCTCGTCGGCATCGGCGATCAGGGTGTCGAGGTAGTCGCTGATCAGTTCGGCCGAGGACGGCGCGCGCATGCCGAAGGAGAACGTCAGGCAGGGATCCTCGGCGACGCCGTGGTGCGGCACGTTCGGCGGCAGGTACAACATGTCGCCCGGCGCCAGCACCCAGTCGTGGGTCGGCTTGAACACCTTCAGCAGCTTCAGTTCCACGTCCGGGCGGAAGCCCAGCGGCGGCTGCTTGCCCTTGATCGATTCGCTGGCGTCGATCTGCCAGCGGCGGTGGCCGTGGGCCTGCAGCAGGAACACGTCGTACTGGTCGACATGGGCGCCGACCGAGCCGCCGGTAGCGGCGAAGCTGATCATCACATCATCCATGCGCCAGCGCGGCAGGAAGCTGAAGTGCTCGATCAGGGCGCGCACATCCGGGTCCCACTTGTCCACGTCCTGCACCAGCAGGGTCCAGTCGTGGTCGGGCAGGGCGGGGAACACGTCTTCCTGGAACGGGCCGGTGCGCACGCGCCAGCCGTCCCGGGTCTTGTCGTGCTCGATCAGGCGCGCCAGCACGCCTTCCTCGCAGGCCAGCCCGGCCAGGTCTTCCGGCTGCACCGGGGTCTGGAAGTTGGGGAAGGCGTTGCGGATCAGCAGCGGGCGTTTCTGCCAGAAGTCGCGCAGGAAGGTGGCCGGCGCCATGCCCAGCGGCTGGCCGGGGCGGGCGGTGACTTCGATGAGGGGGGCGGAGGACTTGCGGGCGGCCATGGGGGAATCCTTGCAGCGGAAAGCGGGAGGGGCGGCGTGGCGGGCCGCCGAGGTCTCCATTGTCCGACGTTCGTGGGGATTGCGCACGTGTGGTGGTTTGTCGCGGGGTGTCCGGCCAACGGCGGAGCCCCTCGTGGCGGGGACGGGTTCACAAGCAAAAGCCGCGCTTGGCCGGGCTGGTGGGCTGCGCGGGGGACGCTGCAAGTACGTCCCTGTAAGCTTGGCCGCCGCATCCATGCGGCGGACACCCCCGCGCAGCCCACCAGCCCGGCCCCTGACAGTTTCCTGCGCGGCCCGCCACGGAATGAAAGAAGAAAATCAAAGGCAAAAGCGGGTCGCGCGCTGCGCTTGCTCATGTAGAGCAGAGCCAACGCTCGGCTTGCTGTTGCCCGTGCCCAAAAGCAGCCGAGCACGGGCTCGGCTCTACAAAAGACCCTCAAACAAAGAGGGACGCGGCGAAGCCGCGTCCCTCTTTCAAATTCCGTCCCGACAACCCAATGCTCTTCGATCCGTCACCGGGAAACTGTCAGAGGTGGGGCGGGTTGGGTTCGCGGGGGTGTCCGCGGCATGGATGCCGCGGCCAAGCCCCCAGGGACGGGTTCACGGCGTCCCCCGCGAACCCAACCCGCCCCGCCAAGCGAGGCAGTAACCCAGAGCCGCCTTTGACGTTGCAGTTGCAGTTAAGCCTGCCGCAGGCAGCGCCCGCGGCCGCCGCCGCAAGCAAACCCCTTAGATCTTCTTTGCCAGCGCCTCGGCCAGGCCGGTGTAGCTGCCCGGGGTCATCTCGAGCAGACGCTGCTTCGCATCCGTCGGCAGCTCCAGCCCCTGCACGAACGCACGCATCGACTCGGCCGTGATGCCCTGGCCGCGGGTCAGCGCCTTCAGCTGCTCGTACGGGTTCGGCAGGCCATGGCGGCGCATCACCGTCTGCACGGCCTCGGCCAGCACTTCCCAGGCCGCGTCCAGATCCGCATCCAGGCGCTGCGGGTTCACCTCCAGCTTGCCCAGGCCCTTGGCCAGCGAATCCAGCGCCACCTGGCTGTGGCCGAACGCGGTGCCCAGCGCACGCAGCACGGTGGAATCGGTCAGGTCACGCTGCCAGCGGCTGATCGGCAGCTTGGCGCTGAAGTGCTCGAACAGGGCGTTGGCGATGCCGAAATTGCCTTCCGCATTCTCGAAGTCGATCGGATTGACCTTGTGCGGCATCGTCGACGAGCCGACTTCGCCTTCCTTCAGGCGCTGCTTGAAGTAGCCCAGCGAGATGTAGCCCCAGATGTCGCGGGCCAGGTCGATCAGGATGATGTTGGCGCGGCGTGCGGCATCGCCGATCTCGGCCACGTTGTCGTGCGGCTCGATCTGCGTGGTGTACGGGTTGAATACCAGGCCCAGGCCGGTCACGAAGCGCTCGGCGAAGGCAGGCCAGTCCACGTCCGGGTAGCTGGCGATGTGGGCGTTGTAGTTGCCGACCGCACCGTTGATTTTGCCGGTCAGTTCGACCGCGGCAATCTGCCTGCGCTGGCGCTCCAGGCGGGCGACCACGTTGGCCAGTTCCTTGCCCAAGGTGGTCGGCGAGGCGGTCTGGCCGTGGGTGCGCGACAGCATCGGCTGGCCGGCCTGGGCGTGGGCCAGGCTGCGCAGGGTGCTGGCGATGCCGTCCAGGGTCGGCAGCAGCACTTCACGGCGGGCCTGTTCCAGCATCAGGCCGTAGCTGAGATTGTTGATGTCTTCGCTGGTGCAGGCGAAATGCACGAATTCCAGCGCCGGAGCCAGCTCGGCGTCGTCCTTCAGCTGTTCCTTGATGAAGTACTCCACCGCCTTGACGTCATGGTTGGTGGTGCGCTCGATCTCCTTCACGCGTGCAGCCTGGGCCGGGCTGAAGCTGGCGGCCAGGGCGCGCAGGCGGGCGACGGCGGCGTCGGAGAACGGGGCCAGTTCGACGATGCCCGGCTCGGCGGCCAGCGCCAGCAGCCATTCCACCTCGACCGTGATGCGGGCCTTGATCAGGCCGTACTCGGAGAAGATCGGGCGCAGGGCGTCGACCTTGCCGGCATAGCGGCCATCGAGCGGGGACAGGGCGAGCAGGGCGGAATCGGACATGTCGGCAGGGCTGGGGCGAGCGGCGGGGGCCATATTCTACGACGTGCCGGTCAGGTAGTGCCGGCCGCTGGCCGGCAACCACGCCCGGCCTACGCTTCCATGGATTGCCGGCCAGCGGCCGGCACTACCCCTGCGCGTGCACAACGGCCGTGCAGACGGAACGATCTGGCCCGCGCTCGTCATCCCACGCTGCGGGCAAGGGAGTATCGTTGGCGCAGCCGCCAGCCCGGGAAGCGACACCCTGCCAGCCGCCGCTTCCCTTTCCCCAACTGAAGTAGTGCGGAGTTGATGCAATGAGCAAAGCTGCAAGCAAGGGTTTCAGAATCGAACACGACAGCATGGGCGAGCTGCAGGTGCCTGCCGACGCCCTGTGGGGCGCGCAGACCCAGCGTGCCGTGCAGAACTTCCCGGTGTCGGGCCAGCGCATGCCGCGCGGTTTCATCCGTGCCCTGGGCCTGGTCAAGGGCGCCGCCGCGGGCGTCAACGCGGAGCTGGACCATCTGCCGAAGAACGTGGCCAAGGCCATCCAGACCGCTGCCGCCGAAGTGGCCGCCGGCAACTGGGATGCGCAGTTCCCGATCGATGTCTACCAGACTGGTTCGGGCACGTCGTCGAACATGAATGCCAATGAGGTCATCGCCACACTGGCCAACCGTGCCGGCAAGGCGGGCAAGACCGCCGTGCACCCCAATGACCACGTCAACCAGGGGCAGAGCTCCAACGACGTGATTCCGACCGCGCTGCGCGTGTCGGCGGTGTTGGCGACGCATGAGCAGCTGCTGCCGGCGCTGGTGCACCTGCGCAAGACCCTGGACAAGAAGGGCCGCAGCCTGCGCAAGGTGGTCAAGACCGGCCGTACCCACCTGATGGACGCGATGCCACTGACCTTCGAGCAGGAGTTCGGCGCATGGTCGGCACAGCTGGCCTCGGCGCAGGAGCGGATCGAAGACAGCCTCAGGCGCGTGCGCCGCCTGCCGCTGGGTGGCACCGCCATCGGCACCGGCATCAATGCCGACCCGCGCTTCGGCGCGCAGGTGGCCAAGGCACTGAAGCAACAGACCGGTTTCAAGTTCGACAGCGCCGAGAACAAGTTCGAGGGCCTGGCCGCGCAGGATGATGCCGTGGAACTGTCGGGCCAGCTCAATGCACTGGCCGTGGCGCTGATCAAGATCGCCAATGATCTTCGCTGGATGAATGCCGGTCCGCTGGCCGGGCTGGGCGAGATCGAACTGCCGGCGCTGCAGCCGGGCAGCTCGATCATGCCGGGCAAGGTCAACCCGGTGATTCCGGAAGCGACCGTGATGGCCTGCGCGCAGGTGATCGGCCACCACACGGCAATCACCGTGGCCGGGCAGACCGGAAACTTCCAGCTCAACGTCACCCTGCCGCTGATCGCGGTGAACCTGCTCGATGGCATCGGCCTGCTGGCCAATGTGTCGCGGCTGCTGGCCGACAGCGCGATCGCCGGGTTGAAAGTGCGCGAGGACCGTGTGGCCGAAGCGCTGGCGCGCAATCCGATCCTGGTCACGGCATTGAATCCGATCATCGGCTACGAGAAGGCCGCGGCCATCGCCAAGCGTGCCTACAAGGAACAACGCCCGGTGTTGGACGTGGCACTGGAAGACAGCGGGCTGGAGGAGGCCGAATTGCGGCGCCTGCTGGATCCGACCGCACTGACCGCAGGTGGCATCCAGGCTGGCGGTGGTGGCGCCGGCGGTTGATCTGCTGGTTGTAGAGCCGAGCCCATGCTCGGCTCAGGTTCCGGGCAGCAGCCGAGCATAGGCTCGGCTCTACAAGAGGAAACGCCGCCCTGGGGCGGCGTTTCTGCTTCAGCGACGGTCGGCGACGATGTTGCCGAACGTGTCGGTGTAATCCTTGAACTCGGGTATGCGCTGGACCAGGTCCGCCGGAATCACTTCCATGCCCTCCGGCGGCTGGATCTTCACCGGTTGCATGTTGGGATCGGCCGGGGCGGCGACCAGGGTGTTCTGGCGCAGCACCTGCAGCTTGCCGAACATCGTCTGCAGCATCTGCTTCTGCCCCTGGTCCAGCGGGATCTGGATCTCGTCCAGCTTCATCGTGCCATCGCCGAGGATGATGATGTTCGGTGCCGGCGGGCGACGCACGGTCACCATGCCTTCGCTGACGGAAATCTTGGGCTTGCCGCGCTCGGCGCGGTGATTGCGGTAATCCTTGTCACAGCCGACCAGGCCCAGGCAGAGCAGGGCGGCCAGCAGCAGGAACAACTTCTTCATGGCATTCGGTTCGGGGGCGTCCGGGGCCGACATTGTAAGCCGGTCGGCACGTGACGGCCGGCAGCGGGGCGCCGCTGCCGGCCGGGTGCGCTGATCTGTCACAGGCCTAGCGCTGGACCACGGTGTCCTTGCCGCAGTCGTCGACGTCACTCTGGTCCATTGTGGCGTAGGGCTTGAACGCGGGCAGCGAAGCGGCCAACGCCTGCTGGCTGGCCAGCATCGCCGGCATGCGGTTGCAGATGCGCTTGGCCTGGGCTTCGATCTTCTCCGCCTCGGCATTGATCCGCTTCTCGATGCCCTCGCTGTCGCCGCTGAAGATGCCCTTCAGGGCCTCTCCGGCAGCACTGGCGCCGAGCTTGGCACCGGCCAGGCCGACATCCATGCCGTCCATTGCAATGGCGACCACGTGGCCGCGGTACTCCTGCAGTTGGCGGCGCTGGGTTTCGTTGGCGGCCACTTCCTTGCCGGCGATCAGCAGGCGGCCATCCGGGGTGATCTCGGCACGCGGCTGCTTGTCGGCCGAGATCTTGATGTTGCCCTCGGTGATGTCCTTGCGGGCATCGTCCATGGCCTCCTTGACAGTCTGGCCGACGCCGCTGGTGGCCTCGGCGACGCTCTTGCCGATGGTCTTGTCGGGTGCGGAAGAAGTGCCGCCGCAGGCGATCAGCGGCAGGCACAGCAGGGTGGCAGGCAGCACGCGCAGCAGATTCATGGCAGTTTCCTCGATCGATCCGTTAGCGGTTACTTCTTACGGGGCAGGGTGACGGTGCCACTGACGTTGCGGTGGCCGACATCGCCGCTGCCGCTGTGGTCGACGGTCAGGCTGCCGCGCACGCCATCGACCTGGATGTCCCCCGAGCCGTGGCTGCGCACATGCACATTGCCGCCGATGTCGGACAGATCAACATCGCCCGAGCCGACCACACCGACCTCGACGTTGCCTTGCACGCGCTTGAACCCGATGTCGCCGGAACCGACCGTGTCCAGTCGTGCGTTGCCGCGGACATCGCTGATCTTCAGGTCACCCGAACCGACAGTGCCGGTGACCGCATCGCCACCGATGTTGCGCACCTTGACGTCGCCGGAACCCAGCGAAAGCAGGTTCAGCGAACTGCCGCCATCAATGTCCAGGTCGCCCGAACCCACCGCTGCGTGGATGCTGCCGCGGGTGCCACGCACGATGGCATCACCGGAGCCGACATCCACGCTCAGCGACTGCGCGTTGTCCACGCTGGCGTCGCCGGAGCCGACCCTCAGCTGCAGGGGCAGGTTGTCCGGCACGCTGCCACGGATGTCCAGCCAGGCGTAGCTGCTGCCCAGGCTGATGCCGCTGTCGCGGCCCTCGCGGCGCAGGCTCACCACCAGCTTGTCGCCCACCCTGCGCTGGTCCAGTACCAGCTGGTCCAGCCATTCCTGGCTGGACGCGCAGGCGCGGCCATCGAGCTGGCCAGTGCCCTTGCCGGCGACGACCTTCAGGTCGTGCTGGTTGACCTCGAGCACCACAGCCCTGGCACCGGCCACATCCAGCTTCAGCGTGCGGGCGGCGGTGAACTTGCAGTTCGGAGCATCGGCGGCCAGCGCCGACAGCGGCAACAGCAACAACGCAGAACAGGCGAGCAGGGAACGCATGGGTGGTGCCTCCGGGTGGATGGAATCAGATCTCGCCGGCGCGCTTGCGCAGACGGATGGCAAGGACGATGAACACGGCGCCGACGGCGGCGCCGATCCACAGTTCCGGCATCGCCAGTGACTTCAGCTGCGAGGCCGGCGACATCAGGCTGACCACCGATTCGAGGTCGCGACGCGTGCCTTCCTCGGCGCTGAGGCGATACACCAGGTCCGTGCCCGGTACGCCGCCCAGCAGCAGCCGGCCAACGATGTTCTGCCAGAACCAGCCCGTGGTCAGGCCGATCAGCGGCATCACCTTGGTCGTGCTGACGATGACGCCGGCGAACAGCGGCAGCATCACCGCCCACAGGAACGGCTTGCTGCGGGCCCAGGCCGAGCACAGCAGCAGCCAGCCGGCGGTGGGCAGGGCCCACAGGGCGTAGACCGGGATCCAGGCCAGGTGGCCGGCGGCCAGGGTCAGCGGGCTGGCCGGGCCCCAGATCAGGGTCATTGGGCTGCCGCCGTGCATCAGCGCGACGATGCTGATCACCAGCATGAAGCCGAACATGGTGATGATGCCGGCGATCACCGCGATCAGCGGGGCCACGATCAGTGCGCTGATCACCTTGGACAGCACGGTCTGGGTATCCGACAGCGGCAGTGACTTCCAGAACAGGATGCTGCGGTCGCGGCGGTCGTCGTACAGGGCACCCAGGCAGTAGAAAAACACCACGAAGGCCAGTACCAGGAACGGCCAGGCCGAGCTGAGCACCAGGGTCAGGTCGAGGCCGTTGCCGAGGTCAGCCAGGTCCTTGGCACTGATGTCGCGGGTCAGCAGGGCCAGGTCCAGGCCGTTGATGTTCACGTCTTCGCCGTCGATGTGCAGGCCACCATCACGCGCGGCCCGGTGCAGGGCGAACAGGCCGAAGGCGATGCCGATGGTGCTCATCACCAGCGAGATCAGGCCGGCGATCAACGGTGCATACAGGAAACCGCCACGGTTCTCCCAGTACTCGCGCTTGAGCAGCCAGCGCAGGGTGCCCATCGGGCTGACGGGGTGGTTGACGGCATTCATGCGTAGGTCCCCTTCATGATGGCGACGAACAGATCGGCCAGGCCCGGGCTGCGGGTCTCGCCAAGGGTGGAGAGCTGGGTGCGCGGCACGCCATCGAACAGCATCACGGTCTTTCCGAACGCCAGGCTGCGCTCGTCGATCGGCTTCAGCGCACGCGCGGTCTCCAGCTGGTCGGCGTTGACCAGCAGCTCGGTGTAGCGCTGGCCGACGTCGTCCATGTCCGCGTCGAGCACGATGCGGCCATCACGGATGAACATGACGTCGCTGAGGATGTGCTCGATCTCTTCCACCTGATGGGTGGTGACGATGATGGTCTTCTGTTCGTCGAAGTAGTCCTCCAGCAGGCGCTGGTAGAACTCCTTGCGATAGAGGATGTCCAGGCCGAGAGTGGGCTCGTCCAGCACCAGGATGCGGGCGTCGATGGCCATCACCAGCGCCAGGTGCAGCTGCACGATCATGCCCTTGGACAGTTCGCGCACGCGCTGCTTCGGTTGCAGCTTGGTATTGGCCAGGAAGCGCTCGCAGCGGGCCCGGTCGAAGCGCGGGTGCACGCCGGCGACGAAGTCGATCGCCTCGCGCACCTTCAGCCAGCGCGGCAGCACGGCGACGTCGGCGATGAAGCAGATGTCATTCATCAGCTCGTCGCGATGCAGTCGCGGATCGCGGCCGAGCACGCTCAGGTCGCCTTCCACCGAGGTGAGGCCGAGGATGGCCTTCAGTGCGGTGGTCTTGCCGGCGCCGTTGGGGCCGATCAAGCCGACGATGCGCCCGCTCGGAATGCTGAAGCTGGCGTTGTCGAGGGCTACCGTGGTCCTGTAGGCCTTGCGCAGGCCTCGCGCGGTGATGACGGGTTCGCTTGCAGTGCTGTTCATCAGACGTTCCCCTGGGGCAGCAATTCGTCGAGGCTCAGGCCCAGGCGCTGAATGCGCTCCAGCACCGCGGGCCATTCTTCGTTGAGGAAGCGCTCGCGCTCGCTGCTGCGCAGCTGCGTGGCCGCCTGCTCGGTCATGAACATGCCCAGGCCGCGGCGCTTCTCGACCAGGCCTTCATCGGCCAGTTCCTGGTAGGCGCGCGAAACGGTGATGGGGTTGAGTTGATAGTCGGCGGCCACCTGGCGCACCGAAGGCAGGGCATCGCCCGGCTTCAGGATTCCGTCGAGCATCATGGCGATCACGCGCTCCTTCAATTGACGGTAGATGGGAGCGCCGTCGCTCCACTGGATGTCGCTCATATTCAGCTCCGTGGGGTCAGCGGCTGGGCGAACGAGAAATACGGCATGGACAGGGAGCTGTGCAGCCGACGCGGGGGAGGGGGGGAGGAATCGGCGTTCCCGGCCGGTGCAGCGGTTGCGTCCTGCGCACTGTCGGGAGAGGCGGGGGTGGTGGGCGTGGCCAGCCAGGCCAGCACGATCAGGGTCGAAACAGCAGCGGCCGCGGGTGCGGTGAGGTTGCGACGGATGCGGGCGTTCACGGCTTCCCCCTGTCTCAGGTGACTGGTGTTGTATGCAACTATAACACCGGCACGCCTGGGTGCAACCCCCTGCCGTCCCCAACTGATGGCAGGGGTGGTCAAATTGCTGAAATATCCTCTTATCCATTTGATTGGAAAGGGAAATAAATTTGATGTGCGGGCTGGTCCAGTTCCGCCTGCCATTCAGTGTTGTCCATGCTATGTCATCACTGCGCCGTCGTTGGCAAGGCCAGCGGGAAGACGCCACGCCGCGCAAAGCCGCTGGCGCTTGCCGCAACGGGGGGGCGGGGGGCGGTGCTATAGTTCGGCCGATTCCCGGCCGCTACCGGCCGGCCCTGTGAATGGCTACCGCGGACCGCTCTCGATGCCCCTGCCGACCGTTATCCCGCGCCGCCTGCGCGGCCTGTCCCTGCTGACCCTGCTGGTGGCCGGCCTGGCCGGTTCCGGCCATGTGCTGGCGGCCGATCTGCTGGACCTGGAGTACCGCCCACTGGCCAGCAAGCAGCAGGTCAACCTGCAGCAGCGCTACCACGGGCAGGTACTGCTGGTGGTCAATACCGCAAGCAAGTGCGGCTATACCCCTCAGTACGAAGGCCTGGAGGCGCTGCAGAAGCGTTATGCCGGCCGCGGCTTTGCCGTGCTCGGTTTCCCGTCCAACGATTTCAAGGGCCAGGAGCCCGGTGACGAAAAGCAGATCCAGGATTTCTGCACGCTCACCTACGGCGTCAGGTTCCCGATGTTCGAGAAGGTGCATGTCGTCGGTGCACAGGCCACGCTGCTGTACCAGAGGCTGACCGCGGCCACCGGCGTGGCGCCGGGCTGGAACTTCCACAAGTACCTGGTCGGCCGCGATGGCAAGGTCATTGCCCAGTTCGCCAGCAAGGTAACGCCGGACGATCCGCAGCTGACCGCCGCCATCGACAAGGCGCTGGCCGCAGCCGCCACGCATTGATATCCGGCACGGATGCCTCGACATCGACGGCATGCGTGCGACAATGTTTCTTTTCGCGCCGACGTCGGCGCCCAGACACTTCCAGGAATGCAGCGAATGAAGATGGGAATGCGCGGCGCCGCGGCGTCGGTTCTGATTCTGGCGATGGGCACTTCGGGTGTCGCTCTGTCGCAACAACCGGCTGCCCCCGCAGCCGTCAAGGAGACCGCAACCTTGAATTCCCCCAAGCAGAAGCTCGGCTACGCCATCGGCCTTGATGTCGCCAAGTCGTTCACCCCGATCGCCGATGAGATCGATGTGGCCGCGCTGCGCACTGCCGTGGAGCGTTCGTTCGAAGGCCTGCAGCCGCAGATCACCCAGGAACAGGCCAAGGCCACCGATGCCGCGTTGCGCCAGGTCGTGATGGCCCGCAGTGGCCAGCAGGTGCCGGGCATGGCGCCGGGTTCGCAGCCGCCGAAGGTCGATCGCGTCAAAGTGTCGCAGATGATCGGTTCGTACTCGGTCGGCCCGTCGCTGGCACAGCTGAAGGACGACATCGATGTCGCCTCGCTGTTTGACGCGATCAGCACAGGCCTGAGCAAGGGCCAGCCGAAGATGACGGAAGCTGACGCGACCGCCACCATCCAGGCCTTCATGGGCAGCAAGCAGGCCGAGATGCAGGCCAAGGCCGCCGCCGCTGCGCAGACCAACCGCGAGGAAGGCAACGCGTTCCTGGCCAAGAACAAGACCCAGCCGGGCGTGGTGACCACCCCGTCTGGCCTGCAGTACCAGATCATCCGCCCGGGTAGCGGCGAGCGCCCGCTGCCGAGCAGCAAGGTGCGTGTGAACTACGAAGGCAAGCTGCTCAACGGCACCGTGTTTGACAGCTCCTATGGTCGCCAGCCGGCCGAGTTCGGCCTGGACCAGGTGATCAAGGGCTGGACCGAAGGCGTCGCGCTGATGCCGGTCGGTTCGAAGTACCGCTTCTGGATCCCGGGTGAGCTGGCTTACGGTGAGAACGGCACCCCGGGTGGCCCGATCGGCCCGAACGCGACTCTGACCTTCGACGTCGAGCTGCTGGGCGTCCTGCCGTAAGCGACCACGGAGCCTGCACGGACATGCGCGTTGCGATTTTCGGTACCGGTTATGTAGGGCTGGTGACCGGTACCTGCCTGGCCGACGTCGGCCACCAGGTGGTCTGCGTCGATATCGACCAGGCCAAGGTCGATGGCCTCAACCAGGGCATCATCCCGATCTATGAGCCGGGCCTGGAACCGATGGTGAAGGCCAACCACGCGGCGTCGCGGCTGGCGTTCACCACCGATGCCGCGGCCGCGATCGGCCACGGCCAGGTCGTGTTCATCGCCGTCGGCACGCCGCCGGACGAGGATGGCAGTGCCGATCTGCAGTACGTGCTGGCTGTGGCCCGTACCATCGGGCGGCACATGAGCGTGCCGACCGTGGTGGTCAACAAGTCGACGGTGCCGGTGGGCACCGCCGACAAGGTGCGTGCTGCCATTGCCGCAGAGTTGGCGGCACGTGGCGCGGACATCGCCTTCGATGTGGTGTCCAACCCGGAATTCCTGAAGGAAGGCGACGCTGTCGCCGACTGCATGCGCCCGGATCGCATCATCATCGGCGCGACCAGCGCCGAGTCGGTGGCGGTGATGCGGCGCCTGTACGCACCGTTCAACCGCAACCACGACCGCGTGGTGGAAATGGACGTGCGTTCGGCGGAGCTGACCAAGTACGCCGCCAACGCGATGCTGGCGACCAAGATCTCGTTCATGAACGAAATCGCCAACATCGCCGAACGTGTCGGCGCCGATGTCGAGCAGGTCCGCCAGGGCATTGGCTCGGATCCGCGCATCGGCTGGCATTTCATCTACCCGGGCGCCGGTTACGGCGGCTCGTGCTTCCCCAAGGATGTGCAGGCGCTGGCCCGCACCGCGCAGCAGGCCGGCCTGGAGCCGAAGTTGCTGAACGCCGTGGAAGCGGTCAACGACGCGCAGAAGGGCCATCTGTTCGCTCTCATCCAGCGTCATTACGACAAGGGTGAAGACGAAGGTGTGCGTGGCAAGACCTTTGCCGTGTGGGGCCTGGCGTTCAAGCCGAACACCGATGACATGCGCGAAGCCTCCAGCCGTCGCCTGCTGGCGCAGCTGTGGGAAGGCGGCGCGACGGTGCGTGCCTACGATCCGGAAGCGATGCACGAGTCGCAGCGCATCTTCGGCGAGCGCGATGATCTGGTGTTCTGCAGCAGTGCCGACGAGGCGCTGCAGGGGGCCGATGCACTGGTCGTGGTGACCGAGTGGAAGCAGTTCCGCAGCCCCGATTTCCAGATGCTGCGCGAGCAGTTGAAGGACGCGGTGGTGTTCGACGGCCGCAACCTGTACGAGCCGGCGGATGTGGAAGCGGCGGGCCTGGCGTACTACGGCATTGGCCGGGGGCGCTCGCTGCATGTCTGATCTGCTGCCAACCGAACGCGAGCAGGCGCTGGAAGCGCGCCTGGTCGAACTGGAAATGCGCGTGTCCTTCCAGGAACAGGCGCTGGCCGAACTGAGCGATGCGCTGGCCGATGCCCGCATGCAGGGCATGCGCAACGCCGACGTGCTGCGCGTGCTGCTGGAAGACCTGGGCAAGGTCCGCAACGCGCTGAATTCTTCCGATCCGGCGAGCGAACCGCCGCCGCCGCACTACTGATCCGAATCCTATGAGCGATACCCTCCGCGACCAGCTGATGGGCCTGGGCTTCAAGCCTGCGCCCAAGCCCGAGCGCAAGAATGATGGCCCCCGCCGTGATGGTCGCCCGCAGGGCAAGGGTGGCAACGGCAATGGAAAGCCGCAGGGCGCTGGCAAGGGCGAGCACACGCCCGGCGAGCGTCGTGGACATGGCCATGGCGGCCCGGGCAAGCCCGGCCAGTCGCGTGGCCCGGGCCAGCAGGGCCCGCGCAAGCCGCGCAGCGCCGAAGAGATGGACCTGGCCAAGGCCTATGCCATCCGCGCGCAGAAGGAAAAGGAAGAGCGCATCGAGACCGAGCGCCTGAAGCAGGAAGAAGCGCGTGTGCGCCGCGAGGCCAAGGCCAAGCTGGAAGAACTGCTGAAGGACAAGAGCCTGAACTCGGAAGTGGCCGATATCGCCCGCCACTTCCCATATGGCGGCAAGATCAAGCGCATCTATGTGACCGCCGAACAGCTGACCGCGCTCAACGCCGGTGAGCTGGGCGTGGTCCAGCTCAATGGCCGCTACCTGCTGGTGACCGCCGAGGTGCTGGCGCAGTCCGAGGCGGTGTTCGCCGCATCGGTGGCGCTGAAGGTCGATCCGAACGCGCCGGCCGAGGAAGATCCGTACGCGGACCCGCAATACCAGGTGCCGGACGACCTGGTCTGGTAATGGACTGAGTTGCCTGCCACGCCCGCCGACGTGGCAGTTGGGGGAGGGGCAGGATGACGGCTGATGCAGGGCGCGGTTACGTACCGCACATCGATGGACTGCGCGCGATCGCCGTATTGGCGGTGATCGTGTTCCACCTGGATCCGGCCTGGCTCCCGGGTGGCTTCACCGGCGTGGACGTGTTCTTCGTCATTTCCGGTTTCGTGGTGAGTGCTTCGGTGCACCGCCTGCCGCCACTGTCGCTGGGGGCATCGATGCTGCGCTTCTACGCGCGCCGCATCCGCCGTATCGCTCCGGCCCTGGTTGCCTGCCTGATGGTCACCGCGGTGGCCAGCGTGCTGTTCATCCCCGAATCGTGGTTGAGCGAGGCCAGTGACAAGACCGGGCTGATGGCCTTCTTCGGCTTCAGCAACTGGGTGTTGGCCGCGGTGGGCAACGACTACTTCGCGCCCAAGGCCGAGTTCAATCCCTATACCCACACCTGGTCGCTGGGTGTGGAAGAGCAGTTCTACCTGCTATTTCCGCTGCTGTTCCTGGCTTGGGCACGGGGCGCGCGTGGGCGCTGGCTCAGCGTGGGCCTGTTCGCGCTGGTCAGCGTCGCATCGCTGCTGCATGCGGCGGTACTGGGCCTGCGCGAGGCCCCGCCTTCCTGGGCCTTCTACGCAACGAC
This sequence comes from Stenotrophomonas maltophilia group sp. RY12688, assembly GCF_052149045.1. Classification (NCBI taxonomy): domain Bacteria; kingdom Pseudomonadati; phylum Pseudomonadota; class Gammaproteobacteria; order Lysobacterales; family Lysobacteraceae; genus Stenotrophomonas; species Stenotrophomonas maltophilia group sp. RY12688. The sequence continues at coordinate 2,734,876 of NZ_CP197389.1, read as the reverse complement.
CACGCGGTTGTGGCAGCTGGGCGCAGGTGTGCTGCTGTTCCAGCTGTTGCACGTGCGCGCATCGCTCGATCCACTGACCCAGCGCTCGCTGGCCCGCAGCAGGTGGGTGTTCTCGCTGCTGGCCGCGCTGTCGCTGGCCCTGCTGGGCTGGGCGCTGTGGACGGCGCGCGCCGGGCATTCACCTTGGCCGGACGGCCTGCTGCCGGCCTTCGCGACGGCGGGCCTGCTGTGGGCCCTGCACAACCATCCGCAGGCCTGGATCGGCCGCGTGCTGGCCTGCGCGCCCATGCGCCGCATCGGCCTGCTGTCCTACTCGCTGTACCTCTGGCATTGGCCGGTGTTCGTACTGATGCGCTGGACCGTGGGCCTGGATACGCCGCTGCAGATGCTTCTTGCGATGCTGTTGGTGGGCGTGTTGTCCTGGCTGTCGTGGCGCTGGGTGGAACAGCCTTTCCGTGGCCCGTTGGCGCCGCGGGCGACTTCGCTGCGCTGGGTGGTGATGGGGGCGCTAGTGTTGGTAGGTGCCGGCGGGATCCAGTTCGGCCTCTATCGCGAGGCGCACTGGATTTCGTTGAGCACGGTCACCCGACATCCTGCCGACTGGTATCCGGAAGGTCGCGGTGCGGCGGCTGACTATCCCGGTTGCGAACTGGTGGCAGGCAAGCATCCGTTCGCTGGCGGCAATGCCCGCTCATTCGCGCGTCGCGCATGCGACCACGCGCGGGTCGAGGGTTTCCCGCAACGGATCTTCGTCGCCGGTGACTCGCATGCGATGGCATATACCGAACTGTTGAGACGCGTAGCCCTTGAGACGGGCGCTACCGTGATCCTGTACGGGCGCGGTGGTTGCCCGCAGGTAAGCCTGCAGCGATGGCGGGGGGCTGGTGGTGGCTGCAGCGACTACGATGCTGCCGTGCGCGCCGACATCCAGCACCAGGCACGGGCAGGCGATGCGGTAGTGCTGGTGTCGCTGCGCATGCCGCGCCTGTCCGACCAGTACATCCTCTTCGATGCTGCCGAGAAGCTGGCGGATGAACGATCGCCGCGTGCGGCTGAACTGCGCTCGGCCGAGGTGCCCGAGGAGATCGCGCTGTGGAAGCCTGTGGCCGAACAGGGCGTGCGTATCGTGCTGGAAGCGCCCAAGCCGGTATTGCCGGCACCGCCGTATCGCTGTTCAGACACCTTCAACGCCAGGAACGCCATTTGTCGCAATGGTGTCGACAGCACCCGCGCGGACATGGATGCGCTGCGTGCACCGATGCTGGGCAGCCTGCAGCAGGTGGTTGATGGCCTGCCCGGCGCAGTGATGTGGGATCCGCTGCCGGTGTTGTGCGATGCCACCCTGTGCCCGGCACAGCGCGATGGCCGGCCGCTGTACTTCGATGGCGATCACCTTAGTGGCTATGGCAACCGCGTGCTGCTGCCGTCGCTGCTGCAGGTACTGCGGCAGCACTGAAGCGGGGCAGAGCGCTCAACCCGTGCGTGCGCCGCTGCGCCGCGCACGGATCAACGGCAGGCTCAGCGCGAAGAAGCAGAGCAGGGCGCCAATCAGGGCGAAGCCGCTGCCGGCCAGGAACGCGGTGCGGCCGTCGTCGATCTTCCACAGTTGGCCGGCAATGAGCGCGCCCAGCACACCGCCGACACCGGACGAAAAGCCGTACAGCAGTCCTTGGCCGTGGCCGTTGAGACGACCGGGGAAGTAGGTCGCCAGCATCTGCATCGCTGCAGCGAAGAACGCGGCAAAGCCCAGCGCGTGCGCGGTCTGCGCCAGAAGCATCACCGGCAGGTTCTCCGGGAACAGTGCGGTCACGGCCCAGCGCAGGCAGGAACTGACCAGCGCGATCAGCAGCATCCAGCTGGCGTCGTAGCGGCGGAAGAAGCGGCCGATGGTGAAGAACACGCCCACTTCGAAGACCACGCCGATGGTCCACAGCAGGCCAAGGGTGGAGGTACGGTAGCCGTGATGGTCCATGTAGACCGAAAAGAACGTGTAGTACGGGCCGAACGACAGCTGTTCCATGAAGGCGGCCAGGAAGAACGCCAGCACCGGCGGTCGGCGCACGATCTGCCAGAAGCCGCTGGTGTCACCCGCAGTCTTGCCGATGCCGCGCGCGTAGTGGTTGCTGAAGGCCGAGGCAACCAGCAGCACGAACAGGGGCAGCATCATCCACGGCAACAATCCGGCGTGGTTGCCGGCGCCATCGCCTTCGATCAGCCAGCCGAACAAGGTGACCACGGCGATGAAGCCGAGCGAACCCCAGACCCGGATCAACCCGTAGCGGTGGCTGTCGTTTCCCAGGTGGGTGACGGTGATCGACTCGAACTGCGGCATCACCGCGTTGTAGAAGAAGCAGAACACGATCATCGCCGGGTACATCCACGGCTGCGGCAGTGGCAGCAGGAAGGCAGCGAAGCTGAGCAGGGTCAGCACGCAGCCGACGCGCAGCAGGCGGATCGGCCGCGGTGATGCGGCCGCCAGCGAGGTCCAGGTACTGGGTGCGATCACGCGGGTGGCGTACCACAGGCCCATCATCACGCTGATCGCGGTCACGCTCATGCCGCGCGCGGTCAGGAACAGGCTCCAGTACGGCGTGAACGCGCCGAGCGCCGCGTAGTAGAACAGGTAGAAACTTGAGAGGCGGGCAACGGGAACGGTCATCGCCGAATGATGAAGCAAAAAAGGGGACGGAGGGGATTAAGTCGCTAATGCACAAACGACTTAATCCCCTCCGTCCCCTTTTTGTGTCATTCGGGGTCGTAGTCGAGGTTGGAGGCCAGCCAGCGTTCGGCTTGGGCGCGGTCCACGCCCTTGCGCCGGGCATAGTCGGTGACCTGTTCGCGGCTGAGCCGCCCGACCACGAAGTACTGGCTCTGCGGATGGCTGAAGTAGTAGCCCGAGACAGCGGCCGTGGGCAGCATCGCGAAGCTCTCGGTCAATTCCATGCCCGCGTTCTTCTCAGCCTGCAGCAGGTCGAACAGGCGGCGCTTCTCGCTGTGCTCGGGGCAGGCCGGGTAGCCCGGTGCCGGACGGATGCCGCGGTACTGCTCGTCGATCAGGGCCTCGTTGTCCAGCGTCTCGGCGCGGTCGTAGCCCCAGAATTCGGTACGCACGCGCTGGTGCAGGCGCTCGGCCAGCGCCTCGGCGAAGCGGTCGGCCAGTGCTTTCAGCAGGATCGCGTTGTAATCGTCGTGCTCGGCTTCGAAGCGCGCGACGTGGGCGTCGATGCCGATGCCGGCAGTGACGGCGAAGGCGCCGATCCAGTCCTGCTTTCCGCTGTCGGCCGGCGCAATGAAATCGGCCAGGCAGAAATCCGGGCGTTCGGCTGGCTTGTCCACCTGCTGGCGAAGGAAGTGCAGGGTGGTTTCGCCCTGTGCGTGCTGCACGCGGACGTCGTCGCCGATGCTGTTGGCCGGCCACAGGCCGAACACGGCCTTGGCCGTCAGCCACTTCTCGCCGACGATGCGCTCGAGCATCGCACGGGCATCCTTGTACAGCTCGCTGGCCTGGGTACCGACGATCCCGTCGGTGAGGATCGCCGGGAACTTGCCGGCCAGCTCCCAAGCCTGGAAGAACGGCGTCCAGTCGATGTAGTGGACCAGTTCGGCCAGGGAATAGTCGTCGAACACGTGCAGGCCGGGCTGATTCGGTGTCGGTGGAGTGTAGTTGTCCCAGCCGCCATGGAATTTCTGCGCGCGCGCATGTTCCAGCGTGACCAGGCGCTTGGCGTCGCCCCGGTTGCGGTGGCGTGCGCGGATTTCGGCATAGTCGGCTTCGTTGGCGGCAACGAAGGCCTCGCGCAGATCACGCGAGATCAGCGACTGCGCCACGCCAACCGCGCGCGACGCATCCTTCACCCACACCGTCGGCGCCTTGTAGTGCGGGTCGATCTTCAGCGCGGTATGCGCACGCGAAGTGGTCGCGCCCCCGATCAGCAGCGGCAGGTCGAAGCCCTGGCGCTCCATCTCGCGGGCGACGTGGCTCATCTCCTCCAGGGACGGGGTGATCAGCCCGGACAGGCCGATCAGGTCTGCGTTGTGCTCGCGGGCAGCATCGAGGATCTTCTGCGCCGGCACCATCACGCCGAGGTCGACCACGTCGAAGTTGTTGCAGGCCAGTACGACGCCGACGATGTTCTTGCCGATGTCATGCACATCGCCCTTCACCGTGGCCATGATGATCCTGCCGTTGCTCTTGGCGGTGTCACCGCTGCGCGCCTTTTCCGCTTCGATGTAAGGCAGCAGGTAGGCCACGGCCTTCTTCATCACGCGCGCGGATTTCACCACCTGTGGCAGGAACATCTTGCCGGCGCCGAACAGGTCGCCGACGATGTTCATGCCGTCCATAAGCGGTCCTTCGATCACGTCCAGCGGGCGGCTGGAGGCCTGCCGGGCCAGTTCGGTGTCTTCCTCGACGAAGGCATCCAGGCCGTGTACCAGGGCATGTGCCAAGCGCTGTGCCACCGGCTTGTCGCGCCAGGCCAGATCTTCGGTCTTCGCCGCGCCTTTCTTGCCCTTGTAGCGCTCGGCGATCTCCAGCAGGCGCTCGGTGGCATCGCTTCGGCGGTTGAGGATCACGTCCTCGACACGCTCGCGCAGGTCCGGCTCCAGTTCGTCGTAGATCGGCATCGCGCCGGCGTTGACGATGCCCATGTCCATGCCGGCGGCGATCGCGTGGTACAGGAACACCGAATGGATGGCCTGGCGCACGGTTTCGTTGCCTCGGAACGAGAACGAGACGTTGGAGACGCCGCCGGAGACATGGCAGTGCGGAAGGGTCTGCTTGATGATGCGGGTGGCTTCGATGAAGTCCACCGCGTAGTTGTCGTGCTCTTCAATGCCGGTGGCGACGGCGAAGATGTTCGGGTCGAAGATGATGTCCTGCGGCGGGAAGCCGATCTCGTCGACCAGGATGCGGTAGGCGCGTGTGCAGATCTCGACCTTGCGCGCACAGGTGTCTGCCTGCCCGGCCTCGTCAAACGCCATCACCACTGCCGCGGCACCATAGCGCAGCACCTTGCGCGCGTGCTCGCGGAACAGCGCTTCGCCTTCCTTCAGCGAGATCGAGTTGACCACGCTCTTGCCCTGCAGGCATTTCAGGCCGGCCTCGATCACGCTCCACTTGGAGGAGTCGACCATCACCGGGATGCGCGCGATGTCCGGCTCGGACATGATCAGGTTGAGGTAGCGCGTCATCGCCGCTTCCGAATCGATCAGGCCCTCGTCCATGTTGACGTCGAGGATCTGCGCGCCGCTGGCCACCTGCTGGCGGGCCACGTCCACCGCCTCCTCGTAGCGGCCTTCCTTGATCAGCTTGCGGAACTGCGCGCTGCCGGTGACGTTGGTGCGTTCGCCGACATTGATGAACAGCAGGTCCGGTGTGATGACCAGAGGTTCCAGGCCGGACAGGCGGGTAGGGCGGACAGGCGTCATGGCAGGCGTCGGCTCAACAGCAGTAGGGCGGGAAGTGCGGGACAGTGGCGGCAACGTTCATGCGGCCTGCTCCCGGGTGCCGGGCAGTGCGCGCGGCGGTAGTCCGGCCACGGCATTGGCAATTGCACGGATATGCTCGGGGGTGGAGCCACAGCAGCCGCCGACCAGGTTCAACAGGCCATCCTCGGCGAAGCCGCGCAGGGTGGTGGCCATCTCTTCAGGGGTTTCGTCGTACTCGCCGAACGCGTTGGGCAGGCCTGCATTGGGGTGGGCGCTGACGTAACAGTCGGCGACCTGCGAGAGGGTTTCCACATGCGGGCGCATCGCATCGGCACCCAGCGCGCAGTTCAAGCCGATCGACAACGGCCGGGCGTGGGCGAGAGATGCGTGGAAGGCCTCGGCGGTCTGCCCGGACAGGGTGCGACCGGAAGCGTCGGTGATGGTGCCGGAGATCATCACCGGCAGCCGCGCGCCGCGCGCATCGAACGCTTCCTCCAGCGCATACAGCGCGGCCTTGGCGTTGAGCGTGTCGAAGATGGTCTCGACCATGAGGGTGTCGGCGCCGCCGTCGATCAGGCCCTCGATGGCTTCGCGGTAGGTGTCGCGCAGCTCGTCGAAGCTGGTGTTGCGGAAGCCGGGATCGTTGACGTCAGGGCTGATCGAAGCGGTGCGGCTGGTCGGGCCGATCACCCCGATCACGAAGCGCGGCTTGCCCGGGGTGGTTGCGGCCACTGCATCACAGCACGTGCGCGCGACCGCAGCGCCGGCCTTGTTCAACTCGTACACCAGGTGCTCGAGGTGGTAGTCGGCCTGGCTGACCGAGGTTGCATTGAAGGTGTTGGTTTCGACCAGGTCCGCACCGGCCTCGAGGTAGGCGGTGTGGATGTCGGCGACGATCTGCGGCCGGGTCAACAGCAGCAGATCGTTGTTGCCCTTCAGGTCATGGCCTTCCGGTGTGGCGTGATCGCAGCCGGAGCCATGCAGATGGTCATAGCCACCGGCGAAGCGTTCGCCACGGTAATCGTCTTCCTGCAGGCCGTGGCGCTGGATCATCGTGCCCATCGCACCATCGATGATCAGGATCCGCTCGCGCAGGGCGTCGAGCAGGGCGTTGGCACGATCTGGATGCAACCAGGGCAGGGCGGGCATGGCGGTCTCGGGCTCAGGGCTTGTTGGCGATCAGCGAAATCACTTCGAAGTGCGGCGGCCGCTTCTCGCGGGTGACCGTCTCCAGGCTGGACACCTGCAGGCCGGCCTTGTCGACGAACCTGCGCAGCTCCTTGTCGCTGAAGCCGAGGTTGACGTGGCCATAGGCCTCCACGGCCGCCTTGTGCTCGTGCCGGGCCAGGCTGCACAGCAGCAGGCGGCCACCCGGTCGCAGTACGCGCGCGGCTTCGGTCACTGCCTGCGCCGGTTTGCTGGCGTAGGTCAACGCGTGCATCAGCACGACCAGATCGAAGCTGCTGTCCTTGAACGGCAGGGCATGCATGTCGCCCTCGCGCACTTCCACATTGGGCAGGCGGCGCAGGCGTTCACTGGCGGCGGCAACCACGCGCGCGCTGGTATCGATGCAGATGTAGCGCTTGGCATGCGGGGCAACCAGTTCGGCCAGCACGCCATCACCAGAGGCGATATCCAGCACGTCGCCGGTCTCAAGCAGCGGCAGCGCGGTGCGGGCCAGCGCCTCCCAGGTGCGCCCCGGCGAGTAGTGGCGTTCCATGTCGCCGGCCACGCTGTCGGCCCAGTTCTGGTCGGAGGCGCGGTGGGCCAGCACGGCGGCCACGCGTTCAGCGTCCTGGCGCAGCAGCGGGTCATCGCTTCCGTTGCTCAAGGCATGCCACAATGCACGCTGCGCGGGGTCCAGCTGGGCCTCGTCGAAGCGGTAGTAGGCCGACACGCCGGCACGGCGGTCGCGGACCAGGCCGGCTTCCTTCAGGCGTGCCAGGTGGGTGGACACGCGCGGCTGCGCCAGCCGGGTGATCGCCGACAGTTCGGCCACGGTCAGTTCCTCCTGCTCCAGCAGCGCCAGCAGGCGCACGCGAGTGGCATCGGCGAACACCTTCAGGCGGGTCGACCAGTCTTCCAGATCCATAAACATCTACCTATCGCGATATAGAGATATATTCGCTGAAGGGGCTGTCGCGGTCAAGTCGCCAGCGTACGGAAACTGCCGGGCCCCGGTACAATCGGAGCACCTGGGCGCGCCGTATGCGGCCCATAACTTCATGTACCCGGGAGGGTGTTGTGGATTTCAGCTTTACCGAAGAGCAGTTGATGCTGCAGGACGTTGCGCGGCGCATCGCGCAGGAAAAGATCGCCCCCAGTGCGGAGCATCATGACCGCACCGGCGAGTTCCCGCTGGACAACATCCGCCTGCTGGGCGAGAACGGCCTGATGGGCATTGAAGTGCCGACCGAATACGGCGGTGCGGGCATGGACCCGGTTGCGTACGTGCTGGCGATGGTGGAGGTCGCCGCCGCCGACGCAGCCCATTCGACCATCATGTCGGTCAACAATTCGCTGTTCTGCAACGGCATCCTGACCCACGGTACCGAGCAGCAGAAGCAGACCTACGTACGTGCCATCGCCGAAGGCACGGCCATCGGCGCGTTCGCGCTGACCGAGCCGCAGTCCGGTTCCGATGCCACCGCCATGCGCTGCCGCGCGGTGAAGCAGGCCGACGGCACCTTCGTCATCAATGGCAAGAAGAGCTGGATCACCTCCGGTCCGGTGGCCAAGTACATCGTGCTGTTCGCGATGAGCGAGCCGGACAAGGCCGCGCGCGGCATCACCGCCTTCATCATCGATACCGACAAGGCCGGTTTCGGTCGTGGCAAGACCGAGCCCAAGCTGGGCATCCGCGCCTCGGCCACCTGCGAGATCGAGTTCAACGACTACGTGGCGCAGGCCGAAGACGTGCTGGGCCAGGAAGGCGAGGGATTCAAGATCGCCATGAGCGTGCTCGATGCCGGTCGCATCGGCATCGCTTCGCAGGCCATCGGCATCGCCCGTGCCGCCTATGAAGCGACGATTGAATACGTCAAGGAGCGCAAGGCATTCGGCGCGGCCATCGGTACCTTCCAGATGACCCAGGCCAAGATTGCCGACATGAAGTGCAAGCTGGACGCAGCGCTGCTGCTGACCCTGCGCGCGGCGTGGGTGAAGGGCCAGGGCAAGCGCTTCAGCAATGAGGCTGCCATTGCCAAGCTGACCGCCTCTGAGGCGGCGATGTGGATTACCCACCAGGCGGTGCAGATCCACGGCGGCATGGGGTATTCCAAGGAAATGCCGCTGGAGCGCTACTTCCGTGATGCCAAGATCACCGAGATCTACGAAGGTACTTCGGAGATCCAGCGCCTGGTGATCGCCCGCAACGAAACCGGGCTGCGCTGAGTCGCAGGGCCGCGCCGCCGCAATGGCGGCGCGGCGGTAGGTCCACGCCACGCGTGGATGATGGTCATCCAGATGACGTCATTGCCGTTGGCCTGCAGAGACGCATGCTGCTCTAATGCAGTCCGTTTCTTCGAGGATGACGACGTGATCTATCGCGGTTGGGGAATCATGACGCTGGTGACGCCGATTGCAGCGATCCTGCTGCTGGCGTACTTCTTTCCGCATGACGGCCCCAGGGGCAATACTCCGCTGTCACAGGTTCTGTTGGGCGCAGGCCTCGGCGCAGCGGTGAACGTGGTGCTGGGCCTGTGGCTCAACCGTGCGCCGCGGCGGAAGGGGGAGGCCGCGCCCCACCATTTCTTCTTCGTACCCATGCAGTGGGCCTCGCTGATTCTGGTGGCGGTGTGCGCCGTGGTCGCGGTGATGCGCTGAGGCGTTGCCCGAACAGCGCCAACCAAGGTTGGCGGCTACCGGCAATGCCGTTGTTCCGGTAGATGCCAACCTGGGTTGGCATGAATTCAACTGTGGCAATAAAAAGGCCCCGGATCGCTCCGGGGCCTTCTCGTTCTCAGCGCAGCACCGGATCAACGATCCGGACGATGTGCGGCATCCGCATCGCGCTGGCGTTCCATGAACTCCTTGGACGGTTCGTCCAGCTTGTCGCCCAGCATGCGGCGCACGACCACGAAGAACACCGGGATCATCAGCAGGCCGAGCAGGGTGGCGAACAGCATGCCGCCGATCACGCCGGTACCGATGGCGTGGCGGGAGTTGGCGCCGGCACCGGTGGAGATCGCCATCGGGATCACGCCCATGATGAACGCGAACGAGGTCATCAGGATCGGGCGGAAACGCAGGCGCGCCGCTTCGATGGTGGCATCACGCAGGTTCTTGCCCGCTGCGCGCTGCTCCACCGCGAACTCCACGATCAGGATCGCGTTCTTCGCCGCCAGGCCGATCACGGTGATCAGGCCGATCTTGAAGAACAGATCGTTGGGCAGGCCGCGCAGCATCGACAGGCCGAGGGCACCCAGCACGCCCAGCGGCACCACCAGCAGCACCGCCACCGGGATCGACCAGCTTTCATACAGGGCGGCCAGGCACAGGAACACCACCACGATGGACAGCACCAGCAGCAGGGTCGCAGCGTTTCCGGCCAGGATTTCCTGGTAGGACATGCCCGACCAGTCGTAGCCGAAGCCGGCCGGCAGGTCGTCGTTGACGATGCCTTCCATGGTCTGCATCGCCTCACCCGAGCTGGTGCCCGGTGCCTGCGAACCGACGATGTTGATCGCCGAGTAGCCGTTGTAGCGGCTCAGCGACGGCGGCGCCGACACCCATTCGGACTTGACCACCGTGTTCAACGGGATCATCGCGTTGGTGCCATCGGCGTTCTGGGTCAGGCTGGACGGGCTGTAGAAGCTCTTCAGCGATTCCTGGCCAGTGCGGTACGGGCCATCGGCCTGCATGGTCACGCGCTTGATGCGGCCTTCGTAGAAGAAGTCGTTGACGTACACCGGGGCCAGCATCAGCTGGATGGTGCTGTACACGTCCGACACCGACATGCCCATCGACTGCGCCTGCACGCGGTCCACGTGCAGCTGCAGCTGCGGCGCGTTTTCCAGGCCGTTGGGGCGCACGCCAACCAGGTGGTCCGGCTTCTGCGCGGCCTGGCCGAGCAGGATGTTGCGGGCCTGGGTCAACTGTTCGTAGCCGGCACCGCTACGGTCCTGCAGCCACATGTCAAAGCCACCGAACTGGCCGAGGCCCTGCACGGTGGGCAGGTTGACCACGAAGATCTGCGCTTCCTTGATGCCGTAGAACGCGCCGTTCATGTTCTGGATGAACTCGGGCGCGGTGAACTTGCGTTCCTCCCACGGCTTCAGGCGGATGAAGCCCATGCCCACGTTCTCGCCGGAACCGACGAAGCTGAAGCCGGCCACCTGCAGCATGCCTTCATAGCCATCCTGCTTTTCCAGGATGCCACGCATCTGCGCGAACACTTCGTTGGTCTGGCCCTTGGTCGAGCCCGGCGGCAGCTGCACGATCGCCAGCGCATAGCCCTGGTCTTCTTCCGGCAGGAAGCTGCCCGGCATGCGGGTGAACAGGAAGCCGCACAGCGCGGTCAGCACCACGAACAGGATCATCCAGCGCGGCGCATGGCGCACCGCCGAGGTGATGTGCCCCACGTAGGTGTGGCTGATCTTGTCGTAGTACTTGTTGAAGGTGCGGTAGACGATGTTCGGGTTGTCGTTGTGCGTCGGCTTGAGGAAGGTCGCGCACAGCGCCGGGGTGAAGCCCAGCGCCAGGAACGCCGAGAACGCCATCGAGATGGCGATGGTCAGCGCGAACTGCTTGTAGATCTCGCCGGCGGCACCGCCCTGCAGGGCGGAGGGGATGAACACCGCGGCCAGCACGACGGTGATCGCCACCACCGCGCCGGTGATCTGGGTCATCGCCTTCTGCGTGGCCGGCTTCGGCGCCAGGCCCTCCTCGGTCATGATGCGTTCGACGTTCTCGATCACCACGATCGCGTCGTCGACCACGATGCCGATCGCCAGCACCATCGCGAACAGCGTCAGCTGGTTGATCGTGAAGCCGATCATCCACATGCCCAGGAAGGTACCGAGCAGCGCCACCGGGATGACCAGGGTCGGGATCAGCGTGGCGCGGAAGTTCTGCAGGAAGATCAGCATCACCAGGAACACCAGGAACACTGCTTCAAACAGTGTCTTGACCACTTCCTGGATCGAGATCTTGACGAAGGTGGTGCTGTCGTACGGCGAGAACCAGGTGACGCCGGCCGGGAAGCTGGGCTGCAGCTCGTCCATCTTGGCGCGCACCGCTTCGGCCACGTTCAGGGCGTTGGCGCCCGGCAGCAGCTGGATGGCGAAGGCGCCGGTCGGCTTGCCGTTGTACTGGGTGTCGAAGCCGTAGTTGTTGGCACCGAAGGCGACGCGGGCGATGTCCTTCAGGAGCACGCGCGAGCCATCAGCGTTGGCACGCAGGATGATGTTCTCGAATTCCTGCGGCGAGCTGAAGCGGCCTTCGGCCGAGACCGTGGCGGTGAAGTGCTGGCCTTCCGGCGACGGATCCGAACCCAGCGCGCCGGCGGCGAACTGCACGTTCTGCGCACGCACCGCGGCCAGTACCTGGCTGGCCGACAGGCCGTAGCCCTGCATCTTTTCCGGGTTCAGCCAGATGTTCATGGCGTACTCGGAACCGAACTGCTGGGTGCTGCCGACGCCGGGGATGCGCGAGACCTGGTCGAGCACGCGCGAGCCCACGATGTCGTTCAGCGCGTCACGGTTGATGGTCGGGGTATCGGACTGCAGCGCCACCACCATCAGGAAGCCGGCGTTGGCCTTGGCCACCACCACGCCCTGCTGGGTGACTTCCGAAGGCAGGCGTGGCGTGGCCAGCGAGACCTTGTTCTGCACCTGCACCTGGGCGATGTCCGGATCGGTACCGGTCTCGAAGGTCAGGGTGATCTGTGCACGGCCGTTGGAGGCGGACGAGGAGCTGAAGTACAGCAGGTGATCGATGCCGGTCAGCTGCTGCTCGATCACCTGGGTGACCGACTTTTCCGTGGTATCGGCGCTGGCGCCCGGATAGGTCGCCGAGACGGTGACCTGCGGCGGGGCGATGTTGGGATAGGACTCCACGCCCAGGTTGAGGATCGCGATCACGCCGCTGAGCGAGATCAGGATCGCAACCACCCAGGCGAAGACTGGATGTTCGATGAAAAATTTAGGCATGACGGAAGGTTCCCGTTACTGCTTGTTCGAATCGGTGGCGGCCGGCTTGGCCGCATCGGCCTGCTCGGGCTTGGCCGCGTCGGTCGGTGCCTTGCCTGCAGCCGGTGCAGCGCCCGCCGGGGCGGCGCCGCCTGCGGCCGGCTTGCCGTTGGCGTCCTGGCCAGGGGTCCACGGCTTGGCCACCGCCGGTGCACCTTCCTTGACCTTCTGCACGCCGGCCACGATCACCTTGTCACCGGCGGCCAGGCCGTCGCTGACCAGCCAGTTGCCGTTCTGCGCGCCATCGGTCTTCACGTTCTTGCGCACGACCTTGCCGTCGGCGCCGACCACCATCACGTAGCCGCCGGTGGTATCGCGCAGCAGCGCCTGCTGCGGCACCAGGAAGGCGTTGTTGCGCTCGCCCAGGTTGGCCTGGAAGCTGACGAAGGCGCCCGGAAGCAGGATCTGCTGCGGGTTCGGCAGCAGCGCGCGCAACGACACGGCGCCGGTGGCCGGGTCGACCGTGGTCGAGGAGAAGTCCAGCGTGCCCGGCTCACCATAGGTGGTGCCGTCGGCGAGCTTGACGTTGACCGTGGCCTTGCCGTCGCCGGACAGCGCCAGCGCGCCCTTGGCCTGCTGCGCGCGCAGCTGGGTCAGCTCGTCCACGCTCAACGAGAAGTTGACGTACAGCGGGTCGAGCTGGTCGACGGTGGTCAGCAGGGTCACATCGCCCTGGCCCACCAGCGCGCCCTCGGTGACCTGCTGCTTGTTGGCCACGCCACTGATCGGCGCGGTCACTTCGGCATAGCCCAGGTTGATCCGCGAGGAGGTCACTGCCGCTTCGGCCTGTTTGACCGCGGCCAGCGCGGTGCGCTCGGCCGATTCGGCGTTGTCCAGGTCGGACTTGGAGACGAACTGCTGCGGGGCCAGCGAGCGTGCGCGGTCGGCGGCGACCTTGGCGTTGGCGTAGGTCGCGCGGGCCGAGGCCAGCTGGGCCTCGGAGGCGTTGAGCGAGGCACGCAGCGGCGCCGGGTCGATCAGGAACAGGGTCTGGCCCTGCTTGACCTGCGAGCCTTCCTGGTAGACGCGCTTGAGCAGCACGCCGGGCACGCGTGCGCGGACGTCGGCGCTGCGGAACGGCGACAGGCGGCCGACCAGTTCGCGCTGCAGCGGCAGGGTCTGCGGCTTGGCGTCGATCACGCCCACCTCCGGCGGCGGGGGCGTCTGCTGTTCCGGCTTCTTGCAGGCAGCCAGCGCGACAGCAACGGCGCACGTCAAGGCAAGGGTGCGGAGTGGGGCGGTCATCAGGAGGAACTCCGGGGTTGGTTTGTAGACGGGGCCGGCGACGGCTGAGGCGCGAAGGCGCGCAGGAAGCTGTCGACGGAGAACTCTGCCCAGCGCCGACGCAAGAGCGCGTCATCACGGTGGGGGGTATGGAAGCGCTGTTTGTCGAAATCCTGACCGGCGATCATGCTCAGCAGCAGTTCGGCCATGAAGTGCGGGTCGTCATGCCGGAGCTGGCCCTGCATGCAAACGGTTTCAATCCATTCAGCAAGATGAAGCGACAACGCGCCGGCACCATGCCGGTACAGCGTACGCGCCTCTTCGGGAAACTGGGCCGCCTCGGCCGCGATCAGCCGGCAGGCCTGCCCTACGTGCGGTTGGTTGAAATGCTCCAGGAAGTCGGTGGCGAACTGGAGCAGGCTGGCACGCAGGTCGTCACTGCGGAGTGCACGAACCATGGCCCCGGTGGCGTGGCCGACGTGGCGCTGCATTACCCGGCGCAGCAGTTGCTGCTTGCTGCCATAGCGCGAGTAGAGGGTCTGCTTGGAACAGCCGGCATGCTGGGCCACCGCGTCCATGCTCATCTGGATGCCCTGCTGGGCCAGCAGTTCGCGCACGGCATCGAACACGCGCTCATCGCGTGCGTCGAGGGCAACGGGGAGGTAGGCCGGGTTCACGCGGTGGACTATACCGTCCAGTTCAGGATTGTGGAATCGAATCGGCGTCGCCGCGTGTGTCTTCCGGTAACACGCTTTGCCGATCCTGTCGGCAGTGCTGAAGCAGGCGCCAGCTCCATACCGGAGCGAACTGAATAGGCGTCTAAACCGCAGCAAACCCGAATCTGCTTATTCCGTCCTGCAGCAAGGCCTTTTCGTGCGGTAGGGCTACAATTTCATTTTCCCAACTGAGCAAGCGCATCGCTCTGCCATGAAACCGCAAAAAACCGCAGCCAAGACCGTGAAAAACAAGACGAAACCAGCAGAGTCGGAGGTCGCAGTGACCGCTGGTTTCTCCCTGGAGCCGGTGTACACGGCCTTGCGCAAGCGCTACCCCGCGGCCGCACAGGCCGAAGCAGTGGCCTTCGCCACTGACTTCTACAAGCGCATGGAGTCGGACGAGTTCCCGCACCACAGCGCTGAAGAGTGGGCCGCTCTCGCGGCTGAGACGCTGGAATTCGCCCGGGCCCGCAAGGCTGGCAAGGCCAACGTCCGCGTGTTCAATCCGACCGCGAAGGCCAACGGTTGGGAATCGCCGCATACCGTGCTGCAGATCGTCAACGACGACATGCCGTTCCTGGTCGATACTGTCACCATGTCACTGGCCGAGCAGGGCGTGGGCGTCCACGTGCTGGGCCACCCGGTACTGCGTTTCACCCGCGACAAGGCCGGCAAGCTGGTCAAGGTCGGCGAAGGTGATGCCGAGTCGGTGATGCTGCTGGAAATCGACCGCCAGCCGGCCGATGCGATGGCCGCCATCGAGCAGGCCATCAACAAGGCGCTGGATGAAGTGCGTGCGATCGTGCGCGACTGGCAGCCGATGAAGGACAAGGCGCTGGCACTGGCCGACGACCTGGGCAGCCGCCAGCTGCCCGTCGACGACGCGTCGCGCAAGGAAGCACAGGAGTTCCTGCGCTGGGCCGCTGACAACCACTTCACCTTCTTCGGCTACCGCGAGTACCGCGTCGAGAAGCAGGGCAAGGAAGAGGTGCTCGCGCCGCTGAACGACACCGGCCTGGGCCTGATGCGCGGCAAGGACAAGTCCGCCGCCCGTCCGGTCAAGACGCTGGCCGCGCAGGGCCTGAATACCACGTCCGGTTTGAAGGATGCGCTGATCCTGACCAAGACCAATGCCCGTTCGCGCGTGCACCGCGCCGGCTACATGGACTACATCGGCGTGCTGGAGTTCGACGCCAAGGGCAAGATCATCGGCGAGCAGCGTTTCCTCGGCCTGTTCACCTCCAGCGCCTACAACCGTCGCCCGTGGGAAATCCCGCTGGTGCGCCAGCGCCACGAGCATGTGATGAAGCAGTCCGGGCTGGCCCCGGCCAGCCACAGTGGCAAGGCCCTGCGCCATATCCTGGAAACCCTGCCGCGCGAAGAACTGTTCCAGTCCAGCGAGGACGAACTGTTCCGCACCGCGATGGGCGTGCTGGGCCTGCAGGAACGCGTGCGCAGCCGCCTGTTCCTGCGCCGTGACAAGTACAGCCGTTTCATCTCCGCGCTGGTCTACCTGCCGCGCGAGCGCTTCAACACCGATGTGCGCCTGCGCATCGAAGCGATGCTCAAGGACGCGCTGCACGGCGAGTTCGTCGACAGCTCGGTGGTGCTGGGCGAATCGCCGCTGGCGCAGGTTCACCTGATCGTGCGCCCGAAGCCGGGTGAAATGCTCGACGTCGATACCGCCGAACTGGAGCAGAAGCTGGCCCAGGTGCTGCGCAACTGGCAGGACGACCTGCGCGAAGCGCTGGTGAGCCGCCACGGCGAGACCGAAGGCCTGCGCATCGCCGCCCGCATCGGCAAGGCGCTGCCGGCCGGCTACATCGAAGACAACAGCACCGCCGTTGCCGCCAACGATGTCAGCCAGCTCGACGCGCTGACCGGCCCGGACGACCTGCGCCTGAGCCTGCAGGCCGTGCCGCGCGAAAGCGGCGATGGCCTGCGCCTGAAGCTGTATCGCCAGCTGGATGACATCCCGCTGTCGGACGCGCTGCCGATGATGGAAAACATGGGCCTGCGCGTGATCGCCGAGCGTCCGTACCGCCTGTCGGTCGACAACGCGCCGGTGTACGTGCAGGACTTCGAGGTCGAGTCGACCGCTGGCGTGATCGATGCCGCCAGTGTCGATGAAGCCTTCGGCGAGACCTTCGCCCGCGTCTGGCACGGCGACGCCGAGAACGACGGCTTCAACCGCCTGGTGCTGGCTGCTGGCCTGCACTGGCGCCAGGTCGCCATGCTGCGTGGCTACTGCAAGTACCTGCTGCAGACCGGCGTGCCGTTCTCGCAGGCCTACGTGGAAGGCACCTTCGCGCGTTACCCGCTGCTGGCCCGCCTGCTGGTCGAACTGTTCGAGGCCCGCTTCGATCCGGCCACCGGCCATGAGAGCAAGGACGACATCGCGGCCGGTCAGGCCCAGCTGAAGGCCCACTTCGATGTGCTGGCCGCTGGCGACGATGCCACCCTGAAGGTGCTCAAGAGCGTGGTCGATGCCCGCAAGGGGGACCGCGACGCGCAGATGCAGGCCACGCGCGATGCACTGCTGAAGCTGATGGATCGCGTGTCCAGCCTGGACGAGGACCGCATCCTGCGCTCGTTCATGGGCGTGATCGACGCGACCCTGCGTACCAGCTACTACCAGACCGATGCCAACGGCCAGCACGGCCATGTCATCAGCTTCAAGTTCGATTCGGCGCTGGTGCCGGACCTGCCGAAGCCGCGCCCGTACCGCGAGATCTTCGTGTACGGCCCGCGCGTGGAAGGTACCCACCTGCGCTTCGGCGCGGTTGCGCGTGGCGGCCTGCGCTGGTCGGATCGTCGCGAAGACTTCCGTACCGAAGTGCTGGGCCTGGTCAAGGCACAGATGGTCAAGAACACTGTCATCGTGCCGGTCGGCGCGAAGGGCGGCTTCTTCGCCAAGACCCCGCCGGTGAACGGCGACCGCGATGCGATCTTCGCCAACGGCGTGGCCTGCTACAAGCTGTTCATCCAGGGCCTGCTGGACATCACCGACAACATCGTCAACAACAAGATCGTGCCGCCGGTGGATGTCGTGCGCCACGACATGGACGATCCGTACCTGGTGGTGGCCGCGGACAAGGGCACGGCGACCTTCTCCGACATCGCCAATGGCCTGGCCATCGCGCACGGCTTCTGGATGGGCGATGCGTTCGCCTCCGGTGGTTCGGTCGGTTACGACCACAAGGGCATGGGCATCACCGCGCGCGGCGCGTGGGAATCGGTCAAGCGCCACTTCCGTGCGCTGGGTCGTGATAGCCAGAGCCAGGACTTCACTGCGGTCGGCGTCGGCGACATGTCCGGCGACGTGTTCGGCAACGGCATGCTGCTGTCGCGCCATATCCGCCTGGTCGCTGCGTTCGACCACCGCCACATCTTCCTGGATCCGAATCCGGATGCGGCCACGTCGTTCATCGAGCGTGAGCGCCTGTTCACCCTGCCGCGTTCGAGCTGGGCGGACTACGACACCAAGCTGATCAGCAAGGGCGGCGGCGTGTACCCGCGCAGCCTGAAGTCGATCGAGATCACCCCGCAGGTGCGCGAAGCGCTGGGCCTGGACGAGAACGTCAAGGCGCTGTCGCCGAACGATCTGATGAGCGCGATCCTGAAGGCACCGGTCGACCTGCTGTGGAATGGCGGCATCGGTACCTACGTCAAGGCCGCCAGCGAGCAGCACAGCGATGTCGGTGATCGCGCCAACAACGCGCTGCGCGTGAACGGTGGCGAGCTGCGCTGCAAGGTGGTGGGCGAGGGCGGCAACCTGGGCATGACCCAGCTGGGCCGCATCGAGGCTGCCCAGGCCGGCGTGCTGCTCAACACCGACTTCATCGACAACTCGGCCGGCGTCGATACCTCCGACCACGAAGTCAACATCAAGATCCTGCTCAACGATGTGGTGCGGGCCAAGAAGCTGACCGTCGAGCAGCGCAACAAGCTGCTGGCGTCGATGACCGATGAAGTCGCCGAGCTGGTGCTCAACGACAACTACCGCCAGAACCAGGCGCTGAGCCTGATGGAGCGGATGGCGGTCAAGCGCCTGGGTTCCAAGCAGCACTTCATCCGCACCCTGGAACAGCAGGGCCTGCTCGACCGCCAGATCGAGTTCCTGCCGTCCGACGCCGAGCTGTCGCAGCGCAAGGCACGCGGCCAGGGCCTGACCCGTCCGGAACTGTCGGTGCTGCTGTCCTACTCCAAGCTGGTGGCGTTCAACCAGCTGCTGGATTCGGACATCCCGGAAGACCCGTACCTGTCCAAGGAACTGCAGCGCTACTTCCCGACCCCGCTGCAGAAGAAGTACGCCGACGCGATGGAGCGTCACCGCCTGAAGCGCGAAATCATCGCCACGGCCGTGACCAACCAGACCATCAACCGCATGGGCGCCACCTTCCTGATGCGCATGCAGGAAGACACCGGTCGTTCCATCGCCGAGGTCGCCAAGGCCTACACCATCAGCCGTGAAACGCTTGATGCACGCGCACTGTGGGCGCAGATCGACGCGCTCGACGGCAAGGTGCCGGAGTCGGTGCAGATCGACGCACTGGAAGTGATCTGGAAGCTGCAGCGTTCGTTCGTGCGCTGGCTGCTGTCGCGCCCGGGCGCGATGCCGGGCATCACCGAGGCGGTCAACCGCTACCAGGGCCCGTTCAACGACATTCGCGTTGCTTCGGGCGTGCTGCCGGATTCGCAGCGTCCGACCTACGAAGCCCTGGTGGCCGAGTGGAAGGAAAAGGGCCTGCCGTCCGCGCTGGCACAGCAGCTGGCCGAACTGCACTTCCTCGAGCCGGCGTTCGACATCATCGAACTGGCCCGCACCCGCAAGCTGAAGCCGGTGGACGTGTCCAAGGTCCACTTCCGCCTGGGCGATGCCCTGCAGCTGCCGTGGTTGTTCGAGCAGGTCGACGCGTTGGAGGTCAACGGTCGTTGGCACGCGGTGGCGCGTGGCGTGCTGCGTGACGAGCTGGCAGCCAACCACCGCAACCTGGCCGGCCAGGTGCTGGGCACCAAGGGCAACAGTGCCGAGGCCAAGGTCGCTGCCTGGATGGGCCGCGACGACAACAGCCTGCGCTTCACCCTGGCGATGCTGGCCGAACTGGCCGAGCAGAAGACCCTGGACTACCCGACCGTCTCGGTCGCGGTGCAGCGCCTGGGCCAGCTGGCCGCGCATGGTGCATAAGTGACGTAGTGCCGGGCCGTGCCCGGCGTGCGTGGAGAAAAGGAACGGCCCCGCGAAAGCGGGGCCGTTCTGTATCCGGGGCCGCTGGCCGCCGATGGCTGCCAGCAATCAGTCCATCAACGCGCGTGGCCGTAGCGGGCGACTTCGGCGGCGACACCGTTCATGTGCTGCACTTCGTCGCGCTGGCCGGGGTTGATGGCGCGGTTGCCATCGTCCACGAAGCGCAACGGCGTCGGGTACAGCGGCAGCTTGTTGCCGGCGCCGATGACCGGAACGCCCTGCATGCCATTGACCTTCAAGCCCAGTGCCTTGCCCATTTCCTCACGAAGCATGTCGGTGGAGCAGAGCAGGTTCATTGCCACCGCAAACTGCTTGCGCGGCTTGGAGTGGTGGACGCCGTTGCAGCCATCGGCCACGCCACCGAAGAAGACCCCATCGGCACCGCTGTCGCTGATCACTTGCGATGCGTGGTTGGCGATCCACTCGGGAATGGCATAGGTCGGCAGGTAGTACGGCACGGTGATATTTCGCACCGCCGCTTCACGGAAGCGGAAGGTCGCGC
This sequence comes from Stenotrophomonas maltophilia group sp. RY12688, assembly GCF_052149045.1. Taxonomy (NCBI): domain Bacteria; kingdom Pseudomonadati; phylum Pseudomonadota; class Gammaproteobacteria; order Lysobacterales; family Lysobacteraceae; genus Stenotrophomonas; species Stenotrophomonas maltophilia group sp. RY12688. Next base: position 2,714,566 of record NZ_CP197389.1, on the reverse strand, counting down.
CGGAGTTGTCCAGTGCATCGTTCGTCTTCTTCAGGCTTTCACGCATTAATTCCAGTGCCATGTCCTTCGAACCGATCTCGCCGAGGCGGTCGGAAACGGCAAACACCACGTCGACAGTGGTCGTTTCACGAATCCACTTGTAGTCCCTGAGGCGATAGGACACCTGCTCGCCCGGCAGGATTTTGTCCGACACTCCGGGGCCGACAATCGTGGTCGTCCTTGGTGTCGGATGCGGCCGGACGCCGGTGACATTCTCCACCACCAAGCGTGTCAGGCGCTGGTGCGCATTCGGCAATGTGACCGTGCCCCCGCCCGTGGACACCCAGGTGAGCTGTGCGGCGGCGTTGTCGACCTCGCCACCACGCTCCTTGTCGACGTCGATGCGCTGTACCGGGAAGCGAAGTGCGTGCCAGTAACCGGAGCCAGGGCCGTTGTCGTTGACGAAGATGAACTCGAACGCTTCGCCAGGGCGGGTCCAGATGTGGGCCTCGCGATCAAAGATGTTGCCAGCGCTGATCTTCAGTCCATAGCCTGGGTCGATCACCTTCGAGTCAGCGATCTTGAACCTCCGGCGATCACGGTCCGAGGGGCTATCGGGGAAATTCAGATGGTAGCCCCGGAAGTTCTCGTTGGTGGCCGTGACCAGTGTGCGTGCCGTACTCGTCTTTCGCGATGCGTCATTCGGAAGTACGGGGCGATAGGTTGCATGATTCAGTTTCCACACGCGGAAGAAGGGATCAAAGACGTAGTGGTGCACGTCACCCGACTCGATCCGCAGGTTCGAGCGCGGGAACTGCGTATCGGCTGCGATGACCGAGCTCGGCCACGTTGCCGTGTGCCGAATGGTAACCGTGTCATAGGAGTGTGCGCCGTCGGGCAGGCCCACCTGGCCGACATGCTGCCCATCACGGAGATTGAGTACCGTTGCGAGCTTGCGTCCGTTTGAAGGAATGCGCCAGCGCGCTTCGTTCGGGCCATTGATCTCGCGCAGGTGCTTCGGGGACAGGCGCCAGGCCATGCTCATCCTGTTGCTGACGGCCAGGTTCTGGCCGGCGGGCAACATCACCTTTCTGACCTCTGAGGGCAGATGGGTGAATACACCGTCGACCTCCAGATGGCGGGGCGATGTCGCCAGGTTGGCCAGATAGATGGAACGCTCGGACAACGACAGCGAGGTGGGCAGCCGCACCCGGTCCTGCCAGTCATCATTGCGTAGCGTGAAGTACAGATTCGTATAGTTGCCCGGCAGCAGCTCGCGGTAGGCGTTTGATGCCGGGCTCAGGAAGCCGATATGGGCCTTTGCCGCTGCGGTTTGCTGAGAAGTGGCTGCGTCTTGGGCAAGACTGGCCCAGGACGGCAGTAGTGCCGCCAACGCAAGGCTGAGGTGCTTGAAGTTCATGTGTCCTCTCTCTCTGAAGGGTGGAGCGCAATCAGCCGCGGAACGGCGAGTACGCTGCTGCATGGTCGGTGCAGTACCGGACGGGAGCTATCGGACGTTGTCGGTAAACGATGCGAGCAGCCTTCGATGTGTTGGATTTTTTACAGAGTCACCTCGAGCAGATGGAAACCTCCGCGACGTTGTTCGCGTGTGCCAAGCGGTCACGGCTGCCCGCAAAAGTGCGGCTTCCGTCATCCACGATGTAGTTGGTATCGGGCCCAACGCGATTGTTTCCCCGCACATCCAGGGAGCGAAGGAACAATCAGCCTTGGGCGTAGGCCGGTTCTGGAGGGCTGTGGCCGCCGTCGCCCAGGCGTTCTACTTGGTGGCGTGCAGAGGAGGGCATCGCTTGGGAATCGGAAGTCAGACAGGCAGCATTGGAATCGGCAACCTCAGTTGCGTTGGAGCAGTGGCGAGGTATGCTCTATCCACACTTCCAGGGCCCCACGCCTGATGAGCGACACCCCCCGCATCGCTTTCCTGGCCAGCACCGCCGAACCTGCACAGATGGCCCGCGCGGCGATGATCTCGCGTTATGGCGATCACGCGCCCGAGCAGGCCGACGTGCTGTGCCCGCTGGGTGGCGACGGTTTCATGCTGCAGACCCTGCACCGGCACGGGCACCTGGGCAAGCCGGTGTTCGGCATGAAGCTGGGCACCGTTGGCTTCCTGATGAACCAGTACCGTGGCGACGATGACGTGCAGGCCCGCATTGCGCGTGCCGAACCGGCCAACCTGCGCCCGCTGGAAATGGTGGCGCTGACCGAGTCCGGGACCAGCACCGGCTCGCTGGCGTACAACGATGTCTCGCTCCTTCGCCAGACCCGGCAGGCGGCCCATATCGGCATCGACCTCAACGGCCAGGAGCGGGTGGCCGAGCTGATCGGTGACGGCGTGCTGGTGGCCACCCCGGCCGGCAGTACCGCCTACAATTATTCCGCGCACGGCCCGGTGTTGCCGCTGGGGTCGCATACCATCGCGCTGACGCCGCTGGCTCCGTATCGGCCGCGACGCTGGCGCGGGGCGATCCTCAAGGCCGACACCGAAGTGCGCTTCCGCGTGCTCGATCCCTACAAGCGTCCGGTCAGCGTCACCGCTGATTCGCACGAGACCCGCGATGTGGTCGAGGTTACCATCCGCGAGTCGAGGGACCGTCGTGTGACCCTGCTGTTCGACCCGGAGCACAACCTGGAAGACCGGATCCTGAGCGAACAGTTCGTTTTTTGAGGACAATGGGCGGCCGGCCCCGCCGACCGCTTGAAGGACCCCCACCGATGGGCGACAACTCCCCCCGTTTGCTGACCGTCGCGGTCACCTCGCGCGCGCTGTTCGACCTCGAGGAAAGCCACGCGCTGTTCGAGAGCGATGGCGTGGCGGCCTATGCCGAGTTCCAGCGCCAACATGAGGACGACATCCTCGGTCCCGGCGTGGCCTTTCCCGTAGTGCGCAAGCTGCTGGCACTGAACCAGGGCGCCAGCCCGGAGAACCCGCGGGTCGAGGTGATCCTGCTGTCGCGCAATTCGGCCGATACCGGCCTGCGTATCTTCAACTCGATCCAGCATTACGGCCTGGGCATCATCCGTGCGACGTTCACCGCTGGCGAGCCGACTTGGCCGTATGTGAAGCCGTTCGGCACCGACCTGTTCCTGTCGGCCAACCCGGAATCGGTGCGCAGTGCGCTGCGCCATGGCATCGCGGCGGCGACCATCCTGCCCAAACCACCGGGCGAGACCGCTGCGGCAGCGGCCGACCAGATCGATACCGGTCGCCCGGCCGGCCAGCTGCGCATTGCCTTCGACGGTGACGCAGTGATCTTCGGTGACGAGAGTGAGCGCATTTCGCGCGAGCAGGGCGTGGAAGCCTTTGGCCGCCACGAACGCGAACGCGCCCGCGAGCCACTCAGTGGCGGCCCCTTCCGCGGCTTCCTGTCGGCCCTGCACACGCTGCAGGAAGTGTTCCCGGCTGGCGACAGCGCGCCGATCCGTACCGCACTGGTGACCGCGCGGTCGGCCCCGGCGCACGAGCGGGTGATCCGTACCCTGCGGGAGTGGGGCGTGCGCCTGGACGAAGCACTGTTCCTCGGCGGCCGGCACAAGGGGCCGTTCCTGCAGGCCTTCGGTGCCGACATCTTCTTCGATGATTCGCAGCACAACATCGACAGTGCCCGCGAGCATGTAGCCGCCGGCCACGTACCGCACGGCGTCGCCAACGAGGGCTGAGCCCGGTAGCTGTTGGCATCGCGGCGCAGCCGCGCCCACCAAGGTGGGCGTCTACCAGAGCGGGGTACAAGGCGGCGGCAGCGCCGGGCCATGCCCGGCGAGCGCAGCGGCATGGGGCTACGGGCTGCCCGACATCCCCAGCTGCAGGTCCACCACTTTCCAGCGCAGGCCCTGCGGCTCCAGCACCACCTTCATCGGTGGCTGGCCGGGGCCGCGATCCACATCGATCACGAAGCGGTCCAGCGCTTCGAAATGATGTTCGGCATTCTTCAACGGCCGCGCCGGTTCAGTTGCGCCGAAGGCGTCGCCACCCTGCAGTTCATTGCGGCCACGCTTCCACAGCACGTGGCCCTGCAGCATCGCGCCGATCCCGGTCGGGGTCACCATGGTTTCCACCGCGGCCCCCCCGAGCTGGTCGCCGAGGCCGTAGAGGAGGGCGCCGAACGGGCTGGCCGCCACGTCTGGCCCGGCCTGGCGCACCAGGTAGTCATTGAGCTGCGCGCGCAGGCTGCTGCGCACGCGCGGGAAATCGACGTAGCGCTCCAGGCGCGCAGTGTCGCGCTGCTCGATGGCCTTGGACAGGCCATTGACGGTCAGGTACGGGCCGCCGAACCACCAGGCCGCCAAGGCCAGGACCGGCAGCACAAGCAGTGCGGTGAGCTTCTTCATGCCGGACAGACTGCCGCAACGGCGGCAGTGCCGGGTGAAGACTCACTGACTGGGCGAACCACGGCCATCACCGAAGGCATCGACCAGCCGTTGCCGTTCCGCCGGAGTCAGCGCCTCCAGCCGCGTCGCCAGCACTTCGTCCAGGCTGCGGGTGCGGGTGGTGCCGAGGATGCCGCTGGCAACGCCGGGATGGCCCAGCGTATAGGCGAAGGCGGTCTGGGCCGGGCGCTGGCTGTGGATCGTGGCCACCGCGCGCCGCATCTGGCGGGCACTGCGCATCAGCTGGCGGCTGCTGGGCTTCAGCCACGCGCGCGCCAGATACCAGCCATCGGCCAGCCGTGGCAGGCGCGCACGCGCGGGCAGCAGGTGTCCTTGCGCCAGCACGGTGCCGGCCAGCACGCCGATGCCCACTGCCTGCAGCCGATCGATAAGCGGTTCTCGGTCCTGCTGCAGGGCGTTGTAGTCCAGCAGTACCACATCGAAGGCGTCCGGATGGGCGATCATCCAGCGCAGGGTCGAGGCCGAGTGGGTGTTGATGCCGGTGTACCGGATCAACCCACGTTCGCGCAGGCGCTGCAGTGCCGCCAGCAGGTCGTCACTGATGTCGTGTTCGCTGGCGCCATGCAGCTGGTAGACATCAAGATGGTCCAGGCCTAGGTTGCGCAGCGACGCCTCGCAGCTGGCGGTGATGGCCGCGGGCGAGAAGTTGCGTTGCTCGGCGCCGCTGATGCCGGCCTGGCCGGTCAGCGTGCCGCCCTTGCTTGAGATCACCAGTGAATCGCGCGGGTACTGCTTCAGCAACGGGCGCAGGATGCGGCCCAGGCGCGGCTCGGCATGGAAGCCGGAATAGTTGTGACCGGTATCGAGCAGGTTCACTCCGTGGGCAAGCGCATGTTCGACCACAGCAGCCGCCTCATGCTCGGGGAAGCGGCGATGACCCCAGAAGCCGGAGCAGCCCAATCCGATCGGTGAAACGGCCAGGCTGGTGCGGCCGAGCACGCGCCGCTGGCGGGCCAGCGGAAGATTCTGCGACATCAGAATTCCAGGTCCAGCGCAGCGCACAGGTAGTCGACGAACGGGCCGAGCGCGGCCAGGTCCTTGCCCAGCGTGGACAGCAGGCGTGGGCCGGTCATCGTGGCGTCGTCCAGCGAGCGCCACATCACCCAGTTGCGGTGCTTGAGGTCGTCGATGAACTCGAAGTCGGCCGGGAAGCCACGAGGGGGACGCACCAGCTTCTCGCTCTCCTCGAAATCGAAGCGCTTGCGCAGGGCCGGCGCGTGCGCGGCGGCCTCCCAGCTGCCCGGGTTGTCGAGGATGAAATGGCGCACGCGGCGCTGGGTTTCCGGTTCCGGATGCCACAGGCCGGCGCCGACGAAGCTCTCGCCGGGTTGCAGGTGCACATAGAAGGACGGCGCGGCCACCTCTCGGCGGCGCTCATGGAACAGGCGCGCACCCTGCCAGGTCTTGTACGGTGACTTGTCGTTGGAAAAGCGCGCGTCACGGTGGATGCGGAACAGCGAGCCACCGACGCCGCGGGTATCGGCGCGGAAGTGCTCGCTGACCTCGGCCAGTGCCGGCTGCAGGTCGCCCAGCAGGCGCAGGAACGGCTGCCGGACGTGGTCTTCATACTGCTGGCGGTGGTCGTTGAACCAGGTCTTGTCGTTGTGCCGCGCCAGGCTGCGCAGGAACTTGAAACTGGCGTCCGAGAAATAGGTGCTCACAGCGTCTCCTGCAGGTGCTGGCCCCAGTCTCTCAACGATTGCAGCAGGGCCTGGCGCCGCGCGTCGCCGGGCGCTTCGGCGGCCAGTGCATCAAGCTGTTGCTGGTACTGGGGCAGGTTGAGTTCGCCCAGGCCGCCGTCGCCGAGCAGGCGCTGGCGGCGGTAATCCTGCCAACGCTGGTGTTCGGCCGGCGCGAGGCTGCCGGGATGGTTGCGTGCGCGGTAGCGGAACAGCAGCTCTGGAAGGCGCGGGTCGCGGAAGCGGCCTTCCAGCGCGGCCAGCTGCTCCGGCGCGGTGGTGCGTGCCAGCGCGAGCAGCGGCTTGTCGCCGTTGCCGAGGAATCCGTCGTACAGCGAGGCATCGACATCGGCCACGGTCGCGACGCGGGGCTGGTTGTAGACCTGGCGTGCCTTCTCGGCCAGCTGTGGAGCGAACGCGCGCAGCCGTTCCACCTTGGCCTCGATCGCGGCCACGTCCAGGCCGAGGCGCGCATGATCGTCGGCGCGCAGGTGGTTCCATGCGATCAGTGCCGGCACCTTGTTCAGGTGTACTTCCTTCAGCGGCACGCGTGTCACGCCTTCGGGCAGCTCGCTGGCCCGCATGTACAGGCGCTGTGCGATCACCTCGGCCGGCAGCTCCAGCAGGTCGTCGATCTCGCCTTCCAGGTCGAACACGATCACCCGGTTGTTGATGGTCGGGTGTACGGCCAAGGGCAGAACCGGTGCGGCGCAAAGGCGGCTGGCAGGGTAGCGCATGGAAATGTGCAGGACCGGCTTCATCGCGGCCACGTCCAGCAGGCCGCCGACGAAGCGCTTGTCGCGCAGCTTCAGTGCGTACTCCCACAGGCGCGGCTGCGACTGCTTGAACAGCCGAGCCATGCCGATGGTGGCGCGCACGTCTGACAGCGCTTCGTGCGCATCGCCTTCGCGCACGTTGTTGGCCTCGGCCAGGTGCTCGAGCTTGAACGAGGTGGCGCCGTCTTCGCGCAGCGGCCACCGGATGCCGTCCGGGCGCATCGCGCGCATCAGCCGCAGCATGTCCAGCAGGTCCCAGCGCGAATTGCCATTGCGCCACTCGCGCTCGTAGGGATCGTGGAAGTTGCGGAACAACCCGTAGCGGACGAACTCATCGTCGAAGCGCAGGGTGTTGTAGCCAAGTGCGCAGGTGCCGGGGCGCGACAGCTGCTCGTTGATGCGGTCGAAGGCTTCGGCCTCGCTGATGCCCTCGGCCAGGGCCTGCTGCGGGGTGATGCCGGTGACCAGGGTGGCCATCGGCGAGGGCAGCAGGTCGTCTGCCGGGCGCACGAAGAAGCTGACCGGCGTGTCGATCTCGTTGAGGTCGGCATCGGTGCGGATCGCGGCGAACTGCGAGATGCGCGTGCGCCGCGGGTCCTGGCCGAAGGTTTCCAGGTCGTAGAACAGGAAGCTGTCTGCCATCAGTGCGCGCCCTCCAGGACCGGCAACTGCGCGTGGACCTGCGTTTCCAGTGCGGCCCAGTCGATGTTGTCCAGTGAATCGTGACCGGCGGTGGCTGCAACCAGCAGGTCGCGCTGCAGTTCGGTGCGGCGCAGCGCCTCGGCGTAGGGCGTGTGCAGGAAGGTGACCATCGTGTAATGCGGCACGAAGCGGGTCGGCCAGCGCCGCTGCAGTTCCTGCTCCAGCTCGCGTTGCAGTAGGAATGCAGGGTCGGCCACGCGGTCGCGCATCTCCAGGTAGTTCTCAAGCGCCATCTGCTGGATGGCACGTGCATTCGGTTTGCGCTCGGCTTCGAACGCGGCGAACGCGCTTTCCAGGTCATCGGCCTCCATCAGCTGGCGGGCCAGTGCAACGCAGTCCTCGAATGCGCAGTTCATGCCCTGGCCGTGGAACGGCACCATCGCATGCGCGGCGTCACCGATCAGCACGGCGCGGCCCTGCTGATGCCAGCGTTCCAGGGTGAGCGTGCCGAGCAGGCCCGGCGGGTGTTGTTCCCAGTCCTTGCGCAGGTTGGGAATCAGCGGCAGGGTATCGGCGAACTCGCGCGCGAACAGCGCCTCGGCCTGCGCGCCGGTGTTGACCGTGGCAAAGCTGGGATCGCCCTGGTTGGGCAGGAACAGGGTGACCGTGAAAGTGCCTTCGTGGTTGGGCAACGCGATGCACATGTAGTGGCCGCGCGGCCAGATGTGCAGCGCATTGCGCTCGATGCGGAAGCCGCCGTCGGCGGCCGGCGGGATCTCCAGTTCCTTGTACGAATGGTCAAGGAAGGCGATGTCCTCGCCCAGCGGCGCACGACGGTTCATCGCCGCGCGCAGTGCCGAGCCCGCGCCGTCGGCACCGATCAGGGTGTCAAAGCGGATGTCGTGCGGGCTGTCGTCACGGTCATCGATGAAACGCGCGTAGCCCGCATCGAAATCCACGGTATGCAGGCGGCGATGGAAGTGCACGGTGGCACCGGCCTGTTCGGCCAGTTCCAGCAGCGTGGTGTTCAGATCGCTGCGATGGATCGACCAGATCACCTCGCTGTCGTCGCGGCCATAGCGCTGCAGCTGCGGTTCGCCGTCGCGTGGATGCACCATGCGCCCGCGCATCATCACCGCGCGCGCCATCACCTCGTCTTCCACGCCAGCCTGGCGCAGTGCATTGCGCCCGCGCTCGGCCAACGCCAGGTTGATCGAACGACCGCTCTCGTAGTCGGCAATGCGGGGATCGCCACGGCGTTCGTACAGGGTGATGCGCCAGCCTTGCCGTGACAGCAGGATGGCCAGCAGGGACCCGGCAAGGCCGGCACCGATAATGCTCAACGAGCGGGAGGCGTGTGCGATCAACGAACTGTCCAGCAGCAGGGGAGGGGGCGGCTTACAGGCCGGCCCAGGCTTCCACTTCCTCGACGAAATGGTGCACGTCCAGGTAGCGGTTGTAGAGCGGGGTGGGCGAGATGCGGATCACGTCAGGCTCGCGCCAGTCGCCGAGCACGCCGATGCCGCGCAGGTGCTCGAACAGTGCACGGCCACGCTCGCGGCCACCGATCACGCGCAGCGACAACTGGCAGCCGCGGCGCTGCGGATCGGCCGGGGTAATGATGTCCAGCACCTGCGGCAGGCGTGCGCGGACCAGTGCTTCGAGCAGGCCGGTCAGCGCCAGCGATTTGCTGCGCAGCGCCTCCATGCCGGCACGCTCGAACAGGTCCAGCGAGGCACGCAGTGGTGCCAGGCCGAGGATCGGCGGATTGCTCAACTGCCAGCCTTCGGCACCGATGGCGGGGGTGAACTGGGGCGCCATCTGGAAGCGGGTCGATTCCTCATGGCCCCACCAGCCGGCAAAGCGCGGCAGGGTGGTGTCGCGATGGTGGCGCTCGTGCACGAACGCGCCGGCCACCGCGCCCGGGCCGCTGTTGAGGTATTTGTAGTGGCACCACACGGCGAAATCGGGCGCCACCTCATGCAGGCGCAGCGGCAGGTTGCCAACCGAGTGCGCCAGGTCGAAGCCGATGCGTGCGCCCTGCAGGCGTGCGGCGCGGGTGATCGCATCGAGGTCGAAGGCCTGGCCGGTGCGGTACTGCACGCCGGGCCACAGCACCAGCGCCAGGCGCGGGCCGTGCTCGGCGATGGCGCGTTCGATCGCGGCCAGCGAAATCGTGCCGTTGGCTTCGTCCGGCTGCACTTCCACCAGACACTCGGCCGGGTCGAAACCATGGAAGCGGATCTGAGCTTCCACCGCGTGGCGGTCGGTCGGGAATGCGCCGGCTTCCATCAGGATCACCGGGCGCTGCGTGGTCGGCCGGTAGAAGCTGACCATCATCAGGTGCAGGTTCACGCTCAGCGTGTTCATCGCTACCACCTCGCTGGGCAGTGCGCCGACCACGCGCGCCAGCTGCGCGCTCACCAGGCGGTGGTAGGACAGCCACTGCGTCGGGCCGGTGAAGTGGCCTTCCACCGCCCGTTCGCCCCATTGTTTCATCACTTCCTGCACCGCTGCCTGCGCACCGCGCGGCTGCAGGCCCAGCGAGTTGCCGACGAAGTAGGTCTGCTCGCCGCCTCCATGGCGCGGAATCAGGAATTCGCCACGCAGCGGGCGCAGCGGATCGGCGGCGTCCAGGGCGATGGCGTGGGTGCGGCTGAGCAGGTCGGACATGGTCGGGCAACAGGCTGCAACGGGACCGCCAGTGTAGCGCCTGGGGCGTGCCTGCCGCCGAACCTGTAGAGCCGAGCCCATGCTCGGCTGCCGGGCCACGAAGCCGAGCATGGGCTCGGCTCTACAGGGGCAGGTGCTCAGCCCGCCGCCGGCACCGGCAGCGGATCCACGTGCCCGCACTGGCTGCAGGTACGCAGTTCCAGGCTGGCGTGGTAGCGCGCAAACACCTTGGGCAGGTCGGTTTCGATGTTCTGCAGCGGGAAATACTCTTCGTGCAGCTTGTGGTTGCAGCGCTCGCAGTGCCAGATCACGCCGTCCATCTCATGCGGCAGCCGCTTGCGCTCGACCACCAGGCCGATGCCCCCGGGCGGGCGCCGCGGCGAGTGCGGCACCTTCGCCGGCAACAGGAAGATCTCGCCGGCGCGGATCGGAATGTCGCGTACCGCGCCGTCCTCCTGCACCTTCAGCACCATCTCGCCTTCGAGCTGGTAGAACCACTCGGGGCCTTCGTCGTAGTGGTAGTCGGTACGCGAGTTCGGCCCGCCGACCACCATCACGATGAAATCGCCGTTGTCGATCATCTTGTTGCCCACCGGCGGCTTCAGCAGGTGGCGGTTCTCTTCGATCCAGGCGTGCAGGTTGATCGGTGGAGCGAGCATGGTGGTCATCCGTGTGGGGATCAGTCGCGACGGCCCTTGCGCGGCACGAAGGACAGCGCTTTTTCATACGCTGGCTGCAGCTCTTCCAGCGAACCGACGTCGATGCCCATTTCACGCACGCGTCCGTCTTTCAGGCTGTAGACCCAGCCGTGCACCATCAGCTTCTGGCCGCGGGCCCAGGCATCCAGCACGATGGTCGAGCGGCAGAGGTTGGCGACCTGCTCAATCACGTTCAGCTCGCACAGCCGGGCGTGCTTGAGTTCGTCGTCTTCGATGGCGTCGAGGATGCCCTGGTGCTTCTGCACCACGTCACCGACATGGCGCAGCCAGTTGTCGGCCAGGCCGACGCGGGTGTTGTGCAGGCAGGCATGCACGCCGCCGCAGCCGTAGTGGCCGACGATCAGGATGTGCTTGACCTTCAGCTGGTCCACCGCGTACTGCACCACGCTCAGGCAGTTAAGGTCGGTGTGGGCGACCACGTTGGCGACGTTGCGGTGCACGAACACTTCGCCCGGCGCCATGCCGATGATCTGGTTGGCCGGCACGCGCGAATCGGAGCAGCCGATCCACAGGTACTCGGGATGCTGCTGCTTGGCCAGCTGGTGGAAGAAGTCGGGGTCCTCCTTCTCGATGCGGTCGGCCCAGTCGCGGTTGTTCTGCAGCAGCTTGTGGATGTCTTTCATGTTCGGGTCCCTGGCGTCGGGTGGGGGCGCACCGCAGCCATCCAGCTGCGACGTCGCGGGAATCGGGGGCGTTCAGCCGCTGCGGGCGGCCTGTTCGCGGTGCCAGCGCATCCACTGCGCCAACTCGGTGGAGGAAGGGGTGCCCAGCTGTTCCAGTTCGGCGATCACGGCGCGCTGGTTGGCGTCGGGATGGTTCTGGCTCAGCTTCAGCTTCAGCTGCACGTGTTCGACCTGGAAACGGAAGCCGACGATGGCACGCAGTTCCGGGCCATGTTCGGCACGCGTGGCATCGAACTGCCAGGCCTGGCCGACGCTGGCTTCGAAGTGGTCGCTGATCGCGCCGACCAGCCCGGCCAGCGCATCGGTGTCGTCGAAGGTGTGCAACTGGCCACGCAGCTCGGCGGCGGCGTAGTTCCAGGTCGGCACCCGTGCGGCAGGCTCCTTGTCCGGATACCAGCTGGCCGAGACGTAGCCGTGTGGTCCGTCGACCAGCACCTTGGCCGCACCGCCGTGGCGCGACTGCCGGTTGGCGCGGGCCCAGTGCCCGCGCAGCTCGATGCGCTCGCCCTCGCGCCGGTACAGCACCGGCATCCGGGTCAGCTCCGGCAGGCCATCGCTGCCGGGGGTGAGCACAGTGACGAATGGATCACGCGCCAGCAGGCGGTCCAGCCAGAGCAGGTCGGTCTCGGCGAAGGCGCGTGGAGTGAACATGCCTGGATCAGGCGCGCGCGCCCAGCGACTGGATCATGCGGCCGCGCAGGCCTTCGTCGTTGTCGGCCTGCGGCGGCTGCACTTCGTGCAGGCTGAAGCCGCGCACCAGCGCGTCTTCCTCGTCCAGACCGTCATACTCGACGAATTCGGCGTCGAACAGCTGCGAACGGGCGGTGTCTTCGCTGTCATAGCTCAGCGTATTGCCGTCGCTGTCGAGCACCTCAGCGGTGCCGGCCGGGCGAACGCGCAGGCGCGCCCAGATCAGGGTGTTGCCGAGGCTGGCCAGCCACCAGCTGTCGCGCGAGGCGGAAATGTCATTCATGGGGGTTACCAGAGCGAGGCCAGCCAGAGCAGGGCGGCCATGCCCAGTCCGGCCAGCAGGGTCAGCAGCGATACCCAGGCCGGCGTCGCCAGCCCGGACAGCGAGCGGTCCGGCTGCTGGCGATAGTCGCGGCGCAACAGCCAGGCCAGGGCATCGGGCTTGAGGAAGGCGCCGCTGCCGAAGCGCTCGGCGAGCGCCGGATGGCGGTCGCGAACGTGCACCAGGGTCAGCGGCCAGAAGATCACGAAGGCACTGAACCCGGCCACTGCAACGCCGACGAAACACAGGGCGAAGAACAGGGTCATGGGAGCCGTACCTCCGTGGACGTGTGGGGCTTAGAAGTCCGCGCTGCCCGGGGCGCGCGGGTAGGGGATCGCATCGCGGATGTTGGACAGTCCGCAGACGTACACCACCAGGCGTTCGAAGCCCAGGCCGAAGCCGGCGTGAGGCACCGAGCCATAGCGGCGGAAGTCGCGGTACCAGCTGTAGTGCTCACGATCCAGGCCGAACTGGGCCATGCGCGCGTCCAGCACGTCGAGGCGCTCCTCACGCTGGCTGCCACCGATGATCTCGCCGATGCCCGGGGCCAGCACGTCCATCGCGGCAACGGTCTTGCCGTCGTCGTTCAGGCGCATGTAGAAGGCCTTGATGTGCTCCGGATAGTTGGTCACCACCACCGGACGGCCGACATGCTCCTCGGTCAGCCAGCGCTCGTGCTCGGTCTGCAGGTCCAGGCCCCATTCCACCGGGAAGTCGAACTTCCTGCCGGACTTCTGCAGCAGGCTGACCGCATCGGTGTAGTCGATGCGCTCGAACGGTGCGTTGATGAAATCTTCCAGCTTGGTGATCGCGTTCTTGTCCACGCGCTCGGCGATGAAGGCCAGATCGTCGCTGCGCTCGTTCAGCACGGCGCGGAACAGGTACTTCAGGAACTCTTCGGCCAGGCGTGCGTCTTCGGCCAGGTCGGCGAAGGCGATTTCCGGCTCGATCATCCAGAACTCCGCCAGATGGCGGGTGGTGTGGCTGTTCTCGGCGCGGAAGGTCGGGCCGAAGGTGTAGACCTTGCTCAGCGCCAGGCAGTACGCCTCGACGTTCAGCTGGCCGGACACGGTCAGGAACGTTTCCTTGCCGAAGAAGTCGCGGCTGAAGTCGATCGCGCCCTTCTCGTCACGCGGCAGGTTCACCATGTCCAGGGTGGACACGCGGAACATCTGGCCGGCGCCTTCGGCATCGGAGGTGGTGATGATCGGGGTGCTGATCCAGTTGAAGCCGTTCTCGTGGAAGAAGCGGTGCACGGCCTGGGCCAGGCAGTTGCGGATGCGGGTGACTGCGCCGAACAGGTTGGTGCGCGGGCGCAGGTGCGCCACTTCGCGCAGGAACTCCGGCGACATCGGCTTGGGCTGGATCGGGTAGGTGAGCGGGTCTTCGACCCAGCCGACCACGTCCAGTGCGCTGGCCTGGATCTCGAACGACTGGCCCTTGCCCTGCGACTTCACCAGGGTGCCGGTGCCGATGACCGAGCAGCCGCTGGTCAGGCGCTTGATCTCGTCGAAGTTGGCCAGGGTGTCGTTGGCCACGATCTGGATCGGGGCGAAGCAGGAGCCGTCGCTCACATTCACGAAGGCCAGATTCGCTGAACCGCGCACCGTGCGCACCCATCCGCGTACCGTGACTTCGCCGCCTTCCGGGATCTTCCCGGCAAGCGCATGTTCAACGCTGACCACCGTCATGACTTGAATCCTCTGCTGATCGACTCGATCTGTGAACACGGGAGTTTACCGGTTGCAGCGTTCTGCTTGCGAGGCATTTTTCGTGGCAACGGCTCCTTATAATGTCCCCGTACCTCTGGAGTAGCCCCATGGCCGTCAGCCTGACCCCCATTGCCTTCGAGCGCGTGCAGCGCTTCGTCGCCCAGACCCCCGGCGCGCTGGGCCTGCGTTTCGGCGTGACCAGGACCGGCTGCTCCGGCTGGGGCCACGTGACCGACCTGGCCCGCGACGAGCGCGAGGGCGATACCGTGTTCGACCAGGACGGTGTGAAGATCTATGTCGACGCCAAGAGCCTGGCGCTGGTGGACGGCACCGTGATCGACTTCGGCAAGCATGGCCTGAGCGAGACCTTCACGTTCAGCAACCCGAACGCCACCGCCGAGTGCGGCTGCGGCGAAAGCTTCACCACCGACGCCGACAAGGCCTGACGCGCGGCTTTGGCGCCCGCCGGGCATGGCCGGCGCTACCCGCCTGGTGGGTGCCGACCTTGATCGGTACCGGGGCAGGGCATCCCGGTTCAGAAGGTCGGGTGCCCCCGGTTGCCCGCCATCCCCATCTGCGCCATAATGCGCGGCTTCCTGCCTTCCTGGCGGGAATCCTTGCCCCACCGCGGTCTCAACGGCGGGGGGCTGTCCGGCCGAAAGGCCACATCCGAAAGGTAGAAAAAACATGAGTCGTCATTACGAAATCGTGTTCATGGTCCACCCGGACCAGAGCGAGCAGGTCCCGGCCATGATCGAGCGCTACAAGTCGCTGGTCGAGAACGGCAACGGCACCATCCACCGCCTGGAAGACTGGGGCCGCCGCCAGCTGGCGTACCCGATCCAGAACCTGGTGAAGGCCCACTACGTGCTGATGAACATCGAAGCCGACCAGGCCGTTCTGAACGAACTGACCGAGAGCTTCCGCTTCAACGACGCCGTGCTGCGCAACCTGGTCATCAAGCGTGACGAGGCTGACACCGAGCAGTCGCTGATCATGAAGAGCAAGGACGAGAAGGGTGACAAGCCGGAGCGCGGTGAGCGCCGTCGTCGTGACGACGAAGAAGGCGAGTCCAACACCACCGCTGACAACGAAGCCGGCGACGACGCCGCTTCCGCCGCCTAAGGAGCCTTCCCATGTCCAAGTTCTTCCGTCGCCGCAAGTTCTGCAAGTTCACTGCTGAAGGTGTGAAGGAGATCGACTACAAGGATCTCAACACCCTGCGCCAGTACCTGACCGAGAACGGCAAGATCGTGCCGAGCCGCGTCACCGGTACCAAGTCGAAGTACCAGCGCCAGCTGGCGACCGCCGTCAAGCGCGCCCGCTTCCTGGCCCTGATCCCGTACACCGACAACCACGACGTCTGATGCCGGCGGGGCGGCCCGGTGCCGCCCCCGCTGTGCCAGCTATTCGGACAGCCTTTGTTGCGGGGCATCGCCTCGCTAACGAATAACTCATCTGGAGCAATACCATGCAGCTGATCCTCCTGCAGAAAGTCACCAACCTCGGCAACCTGGGCGACCTGGTCGACGTGAAGCCGGGCTACGGCCGTAACTTCCTCGTGCCGCAGGGCAAGGCCGTGCCGGCCACCGAGAGCAACAAGGCCGAGTTCGAAGCCAAGCGCGCCGAGTACGAAGCCAAGGCCCAGGCCATCCACGCAGAAGCTGAAGGCCGCAAGGCCAAGCTGGAAGGCGCGAGCGTGACCATCGCCGCCAACGCTTCGACCGAAGGCAAGCTGTACGGCTCGGTCGGCCCGCGCGACATCGCCGAAGCCTTCACTGCCGCCGGCCTGCCGCTGGAGAAGAGCGAAGTCATCCTGGGTGAAGGCGCCTTCCGCAACATCGGCGAATACGACGTGCTGGTCCACCTGCACGCCGACGTCGAGACCACCGTCAAGGTCGTCGTCGTCGCCGAAGCCTGATCCCACGCCGCAAGGCCTGGCATCACCGCAGAACGGGCGCCCGCAAGGGTGCCCGTTTTGTTTTATGGTTCCGTTTCGCCAGCTCGGGCCACGTGCGGCCGGCGGGGCAGGGCCGGGCAATGTTCCACGCCCATTCGTAGAACACGGCCACATCGGTATACTCAGGGCGTCACACCCGTTCCACGGGCATCGATCCCAACAGGATCAATGACTTGGAGGGTAAACGCAGGCCGCTTGCCGGCCCCAGTCCGGAACCCCTATGCGTCTTTCCACGATCAAGCTGTCCGGCTTCAAGTCGTTCGTCGATCCGACCACCCTGCACCTGCCGACCAACATGACCGGCGTGGTGGGCCCCAATGGCTGCGGCAAGTCGAACATCATCGACGCCGTGCGCTGGGTCATGGGCGAGAGCTCGGCCAGCCGCCTGCGCGGCGACTCGCTGACCGACGTGATCTTTTCCGGTTCCAATGCCCGCAAGCCGGTGTCGCAGGCCACGGTCGAGCTGATCTTCGACAACTCCGACCACACGATCTCCGGCGAGTACGCCGCGTTCAACGAAATCTCGGTCAAGCGCACGGTCAGCCGCGACGGTACCAGCAACTACTACCTCAACGGCACCAAGTGCCGCCGCCGCGACATCACCGACCTGTTCCTCGGCACCGGCCTGGGCCCGCGCAGCTACTCGATCATCGAGCAGGGCATGATCAGCCAGATCATCGAGGCGCGCCCGGAAGACCTGCGCGTCTACCTGGAAGAGGCGGCCGGCATCTCCAAGTACAAGGAGCGCCGCAAGGAGACCGAGACCCGCATCCGCCACACCCGCGAGAACCTGGACCGGCTGGGCGACCTGCGCGACGAGATCAGCAAGCAGCTGGAGCACCTCAAGCGCCAGGCCAAGCAGGCCGAGCAGTACCAGGCCCTGCAGGAAGAGCGCCGGGTCAAGGATGCCGAGTGGAAGGCGCTGGAATTCCGCGGCCTCGACGGGCGCCTGTCGAAGCTGCGCGAAGGCCTGTCGCAGGAAGAGACCAGGCTGCAGCAGCTGATCGCCGACCAGCGTGATGCCGAGGCGCGCATCGAGACCTCGCGCGCGCGGCGCGAAGAGGCCGCCGACGCGCTGAACACCGCGCAGGCTGCGGTCTACCAGGTCGGCAGTACGCTGGCGCGCCTGGAACAGCAGATCCAGCACCAGCGCGAGCTGTCGCAGCGCCTGCACAAGGCGCGCGATGAAACCCAGCAGGCGCTGGCTGAACTGGGCCAGCACATCAGCGGCGACGAGGCCAGACTGAGGGTGCTGCGCGAGGCGGTG
Source organism: Stenotrophomonas maltophilia group sp. RY12688 (assembly GCF_052149045.1). Classification (NCBI taxonomy): domain Bacteria; kingdom Pseudomonadati; phylum Pseudomonadota; class Gammaproteobacteria; order Lysobacterales; family Lysobacteraceae; genus Stenotrophomonas; species Stenotrophomonas maltophilia group sp. RY12688. The sequence continues at coordinate 2,697,057 of NZ_CP197389.1, read as the reverse complement.
GAGGCCGCCACTCCGCAGCTGGAAGCACTGCAGGAAGAAAACGAGATCAAGCAGGAAAGCCTGCGTGAGGCTGAAGAGCGGCTGGCCAGCTGGCAGCAGCGCTGGGAACAGCACACCTCGCAGAGTTCGGAAGCCTCGCGCGCCGGCGATGTCGAGCGCACGCGCGTGGACTACCTGGACAAGCAGATCCTCGACGCCGACCGGCGTCGCGAGGCCCTGGCCGCCGAACGCGCAGGCCTGGACGTGGACGCGCTGGAAGAAGCCTTCGAGCAGCTGCAGCTGCAGCACGACACGCAGAAGGCCGCACTGGATGAATTGAGTGAAGACGTCGAGCTGCGCAAGCAGGGCGTGACGGCAGTGCAGGAACAGCAGCGCAATGGCCAGAACGAACTGGCTGAACTGCGCAAGCAGGCCAACGGCCTGCGCGGTCGCCTGGCCTCGCTGGAAACCCTGCAGCAGGCCGCGCTGGGCCAGGAGCAGGGTGCAGCCGTGGCCTGGCTGAAGGCGCGCGGGCTGGATTCGGCGGCGCGCGTCGGCGAACGCCTGGACGTGGATGCCGGCTGGGAGAACGCGGTGGAAAGTGCGCTGGGCCAGCTGATCGAAGGCGTGCTGGTCGATGACCCGGCCAGCCTGGTCGGCGCGCTGGGCGAACTTGGCGAAGGCCACATTGCGCTGGTCGCCGACGATGCTGCTGAACTGAAGGTGGCGCCGACCTCGCTGGCGGCACGCGTGCGCGGCCCGGCGGCGATCCGTCGGCTGCTGGCGCACCTGCATGGTGCGAAGGACCTGTCCGAGGCGAAGGCCCTGCAGGCCAGCCTGCCGGAAGGCGATTCGATCATCACCCAGGGCGGCGAGCGGCTGGGCCAGGGCTGGCTGCGCGTGTCGCGCTCCGGTGCCGCCGAGCAGGGCGCGCTGCTGCGCGAGCGTGAGATCAACGAACTGCGTGAGCAGATCGAGCAGCTGCAGGACCGCGAGGCCGAGCTGGAAGAGCAGCTGAGCGGTTTCCGTGAGCAGCTGCAGGCGGCCGAGCAGCAGCGCGAGGACGCGCAGCGCGCGCTCTACCAGGCCCACCGCGCGGTGTCCGAGCTGGCCGGCCAGCTGCAGGGCCAGCAGGGCAAGGTGGAAGCGGCACGCACCCGCATCGACCGCATCGAGGGCGAGCTGAAGCAGTTGCAGGAAACGCTGGAAGCCAACAACGAGCAGGCGCGTGAAGCGCGCTCGCGGCTGGAGAGTGCGGTCAGCAGCATGGGCGACCTGGAATCGACCCGGCAGCGGCTGGAGGGCGAACGTCGGCAGTTGACCGAGGCCCGCGACCTGGCCCGCGATGCCGCCCGCGCGGTACGCGAGCGCGCGCATTCGCTGGCCTTGACCCTGGAATCGCAGCGCGCGCAGCTGGACTCGTTGAGCCAGGCGCTGGAACGCATGGGCACCCAGCGCGGGCAGCTGGACGCGCGGCTGGGCGAGCTGCACTCGCAGCTGGACGAAGGGGATTCGCCGGTCGAATCGCTGCAGGCCGAACACCAGAACGCGCTGGAAGAGCGCGTGCGGGCCGACCGTGTGCTGACCGAGGCGCGAACGCTGCTGGACGGCATCGACGCCGAGCTGCGCAGCTACGAGCAGACCCGCCATCAGCGCGACGAGCAGGCGTTGGCCCAGCGCGAGCGCATTTCGCAGCGCAAGCTCGACCAGCAGGCCTTGGTGCTCAGCGCCGACACCCTGCAGGCGGCGGTGGAAAAGGCCGGCTTCGTGCTGCAGGACGTGCTCAATGCACTACCCGAGGACGCCCGCCTGGGCGACTGGGAGCAGGCCGTGCACCAGATCGACGCACGCATGCGCCGGCTGGAGCCGGTCAACCTGGCCGCCATCCACGAGTACGGCGAGGCTTCGCAGCGTTCGGACTACCTGGATTCGCAGCACGCCGACCTGACCACGGCGCTGGAAACACTTGAGGATGCCATCCGCAAGATCGATCGCGAGACCCGCGGGCGCTTCAAGGACACCTTCGACCGCGTCAACGCCGGCGTCCAGGCCCTGTATCCGCGCCTGTTCGGTGGCGGCCACGCCTACCTGGAACTGACCGGTGAAGACCTGCTCGACACGGGCGTGACCATCATGGCGCGCCCGCCGGGCAAGCGCGTGTCGAGCATCTCGCTGCTGTCCGGCGGCGAGAAAGCGATGACCGCGGTGGCGCTGGTGTTCGCCATCTTCCAGTTGAATCCCGCCCCGTTCTGCCTGCTGGACGAGGTGGACGCGCCGCTGGACGAAGCCAACGTCGGCCGCCTGGCCAACATGGTCAAGGAAATGAGCGAGAAGGTGCAGTTCCTGTTCGTCAGCCACAACAAGGCGACGATGGAGGCCGCGCACCAGCTGTCGGGCGTGACCATGCGTGAGCCGGGCGTCAGCCGCCTGGTCAGCGTGGACCTGGAAGAAGCGGCGCGATTGGCGGGCGCGGCCTGACGTGCCATCCTAGTTACCTGAATGAATTAGCCGGAGAACCTATCGAATGTCCGACACGGCACTGTTGCGCATCGGCATCCTGGCCGCCGGCCTGCTGTTGATCGCCGCGATCTTCCTGTTTGGCCGTCCGAAGAAGAAGCCCCAGGGCCGTCGCGTGGAGAACGCGGAACCGGCCAGTGGCGAGCGCCGCGAACCGGTCCTGGGCGAGGACGGCGTCGTGGTGGCCGAGGGCCGCGTCGAACCGGGCATGCGCGGCGAAGGCGAGCAGGCCGAACTTGGCCTGGCCGACACCGATCCGGGCGCGGCCAACGACCTCGGCAAGCGCACCACCCAGGATTTCGACAAGATCGTCTCGCTGTTCGTGGCCGCCCGTGCCGGCGAGCAGCTGCGCGGCGAAGACATCGTGGTGGCGGCGGAGAAGACCGGCCTGGTATTCGGCCACATGAACGTGTTCCACCGCCTGGTGGAAGGCCACCCCGAGCGCGGCCCGATCTTCTCGATGGCCAGCATCATGAAGCCGGGCAGCTTCGACATGGCCAACATCCGTGCCATGGAAACCCCGGCCATCGCCTTCTTCCTGACCCTGCCGGCGCCGCTGACCGCGCTTGATGCCTGGGAGAAGATGCTGCCGACCGTGCAGCGCATGGCCGAGCTGCTCGATGGCGTGGTGCTGGATGACAGCCGCAATGCCCTGGGCCGCCAGCGCATCGCGCACATCCGCGACGAGCTGCGTGCCTACGACCGCCAGCACCAGGCACCGCCGCTGACCAAGACCCCGCGCTGGTGAGCGCCATGGCGTGCCGACCAACGGTCGGCACCCACCCCGACCAACGGTCGGCATCCACCCCGACCAACGGTCGGCATCCACCCCGACCAACGGTCGGCATCCACCCCGACCAATGGTCGGCATCCACAACAGCAGATCCACGCCATGCGTGGATGGGGCGAACCAAGTTCGCCCCCACCAACGGGGTCAGGCCGGTACGCCGGCCACCTTGGCGAACGCACGGCGGAATGCGGCCATCTCGTCTTCGGTGCCGACGGTCACGCGCACGCGCTGTGGCCAGATCGGCCAGCTGCGGCCAATGATCACGCCGTTGTCTGCCATCGCCTTGGCAAAGGCGGCACCGTCGCGCTGCACATCCACCACGAAGCAGTTCGCTTCCGACGGGACGCAGCTGAAACCACGCTTGCCCAGCCACGCGATGGTGGCCTGCCGCACCTGGGCATTCTGCAGGCGCCGCTGCGCGATCAACTGGGGATCCTGCAGGCTGGCCAGTGCTGCGGCCAGTGCTGCCACGGGCAGTGGGTTGTCGCCCAGGCTGGCCAGTTCGCGCAGGCGGTCGGGATGTGCGGCCGCCACGCCCAGGCGCAGGCCGGCCATGCCGTACAGCTTGGAGAACGTGCGCAGCACGATCAGGTCATCGCGCTGCGCAACCTGCGCGATCAGGCTCGGCTGCTCGCTGTACTGCAGGTAGGCCTCGTCGACCAGCACGCGGGTCGATGCGGGCTTGTGGGCCAGCAGCCAGGCGAGCTCATCCGGTGGGCTGATCGAACCGGTCGGGTTGTTCGGATTGCACACATACACCAGCCCGGTCGGGCGCGCTTGCGCGGCGGCGGCCATCGCACGCAGATCATGCGCGCCGTCGTCGCGCAGCGGCACCTTCTGCACATGGGCGCCGCGAGCAGCGGCGACCTCGCCCAGGGTCTCGAAGGTCGGGTCGGCCACCACCAATCCCGCCTGCGGCCCGGTCCACACCGTGGCGGCGCGGTTCAACGGCTCGCTTGAGCCGGGATAGAGGCGCACGTGGTCGGTCGGAATACGTGCCTGCTCGATGAAGGCATCGCGCACCTGTGCGGCCAGGGCGAAGCGGTAGCGGCCGCAACTGGCGATACTGTCGCGCGCGGCCTGCTGGGCCGCCGGCGAGGGGCCGTAGGGGCACTCGTTGAAGTTCAGCAGTACGACGCCTTCGGCAGGGGCCGGGGCGACGGCGGCCGCAGGTTGGGCCTGGCCAAGCCGCGGCAGTCCGCTGCCAGCGACGGCGAGGCCGGCACCGGCCAGTTGCAGGAAGCGTCTACGGGAAGCAGGCAGGGTCACGGGTGGGATTCCGAGGAGTAGCCTTCGCACGCTAGCGCTGGTTGCGGTGGGCGGCAAGCCCGCTTTTTGTAGTGCCGAGCCATGGTCGGCTGCAGGTGTGCCAACCAAGGTTGGGCACCTGCCGGGGCGGGGAGATGGTAGGCATCCACCAGGGCAGGGGGGGCGCCCGTCGAGCATGGCTCGGCGCTGCGAAGGGGGGGCATTACAGGGCCTGACGGCCGGGCGCGGTAGAATCCCCGGCCATCCCAGAACCAGCGGATTCCGATGAGCTCCAGCCCCGCCGAACGCGCCGAAGATCTCCGCCGGCAGATCGCCCAGGCCAACCGCGCCTACCATGAGCTGGACGCCCCGGAGATCCCCGACATCGACTACGACCGGATGGTGCGCGAGCTGGAAGCACTGGAGCGCGAACATCCGGAACTGGCCCGGGCCGACAGTCCGACCCAGCAGGTCGGCGCGCGTCCCTCCGGCCGTTTCCCCGAAGTCCGCCATGCGGTGCCGATGTTGTCGCTGTCCAACGCCTTCAGCGATGAGGAAGTGGCGGATTTCGTGCGCCGCATCGATGAACGCCTGGGCCGCCGCAGCCTGCAGTTTTCGGCCGAGCCGAAGATGGACGGCCTGGCGATCAGCCTGCGCTATGAGGATGGTCATTTCGTGCTCGGCGCGACCCGCGGCGATGGCAGCACCGGCGAGGACGTGACCGCCAACCTGCGCGAGATCGGCGATGTTCCCAAGCGGCTGCACGGCAAGGACTGGCCGGACGTGCTGGAGGTGCGCGGCGAAGTCTACATGGCGCGTGCCGATTTCGAGGCATACAACGAACGTGCGCGCCTGCACGGCGGCAAGGTGCTGGCCAACCCGCGCAATGCGGCGGCCGGGTCGCTGCGCCAGCTCGACCCGAAGATCAGTGCGCAGCGCAGGTTGAGCTTCTTTGCCTACGGTACCGGTGAAGTGCAGGGCGGCGAGCTGCCCGATACCCATTCGGGCACGCTGGCGCAGCTCGGCGCCTGGGGTTTCCCGGTCAGCGCGCTGTGCAAGGTGGTGGAAGGCACCGACGGCCTGCTCGGCTACTACCGCGATATCTGCGAGCGCCGCGACGGCCTGCCGTTCGATATCGATGGCGTGGTCTACAAGCTCGATGACCGTGCCGGCCAGCAGGCGATGGGCTTTGTCTCGCGTGCGCCACGCTGGGCCATCGCGCACAAGTTCCCGGCACAGGAACAGAGCACCACGGTGGAGGCGATCGAGATCCAGATCGGCCGCACCGGTGCGGCCACACCGGTCGCGCGGCTGGCACCGGTGGCCGTGGCCGGCGTGATCGTGTCCAACGCCACGCTGCACAACGCCGACCAGATCGCACGCCTCGACGTGCGCGTCGGCGACAGCGTGATCGTGCGCCGTGCCGGCGACGTGATCCCGGAAGTGGTCAGCGTCATCCTCGATCGCCGCCCGCAGGGCACCACGCCCTGGCAGATGCCGACGCGCTGCCCGGTGTGCGGCTCGGAGATCGTGCGCGAGGAAGGGGCGGCCGCATGGCGCTGCTCGGGCGAGCTGTCCTGCCCGGCGCAGCGCAAGGAAGCCATCGCCCATTTCGCCTCTCGCCGCGCGATGGACATCGACGGCCTGGGCGACAAATACATCGAAACCCTCGTCGACGCTGGCATCGTCAAGAGCGTGGCCGACCTGTACCGGCTCAGTCGTGACCAGCTGCTGCACCTGAAGCTGGTGCTGGACGCTGAAGATCCCTCGGCGCTGGCCGCCGCACTGAAGCTGCACCTGCCGGCCGAAGGCAGTGGCGCGGTGCTCAATGCGGTGCTCAGGCTGGACGGCAACGATCCGGGCTGGCGCGCGCAGGCGCTGGCGCAGCCGGCCCGCTTCGAATGGAACACGAAGAAGATCGCGACCAAGTGGGCCGACAACCTGATCGCGGCCATCGACGCCAGTCGTGCCGCCACGCTGGAACGGCTGCTGTTCGCGCTGGGCATCGAGCACGTGGGCGAGAGCACGGCCAAGGCGCTGGCGCAGTGGTTCGGTGACCTGGAACTGATCCGCCACCTGCCGTGGCCATTGTTCAAGCGCGTGCCGGACATCGGTGGCGAAGTGGCGCGGTCGCTCGGCCACTTCTTCGAACAGCAGGGCAACCAGCAGGCCATCGATGACCTGCTGCAGGTCGGCCAAGTCCGCATCAGCGATGTGCACGCGCCCAGCGCCAGGCTGCGCGAGGGGCTGGACCTGGCGCAGCTGTTGGTCGAATCAGAGATTCCCGGCATCACCCGCCTGCGCGCGGAGAAACTGGTGGCCGCGTTGCCCGGTGCCCAGGCGGTGCTCGACGCCGAGCATGGGCAGTTCGTCAACGCAGGATTACCGGACGACACGGCGCGTGGCCTGGCCCAGTGGCTGGACAGCGAGGGCCATGGCGCGATGCTGCTGGCAGCCGAGAAGGCGATGCAGCAGATCCTGGCCAAGGCACCGGCGCTGGCCGAGATCGTGGCCGGCCCGCTGGATGGGCAGACCGTGGTGCTGACCGGCACCCTGGTCCAGCTCACCCGCGATGCCGCCAAGGAGCGCCTGGAGGCCCTCGGTGCAAAGGTCTCCGGCAGCGTCTCGAAGAAGACCAGCTTCGTGGTCGCCGGTACCGAAGCCGGTTCCAAGCTGGACAAGGCGCAGTCGCTGGGCGTGCCGGTGTGGGACGAAGACCGCCTGCTGGCCTATCTGGCCGAACACGAGTGACGATCCCGCCGGGTGTCCCCGCGCCCGGCATGAAACACAAAGGAACACCGATGCAGACCGCCCCGCTGGATTTCCGCCTGGCCACCCGTGCCGACGAGGAGCTGTTGATCGCGCTGATGCGCGAGTTCTACGCCGAAGACAGGATCGACTTCGATGACGCGCGCGTGCGTCGCGGCGTGGACGCGCTGCTGGCCGATCCGCGCAATGGCGAAGTGCTGTTGTGGATGGACGAGGCGGGCGAGGTAGTCGGCTACGCGGTGATCGCGATGGGCTTCAGCCTGGAGCAGGGCGGCCACTTCATGCTGCTGGACGAGCTGTACCTGAGCCATCGCGCGCGCGGTCGTGGCCGCGGCAAGCAGGCGCTGGCCATCTGCGAACAGCGCGCTCGTGGTCGTGGCGTCAGCCGCCTTCGCCTGGAAGTGAACCACCACAACGAACTGGCCCGACGCCTGTACCTGGCCAGCGGCTACATCGACGATACGCGCGATCTGCTGACCCTGCCGCTCGACCATCCGCGCCCGGAGGGCATTCTGTGAGCGAGGCCCTGCTGCGCGCGCTGCAGCAGCGCGCTGCGCTCAACGCGCTGGTGCGCCGCTTCTTTGCAGAGCGCGATGTGCTCGAGGTGGAAACGCCGATCCTGTCGGTCGCGGGCAACACCGAGCCGAACATCGACAGCTTCCATACCGACTTCACCGGCCATGTCGATGCCGGCGGACGCCGCCGCTGGCTGCGCACCTCGCCGGAGTATCCGCTCAAGCGCCTGCTCGCTGCCGGCGTGGGCGACTGTTACGAACTGGGCCGGGTGTTCCGCAATGGCGAGGCCGGTGGTCGCCACAACCCGGAATTCACCATGCTGGAATGGTATCGGGTCGGTTGGGACCACCATCGGCTGGTACAGGAGACCGCCGAGCTGATCGGGCAGGCGCTGGCCCTGGTTGGACACCGTGCGACCCTGCGCGTGCTGAGTTACCGCGAGCTGTTCCAGCAGCACCTTGGCGTGGATCCGTTCGAGGCGGATGAGTCCACGCTGCGTGCCGCGTTGGGCGAGGTGCACATTGACCCGGTCGGATTGACCCGTGATGACTGGCTCGACCTGCTGATGACCCATCGTATCCAGCCGCATTTCGACGACGCGGTGATGACCGTAGTGCATGACTGGCCAGCCAGCCAGGCCGCGCTGGCACGCATCCGCGCCGGCACGCCGCCGCTGGCCGAGCGTTTCGAGCTCTACCTGGGTGCAGTGGAGCTGGCCAACGGCTATCACGAACTGAACGACGCCGACGAGCAGCGCGCCCGCTTCCGGCGCGACCAGCAGCGCCGCCACGAACGCGGGCAGGTGCAGCCGCCACTGGATGAGGCGCTGCTGGCGGCGTTGCCAGCGTTGCCGGCCTGTGCCGGCGTGGCGCTGGGTGTCGATCGCCTGCTGATGGCGATGAACCGCACGCCACGCATTGCCGATGTGCTGGCCTACGACTTTGCCCACGCGTGACGCCCGCGCGTTGCTGAACATCCCAGGCTGAACGAAACGCGGGTTCTGCGCGCTTGCGTCGGCAAGCGGGATGATGCTTTTATCACGGCCAATGCCGGACACTGGCATGCAGTTCATCCATTCCTGCTGGGGAAGGCTTTGGTCAAGTGGTTTGCGGTTGTCGCTGCACCGATGTACTCCATTGCGCTCTGGGGTGCCTGGCTGCCGTCGCCGGCGTCGGCCCAGCAGGTGGGCTACGACGATGAAGTGGTGACCTGCGAGTCCCGCGACATGGGCTGGGTGCACTGCGACATCGACGTAGCCAACGGCGTCGATCTGGTGCGCCAGCTCTCGAGCAACAGCTGCATCCGCGGCAGCGAGTGGGGCACCGACCGCAGCGGCGTGTGGGTCACCCTTGGCTGCCGCGCCGAATTCCGGGCGCGCCGTGCGCAGGGTGTGGCACCTGCGGCAACGGAAGGCAAGCGCCTGGTGCGCCGCGTGGTGCGCTGCGAATCCAATGGCCGTCCGCAGAGTTGCCCGGTACGCCTGGATGGCGCGCCGGTGCGCCTGCTTCGCCAGTTGTCGGTGCTGCCGTGCCGGGAAGGCCAGGGATGGGGCTACAAGCGCAATGAAGTCTGGACCAGCCGTGGCTGCCAGGGCGATTTCGAGGTGGCCGACGAGGATGGCCGCTTCGTCGATGTGCCGCGCCGCCTGACCTGCGAATCGAAGTCGAAGAAGCGCCGCTTCTGCGGCGCGAGCATCTCGGTGGGTGCTGTGGTCTCCGAGCAGCTGTCCAGCACGCCCTGCGAGGAAGGCAGCACCTGGGGCTGGAACCGCAACGGGATCTGGGTGGATGGCGGCTGCCGCGCCGAATTCTCGGTGAATTGAGCCGGGGCAGGCTCCAACCACGCGGGGCGTGGCCCTACAATGGGCCCATGAACACTGCCTCCGACATCGACTACGCCCGTTACGACCACATCCGCCCGATCCTGTGGACCGGCGATGCCTTGCAACTGCTGGACCAGCGCAAGCTGCCGTTCGTGGTCGAGCACGTGGTCTGCCATGACAGTGACGAGGTTGCCAGCGCCATCCACGCACTGACCGTGCGTGGCGCGCCGGCGATCGGCATTGCCGCCGCCTGGGGCGTGGTGCTGGCCGCGCGCGAGGTGCAGGCCGCCGACGGTGCGCACGCGTTGCAGCAGCTGGAGCCGGCACTGCAGCGCCTGAACGCATCGCGCCCTACTGCGGTCAATCTGGCCTGGGCGCTGGCACGGATGCGCCGTTGCCTGAACGCTGCCGGCGCCGACTGGAAGGCGTTGCTGGAGTCCGAAGCGCAGGCGATCGCAGAGGAAGACCTGGCGGCCAACCGCCACATGGGCGCACTGGGCGCTGGCCTGATCGAGGCTGGCAGCGGTGTGCTGACCCACTGCAATACCGGCTCGCTGGCCACCGCCGGCTTCGGTACCGCGCTGGGCGTCATTCGCGCCGGCATGGCCCAGCACCGCATCGCGCGCGTGTTCGCCGGCGAGACCCGGCCGTGGCTGCAGGGTGCACGCCTGACCGTGTGGGAGCTGCAGCAGGACGGTATCGATGCCACCCTGATCGCCGACTCGGCGGCCTCGCACCTGATGAAGACCGGTGCCGTGCAGTGGGTGATCGTGGGCGCAGACCGCATCTGCGCCAATGGTGATACCGCCAACAAGATCGGCACCTACCAACTGGCCATTGCCGCACGCCACCACAGCGTGAAGTTCATGGTGGTGGCGCCGTCCTCGACCGTGGACATGGAGACCGTTGACGGCAGCCAGATCGAGATCGAGCAGCGCGACCCGGGTGAGCTGTATGGCGTGGGCGGTGCCCGCACCGTGGCCGAAGGCATTGCCGCCTGGAACCCGGTGTTCGATGTCACCCCGGGCGAGCTGATCGACGCCATCGTGACCGAGCGCGGGGTGATCCTGAACCCGACCGCCGAGAACATGCGCGCCGCCTTCGGCGGTTGAGGCGGGCAGGGTTGCGGATGTCTGTAGAGCCGAGCCCACGCTCGGCTCAGCCAGCGAATCCGCCGCAGCCGAGCATGGGCTCGGCTCTACAGGATAGGTGGGGCCCCTAAGTTCCTGATTTGTGCCGGTAAAATCCCCGTAAAGGCAGGCGGAAAACGGCCTGTTGTGGTAGTATCCACAGGTTGAATCGAGGTTCCGGCACGACCCCCTCCCGCAGAGGGTTGCGCCGGACTGGACCGCTACCAGACAACGGAACCCGAATGGCAGAAACCGCCAAGGAAATCATCCAGGTCAACCTGGAAGACGAGATGCGCAAGAGCTACCTCGATTACGCCATGAGCGTGATCGTGGGCCGCGCGCTGCCGGATGCGCGCGACGGCCTCAAGCCGGTGCATCGCCGCGTGCTGTATGCGATGAACGAGCTCAACGCACACAGCAACAAGCCCTACTTCAAGTCGGCGCGTATCGTCGGTGACGTCATCGGTAAGTACCACCCGCATGGCGACCAGTCGGTGTACGACACGCTGGTGCGCCTGGCGCAGCCGTTCTCGCTGCGCTACATGCTGGTCGATGGCCAGGGTAACTTCGGCTCCATCGATGGCGACTCCGCCGCGGCCATGCGATACACCGAGGCGCGCATGTCGCGCCTCGCGCACGAGCTGATGGCCGACATCGACAAGGAAACCGTCGACTTCCAGCCCAACTACGACGAAAAGGAACTGGAGCCGACGGTCATGCCGACCCGGTTCCCGAACCTGCTGGTCAACGGCTCGGCCGGTATCGCGGTGGGCATGGCGACCAACATCCCGCCGCACAACCTGAGTGAATCGATCAACGCCTGCATTGCGCTGATCGACAACCCGGAGATCGACGTCGACGGCCTGATGGAGTACATCCCGGGCCCGGATTTCCCGACTGCCGGTATCATCAACGGCACCGCCGGCATCGTCGCTGGCTACCGCACCGGCCGTGGCCGCGTGCGTATCCGTGCCAAGGCCGATATCGAAGTGGCCGACAATGGCCGCGAGTCGATCATCGTCACTGAAATTCCTTACCAGGTGAACAAGGCGCGTCTGATCGAGAAGATCGCCGAGCTGGTCAAGGAAAAGAAGATCGAAGGCATCAGCGAGCTGCGCGATGAGTCCGACAAGGACGGCATGCGCATCTACATCGAGATCAAGCGCGGTGAATCTGCCGAGGTTGTGCTGAACAACCTGTACCAGCAGACGCAGATGGAATCGGTGTTCGGCATCAACATGGTGGCGCTGGTCGATGGCCGCCCGCAGTTGATGAACCTCAAGCAGATGCTGGAGGCGTTCGTCCGCCACCGCCGCGAAGTGGTCACCCGCCGCACCGTGTTCGAGCTGCGCAAGGCGCGCGCCCGTGCCCACGTGCTGGAAGGCCTGACCGTCGCGCTGGCCAACATCGACGAGATGATCGAACTGATCAAGACCTCGCCGAACCCGAACGAAGCACGCGAGCGCATGCTGGCGCGCGTGTGGGAGCCGGGCCTGGTCGGTGCGATGCTGGGTGCCGCCGGTGCCGAAGCCTCGCGCCCGGAAGACCTGCCCAAGGGCGTGGGCCTGATCGAGGGCGGCTACCAGCTGACCGAGATCCAGGCCACCCAGATCCTGGAAATGCGCCTGCACCGCCTGACCGGGCTGGAGCAGGACCGCCTGACCGACGAGTACAAGCAGCTGCTGGAAGTGATCGCCGGGCTGATCCACATCCTGGAAGATCCCGACCGCCTGCTGCAGGTGATCCGCGAGGAGCTGGTCAACGTCAAGGCCGAGTTCGGCGACGAACGTCGCACCGAAATCCGCCACAGCGAAGAAGACCTGGACATCCTCGACCTGATCGCACCGGAAGACGTGGTGGTCACCGTGTCGCATGCCGGTTACGTGAAGCGGCAGCCGGTGAGCGTGTACCGCGCACAGCGCCGCGGTGGGCGTGGCCGCAGTGCGGCGGCGACCAAGGAAGAGGATTTCATCGAACAGCTGTGGCTGGTCAACACGCACGACACGCTGCTGACCTTCACCAGCTCGGGCAAGGTGTTCTGGCTGCCGGTCTACCAGCTGCCGGAAGCGGGTTCCAACGCCCGCGGCCGTCCGATCATCAACTGGATTCCGCTGGAACCGGGCGAACGCGTGCAGGCCGTGCTGCCGGTGCGCGAGTACGCCGATGGCCAGTTCGTGTTCTTCGCCACGAAGAACGGTACGGTCAAGAAGACCCCGCTGGGCGAGTTCGCCTTCCGTCTGGCCCGCGGCAAGATCGCGATCAACCTCGATGAGGGCGATGCGCTGGTCGGCGTCGGCCTGACCGACGGCCAGCGCGACATCCTGCTGTTCGCCTCCAACGGCAAGACCGTGCGCTTCGGCGAGGACAAAGTCCGCTCGATGGGCCGTACCGCAACCGGCGTGCGTGGCATCAGGATGCCGGCCGGCGAGGAAGTGGTCAGCCTGATCGTGGCCGAAAGTGCCGGTGGCATCGAGGACGAGAACGAGGACGACAACGGTGTCGAGGAAGCCGCCGCCACGGGTGATGCGGTGATCGATAGTGCCGACGACGCCAGCGTGCAGTACATCCTCACCGCCACCGAGAACGGCTACGGCAAGCGCACCCCGCTGCCGGATTACCCGCGCAAGGGCCGTGGCACGCAGGGCGTGATCGGCATCCAGACCACCGAGCGCAATGGCAAGCTGGTCGCCGCAGTGCTGATGGGCTCCCGCGACGAAGTCCTGCTGATCTCCGACGGCGGTACGCTGGTGCGTACGCGTGGCTCGGAAATCAGCCGCGTCGGCCGCAACACCCAGGGCGTGACCCTGATCCGCCTGTCCAAGGACGAGAAGCTGCAGGCGGTGGAGCGCATGGACGCCTCGATCGACGAGGACGAGGACGAGGTGGCAGTCGCCGCCCCGGCCACGACCGACAGCGCCCCGGCTGCGGCCAGCAGCGAGGACGCCGCACAGGACTGATCCTGCCGCGAGCCTGAGGCACCCGACGACGCCGGCCCTGTGCCGGCGTCGTCGTATCCGGATGCCACGCATACGCGCGCGCTTCACGCAGGCGGTGGGATAACGACGCATGCTGCCCCCGGAGATCGACGATGTCCGCCACGCCGCAGTCCGCTCCTGCTCCCGTCCGCGCTTCCCGGCACCCTCTCGTTACCGTGCTGTCGCTGCTGCTGGTCGTGCTCGGCCTGGTCATCGGCGGGCTCGGCGCGTGGCTGCTCAGCCTGGGCGGGTCTGCGTACTACGCCATCGCCGGGGCCGGCCTTCTGGCCAGTGGCCTGTTGTTGTTCGGCAATCGCCGCAGCGGCGCGCTGCTGTATGCGCTGGTGTTCGTCGGCACGCTGCTGTGGACCTGGTGGGAATCGGGCAGCGACTACTGGCGCTGGGTGCCGCGGCTGGGCCTGGTGACCGCGCTCGGCATCGTGCTGGCGCTGCTCGCGCCGACCCTTCGCGAACCGGTTTCAAAGCGCCTGTCGCGCAGCGTGGCGGGCGTCCTGATGCTGGTGTTCGTTGCGGCGTTCGGGTTGGCGTTCGCGCCGCACGGCGAAGTGGACGGCCACCAGCCGTTCCCGGAAGGCGCGGCCAGCGCCGGGCTGGAACCCACGCGGGATACCACCGGCCTGCAACCGGCCGACCTGCCTGCCGAAGGGGACTGGCCGGCGTGGGGCCGCAGCAATGCCGCCACCCGCTATTCGCCGCTGCAGCAGATCACCCCGGCCAACGTGGCCACGTTGCAGCTGGCCTGGCAGTTCCGCACCGGTGACCTGCCGAAGAAGCGCTGGGGTGCGGAAACCACGCCGCTGAAGATCGGCGGCCGTCTGTACCTGTGCACTGCCCGTAACCGCCTGATCGCGCTCGACGCCGCCAGTGGCAAGGAAGTGTGGCGCTTCGATCCGAAGGTGAAGGACGCCTCGATCCCGTACACCGCGGCCTGCCGTGGTGTGAGCTACTACGAGCAACCGGCAGCGCCGATCCTGGCCGATGCCACCCTGGCCGATGCCGCGGCCGATCTGGCGTTGCCCGAGCCGCCACCCAGCGTGAGCCGCAGCGCTGCACCGGGCAGTCGTCCGGCGTGCTGGGCGCGCATCATCGAAGGCACGCTGGACGGGCGCATCATCGCGGTGGATGCGGACAGTGGTCGCCCGTGCGCGAACTTCGGCAACAACGGCCAGGTCGACATCACCCTCGGCATGGGTGAGGTGCCACCCGGCTATGTGTCGATCACCTCGCCCCCGGCCATCGTGCGCGGCGTGATCGTCACCGGCCACCAGGTGCTGGATGGTCAGCGCCGCGACGCGCCATCGGGCGTGATCCAGGCCTACGACGCGATCACCGGCAAGCTGCGCTGGGCGTGGGACATGGACCAGCCCGAGCGCAGCGGCCTGCCGCCGCATGGGCAGACCTACACGCGTGGCACGCCGAACATGTGGACCACCGCGACCGGTGATGAGGCGCTGGGGCTGGTCTATCTGCCGCTGGGCAATTCTGCGGCCGACTACTGGAGTGGTTCGCGTACGGAAAACCAGAACCGCTATGCGACGTCGCTGGTGGCGATCGATGTGGCCACCGGCAAGCCGGCCTGGCATTTCCAGGCCGTGCGCAAGGACGTGTGGGACTACGACCTGGGTTCGCAGGCCAGCCTGATCGATTACCCGACGGCGGCAGGCAAGGTGCCGGCACTCCTGCTGCCGACCAAGCAGGGTGATCTCTACATCCTCGACCGCCGCAACGGCCAGCTGCTGACCGCTGCCGAAGAGCGCAAGGTGCCGGTCGGCGGTGTCGAACCGGAACAGCGCTCACCCACGCAGCTGTTCTCGCTGTACCACACGCTGCGCCGCGAGCATGACCTGACCGAGCGCGACATGTGGGGCATCACCCCGATCGACCAGCTGATCTGCCGCATCCAGTTCCGCAAGGCCTATTACGAAGGCTTCTACACGCCGCCGAGCAGTGATCGCCATTCCATCGAATACCCCGGCTACAACGGCGGTTCGGATTGGGGCAGTGTTTCCATCGATACGCGCCGCGGCGTGATCGTGGCCAACTACAACGATATGCCCAACTACAACCGGCTGGTGCCACGTGCCGAAGCCGATCGCTTGGGCTGGCTGCCGCGCGAGAAAATCCGTGCCGACAGGGGCGGTGGCGAGGGGGCCGGCGATCCGCAGGTGGGAACGCCGTATGGCATCCAGGTCAACGCTGGCTGGCGGCTGCCGTTCACGGGTCTGCTGTGCAAGCAGCCTCCCTACGGCGGCATCCGTGCCATCGACCTGCGCACCGGCAAGCTGTTGTGGGATCGTCCGTTTGGCAGTGCGCGCGGCAATGGGCCGTTCGGCATCCGTTCCGGCCTGCCGATCGAGATCGGCACGCCGAACAACGGCGGTTCGGTGGTAACCGCCAGCGGGCTGATCTTCATCGCCGCCGCCACCGATGATCTGCTGCGCGCCATCGACCTGAAGACCGGCAAGGAGCTGTGGCACGCGGCGCTGCCCGCGGGCGGGCAGGCTACGCCGATGGTGTATGAACAGGACGGACGCCAGTTCGTGGTGATCATGGCCGGCGGCCACCATTTCATGGAAACCCCGAACGGCGATTACGTGATGGCGTTTGCCCTGCCGAACTAGCGATCGCCGGCCTGAACACGCACGCGGGGCTGTGACCGCTGTAGCCGAAGTTGCGCTGGCGACCGGGCAGCATCCATCATCGGAACAGGACGGGGCCGGCCAACCCCCCCAGGGAAGGAAACGCATGCTGAACTCTGAACGCCTATCGGGGCGTGGCACCCGGTTGCTGGCAGGACTGCTTCTGCTTGGCCCCTGCCTGTGGGCAAGCGCTCAGGCGCAGCCCCAGCCCGCCGCACGCAAGGTGCCCAGTGGTGCCGAACTGATTGCCGGCGATGCACGCTTTCTGAGCCCTGCCTATGCGCCCTGCATGGCGGCCGCGGTCACCGCACTGGACGCCCGTCGTCGTTGTGTCGACGCTGAATTCAAGGTGCACGACGATGCGCTCAACGCCGCCTACAGTGCGGCGCGCTCCACGCTGACCGCCAGTGATCAGCAGGTGCTGCGCGATCTGCAGCGGCAATGGCTGCGCCAGCGCGACAGTCGTTGCCCGGAAGGCAGCACGGCCGTTGCCCAGCTGGATTCACAGCAATGCCGCACGCACATGACCCTGCTGCGTGCCCGCCAGCTGCAGGGCGGCGGTGCGGCGGCGCTGGTGGCGGAAGCCAGGGCGGCCCCGGCGCCGGCGCAGGCCGCTGTGCATACCGCCGATGCCGCGCCCGACAAACAGGGCAGGATCGTCCTGCGGCCCGGCGAGGGCAGGATCACGCCTGCATTGCAGGTGGTCTTCCAGGTGGCCGACTGCGGCGGCACCGACAACGTGACGACCTGCAGGGTGCGGAGCATGGGCGTGACCCGTGGCGGGCGCAACGTGGCGGTCACGGGCGTGCAGCCGCGCCTGACCCGCGCTGGCGCCGATGCCCAGGGTGCGGCGGCCGTGCTGCTGACCGTTTCGGATTTCAATGGCGATGGCGTGCCGGACCTGCAGGTGTGGCAGGACAACAACGGTGTCTACAACGTTCCGGCGCATGCGTTCTACCTGTTCGACGCCAAGGTCAACCGCTATGTGCGTGCCAAGGCATTGGAAGCGGCCATCGGCGGGCGCGACATCGACCATATCGACAATGGGCGGTTCGTGCTGCGCGCGAAGGTCAGCCCGTGCGAGCGCGAGGACAAGGTCATCCAGCTGCGCGGAACCGGGCCACGCACGCTGCTGCAGCGCCGCTATGACACCTGCAGGGGCGAGGCCCCTACCGAATCGGACCTGCTGAAGTAGGTCTTCCCCCGACGAACGGATGCGTTCCGGAACTGGCGAGCTGAAGGATGAGCGAAGGCTATGGAAAAGGTGGGGTGGGCTTCGGCCTGACCCGGGACCAGTCGGTCGAGATGATCGTGCGTACCAGCATCGACAACGGCATTACCGACCATCGGCAGATTGCCTATGTGCTGGCCACAGCGCAGCACGAATCGCGGGATTTCGCCGCGCCCGAGGAAGCGGTGCGGTACCAGATCGGCTTGGGTGTGGAATCGCTGCCGTATGAGCGGATCGAATGGCATCGCATCGAGGCGTTCGCCGTCACGGTCGAGGTGTTGCGGCAGAGTCCCTAGCGTGGATGCAGCTGGGGTGACGACCGTCATGGACCTGGCCAATCTGCGGCAGGTGAAGCGGTTCCAGATCGTGGGCGCTGAAACGCCGGACAAGATGAAGCTCGCCCAGGCCTGCAAAGCGGAGCGCTGGTCTCACCTGCATTGCTGCAGCGGGCCACCACGGCGCAGAACCACAAGGGCTGGTATGGCTTGGTTTCGTGGTGCAGGGCGAGGGTAGGGAGCACCGGTACGGCCACGAAGACGGTGCGCCTGCTTCCCGCGAACGGCAGTCGACCAGCGGTCGACTCTACCCAATCAATGTTGCTCGGTTGGTGCCGGTACCCGCACCATCTTCGTCATCAGGTGTTCCACCACACCCGCCGGGTCGGCAGTGCGGCCGACATGCGTGCTCGACATCTGCACAACCGAACTGCGCTTGGCGGTAAGGAAATGGAAGCGCGCACGCGCCGGCAACTGCGCGATGGGTCCGGCGCTGGCGTCACCACGGCAGATGGCCACGATCGCATCCAGCCACGGTTGCAACGCATCCTGATCAAGCGCTGGAGCGAACGCGTGCAGGCGTGCCGGATCGATCTCGATGGCCGCTTCCAGATGGCGCGCGCCGGGGCAGGAGACGATCACTCCGACGTTGATGAACTCCTCGCGTTCCACCCGCGGTACCACGCGGATGACCGCATAGTCATACGTGTGCAGCGTGGGCACGGACGGCCTCCTGCACGAACACCGCACGCACTTTCAGGCGATGCTTGAGATAGTCGATGTAGCCCTGGCGATAGGCCTGCGGACTGTCGAATGCCGGCTCGTTGACCAGCCAGCTGTCCGGCACCAGGCCGACGATGCGCTCGATCTCGGCATCGCTCAGGCGCGCGGCCAGTTCGGCATCCACCCCGGCGATGCGGCTGGCGAACGACAGCAGCACATGGTCGCGGATCAGCACGAACGGCTTTTCGCAGGCATCGCCGGCGTTGGCCCAGTCGTGATGGAAATACATGGCCGCACCGTGGTCGATCAGGTACAGCCTGCGGTGCCATACCATCAGGTTGGGGTTGCGCGTGGTGCGATCAACGTTGCTGGTGAATGCATCGAACCAGACGATGCGCGAGGCCAGGTCTGCATCCACCGGCATCGCCGCCGGATCGTAATTGATCGCACCCGGCAGGTAGTCCAGGCCCAGGTTCAGGCCCTCGCTGGCGCGGATCAGCTCCTGGATTTCCGGGTCGGGCTCGGTGCGGGCGAACTCGCGGTCCAGCTCGACGAACAGGATTTCCGGAATCGGCAGGCCCAGCGTGCGTGCCATCTCACCGGCAATCAGCTCGGCGATCAACGCCTTCGGGCCTTGGCCGGCGCCGCGGAACTTCAGCACGGCCATGCCGTCGTCGTCGGTCTCGACCACGGCGGGCAGGGAGCCGCCTTCCCGTAACGGGGTGATGTAGCGGAGGGCATGTACGGTGCGCATGGGCGCATTCTAGCGTGGGTGCAGGTACAACCCTCTGATCGGCGAGGACCGATTTCGGCCTTCACCTGTCCCTTCCGCCCGCGATGGCAGCATCGTGCTCCAGGAACCCTTGGGTTCATGGGCGCACTGGCACTCTCGATGCCGAGGCTTCGGGCTGGGCACCTGCTCGGCTGCCAGCGACGCGCACTGCGAAGCGGAAACCTCATCCACGATGTCCAGCAGGCTACGGAGGTGCACCGATGAGCGATGAATTCACTCCCATGCTGCCGCCCTTGGACGATGCCAAGGTCGAGGAAATGATCGGCAAGGTGGTGCTGGTGGGCGTCACCCGCTATGGCGGTGACGGCCAGGTGCAGGGGCTGGAACAATACGCCGGTACGGTGCTGCGCATCAGCGCCGACGAAGGCGTGGTGCTGGCGGACGAGAATGACGGCCATGAGCGCTATCTGCCGCCGATGCTCGACCAGTACCTGCCCGCCGAGCCCGGCGAGTACCGCATGCGGAACAGTGGCATGATCGTGGTCGACCCCGATTACCTGACTGCCTGGGACCTGCACGCCCAGCAGTGACGACAGACCACGCCTGGCAGATGCCGGTCCATTGCCGGCCTCTCCGGGCGTGTCCCACTTTGCCCCATCCGGCCACTAGCCCTTCCGGCCCATTCACGACAACCCCTGCGGTGCTAGATTCGGGACCTTGCCCGATTCCGGGTACCCATTCACACCCAGGGGATAAGGATGCTCATCCGTCGAACCTCTCTGGCGGCGGCCGTTGCCGTTGCCACCTTCGGCCTGCTGGCCGCTGGCCCGGCGCTTGCAGACTACGCGAAGCCGCCGGAGCACCTGCTCAAGGTGTTGAAGGCACCGCCGCCGCCGGCGCCGAACGTGGCCCCGGGTGGCCAGCGCCTGCTGCTGACCACTGCGCAGACCTACCCGTCGATCAGCCGTGTCGCCCAGCCGTACCTGAAGCTGGCTGGCGTGCGCCTGGAACCGAAGAACCGCAGCCGGCATGACACCCCCGGTGGCTATGGCATCCCGGCCTGCGTGGCCGACTTCACCCTGGTCGACATCGGCAGTGGCCAGCAGACCAAGGTCAACCTGCCGCAGGGCTGTGCCACCGGCGCGCTGTGGTCGGCCGATGGCAGCCACTTTGCGTTCCAGAACGCGGTCGATACCAGCGTGCAGCTGTGGGTGGGCGATGCCGCTACCGGCCAGGTGAAGCAGGTGCCGAACGTCCAGCTGAACCCGATTTTCGGCTATACCGTGCAGTGGCTGGGCGGCAGCCAGAACCTGCTGGTGAAGCTGGTGCCGGCCAACCAGGGCCCAGCACCGTCCAACGGTGGCGTACCGACCGGCCCGGATGCACAGGAGTCGCTGGGCAGCAGTGGCGAGAGCAGCACCTACGAAGCCCGCGACACGCTGACCAGCGTGCATGACGAGAAGCTGTTCGCTTATTACGGCGCCTCGCAGCTGGCCGTGGTTGATACTGCCGCCAACAGCGTGCGTCCGGTCGGGCAGCCGGCGCTGTTCAACGAAGTCAGCGCCGCGCCCGATGGCGTGCACGTGCTGACCGAATCGATCAAGGCGCCGTACTCGCATGCGGTGACCTACCAGCGCTTCGCCAACGACGTGGCCGTGCTGGATATCGCCAGCGGCAAGTCCACGCCGATCGCCAGCCTGCCGCTGGCCGACCGCGTGCCGGTGCACGGCGTACCGGAAGGCCCGCGTGGTTTCGACTGGCGTGCCACCGATCCGGCCACCCTGGTCTATGCCGAAGCGCTGGACAAGGGCGACTGGAAGGTCAACGTGCCGCATCGCGACCGGGTGCTGATGCTGAAGGCGCCGTTCAACGGCAAGCCGGTCGAGATCGCCCGCACCGCACAGCGCTTCGAAGGCTTCGCGTGGACTGCCGATCCGGCCGTGGCGTTCCAGTACGAGAACGACGAGAACCGCCACTGGATGCAGACCCGCATCGTCGATGTGGATCAGCCGAAGAAGGAAGGCCGCCTGCTGTGGGACATGTCCAGCGATGAGCTGTACGGCAACCCCGGCAACCTGGTCTTCACCCGCCTGCCGAATGGCGCGCAGGTCGTGCGCCGGGAGGGCGATCACGTGTTCCTGAGCGGCCGTGGCGCCTCGCCGCAGGGCGACCGTCCGTTCCTCGACCGCCTCGACCTGGGCACGCTGAAGAGCGAGCGCCTGTTCCGCAGCAGCGCCGATGCCTACGAGCAGTTCCTTGGTTTCAGCAATACGCCTGGGCGCTACCTGACCTGGCACCAGTCGGTGATCGATCCGCCGAATGCCTTCATCCGCCAGCAGGGTGAGGCGGTGGCCGATGCGAAGACCGGCGAGGCGCAGTTCGCGTCCACCGCCACCGCGCTGACCAAGCTGGTCGACCCGACTCCGGAAGTGCGCCAGATCAAGAAGCAGCTGGTGACCTACAAGCGTGCTGATGGCGTGGACCTGTCGTTCACCCTGTACACGCCGCCGGGCTACAAGGAAGGCCAGCGTGTGCCTGCGATCCTGTACGCCTACCCGGCCGACTTTGCCAACGCCGCGCAGGCGGGGCAGGTGTCCGGTTCGCAGCAGACCTTCACCCGCCTGCAGCCGTACCGCCTGATGCTGCTGGCCGGCTACGCGATCATCGACAACGCCTCGTTCCCGATCGTAGGTGACCCGAAGAACGCCTACGACACCTACCTGGAGCAGCTGGAAGCTGACGCCAAGGCGGCGGTGGACAAGGCGGTGGACATGGGCGTGGTCGATCGCAACCGCATCGGCGTGACCGGCCACAGCCATGGCGGCCTGATGACCGCCAACCTGATCGCCCATACCAACCTGTTCAAGGCTGGCGTGGCGACCAGCGGTTCGTACAACAAGACCTTCACCCCGTTCGGTTTCCAGAACGAACGCCGTTCGGTCTGGCAGGCGCAGGACGTGTACCTGAAGGCCTCGCCCTTCTTCTACGCAGACAAGATCAAGCTGCCGCTGCTGCTGGTCCACGGCGAGGACGACGCCAACCCGGGCACCGAGCCGTTCCAGTCGCGCAAGCTCTACCAGGCGATCCGAGGCAACGGTGGCATCACGCGGCTGGTGATGCTGCCGAACGAACCGCACTGGTACACCGCGCTGGAATCGAACGAGCAGCTGGTGGCGGAAATGCTGAACTGGTTCGACACCTACGTGAAGAACGCCAAGTAAAGAACGCCAAGGCCGCCTCCGGGCGGCCTTGGCGTATCGGAGGAGGGAGTCAGACCCTGCACGTTGAATTCATTGCACATTGACAGAGAGTCAGCTCCTTTCGGATGATCGCAGCGTCAGGCAGCATCTAGGAGCGGCATGCGGGATCGGGAGCGATGGATTGTCATGGACGGCCCGGCACGGAGGGCATTGATGGTCGTCCTGCTTGTGTCACTGGCCGGTTGCGGACGCAGTGAAGCCGAGCGGGCCAAGGAAAGGTTGACGGGGGTCATCGGTGGTACTGCACTGAATGCCAGAGCCCAGGCGGTCTGGATCTGGGAGCTCGATCGGGAAGCTGATAACCAAGGCATCACGCCATGCGGGCCGACCCTGCGCAGTGCAACCTTCCAGTTGCGCTGGCCCGAGATGGCTCCTCGTACGAAAGCCAACCGCGACGATTACAACACCCATCACTCCGGTGGAACGGGTGATTCACAGTGGATCGAGATTGGGATGTCTCAAGGGGGACCGGGGGAGATCGTCTCGTTGCAGGGAACGCGGGAGCGTGCGCTCGGTCGTGATCCGGCATGGGGGATGCCATACCAGGTTTCGCTCGAGTTCGGATGGGATGAGACCTTGGGACTTGAGATGGCACGGCCCAGCGTTTCCGAGCCCAAGAGCTACAATTGGAATCGGATCAATTATTCCGATACCTTCGCGATCGGGGCAACGCCCAACGTGCTGATTCGTTGCATGACCGGGCCGCAGTACCGACCTCCGCACTGGACGCCGCTCTGCGAGGCGACGCTGGAAGATGCCAATCTGAAGCAGGTCCACCTGAGCATCAGGTATCGTCAGAACCTGCTGCCACACTGGCGCGATATCGAGCGTGATGTCCGCCAGTTCCTGCGGAGCGTCCAGAGGGAATGCCCGATGCCGGGCCACGGGCCTGGCATCGCAGCTGGTACAGCGGCTTGATCGCCTGTTTCGGCCTGCCTGCATTGCGCGGCAGTCCGTGATGCGGCAGGAGCCGGGCAGGAAGGTGCAGAGGCTGCGCAGCTGGCCGCCTGGGTACCGGTGCGGCGGGTGGCACGCGAGGCCCCCGTGGCGGTTCTCAACAGTACCTGATGGATCCGGAGGGTGACCTCGTGTCATTGGCCGTTGCGATTGCGTAACCATATGTGATGCGGGTGCCATGGCGTGCGGAAGCTGCGATACGCTGCAGGCCTGTTGCTGTCTGCCATGGGTTTCACCTATGAAGTCCAAACGTGTTGTCGCAGTGTTGGCGCTGGTGATGACGCCGAGCCTGCATGGCCAATCACTCCCCTCCGAACTGGCGCAGCTGGGCATTGTCGCCGGCATGCCTTATGCCAAGGCCAAGCGCCTCATGGATGCGGCAGGGTGGCAGGTGAGTCCGGTTCAGGGCGCGCCTGAGTCACTCGAGGGCTTTCCGGAAGTCGGATGCCAAAGGGGCGCCAAGCAGTGCGCGACGACCTTCGAAAAGGAAGGTCAGCAGATCGCGGTGCGGCTGGGCACTACCCTGGCAGGGCAGCCGTTCGTGCAGGGCGTGGACTGAGCGCTCATTGCGTTCAGGCCAGCGGTAACCGGTCCTGCGCGTGCGACAGCCGATCGTGCAGCTCGCGCACATGCTCGGCCTTGGCATGCACCCGGGAGGTGTCGCCGAAGCTGCGCAGGTAGGTGCACGCGGCAAAGCCGGCACTCTTCTTTTCGTACTCGGCAATCCAGGCCAGTCGATCCGGATTGTTGGCCTGTTCGGCTGACCACGCGGCCACCGGCGGCCGGATGCGGTACTTCAGGCCGACGCGCCACGGCTTCGGTGTCAGTCGCGCACGGAAACAATGCTGCAGCCGGCACATGCGCGCGTACAGGGTGTCGGTGCCCAGTGCCTTGAAGAATGCCTGGAGCTGCTCGTCCTCGGGCGAGAAGGTGGCATGCATCGCCAGCACGCGCAGTCCGGCGGGTGTGCGGTAGGCACGCAGGTGCCAATCGGGATGCTGTTCGCTGAAGGCGTCCACGCGTTTCAGCGCAAGCCCTTCAGCACCGCCGGCGGCGGCCAGGCGCTGCTTCCGCCGCATCAACAGTGTCGCGTTGACCAGCAGCACTGCCGCCACGCCCAGTACCAGGCCCACCAGCCAGTGCCAGAGCAGGGTGCCGATGACGGCGCCGGCAAGCAGCACGATCGCAGCCACGATGGCCGGTATCACGCAGCCGGCCGGTGGCTGCGCATGGTCGATGTCGGCAAACAGCACGTCGGGGCTGTTGAGGCACAACGCACCATAGCTGTTGCGGGTGATGATGACGTCGCCGTCGCGCTGCACGATCTGCTCGCGGATAGGTACACCTTCCACACCGTAGTTGCTGCGCACTTCGCGTCGCGGCAGCACCTGGCCGGCAAGGATGGCATTGAGTGCTTCGTTGGCACGGCGGTCGGCGTGAGCCTGGGCCTCGGCAGGGCCCTCGTCAGACCAGCCGAAGCGGCGCACGACCACCGGCCGGCCACGGAAACGGGCCTGCAGGCGGGCTTCGGCCCAGTACGCGGGAACGATCATCATCGTGCGGTGCTCCATCATCCATGGCAGGTGCCTGAGTGAGTCTGGCACAGCCCCGAAGGGCCTGCATGTGCCCGCTGCGGTGGCCGGGGCGGAGTGATAGATTGCGCGCTTCGCATGCACTCCACCAAGGACGGAGCGATGTCCAGTTTCCTGCGTTGCCTGCTTGCCCTGGCCTGTGCCGGGGCGGTCGGCGTGGCGTCGGCGGGTACCCCGCCGGGGCCGCAGATCCTCACCACCGATGCCAGCCGCTTCTACGCGCTCTACGACAGCACCGGCGGCAAGCCCAGCGTCGCCCAGCTGGCCGGTTACCTGGCCGAAGGCAGTCCGGGCCTGAGTGAACTGGCGAAGGCGCGCCGGGTCACGCCCGAACGCATGGCCGAAGCCATTGCCAGCCAGCCCGGGGTGTATGTGCAGGGCCGCAGCTGCCTGGCGGAGCTGCCGGCGGTGAAGCAGCGCCTGGTGCAGGTGTTCGGCAACCTGCAGGCGATCTATCCGCAGGCCGCGTTTCCTCCGGTGACTCTTGCGGTCGGCCGTGGTCGGCCGGTCGGGTTGACCTCGAAGAGTGGGGTGATCATCGGCCTGGAAGCGCTGTGTGCAGCCGATTTCATGAATCCCAACGTGCAGGACCGTTTCGTGCACGTGATCGCGCACGAGTACGTGCACATCCAGCAGACCGGCCTGACCGATTTCGAGCCCGGCGACCCGCATGCGACGGTGCTGCGTGTTTCGCTGGGCGAAGGCATCGCCGAATTCATCGCCGAATTGATTTCCGGCAACGTCGGCAACAGTCGCCATGCGGCATGGACGCGCGGCCGCGAGGTCCACATTGAAAGCGCCTTTGCGCTGGATGTGGACAGTACCGATCTGTCGCCGTGGCTGTACAACTACAAGCCCGGTTCGCAGGAGCCCTATGACCTCGGGTATTGGGTGGGCTACCGCATCGCCAAGGCCTATTACCTGCAGGCCAAGGACAAGCGCGATGCAGTGCGTGCGCTGATCCAGCAGGACAACCCGAAGGCAATCCTGGCTGCCAGTGGCTGGACGCCCGGCATGTGGATGCCGGCCAAGGTGACCGGCGTGGCCGCGCGGTCGGCGGCGCGGTAAGCGCGGGGCCGCGCGCTAGACTGGCCCGGACATTCAAGGGAGAGACCCCATGCGTTCCTTGTCCGGCGGCCTGGCCGCAGTTGCCATCGGTATCGCGCTGAGCGCCCACGGGGTGGCGGCCGAGATGCCCGCGATCAACCCTTTGCTGCTGGAGCCTGTCGAAAGCCTGCGCGCGGACGAAGTGCGCTTCATGCAGCAGCGCCTGGCCGATTGGCCGCAACTGCAGCGTTATCGCGACGCCAACGCGCGACTGCCTGCCGCTGTACCGGGGCAACCACGCGTGGTGTTCTACGGTGATTCCATCACCGAAGGCTGGGGCAGGGAAGGCAGCGCATCGTTCTTTCCCGGCAAGGGCTGGCTCAACCGCGGCATCAGTGGCCAGACCACGGCGCAGATGCTGGTGCGGTTCCCGCAGGACGTGCTGGCCCTGAAGCCACAGGTGGTGGTGATCCTGGCCGGCACCAACGACATTGCCGGCAACACCGGCCCGTCCACGCAGGCGATGATTGAAGACAACCTGCACGCGATGGTGGACCTGGCACGCGCACATGGCATCACCGTGGTACTGGCATCGGTGCTGCCGGTCAGCGATTACCCGTGGTTGCCGGGCACGGCACCTGCTCCCAAGGTGCGCGCATTGAACGCGGCATTGAAGCGCTATGCCGATGCGAAGCAGCTGGTCTATCTGGACTACTACACGCCGATGACCAATGCCGCCGGAGGGCTGGATCCGCAGCTGGCCGAGGATGGCGTGCATCCCACGACGAAGGGCTATGCGGTGATGGCGCCGCTGGCGGAGGCTGCAATCAGGCGCGCAATGGCGCCGGACTAGGCACAGCACCCGCAATGCACAGCGTCCAGCCCGTCGAGGTAAAATGGCTCCGGAGCCGGCCACGCAGCGTGGCCGCCAGGGACGATGGGGTGGGTGATGCGGAAGGGAATCCAGGGATGGCTGCGCCGCAGCGGCGCAACGATGGCACTGCTGCTGGCGGCCGTACCGGCGTTCAGTGCAGACACGGCGGCGCCTTCGCCGCTGACGCGTGAGCCGGTGGCCGGAGTTTCACTGGCCGAATGGACCGCCCGCTGGTGGCGCTGGGCCGACGCCCAGGGCGGCGCGCCCTATCTCGACCCGGATGGCCGTGTATGCGATGTGGGCCAGGAAGGCCCGGTCTGGAACCTGGCCGGCACCAATGGCCGTTTCCGGCCACATCGCGAATGCGTGGTGCCGGCGGGCAAGTACCTGTTGCTGCCGATCATCAACATGGCGCACTACCAGGTGGATGAGTCTGTGTCCTGCAAGGAGCTGCAGGCGGGGGCGGCGGTCAACAACGATTATCTGATCAGTGCAGTAGTGCTGCTGGATGGCCAACCCCTGGGCGACATGCGCATGCATCGGGTGCGCAGTGAAGGCTGCTTCCGCATGGATGACGATGACGCAGACTCACGGCTGGCCGCCGCCGACGGCTACTGGGTGATGCTCAAGCCGTTGCCGCCAGGCCGGCATACCCTCAGCGTGGGCGCCAACTACGGCGTGCCGGAGGGTGGCGCGTACAGCCGCATGCGGCAGTCCTTCGAGTACGTGCTGCATGTGGGAGGGCGCACCCAGGTCGTATCGCGCAAACTGCACGCGGTGCCGCTGGCCGCCCCCTGAAGCTCAGGCATCGTCCTGCTTCAACGCTGCATCGGCCGCCAGCAACGCTTCGGCGGCCGCACTGAGCGGCGGCGAGGGCGGGGCAACCACACCGATCGCTTCCATCATCTTCGGCATGCCCAGGAACTGGCGCGCGCGGCGGTCGTAGATGCCGGTGACCAGCAACGCGCGCGTGGCGATCTTCTGCTCGGCACCGATCAGCACGCGCTGCTCCATGATGCCGCGCGAGCCGACCCAGCCCACCAGTCGTGTTTCCAGCGTGAAGCGCTGGAACGGCTTCAATTCGCGGCGGAACTGGATGGTGCCGGCGCCGACGATCGGCGCCCATTTCTCGCGCAGCGCCACCCGGCCCAGACCCATGCGCAGGATCAGGTCCAGCCGGCCCAGGTCGAAGATGTTCCAGTAGCGGCCGTTGGTCATGTGCAGGTTGCTGTCCAGGTCGTTGGGCAGCACCCGGAACTGCAGCCGCGAGACCCCGAACGGGGCCTCCAGCTTCGGCCGGAACAGGCTGCACAGCAGCAGGTGGAGCAGACGGAACCAGAGATTCATGGCTATGACGACTGTTATAGAATCGCCGGTACGCTAATCTATGACGACTGTCTTAGCAAGGAGACCGCCGTGAGCCCGCGACCGTCCGATGCCCCACAGCGCGTGATCGATGCCGCGGCGCAGATGCTGGCGCGGGTGGGCCTCAATGCCACCAGCATCCGCGAAGTGACCAAGCTGGCCGAGGCGCCATTGGGCTCCACCTACCATCACTTTCCCGGCGGCAAGCAGGAGCTGCTGGCGCGCGCCACCCACATGGCCGGCGACAAGGTGGAGGCGCTGCTGGTGGAGCTGTTGAAGGATGGGGCGGTACAGGGCCTGCAGCAGTTCCTTGCGATGTGGCGCGAGCGTCTGCTGCGTTCCGGGTTCCGCGCTGGCTGCCCGGTGCTGGCCGCTGCCGTGGAGGAGCCGGTGGAGGCGACACCCAGCCAACCCCGCGCGGCGGCCGCCGAGGTGTTCGCACGCTGGCACGGCCACCTCGCCTCGGCATTCGTCGCCGAAGGACACGCCCCGCCAGCAGCGGCTGAGCTGGCCAGCCTGGTGATCGCCAGCGTGGAGGGGGCGGTGGCGATGTGCCGTGCGCTGCAGGACATCGCCCCGTTCGATCAGGTGGCCGCGCAGCTGCTGAAGGCGGCCACGCGGCCTTGATCGGCCGGTGCCGACAGGCCAGACTCGCCAGCAGCCCACGACTGGATGCCGCCATGGACGAATTGCACCATCGTCAGTTGATCGAGCACTACCTGCAGGCCTACAACCGCTTCGATATCGACGCCATGCTGGCGGTGCGGCGCACAACGTACGCTTCGAGAACCACAGCGGCGGCCAGCTGACGATGGTCACCGAAGGCGTCGATGCCTTTGGCGAACTGGCACGCCAGTCTGCGCGCCTGTTCCGGGAGCGCGAACAGCGCTTGCTGGCGCTGGTGTTCGATGGCGACCAGGCGACGGCGACGATTGGCTGGCGCGGCGTGTTCGCGCAGGATGTTCCCGATGGACCGCGTGCGGGCACTGAGCTGGAACTGCAGGGCCAGAGCGAGTTCGTGTTCGCGGGTGGCCGCATCGAACGGATCATTGATCGCAGCTGAGGATCGGCCGCTTGGAACCGCCGTCTGGACAGCGGAGCTGCCCGCGGTAGAATCCGCCCAACACCGCCTACGCGTGCCCGGCAAGGATGTCCGCATGCAGCATCAGGTTCCCGAGGTCCCTGGCCGCGATGCCTCCCGCCCCCTGGCGGCGGCATGAAGCGCTCGCGCCATTTTTCACGCAGCCCACTGACATTGCCGATGAACCGCGGCAGCGAAGTCGTGCGTGCGCGCAGGCACTTGCAGCAGCGCGGTTGGCCACGCCTGCAGATGGCGCTGATCGTCGCCCTGACTGGCGCTGCAGGTTTTCTTGCCTCGCACCTGCTGCGCCTGGCCGGTATCGACGCGATGTGGTTTCGCTATCCGATGGCCGTCGTGCTGGCCTACGGCGTGTTCCTGCTGCTGATGTGGATCTGGATCCGCTGGCGTTGGGACAACGTACTGGATGGCCTGTCGCCGGATGTGGGCGGTGGCAGCCCATCCCCTCGCGGCAGTGCCGTGGAATCACCGTGGAGCGGCGCGGGCGGCCGTTCCGGCGGTGGCGGTGCGTCGGCCTCGTGGAACGAGCCGGCATCGGTGAGCAGTGGCGACGCCGGAGAGCTGCCGTTGGCCGGGCTCGCTGAAGACGAAGCGGGCTTGCCGTTGCTGGCCATCCTCGGCATCGTCGCGCTGGTGGCGACCGTCCTGCTGGCCAGCGTGTGGGTGGTGTGGTCGGCGCCGGTGCTGATGGCCGAACTGCTGGTGGACGCGGCGATCGCCGGCGGCCTGTACCGGCGCATGCAGGGCATGCACGAGCAGGGATGGTGGCGGGTATGCGTGTCGCACACGGTCTGGCCGCTGATCGGCCTGTTGCTGTTCTTCGCGGTGCTGGGCTGGCTTGCTGAGGAACTCGTGCCGGGTGCGAGCCACCTGCTGCAGGTCATCCAGGGGCTGTAATGCGGTTGCTTCCTTCATATGGCCCGGTCCCGACCTGTTTTCAGCCGCCCTGAACAGTGGGCTATGATCGCGGTCGCCGAGGATTCGTGTCCTGGCGGTTTCACCTATCCGGAGCTTGTCGTACTGCATCGGGAACCGGGGCGCTGGATGGCCGAACGCCCACTGAGACACACAACCACTGACGAGGAAGAGCGCATGGATGTCGCTGCACGCAGGAACAGGACGTTGTTTCGTTGGATCATGGTGACGCTGCTGGCGGTGTTGTTGCCGTTTGCAGCACTGGCGCAGCCGGCAGCCGGGCAGGGCGATGGCGCTGAAGCCGGCACTGCCGCGGAAGAGGCGCAATGCCGCGCCTGCGCCTATGAGCGCATTGGACCGAAGGTTGATATCGGCCTGGTGGCACTGGTGTCGCTGCTGGTGGTGGGTCTGCTGGTAGCGGTGTCCCGCGAGTGGGGAACCACCTCGCAGCGCTGGACCTGCCGCACGCTGGCGCTGCTGCTGGTGGGCATCGGCCTGGCGTTGTCGTGGTGGGCTGGCAGCGTCGTCTACCTGGGCTACAACCCGTGGCAGGAAATGGCGGCTCCCGTCGATGGCTCGCTCACCTCGACACTGCTCAATACCTCACCGAAGTGGCTGGCGGCACTGGTGCTGGTCGGCTTGGCGCCTTCCATCTGGAAGCGCAGCGAGCGCCTGCCGTCCTGGCGTATCGGCTGACCCTGGAACGACGGCGCCGGATCACACCCGGCGCCGCCTGCGGCAATCACTCAAAGCGCCAG
The DNA here is from genome assembly GCF_052149045.1 of Stenotrophomonas maltophilia group sp. RY12688. Lineage (NCBI taxonomy): Bacteria > Pseudomonadati > Pseudomonadota > Gammaproteobacteria > Lysobacterales > Lysobacteraceae > Stenotrophomonas > Stenotrophomonas maltophilia group sp. RY12688. Next base: position 2,665,822 of record NZ_CP197389.1, on the reverse strand, counting down.
CGCACGCCTGCATAGAGGCCACGACCTTCGCCCGGGGTCGAGCGCGCAACATCCTTGCCGGCATCGTCGTAGCCCGGTGTGACCGTGGCGGCATAGTGGCGGTTGCCGATGTTGCGCATCTCCGCCCAGGCCTGCCAGCGACCGCCGGGGGCGTTGTAGCCGATGCGGCTGCCGAAGATCACATGGCTGTCGGCCCAGTAGCTGTTGGCATAGTCCACCGCGATGCGCGAGGCGTATTCGGTGTTCAGTGCCGCGTACAGGCCGGATGCATGATCGAAGCGCAGCTCGGCCTGGTAGGCGTAGCGCGGCAGGCCGGGCAGGCGGTTGCCGCCGAAGCGCGCATCGTGGCGGTAGCGGAAGTCGCTGAAGGTATACGCCTGGCGCAGCGACAGGCGGCCCGGTGCAGCCTGCCACAGCGTGCTGTCCAATCCGGCCTCGATACCGCGGTGCACGGTGGGGCTGGCATTGTTCTCGGCGATGAACAGGTTCGGCAGCGGTTGCAGTTCGACGCTCAGCAGTTCGTGGTTCACGTGGGCGTAGTAGCCGGTCAGTTCCCAGCGACCCAGCGCCGCGTCACCGCGCGCGCCCAGTTCCAGCGTGGTGGCGGTCTGGTTCTGCATCGGCACCGGCGCGCGCTGGCGGCCGGTAGACGGGCCATTGCCCGGCCCGAAGTACTGGTTCGAGCCCCAGATCATCGACCACGGGTGCGGCGCCTCCACCGAACGGCTGAGGTTGCCGAACCACTGCGTCTGCGCGCTGTGCTGCCAGGTGAAGCCCAGCCGCGGCGCGTAGTCCCAGTGGTGGTCGCGCAGGCGGCCTCCGCTGCTCGGCCAGGTCACCTGCACGTCGCGGCGGGTGTTGATCAGTGCCAGCCCGGTCTGCATGCGCAGGCGGTCGTTGAAGGTGAGGGTGTTGCTGACGTGCAGCGTGCTGTCGGTGCCGTGGTGGCGGAAGTCACGCGTGCGCGTACCGGCGGCATAGCCGTTGCTGGCGAAGCGCAGCGACTCGCGCACATCGGCGTCCAGATCGTGGGTGACGCGCAGACCAACCGTGGTTTCGCTGTCCAGGCCGAACAGCCGGTGGCGGTGGTGGTAGTCCAGCGTGGCGTTAAGGTTGGCGTAGTCCAGCTGCTGGCGGTACAGGCTCTCGTTCAAGTCCATCGGGTAGGTGTGGTAGACCAGCCCGGCCTGCAGCGACGAATCCTCATCGATCTGCAGCGTGGTGACATTGCCCACCCAAGTGCTGCCCGGCTGCGGGCGGCGCGCATCGATGGCCAGGTTGGCCGCATTCGCGGCATGTGGATCGTTGCGGATCTGGTCGCGGGTCAAGCGACCGGGCGTTTCGTGATTGGTTTCGCGGTAGCGCACGAAGAAGCGCGTTTGCAGATCGGGCGTGATCTGCCAGCCGATGTTGGCCATCGCGCCCTTGCCGTCGCCGTGCGCATGGCGCTGGTAACCGTCGAACTCGGTATCGGTGTAGGCCAGGAAGTAGTCGACATCGCCGTTGACGCCGCCCCAGCTGAGGCCGCGCTTCTGGTAGCCACGGCTGCCGGCTTCGTAGTGCAGCTGCACGCCCGCCGAATCACGGCCGCTGCGGCTGACGTAGTCGATGGCACCGCCCAGCGCGAGCGCGCCGCGCTCGAAGCCGTTGGCGCCGCGCAGGACTTCCACGCGCGACAGCCACAGCGGTTCCAGCAGTTCGTAAGGCGTGCCACCTGGGCCGGTCAGCGGCAGGCCGTCGATCGACACCGCAATGCCCGAGGCATGCGCGCCCGGCCCGCGGTTGATGCCCGAGCCCCGGATCGAGATCTTGGTGCCCTCGTTGCCCGGCGACTGCGCGCTGATACCCGGCTGGTAGGCCAGCACATCGGCACTGCTGGACAGTCGGCTGTCGGCTTTGGCCACGTCGATGACGTTGCTGGCGCCGGGTACGCGCTTCAGCGACTCGCGCGCCTGCGCGCTGGCATCGCCAGCAGCGGTGACCTGCACCGCATCCAGCGTGGTGGCCTGCGGGACTGCAGCGGCAGTGGAGGCGAGGCCAAGGGAAACGGTCAGAGACAGCAGCGAGGGGATGGGGCGGTACGACGAGAGCGACATGCGGAAATGCTGTAAACCACGAAAGTGGCGAGCAAGTTAACAGGTCGGTGGCCCCCACGTCACCCTCCACCTGCGTATGGCCACCTGTGGTGGCCCTGTAGAGCCGAGCCCATGCTCGGCTATCGCGCGCAGCGCGGGTTCTCTGCGATCGCCACGAAGAGCAGCCGAGCATGGGCTCGGCTCTACAGCAGGGTTTACGGCGAAGGCTTCGCCAGCGCCTTGGCCTTCGCGTACAGCGCTTTGGCAATCTCTGCATCGCCCAGCGCCGCATGACACTCGGCCAGGCTGTCCCACACATTGGCCGAATCCGGATACAGCTCGGTGTTGAGGGCGAATACCTTCAACGCCCTGCGTGCACCAAGGCTCTCGCGGATGGCATACCCGCTGGCGTTGATCGCTCGTTCCAGCTCGCTGCCCGCCACCCGGTTGTTATCGCGCAACCAACTGCGTATCGCCTGGGCAGCGCCTGCATCATCATCCAGCGCATACGCGACCAGCCCCTCGGACAGCACCGCGTGCGGAAACGCCTGCGGCGCCGCGACCGCCATCGTGCTCTCCACCAGCGTGCTGGACCAGACATTGCGGGCGCTGCCGTTGGTCAGGTACACGAACACCCAGTAGCCGCTGGCCAGCGTGTCCTTGTACGCCAGCCGCGCACGTACACGGGTGCCGCCATCATGGCCGACCTGGGTGTAGCCGTCGCTGCGGGTGGTGTCCCATCCCGTGGAGAAGAAATTGCTGCCGCCACCGCTCAGTTTCTGCGGCTGCCAGAGCTTTTCCAGGGTCTTCGTACGCACCAGCGTGCCGGTCGCCAGCGCCTGCAGGAAGCGGTTCATGTCGCCCACGGTGGTCTGCAGATCGGCATGGCCCCAGCCGTAGTCCGGCCAGGGATCTTCATTGGCAGGCTGCAGTTGGCCATCCTTGCCGATGTACGGCACCGCCGCGCGCCGGGCCGGCACGCTGGCAACGCCCCACGAGGTGCTGGCCATCTTCAATGGCTGCAGGATGCGTTCGCGCGCGATGGCCGGGTAGGACTTGCGGTAGTGCGCTTCCAGCAACGCCGTCAGCACCAGGTAGTTGGCCTGGGTGTACTGCACGCGGCTGCCGGTGGCGAACTGCATCGGTACAGCGCCGGCCACCTTCAGCGCAGTGCCAAGGTCAGGCGCTACACCGGGGTAGCCCTTGCTCACCCAGCGGTTATCCACCCGGTTGTAGTACTCGCCGATACCCGAGCTGTGGTTGAGGAAGTCGCGCACGTGGATTGCCTGCCATGCAGTCGGCAGGTCCGGCACATAGCGGCTCGCCGGCGCATCCAGATCCACCTTGCCCTGATCGACCAGTTGCATCACCAGCGTGCTGGTCAGCAGCTTGGCCATCGACTGCGCGGCGAAGATGGAATCGACGGTGGCAGGTGTGTGCGTAGCGCGATCACGTTCGCCGCTGGCGCCCTGGTACAGCACCTGGCCGTTGTGGGCGACCAGTACCGCCTGACCGGCGATGCCGTAGCGTTCGAGGTTGGCCTGCAGTTGGGCGTCAAGCTGGGTAGAGAGGCCGGCGGAGAGGTCACTCGCTGATGCGGGCGGAGCAGCGAACAGGACGCAGAGCAATGCAGCAGCAAAGGTGCGGTACATCGCGGTGATCCATCAGCGGTGATGGCGCATCTTGGCATGTAGAGCCGAGCCCATGCTCGGCTGCCTTCGGGCCAGGCATCATGCACCCGGAAAAATGAGCCGAGCATGGCTCGGCTCTACAGGTGTTTCCGGGTAGTGCCGGCCGCTGGCCGGCACCCCTGCGATCAGCCCAGGATCCCCGGTAGATCCAGTCCCTTTTCCTTCGCGCAGTCGATCGCGATGTCATACCCCGCATCGGCGTGGCGCATGACGCCGGTGGCCGGGTCGTTCCACAGCACGCGGCCAATCCGCTTCGCCGCTGCCTCGGTACCGTCGCAGACGATCACCATGCCGGCATGCTGGGAGAAGCCCATGCCCACGCCGCCGCCATGGTGCAGCGAGACCCAGGTCGCGCCGCTGGCGGTGTTGAGCAGGGCGTTCAGCAGCGGCCAGTCGGACACCGCGTCGGAGCCATCGGCCATCGCTTCGGTTTCGCGGTTTGGCGAGGCCACGCTGCCGCTGTCCAGGTGGTCACGTCCGATCACCACCGGCGCCTTCAGTTCGCCGTTGGCGACCATCTCGTTGAACGCCAGTCCGAGTCGATCGCGATCACCCAGGCCGACCCAGCAGATGCGCGCCGGCAGGCCCTGGAACTTGATCTTCTCGGCGGCCATGTCCAGCCAGCGGTGCAGGTGGGGATTGTCCGGAATCAGTTCCTTCACCTTGGCATCGGTCTTGGCGATGTCTTCCGGGTCGCCACTCAGTGCTGCCCAGCGGAACGGGCCGATGCCGCGGCAGAACAGCGGGCGGATGTAGGCCGGCACGAAGCCGGGGAAGTCGAACGCGTTCTCCACGCCTTCTTCCAGCGCCATCTGCCGCAGGTTGTTGCCGTAGTCCACGGTCGGCACGCCGAGTGCGTGGAAGCCGAGCATGGCGCGGATATGGTTGGCCATCGACGCGCGCGCTGCTTTCTCCACTTCCTTCGGCGCGGACACGCGCTTTTCGTCCCATTGCTCGACGGTCCAGCCCTGCGGCAGGTAGCCGTTCACCGGGTCGTGCGCGGAGGTCTGGTCGGTCAGCAGGTCCGGCTTCACGCCGCGCTTGAGCAGTTCGGCCAGCACGTCGGCGACGTTGCCGAGCAGGCCCACCGACTTCGGCGTGCCGGCCTTGCAGGCTTCATCGATCAGGCGCAGCGCTTCGTCCAGGTTGTCGGTCCAGGTGTCCAGGTAGCCGGTGCGCAGGCGCATGTCGATGCTGCTCTTGCGGCACTCGACGGCCAGGCAGGAGGCGCCGGCCATCACGGCGGCCAGCGGCTGTGCGCCGCCCATGCCGCCGAGGCCACCGGTGAACAGCCACTTCCCGGTCAGGTCGCCACCGAAATGCTGGCGCCCCATCTCCACGAAGGTCTCGTAGGTGCCCTGCACGATGCCCTGCGCGCCGATGTAGATCCAGCTGCCTGCGGTCATCTGGCCGTACATGGCCAGGCCCTTCCTATCCAGCTCGTTGAAGTGGTCCCAGTTGGCCCAGCGCGGTACCAGGTTGGAATTGGCGATCAGCACGCGCGGCGCATCGGCGTGGGTGCGGAACACGCCCACCGGCTTGCCCGACTGCACCAGCAGGGTCTGGTCGTCGTCCAGGCGCTTGAGCGTTTCGACGATGGCATCGAAGCTCTCCCAGTCGCGTGCGGCGCGGCCGATGCCGCCGTACACCACCAGTTCCTGCGGGCGCTCGGCCACATCGGGGTGCAGGTTGTTCATCAGCATGCGCAGCGGCGCTTCGGTCAGCCAGCTCTTGGCGTTGAGCGTGGTGCCGGTCGGCGCGGCGATGGTGCGGGACGGGTCGTTGCGGGTCATGCGGCGCTCCGGTTCGTAGCGAATTCAAGGCAGGCATTGAGCACCTGCGCCAGGGTGTGGCGCAGCGGTGCGGCGTGGTCGGGGTCGAGCGGCGTGGGCCAGCTGTGCTCGTCCACCTGGTCCGGCAGGGGTTCGTGCATGTAGCCGCGGCAGGCCAGCTCCATCTGCAGGCTGTGCACGCCGCCGGCGATGTTGCTGTAGTGGCGGGTGATCCAGCCACCCTTGAAACGGCCGTTGCGCACCTGGCTCATGCCACTGATCTTCAGCAGGTTCTCCACCACGTCGCTCAAGGCGTTGTCGCAGGACGTGTCAGGTGCGCCGGACGGGCCAGCGGTGCCCAGGTTGAACTGCGGCAGCTCCCCGTCGAACAGATGCGGGATGTGTGAGCGGATCGAGTGCGCGTCGTACACCACCACGGTGCCGTGGCGTGCACGCAGGCGCGTGATCTGCGAAGCCAGCGCATCGTGGTAAGGCAGGAAATACGTGTCGCGGCGACGGGCGATTTCTGCGTCGTCCGGTTCGCGCCCGGCGTGGTACAGCGGCTGGTTGTCGAAGGTCGTCAGCGGGCACAGGCCGGTGGTGTTTTGGCCCGGGTACAGCGACACGCCGCTGGGATCGCGGTTGAGGTCGATCACCGAACGCGAGATTGCCGAGCGCACCGTGGTCGCGCCCATGCCACGCACGAAGTCGTACAGCTCGTGCACCCACCAGTCGGCGTCGCGGCGTGCCAGCCACGGCGAGTGGTAGTCGCCGATCAGGTCGTGCGGCAGCTCGCTGCCGGTATGCGGGAAGCTGACGATGAGGGGGGCGTCGCCCTCGTGCACCGTCAGCCATTCGGGAAGGGTCGTCATGCCTGCGGTTCCACGGTCGGCAACAGATCGCCCAGGCCCTGCGCCAGCGCACCGCTGCGCACCAGATTCGTGGCGGTCACCATGTCCGGATGGAAGTAGCGGTCTTCTTCCAGTGTCGGCACCTGCGCACGCAGGCTGGCGCGCACGCTTTCCAGCGCGGCACTGGAGCGCAGCGGGGCGTGGAAGTCGCAGCCCTGTGCTGCGGCCAGCAGTTCGATACCGATCACGTTGGCGGCGTTCTCGGCCATCTGCATCAGGCGGCGTGCGCCGTGCGCGGCCATCGACACATGGTCTTCCTGGTTGGCCGAGGTCGGGATTGAATCAACGCTGGCCGGGTAGGCGCGCTGCTTGTTTTCCGAGACCAGTGCAGCCGCGGTCACCTGCGGAATCATGAAGCCGGAATTCAGGCCCGGGCGCGGGGTCAGGAACGCCGGCAGGCCGGACAGCGCCGGGTCCACCAGCATCGCCAGGCGGCGCTCGCTGATCGAGCCGATCTCGCACACCGCCATCGCCAGCATGTCGGCGGCGAAGGCGACCGGCTCGGCGTGGAAGTTGCCGCCGGACAGTGCTTCGCCGGTGTCGGTGAACACCAGCGGATTGTCGGAGACGCCGTTGGCTTCGATTTCCAGCGTGGTCGCGGCCTGGCGCAGGATGTCCAGCGCCGCGCCCATCACCTGCGGCTGGCAGCGCAGGCAGTACGGGTCCTGCACGCGCACATCGTTGTCGCGGTGCGATTCGCGGATGTCCGAGCCCTGCATCAGCGCGCGCAGCGTCGCGGCAGTGGCAATCTGCCCGCGCTGGCCGCGGATGGCGTGGATGCGCGGGTCGAACGGCGTGTCCGAGCCCTTGGCCGCTTCCACCGACAGCGCGCCGGTGACCAGTGCGGCCTGGAATACGGTCTCGATCTCGAACAGGCCGGCCAGCGCGTAGGCGGTGGAGAACTGCGTGCCATTGAGCAGCGCAAGGCCTTCCTTCGCTCCCAGTTCGATCGGCTGCAGGCCGGCACGTGCCAGGGCATCGACCGCCGGCAGGCGCTCGCCATCGATGAAGGCTTCGCCCACGCCCAGCATCACGCTGGCCAGGTGCGAGAGCGGCGCCAGATCGCCCGAGGCACCCACCGAGCCTTGTGCCGGCACCACGGGCAATACGCCCTTGACCAGCATCGCTTCGAGCAGCAGCAGGGTTTCCTCGCGAATGCCCGATGCGCCCTGCGCCAGGCTGACCAGCTTCAGCGCCATCATCAACCGCACCACGCTGGCCGGCATCGGCTCGCCCACCCCGGCGGCATGCGAGAGCACGATGTTCCGCTGCAGGGTGGCCAGGTCTTCGCGCTCGATGCGCACGCTGGCCAGCTTGCCGAAGCCGGTGTTGATGCCATACACCGGTGCGCCTTTGGCGACGATGGCGGCGACGGCTGCGGCACTGGCGCGCACCACCGGCAGCGCGGCCGGGTCCAGTGCAAGCGGCGCACCGCGATAGACCTGCCGCCATTGGGCGAGAGTGACATGGCCGGGGCGAAGAACCAGGGTGTTGCTCATGTGTTGCTCCAGGAGGCAGGCAGGTCGGGCTGGCCGCGCACCACGCGCGCGTGCAGCGGGTTGAATCCAATGCGATAGACCAGGTCGGCAGGGGCGTCGATGTCCCAGATCGCCAGGTCACAGTCCATGCCGACGGCGAGGCGGCCGATGCGCTCACCATGGCCGAGCGCGCGCGCTGCTTCACGGGTGAAGCCGGCGATGCACTCGTCCACGGTCAGGCGGAACAGGGTCGCGCCCATGTTCATCGCCAGCAGCGGGCTGGTCAGCGGCGAGGTGCCCGGATTGCTGTCGGTGGCCAGCGCCAGCGGCACGCCGGCCGCACGCAGCGCGGCGATCGGCGGCAGGGTGGTATCGCGGGTGAAATAGAAAGCACCGGGCAGCAGCACGGCGACGGTACCGGCAGCGGCCATCGCGGCGATCCCGGCATCGTCCAGATGTTCGATATGGTCGGCCGACAGTGCACCGAAGCTGGCCGCCAGTTCGGCACCGTGCTGGTTGCTCAGCTGTTCGGCGTGGATCTTCAACGCCAGTCCGTTCGCGCGGGCGGCCTCGAATACCTGCCGCGCCTGCGCGGGCGAGAAGGCGATGTTCTCGCAGAACACGTCCACCGCTTCGGCCAGGCCTTCGGCAGCAATGGCCGGAATCATCACCTCGCACACCTCGTCGGTGTACTCCTGTGCCTCGCGGCCCGGCGGAATCGCGTGTGCACCGAGGAAGGTGGTCACCACGTTGACCCGGCATTGCTCGCCCAGCGTGCGTGCAACCTGCAGCTGCTTGCGTTCGTCGGACAGGGTCAGGCCGTAGCCGGACTTGATCTCGATCGTGGTCACGCCTTCGGCGCGCATCGCCAGCAGGCGCGGGCGGCTCTCGCTGGCCAGTTGCTCGGGCGTGGCAGCGCGGGTGGCGCGCACGGTGGAGACGATGCCGCCGCCGGCACGGGCGATCTCGGCATAGCTCACGCCCTGCAGGCGTTGCTCGAATTCGTTGGCGCGGTTACCGGCGTAGACCAGGTGGGTGTGGCAGTCGATCAGGCCCGGCGAGATCCAGCGGCCTTCGCCATCGATGCGGGTGGTCGGCTGCAGCTGTGCATCGCTGCCGGCCGGGCCGACGTGGACGATGCGGCCCTCGGCGCAGGCCAGTACGCCATCGCGGATGACACCCAGGCCCTCGCCATCGAGGGTGATCAGGTGGACGTTGGACCAGAGGGTATCGACGTGCATGGCATCCACAACGCGGCTGTGCTTATATGTCTATACAATATAGGTGTCCATTTCGGGTTGTCCAGCCATGTCCGATTCGCGTTCCCCGCACTGTTTCCATGCCGCCCACGCCCTCCTGGCCGATGGCTGGGCCCGTGATGTCCGCCTGCAGGTACAGGACGGTCGTATTGCGGCGATCAGTACGGGGCAGGGCGCCCAGCACGGCGACACCCGCGCCGGCATCCTGGTGCCGGGCCTGCCCAACCTGCACAGCCATGCCTTCCAGCGCGGCATGGCTGGCCTGACCGAGATCGGCGGCGGTGACGGTGACAGCTTCTGGAGCTGGCGCGAGCTGATGTACCGCTTCCTGGCCCACCTGCGTCCGGACGCGGTGCAGGCCATCGCCGCCCAGGCCTACATGGAAATGCTGGAAAGCGGCTTCACCCGCGTCGGCGAGTTCCATTACCTGCACCACGACGCCGATGGCCATGCCTATGCCAATCGCGCCGAGATGAGCGCGCGGATTGCCGCTGCGGCCGATCAGACCGGCATCGGCCTGACCCTGCTGCCGGTGTTCTACGCGCATGCCGATTTCGGTGGCGCGCCGCCGAATCCGGCGCAGCGCCGCCTGATCCACGACGTGGACGGTTTCGCGCAGCTGCTGGACGCCGCCAAGCCGGCGTTGGCCGCGCTGCCCGATGCGGTGCTCGGCATTGCACCGCACAGCCTGCGTGCGGTCACCGGCGAGGAACTGGGCGCGTTGCTGCCGTTGACCGACGGCCCGGTGCACATCCATATCGCCGAGCAGGTGCGTGAAGTCGAGGCCTGCCTGGCCTGGAGCGGCCAGCGCCCGGTGCAGTGGCTGTACGACCATGCACCGGTCGATGCGCGCTGGTGCCTGGTGCATGCCACCCACATCACCGATGACGAGCGCGCGGCCATCGTCGCCAGCCAGGCTGTGGCCGGCCTGTGCCCGATCACCGAAGCCAATCTGGGCGACGGCCTGTTCCCGATGCAGGCGTTCGCCCGCGAGGGCGGGCGCTTCGGTGTCGGTTCCGATTCCAATGTGCTGATCGATGCAGCTGAAGAACTGCGCCTGCTTGAGTACGGCCAGCGGCTGACCCTGCGCGGACGCAACGTGCTGGCGCCGGATGCCACCCGCAGCACCGGTCGTTTCCTGTTTGAAGGTGCATTGCACGGTGGCGCACAGGCGCTGGGCGTGGCCGCTGGCCTGCAGGTGGGCGCCAGTGCCGATCTGGTCGAACTGGATGCCGCACACCCGGCGCTGCAGGCGCGACAGGATGACGCATGGCTTGACAGCTGGGTGTTCGCCGCACGTAATGGCGCGCTGCGATCGGTCTGGCGGCATGGCCGCCAGTGCGTGGCCGACGGCCGCCACCTGCAGCGCGAGGCGATCACCACCGCCTTCGCCGCCGCCCTGAAGGGCGTGCTGGGCTGATCGTCTCCGCCACCGGGATCCCATTACGTGAAGGCCAGCAAGTCCGCCACGCTCAACCAGCGTATCCGCAGCGATCTGGAAAGCCGCATCCTCAGTGGGGAGTGGGCGCCGGGCTTCCGGATTCCGTACGAGCACGAACTGATGGAGCAGTACGGCTGCTCGCGGATGACGGTGAACAAGGTGCTGACCGCACTGGCCGAGAGCGGCATGATCGAACGCCGCCGTCGTGCGGGTTCATTCGTGGCGCGTCAGCCGCCGCACCTGGAGCAGGTAGCGCTGGAGATTCCCGATATCGCGATGGAGGTCGGTTCGCGCGGCCACCAGTACGCGTACCGCCTGCTGCAGCGCGAGCTGCGCCTGGCCGACGGCGGCAATGCCGGTGAAATGGAGCTGGCCGGCAGCGAGAAGCTGCTGGCGATGCGCTGCCTGCACCTGGCCGATGGCCGTCCGCTGGCGCTGGAGCATCGCCTGATCAGTCCGGTGGGCGTGCCCGAGGTACTGGAAGTCGATTTCAGTACCACCGCGCCGGGCAGCTGGTTGCTGCAGAACGTGTCCTGGACGCGCGCGCAGCATCGCATCAGTGCCTGGGGTGCGGACACCGCCACGGCCAGGCTGCTGGACGTGAAACCGGGCACCGCCTGCCTGGTGATCGAGCGCCTGACCTGGCGCGGTGAACAGCCGATCACCCGCGTGCGCCAGGTGTTCCTGGGGGATGCCTGGGACCTGGTTGCGCGCTTCGCGCCGGGCGCTCGCTAGGGATTCCATCCACGCATGGCGTGGATCTACTGGTCCGGTACGGCTGTCGTCTTGAACTCTGTTGGTGCGTGTGTGCGATGTGTATCGTCCCTGCATGAAGAGCAGGGACCTCATCCGGGGTCTGGAGGCGGCAGGTTGGACCTGTTGCAGGATTCGCGGATCCCATCATGTATTCGTGCACCTCGCAGTGGCCTCACATCATCACCGTGCCTCACCCCAGAAAGGATCTGGGCAAGGGGCTGGTTCAGGCGTTGCGGAAGCTCGCAGGACTGACGTAGGAGGTCCCATGCGCTATCCAGTCTTGATTGAGGCCGGCGATGAACGCACCGCGTGGGGGGTCATCGTTCCCGATCTGCCGGGGTGCTTCTCGGCAGCCGACACGCTTGACGATGCACTCAGCGCGGCCGAGGAGTCTGCGCTTGCCTGGATCGATGCGGCCCTGGATGAGGGGCGCTCGATTCCGAGTCCTTCTGCGCCACAGAAGATCGTCGCCGAGGCTCCCAGTGGTACGGCCTGGATTCTTGCCTACATCTGCATTGATCCATCTCTGCTGGACGACACCATCGAACGGGTCAACATCAGCCTGCCGCGTCGCATCCTGGCCAGGCTGGATGCGCAGGCCAGGGCGGCCGGCGAATCCCGCTCCAGTTACATCGCCCATCTCGCAGCATTGGGCTGAGCGGGCGCCCTGTAGAGCCCAGCCCATGGTCGGCTGCTGTTCGCGCGTTGCGCGATGAGTCGAGCGTGGCTCGACTCTGCAAAGGCATCCACGCATCGCGTGGATCTACCAGAGATTCGTGTGTCGGGATTCAGTAGGTCCACGCCATGCGTGGATGTTGCCCCATCAATACGTAGCGCACTGCCGCCAGCGCACCGGCTCATCCACGCCGGGGCGGGCATTGAGCTGGATGCGCACGTTGCGCAGGGCAGGGTAGTGCAGCACTTCCTCACAGACCTGCGGCCAGACCTTTTCCAGTTCACCGGTGCGGTTGATCGCCAGCGTCTGCCGGGTCAGCCAGACACCGCTGGCGATGCCGGGCTTGCCAGCCAGGGCACGGGCCAGATCGGCCTGGTAGCGATCCAGCGTGGCTGCATCCGGATTGGGGTTGCTGCGCGGGTCGGCCGCCGGGGCGACGGCAGCCGCGGGTGAAGAGGCGGCCGGGAGCACTGCCGCGGTGCCAGCAGGTTCCGCCGCAGGCGCGGTTGAAGGCGTCGCCACCACCGACGCTGCAGCAACCGGCGCGGCCTCTTCCACACGCAGGCCCTGCAGGCCCAGGCCAACCAGCAGCCCCAGCGTTGCCGAACCCAGTGCGGCGATGGCGATGCGGCGCAGCGCTTCGTGCCGGGCGCTGGCGCGCACGCGCGCTTCGATGTCGCCGGGCAGGTAAGGCTGCAGCAATGGCCACAGGCGCGGGCCGTCCAGCACTTCAACCGCCTGCTTCTCGGCGGCGCTGCGGCCGTCGCGCTCGATGCGGCCTTCGGTCAGCAGCACGCCGCCCTTGGCGCCGGCCAGGCGCGCGGCCGCACCCAGCTCGTTCACTGCGGCGGTGCCGATGCGGTAGGCCAGGCCATGCTTGCACGACACCAGCCAGTGGTTGGGGCCATCGCTGAGCATGAAATCGCTGCTTGGCTCGCGGGCTTCTTCCGCCGGATCGATCAGTTCACGCAGGCCGCGCTGTTCGCGCAGCATGCGCTTGACCAGAACGGAGAATTCGCGCCAATGCATGCCCGCCAGGGCCTGCAGGCCGAGTTGCATCTCCTTCTGCCGCCGCTTGACCCACCACAGATAGACAACGGCCAGGAAACAGCTAAGCAGGGCCGACAGCAGGGCCAGGATCCAGGGGAGCATGCAGGAGTAGGGCGGAAGGGGCGAAAGCGGAGAACGACAGTGTAAAGGTCGCGGTGCCTGGCCGGGTCAGGATGTTCCTGACAGAAAGCGTGATGGAGCACGCAGATCGGCGTACAGCGGGCACGAAAAACCCGCCAATCCTGAAGCCGTGAGGGGAGGGAACAAACGGCAGCCGAAGCGATTGGCGGGTTGCTCGCGATTGTCAATCAATTTTTATTGCATTGCAACAATCGTGGTCAGGGCACGCTGTCCGGTGACTGATGGCTGCCCGGAGCAGGGGCATCGGTGCCGGACGCGGCGCGGTTTTCCAGCTTGGCCAAGCGCGCGTGCAGGGCATCAATGCGCGCCTCCAGCGCGGTCACTTCGTCGGCGGTGGGTACATGCAGGCGCTTGAGTACGCCCTGCACCTGGTCATCGAAGGCCTTCTCGACCTTGTTCCAGGTGCCGGAGGCCTTCTCGCGGGCCTCGTCCAGCGAGGTCTCGACATTGTCACGCCAGCCCGGGCCCTGGTCGCCGTTGCGTTCACGGCGGCGGGCTTCCCAGGCTTCGCCTTCCTTCACAAGGCCGTCGAAGAAGCGGCTGCCCTCGGCCTGGGCGCGACCCAGCGCACCCAACCCGGCCAGCCAGACCTGCTGGGCCGAATCGCTCAGCTTGCGCGAGAAGCGCTCGGCCTGGTCACCGAAAGAGGCATCGTCGTTGCGGCGGTCGTCGTTCTCGTAGTGGTTCATCGCACTTCCCGTGGGAGTTGGGCCTGCCCCCGAGAGTAGCGCGCACCGGCGTTGCACGGCCGTGACGGCCGCCGCCGGGGTTCAGCCCAGCTTTTCCTTCAGCACACGCTGGATCTCGCCTTCGACCATGCCCTTCATCGCCGACAGCAGGAAGCCCAGTTTGGCGGTTACGCGCACCGCGCCCGGCTGCAGTTCGATCACACCGTCCACGCCGCTGCCGGAGAAGTTCAGTACGTCGGCGGTCCAGGACGACTTCAGGCCAAAGCGCTCGGACAGCTTGGCAGCGACCTGTTCGATCGCGGCGCGCGCCTGTGCATCGGGCAGGGCGTGGGCGTGGCGGACATCGATGGTGGACATGCAGGCTCCTGGCGCAGGGCGGGGATGGTCGAAGAGGGCAAGCATTGTGCGCATCAAGGGCCGCCGCGCCAAGCACTCATCGTGGGTTCTTCTTCGTTGGCGACCAACCTGCTAGGCTGCGCCGCGTGCAGAACCTGCTTGTTCACTTCAGTCAACAACAACAGCCCGACCAGCCCTTGCGGCCCGGGGTGCAGCGCATCGTGCGCCAGGCCAACGGCAGCGTGCGGCTCGGAGATCCTGGCCACGGCGCACTGCTGCTGGCCCAGTTCTGCATGGATGATCGCGGCCTCTGGCTGCAGGTCGGCAACGGCATCCGCGGCGTCCACGTCAACGGTCGCCCGGTACGCCGGATGGCCCTGCTGCGTGCAGGCGATGCGGTGTATGTGGATGGCGTGGAGATGGTCCTGCAGGGCGAGGTCGAAAGCCTGCTGCAGGCGCCTGCGCCGAAAGCCGAAGATGGCAGCGACGAGCAGCAGCGGCTGCTGCGCGGTGTCGGCGGTCTCCATCATGGCCGCAGCTTCACCCTGTCGCGGGCCCGCCTGATCGGGCGTGGCAACGAGGCCGACATCGCCATCGATGACCCGGCTTTTGCCGAGCAGCATGCCCGCGTGGAAGTGCACGGCGAACGCGTGCTGCTGCGCGATCTCGGCAGTGCCGACGGCACCCGCGTCAATGGCGTGGCCGTGCGCCATTGCTGGCTGCAGGCCGGCGACCAGGTGGTGTTCGATGGCCAGCACCGTTTCGTGCTGGAAGTGCCGCATGATCCGCGCCGACGGTCGTTGCCGGTCGAGGACGAGTCGGGCGAGGACGTGGAACAGGCGCCGGTGCTGCCGGCCGCGCCGCGCAGGGTGCGGCGCTGGCCGGGGCTGCTGGTCAGTGCGCTGCTGCTGGCCGCGCTGCTCAGCCTGCTGCTCTGGTTCGGCGCGCGCTGACGGTAGGGCCGGCCGCTGGCCGGCAACCGCCGCCCCGAATCCGTTAGGTTGCCGGCCAGCGGCCGGCACTACCCGGTCGCGTTGCCGATGGATTCCAATGAAACCAAATTTCCCTTGCCGCACAAGGCCGCAAGGCTGGTGCACTGCGGCATACTAGGGGTCTTGCCCCACAGGTGTGACATGACGCGCGCGTTCAACTTCAGTGCCGGCCCTGCGACCTTGCCGGAATCGGTCCTGCGCCAGGCGCAGGCGGAAATGCTGGACTGGCACGGGTCCGGCGCTTCGATCGTGGAAATGAGCCATCGCGGCGCGGAATTCATGTCCGTGGCCGCCGAGGCCGAGGCCGACCTGCGTCGCCTGCTCGATATCCCCGAAGACTACGCGGTGCTGTTCCTGTCCGGTGGTGCCACCACCCAGCAGGCGTTGATCCCGCTGAACTTCGCCGCCCCCGGCCAGCGTGCCGACTACGTGGTCAGTGGCCACTGGGGCAAGACCGCGGTCAGGCAGGCCGGTGTCTACGTGGACGTCAACATCGCCGCCAGCAGCGAGGCCGATGGCTATCGCACGCTGCCGCCGCGCGCCGACTGGCAGCTGTCACCCGATGCCGCCTACGTGCACATCACCGCCAACGAGACCATCCACGGCGTCGAGTTCCGTGATGTGCCCGACACCGGCAACGTTCCGCTGATCGCCGACTTCAGCTCGTCCATCGCCAGCGAGCCGCTGGACGTGCGCCGCTACGGCGTGATCTATGCCGGCGCGCAGAAGAACCTGGGCCCGGTCGGCATCGCGGTGATGATCATCCGCCGCGACCTGCTCGAGCGCAGTGGCCAGCCGCGCGCGGACATCTTCGATTACCGCTCGCATGTCGCCCGCGATTCGATGCTCAATACCCCGCCAACCTGGAACTGGTACCTGGCCGGCCTGGTGTTCAAGTGGATGCTGGCCGAGGGCGGCGTGGCCGAGTTCGCCAGGCGCAATGCCGCCAAGGCCGCGCTGGTGTACGGCGCCATCGACGGTTCCGGCGGCTTCTACCGCAATGAGGTTGCACACGCGGCCCGTTCGCGGATGAACATCCCGTTCTTCCTGCCCGATGCCGATCTCGATGCCCGCTTCGTGGCCGAGGCCAAGGCCGCTGGCCTGCTGGCGCTGAAGGGGCACAAGGTCGTCGGTGGCATCCGTGCCTCGCTCTACAACGCCATGCCGCTGGCCGGGGCCGAGGGGCTGGTCGCCTTCATGGCCGATTTCCAGCAGCGTCACGGCTGAGCAATGAACGGCGCGCACCGTCGGGTGCGTGCCCCGCAACAAGGAATTCCGATGGCAAGCAGCAAATCCAGCAAGAAGGCGCCGAAGAAGGCCGAACCGGCCAAGGACAGCGTGCCCACCAAGGCGAAGGGCAAGGCCAAGGCCACCTCGAACCCGGCACCCACCCTGGCGCCGCTGGCGCTGGCCGATGTGCGCTCGAAGATCGACCAGATCGACCGCGACATCCAGAGCCTGATCGCCGAGCGCGCGCGCTTCGCCCACCAGGTCGGCAAGGCCAAGGGCAAGCTGGCCGCTGCCGTCGACTACTACCGCCCCGAGCGCGAAGCGCAGGTGCTGCGCATGGTGGTGGACCGCAACGAAGGCCCGCTCAGCGATGAACTGCTGGTGCACGTCTACCGCGAGATCATGTCGGCCTGCCTGGCCCAGCAGGAGCCGCTGAAGATCGGTTACCTCGGCCCGGAAGGCACCTTCAGCCAGCAGGCCGTGCTCAAGCACTTCGGCCGCTCGGCGCTGGGCCTGCCGATGGCCAGCATCGAAGAGGTGTTCCAGGAAGTGGAAGCGGGCAACGCCGATTTCGGCGTGGTGCCGGTGGAGAATTCGGGGCAGGGCACCATCCAGATCACCCTGGACATGTTCCTGACTTCCAACCTGAAGATCTGCGGCGAAGTGGAACTGCGCGTGCAGCAGTACCTGATGTCGCGCAGCGGCCGCATCGAGGACATCGAGCGCATCTACGCGCATCCGCAGTCGTTCATGCAGACCTCGGCGTGGCTGCGCGCCAACCTGCCGAAGGCCGAGAAGATTCCGGTGTCGAGCAACGCCGAAGGCGCGCGTCGTGCGCGCAACGCCGACGACGCGGCGGCCATCGGCGGCGAGAGTGCCGGCCACGTGTACGGCCTGAAGAAGGTGGTCACCAAGCCGATCCAGAACGATGCCGACAACACCACCCGCTTCCTGGTGGTGGGTCGCAACATTTTCCCGACCTCCGGGCACGACCGCACCTCGGTGCTGGTGTTCATCCATGACAAGCCCGGTGCGCTGTTCGACGTGCTCAGCCCGTTCGCCCGCCACGGCATCAGCATGAACCGCATCGAGTCGCGGCCGTCACACCACGGCAAGTGGGAGTACGGTTTCTTCATCGACCTGGCCGGCCACATCGACGACGCGCCGATGCAGGCTGCGCTGGCCGAACTGGAAGCGCACTCGGCGCAGATCAAGGTGCTGGGCTCCTATCCGGTGGCCGTGCCCTGAGTGCTGCTGCGGCGGCAACAGCCGCCACTCCCTGATGCATCGCCGGCGCTGCCGGTGTTTACGGAATGATCGAACGATGAGCAACGCGCAACACTGGATAGCCCGCAAGGGCCAGCCGCTGCAGGGCAGCCTGACCATTCCCGGCGACAAGTCGGTCTCGCACCGCTCGGTGATGTTTGCCGCGCTGGCCGATGGCACCTCGCACATCGAGGGCTTCCTGGAAGGCGAAGACACCCGCGCCACCGCGCGCATCTTCAGCCAGCTGGGGGTGCGCATCGAAACCCCCAGCCCGTCGCAGCGCATCGTGCATGGGGTGGGTATCGACGGCCTGAAAGCACCGCAGGCACCGCTGGACTGCGGCAATGCCGGTACCGGCATGCGCCTGCTGGCGGGCCTGCTGGCAGGCCAGGCCTTCGACTGCACGCTGATCGGCGATGAATCGCTGTCCGGCCGACCGATGCGCCGCGTGACCGGCCCGCTGTCGCAGATGGGCGCAAGGATCGACACCCAGGACGACGGCACGCCGCCGCTGCACGTGCATGGTGGCCAAGCGCTGCACGGCATCGATTTCGCCTCGCCGGTGGCCAGTGCGCAGGTCAAGTCGGCGGTGCTGCTGGCCGGGCTGTATGCGCAGGGCGAAACCAGCGTGACCGAACCGCACCCGACCCGCGACTACACCGAGCGCATGTTGTCCGCATTCGGCGTGGACATCGCGTTTTCGCCGGGCAAGGCCCGCCTGCGCGGTGGCCAGCGCCTGCGCGCCACGGATATCGTGGTACCCGCCGATTTCTCTTCGGCCGCGTTCTACCTGGTCGCCGCCAGCATCATTCCCGGTTCCGAGCTGCGCCTGAAGCAGGTCGGCCTGAATCCGCGTCGCACTGGCCTGCTGCATGCGCTGCGCCTGATGGGTGCGGACATCAGCGAAGAGAACCCGGCAGAACAGGGCGGTGAACCGGTGGCCGACCTGGTGGTGCGCTACGCCCCGCTGAAGGGCGCACGCATTCCGGAAGAACTGGTGCCGGACATGATCGACGAGTTCCCGGCGCTGTTCGTGGCCGCCGCGGCCGCCGAGGGCCAGACCGTGGTGAGCGGTGCGGCCGAACTGCGAGTGAAGGAATCCGACCGCCTTGCGGCGATGGCCACCGGCCTGCGTGCGCTGGGCATGCAGGTGGACGAGACCGAAGACGGCGCCACCCTGCACGGCGGCGTTCGGCTGGGGAGTGGCACCATCGAAAGCCACGGTGACCACCGTATTGCCATGGCGTTTGCCATTGCCGGCCAGATCAGCGACGGCGAAGTGCGCATCAACGACGTCGCCAACGTCGCCACCTCCTTCCCGGACTTCGACGGCCTGGCACGCAGCGCCGGCTTCAACCTGGCCTGATCGGCCGATCAGGTTTTCCGGTAGGTGCCAACCATGGTTGGCACGCGCCCCCTGTCCGGTAGGTGCCGACCTCGGTCGGCGCGCTCACATCGCCCGGTAGGTGCCGACCTTGGTCGGCACGCTTCTCCGCATAAAAGGACGGAGGCCGAAGCCTCCGTCTAAACATCACGAACCCCTCGTCCGCGATCAACGCTGTCCGGTACGGAAATCCACCGGGACCCGCACCACACTGGCCACTGCACGGCCTTCATGCATCGCCGGCTGGAACTTCCAGTTCTGCACGGCGTTCAGCACCGCACGATCCAGGTCACGGCTGCGCTCGCCGCTGCGCGAAACAATCGCAGCATTGGTGACCTGGCCGCGGGCATCGACATTCAGGCTGGCGATCACGCTGCCCTGCACGCCATTGCGCAGCGCGGCAGCGGGGTAGGTCGGCTTGCTGTTGCCTGCCAGCGGGCGTGCCTCGCGATTGCGTACGGCAGGGGGGGCCTTGCGCTGGTTGCCGGCCGCTGCGGCCTGGCGGGCCGCAGGCTCTTGTACATCGGCGACCGGCGCCTGCTCGGGCGCGGGCAGCATGCGCTCGCCGACCGGTGCCGGCGCCACGTCTTCCTGGTTCGAGTGACGCAGCCAGAGCAGCGCGGCGGCAAACATCGCCACGATCAGCGCGATCCACATCCAGGGCGACGTGGGCTTGTGCTGTTCGCTGGCGTCCTGCTGCAGCTGCGGCGAATGAAGGTCTTCGTGGGTGGTGGCGGTCATCGCAAACTCCTTCCGTCAATGGACGACGGGGAGAGTGTTGCGCGGGCCAGTGGCGGGAAGTGTCAGCGTTGCGTCAACGCGACCGGCAGGGTTCAGTTTGCCTGCCGGGAAACGTTCAGTTACTGGGTCTTGAAGTCGAACGGCACTTCAATGCTGCCCGGTACGGCCTGGCCGTTGCTCTGCGCCGGGGTGAAGCGCCAGCGGCGCACCGCATCGGTCGCGGCACGGTCGAGCTCGCGTGAGCCGCTGCGCTGGATCACCGTGGCATTGTTCGGATAGCCGGTGGCATCCACGTCCACGCGCACCACCACGCTGCCGGTCTCGCCGGCGCGCAGCGCGGCGGCCGGGTAGGCCGGTGGAGGCGACTGGCCGGCGATCGGCATCGGCTGGCTGTTGCCTGTAGCAGCCGGCGCCGGGGCCGGTGCGACCGGGGCCGCTTCAGCGACGGGCGCCGGCGGTGGCGGCGGGGTTTCGACCAGCTTCGGGGCTTCCTCCTCGACCGGGGCCGGCTTGGCATCGGGCATGTCGCTGGAACCGGCGGCCGCAGCCAGCGGTTCGGGCAGCGGTTCCACCTGCGCCGTCGCCTGCGGGGTCTGTGCGGCCGGGTCGGCGCGGAAGAATTCCTTGTCGCGACCGGTGTACCAGACCAGCACGAACAGCAGCACGCCCACGCCGAAGGCGATGCCCGCGATCTTCAGGGCGTTGCGCGGGATATGCACGGTAAACGACTTGGCGGACGACGAGCGGGGTGCAGACATGGACCGGACCAGTACGGAATGCCCCGATTCTGCCACGGCGGGAATGAACCGGGCGGCAGAAATCCGTATAACAAGCGATAATCCCATCCCTGATACCCACCACGACACCTGCCATGCTTGATCCAGCCCTGCTCCGCCACCAGCCCGCCGACCTCGCCGAACGCCTGCGCACCAGCCGCGGCTTCGAGCTCGACGTGTCTGCCCTGGAGTCCCTGGAGGCCGATCGCAAGCGCATCCAGGTGCGTACCCAGGAGCTGCAGAGCCTGCGCAACAGCCGTTCCAAGGCTATCGGCCAGGCCAAGGCCAAGGGCGAGGACGTGTCGGCCATCATGGCCGAGGTCGCTGCATTCGCCGACGAGCTGAAGGCCTCGGAAGTGGCGCTGGACGAGCTGCGCGAGAAGATCGAAGCGATCTCTATGGGGATTCCGAACCTGCCGGCCGATGACGTGCCGGCCGGTTCCGACGAGAACGACAATGTCGAGCAGGCGCGCTGGGGTACTCCGCGCCAGTTCGACTTCAAGGTGCTCGACCACGTTGAGCTGGGTGCGCGCAACGGCTGGCTGGACGGCGAGACCGCGGCCAAGCTGTCCGGCTCGCGCTTCACCGTACTGCGCGGCCCGATCGCGCGCCTGCACCGTGCGCTGGCCCAGTTCATGGTCGACCTGCACACCGGTGAGCACGGCTATGAGGAAACCAACGTGCCGCTGCTGGTCAACGCCGATTCGCTGCGTGGCACCAGCCAGCTGCCGAAGTTCGAGGACGACCTGTTCAAGACCGCCGTGGGCGACTCCACGCGGTACCTGATCCCGACCTCGGAAGTGCCGCTGACCAACATCGTGCGCGACGAGATCGTCGACGCCGAGCGCCTGCCGCTGCGCATGACCGCCCACTCGATGTGCTTCCGTGCCGAGGCCGGCAGCGGTGGCCGCGACGTGCGCGGCATGATCCGCCAGCACCAGTTCGAGAAGGTCGAGCTGGTCTCGATCAGCCGCCCGGAAGACAGCGACGCCGAGCACCAGCGCATGACCCGCTGTGCCGAAGTAGTGCTGGAAAAGCTGGGCCTGCCGTACCGCAAGGTGCTGCTGTGCACCGGCGACATGGGCTTCTCGGCCATCAAGACCTACGACCTGGAAGTCTGGCTTCCGTCGCAGGAGACCTACCGCGAGATCTCCTCGTGCTCGAACTGTGGTGACTTCCAGGCCCGCCGCATGCAGGCGCGCTGGCGCAACCCGGCCACCGGCAAGCCTGAGCTGGTGCATACCCTGAACGGCTCGGGCGTGGCGGTTGGCCGCGCGATGATCGCGGTGATGGAGAACTACCAGAACGCCGACGGCAGCATCACCGTGCCGGAGGCCCTGCGCCCGTACATGGGCGGCCTGGAAACCATCGCCTGATTCTCTGGCTGGGTGGGTGCCATGCTTGCATGGCACCGTATCCACGCATGGCGTGGATCTACTTGAGGATGTTGCACGCGCCGGGAATGAATTCAACGATGCCCCAGTAGATCCACGCCATGCGTGGATGAACCCCCGCGATCACTCCACAGCGCGCAGCTTCTCCAGCGGTACCCATCCCGGTTCGCCGGTCTCCGGCACGCACCACGCCCAGCCATTGAGGGGGCGCAGCCCGCGCAAGATCTGCCCGGGATCCACATCCAGCTCCCGCGCGCAGTAATCCTCCGTGGCATAGGCGTCACCCTGCGCATCGTGACCGATCACCGGCGCCGGCACGAAACCGGGCTGCTGCCCTTCGGCTTGGCACAGGAACCAGTCTTCCCAGCCCTCCGGGCCTTCATAACGTTCGCCCACCACCAGCGCCTGGCCACGGCGCAGGGTGATCGGGTGCGGAAATTCGCTGCGGTGCGCAGCCGTCACGATGTAGTTCATGCCCCCAGCCTAGCGCGTCGCAAAAGAAAACGGCCCCGCACAGCGGGGCCGCCAGGGTGGGCCGGGATGGGGGAGGGGATCCCGGCCCGCGTTCAGCGCCCAGACGAGGAGAGAGGGGCGCCGAACGTTGGAACGCGTTATGCGGCGACGGGTTCGGCCGCTTCGTGCGACGGCAGTGCTGCCAGCGCACCGGCGATGGCGTCTTCACGGTGCTGCGGCGAATAGGCGATGCCCTCGGCGCGCACGAATTCGACCTCGTTGATGCCCATGAAGGCGAACACCTGGCGCAGGAACGGCTCCTGGAAGTCGGCCGGCGAGTCGGTGTAGATGCCGCCACGGCTGCTGGCGATGATCACCCGCTTGCCACCGGCCAGTCCCACCGGGCCGTTCTCGGTGTACTTGAAGGTGCGGCCGGCCACGGCCACGCGGTCGATCCAGGCCTTCAGCGTGGACGGAATGCTGAAGTTGTACATCGGCGCGCCGATCACCACGATGTCGGCGTCCAGGAACTGCTGCATCACCTGTTCAGCATCGGTCGCCTCGGCCGCGTCGGTCCTGGCCAGCGAGCTGCTGCGCAGATGCGGTACCGGATTGGCGTCAAGATCGCGATAATCGACCTGCAGGCCATCAATCTGGCTGGCGAAGCGGGCGACCACGGCGGCCGACAGCTGGCGCGAGACGGAGTTGTCGCCAAGCACGCTGGCGTCGAGATGCAGAAGCTTCATGGCAGTCACCTGTGTTCTGGGAGGAAGGGGCGGGGGGCCCCGCCGACGGAGAGAACGATAGGTTGTTGCAAAGGCGGGATAAAGGTGATTGAATGCCACGTATTGTTCTAGATATGGAACTCGGGTATGCATGACCTGAATGACCTGTATTACTTCGCGATGGTGGTCGACCACGGCGGATTCGCCGCCGCCGAGCGCGCACTGGGTATTCCCAAGTCGCGCCTGAGCCGCCGCATCAGCCAGCTGGAAACCGACCTGGGCGTACGCCTGCTGCAGCGCTCCACGCGCCGTTTCGCGGTCACCGATGTCGGCACCAGCGTGCACCGCCATGCGCAGACGATGCTGGCCGAGGCCCAGGCCGCACGCGAAGTGGTGGACCGCCTCAGCGCGGAGCCGCGCGGTGTGGTGCGCGCCAGCGTGCCGGTGTCACTGGCGCAGATGCAGCTGCCCAAGCTGCTGCCCAAGTTCCTTGAGCAGTACCCGAAGGTGCGGCTGCAGCTGAACATCAGCAACCGCCGCGTGGATATCATCAATGAAGGCTACGACGTCGCCCTGCGCGTGCGTTCGCGCCTGGATGACGACGGCAGCCTGGTGATGCGCAGCTTCGGCCAGGTGCAGGAACTGCTGGTGGCCAGCCCCAAGTACCTGGACCGCGCCGGACGCCCCAAGGACCCGGAAGAGCTCACCCAGCACGTCACCCTCAGCATCAGCGAAGACGAAGCACGCCAGCGCTGGGAACTGCATGGCCCGGAAGGCGAAGTGCGCCGGGTCGACTTGCAGCCGCGCGTGGCCGGTTTCGACTTCCCGCTGCTGCAGAGCATGGTTAAGGACGGTTTCGGCATCACCATGCTGCCGGAGACCGTGTGCGCCGACGCCGTGCGCAACGGCGAGTTGGAAGTGGTGCTGCCGGACTGGTCGCTGCCGCAGGGCGTGTGCCACGCCGTGTTCGCTTCGCGCCGCGGCCTGCTGCCGGCGGTGCGCGTGTTCATCGACTTCCTGGCCGAGCACCTGCCGCCGCAGCTGGAGGCCTCGCGCCTGGATTGCGGTGGCGCCTGTGAAAAGGCCAAGGAGCGGATCAAGGCCAGTGCGCTGGGTGCGCTGGCGGTGGATGCGGGCTGAGAGGTCTTGAAGGCAGCGCCGGGCGATGTCCGGCGTTGCTGTTCTACGGCGAAGGCCCCACCGTGCCGGATGCGGAGGGCAGGGGCATGGTGGTCTTGGGCAAATGCCCGTCACGTGCGAGAATACGGCGCTGCCCGGGCGACCGGGACCCGATTGGAGAGATGGCCGAGCGGTTTAAGGCACCGGTCTTGAAAACCGGCGAAGGGTCAAACCTTCCGTGGGTTCGAATCCCACTCTCTCCGCCAGTTGATTCAAAGAGCCCCTGGATTCAGGGGCTTTTTCGTCTCGTCAGTCCACGCCATCGATCTGCACGCGAGCCGGGGTAGCACGGCGGCCTTGCATGAGGAGCCCGACGCCGGCCACGAGGCAGGCCGCCAGCGTTGCGATGGAGAGCGGAAGCAGGAACTCGTCACGACCGGCCGCGGCGAAGCCCACATGAATCATGGCGGTGCCGGCGCCAACTGTCCCGCACAGGCTGGCATACGCCCGCGCGGAGGGCTTGGCCAGCACAACCTGGCGATAGCCATGCAGCAGGGCGCCCACAGCGATCAGGTTGAAAGCCAGAAACCCCTGGATGCCGCCGGGAACGCCGAACAGGGCCCACTCGTGCCAGAACGCTGCATCAATCTGGTGCAGGAGCAACGCCAGCAGTGTTGCCAGATACCACCGTTCCATGGGGTCGTCCATTTGAATGTCGGCAAAGTCTAGCAGCCGGAGTGAGTAGTCGATCTCCGCCTGGGCGAAGCTCACGGTGACGGTGAGGGCAGTGCGCACATCGCCAGGTAAGCGCAGAGAATACGCTCACCCACGACGCTCACCCTTCGGCTTGTTATGGCACAACGGGTAACTCGAGCACGACCGGAACGCCCCATGCGGCCCATTGCGGTCCACGAACACGCCCACCTTGCACACCGGGCAGCGCTCTTCGTGGATGGCCGCGCCTGAAATCGCGGTCACTTCTACGGCCCCGTCCTTCACCAGCTCATCCAGGAATGGCGAGTGCCTGCCCTGCAGGGTGAACATCGCAACCGACCGTCGCGCACGCGTCAGCGCGACATAGAACAGGCGCCGTTCTTCGCTCAGCGGATAGGTATCGCCGTCCGGCATCGCCAGCGAAAGCACCGGGTCATCCGCGCGCAGGTTCGGGAAGCTGCGGTTGATCATGCCCGGCAGGATCACGTAGTCCGCCTCGCGCCCCTTCGATCGATGTGCGGTCAGGAACTCGACGTCCATCGTGCTGCCAAAGGCCGTCTTCCAATCCGAAGGCACTGCACCGCGATCCGCGCGATACCGCCCCAGAACAAAGACCGTCACGCGTCCATTGCGGCCCTGCGCCACCGCGCCTGACAACAGTTGCTGGTGCAGCTTCGAAAGGTACTGGCGAACGCCATCCTGCACCTCCTCACGCCGGTTCATCTGGAACGCCTGCAGCACCGGGCCGACTGCCGGCGCAGCAGAGCGGACCTTCTTGGCCATCTGCGCGGGGTTGCGGCTGATGAAGCGGCTGGAGACGTCGCACAGTGCCTGCGGGCAGCGGAACGTCTGCTCCAGTTTCAGCACCTGGCCATGCCCCATCCATTCACGGAATCCGGTCATCACCGAAACGTCGGCGCCAGCGAAGCGATTGATCGATTGCCAGTCATCGCCCACCGCAAACAGATAGCGGCCCGGTTGGCTGACCAGCGCACGGCAGAGGCGCGCACGGGCGCGCGAGGCATCCTGGAATTCGTCGGCCATCACCAGATCGTAGGGTGATTCATAGTGGCCCTGTTCCAGCAGCCCGGCGGCCATGTTGAGCATGTCCTCGAAGTCGATGCTGCGCTCGTCAGCCAGCGCGTTGTCCCAGGCCTGGAAAACCGGCCCGGCGATCTCCAGGAAGCGCCGGTAGCGTTCCTTGAACTGATCCTCGGGCATCTGCCGCAGGCGCGCCGCCATGTCATCCAGCGTCAGGCAGTTGCTCTTGGCATGCGCAATGAAGGTGCGCATCAGGCCAATCAGGTCTGCATCCGGCATCGGCTTGGCGCCCTGGTCAGGCAGCTCGCGGTCCGGGTGCGGGTCGAGTTCGACACCAGACGCACCCAGCCGCTCGGCAAGATGCTGCAGGGCCTGTCCACTGCGCAGGCCGAACGACGTCGTTTCGACCAGTGCGGTGCCGCGTGCCGCATGCTGCTGCCGCTTCCAGTGCATCCCTTCGCTGTAGTTGGCAAAGTGCTTCGGCGGATGGCCATCGGCATCCAGCGCAAAGTGCTCGTGATACAGCCGGGCGTCCGGATAGTAGAAGTCCGGACGATACTGGCGGTGGGTATCCGTCGCGGTATCGAACTCGTAGCGCCGCTCGTAGTCGTACGCCACTCCGTTGTAGAACAGCCAGTCGGCGATGACGCACTCTTCCAGGCTCTTCACCCGCTCACCCTGCAGTGTACGTATGTAGGGTGTGCCATCGCGGTCGTAACCATCGGCCATCATGTCGGCACCCAACGGCGGCAGATCGCGTCCGAACACCAGGCGGAACATGTCCCACTGGGTGCGGAAGTGGGTCGAACGGTCCTTCAGGTCGTCCACCAGTTCGGCCAGCTTGTTGAAGCCCAGCGTTGCGTCGACCGCCCATTCCGGGATATCGGGCTTGCGCCCTGTGGCCTTGGCGATGAGGGACAGGCCCAGGGCGTGGAAGGTCCGGGCTTCCACCACGGTGTCGCCCATGCCGAGCCGGTCGAAGCATCGCTGCGCGCGCTCTTCCAGCTCCTTGGCGGCGTCCTTGTTGAAGGCGAGCATCACGATCCGTTCGGGCTCCACGAAGCCGCGATCGATGGCATAGGCGGCCTTGGCAACCATCGTGGAGGTCTTGCCAGAGCCGGCCGCGGCCACGACCTGCACCCGGTTGTCGAAGCAGATGACGGCGCGGGCCTGCTCCGCGGTCAGCGGCCTGCTCTCGACCCGGTCCAGGAAGGGCTTGGCCAGACCCAGTTCACGGGTCGCCATTGCCTCATTGGCGTCCGCCCACATGGCGGGCCAATCCAGCTGCCAGTCGTGCAGTGCATCCAGTGCCATGCGGTGGCGGTCCGAGTGCAGGTCGTCATGCACCTCCTCGTCGAGGAACAGCTGCTCCAGCTCGGCTGACGGGAGGGGCAGGGACGGGCGTTCGGCCAGCAACGCCTGCTGCTGTTCGTACGTGATCCAGCGGCGGCCGGTGGTGCCTCGGTCGGTAAGCGCATCTGCCTCGGCCAGCCACGCCTGGATCTGCGCCAGAACGTGCTCAAACAGTGCCTTGCGCCCTCGTCTGGAGCGCGCGAAAAGCACGTGCTGAACGGCAGCGGCAAGCCGGGAGCCCTGGCTGTTCGGCAGCCCATCCACGGACAGTGCTTCACCGTGCTCGGTCGTCAGTTCGACCCGGGACCAGAGCACGCCGCGAACGACCCGCACGCTGTGTTCGTTCGCCACATGCTGGTGGTATTGCCTGCCGTCGATCAAAAGCGCGAGCTGTTCGCCATCCAGCCGCAACTGCCAGTCCGGCGAGCGGGTGACACGCTGGCCCCAGACCGAGGGGCGCCATTCCATAGACATCCAGATACTGCCTTGCGTACGTCACCGGGCGTAAAGCGCCCTTGCCGCCCCATGATAAGGCGGCTTGGCGTGGCACGCTGCGTTTTCCGGTCAGTCGCGCGCGTGAGCCAGCGATGGCATTGCACCCTCGCCAGCGCGACAGGCCTCAGGCGTTCACATCCACGACGATGCGGCCGCGCACCTTGCCGGGGATGATCTGCTCATAGACATCCAGCACCTCGGCGAGGCCGATCTGCTGCACGGTGCTTTCCAGCTTTTGCGGGTCCAGGTCGGTCGCAAGCCGATCCCAGGCGCGCTGGCGAACCTCTTGTGGGGCATTCACCGAATCCACGCCGGCCAGGGTCACGTTGCGCAGGATGAAGGGCAATACCGAGCCGTGCAGAGCGTCGCTCTGCGCCAGGCCGCACGCGGCCACGGCACCGCGATACTTCGTCTCGGCGATGGCGTTGACCAGGGTAGGGCCGCCGGCCACATCCACCACGCCGGCCCAGCGTTCGGCACTCACCGGCCGCTCGCGCGGCTCCGAAAGCTGCGCACGATCGATGATCTCGGCCGCACCCAGGTTGTGCAGATACTCAGCATGCTCCGGGCGTCCGGTGGCGGCTACCACGCGATAGCCCAGCTTCGACAGGATCGCCACCGCAATCGAGCCGACGCCACCGTTGGCGCCAGTCACCAGCACATCGCCCTTCTCGGGCGTCACCCCGGCATGTTCCAGGGCCAGCACGCACAGCATCGCGGTATAGCCAGCGGTGCCGATGGCCATGGCATCGCGGGTGCTCAGGTTGCCGGGAATCCGGTTGAGCCATTCGCCGCGTACGCGGGCGCGCTGTGCCAGGCCGCCGTGGTGGCCCATGCTCAGGTCCCAGCCATTGAGCACGACGCGGTCGCCTGGCTTGAAGTCGGCCCTGCTGGATTCCAGCACCACGCCTGCCAGATCGATGCCGGGAATGAGCGGGAATGTCCGGATGATCGGACTCTTGCCGGTGAGCGCAAGCGCATCCTTGTAGTTGAGCGTGGAGTACTCGACCTGCACCAGGACGTCGCCGTCCATCAGGTCCGCCTCGTCGAAATCGACCAGCTCGGTCGAAAGCTGGTTGTTCGTCTTGCCGGTCAGCAGGGCTTTGAACGTCATGGATGGCCTCACATTGATGGAATGGGGCCATGCTAGGCTCGTGCCACTATTGCAACAAGAACGATGATTTTCCGTAGGTACTATGGTTTTCCGGAGTATGCATGCGTAGCAAACGGTGGGACGGCAAAAGCGGTTGCGCGGTGGAAGTCACGCTGTCGGTGATCGGCGGCGTGTGGAAGCCGATCATTCTTTTTCACCTGATGACCGGCAAGCGGCGTTTCATGGAACTGACGCGGCGGGTGCCCAATGCCACCCAGTCCATGCTGACCAGCCAGTTGCGTGAACTGGAAGCCGATGGCGTGGTGATCCGCCACGTGTATCCGGAAGTGCCGCCGAAAGTGGAATACGAGCTGTCCGAGTTCGGCCGCACGCTGGCGCCGGTGCTGCTGGCGATGCGCGAGTGGGGCGAGACCTACCGCGGCTATCAGAGCACCCAAGGCGATAGCTGAAGGCTGCGCGGCGTTGCGCTTGCCGCATGCGGGTTTCGCGAATGCCTACAGCCATCGGCGGGTCTTTGGCACCGCGAGCGCGCATGTCGTATACGGCTGGATAGGGCGTCCGGAAAGTACGCGTCGATGGTAGTCGCCTGCTGGCGAAGAACGCCAGTCAATGGACAACTCGACATCCACTGACGCAACTAACGTAGCGACGTGATCGATCAGGATTTCCCTGCTTTCCACCGCCGGTTCAGGGCGGTAACCATGTCCGCGCCAAGGCATTCGCCGTGGCCGGGATTGGCGTCCCGAACTTACGTAGTACAAGGCGTCGTAGTTGCAACGTATGTTGCGATCACGACAATGCACCTTCTGTCAGTTCATGGCGGATGGTGCGTGGGGGTCTTAGGGCCCGTCGGCTTTCGTACTACGTATCCGGCACGCCAACCCGCACCGTCCGCCACCTTGCATCTGCAGGTGGCCACATCGTGAGGTTGCCGTCATGCCCGAACGTCTTCCCGACCATCCCCGCCTGCATGCGCTGCTGGGCGCCGCCGTGCGCGATCTTCCCGCTGCCTTGGCCGAGACGCTGGAGGACGCGCTCCGCGAATCCGCCGAGTTCGTCACGCCATCGGCATTCTTTGCACATCTGGCAGGCCACGGCAGGAACCTGCGCGCTGATGGCGAGGCCTGGAGTGAAATGTGCCTGAGCCCCGGCCGCGCCTTCGACATGGCCCTGGCGACCCGCAGCATTTCGGGCATCACGGCGTTGACCGCGGTGCTGCACGCTGCGCATGTGGCGCGGGAGAGCGACGATCCCGCCTGCTGTCCCTCCGCCGCCGTGGTCGAGGGCCTGTTCAACGCCTGCCAAGTGCTGTCACTGCAGGTAGAGCGCTGCCTGGTTCCATGAAGGGCTGCGATGCGGTTCCTGTTCGGTTGACGCCCGGCTCCTTATAGTGGCGCTGGAACCCTGCAATGGAATGCCCATGCACGTGATGTCCCCGAGCCGTTGCCTGACGCTTGCACTTGCCGTCGCGGTGAGCGCCAGCGCATGTGCACGGTCACCGTCCACCGAACACGAAAGGAATCCCGCCATGTCCGGCGCAACGCAGACCGGCCGCACGATCAACGGCCACACCTATACCGATGCGCCCGTGGACGTGAAGCTCGGGCCGAATACCTTCCGCATTCCGGCCAACTACCTGGACAGCCAGATCGCACCGTGGCCAGGCGAGGGCGTGACGCTGGTCATCGAGTGGCCGGACATGAAGCCGACGGCGCCGGGCGCCCGGGCCAATCCGCGTACGAATGATTTCCGGAAGGAGATTGCTGTGGCGATCGACTACATCGATCGTGCGCCAATCGAAACATCATTGGAGCGCTTGTCCTCCAACCAGGCATCCACCGAGGAGGGGTCGGTGGAGCGAAAGGATCCTCGGGATCGGCTCGATCTGCGGATTGCGCAGCCCGATGTCATGGGCCTGACGCCTTACGCCATCGATGAAACGAGGATGGCGGTTTTCTCGAAGGAGTACGAAGCACGCTATGGACAACCGCCCACCCGCAATCCTGCCTATGAAGATGACTGGTACATCGCGCGCGCTCCCAACGGCAACCTGACCACATTCATCAAATGCGAAAACACGGCGTTCCGGGGGGACGGCGTTCGACTGCAGGGCGATCAGGTCATCAGTGAGCAGGGACAAGCCGCCGCGGGGTGCTTCCACTATTTCTCGGATGTGGAGAACAAGCTTTCCATCTCGCTGAACTACAAGCGGGCCTTCCTGGCGGACTGGAAGCGGATGGAAGATGCGGTGCGGGATGTTCTCGCGCGCTCCCGGGTCCGGAAGTGAGTGCATTCAGGAGCAGGCGATGGGCGGATTGACGCAAGAAAATCTCAAGATTCTGGCCAGCTATGCCAAGGCTGGAAACCGCGAGTTGTACTGGAACTATCTGTCGCAGCTGCCGGACGCGGATGGCTATGGGACGCTTGCGCTGGGCGTGGTTCGCAACGACAGCTTGCCTGGCCGCGTTGCAAACAGCTATGCACAGGAGTATGCCCGGCATTAGGAAGGCAAGGGCTCCGGCTTTCCCGACGCGCAGCTGAGCGAGCGCCAATGGGAGATGTTTGGGCAGACGCTTCTGCGCCAGGACCTGGAGCGACGCCTGTTTTGGATGGAGCAGGGGCGATCCGACCTGGCACTGAATCTTCCCGGCAAAGACGTGATGCTGGCTCACGACCGCGCATTTGAACGGCATGAACTCGATCCCAACTGCTGGACGCCGCGCGTGTTGCTGCAGGCGGCTGAACAGAAGAGCGGCCCCGAGAAGCTGGAGCAGATCTGGACCAACATGCTCAACAACGACTACGCCGGCGGCCCGCGCGTAGGCAATACCAGTGTCGATGCCATCAGCCAGATGGGATGGGCGAAGGGCGGCCAGTACCTCACCCGGTTGAGCGTGCTGGAAGCCACTCAGGCATTGGAAGGGCGCTCGGCGGTCGATCCGAACGTCATCGGTGGCAACAGCTACTACGCAATGTACTTCGCAGCGGACAGGAAGTGGGCCAGTGTCAGCGCGGGCGGCGGCCACATGTCGATGCGGGAGATCACCGATCCGGCCCGCATCGCCGAGCTCAACGACGCGCGCGAGGTTCGTCTGGAGCGCCAGGAAAAACGCACCCAGTTCCACCCGGACGACCCGTACCGGACCATCACCCGCAGCCCGCTGACCGCAGCCGTGGACGACGTGCCGGATTTCTCGCAGGCACCGACCCGCCTGGCCGACATTGGTCCGGGCCACCGCGACTACGCACTGATGCAACAGGTGCGCGAAGGCGTGGCCGCGATCGATGCCGGCGCCGGGCGTACCCACGACGAGAACAGCGAGCGCCTCGTAGCGAGCGTGATGGCATTGGCCCGTCGCAACCAGCTTGAACGGGCCGACCATGTGCTGCTGAGCGCGCAGACCGCCGAGCATCCGGCCGGCCGCAACGTGTTCGTGGTGCAGGGCGAGATGAGCGATCCCGCGCATCTGCGAGCGGTCATGCCTACGGACACGGCAGTGCAGACGCCGGTCGAACACTCGCTGCGGCAGATCGAGGCCGCCAGCCTGGAACGACAGCAGGCGGCCATGCAGCGCCAGCAGGACAACGACGTCCACGCGCGTGACAACCCTGCGATGCGGATGGGCTGAGGTTACGCAGCAGAGCCGAGCGGGCGCCCGGCTCTGCTGGAAGGCCTTCTCAGAAGCTGTAAGCCGCCTGCACATACACCCGCCGCGGCTCGCCCGGGAAATGCCCGTTGCGCTCGATGAAGCCGCTGGCCGCGTACACCTTGGCGAACAGGTTCTTGACGTTGGCCTGGAACTGCCACTGCTTCCACGTGGTCTTCCAGCTCATGTCGAATACCGTGTATGCCTTGACCGCCTGCCCATCCAGGCTGACACGCTCGCCCACATGGTCGGCGCCGAAGCCGATGGCCGAGTTGATTGACGGCAGGTCGTAGCGCGTCCACACGCCGAGCTTGTTGCGTGGCGCATTGGCGAAGCGGTCGCCGGAGGCATTGGTGATGCCGTTCGGTCCGGCATCCTTCACCCGTGCGTCGTTGTAGGCGTAGGTCAGGTTCACCACCCAGCGCTCGGTCACGTCGGCCAGCAGGTCCAGTTCCATGCCCGTGCTGCGTACCAGGCCCAGTGCAGCGAGTTGGTTTACCCCGCCGATCACCTCGCCGGTGGCCTGCACGATGTTGCTGCGGTCGATGCGGTAGGCCGCCATGTTCAGGGTCACACGGTCGGCCAGCAGGGATTTCAGGCCGATTTCCCATTGCCTGCTGCGCTCAGCGTCGAAGGGCCCACCGGCCGACGGATTCTGGTTGGCGGCACTCTGCGGCACGAAGCCACTGGCGACGTTGGCGTACAGGTTCACGCCGTCCCGGGCGGCAAAGGTGCTGCCCAGACGCCAGCTGAGCGCATTGCCATCGACGCTGCTGCGACCCATGCGGTCCTCATCCTTGAAGCCATCCCAGCGCAGTCCGGCCAGCACATGCCAGCGCGTGCCCAGTGCAAGCTCATCCTGCAGATAGCCGCCGTAGCGTTTGCTGCGGGTGGCGGTGCTGCGCCAGGGTAGTGCGGCCAGGTTGTAGTCGTGCCAGGTGCTCGCGCCATAGACCGGGTTGAACAGGTCGATGCCGCGCACAGGGCCGGCGCCGCGTGCCAGGTCGGCGCTGTTGGCGGTCTGCGCGGTGAAGTCGGCGTCGAGCTGATACACGTCGGCACCGAACAGCACCTTGTGTTCGATACGGCCGGTGTTGATCCGCCAGACGGCATTGCCGCTGGCGGTGAAGGCCTCGTTGTCGCGGATCTGGTTGCGCAGCTGGCGCGTCATCCACTCGGCCACGCCGTCGCGATCACGATCAATCAGCCCCATCGGCTCGTGGTACATCTGGTGCTCGTTGTTGCTGAACCAGCGCGCGGCAATGTCCACGTCCAGGTTGTCGCGCGGTGCGAAACGATACTGCGCCAGTGCGACCTTGGCGCGCATGTCGAGGAAGTCACTGGCCTCGTTGTGGTTCCATCGCCGGTCGGTCAGGAAGCTGCCGGCATCGTTCACCGGCACGCCGCGCAGGCGGTTGCCGCCCAGGTTCTGGGTGATGTCGGTGAACTGCAGCACCAGTTCGCCGGTCTGGCCGACATCGAAGGCCAGCGAGGCATCGCCGATCACGCTTTCGCTGTCGGCATTCCAGCGCACGCCCTGCTCGCTGTCGGCATACAGGCCGGCGCGATAGCGAATGCTGCCGCTGGCATTCAAGGGGCCCGTGCCTTCGATCGATCCGGCGCGGAAGTCCTTGTCGCCTGCCTGCAGCTCGATGCGGCGTTCGGCGCGCGCCTTGGGCTTGCGCGTTACATAGTTGATGACACCGCCCGCATCACCACCGCCGTACAGCGCACCGGCCGGACCTTTCAGCACTTCCACGCGTTCGATATTGAACAGTTGCGGCACCGAGAAGCCTGCATAGGGATCACCGCGCAGGCCGTCGTAGAGCACGTTCTCCTGGCGGAACCCGCGGAGGGTGACGCCGGCATAGCTGAAGAAGCTGATGCCGCTGATGCTGCGGTACAGATCGGTGACCTGGCGCGCCGCCTGGTCGTCGATCAGCTCGCGCGGCACGACCTGGATCGACTGCGGTACCAGTTCCAGCGGGGTATCGGTGCGGGTGCCGACGGCCGCATCGTTGGTGCGATACAGGGTCTGCGCGCGGCCGCGGACTTCCACTTTGTCCAGGTCCTTCGGGGGGTCAGCGAAGGCCTCGGAAGCCAGTGCAGGTGTAGCCAGGGAAAGGGGCAGCGCCAGGCAGAGGGCGCGCTTGAGCGGGGTTGGAAAGGGCATGAGGGACGAGGCTGGGCTGCAAATGAGAAAGATTAGCATTTGCAGTGCTTCGGGACCTATCCCCCGGATGCACTATGGACGCGGGCCCGGGTCGGTATACGGGGTGCCGGCCAGGGCCACCAGCACGCCGGTGCCGCCGCGTACGATCAGCTGCAGCACCGCCTGGCGCGGATCCTCACCCTCCTGCTGGCTGGCCAGGCCTCCCTGATAGGCCGCCACCATCGACGCCAGCAGCATCGCCGCACCCAGGCGTGCCTCGGCATCATCCGCTGGCCGCCCGACCGCGCTTGCCATCAACAGCGTGAGGTCGTCGGCCAGCAGTGCCTGCAGCCGTCGCGCGTGCGCGACCAGCACCGGACTGTCGGCCACGGTGGCCCAGAAGGCCGCTGCACCGGAGTTGATCCGCAACAGGGGATGGCCGCTGTCGAGCAGCTCCCTCACCAGAGACTGGAAGGCGGCCAGCGGCGTCATGCCGCGGCGCGCCGCCATGCCCTCGCGCAGCAACGCCCGCGCCTCCTCGTCGCGGTCGAATACCAGGTCCTCCTTGCTGGCGAAATAGTTGAAGACTGTCTTGCGCGAGACCCCGGCGGCCTTGGCGATCTCGGACATCGACACCGCCTCGAAGCCACGCCGGATGATCAGCGCGGTGGCGACATCGGAAATTGCCTGTCGGGTCTGTGCCTTGCGTTGCTCGCGACGGCCTTGGGGCGGGGTCATGGCGGTTGGCTTGTGTAAACGTACACCGAGTGTAACATTGTGCGCACCACAGCGCCGGGCCGGCGCAGGGGGGAACCTGATGCTGTACGACGTTGTCATTGCCGGGGCCGGCCCGGTCGGCTTGTTCCTGTCCTGCGAGCTGGCCCAGGCCGGCTGTTCGGTCCTGCTGCTGGAGCAGGCTGAGTCGCCCGATTCAGCCCTGAAGCGCCTGCCATTTGGCCTGCGCGGCTTGAACGCGCCCACGTTGGAAGCGCTGGATCGGCGCGGCCTGCTGGACGCGGTCGCAGCCCGCCAGGTGCTGAAGCCGGACAAGAGCGCACCGCCGCCCGGCACCGCCCATTGGTTGGCACAACCGCGGCCGCTGGGAGGCCACTTCGCCGGCATTCCGTTCGCGCTGGATGACGTGAAAAGCGGGCGCTGGCGTGATCGCCTGCCGACCCCGGTACCCACCCAGATGGCGGTGGAGCTGCAGTCGCTGGAGACGGTGCTGGCCGAGCGCGCAGTGTCGCTGGGTGTGCAGATCGAGCGTGGCTGTTCGGTGCAGGCAGTGCAGGCACACGACGCACAGATGCAGGTGCAGACCGGTCGCGGGCTGATGCGGGGCCGATGGCTGGTCGGTTGCGATGGCGCCCGCAGCACGGTACGCAAGCACTCCGGCTTCGAGTTCGCAGGGACGGCGCCCGAGTTCACCGGGTACACGCTGCAGGTTGAACTGGCCGATCCGTCGGTGCTCACCCCGGGGCGTCAGTTCACCGAATACGGCATGTGCAATTTCAACCCGCCGGGCGTGCTGGCGCTGGCCGATTTCGACGGTGGCGCAGGCCACCGCGGGCCACTGGACCTGCACGCCGCCCAGGCGTTGCTGCGGCGGGTGTCCGGGCGCCAGGCAACGATCACCGCGTTGCATCTGGCCACCACATGGACCGATGCCGCGCGCCAGGCCACGGCCTATCGCAGCGGCCGCGTGCTGTTGGCTGGTGATGCGGCGCACATGCATTCGCCGCTGGGAGGGCAGGGCCTGAATCTCGGCATCGGCGATGCGATGAACCTGGGGTGGAAGCTGGCCGCCGTGGCGCGAGGCGACGCCGCCGAGACGCTGCTGGACAGCTATCAGGCGGAGCGCCATCCGATCGGCGCGCGGGTGCTCGACTGGTCGCGTGCGCAGGTGGCGTTGATGCGACCAGGCCCAGGGCAGCGCGCGCTGGCGGCGGTCTTCGCCGACCTGGCCGCGACCCGCGACGGTGCCACCTATCTCGCTGAGCGGTTGTGGGGCGTGGCACAACCACCGGTGTTCAACGGCGAGCATCCGTGGGTTGGCCAAAGCGTGCCTGACGTCCAGCTGGCCAATGGCGATCGCATGGGGGAGCTCCTGCGCGCAGGGAAGGGCGTGCTGCTGGGGCTCGATACCGGCGTTTCACTCGGCCCGGTCTTTGCGCGCTGGCAACGCTCGGTTCCCTGCGTGATATCCACGGCGCGCGATGCGATGGGACTGGGTGCGTTGCTGGTCCGCCCTGACGGTATTGTGGCCTGGGCCTGCGATGCTGGCGGCGACACGTCGGGGCTGGAGTCTTCGCTGGAACGCTGGTTCGGTTTGCCGTGGTGAACGGCGCGCTAGGGGGATGCCATCATGGCCTGGGCGCGGTGCCCGGTCTCGGTCATCACCGAGGCCAGCTGCTTCAATGAGTACGGCTTGCGCAGCAGGGTGAAGCCATGGCCAGGATCCCGCGCCAGCAATTCGCTGTAGCCGCTGGTGAGGATCACCGGAAGCTCCGGGAAGCGGGCGCGGATGGCACGGGCCAGATCCAGGCCGTTCATGCCTGGCATTACCACGTCGCTGAACACCACATGGAAGCGCGCGGCATCCCGTTCCAGCTCGGCCAGGGCCTCGTCCGCATTGCGTGCAAGGACCACGCTGTAGTCGAGTTCGCGCAGGGCGCCCACCGCAAATTCGGCCACGTCGACGTTGTCTTCCACCACCAGCACGCAGACGCCATGACCATGCTGCAGCCCCGATTGCGCCGCCGGCCGTTCCGCCGTTTCTCCTGCCTGCGCCAGTGGCAGATACAGCGTAAAGCGGGTACCGGCGCCGGCCTGGCTCTGCACGTCCACCTCGCCTTCTGACTGCTTGACGAAGCCGAATACCTGGCTGAGACCGAGTCCGGTCCCAGCGCCCACGCTCTTGGTGGTGAAGAACGGCTCGAAAATGCGGTCAACCACCGGCAGGGTCGATGCCCGCTCCGGTGTCGGTCACACTGATCGCGGCAAAGTCGCCCTTCATCGGCGCGGCGAAGCGCACCGAAGGCACGGCGGTTACCCGTTCCACTTCGATGGTCACCCGGCCGTGTCCCTCGATCGCGTCGCGGGCATTGACCGCGATGTTGATCAATGCGGTGTCCAGCTGGGTCCGGTCCAGCAGTACCGGCATCGGTGTATCGGGCAATGTCAACGACACCTGGATGCGCGCGCCAAGTACCGTGGTGATGATATCCGAGAGCGCGTGCACGCTTTCGCAGAGGTCGAAGACCTCCGGCGACAGGCTCTGGCGACGCGAGAATGCAAGCAGTTGCGCGGTCAGCTTGGTGGCGCGGTCCGACGCTGTTGCAATGGCCTGGATGTAGCGGCGCCGGGTGTCGTCTGCCGGCCACGTGTGCAGGAGCATGTCTACCGAACCGGTGATGACCTGCAGCAGGTTGTTGAAGTCGTGGGCCACCCCGCCGGTGAGCTGGCCGATCGCCTCCAGCTTCTGCGACTGGCGCAGCTGCTCGCGGGCGCGCACCAGTTCCAGATGGGCCTCCCGCGCCTGCTCGGTGATCGCCGCGACCTGGCGGCTGTGCAGGTCGCGCTCGATCACCCGTTCGGTCTGTTCGCTGACCACGCACAGGATGCCGGCCACACTGCCGCAGCCGACGCGCAGCGGCGAATAGGAGAACGTCCAGAATGTTTCACGCAGCGTGCCGTCGCGATCCATCATCAACGGGAGGTTCTTGAAGCTGCGGCTGGTGCCGGCGAAGGCATCGTTGACGGCCTGCACCACGTCCGGCCATACGTCCTCCCAGACATCCTCCAGGCGATTGCCCATCGCGCGGTGCAGTTTTTCCCCCAGCATGGGCAGGTACGCATCATTGAAGAAGAACGCCTTGTCTTCCTTGCCCCAGGCAAGCCACAGGGGTTCTGGCGAATCCAGGATCATCGCCAGTAACGTGCGAAGTTCGGCGGGTGCGCTTGCGGCAGTGGCCGAGCGGGCCCAGTCACTGTCCTGCAGCAGTCGGTAGGCGAGCTGATCAGGTGCAGAGACTGGCAGGGGAAAAGGATGCATGGCCGCCATTGGCGCAGGAAGGTGGCGCAGGAAGGTGGCGCAGCATAGCCGAGCGCATGTCATGACGCTCTGCACACCGCCGACATGAAGGCCTCGCCACTTCGCCGCCGACGTGGCAGCGATGCACCCCTTGTTCCGCAGGTTGCCGCTATCGCGGCGCAGCGCGAAGGGAGGCGGAGCTGGCCTGAGCGGCGGGTCTAGCCCTCACGACCTGCCTGCGCGGTGAGCGCATCCCGGCCAGCCTCGGTGAGATCGATATCCCCGTCCTCTGCCTGTACAGCCCATCCGGCGGTCACC
The DNA here is from genome assembly GCF_052149045.1 of Stenotrophomonas maltophilia group sp. RY12688. Taxonomy (NCBI): domain Bacteria; kingdom Pseudomonadati; phylum Pseudomonadota; class Gammaproteobacteria; order Lysobacterales; family Lysobacteraceae; genus Stenotrophomonas; species Stenotrophomonas maltophilia group sp. RY12688. The sequence goes on along the minus strand of NZ_CP197389.1, from coordinate 2,626,600 downwards.
GCCCAGGTTGCGGCATCACCGCGCACCGGTTCTGCAGCGGCGATCGCTTGGAGTATTTTCCGCTGTTCCGCAGTCATTATCACGTCGCGGTCCTCAGATACCCAGCAACGACGCCGGTTGCCAGTCCGACAGCCTGGCATGGCTGACCGGCTGATGGCAGCCGCACCCGTCGCAGCGGAACAATGCTCCACCTGGCAAGTGCACCAGATTGTCCTCACTGGCCGAACTGGTCGATGTGCAATGCCGGCAGGTGACCGTGAGCGCGGTGATGCGCTGCACGCCCCCTGACAGATCGAACACGGCCTCGAACGCGCGAATGACAGGGTGGGCAGTGTCCGGCATCTGAATCTCGACAGGGTGGGGAGACCTCATCGTCGCGCGCCGGTTGTGATGGGCCAGTCAGCCAGGTGCATGGACATGATCAAGCCAGCTGCGGCAACCGGCAGCGCTCCATTTCAGAGATCCTTTTTCTTTCCGCTCAGGTCCAGCGGCTTGTCACTGCCGCCGCGCTCGCTCGACCACACTTCCACACCCTTGTTGCAACGGCTCTCGCGGGCAGCGACCTCGCGTGGCAGATCCTTCAGATGGGGTGACTCTTGGCAGGTCGGATGCATGGCGCTGTCGTCGTAGGTGGCGCAGGCGCTGAGCGACGCCAGAGCGATGGCAGTGAGGGTGGCGCGGAATGAAGGCTGCAGGTTCATGGGGTGGCCTCGGGTAATGCCAGGATGGTCATGGAATTCAAATCCGTGACGCCGGGCATGCACAATCGGACCCATTGCACTTGTTATTCTGTAACAAATGCGCGATAGTCCGGCCCCTGCTGGGTCAGGCGATGCAGATCATCAGCACCATGCACAGCGCCACCATCAGCACGAACACACGACGGCTCAGCGCCAGGCAGGCCAGATAGGCTGCGAGCGCCCAGGCAGCCAGCAGTGCGCAGGCCACCACCCACAGCCCGATCCCCATCATCGAATCGGCTGCCAACGCGGACAAGGCGATGGCCTTGGACAACGCCACCCCCAACACGCTGCCCAGCATGCCGGCCTGCAAGGCGATGGCATCGTGGCGGGCAGGGGCGCGAGGGTGGTGCATTGCGGGTCCGGTGCAGGCCTAGAAAACGGCGTCGGCTGCACTGTGCCCAAATGCACATCCACGAAATGTGTTCATCGCGCGTCAGGAGCGCGACGAAGCCGGCTCAGTCGAACGGTTGACCTGTGGATGCGGTCGTCCGTTCTTCAGTGGTTGCCGGCGGCGACGGTCTTGCGCTTCCTGTCCAGCATCACCGCCACGCACCACAGCAGCAGGCCGCCGATCGCGGTGGCTGCACCGACATAGCCGGTACTGGCCGGGCTGAAGCCGGCGCTGATCGCCATGCCGCCCAGCCACGGGCCGAGTGCGTTGGCGGTATTGAAGGCGGCGTGATTGGAGGCCGCCGCCAGCGTCTGCGCTTCGCCGGCCACGTCCATCAGGCGCGTCTGCAGCACCGCCGCCAGCGCACCCATGGTGCCGACCGTGATGATCATCGGGCCGATGGTCCACACCGACTGTGCGGCCAGCGGATACAGCAGCAGCATCACGATCGACCACAGCAGCACCACGGCGGCGGCCTTGAAATGGAACTTGTCCACCAGCCAGCCACCGGCGATGTTGCCGATGATCGCGCCGATGCCGAACACGCCTACTGCCAGCGGCATCCACGATTCGGCAACGCCGGTGACCTGCACGAGGGTGGGTGCGAGGTAGGTGAACACGCAGAACATGCCGGCGAAGCCGACCGCACCGATCGCCAGCGCCAGCCACACCTGGGGAGTGTTGAAGGCGCGCAGTTCGCGCATCGGCGAGGTACGCACTTCGTCCGGGTCCGGCAGCAGGAAGCGCGCGATCATCGCCACCGTGGCAATGGCCAGCACGCTGACCAGGGCAAAGGCGGTGCGCCAGCTCAACTGCTGGCCCAGCCAGGTGGTCAACGGATTGCCGACCAGGATCGCGATCGACAGGCCCAGCAGCACCCGCGACATCGCCTGGCCGCGCTGGCCGGCAGGGCTGATCGCAGCGGCCACCAGCATCGCAACGCCGAAGTAGGCGCCATGCGGCAGGCCGGCGACGAAGCGTGCCACCAGCATCGTGCCGTAATTCGGTGCCAGCGCGCTGGCCAGGTTGCCGATCGCGTAGAAGCCCATCAGCGCCAACAGCAGCTTGCGGCGCGGGAAGCTGGCACCCACGAAGGCGAGGATCGGGGCACCGACCACCACGCCGATGGCGTAGGCGCTGATCAGGTGCCCGACCTGGGTTTCGGAAATCGACAGGCCGCGGCTGATCTCCAGCATCAGCCCCATGCTGGCGAATTCGCTGGTGCCGATGGCAAATCCACCCAGCGACAGGGCGAGGATGATCAGGGTGCGCTGGCGGGGCGTCAGACGCGCAGCCAGGGAAGAGTTGGGGCTCATGCGGAGGCGCGATGGGGCGGGGGAGCCGTCCATTGTACTGCTGCACTGCAACAGGAGCAGCAGCACTCAGGGTAAATCAGCGTTTGATCGGTGACACGCCGGCCCTCCGCGCCGCCTCGCGGCGGGCTCAGATGCCCAGCGCCGCCCGGGCATGAGCGTATTTGTCGCGAAGGCGCCCTGCCGTGGTCCCGTCCAGCATCGCCAGCCGCTGTGGATCGGCGTTGTCATCCAGATCGGCGCGCTTCACTTTCAATGCAAGCGGGTGGGCGGCAATGCGCGCGTAGTAGCTGTCCGCGTCAGGAGCCGCATCGCGGTTGAGCAGTTGCACCGCCTCGCGCAGCGGCGCCGGAAATACCTCGATCCGCGCGGCAAACGCCGGGCAGTCCTCGGCCACGTCATGCAGCCAGGCCACCACTTCGGCGTCATCGTCGCCGCGCACGGCGGCCGCCACCCGCGCCACATGGCCGATATAAGGCTGGCCGGCCTTGTCGAACTGCCCCGCGTGCGCCTCGGTGGCCAGCGTACGGGCAAGTGCTACCCAGTCCATTGCAGTCTCCTTGGATATCCGCGCACAGTTTCGCGCAAGAGCCGCAGCGGTTGTGGATGCGCCCATGACGCTGCCACGGGCATGATGGCGAGGCAGGGGACGCAGTGTTGCCCCGACAAGGAGGAGTGAGATGCAGGAATTCAGGCATGTGCTGGAAACCCGTGGGCGCTATCAGCTGGTAGCGGTGTCCTACGAGCCGGTGTACGCTCCCGGCGATGTGGTCGGCCATGCGGTCGTCGCCGACGATGGGGATCGTCTGACCGACCTGATATCACTGGCCGAAGCGCGCCAACGCTTGCTGCAACTGGTGCGTGAAGAGGGCGAGGAGCCCGGGCTGGAAAACGAGAACCACCTGCGGAAGAAGGCGTCGCGCTGGCGCCACCGCTAGGCCGTCGCGCCGCGTGCGCATCATGGAGGATTCGGGTGTTGCCCAGTAAGAAGTATCTGCTCATCGCCATCATCACGCTGGCGACCCTGCTGCTCGGTTTCGTGTTTTCCGGCTATCTGACCCTGCTGTTCCTGGGGCTGGACACCCAGCTGTTCACCTGGAACACCTACTACCAGTACGTCCACGCCATCGGCCAACCGCAGGTCGCGCCCTTCGTGGGCAAGATCAAATGGGCTGGCTACGTGGGCTTCGGCCTGCCCCTGCTGGTGCTGCTGGTGGCCGGCCTGGTGCTGCTGCTGAAGAAGGACAAGCGCTCGCTGCACGGCGACGCGCGCTTCGCCACCGGCGCCGACCTGGCCAAGCACGGCATGTTCAAGAAGACCGGCCAGAGCATCGTGGTCGGCAGCCATGGCGGCAAGCTGGTGCGCCTGGATGGCCAGCAGTTCGTGATCCTGGCCGCGCCGACCCGCTCGGGCAAGGGCGTGGGCGTGGTCATCCCGAACCTGCTGGAGTACGGCGAATCGCTGGTGGTGCTGGACATCAAGCAGGAGAACTTCGACCTGACCAGTGGCTGGCGCGCCAGCCAGGGCCAGGAAATCTACCTGTTCAATCCCTTCGCCGAGGACCGGCGCACGCACCGCTGGAACCCACTCAGCTACGTCTCCGATGATCCGGCCTTCCGCGTCTCGGACCTGATGAGCATCGCCGCGATGCTGTATCCGGACGGGGCCGAGGACCAGAAATTCTGGGTCAGCCAGGCGCGCAACGCGTTCATGGCCTTCACCCTGTACCTGTTCGAGAACTGGGACGACGAGCGCAGCAGCGGTTTCCCGGGCGGCGCCGGCACCCCCACGCTCGGTGCGGTGTACCGTCTGTCCTCCGGCGACGGCACCGACCTGAAGAAGTACCTCAAGACCCTGTCGGAGCGGCCGTTCCTCAGCGCCAACGCCCGTTCGGCGTTCGCCAACATGCTGTCGCAGGCCGATGAGACCTTCGCCTCGATCCTGGGCACCTTCAAGGAACCGCTCAATCCCTGGATCAATCCGGTGCTGGACAAGGCCACCAGCTGCAACGACTTCCTGCTGACCGATGTCCGCAAGAAGAAGATGACCATCTATATCGGCATCCAGCCGAACAAGCTGGCCGAGAGCCGGTTGATCATCAACCTGTTCTTCAGCCAGCTGATCAACCTCAACACCAAGGAACTGCCCAAGTCCAACCCGGACCTGAAGTACCAGTGCCTGCTGCTGATGGACGAATTCACCTCGATCGGCAAAGTGGAGATCATCGCCTCGGCGGTGTCGTACATGGCTGGCTACAACATCCGCCTGCTGCCGATCATCCAGAGCATGTCCCAGCTCGACGCCACCTATGGCCGGGAAGTGTCACGCACCATCATCACCAACCATGCCCTGCAGATCCTGTACGCGCCGCGTGAGCAACAGGATGCCAATGACTATTCGGACATGCTGGGCTACACCACGGTGCGCAAGAAGAACGTCACCCATGCCCGCGAAAAGACCCACAACTTCACCGAGGAACGGCGCGCGCTGATGCTGCCGCAGGAGCTGAAGGCGATGGGGCCGGACATGGAGGTGTTCCTGTATGAGGGCATACCGCATCCGGTGAAGTGCGACAAGATCCGCTACTACAAGGACCGCTACTTCACTTCGAGGCTGCTGCCGAAGGTGGACGTTCCGATGCTGAACGTCTAATTCACGACGCTTAATTTGTGAATTTGATTCGAAGTTAAGAATGTGAATTCGTGATTTCGGTCAAGAATTTGGCATTTGTTCATGGATTTTCAGACTTGTCTGACATGGAATTGACGCGTGGTTGTGCGACCCTGTGCATGTCGTCCAGAAGTGTGTGCTGGATGTCGAAGATGTAGCAGCAGGGTGGCCAGGAGTTTGTGCCATGGAAACAAGGATGGTTTCGACGTTGGTGAGGTATGCGGATGTGTTGTCGGCTGCGCCGATGGCCCCGCGACCTGGTTGGCAGCCTTTGGGCTGCAGGGGAGCCGGAGTGGGTGCGCTGCACACAGCGTGTCCCTCCGATTCCGGCGTGCGCGATGCAGCGCCGGACGACCAGGGGACCAATGCTCGGGACTGCTTTTTCGTACGTCAAAGTGAAGCCCGTATGAATCAGGCGTTTATCGCGAAAATGTCCATCGCCGCAGTGGCGGCGCTGATGGTGGCCGGTTGCGCCACCAAGTCCGCTCCGGATTTCGGAGGCCGCTGGAAGCCGGTCAACCGCTTTGCTGCGACGACGACCGAAATTCCGCTGTACTCCAGCTACGTCTACCAGGCCTCGCCGATGGATGGCACGCTCAAAGCCATGCTCGAGCGTTGGGCCAAGGATTCCGGGCGCACGCTGGACTACCGCCTCAGCTCGGATTTCACCCTGTATGGCGCGGTCTCGAACATCGACACCACCAACGCACAGCAGGCCGTGATCGATCTGACCGCAGCCTATGCGGCGCAGGGCATCTCCGTCTCCATCGTTGGCAACCAGATCGTTGTGCAGAGCGCTGGCTCGACGCCGACCGCGTCGGCGCAGGGCGCTGATTCCAACAGCGGCACCTGAGTCCACCTCGAAATCATCGAACGTGCCGCTCCCCGCGCCTGTCGCAGGGGTGCCACGCCCATTGATGTTTCAGCAGTACGGAAGAATCCATGTTCCGCAAGAAGGATCCCGGCAATAGTCCCAAGGTCGAGCAGTCGGTCGCCAAGGCGGTCAGCTACGAGATCACCGTGGCCGACATGGCGCGCCGCAGCGAGCGGCGCGCGTGGTGGGTCGCCACGGGCTCGTTGTTGATGTCGCTCGCCTTGGCGGGCGGCTACTACTACATGCTGCCGCTGAAGGAGAAGGTGCCGTTCCTGGTGATGGCCGATGCCTACACGGGTACCGCGACCGTCGCGCGCCTGAGTGGCACCTTCCAGGGCGAGACGATCACCACCAACGAAGCGATCAATCGCAGCAACGTCGCCCAGTACGTGCTCGCGCGCGAATCGTACGACTCGGCGGTGATGGGGCTGCGTGACTGGGAACTGGTGTTCGTGATGTCCACCGATCCGGTGGCGCAGTCCATGCGTGTCCGCTATGCCGGCAACAATCCGCAGAACCCGTTCGTGATGTATGGCCGCGAACGCGCGATCCGGGTCAAGATCCTCAGCATCACGCCGCTGGGCGCAGAACCGAACGGCAGCTTCCGCGGCGCTTCGGTGCGCATCCAGCGCAGCCTGCTGGACAAGCGCACCGGCGTCTCTACCTACCTGGACAACCAGCTGGTGACGATGCGCTTCGAGTACAACCAGAACCTGGCGTTGTCCGAGCAGGATCGCATCCTCAATCCGCTGGCGTTCCAGGTCACCGAGTACCGCGTCGACAACGACTACTCGCGTGGCGTGCCGGTGCCGGATGACGGCGCCATGCAGGCACAGGCGCAGCAGGCCGCGCAGGCCGCGCAGCAGGCGCAGGGTGTCTACGATCCCAACAATCCGGCCGCGGCCACCATGATCGACCCGGCCACCGGCCAGCCGGTCGCGGTGCCAGCCAACGGCCAGGTACCGGGTCAGGCAATGCCGGGACAGCCTGTACAGGGCCAACCGATGCCGGGTCAGCCGGTGCAGGGGCAAGCAATGCCGGGGCAGGCCATGCCCGGACAGCCGGCCATGAGGCCGGCGCAGAACAATTCCACCGGAACTGCTGATGGAGCAAGCAACCGATGAGTAGTCGAAATATCAGGGGAAGCGCGCTGGCGCTGCTGTCGATGTTGTCGTTGCTGTTCTCAGCAGCGGCGATGGCGCAGGCGGTTGACCACTACGAGTACGAGAAGGACCGCATCTATCCGGTTCGCACCGGCCTGGGCCTGACCACCCAGATCGAGTTGAGCCCGAACGAGAAGATCCTCGACTACAGCACCGGCTTCAGCAGCGGCTGGGAACTGACCCGTCGCGAGAACGTGTTCTACCTCAAGCCGAAGAACGTCGACGTCGACACCAACATGATGGTGCGCACCGAGACCCATTCCTACATCTTCGAACTGAAGGTGGTGGCCACCGACTGGCGCCAGCTGGAGCAGGCACGCCGTGCAGGCGTGCAGTACAAGATCGCCTTCGTCTATCCCAACGACACCGTGTTCGGTGTCGCCCAGGAAGCGGTCGAAGAAGAGGCCAAGCCGTTGTTGAGCTCGGAACTGGCCAAGGACCGGCAGTACAACTTCAACTACTCCTATTCGACCAGCAAGGCGAAGAAGATGGGGTGGCTGATCCCGGTCAACGCCTACGACGATGGTCGTTTCACCTACCTGAAACTGCCGAATTCGCCGGAGTACAAGACCGGCATCTTCCCGGCGGTGTTCGGTCGTGAAACGGAATACGGTGAAGACTTCGTGGTCAACACCACGGTTGAAGGCAATACGCTGATCGTGCACGGGACGCACCCGTACCTGGTCATCCGCCACGGCGACTTCGTCGTCGGCCTGCGAAGGAACGTGAAGAAATGAGCCAGCAGAACACTCCCGGAAACGACCCGAACAACGGACGCGACGAAAGCCAGAGCCCGTACGGCGCACAGGGTGCCGCGGACGCGCCGTCGAATCCCTACTTCGGCACGACCCAGGCCGAGCCTGCGCCGGATCTGGATGCGGCCGCACCGCAGCTGCGCTCTGCCGAAGAGCAGCGGTTGAACCGCAAGGCGCTGCTGTTCCTCGGCGGTATCGTGCTGCTGCTGGTGGCCATGGGCTTCCTGCTGTTCCGGAAGGGGCAGGATGACAAGAATGCCGTGCAGAAGGTGCCGGAAGTTGCGCGCGTGTCTACGCCGACGCTGCCGGACGCCGTGCAGACGGATCCGGTTCCGTCGCAGGCGATGCAGCCCGCTGACCCGATTCCGATGCTGCCACCGCTGCCGCCGCAGGAGAGCAATGCCATTTCGCCAGCGATGATGGGCACGCGTCAGGAGCGCGAGATCGAGCGTGGCCCCTCGCTGCTTGATCGCCGCATTGCCGGGTCTGGCGGTGGCGTGGGTGGCATGGGTGAAGGGCAGGGTCAGGCTGGGGGTCCTCCTTCATCCTACGAACAGGCCATGCTCGCCACGCTGCAGGCGCAGAACGGCAACACCGCTCCCGCAAAGGTTCGCCGCGGCCCGGACGTCGAGGATGTCTCCAGCGCCACCTACATCCAAAGCCCCGATGCGCTGCTGGTGCGTGGCACCTACCTGCGTTGCGTGCTGGAAACCCGCATCATCACCGACCTCGCCGGCTACACCTCGTGCCTGCTGACCGAGCCGGTGTACTCGATCAACGGTCGCAACCTGCTGCTGCCGAAGGGTTCCAAGATCTATGGCGCCTACGGCGGCGGTCCGATGGGCAAGCGCGTGGAAGTGATCTGGGATCGCATCACCACACCGAATGGCATCGACGTTGCGATGTCCAGCCCGGGCGTGGATCAGCTGGGTGGCGCCGGTCATCCGGGCCAGTACAGCGCGCACTGGGGTAGCCGTATCGCATCGGCGCTGATGATCAGCCTGATTTCCGATGCCTTCAAGTATGCGGCCGCCGAGCACGGTCCGGAGACCACGACCATCGCCAACAATGGCATGACGGTGCAGTCGCCCTACGAGAGTGCTACCGCACGCACGATGGAGCGCCTGGCCAACGAGGCACTCAGCAGCAACCGTCGTCCGCCAACCGTCACCATCAACCAGGGCACGATCGTGAACGTCTACGTCGCCAAGGACGTCGACTTCACCAACGTGCTGCACCCCCGCCGGTAACCCAACGAACGATCATGGACGCCGAAGTGTCACCCCTCGCCCTCGTCTCCAGCGATTTCCTGCGCTATCAGTACGAAGTGCTGGGCATCGCCGAGTACATGACCTCTCCGGAAGTGACGGAAATCTGCATCAACCGTCCCGGTGAGCTGTACCTGGAAACCCGGGCGGGGTGGCAGCGGGTAGACGTGCCGAGCCTGACGTTCGAGCGGGCCCGGCAGTTCTGTACGGCAGTGGTGAACGAGAGCAACACCGGCCAGCGCATCACCGATGCCGATCCGGTGGTGTCGCTCACGTTCCCCACCGGCCAGCGTGCGCAGTTCGTGATTCCGCCGGCCTGTGACGCGGGGAAAGTGTCGATCACCATCCGTCTGCCGTCCAAGCACACCAAGTCGCTCACGCAGTATCACGAAGACGGCTTCTTCAATCAGATCCTGGAAAGCGATGGCAGCATCAGCGAGCAGGATCGCGAGCTGCTGGAGCTGCGTCATTCGCGCGAGTACGCCGAGTTCTTCCGACGTGCGGTGATGTACCGCAAGAACATCGTGGTATCCGGTGCGACCGGCAGTGGCAAGACCACCTTCATGAAGGCGCTGGTCAACCATATCCCGGACAACGAGCGCCTGGTCACCATCGAGGACGCACGCGAGCTGTTCCTGACCCAGCCCAACGTGGTGCACCTGTTGTATTCCAAGGGCGGGCAGAGCACCAGCAATGTGACGGCCAAGAGCTGCATGGAAGCCTGCCTGCGCATGAAGCCCGAGCGCATCATCCTGGCCGAGCTGCGCGGTGACGAAGCGTTCTACTTCATCCGCAACTGCGCGTCCGGCCACCCGGGCTCGATCACCAGCTGCCATGCCGGCAGCCCGGAGCAGACCTGGGACCAGCTGGCGCTTATGGTGAAGGCTTCAGCCGAAGGTTCGGGCCTGGAGTTCAACGTGATCAAGCGGCTGTTGATGATGACCATCGACATCGTTGTGCATATCAAGGCGCATGCCGGCTCGCGCTACATCACCGGCATCGACTTCAATCCTGGGCGTGCCCAGGGGCAGGAGGGCTGAGGGATGCTGCCAGGACTGGAAATGATGGCGTGCCCAGAGATGGCCGTGTCGATGGATGTGATGCAGCACGTCATCAACGTCGAATCGTCGCGCAATCCCTACGCCATCGGCGTGGTCGGCGGTGCACTGGTGCGGCAGCCCAAGGCGTTGGATGAAGCGCTGGCGACGGTGCGCATGCTGGAAGAGAAGGGCTACAACTTCTCGATCGGGCTGGCCCAGGTCAATCGCTACAACCTGGGCAAGTACGGCCTGGATTCCTACGAGAAAGCCTTCCAGCAGTGCCCGAACCTGCAGGCGGGTTCGCGCATCCTCGCCGAGTGCTACAAGCGCTCCGGGGGGGATTGGGGCAAGTCGTTCAGCTGCTACTACTCGGGCAATTTCGAGACCGGCTTCCGTCACGGCTACGTGCAGAAGATCTACGACTCGATCCGCCGCGGCCAACAGGTTGCCAGCAATGGTGTTGCGCCGATCGACGTGGTCAGTCGCGGTGAGCGCCGTACAGTGAAGGTCGAGCATCACCCGCAGCTCGCTTCGCCGGCGCAGGCGCGCATCGTTGCTCAATCCAATGGCCCGGTGTACGTGCCGTCCGAAGACCCCGCACGCGCCTATGTGCTGTACCCGTCCACCGGGGCGATGGCGCGGGGTAGTTTGCTGAATCTCGCCGACCAGGCGCTGTCCAAGGTGGTGCTGGGTTCGGTGGACAGGATGATGCAGCCCCAGGCGCAACCCAGCCAAGGGGCCATCTATCCCCAGCAACAGGCCGGTGGCATGCCGCAGCAGCTGCCTCAGCAGCGTGCTGCGCAGGCGATGGCCATGCCGCAGCAGTTGCCAGGCGCTGCCGGCGCCGGCAATGAGGGGCCCGTGATGCTGCGGCCCTGGAGCGAGCGCAACCAGCCTGTCGCCGGTGGCGACAATTCATTCAACGCACCGGTGCAGGCTGCGCCGGTGCAGCAGATTCCCGCAGGGGATGCGGCCTTCGTGTTCTGACGAAGTCGTGGTGCGGCCAGTCCCCCGGCTGGTCGATTCAGTTGTGTTAGTCCATCAACAAGGAAATCAATCCATGAAGCGATCCAATCTCGACCTCGTCCAGGCCCAGCGCACGCTGAAGACCCTGCTGATGGCCACGATCTTCGTTGGCGCACTGTTCGCCCCGCAGGTGTTCGCCACCGGCACCGACTTCGGGGGTACCGACAAGAAGGTCTGCGGTTTCTTCTCCAACATCAACGGCCTGCTGAACATGGCCTCCATCGCCGTCGTGACCATTGCGGTGATCTTCGCCGGCTACCAGATCGCCTTCGCGCACAAGCGCATCGGTGACGTCGCGCCGATCCTGATCGGTGGCGTGCTGATCGGTGCCGCAGGCCAGATCGCGCGCATGCTGCTGGGCGAAGGCAGTGATGGCAAGTGCGGTGGCGGCACCGGCACTACCTACTACCTGATCAACAACGCGATCCAGTACTACAGTGCATAAGAACGTTGTGTTCCGCGGCTGCACGCGCCCAGCAATGTTCCTGGGCGTGCCCTACCTGCCATTTTTCATGGTGGCAGGTGGGTTGCTGCTGCTCAGCATGTACACGAACTTCTGGTTCCTGCTCACCATCCCGGTGGCGGTCTTCATCATGCGGCAGATGGCCAAGCGTGACGAAATGATCTTCCGCCTGTTGGGCCTGCGCCTGATGTTCAAGCTGAAAGTCCGCAACGTGCAGGAACACGATGGCATGTGGGTGTTCAACCCCAACCATTACCGCGACAAGCCGGCCCGAATGGATTGAGGTCCGGATCCGGCCCGGCGGGCGCCAGCGCCCGTCGGGTCTGTTGAAACTTCTTGGCAGTACCTCTTTGGAAGCAGTCGTATGTTCAGCCCAGACACCTCCATCAGCGAGTTCATTCCATTGTCGTCGCACGTCGCCCCGAACGTGGTCAAGACCACGGGCGGCGACTACCTGCTGACCTGGCATCTGGAAGGGTTGCCGTTCGTCGGCCGTGAGGAGTGGGAGCTGGAGCATCGCCACAACACGTTCAACCGCCTGCTGCAGACGCTGCGTGCTCCCGACTTCGTGAACGTGGCGTTCTGGGTGCATGACATCCGTCGTCGCCGCACGCTGAAGGGCAAGAGCAACTACAAGCAGCGCTTCAACCAGGACGTGTCCGATCAGTACATGGGCATGCTGTCCTCGCAGCGCATCATGCAGAACGAGCTGTACCTGACCATGATCTATCGCCCCGTGGTGGCGGGTAAGCGCTTCGTCGAGAAGTCGGCGAACGTGGACAAGCTGCGCGCGGAGCAGGAGCAGGCAGTCGAAAAGCTGATGGAACTGGCCGGCAACGTCGAGGCCGTGATCCGCGACTACGCGCCGTATCGCCTGGGCATGTATGAGGCCAAGAATGGCGTGGTGTTCTCGGAAACGCTGGAGCTGTTCGGCTACCTGATCAATCGCATTGACGAGCCGGTCCCGGTGCTGTCGGCACCAATCAAGGACTACCTGCCGGTCAGCCGGCACATGTTCTCGTCCAAGACCGGTGACTTCGTCATCAATACCCCCAATGGTGCCAACCACTTCGGCGCCATCCTGAACATCAAGGAGTATGCCGAGGGAACTTACCCGGGCATCCTCAACGGCCTGAAGTACCTGGACTACGAGTACGTCATCACCCATTCGTTCAGCCCGATGGGGCGTCAGGACGCGCTCAAGGTGCTCGACCGCACCAAGGGCATGATGATCTCCTCCGGCGACAAGGCAGTCAGCCAGATCGTCGAGCTGGACCAGGCGATGGATCAGCTCTCGTCGGGTAATTTCGTGCTCGGTGAATACCACTTCATCATGGCGGTCTACGGCGACACCCAGGCCAAGCTGTCGCAGAACGTCGCTTCGACCCGCGCAGAGCTATCCAACGCCGGCTTCGTGTCGACCAAGGAAGACCTGGCGGTTACCTCGTCCTTCTATTCGCAGCTGCCGGGCAACTGGCGCTATCGCACACGCTTGGCCAATGTCAGCTCGCTGAACTTCCTGGGCCTGTCGCCGCTGCATAACTTCGCGACCGGCAAGCAGCACAACAACCCGTGGGGCGATTGCGTCACCACGCTGCAGACCACCAACGGCCAGCCGTACTACTTCAATTTCCACGCGACCCATCCGTCAGAGAACTCGCTGGGCGAGAAGGCGATCGCCAATACCATGGTGATTGGTAAGTCCGGTACCGGTAAGACCGCGCTGATCAACTTCCTGCTCAGCCAGGTTCAGAAGTACGAGCCGTCGCCGACCATCTTCTTCTTCGACAAGGACCGTGGTGCGGAGATCTTCGTGCGCGCCTGCGGTGGTAACTATCTGGCCCTGGAGAACGGCGCGCCGACCGGCTTCAACCCGTTCCAGTGCGAGAACAATGAAGCCAACGTGCAGTTCCTGGCCGACCTGATCAAGGTGCTGGCCGGCAAGCGTGAGTACAGCGCCCGCGAGGAAGAGGACATCTACCGCGCAGTGGAGAGCATGCTCGATACGCCGATGCACCTGCGCAGCATGACCAACTTCCAGAAGAGCCTGCCCAACATGGGCGACGATGGCCTCTACGCGCGCATGCGCCGCTGGACCTCGGGCAATTCGCTGGGCTGGGTGTTCGATAATCCGGTCGATACCGTCGACCTGAGCAAGGCCAATATCATCGGCTTCGACTACACCGACATCATCGACAACCCCGAAGTGCGCGTGCCGGTCATCAATTACCTGCTGCACCGCCTGGAGTCGCTGATCGATGGTCGTCCGCTGATCTACGTGATGGACGAATTCTGGAAGATCCTGGACGGCGAGGGTGGCCTGAAGGAATTCGCGAAGAACAAGCAGAAGACCATCCGTAAGCAGAACGGTCTGGGCATCTTCGCAACGCAGAGCCCGGAAGATGCACTGAAGAGTGACATCTCCGCCGCGCTGATTGAACAGACCGCCACGCTGATCCTTCTGCCCAACCCGAACGCCAGCAAGAGCGATTACATGGACGGCCTGAAGCTGACCGAGGCCGAGTTCAGGGTGGTTACCGCCCTGGACGAGCGCTCGCGCTGCTTCCTGGTCAAGCAGGGCCATGCGTCCAGCGTCTGCCAGCTCAACCTGCGTGGCATGGACGACATCCTCTCGGTGATCTCGGCCTCGACCGACAACATCGACATCATGCATCGGGTGTTGCAGACCGCTGCAGTCCGCAACCGGATCACCGTGGATGAGCTGACGCCGGAGCAGTGGCTGGAAGATTTCTACAAGAATCGAAAGGGTTCGGGCAAGACGGCAAGTACGGAAGCTGTGGCGTGAGTCGGGTGTCCCGACGCTCTTGAACGACCGACTATGGAGACGATGATGAACAGTCTGAGCAAGAACAGGAAGAAGGCCGGTATGCCGCGCAGCACGAGACTGAGCGCGTTGGCATTGGGCGCCGTGATGTCGTTGGCAACCACGACGGCGAACGCAGGCTGGCCGGTGTTTGATTACTCGAACCTGATGCAGGCCATCTATGAGTACAAGAACTCGATCACCAGTTACGCGGCCGACGCTGCCGAGTATGCCGAGCAGGCAGAGCGTTGGAAAAGGACGCTGGACCAGTACGCTCAGGCGCTGGTGAAGGTGCAGGCGCAGATGCGCAAGATCGGCCTGCCGGAAGGGCAGCCGTTGGTACCCGTGCCTGCGGACTATCTGGTGGCGGAGACCTGTGGCAGCAAGAGCAGTTTCTCGCCCGGTGATCTCTTCAAGAGCCTTGTGTTCAATCCGACCGGGGACATCAAGGAGCAGCAGACCCAGATCTGCGTGAACATCCGCATGATGCAGAATCGCAAGTACAACGATTCGGTGATGTTCCTCGTGCAGTCCATTCCCCAGATGGAGTCGGGCCTGAAGGAAATTTTCGATCTGCGCATCCTCAGCAATGATCAAGGCAACGTCCAGGGTTCGGACAGCGAAGCGACGCGCATGGCCAACAATCTGGAAGTGGCAGCACAAAGCTGGGAAGGACGGATGCGTTCCTACGATGCCTACATCGAAGTCATGGAAGCCAACCAGAAGATTGTGGCACAGGCGGCGCTCAAGGGTGATCCCACCAAGACTCTTGCGAGCGATCTGGTGAAGACCGTCGCGCTGAAGACGGCACTGTCCATCGATTAAGGCCGGCGGTGGGGTAGGCGGAGCAAGTGCATGGGCGTCGCCACCGGTGGAAAAGCAGTATTACCAAGGGATTGCAGGAATGACGATCAGGTCGATTGCCAACTTTGATTTTTCGGGCGGGTTCCAGGATCTGATGGAGCACGCTGTGCGTATCCAGTCGATCGGCGACTTCGTGTTCTTCAAGCTGATTCTTGACTACCTGCGCGACAGGATTGGCAAGTTCGGCTTCCATTTGATGGAGAACATGATGACGTGGGTCGGCGGCATCGCGCTGACCCTGATGACCCTGTGGGTGCTGGTACAGGGCTATCGGATCGTCACCGGCCGCAGCCGGGACTCGATGATGATCCTGGTGACCAACATGGCGCGCGCCGCCCTGATCGTGGCGGTGGCGACGAGCATGGGCATGTTCGGTCGCGACCTCCATGAATTCCTGACGGAAGACGTGAAGGGCCTGATCACGCACGTTGTGACCGGCAAGGATGAAAAGCCCGAGGCGCAGATCGACAAGAGCCTTGCCTGGATGCAGGTGGCGCTGTCCAGCATCGATGGCATCAAGATTCTCAATGATCCCGAGCTGCAGGCTGACAAGACCCGTGCGATGTGGTTCATCGGCCTGGGCACGGGCGGACCTGCAGTGACGGCAGGTTCCATGTTGCTGCTGTATGAGGTCGCCATGGCCTTGTTCATTGGCTTGGGACCACTGTTCATTCTGTGCCTGCTGTTCGATCAGACCAAGCAGTTGTTCCAGCGATGGCTGTTCTACGGTATTGGAACCATGTTCTCCATGGCGGTGCTGGCGGCGATGGTCTCGATCGCGCTGGACATGGTGATCCGCGTGTCGGCCTCGTTCTGGATGACGGCGCTTGTGAACAAGTTCCCGCTCATGGGCGCGTCCAGTGACGGTATGACCAGTCAGGCGATGCAGCAGGGCGGCATGGGATTGATCCTGACGACCTTGATTCTGACTGCGCCCCCAATGGCGGCCATGTTCTTCCAGGGCACCTTGGGTAGCTTCATGGCATATTCGCAGATAGGTGGCAGCCCGGTGGCACAGGCGCCTGGCCCGAGCGGGCAGCCGCCGGGTAGCTATACACCGGCGCAGACGAAGGACGGCAGTAGTGCGAACACAGCAAGTGGAGCCTCAGGGGCTGGCGCTGGATATACGGTCATGGGCAGCCACAATGCGGGGCAAGGTGCGCAGCAGCAGGTAGGCAAATTCGGGAACGCTGGAGTGAGCGCTGGAAGTTGAGTTGATTGTTTGGAGTTGGCTACCATGAAAAGAATGTTCCTTCTGGTTTCTCTGCTTATCGCTCCCTCGTTCGCGTGGGCGGAAGGGCGCTGCCCTCCTGGTCAGTATCCCATTGGCGATGATCGTCAGGGGGTTGGTGGATGTGCGCCGATTCCTGGCGGCCAGAGTCAAGGGAGTGCTCAGCCAAGTGCTCCTGTACCTACCGGGAAATGGGAGACTCGCTGGGGAGCGATTGCTCAGGATACCTCTCCTGCCCAAGGGGCAATGCTCGCTATCGGCGTCTCGGAGTCGAGGGCTTCGAAGCGAGAGGCGGCTTCGGTCGCAATTTCGCAGTGTGCTAAAGCTGGGGGCGCGAGTTGTAAAATCTTAATGGAGTATCACAATCAATGTGTTGCACTCGCTGGGCCAGAAGTAAGTGAGTTCAGGATGAAGGGGGGGGCAACATATTCGTCGAGAGCTCCATCGGAGAGTGAGGCAAAATTGAATTCTCTGCGTGAATGCCAAGCGCGTGGTAATGCTGCGCGCTGTGAGTTGATCTATTCGGCATGTAGCATGTCTGAGTTCAAGTCATTCCGTTGATGTGAGGTCTAGCGGCAGTAGAGCTCTGTCGCTCGTTGCAATTTTGCGGTGATTTTTCAAAGAGGAGGCCTGATCAATGCCTTTTCCTTTTTTGGTTGCGCGCTTAGGGCGCTAGCTTTGTGCTAACCGGAAATGTCGCCAATTATCAGGTCAGACTGATTCTGCATGCAGCAAACGCCCTTGGGCATGAGGGCGATTCCTGTGGTCAGGGTGCCGATTGTGCTGCACATGCTGACCCGCGTGTCTGTCCCGTTATGGATGACAGCGCTTTTGAAGCGGTTACCGCTTGTGAGCGCGCCCAGTGGCGGTATGACCAGTCAGGCAACGCAGCAGGGTGGCATGGGATTGATCCTGACGACCGTGCCCCTGACTGCGCAGCCATGTTCTTCCAGGGAACCTTGGGTAGTTTCATGGCATATTCGCAGATAGGTGATAGCGCAGCCGCTACTACCGAGTGCGGATGGGCGTCCACCCGGCACCTATACACCAACTGCTCCTTCGAAGCAGGATTCTGTCAATCCGGAAACCAGTAATTCAGCTGGGAATGGCAGGCTCACTGTTCCGCAAGGGGGGCTGCTGCCCCCCAGGAGACTGGGCTCCGGGCTGCGAATAAGATCAGCGGCAATTGATGAAGAGGTAAATATGTCTTTGGCTTCGCGCGTGATTCTTCTGATGATTACGTTGGTAGCTGCCGGCCAAGCATTTGCAGAAGGGCGTTGCCCGCCAGGTCAGTACCCAATCGGTGGCCCGGGTGTCGGTGGGTGCGCCCCGATTCCAACTGGGGGGGAGAGCGGCACATCTGCGCCCAGGCCCGACGGCCGTTGGATCAAGACGTGGGGTGCCATCTCTCTGTCACCTGCGTCCGGTGACATGGGGGCATCCAAGGGTCATAAGGATAAGTCGGCAGCCGAGACAGAAGCCCAAGAGCGATGTGCGCAGTATGGGGCGACCGACTGCAAAGTCCTGACAACTTACAAGAACCAGTGCGTTGCCTACGCGACCGCGCAGGAAGGACGGAAGGTAAGGACGAACACGGGAGCATCGCGCGAAAGTGCAACCCAGAATGTGCTGGCTGCGTGCAGTAAGGAGAGCATTGGGCAATGCAAGGTGCTCTATACCGACTGCACTGAGCCGCTCTTCAAGTCTTACTGAGCGAAGTGCGACCGGGGCGTACAGGCATGAGTTGTTAGAGGTCGCATTACGGCTTGTTAGCGAGTATTGACCAAACCAACATTCAGAGCGTTTGCTGTACGAGGTCGCTTTGGGCCTTGTTCTTCGTCCTGCGGTCCCTGTGCATCTTCTGTCTGCTGTTTGCCTAGGCCAAGCAGCTGTTCAAAGGTAGTTGTTCTACGGCATAGGCACCATGTTCTCGATGGTGGTTCTTGCGGCGATGGTATCTATCGCGCTGGACATGGTGATCCGCGTGTCGGCCTCGTTCTGGATGACAGCGCTTGTGAACAAGTTCCCGCTCATGGTCGCGTCCAGTGACGGTATGACCAGTCAGGCGATGCAGCAGGGCGGCATGGGATTGATCCTGACGACCTTGATTCTGACTGCGCCCCCCAATGGCGGCCATGTTCTTCCAGGGCACCTTGGGTAGCTTCATGGCATATTCGCAGATAGGTGGCAGCCCGGTGGCACAGGCGCCTGGCCCGAGCGGGCAGCCGCCGGGTAGCTACTACACGCCGGATAAGCCTTCGACGAGCAAGGGAAGTGAAGGCGCTAATGAAGTTGGTGCTCCAACAAAGATGTTCACCGGTCCTTCTAACTCCACGCCCGAGCATGATCCAGGCAGGATGGGGATTGGCAATAAACCGAGATAGAGCCAAGGTGATTGTGATGCGTGCAGCGAATAAATTCAGGGCGAAGCAACTGGTAGCAGCGTACGCCTCGATGCTGTCTTTGCTGTTGATCCTCTTCTTGGTGGATGCTCCGTCCGCTAGCGCAGAAGGTCGTTGTCCACCCGGACAATATCCCATTGGTGGGCAGGGCGTGGGGGGGTGTACACCGATTCCGGGCGGGGACAGTGGGGCGAATGCAACGGCGGCGCCTAGGCCAACAGGCCGCTGGTTGAAAACTTGGGGAGCTATTGCCACTGCTCCGAGCGGTGATGCCGGTGCATCAACGGGTCAGAGTTCGAAAGGCGCTGCAGAAAAAGAAGCTATTTCGCAGTGTGCCCGCGGAGGCGCTAGTGATTGCCGAGTGACGATGTCCTACAAAAACCAATGCGCTGCAATGGTTACCCCTTCGAGTCTCGAAAGAGGAGGAGCGGTGACGTGGCGAGCCGAGACGGAGGCTCTCGCGACGAAACTTGCAATGGATGAATGCACAAAGCGGGGAAGCGCAGGGTGTAAAGTATTTTATTCCGCATGCTCTGATCCGATTTTTCAGGAGTACTAGTGGAACTTCAGCGTGAGCGAATTTTGAGACTGGCTTGCAAGTATGCCTGCTTGGCAGGTGGGGTCTGGGGCTGACGGGTGGTGCGCGTTGGCGCTAGATTTAAGTGGCGTCCGTTTAGTTGAGAAGGCTTAATTCAGTTGGGCTCCTCAATATGATGTCGCGAATCGCCTCCAAGTTCGTCAGGCCGTACCGCTATCCCGCGTGCAATCCTGTGGGTGTGTTTCTGATGATGCGCGTATACGCTGAGCGCGCATTGGATTGTTAAGCTTGGGCTCACTTCGTGGGAAGTGCTCAAGGGATATCGGCTCATCAATGATGGCCTTGGTGATTCAAGAGACGAACGCCAGCCCTGATCGTGGCGGTGGCGACGAGCATGGGCATGTTCGGTCGCGACCTCCATGAATTCCTGACGGAAGACGTGAAGGGGCTGATCACGCACGTTGTGACCGGCAAGGACGAGAAGCCCGAGGCGCAGATCGACAAGAGCCTTGCCTGGATGCAGGTGGCGCTGTCCAGCATCGATGGGATCAAGATTCTCAATGATCCCGAGCTGCAGGCTGACAAGACCCGCGCGATGTGGTTCATCGGCCTGGGCACGGGTGGCCCTGCGGTGACGGCAGGTTCCATGTTGCTGCTGTATGAGGTCGCCATGGCCCTGTTCATCGGCTTGGGACCACTGTTCATTCTGTGCCTGCTGTTCGATCAGACCAAGCAGTTGTTCCAGCGATGGCTGTTCTACGGTATTGGAACCATGTTCTCCATGGCGGTGCTGGCGGCGATGGTCTCGATCGCGCTGGACATGGTAATCCGCGTGTCGGCCTCGTTCTGGATGACGGCGCTTGTGAACAAGTTCCCGCTCATGGGCGCGTCCAGTGACGGCATGACCAGTCAGGCGATGCAGCAGGGCGGCATGGGATTGATCCTGACTACCTTGATTTTGACTGCGCCCCCAATGGCGGCCATGTTCTTCCAGGGCACGCTGGGTAGCTTCATGGCATATTCGCAGATAGGTGGCAGCCCGGTGGCGCAGGCGCCGGGCCCGAATGGGCAGCCGCCGGGTAGTTATACGCCGGCGCAGACGAAGGACGGCAGTAGTGCGAACACAGCAAGTGGAGCCTCAGGGGCTGGCGCTGGATATACGGTCATGGGCAGCCACAATGCGGGTCAAGGTGCGCAGCAGCAGGTAGGCAAATTCGGGAACGCTGGAATGAGCGCTGGAAGTTGAGTTGATTGTTTGGAGTTGACTGCCATGAAAAGAATGTTCCTTCTGGTCTATCTGCTTATCGCTCCCTCGTTCGCGTGGGCGGAAGGGCGCTGCCCTCCTGGTCAGTACCCCATTGGCGATGATCGACAGGGGGTTGGTGGATGTGCGCCGATTCCTGGCGGCCAGAGTCAAGGCAGTGCTCAGCCAAGTGCTCCTGTACCTACCGGGAGATGGGAGACTCGCTGGGGAGCGATTGCTCAGGATACCTCTCCTGCGCAAGGGGCGATGCTCGCAATCGGCGTCTCGGAGTCGAGGGCTTCGAAGCGAGAGGCGGCTTCGGTCGCAATTTCGCAGTGTGCTAAAGCTGGGGGCGCGAGTTGTAAAATCTTAATGGAGTACCACAATCAATGTGTTGCACTCGCTGGGCCAGAAGTAAGTGAGTTCAGGATGAAAGGGGGGGCAACATATTCGTCGAGAGCTCCATCGGAGAGTGAGGCAAAAACGAATTCGCTGCGTGAATGCCAAGCGCATGGTAATGCTGCGCGCTGTGAGTTGATCTATTCGGCATGTAGCATGTCTGAGTTCAAGTCATTCCGTTGATGTGAGTTCTAGCGGCAGTAGAGCTCTGTTGCTCGTTACAATTATGCTGTGATTTTTCGAGAAAAAGGGGCCTGATCAATGCCTTTTCCTTTTTCGGTTGCGCGCCTCGGACGCTAGCTTTCTGCCAACCGGAAATGTCGCCAATTGTCAGGTCAGACTGATTCTGCATGCAGCAAACGCCCTTGGGCATGAGGGCGATTCCTGTGGTCATGGTGTCGATGGTGCTGCACACGCTGACCCGCGTGTCTGCCCCGTTATGCGTGACAGCGATTGTGAAGAGGTTCCCGCGTACGGCCGCGTCCACCGGTAACATGACCAATCGACGATCTGGCAGGGCGGCATAGGTCCGATCTTAACGACGCGTTTCCCGACTGCGCCCCCAATGGCAGCCATGTTCTTCCAGGGCACCTCGGGTAGCTTCATGGCATATTCTCAGATAGGTGGCAGCCCTTTGGCGCCGGCGCCGGGCCCGAACGGGCAACCGCCAATGCTGGTGTTTCAACCGGTACTCAGGATGCGACCGCTGGAGTATCACGCATGGGTTTGCCGCAAAACTCGACGATTGGAGTACAGGAGACGGGTCTTCGGGGAGCAAATCGTTAGGTCCTCCTTCCTCCATGATGGCCGTTGCACCGAATTGTCTTGGTCGTTGAGTAGAGCTTATGAAAATTGAGAAAGTGATCCTGTTAGTTCTGCTGCTCGCGTTCTCTGCAAGTGCATATGCGGAGGGGCGTTGTCCGCCTGGACAGTACCCGATTGGCGGCCAAGGAGTAGGCGGCTGCGCTCCGATCCCTGGGGCGGGTGACGGATCGCTCAAGACGCCGCAACCGGCAGGGAAGTGGATCAAAACGTGGGGTGCGATCTCTGTTTCTCCTGAGGGCGCGTCTGGAGTGTCTACCGGGAGGCGTAGTAAGTCTGACGCAGAGGCAGAGGCTGTGATGCAATGCCGGCAATCAGGTGGTCGTGCCTGTCGAACTTCTTTCTCCTACGAGAATCAATGCGTTGCTGCGGTGGTCCCCAGTTCGGGTTCCGGCGGCACCAGCTTTGGTGGAAAGGCGACTGTTGATGAAGCAATTCAATTGGCAACTCGTCTTTGTATAAGGGATGGGGGTCAGGGATGCCATGTCGTGTACACCGCGTGCTCAGTTCCTGAGTATGTGCGGAATTGAAGCGAGGATAGCGCCGGGCTAGCGCGCTGGTTGTTTCGTTGGCCCGGCCGTAGTGCTTCAAGGCTTTGGAAATTTTCACCGCAAACGACTGATGCCGAGCGCCGCAATGGGGCTTGTGTTCGGGCGGGTTCGTTACGGCCCCTGATCTTTGAGTTGTCGTTACTTGGAACGAGCGTCAGTTTTGTTCAGAAGCGCTTTGCCCGCTTGAGCATGTTCAACTGGTGGTGAATGCGTCGGGAGACGGTGCTCTCCGGATTCAATCCATGGCTTAATCACCCGGCTTCTTGCCCGCCGGAAAATTGAAGACGCGTGCGGTTCTCAGCTACGGCTGGGCTCCGTTCCACATTGAAGCTCGGGCTCGCTTGCGGGGACGATGACTGCGTGGCGTGTGTCACCCGATCCGTGTTCGCCGCCCCCGTTCCGCTTGCGTCTGCACGAGTGTTAAGTGCCTGATCAGCGCTGCCGTCATCTCCAAGTGGGCATCCATTCACGTTAACCGCGCTTTTTCTGTGATCAAGTGCGCTTTTTCATCCCAAGCCCCCTTCGACGAGCGCCGCCTCCTCGAAGTAAGCTGCGTGCGCGTCAAAATCCCGACGCGCCGGTGCCATCGAACGCAGGAGCTTTTCCGTCCATGAGGACTGTGTCCCCCCGCGATGCGGGTGACGCTTGCCACCATCGCGGTTGCCGTGGGCTCGGGGCTATCATCCGCCATGGCGGCCGCAGGGCACGTGCGAGGCATCGCCCCGTTTCCGGCCTCCGCTCGGGAACTGGCAAGACGGGATTGAAGGAGTTGCAGGGGATGGAGAAGGGGAGTGGCGTACACATGGACAATGCCTTGGCGTTCGTTCCGTCCGGCGCGAACCTGCTGGAAGCCGTGCGCGGTGATCTGACCGGCAATGGTTTCCAGGACCAGCTCCTGGTGATCGACCAACCTCCTCCGGAGGGCTTGCTGCCCGGCGAGCACGGTCCCAACCGGGTGCTGTTGCTGCTGCTGGGCGACGCCACGGGCCGATGGCAGTTGGCGGCGCGCAACGACAAGCTGGTGCCGTGTTCCACCCGGGGAGGCATTGCCGGCGATCCTTTCGCGTACGTGACCATCGAGGATGGTGCGTTCAGTGTGATCACCAACGGCGGCAGTCGCGAACGCTGGAGCAGCGTCTACACGTTCCGGTATGCACCTGCCGAGCAGGCGTGCTGGGTGCATGGCGTGCAGCGCAGGGTGGTCGACACCGAGACCGAGGCCACCCATACGCGTGACTTCTCGGCTGCCGAACTTGGCCGGGTGCGGTTCGAGGATTTCGATCCGTCCGTCGTCGCCGACGTCAGCTTGCCCTGAGTGCCATGCCGGTGAGGAGGCGGGAGTATCCAACGATGATCGAGCAGGAGTTTCACCGTGTCGCAGGATAGGGAGTCGCAGCTGTTGCGGCAGGCCACGGAGGCCGGCATGACCTCGTCCCGGGAACTGGCCAACTTCATGGCGCAGGCCGGGCACGAGTCCCGTGGCCTGAGCCGGCTCAATGAAAGTTTCAACTTCACCCGGGGTATCTCGCAGATCCCGGTGGAAGCGGCGTGGCGCAATGGCAATGGTGCGCTTGAGAGCGCGCGCCAGGAGGCGCTGCGTGGGCGGCCGGAGAACCTGGCCGAACTGATGTATGGCGGGCGTATGGGCAATGACGCGCCTGGCGATGCGCTGAAGTATCACGGCCGTGGCTATCTGCCTCTGGTCGGCAAGGAGAATTACGAGCGTGCCGGCAAGGCGCTGGATCTGGACTTGGTGAATCACCCGGAACTGGCCGCGCAGCCCGAGCAGGCAGGCCGCATTGCCGTGTGGCAGTGGCAGACGCGGGTGCCGGAAGCGGCGCGCGAGGACGTGCGCGAAGCGACGCGCGCGATCAATGGTGGCCTGAACGGCATCGAGGCCCGCCAGCAGCGATTCGAGGTGTGGCAGCAGAAGTTGACGCCTGATGTGATGGCGCGGCTGGAGCGGGGCGAAGTCGGGGCGCCGGCCCAGCAGGCCACCGTGCGCGACATGTCGCAGCCTGGCGCGCCGGGGCATGCCCTGTTCCAGGGCGCCCGCCACCATCTGCAGCAGATGGGACCACAAAGCGGTCTGCGCAGCGTGCAGGAACTGGACAATGCTGCCGGCGCACTGGCGCTGAGCGCGCAGAAGGCGGGGATGTCGCGCATCGATCATCTCCTGGCTGGCAACGACGGCCGCACGTTGTTTGCCGTGCAGGGCGCGCTGGGTGACCCGGCCATGCTGCGCGCTTCGGTCGAGCGCGAACAGGCGGCGCAGCAGCCGCTGGCGCAGAGCAGCCAGCAGTTGGCCGCCAGTGTCGCCCAGCAGGACCTCGCGGCCGCGCTCGCCCGCGAGCAGGAGCAGCGCTCTCGATCCCTGTAGCACCTGATGCCGGCGGGCAGAGTGCCCGCCGGCGCTTTACGTACGACGCGTGGCGCCCTTTGGCGCCGACATGGAAACCCACTCGTAAGGACACCACATGCGAATCGTTCCCTCGAATACCCGGCACGCCGCTGCCCGCTGCACTGCATCCGTGCGCCGCCTGCCGCCGCTCTGGCTGCTGTCACTTGGACTTGCCGCAGCGTCGGCACAGGCTCAGGAGGCAGCGGCACCTGTGGTGGGGACGCCCCCCGCTGCCGAGGCTACCGTTGAGGCGCCTGCAGAGGCGGCGCCCGTTGCAGCGCCCGCGGCGGCCAACGCCGTTGTCGCGGCGCCCGCTCCCGAAGTGCCGGCTGCCGTGACTCGCCCTGCGACACCGCGGGTGGACGCGCAGCCGGCGCCGGCTGCGGATCCGGCGCCGGCGCCCGTTGCGCCCGCAGCGGCGGCACCTGTGGCTGCACCGCCCGCCTCCGTCGAGCCAACCGTTCCCGCAGTAGCGCCCGCTCCGCCCGCATTGGCCATCGTGCCGTTGCCGCCAGAGCAGGCGACCGAGCGGGCGCTCGGTGCCCGCTGCCCGGTGGATCTGGCCGGGCGGCTGGCGACCCAGGGCGACCTGCTGATTGGCGCCTGCCAGGGCACCATGCCGGCGCATCTGGCCGCGTTGCTGGTCGCGCTGCCCGCGCAGGACATCCACCTGCCGCGCAGCTGGCGCGAGCGTGAGGTGCGGCAGAAGGCCTGGTTCAAGGCTGTGCCGGGCTATGGCCAGCGCCCGGACTTCATCGTGCGGATGGGCGACATCTGGGTGCGTTCGCTGGAAGGGCGCGACGCCGACAGCACGTTCTATCTGGTGTCGGCGCCGTTCACCTGCAGCGACCAGGTCGCCAACCGTGATGAGTACGGCGCGGAGCCGGTTCGTGTGCCAGCGGGTGATTGCCGCGAGGCTTATGTAGCCCAGCGTGTGTACCAGGTCCGCGGGGATGCGGCGCCGAGGGATGTGACCGCCGATGCCATGCCGACGATGCCCCCGGTCACGGAGGCCGATCGTGCGCGCCAGCTGTCGCGTGAGGGCCGGATCAGCCTGGACCACAGCAAGCTGCAGTACGGCCCGGCCATGCGTTGGTTCGTGCAATACCCGGAGTCGGCGCAGAAGGGTGGTCCGCGCGCCTACAGTGACTGGAACCGTGAGCACATCGCGTTCGTGGTCTGGACCGGTGATCGCTTCGAGCTGCGCGAGAAGGTCGCGCGCGCGCAGTGGCCCTGTGACCCGGTGGCACCCGGCGATCGCGCCTGTGGCGGATTCCCGGATTCCGGGCCCGATCTGTTCGTGACGGCCGCAGCATCCGTGCCAATGGCAGCGTCCGGCCCCTGAGCCGGAGTCTCGAAGTGATGCGGGAGCCGGGCTGACCGGCTCCCGCGCTGCATCAGGCCTGCAGGCTGCGGGTCTGGTTCCGCTGCTGTTCCAGCTGCTGGTCGCGCTCCAGCGTAACGCGCTGGTCGGCGGCCTGCTGGTCGATGCGCTGGCTGCTCTGTTCCAGCGGGGTGTTCATCGCCACTGCCGTATCGACCGATACGCGAAGGTGGGCGGGGTCGCCGCCCTGGCCCTGCACGGCGAAGCTGCGCGAGGCATCGGCATTCATGACCACTTCGTCGATGCGCTTGCCGCCTGCTGCGTGCATTTCGGCGGCCAGGCTGCCTGCCAGTTGCGTGCTCATCACGTCTGGTACCCGGCCGACGCGGACATCCTGCGCGTGCACGCCACGGATCGCGTCGTTGAACAGTGGGTTGCCCACATGGTTGGCATCGTCCATTCGCAGCATGCTGGTGTGATGGCCGTTCTTCTCCGCTTCGCGGCGTGCCGGCTCACCGGGCTGCAGCGGGCCGCGGATGTGGTCGTACAGGTCGACGGCGCCGCCTGGAATGCCCCGCGCCGCGCGGGTGACACCACGGCGCAGTGATTCAACGTCGTCGCGGTACTCCTCGATCATCCTGGCGTTGTCTTTTGCCAGCTTCTGCGTTTCCGGGTGCTGCAGCACCGAGCCGTCACCGAGGAAGTTGCCCAGCTTGTGCGCGCCGAACGAGCTGCCTGCGGCGATGATCGGCCGGTCGGGGATAAGGGCGCGCAACGAGTGATTGCTGAAACCGTTCGCGGCGAGCGTGCTGATTTCATTCGTCCTGGCGTAGATGCGCACCTGGCCGAAGTGCGGCGACGCCGCGCTGACCGGATCGGAGGCCATGACATGGTTGATCATGGTGTTGCCGCCTTCCGGGATGCGGTAGCCGAGGCTGACCGCGCCATAGGCGTTGAAGGTTTCGCCCTTGACGTTGAAATGGTGCGAGGTGATCTGGGCCAGAGCGCCACCGAGGGAGTGACCGGTGACGGTGACTTGAGGAGTTGGTCCGCCGCTCAAGCGGGACTGCGCCGCTGCGGCTTCGAGCGTTCTCTGCGTCAATGCGATCGCGTCAGGTGCCTGCACATTGGTGCGGGCGACGACCATGCCTCCATCCGTCAGGATGCCATCGCGTCCGATCTGCTCGGTGCCCCGATGTGCAATGACGATTTCCTTGCTGTCTACGCGTTGATAGACCGTACCTTGATAACCATTGAGCCGATTGTCGACATGCTCAAGGATCTTGTACTCATGGCCGTTCAGTATGACCTTCTCTTCTTGACCAGGGGCGCGTCGACCGACAGCGCGATCCTTGTATGCGTCATTGGATAAGGCGGCGTAGTCTTGTGAGGTGATGGTCACGGGGCCACCTCACTTGCAGAAAGACTGATCGTGAACAAATTGTCCCGCAGATCGACGGCATAACCGCTGCGATCGGACTCGCCACTTGCCGGGAAATTGGGAACACGGTCTGTCCGCGGATAGACGAGATCAGGATAGAAAAGCGTGTGCGTTTTCCCTTCGATCAGCGGTTCCGCGTCAGCGAAGGTCAGGAAGCGGGTCTCCTCTTCAGCACCCGTTGCCTTCAGCATCGCGCCTGCACCGGTGAATTCCCATTTGCAGACACCACGACCGTAGTAGTCCTCGTCCAGCATGCGGTCCACATACAGCGTGCCCCGGTACTCGCCATCGGCGACCTTGCGCAGTTCCACCGGTTCCTGGCTGGTAATCCGTGCAGCCGTGCCGGTGGCCGGCTCGATGTGGCCGCACTGGTCTTCGTTGGTGACGTCGTACTGGGCCACGCCTTCAACCACAGCGAAATCACCCGGGGCGTCCTTCAGGCGCAGCACCAGTTCATAGGCCTTGCGCGGGCTGGGGTTGAGCTTTGCGAGCCCGCGCCCACCCTGGGCGACATCGGCTTCAGCAGCGGCACGTTCCTGGTTCATGGCGGTCTCCGGATGGCAGGCGGTCAACAGAAGCAGAGCAAGGCACGGAATCATCTTGTGGCGCAATGTCGGCCTCCTTGGGGGTAGGTGTAAATGTGACACTGGCAGTTCATGGCACAAGCTTCTGCACAGTGGTGGTAGATGAGAACAGCGCATTGCGTAGATCCTCCCTGTAGGCTGACGGATCTTCTTTACCGCTGGCAGGGAAGTTGGCAGCAAGCTCGGCGCGGGGATAGGCAGTCTTCGGGTAGTAGAGAGTCAGCGGCGATCCTGCGTCCATGCGCTCTTTATTGACGTAGGTCAGGAATCGCGTATCGGCTTCGCCGTTCGTCGCACGCAACATCGCGCCAACACCGGTCAGCGTCCAGTGGCACGTACCGCGATCGTAATAGTCCTGATCCTGCATGCGGTCGAGGTAGAACGTACCGCGGTATTCGTTCTCGCCAACCCTGCGCAGTTCCACCGGTTCCTGGCTGGTAATGCGGCTTGCCGTACCGGTGGACCATATGATCCGCCCGCAGTCTTCGTAGTTACTGACGTCGTACTGGGCCACGCCCTCCACGATCGCGAACGGGCCCGGCGCGTCCTTCAGTGTCAGCACCAGTTCGTAGGCCTGCTTCGGCGCCGGGTTGAGTTTGGCCAGGCCGCGTCCACCCGCGGCGACGTCACGCTCGGCGTCGGCGTAGGGCGAACATGCCGCCAGCGGGACGAGGGCGAGCAATGCCAGGAGCGGCCGCCCCCTGGGTTCGGGGCGAGCTACACCCATGGCGCGAGCCTGCATCGTGCGTCCATGTCCATCTATCCTTCCTGGGTGGCAGGTATCTCGATTATGGAACGTGCCGGGAGCGCTGTGCCACCCTTGGAGACGGATTTTTGACGCCCCGGGGAAGCATTGCCCGGGCGGATCGCTTGCCGCACAAGGCTCGCGATCATCACGTTGGCATTGCTGCCGGAGGCAGGTCTGCGGCTGAATCCGTGACTGAAATCAATCATTCACATGTCCATCACTTCATTGAAGGCGCCCTCCTTGAACTGCACGATCCGCCCTGAAATCCGCGAAGACCGCGCTGTCATCCACGCACTCACCGAGGCAGCCTTCCGCGAAGCCCCGCACAGCAGCCACACCGAGCAGTTTATTGTGGATGCACTGCGTTCGCGTGGAGAGCTGAGTCTCTCGCTGGTCGCCGAGAAGGACGGGCAGGTCGTCGGGCATGTTGCCTTGTCGCCGGTGACGATCAGCGATGGCAGTACGGGCTGGTTTGGCCTGGGACCAATCTCGGTGCTGCCCGGATGGCAGGGGCAGGGTGTCGGCGCGGCGCTGATGCATGCGGCGCTTGATGCACTGCGTGAGCAGGGGGCGCAGGGCTGCGTATTGCTGGGAGAACCCGCGTACTACGGTCGATTCGGATTCCGCGCCGAGCCCGGCCTGGTGCTACCGGGTGTGCCGCCAGAGTACTTCCAGGCGCTGCACCTGAGGCCGTCGATGGCGCAGGGAGAGGTGCAGTACTCACCGGCATTCGAAGCCACGGCCTGATGATCGGGGGCGGGCCTCGAATATCCGTCCAATGTCAGCCGTCGTGCCGGAGATGGATCAGAGGATACGGACGGCCCTGCGAATCTAGCGGTGAGCGGCCGGTTTCGACGAAGCCCATGCGCAGGTAGAAGCCAACGGCCTGTGCGTTCTGCTCATTGACGTCGGTACTCAGCTGCGGATGCCGGGCCAGCGCGTGCTGCAGCAGTTGCCGGCCGATACCAGTGCCGCGCACGTCCGGATCGATGAACAGCGCTTCCATGTGCGTGCCGTCGATCAGCATGAAGCCCAGTGGCCGATCCTGTGCATCGACCGCAACGGTCATCGGCGCCTGCGGCAGGAAGCTGGCGACTTCGGCATCGATGGCCTGCCGGTCTTCGGCGCTGAGGAAGTCGTGGGTGGCGTCGACGGCGCGGCGCCAGAGGTCGACGAGGGCGGCGCCGTCGTCGGCGCGCGAGGGGCGAAGGGTGGTCATGGGTTCACCAAGGTGCTTGCGGAAGGGCCCAGTATGAGGCCTGCAGCCTGGCTTCAGCGCGCTCGCTGCTTGGACCGCCGGTCGCGCGCAATGGCACCGCCTGTACGCGCGCCGCCTGCACGGCCGCGGGCGTACAATGCGGCCCCGGCGGCCGTCCTGGCCCTGCAGACACGCGAGAACCGCCATGACCGATGCCCTGGGTGTACCGGTGCACGACGCCGATGAACACTGGATGCGCCATGCGCTGGCGCTGGCCGAGCGTGCGCAGCGCGAGTTCGACGAGATTCCGGTCGGCGCGGTACTGGTGGGCGCCGATGGCCAGCTGCTGGGCGAGGGCTGGAACCTCAACATCGCCTCGCACGATCCCAGTGCGCATGCCGAGATCGTGGCCATGCGCGCCGGCGGCACGCGGCTGGCCAATCATCGGCTGCTCGGCAGCACCCTGTACGTGACCCTCGAACCCTGCGCGATGTGCGCGATGGCCATCGTGCATGCACGCGTCGCCCGCTTGGTCTACGGCGCCAGCGACCCCAAGACCGGCGCCTGCGGCAGCGTGTTCGACCTGCTGGGTGATGCCCGGCACAATCACCGGGTGGAAATCCACGGTGGGGTGCTGGCCAAGGAGGCCAGCATGCGCCTGACCAATTATTTCCGCGCCAAGCGCGGCAAGCCGCCGTTGCTGCTGGAAGACCATGCGGGCGAGGGCTGAGGGGCGAACGGGTATGATGGGCGCCTCTTTCCTTCACCGGTAGGCCGCGCGCCTGCCCAGCAACGAGGCGACACAATGGCGGACACCGGCGCGGCCAACGAGCGACTGATCTGGATCGACCTGGAGATGACCGGGTTGGATACCGACAACGATTCGATCATCGAGATCGCCACCGTGGTCACCGATGCCCAGCTCAATGTGCTGGCTGAAGGCCCCGAGTTTGCCATCCACCATCCGCTGGAAACGCTGGAAGCGATGGATGAGTGGAACCGCAACCAGCACCGTCGTTCCGGCCTGTGGCAGCGCGTGGTGGACAGCACCACCACCCTGGGCCAGGCCGAAGCGCAGACGGTGAACTTCCTGGCGCAGTGGATTCCGGCCGGTCTTTCGCCGATGTGCGGCAACTCGATCTGCCAGGATCGCCGCTTCCTGCACCGCCAGATGCCGAGGCTGGAGAAGTACTTCCACTACCGCAACCTGGACGTGTCCACGGTGAAGGAACTGGCCAAGCGCTGGGCGCCGAGCGTGGCCGCCGGCGTCGGCAAGAACAGCAACCATACCGCGTTGAGCGATGTGCACGATTCGATCGCCGAGCTGCGCCACTACCGTCAGTTCATGGGCGCGCTGTCGGGCCTGCCGGCTGCCTGAACGACGCCGCCGGGTGACACGCCCACGGGTAGTGCCGGCCGCTGGCCGGCAAGGCGCCGGATCCGCCCCTTCTGACGTGACCCACGACGAACCGTTCAACTTCCGGGCGCTAAGATCGGCGCCATGAACGAGCCCATCCTGCTTCCCCGCGACATCGCCCATGACGCCCGCGACTGGTCCGACCTGCAGCGCGCGGTGGCGCTGCTGGAAGCGCCGACCCTGACCGCGCGCATGGCGAACCTGGTCGGTACGCCGCTGGAGTTCGCGGTGAAGGCGCTGCCCAGTTCGGTCTCCAACCGCATCCACGGTGCGGTGCAGGCGGCACTGTCCAAGTCGGCGCAGGCAGCCCTGTGGAGCATGGACAACTCGCCCGGCAAGGGAGCGTCGACCCGCTGGCACAAATTGGCGGCAGCCACCTCCGGTGCGGTCGGCGGTGCCTTCGGCTTTGCCGCCCTGCTCATCGAGTTGCCGGTGTCGACCACGATCATGATGCGTGCGGTGGCCGACGTCGCCCGCAGCGAGGGGTTTGACCTGTCCGAGTTCAGCACCCGCCAGGCGTGCCTGGAAGTGTTCGCGCTGGGCGGCAACTCGCCGCGTGATGACGCCAGCGAGACGGGCTATTACCTGGCCCGCGGCTTCACCACCGATGTGATGCGCCACCTGTCGGCCGAGCTGGCCGGGCGGGTGGTGACCGGCCGCGACCTGACGCTGGGCGTGGCGCCGAAGGAAGCCGGCAAGCTGCTGGCGAAGATGGTGGAGAAGGTGGCGGCGCGCTTCGGCGTGGTCGTTACCGAGAAGTTCGCCGCGCAGGCGGTGCCGATCGTTGGTGCCGCCGCGGGTGCAACGCTGAACACCATGTTCACCGACTACTACCAGGACATGGCGCGTGGTCACTTCATCGTGCGCCGGCTGGAGTTGAAGTATGGGGAAGATGTGGTGCGCGCCTGCTATGACCGCGTGGCGCATGGCGGCGTGCTGATCGAACCCACGCTGTAACCGGCTTCGGGGTCGGAGCCCTTTGCGGTGCAAAGGGATCCGACCCCGGTTGCGCGCGGGGCCGGATCCCGTTCCGCAGGAAGGGGCTCTGCCCCCCGGCTGGCCATCCTTGCCTTCGGGGAACAACTGTTTTGCCAGTGCATGCCTGTTGCCTGGCAGTTGGCATCCCCATCCTTTGCGGCAGTCCCCCCGCAAGAGATCGCCGCCATGTTGTTCACTCCCCACCGCTTGGGCGCCTTGACCCTGCCCAACCGCATCGTGATGCCGCCGATGACCCGCTCGCGTGCCGCCGACGGCAACGTCGCCACCGCGGACATGGCCGCCTACTACGCCCAACGCGCCAGTGCCGGCCTGATCGTCAGCGAGGGCACCCAGATCAGCCCGCAGGGCCAGGGCTATGCCTGGACCCCGGGCATCCACAGCCCGGAACAGGTGCAGGGCTGGCGTCGGGTGACCGATGCGGTGCACGCTGCCGGTGGTCGCATCTACGCCCAGCTGTGGCATGTCGGCCGGGTCTCGCACGTGGCGCTGCAGCCGGGTGGCGCCGCGCCGGTGTCGTCGTCGGCGTTGTTGGCGGAAGGCGTGAAGGTGTTTGTCGACCCGACCGGGGCAGGTCCCGAAGCCGGGGTGGGCGAAATGATCCAGCATTCGATGCCGCGCGCGCTGCGCGAAGACGAGATTCCCGGCATCGTCGCCGACTACGCCCAGGCGGCACGCAGCGCGCTGGACGCAGGCTTCGATGGCGTGGAGTTGCACGGTGCCAATGGCTACCTGATCAACCAGTTCATCGACTCGCAGGCCAACCAGCGCACCGACGGCTATGGCGGCGCGTTGCAGAACCGCCTGCGGTTCCTGCGCGAGGTGGTGCAGGCGGTGGTTGCGGTGGTCGGTGGTGATCGCGTCGGCGTGCGCCTGGCGCCACTGACCACGTTGCAGGGTGCGGTGGACGATACGCCGCAGGCCACCTATCTGGCCGCGGCGCACCTGCTGGGTGAGCTGGGCGTGGGTTACCTGCATATCGCCGAGGCCGACTGGGACGATGCACCGCTGATGCCGGTGGCGTTCAAGCAGGCGCTGCGCATGGTCTACCCGGGCACGCTGATCTACGCCGGCAAGTACACCGCCGAGCGCGCCGAGCAGGCACTGGCTGAAGGCTGGGCCGACTTGATCGGCTTCGGCCGCCCGTTCATCGCCAACCCGGATTTGCCGGAGCGTCTGCGTCTGGGGGCGGAATTGAACCCGCCGGATCGGGCGACGTTCTTTGGCGGTGGTGCGGTGGGCTTCATCGACTACCCGGCGCTGGAAGAGATCGTCGCGGCCTGATCCTGAAGGCTGCCGGCCAGCGGCCGGCACTACCAGTGGGCGAGGGGTAGTGCCGGCCGCTGGCCGGCATTCCAATGTCGTATCGCCGATGGGTGGGTGCCGACCGTTGGTCGGCACTACCGGCATGGATCAGGGCTTGTCGCGCACCAGCGCGTCCGCCTCGACCACGCCGCCATCCTTGCCATGCAGGTAAAGGTGCATGTCCTGCTGCGGATACGGGATGTTGATGCCGGCTTTGTCGAAGCCCAGCTTCAGCTGCTCCAGCAGCGTGACCTTGGTGCCGAACCAGTCGGCCGACTTCACGTAGCAGCGGATGCCGAGGTTGATCGCGTGCGCCCCCAACTCGTACACCACCACGTCCGGTGCCGGCGTCTGCAGCACGCGCGGGTCCGCCTTCATCAGCGCCAGCGCGGTATCGCGCGCCAGCTGGATGTTGTCCTCGTAGCCGATGCCGATCACCAGTTCGACGCGGCGGGTCGGCTCGGCCGTCAGGTTGATGATCGGTGCGGCGGTGATCAGCGTGTTCGGAATGGTGGTGTGCTGGTTGTCGGCACCGGTGATGACGGTCTGGAAAATGCGCACTTCGCGCACCGTGCCGGTCTGTCCGGCAACGGTGACCACGTCGCCGACGCGGAACGGCCGCAGTGTCACCAGCATCACGCCCGAGGCGATGTTGGACAGCGAATCCTTCAGGGCAAGGCCAACGGCCAGGCCGGCGGTACCGAGCACGGCCAGCAACGGGGTGATCTGCACGCCCAGCGTGCCGATGGCCAGCACCACCACGATCACCAGCGATGCGGCGTACACCACGTTGCGCAGGAAGCTGCCCAGCATCGGGTCCACGCCCATGCGCGCTGTGGCGCGCGGCATCGCGTTGGACAGGCGACGCGCCACCCACAGGCCCACGAGCAGCACCACGATGGCGGCCAGTAACGGCACACCGTAGGTTTCCAGCAGGCGCTCCCAGTTGAGCGAGTGGAACCAGGGCGTTGCGGCGGGGGCGGGGGCGGGAGGTGCGGCGGCGATCATGCGGAAGTCCTTTGCTGCGTAGCGATGTCTGCGTGGGGCCGGGCGTGCGTGGACGCCAGAAACAGCAAGCCCCGCAGAGGCGGGGCTTGCGTGCAGCAGCAGTATGGGCGGACGTCGATGAAAGCGACGTCAGCCCATCACGGCATCAGCCGTTGGCCTTCAGCTTGGCCAGGCGCAGCCAGGTATCCACCACGGTGTCCGGGTTCAGCGACACCGACTCGATGCCTTCCTGCATCAGCCATTCGGCCAGATCCGGGTGATCGGACGGGCCCTGGCCGCAGATGCCAACGTACTTGCCCTTGGCACGTGCTGCCTTGATCGCCATCGACAGCAGCTTCTTCACTGCCGGGTTACGTTCGTCGAACAGGTGCGCGACGATCGACGAGTCGCGGTCCAGGCCCAGGCTCAGCTGGGTCAGGTCGTTGGAGCCGATCGAGAAGCCGTCGAAGATCTCCAGGAACTCATCGGCGAGCAGTGCGTTGGACGGCACTTCGCACATCATGATGATCTTCAGGCCGTTCTCGCCCTGCTTCAGGCCGTTCTGTTCCAGCACCTCGATGACCTTGCGGCCTTCTTCCAGGGTGCGCACGAACGGAATCATGACCCACAGGTTGTCCAGGCCCATTTCGTTGCGCACGCGCAGCACGGCCTTGCACTCCAGCGCGAAGGCGGCCGAGAAGCTCGGGTCGACGTAACGGCTGGCGCCGCGGAAGCCGATCATCGGGTTCTCTTCGTGCGGCTCGTAGTTGCTGCCGCCGATCAGGTTGGCGTACTCGTTGGACTTGAAGTCCGACAGGCGCACGATCACGGCGTTCGGGGCGACCGAGGCGGTGAGGGTGGCGATGCCTTCGGCCAGGCGGTCGACGTAGAAGCTGACCGGATCACCGTAGCCGGCGATCTTCTCGTCGATCTTCTTCTTGGTAGCGGCGTCCTGGCGGTCGTATTCCAGCAGCGCATTCGGATGGATGCCGATGTGGCTGGCGATGATCATTTCCAGGCGGGCCAGGCCGATGCCGGCGTTCGGCAGCTGGCCGAAGTCGAAGGCACGTTCCGGGTTGGCCACGTTCATCATGATCTTCAGCGGCGCCGGCGGCATGTTGCCCAGATCGGTGGTGGTGCGTTCAAAGCCGAGCTTGCCTTCGTAGATGAAGCCGGTATCGCCTTCAGCGCAGCTGACGGTGACCAGCTGGCCATCTTCGATGACCTGGGTCGCGTTGCCCGAACCAACCACGGCCGGCACGCCCAGCTCGCGCGCGATGATCGCGGCGTGGCAGGTGCGGCCACCGCGGTTGGTGACGATGGCCGAGGCGCGCTTCATCACCGGTTCCCAATCCGGATCGGTCATGTCGGCGATCAGCACGTCACCGGGCTGCACGCGGTTCATGTCGTCCAGCGTCTTCACCACGCGGGCCACGCCCGAACCGATCTTGGCGCCGACGGCACGGCCCTCGGCCAGCACCTTGCCGCCCTTCTCGGTCAGCGCGAAGCGCTCGATCTGGGTGGCGTGGCTGCGCGACTTCACCGTTTCCGGGCGCGCCTGCACGATGAACAGCTTGCCGCTGACACCGTCCTTGGCCCACTCGATGTCCATCGGGCGGCCGTAGTGCTTTTCGATGACCAGCGCCTGCTTGGCCAGTTCCTGCACGTCCTCGTCGCTGATCGAGAAGGTGGTGCGCAGTTCGGCCGGCGTGTCTTCGATACGGACGCGCTCACCGGGGACATCCGAATACACCATGCGGATCGCCTTGCTGCCGAGCGAGCGGCGCAGGATCGCCGGCTTGCCAGCCTGCAGGGTGGGCTTGTAGACGTAGTATTCGTCCGGATTGACCGCGCCCTGCACGACCATCTCGCCCAGGCCGAACGAGGAGGTGACGAACACCACGTCGCGGAAGCCGGACTCGGTGTCCAGGGTGAACAGCACGCCGGAGGAACCGACGCCCGAACGCACCATCAGCTGCACGCCGGCGGACAGGAACACGTCCTCATGCTTGAAGCCGTGGTGCACGCGGTAGGCGATGGCGCGGTCGTTGTACAGCGAGGCGAACACTTCCTTGACCTTGTGCACGACGTCGTCGGCACCGGTCACGTTGAGGAAGGTTTCCTGCTGGCCGGCGAAGGACGCATCCGGCAGATCCTCGGCAGTGGCAGACGAACGCACGGCCACGGCCACGTCGCCGCCGCCATTCTCGGCGCTCAGCTTGGCGTAGGCGGTGCGGATGTCCTGGTCCAGCTGCGGCTGCAGCGGGGCGTCGATTACCCAGCCGCGGATTTCCTTGCCGGCGGCGGTCAGCGCGTTGACGTCCTCGACGTCCAGCGTGGCCAGCCTGTCGAAGATGCGCTTGGACAGGTCGTTGTGCGCGATGAAGTCCTTGAAGGCTTCAGCGGTGGTGGCATAACCGCCCGGCACCGAAACGCCCAGACCGGCCAGGTTGCCGATCATCTCGCCCAGGGACGAATTCTTGCCGCCTACGCGGGCCAGATCGGCCAGACGCAGTTCGTGCAACCACAGGATGTTCTCGTTCAAGCGCGATGCTCCGTTTGGCCATCGCCCGAGGCGGGCTGAGTGGCCGCGTCCGTAGGAAGAAGCCGATATGATGCCGGGCAGAGCACCGTCGGCACAAGCTTGTGCTGGCGGCCTTTTTAAGCTTCGTAGGGGGTAAAAGCGCGCATGTCGACCATCCGTCCGGTGTTCTACGTTTCCGATGGAACCGGTATCACCGCTGAAACCATTGGGCATAGCCTGCTGACCCAGTTCTCCGGGTTCAGCTTCATTACCGATCGGATGTCGTTTGTCGACGACCCTGAAAAAGCGCGTGAAGCCTGCGCCCGGATCCAGGCGGCGGGGGAGCGGTACCAGGTCCGGCCGATCGTGGTGAACTCCTGCGTGGACCAGAGCCTGAGTCTGATCCTGGCCGACAGCGGTGCCCTGATGCTGGATGTGTTCGCGCCGTTCATCGAGCCGCTGGAGCGCGAACTGGCCAGCCCGCGCCTGGCCCGGGTCGGACAGGCCCACGGCATGGTCGATTTCGACACGTACCACCGCCGCATCAACGCGATGAACTTCGCCCTGACCCATGACGACGGCATCGCAGTGAACTATGACGATGCCGACGTGATCCTGGTGGCGGTGTCGCGCGCCGGCAAGACGCCCACCTGCATCTACCTGGCCCTGCATTACGGAGTGCGCGCGGCCAACTACCCGCTGACCGACGAAGACCTGGAAAGCGATCGCCTGCCGCCGCGCCTGCGCAACTACCGGCGCAAGCTGTTCGGGTTGACCATCGATCCGGACCGCCTGCAGCAGATCCGCCAGGAGCGCCGTCCGAACTCGCGCTACGCGAACCTGGACACCTGCAAGCGGGAGGTGGCCGCGGCCGAGACCATGTTCCGCATGGAGCGGATCCCGACCCTGAGCACCACCCACACCTCGATCGAGGAGATTTCCAGCAAGGTGCTGGCCACATTGGGGCTGCAGCGCGAGCTGTATTGACCCTTTTCGCACTGCGGGGCTGCCGGCCAGCGACCGGCACTACCACGATGAAAGCGACCGTCGGGTTGGCTGTGGCTTGAGGCGCCCCCACGTTGAAGCACCAACGTGTAGGATCGACCCATGGCCCGAGCCTTGCCCCGTACCGAACGCATTCCCCGCCTGAGCCGGCTGAGCTGGCTCATGGGCCTGTACGCGGAGAACTACCGCCATCTGGTGCGCCTGTTCGAACCGGCGGGACTGGCGGCGGGCAGCTACATTTCCTCGATCGGCGACGGCCTGGATGTCCGCCTGGACGTGATCGAGTGCCACCGCTATACGGTGGAACTGCGGCTGACCTACGACATTGCCGACCCGGTCACCGGCGAGCCGGATCCCTCGGCCTATGTTCGCCTGTACCGTGACGCGCG
Source organism: Stenotrophomonas maltophilia group sp. RY12688 (assembly GCF_052149045.1). Lineage (NCBI taxonomy): Bacteria > Pseudomonadati > Pseudomonadota > Gammaproteobacteria > Lysobacterales > Lysobacteraceae > Stenotrophomonas > Stenotrophomonas maltophilia group sp. RY12688. The sequence goes on along the minus strand of NZ_CP197389.1, from coordinate 2,587,700 downwards.
CCAGGCCGAGACCACCCATTGCTACGTCGGCCGCCGCTGGCAGGACACCATGGGCCTGTACCCGCCGCCGGCGGAGTTGATCAGTCATCGCATGCGGATGAACACCTTCCTCGGCAAGTGGCTGGAATACCTGGCCGAGCGCGGCCACGGCGTCGCAACGCTGCGCCGTGACCCCGATGGCGCCGGTGCGCCTGCCGAGCGCCGCCTGTCGCTCGTGCGCTGATCGGCCATAATCCAGGGCTGACCTGCCGCTGGATGCCGCCCCATGCCGTACACCCCGATCGTCGCCACTCTGGGCTATGTGCTGTCGCCCGATCGTCGCCAGGTGCTGATGATCCATCGCAATACGCGCCCCGGTGACCATCACCTCGGCAAGTACAACGGCCTGGGTGGCAAGATCGAAGCGGACGAGGACGTGGCGGCCAGCATGCGCCGCGAGATTGCCGAGGAAGCCGGCATCGACTGCACCGGCATGCGCCTGCGCGGCACTCTCAGCTGGCCCGGTTTCGGCAAGCACGGCGAAGACTGGCTGGGCTTCGTGTTCGTCATCGACAGCTTCGAAGGTACCCCGCACGGCGGCAACCACGAAGGTACGCTGGAGTGGGTAGATCTGGACAAGCTGGACACGCTGCCGATGTGGGAAGGCGACCGCAACTTCCTGCCGCTGGTGTTCGACGCCGACCCGCGCCCGTTCCACGGCGTGATGCCGTACAAGGACGGGCGCATGGTCAGTTGGTCCTACAGCCGGCTGTGACCCGGTGAATCGGCGAGGTGCCAACCATTCCGGGGAGTGCCAATCTGGGTTGGCACGCTCTTTTGGTCGATTAATACCCGGGCAATATTGACAGCCATAAATTACCCGGGCAATATTCGCGCATCACCTCTGATGCCATTGCCATGCCTGCGTCCCGACTCCCTCCCTTCAGTTGTTTCGACGGCCATCGCCTCGTTGCCTGCGGCAGCCCGGAAGTGGCGGCACTGGCGCTCAAGCGGCTGCGCGCCGACAACGCTGCCGGCCCATTGCTGGTGTTCGACAACGCCACCGGTCGCACCCGCGATTTCGATACGCGCGGCAGTGACGAGGAACTGCTGGCGCGGGTAACCGAAGCGTTTTCCCCCTCTGGCGAGGCGGATGCCGAAATCACTGCCGAAGACGCTGCGACCCCGCGTGGCCGTGGCCGCCCCAAGCTGGGCGTGGTCGCCCGTGAAGTGACCTTGCTGCCGCGCCATTGGGCCTGGCTGGCCGAGCAGCCGGGCGGCGCCTCGGTGGCATTGCGAAAACTGGTGGAGGCGGCCAGCCGCGCCGGTGCGGACAAGGACCGCCGGCGTCGCGATGCCGAGCGCGCCTATCTCTTCCTGCAGACCATCGCCGGTGACCTGCCGGGCTTCGAGGAGGCCATCCGCGTGCTGTTCGCGCACGACCGTGCGGGCCTGGAAGCGGTGCTGCATTCCTGGCCCAGGGATGTGCGCGACCACGCCCTGCGTCTGGCGTTCGACAGCGCTGACGGCTGATCCATCGCGCCGTCGTTGAACGGCGGCGCCACCTGATCGCGGGCCACGGCCCGGTCCCCTGTGCTTGCTTTGCTGGTGGAAACGCCGGGCAGGGCAGCGCCTTGCCCAGAGAACCCCATGAACTCCCCTGTACATCCCACGCCCCTGGTCGCGCCGCCTCTGTGGCGCACCTACCTGGCCCTGCTGCTGCCGATGCTGCTGACCAATGCGCTGCAGCTGGCCGCAGGCACGCTGGACAACATCTACCTCGGCCATCTGCTCGGTACCCAGGCGGTGGCCGTGGCCGCTGCGTTCTTCCCGGTCTTCTTCCTGCTGCTGGCCCTGGTGATGGGCCTGGCGACCGGCGCGATGGTGCTGATCGGGCACGCCTGGGGCGCGGGTCGGCCGCAGCAGGTGCGCGCGGTGGCTGGCAGTGCGGTGGCGCTGATCCTTGTGCTGTCGGTGCTGGTGATGGCTCTGGGGAGCGGTTTCGCACCACAGCTTCTGATGTCACTGGGTACACCGGCACCGATCCTCGGTGAGTCCATCGTCTACGCGCGCGTGCTGCTGCTGGCGGCGCCGGCGTTCTTCCTCCTGTGGCTGGCCACTGCCGTGAGCCGCGCAGTAGGCGATGCGAAGACGCCACTGCATGCGCTGCTGCTGGCCACGGCGGTGGGCCTGCTGTGCACGCCGCTGCTGATTCTGGGCTGGGCCGGCCTGCCGCGGCTGGGATCGGCCAGTGCGGCGGTGTCGGCGGCGTTTGCCTCGCTGTTGGCCCTGGGCTGGCTGTTGTTGCGTTGGCATCGGGCAGGACATCCCCTGGCACCGGGCCCTGAGTTGTTGCATGCCATTCGTTTCGATGGCGCGATCATCCGATCGATGCTGCGCATCGGCATACCCTCCTCGCTGCAGATGCTCAGCCTGGCCGTCGCCGAAATCGTGTTGCTGGGCTGGATCAACCGTTACGGCTACACCGCTACGGCCGCCTACGGTGCGGTCAACCAGCTGATGAACTGGGTGCAGTTGCCGGCAATGTCGTTGGGGATCACCGCCACCATCCTCGCGGCGCATGCGATGGGCGCCGGGCGTACAGCACGGCTGCCGGCCATCGCCCGGACTGGTGTGCTGGTGGCGCTGGCGACGCTGAGCGTGGTGGTGGTGCTGGTTGTGGCGCTGGCGCGCGGGCTGACCGGGCTGATCCTGGCGGCAGCCGACGTGCGCGAGCTGGCTGCGTTGCAGCTGCGCACTGTGGTGTGGGGCGTGCTGGCGATGGGAATCAGCGCGGTGCTTGTCGGGGTGATGCGCGGCAGCGGCACGGTATGGTTGCCAGCGTTGCTGGGTATGGCAGCGGTGCTGCTGGTGGAACTGCCGCTGGCGATGTGGATGCAGGCGCAGCACGGGCTGGCCGGCGTGTGGTGGGCGTGGCCGCTGGGGTTGCTGGCCATGCTGGTGCTGCAGGTGTTGTGCTTCGCGCGTTGGCGGCGGGTGCAGGCTGGGTAGTTGCCTGCCGCCGTCCGGCACCCCGGAATGGCAGGGGCAGCCGGCCAGCGGCCGGCTCTACCACTTCAGCGCCGCTGCGCCAGCAGCAGGCGGAAGTACAAGCACAGGGTGTTGACCGCCAGTGCGGCGCTGCGGCGGGGCCTTCGCAGCTGCGCGGCCAGGGTGGAAGCATCCGGCATCATCATCGCCCGTCACCAGGAATCGGGCGTGGCGGCGGCGGGCCCGCCGGTGACCATAGCGCCGACCTCGCGGCTTGGGAAGTAGGGAAACCCCGCGTCAGGGTGATGAGGAAATGTCCACCGTCGCAGTCGGTGAGATCTGGTTGTCCACAGGGGGTGTGGATTACGCGTGGGCAACTTTGTGGATAAGCCGCGACAGGCGCCACCCCCCTAGGCTGTCAAGATGGGTGGCGAAAAATTCACCGCCGGTGAGGGCGGGTGAGGGGGCGGTGAAGGGTGGACCCCGTCAGCGCTGTCACCAGCGACGGCGCTCGCGGTAACCTGTGGGCCTTGATGCTCCGTGAGTCCCCATGAAACGTCACTTCTCGATGCTGCGCGAGTTCCAGCTGGCCGACTGGTTCACCCTGGCCAATGCTTTCTGCGGCACCGGTGCGGTATTTGCCGCCATGCGCTTCCTGCAGGACGGCGAGCGTGGCTACCTGCTGTTCGGCATGGCGCTGATCCCGTTGGCCTTCATCTTCGACGCCCTTGATGGGCGCATCGCGCGCTGGCGCAAGTCCAGCTCCACCCTGGGCCGCGAGCTGGACTCGCTGTCCGACGTGATCTCCTTCGGGGTGGCCCCAGCGGCGCTGGCCTATGCCTGCGGCATGCAGGGTGGCTGGGACTGGCTGGTGCTGAGCTACTTCGTCTGCTGCGGCGTCAGCCGCCTGGCACGCTACAACGTCACAGCCGAGGCAATGACCGGCGATGAGGGCAAGGTCACGTATTTCGAGGGCACCCCGATCCCGACCAGCCTGGTGCTGGTGATCGTACTGGCGATCGCCGCGGGCACCGATGCCATCGGCCAGAACATCTGGTTCGGCCAGTGGCAGATCGGACCGTGGCAGCTGCACCCGATGGTGCTGTTGTTCGCCCTGTCCGGGTCGCTGATGATCAGCAAGACCCTGCGTATCCCCAAGCCATGAGCCAGCCCTGCGGAGGCCTGCGATGACCAGCTCGGCCCACGATGCCGGCAGTAGCGATTTCGAGACGCTGGCCCGGCAGTACTTCGGCGCCTGGGGTGATGCTCTGCGCCATGCGGGCGCGCCCGCTGCACCTGCCGGTGACGACCCCGGCAGCTGGCAACGGTTGTTTGACTGGTGGGGCCAATTGCTGCCCGAACAGGCGCCCGGCGCGCCGGAAGATGCCGTGCGCCGGTTCCGCGAACAGGCGGGCAGCTGGTACGGCACCATGCAGGAGGTCGCCGCACGGTTTGCCGGCCGCGACGCCAGCAGTGCCGACGTCGCCCAGGCCTGGCGCGAGGCGGTGCAGGGGCAGGGCGACGGCATGCTGCAATGGATGCTGCAGGGCGCCCGTGGCAGCACCCACGCCGGCGCCGCGGTTCCGGAGTTCGCCGCCTGGCTGCAGCAGTTCCAGCTGCAGGCGGGCCCGTGGCTGCAGAGCCCGGCATTCGGCCCCGGCCGCGAGCACCAGGCGCGTTGGCAGGCCCTGCTGCGTGCGCAGGAGGAATACCAGCAGCATTCGCGCGCCTATGTCGATCAGATCAAGCAGGCACTGGACGAGGCCTTCGCGCTGTTCGAGCAGCGCCTGGCCGAGCACGAGCAGCCCGGCAGCCAGCTGACCAGCGCCCGCGCGATGTTCGACCTGTGGATCGAAGTGGCCGAGGAGGCCTACGCCAAGGTCGCCATGTCCGAACCGTTCCAGCAGGTGTACGCCTCGCTGGGCAACGCGCAGATGCGTCTGCGCGCCGGCCTGCAGCGCGAGGTGGAACAGATGAGTGAACGTATCGGCCTGCCGACCCGCAGCGAGATGGATGCCGCACACCGCCGCATCGCCGAGCTGGAGCGCAGCCTGCGCCGGCTGCAGACACAAGTGGCGGTGCTGGCTGGAACCGCTGCGGTCGATCCGGTGGCGCAGCCGACGCCGGCGAAGGTGAAGCCAGCCGCCCGCAAGGCCGCGAAGAGGGCCGCGCCGGCAAAGAAGGCGGCTGCCAAAAAGTCCGAATCTCGCACCACCTCACGGGCACGTGACCGATGAAGGGACCGCTGGGCTTCAACGCCGATGACCTGATGCAGGAAACCATGGCGATGCAGCGCAAGCTGATGGAAGGGCTGAAGCTGCTGCCGCAGGTGGAAGACGTTGACTATGGCGTGACCGCCCGCGAGGAAGTGTGGCGCGACGGCAAGGTGGTGCTCTACCGCTTCGTCGGCGAACAGGCGCCGACCCGGCGCACGCCGCTGCTGATCGTCTACGCGCTGGTCAACCGGCCGTACATGGTCGACCTGCAGGCCGACCGCTCCCTGGTGCAGAAGCTGTTGGCGCTCGGGCAGGACGTGTACGTGCTGGACTGGGGCTACCCGGATCGTTCGGAGCGCTTCCAGACGCTGGAGGACTATCTGCTGCGCTATATCGATGGTGCGGTGGATGCACTGCGCGTGCGCAGTGGCGGCCCGATCGACCTGCTCGGCATCTGCCAGGGCGGTGTGTTCGCGCTGTGCTATGCCGCGCTGCGCCGGGAGAAGCTGGGCAAGCTGATCACCATGGTCACCCCGGTCGATTTCCAGACGGCCGACAACATGCTCTCGCACTGGGCGCGGCAGGTGGACGTGGATCTGCTGGTGGATACGCTGGGCAACATACCGGCTGACCTGATGAATGCCAGCTACCTGATGCTCAAGCCATTCCGCCTGAACGTGCAGAAGTACGTCGGTCTGCTCGATATCCTCGACGACAAGGCGGCGCTGGAGGATTTCCTGCGCATGGAAAAATGGATCTTCGATTCGCCGGACCTGGCGGGCGAGGCGTTCCGTGACTTCATCAAGCAGTTCTACCAGGGCAACGGCCTGGTGAACGGTACGGTGCGGATCGGCGAGGAAGCCGTGGATCTGTCGCAGGTGACCTTGCCGGTGCTGAACATCTATGCCGAGCAGGACCATCTGGTACCGCCGGACGCCTCGCGCGCGATGCGTGGGCGCCTGGGCACGGACGACTACACCGAGTCCAGTTTCCGCGGTGGCCACATTGGTATCTATGTGTCCGGCCGCGCCCAGCGCGAAGTGCCGGCCACGATTGATGGCTGGTTGAAGGCACGCGACCTGTAGAGTCGAGCCATGCTCGACTGACCTGGGGGGATGATGACGTACCGGACTTTGTTGATTCTTGCGCCACTGCTGGCAGCACCACTTGTCCACGCCGCACCCAGTGCCGATGCACGCCGGGAGATCGCCCAGCTGATCTCCAGCCTGGACGGCTCGCAGTGCCGGTTCCAGCGCAATGGCAGCTGGTACGACGGCAGCGATGCGCGCGCCCATCTGCAGCGCAAGTACGACTACCTGCTGAAGAAGGACATGGTGGACAGCGCCGAGCAGTTCATCGAGCGCGCCGCCAGCCAGAGCAGCATGAGCGGGAAGCCTTACCGCATCCAGTGCCCGGGGCAGCCTGAACAGACCGCGGCCGCCTGGTTCGGTGCGCGCCTGCAGGCGCTGCGTCTCCGCACGCCGTAGACACGGAGGCGGTGTAGAGTCGCGGCGTGCTCGACTGATTCTGCCCGCAAGCCGAGGAGACACCGCCGTGAACACCACGCCCAAGACGCTGTCGCGTTCATTGAACGACCGCATGATTGCCGGCGTGATGGGCGGCATTGCCCATCGCTTCGGCTGGAACCCCACCCTGGTGCGGATCGTGTTCGTGCTGGTATCGATCGGCTCGGCCGCCTTCCCCGGCATTCTGATCTACCTGATCCTGTGGCTGCTGATTCCGAACGAGGCGGATTGAACACCGCCGCTCGATCCTGGCCGCTCTGGCTGCGCGCGCTGCAGATGCTGGGCGCCGCATGGACGCTGCCCAACACACTGATCGGCCTGATCGGCGGCTTGGCCGGCATGCTTGGCGGCGCGACGCTGCGATGGAGCGGGCGGGACTGCGCCGTGGTGTTCGATCACTGGCCGTGGGGGCCGGGCGGTGCGATCACCCTGGGCAACGTGATCCTGCATACCGGCCATGACCTCGGCATCTGCTGCCGGACCTATGCGCATCAGGCGGGGTGGGGCGTGGAGCCGCTGATCCGGCTGGACGACCACGAGCGCGCGCACGTTTACCAGTACATGGTGCTGGGGCCGCTGTACCTGCCGGTGTACCTGCTGTGCGGCGGGGTGAGTGCACGCAATCCGTTCGAACGCGCGGCCGATCATTTCGCCCGGTTCGGGCGTGGTTGGTGGCCGTAGTTTCCAGCCAACGGCGCAGCCCCTCGTGGGTGGTGATGCCTGGTTGTCAAATGCAAAACCCTCGCGCTGGTCGGTCGGGTTGGGTTCACGGCGTCCCCGGCCTACCCACCCTCCCGGCCAGCCCACAGGAAACCGGCTTTCCGCGACCAACCAAACCACCCACGAGGGGCTGCGCCGTTGGCGGGAATCCCCCACCGATTCGTTAGCCGGAAGTTAAAGATCCGTAAGCATTCTGCTGCGATCCCGCAGTCATCTGCATGCAACCGATCGTCATTAGCCTTCGTGACGTTCCAGTCAGGTTCGACGCGGTAAGCTCTTCCTTGATGAGCTCGCAGCATCGCTCATCGAGCGCAGTACGCAGTAGCAATTTGGAGGAATACATCACATGGCAATCGTTCTTTATGTCGGTGGTAGCAAGGATGGCGAGAAGGGCGTGGTGCCCTACGGCTTCAGCAAATCCCGCGCCGACACCGCGCTGGGGCCGGAGTTCTACACGGAGCGGTTCATGGAACTGCAGGGTGTCGGCAAGGTCCGCCTGATGGCCCTGGAAGGCATGCGTGACGACATCGTCATGCAGCGCGCCGCCCGCCACTACCGCTGACCGTCGCAACACGCGGCAGGGCGCGCCCACCATCGCGCGCCCGCGCCGGCATCCCAGCCCCGGGCCAGTCCGAGCCCGCTCTTTGCCAGGATGCCGGCGTCCAATCCGGCTTCGCCGCTGAACCTCGCCCCCTGTCAATGCCTTGTCCGGCTCCGTCGCGGATTGCCAGAATGGGGGCTTCCCGAAACGCGGCACAGACCTGAAGCAATGCACGACGCCAAGAACGCCCAGAGCGCGCTCGCCCAGCAGATCGCCCAGACCATCGCCGACGAAATCGGTGCCCAGTCCGCCCAGGTACGCGCCGCAGTCGGCCTGCTCGACGAAGGCGCCAGCGTTCCGTTCATCGCGCGCTACCGCAAGGAAGTGACCGGTGGCCTGGACGACACCCAGCTGCGCAACCTGGAAACCCGGCTGACCTACCTGCGCGAGCTGGAGGACCGCCGTGCGGCGGTGCTGGCCAGCATCGGCGAGCAGGGCAAGCTCAGTGACGAGCTGCGCAATGACATCCTGGCGGCCGACACCAAGAGCCGGCTGGAAGACCTGTACCTGCCGTACAAGCCCAAGCGCCGCACCCGTGCGCAGATCGCCCGCGAGGCCGGCCTGGAGCCGTTGGCCGATGGCCTGCTGGCCGACCCGACGCAGGACCCGCAGACGTTCGCGGCCACCTTCGTCGACGCCGACAAGGGCGTAGCCGACACCAAGGCCGCGTTGGAAGGCGCGCGCGCGATCCTGATGGAGCGCTGGGGCGAAGACGCCGCGCTGGTCGGTGAACTGCGCACCTGGCTGGGCGAGAACGGGGTGATCCGTGCCCGCGTCGCCGAGGGCAAGGAAACCGAGGGCGCCAAGTACCGCGACTACTTCGAGCATGCCGAGGCGCTGGCGAAGATTCCGTCGCATCGCTTGCTGGCACTGTTCCGTGCGCGCCGCGAGGAGATCCTGCTCCTGGAACTGGACCCGGGCAGCGATGCCGAGGCTGGCCATCAGTACGCCGAAGGACGCGTGGCGCGCAAGGCCGGCATCGCCGACCAGGGCCGCGCCGCCGACCGCTGGCTGCTGGATGCGTGCCGGCTGACCTGGCGCGCCAAGCTGCACACCCATCTGCTGCTGGACCTGTTCAACCAGGCCCGCGAAAAGGCCGAAGCCGAAGCCATCGCGGTGTTCGGCGACAACCTGAAGGACCTGTTGCTGGCGGCACCCGCCGGCCCGAAGACCGTGCTCGGACTGGACCCGGGCATCCGCACCGGCTGCAAGATCGCCGTGGTCGATGCCACCGGCAAGCTGGTCGCCACCGACACCATCTACCCGCACGAGCCTCGTCGCCAGTGGGAGCAGTCGCTGCAGACGATCAAGCAGCTGTGCGCCAAGCACAACGTGGAACTGATCGCGATCGGCAACGGCACCGCCAGCCGCGAAACCGACAAGCTGGCTGGTGAAGCGATCAAGGCCGCTGCCAACCCGAAGCTGCAGAAGGCAGTGGTCAGCGAGGCCGGGGCGTCGGTGTATTCGGCGTCCGAGTTCGCGGCCAGGGAGTTCCCGGAGCTGGACGTGTCGCTACGTGGGGCGGTGTCGATCGCCCGCCGCCTGCAGGACCCGCTGGCCGAACTGGTGAAGATCGAACCCAAGGCGATCGGTGTCGGCCAGTACCAGCACGATGTGGACCAGTACCGCCTGGCGCGCGCGCTGGATGCCCGCGTGGAGGACTGCGTGAACGCGGTGGGCGTGTACGTGAACACCGCTTCGGCTGCACTGTTGTCGCGGGTGTCCGGCCTGTCGGCCACGGTGGCCGAGAACATCGTGCGCCACCGTGATGCGAACGGCCCGTTCAAGCGCCGCAAGGACCTGCTGAAGGTCGCGCGCCTGGGCGAGAAGACCTTTGAACAGTGCGCGGGCTTCCTGCGCATTGCCGACGGTGATGAGCCGCTGGATGCTTCGGCGGTACACCCGGAAGCCTACCCGGTGGTCGAGCGCATCGTGGCCAGCACCGCGCGCCCGATCAAGGCGCTGATCGGTGATGGCAGCTTCCTGCGCGGCCTGAAGGCCGAGCAGTTCACCGATGCCACCTTCGGCGTGCCGACCGTGCGTGACATCCTCAAGGAACTGGAGAAGCCGGGCCGAGACCCACGTCCCGAGTTCAAGGCGGCACGCTTCGCCGAGGGCGTCGAGGACATCAAGGACCTGCGCGAGGGCATGGTGCTCGAGGGTGTGGTCAGCAACGTGGCGGCCTTCGGTGCCTTCGTCGATATCGGTGTGCACCAGGACGGCCTGATCCACATCTCGGCGCTTTCCGATACGTTCGTGAAGGACCCGCGCGACGTGGTCAAGGCCGGTGATATCGTCAAGGTGAAGGTGCTGGAGGTGGACGTGGCGCGCAAGCGCATCGCCCTGACCCGGCGCCTGGACGATACCCCCGGGCAAGCGACCAGCCGCCCGGGCCAGCGTGATGAGCGCGGCCATGGGCAGGGTCCGCGCCGCGATGCAGGCGGCCAGAACCGCGGGCCGAACCGGGGCCAAGGCAATGGCAGCCGTCCCGCCGCGCCCGCGCCGCCGGCCAACAACGCCCTGGCCGAGGCCTTCGCCCGCGCCAAGCGCAGTTGAGGACCGCGTTCCCCGTCACACTTGATTCGTGGCGGGGGACTTGTCGATTTTCCCCGTGATTGCGCACACTTGCGCTTGAGGGGAGGCGTCCGGCCACCCCGCTGTTGCTGGGGAGGGCCATGACGCCAGCACGACCCGCCATCTTCGTTGCAGGCCGCAGCGTTCCGCTGCGGTCGGCGCCTGCCCGTGCCGGCAGGGGACCGGATTGATGCCGGGCCAGGGCACCCACGGCAATGGACTGCTGGAGCGCCGCCTGCAGGAGCTGGCGGAAGAGCGTCGCCGCCTGGCGATGATCATCGACGGTACCGCCGCGGGAACCTGGGAATGGAACGTGCAGACCGGCGAGATGCGGGTCAACGCGCGCTGGGCTGAGATCGTCGGCTACCGCCTGGAAGAGCTGCAACCCATCTGCCAGAAGACGTTCCTGAAGCTGGTCCATCCCGATGACATCGCGCTGTCCGATGCGGCGCTGGATGAGCATTTCGAAGGCCGCAGCGACAACTACGCCTGCCTGCTGCGCATGCGCCACAAGAACGGGCAGTGGATCTGGATCCAGGACCGCGGGCGGGTCTTCGAATGGGATGGGCAGGGCAAGCCGCTGTGGATGGCCGGCGCGCATGCTGACGTCACCGAGCTGCAGCAGGCGAGGCAGGACGCGGCCGAGACCCGGCAACGCCTGCAGGCCGTGGTCGATGCGTCCGATGAGGTAGCGGTGATCGCCACCGATACCGATGGCACCATCACCCTGTTCAACACGGGTGCGGAGCGCCTGCTGGGCTACAGCGCAGCGGAGGTGGTCGGCCAGCGCCGGCTCGATGCGTTCCACGATCCGGAGGAACTGAAAGCCTGGCTGGAGCCGTTGGCCGATGCCGAGGGCAACCTTCCCGACGTGTTCGAAGCGCTCAGTGCTCGCGCTGACGGGCAGACCTACTCGCGGCAGTGGACGTTGCTGCGCAAGGAGGGCCTGCCACGCCAGGTGCGCCTGTCGATCAGCCGCATGGAAGGTGCCGATGGCGCACGCATCGGCTACGTCGGCATGGCCATCGACATCACCGAGATCCTGCAGGCACGGGCTGAGGCGCGGCTGTCGGCGGAGAAGTTCGCCGGTGCATTCACGTCGGCGGCGTTGGGCATGGCGCTGGTGTCGCTGGAGGGGCGTTGGCTGGACGTCAATGATGCGCTGTGCCGGATCCTGGGTTACCCGCGCGAAGAGCTGCTGCAGGTCGACTTCCAGCGCCTGACCCATCCCGATGACCTGCAGACCGACCTGGCCCTGGTGCAGGACCTGCTGGCCGGACGGCGCAGCCATTACCACCTTGAAAAGCGCTATCTCGACCGCGACGGCCGCATCATCTGGGCGCGGCTGTCAGTGTCGCTGGTGCGCAGCGAGCATGGCCAGCCACTGCATTTCGTGTCGCAGATCCAGGACATCACCGCCCAGCGCAGCAGTGAGCAACGCCTGTTCGAGAGCGAACAGCGCAGTCGCATCACCCTGGATGCGGTGGCCGACCTGGTGCTCAGCGTCAACCTTGACGGCCGCATCGACTATGCCAACGCGGCCGCGGTACGCACCCTGGCCGGTGATGGCGCGCTGTCGCTGGCCGGGCACAGGGTGCAGGACGTGCTGGCGCTGACCACCGAGTACGCGCCCGGCTCGGTGCTGGATGTGCAGGTACTCCTGGACCCGGAAAGCAACGCGGTGGACCTGCATGCCGACCTGCTGCTGCGCCTGGGCACGGCAACGGTGCCGGTGGATCTGACGCGGGCCTGGCTGCGCGATGACGAAGGCCATGTGCGCGGCGCGGTGTGGGTGCTGCGCGACGACACCCAGCAGCGGGCGCGGCAGCGCGAAGCCCGCCACCTGGCCGAGATCGATCCACTCACCGAACTGAGCAACCGCCGCGGTTTCGAGGTGCACCTGCAGCAGGCGATCACCCGCGTCGAGCGCACCGGGCAGGCCGCCTCGCTGATGTACATCGATCTGGACCGCTTCAAGCCGGTCAACGACACCTGGGGCCACCTGGCCGGCGATGCCGTGCTGTGGGCGGTGGCCAGTGTGCTGCGACATGGTGTGCGTGATTCGGACGTGGTGGCGCGGCTGGGCGGCGACGAGTTCGCGGTGATCCTGTCCGGGTGTACGCCGCGTCGTGCCGCACGGATCGGCGGTGAGCTCCTGCAGACCCTGTCAGCGCTGTCCATTCCATGGGATCAGCACCGGCTGCGGGTCGGTGCCAGCATCGGCATCGCGCCCCTGGCGGGGGGCATGAGCGTGGACCAGGCAGTGGCCGCTGCCGATGCACAGTGCTACCGGGCCAAGGCGCTGGGGCGCAACAACGTGCAGGTGCAGGGCGAGCTGTCGGGGCTTCCAGGCGACGATGCCGATGCCGCCCAGGACTGATCTCAGCCTGTGAGAGGACGCGCGCGAATACTGCGCGCATCTCCACTCAAGCAGGTGAACCCATGAATGCCTGGAACCCGGTTGCGGTGCGCATGTTCATTCCGGCCCTGATCGGCTGGTGCCTGGCGCTGGCCACCTGCCTGCGCGCCGAACAGCTGCGCGGCGACCCGTACGCGCAGGCGTTGTTGCCCGTGCTGCAGCAAGGCGCGGTCGCGCTGCTGGTCCTGAGCCTGGCGTGCACGGTTGCAGCCTGCCTGTTGCTGTGGCGGCATGGCCGCAGCGTCGGCGGGCGTCTCGCTTCCGGCACTACACCCGTGCGGCGTCCATCAGCAGGACCCGGCACGGTGCGCGCTGGAACGCGTTGATCTGAGGCACCAGACGCTGGAAGTGCTCGCTGGCGCAATGGATATCCAGTGCGTCGCGGTCCGGCCATTGCTCGATGAAGACGAAATGCCCGGGGTCCCTCTGGTCGTCGACGAACAGTTCATAGCCGAGGCAGAGCGGCTCTCGCTGCGTGCATGCGACCAGCTCGCGGTACAGGGGAAGCACGGTATCCACGGCATCGGGATGGATGAAATCCTCGGCGATCACTTTCAGCATGTCGGCACCTGCAGACGGGCCTTGCAGGATAGTGCCAGCGCATGGCCGGCACCTATCCTGGTCAACGCAGTACTGCGTCCGTACTGACCAGCTGCACGTCGTGCATCTGATTGAGGTAGGCCTCGTAGTAGCCCTTGTGCGAGGCACCGACGATGGCCAGCATTCGGCTGCCAGGGTGCAGGCCCAGCACGTCGCGGATGTTGGCGACCATGCGCAGGTTGCGGGTTTCCCAGTAACCGACATACATCCGGCCGAACGCCTTGGAGGACGGCTCGACGAGCGTCGCGCCGAAGTCGCTCTGGTACGCTGCCATCGCTGCCGCCGGGCTGTTGTAATCCCGATACAGCGCCATGACGCCACCGGGCTTGTCCAGATTGGCCACGAGGCGTTCATCGGCCTCCCGTCGCGCCCGCAAGTACGTATTGTTCCAGGCACCGGTGATGGCTGCACTGGCCGCCGCCTTATCCTCCGCCGGTGTGGGAGAATCGGCCGTGTGGTCGTCCACGGCCCACAGCCGTTCATGCCCGAGGCGGGCGGCAACGACGGCGGCGATCAGGCTGGTTTCATTGCGGCGGACCAGGCCTTTGCGGAGGATCTCGACCAGGGCCGGCGTCAGCCCATCGCCGGCTTTGCGCTCGGACGCAGGCAGGCGCAGCCATTGCACCTGCGCCGAGCCGCGTTCGCCCGCAGCCAGGAACAATGCGGCGAGCCGACGACGCTGGGCGGGCGTCGGCTCGTCCGGCCAGGTCGCAAGCAGGCGCTCGGCCTGGGCGTTCGCTGAAGGCACGTCCAGGCCGGTGGCAGCCTGCGCAGCGGTGGTGTCGAAGCAGTAGGTGGCCACGCTCTCCGCATAGCGTTCCGGGTAGCGACGCATGGAATCGCACTGGAGGCCGGACAGGTCTTCGGTGGCGATCAGCCCGGGCTTCCAGGCGACCAGTCGCTGCAGCAACGGTTCAAGCAAGGCGGGCTGGAAGGACTTGGGCAGGCCGGACAGGTGGGCGGTGCCCAGTACCAGTACCTCGTTCGGTCGCCCTGCAGGCGGCCCCTTCAGCTGGTCCGGCTGGAAGGCGGGCCGATAGGTGGCATCGGCAGCGAGGGCGCCAGTACTGCACAGGCCCAGGATCAGGAAGCTGGCCAAGCGTGGGAACATGCGATCTCCGTGTCAGTGAGCGTCCTGCGGTTCGCTGCATGCTGGCCATTTTCACCTGCCATGGAATCGCCCGTTGGTCATGCAAACCTTTTGGGCTTGAACTGCATCGGCGTGCCGGGCAAGGCTATGCCCAGTGACGGCGGCAACGCGCGATATGTTCCGTGACGACACCCCGTGCCCCGCCGAGCGTGAGCAGAATGTGAAGTACATCGCGATTGTCTACCGCGTCCCTGCAGCCGCATCTGAAGTTGCGACGGACGTCGCGTAATCCGGCTAAAGCCACCGATCGCCTCGCCGATACTCCCTCTGGATCCCGCTCCAGTCACCCGCCGCAGGACCCCAGGCCGTCCCCGATGGGCGGCCCGCGCTGTGTGTTCCGCCGCTCCCAGATGCCGATCGCACCCGCAGCAGACGTTCGTGGCAGTCGCTCGAGAGGTGCCGGTTGGCACCTGTAGTCCCTGGCACCTGAAGTTGCCGCCGGGCATCCCGCCCGTCGGGTCGCAACCGCTTACCGGACACCGAGGATCAGACAATGCTCATTCCAGGCTTCACGGCGGGCGCGCAGGCGCCGGCCGAGCTGCATACCCGTTGGTCGCCGTGGCGTGCCCTGCTGGGCGCGCTGGCTCCCCAGCACCGCACCGGCGCCGAGGCCGTGTCCGATGGCCGTGCCGAGCTGGAAGCCCAGGTCGCGGCGCTGCACCGGGTCCAGGCGGTCATCGAGTTCGCCCTCGATGGCACCATCCTGCAGGCCAATGACAACTTCCTGCAGGCGATGGGCTACCGGCTGGAGGAGATCCAGGGAAAGCATCATTCCCTGTTCGTCGATCCCGAGCAGGCGCGCAGCGCCGAGTACCGCGAGTTCTGGGCGCGGCTGGGGCGTGGCGAATATGACGCTGGCCAGTACCGGCGCTTCGGCAAGGGCCAGCGCGAGATCTGGATCCAGGCCTCGTACAACCCGGTGCTGGACCGGCAGGGGCGGCCATACAAGGTGGTCAAGTTCGCCACCGACATCACTGCGCAGAAGCTGCAGGCAGCCGACTCGGCCGGGCAGCTGGCGGCGATCGACAAGTCGCAGGCGGTGATCGAGTTCGGCATGGACGGCCGCATCCTTTCGGCCAACGACAACTTCCTGGCCGCCACCGGCTACAGCCTGGACGACGTGCGTGGCCAGCACCACTCGCTGTTCGTCGAGCCCGAGTATCGTGGCAGTGCCGAGTATCGCCAGTTCTGGGAGAAGCTCGGCCGTGGCGAATACGATGCCGGCCAGTACCGGCGCCTCGGCAAGGGCGGGCGCGAGGTCTGGATCCAGGCGTCCTACAACCCGATCCTGGATCTCAACGGAAAGCCGTTCAAGGTGGTCAAGTACGCCACCGACATCACCGCGCAGGTGCATGAGAACCAGGCCATGCAACGTGCCGTGGCGCAGACCCGTGAAGTGGTGGCGGCCGCGAAGGAGGGCGACCTGACCCGGCGCGTGGCCACTGCCGACAAGAACGGGCCGATCGCCGAGCTGTGCGAAGGCGTGAATTCGTTGGTGGAGGCGATGGCCGCGATCATCGCCCAGATCAAGTTCGCCGCCGACACCATCGCCGTCGGTGCCACCGAGATCGCGCAGGGCAACAGCGATCTGTCGCAGCGCACCGAGCAGCAGGCCGCGTCGCTGGAGGAGACCGCGGTGTCGATGAAGGGCCTGGCCGAGACCGTGCAGCGCACCGCGACCAACGCACGGCAGGCCAGTCAGCTGGCCGGTGGTGCTGCTGATGTCGCTGCCCGCGGTGGCAACGTGGTGCACGAAGTGGTCGAGACCATGGCCGTGATCAACGCGTCCTCGCGGCGCATCGTCGACATCATCGGCGTGATCGACGGCATTGCTTTCCAGACCAACATCCTTGCGTTGAACGCGGCGGTGGAAGCAGCGCGTGCGGGCGAACACGGGCGTGGCTTCGCCGTGGTCGCCACCGAGATCCGCGAACTGTCGCAGCGCTCGGCCAGTGCCGCGAAGGAGATCAAGCAGCTGATCGATGCGTCGGTGGCCAATGTCGGCGCCGGTACCGCGCAGGTTGAGAGCGCCGGACGCACCATGGACGAGATCGTGGTCAATGTGCGCCGTGTCAGTGATCTGATGTCCGAGATCAGCACGGCCGCGCAGCAGCAGAGCGACGACATTCAGCAGATGAATCATGCCGTCGATCTGATCGATCAGGGCACCCAGCAGAACGCCGCGCTGGTCGAGGAAGCCTCGGCCGCAGCGCGCAGCATGGAAGAGCAGTCGGCGCAGCTGCTGCAGACGGTGGCCAGCTTCCGGGTGCAGGGCGGGGCCGGGCACCTGCACGGTGGGGCGGTGCTGCGCGCGGTCTAGGCCCGGCGGTCGGAGTGCTGTTCCCCGGCCTTGTTGGGCGGCCTGCTCATGTGCAACCTGCCAGGCTACGCCGATGCTGATGGTCACATGGGCCTCAGCGGCGGGCAGCGCGGTGGCTTCCACGGCGGCGCGCAGGCGCTCGCAGGGCGGCGATGAATTCCTCGCCGCCGTCGCGGGCCAGCAGGTCATCACCGCGTTGCGGGCAGCCGTCGAGGATCGCGGCAGCCGCCTGCAGGTTGTTGGCGTCCCAGCGCCCGGCGCTGATCGGATACGTCAGGCAGATGGCGGGCGATCTGCAGCGCCATCGCCCGTTCGGAAACGTCGCCCCAGCTGGTGTGCTCGATCACGCCTGGCAGCGAGAAGTAGTGGGACCGGGCGACGGCGTCGGACGCCCGCAGGAGGGGCAGCGCGCGGGCAGGGCATGCTGGGGCATGCTTGCCAGTGTCGGGCGCTCGGACCCGGGAAATGCAAAAAGCCAGGTCATGGACCTGGCCTTTGATGCAGTGGTGCCGGTGAAAGGACTCGAACCTTCATGGGGTCACCCCCGGCTGATTTTGAGTCAGCTGCGTATACCATTCCGCCACACCGGCAGGCAGCGTGCGAGTGTAACCGAGGTCGGCAGGCGATGCATAGTAGGAGGGCCTATGAGGGCGGTTCCTGTCGGCATTGGCCCCTTGATAGCTATACTCCCAGCGTGCAATTGCCTCCAGGAGCGGTAGCCGATGACAGTGTTGCAGGACCTGAGGGTGCTGGTGGTCGAGAACGACGAAATGAGTGCGGCCCTGCTGCAGATGCAGTTGGTGCATGCCGGCGCGACTGTGGTCGGGCTTGCAGCGAGCGTGTCCGAAGCCCTGCAGCTGCTGGAGCAGAGCACCCCGGACGTGGCCCTGCTGGACTACCGGCTGGCCCGCAACGAGACCAGTGAACCGGTGGCTGCAGCGCTTTCGGCACGTGGCATTCCGTTCGTGCTGGCCACCGGAACGCTGGCCGAGCAGCTGCCAACACCGATGTTGGCCGGCCTGTTGCTGGTCAAGCCCTACCTGTCGGCCGATCTGTCACGCGCGCTGGCGCGTGCGGTGGGTCGCTCCAGCGTCAAGGCCTGAGCCGTCCGCCACGGACCTGCAGGGGATACTGCCGGGGGGTGAATGCTCGCGTCTGCGATGTTCGGCGGCAACCCCTGATCCAGGAACCCCGCCCAGGCGGGGTTTTTCAATTGCGTCCGGCGCTCAGCCCGCTTCCTTGTACACGTAACGGATCTCCTCGCGGTCGTCGAGGATGCGGTACTGGCGCGCCAGGTCATCCGGTTCGGGGTTGAGCCAGGCGTCGAGGTGTTCCTTGCGGATCGGCACTACGCCGCGGTCATGCCCGGCAGCGGCGACGTCGCTGGGCGGTGCGTCGGTGATCGTGGCAAACGACAGCAGGCGGCCTTCCGGTCCTTCCCATTCTGCCCAGAGGCAGGCCAGCAGCAGGTCGCGCGGCGGATCGGGACGGAATTCGAGTACCACGTCCTGTTCCTTTTCGTCGGCACCGAGGGTGCGGCCGGCGATGGCGTGGCGGGGCACGTGCTCGTAGAACGCCTGTACCACCACCACGCCATGGCGCAGTCCGAACGCACCCCGCCAGTAACCTTCCAGGCTGTCGCGCCGCGCATTGTAGGTGCCGGGGTAAAGCACGTCGTTGCGCGCCGGCTTGTCCGGCAGCCGGCACTGGTAGCGCATCGGCCTGATCACGCGCTGGCCGTTCTCGCTGACCATCACCGGTGCGTAGGTGCCGGGGAAAATGCGGTTGTCACGCGGCAGCAGCTGCACCCGATGCAGGTCTTCCAGCCGGGCCTGTGCGCGCTCGATGCGGTTGCCGGCCACGCGCAGGTCGTTGCGCGCCTTCTGCGTGGGCCGGGTGGCCAGCGTGGCATGGGCAATATCGCGTCGTTCGCGTTGCCGGGCCAGTTCGGCCTCCAGTGCCTGTTGCTCCTGCGCATGCCATTGCTGGATCTTCACCACGATGTCCCGCCCCTGTTCGGTACGCGCACCGGCGAATCCGTCATCCATCGCCTTCGGGGTCTTCGGCCGCTTCTTGCCCGGATCGTGTGCGTACAGCTCGGCGAAGTCCTCCAGCGACAGGATGGCGCCGAACTCGCGTACCAGCTTGGCGTAGTCAGCGCGGATCAGGGCGGAATAGCACATGGGACTCTTTGGGCCTGGGTCGCAGCGGCTGCGACGTGGATGCGGCAGGATAGCCCGACCCATCCGGAGATGTCGCATGAATGATTCCATCACCTGCCAGTTCCGCGAAGCCGTGCCCACGGTCGAGGACTATTGCCAGTTGCGTGTGCTCGCAGGCCTCAGCGCCAAGACCCGGGAAGCAGCTGCGCGCGCGCTGCCCAATACGCTGTTCGGCGTGTGTGCCTACCAGGGTGCAGAACTTGTGGCGATGGGGCGTATCGTCGGCGATGGCGGCTGCCACCTGCAGGTCTGCGACATCGCGGTGCTGCCGCGGTTGCAGGGGCAGGGTCTGGGCAAGGAGGTGATGCGGCGCCTGGACGGCTGGATGCAGGCCAACCTGCCGCCGTCGGCTTACGTCAGCCTGCTGGCCGATGGCGAGGCGCATCGGCTGTATGCACAGTTTGGTTTCGCACCGACTGCGCCGGCATCGATCGGGATGTATCGGCGGTTCTGAGCCGTGGGCGGGGTGAAGTCATCTACGCGCAGGGCGGTTTGATGGCAGATCGCGGGCAAAGAAAAACCCCGGCCGAAGCCGGGGTTTTCAAGAATTGGCGTCCCCACGGGGATTCGAACCCCGGTCGCCACCGTGAAAGGGTGATGTCCTAGGCCTCTAGACGATGGGGACGCACGAAAACTTCAAGTTGTAGATCCTTCGACGGCCTAATGTCGAAGTGGTGGAGCCAAGCGGGATCGAACCGCTGACCTCCTGCATGCCATGCAGGCGCTCTCCCAGCTGAGCTATGGCCCCATGAAACTCTGGATATCTGCCAGGAGCAGAGTCCGTCTTGAAACTGGCGTCCCCACGGGGATTCGAACCCCGGTCGCCACCGTGAAAGGGTGATGTCCTAGGCCTCTAGACGATGGGGACGCACGAAAAACTTCAAGTTGTAGAACTTTCGACGGCCTAATGTCGAAAGTGGTGGAGCCAAGCGGGATCGAACCGCTGACCTCCTGCATGCCATGCAGGCGCTCTCCCAGCTGAGCTATGGCCCCGTGTTACCGAGCCGCCTATCATACCTGCGTGTTCACGTTTGTGGAAGCTTTTTTCGAACTTTTTTCGTCCCGGTTCAACCTTCGCCACCAAGGGCAGGGGAACCGCAACGCCACAACCTGAATGCCGGTAGGCGGTGAACAAAAAAGACCCGGTTATCGGCCGGGTCCTCGTTGTTCGTGATGAGTGGCGTCCCCACGGGGATTCGAACCCCGGTCGCCACCGTGAAAGGGTGATGTCCTAGGCCTCTAGACGATGGGGACGCAATTCTCATCAATGTTCTTTAGCGACCTTTCGACGGCCTAATGCCGAAAGATTGGTGGAGCCAAGCGGGATCGAACCGCTGACCTCCTGCATGCCATGCAGGCGCTCTCCCAGCTGAGCTATGGCCCCACGTCGCTGAGGAGCGAAATAATAGCCTTGCCCCAGAGGGTTGGCAAGCATTTGTTGCACTTTTCTTCACGTGCGTTGCGAGGGGGGCGACGATCGCACGTACTCAGTCGGCGCCGTCGGTCAGCGCCGCCAGGATCGGGCACTGATCCAGGGTGCCGTGGCCGGGGCAGGCGTCGACCAGCTGCGAGAGCGCGCTGTGCATGCGTTGCAGTTCAGCCATGCGCTGCGCGATGTCCTGCAGTCGGGCTTGCGCCGCGTCGCGCACGCTGCCCATGTCCTGCGGATGGCGATCACTGAGTGCCAGCAGTTCGGCGATTTGTTCCAGGCTGAAGCCCAGCGTCTTGGCGCGGCGGATGAAGCGCAGCCGGCGCAGGTCCTGCTCACCGAAGATGCGGTAGCCCCCGGCCGAGCGTGCCGCGGTGGGCAGCAACTGCTGGCGCTCGTAGTAGCGCACGGTATCGATCGGTACGCCGGCCTGGCGCGCCAGTTGACCAATGTTCATGGCGGATTCCTGCGGATGCTGCCGGTCATTCTGAAGCCTGGAGTCAGGTCCAGGGTCAAGCTCCCGTCGCTGACGGCGCATTCAGCGCACTTTGCAACTTTCTTCATAGCCCCGCCGTCGTGGCAGTTCCTACCCTGCGCCTGAACCGGCCGCTGGATGGCCCGCAACGAACCGAGGAGATGCTCTGTGGAAGGATTCAGGAACGAAGGATTCGTAGAGGTCGCGGTGGTCGAGTACCCGGGAGGCGACCCGTCGGCCGCCTCTGTGCTGACCGAAATGGCACATGTCGCCAACCGGCTTGCCCAGCAGCAGCGTCGCCCGTTCAAGCGTGTCCTGGTGACCCGCTGGGTCGTGCCAGCCAGCCAGACCGGCGTGCATCGCATTGCCGGCGCGGAGATGCTCGAGGCGGACATTCCCGCCGTGATCGCCGTGCCTGGCCAGATCAGTCAAGGCGTCTGCCTGCGCGCCGATGAGGTCCTGCTGGATTGGCTGCGCGCGCATTACGATGGCGGCAGTCTGCTGGCAGCTGCCAGCGATGGTGTCAGCATGCTGGCACGCGCGGGTCTGCTTGCCGGGCGCACCGTCAGTGGGCCGGACCTCGGGCGCCATCCGGGCCTGCAGGGGCAGTCGGCCAGCTGGGTGCCCAGTGAGCGCGCGCTGGTCGACGACGGTGATCTGCTGACAGTGGCCGGTTCCCAGGCCTGGCGCTTCCTCGCCCTGCGGCTGCTGTACCGGCTGCACGGCCAGGGCGTAGCGAGTTCCGTGGCGCAGCAGTTGGGGATCACGGTGCCCGCGGCGATCCAGCAGGATCTGGAGCGTTTCAGTGCCAACTTCGCCCACGGCGATCGCGACGTACTGAAGGCGCAACGCTGGCTGCATACCACCGCTGCGCGTGGGGCCACGCTCGGAGCGATCTGCGAGGTTTCCGGACTGGAACCGCGGACTCTGCAGCGGCGCTTCCTGAAGGCCACCGGCCTGCGTCCGATCGAGTATTGCCAGCGGTTGCGTATCGCCAAGGCGCAGACATTGCTGCAGCAGGGGGCGGGTATCGATGAAGTGGCCTGGGGCGTGGGCTATGCAGACCAGAGCGCATTCCGCCGCCTGTTCCTGCGCATTGTCGGAATGACGCCGGCCAACTATCGCCGGCAGGTCAACAACAAACGGCGCGAACGGCCGCTGTTGTCGTCGGTGGCGGGCAGCCTGCGCGGGCTGCAACCGGCGCCTGGCATGCAGATGCCGCGCAGCGCGGCCTGAAGCCGGCGTTGGGCGTCGCACTTGCAACCTGGGCGCGACGCTTTGACCATGCAGGCAACGAGATGATGGGACAGGTGGGTTGATGTCGAGTGTTGGACCGGTGCCGATGCCGGTGGTGCTGATCCTGATGTGCGTGCTGCTGGCCATGGCGGTGGCACACCTGTGGCCGCGGCCGAAGGACGGGATGGCAGTGCCTTCCGGGGCCAGCCTGGTCCTGGACATGTTGCTGATCGGCCTGCTGTGTGGACGCATCAGCTTCGTGGCCTTGAACTTCGCGCTCTACCGTGAGGCCCCCTGGAGCATCCTGCAGATCGCCGACGGTGGGTATCACCTTGCAGTCGTGCTGGTTGCGGGCCTAGCGTGGGGCACCTGGCGGCTGCGGTTGTGGCGCGCGTTACGTGCGCCGGTGTTGGCGGGGGCGCTGGTGGGTGTGGTGCTGTGGGCGGCGGGCAGCCACCTGCTGGCAACATGGCAGGAGCAGCGGATGCCGCTACCGGCAGTACAGGTGGCCGATCTGCAGGGGCGCAGGATCGATCTGCAGCAGTTCCGTGGCAAACCGGTGGTGCTGAATCTCTGGGCCAGCTGGTGTGGTCCCTGCCGTCGCGAGATGCCGGTACTGGCATCCGCACAGCAGACCCACACTGACGTGCAGTTCGTGTTCCTCAACCAGGGGGAAACCCTGGACGAAGTGAAGGGTTTCATCGCATCCGAACAGCTCTGGCTGGGCAACGTATTGCTGGACGATACCGCGTCGGCGTCAACCGTGCTGGGTGTACAGGCCTATCCGTCGACGCTGTTCTTCGACGCCGAAGGCCGCCTGCGTGAACTGCACCTTGGCGAACTGACGGCGGCGGGTCTTGAACACAAACTGCGCCGGCTGCGGTAGCCTGCGCGGGCATCTCACTACGGAGTTCCCATGTTGTCGACTTCCCTGCGCATCGCTCCGGCGGTGCTGTTGCTGCCGGTCATGCTGGCATTGGCCGCCTGCAGCCAGGCCCAGACCCCGCCGGGCAAGGCGGCCGCGCCGGCAGCGAGCGCTCAGGCCCCAGCGCCCAAGGGCGAGCGCCCTGCAGTGCTGAAAGGCATCGAGAAGCACGGTTTTGAAGTCGTTGCCGAGTTCGATGCGCCGGGTGGCCTGCGTGGATTCGCTGGCGTGGTGGGCGGGCAGCAGCCGGCCGCAGCCTATGTCACCGCCGACGGCAAGCATGTGCTGGTAGGCAGCCTGTTCGATGCCGAGGGCAACGACGTGGCCGCCGAGGCGGTGGAGAAGCTGGTCGCAGCACCGATGTCGGCCAAGATGTGGACCAAGCTGGAGGCCAGTGCCTGGGTGCGTGACGGCAAGGCCGATGCGCCGCGCGTGGTCTATACCTTCAGTGATGCCAACTGCCCGTACTGCCACAAGTTCTGGGAAGCAGCGCGTCCGTGGGTCGACGCCGGCAAGGTGCAGTTGCGCCACATCATGGTCGGCGTGATTCGCGAGGACAGCCCGGCCAAGGCTGCGGCCATCCTGTCTGCGCGTGACCCGAGTGCGGCCTTGCTGGAAAACGAACACCAGTTCGACCGTGGTGGCATCAAGGCCCTGCCGAGCATCAGCCGCGAGATCGCCGGCAAGCTCGATGCCAACCAGGTGCTGATGATTGAAATGGGCTTCCAGGGCACGCCGGGCATCCTGTTCCAGGATGCACAGGGCCAGGTGCAGCGTCGCGCCGGCCTGCCACAGGGCGCTGACCTGCAGACGGTGCTGGGCCCGCGCTGACCGGCACCCACGCCGTGATGCGACACCACAGGCCCGCATGGCAGCATGCGGGCCTGTTGCTTTTCGTCACCTGTGCGGGTGATGCAGGCTGCGCACCTCCTGTTCGTCGTCACGTCTGAATCGTGACTGACATCAAGCATCGCGCCTTGATTCCAATCAAGGCCAAAAACGACAGGCGGATTAGCCTGTGACGCATGGAATACAGCGTCAACGCGCCAGGGATGCCGCGCCTGACACGCCCTGAACCGGGGCAGTCGGCACAGCCATTCACGACGTTCTCACTCCCTGGTTGTTACCCAGACCGCTGCGGTCGCCACCTCTCCGGCAGTGCGGCCCTGATGGCGTCGATATCGGTACGGGCGGGGCAGTGTCATCGTCCTGTTGCCTGCCACGCGCAGGCTGGCCGGTGTCGTCGACGCAGTACCCGCATTTCCAGCAACGGCAACGCAACGTCGGAGCTGCGCCTGCGCGCGCGCCGTCAGTGCGCTGCGAATGTTCGTCCAGGGAGGATGCAATGCGCTTTGCGGTACTGAGTCTGGCCTGCCTGACCGCGCTGGCGGTCACGCCAGCATCTGCGCAGCAGAATGGCCAGGAGGATGCGCACGCATTGCGCCAGGAAATCGCTGCCATGCGGCAGGCACTGGAGGGCATGCAGAAGCGCCTGGATCAGCTCGAACAACGCGAGGGCGCTGTCGCGGCCGCTGCGCAGGTAGCGGCGCCGGTGACACCACCTGGCAGCAGCGCCAACCTGCTGCATCCCACCCAGGTGCCGGGTGTGGCGCAACCGGTGCTGCCGCAACGCGAATCGGTGGCCGATCCCTCAACGGCGGCCTCGCGTCCCGACAGCGCTGCTGGGCCGACCGACCCGGATCTGAAGGGCTTCTTTGCCATTCCAGGTACTGACACGGTGATCCGCATTGGCGGCTATGCCAAGCTCGATGCGATTGCAGATTCGCGTGCGGCCGGTGACGAGGATCAGTTCATCCCTTCGTCGATGCCGGTGGGCGGCAGCCATCGCGATGTTTCCAATTTCAACATCCACGCCAAGCAGACCCGCTTCAGCTTCGAGGCGCGGCGCCCGACCACGCACGGCAACCTGCGCTTCTACCTGGAGAATGATTTCTTCGGCAGCAGCGATGGCTACGCGTTCCGCCTGCGCCACGCGTATGGCCAGCTTGGCAATACCTATGCCGGCTACGGTTACTCCAGTTTCATGGACCCGGACAGCCTGCCCGACACGCTCGACTTCGCCGGTCCCGGCGGCGCCGGCTATCTGCTGGTGGCCGGCATCCACCACAGCTTCGCGATGGGCAAGGGCAACACCCTGACGCTGGCCGCCGAAGACCCCCAGACCGAACTGGCCGGTGCCAGTGATGAACGGGCCGCAGTGAACCGGCTGCCGGATGTGACCGTGACCGCACGCATGGAGCGTGACTGGGGCCATCTTCAGCTGGGCGCGGTGGCGCGCAGCCTGGCCTATGACGGTGAGGGCGAGCGCGACCGGCGCATGGCCGGCGGCCTGCAGTTCAGTGGCTCGGCATCGGTAGGCGAGCGCGATCTGTTGCTGTTCGGCGCGCTCGGCGGGCGCGGCCTCAGCCGCTACACCGCGGACCTGACCGGCTCCGGGCTGGACGCGGTGGTCGGTGCCGATGGCCGTCTCGACGCGCTGGACCTGCACGGCGGCTTCGTCGGCTACACGCATTACTGGTCCGAGCTATGGCGTTCGAACCTGATCTTCGGCCAGCTGACCCTGGAGCGGAACGCGGCACTCGCTGCCGACGCCTTCCGGCAGAGCCGATACGGCGTGTTCAACCTGATCTGGAGCCCGGCGCCGTCGTGGACGATGGGCATGGAGCTGCTGTACGGCCGCCTGGAACAGCAGGGCGGCGCGCGCGGCGACACGGTCCGGGTGCAGGGCAGCCTGCAATACAACTTCATCAAGTAAGCGCCAGCGGCGTTACGCCAGCGCAACCGTCCCCACGCCCGGCCGCACCGGGCTCATGCCAGTACAGGAGATTGTCATGGCAGAAGCAAAGAAAATCGGGGTGGTCGGAGCCACCTTCCTCGTCGCCGGCAACATGATGGGCTCAGGCGTGTTCCTGTTGCCGTCCAGCCTGGCCAAGATCGGTACCGCATCGATCTGGGGCTGGCTGATCACCACGGCCGGTGCGCTGTTGCTGGCCTTCGTATTCGCCAAGCTGGGCAAGCTGGCGCCGAAGGCGGGCGGTCCGTATGCCTATGCGCGTGACTGGTTCGGGCCTTACATGGGCTTCCAGACCAATACCATCTACTGGTTCGCCAACTGGATCGGCAACGTTGCCATACCGATTGCCGCGGTGGGCTACTTCAGCTACTTCTTCCCGATCCTGTCCGAGCCGCTGGTGCGCTGCATCGCGGTGCTGATCCTGGTGTGGGCGCTGAGCTTTGCCAACGTGATCGGCCCGGCCTTCGTCAGCCGTGTGCAGACGGTCACCACCAGTTTCGCGCTGGTGCCGATCCTGGGCATCGCCATTTTCGGCTGGTTCTTCTTCGATGCCGACATTTTCAAGGGCGCCTACAACGTGTCCGGTGAGTCCAACTTCGGTGCGATCTCCAGTGCCGCGGCACTGACCCTGTGGGCTTTCATCGGTGTCGAATCGGCTTCGGTCACGGCTGGCGTGGTCGAGAACCCGGAGAAGAACGTGGCCCGTGCCACTCTGGCCGGTGTGTTCCTGGCTGCCATCGCCTACATCGCCAGTTCCTCAGTGATCATGGGCATGGTGCCCAATGGCGAGCTGCAGACCTCCGACGCGCCGTTCGCGCTGGCGGCGGCCAAGGCGGTCGGCGGCTGGGGCGGCGCGCTGGTCAGCCTGTGCGCCTTCATCGGCGCCGCCGGTTCGCTGGGCGGCTGGATCCTGCTGACCGCGCAGAGTGCCAAGGCGGCCTCGGATGATGGCCTGTTCCCGAGCATCTTCAGCAAGACCAACAAGGACGACGTGCCGGTCAAGGGCGTGCTGATCGTGGCGGTGCTGATGACCCTGGCGGTGCTGGTGACGTCCACCTCGGAAACCGCGTCGGCCCAGTTCGACGTGATCACGTCGGCGGCCGTGGTGCTGACCCTGCTGCCCTACATCTACTCGTGCGTGGCCTGCTACTTCGTGGTCGAGCGTTCGCACACCCTGGTCCATACCGGTGCGTTCTGGACCCTCACCAGCCTGACCGTCGTGTACTGCCTGTGGGCGATCTACGGCTCGTCGGGAACCATCGTGCAGTACGCCTTCCTGTTCGTGCTGTTCATCACCGTGTTCTATCCCTTCTTCAGCGAGGAGCGCCGTCAGCAGCGGCAGCGCGCCCGCGAGGCATCGGCCATCAGCGCCGGCGCCCAGCGTTCCTGAGTTCGACAAGGAGAATCAACGTGTACTTCAAGTCCCTGGACTACCCGGTCATTGTCATCGACAACGACTACGAGTCGCCGCGCATCGGCGGCATCCTGATCCGCGCCCTGGTGGAAGAGCTGCGCAGCAACGACCAGCGGGTGCTGTGCGGGCTGAACCTGGATGATGCGCGTGCCGGAGCCCGTACCTACGTGGCGGCCTCGGCGGTTCTGATCTCGATCGATGGCAGCGAAGAGGTGGATGGCGAGTTCCAACGCCTCACCGCCTTCCTGCGCGAGCAGAGTGCGCGCCGCGCCAACCTGCCGGTGTTCCTGTACGGCGAGCGCCGCACCATCGAAAAGGTGCCGAGCAAGCTGCTCAAGTACATCCACGGCTTCATCTTCCTGTTTGAAGACACCAAGAGCTTCATCTCGCGGCAGGTGATGCGCGCGGCCGAAGACTACATGAAGAATCTCTTGCCGCCGTTCTTCAAGGCGCTGATCCATCATGCGGCAGAGTCGAACTACTCCTGGCATACGCCGGGCCATGCAGGCGGCGTGGCATTCACCAAGTCGCCGGTCGGCCGTGCGTTCCACCAGTTCTACGGTGAGAACACCCTGCGCAGCGATCTGTCGATCTCGGTGCCGGAGCTGG
This sequence comes from Stenotrophomonas maltophilia group sp. RY12688, assembly GCF_052149045.1. Taxonomy (NCBI): domain Bacteria; kingdom Pseudomonadati; phylum Pseudomonadota; class Gammaproteobacteria; order Lysobacterales; family Lysobacteraceae; genus Stenotrophomonas; species Stenotrophomonas maltophilia group sp. RY12688. The sequence goes on along the minus strand of NZ_CP197389.1, from coordinate 2,559,479 downwards.
GCTCACTGCTGGATCACACCGGCCCGATCAAGGATGCCGAGGAAGAGGCGGCGCGCAACTTCGGTGCCGACCATACCTTCTTCGTCACCAATGGCACCTCCACCGCCAACAAGATCGTCTGGCATGGCACGGTGGCCCGCGGCGACGTGGTGTTCGTCGACCGCAACTGCCACAAGTCGCTGCTGCACGCGCTGATCATGACCGGCGCGGTGCCGGTGTATTTCACCCCAAGCCGCAACGCACACGGCATCATCGGCCCGATCAGCCTGGATCAGTTCACACCGGAATCGCTGCAGCAGCGCATCGCCGCCAACCCGCTGGCCAGCCAGGCCTACAAGGCCGGTTCCAAGCCGCGCATTGCGGTGGTGACCAACTCGACCTACGACGGCCTGTGCTACAACGCCGAGAAGATCGCCGACGAAATCGGCAGCGCGGTCGACTTCCTGCACTTCGACGAAGCCTGGTACGCCTACGCCGCGTTCCATCCGTTCTATGAGAACCACTACGGCATGGCCAAGGGCAAGCCGCGCGAGCAGGATGCGATCATCTTCACCACGCATTCCACCCACAAGTTGCTGGCCGCGTTCTCGCAGGCGTCGATGATCCACGTACGCAACTCGGCGCAGCGCGACCTAGATGCCGAGCGCTTCAACGAGTCGTTCATGATGCACACCTCGACCAGCCCGCATTATGGGGTGATCGCGGCCTGTGACGTGGCCTCGAAAATGATGGAGGGCGAGGCCGGCCGTTCGCTGGTGCAGGAAATGCATGACGAGGCGATCGCCTTCCGCCGCGCGATGCTGCACGTGCGTGACGACCTCGGGCGCGACGATTGGTGGTTCAGTGTCTGGCAGCCGACCAAGGTCGAGCGCAGCCTGGACAAGGGCGATACGCCGGCTCCGCTGGTGGCCAAGCGCGAGGAGTGGTACCTGCAGCCGGATGCGCACTGGCACGGCTTCGAGAATCTGGTCGATGACTACGTGCTGATCGACCCGATCAAAGTGACCCTGCTGACCCCGGGCCTGGCGATGGACGGCAGCATGGGCAAGCTGGGCATTCCGGCGGCGGTGCTGAGCAAGTTCCTGTGGGGCCGCGGCATCACTGTGGAGAAGACCAACCTGTATTCGGTGCTGTTCCTGTTCTCGATGGGCATCACCAAGGGCAAGTGGAGCACGCTGGTCACCGAGCTGATGGCCTTCAAGGAGCTGTACGACTGCAACGCGCCGTTGAGCCAGGCATTGCCGACGCTGGCGGCGGACTATCCGATTGCCTACGCTGGCTGGGGACTGCGTGACCTGTGCGATGCATTGCACGCGTTCAACCAGGAATTCGAGGTCGCCAAGGTGATGCGCGAGATGTACGTGGATCTGCCGACGCCGGTGATGACCCCGGCCGATGCCTACAACCACCTGGTGAAGGGCGAGATCGAGCGGGTCGACATCGAGCAGCTCAGTGGTCGCGTCGCGGCGACCATGCTGGTGCCGTATCCGCCGGGCATTCCGACCATCATGCCGGGCGAGCGATTCGGCGACAGCGACGAACCGATCATCCAGTCACTGCGTATTGCCCGTGAACAGAATGCGCGCTTCCCGGGCTTCGAGTCGGATGTGCACGGGCTCATCATCGAGCACGATGGCGATGTGACCTCGTACAAGGTGGAGGTGCTGAAGGCCTGACCGGCGACGGTCGGCCCTTCGGCGAGCGATGGATACCGCGCGCGAGCAACGCATCCTGAAATTCTCCATCGGGGTGACCATCGCGGTGAGCGCGGTCGGCTTCATCGGTGGCCTGCTGGTGGGATCGCAGGCCATCCTGTTCGACGGCGTGTACAGCCTGGTCGACGTTGCCTTGACCCTGGTGTCGTTGTCGGTACTGCGGCTGGTGGCGCGGGAGCAGAGCCCGCGCTTCCAGTACGGCTATTGGCATCTGGAGCCGATGGTCGAGGCACTCGGCGGGGTGATCCTGTCGCTGGCCTGCGTGTACGCGCTGGCCAACGCGGTCATCGGCTTGACCACGGGCGGGCACGAAGTGAAATTCGGGCCCGCGCTGTGGTGGGCGGCGCTGCTGAGTGCCAGCAACCTGGCAATGGCGACGTTCGTCGCGCAGCGTGCGCGGCGCCTGCGCTCGGCGTTGTTGTGGCTGGATGTAAGAGGCTGGCTGCTGGGTGGATTGATGAGCCTGGCGGTGGTGCTGGCCTTCGTGCTGGCCCTTGTCCTGCATGGCGGCAAGTGGCACCACTGGGTCCCGTACCTGGATTCGATCGTGCTGGCGTTGATCAGCCTGGCGGTACTGCCAGTGCCGGCGCGCAGTGCATGGAAGGCCATGCGCGAAGTGCTGCAGGTGGCGCCGGATGACCTGGACCGGCGCGTGCAGCAGGTAATGCAGGCATTCGTGTCCGAGCGTGGCTATGCCGGTTTCACCAGCCACGTGGCGAAGATGGGGCGGATGCGCTTCATCGAGATCCATGTGCTGGCAGACCCCGGTACGCCATTGGGCTCGGTGGGCGAGGTCGATGCGATGCGCGATGAGATCGCCGTGCGGCTGGATGCGCGGGGCAGCACGTTCTGGTTGACCATCGATTTCACTGCGGATCCGGCGTGGACGTAGCCCTGCCTCTTTCGCGCCGGGGCCTCGCCCGGCCAGGTTCTGTTCCCCTGTAGAGCCGAGCCCATGCTCGGCTGCCGTTCGCATGGAGCAGCCGGGCATGGGCCCGGCGATACAGCACGCTGCGATCGTTGCACACGGCGGACTGCTCTGTTGCGCCGGATGTGTTTGACCTGAACCTGGGTTGAGGTTGCAGACTGCAGCACAGTTCCACAACGCCTAGCGCAGGTAGTACTCCACCGGCACCACCAGTTCCTGTGGTGCCTTCAGTTCATCGGGAATGGGCGGCAGCGGCTGCGCGCGGCGGAAGGTCTGCAGTGCGGCGCCGTCAAGCATCGGCTGGCCACTGGACTGCTCCAACCGCAGGGCCAGCAGGCGTCCCTGGCGATCGATGCTGGCCCTGACCCAGGCAGTGCCCTGCTGGCGCCGTGAGCGGGCCGCAGCAGGGTAGTAGCGATAGCGCTCCAGCCGCGCCATCAGGCGGGCTTCCCACTGGTCGCTGGCGGCGCCGGCCTGGAAGTCCGCCGGTGGGGCGTCGGGAGCGGGCGGCGCGGCCGTGATCGATGCCGGTGCGGGACTTGCATCGGTCGCGGCCGCAGGCGGGGCGACCGGCAGGGCTTGCCGGCCAGCGCCACTGCGTTCGCTGGCGGCCACTTCGCCCTCGCGTGCTGCGGTGGGCTTCGGTGGAGGGGGCGACTTCGTGGGTTGGGATGCGCGCGCCTGCTGCGCCTGGCTGGGGGTGTCGGCCTGGCGTTCTTCCACTGGCTGCGGCGGCGTCGCCGGTGCCAGCAGGCGCAGGCTGATGCGCACGTCCTGCTCGGGCGGCGGCAGCAATGGCGGCGCGGCCACCCAGTGCACCAACAGCAGCAGGGGCAACAGGTGAAGCCCGATGCTGATGGCGATCGCCTGCCAGTGTTGGCCGCGCTCACTCATCGTCCAGCACCCATAGCAGGTCGGCGTCGGTCGCATCGACGGATGCACCGACTGAAGCGAGCGCGATCACCAGCGCTGGTGTGCCCGCTGGCAGGTAGCCCGGCATGCCAGTACCGCGCAGTACATGCCAGCGACCGGCCACCAGCAGCGCGGGTGCCGCGGCTCAGGTTGTGGGCGACGCGGTACAGGTAGGCGCGGCCATTGCTCAGCAGGCCACTGGCGGCGATTCTGACGACGCCCAGCCAGGTCTCCTGGACGACATCATCGGCGTCGCTGCGTTGCGGGAGCTTACGGCGGACATGGGCGTGCAGCGGCTGGTAGTGGGCCGCGCACAGCTGCGCGACATCCGTCGGTTCGACAGGCGTGGACACGGGGCGGGCGACAACTGGGAAAGGGAACAGCCCGCGGCGGCAAGGGCAGCGGCTACACCTTACAGCAAAAGAGAATCATTTGCATCCATGGGCGCGAGGCGCGGCATGCGTGGCCGACTGCGAGGTCAGCGCGGACGAAAGTCGCAGTGGATCTGCAGGGCTTCGGTGGGGTTGTGATGCAGCTCGAAACCGCAGTGCTGGAGGCTGCGCTTCACCCGGGCGATCGCTTCGGCATGGCGGGCGGTGCGACGCTGCTGCCAGCGCGGCGGGGTGAACACGCCCAGTGGCAGCAGCCGCAGCCGCTTGCCGTGCAATACCACTGAGACATCGATATGACGGCCATCGATGTCGTGGCCGTTGGCGCCGAAGATGGCATCGACTTCATCATGGCGCTGCGGATAGCAGGCGCGGAACACCGCGATGCCGAGCCAACGCACGCCACGACGGAAGCCGCCGAGCCGGCTGTGGCTGGGTTCGAAGCCGCGCGTGACGAGCAGGCCCAGCCCGGCAGGCAGCAATGCCTGCGCGTCGAGCAAACGTTGCAGCACTTCTTCTTCCAGCTGGATGCGGGTAGAGGGCCAGCGCGGTGCGATGAGCAGTCCGTGGTGGCTGCCGCGTTGCAGGGTCAGCATGGGTGAAGCTTCGCACGCGGGCGAACAGCCGGGGTAGTGCGGGCCGCTGGCCGGCAAATCTGTTGCCCGTCAGGTGCCGGCCAGCGGCCGGCACTACCGTGACGATCGTCAGAGGTCGCGGTACTGGATCTGCGAAGCCAGTACGCGCAGGCCATCGGCATTGCTGGACAGGATGCGCTCTTCGCCGATGCCTTTCTGCCGTTTCAGCTGGAAGCCCTGGTCTGCAGGCAGCTGTGCGGCGATGGCGTCCATGCGTTGCATGGCATCGGGGCCGCTGCAGTCGAAGTGGCCCCAGTAGGCGCCATCGCGGTGGATCTGCAATCGGTAGTTCATCGCGGTAGCTCCGGCAGGTCCTGCAGCCAATGGTCGAACATCGCGGTGGCGGCCGCGGCCAGTGGCGCGCCATAGCGACGCGCCTGCGTGCGCAGGTCGTTCGGATCGATGCCGGCCTGCGCCAGTTCCAGGGTGTGACCGATCAGCCAGCGCTCGAACTGGCGCGCGTCCAGCTCCGGATGGCATTGCAGTGCCAACGCATGGTTACCGATGGCAAAGGCCTGGTGGCGGCAGGCCGGCGTGCTGGCCAGGCGGCGTGCACCCGCTGGGAGTTCGAACGCCTCGCCATGCCAATGCAGTACCGGAATGCCCTGCAGGGCCTGCAGTGGCGAGCGCTGACCGTCATCGGTGAGCAGCAGTGGCGCAAAGCCGATCTCCTTGCCACCACTGGCGGCGACATCGGCACCGAGTGCACGTGCCATCAGCTGCGCGCCCAGGCAGATGCCCAGCGTGGGCCGCTGCTGCTGCAAACGCCCTTGCAACAGCGCGATGCTATCGTTGAGGAACGGGTAAACATCAACATCGTTGACGCTGATCGGGCCACCCAGCACCACCAGCAGGTCAGCCGCTTCGGCCGGATCGAGTGCATCTACACCCGCCTGCAGCACCTGCAGCTGCCAGCTCTGGGCCAGCAGCAACGGTTGCAGGGTGCCAAGGTCCTCGAAGGCAACGTGTTGCAGGACAACCGCGTGCTTCATGCCGGGGCTCCATTGCTGGGCCAGTAGAAACTGTCCGGGGTGGCGCGTGCGCCGAAGATGGCCTGGCCGACACGGACCACGGTGGCGCCTTCCTCGATGGCCACTTCGAAGTCGCCGGACATGCCCATCGACAGCTGCGACAGGTCGATGCCGGGTGGGGCGGTACGCTGCAGCTGCTCGCGCAGTTCGCGCAGGCGCACGAAGCACGCGCGCACACGTTCGACTTCGGGAGTGAAGATGGCCAGAGTCATCAGGCCACGCACGCGTAGCCGGTCGAAGACTGGCAGCTGCTGCACGAATGCCTCGACGGCAGCGGGTTCCAGTCCGTACTTGCTGGGTTCGGCGGAGGTGTTGACCTGCACGAAAACATCCAGCGTGCGGTCTTCCAGCTGCAGGCGCTGCTGCAGCGCTTCGGCCACGCGCAGGCTGTCAAGCGCCTGGAACTCGCTGGCGAAGCGCGCCACGTAGCGCGCCTTGTTGGTCTGCAGATGCCCGATCACCGACCAGTGCACGCCCAGATCGGCCATCGTCTCGGCCTTGCGTTGCGCCTCCTGCACCTTGTTCTCGCCCAGCTCGCGGCAACCGGCGGCCACCGCCATGCGGATGCGGGCGTCATCGACGGTCTTGCTGACCGGCAGCAGGCGCACGCTGGCCGGGTCCCGGCCGACGCGGGCACACGCATCGGCGATGCGTTGGCGCACCGTGACCAGGTTGGCGGCGATCTGTTCAACAGACTGGGCGACGGGCCAGTCGGCGGCGGCAAGGGGCATGCGGGCACCTCCAATGCAGGGCGGCCAGGGTGGGATACACTGGCACAGGACAAGAATTATTTTGGCATAGGACAAAATGAAAATCACCGGGCATAGCGCCGAGTCGATCTTCGACAGCATCCGCGATGGCATCGGCAAAGGCCGTCTGCCGGCCGGCAGCGTGCTGCCGCCGGTTCGCGATCTGGCCGATCAGTTGGGGGTCAATCGCAACACCGTGGCCGCCGCCTACAAGCGATTGGACGCGGCCGGCCTGGCCAGCACCGCAGGCCGGCGCGGCACGGTGGTGCGTGGCCTGCCGCCGATGCTGGCGCGCGAGGGCAGTACGCCGGGGTTGGCGCTGCAGGACCTGGCCGGTGGCAACCCGGATCCGCGCCTGTTGCCCAGCCTGCGCCTGGCCGCGGCGGCACCGCGGTTGTATGGCGTGGGCACGGTCGACCCGAGGTTGCAGGCGTTGGCACGCGCCTCGCTGGATGCGGATTGCCCCGAGGGGTACGCGCTGGAGCTGACCCATGGCGCGGTCGATGGCATCGAGCGCCTGTTGGCGGCATGGCTGCTGCCGGGCGATCGCATCGCGGTGGAGGATCCATGCTTCCTCGGTAGCCTCAATGTGCTCAATGCCGTCGGCCATGCGCCGTTGCCGGTGACGATGGATGCGCATGGCATGCAGGTCGAATCGCTGCGACAGGCGCTGGAGGCCGGTGCACGCGCGGTGCTGTTGACACCACGGGCGCACAATCCGACCGGGGCCAGCCTGGATGCGAAGCGGGCACGGGCGTTGCGCCAGCTGCTGGCGGCCTATCCGCAGGTGGCGGTGCTGATCGATGACCACTACGCACTGCTCTCGCAGCAGGCCTACCACTCGGTACTGCCGCTGGATGGCCGGCGCTGGGCGCTGCTGCGTTCGCTGTCCAAGCCGCTCGGCCCCGACCTGCGCCTGGCCTGGCTGGCCTGTGATGACGAGACCGCGATGCGGTTGCGGTTGCGGTTGGCGTCCGGCATCGGTTGGGTCAGTCATCTGCTGCAGGATGCCGCCACTTCGGTGCTGGCATCGGCGCCGCAGCGGGCAAAGATCGCCTCGGCAGGCGAGCGGTACCAGCAGCGCCTGCAGTCGCTACAGGAACTGCTGCGCGTGCGTGGCGTGCCGACGCCGTTGCCGATGGAGGGATTGAACCTGTGGCTGCCGTTGCCGGCCGACAGCCATCCACAGGTGCTGGCGCTGGCTGCGCGCGGATGGCATGTGCGTGCTGGCGAAGTGTTTGCGGTGGCTGCACCAGCGCATGGCCTGCGCATCACCTGCGCGGCGCTGGGGGCGGCGCAGCTGCGGCAGCTGGCCGATGACCTGGCGGCGGTGTGTGGGGTATAGCGCCCAGCCATGCTCGACGCTAGAAGCAGATCAGGGCGCGGCGTTGGCGTTGGGGCGCACGTAGTAGGACTGGCCACTGTCATCGACGAACATCAGCTCCGGCTTGCCCTGCCAGGACGTGAGCATGGCGCCGGTATTGTTCTGGTGCTTGACCATCAGGCTGGCGCCACGGTCCGGATTGGCGACGACCTTGAAGACTTCGGTGGTGCCGGTGGCATCGTCCAGAGTGAGTAGGGCTTCGCCCCCGCGGTCGCTGGTGCCATAACCGCCGCGCTCGGAACCGTCGGGGCCAAGCAGGATCAGGCCGGACAGCGCGGTTGCACGCGGTCCTTGGGTGCGGCCCCTGCTGAGGGGGTCCGGCACCGGCGCACCGAGGATCAGCCGTGGTTGGCCAGTGCCATCGTGGATGACCAGGCCGCGCGCTTCGATGATCCGCTCAGGCGATTGGCTGCGATGCAGGCTCCAGGCGGTCCAGCCGGAAACGAGCAGGGCAAGGGTCGAGACCACCAGGGTGGTCAGCAGCAGCACACGGGGCATCGGGTCGTCCCTCCTTGGATAGGCCGACGATAGCGGATGCCAGCGGGCAAAGGCCAGTTCGTTGTGTGACGATCTGTATCGTCAGTGGAAATCGCGGCTGTGGCTGCGCAGTCCCTGCAGCAGCTCATCCAGGCAGTGCATGCGCTGCACGATGACATGCTGCACGCCATCAACGCGCTCCAGGCGGCCATCGATCTGCATCAGCTGGGTGTCGACCAGCACCCGGTGCTGGCGATCGGCCAGGTGGCGCCAGACCACGGCGTTGACCATCCCGGTCTCGTCTTCAAGGGTGAGGAAGGTAACGCCACTGGCGGTCTGCGGGCGCTGGCGCATGCGCACCAGTCCGGCGATGCGCACGCGGCGGCCATGGCCGTGCCCGGCCAGCTGCGCGGCATCCAGGCAGCCGCGGCTGCGCAGCTGCGCGCGCAGGAACGAGATCGGGTGGCGGCCGAGGGTGGTGCCGGTGCTGCGGTAGTCGGCCTGCATGTCCTCCCAGGCGCTGGGCAGTGGCAGGGGCACGCGGGCTTCGGCAGTGGCACGGGCCTGGTCGAACAGCGGCAGCCGGTTCTCTACGCCCGAGATATCCCAGCGTGCACGATGGCGATGGCCACTGAGCCCGCGCAGTGCGCCGGCATCGGCCAGCAGGCCCTGCTGGCGGCGGTCCAGCGCGGTGCGCTGGCACAGGTCGCCGACGTCGTCGAACGGGCGCCGCGCGCGCTCGCGCATGATGGCCTGCACGGCATCTTCGTTGCAGCCGTCGATCAGACGCAGGCCCAGACGGATCGCCGCCGGCCCCCTGCTGAAGTCCAGCGTGCAGTCCCAGTCGCTGTGGCGTACGTCCACGGGAAGAACGGTAATGCCATGCCGCCGCGCGTCCTGCAGCAGCTGGTCAGGGCTGTAGAAACCCAGCGGCTGGCTGTTGATCAGGCTGGCAGTGAACGCGGCGGGATGATGGCACTTCAGCCAGCAGCTGGCATAGGTCAGCAGGGCGAAGCTGGCGGCATGACTTTCCGGGAAACCGTAATCGCCGAATCCCTTGATCTGCTCGAACAGGTGCTCGCCGTATTCGCGGCTGAAGTTGTTTCTCAGCATGCCGGCCAGCAGTTTCTCGCGATGTGGTTCCAGCCCACCGCGGCGCTTCCAGGCCGCCATCGAACGGCGCAGGGCATCGGCCTCGCCCGGGGTGTAGCCGGCCGCATCCACCGCCAGCTGCATCACCTGCTCCTGGAACAATGGCACGCCCAGCGTACGCGCGAACACGCGTTCCAGCTGCGGTGGGTAGAGCGGGTTGTCCGGGTCGTTCAACGCGTCCGGGCCTTGTTCGCGCAGGATCCGGCGCCGCTCCAGGTAGGGATGCACCATGTCGCCCTGGATCGGGCCGGGACGCACGATCGCCACTTCGATCACCAGATCGTAGAAGTTGCGTGGCTGCATGCGCGGCAGCATCGCCATCTGTGCGCGCGACTCGATCTGGAACACGCCGATGGTGTCGGCGGCGCTGATCATGTCGTAGGTGGGGATGTCTTCGTCGGGGATCGCATCCATGCGCCCGCTGTGCAGGCCATGCTGTTTCAGCATCGCCAGGCATTTGCGGATGGCCGTGAGCATGCCCAATGCCAGGCAGTCGACCTTCATCAGGCCGGTGGCATCCAGGTCATCCTTGTCCCACTGGATGACGGTGCGGTCGGCCATCGCCGCGTTCTCCACCGGTACCAGGGTCGACAGTGGATGCTCGGAAATCACGAAACCGCCCGGGTGCTGCGACAGGTGGCGCGGAAAATCGATCAGCTCTGCGGTGAGTGCCAGCAGGCGCCGCATCAACGGCGTGTCCGGATCGAAGCCACGCTCGCGCAGGGTTTCCGGCAGCGGGATGTTGCCGCCCCAGTGGTCCATCGCCGCGCCCAGTTCGTTGACCTGGTCCATCGGCAGGCCCAGCGCGCGGGCCACGTCGCGGATCGCGCTGCGGCCACGGTAGCTGATCGCCACCGCGGTCAGTGCGGCGCGCTCGCGGCCGTAGCGCTTGAACACGTACTGCAGCACCTCCTCGCGCCGCTCGTGCTCGAAGTCGATGTCGATATCCGGTGGTTCGTCGCGCTCGGCGGAGATGAAGCGCTCGAACAGCAGGTTGCTGCGTGCCGGGTCGATCTCGGTCACGCCCAGCACGAAGCACACCGCTGAGTTGGCCGCTGAGCCACGGCCTTGGCAGAGGATGTCCTGGCTGCGCGCAAAGCGCACGATGTCCTGCACGGTGAGGAAGTAGGAGGCATAGTTCTTCTGCTTGATCAGCGCCAGTTCGTGCTCGATCTGCGTGCGTTGCTTCGCTTCGATGCCGCCTTTCCAGCGCCACTGGATGCCGCGCTCGACCAGCACGCGCAGCCAGCTGTCCGGATCGTGTCCTTCGGGCACCAGCTCGCGCGGATAGGTGTACTGCAGCTGTTCCAGGGTGAAGTGGCAGCGCTCGGCGATGCGCAGGGTTTCAGCCAGCAGTTCGGGCGGATACAGCTGGGCCAGCGCGGTACGCGGGCGCAGGTGGCGCTCGCCATTGGGAAACAGGCGCCAGCCGGCCTCGGCCACGCTGCAGCGGTGGCGGATCGCGGTCAGCGTATCCTGCAGGGCGCGGCGGCGTCGCACGTGCATGTGCACGTCGCCACTGGCGACCAGGGGCAGGCGGTGGCGTTCGCCGAAGGCCTGCAGCTGCTGCAGGCGGCGTGCGTCATCGTGTTCGCGGTGCAGTTCCACCGCCAGCCACAGCCGATCATTGAAGCCGGTGCGCAGCAGTTCCAGGTCGGTAGCGGCCGGTTGCCGGTCCAGCCATAGACAGAGCAGGCCGTTGGGCAGGCCGAGCAGGTCCTCGCGCAGGCAGAGGTACTCGCCCTTGGCAGCCCGCCGCCGGCAGGTCGTGATCAACTGGCAGAGCCCGGCATAGGCGGCCTGGTCGGTGCACAGCAGGGCCAGCTTCGGCCCGTCCTCGACCTGGAATTCGGCACCGACGATCAGCGCCACGCCATGCGCCTTCGCCGCTTGCCAGGCACGCACGATGCCGGCCAGCGAGCATTCGTCGGTGATCGCCAACGCGCGGTAGCCCTGGCCAGCGGCGCGCGCGAACAACTCTTCGGCGATCGAAGCACCGCGCTGGAAACTGAAGGCCGACAGGCAGTGCAGTTCGGCGTAGCCGGGCAGTTCGCTGCGCATGGCGGCTCAGCCGAACCAGCCGTGCAGCATCCACGGCGCATGCGGATCGTTGCGCGCGCGGAAGGCCCAGCCGCGCTGGCCATGCGCGGTTTCCACCACGTAGTAGTCGCGGCGCGCGTCAGCCTGGTCCCACCAGCCCGATTCGATCCGCTCCGGCCCGGCGATGATGCGCAGGCGCGGGTCACGCAGCGGCTGTGGAGCGTCCAGCAGCCAACCGGGGCGCAGTGGCCAGTATGCCGGTGGCCTGGCTGCTGGCTGGGTGCCGCTGGCGCGTTCGGGGCGATGGTCGGCCTGCACTGCCAGCGGCTGCACGGCGTCATCGCCGAGCCGCGCGCGCAGGCGCTCACGCAGCTGGTTCCACGGCATCGCCTGCGCCGGACGGGTATCGAACAGGTCACGCGCGGCGGGCACGAACGGCGGCAGCTGTTCGGCCTGCAGGCGCAGTGCGCGGCTGCCGGCCGGCAGGGCGAACGCTTCCATGCGGTTGCGCGCGATCTCGAACAGCAACGCGGGATCGCGTTCGGGCGCCAACAGGCCGATGGTCAGCACGCTGGCCGGCAACAGGTCATGCTCGAAATGCAGGTCGAAGCGCTGCACGCCGCCATCGCGCGAACACAGGAACGCGGCCAGGTCGAGCAGCAGGCGGCGCAGCGGGAACAGCAGGGCCTGGCTGGATTCGATCTCGTATTCGAATTCGATGCGCGCATCGAAACGGTCCGGTGGCTGGTAGTAGCGCAATGGCGCGGTGGGCAGCCCGCGCAATGCATCCAGCTGCTGCAGGACCTCGGGGGCGAAGCGCCGGGCCAGGCTGTCGCGCGGCAGCTTGAGCACCGCGCCCAACGTGCGCAGGCCGGAACGGCCAAGCACCGTCACCGCCTCGCTGGGCAGGCCGCAGCGCGCCAGGGGCAGCTGCGCCAGCGCCGCCGGCAGCTGCTGCGCATCAAGGCCGAGGCCATCGTGGACGTTGGCCAGCACGCGCGCGGCATGTGGGGTAGGCGCGGCCACCAGGCGGTGGCGGAAGCCGAGTTCGTGCAGTTCGTTGCGCAGGCGCTGCTGGATCGTCAGCCAGTCACCGAACAGGGCGCGGCTGGCACCGATTTCCAGCACCAGCGCATGCGGAAAATCGAGGCTGACCTGCGAGCTGTAGGCATAGGCCCAGCTGGCCAGCAGCTGCCGGGTGTGCTGTTCGGCATTGGGGTCGTAGTCGTGCAGGTGCATGTCCTGCACCAGTACCTGTGCAGCCGACAGCAGCATGCCCGGGCGCAACCCCGCGGCGCGTGCTGACGGGCTGACTGCACGCACTACGCGTCGCTGTGCCGGCCCCTGCAGCAGCACCAAGGGCCGCTGTGGGTCGGGCTGCAGGCGCAGCACGCTGTCCAGCGCCAACTGCGGCAACAACAGGCAGGCCCAGTGCATGGCGCGTCCTCAGTGGGCGATGGCCAGCGGCAACGGTTGTGCCGGCGGCAGGCCGCCACGGCACTTCAGCACCCGCACCTGGCCGTGGTCGAGCTGCAGGCGCAGGCTGGCCGGGGAGGGATTGCGCGCGGCCTGCGCCTCGCGGAACACGAAACCCAGGCACTGGCCGCTGTCGGCGGCCACCTGCAGGCGGCGCAGGGCGCGGTCGTCGGCTTGATGCGGCCAGCACAGTACCGCCGCGCAGGCCGCAGAGCGCAGGCACTGTTCGGCGGCCCACAGTGCCTGCTTCGGCGTGGCCTGGATGACCTGCAGCTGGGCCAGTTCCAGCCCGGCCGCTGCCCAGGCCGGAGCGTGCGGGCGATAGGGCGGAGCGACCAGCACGATCGGGCGGTCGCGCTGGCTCAGCCTGGCCAGTGCCGGCCATACCAGCGCCAATTCGCCAACGCCGGGCACCGCCTGCAGTACCTCGCACAGTCCGCTGGCCGGCCAGCCGCCGCCGGGCAGGCGTGCATCCAGTGCCGGATGGCCGCTGGCCAGATGGTCGCTGGCTGGGCCCTGGCGGGCCGGGCCGCGCCACAGCTGGCGCCCGTCCAGCAGCCGGTCGAGGGCAACGACCGCACCCATCAGCCGATCCTCCAGGGGAGGCGCCGGGTGGGCTGGAAGCGGCAGGAACGGGCGGAAACGGCGGGCATGGCGCGAGTATCGACGAGCCGGTATCAGGGGCTGAGACCAGACATGCTACTCGCGTTGTAAGTAGAATTACTAATGAAATCGGAGGGTCCGGTTTCAGGTTGCTGAAGGGGGAAAGCATCCACGCATGGCGTGGATCTACTGGAGAGCCACGGCAAATCCATGCCGCAGCCTGGTAGATCCACGCCATGCGTGGATAGCGGTAAAGAGCGGTGCCGACCAAGGTCGGCACCCACCCGGCATGGCCCGTTGCTACCCGGGGATGCCCCTGGTTACGGGCGCACCGGCAGCGCCACCGGGCGCAGTGGCGCGGCATCGCCACCGCGGATCTTCAGCGGGCCGCCGATGAAGGCGAATTCGTAGACCTTGTCGCGGGCCAGTTCGTCCAGCGCCACCAGCTCGATGATCGGCGCACCCTGCTGTGCCAGCAGGTAGGTGTGCAGCGGCACGTAGTCGTCGGACACCTCCGAAGGGAAGGTCTCGAAGCTGAGGTTGTCGGCGCCGACGATCATCGCGCCGCCGTCCTCGACCAGGAAGCGTGCCGCGTCCAGGCCCATGCCCGGCGGGTTGGCCATGTAGGCCCTGGGCTGCTCGAACAGGCGCATGCGGCCGGTGCGGATCAGCACCACGTCACCCTGCTGCAGTTTCACCTTCTGGCGTGCCAGCGCATCCTTCAGGTCCTGGCGGGTGACGCGGTAGCTGTCCGGCAGCATGTCCACGCCCTTGGCGCCGGCCACGTCGATCAGCACGCCACGCGCGATCAGCGGCGGGAATTTCTCGATGCCGGTGACATTCCAGCCGCGGTCGCCGAGGTGCTTGTCGGCCTCGAAGCCGTTCCAGATCTTCCCGTGGATGCCGAAGTGGTTCAGCGCATCGATGTGGGTGCCGGTGTGGCTGTACATCGAGAACGCGGTGCCGGTGTAGCTGCGGGTGAGGTTCATGGCCTCGCCCACGCCCATCGGATCGTCCATCACTGTGCCGCGCGGGGTGTGGGTCATCCAGAACTGGTAGTGCGGGTCGCCGGCATCCTGCCAGCTGGGCATGCCGACGTAGTAGTCGGTGGCCAGGTCATAGGCCTTGCCGCCGCTGACCCGCGACAGGATCGCCGCACGCGAGGCTTCGGTGATCAGGTTGAGGCGGCCGATCTCGTCCTTCGGCCCCCACGGGCTGGTGCCGACCTGCTGGCCGGAGGGAACGCGTTCGTGCGCGGACACGGTGGTGGACGCGGCGGTGGCGGCCAGCAGCAGGGCCAGCGCGGTGGACAGGGTACGTGGGGTCATGGGGAAATCTCCTTGCAGGGTGGGGGAGGGGGCGGCTCAGGCCGCGACCAGGGGCGCCAGGGCCTGGCGCAGGTGTGGGAGCGGCAGGGTCTGCAGGCGCAGGCCGTTGCCGCCGATCACGGTGGGGATGGAGCGGATGCCGAGCGCGGCAGCTTCGGCGCGATCGGCCTGCACGCGCTGGCGCACCGCGTCGCTGCGCATGTGGTCAGCGAAGGCGCCACGTGGATGGCCCAGCGATTCGGCAATATCCAGCAGCACTTCGGCATCGCCGATGTTGCGGTGCTGGTGCAGGTGCGCCCATTGCACCGCGTCGAACATCGCGCCATGGGCATCATTGCCACCGATCAGCCCTGCGGTCTGGCAGGCCAGTGCGCCGAGCCAGCCGGACGGATACTCGAAGTCCTGTGCGCGCATGCCTTCGATATCGATGCGCGCGATGTCTTCATGCGCGGCGCAGTCGGTCCAGTGGCGCAGGATGATCGCCTTGGCGCGCGCCATCGAGCCGAACACCTCGACCATCTGCGCGCGCGAGTCCTGCAGCACGAAGCTGCGGTGGCGCACCTGGATGCCGAGTTCGGCGGAGACCTGCTGCAGGCGCGGGGCCAGCACGAAGCACCAGCCGCAGACCACGTCGTGGAAGAAATCGACCACCGGCGCTGCGGTGGCGGGGGAAGGAACGGGAGACATCTGCCTGCCATCGGTGAGAGGAGAGGCGGCAGAGTAGGCAGCGCGGCGTGGCCGAAACAGCACGCTGCGGACAGCTCAGTTTTCGCTGGCAGTTACGAATCCAGGCCGGCGCAGCCGGGCAGCTCGGCGTGCAGGAAGTCGATGAAGGCACGCACCTTGGGCTGCAGGTGGCGCGAGGTGGGGTAGACCGCATGCACGAAGCGCGGCGGATAGCGGTGGTCGGGCAGCACCTGCTGCAGTTCGCCCCGCGCCAATGCCGGCGCGGCCAGGAACGAAGGCAGGGCGCCGATGCCCATGCCCGCCACCAGCAGGTCACGCAGCAGCAGGCTGTTGTTGACGGTCACGCGTGCCGGAAGGGTGATCGTCACCTGGCCATCCGGGCCGAGCAGCGGCCAACTGCCCGGTGAGTCGGACAGGCTGTAGGCCAGCACGCTATGGGCCTGCAGATCCCCTACTGCCTGCGGTGCCGGATGCTGCCGCAGGTAGGAGGGCGCCGCGCACAGCACCTGCTGCAGCGAGGCCAGCCGGCGTGCCACCAAGCGTGAATCATCCAGCTCGGCACGCAGCCGCAGCGACACATCGAAACCCTCACCGACTGCATCGAGCAGGCGATCTTCCATCACCAGGTCCAGCGACAACTGTGGATGCTGCTGCAGGAAGCGCGGCAGCAGCGGCGACAGCGTGCTCAGTGCGAATGACTGCGGCGCGTTCACGCGCAGGCGCCCGGCCACCTCGCCGCGCTGTTCGGCGATGCCGCGTTCCAGCGCTTCCAGCTCGTCGAGCAGGCGGCAGCATTCGCGGTAATAGGCGTGGCCGGTTTCGGTCAGGCTCATGCGCCGCGTGGTCCGCTGCAGCAGCACCACGCCCAGATGCGTTTCCAGCGTGCGCAACTGCTTGCTCAGGCCGGCCGGCGACATGCCCAGGTCTTCGGCGGCACGAGCGAGCCCGCCGCGTTCGACGATGCGGCGGAAGGCGCGCATCAGGTTGAAGGAGTCCATGCCGGTCCCGGGCGCGATGAGAGCGTCATTGTAGATCCACGCCATGCGTGGATGTGGGAAGCGTGGTGCCCGCAGGGTTGCGCCGTTTGTTCAAGCCAGCAACCCACACGCCACGCCAGCATGCAGGCCCCTCACTTCCCGGGTTGCCCATGAAGCACTGGATGCTCCGCCTGTATGCCCCGCTGTTCCTGCTTGGATTCGTCGCCACTGCCGTCGTCTGGGTGGGCCACTGCCATGGCGATCCGTTGTGGCTGCTGACCCTGCTGGCGATCGCCATTGCGGTTTCGTTCGTCGCCGAGCGCGCCTGGCCGTATGACCCTGCGTTCAACCGTGACCACGGCGACCGTGTGCGTGACGCCCTGCACGCGCTGGTCAACGAAGGCCTGAACCTGTTGTTGATCGCGGCGGTGCCGCTGCTGGCGGCGATCATTCCGTGGCAGTTGTGGCCGCTGCAGTGGCCGTTCGCACTGCAGCTACTGGTGGCGATCATCGCTGCCGATCTCGGCATCACCCTGGTGCACTACGCCAGCCATCGCATCGGCTGGCTATGGCGCCTGCATGCCGTGCATCACAGCGTGACCCGCATGTATGGCTTCAACGGGCTGATGAAACACCCACTGCACCAGGCCGCCGAAGCGGTGGGCGGCGTGCTGCCGCTGCTGCTGTTGGGCCTGCCGATGCCGGTGGCGGCGGTGCTGGCGTTTGCCATCGCCATCCAGCTGCTGCTGCAGCACTCCAACGTGGACATGCGCCCGGGTGTGCTGGGCCGGGTGATGGCGTGGGCACCGCTGCATCGCTTCCATCACATACGTTACGGCACCGCCGGTGACGTGAACTTCGGCCTGTTCCTGACCGTCTGGGATCACCTGCTGGGGACCGCCTTCGATGCGCCGGGCTATCGACTGCAGCAACGCGACCTCGGCATCGGCAGCCAACCTGACTATCCACGCGATTACGCGGGGCAGCTGCTGGCGCCGTTTCGTGAACTGCCGCATGGCGAGGTGCCGGAGCTGCCCGAAGGCCTGCGCAGGCGTGGGTGATCGGCCGTGTCAGGTCGCGCGCAACTGCAGGCCCTGCAGCTGTGCGGCACCGATGCCGAACATGCGGCGCAGGCTGCGCGAGAGATGGGCCAGGTCGGCGAAGCCGGCGGCATGCGCGCTGGCGGTCAGACTGTGCCCCTGCAGGTGGTGCGCGAGCGCGGTACGCAAACGCTGCCACAGCACCCAGCCGCGCAGGGTCACCGCCAGGTCGGACTGGAAACGCCGGTGCAGCTGGCTGGTCGACAGGTGCGCGGCTCCGGCGATGTCGGCAGCCGGCACCGGGCCAGGCAGGTAGTGGCTGATGCGGGCCAGCGCCGCCTCTACCCGCCGGTCCAGTGGCTGCGCGCGGCTCAGCCGTGGCAGCCAGCGGTGCAGCCCGGCCGCAGTGCCGGGCAGCGAGTGCAGGTGCTGCTGGATCTGTTCGAGGTCGGCATGCGCCGGCTCAAGGAACACCGTGCAGCCCGCGTCCGGTGCCGACAGGATCGCGTGCGGCCGGAACGACGGCACCCACAGCCGTTGGCCCTGCTGGCGCACACCGTCGATCTCGACGTGCCAGGGAGTGGCTTCGCTCAACAGCAGCTGATGGGCATAGTGCGCGTGTACATCGCTGTCACCGGCACGCCCCTGCAACACGGCCACGTGAGCATCCAGCAGCAGCGTGCCATTCCAGGGCAGGGCGGGGGAGGGCATGGAGGGATTGTAGATCCACACCATGCGTGGATGAATCTCCATCGAAATCGAGTAATTCGACGATTGATCGAAGAGCATCCACGCATGGCGTGGATCTACTGCAGATTGCGACGAACTGTCGAAGGCGGGGTGGGTCCGGTTGCGGGGGCGTGAGCGCCATGGATGGCGCGACCGAGCCTCCAGGGACGGATTCACGGCGTCCCCCGCAACCGGACCCACCCCGCCATCCCACAGGAAGCCCGCTTTTGCTTCGGCTGTTGCTTCTGAGGTTGCCGGCCAGCGGCCGGCACTACCGCGGGGGCCGGGCGCAGCCTGGCCGTTCGCCCCCTCACCGCCCCTGCGGATCCGGCCGGTGATGCACGTACTCGACCACCGTGCCATCGGGATGCACCGCATTGAACGCCGCCCCGGTCGGGACCACCTGCAACGGGAAGATGATCTCGGCGCCGGCGGCAACCAGTTTGTCGTGATAAGGCCGAACGTCATCGACCAGCAGTGTCCCCGTGGTCGAGGTGAACGGCGCCAGCGCCGCCTCGCTGCCCTCGATCAACAGGAACGCACCGACCATGGCCAGGCGCAGCCCGGCCTCCGGAAACGGAAAGCCCGCATCGGCCACCACGCCCTGCAGCTGCTCGTAGAAGGACACGCTGCGTTCCAGCTCACCGGGGGCCACGAACACCCGGATCAGCACGCGCGGTGCGCGCTGGCTGGAGGTATCGCAGCGGTCGCGCCAGAGATGGTCGAAGTCGCGGTGGACGGTCATGGGCTCGGTTCGTGGCCAGGGACCTTCATTATCGGCAGCCTCGCACGGCGCGCTGATGACCGCCGGTGATGGCCTGATAACTGCAGGCTGGGATCGCCCCTGTGACTTAGGTCCTGTTGACAGGTGTGAACGCCCTCGCACAATCTTCACAGGATTGGGTCGCCCTGCGCGGCCCGGGCAGGCAGGTTGTCACGGCGGGAGGAGGGTCCCGCGCGCAGACCGGCCCGTCCTTCGGCCTGCGGGAGGTTGCCTGGCAACCCCTGCGCGGCATGAACGCTGCACCCTTCGGCGGCACTTTCCCTGGACCGATTGCCTTGGCAACGGAATTACGCCCGTCGATGAAAACGTTTACAAAGCAGCTTGTACTGTCCCTGGCCCTGTCCGCTGCACTGGCCGCTCCGGCCTGGGCCGACCCTGCCGCGTTCACCGTGCTGACCCTGGAACAGGCCCCGACCGCCGAGGCGATGCCGGCCCTGGCCGCCCAGCTGAAGACCCTGCAGGTGGACGCGGTGAGCGTACGCCAGGTGCAGCGCGGCATCGGCCAGGTCGATCCGCTGCAGGTGCTGGCCGACGGACTGGGTTACGAATACCGCTTCATTGCCGCGGGCAGGGATGATGGCCAGACCCAGCGCGGCCAGGCCGTACTGACCCGGCTGCCGATCGCCGCTGAATCCGGCCCGGACCAGCCGGGCCTGAACTACCTGCGCCTGGACGATGGCCGCCACACCGTGGCGGTCTATACCGATGCCGGTGCAGGTGCCGCGCAGCTGCCAGCGCTGGTCACCCGTTCGCGGCTGGGTGCACCGGCGGTGCTGCTCGGCGCGGTGGCCGGTGAATCGGCCAAGGCCGCCGGCTTCGATCCGGCGCGTGTGGCGCTGGAAGCCGATGCCAGCTATTTCAGCGATGGTTTCCAGGCCGCCAGCAGCGCGCCGTTCAAGGTGGAAGGCAGCGCCTTGCGCGCCACCCTGCTGACACTGGCCTATGCCGCCGACACGCATGGCGACAGGCCGTGGATGGACACCACCCTCAACGCCGATGCGCGCGCCGCGCTGCTGCTGAAGGCGATGACCGAGGATGAGAAGTTCCAGATGCTGCACAGCTACTTCGGGCTGGGCAAGGATGGTGGCCCACTGCCGGAAGGCGCGGTCGGTTCGGCCGGTTTCGTGCCGGGCGTGGCGCGGCTGGGCATTCCGTCGCAGCAGTCGGCCGATGCCGGTGTCGGCGTGACCAATCCGGGCGGCATCCGCCCGGGTGATTTCGCCACGGCGATGCCATCGGGCCCATCCACCGCGTCCAGCTGGAACCGCGAAGTGGCTTTCGCCGGTGGCGCGACCATGGGCCGCGAGGCATGGCAGCAGCGCTTCAACATCCTGCTGTCGGGCAGCGTCAACCTGCAGCGCGATCCACGCAACGGCCGCAACTTCGAATATGCCGGTGAGGACCCGCTGCTGGCCGGTTCGATGGTCGGCGCGCTGATCCAGGGCGTGCAGAGCCAGCACGTGATCTCCTCGATGAAGCACTTCGCGCTGAACGACATGGAGACCCGGCGCAACTTCCACGACGTGCGCATCGGCGAACAGGCCATGCACGAGTCGGACCTGCTGGCGTTCGAGATTGCGCTGGAGGCTGGCCGCCCGGGCGTGGCGATGTGCTCGTACAACAAGATCAACGGCACCTACGGCTGCGAGAACGGCTACCTGATGAACCAGGTGCTGAAGCAGGAATGGAAGTTCCCCGGTTTCGTGATGTCCGACTGGGGCGGCGTGCACAGCGGTTCGAAGGCGGCGCTGGCCGGCCTGGACCAGCAGTCGGCCGGTGAAGTGTTCGACGCAGCGGTGTTCTTCGACGAACCGCTGCGTCTGGCCGTGCATGGCGGCGTGGTGCCGCAGGCGCGCCTGAATGACATGGTCACGCGCATCCTGCGCACGATGTTCCTGCACGGCAACTTCGACAACCCGCCGCAGCACCAGAAGGTGGATGCCGAGGCCGGCTTCGCCGTGGCCCAGCGCACGGTGGAAGAGGGCAGCGTGCTGCTGCGCAATGAAGGCAACCTGCTGCCGCTGGCCGACAGCGTGAAGCGCATTGTCATCATCGGTGGCCACGCCGACAAGGGCGTGATCGGTGGCGGTGGTTCGTCGATGGTGGGCGTGACCGCCAAGGGCACCAACGCGGTGCCGGGCGTACTGCCGACCACCTGGCCGGGCCCGGTGATCTTCCACCCGTCCTCGCCGCTGGAATCGCTGCGTGCGGCGCGCCCTGACGCAACCATCGAGTATGTGGACGGGACCAATGCCGCCGCTGCGGCCAGGGCCGCCGCGCAGGCCGATGTGGCCATTGTGTTTGCCACGCAGTGGGCCGCCGAATCGGTGGACCTGCCGGACATGCAGCTGCCGGACAACCAGGACGCACTGATCTCGGCGGTGGCCGCGGCAAACCCGAAGACCGTGCTGGTGCTGGAAACCAACGGCCCGGTGCGCACCCCTTGGCTGGGGCAGGTGCCAGCGATGCTGCAGGCCTGGTACCCGGGCATCCGCGGCGGCGAAGGCATCGCCGCGCTGCTGACCGGTCAGGTCAATCCGTCGGGCCGCCTGCCGGTGACCTGGGTGACGGACGAATCGCAGCTGCCGCGCCCGCATATCGATGGCCTCGGCTTCAAGCCGGCCAAGCCGTTCGGTGATGTGTTCGATTTCGATATCGAAGGCGCCAACGTCGGCTACAAGTGGATGGCGGTCAAGGGCCTGACCCCGACCTTCGCCTTTGGTCATGGCCTGTCCTACACCTCGTTCGCCTATGACAACCTGAAGGTGAGCGTGGAAGGCTCGCGCCTGGTCGCCAGCGTCGATATCCGCAATACCGGCAAGCGCGCCGGCGCCGATGTGGCCCAGCTGTACCTGAAGCTGCCGGCAGGCAGCACCACCCCGATCCGCCTGATCGGCTACGACAAGGTGAACCTGCAGCCGGGCGAACAGCGCCGCATCCGCATCGAAGCCGAGCCGAAGACCCTGGCCCACTACGATGCACAGGCGCGCCAGTGGAAGATCGACGGTGGCACCTACCAGGTGCAGCTGGCGCGCAATGCCGCCGAGCCGCTGCAGACCGTGGACGTGCAGCTGGTGGAGCAGGTGCTGCGCTGATGCCTGACGACACGGCCCGCACAGGGCCGTGTCTGAAAAAGGGGACGGAGGGGATTAAGTCGTTTATGCATAAACGACTTAATCCCCTCCGTCCCCTTTTTATGTGGCGAACCGGTCGCGCAGGAAATCAATCAGCTGCCGTACCTTCGGTGAGGGCTGCGTGCTGTGCGGGTAGACCGCGTAGACACTCTGCTGCGGGAAGCGGTGCTGGCGCAGCACCGGGCGCAGCCGGTCCTGGGCCAGGTCGTCCTCGATCAGCCAGCGTGGCAGCACGGTGACCCCGGCGCCGGCCAGGGCGAACGCGCGCAGGCTGCTGGCACCATCCACGCGTACCACCGCGTTGCCCGGGTTGGTGGCAAACAGGGCGCCGCTGCCATCAGGCGCGATCACCGGCACATCGGCCAGGCGCGGATAGCCCAGGCGGGGCAGGGTGCCCAGCTGTGCCGGGTCATCGGCAGCCTCGGCAGAGGGCAGACGCGCCAGCAGCGAGGGAGCGGCCACCGCGCACAGTGGGTGGCGCTCCAATTCACTGGCGTGAAGGCCCGAATCCGGCAGGCGGCCGAGGCGGATCGCCAGGTCGAAGCGTTCGGGAATGAGGTCCGCTGGCGCTGGAGAAGTTGATAGGTGCAGCTGCA
Organism: Stenotrophomonas maltophilia group sp. RY12688; assembly: GCF_052149045.1. Classification (NCBI taxonomy): domain Bacteria; kingdom Pseudomonadati; phylum Pseudomonadota; class Gammaproteobacteria; order Lysobacterales; family Lysobacteraceae; genus Stenotrophomonas; species Stenotrophomonas maltophilia group sp. RY12688. Next base: position 2,536,713 of record NZ_CP197389.1, on the reverse strand, counting down.
GGGCCGGGTGCTGCGCGCGGAACGCCTCCAACGCGGGAATCAGGCGTAGCTGGGCGTACTCCGGTGTGGTGGTCAGGCGCAGCACGCCCTGCAGCTGGTGCTGGTCGCGGCGCGCGGCATCGATCGCCGCCTGCGCAGCATCCAATGCCTGCACGCAATGTTGCAGGAACTGCTCGCCGGCCTCGGTCAGGGCCAAGTGGCGGGTGCTGCGCAACAGCAGGGTCACGCCCAGCTCCTGCTCCAGCCGCTTCAGGTTGAAGCTGACCACCGCGCGGCTGAGGCCGAGCCGATCGGCCGCAGCGGTCAGGCTGCCGGCTTCGACCACGGCACGGAAAATATCGAAGCGATCGAGGCTGACCATGGCGATTCATTGTCAAAACAGTTTTGACAGTGTCGCAGGTGCTGTCGTGTTTTTCCAACAACCCCCCGGGCGGCATGCTGATGGCTTCTCTGTTGGAGCGCCGCCGATGCCGTCCCCCCGCCTGCGCCATGAGGCGATTTTCCTGCTGGTATTCGCCCTGGATCTGGTCAACATGTTCATCGCCACGGTGGCCTATCCGGCATTGGCAGCGGAGCTGCACGCCGACGTCAGCACCCTGGCCTGGGTCGGCACGGCGTACATGCTGGGCCTGAGCGTGGTGATTCCGCTGGCGCCGTGGCTGGCCGCGCGCTGTGGCGAGCGTCGCTTGCTGCTGGTGGCGTTGCTGTTGTTCGCGGTTGCCGCTGCGCTGGTAGGTTCCGCATCGGGGATCGGCTGGCTGCTCGGATGGCGCCTGCTGCAGGGGTTGGCCGGCGGTCTGCTGATTCCCGTGGCGCAAGCCGCGGCGTACCGGCAATGCACGGCCGGGCAACGTGGCGCGCTGACCCGTCGCATCCTGCTGGTGGCGCTTCTGGTGCCGGCCCTGGCACCGGCACTGGGCGGGCTGCTGGTGCAGTGGCTGTCCTGGCGCGGCGTGCTCTGGGCCAGCCTGCCATTGGCGGTGGTGGCCATCGGTCTGGTGCTGGCCTGGATGCCGGCCGACTGCGCGCGCAGTGCGCCGCGCCTGCAGGCCTATGCCCTGTCCACCGCGATGCTGGCGCTGGGCGCGCTGCTGCTGGCGCTGACCTGGCTGGGCGAATCGGGACATCGCGGTGCAGGTGCCGTGTTGCTGCTGGCCGCGCTGTTGCTGGCGGCGACGCACCTGCGGCATGCACGTCGGCAGGCGCAGCCACTGCTGCGCTGGTCGTTGCTGTCCCATCGCGGGCTGCGGCTGGCGATGCTGGTGTATCTCGCCGTACCCGGTGTGTTCATCGGCAGCCAACTGGTCAGTACCCTGCAATTGCACCACGCCGGTTACAGCGCGGCACGCATCGGCGCGCTGATGCTGCCCTGGGCGCTGGCTGCGGCCATCGCGATCATGGCCAGCAAGCGCCTGCTGGCTCGCTTCGGTCCGGCCGCGGTACTGCGCGCCGGCATGCTCCTGCAGGCCAGCGGCCTGTTGTTGATGGCGCTGCTGCCGCAGCCGGCCTTCGTGCTGGCCGGATTGTTGTTCGCGCTGATGGGCGCCGGCGGCAGCCTGTGCAGCAGCACCGCGCAGACGCTGGCCTTCCATGGCGTGGAAGGTGAGGCGTTGGGCGATGCCAGTGCACTCTGGAACCTCAACCGCCAGCTCAGCTTCTGCCTCGGCACCGCCGCCATCGCACTGCTGCTGGCATTGGCCATGCAATGGCTGCCGGCACGCGCCACCAGCGTGGCGCTGGGTTTGGCCGCTGCAATGACGCTGCTGCCGATGGCGCTGCTGCGCCGTTCGCAATCGATCTCTCTTTCCCAACCCGAGACAATGCAATGACGATGACCGCAGAGAACGAGTTCCATGATCTGATCGCCAAGCTGCAGGCCTGGTTCCGTGCGGAAGCAGCCGCCAGTACGCTGGATGCGCTGATGGATCATTTCTGCACCGACTTCAGCATGGTCGGTATTGCTGGGCAGCGCCTGGACCGCGAAGCACTGGCCGGCATGTTCGCTGGCGGCCACGGTGCCCGCCCGGGCCTGTGTATCGAAATCGATGCCCTGCAGTTCATTGCGGTGCCGGCACCGTTGGCAATGCTGCGCTACCGTGAAGGGCAGGGCGTTGCTGAAGGTGGGATGGCCTGGCGTGAAGCACTGGCCGTGCTGCGGCAGGAAGACGGCCGTTGGCGTTGGCTGGCGTTGCATGAAGTAACGGCAGCCTGATCGGGTAGTGCCGGCCGCTGGCCGGCAACTTCATGATCCTGGGGCGCGTTACGCGGTTGCCGGCCAGCGGCCGGCACTACCTTTCGCCGACGAGCGCAGCGGCACCGCAGGCACATGTGCCATCAGTCCTGCCCGCATCCACCGAAGAATGCAAAGCCTGCACACACTTCACGGCGCCAGGCAGGAGTAGGCTTGGGGCTTTCCTGCCGGGAGGGGTTGTCCATGCGTGTGCGTGCCGTCGCTGTAGCCATTGCCCTTTGCCTGTCCAGCACCGTGCTGGCCGCCGATACCCCGCCGATGACCCCGGATATCAGCGGCAAGCCGTTCGTTGCCCCCGATGTCGGTCGCGACTACGACAAGCGCGTGGTGATGGTGCCGATGCGTGATGGCACCAAGCTGTATACGGTGATCGTGGTGCCCAAGGGCGCCCACAATGCGCCGATCCTGCTGACCCGGACTCCCTATGATGCTGCCGGTCGCGCCAGCCGCAGTGATTCGCCGCGCATGCGCGACCTGTTGCCGCAGGGTGACGAGGTGTTTGTCGACGGCGGCTACATCCGCGTGTTCCAGGATATCCGCGGCAAGTATGGTTCCGAGGGCGATTACGTGATGACCCGGCCGCTGCGCGGGCCGTTGAACAACACCAAAGTCGACCATTCCACCGACGCCTGGGACACCATCGACTGGCTGGTGAAGAACGTACCGGAGAGCAATGGAAAGGTCGGCATGCTCGGCTCGTCGTACGAGGGCTTCACCGTGGTGATGGCGCTGACCGACCCGCACCCGGCACTGAAGGTGGCCGCACCACAGAGCCCGATGGTCGATGGCTGGATGGGCGACGACTGGCTCAACTACGGTGCGTTCCGCCAGGTCAACTTCAACTACTTCGCCATGCAGACCGAGAAGCGCGGCAAGGGTACGCCGCTGCCCAGCCTCGGCTACGACGACTACAGCACTTTCCTGCGCATCGGTTCGGCAGGCGACTACGCGCGTTTCACCGGCGTGGACCAGTTGACCTGGTGGAAGAAGCTGGTCGAGCATCCGGCCTATGATGGCTTCTGGCAGGGCCAGGCGCTGGACGCGGTGATGGCCAAGACACCGCTGAAGGTGCCGACCATGTGGCTGCAGGGCTTGTGGGACCAGGAAGACATGTGGGGTGCCAACCACGCCTACCAGGCGATGGAAGGACGCGATAGCGGCAACAACCGCAACTACCTGGTGATGGGCCCGTGGCGGCACAGCCAGGTGAACTACGGCGGCAGCGAGCTCGGTGCGCTGAAGTTCGATGGCGATACCGCGCTGCAGTTCCGTCGCGATGTGCTCAAGCCGTTCTTCGACCAGTACCTGGTGGATGGCGCGCCGAAGGCCGATACGCCGCCGGTGCTGATCTACAACACCGGCGAAAACCACTGGGACCGCCTGAAGGGTTGGCCGCGCAGCTGCGACAAGGGCTGTGCCGCCAGCAGCAAGCCGCTGTACCTGCGCGCCGGCGGCAAGCTGGCGTTCCAGGCACCGGCGGCGGGCGAGGGCGACTTCGAGGAATACGTGTCCGACCCGGCCAAGCCGGTGCCGTTCGTGCCGCGCCCGGTCCGCTTCGGTGACCGCGACATGTGGACCACCTGGCTGGTCAAGGACCAGCGCTTTGTCGATGGTCGTCCGGATGTGCTGACCTTCATCACCGAACCGCTGACCGCGCCGTTGCGCATCGGCGGCGCGCCGGTGGTGCACCTGCAGGCCTCGACCAGCGGCACCGACAGCGACTGGGTGGTGAAGCTGATCGACGTGTATCCGGACCAGGAAGCGTCGACGCCGGAAATGGGGGGCTATGAGTTGCCGGTGTCGCTGGCGATCTTCCGTGGCCGCTACCGCGAGAGCTTCAGCGATCCGAAGCCGCTGCCCGCCAACCAGGTGCTGCCGTACCGTTTTGACCTGCCCAACGCCAACCACACGTTCCAGAAGGGCCACCGGGTGATGGTGCAGGTGCAGTCCAGCCTGTTCCCGTTGTACGACCGCAACCCGCAGACCTACGTGCCGAACATCTACCTGGCCAAGCCGGGCGATTACCAGAAGGCCACGCAGCGCGTGTGGCACAGCGCGGCGCAGGCCAGCTACATCGATCTACCGGTGTATTGAGGCCCGCAGGGTGACGCCGGGCCGTGCCTGGTAGCACGTGGTAGTGCCGGTCGCTGGCCGGCATCCGCGATGGCGCAGGAGCGTGTCGACCAAGGTCGACACCTACCGGGGCTGAGTCATGGCAGGTTGATTTAGGCGGGTGTGGTAGTGCCGGCCGCTGGCCGGCATCGGCGATGGCGCAGGAGCGTGTCGACCAAGGTCGACACCTACCAAAGCTGGGCCATGGCATGCCGATCGACCAAGGTCGACACCTACCGGGCAGAGGCTTTCAGCCGACCTTCGAGGGGCCCGTACGCCAGCGGCTGGGGACCAGGCCGAAGCGCTTGCGGAACGCGGCGGCGAAGTTGCTGGGGTGGCGGTAGCCGCTGGCGGCGGCAGCCTGCTCGACGGTCCATCCGTTTTCGCGCAGGCCCTGTTCGGCATGGCGCATGCGCTGCTCATGCAGGTAGTCGAACACCGAGCTTCCATATTGCTGGGCAAAATGGCGGCGCAAGGAGCTGGGGCTCATGCAGGCCAGCTGGGCCAGTTCGATCAGGCTGTGGGCATGGCTGGGGTCGTCATGCAGATAGCTGCGCACTCGCTCCAGCCGCTCGCGCTGGCCGGCGCGCAGCGTGCGTATATGCTCGGTCTGCATATCCTCGGCCTGCAGGCCGACGGCCAACACCTGCAGGGCCACGCCTTCGCGCCACAGCGCATCGATGTCGTCCTGCCAGGGGCTGTCGAACAATTGGGCGAGCGTCGGCAGCAAGGCATGCGGAATGGCCCAGTGGCGGCACTGCAGAGGGGAATGAAGGACCCGTTGCAGTGCCGGCAGGCGCAGCATGTCCACGTCCAGATCGGCCGGTACGCTCAAGCTGACCCCGCGCAGGTGGCTGCCACCGGGATGCAGCCCGGCCATCGACACAGGTTCATGGTGGCTGGTGGTCATGCCTGTGCCGGCGCGCAGGGTGAACCCCTTGCGACGAGGAAACTGGACATCCACTTCGCCCTGAAGCATCAGGCGGATGGTCAGGCCGGCACCGTGCACAGCGGTGGCCGTGTAGGTGAACCGGTTGTGCACGTCCGAGGCGATCAGGCCCAGGCCACCGCGCAGTGACTGTTCGTGGACGTCGCCACGCCCTGCCCATTGGTCGTCGCGCAGTTCACTCCCTTCGATCCGGTAGTCGTAGCCATGGCGTTCGCCGAACTGGCGGTAATCAGCAAAAGTGAAATATCGGGACATCGCTCTGCGCAAACACAGGTTGAATTGAATGTGTCGAAGAATCTGGAAGCGTTTCCCATTGTCGCCGCGATTCGCGCGCTTTTGACTTCGATAAGGTCAAAACGATTGGCGATTACGGCCAAAGTGAAAATGCCGAAGAACATACGCCGGCGTTCTGCACGCATATCCGTACGTAGTTCCATACATAAACTGCGGTTGAGGTTTCATGGCTGGAACGATCTGGAGATGCGATGTCAGCCCGACCATCACGGGCGTGCGCGTAGGGTGGGTGGGTTGGCTGTTGCAGGCCACTTTGATACCCCCACCGATGGAGAATGGAGATGATTGATTACCAGTTGACCGGCAAGACCGCGATCGTGACCGGCGGCGTGTCGGGCATCGGCCTGGCCGTGGCCCAGACACTGGCCACATCCGGTGCCCGTATCTCGGTCTGGGACCTCAAGCAGGATGCAGTGGATGCCACCGTGGCGCAGTTGCGCAGCACCGGCACACAGGCCATCGGCATCGCGCTGGACGTCACCGACGACGCGGCGGTGGAGGCAGCGGTGCAGCGCACCATCAAGGAACTCGACGGCCTGCACGTGGCGGTCAACAACGCCGGCATCAGCGGGCCGGCGGCCAGCAGCGGCGACTATCCGATTGATGGCTGGCAGCGCGTGATCGATGTCAACCTCACCAGCGTGTTCCTGTGCCAGCGTGCGCAGATCCAGGCCATGCGCGCGGCCGGCACGGGCGGCAGCATCATCAACATGGCCTCGATCCTGGGCCAGGTGGGCTATGCCGGTTCCACTGCGTACGTGGCGGCCAAGCACGGCGTGGTCGGGCTGACCCAGACCGCCGCCTGGGAGCATGCGGCCGACGGCATTCGTGTCAACGCGGTCGGCCCGGGCTTCATCAGCACACCGCTGCTGGAGAAGATGGACCCGAAGGTGCGCGCCACGCTGGAAGGGCGGCACGCGTTGAAGCGGCTGGGTACGCCGGAGGAAGTAGCCGCATTGGTAGCCTGGCTGGCCAGCGACGATGCCTCGTTCGCGACCGGCACGTACTACGCCATCGATGGTGGCTACCTCGCGCAGTGATGCGCTGAACGCGGGTTGCGGCGTCGCCGGGCATCGCCCGGCGCTACCGGGTGAACGCACTGTGGGGTGGTCTTCACCTCTGTGCCACGCATGCCACGCGACGCTCGGGGAAATACCCGGAGCCTGCCCATGGAACTCACCCAGGATGTCTCGATCCTGCTGCGCGTAGCCGCAGCGATGCTGTTCGGCGGTGTGCTCGGTGTCGAGCGGGAAATGGGCAAGCACGCCGCCGGCCTGCGTACGCACATGCTCATTGCCGGAGCGGCGGCATTGATCGTCGGTCTCGGCGACTCGGTGGCCGAGCATTTCCAGCAGGAGCGTTACCGCGATCTGCTGCAGGTTGATCCGGTGCGCCTGATCGAAGCGGTGGTGGCCTGTGTCGGCTTCGTGGCCGCTGGCACCATTCTGCGCGGCTCACGCGAGGACCAGGTCAGCGGCTTGACCACGGCCAGTTCGCTGATCATGGCGGCGGCGATCGGGATTGCGGTGGGGATCAGCAAGTACGTGATCGCGATCGGGGTCAGCGTGCTGTGCGTGCTGGTGCTGGCGGTGATGCGGCGGTTGGAGAAACGGATCTCGTAGGGAAGGTCGAGTTGTCGGCCAGCGGCCGGCACCATAATGGCTCTAATGGTCGGACCAATATGAAGGCTAGCCCTATGGTCTAATAGGCTCTTCGTCGGAGAGGCGGTTAAATCCGCTGCAAGTGGTCTGATCTCGATCATTAATGGTAATACCAATGATCGACGGCCACGGCGACCCACCGCCTGCGGTGGGCTCCTTCCGTTTCCAGTCGAGAGTCTTCATGCAGCCCTGGCAACACCTGTACGACCCCGCCGGCAACCTGTGGTTGTCGAGCCTGATCGCGCTGCTGCCGATCGCGTTCTTCTTCGTTGCCCTGGCAGTGCTGCGCATGAAGGGCTGGCTGGCCGGCACGATCACCGTGGCCATCGCACTCAGCGTGGCCCTGTTGTTCTACCGCATGCCGGTGCCCCAGGCGCTGGGCGCGGCCGGCTTCGGTTTCGTCTACGGCCTGTGGCCCATCGCGTGGATCATCATCGGTGCGGTGTTCCTCTACAAAGTTTCGGTCAAGACCGGGCAGTTCGACATCATCCGGGCCTCGATCCTCTCGGTGACCGAAGATCAGCGCCTGCAGATGCTGATGGTCGGCTTCGCTTTTGGCGCCTTCCTGGAAGGGGCAGCCGGTTTCGGTGCGCCGGTCGCGATCACCGCAGCGTTGCTGGTCGGGCTGGGCTTCAAGCCGCTGTATGCCGCCGGCCTGTGCCTGATCGTCAACACCGCGCCGGTAGCGTTCGGCGCGATGGGCATTCCGATCATCGTGGCCGGGCAGGTCACCGGCCTGGACGCATTCGAGATCGGCCAGATGGCCGGCCGCCAGTTGCCGTTCCTGACCATCATCGTGCTGTTCTGGATCATGGCGATCATGGATGGTTGGCGCGGTATCAAGGAGACCTGGCCGGCGGTGCTGGTTGCGGGTGGTTCGTTCGCCATCGCGCAGTACCTGACCTCCAATTTCATCGGCCCGGAACTACCGGACATCACCGCGTCGCTCGCGTCGCTGGTGTGCCTGACCCTGTTCCTGCGCCGCTGGAAGCCGGTGCGGATCTTCCGTTTCGACACCGAAACCAGCGCCGAGGCGGCCGCACAGGCACTGGAGGCACCGCGCCACAGCGTCGGCCAGATCGCCAGGGCATGGTCGCCGTTCCTGATCCTCACCGCGATGGTCACGCTGTGGAGCATCAAGCCGTTCAAGTCGCTGTTCGCGGCGGGCGGTCCGCTGGAAGGCTGGGTGCTGAAGATCCCAGTGCCGGGCCTGGACCAGCTGGTGCAGAAGATGCCACCGATCGTGGATGCGCCGCTGAGCTATGACGCCATCTACAAGTTCGACTGGTTCTCGGCCACCGGTACCTCGATCATCCTGGCCGGGGTGATTGCCATCATCGTGCTGCGCATGCCTGCACGTTCGGCGCTGCAGACCTTCGGCGAGACCGTGCGTGAGCTGCGCATGCCGATCTACTCGATTGGCATGGTGCTGGCGTTCGCCTTCATCGCCAACTACTCGGGACTGTCTGCCACGTTGGCCCTGGCACTGGCGCATACCGGCGACGCGTTCCCGTTCTTCTCACCGTTCCTGGGCTGGCTGGGCGTGTTCCTGACCGGTTCGGATACCTCGTCCAATGCCTTGTTCTCGGCACTGCAGGCCACCACCGCACAGCAGATCGGCGTGTCCGACGTGCTGCTGGTAGCGGCCAACACCACCGGCGGTGTCACCGGCAAGATGATCTCACCGCAGTCGATCGCCATTGCCTGCGCGGCGGTCGGCCTGGCCGGCAAGGAGTCGGATCTGTTCCGCTTCACGGTCAAGCACAGCCTGATCTTCACCACGATGGTCGGCCTGATCACCCTGGCCCAGGCTTACTGGCTGACCTGGATGATTCCCTGAGCCATGCGCGGCTGGCCGACCACCCGCTGCGCGCTTCGGGCCACAATGGCGCCATGAGCACGCAACGTATTTCGGACAAGGTGGCTGCGCAGCTGCGCGGCCTGGTGCAGGAACAACAGCTGCGGCCGGGCGACCGGCTGCCGGCCGAGCGCACCCTGGCGGTGCAGCTGGGGGTCTCGCGCACCGCGCTGCGCGAGGCCATCGCGCAGCTGGCCAGCCAGGGCCTGTTGACCGCACGGGTCGGTGGCGGCACCTACGTGGCCGAGCCTGCGGCACGCGCGCGGCAGGCGCTGGATGAACCGCTGGCGCCGTACCTGCCGCTGTTCCAGGGCGACCCGGAATACCGCTTCGACGTGCTGGAGATCCGCCACGCGCTGGAAGGTGCCACCGCTTGGCATGCGGCGCTGCGTGCCACCGACGAGGACCGCGCGCGCATCGCACAGGCCTTCCAGACCATGATGGACGCGCACGGCAAGGACGACCCCACCGGCGAGGCGGAGGCCGACGCGGCCTTCCACCTGTCCATCGCCGAGGCCTCGCACAACCTGGTGCTGCTGCAGGTGATGCGCGGGCTGTTCGAACTGCTGCAGACCAACATCTCGCAGAGCCGCGAAAAGCTCTACACCTCGGCGAAGACCTTCTCGCCGCTGTCCGACCAGCACCGCGAGATGATGGATGCGGTGCTGGCCGGCGACCCCGAACGCGCGCGCGCCGCCGCGCATGCCCACCTCGAGTTCGTGCACACCACGCTGCGCACCCTCGATGACAACGAAGCCCGGCGTGCGCGGGCCTCGCGCCTGCCTTCCCCCCACGGTTGACCCCATGATCATCTCCGCCTCCACCGATTACCGTGCTGCTGCCGAACGCCGGCTGCCGCCGTTCCTGTTCCACTACATCGATGGCGGCGCGTATGCCGAGCACACGCTGAAGCGCAACGTTTCCGACCTGTCCGACATCGCGCTGCGCCAGCGCATCCTGCGCAACATGTCCGACCTGAGCCTGGAAACCCAGCTGTTCGGCGAAAAACTGGCGATGCCGGTGGCGCTGGCGCCGGTCGGCCTGACCGGAATGTATGCGCGGCGCGGCGAGGTACAGGCGGCGCGCGCGGCCGACAGCCGCGGCATCCCGTTCACCCTGTCCACGGTGTCGGTGTGCCCGATCGAGGAAGTGGCACCGGCCATCCAGCGGCCGATGTGGTTCCAGCTGTACGTGCTGCGTGACCGTGGCTTCATGCGCAACGCGCTGGAGCGGGCGCAGGCCGCCGGCGTGACCACGCTGGTGTTCACCGTGGACATGCCGGTGCCGGGCGCGCGCTACCGCGATGCACACTCGGGCATGAGCGGCCCGAATGCCTCGCTGCGCCGTATCGGCCAGGCCATCACCCATCCGCACTGGGCGTGGGACGTGGGCCTGTTCGGCCGCCCGCATGACCTCGGCAACATCTCCACCTACCGCGGCAACCCGACCGGGCTGGAGGATTACATCGGTTGGCTGGGCAGCAACTTCGATCCCTCCATTTCGTGGAAGGACCTGGAGTGGATCCGCGAATTCTGGAAGGGCCCGATGGTGATCAAGGGCATCCTCGACCCGGATGACGCGCGTGATGCGGTGAAGTTCGGTGCCGATGGCATCGTGGTCTCCAATCACGGTGGCCGCCAGCTGGACGGCGTGCTGTCCACCGCACGTGCGTTGCCGGCCATCGCCGATGCGGTGCAGGGCGACCTGAAGATCCTCGCCGATTCCGGCATCCGCACTGGCCTGGACGTGGTGCGCATGTTGGCGCTGGGGGCCGATACCGTGCTGCTGGGCCGCGCCTTCATCTATGCGCTGGCCGCGCAGGGCGAGGCCGGCGTGGCCAACCTGCTGGACCTGATCGCCAAGGAAATGCGCGTGGCGATGACCCTGACCGGTGCGCGCCGCATCGCCGACATCGGCCGCGACTCGCTGGTCAGCCTGCCATGAGCGGCCACGACGCCGTGCTGGCACAGTTGCGCGATGCGGTCGGCAATCGCCATGTAATGACCGGCGACAAGGCTACGCGCCGCTTCCGCCGCGGCTACCGTTTCGGCGATGGCCCAGTGCTGGCGGTGGTGCGCCCGGGGACGCTGCTGGAACTGTGGCGCGTGCTGCAGGCAGCGGTGCAGGGCGGCGCGGCGATCATCCTGCAGGCGGCCAACACCGGCCTGACCGGCGGCTCGACCCCGGACGGCGATGACTATGGCCGGCCGATCGTGCTGGTCAACACGCTGCGCCTGACCGGCATCCAGTTGTTGAACGAAGGCCGCCAGGTGCTGTGCCTGCCCGGTGCCACGCTGGACCGCCTGGAGCAGACGCTGGCCCCGCTGGGTCGCGAACCGCATTCGGTGATCGGCTCGTCCTGCATCGGTGCCTCGGTGCTGGGCGGCATCTGCAACAACTCCGGTGGCGCGCTGGTGCGACGTGGCCCGGCCTACACCGAGCTGGCGCTGTATGCGCAGGTCGATGCGCAGGGCCAGTTGCAGCTGGTCAACCATCTGGGCATCGCGCTGGGTGATACGCCCGAGCAGATCCTGCAGCGCCTGCAGGCCGGTGACTACACGGCCGCCGACGTGGGCGATGGCGACGGCCGTGCGGCTTCCGATCCACGCTATGCCGAGGAAGTACGCAAAGTCGGTGCCGATACTCCCGCACGCTTCAATGCGGATCCCAGCCGCCACTTCGAGGCAGCGGGATCTGCCGGCAAGCTGGCAGTGTTCGCGGTGCGCCTGGACACCTTCGAGAAGGAGGCTGCCGAGGTCTTCTATATCGGCAGCAATCGCACCGACAGCCTCACCGCGATCCGTCGCCAGCTGCTGACCGGCTTCGAGCGCCTGCCGATCGCGGGCGAGTACATTCACCGCGATGCCTATGACATCGGCGAGCGCTACGGCAAGGACAGCTTCCTGCTGATCGATCGCCTCGGTACCTCCCGTGTGCCCGCGGCGTTCGCATTGAAGAGCCGCGTCGATGGCTGGTTCGAACGGCTGGGCCTGCGCGGGGTGACCGACCGGGTGATGCAGGTGCTGACCGGCCTGCTGCCCTCGCACCTGCCAAAGCGCATGGGCGAGTTCCGGCAACGCTACGAGCATCACCTGTTGCTGAAGGTCTCTGCCCAGGACGCTGCGGAAACCGAGGCCTGGTTGCGCGGGTTCTTCGCCGGGCACGAAGGCGGCTATTTCCACTGCACGGCCGAGGAGGGACGCAAGGCGTTCCTGCATCGCTTCGCGGTGGCCGGTGCGGCAGTCCGCTATCGTGAAGTGCATCGTGAGCAGGTGCAGGACATCGTCGCGCTGGATATCGCATTGCGCCGCGACGATACGGATTGGTTCGAGCAGTTGCCGGCCGATATCGACGGCCGCCTGCTGCACAAGCTGTACTACGGCCACTTCCTGTGCCACGTGTTCCACCAGGACTACATCGCGCGCAAGGGCGAAGACCCGGTGGCGATCGAGCATGCGATGTGGGCGCTGCTGGACCAGCGTGGCGCCGAGTATCCGGCCGAGCACAACGTCGGCCACCTGTACCCGGCCAAGCCGGCGTTGGCAGGTTTCTACCGGCAGCTGGACCCGAGCAATACCTTCAACCCGGGTATTGGCCAGACGTCGAAGGCGAAGGGGTGGGGCAGCTGCGATTGCAGTGGGCATTGAGGACGGACAGGGCAGTCGAGCGTGGCTCGACGCTACAAGGGCGATGCCGGGCAGGTCCGCCGCCGTCCGGGTAACGGTTACCATCGGAATCCCAGCCACAGGAGCCGCCCATGCCTTCCATTCCCGTCCGCGCCGCCCTGTGCGCTGCATTGCTGGCGACCCCGCTGCTGGTGCTGGCGCAGTCTTCTATCCTGCCGCAGCAGCGCGATGCCGCCGGCAACGTGATGGAACCGCTGGGGCAGGTGCTGGAACAGGGCGGGCAGGGCGAAGTACGCACGCAGTACTGCACGCTTGATCGTGTCTGGTGCGTGCGTGTGCAACTGGTGGCCGAGGACGGTGATCGGCCAACGACGCTGGAAGTCTCTGAACGGGTGGCCGGCGAAAGCGAAGCGCATACCTACCACGTCAGCATCGACGTGCCGCAGGAAAGCGAGCTGTCGCTGTGGCCGTGGATCGTGCGCCTGGCTCCGGGTATCGGCAGCGATGAGCCGGTGACCGACCCGCAGCAGCGCGCCCACCAGAATGTGCTGGTAGGCGGCATCGTCAAGTTCAGCACCATGTACTCCGGTGGAGGTGCCGACGCGTCCACGCTGCAGTTGGCACGCGTGCGCCACCTGCAGGACGACATCCAGGTGGACGACGACGTGCTGACGGTGCCATGGCTGGGCAATGCGATGATCCGTGCGTGTTTCAGCGAGCAGGACATGAAGCAGCGCGCAGGCGCCTGCCACGACGAATACGGGTTCTCGGCCAGGCTCGGGCTGGATCCGGTGGCCGAGGGCATGCCGGTGCTGCGCTACCAGACGGTGGCAACCCGCTTTCCGGCGGGCGTTTCGCGTTTCGAGGATTCGCTGGCCAAGGGCCCGCTGAAGAAGAAGGACCTGCGCACCGAGCAGGACCCGGCATGCAGCTACACGCGGCTGTTCCGCTTCAATGATGGGGTGTTCCACCCCGACCAGGCGCTGCCGGACTGCGCGGGGTATACCGAACCCTGAGCCCTGGAGAGCCGAGCCATGCTCGACTCGGGTTCTCGCGTGGCCCGACCGCAGAGCAACCGAGCGTGGGCTCGGCTCTACAAAAACTGAGGCGGCGCTTACTCGCAACGGGTAGCGGTGATGATGTTGTCCTTGTCCACGTACACGCGCAGGCGATCCTGGCGGATGTCCTTCGTGGTGATGGTGCTGGGGCCGATCGGGTTGACCAGGCCGGCGCCGCTCTCGCTGGACAGGCGGCGGATGTTGGGTTCGTTGGCCGGCTGGCCGATTGCCCAGCCCAGCTGGCTGGCATCGCAGTGGCCGGTACCCTTGACCTGCGGGCCAGGGGTGCTGACGCAGGCCGACAGCAGCAGGGCCGACGCAGGCAGTAACAGGGACAGACGGAAGGCGGACATGCGAGCGCTCCTGCGCAGGGAAGATGGTGGAACGATAGCACCCGTCGCGCGAAAGGCGTCAGCACTCCGGTCATTGCCGGCACAGCGTGGTCATTGCATAGTGGGAGGGATGGCTGGCAGCACGCCAGCGGGCAGGCCGGGCCATTCCGGTGCAGGTGTTGGATACGCTATGACGGCAGGCAGTTTGCGCGACAAGCGCAGGGCGAGAAGAGTACTGGCAGTGTCGGTGCTGGGCGTGGCGTTTGCCGCCTCTGCCATCGAGCCGACGCCGGACGCCGCTGCGGAAGCGCCGGTGTTCGGTGCCTGGCGCAACCTGCAGACCGAGGCAGGCTACGCACCCGCCCAGCGCAACCTGGCGTTCGCGATGCTGCCGCAGGCCGCCACCCGCGGCGATCGATTCGCCATTGTCGATCGTGAGGGCAAGCGCGCGGTGTGCTGCCTGCAGGTGGCCAGCCCGTCGCTGGGCGTGGCCGCACTGCGCGAGCAATACCACCTGCCACAGGCCTGGGTGACCGACCTCAGCAATGGCCGCAGCCCGGCACGCCCCTACCTGCCGCACGTCTATGCGATGCAGCGCGTGGATGAACTGGCTGACTATGGTTTCACCGATGTGCCGGGGGCCTACAGCGACCTGGGGGGGCTGCTGATTCCCGAAGGTGCCGCGCTGGAGGCCGATGGCAGCGCCGTGCGCCTGGGTGATGACCGTTATCCCCTGCATTTCCAGCGCCAGCCGCACGCCGAAGATGATGGCGCACTGGACCGCTACACCCTGCAGGCGGGCGAGGGCGTGGCTCCGATCGTGGTTGAAGTGCCGTTCGGCACCTACTGATTGCAGCACCGCGCTGGCTAGAATGCAGTGCGGCGCCGCCTGCCGTGCCTGTTCCGTGAGTCGCCGCCGTGTCCCTGCGCTCGTTGCTGCTGTCGCCGCTGCTGCTGTTGTCCGCCTGTGCGAGCGCGCCGCCTCCGCCGCCCGCCCATTCCGATGCGCTGTGGCGCCTGATCGAGCGTGACTGCCAGGCAGCTGACGGCCCGCGCGGCAGCTGCCTGCGGGTGGAGACGGCGGCCGGCCGCCGTGACGTGCTGGTCAAGGATGCACACGGTGACTACCAGTTCCTGCTGATGCCGCTGGACAAGGTAAGTGGCATCGAGAACCGCGGTCTTTACCAGCGTGGGGCGCCCAACTATTTCGCGGCCGCCTGGCAGGCGCGCGCGCGCACCGAACAGGCCCTGGGCCAGCCATTACCGCGCAACGTAGCCAGCCTGGCGCTGAATTCACCGCACGGACGGTCGCAGCACCAGTTGCATATCCATGTCGATTGCCTGCGCACGGACGTGCTGCAGGCCCTGGATGCACACGCCGGCGCCCTGGGGCCACGCTGGTCACCGTTGCCGGTGCTTCTGCGCGGGCATCAGTACCAGGCCTATCTGTTGCCCGGTGCGGAAATGACCGCCAATCCGCTCAACCTGCTGGCCTATGGCCTGAGCGGCGTAGGCGATGTGGGCCAGTGGAGCCTGGTGGTGGCCGGACGCGATGACGTGCAGGGTGGCCCCGGCTTCATCCTGCTGGCCACCCGCGTGGATGCCGCCAGCGGCAACGATGCCAGCGGCGAAGAACTGCAGGATCACGCCTGCACGGTGCTGACCGGCGCGGGTGCGGCACTGGAGCGGGTGCGCTAGCCGATCCGCTGCAGGTGGCTGCGCCACGCTGGCGCGGTAAGCGCCAGCAACTGGCGGTCATGCCATCCCTCGGCGTCCAGGTGGAAGTCGCGCAGGATGCCTTCACGCATGAAGCCCAGGGCCTGCAGTGCCTGGGCGAAAGGGGTGGTGCAACCCGGTGGCAGCAGTACGAAGATGCGATGCAGGCCGACATTGTCGAACAGGAACGGGCACAGCGCGCGCAGTGCGGCCTGTGGATGGGCGTTGCGGTGCTGCAGCGACTGCAGTTCTGCGCAGCGCGAATGCAGTGACTGCAGGCGGACATGCAGTTGGTCGTGCAGGATGCCCTGCGCGTCGTCGAACACGCCCAGTACCAGCAGATCGTTGTCTTCCTGTAGGCGTGAACGATGGACGCTGGCGAGGAAGCGGGCCTCTTCATCAATGCCGTAGGAAGGCCGTTGGCCGCGCTGGCGACGGTCGTCGAAGGTGCGCCAGCGCGGCAGATCGGTGCGCTGGAAGGAACGCAGGGTGATGGGCGTTGCCTGGAGGTGCAGCAGGTGGCGGCGCAGGACGGGGCGCAGCGGGGCGAGGTGAGTGTAGGTGGCGCGGTTGGTCATCCATGCACGATGCGTATCGGAAGCGCGCCAGACCATGCAATTCATTGCAAAAGTGTGGCGGTGCCGTGGGTCCGTCTGATTCGGTTCAGGCATAAGCCCATCAGGGCTGGTCATTTCCGTTGAAACCACCCATTCAGGACACTTTCGTTACGGGATCGTTATGTGCCGCACAGGCCACGGCTCCCCCGTACACCCGCCCACTCCCCCAGGAAGCCCATGTCCGCCTCCTACAAGGCGTTGCGCCCGCGTCCGCTGGTGCTCGCGCTGTCGTCCCTGATGCTGGTCTCGCTGCCGGCCTTCGCGCAGGAAAGCGCACCCACCACATTGCAGGAAGTGAAGGTCACCGGCTCGCGCATTCCCCGTGCCAGTGTCGAGGGGTCCTCGCCAGTGACGGTGATCAGCCGCGAGCAGATCGATGCGCAGGGCTACCGCAATGCCTTCGACGCGCTGAGCGCGCTGACCGAGAACACCGGCAACGTGCAGGGCGAGGACTTCGGCAATACGTTCACGCCGGCCGCCAACACCATCAACCTGCGTGGACTGGGTCCGAACCGCACGCTGGTGCTGGTCAACGGCCGCCGCCAGGCCGACTACCCGCTGGCCTACGAGGGCTCGGTGAACGTGGTCAACCTCGCCAACATTCCCAGCGCCCTGATCGAGCGCATCGAGGTGCTCGCCGCGGGTGCGTCGGCGGTGTATGGCTCCGATGCCATCGCCGGCGTGGTCAACATCATCCTCAAGGACCGCTTTGAAGGCGTGGACGTGAACGTGCGCGCCGGCGGCACCCAGCAGGGCGGGGGTGACAACCAGCGCGCGCAGGTGGTCGGTGGCAGTTCCGGCGAGCGTTGGGATGCGCTGTTCGGCTTCGAGTTCGACGTGCGCAAGGCGATCCACGCGCGCCAACGCGACTTCATGGATTCACTGGACGATGATCCGGCCGGCAAGGCGCCGCAGGCGACCGCGATCGCCTATCGCCGCAATGCTGCCACCGGCCGCAACATCGATCCGGGCGTGAGCGGCTGCGACGCAGCGTCGGGCATTTATGGCGGCAGCGTGTTCCGTGCCAACAACCCGCGCCAGGGCTGGTACTGCGGCAGCAACGAGGCCGCCGCCAGCTACTGGACCATGCAGACCCAGAAGCGCAACCTCAATGGCTATGGCCTGTTGACCTTCCACGTCAACGACACCACCGACCTGTTCGCCGATGTCGCCGTGGGCAGCGCGCGCATCTACAACAACACGCGCGCGCCGACCTGGACGTCCTCACGCAACTACTTCTACAACCAGAACAGCGGAAACCTGGAGAGCTGGTACCGCCGCTTCGCGCCGGAAGAAATCGGTGGCCTGCCGCGCAATGCCAATCGGTTCCTGGAGAACTCGTGGTCGTTCAACGTGGG
The DNA here is from genome assembly GCF_052149045.1 of Stenotrophomonas maltophilia group sp. RY12688. Classification (NCBI taxonomy): domain Bacteria; kingdom Pseudomonadati; phylum Pseudomonadota; class Gammaproteobacteria; order Lysobacterales; family Lysobacteraceae; genus Stenotrophomonas; species Stenotrophomonas maltophilia group sp. RY12688. The sequence goes on along the minus strand of NZ_CP197389.1, from coordinate 2,518,881 downwards.
CGCACGCGGCCAGATCGGCGACAGCGGCTGGGACTACGAGGCGGTCTACAGCCGGTCGCGCTACGAGAACCGAACCCGTCGCCCGGTGCTGCTGGCCGGCATCAACGAGTACCTGCTGGGCCCGAAGCTGGGCGTGCGCAATGGCGTGGAGGTCTATGCGCCGGACCCGGTGCGCCTGTTCAAGCCTTTGACTCCGAACGAGTATGCGGGCCTGTCCGACTATCAGGAAAGTCGCAACGCGGCGTGGCTGCAGACCTTCAGTGCCAGTGTCAATGGCCGCCTGTTCGCACTGCCGGGCGGCGATGCTGCGCTGGCCGCAGTGGTCGAGGCCGGCAGCCAGGGCTACCGCAACCGCCCGGACCCGCGGCTGGGCACCGGCGAGTTCTGGAACACCAGCGCCGGTATCGGTGCCGGCGGTGATCGCGATCGCTATGCGGCCGGCGTTGAACTGCAGTTGCCGTTGCTGCAATCGCTGACCACCACGCTGGCCGGCCGCTACGACCAGTACCGCGCAGGCGGCGAGCACATCGGCAAGGCGACCTGGAGCTTCGGCGTCGAGTTCCGCCCGATCGAGAGCCTGTTGATCCGCGGCTCTGCCGCGACCAGCTTCCGTGCGCCGGACATGAACTACGTGTTCGCCACCGAGACCCGCGGCTACAACCCGGGCATGACCGATTACTGGCGCTGCCGTACTGCAGGCCAGTCGTACGACAACTGCGACTACAACGGCCTGTCGATCGACTACAGCAACCGCGCCAACGCACAGTTGCAGCCGGAAACCGCAAAGTCGTACGGCTTCGGCGTGGTCTGGTCGCCGCTGTCCGGGCTGGATTTCAGCGCCGACTACTACGACATCCGCATCGACAACGAGGTGACCAGCCTCGATACCAGCCGTATCCTGCGTGACGAGGCCGATTGCCGCCTGGGCCGCACGCTGGGCGGCGAAGCGCGCGATATCGGTTCACCGCTGTGCCAGGACGCACTGTCGCGGGTGATCCGCAATCCGTCCAACGCCACGGTGCAGCCGGACCAGGTGACCCGCGTGCTGATCAATCCGATCAACGCGGCCTCCGAATCGGTGCGTGGCCTGGACCTGAAAGGCAACTGGCGTTTCGATGCCGGCCGCTATGGCCGCTTCACCACGCGCCTGGCCTACACCGTGGTGCTGGAGCACAAGTACCGGCAGTTCTCCGATGATCCGGAGCGTGACATCCGCAATTCGCTGGATGATTACCAGTGGCGCAGCAAGGCCAATGGCAGCATCACCTGGAACCAGGGTGACTGGACCACCACGCTGTACGGCAATCGTTTCGGTTCACTGCCGAAGACCGATGGCAGTGGCCGCATCGCGCCGTACATGACCTACAACGCCAGCGTGTTCCGCCAGTTCGGCGAGAACCTGTCGGTGGGCGTGATCGTCAACAACCTGCGTGACAGCCGCCCGCCGGCAGACAGGAACGGGGGCGGCTGGCCGTTCTACCCGGTCGGCAACTACGACCCGTATGGCCGCCAATACTGGCTGCAGCTGGACTACCGGTTCCGCTGACCGGGCGGGCAGACAGAAGGCCCGGCAATGCCGGGCCTTCTGCTGTCTAGACACCGCGGTGATGGCGCGCGCGGTCGCCTAGGGCAGCGCCTGTTGCAGGTACGACTCGATGACGTAGCTGAAAGGCTGCTGCTGGCGGTCGCGCAACAAGGCACGCACCTCGAGGATCACGCCGTGATCGCCTTCGCCCCGCGGCGGCCAGAACGTCTGGTCAGCCAGGGTCTGGCGCTGGAAACCGAGCGGGCCGACCACGCGACCGAACGGTTCGTCGGTGCTGTCCAGCACCTGGTTCATGGCCGGGCTGAGGTGGCCAGGCAGGTACCAGTTGTCGGCCTCGGACAGCACGCGGCTGCCGCAGACCAGCTGTACGCGGCGATAGCGCAGTTCGGTACCCGGCGTCGCGCCCAGCGCCTGCAGAACGTCGGCGGGGGCAGGCTTGTCCTGGCCGTGCACGCGCACCGCGCGCACCCGGGCTTGTTCGGCCAGCCCATGTTCGGCGCACCAGTGTTCCAGCGTGGCGGTGGCGCTCTGCCCGGACAGCACGCGCTGGTGCAGGCGCTCGACCAGTGCAGCCGGTGCGATGCGCTGCTGGCCCGGCGGCGACTGCAGCGGTGCAGCGGCCGCAGCATCAGTGGCGGACAGGCTGGCGATCGGGGCGGCGGCAAGCAGGGATGCGGCCTGCCAGCGGCGGAGACGATCGTGGCGGTCGGACGGGCCCATGCGGCATCACAACGGAAACAGGCGCCCATGTTACCTGTTCAGGGGTGTGCACGGCGTGGCTGCGACCGGTTGTCGCAGGCGCAATCATCGTCCTGGTGAATGCGTGCCATCCAGATATTTCGTTGGTCGATGGGTGCAGCGGGGCGCACGATGGCGGCAGTCTTGGCATTCCAGGAGTTCCCGATGACCCTCCAGTTCGTCCATGGCGGTGTCGACCGCAACGGTGCGCCGCTGCATTTCCATATCCGTGATGGCCGCATCAGCGGCCTCAATGGCGAGGCCTCGCCGGCCGACGGGGCGGAATGCGTCGACCTGCAGGGCTTCGCGGTCCTGCCCGGGCTGGTCGACGGCCACATCCATCTGGACAAGAGTTTTGTCGGCGACCGCTGGCACCCGCATCAGCCGGTGAACAGCCTGCGTGAGCGGCTGGCGGTGGAGAAGGCCGCGGTAGCGGGTGCCGCGCCGATGGTGGACCGTGCCGAGGCATTGATCCGCCAGTGCAGCAGCTTCGGCACGGTGGCCATGCGCTGCCACGTCGACATCGACGGCAGCACGGGCCTGCGTCATCTCGAGGCGGTACGCGAGGCCTCGCTCCGCTGTGCCGGCCTCATGCGCATCCAGCTGGTAGCGTTCCCGCAGGCCGGGGTGATGTCCTGTCCGGGTACCGCCGCCGTGCTTGAGCAGGCCCTTGCAGCGGGCGTGGAGGTGCTGGGAGGCATCGACCCGACCACGCTGGATGGCGATGCCGAAGGCCAACTGGCACTGCTGTTCGGCCTGGCCGAGCGCTATGGCGTGCGCCTGGACATCCACCTGCACGAGCCCGGCGAAACCGGACTGGCCCAGTTGCTGCGCATTGCCGCGCGGACCCGGGCCGCTGGCCTGCAGGGGCGGGTGGCGGTCAGTCATGCCTACTCGCTGGGCGAAGTGCCGCTGGCGCGCGCGGTGCAGGTGGGCGAGGCGCTGGCGACGGCGGGCGTAGCGATCATGAGCAACGCGCCGGGGGATCATCCGTTCCCGCCGCTGCGTGCGCTGCATGATGCCGGCGTGCGCGTGTTCGCTGGCAATGACAACATCCGTGACTGCTGGTGGCCGTACGGCAACGGCGATCTGCTGCAGCGGGCGATGCTGCTGGGCTACCGCTCGGGCTTCTACACCGATGCCGACCTGATGCTGGCGCTGGACATGGTCACCACCCACGCCGCGCAGGTGATCGGGCTGCCGCAGCACGGCATTGCCGAAGGCCTGCCGGCCACCTTCGTGGCGGTGCGCGCCGATCACGGTCCGGCGGCCGTGGCCGCAGTGCCGGTGGAGCGACGCGTGGTGGTGGACGGCCGCTGGCTGTAGATCCAGGCCGCGCCAACCTCTGTAGCACCGAGCCATGCCCGGCGGCTTTCAGGCGTAATCGTCGGCGCGGGTAGCGACGAATTCTTCCAGCCACGCCAGCAGATGGGCGATGTCGATGACCTCGCCCTGCTCCACGCGCTTGAGCAGCAGGGTGCTGGCGCCGATCTGCAGGCTGCTGTCGGCATAGCGCAGCACCGCATCGATGCCCCAGGCATCGGTGACCTGCATCCAGGCCAGGCCCGGCACGCGCTGGGCCAGAATGTCACCGAACGCCACGCCCAGCGCTTCCCAGCCGCCGCAGTCGTCACGATCGATCAGTTCGGCATCGACCACGCGCTGCAATGTGCTGGCGGCCAGCGGCCATTGCACCGGCAACGTCGGGAAGCTGGCGGCCACGCGTGAGGCGATCCGTGCACGTTGGTGCTGCAGGTGCGTCTGCAGGGCTGCAGGCAGGGGATCGAATCGGGTCGGGGGTTGGTCGGACATGGCGAGGCGCCGTGGAGCACGGAAGCAGGGGGCACTGTACGAGGCGATGATTCCCGCCGTGCGGCAAGATTGATCAGATATCGATGATCAATGCGCGAAAGGCATCCACGCGTGGCGTGGATCTATCGTGGTCAGTCCGGTTCGCGCTGTACCTGCCGCCACAGCTCGCTGGCCAGTGCCCGCACCGCATCATCGGCATCGGCACGATGCAGCAGACCGATTTCGTAGTTGTCGATCACCGGCAGCCCGCGCTCGCCATCGATGATGCGGTGCTCGCGCGTGAACGCGCGGCGCGGCAGCAGGCTGACGCCGATGCCATCAGCCACCGCGCCCTGGATGCCACTCAGCGACGAACTGGTGAAGGCAATGCGCCAGCGCAGGCCCAGCGCTTCCACGGCGTGGATCATCTCGTCGCGGTACAGCCCTCGCGGCGGGAAGGTGACCAGCGGCAGCGGGTCCTGCTGCAGGCAGCTGCTGCGCAGGCTGTCGATCCAGTGCATCGGCTCGTGCCGGCAATGCACCGCCTGGCGGCTGTTGCGGCGTTGCTTGACCAGCACCAGGTCCAGCTCGCCGTGGTCGAAGCCCTGGGCCAGGTCACGGCTCAGGCCGCTGCTGATCTCCAGCTTCACCTGCGGGTGGCGGCGGCTGAAGGCGGCCAGCATGCGGGTGGTCTGCGGGTTGACGAAGTCTTCGGGTACGCCGATGCGGACCGCAGTTTCCACCGTCGCGCCGGCCAGCGCCTGTGCCATTTCCTCGTTCAGGTCGAGCATGCGCCGCGCATAGCCGAGCAGGGTGTGGCCGGCGTCGGTGGGGTGTACATCGCGGTGGCCGCGCTCGAGCAGGCGATGCCCGGCCAGTTCCTCCAGCCGCCGTACCTTCTGGCTGACCGTGGACTGCGTCGAATGCAGGCGCGTGGCCGCCGTGGTGAAGCTGCCGCAGTCGGCCACCATCACCAGCGCCCGCAGCAGGTCCAGTTCGAACAGGGTTCTATTCGATTTGGCACTGTCTTGCATTTGAACATTTCACTTCTGGATACCCAGGCCGACTTCTACCATGCGGGGCAGGGGCCGGCAATGCGCGGCCCCTGCGACCATCTCGCTGCGGCGATCGAGAAAAGGAGACACCGTGATGCGCTTCCATTGCCCTGCTGGCTGGCCTGCACCGTTCACGCGCGTGCTGTTGTTGTGTCTGCTGGCCATGGTCACCCCTGCCTGCACTGCCAGCTCCAGAGCCGACGCAGACGCGCGCCTGCGTGATGCCGCCAGCCGCGGCGATGCCGAGGCGGTGCGCGGCGCACTGGCCGATGGTGCTGATCTTGAGGCGCGCGATGGCCAGGGCCGCACGGCGCTGCTGCTGGCCACGCAGGGCAACAACGTGGATGCCGCGCGCGAACTGATCGAGGCCGGGGCGGACGTCAATGCCAAGGATGCGCTGCAGGACAGTGCCTACCTGTATGCCGGCGCGCGCGGCCTGGATGAGATCCTGGCGATGACCCTGGCGCACGGCGCCGATCTGCGCAGCACCAACCGCTATGGGGGCACTGCGTTGATTCCGGCCGCCGAGCGCGGCCACGTCACCACCGTGCGCATGCTGCTGCGTGCAGGTGTGGCGGTGGACCACGTCAACCGCCTGCACTGGACCGCGCTGCTGGAAGCGATCCTGCTTGGCGACGGTGGTGAACGCCATGTGCAGATCGTGCAGCTGTTGCTGGAGGCCGGTGCCGACCCGGAGCTGGCCGACGGCGATGGCGTAACGCCACTGGCGCACGCGCGCCGGCGTGGCTATGCCGGCATTGAAACCCTGCTGCGCCAGCACGGCGCGGCGCGCTGAACCGCTACTCCTTCCACCCGCACGCTGGCCGTGCCTACCAGGATGCTGTCCATCATGTTCCGTTCCCGCCCGTTGTCCCTTGCCATCCTTCTTGCGGTGGCGCCGCTGTCGGCATCTGCTGCCGAGCGCGCCGACCTGCTGATCCGCAATGCCATCGTGGTCGACGTCGAGCACGCCAGCGCGCGGGCCGGGCAGAGCGTGGTGATCCGCGGCGAGGACATCGTCGCGGTGGGCCCGGACGCGCAGCTGCGCGGCCAGTGGAGCGCGGCCCGCCAGATCGATGCCAAGGGCAAATACCTGATCCCGGGCCTGTGGGACATGCATGTGCACTTCGGTGGCGGCCCGGCGCTGATCGAAGAGAACAAGGCGCTGCTGCCGCTGTACATCGCGCACGGCATCACCACCGTGCGTGACTGTTCCGGCGATCTGCCCGAGCAGGTGCTGCAGTGGCGTGGTGAGATCGCCAGGGGCACGCTGTTCGGCCCGCGCCTGCTCAGCTCGGGCGCGAAGATCGAAGGCATCAAGCCGGTCTGGAAGGGCACGATCGAAGTGGGTAGCGAGGCCGACGTCGACAAGGCGATCACCCGACTGCAGCACGATAAGGTCGATTTCGTGAAGATCACCGACAGCACGCTGAAGCCGGATCTGTTCCTGTATTCGGCCAGCGCAGCGCGCAAGGCCGGCTTCAAGGCCTCGGGCCACATTCCGATGGCGCTGACGGTGGAGCAGGCGGTCGATGCCGGCCTGGCCTCGATCGAGCACCTGGACTACGCATTCAAGGCCGGCAGCAAGGACGAAGCGAAGATCGCCGCCGACTTCGGCGCCGGCCGCATCGACCGCGCGGAAGCCAATCGCCGCCTCGACGCCAGCTTCGACCGTGACACCGCGATGCACGCCTACCGTGATTTCGCCAAGCGCGGCGTATTCGTGACCCCGACCCTCAACGGTGGCCGTATCCTCGATTTCCTGGACCAGGATGACCACGCCAACGATCCGTACCTGGCCTACATCGGCCCGGGCCTGCGCGCGACCTACCAGTGGCGCGTGGACCGCGCCGCGAAGGCGACGCCGGCACAGATCGAGGCGCGCCACGCGCAGTACCACCAGGTGGCGGCCGTGCTGCCGTTGCTGCAGGAGGCGGGCGTGACGATCATTGCCGGCACCGATGCGGGCTTCCTCAACTCGTTCAACTTCCCGGGCATCGCCCTGCACCAGGAACTGCAGCTGTTCGTGAAGGAGGGCCTGAGCGCGCCGCAGGCGCTGTCGGCCGCAACCCGTTCCGGCCCGGCCTGGTTCGGCCAGATGGACCGTTACGGTGATGTCGCGCGGGGCAAGGCCGCCGACCTGGTGCTGCTGACCGCCAACCCACTGCAGGACATCGCCGCCACCGAGAAGATCGACAGCGTGATCCTGCGCGGCCACGTGTATGACCGCGCCGCGCTGGACAAGATGCTGGCCGACACCAAGGCCAAGGTCGCGGCGTGGAATGCCGAGGCTGCGAAGGCGCAATGATCGACAGGGTCGGATCCCTTCTCAACGGGAAGGGCTCTGACCCTGTGGTCTTGAACGAAATCCACGCCATGCGTGGATGATGGGGCCGGTGACCTAGCGCGGTGCCGGCCGCATGCCGTGCAACTGCGGCAGTGCGGCCTTCATCGCATCGATGAAGGCGCGCAGCCGTGGCGGCTGCTGGCGCGCGGCAGGAAACACGACGTGTACCGGCAGTGCCGGTGCCTGCCAGTCCGGCAGCAGCTGCACCAGCCGCCCTTGTGCGAGGTCGTCGGCCACCAGCCAGGCCGAGACCACCGCTGCGCCCAGCCCGGCGCGCGCAGCCTGCTGTACCACGAACAGGTTATCGCTGAGCAGGCGCGGGCTGATTGACAGCGTATGCGCCCGGCCCTGCGCATCATGCAGCAGCAGGCGTTCGCGGTAGTAGGTGACCAGCGAGATCCACGGCAGTGACTGTGCCTGTTCCGGCGTACTGACCGCCGTGGCGTCCACCAGCGAGGGCGCTGCCACGACGATGCGCGGCACTTCTGCGAGCGGCAGTGCAACCATGCGCGGTTCGTCGACAGGGCCCACCCGCACCGCGCAGTCGATGCCTTCTGCGATGAAATCCGGGCGACGATCTTCAAGGATCCACTCCAGGCTCAGCTGCGGGTGCTGGGCGAGGAATGCGAGCATGGTAGGCAGCAGCTGCGCCTGGCCAAAGGCGTGCGGCACCATCACCCGCAGGCGTCCGCGCAGCGTTTCCGGTTCGCCGTTCAGCTCGGCCTGCAGCGACTCCCATTCGTCGACCACGCGCTGCGCATGACGCTGGCAGCGCAGGCCGTCCTCGGTCAGTTGCAGGCCATGGGTGGAGCGCTGCAGCAGACGCAGGCCGAGCTGCCGCTCCAGTGCCTGCAGGCGTCGGCTGACCGTCGGCTGGGTGGTGCCCAGCTGCAGGGCCGCAGCAGACAGGCTGCCGGCATCGACGATGCGCAGGAAGGTGCGCAGCAGATCCAGGCGATCAGCGCCGGTGGCGAGGTCATTCATGCGTGTGGCGTATGAAATATATGTGCCAGAGCCTACTACAGACGTTTGGCGAATACAGGCAGGATACGCCCACTTCCTCTACGGGGCTCCCCCATGTCTACCCCCTCGCTGTCTGTTGCGGCCGCACCGGCGACCGTGCCTTCCGCCCCATTGGTGCTGGCAATGGCGGCCGGTGCCGGCTTCTCGGTCGCGTCGCTGTATTACAGCCAGCCCATGCTGGGCCTGATCGCCCAGGACCTTGGCGCCGGTGAGCGCGCCGCCGGCCTGGTGCCAACCTTGACCCAGCTCGGCTACGCACTGGGCATCCTGCTGCTGGCACCGCTGGGCGATCGCTTCGACCGCCGCCATCTGATCCTGTTGAAGTCCGCGCTGCTGGCGCTGGCACTGGGCGCCGCCGCGATGGCCGGGCACCTGCCGGGCCTGCTGATGGCCAGCCTGCTGGTCGGGCTGATGGCAACGCTGGCGCAGGACATCGTTCCCGCCGCTGCGGTGCTGGCACCGGATGCGCAGCGCGGCCAGATCGTCGGCCGGGTGATGACCGGCCTGCTGCTCGGCATCCTGTTGTCGCGGGTGGTCAGTGGCGTGGTGGCTGAAGCGTGGGGCTGGCGCACGCAGTTCGTGCTGGCGGCGGTATCCGTGGCGGCGATGGGCGCGGTGATGGCGCGTGCACTGCCGCGTTTCGCGCCGACCAGCACGCTGCGCTATCCGGCGTTGCTGGGTTCGTTGCTGGCGTTGTGGCGCGAGCAGCCGCAGCTGCGCCGTGCGGTGGCCAGCCAGTCGCTGCTGGCCGTGGGATTCAGCGCGTTCTGGTCGACCCTGGCGCTGATGCTGCATGCACGTCTGGGCCTCGGCAGTGCGGCGGCGGGTGCGTTCGGTATCGCCGGTGCGGCCGGTGCATTGGCCGCGCCGTTTGCCGGCCGTTTCGCTGATCGACTGGGGTGCCATGCGGTGGCACGGCTGGCGATTGCGGTGGCGCTGCTGGGCTTCGGCCTGCTGCTGGCCGAAGCCTGGTTGCCGGCCGCCGCGCTGTTGCCGTTGCTGGTGGTGAGTGCGCTGCTGTTCGACTTCGGCTTCCAGTCGGCGCTGGTGGCGCACCAGACCCTGGTCTACGGGCTGGTGCCGCCGGCACGCAGCCGGCTCAATGCGCTGTTGTTCACCGGCATGTTCATCGGCATGGCCGCCGGTGGTGCGCTGGGGAGCCTGGCGCTGGCGCAGTGGGGGTGGCACGGCGTGGCCTGGCTGGCGGTGGTGTGTGCGGGGGGCAGCCTGGCACTGCGTTTGAAGTAGGGGGTTGTTCGGCAGGGCTTGCAGCCCTGCACCTGCTGGAGGCAACAGCAACAGCAACAGCAACAGCAACAGCGGGGTTCCTGTAGGGAGGCGGGGTGGGTCCGGTTGCGGGGGACGCCGTGAATCCCCAGTCCGGCCCAGCCGCTGGCGGCTGGGCGTTCGGGCGCTTGCGAAGCAATGCTTCGCAAGCGAAGCGCCCTCACCCATGGAGGCTCGGTCGCGCCATCCATGGCGCTCACGCCCCCGCAACCGGACCCACCCCGCCTTCTGTTGGAATGGCTCTTGGGGTCAGATCCGTTTTCCGGAGGAAAACGGATCTGACCCCAGATTGATTTCGATATCTGAGAGAAGTGTCGACCAAGGTCGACGCCTACCGACAGCCGCAGGAATCTGTCAGAGGTGGGGCGGTGTCGGAGTGCGGGGTGTCAGCCGCATGGATGCGGCTGCCAAGCTTACAGGGACGTACTTGCAGCGTCCCCGCACTCCGACACCGCCGCGCCATCCCACGGAGAGCGCGCTTTTGATTTTGCTGTTGAAGTTGCCGGCCAGCGGCCGGCACTACCGCGGGTGCAGGGCTGCAAGCCCTGCCGGACAACCCCCTAATCGTGACCGCTGTCGTCCAGGCTGATGATGCCGCGCCGCAGCGCCTGGGTTACCGCATGCGTGCGATCACCCACGCCGAGCTTGTCCATCAGGCTTTTCATGTGCGCCTTCACCGTCTGCTCGGAAATCTGCATGCGCTCGCCGATGCGCTTGTTCGACAGCCCTCCGGCCACGTGCCGCAGTACCTCGGTCTCGCGCGGCGACAAGCGATCTTCCACTACATGCGCGGCGATGCTGGCCGCCACGGCCGGGGGAATCGGTGCGCGCCGGCCGCCGGCGACCATGCGGATGGTGTCGACCAGTTCATGGCGCAGCATGTCCTTCAGCAGGTACGCGCTGGCGCCGGCCTGCAGCGCCCGCACCGCACGTACGTCACCACGGTAGGTGGTCAGCACGATGATGCGCGCGCGCGGATCCATCGTGCGGATCCGCACGATGGCTTCCACACCATCCAGGCGTGGCATCTGCAGGTCCATCAGTACCACGTCTGGCTGCAGCTGCTGATAGCGCGCGATGGCTTCCTCGCCATCGGCGGCCTCGCCGAGCAGGCGCAGGTCGGAATGGGCGCCCAGCAGCGCAGCCAGGCCGTCACGCAGCAACGGGTGATCATCGACCACCAGTACGCCGATCGGGGTAGGCGATTCAGTCATGGCTCGTTCTACTCCAGGGCCAGCGCCAACGCGATGGGCGGCGGTGATACAGGCGACGGGCGGGAACCGCCAGCGCGATCTCGGTGCCCAGCCCGGGGCGGGTCCACAGCTGCAGTTCCGCGCCGAGGCGCTGGGCGCGCTCACGCATGCCCTGCAGGCCCCAATGGCCATGGCCGGCGTTCTCGTCGGCAATGCCGGCGCCGTCGTCGCGCACGTGCAGCAGGAAACAACGCGTGCCATAGGACAGTTCCACTTCAATGGCACTGGCATTGGCATGGCGCAACGCATTGCGGATGGCCTCGCGCCCGATCAGGAACACCTCTTCGGCCGCGTCGGCCTGCAGCGGTGGCGTCGCGCCTTCCACGGTCAGGCGCAGGGGATTGATGCCATGCCCGGCGTATTCGGCGTGCACGTCGGCCAGCGCCGAAGCGAGGTCGCGGCCCGCGAACGGCGCCTCGCGCAGCGCATTGACCCGCTCGCGACCCTCGGCCAGGTTGCGCTCGGCCAGCTGCATCGCTGACTCAAGCTGACTGCGCACAGGCTCCGGTGTCCGCGCTGACTGGCTGATCGCGTGCAGGCGCAGGATCAGGCCCTGGCTACCCTGCAGCAGGGTGTCGTGCAGGTCGCGCGCGATGCGTTCGCGCTCGCCGTTGCGTTCCTGCAGTCGGGCGCGGAACAGTGCGGCCAGCTGCCCGCTGCGGATGCGTACCGCCAGCACCAGCAGTGCAAGCACGGCGGCGGTGCACAGCAGCTTGAACCACACTGTCTGCATGAAGGTGGGAGCGATGCGGAAGCTGCGGCTGGCCGGTGCGGTGCTCCAGATGCCGTCCTCGTTGGCGGCTTCCACCTCGAACCGGTAGCTGCCGGGCGCGAGGTTGGTGTAGTACGCACGTGTGCTGCTGCCAGCGTCCTGCCAGCCGTCATCCACGCCCGACAGGCGGTAGCGGTAGCGGTTGCGCTCCGGACGTGCCAACGACAGCGCCACGTACTCAATCTGCAGCTGGCTGGTGCCGGCCGGGAGGCGCAGGCCATCGCGTAGCGGCGCGTGCTCGCTGCCATACAGCACCTCGCCGATGCGCACGCTGGGAGCCATCGTATTGACGTGCGAGCGGGTGGTGTCCAGCCAGGCCAGGCCCTGGTTGGTGGCCAGCCACAGCAGGCCGTCGTCGGCCAGGGCGGCGGTAGCGATCGGTCCGCTCTGCAGGGCGATGCCGGGCATGCCGTCGATGGCATCGAACAGGCGTGGCGTCACTGGCAGACCGGTGCGCAGGGCACGGCGCAGCAACCCGCTTTCCATCCGTACCAGGCCACGGCTGCCGTTTAGCCACAGGTGCCCATTGGCATCGGCGACCATGCCGGTGATGCCCTCCAGGACACCGGCCATGTCGGTGCGCACCGGAACGAACGGGCCGTTGTCCAGCCGTGCCGCCAGCCCCGCTTCGCCGGCGACCAGCAGAAGGTCCCGGTGGTGCAGCATCGCGGTGATCGGCCCTACCGACAGGCCGTTCCCGGCGTCGAAGGTCTCGGTGCCATTCGTACCCAGGCGGCGCAGGCGGCCATCGGCATAGCCGAGCAGCAGCTGGCCATCGGCATCCAGCGCCAGCGATGAGCAGGCCTGCTCTGGCAGGCGGATTTCACGTTGCCACTGGTCATGCTGGTAGTGCAGCACCCCGCGTTCTCCGGCGCAGACCCAGGCCTGTCCGTCATCGGGGAACAACAGGGCATGCAGCGGCTGCCCGGTGAACGGCGCCGGCAGCGGGATCAATGTGGTGTGGCCGGCGACCGTGCGCGCGAGGTTGACCCAGTCGAACTGCCAGATCGGCGTGGGTGCCTGCCGAGCGGCGGCCTGCAGCTGCGTGGCGCTGCCATCCAGCAGGGGGCGCCGCAGGTCGTAGGGCTTGAGGTCTTCGCCATAGCCATACACGCGGCCATCACTGGCCCGCACCAGCGAGCGGTACGGATCGCTTGGGCCCACCGCCAGGGTGTGGACGCTGCGTGCGCGGAAGCGGTTGAGGCCGAGATTGGTGCCAATCCAGAGATTGCCTTCGCGATCGACGATGATCGGCACTGCCGATGTGGCGGTCAGTCCTTGCGGCGAATCGAAGCGTTCCATGCGCACGGCCCGGGTGCCGTCGAAGGTGATGCGGGCGACGCCGCCGTGCGGGCTCATCGTGGCCCACAGCGCGCCATCGGCAGTGAACTGCAGGCGCGCAGCAACCAGTTCCGGCAACCGCCGCGCCTCACGTTCGCTGTCTGCCAGCAGACCCTGCGCGTTGGCCAGCGGCGAGGTGCCTCTCACCCGGTCGGCCAGCCACACTTCACCCTGCGGGCTTTCGGCCAGCGTCGCCATCTGCGAGACCGCGATGCCGGTGTCCTCGAACGCGGTCTGGCCCGCCGCACGCATCCAGATCTTCAGGTCGGCCAGCACCCAGAACCTGCCCCGGCTGTCGTGCAGCACCCACTGCACACGGCGCTCTGGCAGGCCGGCAGCGGCCGGCAGTGGCTGCCAGCGATGTCCGTCAAAGCGGCGCAGCCCGCCATTGATCGCCGCCCAGAGCTGGCCCTGGCGATCCTGGCTGAAGCGTGGGACCACGCCGACCGGCACCCCCTGCTCGCGGCCGTAGCTGCGCAGCTGCCCATGCGTGAACTGGCTGATGCCGGCCTGGAAGTAGCCGATCCACAGCGCACCGCCGGCGGCATGCGCCAGCGTGACCATGTTGGTGGACGGGAACTGGCTGCCGGCGGGCGCTGCCTGCCGTTCGAAGCGACGGCCATCGAAGCGGTACAGGCCCGAGCCGGTAGCCAGCCACAACAGGCCCTCACGGTCCTGGGCAATGTCCCAGATATCGCCCGGCGCGCCCTGGCCGACGCGCCAGGCGGTGTGTTCGTAATCGGGCAGCCCGCCGCTCACCGGCGGGCGCTGCACGGCAAAGGCGGGCAGGGAGGTCAACAGCAGCAGGCACGTCAGCAGCGTCGGCAGGCGACGCACGGACGGGAAGGGGCGGCCACGCATGGCGCGCATTCTGGCAGGTGTGGGGCAGTCCGGGGTGACCCGAACGGGGTAGGCGGCGTGCGCCGGCGTCGGCTATCACGCCGGCATGCCCTCCGGAGCCCCGCCATGCAGCGCCTGTTCGTGATGTTCCCCGACCGCGGTCCGGGCATCGGCCTGCTGTGGTTGCGGTTGTGCCTGTCCGCTGCGCTGTTCACGCCCGGCATGCAGGCGGGCGGGTGGTCGGCGTTGTGCCTGCTGGCAGTGCTGATGCTCGTGCTGGGCGCGTTGACGCCGTTGGCGGCGCTGATGGCGGCCGTGGGCATGTTCGCGCAGCAGGCGCCGTGGCCGCAGGCGGTGCTGCCATTGGCGCTGTTGATGCTGGGCCCTGGCGCCTATTCATTGGATGCGCGGTTGTTCGGGCGCCGCCTGCTCGGCCGTCGGCCTCCCCCATTCGGGTAGGTGCTGGCCTCGACCGACGGGGGTGGGGCATCACGCAGGGGTCACGCACCATGGGGCACCCCTTCGCGGCGTCCCGCATGGCCACCCTCTTCCCGCCTGATCCGCCCGCCGCTTCACTGGCACCGCAACAGGCCGCCGCGTTGCAGCGCGCCCTGCGCTATGTCGATGAGCATCTGTCGCAGCCGCTGCGGGTGACCGAGCTGGCGGCGGCCGCCTGCGTCAGCCGCTTCCATCTGGTACGCCTGTTCCGCGCCGGTACCGGCGCCAGCCCGCTGCGCTATGTCCGCCGCCGTCGCATCGAGCGCGCGCGCCAGCTGCTGCCGGGCGCGCAGCTGCCGATGGCCTGCCTGGCCCAGCAGCTGGGCTTCTTCGACCAGAGCCATTTCGTCCGCAGCTTCCGCGCGGAGACCGGCTGCAGCCCCGGCCAGTACGTTGCCGGCGATGCCGCCCTGTTGCATCCCCTTGATCGTGTTTCCAACGGAGTCCACCCATGAGCCTTGCCACCGCCACTCCCGCCCCGGCGCTGCTGTCGCCGACCGACCACGCCCTGGTGCTGATCGACTTCCAGTCGCAGATGGCGTTCGCCACCCACACCATCGACATTTCCGCGCTGCGCAACAACGTGTCGCTGATCGGCAAGGGCGCCAAGGGCTTCAATGTACCGGTCGTGCTGACCACGGTCGCCGAGGCATCGTTCTCCGGGCCGATGTTCCCGGAACTGCCGCAGATCTTTCCGGGCCAGACGGTGTTCGATCGCACCTCGATGAACACCTGGGAAGACCAGCCTGTGATCGATGAGATCAACCGCATCGGCAAGCGCCGTCTGGTCATCGCCGGCCTGTGGACCAGCGTCTGCATCGTCGGCCCGGCACTGTCGGCGCTGGCGCAGGGCTTTGAGGTGTATGTGATCACCGATGCCTGTGGCGACGTCAGCGAGGAAGCGCACGAGCGTGCGATCACCCGCATGGTGCAGGCCGGCGCGGTGCCGATGACCAGCGTGCAGTACCTGCTCGAACTGCAGCGCGACTGGGCACGGGGTGAAACCTACGACCTGACCACCGGCATTGCGCGCGATCACGCTGGCGGCTACGGCATCGGCATCCAGTACGCCAAGCGGATGTTCGGTGCGCAGGAAGGCGGGCACTGAGCATGGTTGCCGGCCATGGCCTCGACCTGGCCCTGCTGATGCTGCGCGTGGCGGCAGGAGGCTTCCTGCTGCCGCACGCGCTGGGCAAGCTGTTCGGCTGGTTCGGGGGGCCGGGGCTTTCCGGCTTCGCCACCGAGCTGCGCGGTTTCGGGCTGCCGGCAGTGGCACCGTTGCCATTGCTGTTGGCCTTGCTGCAGGTGTTGTCCGGGCTGGCCGTGCTGCTGGGGTGGCAGACCCGCATCGCCGCGCTTGCGGCGGCTGCCTTCATCGGCTTCACCGTGCTGTTGGCCCTGCCCAAGGGCTGGTTCTGGATGCGCGGCGGCAGTGAGTACCCGTTGATGTGGACCACGGTGCTGCTGGCCCTCGCGCTGGCCGGCCCCGGCGCCTGGGCGCTGGACGGCCAACGCTTTCCGGGAGAATTCGCATGAGTCACGATCCCCTCGATCACGGCCGCCGCAACGTGGTGCTGGCCAGCGGCGCCGCTGTTGCGCTCGGCCTGGCAGGTCGCGCCGGTGCCGCACTCGATTCCACTTCCAAGGAGCGTCGCATGAGCACGCTGGTCATCCGCAATGCCCGCATCACCACCCTCGACCCGCAGCAGCCGCATGCGCAGGCGCTGGCTGTACAGGAAGGCCGCATCGTGGCCGTCGGCAGCGACGAGGAGATCATGCGCGGCTGGGGCAATGAAGCGACGCTGATCGACGCGCAGGGCCGGCGCCTGCTGCCCGGCCTCAACGACAGCCATACCCACCTCATCCGTGGTGGCCTGAACTACAACCTGGAACTGCGCTGGGACGGCCTGCGTTCGCTGGGCGACGCCCTGGACATGCTGAAGGCCCAGGTAGACCGTACTCCCGCGCCGCAGTGGGTCCGCGTGGTCGGTGGCTTTACCGCCGCGCAGTTCAACGAGAAGCGCCTGCCGACGCTGCAGGAGCTCAACGACATCGCGCCGGATACGCCGGTGTTCCTGCTGCACCTGTATGACCGCGCACTGCTCAACCGCGCCGCGCTGCGCGCCTGCGGCTACAGCAAGGACACACCGGATCCGCCGGGTGGCCAGATCGTGCGCGATTCGCTGGGCAACCCGACCGGGCTGCTGCTGGCCAAGCCGAATGCGCTGATCCTCTACGCGACGCTGGCCAAGGGCCCGCGCCTGCCGATCGAGTACCAGGCCAACTCGACGCGCCACTTCATGCGCGAACTGAACCGGCTTGGCATCACCTCGGTGATCGACGCCGGCGGTGGCTTCCAGAACTACCCCGAGGACTACCAGGTCATCGAGCAGCTGCATCGCGATGACCAGCTGACGGTGCGCATCGCCTACAACCTGTTCACCCAGAACAAGGGCAGGGAAGTGGATGACTTCCGTGGCTGGAGCGAGATCCTGCAGCCGCGCCAGGGCGATGACCTGCTGCGCCACAACGGCGCGGGCGAGATGCTGGTGTTCTCCGCCGCCGACTTCGAACTGTTCAACGAGCCGCGCCCGGAACTGCCGCCGGAGCTGGAGCCCGAACTGCACGACGTGGTGAAGCTGCTGGTCGAGAAGCGCTGGCCGTTCCGCATCCACGCCACCTACGACGAGAGCATCACCCGCATCCTGGATGTATACGAACAGGTCAACCGCGAGGTGCCATTCGATGGCCTGCACTGGTTCATCGACCACGCCGAGACCATCACTCCGCGCAATATCGAGCGCATCCGCGCGCTGGGTGGGGGTATCGCCGTGCAGCACCGCATGGCCTACCAGGGCGAAGCCTTCGTCGAGCGCTACGGCGTGCAGGCGGCACGGCACACGCCGCCGGTCAAGCGCATGTTGGCCGAGGGCGTGCCGGTGGGCGCAGGCACCGACGCCACCCGCGTGGCCAGCTACAACCCGTGGGTGGCGTTGTCCTGGCTGGTGACCGGGCGCACCGTGGGCGGGTTGGCCCTGTATGGCGAGGAAAACCTGCTCGAACGCGAGCAGGCGCTGCGCCTGTGGACCCAGGGCAGCGCCTGGTTCTCCGGCGACGAAGCAGTGAAGGGGACATTGAAGGTTGGTCAGCTGGCCGACTTCATCCTGCTCTCGGCCGATTTCTTCCGCGTCGACGACGCGCAGATCGCCGACATCACCAGCATGCTGACCGTGGTCGGCGGGCGCATCGTGCACGCCGACGGCGATTATGCTGGGCTGGCGCCGCAGCTGCCGCCGGCGATGCCGGACTGGTCGCCGGTCAACCGGTTCGGTGGTTACCACGTTGGTGGTGCCGCCACCGGATTGGCCGCTGCCCATCGCCACCATCACGGTGTGGCCTGCAGTACGCATGGTGCTCACGGTCATGCCGCGCATCACGCGGCGCCGACCGATGACCTGGCCGGGTTCTGGGGCGCGATGGGATGCTCGTGCTTCGCGTTCTGAGCCTGGCGCTGCTGTCCGTGCCCTCGCTGGCGCTGGCCTGCGAGGGCGGCCGCTGCAGCGACGCGGGCAACGGCGAGCTGCAGCTGGACGCATCGCTGCGCCTGCGTGGCCTGTACTACGACCCGACCCGGTTTGGTATCGGCGGCAGCGAAGATGGCTATGGCCTGCTGCGCGCACTGGCTTCGGCCACCTATGTGGAGGACACCTGGCAGGCAAAACTGCAGCTGGGCGTGCATGCCGAGAATGGCAAGGCAGGCGGCCCGGGCCGCACCGACCGTGGTGCCTTGGACGTGCAGCAGGCGTACTGGCGCTGGCAGCGCGGTGGCTTCCATGTGCAGCTCGGCCGGCAGGAAGCCGGCTATGGCAGCTCGCGGCTGTTGTCGGTACGCGATGGGCCGAACATCCGCCTGGCCTTCGATGGTGCGCGCCTGGGCTGGAAGGGGCGGCTCGGCACGCTTGACCTGATGGCCCTGCGGCCGGTCGAGAGCCGGCCGGGTGCCTTTGATGATCGCAGCGAACACGGTGCGCACCTGTGGGGTGCCTATGCCACCGCGGCACGCGGGCAGGGCGTGGGACAGTGGGATCTGTACCTGCTGGACTATCGTCGCGACGGTGCGCGCTTTGCGGCGGGCTCGGGAACCGAGCGCCGGCAGACACTCGGTGCGCGCTGGTTCGGCCAGTCAGGTCTGCTGGACTGGAACAGTGAGCTGGTGGCGCAGGGCGGTGAACTGCGTGCCGCCACCGGCCCACTCGACGTCCGTGCCTGGACGCTGGCGACCGACACGGGCTGGCGCTGGAGGGAGCGGCCACTGCAACCGCGGCTGGGGCTGAAGGCCGACATCGCCAGTGGCGATGGCAACCTGCACGACCGGCGACTGGGCACCTTCAATGCACTGTTCCCGAAATCGGCCTACTTCAGCGAGGCCAGCCTGCTGGCCCCGGCCAATCTGATGGACCTGCAGCCGACCCTGACCCTGCGCCTGCACGACGCGGTGACGACGGAACTGGGCGTACAGATGGCCTGGAAGCATCGTCGTGCCGATGCGGTCTACACCACGCCGGCGCCGCTGGTGGCGTTGCCGGGCAGCGCCGGTGGCGCGCGCCGCATCGGCACCCAGTACAAATCCGAAACCCGCTGGCAGGCCAGCGAACACTGGCAATGGCAGCTGCAGCTGGCCTGGGTCGACGCCGGTCCTGCACTGAAGCAGGCTGGAGGCCAGGACACGCTGTTCGCCTCGATCGTTGGAGCATGGCAATGGTGAACGCAACCGCGTCGCAACCCCCCGTACAGGACGCAGGTGCCTGGTCCCCGCTGAAGATCCAGATGTTCCGTTCGATCTGGCTGGCAATCCTGGCCAGCAACATCGGCACCTGGGTCAATGATGTGGCCGCCGCCTGGGTGATGGCCGAGCGCACCGGTTCGCCGCTGATGGTGGCCCTGGTGCAGTCGGCCACCACGGTGCCGATCGTGCTGCTGGCGCTCGCTGCCGGCACCCTGGCCGACATTGTCGATCGTCGGAAGTACCTGTTGGCGACCCAGGGCTGGATGCTGCTGGTGGCCGCAGCGATGGCTGCGTTGACCGCGATGGACCTGCTGACCCCGCAGTTGCTGGTGCTGCTGACCTTCTGCATGGGCTGCGGTGCGGCGATGGCAATGCCCGCGCAGGCCGCCATCGTCTCCGAACTGGTGCCACAGCCGATGCTGGCCTCGGCGGTGGCGCTGAACTCGATCGGCATCAATATCGCCCGTTCGATCGGCCCGGCCATCGGCGGCGTGATCGTCGCCCAGCTGGGTGCGGTCTGGGCGTTCGGCTTCAATGCCATCACCTTCGCGGCGATGCTGTTCGTGGTGTGGGGCTGGAAGCGCGACCCAAAGCAGTCGAGCTTGCCGCCGGAAGGCTTCGGTGCCGGATTGAAAGCGGGCCTGCGCTACGCGAGCCGTGCCGGACGGCTGCAGGCGGTGCTGATCAAGTCGGTCGGCTTCTTCTTCTTCGCCGCGGCAATGAACGCGCTGTTGCCGGTGGTAGTGCGTGGGCAGATGCAGGGTGGGGCGGGGCAGTACGGCATGCTGCTGGGCTGCATCGGCATCGGCGCAGTGGGTGGTGCGTTGCTGCTGCCGAAGCTGCGCGCACGGATGGATCGCGACCTGCTGGTGCTGCTGGCGACGTTGTCGCTGGCCCTGAGCCTGGTCGGGCTGGCGCTGACCCGCAGCTGGTACGTGCTTCCGGCGGTGATGCTGGTCAATGGTCTTGCGTGGATCACCGTGCTGTCGTCGCTGCAGATCGCTGCGCAGACTGCGGTTCCGGCATGGGTACGTGCGCGTGCGCTGGCGCTGTACATCATGGTGTTCTCTGCCGGCATGGCCGCCGGCGGCCTGAGCTGGGGCGCGCTCGCTCAGCGCACCTCGCCCGAACTGGCATTGCTGGTGGCAGCGGCCGGTGCGGTGATCGGTGGGTTGCTGGTGTGGCGCGTGCGCATCGCCGGCACCGAAGACCTGAACCTGCGCCCGGCCGGGCACTGGCCGGCACCCGAGCTGTCGGTGCCGGTGTCGAACGATCGAGGCCCGGTGCTGGTCACCATCGAGTACCGCATCGATGATGCTGATCGTGCCACGTTCCAGGCGCAGATGCGCGCGCTGGGCACGATCCGCCGCCGCGATGGCGCCGTGGTCTGGGGCGTGGTCGAGGACGTGGCCAGCCCGGGCATCCACCTGGAGTATTTCGTGACCCCGTCGTGGCTGGAGCACCTGCGCCAGCATGAGCGCATCACCGCCGACGACAAGGCGATCCAGGAAGTGCTGCGGGAACTGCATCGCGGTGAGCGCGCACCGGTGGTACGCCACTTCGTGGGTGGCCATGATCCGCTGCCGAAGACCGGGGTACCACACCATCACAGCGATATCTGACACAAAAAGGGGACGGAGGGGATTAAGTCGTTTGTGCACAAACGACTTAATCCCCTCCGTCCCCTTTTTTGCGGCGGCGCTGGGTAGCGCCGCCGCGATACCTCACTTGCGTGCGAACGCCAGCAGGTCGGCGTTGAACTGGTCGGCGTGGGTGATGGTCAGGCCATGCGGCGCACCGGC
Source organism: Stenotrophomonas maltophilia group sp. RY12688 (assembly GCF_052149045.1). Taxonomy (NCBI): domain Bacteria; kingdom Pseudomonadati; phylum Pseudomonadota; class Gammaproteobacteria; order Lysobacterales; family Lysobacteraceae; genus Stenotrophomonas; species Stenotrophomonas maltophilia group sp. RY12688. Next base: position 2,497,802 of record NZ_CP197389.1, on the reverse strand, counting down.
GTACACCTTCAGTTCGGCATCCTTGATGATCTGCGAGGACAGCTTGGCCGAGGCATCGAACGGCACGATCTGGTCGTCATCGCCGTGCACGACCAGCGCCGGCACGTCGATCTTCTTCAGGTCCTCGGTGTAGTCCACTTCCGAGAATTCGTGCACGCAGTCGTACTGGCCCTTGACGCCACCGAGCATGCCCTGCAGCCAGAACGCATCGCGCATGCCCTGGGTGACGTTGTTGCCATCCCGGTTGGCGCCGAAGAACGGGGTGGTCAGGTCCTTGAAGAACTGCGAACGGTCGCCGCCGGTACCCTTGCGGATGCCGTCGAAGACCTCCAGCGGGGTGCCGGCGGGGTTGCCAGCGGTCTTCAGCATCAGCGGCGGCACGGCGCCGACCAGCACCACCTTGGCCACGCGCGCGCTGCCGTGGCGGCCGATGTAATGGGCCACTTCACCGCCGCCGGTGGAATGGCCGACCAGGATCGCGTCCTTCAGGTCCAGCGCTTCGATCACCGCGGCCAGGTCATCGGCATAGGTGTCCATGTTGTTGCCGTTCCAGGTCTGGCTGGAGCGTCCGTGGCTGCGGCGATCGTGGGCGACCACGCGGAAGCCGTTCTGGCCCATGAACAGCATCTGCGGATCCCAGGCATCGGAAGACAGCGGCCAACCGTGGGCGAACACGATCGGCTGGCCGGTGCCCCAATCCTTGTAGAAGATGCGGGCGCCATCGGCGACGGTGACGAAGTTGCTCATTGCAGGTTCCTTGGCGGAAGGGAGGGAAGGCTTCGGCAGGATGCCGGTGCCTTCGGCAGTACAGCGCAGGCGCAGGCGACCGACTTGCACGGCTGTGCTGGATTGCATCGGATGTGACGCGTATCGCTCTGGCAGGACGGGAGCCGTATGCCGAGGATGAGCGCAGCCCGCCACAGGAACGCACGGATGCCCGCCATGCGATGGTCGCTGATGCTGTGCCTGCTGCTGCCCATGGCAGCGCCGGCACAGACCCATGTCTACAAGTGCGTGGATGGACCGCACCCGGTCTACCAGCAGACACCCTGCCAGGGGCGTGCCGCATGGCGCTGGGACGTGCCCGCGGAGCAGTCATTGTCCCGCGGCGCTGTGGCGCCAGCGGCCTCGACACCGAAGCCAACGCCGCGGCCACGGCGTGCGGCGCGGGCGCACGGTGCGCTGATCACGATCAGCACGGATGCGGCAGCCTGCGAGCGTGCCCGGCGTGATCGTGAGAAGGCGTTGCTCAAGCGTCGGCGCCTGGATTTCGTGCAGCGCCGGCAGCTGGATGACGCGGTCTACGACGCCTGCCAGTGATGCGGGACGCTGAAGTGTCGAAAACGACAACGGCGCCATAGGGCGCCGTCGCGTGAGTACCGTGAGTGCAGCTCTCAGCGACCGTCGCTTGCGGCGGCCGGTGCGGGCACACTGTCCGGCTTGGGCAGGCTCAACTCCGGGTTGCCCTGTTCGGCCTGCAGGATCTGGATGCGGCGCTGCAGGGCGTCCAGCTGGCTGTTGGTGCTCTGCACGTCGGTGCTGAGGCTCACGGCCTGCTGCTGGGCCTGCTGCAGGGCCGCGCTGACCTGTGCCGACTGCGCCTGCTGCTGTTCCATTTCCTGCTGCAGGGTGCGCAGGCGTTCTTCGTTGTAGGCCACCAGGCGCTCGGTGTAGCGCTTGCCGGCTTCAAGACGGGTGGTGTCGATGTAGACCTGGGCGAGCTGTTCGGACTGCTGCGCGAAGGTGCGGTAGACGCGCTCGGCGTTGTCCACCGCATCGGTCTTGATCACCCGCCAGAAGTTCTTCTCCTGGAACAGGGCGACGTAGTAGGTCAGGGTGTTGGCATTGAACAGCAGGCTGGCGCCGTAGTTGCCGTTGTAAGTGGTGCGCAGCTCGGTCAGCTGGCGCGAGTCCATCAACTGCTTGAGTTCGTCCACGGTATTGCGCACCACAGGCGCGCTGCGCGCCGGTTCGGCTGCCGCCTCGCGGTCGCCACGTGCAGCCATCGCTGCCGGTGCCACCAGCATCATGACCACGGCCAGCACTGCCGCGCTGCGCGCGTGCCGGGCAAAGACCGCGCCCCCTGAAGTTTCTCGCATGTCTAGACCATCCACGGATGAGTGTGGGTTGAGATGAAGGTGGTTCCCCGCCGGGAGTCTAGCATGGGTGTGGGCGCCGCCAAGGGCGCCCGTCACCGGTCAGTAGACCAGCTGTGCGGCGCTGCACTGGATCGACTGCACATTGACGTCGGTCCGGCCCAGTTCAACGCCCAGCACGCTGGCCAGCAGGTTGGTCAGCAGGGTGCCAATACTGTTGAGCACCGGCCGCAGTGCGGCCAGGATCGGCTTCAGCAGGGTGCACAGCAGTCCGCTGCAGCTGACGCTGCCATCGGGGTTGGTGACACCCGTTCCCCCGGCACCATCGAGAAAGCCGGCCGGTGCGGTCTGGATGTAGGACGCCAGATTGTTGCGCACGCAGCCGTTGTAATCGATCAGGTTGCCGAGCAGGCTGTCGCAGCGGTTGATCAGCAGGCCGCCGACCAGCGAGCCAAGCAGGCCATCGAGCAGGCCCAGGCCCTGGCCGGTGACGGTCGTCCTGTAACCGGTCCACACCGAACCGTCTTCCCAGCAGGTGGTCAGGCCCAGCAGGCAAGGCTTGGGGACGCCATTCTTCACCGTCCAGTTGCCCAGCGGGGCGAGATTGCGCGCCGGATCGCCATCGCGCAGCAGCGGGATGACCTGGTCGACGTTGTAGCGTCCGCCAGTCGGAAAGGCCGCCTGCAGGTAGCGATCGGCCAGCGCCTTGGCGGTGTCGTTGGCGTTCATGCCCTGCTTGGGCGAATTGAGCATGCCCGACAGCACCCGTAGCAGTTCGTTGACCAGGCTCGACACTGCGTCACCAATTGCGAGCGGATTGAACCGGGTCGAGCCGGTCTCGCCGGCGGCCAGGGTCAGGGTCTGCGTGCTGGTCAGGGCGGGCAGGGTAATCCTGTCGTTGATCAATGGTTGGCCCAGCAGCTTCAGCAGCTGTTCGTCCTGCAGCGTGGCATCGCAGACATTGGCCTTGGAGAAGCGCTGTGCGGGGTCGACATTGCCGACGCAGGCGCGCAGCACCGACGAGTCCACCTGGATCGTGGCCTTGGGTGGACTGCCGCCGCACTGGATGCCGGTCAAGGTGCCCATACCGTTGGCCACGTCGACGTGCAACGGCAGGTGCAGGCGCGTGCCAAGCAGGTTCAGCAGCGGCCCCAGCGCGAACAGGTTGTTGCTGTCCACGTCCGCCATCAGCCGCACCTGCGCGTTGTAGGCACGGCTGCCGACGCCGCCGATGGCGATCGATGGCGGCTCGACCACGCCGGCCTGGATCCTGATGCCCAGCAGGTCCAGTCCCTTGACCGCCACGCCGTTACCATCGTTGGCGATGGAGATCGCGGTGTTGATCAGGTTGAGCACGTTGATCTGTGACTCCAGTGCGCTGCCGACCGTGCCGTCGGGCGAGACAACTTCGGCAAACAGGCCACCGCCGCCGGACTGGCTGCCAAGCACGATGTTGAGCTTGTTGATGTCCAGCTGGGTGGCAACCAGATCGGACAGGGCGCGCAGCTGCACCCCCACTGCGGAGTCACGGCCGACTACGGTGGCGGTAGCATCGACCAGCTGTGCCAGCGAAATCTTGTTGACCGACAGCAGGCGATTGAAGTCGGCCACGCTGAGGTTGGCGCTTACCGGTATGTTGAGCGCTTTCAGCAGGCCGGACGGAGTCACGTTGGCCTGCGCCAGGCCGTCATAGGACAGCACCGTGGCATTGGTGACGTCCAGGCCAACCAGGCGCAGGGTGGACAGCAGCACTGAATCGCCATTGGTCCGCAGCAGCTGCGAGCCGACCGCAAACACCGCGGTGGGTTCGGCACGGCGCGCCACGGCCTGCACGCTCACGGTGGGCAGGCTGGAAGTCTGACCGAAGAAGGGCAGCACGCTGCGCTCGGCGATCACCTGAACCGCATTGCGGGGATTGCTGGCATCGACGCTGGTGACGAAGCGGGTGCCGGTGCCACGGCTGGCGCTCCAGTTGCCGCAGCGGATCTGCAGGGTGCCTGCGAACCCGTTCTGGACCACCGCATTCTGCCGGGCAGCGCTGTTGTCGCTGTTGTCCGGGCTGCACAGCTCCAGCCGCTGTGCGCCGGCCAGTGCGGCAAGGTCGGCCACCTTCTGCGCGTCACGCTTGGCCCAGAACAGATAGCCGATCTCGATCAGGCCCAGCATGGCCACCAGCGCCAGCATGACCAGCATCATCGTGACCGACATGCCGCCGCGTGCGCGGCTGAAACTGAACTGTCGTGGGCGTTTCATGGCCGACCTCAGCGTCCGGAGGAGGAGGCGTCCCTGGACCGGGAGACATCGGTCTCAAAGAAGTCCGGGATCTCGTGTTCAAAGCTCTTCAGGTAACGCGCATAGCTCAGCGTGGCCTGGTCACCCAGGATCGGCAGCCGTTGGCCGGCCTGCTGCCCGGAGGCCTGCAGGCGGAACAGGTTGCGGGTCGCCTCGCCGCTCTGCAGGCGTGCACGTGGTGCGGCGGGCGGTGCTGAAAGAGGTGCGACGTCGGTCGCGATGGTCGACGCTTGCGCTCCAGTCACCTCGGCGGATGCAGCCGGTGCGGCCAACTCCACGGTGGGGAGCGGTTCGGCCTGCATCGGCGCTGTAGCCGGTGCCGACAGTGAGGGGCCACCGAGCATCTGTCCGGTCAATGGCTGTTGCTGTGCCTGCACGGCACCGGCCACAAGCAGGCAGCACAGCACGGGCAACAGGCGTCGGATCTGGCGCATCGTGGTCATGGTGTGCTTCCGGTCGGGTGGTCGGTGGCGCTGAAGCGTTCCAGCATCGAGGGTGGCAGGCGCTGCGGATCGCGTTGGTCGCGCGGGTCGCGGCGGGGTTCGCTCGCCAGCCGTGCGCCGCCCGATGCACGAGCGCCACTCTCGACGCTCGCCGTGTGTGCAGGTGTGGCTGCGTTGGCGGCGGCAGCGGCCTGTCGTTGCTGCAGGCGCGTGCGGATCTGCTGGGCCTGCTGCTGGATGCTTCGGCGCGTTTCCTCGTTGAGGCTGGCCTGTGCCGATAGCCGCTCCGCCGTGGCCTGGTCGCCGCGCAGTACCGCCCAGAGTGCAAGGTTGGCCGTTGCCTTGGCGTTGCCCGGTGAAAGTTCCAGGGCCTTGGCCAGCGGCTCGCGGGCTTGATCGAACTGGCCGGCACGCAGCCGTGCATAGCCCAGGTCGCCCAGATAGTCGGTGTTCAAGGGCTGCAGCTGCGTGGCGCGCGCCAGCGCCTGTTCGCTTCCGGCGTCGTCGTCGCGGCGTGCAGCGATCAGGCCCAGGCCGTGGGCGGCCGCCGCGGCCTGCGGCCCGCTGGACAGCTCGCGATACAGCGCGACCGCCGCGTCGGCCTGGCCGGTCTCGCGCAGTGCGTCGGCCTGCAGCAGGCGCAGGGCAGGGCGATCACCATAGCGCTGGCGGAAGGCCTCCACGTGGGCCAGCGAGGCATACCAGGCGCCCTGCTGCTGCATGCGTTCGATCAGCTCCAGATAGGCGTTGCGGCTGTCCTGCGGATCGGGTTCCGGCGGCGCAAGGCTGGGCGCCCGCACATATTTCGGTGTGGTCGAGGCGCAGCCACTGGCCAGGGCGGCGAGGGCGACGGCAAGCAGCAGGCAGGAGGTGCGCAGGGCAGGCATCAGGGAGATCCCATCTTGGACAGGGTGGTGGCCAGCGCGACCAGCGCCGGGCCGGCAAGCACCAGCATCAGTGCCGGCAACAGGGTCAGCATCATCACCACGGTCATCTTCACCGAGAGCTTGCCGACCTTTTCCTTCAACGCGTTGCGGCGCTGTTCGCGCAGGCGGATGCTGAACTGGCGCAACGGCTCCTGCACTGCGCCGCCGTGCGCATGCACCTGCAGGATCAACTGCATCAGGCTGGCCAGGTCATCATCGGCGTAGACCTCGCTCAGACGCCGCAACGACTGCGCGCGCGTGCGGCCATGGGTATAGGCCACATTGGCTTCCTGCAGTTCGCCGCCGAGTACCGGCAATGCATCGCGCAGCTTGTCACCCAGCGTCTGCAGGCTCTGGTCCATGCTGAAGCCCACGCCCTGCAGCAGGCGCAGCAGGTCGATCAGCAGGGGCAGCTCGTTCTCGACCGCACGGCGGCGGCGCTTGACCCACGACGACAGCACGAACTTCGGCAGCAGCAGCCCGGCCGCCAGCGCACCGATCACCACCATCACCTTGGCAAGCCCGTGCGCGCTGCTGAACGCCAGCGCCAGCGCCAGCACCAACAGGGCAAGCAGCAGGCGCAGGCCGAGATAGATCGCGGTGCCACGGCGCGTGTTCCAGCCAGCCAGGTCCAACAGCAGCTTGTCTTCGTTGGCAAGCAGCGCAGCCTCCAGGCGGCCGCCACTGAGCGAGCGCCCGAAACGCTCGATCCAGCCCAGCGAGTCGCGGCGCGTGGCCTCGGTGTCGCGGCCTTCCTCACGCGGCTGCAGGGCGGTTTTCAGTGTGGCTGAGGTGCGGTGCTCGCGATGGCTGCGCACCCAGCCGGCAATACCGAGCAGGGCGACGCCGGCCGCCAGCACCAGCAGCGAAAGGGCGAACCAGGCGCTGGCGCTCATCGGGCACCTCCGGGGCGGCTGTGGGCGGTCATAGTGATTTGGCCAGGCGGTACAGCAGGAACGCCCCTAGCAGTTCCAGGCCCAGCGCGATCAACAGGATCCTGTGACCGAGCGGGTCGTGCAGCACCGGCTGGAAAAACGCCGGGCTGGAGATTGCCATCAGCACCGCACTGGCGGGCGGCAGCAGCCCCAGTACCCAGGCCGACATCCGTGTTTCCGAGGTGGTGGCCGCCAGTTCCTGCTGGGCCTGTTCCAGGTCGCGCATGAAATCGCCCATGCGTTGCAGGATCTGGTCGGCGCGGCCACCGATGCGCACGCTCACGCCGATCACCACTGCCAGCACCTTCAGTACGTCCATCCGGTACGGCTGCGCGGCCAGGCTCAATGCACGATCCAGGTCCATGCCGCTGCGCGCATAGCGCACCGTGGTGTCGAGCAGGCCGCGCAGTGGTGCGCTGGTCTGCATCGAAGACACCTGGAACGCGGCCTGCAGGCTGTTGCCCAGCGCGGTGAGGCGGACCAGGTTGTCGAGAAAGTCCGGCATCTGGTGCAGCAGCTGCGCGCGCAGCTTCGTGATCCGGCGCATCACCCACAGCCAGCAGCCCAGCAGGTACAGCAGCAGGGTCAGCGGAAACATCCAGGCCGTGCCCAGCCGCATCGCCGCCACGACCGCAAGCATCAGTCCCGGCACCAGCAGCATCAGTGGCAGCTTCCAGCCCGGCGGAAGGCCGGCGCGCTGCAGGACACCGTCCCACGGCAGTACACGGGTTCCGGTGCTGGCTGGGCGGGTCGAATCGTTGGCCGCCGCAACGGCAGGCCCGGCCGGTACAGCGCCGGCCGCGCTGCCGCGCGCCAGTTGTTGCTCGGCATGCTGCAGCGAGGCCTGGCGCTGCTCACGGCTGGCGGCGGTGCCCCATAGCCAGACGGCCAGCGCCAGCAGCACCGAGATGATGCTCAACACGCCCAGCAGCAGGCCGGTGCCCATGCTCAGAAGTCCCCGTAGAGCGATTCACGCAGTTGCTGGCGGAACGGCTCCAGCTTGTGCGAGTGCGGATGGAAGCCCAGGCCGATCCAGCGGTCGGTCTCGCGGCCGGTGGCGTCGATCTGCACCTCGTGGCGGAACATTTCCTGGGTGGTGATCAGGTTGTCGCTGACCCCGGTGATCTCGGTGATCGAGACCAGCACCCGGCGCCCGCTGCCCAGCCGCGAGATCTGCACGATGAAGTCGATGGCGCTGGCAATCTGCCGGCGCAGGCTGTCCTCGCTGCCCTGGAAGCCGGCAAAGCCTGCCAGCATCTCGATGCGGTACAGGCAGTCGCGTGGCGTGTTGGCGTGGATGGTGGCCATCGATCCGTCATGGCCGGTATTCATCGCCTGCAGCATTTCCAGCACTTCAGCGCCGCGCACTTCGCCGACCACGATGCGGTCCGGGCGCATGCGCAGACTGTTGCGCACCAGGTCGCGGATGCTGACCGCGCCCTGGCCCTCGGCGCCGCCGATGCGGCTTTCCAGGCGCACCACGTGCGGATGGTTCAGCGAAAGCTCGGCGGTGTCCTCCACGGTGATGACGCGCTCGCTGGGTGGCACGTAGCTGGCCAGTGCATTCAGCAGCGAGGTCTTGCCGGAACTGGTGCCGCCGGAGACCAGGATGTTGCAGCGGCCCAGCACCATCGCCTTCAGCAGGGCCTGCATCGGTGCGTCGAAGGTGCCCTTGGCAAGCAGCTCGTCGGGGGTGAACGGGTCCTTGCGGAACTTGCGGATGGACACCATCGGCCCGTCCACCGCCAGTGGCGAGATGATCGCGTTGAGGCGGCCGCCGTTGGGCAGGCGCGCATCGACCATCGGATTGGAATCATCCAGCCGGCGGCCAAGCGGCGCGAGGATGCGGCGCAGGATGCGCAGCAGGTGGGTGTCATCGGTGAAGCGCTGGGTGGCACGCCGGAGCTGGCCACCCTGCGAAACGTGCACGTCCTTGAAACCGTTGATCAGGATGTCTTCGATGGAGGGGTCGTGGAGCAGGTCGTCCAGCGGGCCGAAACCGGTCAGCTCCTTGACCAGGCCCTCGGCAACCACCTGCATCTCTTCTTCGTTGATCGGGATGCGCCATTCCTGGATGAAGCCCACGGTCTGTACCTGCACCCAGCGGGCGATGGTATCCGGGGCCCAGGAATCGATGTCGATGCGCTCGTCCTCGATGCTGTTGAGCAGGTGCTCATGCGCGGCCGACAGCACCTTCTGGTACTGCTCGGTCTGTGCGAACGGCAGGTGGCCCGGGCTTTCGTGCAGCAGCGGGCGGGCAACGGCATGCGGGAACGGGGTTACCTTGTCTTCCATTGCGATCCACCCAGGGCAAGGGAGAGTCTTTCCCGCAGGCCATGCGGCTGGACCGGGCAGGCAGCCGGGTCCAGCCGTGACACGAGCGGGGCGAGGGCACGCAGGTAGGGATCGCGCGGCGCATCCTGCAGCAGCAGGCGGCCCTGGCTGGCGGCAAGGCGCACACGCGGTCGTTCAGGCAATGTCGCCAGCAACGGCAGTTCGAAGCGGCGTGCGATCTGTTCCGGGCTCATGCCGCTGCTGTCGTCGTGGCGGTTGATCACCAGTTGCAGGCGCTTTTCGCGCTCGCGCTGGCCTGCAAGATGCTTCAGTGCCTGGTCCAGCGAGACCAGCGTGGCGATCGACGCATCGGTGACCAGCCAGATCTCGTCTGCCTGGTCCAGCAACAGCGGCGGCAGCTGCCGCAGCGGGCAGCCGCCGGCATCACACAGCACGCTGGCGAACACCCCGCGCAGGCGCTGCAGCAGCGCGCCAGGGTCGGACGGGGGCACGGCATCACTGCCGCCGGCACGGTCCAGCAGCACCAGCCCGGAGTCATGGCGCGCCATCGCGGTGCGTGCGAGGGTGGCGTCGATGCGGCTGGCGTTGCGCAGCGCATCCTCGTAGTGGAAGCGGCTGTCGAGATTGAGGTACAGCGCAAGGTCACCGGTGGGCTGTGCCAGTTCCATCAGGAGGCCGTCCTGTTGCACTGCATCGCCCTGGGCGAGGGCCCGCGTCTGTTGCGCCAGCACCGAAAGATGTGCGGCCAGGGTACTGGTGCCGACGCCTGCGCGCACGCCCAGCAGCACGATCAGGCGCGCCTTGTGCGCATGCTGCGCCACCGCGGCCGGGCGCGGTGACAGTGCGCGCCGCAGTGCCGCCTCGATGCCGGCGTTGTCACTGTCCAGGTCCAGCACATCGCGCAGGCCGGCGCGCAGCGCGATCACCACGCCTTCGACCTGGCCGGCGCTGGTGGCGCCGACCGCGACCAGCGCCAGGTCCGGTTGGGTCTGCTGCAGCTGCTGTGCCAGTACGCTCGAGGCAGCCGCGTGCTCGGGCCGGAAGTCAAGCAGCACCAGGCTCTGCGGGCCGCGTTGCAGGTCCTGCGCCGACGTTGGCGCACTGCTGTCCTGCCAGTGCAGGGTGGTGGTCGGCGGCAGCTTGGCGGCCAGCCGGGGCAGCAGTTCGCGGTCGATGCCGTACAGGACCAGGTTCATCGGCGGTCCTTGCGGATGCAGCGGCTGGGCGGTGGCGTAGGGCATGGGCGTGGTTCTACAGGCATCATGGAAGTCAGCGCGAGAAGCCGGGCACCGGGTCCTGGCTGACCGGCCCCAGCAACCACGATCCCCATTCGGGAAGATGCGGCTTGGCTTCGCGCTCGCCAGGCAGCGGCAGTTCGGTATTGCGTGCCAGCGGCTGCACCAGACGCGGGGTGACGATGATCACCAGCTCCTTGTCCTGGCGCTTGTAGTCGAAGTTGCGGAAGAACGAACCAATGATCGGCAGGTCGCCCAGCAGTGGAATCTTGTTGACGTTGGAGACGATGTTGGAGCTGACCAGGCCACCGATGACGAAGCTCTCGCCATCGCCCAGCTCGACCGTGGTATCGGCGCGACGGGTGGTGATCGAGGGAATCTGCACGTTGTTGAGCACGATCGCGTTGCTGTAGTCCAGGTCGCTCGCCTCCGGCGCCACCTTCAGCGCGATCCGGTTCGGCGCCAGTACCGTTGGGGTCACGGTCAGGCCGATGCCGAAGGGCTTGTAGGTGATGGTGGTGGTGCCAAGCCCCTGCGGCTCCAGGATCGGCAGCTCGCCACCGGCCAGGAAGCTGGCGCTCTGGCCGGACAGTGCCACCAGCGTCGGCTCGGCCAGCACGCGGGCCATGCCATTGCTCTGCAGCAGTTCGACATCGGCGTTCCACAGTCCCTTGGTCGAGCCGAACACCAGCCGGAACGCCGAGGAAATCGGCGACACGGCCTCGTTGCTGCTGTTGCCTTCCTTCATGCCGGGCAGCAGGCCGGTATTGCCGGGCAGGCCAGTGCCGGGCCGCGCGAAGCCATAGGCGAAGCCCCCGTTGCGGTTCTGGAAGTTGATGCCGATCTGCTTCATCGCGGTCTTGTTGAACTCGACCACCTTGACCTCGACCTGGACCACGCCCCCACTGTTGATGGTGGACGCATCGGCAAGCATGCCGTCCTTGCCCAGCGCCATCGCCGCAGTGCGCTGTTCCTGCATGTGCGTGAGCATGCTGTCGGTGCTTCCCTGCAGGAGGCCCTGCTGGTCCTGCTGGGTGAACACCAGCCCGGTACCGCCGGTGCTGGCAGCGCCCTGTACGGCGCTCTGCACCCGTACCGTCAACCGCTGTGGCTCGGCCTGTCTGTGGTGCCACAGCAGCAGGGTGGTGGTGCCAGGCGTCTTGCCGACCAGCAGCGCCTGGCGCTGCCCGCGCAGCATCACGATGTCGGCCACACCCGGGTCGGCAATGGCCACCCGCTCCAGGTCGGCCGGCAGGTTCCAGGGACGCTGCTCGCGCGCCTGCAGCACCAGGTCATCGGCGGCCACGCTCGTTGCCGGCGCCAGCAGCACCAGCAGCAGGGCCAGCCAGCGCTGGCGGAGGGAGAGGCGTGGACGGCGGCGACGTTCGGTCATGGATGCACTCGATGCAGGTCAAAGGGAGGCACGGGATGCGGAACTGTCGCCGCGGATGATCTCGATCCCCGACGCGCGCGGTGCACTGCGACGTGACGCCGGCGCGCGCGCCGGTGCATCCGGGGTGCTGCGTGGCGGTGCACTGCCACGTCCGGCCAGCGCGTCGCTGTCGATACCGGCAAAGGCGTGGTTCTCCGGCCGCTGCAGGGCGAGCTGCTGTTCGGCGTCGAGCCCACGCAGCGGGTCGATCACTCCGCGCGATTGCGGGAACAACGCCAGGTCGGGCAGGCCGGTATCGGCGGGATTGCGCAGGGCCAGGAAAAGCTTGCCCTGCTGCGCACCCAGCAGCAGCCGGTTGGCGTCGGCCACCGGTACCGCAAGCACCGCGCTGCGTGCGGGTTGCGGCGCTTCATTGCTGCTGTGCGTGCTGCCACTTCCGGTGATGTCGGCAGCGCGCGGGTCGTTGCGGGTGTCGGCCTCGCTGTCGGAAGTAGTCTCTGTGGCCAGCGGCACGATGTCCTGCTGGCCGTAGCTCAGGACGCGCAGGCGCGACAGCAGCAGGCGCGTCTGCGCCGCTTCGCCAGGGCTGTTGATGCTGGGCTGGGCGTTGCGGAGGTTGAGGAAGACGTCGACGAAATCACCGGGAAGGATGCGGTTGCCGGCACCGACCAGTTCGTCCACGGGTACGGCCAGGGCACGCTCGCCCGGCCGCAGCTGCAGCGAGAAGCCCTGAGCCAACGCGCTGCCGTTGATCACACTGCCTTCGGCAATGTCCTGCACCGGCACCTTGCCGGTCACGGCGGCAATGCTGGTAGCGGCGCCGGGGACGGGTGAGGTGCGCTGGGCCAGGCGCAGGCCGTTGGCGCTGATCGGCTCGCCCGCAGGCAGGCGTGCCACGGCTTCGACCACGGTGATCGCCTGGGCCTCGTTGTGAGCGACTGGCGCGACCGTTGCAGGTGCGGCGGGTTTGCGCCCGATCATGAAGGCGATCAGCGCCAGCAGCACGGCCAGGCCGATCAGGGCGACGGCAGCGATGCGGGTCAACTTGAGCATGGAACCGTCTCCAAAGTACCGATCATCAATTGCCGCTGCCGAGATCGAGCTGCGCGACCGCGACGCTGCGGATGGGGGCCTGCATCACCCACTTGTAGAGCGTGGCGGTGCCGGGCAGGAAGGGATGGTTGGCGTAGTCGTAGCTGACCGTCACGGTCATGCACTGGGCCGTGGCCAGACCGGCGCAGGGCGCCTGTGCCGACACCACGATGGCGTTGCTGCCCCCCGCGCTGCAGTCCACGTTCTGCCTGGAAAACTGCAGCAACCATTGCATCGAGGTGCGTGCGGCGACGCAGGCGGCTGTGCGTCGTTCGCTGGCGGTGCCGTAGCGCAGCGAGGCACGCGCGCCTTCGGCCGAGGCGGTGGCCAGGGTCTGTTGCGCCGCCATGATCATCACCCCGGAGAAGGTGAACAGCAGCAGCGGCAACAGGCCGAGCATCAGCATCAGGGCGAACTCGATGCTGGCGACACCGCGTTGCAGGCGTGGGCTGCGGATGTTCATGGTGCACCTCCGTAGATGCTGGCCAGCACCCAGCCGATGGCGGCCAGTGCCAGGTAGGCTGCATAGGGAATGCCACGTCGTCCCTGGCGGGCGGCCTGCATGTCACGCAGCACCGGATGCGCTTGCCACTGCGTGCTGGTGCGGTTGACCTGCATCTGCAGGTGACCGGGCAGCAGCACGCCCAGGCGGCGACCGGCCAGCACCAGCACGGCATGCAACCCAGCCGCGAGGCTCGCTACCAGCCAGACCGGCAGCAGCGCCTGCCAGCCCAGCATCAGGCCCACCACGGCGAAGAACTTCACGTCCCCGGCGCCCATCCAGCGCAGGGCATGGAACGGCAGCAGCGCCAACAGGCCGATCGCCGCGCCGGCCAGGTGGGGCAGCCACGGCTGGCGCGGCGCACTGAACTGGCCGACCACGATCACCGCAGTGGCGATCACGCATGCGGCGACCAGCCAGGTGTTGGGCACCCGACGGGCATACAGATCACTGATCGCGATCCGCAGGCAGACGCCGATGGCCAACAATCCCAGCACTGTCATCGCACACTCCATCGTCCGTCACTGGACGGTCTTCGCCTGGTTCCATGCGCCCCGCCGTCGCGGCCCTGCCGGCCGCGCGCGGTCGCCGCTCAGGTCGTCGAGCCCGACGCCTTGGTGGCCAGTGCGGAGAGGTTCTTGAACAGCGTTTCGAAGAACCCCTTGATCTGGTCGTTGCCGACCGCAATCAGGACGCCAGCGATGACGGCAGCCAGCAGCCCGTACTCGAGCGCGGTGACGCCGTCTTCTTCCTTCAGGAATTTGCGGATCGATGCGTTCATGACCAATCTCCCTCTACCTGTCTGCGGATGCAGTACACCTGCGTTGGGCGGTGGCCCGGCTCCGCCGGGATCGTCCGTGGGCCTCCGCGCGTCCTGGCGGAGGAGGCACGGCGGGACTGGCCCGCTGTGCTCAAGCAGGGTGATCGCTTCCAGGCGGGACATCGGCCGCACGGTCGCGACCGGACGGCCCGGGGCCGGTGGTCGAGGCATCCAGTGATGCGTGCGTGGTCATGCTGTCCCCCTGGGTGCGGCCAGATCAGGTGGCCGGATCACCGTAATGTCGACTTTGCCTGAATGGCGGTTGGCTGCAACCGGAACCTATATGCAAATTCGGCAGAAACCCCGGAAGCCTGAAAATTTCAGACGGTTTCTGTGACGAAAATCCTTTCGCACGCAAAACGATTCATTGTCGTGCAGATAATGTGATTCGCTTTGTGGTCCATGCGAAAACCGTGCCAGCCGCTCCGACATTTTCTTCACTTGTGTATCCATTTTCATCATGCCGGGCCGCGGGTTTACCTTTGCCGATTATTGGGCATACTCGCATTCAAGCTCTTGCATTGATTTGTACGATCGCATCGACGCCGGCGCCGCCGGCGTGGCAACGGAAATGGATTCTGGATCGTTGCGCGCCCTGTCAGGCAGTGGGGGCCGCAGCGGATGGCGGATCAACGGGGGGACAACACTGTCATGGTCGATGGTGGGGTAGAGGACAGCGACGACAGCGGCCTTCGGTCGATAGACCTGGCCACGCTGAGCGGCGTGCTTCGCGTCTGTGATGTCGAACTGCTGCTGCTGGATGGCAACGGGCCACGGGCGGCGTTCGCTTCGCGCGTGCACGAGGAAGCCCTGTTCTGCAGCATCAGCTGCGGCTTCCATTGCCGTGGCCGTTTCATGCTGCCGCCGGACTGGGCGATGCTGGGGTACCTGCACGCCACCGATGAAACGATGAGCTGGTGCCACGGCGTGCCGCTCACGCCGGGCATGGCGCTGACGATCATGCCGGAGGGCATCAGTGAGTTCACCCTGAGCCCGGGCACGCACATGACCCTGATGCTGGTGCCGGTGGCCCGCGTCCAGCGCAAGCTGACCGAACTGAGCCTGCGCAGCACGCCACCTGCTGGCCAGGCACTTTCGCTGTTCAACCTGGCCAGCGACGCCACGCCGCTGGCGCGCCATTACCAGCAGCTGCACCTGCAGCTGGGACAGGGGGCAGGGCTGCAGCCGGATGAAACCGAGAACCTGCTGCATGAGCATGTGCAGGCCCTGCTGGGCGCCGGTGCGGCGGATCGCCCGGGCTGCACCCGTGCGCGGCGCACGCATTATCTGATCGCGCAGCGTGCAGAGAACTTCATGCGGCTCAACCTGCGTCGCAACATCTACATGAACGAGATCTGCGATGCCGCCGGCGTCAGCGAGCGCGGCCTGCGCTATGCGTTCGAGGACCTGTTTGGAACCTCGCCGAACCGCTACCTCTCCATGCTGCGCCTGTGCGCGGCCTGCCGCAGCCTGTCTATGGCAGACTCCAGCCGTCGCTCGGTGAAGGCGATCGCCCTGAGCTGCGGGCTGTGGGACCTGTCGCGCTTCGCTGACAACTACCGCAAGGTATTCGGCGAACTGCCGCGCGACACCCTGATGCGCGCACCCGCGCAGATCGGCCAACCGGCCTGATCCAGGCCCGGCGAGGGTTTTCGCGGTGTTTATGCCGGAATTGCGTATCCGCTTGCCGATCGTGTTGCCGCTTATGCATAGCCGGCTGCCGATTCCGGCCGTGGATTTGCCGGAATGCGCGATTGCCGTGCCGGATTGAAGTGCACCGCCCTCGTTGCAACCGCTGAAATGTCAGTCACCTGCCTAGCGGCAAGTCCACTGACATTCCAGTTGTTCGCCTACGGGGGAAATGCTCATGAACCGCATCTACCGGCGTGTATGGAACCGCCAGCTCAATGCTCTGGTTGTGGCCTCGGAACTGGCCACCGGCGACAGCGGCGGCAGCGCCGCACGCGATCCGCGCGCCTTCCTGCTGATGCCCACGGCCCTGGCGCTGGCACTGCTGTGTGCGCTGGCCAGCGGTCACGCTGGGGCCTCGGAAACCAATCAATCGCTGCGTGACCTGCAAGCACTCGCGGCAAAGTATGCGCAGCCGATGCCGGTCAAGGTTGACGCGGAAGTGGCCCTGGCTGCCGCCGCGCGGCAGGCGCAGAACAGCCCCGCAATCAGTGCGGATGCTCGTCTGGGCCTGCAGTTGAATACCACGTCGCTGCCGCTGGTACCTGACGTGTTGCCGGCCACCGTGCAGGTGAAGCTGGCAGCGAACACCGTGCCGAAGCAAGTGGCCGTGCCGGCGCTGGCGGCTGATGTCCGCGCCAATGTTGGCGTGGGCAACGCTGCGGCCAGGGCGGCACAGGTGGATGCATCGCTGGCTGCGCACGTTGCGCCCGGCGCCCAGGCGCCGCTGGGCGTCGCTGCCGATGCGCGCGCCAGGGCCAAGGTCGGCATCGCTGGCCGCCAGGTCGCTTCGATCGATACGGGTGCCCGGGCGGCCGCCGGCCTCAGCGGTGCAGCCGCCGGATCACTGCCTGGGCTGAAAGCCACCGTCGACGGCAAGGCCGACACGCATCTGGCGGTCGCTGGCCATCACATCGAAGGGCAGGGCCAGGCCCGGGCGACGGCGGCAGTCACGCTGCCGGCCAAGGAGGAGCTGCCGGGTGAAACCCATGATCGTGCCATCAGCGCCGCGTTCGATGCCGGCGTCGCCGGCAAGGTGCGCGTGCAGGCGCCGGACGGTCAGGAGGTAGTGGCCGATCGCAACCTGAAGCTGGCCGGACAGGCGACCGTCGCGGCGCAGCACAGCGCACTGGGCGTCGGCAACCTGGTGGGTGGTGCGGTGGGTGCTGTCGGTGGGACGCTTCACAGTGCCGCGGGTGCAGTTGGTAGCGCGGTGGGTGGCGCACTGAACGGCACCGTCGGCCAGGTCGGCAGCGCCGTGGGCGGCACGCTCAACAACACGGTAGGCGCAGTCGGCGGCGCAGTGGACGGTGCTCTGAACGGCACTGTCGGTACCGTTGGAAGTGCAGTGGGCGGCGCACTGAACGGCACCGTCGGCCAGGTCGGCAGCGCCGTGGGCGGCACGCTCAACAACACGGTTGGCGCAGTCGGCGGCGCAGTGGACGGTGCTCTGAACGGTACTGTCGGTACCGTTGGAAGTGCAGTGGGCGGCGCACTGAACGGCACCGTCGGCCAGGTTGGCGGCGCCGTGGGTGGCACGCTCAACAACACGGTGGGCGCAGTCGGTGGCGCAGTTGGCGGTTCTCTGAACGGTACTGTCGGTACCGTTGGAAGTGCAGTGGGCGGCACGCTCCACAACGCGGTCGGCGCAGTCGGTGGCGCAGTTGGCGGTGCTCTGAACGGCACTGTCGGTACCGTTGGAAGTGCAGTGGGCGGCGCACTGAACGGCACCGTCGGCCAGGTTGGCGGCGCCGTGGGTGGCACGCTCAACAACACCGTCGGCCAGGTCGGCGGCGCCGTGGACGGTGCTCTGAACGGCACTGTCGGTACCGTTGGAAGTGCAGTGGGCGGCGCACTGAACGGCACCGTTGGCCAGGTCGGCAGCGCCGTGGGCGGCATTCTCAACGGCACCACCGGCAGCCCCACCGGCGGCCTGGGCGGCGTGCTGGGCAGCACGCTGGGCAGTGTCGGAAGCGCGGTGGGCAACCTGCTCAACGGCAATCTCAATGGCACCGTCGGCAACCTGGGCAGCGCCGTGGGTGGCCTGGTGGGAGGCACGCTGGGCAGCCTCGGCCTGACCCAACCCTCGGCGATTCCGCCAACCAGTCCGAAGGCGCCCGCGCCGGCCGACCCGAATGCTGGCCTGATCATCGGCACCGGTGGCCTGGTCGGCAATGTCGGCCAGCTGATCGGGCCGACCACCACCAGCCTGTTCGGCGGCAACGGCTACCTGAGCAACGGCAATCTCAAGCTCAGCAACGCCAACGTCATGCAGACCTATTCGACGGTCAATGTGCTGGGCCTGCCTGTGGTCAACCTGTCGCCGGTCGGCAGCACGCTCAATGGCCTGGGCGGCGCAGCCACGGGCGGCAGCTCGCACCTGACCCTGATCGGTGGCGTGACTTCCGACAGTTACATCTACAACATCAACAACGGCAATCCCGGTGGCCTGCTGGGCCTCCTTCTGCCAACCGACTCGCCGGCGTGGGCGGCCAAGTGCCTGGACATCGCGCTGGCCGATATTTCCTGCTGGGCGGTCAACGCGGCACAGGACTACCAGGTGTTGATGGGCGATGGCGCCTTCGCCAACGGGTCCAAGGAAGTGGTGATCGGTGCCAATGCACGCCATGAACTGCCGAAGGTCGATGCCAATGTCGCCTTCCCCGGCGATGGCGTGAACGATCCCAGCAATCCGACCGGCGTGCCGACGGCCGACTATGCCGCCCGCATGGGCCACTCGGTCGTCGTCGGTGACAGTGCCGTGGGCACCGCCAACGGACAGACCCTGCTGGGTGCCGAAGCCACTTCTAACCAGGCCAACTCGGTCGCGCTGGGTTACCGCTCCGCTGCACTGCGCGGCGCTCAGGCCAGCTACAGCGCGTACGGCCTCACCGCACCCCAGGTCTCGGCCGGCGAAGTGTCGGTGGGCACGGCCGGTGGCGGCGAGCGCCAGATCACCAACCTTGCCGCGGGCAGCGCCAATACCGATGCTGTCAACGTGGCCCAGCTGAAGGGCGCCATCAGTCTGATCGACGATGTGGCCTCCGCAGCGGTCACCTATGACCTGGACGGCTCGGGCAACCCGAACTATCGCCGGGTCACGCTCGGCGCAGGCACCGGCACCACCACCATCGGCAATCTTGCCGCCGGCGCGGTCACCGCCGGTAGCCTGGAGGCGGTCAACGGCGGCCAGCTGGCGGCTACCAACAGTGCCATCGCCAGTTTCTTCGGTGGTCGTGCGGCTTTCGATCCGGCCAGCGGCATCTTTACTGCACCGTTGTTCGAGATCAGCACGATCTCCACTGGTGGTGCCATCGCCAAGGGCCTGTATGAGAATGCCACCGATGCCTTCGCCGCAGTCGATGGCTCGCTGGTCAACCTCAATACGCAGATCACCGACATCCGCAACGGTGGCACCAAGTACCTGCGGGTGAACTCGACCGGTACCGAGGCGCTGGCCACCGGCGCCGACTCGATCGCGGTCGGTACCAACGCCCGCGCCACTGCCGCCAACAGTATCGCGGTGGGTGCCGGCAGCCTGGCCGACCGTGCCAACAGCGTGTCCATCGGTGCGGCCGGTGCCGAGCGCCAGGTCACCAACATGGCGGCCGGTACTGCTGCGACCGACGCGGTCAATGTTGGCCAGCTGCAGGCATCGGAACAGGGCGCGCTGCGCTATGACCTCAACGCCGATGGCAGTGTCAACTACGCCAGCGCCACGCTGGGCCAGACCGGCACGGCAACCACGCTGCGCAACCTTGGCCCGGGCCAGGTCAGTGCCACCAGCAGTGAGGCCATCAATGGTGCCCAGCTGTTTGCCGCCAACCAGGCGGTAGCCACCCATCTGGGCGGTGGTGCCGCGGTCGATGCCAACGGCGTACTGACCGCACCGACCTACTCGATCAACAACGTCGCCGCCAACGGCACCGTGACCAAGGGCAGCTACAACGATGTTGGCACCGCGTTCGATGCCGTCAGCAACTCGCTGGCCAACGTTGCCGACCAGACCGGCGAGATCGACAAGCTGGCCGTGAAGTACGACGTCGATGGCAGTGGCAACGTGCTCAACAGCGTGACGCTGACGGGTACCGGCACCGGCGCGGTGAAGATCACCAACGTCGCCGCCGGCAGCATCCTGGCTGGCAGCAGTGATGCCATCACCGGCGACCAGCTGTTCAGCACGAACAGCACCATCGCCACCTACTTCGGCGGCACCACCGCCTACAACGGCACCACCAACGTGTGGACCGCGCCGACGTTCAGCATCTCCAGCATCGCCACCGATGGCACCTTCACCAGCGGCGACTACAACAACGTCACCGCCGCCTTCACCGCTGTCGACGGCTCGCTGAAGGTCCTAAACCAGCGCATCACCAATGGCGGTGGTGGCAGTGCGTACCTGGCGGTCAACTCAACGGCGGCCGCAGCCACCGCGGCAGGTGCGGAAGCGGTGGCGGTCGGCCCGCAGGCCAGCGCAGCCGGTGCGAACAGCGTGGCGGTCGGCAACGGTGCCAGCAGCAGTGCCGGCAACAGCGTGGCGCTGGGTGCCGGTTCGGTCGCCAGCGTCGGTGCACAGAGCGGCTACACCGGCGCCTACGGGCAGACCGGTGCCAGCAATTCGGCCGGTGAGGTCTCGGTCGGCAGCAGTGGCAGCGAACGCAAGATCACCCACGTAGCCGATGGCTCGGACACCTATGACGCGACCAATGTCGGCCAACTGAAGAACGGCGTGAACTACGCCATCGACGAGTCGAAGAAGTACACCGACCAGAAGATCCAGAACATCACCAACGTGGCGGGCAGCTTCCGCGCCAACAACACCAACAACCTGGCCGATCCGTCCGCCAGCGGCGCCAACTCGGCCGCCGGCGGCGCAGGCTCCACCGCCGCCGGTGCCAACTCGACCGCGCTGGGCAATGGTTCGCAGGCGCAGGCCGACAACTCGGTGGCGCTGGGTGCGGGTTCGGTGGCGAACCGGGCCAACACGGTCTCTGTCGGTGCCGCCGGTGCCGAACGCCAGGTGGTCAACGTGGCAGACGGCTCGCAGGCCACCGATGCGGTCAACGTGCGCCAGCTGCAGGCTTCGCAGCAGGGCACGATCCGCTACGACACCACGGTGAACGGCGCGACCAACTACAACAGTGTCACCCTGGGCAGCACCAGCAGCGGCCCGACCACGGTGCGCAACGTCGCCGCCGGTACTGCTGGCACCGATGCCGTCAATGTGGACCAGTTGAAGTCGGGCATGGCGCAGACCCTGGACTGGTCCAAGGCCTACACCGACGAGCGCATGGGCGGCTTCGAGCGCGACCTGCGCAAGACCGACAATCGTGCTTCGGCCGGTATCGCGTCGGCGATGGCCACCGCAGCGCTGCCGCAGCCGAGCGAGGCGGGCCGCAGCATGGCCTCGATCGCCGCCGGCAGCTACAACGGCGAATCGGGCGTGGCGGTCGGTATCTCCGGTGTCTCCGAAGGCGGCCGCTGGATCTACAAGTTCAGCGGTTCGACCAACAGCCGTGGCGAGGCCGGTGTGGCCGTCGGTGCCGGCATCCAGTGGTGATCCCCGCCGCCGGGCCGCACCCGCGGCCCGGCATCGCGGAAACGTCTACAGGGGGAACGACATGAAACAGCATCGCATCGCCCGCGCCGGCCAATGTGCCGCCACGCTGGGCCTGATCCTGGGGATGGGCCTGCTGGCCGCCTGCCGCAGCCATGCGCCGGCCGCCGACGGTCCTGCCGAAGCTACCGCCGTGCACTTCCCGGAGGCCTCCAAGGCCTCGCTGAAGGAAGGCATCTATCCCGACGTCGCCGACCTGCGCCGCTTCGCGCCGGGCATGAGCAAGCGGCAGCTGTACACGCTGCTGGGCACACCGCACTTCAATGAAGGCATGTGGGGCGTGCGCGAGTGGAACTACCTGTTCAACTTCCGCACCGCGCAGGGCGCGGAGTACTTCACCTGCCAGTTCCAGGTGCGCTTCGACAGCAAGGGCATCGCGCAGGGCGGTTATTGGAAGCCGGAGTCGTGCGCGGCCGTGCTCGAACCGCCGCGGCCACCAGCGCCGCTGGCACCGGCACCGCTGCCGGAGCAGCCCCTGCGGCTGTCGGCCGACGCGCTGTTCGGATTCGACAGCGCGGTACTCAGCGCCGAAGGCCAGCAGGCGGTGCAGGGCATCCTGGCGCAGGTACGCGAGGCCGCGCAGGTGCAGTCGATCAAGGTAACCGGCTACACCGACCGCATTGGCAGCGCCAGCTACAACCAGGCACTGTCGCAGCGCCGCGCCGATGCCGTGCGCAACGCGCTGGTGCAGGGGGGCGTGCCTGCAGCCAGCATCAGTGCCGAAGGGCACGGTGCGGCCGAGCCGATCGTGCAGTGCGAGCAGCGCAACCGGCGCGAGCTGATTGCCTGCCTGGCGCCGAACCGGCGCGTGCAGATCGCCGGGATGGCACAGCCACATTGACCTTCCTGCGCCGGGGCGATGCCCCGGCATCCCGAGTCCCCCCTGACCGCCGGCAGGCGTGGCAACGTCTCCCCCGTCGTCCACGCCTGCCCGCGGCTCAGGTTTCCAAACGGTGCACGCGATGAATGCCCAATTCCTGCCCCTCTCCATGAAGACGGAAGCTACGCTCAGCGTGTACGGCCAGCTCGGCAACCATGCCGTGGTGCGCATCCCCGGGCGGCGCCTGCCGGGCCTGATCCTGCAGGCCGATACCGTGGCCGGGTTCCTGGCCCAGCTGCAGGAAGCCCAGGCCTGCCTGCGCAGTGGCCGCGCACAGCGCACCGATGCCGAGCTGGACATGCTGATCGACGTGCTGCAGCAGTGGTACGCACTGATCGAATCGCGCCTGGCCGACGCCGGCGAGGCCCTCTAGCAGAAAAAGGGACGGAGGGGATTAAGTCGTTTCCGGCACAACCGGGGCATATGCGACTTAATCCCCTCCGTCCCCTTTTTTCAAGCGTGGGCGCGGATCAACCAACATGCGGCATCCACGCGAACGCGGTCACCTTCGATGAACGGCGCGAATGCGGCCAATGCTTTTTCGCGAAGCACTGCGGCGCGGGCTTCCGGCATCGATCGTAGGGCCAGTCCCAACGGTCCCAGGTGACCGACATAGGTCGGCAGGTCTTCGCGGGCGAGCGAACAGGGCAGGTCCACCGCAACCACTTCCACGTCATTCCAGCCGGCGGCCTGCAACAGGCGCTGCACGCGCTCGCCATCGGCAAAAGCGAACTGTCCCGGTGCGCCGGGTACGCGGGGCGGAAGATCCAGTTCATCGCCAATGGCGCGCTCGGCGGTGGTCATGAACGGATTCTCCCCGGCACTGCGCCACGCGATGAAGCGCAGCCCAGCGCCCGGTGTCCTGGCACGATGCAGGTTGGCGAACGCGGCCTGGCTGTCCTCGAAGAACATGACGCCCAGCCGCGACTGGATCCAGTCGAAGTGCGCGGGCGGCAGCGGATGGCGCTGCGCGTCTGCCACGATGAAGTCCGCGTCCAGTCCTGCCGCCTTGGCGCGCTGATGGGCCAGCGCCAGCATCGGCGCGGAGATGTCCAGGCCGGTGCAATGTGCCGCGGGACGCGCTGCGGCCGCGGCCAGCAGGCTGGCGCCGGTGCCGCAGCCGATGTCGAGCAGTTCGGTAACGGTCTCAGGAAGTTCGGTGACCAGCAGGTCAGCCATCGGCTGGAACAGGCCGTCAAGAACAGCCTGTTGCGCAACCCACGCCTGGCCGCCAGGGCCGTTCCACAGGGCGTTCTGATCAATGGGAGATGTGCTTGCCATGGCCTTGCCTCGCCGGGTAGTTGCCCATAGCTTGGTGCTTGAAGGTCACTTGAGGTCAAGCCCGTGCGCGAACTGGATATCGGCGAGGTGGTCAAGCGCAGTGGCGTGCCGGCCTCGACCCTGCGCTACTACGAACAGCTGGGGTTGCTGCAGGCGCTGGGGCGCCGCGGCCTGCGCCGGCAGTACGACGCGCAGGTGCTGGAACGGCTGGCGCTGATCGGCCTGGGCCAGGCGGCCGGGCTGTCGCTGCAGCAGATCGGTGCATCGCTGCCGTCGCAGCAGGGGTGCATCTCACTCGACCGCGAGGCACTGCTGGCACAAGCCGAGGTGCTGCAGCGGCAGATCACCCGGTTGCAGCGGGTGCGCCGGCACCTGCAGCGCGCAGCGGCCTGCCCGCAGGCGGAGGATGCCCGCAAGTGCGGTTCGTTCCGGAAACTGTTGCGCGCACAGCAGCGGATGGGCGGTTGAATCAATCGCGGGTACTGACTTCCCACGTGGCATGCAGCACGCCCGGCACCTGCTCCATCCGTGCCAGCACCACGTCCAGTTCATCGGCACTCACGGCCGTACTGACCAGCACCGCGATCACATCGGTAGGCGCGTCGGCATGCTCGACCACCTGCACATCGCCCACCGGATACTGCGCCGCTTCCAGCGCATCGACCAGGCGCTCGCGCACCCGCGGCACGGCGTCGGCATCCACGCTCAGGCGCACCTCGTAGGTGGCTTCGGTCGCTGCCTCGTTGATCGGAATGCGGTTGATGGCATTCACCAACGGCCGCAGCAGGGTGTTGCCGGCGATGATCAACACGGTCAGCAGCACGCCTTCGGCCAGCATGTCCGCGCCGGTGCAGCTGCCGACCGCTGCAGAGCACCACAGGGTGGCGGCGGTGTTCAGGCCACGCACGTTCATGCCTTCCTTCATGATCACGCCGGCGCCGAGGAAGCCGACACCGGAGACCACGTAGGAGATCACCCGCACCGCCTCGGCACTGCCGGCGATGCGCATGCCCAGGTCGACGAAGGCGGCGGCGCCGACTGCCACAAGCACGTTGGTGCGCAGGCCGGCGGTGCGTTGCCGGTACTGGCGCTCGGCACCGATCAACGTACCCAGCACGAAGGCGGCCAGCAGGCTGACCACGGTGTCGGCGAAGGGACCTGCCTGGAAAGTCTCAATGAAGCGCATGGCCGGAGTCTACCCGGTCGAGGTGACAGTAGATCCACGCCATGCGTGGATTTCGAAAGTGCCAGAAGCGACTTAATCCCCTCCGTCCCCTTTTTGTCGGGTCAGTCGGTGTCGTCGACGCGCTCGCCCATCAGTTCGCGCTGGCGCTTGTCCAGCTCCTCAGCGTAGCGCTTGCGTACGAAGGCTTCGGACACTACGCCCAGCACCTGGCCGTCGGCGCCGACCACGGCCAGTTCATCGGCCTGGGTCTGGTCGAAGCGCTGCATCACGCTGACCACGTCCGCGGACGGCGACAGCGACACGTCACGGTTCTCGGCCAGCTCGCCAATCGCCGTCTCCGGTTTCACGCCGTCGCCGTAGACGCGCGGAATCTGCACGATGCCGGCGTAGTGGCCCTCGCTGTCGATCAGGATCACCCGGCTGCCCGAGCCCAGCGGGAAGCGCTGGCGGAACGTGGCGGCGTCAAGGTCGGACGGGGCGGTGGCCACGCCCTTGCGCATCAGTCGGCCGGCGTTGAGGTTCTGTACCCAGCCCACGTCGCGGGCACTCTTGATGGTCTCCCCGCGCAGGTGCATGCGCCAGGTCGAGAACGAATAACCAAACCACTGCCGTACCAGCGTGCTGGAGACCAGCACCGCACTCATCACCACGCTGGTCAGCAGGAAGTCGTGGGTGCCTTCCAGTACCAGCATGGCCATGGTCATCGGCGCGCCGACCACGGCTGCGGCCAGCGCTGCCATGCCGGCCAGCGCGGCGGAGGTGGCGTCGACCGCCGGCACGCCGGTGGCCATGGCCAGCAGGCCGGCGAACAGCGCGCCGACCAGGGTGCCCATGAACAGCGAGGCGAAGAACAGGCCGCCACGGAAGCCGAAGCCCAGCGAGATGCCCGAGGCCAGGCACTTCAGGGTCAGCAGGCCGCCGATCCAGATCAGCGGCAGGTGCGTGGTCAGGTCCAGGTGCAGGGCGCCATGTCCGGACGACAGCACCTGCGGGCTGGCCAGGGCCAGCGGTATCAGCAGCAGTCCACCGACCACCGGCCGACCCCAGGCAGGCAGCGGGCTGCGCTTGACCGTGCCCTCGATCGAGGCGATCAGCCGCATGATGGCAATGCCGACCATCGCGCAGCAGCAGCCGAGCAGACCGTAGATGGCGTAGTCGGCGGCGCGAACGTCGATGGTCGAGGCAGCGGGCAGCAGGTAGGCCTCGATGCCAGCCTGGTCGGCCACGAACGCGCCGGCCAGTGCAGCCACCGCCACCGGCGCCAGTGCGGCCGGGGTGTAGGCGCCGATGACGATCTCGAACGCATAGAACGCGCCCGCCAGTGGCGCACCGAAGGCGGCGGCGATGGCGCCGGCGGCACCGGCGCCGACCAGGATGCGCACGTCATTGCGGCGCAGGCGCATCACCCGGCCCAGCTGCGAACCACTGCCGGCGCCCATCTGCGTATACGAAGCCTCCAGACCCACCGAGGCGCCGCAGCCATTGGACAGCAGGGTCTGGGTCAGTACGATCAGGTTGTCGCGCATCGACATGCGGCCGCCATGCAGGGCATTGGCTTCCACCGCATCGAGCAGGGGCCGCTTGAGCCGGGTCGCGGCCAGGCTGACCAGGCCGACCAGCAGGCCACCCAGCGGCAGCACCAGCAGCGCGGTCCATGTCAGCGAGGGCAGGGAGCTCAGGCGCATACCGTCGTCCAGCCCATACAGCGTGCCCTGCAGCCAGCGCGCGATGCCCGACTGCAGCAGGGTCAGGTAGCCGGCGATCAAGCCGACCAGCAACGCCAGCGCGATGAACCACAGGTCGCTGCCACGCAGGCGCAGGCGCAGGCCCTGGAAGGCCAGATGCAGGCGCGATGGCGAAACAGGCAGTGACATGGTGGCGGCATGATACGCCGCCACCGTGAGCGCCACCGTCACCGCATCGGGTGGCTACCGCCTCAGAAGCGGTAGCGGCCCTGCACGTAGAACGTGCGCGGCGCGGCCACCATGCGGCCGGCGTTGCCATCAACGTTGCGGGTGTACCAGCGCTTGTCGGCCAGGTTGTTCACGCCCAGCGCAATCTCGCTGTCGCCCAGGCCCGGCACCTGCCAGGCCACCTGCGCGTTCCACAGGCGCACGCCCGGCACGCGGCCCACGCGCGCATCGGCGGTTTCTTCCCAGGTGTTGGCGGCATCGGAGAACTGGCCGCTCTGGTGGGTGCTGGAGACATTGAAGGTCCAGCCGGCCAGTGCGTAGCGGGCGCCGACGCTGTCGGTGTCGCGCGAGTAGAACGGCACGTCCAGGCCACGGTTGTCGCCCGACTGCTGGATCGCCTTGGTCCAGGTGTAGTTGGCGTACAGCTCCAACCCGGCCAGCGCACTGTCCTCGGCGAAGTGGTACTCCAGTGCACTCTCCACGCCCTTGTGGTCGGTGGCGCCGATGTTCTGGAAGGTCGGCGGGGTGATTCCCGGCACCTGCAGGATCTGGTTGTCGAAGCGCATCTTGAACACGGTCACTTCCGCGCGCAGGGCGCCGTCCTGCCAGCGCGCGCCCAGCTCGGTGGTCCTGGCGATTTCCGGGTTCAGCGGGTTGTTGGCCGTCTGCGAATTGAGCTGGATGTTCTGCACCGGCCCGAACGAGGTGGTGTAGTTGCCGAACACGGTCAGCTGCGGAGTCAGCAGATAAGCGATGTTGAGCGAGGGCAGAGCCTTGTCGTTGCGGCTGCTGAAGGTCGCCGCGCCACCGGTCTGGCGGCGGTCCATGTCGATCCACTCCATGCGCACGCCCGGGGTGATCCGCCACTGGCCGATCGCGATGCGGTCGTCGATGTAGAAGGCGTGCGCGTCGGTGGCGTTGTCGAAGCGGGTGGTGGCACTGGCCGCGCCGGTGCGGCGGGCGACGGTGTAGCTGCGGTCGTTGCCGCGCTCGCGCAGGAAGCGGTAGCCGGCGGTGATGTCATGCATCGCGCTGCCCCAGTGCAGGCGCTGGGTATAGCGCGGCTCGATGCCGAGCACGCGGTAGTCGCGCGGCTGCACGGTCAGCTGGGTGTTGGCGGCGTTGATCAGCGAGCTGGCACGGGTGCTCTCGTTGTAATAGGCCAGCACCTCGAACTCGCTGTTGGCCGACAGCGTGTTGGTGTAGCCCAGGTCGACGCCGGTGCGGTGGCCCTTCCAGAAATCGGTGGGGCGGGTGTTCTGGAACGGATCGGCCTCGTACTGGGTGCGGGTCAGGCCGCCCGGGGTCAGTGAGCGCACATCGTAGTAGGACAGCTTGGCGCGCAGTTCCTGCTGCGCATCGATGGCGTAGGCGAACTTCAGCGCGAGATCATTGAAGCGGTCATCGCTGCCCCGGCGCCAGCCGCGACCATCCTGGCCGGAGTACAGCAGGGCCGCGCCCAGGCCATTGTCGCCGGTACCGCCGAGGAAGGCGTTGTACTGGGTGCTGTCACCGCCGCCATGGTCGTAGGCGGTGTAGCGCATGCCGGCTTCGCCGTGCAGGCCGGCCTCGGTGGGAATGGAGCGGGTGCTGAAGTTGATGATGCCGCCCACGTTCTGCGGCCCGTAGCGCACCGCGCCGCCGCCGCGCACCACGTCGATCGACTCGATGTTGGACAGGCTGGTCGGCGCGAACGACAGCTGTGGCTGGCCATACGGCGCCACCGCCAGCGGCACGCCGTCCAACAGTACGGTCGAGCGCGGCGAGTAGCGCCCGGTGAGGCCGCGCACGCCGATGTTCAGCGACACCGAACTGCCCGCGGTGCCGGAGTTGTCGGTGACCTGCACGCCGGGGATGCGGCGCATCGCATCGCCGAGGCTGGCCGCGCCGCTGGCCTCGATGCGCTGGCGGTCGACCACGGTGCGCGCGCCGGCGAAGCTCTTCACGCTGTCATGCAGGCCGGTGCCCAGCCAGCTGCCCGAGACCTGGATGCTGTCCAGCGTGGTGGCGCCGTCCTGGGCGAAGGCGGTGGCGGCCGGGAGCAGGCACAGGGTAAGGGCGGCGGCCAGCGGCAGGCGGGCCGGTTGCAGGGCAGGGATGGGCATCGGTGCGGGCTGTGGAAGGCGGTAAATGAGAATTATTGCTGATTCCATTCGCCAATGGAATGCGCCGCCGGTTCACGCTGTTCCCCCAGTGGTAGAGTGGGCGATCGCTTCCTGACTCGCTGAGATCTGCCATGTCCCAAGCCGCCTTCTACCCCGTCGGAACCCCTGGCCAGCCGTGGGGAGCGGCGGAACGGGAGACGTGGCGTGGCCGCCAGCAGCGCCTGCGTCGCTATGACGAGGAAGTGCTGCCGCGCATCGAGGCGCTGGCCTCGCGCTTCGACAAGGTGGCCTACGGCCAGCTCGACTACGCTGGCGAGACCTACACCCTGTTCGCTCTGCGCAGCCGCGATTGGAACCCGGTGCTGCCGGCTGCCCTGGTTACCGGTGGCGTGCACGGTTATGAGACCAGCGGCGTGATGGGCGCGCTGGAATTCCTCGAAAAGCACGCCGCCGACTACGCCGGCAAGGCCAATCTGCTGGTGGCACCGTGCGTGAATCCGTGGGGCTTCGAGCGCATCAACCGCTGGAACTTCGATGCGATCGACCCGAACCGCAACTTCCGCGCCGACGGCCCGGCGCGTGAATCAACGGCGGTGATCGATCTGATCGCGCCGTACAAGGGCCAGTTCGTGCTGCACATCGACCTGCACGAGACCACCGACAGCGACGAGAGCGAGTTCCGCCCGGCGTTGGCCGCGCGTGACGGCAGGCCGTTCGAACCGGGCCTGATCCCCGATGGCTTCTACCTGGTGGATGACAGCGAGAACCCGCAGCCGGTCTTCCAGCAGGCGGTGATCGCCGCGGTGGAGAAGGTCACCCACATCGCGCCGGCTGACGACAAGGGCGAGATCATCGGTTCGCCGCTGGTGGCCCACGGCGTGATCGAATATCCGCTGGTGAAGCTGGGACTGTGCGCGGGCATCACCGGTGCGAAGTTCACTACCACCACCGAGGTCTACCCGGACAGCTCCCGGGCGACCCCGCAGCAGTGCAACGACGCGCAGGTGGCCGCGGTGTGCGCGGCACTGGATTACGCGCTCGCCCATCGTTGACCGGTAGTGCCGGCCGCTGGCCGGCAACTCGTATCACCCCAACGCGTCGGCCCACCACAGTGCGGCCGGTCCCGGCGGCGCGTCGCGGCGCCAGAGCAGGTCGCTGTGGATGCGCCGCGGCCAGCCGGGCAGCGTCAGTTCCACCAGTCGCCCGCGGTCATAACGTTGCACCAGTGCCCGCGGCAGCTCGGCCCAGCCGATGCCGTCCTCGGCCATCTCCATCACCATCAGATAGTCGGTGGCGGTCCAGGCCAGGCCGGTGACGATGTGGGATTGATCGACCTCCGCACTCAATCGCACCTGCCGGTGCCGCGCCAGCTGTGCGGCGCTGCGACGGCCGGCGCTGGCCAGTGGGTGCTCGCGCGCCACGTACACCGACAGTTCGCTGTGATGGGCCAACGGCCGGGCCATCAGGCCATCCGGATAGCTTTCCTGTTGCGGCAGCAGGCCCAGCGCGGCGCGGCCGCTGCCGACCAGCTCCAGCACGTCATCGCCTTCGGCATCCAGCCATTCCAGTTCGATCTCCGGGAATGCTTCGGCAAAGCGCTGCAGCACGCGCTGCTCCGGATCGAGCTGGTACACGTCGGAGAACACCACGGTCAGCCGCGCTTCGACCGGCGCGGCCAGGCGCACACTCAACTGCTGCAGGCGGGCATCGGCGGCGAGGATTTCCTGGGCATGGCCGAGCACCTGGCGCCCGGCCTCGGTCAACCGGGGGTAGCGCCCGCTGCGGTCGAACAGGCTCACGCCCAGGTCGGCCTCCAGATGGGCAATGGCGGTACTGACCGTTGACTGGGTCTTGCGCAGGCGGCGCGCCGCCGCCGAGAACGAGCCCAGCGCGGCCGCTTCCACGAAGGCCTGCAGGGATTCGGGGGAATAGGGCATTGATCCATCGCTCCTGTCGATGGGATCCATTTTGGTGCCACCGTAAAAGGCGATGATACTGGCCGCCGTCGCCCCTGTCTGCGGGCGTTCCGGACCCTCCACGCATGCCGTGGACCCATTGAAGAGGCGGCGCGGTCCCCGCCTGCAAGGAGCTTCACATGTCCCGTACTGTTCCCGCCCGTGGCGCGCTGGCCGCCTGGGCCTGCCTGACCGTGGCGATCATCGCCGAGGTGGTCGGCACCTCGTTCATGGCCCATGCCGCCCGCGACGGCGGCTGGAGCGGCTACCTGATCATGGCTGGCGCGCTGGCGCTGTCCTACTTCTTCCTCGCGCAGTCGGTGCGCCGCATTGCTGTGGGCGTGGCCTACGCGGTGTGGGAAGGCCTCGGCCTGACCCTGCTGACCGTGGTCGGCCTCACCGTGTTCGGCGAGAGCCTGTCGCTGCAGCAGCTGGCCGGCCTGATGCTGGCGGTGGCCGGCATCGTCTGCGTCACCCTCGGGGAGGCGCACTGATGAACACCCTGGCCCTGTTTTTCGTGATCTGCTCGGCGCTGATCGACGTCGCCGCCAACATGATGGTGGCCAAGTCGGAAGGTTTCCGTCGTTGGCGCTGGGGCGTCGGTGCGATCGTCCTGGTCTGGATCGCCTTCGCCCTGCTGGGCCAGGCCGTGCGCTACATGGATCTGGCCACGGCCTATGCGATGTGGGGGGCGATCGGCGTGATCGGCACCGCCAGCTGCGGCCGCCTGTTGTTCGGCAACCGCCTGCGGCCGATCGGCTGGGTCGGCATCGGTCTGGTCACGGCGGCGGTACTGCTGCTCAGCACCGCCAAGTAGCAGCACGCCCGGTCGCGAGCGGGGCGGCGAGGGTGCAGCGATTTGCGAAGTCGCCCGCGCTCATCGACACTGCGGTTTTCCACATGGAGTGCCCGCATGTTCAGCCACATCACCGTAGGGACGAACGACATGGATGCCGCACGTCGCTTCTACGACGCCCTGTTCGCCGCGATGGACGCGCGTGCGGGCGTATTCGACGAGAAGGGACGGCTGCTGTACTTCAAGGATGGGCGGATGTTCGGTGTAACCGCGCCGATCGATGGGCAGCCAGCGTGCCATGCCAACGGCGGCACCATCGGTTTCAGTCTGGGCAGTGCAGAGGCCGTGCGTGCCTGGCAGGAAGCTGGAGTGGCTCACGGTGGCAGCGCCATCGAAGATCCGCCCGGCGTCCGCAACATGTCCGGTCGGCAGGTGTTCCTGGCCTATCTGCGTGACCCGGATGGCAACAAGCTGTGTGCGGTGCATGTAATGTCGTGATCGGACAGGATGCGCGTGGCCGCGCCGCAGGCGGTGCGCGCGGCCCGCGCAAGCAAGGGTGCGTCGCAGCGCGCGCGTGATACCACGGAATGAGCGGACGGGCCTGCGACCACAGGCCGCAACTTCATGCTCTGTCCACTGCGGTTCAGCCAGACTCGGTCGGCTAACCCTTTGATCTTCCGGAGAACGCCGCCCCATGGAAGTACTGGAGCCGCAACAATCCCCGGTGCGCACCCTTCGGCCTGTGTTCGCCTTCGCGGCGATCGTTGTCGTGGCGTTCGCGCTGTTCGTCAGCCTGTTCCCGCTCGGCGCGGGCCGCCTTCTGCTCAAGGCACAGGACTGGGCCGCCCTCAACGTCGGCTGGTACTACCTGCTGGCCATGACCCTGTACCTGGTGTTCGTGGTGGGCGTGGCGTTGTCCAAGTACGGTGGCATCAAGCTGGGTGCCGACCATGACGAGCCGGAGTTCAGTTACCTCTCATGGGCCGGCATGCTGTTCGCCGCCGGCATCAGCATCACCCTGTTCTTCTTCTGCGTATCCGAACCGCTGACCCACTACCTGCAGCCGCCGCAGGGCGATCCGGCCGCAGGCGAGGCTGGCGCGCGCCAGGCCATGCAGCTGCTGTTCCTGCACTGGGGCCTGCACGGCTGGGGCGTGTTCGCGCTGGCGGCGATGGCGATGGCCTACTTCGCCTATCGCCACAACCTGCCACTGGCCCTGCGCTCTGCGCTGTACCCACTGATCGGCAAGCGCATCAATGGCCCGATCGGCTACACCGTGGATGCGCTGGGCATCGTCGCCACCGTATTCGGCATCGGTGCCGACATGGGCTTCGGCGTGCTGCACCTCAATGCCGGCCTCTCGCACCTGTTCGACATTCCGCACTCCAACCTGGTGCAGATCATCCTGGTGGTCAGCATGATGGGCGCGGCCGTGGCCGTGGCCGTGTCCGGCGTCGAGAAGGGCGTGCGCTGGATGGCCAACATCAACATGCTGCTGGCGATC
Source organism: Stenotrophomonas maltophilia group sp. RY12688 (assembly GCF_052149045.1). Classification (NCBI taxonomy): domain Bacteria; kingdom Pseudomonadati; phylum Pseudomonadota; class Gammaproteobacteria; order Lysobacterales; family Lysobacteraceae; genus Stenotrophomonas; species Stenotrophomonas maltophilia group sp. RY12688. The sequence goes on along the minus strand of NZ_CP197389.1, from coordinate 2,464,847 downwards.
GCGCTGGTGCTGTTCATGCTGTTCGCCGGGCCGACGCAGTACCTGTTCAGCACGCTGATGCAGAACCTGGGCGACTACCTGGGCAGCGTGGTCGGCAAGAGTTTCGATGTGTACGCCTATGGCGGCCGACCGGAATGGCTGGGCGGCTGGACGGTGTTCTACTGGGCCTGGTGGATCGGCTGGGCACCGTTCGTCGGCCTGTTCATCGCGCGCATCTCACGTGGCCGTACCATCCGCGAATTCGTGTTCGGGGTGCTGCTGATCCCGCTCGGCTTCACCCTGGCCTGGCTGTCGATCTTCGGCAACAGCGCGCTGGACCAGGTGCTCCACCACGGCCAGCAGCAACTGGCGCAGCTGGCGGTGGATGACCCACCGACCGTGTTGTATGCACTGCTGGATGGCTACCCGTGGAGCCGCACGGTGATCGCGGTGACGGTGCTGGTGAGCTTCATCTTCTTCGTGACCTCCGCTGATTCGGGAGCGGTGGTGTTGTCCACGCTGTCGTCGCATGGTGGATCACCCGAAGACGATGGTCCGCGCTGGCTGCGCGTGTTCTGGGGCACAGTGATTGCGGTGCTGACCGCAGGGTTGTTGCTGGCCGGCAGCATCGATGCATTGAAATCGGCGGTGGTGCTGGCATCGCTGCCGTTCTCGGCGATCCTGCTGCTGATGATGTGGGGCCTGACCCGCGCGTTCAGTGACGAGTCGCACCGCAAGCGCGCGCTGCAGTACCGGCCTTCGCCGTTGATCGGAGACGATCGCCATCATCAGGGCTGGCGCCAGCGCCTGAGCCAGGCCATGCACTTCCCGGTGCGCGACCAGGTCTACCGCTTCATGGATGACACCGTGAAGCCGGCGATGGAGGCGGTGGCCGAACAGCTGCGCGGGCAGGGTTGGGATGTATCCACCCGCTTCGAGGCCGGCGACATGGAGCTGACGGTGAACCACGGCGAGCAGCAGGACTTCCTGTACCGGGTGATCCTGAGCGGCTACCTGACCCCGTCGTTTGCCGCGCAGCAGCTGCGCAACCAGCGCTACTACCGCGCCGAGGTGCATCTGTTCGAAGGCAGCCAGGACTACGACCTGGTGGGCTACAGCCGCAAGCAGATCATCAACGACATCATCAGCCAGTACGAACGGCACCTGCAGTTCCTGCACCTGAGCCGGTGATGGTAGTGCCGGCCGCTGGCCGGCAACGCGAACGGGGCGGCGCACCATCGCCGCCCCGTTGGCGCATCAGAACCGGTAGCGCGCACCCAGCGAGACGAACTGTCCGCGAAGGTTGTACTGGCTGATGTCGAAGCCGTTGGAACCGCCAGCCGGATCGAACGGCGGATCCTTGTCGGTCAGGTTCAGCACCGACAGCGACAGCGTGGTATTCGGAATTCCCTCGTACGCCACGTAAAGGTCCAGCTGGTGATACGGCTTGACGCGGTTACGCAGCCCCGGATTGCTGGTCGCCGTCGCCACGCGCTGGTCGTAGCCGCTCACGTACTGCAGGCTCAGCGTGCTGCTCCAGTCGCCCACCGCCCAGTTCAATGAGGTGGTGCCGCGCGTACGCGGCAGTGCGCCGTGGCGGTTGTTGCCGGCGCCTTCGTACGGCGACTGGCCAGCCACCAGCGGCTGCTTGAAGCTCAGCAGGTGGGTCCAGCTGCCGGCCACGGTGAAGTTGCCCCAGCCGTCGGTACGGAAGGTGCGGCTGGCGTCCAGGTCCAGCCCCGAGGTGGTCAACTCGCCCTGGTTGGCATACTGGTTGGAGATGAACTGGATGCGTCCCTGGGCATCACGTTGCACGCGGCCCGGGAACAGGGTCGGGTTGTCGACGATGAACTGCGCGCTGTCCGGCTTGACCAGGTTGTCCTGCTCGATGCGGTACCAGTCCAGGCCGATGCTGGTATCACCATCCGGAGACCACACCGCACCCACGTTGAAGTTGCGCGAGCGTTCGGCCTTCAGGTCGGGGTTGCCGGTGCGGATGTTGGTGACGCCACGGCTGCCGCCGGGCTGCAGCGGATCCAGCGGATCGATCACCGAGCCGTAGCTGACGGTCTGGCCGGGCGCGATCTCCGGCAGCGAGGGGGCGCGGAAGCCACGCGAGAACGAACCACGCAGCAGCAGGCTGTCCAGCGGCTGCCAGCGCAGCGCCACCTTCGGCGAGAACGCCTTGCCGAAGTCGTCATAGTGATCGCCGCGGCCAGCCGCCTGCAGCTCCAACGTGCGGTGCAGTGGCACGCTCAGTTCGGCATAGGCGGCACTGACCTGGCGCTCGCCGTTGACCACGTTGATGGCCGGGCGCAGTTCGGTGCCCGACAGCACCTGCGCGCTGGTGCGCGCGTCAAGCGATTCCTTGCGGAACTCGGCACCCCAGGCAAAGCCGACCGTACCGGCGGGCATCTGCCACAGCGAGGTCGAGGCCTTCAGGTTCAACGCGTGCAGCTTGTACCAGCCTGGCCGCTTGGTCTGCAGACGCAGTGCATCCAGCGCGCCCGGCGTGGCGGACGGGTTGAGGAAGTTGTAGCTGCCGTCGCGCAGGATCTGTTCGAACGCATAGCGGTTGACGAAATTGTCGACGTACTCGCGCTGCGCACTTTGCGAGGTCAGCGCCGCGACTTCCCAGTCCCAGCGTTCACCGCTGCCGCGCACGCCGGCCAGGGCACGGTAGAACACCTGCGTGTTGTCCTTCAGGCGCGGGCCGAGATCGAAGAAGGTGTACTCGAACGGCAGCGGCGTGCTGCCCGGGTTGTTCGGGTGGCCGACCGGCAGCACCGCCGGCACGTCAATCAGCGTGCCGGTGGCCGGGTTGTACGCGCGCAGGCCGGGGCCGACGGTCAGCGGCGCGCTGAAGATCTGGTCGGCCTTGTTGTGGCTGTACAGCATATCGGCGAAGGCCTCGACGCTGTCATTGAAGCGGTAGGTTGCACTCAACGAGGCCTGCAGGCGCTCGGCGCCGGGTTGCAGGGTCTTGAACGGCTGCGCATTGAAGGCGCAGGCCTGGCCGGGCAGGGTACTGCCGAAGTCGCTGTACGGGCGCAGCTGGCTGCCCTCGGGGCAGTTGGCGAACGGCTGAGGTGCACGTGGGTTGGACAGCCAGTTGCCACCGGCGGTGGACCAGCCGGCCAGGCGTCCGCCGGGCTTGTCGCGGAAATCGCCGCTGCGGGTATAGGCGCGCTGGTCGGCGTCGAGGCGATCACGCTTGAGCAGGTCCAAGCCGAACAGCACGTTCCAGCCCTGCTGTTCGAGGTCGCCGAAGCCGGCCAGCAGGTTGGCCTTGCGTTCGTTCAGGCCGCCCTGGGTGGCGGTACCGAAGCCGCCACCCACTTCCACGCCCTGGAAGTTCCTGCGCAGGATGATGTTGATGACACCTGCGATGGCATCGGAGCCATACACCGCCGAAGCACCATCCTTGAGCACTTCGATGCGCTCGACTGCGCTGATCGGCAGCGCGTTGAGGTCGACGAACGTGTCCTGGGTATTGAGCGCGAAGCCGAAGTTGGACACGCGGTAGCCGTTGACCAGCACCAGCGTGTTCTTCGGCGACAGGCCACGCAGGCCGATCGATGCAGAGCCGGCGGCGAAGCTGCCCGTGTACTGCTCGTCGAAGCTGTTGCCGGCATTGGCCGACAGATTGCGCAGCACGTCGGTGAGGGTGGAGCGGCCGGTCTGCTCGATCTGTTCACGGCTGACGATCTGCACCGCGTTGGGCCCGGCGGTATCGCTGCGCTTGATGTTGGAGCCGGTCACCAGCACGGCGCCGAGGGTGGTGCTGTCCTTGCCGGCATCGGTGGTTTCAGAGGCGCTGGCGGTGCCAGCAGTGAGGCCCAGCGCGATCGCGCCGGCAAGCAGGTTCAGGGTGGTGCGGTACATGGAAGCGGCAACGCCGAACGGGGGAGGAGCCGTCAGTACCGCATGCAGGTACCTGCGCCTTCCAATGACGAAAGCGCATTCAGTTATACATCACAGGTTCTTAACGAGCCGACTCGGTGGGTGCGGACCGTTGGTCCGCACTCCTCCTGGGGGTCAGATCCCTTTCCGTTGGAAAAGGATCTGACCCCGGTTGTCCGGCCATCACGGCCGCAGCAGCACCTTGCCGTTACGGCCCGAACCGGCGCCCGCCTTCGCCGCTTGGGCGATATCGTCCAGCGCGAAGATCTGCTCCACCGGCAAGGTCAGTTCGCCGCTGGCCGCGCGCTTGAGCAGCTCGCCGACCAGCCGGCGCTTGTCCTCCACCGCCATCGCCTGGCTGACCTTGCTGCCCCAGAAGCCCTTCACCGTGGCCTCCTTGTAGATCAGGCCGCCGGCGAGAATGTGCATCGGTTCGCCACTCATCACACCGAACGACACCAGCGTGCCGTGGTGGCCGAGCAGGTCGACCAGATCGCCACTGGCGTCGCCGCCGATGGAATCCACTGCGGCCGCGGCCTGTGCTTCGCCGGTCGCCTCACGCACGCGATCCTTCCAGCCGTCCACCGAGGTGTCGAATACATGATCGATGCCCAGCGCCTGCAACTGCGCTACGGCCGCGGCATTGCGCACCAGGTTGGCCACGTGCACGCCGCGCGCCTTTGCCAGCATCGCCAGCGACTTGCCGACCGCGCCGTTGGCGGTGTTCTGCACGATCCACTGGCCTGCTTGGACGTGCAGGAATTCCAGCAGCATCAGCGCGCTCAGCGGCATCGCGATCAACTGTGCGGCCATCTCGTCCGGGATCGCCTCCGGCATCGGAATCACCATGCGTGCCGGTGCGACGAAGGCCTCGGCCCAGGTGCCGTGCACCGAGGCGGCGGCTACCCGCTGGCCGATCTGCAGGCCGTCCACGCCATCGCCGAGTGCATCGACCACGCCCAGTGCTTCACTGCCACCGATCGCCGGCAATGTCGGCTTGTACCCGTAGAGGCCACGCACGGTCAGCAGGTCGTGGTTGTGGATCGAGGCCAGCACGGTGCGGATGCGCACCTCGCCGGGGCCGGGCTCGGGCAGGGCGGCATCGGCAATGGCGAGGACGTCGGCCGGGTTGCCGAAGGAGGAGTACTGGGCAGCGCGCATGGGGCGGTGTTCCGGGGAAAGTGGATGTTGTACCGAACTGGGGACGCAGGGCATGTCGACAAGGCGTCGCCGCTGCAACACGGCATCCTGCGACTGATCGTCGCGGCATGTCGTGATTACCGCATCTTGTGTTGACGGTGCGCGTCATCCCCACTATGTTGTGGCCGTCACTCCCGGTCAGCCGCCGCCGCCGGACATGCAGCAAACGTCCCGCGGCCCGCCCCTGAAGGCTTGCCGTGTCGACGCGGCCGCCATCGTGCGGACGCAGGTCGCCCCCCACGGCCCGGATACCGGCCGCAGGCGCAGGCAGATGCCGACGACCTACGTTCCCGCACCCTGGCAATCCACCCGTTCGCCCCGTGCGCCGGTATCGCGTCCAGGGCCGCCATGGCATCGAGCGCCAATGCGCGTGCGAGCCTGGAGTTTCACCACCATGACCGACAGTACCTTCCGCGTGGCCGATCCGGCCGGCGCTGGCGACGCCTTGCGCGCCGGTGGCGAGCGCGTACGGACCTGGATCACCAAGGAGGCCGGCAACCGCCGCCTGCCGTTCGACGCCGAGCGCCTGCAGCGCAGCATCGATGCCGTGCATGCCGAGTTCCCGCAGCTGGATGTGAGCGACTACCGCCGCGTGGTGCAGGCAATGGTCGAGCGCAAGCCCAGCATCAGCGCCGATGACCTGGTCGATCTGTTGATCCGCGAGGCCGAATCGCGGGTGGACCTGGTCGCGCCCGAGTGGGAACAGTTCGCCGCGCGCATCTACCTGCGCCGCCTGTACAAGCGTGCCAGCCGCAACCGCTTCTACGATGTCAGCCTGAAGTACGGCTCTTACGTGGGCCTGCAGGAAAGCCTGGCTGACCGCGGCATCTACAGCAACGACATCCTGCGCTGCTATTCGAAGGAAGAGCTGCAGCAGGCCGGTGAGATGATCGATCCGGAACGCGACCGCCTGTTCGCCTACAACGGCCTGTACCTGCTGGCCACCCGCTATCTGGCCAGCGACCGCAGCCGCGAGGTCTATGAACTGCCGCAGGAGCGCTGGCTGACCATTGCGCTGTACCTGATGCAGGAGGAAAAGCCGCGCGAACGCCGCATGCAGCTGGTCGGCGAGGCGTACTGGGCGCTGTCCAACCTGTACATGACGGTGGCTACGCCGACCCTGGCCAACGCCGGCAAGGTGGGCGGCCAGCTGTCCAGCTGCTTCATCGACACGGTGGACGACAGCCTGCAGGGCATCTATGACTCCAACACCGATATCGCGCGCGTGTCCAAGCACGGCGGCGGTGTTGGCGCCTACCTGGGCTACGTGCGCAGCAGCGGCGCACCGATCCGTGGCGTGGCCAACTCCTCCGGCGGCGTGGTGCCGTGGATCAAGCAGCTCAACAACACGGCGGTGTCGGTTGATCAGCTTGGCCAGCGCAAGGGCGCAGTGGCGGTGTACCTGGACATCTGGCATCGCGACATCGAAGCCTTCATGGACCTGCGCCTGAACAACGGCGACCAGCGCCTGCGCGCGCACGATGTGTTCACCTCGGTGTGCGTACCCGACCTGTTCATGGAAGCGGTCGAGCGCCGCGCCGACTGGTACCTGTTCGACCCGCACGAGGTGAAGCAGGCCAAGGGCTGGTACCTGCAGGACTTCTACGATGAGAAGCGCGGTTCGGGCAGCTTCCGCGACCGCTATGCCGAGCTGGTGGCCGATGAGAGCATCAGCCGCCGAACGGTGAAGGCCATTGATCTGTTCAAGCGGATCATGCTCAGCCAGCTGGAGACCGGCAACCCGTTCCTGTTCTACCGCGACGAGGTCAATCGCAGGAATCCGAACAAGCACGCAGGCATGATCTATTCCAGCAACCTGTGCACCGAGATCCTGCAGAACATGAGCCCGACGCGGATGATCCAGGAGATCGTCAGCGGCGACCAGATCGTCACCACGCGCCGTGCGGGCGACTTCGTGGTCTGCAACCTGTCCTCGATCAACCTCGGCCGGGCGATCAGTGCGCCGGATGACCTGCTGGCCACCGATGTGCTGGAGCGCCTGATCCCGATCCAGGTGCGCATGCTCGACAACGTGATCGACCTCAATGCGTTGCCGGTGCCGCAGGCCACGATCACCAACCGCAAGTACCGCGCCATCGGCCTGGGCACGTTCGGTTGGCACCACCTGCTGGCGCAGCAGGCGATCCAGTGGGAATCTCCGGATGCCGAAGAATTGGCCGACCGTCTCTACGAACGCATCAACTTCCTGACCATCCAGGCCAGCGCGCAACTGGCGCAGGAGAAGGGCAGCTACCCGATGTTCGCGGGCAGCGACTGGCACAACGGGCGCTACTTCCGTGACCGCGACTACACTGGCGCCGCATGGGACAGCCTGGCCCGCGAGGTCGCCACGCACGGCCTGCGCAACGGATGGCTGCTGGCCGTGGCGCCGAACATGAGCACCGCGCAGATTGCCGGTTCCACCGCTTCGATCGACCCGATCTACAGCGCGTTCTACTACGAGGAGAAGAAGGACTTCCGGCGGCCGGTGGCAGCACCGGGACTGTCGCTGGAGACCTGGCCGTACTACGAGAAGGGCGCCTACAAGGTCGACCAGTTCGCCAGCGTGCGCCAGAACGCGCGCCGCCAGCGGCATGTCGACCAGTCGATCAGTTTCAACCTGTACGTGCCCAGCACCATCCGTGCGAGCACGCTGCTGGAGCTGCACCTGAGCGCCTGGCGCGAAGGCCTGAAGACCACCTATTACGTGCGCTCCAACGACATCGACATCAGCGAATGCGAGTGGTGCGCCAGCTGACCACCGGCGACCCACGGTAGTGCCGGCCGCTGGCCGGCAACACGATAGAAAGAGAACGAAGGCAGAAGCCCATGGCAACCCCCCTCGACCGCATCAAGATCCTCGAACCGCGCCATCCCAACCGCAGCACCGGCATCATCAACGGCCAGACCAGCGGCATCCTCAACTGGAACGATATCCCGTACCCGTCGTTCTATCGGGCCTACAAGGAGCTGTCGACCAACTTCTGGATTCCCGACGAAGTGGACATGAAGCTGGATGCGCGCCAGTACGGCGAGCTGTCAGGGCGCGAAAAGAACGCCTACGATTCAATCATCGGCCTGCTGGCCACGCTGGATTCACCGCAGACGCGCTTCATCTACAACGTGGCCGAGTACATCACCGACCCGGCCGCGCATGCCAACGCAGCCATCATCGGCCAGCAGGAAGTGATCCACAACGAGAGCTACAGCTACGTGCTGGCCTCGATCACCGACCTGCCGAACCAGAACCGGATCTTCGAGATCGCCCGCACCCACCCGACCATCATCAAGCGCAATGCCCCGATCATGGGTGCGTACGACGACTTCATGCGCGAGAAGACCGCCGAGACCCTGCTCAAGTCGTTGATCCAGTCCTCGATCCTGGAGGGCATCAATTTCTATTCCGGGTTCGCGTACTTCTACAACATGGTGCGGCAGAACCGCATGAACGGCACCGGCAAGATCATCAGCTTCATCAATCGCGACGAGCTGGCCCATACCAAGTTCATCAGCGAGCTGATCCGCGCCATCATCGGCGAAAACCCCGAGCTGCAGACCAATGAGTTGACCGCCTATGTGCACCAGTCATTCGAACATGCCATCGAGCTTGAGACGCAGTGGTCGTCGGAGGTGCTGGATGGCATCGATGGCATCGACGTGGACGAGATGGTGCGCTACGTGAAGTACCGCGCCAACAAGATGGCCGGCATGCTCGGCATCGAGCGCCTGTACAGCGACACCACCGACAACGTGATGCCTTGGATCAGGGCCTACGCCGACAACTTCACCGAGACCAAGACCGACTTCTTCGAGATGCGCAATGCAAGTTACAAGAAGACCAACGTCGACAACGGCTTCGACGACCTCTGAGCCCGGCACCGCGCTGAGCATCCTGATGGTGGTCGCCTCCTTGAGCGGCAACACCCGCGAGCTCGGCCGGCAGATCGCCGAGCGCTGCCGCGCCGCAGGTCATGCGGTGCACTGGCAGGAGGCCGACGACCTGCGGCAGGCGCCGCCGCTGGCTGCCGGCGAGGCCGACCTGGTGCTGCTGGGCTGCTGGACCGACAACGCCGGGCGCACGCCAGCGGAGATGAAGGCGTGGGTGGCTGGCATTGCCGAGCGCGGTCAGCAGCCACGCCAGCTGGCGGTGTTCGGCACCGGCGAAACGCAGTGGGGGCAGGAGTACTACTGTGGTGCCGTGCACCGGCTGATCCGCTATTTCCGCAGCGACTACCCGCCGCTGGAGATCGAACAGATGCCGCATGGCGAGCGTCATGCCGAAGCCATCGACGCCTGGACCGATGCGGTCCTGGCCCACTACTGGAGCAACCACGATGCAGATCATCGACGCCACCACGCCTGAGCAGTTCCAGCAGCTGCTGGCCGAGCACCCGCGGGTGCTGGTGGATTTCCACAAGGACCAGTGCCCCGGGTGCCGGATGCTGGAAGTGTCGCTGCACCGCGTGGCCAACAGCGTGGCGGGGCAGGGCACCACCTTGCTTCGCGTGCAGCTGGAAGTGCTGGGTGAGGCGTTCTTCAGGGAACTGGGGCTGCGGCAGACGCCGACGCTGTCCCTGTTCCGTGATGGTAACGAACGCACGCGCCTGGCCGGGTTCCAGTCGCCGCAGCAGATCGAGGCCGCGATCGCGTTACATTTGTAGAGCCGAGCCATGCTCGGCTGCTGTTCGTGCCGGGTGCGATGAGTCGAGCATGGCTCGACTCTTCAACGGCGCCTTGGCATTTCACGCTATGCGCCGTTGAAGGTATCCACCAGCAGCTTCACGTTCAACACCACGATCACCAGCGCGATCACCCAGGCGATCGCGCCCAGCCAGCGCGGGGCCACCAGCGCCCCCATCGTCACCTTGTCGGTCACGATCCGCACCAGCGGGATGATCGCGAACGGCAGCTGCATCGACAGCACCACCTGGCTCAGCACCAGCAGCTTCACCGCGCCCTGGTCGCCGAACAGCAGGATCACCACCACCACCGGAATGATCGCCAGTGCGCGGGTGATCAGCCGTCGCAGCCACGGCGGCATTCGCAGGTGCAGGAAACCTTCCATCACGATCTGGCCGGCCAGCGTCGCGGTCACCGTCGAGTTCAGGCCGGAGGCCAGCAACGCGATCGCAAACAACGTCGCCGCCGCGCCCACGCCCAGCATCGGCGCCAGCAGCTGGTGCGCCTGCTCGATGTCTTCCACGTCGAAACGACCATTGGCATGGAACACCGCCGCCGCCAGGATCAGGATGCTGGCGTTGATGAACAATGCGAGTGTCAACGCGAGAGTGCTATCGGTAACCGCCCAGCGCAGCGCACTGCGGCGGCCTTCATTGGTACGCGGGTAGGCGCGGGTCTGCACGATGGACGAATGCAGGTAGAGATTGTGCGGCATCACCGTGGCACCGATGATGCCGATCGCGATGTACAGCGCGTGCGGATCGGTCACCACCTGCGCGCGCGGAATGAAGCCTCCCAGCACCGCCATCACTGGCGGCGCAGCCATCGCGATCTGCACCACGAAGCAGGCGAAGATCACCATCAGCAGCGCGATCACGAAGGCTTCCAGCGCACGGAAGCCGCGGTTCATCAGCAGCAGCACCAGCAGCGTATCCAGCGCAGTGATCACCGCGCCCCAGAGCAGTGGCAGGTCGAACAGCAGCTTCAGCGCGATCGCGGTGCCGATCACCTCGGCCAGGTCGCAGGCGATGATCGCCGCCTCGCACAGCGCCCACAGCGCCAGGTTCACCGGCTTCGGGTAGCGGGCGCGGCAGGCCTGCGCGAGGTCCATGCCGGTGGCGATGCCGAGCCGTGCCGACAGCGCCTGCAGGATCACCGCCATCAGGTTGGAAATGAGGATGACCGACAGCAACAGGTAGCCGAAGCGCGAACCGCCGGCGAGGTCGGTGGCCCAGTTGCCTGGGTCCATGTATCCGACCGAGATCATGTAGCCCGGACCAAGGAAGGCCAGCAGGCGGAACCACCATTGGCCCTTGTCGGGCACCGCGACCGAGGCGTTGAGCGCACCCAGGCTGGCCGGAGTGGAGGCCGAAGGGTCGCGGGGCGCCAGGGTGTTCATGGGTCCGAATATAGCTCCTGCTATAGTCATTAGCAATGTGAAACAATCGTCTTTATCGCGTTACTGGTCCAGAATTCAGGTTCAACACTGGATCACCCCGGAAGGACAGGCGCAGGCGTGGGCAAGACCGACGATTCGACATCGCTGAAAAGCACCCCCTTGATCGAGGCCGAGCGCCAGGTCGAGAGCTTCCGGCAAGTGCGCGAGGCGCACCGGATGGAACTGGTGGAGGACTATGTCGAGCTGATTTCGGACCTGCTGGCCGATGGCGGCGAGGCCCGCCAGGTCGACATTGCCACGCGCCTGGGTGTGGCCCAGCCCACCGTGGCGAAGATGCTGCGGCGCCTGGCCCGTGATGGTTGGGTGGTGCAGCGGCCGTACCGCGGCGTGTTCCTGACCCCGGAAGGCGAGGCGCTGGCCCATGCCAGCCGCCAGCGGCACCAGACCGTGGAGCGTTTCCTGCTGGCGCTGGGCGTGGACGCAGACACCGCGCGGCGCGATGCGGAGGGCATCGAGCACCATGTCAGCGAACAGACGCTGGCGTTGTTCGAGGCATTCGTGCGCAGGGCCGAGGGCGGCTGAGCCACGTTTCCTGTAGAGCCGAGCCATGCTCGGCTGCTGTTCGCGCGATGACAGGGAGCATCCACGCATGGCGTGGATCTACAATCCAGGCGGGCAGCGCGCCTGCTGTTGCGCGCACGCGCGTTTCGTCCATTCCTTCAACACTGGCTGCAGGCCTTCATAGCGCCGGCCCTGCCATCCGTTGGCCAGCACCTTCCCATCCGCATCGATCAGCACCAGGTTCGGTGGTCCCAGCGCGGCCAGTGCCTGCAGTGCGGGCATGCGCGCGGCGCGGCGCGGGTCCAGTACCGGCCACGGCATGTCCTGCGCGTGCATGTAGCGCCGCAATGCAGCCTCGCTCTCATCCAGGCTGACGTACACCACTTCGGTATCGGCGCCGGTCTCGCGCAACGCGTCGCGCACACTGCGCAGCGTGGGTACGAAGGCATGGCACGGTGCACACCAGTCGGCGCCGAAGTACAGCGCCACCAGCTTCGGTGGCGGCGACCATTGCATGGGCCGCAGTGACCGCTGTTCTGGCCGCATCAACGAGGCGGCGACCTGCGCGTGCAGGTCTGCCGCCATCGCCGGTACGGCCAGCAGGAGCGCGCCGGTCAGCAACAGCGTCCGCAGTGCTTCAGAACGCATAGCGCAGGTTGAGGTACCACGAGCGCGCGAAGCGCGGCCCGTAGACATAGTCGCTGTCCCGCAGCGCGCCCACTTCGAGGTCCTTCTGGCGCTGGTCGAATACGTTCTTGACGCCCGCAGCTACCGACACTTCCTGCTGCGCCTGTGCGCCCAGATGCCGGTGCCAGCGCGCACCAAGGTCGGTGACCAGGAACGAACGTGTGCGGTGCAGCTCGCCCAGCCGGTTGTTCAGCACCGACATCGGCCCGGTATGGCGCAGCGCGACGAAGGTCTCCCACGGTTCGGCCGGAATCCAGCTGAGCTGTGCCAGGCCGGTCCAGCGCGGTGTCTTCAGGTAGTCGCGGCTTTCGATCACGGTGTCACCGCCGTCGCCGGTGTCATCGAAGATGCGCTGCGGTTCGCGGAAGCGTGAGCGGTACCACGAGGCACCGGCGGTCAGGCGCCACTGCGGCGAGGGTTGCCAGCCGAGGTTGGTTTCCGCGCCCAGCACGTTGGAGCCGGAAGCGTTGTAGCGCAGCTGGCTCAGCTGGCCGTCATCGCCGCGCTGGATCTCGCCCAGCGCGAAGGTGTCGCGGATGCGTGCATAGGAGGCGGTGGCATCCCAGCTCCACACCGGATTGGCCGGGTCCGAACGCCAGTCGAAGCCGAACAGGGTGGTCAACGCGCGTTCCTCTTTCAGACCGTCCGTGTTGCGCACGCGCACCTGCTCGCCACCCAGCGTATCGACATGCACGTCCTCGGCGAAGATCTCCGGGGCACGGAAGCCGGTGGCGATGCCGGCGCGCCACTTCAGGTTCGGGGTCGCCTGCCAGGCCAGCGCGATACGCGGCGAGAACACTGCGCTGTCCAGTTCCGAGCTCTTGTCCACGCGCGCACCCAATACCAGGTCGACGTTGTCGCGCAGGCTCCACTCGTCCTGGATGAAGGCGCCGATGTTGTGGAAGGTGGCGTCTTCCAGCACCGCCAGGCGCTGGCCATCACCGGTACGGTTGTCGTCGCCCAGCGCCTCGTGCTTGTACTGCACACCGAAGGCCAGTGCATGCGCGCCCAGCCGCCAGTTCAACTGGCTGTCGATGTAGTGCAGCGGGTTGTGGGTGTGGCCGTACTGGCGCCATGAACGCGAGGCCGCGCTGCCGGCCAGGTTGCGGTCAAGCTGCAACGGGTCATGGCCGGGCGCCGAGGGATCGGTGACCACGTCGCCCAGGCCGCCGTAGAAGCTGTCGCGGTCGATGTCGGCGAAGGCGTAGGCCAGGCGGAAATCGACGTCGGCGGTGATCTCCTGGTCCCACGACACACTGCCGCGGCGGTATTTCGTATCCAGCGATTCGGCGATGTTGGTCAGGTACTCTGGCTGGTCCAGGCGATTGCCGCCGCGGCGGGTTTCATCGGTCACCTGCAGGTCCAGGCGCAGCCGCGTGCCCGGCGTGGGCGCGTACCAGGCCTGCAGCCCGCCGACCTTGAGGTTCTTGCGGGTGATCTCGGTGTAGCCGTCACCGTTGTAGTCGATGCCGTTGTTCCAGTTGCGCTGGGCAATCACCGACAGACCGGCGTCTGCGTCCTTGGCGACCAGGTCCAGTCGAACGTCGGCGTTCTTCTGAGGTGTACCCTCCAGCACATCCACGCCGGCCTGCACATGGCCGCCGCTGCGCGCCGGCAGCGGCGGAATCAGGTTGATCACACCGGCAACCGCGCCCGGTCCGTACAGCGCCGATCCACCGCCCTTGACCACTTCGATGCGGTCGACGAACCCGGCCGGGATCTGTTCCAGGCCGTACACGCTGCCCAGCGTGGACAGCAGCGGGATGCCATCGAACAGGAGCTGGTTGTAGGCGCCGGGCAGGCCCAGCAGCTGTACTTCGCTGGTGTTGCAGTTCTGGCAGTTGCTCTCCACGCGCAGGCCGTTGATCAGCTCGGCGGCGCGCGAGAAGTCGGTGGCCGCGCGCAGCGCGATGTCTTCCTTGCGCAGCACTTCCGTGCGGATCGGCACGTCCGACAGCAGGCGTTCACTGCGCGTGGCGGTGCTGACCTTGACCTGCACACGGTCCAGTTCGGTCGGTTTCGGAGTGTCAGCCAGTGCAGGCAGCGGCAGGGCCAGGGTAATGGCGGCGGCCAGCGGCAACCTTCGGAAGCGGTGGGGGATAGAGCACATGAGGGCGTCGTCCTTGGGGGAAGAAAGGCGGCGAGGGCGACCTGGCTGATGCATATGGAAGCAGCGGCTTATCAATATAGCAAGCGCTATATAACGAAGCCGCAGCAATTCCGAGTGGAGCGCCGGCCGGGTCAGATCAGGGAGTGTTATAACATTACATAAAACAACCACAAACCTGCCGGTGGTCATGTCCGGAGGATGGAGTTGCCGTGTGGGCAGTGAGGTTGGGGTCAGAGCCCTTTCCTTTGGAAAGGGATCCGACCCCAGGGCGCGATCGTCAGCCGCGGCGGAATGCGGCGGGCGTGCGGGCGCCGACGATGATCATGCGGATCATCGTGGAGATCTGTTCGACCAGCTCCGGATCCTTCTCCGGAGGCAGGTCCATGGCGGTGGCGCCCATCGCGAACACCAGCCGGGTGATGGCCTTGGCTACCAGTTCCGGAGCGTGCAGCACCGCGCCATCCAGTGCGGCCAGGCGCACCAGGTCGTGCTGCAGCTCTTCCTCGAAATAATGCAGCTCGCGCTCGACTGCGTGCTTGAAGTCGTCCGAGCCGACCGCGCCTTCGCGCAACAGCACGTGCAGCAGCTTGTCGTCGGCGCGCAGCTGTTCCATGAAGGTCTCCACCGAAACCCGCACCACGCTGGTGGCGGTGGAGGTGGCGCGCTGGCGGGCCTCGCCGATGATGGTGCGCAGCGAGCGGCCGGCTGCGTCGATCAGCGCTACGGCCAGTTCGTCCATGTCGCGGAACTGCCGGTAGAAGCTGTTCGGCGCGATGCCGGCCTCGCGTGCCACTTCGCGCAGGCTGAGCGTGGACAGGCTGCGGTGCGGCCCGATCAGCTTCAGGGCGGCGGCCAGCAGATCTTCGCGGCTCACCGTACGGCGGGCCGGGCTGTTGGCATCTTCAGGCGTCGACAAGACGGTGGCGGCGGCCATGACGGTTCCGGTGGGGCGAGGCTGAATCATACCCAATCCGGTTCAATATACACATGTATACACAGGTGTATGTGCGCCCGTATAGTGCGCCCATGAGCGCTGTCGTCCGTCCATCCCTGTTCTCTCCGTACCGCTGGCTCTCGCCGTCGCTGTTCGATTTCTGGGCGGGCCAGCTCAATCCCCTGTGGACCCTGCGCGAGCCGGTGGCCCGCCTGGTCCGGCGCGAGCCGGCCGGCGAGGGCGCGGCGACCCTGGTCCTGCGCACCAACCGGCACTGGGCCGGCATGCGCGCGGGCCAGCACGTCACCCTCGGCGTGGAGATTGAAGGACGCCTGTGGCAGCGCAGCTACAGCCCCACCGCACTGGGACCGCGCGAACTGGCGATCACCGTCAAGGCGGTCGAGGGCGGCCGGGTCAGCCAGCATCTGGTCAACCATGCGCAGCCGGGCGAGCTGTTCCGCGTGGAGGCTGCGTTCGGAGAATTCCAGTTGCCGGCCGCGGCTCCGGTATTGCTGCTGGCGGCCGGTAGTGGCATCACGCCGATGCGCAGCCTGCTGCGCGACGCCTGCCAGCGCCCGCTGGCCGCGCCGGTGGACCTGTTCTACTGGGAGCGCAGTGCCGCCCAGCTGCAGTTCCGTGATGAGCTGCAGGCGCTGGCCGCGCGCCAGCCGAACCTGCGTGTGCACCTGCTGACCACCCGCGAGGGTGATGCGCCTGCCGCACGCATCGATACTCACGATCTGCAGGTCGCCGGCGATGACACCCCGTTGGCGCAGCGCCACGTGCTGGCCTGTGGCCCGGATGGATTCGTTGCCGCTGCGCGCGAACGCCTGGCGCACCAGGTCGCGGGTTTCCAGGCGGAAGCGTTCACTCCGCCGGCGCCGTTGCGCGACGCCAGCAGCGAAGGCGAAGTGTCGCTGACCCTTGCCCGCAGTGGCCGCCAGCTGAGCGTGCCGCGCGGCCGCTCGTTGCTGGAAAGCCTCGAAGCCCATGGCATCAAGCCCAAGCATGGCTGCCGCATGGGCATCTGCAATACCTGTAGCTGTGACCGCGTCAGTGGCGCCACCCGCCACCTGCGCACCGGCGACCTGCAGTCCGAATCGGCACAGCCGGTGCGGATCTGCGTGAGCGCACCGACCACCGACCTGACCCTGGATCTCTGAGGACGCCTGCCATGACCCGCGCCACCGACCGTGCCCTGAGTACTGCCGAGATGCATGCCTTCGGCGAGGAACTCGACGCGATCCGCGACCGTGTGATCGGCAGCCTCGGCGCCTCCGATACCCGCTACATCCGCCGCGTGGCCGCCGCCGTGCGCTGGTTCGGCGTGGGTGGCCGTGGCCTGCTGTTCCTGGCAGCGTTTTCGCCGCTGTTCTGGATGCCGCTGCTGTGGCCGGCCGCGATCACCGGCACGCTGCTGCTGGCGCTGTCGAAGATCCTGGAGAACATGGAGCTGGGCCACAACGTGATGCACGGCCAGTTCGACTGGACCGGTGATCCCAAGCTCAATGGCAACACCTACGAGTGGGACATCGTTGCCACCGCCGACAACTGGCGCAAGACCCACAATTTCCGCCACCACACCTACACCAATGTGCGTGGCATGGACGATGACATCGGCTATGGCCTGCTGCGCATCTTCCCCGAACAGCGCTGGAAGCCGTTCTACCTGCTGCAGCCGATCATCGCGCCGATCTTCGCACTGCTGTTCCAGTGGGGTGTGGCGGCGCAGGACCTTCGCCTTGGCCGCTGGCTGAAGGGCCGCATGAGTGCCCGTGCGATGTGGCTGCAGACCCGCCCGGTGGCGCGCAAGATGCTGCGCCAGGTGCTGAAGGACTACGTGTTCTTCCCGCTGCTGGCGGGTCCGTTCTTCCTCACCGTGATGCTGGGCAACCTGGTCGCCAACGGCCTGCGCAACATCTGGACCTACGTGATCATCTTCTGCGGGCACTTCACCGCCGAATCGGAAACCTTCCCCAAGGAGTGCCTGCGCAATGAGTCGCGCGGCCACTGGTACCTGCGCCAGCTGCGCGGTTCGTCCAACATCAGCGGTGGGTTCCTGATCAACGTGCTGTCGGGCAACCTCAGCCACCAGATCGAGCACCATTTCTACCCGGATCTGCCGGCCAACCGCTATGCGGCCATCGCCAAGGAAGTGAAGGACATCTGCCGCCGCTACGGCCAGCACTACAACAACGGCTCGCTGCCGCGCCAGTTCGGCCAGGTGGTCTGGCGCATCCTGCGCCACGCATTCCCGAGCAAGCCGCGCCGCCTGCCGATGCCGGACATCATGTCCGCACCGGCATCGGCCAACGCGGGCTGATCGACTCAGCCCGCCTTCGCCAGGGCCGCCTGCTCGCGGTCCAGGCGGCGCAGGAACACCTGCATTTCCCTGCGTGCCTGCTGGTCGCCCTTGCTGCCGGCCACGCTCAAGCCGCGCTGCCACGCCTCACGGGCCGCCTGTGGCTGGCCACTGGCCAGCCAGGCTTTGCCCAGCAGCCTCCAGGCCGCCGAGTACTGCGGATCAAGCACCACGCAACGGCCCAGGTGGGTTGCCGCGCGTACCGGGTTGCCGGCATCCAGCCAGCCCTTGCCCAGGCCGAAGCGCAGCAGCGCGCCGTCCTTGCCGGCGGCGAGCATGCATTCCAGTGCTTCGATGTTCATCCGCGTACCTCCACCAGCAGTTCGGCCGGACCCGGCTGGAACCGACCGCGATGGAACAGCAGCGGCGCGCCGCCGTTCTCGTGCACTTCGATGATGCGACCGGCCAGCAGCAGGTGATCGCCCACCGGCCACTGCGCGTGGCGGGTACAGGTGAGATGGGCGACCGCACCGGTGATGCGGGGTGGGGCGTCCTCATCGTCATCCAGCAATGCCAGGCCGTCGAAGCGGTTGCGGACCTGCGGATCGGCGAAGCGCCGGGCCAGCGCTTCCTGGTCGGCCGCCAGCACGCTGAGCGCAAAGCGCGTGGCGCGCTGGAAGGTGGACAGGCTCTGTGCGTGCAACGCCAGGTTCCACAGCACCAACGGTGGCTGCAGTGAGACCGGCACGAACGAGTTGATGGTCAGGCCGACCGGCTTGCCCTGTGCATCGCGCGCGCAGACGATGGCCACGCCGGTCGGGAAATGGCCGAGCAGCCGCCGCAGGGCACGCGGCGGCATCTCGACCGATGGCACCGGGGCCGGGGCGGGGAACACCCCGGCCCACGGCCCGGCGTAGGGCAGAGTCTCGCCGCTCATGAGGCCCGGGCCTGGTGGTAGCGCCGGCCGACTTCGGCCCAGTTGATGATGTTGAAGAAGGCGCCGATGTAGTCCGGGCGGCGGTTCTGGTAGTGCAGGTAGTAGGCGTGTTCCCAGACATCCAGTGCGAGGATCGGGGTGTGGCCGGACAGGCCTACGGCTGCACCCATCAGCGGGCTGTCCTGGTTGGCGCTGCTTTCCACCTGCAGGCGACCATCGCGATCGCTGGTCAGCCAGGCCCAGCCACTGCCGAAGCGGGTCTGCGCGGCCTTGGTGAAGGCCTCCTTGAAAGCATCGAAACCGCCGAGGTCACGGTCGATGGCGGCGGCCAGTTCGTCATCGGGTGCACCACCGGTGGTGCTGAGCACGGTCCAGAACAGGCTGTGGTTGGCGTGGCCGCCGCCGTTGTTGCGGACCGCGCCACGCTGGGCCTCGGGCACGGCATCGAGGTTGGCGATCAGCGCCTCGACCGGCTGCTCGGCGATGCCGGCCTGCTCGATGGCGGCGTTGAGATTGTTGACGTAGGTCTGGTGGTGCTTGCTGTGGTGGATCTCCATCGTGCGCGCATCGAAATGCGGCTCAAGGGCGTCGTAGGCGTAGGGGAGCGGGGGAAGCGAGTACGACATCGAAGCAATCTCCGTGGGAAGGCCAGGGGGCTGGCCGTGGGGAGATCGTTATCGCACCTCAACATTGGTTGAGGTCAAGGGGCGGGATTGAGGTGCGTGCGCGTTCATCGCTCTGATTCTTCCTGCAGGACAGCACGAGCGGAATGGTAGTGCCGGCCGCTGGCCGGCATGCTGGCAAGGTCGGGTTGCCGGCCAGCGGCCGGCACTACCAGAACCCGCTTTTCGAACCTCACCGGCGCGCTGAAGTGCTGCCCGCGCTCGCAGGAAACCGTCCGGTGGCGGGGGGAGGGGCTGGCCGGGACCGTTGGCGCCATGGATGGCGCCATCGAGCCCCCAAGGATGGGTTTACGGCGTGTCCCGGCCAGCCCCTCCCCCGGCCACAACCGGCATCAACAAAGGCGCCGGCAGGCGAACCAGCCGCCCGCGTTTTCATCAACTCAACTCAACCAGTCCTTGCACGCGCCATCCACCTGTTCACCGCACGCCTGCTGCATCCTCTGCTGCAATCGCGCCAGCGTCTCGGCACCCTGGTGCTTCCCGCTCCACGCCTTCAGCTGCCCGGCCAGGCGCTCGAAACGCTGGCGGGTGCGCTGGTGGTAACCCGACGGCTGCGCCTCCAGTTCGGCGATCAGCGAGGCGGTGGCCTGCTCGATGCGCGGCGCGTCGTTCGGCGCCAGCTTCAGCAACCCTTCCACGTACAGCACGCCCCATTGCACGCGGGTGGCCGGGCCCTGCGCACCGTCGTAGGCATGCTTCAACCACTCCAGCGCACCGGCAGTGTCGCCGCGCTGCTCGGCCAGTTCGGCCAGCTCGGGCATGTAGTAGTAGGGCTGCTCGCTGCGCTTCAGCTCCGCCAGCAACAACGCCTCGGCACCGGCGTCGTCACCGACCTGGCGCAGTGCGTAGACCGCGCTGCTGATCGTGGCCTGGCGTGCATGCGCATCAGTGGCGGTGGCGTCGGCCGCGGCCACGCGCTGCTTGACCCGATCAACCAGCGGCGCGGGCAGTGCGCCCTTCGGCTGCTGCTGGCGGGCCAGCGATACTTCCGTCAGTGCGCGCGACAATGCGTCGTCGGCGCGGTCGCCGCGCTCGGCATCTGCGCGTTCCAGCGCGACCAGCAGCTGCTGGCCCAGCGTGTTGCGGGTGGCCGGCCCAGTACTGGCCTGCGTGACCAGCTGTGCGCCTGCATAGCCCAGCAACTCACGGTTGCGGCGGACTTCGGCCGGCTGCGCCAGCACGGCCTGCAGCAGCTCGCGTACTTCGGTAGGCGAGCTGGCGGGCGTGTCGGCGGTGGCCAAGGCCAGCAGGGCGAAGCGGCGCTGCAGGGCGGCATCCGGTGCCGCCTTGGACAGCTGGCGCAGTACATCCTGACTCCTGCGCTCGCCGGCCAGGCGGTTGGCGTCGACTTCCCAGCCGTAGTCGCCCAGTACCTGCCAGTCTTCTGCAGCCAACTTCTCCGGCGTGGCCAGGGCGGTGGCCAGAGTGGCAGCGATTGCACTGCGGCGCCCGGCGGCAACGGTCAACGCCCGGGTCAGTTCGGCGGCGTCGTTGCCACCGGCCACGCGGGTAAGTTCATTGCGCTGTGGGTCCAGTACGATCAGGGTCGGGTAGCCGCGCACCCCGAAGCGTTCGCCCCAGGCCTGCGCACCTTCCTCGTCGCCATCCAGATAGACCGGCACGAACTTGCCGGTCAAGGCGATGAAGGCCGGGTCCTTGAACAGGCCGGCCTTGAGCTGGTTGCACGGCGGGCACCAGACCGCGCCCCAGTACAGCAGCACCGGCTTGCCGCTGTCTGCGGCTTCGGCGAAGGCATCATCGACGTCACCCTGGCGCCACGCGATTCCCTTGGCCGGCGCAGGTGCCTCGGCGGAGTTGGCGGTGGAAACCGGGGCCGGGGCGCAGGCACTCAGCGCCGAAGCCAGCAGCAACACGGAAAGCGCGACGCGCATCGGCAGGATCTCGAAGGGCAGGGTGACAGGGCATTGTAGGAACGCGCAGGGAACCCGCTGATTCAGTTTGCTCATGACGGACATGCGCCGGGGCATGACGCCCCGGGCATTGGCCGGGGCCCGTGCCTTCAGGCGGCTGCCCGCACCATCTGCTGGTAGACCAGTCCGTTGAACTCGCCGGCCTCACCGTCAATCACGAAGCCATAGCGCAGATAGGTCGGCACAGCGTTGAGCGATGCGCGTACGGTCAGGGCCGGCGCGCGTACCTGAGGCAGCACCGCCTCGAACAGTGCATGGCCGATGCCCTGTCCCTGGCAGCCGGGATCGACGAACAGCATCGCCAGGTGGCGACCTTCCTTCAGCTCGACCACGCCGATGATACGGCCGTCCTGCTCGGCCACCAGGATATGGTTGTCGCCGTGCAGGCGTTCACCGAACGCATCGGCGGCGGCGACATTGCCGAACGTGGCGATGCCGGTTGCGCTGAGCGAGGGCGCCACCGCCGCAGTGAACGCGGCCAGGCACACCGCGCTGATCGCGGGCAGGTCATCGACGCGGGCAGGGCGGATCGTCGGCATGCAGTGTTCTTCCCGTGGCGGGCTGCGCGTCATCGCTGCCCCATGCCTGCACGCTAAGCTGCAGGCATGAGTGATTTCAATCCCGCGTACGCTGCGTTGTTTCCAGGGCAGGGCTTGAGCCTGGGCCTGATGACGCCGGTGGCGTCGCAGGGGCTGGCCGATCCGCATCAGGCGCGGCGCATCGCGCGGTTGGCCGACGATCTTGGTTTCGCCGCGTTGTGGGCGCGCGATGTGCCGCTGATGGTGCCGCAGGGTCCGGACGCGACAGCAAGTGCGCTGGACGATCCGTTCCTGTGGCTGGGCATGCTGGCGGCCGCGACGGGGCACATCGTGGTCGGCAGCGCGGCCATCGTGCTGCCATTGCGCCAGCCCCTGCAGGTGGCGAAGTCGGCGTTGAGCCTGGACCGGATCAGCGGCGGACGCTTCGTACTGGGCCTGGGTTCGGGTGACCGCCCGGAAGAGTTCGCCGCATTCGGCGAGGATCTGGAGGGCAGGGCGGCGACCTTCCGTGAGCGTTGGACGTTGTTGCGGGCGGCGCTGTCACCGGCCGCCGATGAGCGCACCGCCGTATTGCAGGCCACTGGTGGCTTCGACGTGCTGCCAGCGCCGGCAACCCGCATTCCGATGCTGGTGGTGGGTACCGCGCGGCAGAGCCTGCAGTGGATAGCGCGTGAGGCCGAAGGCTGGGCCACCTATCACCGCGAAGAGGCCGCGCAGGAAGGGCGCATCGGCCTGTGGCAGCAGGCGCTGGCGCAGCGCGGCGGGCCAGGCAAGCCGTTCGTGCAGTCGATGCTGCTGGACCTGCAGGCAGATCCGCAGGCGCCGCCCGAGCCGCTGCCGCTGGGCCTGAAGGTCGGCCGCGATGGGCTGCGTGAGTATCTGCTGCGCGTGCATGCGCAGGGCGTGGCGCATGTGATGTTCAACCTGATCGATAACGGGCGGACGATGGATGACGTGCTGCGCGAGATCGGGGAGCAGGTTCTGCCGGATATGCCCGGGTAGGTGTCCACCTTGGTGGACACGCTCTCGCCGCTGCGCCCGCTGAACTGCTGAGTGTTTCCTTCAGTGGCCGAGACAGAAGCAGTCGAGCACGGCTCGACTCTACATGCAGCGCGCATCTGCGTATCATTCGCATTTGATACCCCGATGCCGGAGCCCCACGTGACCCAACGTTCCCCCATGCACCCGACCGGACGCCTGTTCGCTGCGGTCGCTTTCATCGAGGCCGTGACCTGGGCCGGCCTGCTCATCGGCATGTGGATGAAGTACGGCCCGATGGCCAACGTGGCCCTGGTGAAGGTGTTCGGGCCGCTGCACGGCGTGGCTTTCCTCGTCTATGTGGCGGTGACGCTGCTCGCGGCGGTGCGCCTGCGCTGGCCGTGGTGGGCCAGTGCCCTGGCCCTGCTGGCAGCGATCCCGCCGCTGGTGACACTGCCCCTGGAGTGGTGGTTCAAGCGCCGTGGCCTGCTCGGCCTGCGTGCAATGCGCTGAACCCAGTGTTGCGCGCCCATTCAAGAGAATGGGTATCAAATGCAAATACGAGCCGTTATCATTTGAGGGTGGCATCTGGCCCTGAGCAGGGTCGGTGCCGGGTGGGGCGCGCAGGCGCGCCCGGCCAATCCTTTCCTGTTACGGCTGGTGTTTCATGCACGCACGTCCCGTCGTTCCCGGCTTGCCGGCGCTGGTGTTGGCTGCCCTGATTGGCACCATGGCGATGATGTCCTTCGTCGCCGTGATCGGCCCGGTGGTCCGCATGCTCGGTTTGTCCGAGTGGCATGCCGGGCTGTCAGTCACCGCCGCAGGCGTGTTGTGGATGCTGGCCGCGCGCCCCTGGGGCCAGCTCAGCGACCGCATCGGCCGCAAGCGCGTGCTGATGCTGGCGATGAGTGCCTACACCGTGGTCTACATCGCGCTGGCGGTGTTCATCGACGTGGCCCTGCAGGCGGTGCCGCCGGTGCTGGTGTCAGTGCTGGTGCTGGTCGCTGCGCGCGGCCTGATCGGCCTGTTCTACGCAGCGGTGCCTCCTACCGCAGCTGCGCTGATCGCCGACAAGGCACCGACCGGGCAGCGTGCGAAGTTCCTCGCCCGCCTGGGCAGCGCCAACGCGTTGGGCATGGTGCTGGGCCCGGCTGCCGCGGGTTGGCTGGCCTATACGAACCTGTCGCTGGCGCTGTACGTGGCCGCACTGTTGCCACTGCTGGCGTTGGCGCTGCTGGCCTGGCGACTGCCGGCCACAGCGCCTGTAATGGGCGTTTCCGCCCAGCGCCGTGCGCCGATAAGCCGCCTCGACCCGCGCCTGCGCCTGCCGCAGCTGGCGGCGTTCATCGCCATGGTTTCCGTGACCATCGCGCAGGTCACGGTTGGCTTCTTCGCGATTGATCGCCTGGGCCTGGATGCGGCGGCCGGTGCGCGCATGGCCGGCATCGCGCTGACGGCGGTCGGCGTTGGCCTGATCCTGGCGCAGGCGCTGGTGATGAAGCTGGAGGTTCATCCGCGCCGCTGGATCGCCCTCGGCGCCGTGATCTCAGGCATCGGCTTTGCTTCGGTGGCGGGCGTGCAGCAGGCCTGGCAACTGCCTGCGGCCTACGCACTGGCTGCATTCGGCATGGGCTTCGTATTCCCTTCGTTCCAGGCATTGGCCGCCGACGCGGTGGAGGCGCACGAGCAGGGCGCCGCCGCCGGTACTGTCGCTGCCGCGCAGGGACTGGGCATGGTGGCCGGGCCGATGCTCGGCACGCTGGTGTATCGCGGCGGGCCCAGCCTGCCATACCTCCTGGTCGGCGCGTTGCTGCTGTTGCTGTGCGCGCTGGCCGCAGTGCATCGGATGAAGGAGACCCCATGAACGATTCCCTGATGCAGGGCGCGTGGCCGGAGGCTGCGCCAGCGCCGCAGGAGAGCAGCGACGACGCGACGCTGTTCCTGCTGCAGCACGCTGGTCAGCACGTGCACGCACGCGGTTGCCGCGCCACGCTGCCGGCCGGTGCGCTGGCGACGTTGGCGGAACGCGTTTCGGTGTTCTTTGCCCAGCAGCGCGGCGGCCCGGGCCTGCTGGTTGGCGCAGTCCCATTCGAACCCGGTGCCGACGACGCGTTGTACCAGCCCGAGCGCCTGCTGCCAGCGCTGGCACTACAGCCACAGGCCGCGCCAGCGCTGGAGGGTGCCCTGCAGGCCGAGCCTTCGGCGCAGGCGTACGCGGCGTCGGTGGCTGCGGCGGTGCAGGCACTGCGCGCGCCCGAACTGGACCTTCAGAAGGTGGTGCTGGCGCGCAGCCTGGTGGCACGCACCCACCGGGTGCTGTCTCCGGACGTGCTGCTGGCACGGCTGGGCGCGGATCCTTCGGTGGCGACTTATGCGGTTCCGCTGCCGGTGGAAGTGGGTCAGGCGCCAGCGTGGCTGGTGGGCGCGACCCCGGAATTGCTGCTGCGCAAGCGTGGTGCTGAGCTGTTGTCGCACCCGCTGGCGGGGTCTGCGCGGCGCTGCGCCGATGCTGCCGAGGACGAGCGCGCCGCGCAGAACCTGCTGGCCTCGACCAAGGACCATGACGAGCACCGTCATGTGGTCGAGGCGATCGTCGAGGGTCTGGCGCCGTATTGCAGCCACATCGATGCACAGCCGCGCCCGGCGCTGCATGCCACCGCCAGCATGTGGCATCTGGGCACACGCATCCATGCCACGCTGAAGGATCCGCACACGTCGGCCGCCGAGCTGCTGGCGCAACTGCACCCTACGCCGGCGGTCTGCGGTACGCCGCGGTTGGCGGCGCTGCAGCGCATCCGCGAGCTGGAACCGGTGCCGCGCGGCTTCTATGCCGGCGCCGTGGGCTGGTTGGACGCGCAGGGTGACGGCGACTGGTATGTGGCAATCCGCTGCGCACGCCTGCAGGGAATGCAGCTGCGCCTGTTCGCCGGCGCCGGCATCGTTGCCGACTCGCAGCCCGAGGCCGAGGTGGCCGAGACCGCTGCGAAGTTCGCCGCCCTGCTGAATGCGCTGGGTGTCCATGAATCCGCGCCTGCGATCGAGCCTGCCGCATGACTACCTCCACTGACGCTTCCCGCCTGCCACTGCAGCAGGTGTGGCCGGATGACCTGATGGCGCGCTATCGCGAGGCTGGGCATTGGCGTGGCGAGACCTTCCCGGGGTTCCTGCGCGAACGTGCAGAACGCTATGCCGATGACATTGCGGTGGTCGCCGGCGACGTGCGCCTGAGCTATGCGCAGCTGTGGCACGAGGCCGGGCGGATCGGTGCCGGCCTGCTGACGCTCGGCCTGCAGCCAGGGGAGCGGGTGCTGGTGCAGCTGGGCAACACGGCAGGCTTCGTCACAACGGTCTGTGGCCTGTTCCGCGCCGGACTGGTGCCGGTGTACGCGTTGCCGGCACACCGCATCACCGAGCTGGTGCACTTCGCCAACAAGGCCGAAGCCAGTGCCTACATCACCACCGGGCTGCATGATGGCTTCGACCATCGCGGACTGGCGCGGGCGCTGCAGGCCGACGTGCCGGCGGTTCGCCATGTAGTGATCGACGGCGATGCGGCGGAGTTCATTGGGGTGGAGGCACTGCAGGGCGATCGCAGCCGGTTGCCGGCCGATCCGGACCCGCAGTCTGTGGCGTTCCTGCAGATTTCCGGTGGGAGCACCGGGCTGTCCAAGCTGATTCCACGCACGCATGACGACTACATCTATTCGTTCCGTGCCAGCAATGAAATCTGCGGCATCGACCGCGACAGCGTCTACCTGGTCGCGCTGCCGGCCGCGCACAATTTCCCGATGAGCTCGCCCGGCTTCTTCGGCGCGTTGTATGCCGGTGCCCGCGTGGTGCTCAGCCCCGGCCCCGGGCCGGACGCCGCATTCCCGCTGATCGCACGGGAGCGGGTGACCTGCTGCGGCCTGGTGCCGCCGCTGGCGCTGCTGTGGGCGCAGGCCGCCGCCACCAGCAAGTATGACGTGTCGAGCCTGCAGGTGCTGCAGGTGGGCGGTGCCAAACTGGTGCCGGAAGCCGCACGGCGAGTGATCGACGGCCTTGGCTGCACGCTGCAGCAGGTGTTTGGCATGGCCGAAGGCCTGGTCAACTACACGCGGCTGGATGATCCGGAGGACCTGATCGTGGCTTGCCAGGGTCGGCCGATCAGTCCGGACGACGAAGTGCGCGTGGTCGATGACCATGACCAGCCGGTGGCCGAAGGCGAGGTGGGGCATCTGCTCACCCGTGGCCCGTACACCATCCGTGGCTACCACAACGATGCGGTGGCCAATGCGCGCTCGTTCACCGATGACGGCTTCTACCGTACCGGTGACCGTGTGCAGCAGCTGCCCGGAGGCTACCTGGTGGTGCAGGGGCGTGCGGGTGACCACATCAACCGGGCGGGCGAGAAGATCTCTGCTGAAGAGATAGAGGACCACCTGCTGGCACATCCGGGCGTGTTCGATGCGGCCGTGGTCTCGATTCCCGACGAGTACCTGGGCGAGCGCAGCTGCGCCTTTGTGATCCCGCAGGGCGAACCGTTCAAGGCGCCGGCACTGAAGGCCTGGATGCGCGGGCGCGGCCTGGCGGCGTTCAAGGTGCCCGACCAGATCGTGTTCGTCGACAGTTTCAATACCACGGCGGTCGGCAAGATCAGCCGCCGCGAATTGCGCGCGCAGCTGCGTGCGCGTCATCTGCAACAGACAGGAGGAACGCGCTGATGGCGCTGCCCCGTATCACCGACTATCCCTTGCCGACCGCCGCCGAACTGCCGCAGGCGCGTGGCCCGTGGCGCCCGCAGCGCGATCGTGTGGCTTTGCTGGTGCACGACATGCAACGCTACTTCCTGGCGGCATTCGACGCCGGCAGCACGCCCTTGCGGCCGGCGGTGGACAACATCGTGCGCCTGCTGGCGCACTGCCGCGCGCAGGGCATTCCGGTGTTCTACACCGCCCAGCACGGTGACCAGGACCGTCGCGACCGCGGCCTTCAGGCCGACCTGTGGGGACCGGGCATGCGTCGCAGCGCCGATCATGAGCCGATCATCGAGGCGCTGGCGCCGCAGCCGGGCGAGCATGTGCTGGTCAAGCATCGCTATAGCGCCTTCCAGCGCAGCAACCTGGAGACGCTGATGCGGGTACGTGGGCGTGATCAGCTGCTGGTGACCGGCGTGTACGCCCATATCGGCTGTACCGCGACCGTGGTCGATGCCTTCCAGCGTGATATCGAGGCCTTCATCGCCGCTGATGCGGTGGCCGACTTCTCGCGTGCCGATCACGATCAGGCGCTGCACTGGATCGCGCGCACCTGTGGTGTGCCGATGACCACCGATCAGCTGCTGGAGGTGCTGTGATGGCTGCCATGGGTGAGGCGCTGGATCTGGAGCGGATGCGTGCCGACGTGGCGCGTGTCCTGGAGTGCACGCCGGCCGAGATCGGTGACGACGACAACCTGATCGACCTGGACCTGGACTCGATGCGCATGCTCGGCCTGGTCCTGGCCTGGGGCAACAATGGCCTTCCGCTGGAGTTCTCGCAGTTGGCCGAGCACACCACGCTGCGCCAGTGGTGGGGTGTGGTGCAGCAACTGCAGGCCGCGCAGAACGCATGAACGCCGCAGCGCTGGCCACGCCGGTGGCGTTGACCGAGGCCCAGGCGGGGCTGTGGTTTGCACAGCGGCTGGCACCGGACAATCCGTCATTCAATACCGCGCACGCGGTATGGATCGACGGCCCGCTGGACGTGGCCGCGTTCGTCGCAGCGGCAGACCGGGCTGCGCGCGAGGCCGAGGCTTTCGCATTGCGCTTTGCCGAAGGTGCCGATGGCCAGCCACTACAGTGGCATGACCCGGTACACGTACCGCTGCTTTCCGTACGCGATGTGTCCGCCGAGGCGGATCCCGCCGCTGCGGCACGCAGCCTGATGCACGCCGACCGGCTGAGCCCGGTCGATCCCACCCGCGACCGGATCAGCCAGCAGGTGCTGCTTGAACTGGGTGGGCAGCGCTGGGTCTGGTACCTGCGGGTGCATCATCTGGCTGCCGATGGCTACGGCATGGCGCTGTTCACCGATCGCGTGTGCGCGTTGTACGCCGGCCGCAAGGGTGAGCCACTGCCAGGACTGTCCGCTGTGCTGGCCGATGATGCCGCCTACCGTGCCGATCCGCGCCGCGTGCAGGCCGGGCAGTGGTGGCGTGAGCACATGCAGGGCGCACCGGCAGGCGCAGGCCTGGCCGGCACGCTCGCGGCCAGTGACGACGCGCTGCGCTGGGTGCAGCCGCTCGATGCGGCATTCCGTGAGCTGTTGCTGCAGGCTTCGGTGCGTTGGCTGCAGCCTTGGCCGGATGTGCTGGTCGCACTGGCGGCCGAGTACCTGCGGCGGATGAGTGGCGCCGATGAAGTGGTGCTGGGCGTGCCCTACATGGGGCGGTTGGGCAACGCGTCGGCGCGGGTGCCGGCGATGGTGATGAATGTGTTGCCGCTGCGCGTGGCGGCCGGCGAGGGCAGCGTCGAGGCCTTTGCCCGGGGCCTGGGTCGCCAGCTCAGTCAAGGCCGCAGGCACGGCCGCTACCGGGGCGAGCAGCTGCGCCGGGACCTGGGCCTGGTCGGCACGCAGCAGCGCCTGCACGGCCCGCTGGTGAATGTGCAGCCGTTCTACAGGCCGCCGGCCCTGCCCGGCGTGCAGGCGGCGCTGGAGGTGCTGTGCACCGGGCCGGTGGATGACCTGGCGCTGGGTTTCCGTGGCGATGGCCAGCACCTGCTGGATCTGGAGATCGAGGCCAATCCCGCGCTGTACAGTCGCGAGGATGTCGAGGCGCACGCGGCGCGGCTGCTGAATTTCGTGTCGGCGGCGCTGCAGGCTGACGATATCGAAGCCGTACCCTTGGCCACGCCCATGGAGGCGCAAGAGGTGCTGCAGGGTTTCAACGCCACCGCGCACGCGCTTCCTGAGACCACCCTGGTTGAATTGCTGCAGCAGGGCATGGATCGGGACCCGCACGCGCCTGCGCTGGTGTTCGGCGATGCTGCCATGGATTACGCAACGCTGGAAGCGCGCAGTTTCGCGCTGGCGGCACAGCTGCGGGCGATGGGTGTCGGCCCGGGCAGCGTGGTGGCGGTGGCATTGCCGCGCTCGCTGGCGCTGGTGATCGCGCTGGTGGCCGTGCTGCGCGCAGGCGCGGCCTACCTGCCGCTGGACCTTGCCCATCCCGACGAGCGGCTGGCGCGGATCTTCGCCTCGGCGCAGCCGGTGTGCGTTCTGGCTGCGGCGGAGGTTTCGGCGCGCATGGCCGGCGTACCGGTGCTCGCGCCGGAGCAGTGGACCGCGCTGAGCTTCGCCGCGCCGTGGGCCGATCCGGCGCCCAGCGATGCGGCCTATGTGATCTATACCTCCGGTTCGACCGGGGAACCGAAGGGCGTGGTCGTCGAACACCGTGCCATCGTCAACCGCCTGCTGTGGATGCGCGAGCACTACGGCATCCGCGCCGATGACCGCGTGCTGCAGAAAACCCCGGCCACCTTCGATGTCTCGGTCTGGGAGTTCTTCCTGCCGTTGCTGTGCGGAGCCACGCTGGTGGTTGCCGGGCCCGATGCGCATCGCGACCCCACCGAACTGGCGCGGCTGATCCGCGGGCATGGCATCACCACGGCGCATTTCGTGCCGTCGATGCTCGATGCCTTCCTCGCTGCACCGGCCTCCGAAGGCCTGCAGCTGCGACGGGTATTCACCAGTGGCGAGGCGCTGGACGCCGCGTTGCGCGACCGCTTCCACGCGCGCATGCACGCCGAGCTGCACAACCTGTACGGCCCGACCGAAGCCGCGGTGGACGTCAGCTACTGGCCGGCGTCGGCGCAGGATCGATCGCGGCCGGTGCCGATCGGCTTCCCGGTCTGGAATACCCGCCTTTACGTGCTGGACGCGCGGATGCAGCCGGTGCCGGTCGGTGTGGCCGGTGACCTTTATCTGGGCGGTGTGCAGCTGGCGCGTGGCTATCTCGGTCGCGAGGACCTGACTGCCGAACGCTTCCTTGCCGATCCTTTCCTGGCGGGCGAGCGCATCTACCGCACCGGCGACATAGCGCGCTGGCGCAGCGATGGCGCGGTGGAGTACCTGGGCCGCAGCGACCATCAGGTGAAACTGCGCGGCCTGCGCATCGAGTTGGGCGAGATCGAGGCGGCTTTGCGCGAACTGCCGGGCATGGAGCGGGTGGAAGTGCTCCTGCGCCACGACGCACCCGGCGATGCCCGGCTGGTAGCCTATGTGCCGTCGGCACTGGCCGACGCCAGCATGCTGCGTAGTCATCTGGCCACACGCGTGCCGGATTACATGGTGCCGTCCGCCTTCGTTGGCGTGGATCACTGGCCGGTGACCGCCAACGGCAAGTTGGATCGCAACGCGCTGCCCGTACCACCGCGGCAGGAGATCGCCGGGCTGGCGCCGCGCACGCCGTTGGAACAGGAGCTGGCTTCGCTGTTTGCCCAGGCACTCGGGCGAGATGCGCCGGTGGCGGTGGATGCGGATTTCTTCAGTCTCGGCGGTGACTCACTGTCGGCGGTGCACCTGCTGCTGGCGATCGAACAGCGCTGGCGCTGCGATCTCGGTCTGGGGGCCTTGTTTGCCCAGCCCACCGTGGCTGCGCTGGCGGTTCGCATTGCCGAGCCGCCCGCGCTGGCCGATCACGCACTGGGGCCGGTGATTGCGCTGGCCGCGACCGAACCGGCCGGGCCTACGCCGCTGTTCGTGCTGCACCCGGCCGGCGGCATCGCCTGGAACTACCGCGCCCTGGCCCGGGCACTGCAGCCGGCACGCCCGGTATATGGCCTGCAGTCGCCGGCACTGGACGCGCGGCAGCCGCTGCCGAGCAGTATCGAGGCGATGGCCAACGACTACGTACAGCGTGTGGTCGCATTGCAGCCGACGGGGGCGGTGCATCTGCTGGGCTGGTCGGTGGGTGGCATCCTCGCCCAGGCGATGGCGGTGCGACTGCATGAGATCGGGCGCGAGGTCGGCGAACTTGTACTGCTGGACGCCTATCCCAGCGAGTGCTGGCGGGCCGAGCCGGAGCCCGATGCCATCGCCGCATTGCGGGCACTGCTGGCGATTGCCGGTCATGACCCGGATGCGCATCCGGAACTGGACAGCCGGGAACGCATTCTCGCGTTCCTGCGTCGTGGCGGCAGTGCGCTGGGTAGCCTGCCGGATGTCGTGCTGGATGGCGTGGTGCGCGCCGTGACCGGCACCAATCGACTGATCCGTGAACATATCCACCGGCCGTTCGATGGCACGCTGGTGCATGTGCGTGCCGGTCGAGATCACCAGGCGCGGCCACAGTTGCGGTCGGCGTTGTGGCGGGCACACGCGCGAAGGGTGCAGTCGTTGGAACTGCCATTCCTGCACGCAGAGCTGACCGGACGCGATGCAGTGGCGCAGCTGGCGCCGTGGTTGTCGGCACGCTTGCGCCAATGGGACGAACAACAGGAGATCGCAACATGCAGTTGACCGGTTTCAAAGGCCGCGTGGCGTTGGTGACCGGCGCCGCCGGTGGCATCGGCGAGACACTGGTGCGGTTGCTGGCCGAGGCCGGTTGCACCGTAGTGGCGACCGATCGCGAGGCGCCTGTTACGGCAGATGTGCGTGTGCACACCTTTGCGCTCGATGTGACCGACAGTGCCGCCGTGGACGGCCTGGTGGATCAGGTCGAGTCCAGCATCGGGCCGATCATGCTGGCCGCCAGCGTAGCCGGTGTGCTGCATGTGGGCGGCGTGACCGAGACCGGCGATGACGACTGGCGCCGGGTGTTCGCGGTGAACACCGACGGGGTGTTCCATGTCGGGCGTGCCCTGGCGCGGGTGATGTCGCCGCGCGGGCAGGGCGCGATGGTTACCGTCAGCTCGAATGCGGCCGGTGTGCCAAGGCATGGCATGGCCGCCTATGCGGCATCCAAGGCCGCCGCCACGATGTTCACACGCTGCCTCGGGCTGGAGCTGGCGCCGTTGGGCATCCGCTGCAACATCGTCGCCCCGGGGTCCACGCTGACCCCGATGCAGACCGGCATGTGGCAGGACGAGCACGGCGCCGAACGGGTGATCGCCGGCAACCTTGAGACCTACAAGGCCGGCATCCCACTGCGCAAGCTGGCCACCCCGGAAGACATCGCGCACTCGGCGATGTTCCTGCTCTCCGAGCAGGCCGGGCACGTAGCGATGAGCGACCTGTACGTGGACGGCGGCGCCACCCTGCGCGGCTGAGGTCTGGTAGTGCCGGCCGCTGGCCGGCAACCCATGGCCCCGGTAGTGCCGGCCGCTGGCCGGCAACCTCATTCAACTTCAGACATCTCCCAACCCCCATCGAGGCTTGGCCTGACAGCCAACGCCCAATGATCGACCCACCATGGCGCATGAGCAGCCATCGCCTCCGCCTGGGCCGTCACTCGATCATCGGCCAGGCCTATGTCCTGACAACCACGACCCACCAGCGCCGCCGATGCCTCGACAGCGAGGCTGCAGCAGCCTGTGTAATCGACCAGTTCCATTACATCGAACAGCGCGGGCTCGTATGGTCACACGCATGGGTTGTCATGCCGGATCACGTCCACTGGATGCTCGAGCTGCGTGCAGTTCACCTTCCAGACGTCGCGCGCCGGATGAAATCGTCGAGCGCACTTGCCCTGAATCGCCTGGCGGGCCGTCGAGGTACGGTGTGGCAGCCCGGCTACTTCGATCATGCAGTAAGGACCGAAGAGTCGCTGGCGCGGCAGGCCCTGTACATCCTGGGGAATCCGGTGCGCGCCGGTCTTGCTGGGCAGATTGGCGAGTATCCGTATGCGTGGTCGGCCTGGGAGTGATGCCGGCCAGCGGCCGACACTACCACAGCGCAGATCCCGTTCCGGTGCACAGAGCATCCGTAAGGGTAGTGCCGGCCGCTGGCCGGCAACCGCAGGAACCCGCGAGGAGATGCGTAGCTGCCGGCCAGCGGCCGGCGCTGCCATTCAGTGTTCAGCGCGGCCATTCGCTGTTCAGCGGCGCTTGCGCGCGCTTTGGGCGTGGTCGGCCTGGATGTGATGCCGGCCAGCGGCCGGCACTACCACAGCGGAACCGAAGCGCAGCGCAGATTCCGTTACTGCGCACAGAGCACCCGCGATGGTAGTGCC
Organism: Stenotrophomonas maltophilia group sp. RY12688; assembly: GCF_052149045.1. Lineage (NCBI taxonomy): Bacteria > Pseudomonadati > Pseudomonadota > Gammaproteobacteria > Lysobacterales > Lysobacteraceae > Stenotrophomonas > Stenotrophomonas maltophilia group sp. RY12688. The sequence continues at coordinate 2,430,894 of NZ_CP197389.1, read as the reverse complement.
GGCCGCTGGCCGGCAACGACATGACCCGCGCGGAGGTGCGTAGCTGCCGGCCAGCGGCCGGCACTACCATTCAACGGTCAGCGCGGCTTTCGTGTCCGTTTCGGCCTTGCGGTATCACCGCCGCTGGCGGCGCCATCCTGCAGCGCCTGTAGCCAGGACAATGTGTCCACATAGTCGATGAAGTGGCGCAGGTAGCCGGGGCTGGCGGCCTGCATCATGTCGAGCATGCGCTGCACCAGCACCGCTGAGTTCAGCGGGCCGCCGTCAGCCGGGGCCTCGGCGCGCAGCGAGCGGCGCACCTGAAGTTCGCTGCGCAGCTCCGACCATTCGCGCTGCACCTGCTGCAGCATCGGCACCTGTGGGTAATGCGGCAGCGAGCGCGACCCCGCATCAAGGTCACGCACCAATGCGCGCAGGCCTTCCAGCGCGGGCGGCTTACTTGCCATCCGCCGCCTTGGGCTTGGGGATCGGCGCGATTTCCACACGGCGATTGCGCGCGCGGCCTTCCTCATTGGCGTTGGAACTGACCGGCTGCTCGCTGCCGAACGCGGCGGCGAACACGGCGTCAGCCGGTACGCCATCGGCGATCAGGGTGCGGGTCACGGTCAGCGACCGCTGCGCGGACAGCTCCCAGTTGTCGGCGAAGCGGCGGTTGCCTTCGCGCACCGGCGCATCATCGGTAAAGCCGCTGACCATCAGGATCTCTTCGCGGCTGCCCAGATAGGCGGCCAGCGGTGCGGCCAGGCTGCGCAGCAGCTCCTGGCCCTCCGGCTGCAGCTGGTCCGAGTTCAGTGCGAACAGCACGCTGCCGCTGATGCCGATGCGGCCATCGACCAGGGTCACGCGACCGGCGGCCAGTGGGCCGGCCAGCGCCTGTTCCAGGGTCTGCAGGCGCTTGGCTTCGGCCTGGCGCTGCTTCATTTCCTGGTCCAGCCGCTGCGACAGCTCCAGCTGCACCGCGACCACACCCACCAGGATCAGCACGAACGCACCCAGCAGCACCGACATCAGGTCGCCGAAGGCGGCCCAGATCGGTGCGTGCGAGCCGCCATCGACCTCCAGCTCGTCGCTCATGCGCTACCGGCCTTGCCGCGGCGCGTGGCCAGCTGCTGCAGTTCTTCCATCACCTGCTTCTGCGACAGCAGGCTGAGGTCGACCACCTCGCGCGCCTGCGCCACGTAATAAGCCAGCTGCTCATCGCTACGGGCCAGCGAGGCATCCAGTGCGCCACCGATCTGTTCCAGGCGGCCGGAAAGCGCGGTGGCGGCACTGCCGAACTGCGCGACCGCTTCACCGAAGGCGCCGGCCAGCTGGCCGACGTCACCCGCGCTGCCGGTGAGTGCTGCCGCAATGCCATCCAGCTTGCCGGTCTCGGCCGCGATATGGTCGGTAAAGCGGTTGCCAACACGCTCCAGCAGCTCGGCCGAACCGCCAACCAGTGCGTCCACCGCGGTGCGCTGTTCGTGCGATGCGTGGTTGATTGCATCCAGCAGGGTCTGCACGGTGGCCAGCAGGCGACCGCGCTCTTCCAGCATCGCGTTGTCACGCACCAGGCTTTCAGAGAGCGTGCTGCGCAGCTCGTTGATGACGTCGGCAGCAGCTTTCGGTGCCGCTGCCGCGGTCTGCAGCAGGGTGGACACTTCGGCCAGCGTGGCGCTGGCCTGCGCGCGACCGTTCTCGCCGATCTGCTGCGCGGTCGCCGCCAGCGTGTCGCAGACCTGTTGCTGCTGCGCAGCCAGGCGTTCGCCATTGGCCTGCAGGCGCTCGGCCAGCTCGGTGGAAACGTGCTGCAGGGCATCACTCCAGCGCTGCAGGCGCTGTTCGTCGCCAGCCTGCAGTTGCGCCTGCAGGGCGGCGTGGGCCTGCTGCAACTCGGCGCTGACCGCGTCCCAGCGCGCTTGGCGCTGCTGCTCGCGGCTGTCCAGGCTGGCCTGCAGTTCGGCGTGCGCAGTCGCGGCGGCGGCCTGCGCGGCCTGCCACTGCTGCGAGCGCTGCGCTTCATGATCCTGCAGCAGTGACTGGTTGGCGCTGTGCTGCTGTTCCAGTGCCTGCAGCAGCGCCTGCGCACGCGCATCCAGATGTTCGCTGGCGGCGATCAACGCCTGCTGCTGGCGCTCGACCAGCGCGCTGTTGAGGGCCTGCTGCTGCTCGGCGGCGGCACGCAAGGCGTCTGCATTGCTCTGTGCATCGGCCTGCAGGCGCTCGCCGAGGCGCGCGATCAACGCTTCGGCATGCGTGCCCTGGCCATCGCTGAAGGCCTGCAGGTGCTGGCGCAGATCACTCACCAGCGCCTGCTGCGCCTGGGTCTGTTCACTCACCACCTTGGCCCAGCTGGCTTCGGTGGCGACCCGGCTGCGTTCGAAACCGTCGCTCAGGCCGGCCAGCTGCTGCTGCACGGCCTGCTCGACGCGGGCATGCAGTGCTTCGCCGTGATGGGCCAGGCCAGCCAGGGTGGTCTCGGCCATCGGCTGCAGCGCGCCACCGATGGCCGCGGCGCTGGCTTCAGCACCTTCGCGCAGCGACTGCTGCAGCGACAGGGCCAGGCGTTCCTGCAGCGCTTGGCTCTGGGTCAGGAACTCGGCCTGGCCAGCCAGCAGGCGCTCATTGGCGGCGGCACTGTGCTGTTCAAAGGTGCTGGTCATCGCCTGCAGGCGGTCGACCAGCGCCGGCAGCGCTGCGGACTGCGCCTGCAGCAGGCGCAGCGATTCGGCACGCTGCCAGGCCTGCGAGTACGGATGCAGGTCGCTGGAAATGGCGCGGTCCAGCTGCTGCACGGCCAGCAGACGGTCACGACGCAGCAGCGCCGCCAGCAGGCCGAGCATGGCCGAGCTGGCCACACCGGCGATCGAGGTACCGAAGGCCACCGCCAGGCCCTGCACCGGCGAGGCCAGCGAGCCGCGGATCGCGGCCATGTCGGTCGCGCTCTGCAGGGCCAGGCCGGTGCCACGCAGCGTGTCCATCATGCCCAGCAGGGTACCGAGCATGCCCAGCAGCACCAGCAGGCCGACCAGGTACGGGGTCAGCACCGGTGCGGGCAGGGCGGTGCGCTCGCCTTCCACGCGCAGGCGCACGGCGTTGCGCAGGCCTACCGGCACGCGCTCCAGCCATGGGGCGAGGCTTTCCTTCGCGCTGGACAGGTCATTCAGTGCGGCGCGCAGGCCGTTGCTGGCCTGGCGGTAGCGGTACAGCTCCACGCCGCCGGCGATGTAGCAGGCCGCAATGATCGCCGCCACCGCTGCACCCAGCGGATGCACCGAAACGTAGCCAATGCCGATCCAGCACACGGCCAGCAGGCCGACAAGGAAAACAACGACATGGAGAGCAGTTCTGGACATGGTGTTCCGGTCAGTGGGAGCGCAGGGCGTCTTGCAGCCCTTCGATCGGGTGGAAGCGCAGCTGCAGCTCGGCGAGCAGCAGCGTGCGCATGTCATGGCGGAAGGCCGCGCGCCAGCCGGGCTGGCCATGCACGCGTTCAAAACGGGCGCCGAGCACCGCCGGCGCGGTGGCCAGCAGGCTGTGCTCGCGCGGGGTGAGTGTCTGTTCCATCACCGCATCAACCTCGGCCAGTCGCGCCAGCTCCGGCGAGACCTGTACCAGCTGGTCGCGCAGGCGGCCGCGCAGGCGCCCGGTGGCGGTCTGGATGGCCTGCTGCAGCACCCGGTAGCGCTGACGCAGCGAAGCGAAGTTGGGTGCGGCAGCGGCCTCGGCCAGGTCCAGCAGGCGCTCGGCCTCGGCGTCCTCGCGGATCGAGGCCAGCAGGCTGGCATGGGCCTGGGCGCAGTCGGCCAGTACATCCTCGGCCCCCTCGGCAGCTTCGCCGGGCTCGGGCAGGCGTCCGCCCAACGCGCCGGACAGGGCCACGGCACGGCTCCAGTCCACCCACTGGCCGAGGCGATCGGTCAGGGCGGGACTGCTGGCCGGCATCGCGCCGTCGCTGAGACGGGCGAGCAGGCGGAGGAACTCCGGTCCACCCAGGACCGGCTGCGCTGCGTTCGCCATCAAGGGGTGAGGGGCCAAAAACCGTTGATTTTACAACCAGATGACCCCGGCTGGATGAAGGCGGGGCCTGGGTGGCGGTACCCACAGGCGCGACAAGGCTTAGAATGTCCGGCTGCATCCCCCCGTTCGACCCCTGGAGTACCCCCATGACTGTTGCGCAGTTCTACCCGATCGGCACCCCCGGACAGCCCTGGGGCGACGCGGAACGCGCACAGTGGCGGGCCCGCCAGCAGCGCCAGCGCAGCTACCACGATGACGTGGTGGCCGCCCTTGAGCGCCTGGACGACAGCGTTTTCGACGTGATCCAGTACGGCCAGCTGGACTATGCACCGGACCATTACCCGCTGTTCGCCGTGGTCAACCACGACTGGAACCCGGCGCTGCCGACCGCGCTGATCACCGGCGGCGTGCATGGCTACGAAACCAGCGGCGTGCACGGCGCCCTGCAGTTCCTGGAACAGCAGGCCGAGCGTTACCTGGGCCGGCTGAACCTGATCGTCGCGCCATGCGTCAGCCCGTGGGGCTACGAGCGCATCCAGCGCTGGAACCCGGATGCGATCGATCCGAACCGTAGCTTCCGTGACGGCGGCCAGATCAAGGAAGCCGCCGCACTGATGGCCTGGGTGGGCGAGCGCAAGGCGAACCTGCTGGTGCACCTGGACCTGCACGAGACCACCGACAGCGACCTGAACGAGTTCGATCCGGCGCGCTGCGCGCGCGACGGCAAGCTGTTCGAGCGCGACACGATTCCCGATGGCTTCTATGTGATCGGCAACAGCGAAGATCCGCAGGCCGAGTTCCAGAAGGCCCTGATTGCCGCAGTGGCGCCCATCACCCACATCGCCCCGGCCGATGCCGACGGCAACCTGGTCGGCCTGCCGCTGCAGTCGCCGGGCGTGGTCTGGGGCGAGTCGCGTTCGATCGGCGCCTGCGCCGGCTTCACCGACGCACGCTTTGCGACCACCACCGAGGTCTACCCGGACAGCCCGCGCACCAACCCGCAGGAATGCAACGACGCCCAGGTGGCGGCGGTGTGTGCGGGCCTGGATTTCGCCCTGGCGGCGCAGTAGCGCGCCACGTTGCGGGCGGTGACCGGCATCAGCCGGTGCCGCTTCTTCGCCGGCGCGGCGGCCACAGCCGGCGAACCCGACGGGCGGCATCCGGCAAACACATCCAGATTACGCTGGTACACCGTGCTGCTGACCCCGAACAGGCCCAGCAGCGAGTGGAAGATGTTGTCGTGGCTGTGCGCCCGTTGCAGCGCATTCCCACGCAGGCAGGCCATGTCGAGGCCCGCGTTGCGGCCGAAGTCCGATGAGAACCACATCACCATCGGCACCTGGGTCTGTTCGCGCGGGGCGATGAAGTAGGGCGTGCCATGCAGGTACATGCCGCGTTCGCCGAGCGACTCGCCGTGGTCGGACACATAGATCAGCGCAACGTCGCGCCGGTCCGAATAGCCTTGCAGCAGGTCGATGGTCTCCGCCAGCACCCGGTCGGTATGCACCAGGGTGTTGTCATAGGTGTTGACCAGCGCCTCGTTGCTGCAATGCTGGATCTGGTTGCTGTCGCAGGTCGGGCTGAAGGCCCGCGAGGCAGCCGGATAGCGCTCGAAGTAGGTCGGGCCGTGGCTGCCCAGCTGATGCAGCACGACCAGGCCGTCGCCGTTGATCGCGTCGATGCGTGTGCCAAGCTGGTGCAGCAGCACGTCGTCGTAGCAGGTGCCGTCGGTGTTGACGCACTGGCCCGCCACCTTCAGCGCAGGCATGTCCTCGGTCGGCACGCGCTCGCACACGCCCTTGCAGCCGCCATTGTTGTTGTTGCGCCAGAGCACGCTGACGCCGGTACGCTGCAGGATGTCGAGCACGTTCTCCTCGGTCGCCGCGCGAACGTTGTCGTATTGCTGGCGGGTCATCTGCGAGAACATGCACGGCACCGAGATGGCCGTTGCGGTTCCGCACGAGGAGACATCACTGAAGCTGATGACGCCTTCCGTGCGTGAGAGCCGGGGATTGGTTGCGCGTGGGTAGCCGTTGAGCTGGAAGTTCTGTGACCGCGCGGTCTCGCCGACGACCATGACCACCAGCTTCGGGCGCGGGCCGGGTATGCGCCGCGCGTCCATGCCGATCGGGCGCAGCGGTTGCTGGCGGGTGCTATGGAGGCTTTTCAGGTAACCGTGGGTATGGCGCATCACGTTCAACGGCAGTACCTGGTCGCGGATGTAGCGGTTATTGCGCAGCAGCGAGGAGTAGTCCTTGTAGAACGCAAAGCCGATCACCAGCAGCATCACCAGTGACGCCAGAACGTTGGCCGGCCACACCAGCAGCGACCGTATCGAACCCGCTCCGCTGGCGGTGCGCACCAGGGCAAGCGCTGCAGCGGGCATCGCGCCCAGCGCCAGCAGGGTCAACAGCAGCGGCAGCGAGAGATAGGCGTTCAGTTCGGCCTGATTGGTCTCGAACACGTTCTGCACCATGCTGCGATCGATCAGCACGTTGTAGTGCAGCATGAAATAGCTGCAGGCGGCGCTGGTGACGATGAGTACGGCCAGCAGCGGCTTGCGCACGAAGGGTAGTGCCAGCAATGGCGTCAGCAGCAGATTGAACAGGCAGAACAACACCAGCGGCAGGCTGGCCAGGAACAGGATGCTGCGCACACCGTTGAGATCGGTCAGTTCCCACAGCGACTTCCAGAGGGCGATGTTTCCAATCGTGGTGAAGAAAAACGCTGCGGCCCAGACCAGGATGATCGGATGGGGCCGTGGAAAACGGAGGCATTGACGCACGAGCAGGGTCCGCGGAACAGGAGTGCGCGCAGTATCGAAACGGCCTTATCAGGAAGTTGTCAGGATTGCCGGCCTAGCCCAGCAGGATCACGCCCCACACCGCGCCGACCATCAACAACGCGGTGGTCTGTGCGGCGCTGCCCATGTCCTTGGCGTTCTTCGACAGCGGGTGCTGCTCCAGCGAGATGCGATCAACCACGGCCTCGATTGCCGAGTTGAGCAGTTCCACCAGCAGGCTGATGAAGCAGACCGCCAGCACCAACGCGCGCTCGGTTGTACTGATGTCCAGCACGAACGCCGCAGTGATCAACAGCGCGTGCAGCAGCAGCAGCTGGCGAAAGGCGGCCTCGCCGCGGAAGGTCGCGATGAAGCCATCGCGCGAATGGACCAGGGTGTGCAAGATGCGGCTCAGGCCGATCTTGCCGTGCGGATACTTGCCGCTGTGCTTGGGGTGCTGCATGCCGTTTCCGCCGTGAAGTGAGCAATCCCCAGCATGTGCACGCACGTGTCAGGAAACCGTCAGGCGGGCCATTCCAGGCTGAACCGGCATCCCTGCTGCGAGGAGTGCACCGTCATCCTCCAACCCAGGTGCTCGACGATGCGCTGCACGATGGACAGCCCCAGTCCCTCGCCACTGTGCGGGCTGCCGGGCACGAAGCGCTGGAACTGCTGTGGGTCGATACTGGAGGGCAGGCCGGGTCCGGTGTCGGCGAAGGTGAGTGCGGTGTCGTGGAGGGTGATCCTCACTTCGCCCCTTTCGGTGTACTGGCAGGCGTTGCGCAGCAGGTTCCAGATCACGCTGTGTGCCAGATCTGCGTTGGTGTCCAGCACGGCGTCATGCCGGGCATCAAACGCAACGATCACCGGCTTGCCGGAAATCCACAGTTGGCAGCGCTCCATGCAGGATTCGATCAATGGGCGCAGGGCCACCTTGTTGCGCGGCACGGAGCCGGGGGTACGTGAGAGCAGCAGCAGGCAGGACAGCTGGCGCTGCATCTCCTGGGTAGTGCGCAGGATACGCTCCGCGCTGGGGACCAGGTGGCTGTCGGACGGAAGCTGGCAGGCAAGGGTTTCCGCAGCGCCGCCGATGATGGCCAAGGGCGTGCGCAGCTCATGGCTGGCATCGCCGCTGAAGCATTGCTCGCGATGCAGGAACCGTTCGAGCTCATCACTGTGCCGGGCGAAGGCACGGGCGAGTACACCGATCTCGTCGCGGGCGTCCTGACAGGGAAAGGGCTTCCGCCCGCTCTGCACGGCATCGGCCAACTGCGTGATGGGCGCGATGACGTGCGATGCCACCCTGCGACCGATCAGGAAGGCGCCGAGCACGCAGATCGAAATGACCACCGCGGCAAAGGCATTGATCAGGTGTTCCAGGTAGCCATAGGGTGCAGCGTCCTGCAGCAGGTAGTAGCGCTGGCCGCCACTGTCGAACACACGCAGGTGCCACTCGTCGGGTCCTGCTTCGCCGTGGTAGCCCAGGCCGTACTGGCGCAGCACCATCGGCACGCTATGGCTGTCGTACAGGTGGCTGCCCGGGGGCAGGGCGGGGCGCTCGCCACGGGCCAGTGCCGCCTGCAGCTTGTGCACGGCACTGTCCTGGGTCCGGGCGATGACCGCGGCCCTGACCTGGTCGTAGTCCACCTGTTCGGCCAGGACGATGAAGCCCATCGCGCCGGCCATCAGCAGCACGAACGAAATCGTGATGCGGGTACGCAGGGCCAGGCGGCGGTAGAGAGCGGCAGGGGTCACGCCGGCATGCGCCAGCCGACGCTGTGCACCGTGGCGATCAACGTGGTGTCGAAGCTGCGGTCCACCTGCAGGCGCAGTTCATGGATGTGGGTACGCAGCGCGCCGCTGTCCGGTGGCTCGTCGCCCCAGACCAGGTATTCCATCTCCTGCTTGCGCACCACGGCCGGGGCCGCGCGTACCAGGCACATCAGCAGTTTGTGCGACGTAGGCGTCAGCGCGATGCAGCGTCCCTGCCGCCAGGCCTGCGGCGACCGCGTATCGACCTGCAGGTCCTTCCACGCCAGTACGCTGTCGACCTGGCGGCCCTGGGCGCGTCGCACCAGGGCCTTGATCCGCGCATCCAGCTCCTTCAGCGAGAAGGGCTTGACCAGATAGTCATCCGCGCCCAGCGCCAGGCCCTGCACGCGGTCTTCGACCGGATCGCGCGCCGTCAGCATCAGGATCGGCACCGGATTCTGGAACTCCTGGCGCAGCTTCCGGCACAGCGCCATCCCGTCCAGGCGTGGCAGCATCAGGTCCAGCAGGATGGCATCGTAGTCGTTCTGCGTGGCCCGACGCAGGCCGCTGGCACCGTCGCGGGCGTCGTCCAGCACGTAGCCGATAGGCTCAAAGAAAGCGTACAGGTTGGCTACGAGCTCGGGGTTGTCTTCGATGATCAGCAGGCGGGTCATGGCGTGCGTCCTTGCGCGTGGCCGAACTGTGCCCGATCCCTGACTGATTGCCAATGCGCATGCTGAATGGATCGCGGCCTGGGTTCGGCCGCGTCAAGCGACGTTTAATGGGCCGGCATCTTCGGAAACGAACTGCCAGCCGATATCTTCCGGTTTGTCCGAAAAGAACAGGCTCATGTAGGTCGGCTTGTCCTTGTTGATCAACGAGGTGCGGAACGATTCGACCACCTGTTCGATGGCATTCACATCAGCCGATGATGGGCGCTGGCTTGCGTGTGCCGGCAGGCCTGCGGCGAGGCACGCAGCGAGAAGCGCGTTCTGGATTCCGGTCGTTCGCATCGTTCATGACGGCCTTCGTAGGGTGGAAGCGCCGCCGGGGCCACGGCTACAGGGCCCCGGCGCGCTCCGCATTCAACGATGCAGCGCGTCGATGATCAAGCCGGTCGCGATCTCCACCAACAGGTACTCGGTGTCGGACTGGCGCACCCAACGCTGGCCGCGACCCGGATTGCGCAGGTCATAACGCGCGTAATCGTCCACCCAGTAGCGGCGGTCCACTTCGGCCCAGGGCAGGCGGTCGCCACGACGCCAGGCCTTCTTCTGCCAGCCGGGCGGCGGCGCATCACGGTTGTGCGGGCCGCCAGCATGCGGCGGCGGGCCGTTGCCGCGGGCGTGATGCGGCGGGTCAGCGAAGGCGGGGGCCGCAGCCAACGCGGTGGCGGTGGTCAAAGCGATGGCAAGCAAACGTGTGGTCTTCATGGAAGTGCCTCCGTCATGGCCGCAGCATGCGCCGCTGTGGCGGGAATATAGGGCAGTCAGTGTGAATGAATACGGGTTTGGGCGGCACTTTTCTGAACAGACGGCGCGGCCTGCAGCCGCTGCCAGTCAACGGGTCACTGGACCCCGCCCGGGGCTGAATCTGTTGCAGCCCAGCCTCCACCCAACGACAGGAAAAGATCCATCTGCCGGTCAATGCGCTCCGCGCGCGAGACGGCCAATGCGGACTCCGCATCTGCCAGCGCGGCCTGGGCCGAAAGCAGGTCGAGAAAATCGATCCTGCCGAAACGGTAGAGCTGCTGCGCCTGTCCCGCGGCCCGCGCTGCGTCCCCATGCGCCTGTGCCAGGCTGCGCTCGCGTTCAAGCGCCTGCGTGCAGGCAGAAAGCGCAGTCTCGGTCTGGCGAAGTGCCTGCAGCACCGCGCCGTCAAAGGAAGCAAGAGCCGTATCTGCATTGGCACCGGCCGCTGCGATGCGGGCCTTGGCCACGCGGCGGTTGGGCCAGTGCCATGACAGCAGCGGCCCGACGCTCGCCCCGAAACTGTCGGCGGAAAGCAGATGCGCCGGTGTGCCAGCCACGCCCGAAGAGGCGCCCAAGGTGATCTGCGGATAGAGACCCGCCGTCTCGACACCGATCATTGCAGTCGCGGCGGCCAGGCTGCGTTCGGCTGCGCGTACGTCAGGGCGCCGCTGGAGCAGCTGCCAGCCGTCACCGACCGGCAATGCCTGCTGCAGCTCAGGGGGCTGTGGGCACCCTTCGGCCTCCCTGGGATAGTCTGCCGGGACTTTGCCCATCAGTGCGGCCAGTTCGAACAGTGAGGCCTGCCGTTCCGCCAGCAGGTGCGGTACCGCCGCCGCGCTGCGATTGACGGCTGCACCGGCACGGCTGACATCGAAGTCCGTTCCGCGTCCGCCCGCAGCCAGGCGTCGGGTTGCCTCCAGCGTGGCGCGCTGTATCGCCAGCACCTGCCGGGTTGCAGCGAGCGTGTGATTGCTTGTGCACACCTGGAGATAGGCACGGGTGACGGCCGCAGCGACGACCACGCGGACCTGGTCGCGTGCCGCAGCAACCGCCTCCGCGTCCGCGTTGGCGGCTTCGATGCCGCGGCGGATGCCACCTGCAAGATCCAGTGGATAGGAGAGGTGGAGGCCCAGCGCGTACGACTGCGGCGCGGCCGACGCCTGGGTGTAGCCACCGGCATGGACGAGCGTGCCCGATGCATCCACGTCGGCCTGCACGGCACCGCGCGCGCGATACTCCAGCACGGCAGCGCTGGCGCGCCGAAGGTTGGCATCGGCGGCGCGCAGGTCGGTATTGGCCGCCAGTGCATCGCGTACGTAGGCGTCAAGCTGGGGGTCGCCATACAGTTCCCACCACCGATCCGGTGGTGGGTCGTGGCTGAACGATGCCTCTTTGCCCGAGACGAACGCCTGCGCCGCGCGTGTGGAGGCAGCGACGGCATTCGCAGGCAGGTGATAGTCGGGGCCGGAGACGCAGGCCGTCATCGGCAGCAGCAGGGCAAGCAGCCCACCGCGTAGTGTTCGCAGGCTCACTTGCAGGTTCCCTGTGCCGAGGGCGTGATGGTCACACTCGCAGTGCGACCGACGATCAGGCGGGTATCCGGCCGCGCATCATCAATGCGGATGCGTACCGGGATCCGCTGTGCCAGCCTCACCCAGGTGTAGGTCGGCGCCACCGCCGGCAGCAGGTTGTGGGTGCTTGAGCGCTGATCGTCGGCAATGCCGGCGGCGATGGTATCCACGTGCCCGCGCACGTCGTGGTCGTCGCCCATCAGCCGGGCCACGGCGGCATCGCCCTCGGTGATGCAGGCCAGCTTGGTTTCCTCGAAATAGCCCTCGATGCGCAGGCTGCGGGTGTCGATCAGCGCCAGCGCCTGTGCCCCCGGCTGCAGGTAGTCGCCCGCGTGCAGGTCCAGGTTGGTGACGATGCCATCGGTGGTCGCACGCACCTCGGTGCGTTGCACATTGAGCCGGGCAACGCGCTGTTCGGCCCGCGCCTGCGCCAGGGCGGCCAGCTCGGTATCGACCTTGGCGGCATTGCGTTCGCGGGTTTCCGAAGCGACCAGGTTGCCCAGTGCGTTGTCCCGCGTCGATTCGCGGCGGGCCAGTGCCAGCGTGGCGCGTGCGCTGCTGGCCGCTGCGTCGGCCTTCTCAAGTGCGGCAGCGAAGCGCGGCTGGTCCAGCACCAGCAGCAGCTGTCCGGCGCTGACCCGCTGGTTGTCGTGCACCAGCACCTGGGTGACCAGCCCGCCCATGTCTGACGCAACGCGCACCACATCGGCGCGTACCCGTCCATCGCGCGTCCACGGGCGTGTTTCGTAACGCTTCCAGATGGACAGTGCGGCAACGACAGCAATCGCGAATACAACCAGCGTAGTGCTCCAGCGCCCGATGACGGCAAGCAGGTGTTTCATTTCATTTCTCGAACAGGGGCGCGAGCCGGATCATCAGCTCCGCCAGGATCACGAACAGGGACAGGCCCACCAGTGGCCACGCGGCGAACAACCGGTACAGACCGAGGCTGGCGAGGAAACGTGAGGTCAGTACCGACAGCGCCAGCGCGGCGACGGCCACCGCAAGCAGGCCGGGAATCAGCACGCCGTCAATCGAAAGATCAGGAAGCATGAGGTCAGCGCCGGTGGGTGAACAAAGGTACGAGAAGGTCGCGGCGCAACCCGCAGAGCAGGTGCGACAGATGCTCCCGATCAGCCCCACTGCTGGTAACCACTGCTTCGCGCATTCGGTCCAGCACTTCCAGAAGATGGGTGTCGATACGGCGCGGCGGGTGGGCACGAACCCTGAAATGCTCGGCGATGCGTTCGATCAGCAGTGCATGAAGCGCCCGGACCTGCGGATTGTCCAGGCACCTTTCCAGTGCGCGGAGTTGGCTGGATGCACGTGCCGCACGAACATCCGCAAACAATGCCCGCAGGTCGTGTCCTGCGCTGGAACGGCCCTGCAGCCTGGGAGCGAGCAGCCCGATTCGATCCAGCATGCGGCTGAGCCAGGCGCGTGTCACATCACCTTGTCCGGCGGCGTGTCGTGCGATGTCCCGGCGGATCGAACGCTCCAGCCGAGCGCGGTTGCGGCCCGCATCGGCGGTCTGGAACAGCTGCATGCTGCACAGTGCCACCGTCGTACCGATGAACAATGCAACGCTGTTGTTGAGTGCGCCGACGATGTTGACCGTATTGGTCGCGCCCAGTCCCGCGATGAGCGGAAACGTCAGCACCACGCCCAGCGCAGCCATGATGAAGGGAGGCCGGGCCAGGAACGATCCGCACAGCAGCAGCGCAGGCGCCAGCGCGGCAATCAGGCCGACGAAATCGGACAGCGCGGGGAAGATCAGCAGACCGTAGAGCAGGCCGACGGCAACGCCGATCAACGACCCCACCAGATAGCGCATGACATGCGGCGCAGGCGCTTCGATCGTGCCGAACAGCACGCACGCCGTGCCGATGATGGACACCGCCGTGGCGCCGTCCGACCAGCCGGTAACGATCCACAGAACGCAGCTCAGCAGGATGCCGACGAACGCGCCCAGCGCGCTGCGCAGGGCAAGCCGATGATCCCGGTGAAGTACCGCACCCTGCACATGTCGCGCAAGGCGGGCAGGTACATGCCGACGCCAGTGGGGCCTGGCGGTGTGCAGTTGCGCCTGCAGCACGCGGCAGTCGGCGTGGGCGAGGTCGAGCTCCGTCTGTTGCGCGGCGAGGCCGGCCTGTAGCAGATCGCGCCAGCCCGTTGCATCCATCGCGCCGGCCTGTGGTGAACGCAGCCGGTCGATGGAATCTTCCACCGCGCTGGACAGCATCAGGACGTCCAGCATCCGGTCGTGCAGGGCGCGCAGGATCTGTACCTGGGCCACGCCGTGGGCGCTGTCGAAGGGCAGGTGGATCGACAGCACATGCAGCTCGAGCAGGTCCGCCGCCACTTTCGAGCGGTCCGTCGCCAGCACCGTGTCCGATGCGCCGGCGCGCATGTCCCGTGTCCATCGTTCCGCGTCATCCAGCACGGCAGCGACCCGTGCGTGCACGCGCGACGAAACCCGGCGCGGCAGCACCAGCCCATGGACCAGCGTTGCGGCCAGGATGCCGATGGCGATTTCCTGCACCCGCGTGATGGCGATGGTGAACACGTCTGCCGGCACCATCACCGCAGGAAACCCGATCAGGCTGGTGGTATAGCCGGCCAGCAGGAACGCATAGGCACGTGGCGTGCGGTCGAGCATTGCCAGATACAGGCAAAGTGACATCCAGGTGGCGAGCGCGGCGCTCAGCACCAGGGGGGCATTGGCGAAGCGTGGCACCAGCGCGACGGTGGCGACGGCCCCACCCACGGTACCGAGCAGGCGAAACAGGCCGCGGCTCAGTGTTGCCCCGGAAAGGGGCTGCGACACCAGATAGACCGTGCCGATCACCCAGAACGGGCGATTCAGGCCGATCCGCAGAGAGACATACAGCCCCAGTGACGCGGCGAGCAGGCATTTGAGCGAGAACAGCGCTGCTTCCTGGTCGGTCCTGAGGGCAGGGCTTTTCAACCGGCCGAATGCCTGGAACACATGGGGACGAAAAGGGGTGGGGGAGGGCATGCGGCTCATGCTAGTGATCGGCCGCACTGGCGAATTTCGCTACAATGACAACCAATCGCTAAAACAGGTCAATGTGAGAATGGCTCGCATTTCGCTCCCCGGCTTTGACCTGGACCCGGACGAGACCGATCGCCCGGCGGTCGCCAGCCGCCTGCAGGTGGCCGAGCACGACGCAGAGATTCCCGTGCATGAGCACCGCAAGGGCCAGCTCATTCTTGCGCTGCATGGGGCGGTGACCTGCGAAGTGGCCAATGCGCTGTGGATCGTGCCGCCCCAGTGTGGCGTCTGGATTCCGGGCGGCATGCCGCACAGCAACCGCGCCACCGCAAACGCGCGCCTGTGCTACCTGTTCGTCGAGCCCGGCATCGTCGACCTGCCGGCGCAGTGCGTGACGCTGGCCATCTCGCCGATGCTGCGCGAGATGATCCTGCACCTGGCCGACGCGCCGCTGGACTATCCGCATGGCAGCCACACCGACCGGCTGGCGCGGGTGTTGCTGGACGAGCTGGTACAGATGCCGGCTGAGCATCTGTCGCTGCCGGTCAGCCATCACCCGAAGGTGCGTGCGCTGGCTGCGGCGCTTTCTGCGGATCCGACAGACCGCAGCACCATCGGCCAGTGGGCCGTGCGCCTGGCCCTGGGCGAGCGCACGTTGACCCGCCTCATCGAACGGGAAACGGGACTGTCTTTCGGGCGCTGGCGGCAGCAACTGCACCTGCTCATCGCCATTCGGGAACTCGCCGCCGGTGCACCCGTACAACGCGTTTCCGAGACGCTGGGCTATGAGTCGGTGACGGCCTTCATCACGATGTTCAAGAAGGCGCTTGGCCTTTCCCCGGCGCGGTACTTTGCGGTGCGCCTGCGTGGGCAGTAGCAGGGAACAGCGGGGGAAGCCCCTGCCTGGAACAGCTACTTTAAAGTGCCTGAGACAGATTGAATCGCGGCCACCACCGCAGCAGGATCCTCGCGCTGGAGGGTGTGCCCGGTCGCCAGGTAGCGATGCGAGCCGCGCGTGAATCCCGAGAAGAGCAGGGCGTGCTGTGCTTTCCAGAGCGCCTTGCCCGCTGCGGTCTCTTCGAAGAACAGCGGTTCGGCAGCCAGCTGGGTTGCAGTCAGCAGCGCTACCGGCACGTCCGGCATCGTGCGCGGGGTTTCCGCACCGGGTGCATCCAGCTGTTCGGTCAGCACGGCATAGTCGGCGGCCATGGCCGGCGGCAGCATTGCCTGCAGCTGGGCATCGTCTGCCTGCACGCGTGCACTGTCGGCCTGCTTGAACGCATGGCGCTGCCCCATCGTGGCCGGGTCCACCAGCACCAGGCCCTGCAGCCGCTCCGGATGGCGGCGTGCAAACTCCGTGGCCAGCAGGCCGCCATAGGAGTGACCCACCAGCACCACGCGGCGACCGGGAGCGAGCGTATCGATCACGGCCGTGAGGTCGGCCAGATGCGCATCGATGCGCTTGGGGTGACCGTCGCTGCCGGACTTGCCGAGTCCCGCACGGGCGTAGGTGATGCTGTGATAGTCGCGCCCCAGACCCGCGACCACCTCCTTCCAGGCGCCCGCGCCCTGGCCGAAACCGGATTCAAAGACCACGGTGATCGGGCCTGACCCCGTTTCTTCGGCCTGCAGTGCGTAAGCGCCTCGATCCACCTGGATTTCCCCTGCGTGCGCGGTGCCCACTGCGGCCATCATCGCGGCCAGCGCCCACAACGTCACTCGGCTGCTCTTCATTGCCGTTCCCCTGGGCCGTGCGCGTGCCAGTCCTTCCGATGGGTCAGGTCTGCAGCGGAGTGCCACAGCCTGGCGACCTCGCGACGGGTCGTGCTGGTAATGTAGTGAGGTATAACACCTGCTCCCTGTGCAGGAAGTCATGGTGCATGAGGTCGCTGCGCCTGCGCTGCGGGTTCTTCCGCCCCCCTATCAACGCGGCTGACCTTGCCGGCATCTGGTGCGTCGGATCTGACGCTGCTTTTGCCCTTTGTCGCCGGCGTTGCAGCAGTTGGAGGAAGGGATGCCGGCAATCTATTGGGTTGCATTGGGTATCGTCTGCGCTATGGTTGGAATTCAAACTGTGTATTGAGCCCTATGAAGCTGACGCGCGGATGGTTTCTTGCACTATCTGTAATGTGGCTGGCCATTTTCACTTTGATGCTGTGGCTTGACCGAATCTGGGATGCGTGTGGCGCGTTGCTAGCTGCGACAGCCTTCTTTCTCGTTGCCTTGAGGAGAAAGCAGCATTTGGCTGGTGGATCACAAGAGTAGCGTGCCTTCTCAGCCCCCTCTTCGAAGGGGGGGGCTTGAGAATCTTGACTCCACCGGTAATCGCACCCCGCTGACCACTTCGGCAGGCACCGCCAGCTACACCTATCCCCCAACCAGCCATCGCCTGGCTGCGGTGGATGGCGAGGTACGCAACCATGACGCAGCGGGGAATACCACCAGCATCGGCAGCAAGACGTTCATCTACAACGATGCGAACCGCATGAACGCGGTGAGGCAGGGTGATGCCGTGCTGGAAAGCTACGGTTACAACCATCGCGGTGAGCGCGTGCTGCGCACCCCGGCCGGTGGCGCGGCGCAGATCACGCTGTACGACGAGGCAAGACAGTGGCTGGGCAACTACTCGGCCACGGGCCAGGCGCAGCAGCAGGCCATCTGGCTGGATAACTTCCCGGTGGCGCTGATCAATGTGCCGGCTACCGGCGTGCCGGCGTTGGCCTACGTCCAACCAGATCATCTGGGTACGCCGCGCGTGGTGATCGATCCGGTGCGGAATGTTGCAATCTGGGGGTGGAGCAACAAGAGCGAGGTATTCGGCAACCAGATTCCGAGTGCAGACCCGGACGGGGATGGTGTGGCGTTCGAACTGGCACTGCGCTTCCCGGGTCAGCAGGCAACGAGTGCGAGTAGGTTGTTCTACAACTATCAGCGCGAGTACGACCCATCCGTGGGGCGCTACTCTCAGAGTGATCCCATCGGGCTGGATGGCGGCATCTCCACATTCTCTTACGCTGAAAGCAATCCTCTGTCCTATGTTGATCCTCTAGGGGAAATGTCGCGACGCAAAGGTGAGCGCAATTTGACTCGCTCGCCAGATGGCACAGGCAACCCGGATAAGCATTGGAAGGATGATCCCAAGCGGCCAGGATGGGGTTGGCAGCTGGATGGCCATTCAGGCAAGCCGAAGTACAAAAAGAGACCGCACTACCTGCTTCCCCCAAAGGCAATCGGGCCGGGTCTGGTCCTCCGGGTTGCCCTTCAGGTAGCCTGTGAGAATGGCGACCTTGCCTCCTGCAAGACGCTCTGTACTCTGTTCCCTGAGGTCTGTGGCAATGTTGACTTCGCCGGACCCAATGTAGCGATGTGTTCAACTGAGGGGCCGTCGTTGAATTTGCAGTGATAGGCAGTGATCCGTCGATCTTCATGGTTCCAGGCACAATGCGGCCTGGATTCCGTGATGGTTCGCAGCATGCCTGTAGATGACAGGACGTGGAGTTGATAGTGAAGTCATTGCATTCGCGAGCGAAGATTGACTTGGCGCCCTTGACCGCAAGGGCTCTAAGAAAAATAGTGGGGAGTCTGTTCCATCGCCGGCACGACTATGGTGATTTCGAGCCCGAAGAACTGCTGGATGAGCTTGCGCGGCTAGGTGTTACAACGGCCAAGCAGTTCAGGCTGCTTATGAAAAAACATCGTCGCGCAATTCTTCGGGACGAGAGGGCGAAGATGTCTAGAAGAAAGATGCTCTACCTCTTGGACGAGTTCGGCCCTGAAGGTCTTGACATGCATACCAATACCTCTTGGTTCGCGACTTCGGGATTGGTGCGGCAAGCCATTGAGAAGGAATTCGGCTGGGAGGCATTTATCGCTTTGTACGATCGCCGGCCAGGCGCCGCCTCTGGTTCTTCTGAACAGTCGGCGCCCTAGCATGAAGTCCATTGCGCTTTGGAGAATGAAGCGCGAGGCCAAGAGGAGCGGTCTGCGAGTCGTTGGCAATTTTTTGATTGCGTTACATACGCGCGATGTTATCTCAGGTTTCACGTTGGATCCTGCGCCATCCTCTACCTATGTATGGACCTTCGTAATTCCGACATATGATGATTTGCCCTACCTGCACATGTCTCTAGGTCAGAGGATTGCAAGCGCGGAAGTGGATAAAGGTTTTTTCTGTGGAATGCATGAGGCGCATGCCAAAAAGCTTGAGACAGTGAGAACGGCGGCAGACTTGTTGCTCTATGTCGACAGTCTTGACTTCACAAGCGACTATTCGGAATGGGTAAAATACATATCCGCCATCCGGCTTGGCGATTTCGTGGCGGCGGACGCGACGCTGAAGACGCTTTTGAAGTTGCCAATGTCCAATGCTATTAAAAGTAGATTAGATGCGATTCTTTCTGTACTGAAGAATGGTGGTGAATCCGGCGCGCAGCATCTTTTGGAGGCGTGGTCTGTTCAGACGGATCGATTAGTGGGTGGCAGCTCCTGGGGCAGCGGACGGTAGCGAATCGTCGCGCTGCACGCAGCCCTAATGCAGCAGGGAATACCACGCTCTGACAGCAGATCGTTTACCTGCAGCGATACCAACCGCATGAACGCGGTGAAGCAGGGTAATGCCGTGCAGGAAAGCAACGCCTACAACCATCGCGGCGTGCGCGTGCTGCCTACCTCGGGTAGTGGCGTAGCGCAGATCACCCTGTACGACGAAGCAGGGCAGTGGCTGGGCAACTACTCGGCCACCGGCCAGGCGGAGCAGCTGGCCATCTGGCTGGACAACTACCCGGTGGCGCTGATCAATGTGCCGGCTACCGGCGTGCCGGAGCTGGCCTACGTGCAGCCGGATCATCTGGGCACACCGCACGTGGTGATCGATCCGGTGCGCGATGTGGCGATCTGGGAGTGGAGCAACAAGAGCGAGGTATTCGGCAACCAGCTTCCGAGTGCCGATCCGGATGGCGATGGTGTGGTGTTCGAGCTGGCGTTGCGCTTCCCGGGCCAGCAGGCCACGGATGCGAGCGGGTGGTTCTACAACTATAGTGGTTCGATCAAAACATCAAGGGCGACTCCACCGCTGACTCCGCTGCGGATCAGCTGGCAAACCGCCTCGGACGATCATCTGGACAAATGAGCCGTACGCGGAGTTGCTCGCAGATGTGCGGGAGCTATCGACCCGGTGGAAACTTCCCTTGCTGATGACTCGGATGCCTCAGATGTACGCCCCCAAGCTGCTCCCAATCGTGACGCTGTCAATCGCACTTTCTGGTTGCATGGAAGTTGCCAGCACCGAGTATGCAGACCGCAATCAAGCCGTCTCAAGGCAAGCAATCGGTGAATCCAAATGGTTGCCTTCATGGTTGCCAGAAGATGCAGTCAATATACGCGAGTCGCACGACATTGACACAAATGAATCGTGGCTGGTTTTCCACCTGACCAGCGGGGTTCTTACTTTGCCCGAAGAATGTAGGCTGGTGAGCAGGCCGGAGCTGTCCGGCGCGCGAGTCATGCGGAGATTTCCTCAGTTTGCCCGCAGCGCGTGGTCACGAGCATCAAGCTACTCCGGGAAGTTCTATCTGTGCCCGGAGGGTGATGTTGGTCGCTGGGTCATGCGCGATGAAGAGCTGGGCCTTGTTTACAGCGGAATAGCGCTATAAGTGGCTGGGCGGTCTCGCCTGGGAAGCGAAATGCGCGGCTGGTACTTTGCGATGTCCTTTCCCGGTGCCTGATTCGCTACTTTCCGGCCGAGCGTCGAGGTCGGGCATGGGTCACATCGACCTCGCCACTGGCCATGTTCGCGAATGGGAAGGCGCTGTCAGAGCATCGCAGGTTCCGGCAGGTCCTGGGGCGCGTGGCCGTGATGACGACTGTATGGGAGGGGATCTGGGATGTCGGCTCCATGCTCTATTGCGGCTGCAGCGCAGGCGGTGGATGGAGGCGAATAGAAATGAAAGAAAAAATGAGAGAAAGAGAGGCGCTGTCGCCAACTGGCTTCTATGACCAATACTATGCGGACAGTGGCCTGGATCAGGAAACCGTAGTGGAGCTGCTGGAGCATGTTGCAGACGAGCTTCGTTTGCCCTCCGGGAAGCTCCGTCCTGGAGATCGATTTTCGAAGGAACTGTCGCCTGGTGAAGCTGATGGCTGGGACTCGGGATATGGAGTTTTAATATTCGAGCTTCAATCGCTCGCGAAAGAACGGGGTATTGCAGTCAATCGGCGGGTGGATTCGCTCGACGACTACCTTCGTATCATGGCGGGTATCTATTGA
Source organism: Stenotrophomonas maltophilia group sp. RY12688 (assembly GCF_052149045.1). Lineage (NCBI taxonomy): Bacteria > Pseudomonadati > Pseudomonadota > Gammaproteobacteria > Lysobacterales > Lysobacteraceae > Stenotrophomonas > Stenotrophomonas maltophilia group sp. RY12688. The sequence continues at coordinate 2,410,037 of NZ_CP197389.1, read as the reverse complement.
TGAGGTTGATGCGTACCTGAATGGTTGTATGCGTGAGACGTCGCAGTGCGTACTGAGGATCCGAGGATGCCAAAGGTGAGGTGTGCCGCAGCTGTCATGGCCGGTCTGGTTCTGGCTGGCTGTGCAACATTGGGTGGCGATATGATCGTGCGCGTCTCGGGAAGCGTGCCGCCAGGTCAGGGTGACGTTCGCGCTCTGGATTGTGAGCTGAGCATGCTCGGGGAGGGCGAAGGTGTAGTTTCGTCGAAACCGGTTGGAAGCACATTCTCGGTCCCCATGATGGTCGTTGCAGGTCCGGAACCCCAGAGCTACCAATTCGCCGTTGAATGCACGGACGGCCGGAGGTTCGCATCCAAGCCGGTGCTGATCAGTAGTCGGCGCTCCTATGCTCGGGATCTCAACCTTGGGGAGCTTCAGGAGTGGTGAGAGAGAGGAAGGGGCGGACGAGGTCGCACCACCGTGGTATGCATCTGGTGGATTCCAGTAGATGAACCAAGATTTCAACTCCCTCGAATGGTGTGACGCCACGTTGCTGGCCATCAACATTGATAGGAGCAAACCTGGCGTATGCGACGAGGTAAAGGTCCACGTGCGCTGGCCGGACGGCCGGCAGGCAACCGTCTGCTTCTCGGAAGCCTACGGGTGCTCGGCGCTCATGAACTTCGGCGTACTGGGGGAGGAGGGAATAGAGTTCGCCAGGGTCGAGGACGACGAGCCGGGGCTTGCTCATCTTCTTGATCGTTGGAAGGCGGTCGGCTATCCGTTGTCCGGCCTGAAGTGTTTCCGTATCGAGACTACCTCGACCGGAAGCGTAATTCTCATCTACGCCAGGACATGGCGGATCGAGCATCTGCCGATGGCGGGTGCAGTGTCCTGAAGGATATTCCGTGCCCAGATTCCTCACCCCCGACAAGGTCTCCCTCATCCAGGGGAAGCGGTCTGTGAAGAACGAGCGGAGATGTGCTTGGGGTCATGATTTTTGGCCCTGCGGCGACGTTGTCCGCCACACTCTGCAAACTGGGGTCTTGATGATGGTGAGGATCCTGACAGCACTACTTCTGATTGGATTCGGACTTGGATTCTCTGGCGGTGCATGGGCTGTAGGAAAGCGGCCCTTCAAGATGATCCAGTTCTGCGTGCATGACCAAGAGGGCGTGAATCGGTTCAAGCAGACCCTCAGCTCTATCGCCAAGGACGAAGGAATGCAGTACTTCGATGGCAGCGCTGAATTGGATCGCCAGCTTGCCAGGGCAAAGGTGGACGTGAAGCGCCCTGTCGTCTACGTCGGAGTGAAGCGGGAAGATGGCTCAGGACTGGAGGCGGGGAACCTCGGATTGGATCGCTTCGAGATAGCTATCGGCTTCTCTGAAGGGAAGATGCCCGCCGAGGCACGGTCATTTTCTGTTCGCGTCGAACGCACCTTGGCCGAGCGCTGGAATGTACTCGCGATTCGCTCGGCGAAGGGCGCTACGCCGCTGGCATGTCGGGTGGAAGGCGGTTCTCGTTGAAGTCCGTTGCACATGACATTCACCCTTCGGGCTGCAACCGCCCCACCGCCTGGGCGCACAACGACTGGCAGGCCATGACCAACCCCTCCATCACCCGGTCGCCCACGTACTGCCCGGGTTCGCCGTTCTGCCGGGTGCGTTCGGCCGCCAGCAGCATTTCCAGCACCACCCGCAACCCGGTCAATGCGCAATCGGCGTCGGCCAGGGCGAGGCAGCGGCCGGGCAGCTGGTGACGCTCCGGCCAGGGCTGCCCGTCGGCCGCCGCACCGGAGCCGATGCGGTGGAGGTTGGCAATGAAGGTGTTCCGGTCAATCGCAGGCGAAGCCGGTGGCGAACCGTCGTCAGTGGCGGCGCTGCGGTAGGCGTGCAGAGGCGGGAAGTCCGATTCGTTCATGGCAAGGCTCCGTGCAGGGCAATCGGCAGCCGCCACCCATAAAAGTGGCGGGCGGTACGTGGTTCGAATCCGGGTTGGTCCCAAGCCGGTGGGCGCGAACGCCCCCACGCACCGCCCGCCATAGCCGGCAGACGGATTGCCAGCCGGCGCCACGGAATGTGGACGCCGACTGGCAAGCGCAATCACTCAGGACCAACTCGGGATTCGAAACCCGGCCACCCTTTTCCGGTGGCACGCCATCTGAGCCCCTGGCGCTGTGCAATGCCAATCAGAAGAGTTGTAAACATCACTCGATTGGAGACGCTTTCGGCATTCTCCCATGCTGTTAAGCACTGCCAGCGCTGGCTGGCGCGGCGGTCCGCCCGCACCGTGCAATCTGCGACAGATGTCGAGGTTGGGGGGCGTTAGGGAACAAGGGGGGGAGGGGCGATGACGACAGGCTCTGCGGGGAGCGACCTGTGTCGAGCACGGCCCGCGTCTACAGGTGCCAAAGCGTGACGTGCGACTCGGGTTGACGTTCCCAGCCACCAAGCGCAGGCTTGCTCAGCACGTTTCCTAAACAGAAGGAGACTTATGACCGCCACCGCTTCGCTGCACCCCACCCCCGACACCCAAGGCCGTTCCCGCCTGTGGAGTGTGTTCTGGCTGCAGGGCGTCATTCCCAGCAACATTCTGTGGGCGGTGGCCCTCTGGGCGCTGGCCAACCAGCGCACCACGCTGCTGCTGGGGGTATTTGCCGTGCTGCTGCTCTATACCGGCTGGATCATCCCGGCGGTCTGGCGGGCGGCGCCCACCGCGCACAACCCCAACCTGGGCGTGGCGGCGCGCGGGCTGACCGTGGCCTGGGGGCTGAACACCGTGCTGGTGATCTTCTTCCTGACCCTGCAGCTGGTGGCTCAATAGAACTGAACGGGCTCGCCGCCACGGTCGAAGGCGGCGAAGCGGCCGATCTGACCGTCATGGATGGCGTTGACCATCAGCCGCAACGGGCGCGCGGCTTCGTCGCTGTTCGGCGCGAAACCGCCACGGCCATCCAGCGCCGCTACGAACACCAGGTCCCAGTCGATGCCGGTGGTGGTCGATTCGGCCGCCAGCGCCTGGAAGCTGGGCACCTCGGCCGGCAGCTTGTCCACGCACAGCACCGGCGACAGGGTGCCGCCCTCGCGGCGGTCATGACGGTCGCGCTGGTCGCTGGTGGGCGATTCGGGCAGCTCGGCGCGCACGAATACGAACAGCAGGCGTTGCGGTTCAGCCTGCTCGCCGGCGGCGTGCAGCAGTTGCTGGAAATCGTTCATCATCATGAGGGTTGTCACACGCCCGCTGCACGGAAAGCCGCATGCTGCCACAACGCCTGCCGCGCGGGGCCGAACGCGATTGATTTAAGTCATGCCGATGGAACTGAAGGCCGCGTACTCTGGCAATCGTTCCAGCAGGCGAGGGTATCCGGGCCGTTCCGGGCACAGGCAAGACGGTGGAGCAACAAGGTGGACCAGCCATGAGCCAACTCACCGACGGTTTCGGACGCAGCTTTCCGTACCTGCGCCTGTCGCTGACCGAAGCCTGCAACTTCCGTTGCAGCTACTGCCTGCCCGACGGTTACCAAGCCGATGGCCGCCCGCGCTTCCTGCAGGTGGAGGAGATCGGCCGCCTGGTGCGGGCCTTTGCCGCGCTGGGGATGAGCAAGATCCGCCTGACCGGCGGTGAGCCCAGCCTGCGCAAGGACCTGGACGAGATCATCGCCACCGTGGCGGCGGTGCCGGGCATCCGCAAGGTGGCCATCACTACCAACGGCACGCTGCTGCCGCGGCGCCTGCCGGGCTGGCACCGGGCAGGCCTGACTGCGCTGAACGTGAGCATGGACAGCCTGCAGCGCGAACGCTTCAAGACCATCACCGGCCATGACCGCCTGCCGGAGATCCAGCAGGGCCTGGCCCTGGCGCAGGCGTTGGGCCTGCCGGCGATCAAGCTCAACGCGGTGCTGCTGCGCGGCCTGAACGACGACGAGCTGCCGCAGTGGATGGACTACCTGCGCGACCGCCCCTTCAGCGTGCGCTTCATCGAGCTGATGCGCACCGGCGACAACGAAGCTTATTTCCAGCGCCACCACCTGCGCGCCGACGTGGTGATCGAGCAGCTGCTGGCCGCGGGCTGGCACGAGCGCCCGCGCGCGGCCGATGCCGGCCCGGCGCGCGAGTTCGGCCACCCCGACCATCGCGGCAGCATCGGCATCATCGCGCCGTATTCGCGTGACTTCTGCAAGGGCTGCAACCGCCTGCGGGTGACCGCCAGGGGCGACCTGCGGCTGTGCCTGTTTGGCGAGTTCGGCGTTCCGCTGCGCCCGCTGCTGCAGCGCGACGAGGACCGCGACGCGCTGCTGGCACGCATCACCACCCAGCTTGGCCTGAAAGCGGCCGGGCATGGACTGCACCAGGGCCAGACCGGGCTGACCCCGCACCTGGCCTCCATCGGAGGATGAGCAACACGATGAGTGGGGAATTGAATGCGGCCTTCCATATGGCCGATGTCCGTGACAAGCGCATCACCCGCCGCCGTGCGGTGGCGGTGGGCGAGTTGCATGCCGGTCCAGTGGCGTATCCGCTGATCGTCGAGCGCCGCCTGCCCAAAGGCGATGCGCTGGTGATGGCCGAGATTGCCGGCCTGCAGGGCGCCAAGATGGCGTCGATGCTGATGCCGCTGTGCCATCCGCTGCCGCTGGAACTGGTGCAGGTGTTCTGCGCACCGGTGCCGGAGCGGCAGGCGATCCGCGTGTGGTGCGAGTGCGCCAGCGAGGCGCGCACCGGCGTGGAGATGGAGGCACTGGCCGGCGTCAACGCGGCGCTGCTGACCCTGTACGACCTGAGCAAGCCGGTGGAACCGGCGCTGCGCATCGAAGGCATCCGCCTGCTGTTCAAGGAAGGTGGCAAGCGCGGTGTCTGGCTGCACCCCGACGGCATGGACGATGCCGAGCGCACGCGTTTCAAGCCGCGTGCGCCGAAGGGCCTGGAGGGCGCGGCCTGCGCGGTGATCACGCTGAGTGATCGCGCCAGCGAAGGCACCTATGAGGATGTGTCCGGCCCAACCCTGGTGACCGGCGTGAAAAAGCTGGGTGGCGACGTAGTGGCCGCCGAGGTCTTGCCCGATGGCATCGAGCCATTGGTGGGCCGCCTGCAGGCCTTGGCCGCCGAGGGCGTGCGCCTGTGCCTGTGTACCGGCGGTACCGGGCTGGGCCCGCGTGACCTGACCCCGGAGGCGCTGCGTTCCTTGAACGCGCGGCCGGTGCATGGCCTGGCGCAGATGGTACGGGCACTGAGTGCACAGCACACGCCGATGGCCTGGCTGAGCCGCGCCGAGGTGGTGCAGCTGGGCAACATGCTGGTGTTTGCATTGCCCGGCAGCCCGAAGGCGGCGGCGCAGTGCCTGGACATCCTGGCGCCGGTACTGGGCCACGCCCTGGCGATGGTCGAGGGGGATGGCCACGCATGATTCCCTACAGCGAGGCCTTGCAGCACCTGCTGGACGCGGCCACGCCGCTGCCGGCCGAGCGCCTGCCGCTGCATGAGGCCGGCGGCCGTACCCTGGCCAGTGACATCCACAGCGGGCAGTCGTTGCCGCCGTTCGACAATTCGGCAATGGACGGCTTCGCGCTGCGCGCCAACGGCGCGACGTTCGAGGCCGGTACCGAATTCGCGGTGCAGGGCTGGCAGGCGGCCGGCGATGCCGGCGCCGAAGGCGGCGAGGGTGCCTGGGAAATCATGACCGGTGCGCGCATGCCGTCGGGGCTGGATACGGTGGTGCCGGTCGAGAACGTGGACATCCTCGCCAGCGAGGAGGGGCGCCCGACCCGCATCGCCCTGAAGGGCACGGTGAAGCCGGGCCAGAACGTGCGCCTGCGCGGCCAGGATGTACGCGAAGGCGAGCGTGTGCTGCAGGCCGGGCAGGTGCTGGATATCAATGCGCGCACCCTGCTGCATGCGATCGGCGTGGGCGAGGTGGCGGTGGTGGCGCGGCCGAAGGCGGCAGTGATCGCTACCGGCAAGGAGTTGGTGACCGAGGCGGCGCAGACGCTGGAATCCGGCCAGATCCGTGACAGCAACCGGCCATACCTGGTCGGCCGCCTGCAGGCCGCCGGTGCCGAGGTGGTGTGGCAGGGCACGGTGGGCGACGACGTGGCCGCGTTCAATGCGGTGCTGGATGAAGCGCTGGCTGCGGGTGCGCAGCTGTTGATCAGCACCGGCGCGGTGTCGGCCGGCCGCTACGATTTCGTTCCCGACGCGCTGCGCGGACGGGGTGCGCGCATCGTGTTCCACAAGGTGGCGATCCGCCCCGGCAAGCCGTTGCTGTTTGCGGTGCTGCCCAATGGCGCGCTGTATTTCGGCCTGCCGGGCAATCCCGTCTCGGCGGCCGTGGGCCAGCGCTTCTTCGTCGAGCCGGTGCTGCGCCGCCTGCTGGGGCTGGCACCGGAGCCGGTGCTGACGTTGCCGCTGCAGGCCGACGTGCGCACGCCGCCGGGCCTGCGCTTCCACGCGCGGGCGCGGGTGGAAGTGGACGCGCAGGGGCGCCTGAGTGCGCGCGTGCTGTCCGGGCAGGAATCATTCCGTTTGATGTCCATGCTGCAGGCCAACGCCTGGGTGGTGTTGGAAGGCGAGGGCAGCGTGGCCGCTGCCGGCACGCCAGTGCGCGTGCAGGGCTGGGGTCATCAGGACCCGGTGCAGCTGGCGAGCCAGGAGCCGTGATGAGACAGGTGAATCTGCAGTTGTTCGGTGCGTTTTCCGATCTGGATGCAAGCCGTGAAATCGCGGTGGAGGTGGCTGGTGGCACCGTGGCCGATCTGCGCCAGGCGCTGCGCGAGCTGCTGCCACTGCGTTGGCCGGGTTTCCGTGCCGGCCTGCTGGATTACTCGGCATTCGCCGATCAGCAACGCGTGCTGCGCGACGACGAGGCGCTGCCCGACGATGGCCGGGTGGCGATCCTGCCGCCGGTGAGCGGGGGCTGAGCGATGAGCGAGACGATCATTGCCAAGGTGGTGGACCGCGCGCAGGCGGCGATCGATCCGGCCGAAGGCATCGCGGCGGTCTCCGATCCGGGCTTCGGCGGCATCGATGTGTTCATCGGCAAGGTGCGCGACGTCAACATCGGCCGGCCGGTGACCGGGATCACCTACGACCTGTTCGAGCCGCTGGTGTTGAACGAGTTCAAGCGGTTGGCCGCCGAGGTCGAGGCGATGTTTGGCCCGAAGCTGAAGCTGTATGTGGCCCATGCCAAGGGCCGGCTCGGCATCGGCGATGTGGCGGTGGTGGTGGCCGCCGGCAGCCCGCACCGTGACGAGGCGTTCCGCGCCTGCCGGCAATTGATCGAGGTGGTCAAGCATCAGTGCCCGATCTGGAAGCAGGAACATTACGAAGACGGCGACAGCGCGTGGAGCGAGGGCTGCAGCCTCTGCCACGCGGACAGTGAACCTGCACATGCCCATGACCATGCGCACGATCATCAACATTGATGCCGGCGCAGCCACGCATGGCGTGGCTCTACTGCGATGAGCATCACCGGCATCGTGCTGGCCGGTGGCCTGTCCACCCGGATGGGCCGCGACAAGGCGCTGCTGCCGTGGCAGGGGCGCACGCTGCTGGAACACATGCGGGGCCTGTTGATGCAGGCTGGCGCACGCGAGGTCTGGGTCAGCGGAAATTACCCGGCGTTCGGCGGCATACCGGACCGCCTGGCACGTTGCGGGCCGCTGGGCGGGTTCTACAGCGTAGCGATGCGCATGCCCGATGGCCCGGCCTGGGTGGTGCCGGTGGATACACCGCTGCTGCCGCCGCGATTGCTACAGCAATTGCGTGACGGCCATCGCGGTCCATGCACGATCTTTGCGGGCCACCCCCTGCCCATGCTGGTGGATATAGACGATGCTTGCCGCAACGTACTTGGATCGATGCTGGATGACCCGGACGGCCCGCGCTCGCTGCAGGCCCTGCAGCGCCGTCTTGGCGTGAATTCCGTGGCCCTGGCGCCGGTTGACGAGGCCGGGCTGGTCAACTGCAATACCCCCGAACAATGGGAGGATGTTGCGTCATGAAAGTGCAGTTGCAGGACCAATCGGTACGGCTTCGCCTGGACGAGGCCGAACTGGCGCGCCTGCTGGCCGGTGAATCGGTCGAGAACATGACCCGCTTCGGCGGTATCGAGGGCTGGGGCATGGCGGTGTCGCTGCATGGCGGCGAGCGGCCGGTGCTGCTCGATGGTGGCACCTTCTGCCGCCTGGTGCTGCCGCGCCCGGCGGTTGAGGCCTTGGCGGCGCGGCTGCCGTGCCGGGATGGCCTGCCATTCGACATTGCCCTGGAAGATGGCAGCCGGCTTCAGCTGCAGTTCGATGTGGACGTGCGCGACAGCGTGCGCCAGCGCGGAGTCACGCGCCGCAATACCGCTTCATCGGTTTGACATTTGTCAGGGGCAGGGTGAAAACCGGCCCCTGATTGATCCAGATCAACCCCGTCGTAGTTGCCGCACGGCCTAATGGCTGCACGACGACGGGTCACAACTTGAAAGCAATACCCACGTCATTCCACAGCCTTGGAGCCATGTATGACCGTCGGTAGCGATCCTGTTGTCCGCAGCACTGCCCGTCCGGGTCGCGTCATCAGCGACTGGACGCCGGAGGACCCCGGCTATTGGGAGCGCACCGGCAAGCGGGTTGCCACCCGCAACCTGGTCATCTCGATCCCCTCGCTGCTGCTGGCCTTCTCGGTCTGGGTGCTGTTCTCGGCGGTGTCGATCAGCCTGCCGAAGATCGGCTTCAACTTCAGCACCGACCAGCTGTTCTGGCTGGTGGCGCTGCCCAGCCTGTCCGGCGCGACCCTGCGCATCTTCTATTCGTTCGTGATCCCGATCTTCGGCGGCCGCCGCTGGACCGCGCTGTCGACCGCCTCGCTGCTGGCGCCGACGCTCTGGCTCGGCTTTGCGGTGCAGGACCCGGCCACGCCGTACTGGGTGTTCGTGGCCATCGCGATCCTGTGCGGCTTCGGTGGCGCGAACTTCTCATCGTCGATGTCCAACATCTCCTTCTTCTATCCCAAGCAGAAGCAGGGCCTGGCGCTGGGCCTGAACGCTGGCCTGGGCAATGTGGGCGTGTCGGTGGCGCAGGCGGTGATCCCGCTGGTCATCACTGTAGGCGTGTTCGGTGCGCTGGGTGGTGCACCGCAGCCCACGGTGGAGGGTGGGGCACCGCTGTTCCTGCAGAACGCCGGCTTCATCTGGGTGCCGGCCATCGCGCTGTGCGCCATCGCGGCCTGGTTCGGCATGAACGACCTGACCAGCGCCCGCTCGTCGTTCTCCGAGCAGGCGGTGATCTTCCGCCGCAAGCACAACTGGCTGATGTGCTGGTTGTACATCGGTACCTTCGGTTCCTACATCGGTTTCTCGGCCGGCTTCCCGATGCTGGTGAAGAGCCAGTTCCCGGACGTGAACCCGCTGGCCTACGCCTTCATCGGCCCGCTGCTGGGCGCACTGATGCGCTCGGTGGGTGGCAGCATGGCCGACCGCTGGGGTGGCGCACGCCTGACCTTCTGGGTGTTCGCGCTGATGATCGCCGCGGTGTTCGGTGTGTTGCACTTCCTGCCCAGCGATGGCCAGGGCGGCAACTTCCATGGCTTCCTGCTCAGCTTCATGGCGCTGTTCGTGCTCAGTGGCATCGGCAACGGCACGACCTTCCGCATGATCCCGGTGATCTTCCGCACGCTGCATGAGCGCTGGTCGGCCAACGACAACGCCGAGGGCAAGGCTACCGCCGCGCACCAGGCCAGCATCGAGTCGGCTGCGGTGGTCGGCTTTTCCGGTGCGATCGGCGCCTACGGCGGTTTCTTCATTCCCAAGAGCTACGGCTCGTCCATTACGTTGACCGGCAGCCCCGACATGGCGCTGTACGGATTCGTTGTTTTCTATGTCACCTGCCTGGCCGTGACCTGGTGGTGGTACTACCGGCGCGGTGCCGAGACACCCTGCTGACGACATGAAAACGCACCGCATCCAGATGACACACACAGCCACGATGCCGATGTCCGCAAAGGGAGATCCCCGATGAGTTATTTCCTCGATCGCTTGCAGTTCTTCAAGCGTGACCCCCAGACCTTTGCCGATGGCCATGGATTTGCCAAGAGCGAGGGCCGCGACTGGGAAAACAGTTACCGCGCCCGCTGGCAGTACGACAAGATCGTGCGGTCCACCCATGGGGTGAACTGCACCGGCTCCTGCAGCTGGAAGATCTACGTCAAGAACGGCCTGGTCACCTGGGAAACCCAGCAGACCGATTACCCGCGCACGCGTCCGGATCTGCCCAACCATGAACCGCGTGGCTGCCCGCGTGGCGCCAGCTACTCCTGGTACCTGTACAGCGCCAACCGGCTGAAGTACCCGCTGATCCGCGGCACGCTGCTGCGCCTGTGGCGCGAAGCGCGCAGGAGCAAGGCCCCGGTCGATGCCTGGGCCAGCATTGTTGAAGACAAGGAGAAGGCGCGTTCGTACAAGACCCGCCGCGGCATGGGCGGCTTCGTGCGCCTGCAGTGGGAAGAGGCCAACGAGATCATCGCCGCTTCCAATCTGTACACGGTGAAGCAGTACGGCCCGGACCGCGTGGTCGGCTTCTCGCCGATTCCGGCGATGTCGATGGTGTCCTACGCCGCCGGCGCGCGTTACCTGTCGCTGCTGGGCGGCGCCTGCCTGTCGTTCTACGACTGGTACTGCGATCTGCCGCCGGCCTCGCCGCAGATCTGGGGCGAGCAGACCGACGTGCCCGAATCGGCCGACTGGTACAACAGCCGCTACATCATCGCCTGGGGCTCGAACGTGCCTCAGACGCGTACGCCCGATGCGCACTTCTTCACCGAAGCGCGCTACAACGGCACCAAGACGGTGGCGATCTGCCCGGACTATTCCGAGCTGGCCAAGCTGACCGACCACTGGCTGCACCCCAAGCAGGGCACCGACGCTGCGCTGGCGTTTGCGTTCGGCCATGTGATCCTGCGTGAGTTCCATGTCGATTCGCCCTCGCAGTATTTCCAGGACTACTGCCGCCAGTACTCGGACATGCCGATGCTGGTGCGCCTGGAGCGCCGCGACGATGGCCGCCTGGTGGCGGGCCGCTTCCTGCGCGCCAGTGAGCTGGGCGGGCTGGGTGAAGCCAACAACCCGGACTGGAAGACCCTGGCCTACGACGAGAACAGCGGCCAGATCGTGGTGCCCAATGGCTCGATCGGTTTCCGCTGGGGTGAAAAGGGCCGCTGGAACATCGAAGAGAAGGCCAGCAATGGCGCCGACACGCGCCTGCGCCTGAGCTTGTCCGACGCCAATGACGGCATCGAGGCGGTGAGCTTCCCGTACTTCGGTGGCATTGAAAGCGACGGCTGGACCGCCGCACCGGCCGAAGACGTACTGGACCGCAACATTCCGGTGCGCCGCCTGGCCACGGTCGACGGCGGCGAGACGCTGGTGGCCACGGTCTACGATCTGCTGCTGGCCCAGTACGGCGTGGACCGTGGCTTTGGCGGCGGCAACGTGGCATCGAGCTTCGATGACAGGGTGCCGGGCACGCCGGCGTGGCAGGAGCGCATCACCGGCGTGTCGCGCGCCGAGGTGATCGAGATCGCCCGCGAGTTCGCGCGTACCGCCGACAAGACCCACGGCCGCTCGATGATCATCGTCGGCGCGGGCATGAACCACTGGTTCCACAACGACATGAACTACCGCGGCCTGATCAACATGCTGATCATGTGTGGTTGCGTGGGCCAGACCGGCGGCGGCTGGGCGCATTACGTGGGCCAGGAGAAGCTGCGCCCGCAGACCGGCTGGCAGCCGCTCGCGTTCGGCCTGGACTGGAGCAAGCCGCCGCGCCACATGAACGGCACCTCGTTCTTCTATTTCAACACCGGGCAGTGGCGTTACGAGAAGCTGCAGGTGGACGAGCTGCTGTCGCCGCTGGCCGATGCCCGCAAGTACAGCGGCAGCCTGGCTGACCTGAACCTGCGCGCGGTGCGCATGGGCTGGCTGCCGAGCACCCCGCAGCTGGACCGCAACCCGCTGCAGTTGGTGCGCGAGGCCGAAGCGGCCGGCGTGGCCCCGGCGGACTACGCGCTGGGCAAGTTCAAGGATGGCTCGCTGGACTTCGCCTTCGCCGACCCGGACGCCAGTCAGAACCACCCGCGCATGATGTTCATCTGGCGCTCGAACCTGCTCGGTTCCTCGGGCAAGGGCCACGAGTACATGCTGCGGCACCTGCTGGGTACGCGCCACGGGCTGCAGGGCAAGGACCTGGGCGAAATGGGCGCAGTGAAGCCGCAGGAGGTGAAGTGGCGCGACGAGGCGCCGGAAGGCAAGCTGGACCTGCTGGTCACGCTCGACTTCCGCATGTGCACCACCGCGCTGTACTCGGACATCGTGCTGCCGACGGCAACCTGGTACGAGAAGGACGACCTCAACACCTCGGACATGCACCCGTTCATCCACCCGCTGTCCAAGGCGGTGGACCCTGCGTGGGAATCGCGCAGCGACTGGGACATCTTCAAGGAGGTGGCCCGCACCGTGAGCGAGATGGCGCCGGGCGTGCTGGGCGTGGAGAAGGACCTGGTGCTGGTGCCGACCCTGCACGACACCCCCAACGAGCTGGGCATGCCGTTCGGCGTAGCCGACTGGAAGAAGGGCGAGTGCGAGGCCATTCCGGGCCAGACCATGCCGTCGATGACGGTGGTGGAGCGTGACTACCCGAACCTGTACCGCAAGTTCACCTCGCTCGGCCCACTGCTGGACAAGCAGGGCAACGGCGGCAAGGGCATGAGCTGGGACACGAAGCACGAGGTCGAGTTCCTCGGCAAGTTGAACCACACCGTGCACGAAGAAGGCATAAGCCAGGGGCGCCCGGCCATCTCGACCGCGATCGACGCGGCCGAAGTAATCCTGCACCTGGCGCCGGAAACCAACGGCCACGTGGCGGTGAAGGCCTGGGAATCGCTGGGCGCCTTCACCGGTCGCGAGCATACGCATCTGGCGGTGGGCAAGGAGCACGAGGCGATCCGCTTCCGTGACATCCAGGCGCAGCCGCGCAAGATCATCTCTTCGCCGATCTGGTCGGGACTGGAAGACGACAACGTCAGCTACAACGCCGGCTATACCAACGTGCACGAGCTGATTCCGTGGCGCACGGTGACCGGTCGCCAGCAGTTCTACCAGGACCACGAATGGATGATCGACTTCGGCGAGGCCTTCATGAGCTATCGCCCGCCCGTCAACACGCGCACGGTGGAGCCGCTGCTGAACCAGCGCCCGAACGGCAACAAGGAGATCGTGCTGAACTGGATCACCCCGCACCAGAAGTGGGGCATCCACAGCACCTACAGCGACAACCTGATCATGCAGACGCTGTCGCGCGGTGGTCCGATCGTGTGGATCAGCGAGGATGACGCGCGCAGTGCCGGCATCGTCGACAACGACTGGATCGAGCTGTTCAACGTCAACGGTGCGATCGCCGCGCGTGCGGTGGTCAGCCAGCGCGTGATGCCGGGCATGGCGATGATGTACCACGCGCAGGAACGCATCATCAACGTGCCGGGCTCGGAGATTTCCGGCACCCGCGGCGGCATCCACAACTCGGTGACCCGCATCGTGCTCAAGCCGACTCACATGATCGGCGGCTACGCGCAGCTGGCCTATGGCTTCAACTACTACGGCACCTGCGGAACCAACCGCGACGAGTTCGTGATCGTGCGAAAGATGGACAAGATCGATTGGCTGGACGATGAGGCAGTACCTGCAGCTGTAAAGGAGGTGGTGTGATGAAGGTCCGTGCACAGATCGCGATGGTGCTGAACCTGGACAAGTGCATCGGCTGCCATACCTGCTCGATCACCTGCAAGAACGTCTGGACCTCGCGCGAGGGCGTCGAGTACGCCTGGTTCAACAACGTGGAAACCAAGCCGGGCATCGGCTACCCGAAGGAATGGGAGAACCAGGACAAGTGGAACGGCGGCTGGGTGCGCAGCCGCGCCGGCAAGCTGGTGCCACGCGCAGGTGGCCGCTGGCGCATGCTGGCCAAGATCTTCGCCAACCCGGACCTGCCGCAGATCGACGACTACTACGAGCCGTTCGATTTCGACTACCAGAACCTGCACACCGCCAAGGACAGCCAGCACCAGCCCACCGCACGCCCGCGTTCGCTGATCAGTGGCGAGCGCATGCAGAAGATCGAGTGGGGCCCGAACTGGGAGGAGATCCTCGGTTCGGAGTTCAGCAAGCGCTCACGCGACTACAACTTCGACCAGGTGCAGAAGGAGATCTACGGCGCCTTCGAAAAGACCTTCATGATGTACCTGCCGCGCCTGTGCGAGCACTGCCTGAACCCGGCGTGCGTCTCGGCGTGCCCCTCGGGCGCGATCTACAAGCGCGAGGAAGACGGCATCGTGCTGATCGACCAGGACAAGTGCCGCGGCTGGCGCATGTGCGTGTCGGCGTGCCCGTACAAGAAGATCTACTACAACTGGAAGAGCGGCAAGTCGGAGAAGTGCATCTTCTGCTACCCGCGCATCGAGATGGGTGAGCCAACCGTGTGCTCGGAAACCTGCGTGGGCCGCATCCGCTACCTGGGCGTGATGCTGTACGACGCCGACCGCATCGCCGAGGCCGCTTCGGTAGCCGCCGAGAAGGACCTGTACCAGGCCCACCTGGACATCTTCCTGGACCCGAACGATCCGGCAGTGATCGCCGCCGCGCGCAAGGAAGGCATCCCGGACAGCTGGCTGGATGCGGCCAAGCAGTCGCCGGTGTACAAGCTGGCGATCGACTGGAAGCTGGCGCTGCCGCTGCACCCGGAATACCGCACGCTGCCGATGGTCTGGTATGTGCCGCCGCTGTCGCCGATCCAGTCCGCCGCCGAGCGTGGCCGCGTGGGCATGAGCGGCGAGCTGCCGGACGTGGCGTCGCTGCGCATCCCGATGCGCTATTTGGCCAACCTGCTGACGGCCGGTGACGAGGCGCCGGTGGTACGCGCGCTGGAGCGGCTGATGGCGATGCGTGCCTGGCGCCGGGCCAAGAACGTGGACGGCGTGGAAGACACCGCCGTGCTGGAACAGACCGGGCTGAGCATCGCCCAGGTGGAAGAGATGTACCGCTATCTGGCCATTGCCAACTACGAGGACCGTTTCGTGATTCCGACCGGCCACCGCGAGTACGCCAACGACGCCTTCGGTGAGCGCGGCGGCTGCGGCTTCAGCTTCGGAAACGGCTGCAATGGTGACAGCCCGGCGGACCTGTTCGGGCAGCGCAAGACCACCACCTTCGTGGTGGACAAAGGCCCGAACCAGCGCCGCAAGGAGGTGGTGTGATGAGCGTGCTCAAGCTGGTCGGGGTGTTGCTGGACTACCCCCGCGAGGAACTGTGGGAGCACGGCGAGGAGCTGCTCGCCGCCTGTGACGACCCGGCGCTGAACCCCGCCCGCCGCCAGCAGCTGCGCAGCTTCGTGCAGCAGCTGCTGGCCACCGATGCGCTGGATGCACAGGCGGCGTGGCTGGCCAGTTTCGACCGCGGCCGTTCGATGAGCCTGTTGCTTTTCGAACACATCCATGGCGAGTCGCGCGACCGCGGCCAGGCCATGGTCGATCTGGTCGAAACCTACCGCCGCAACGGCTTCGAACTGGATGCCCGCGAGCTGCCGGATTACCTGCCGTTGCTGCTGGAGTTCCTGGCCCACCGCCCCGGTAGCGAGGCCCGCGAGTGGCTGCACCACATCGGCCATATCGCCGGCATGCTGGCCGCGCGTGCCGCCGAGCGTGAGCTGCCGCACCGGGTGCTGTTCGAGATCCTGGTCGAAGCCGGTGACGGCAAGGCCGATCTGCAGGCGCTGCGCCAGCGTGCCAGCGAGGAAGTCCGCGACGATACCGCCGAGGCCATGGACCGCTTGTGGGAGGAGGAGGCGGTGCGCTTCGGCGCCGAAGCCCCTGCCGAAGACTGCAAGCCGCCCGTGCGTTCGCCGGCCCGTCCTTCGCATCGTGAGGTCCAGCCATGAGTTACTCCCTGCATCAATTCGCCTTCCAGTACTACCCGTACATCGCCGTGGCAGTGCTGCTGATCGGCAGCTGGGCCCGCTATGACAAGGCCATGTACACCTGGCGCACCGGCTCCAGTCAGATGCTGTCGGACAAGGGCATGCGGCTCGGCAGCAACTGCTTCCACATCGGCATCCTGGCCATCCTCGGCGGCCACCTGGTCGGGCTGCTGACGCCGCACGCGGTGTACGAGCACTTCATCACCTCCTCGCAGAAGCAGATGCTGGCGATGGTGGTCGGTGGTGTGTTCGGCGCACTGTGCTTCATCGGCATCAGCATCCTGCTGGTACGCCGCCTGTTCAATGCGCGTGTTCGGGCTACCGGCAGCTTCGGTGACACCCTGGTGCTGGTGCTGCTGTTCGCGCAGCTGTGCCTGGGCCTGTACAGCATCCGCGTCTCGTCCGGTCACCTGGACGGTGGGGTGATGGTGCAGCTGGCCGAGTGGGCGCAGCACATCGTGACCTTCCGTGCCGGAGCCGCTGATTACATCGAGGGCGTCAGCTGGGTCTACAAGATGCATATCTTCCTGGGCCTGACCCTGTTCCTGATCGCGCCGTTCACCCGCCTGGTGCACGTATGGAGCATTCCGATCAGTTACCTGTGGCGGCCCTACCAGGTGGTGCGCCGCCGTCAGGCCACGCTGCGCTATGGGCCGCGGGAGTAAACCATGCGCAGCCTGCCGAAATTCCTGCCGATTACCGTGATCGACTCCGCCGCACCGGTTCCCGCCGAGGCGCATTCGCACCACCATGACGCGGCGGCGCAGGGGCCGCGTTCGCTCGGGCAGCCGGCACCGTGCCGGCTGTTCGTGGACGAGACCGCGATCAGCGAGGCCGACATCGCCCGCGAGATGCAGCACCACCGGGCGATGCGCCCGCAACAGTCACGTGCCGAAGCGGCACGCGCACTGGTGGTGCGCGAACTGCTGCGCCTGGAAGCGCAGCGGCTGGGCCTGCAGGCGCCGGAGGGTAACCGGGTAAGTGACGAGGAAGTGCTGATCCAGCAGCTGCTGGAAGACGCGATCGAAGACCGCGTGCCGACCGATGAAGACTGCCGGCGCTACTTCGAGCAGAACCCGGAGCGCTTCCGCTCCCCCGACCGTGTGCGCCTGCGCCATATCCTGCTGGCCGCACCGGCCGACGACGTGGCCGGGCGCTTCGCTGCACGCACCGAGGGCGAGCGGCTGGTCGGACTGCTGAAGGAGTCGCCGCACCTGTTCGCCGATTTCGCCCTGCGTCATTCACGCTGCCCGTCCAGCAGCGAAGGCGGTGACCTGGGCTGGCTGCAGCGTGGGCAGACCACGCCGGAGTTCGACCGACAGGTGTTCCGCCTGCGCGAAGGCCTGGCCGGTTTCCCGGTGGAATCGCGCTGGGGCTACCACGTGGTCTGCGTCGATGCCCGCGAGGAAGGCCAGCCGCAGCCGTTCGAGGCCGTGCTGCCGCAGCTGCGTGACTACCTGGAGTTGCAGGTGCGGCAGCGCGAGGTGCAGGCCTACCTGCTGCAGTTGCAGGAACGCTACCCGGTGCGCGGGCTGGATGAGATCGAAGCCGAAGCGGATATCGGCTGAACCCCTTTGAACGAGGAAAATTCATGAACCAGGCCCTTGCCCCCGCCAGTGCCGGGCAGCAGCAACGTGCGCTGTGGCTGAGCACGTTCGCCTTCACCGTGTGCTTTGCGGTGTGGATGATCTTCTCGATCATTGGTATCCAGATCAGTCAACAGCTCGGCTTGAATGACACCCAGTTCGGTCTGTTGATCGCCACGCCGGTGCTGACCGGCTCGGTCAGCCGCGTCTTCCTCGGCATCTGGTCCGACCAGTTCGGTGGCCGCAAGGTGATGGTGCTGGTGATGCTGTGTGGTGCAGTCGCTACCTGGATGCTGACCTACGCACAGACCTACAGCCAGTTCCTGGTTGCCGCGCTGTGCGTGGGTATCGCCGGCGGCAACTTCTCGGTGGGCGTGGCCTACGTCTCGAAGTGGTTCCCGGCCAGCAAGCAGGGCACTGCGCTGGGCATCTTCGGTGCCGGCAACATCGGTTCGGCGGTGACCAAGCTGCTGGCGCCGCTGGTGATGGTGGCGGCCGGCTGGACCATGGTTGCCAAGGTCTGGGCCGTCGCGCTGGCGGTCACTGCGGTGCTGTTCTTCCTCTTCAGCAAGGAAGACCCGTCTCTGGAACAGCGCCGCCGCGAAGGCGTGAAGCCGGTGCCGTTCGCCGAGCAGATGGCACCACTGAAGAACCTGCAGGTATGGCGGTTCTCGCTGTACTACTTCTTCGTCTTCGGCGGCTTCGTGGCGCTGGCGTTGTGGCTGCCGCACTACCTGGTTGGCGCCTATGGCATGGACGTGGGCCACGCCGGCATGCTGGCGGCGTGCTATTCGATCCCGGCCAGCCTGTTCCGCGTGGTCGGTGGCTGGATGTCGGACCGGATGGGCGCGCGCCGGGTGATGTACTGGACCTTCGGCGTGTCGGCCATCTGCACCTTCCTGCTGGCCTACCCGGAGACCGAGTATGTGGTGAAGGGTATCCACGGGCCGCTCCATTTCCATCTGGCCATCGGCGTGGTGATGTTCACCGTGCTGGTGTTCGTGCTGGGCTTCTTCATGTCGCTGGGCAAGGCCGCGGTCTACAAGCACATTCCGGTGTATTACCCAAGGCATGTGGGCGCGGTGGGCGGCGTGGTCGGCATGATCGGCGGCCTGGGTGGCTTCGTCCTGCCGATCGTGTTTGGCGCGTTGAACGATGCGGTGGGCATCTGGAGCAGCTGCTTCATGCTGCTGTTCGTGCTGGTGGCGGCTGCACTGGCGTGGATGCATTTCGCGATCCGCCGCATGGAACGTCGCCACTTCCCGCAGATCGACCGCGAAACCGACCTGCCCGAAGCCATCGACGCGGCCGCCGCCGAGCGGGTGCGCGGCGGGTGAAGGGTGCTGCCGGCCAGCGGCCGGCACTACCAGGACGATACGCGGCGGGTGAAGGGGTGATGCCGACCAGCGGCCGGCACGACCGAGTGGTGGGTGAAAGGGTAGTATCGGCCGCTGGCCGGCAGGAACCATCAGATGCGCCACGCTTGATTTCAATCAGGGCCACGCGAAGAGGAACGCCCGAAGATGTCTGCCATGAGCTTCCACGTTGACGAGAGCGAGGACACTGCGCTGCAGGCGGCATTGCTGCGGCAGCCACGGCACGTGCTGTTTCCGCCGGCTGACCAGTTCAGTACCGGCTTTGGCGAAAGCGGGTGGCGCGCCGCCGTGCGCGCCAGCAACGAGCACCTGATCCCGCGTGGTTTGACGCTCGGCTTCCAGGCGGGTCGTGGCGGGCGCGACGTGCCACCGCAGGCGTATCTGGACACCCTGCTGCTGGCGCTGCGCCTGCAGGCCGGCGCGCTGGCTGAAGATCGCGAGGTGGTGGCAATGGTGCTGCAGTTGGGGCTGGCCGAGACGCTGCCGCCACCGCAGCTGGGCCAGCTGCTGGATGCCGTGCCGCAGTACTTGCGCACCGTGGCGCGGCCACAGGTGGAGGTGCGGCTGGACGCGGGCAGCACGCTGGCGCCGGCACAACTGCGTGCGGTGGGCTGCACCCGCCTGAACGTGATCGATCGCGCCGATGCACCCGGGCCGACGCTGCTGGCGCATGCGCGACAGGTGGGCTTTACCGCGCGCTACTACCAGTTGCGGGTGCCCGGCAGCGCGGATACCGGCTTCATCGAACGACTGCATGAGGTGCTGGCCGAAGCGCCCGAGCGCATCCTGCTGCCGGCGCCTTGCGCGCTGCCAGAGCATCCCTCGGCGGCACGATGGCTGCAGAGTTGGCGCCTGCTGCGCGCAGCAGGCTACGAACCGATCGGTGGTGACCACTACCAGCGCGGCGACCTGCCGATCCCGCATGGCCCGGGCGATGGCCAGCGTCATTGTGACCTGGCCGGCGTGCCACGCCGCGACCGCAGCGATTTCATCGGGCTTGGCCTGTCCGCCTGCAGCCAGATCGGCGAGGTGTTCTACCGCCTGGAGGACGAACTGGGCGAATGGAGTGCGCGGCTGCAGGCCGGGCATATGGGCGTGTCTGCCGGATTGATCCTGTCCGAAGACGAGCGACTGGCGGCCGAGGTGGCGCAGAGTATCGCCTGCGATCACGCGCTCGATGCGGTTGCCTTCGAATGGCGCAACGATGAACCATTCGAAGAATGCTTCGCCGGGCAGCTGCCAGCATTGGCACCGTTGCTGGCGCGCGGCTGGGCGCACTGGGATGCGCGCGTGCTGCGGCTGGCCGAAGAAGGGCGCCTGCTGTGGCGTATGATGGCCGCATGCTTCCGGCCGGCGGCCGCCATCGCTTGAGTCTTGCCCAGATGTCTTCGAATCCGCCTTCGCACGGCCGCCTTGGACAGGCCACCCCGAACCCCGCCGCCGCCGATGACGGCGACGCGCTGCACTTCTGCAGCACCTGCGCGTTTTCCGACGCCTGCATGTCGCAGGGCTACGACAAGACCGCACTGGGCGATCTGCACGTGCTGGTCGACCACGTCGGTCCGTTCCATGCGGGTGACTACATCTTCCGCGCTGGCGAGTCGTTTGATTCGATTGCTGCGGTGCGCGCCGGCATGGTCAAGACCTTCGTCGACGACAGCCAGGGCAACGAGCAGGTGCTGGGCTTCAGCCTGCCGGGCGAAGTGATCGGCCTGAATGCGATCCACGGTTCGCGCTTCCCCTGCAATGCGGTGGCGCTGGATACGGTGCATCTGTGCCGCATCTCGTTCCCAAAGCTGAGCTCGCTGGCCACGCGCATGCCCGGGCTGCAGGCCAAGCTGTTCAGCCTGCTCAGTGCGGAGATCGGCAAGGTCGCCACGCTGGCCGCCAACCACCGTACCGAAGAGCGCATGGCCGCATTCCTGCTGGACATGTCCGAGCGCTACGCGCGGCGCGGTTTTTCTGCCACGCGCTTCAACCTGACGATGGCGCGTACCGAGATCGCCAACTACCTGCGGATGGCGCCGGAAACCGCCAGCCGCGTGCTGCGCCGCCTGAGCGATGATGGGATCATCGCGGTGAAGCAGCGTGAGATCCTGCTGCTGCAGCCCGAGCGCCTGGCCGCGCTGGCGGTGGCCGACGAATCCGATCCGAACTGAACCTGGCCGGGAGCCGACGATGAAGCGAGCTGGACTGTTGTTGCTGGGCCTGCTGGCCACGGTGCCGGCCTGGGCGGCCACGCTGACCGTTTCGGCCGCATCGAGCCTGACCGAGAGCTTCCGCGAACTGGGCAATGCCTATGAGAAGGCACACCCGGGCACCAAGGTTGATTTCAACTTCGCCGCGTCCGGCGTGTTGCTGCAACAGATCAGCCGCGGTGCGCCGGTGGATGTGTTCGCGTCGGCCGACGAAACCACGATGGACCAGGCCCAGCAGCAGGATCTGCTGGCGGCCGGCACCCGCGAGGTGTTTGCAGTGAACGCGCTGTGGGTGGTGGTGCCGCCGCAGGCCAAGGCGGCGCCGCGTACCTTGAAGGACCTGGCCGGTGCCGGTGTGCAGCGCATCGCACTGGGCAACCCGGACAGCGTGCCGGTCGGCCGCTATGCCAAGGGTGCGCTGGAAGTGGCGGGCCTGTGGTCGTCGGTGCAGGGCAAGACCATCACCACGCAGAACGTGCGTCAGTCCCTGGATTACGTGGCGCGCGGTGAAGTGGATGCCGGCTTCGTCTATGCCACCGATGCGCAGGCGATGCCCGACCGGGTGCGCCGTGCGTTCGCGGTGCCGGTGTCCGGGCGCATTGCGTATCCGCTGGCGGTGACCAGGGCCAGTACGCAGCCGGCAGAGGCACGGCGCTTCGCTACCTTCGTGCGTTCGGCACAGGGCCAGGCGATTCTGGCCAAGCATGGGTTCGGCAAGCCCTGAGGCATGGATCTGGACTGGACCGCGCTGGGGTTGTCGCTGAAGGTGGCCGGCTGGGCCACCGCGATCAATCTGGTGCTGGGCGTGGCGCTGGGCGCGTTGCTGGCCCGCCGTCGCTTCCCCGGGCGCGAGCTGCTGGATTCGCTGCTGACCCTGCCGATGGTGCTGCCACCGACGGTGCTGGGGTACTACCTGCTGGTGTTGATCGGTCGCAATGGTCCGATCGGTGCGTGGCTGCAGTCGTGGTTCGGCATCAACCTGGTGTTCACCTGGCAGGCGGCCGTGATTGCTGCTGCGGTGGCCTCGCTGCCGCTGGTGTTCAAGCCGGCACGCGCGGCGTTCGAGGAAGTGGACGGGCAGCTGGAGCAGGCCGCACGCACGCTGGGTGTGTCCGAAGTGGCGGTGTTTTTCCGCATCACGCTGCCACTGGCGTGGCGCGGCATCCTCGCCGGCCTGCTGCTGGCGTTTGCGCGCGCAATGGGCGAGTTCGGCGCGACGCTGATGGTGGCCGGCAGCATTCCGGGCCGGACGCAGACGTTGTCGATCGCCATCTACGAGGCGGTACAGGCCGGCCAGGACGGCAAGGCCAATGCGCTGGTGATTCTCACCTCGGTGGTCTGCATCGTGATCCTGTTGCTGGCCGCGCGGCTGGTGGGCGGGCGTCGCCGGGAGCTGCGCGATGTGGCTTGACCTGCAGGTGCAGCGTCGCCTGCAGGCGGCCGGCCAGGAGTTCGTGTTGGACGTATCGCTGCAGTGCACGCAGCGGCAGGTGGTGTTGTTCGGGCCTTCGGGCGCGGGCAAGAGCCTGACCTTGAAGGCGGTGGCCGGGCTGCTGCGGCCGGGCCAGGGTCATGTGCGCGTGCAGGGGCAGACCCTGTTCGATGCGGCCACCGGCGTGGATCTGCCGCCGCAGCGCCGCCGGCTGGGCTATGTGTTCCAGGATTACGCGTTGTTCCCGCATCTGAGCGTGCGCCAGAACGTGGCGTTCGGGCTGGAGAAGGGGTGGTTGAATCCACGGAACCGCCAGCGCTTCGGTGCGGTGGAGCAGTGGTTGCACGCCTTCCGCATCGACACCGTGGGTGATCTGCTGCCCTCGCAGATTTCCGGCGGGCAGCGCCAGCGCACCGCACTGGCGCGGGCGCTGGTGACGCAACCGCAGGCGCTGCTGTTGGATGAACCGTTCTCCGCACTGGACCACGACCTGCGCCAGCACCTGCGCCAGGAGCTGGAAACCGTGCTGGACCGGACCGGGATCCCGTTGTTGTTGATCAGCCACGACCCGCAGGACGTGGCCATGTTCGGCCAGCAGGTGGCGCGCATGGTGGACGGCCGCATTGTCGGCAATTGACCCGTGATGGACGCACCGGCGATGGTTGGTCACATCTGATGGTAGTGCCGGCCGCTGGCCGGCAACCACGGAATCCTGAGCAGCCGGCCAGCGGCCGGCTCTACCGGTTCAAGGTCCGTGCGGTCCGGTGGTCATGGATCAGTACAACTCGCAGTGGGTGCGGCCTTCGCCCCGCAACGCGTCCCAGTGCCCTTCACCACCGATGGCATCGATGGCCTTGCGCACCGCGCCTTCCAGGTGGCTCTTGTTGCCGCACAGGTACAGGTGCCCACCGCGGGCCAGGACATCACGCACCTCGCTGGCGCGCTGCTGCAGCACGTGCTGCACATAGACCTTTTCGGCGCCATCGCGCGAGAACGCGGTATGCAGGCCGGCCAGCACGCCTCGCGTGTGCCAGTCCTGCAGCTGGTCGCGGTACAGGTAGTCGTGCTGGCGGTGCTTCTCGCCGAACACCAGGTGCACTTCACGTTCGCAGGCGTTGGCCTGCAGTTCCTGCATCAGGCCCATCAACGGTGCGATGCCGGTGCCGGTGCCGACCAGCAGCAGCGGTGCCTGGCCGGTATCGGGCAGGTGGAAGCCGGGGTTGGAACGGCAGTACACCCGGGCGTGGTCGCCGCCGTGCAGCAGGCTGCCGGTGGCGGTGCCGAAGCGCTCGCGGTCGCGCAGGGTGTAGCGCACTTCGCGCACGCACAGGCTCAGCTGGTCGTCGCAAGGGTGAGAGGCGATGGAATAAGCGCGAGGCAGCCGCGGTGACAGCAGCCCGCGCAGCCGGGCCAGAGGAACGCTGTCCGGGGTGGCGTGGTCCTGCAGCACGTCCAGCAGGTCCAGGCCGTGCAGGTAGGCGTCCAGCTCGCGCTTCTGGCTGACCTTCAACAGGCCCTTCAGTACCTCGCTACCGCCGAGCCTGGCCAGTTCGCGCAGTACGCCCTTGCTCAGCAGGCGCAGCTCGCGGTCGTGCAGGGCGGCCACGGCGGCGGTGTCGCCATACCAGGCAGCCAATGCCTGCAGCAGGGCGGGATCGTTCTCGGGTACCACGTGCAGGGTGTCACCTGCGCGGTAGGCCATGCCACTGCCGGCAATGTCCAGCTGCAGGTGCCAGGCAGCGGGGTCGCTGCTGTTCAGGCGGCGACGTTCGAGAATGGGGGCGGCAAACGCATTGTCTTCGCCATAGGCGGTGACCTGCAGGCGCAGGTCCTGGCCAGCGTTGAGGTCGCCCTCCAGCACCTGGCCGAGCACCGGCCGCCATTGCTGGAAGAACTGCTCGTAGCCCAGGTCGGCGTCCACCCGATGCAGCAGCGGCTGCGCCTGGCGCTCGCTCAGTGCAGCATCCAGCGCCTTGGTGAAGCCGCAGAAGCTCGGGTAGCCGGTGTCACCGAGGCCGAACACTGCATAGCGCAGCCCAGCCAGCGTCGGGGTCTGGCGCAGTGTTTCGAAGAACTGTTCGCCATTGGCCGGCGGTTCGCCATCGCCGAACGAGCTGGAAATCGCCAGCAGCACGTCGCCGTGACCGAGACTGGCCACCTCGATGTCGTTGAAAGGGAGCACCTGCGGCGCGTGCGGCTGCAGGTCCGCGCCCAGGCGCTGGGCCAGGGCGCGGGCATTGCCCGACTCGGACGCGAAACCCACCAGCAGGCGGCTGAAGGGCGTACTGGTCGGGAGGGCGTTCACGCGGCCTCGTAGAAGTCGTCGAACTTTTCCTTGCTGAACTCGACCAGCTCGTAGTTCTGCATCAGGTCGTTCACCACGCGGCGGATGCTGATGTAGGAGGTGATGTTGCCGTCGGCGTCGAACAGCGGTTGCACGGTGGTGTCGACCACGTAGAGCACGCCGCCCTTGCCGAGGTTGGGCACGATGCCGGTCCAGGTCTTGCCGGCCTTGATGGTGTCCCACATGTCCTTGTAGACCGCCTTGGGCACATCCGGGTGGCGCACGATGCTGTGCGGCTGGCCGATCAGTTCCTCGCGGGCGAAGCCGGTGAGGGTGCAGAACAGGTCGTTGGCATAGGTGATGTTGCCCTGCAGGTCGGTGGTGGAGATCACCATGACGTTCTGCATGGCGTTCAGCAGCTGGGCGTTGTCGGGGGTGTAGCTCATCGCAGGGTCCTTGTGGATGCCGGTAACGCCGGCGTGTTCGGGTCCTGCATAGAGATACGCCCGCACCGCAGCGGGCGGTTTGACATTGGTCAAGCGGGTGGCGCGAAGAGCTGCGACCGGGTGTCGCAGGGAGCGTTCACTGCTGCAGGGGAAAGCCGATCGTCTTGTGGCAATGCTGCACGAGGTGGCGACCTCCCTCATTGATGTGCAAGGTGTCTGCGTCACCGAAGAACCGCAGCAGTGCTGCCCCGGTCGTACTGCCCGCGTGCGCGGAGCGTCTGGCTGCAGATGGCAGGAACGGATCAGCTCGCGGATCGTGTCAGCCCGGGAGGTTCGCGCGCGCAAGGGTGCCTTCGATCAGCAACTGCGCACATGCGCCAGCCAGATAGGCGACTGGTTCCCGTTGCCGGCCGCGCCGAGGCTGCCCTGACAATGCGGTGGCGATATGCTGGAACTCATGAGCGGTGGTGGCGATCACGCGCCTGCGCAGCGAATCAGCGTCCGGGCCGGAGGGAAACCAGAAGCTGACCACCTGGCCCGGCCGCTCTGGTCCTGGCAGTTGTCGCCAGATGCCGCCTCCGTCACTTACGATCGTGAGCTGATAATGCACAGGCGTCCGTTCCTGCCCATTGGCCTCGAGCGGCAGTCCAGCGGATCGTGCAGCGGACTCGCAGAGCTGTGATGCTTGCATGGCCGAAAGCGCTCCATCTGCCCAGAGAAGTCGAGTTGCGACGGATGACCACCCGCACTCGATGGACCGATTGGGATACTCCGAGCTTTCCGGGCCGGGTAGCACCGACACTGTGCTGATCTTCAGATGTGAGGATGGGCCTCGCAGCAGGGTGGCATACCCTCCATCGGGACTGACCAGGTCCCGGGGAGGCAGTTGGATGGATTGGCACGCACTTGTGGCCAGAAGGATTGCCGCCAGCCCAGCATAGAGCCCGAGGGCGGAGCCCGATTGGGTACGCTTGGGCTGACGGCGCTGCATCAGGGGGTCAGCCCGCCAGCAGAGATGAGGGCGATACCGATTGCTGCCACGATAGCTCGTAGATTGCTCATTGGTACTCTCCAGGTTTGACGTCGATTGACCGATCAGTTCAACTCGCTGGCTCGGTACTCAATGCGTATCGACTCTGGCTCGATCAGGCAATCGGAATTGTTTCAAACACCTGCAGTAGTTGGCTCCGGGTCACATTCGATGCACCAGAGACATGCGCAGGTCGCGCCAATGGCGACACTTGCGCATCCAGTCACACCCTGTGGGGAAGTCGCGGGCGCGTCAGCCCATCAGATAGCGCAGCACACCCGCCGAGACCACGCCGATCAGCACCGTCGGCAGCATCGACAGCCGCGTGGCGGCCAGCAGGGTGATCGCCAGTGCGGCCAGGTCGGCCGGCTTGTCGGCGACGAAGTCCGGGGCGATCACCGAGATCAGCACGCAGCCCGGCGCGGCTTCCATCACCGTCACGGCGCGTTTGCTCAACGTGCGGTTGCGCAGCGCGAGGAAGCCGACGATGCGGGTCAGGTAGGTGGCGGCAGCCATCAGCACGATGGTCAACACCGAGGTCCAGTGGATCAGTCCATTGAAGATCATGCCGGGTCCTCCGCCAGCAGCCAGGCGGCGGCCAGGCCGGCCAATGCGCCGCTGGCCACGTACCACGCGCCCGGGATCAGCACGTAGGTGGCGGCGGCGACGACCAGGCTGACCAGCCACGGTCTAGCCGCCTTCATGCCCTGCCACATGCCGCGCAGCAGTACCAGGAACACGGCGGGGAAAGCCATGTCGAAGCCATAGGCGTGGATGTCGCCCAACATCGGCCCGACGATCGCACCGAGTGCGGTGCAGGCCACCCAGACGGTGTACAGGCCTGCCGACACGCCCAGGTAGTAGGCCAGGCTGAAGCCCAGCGCGCGTCGACGCGCATCGGCCACGCCCATTGCCCAGCTTTCGTCGCACATGAAGAACAGCGCCGGCAGCACGCGGCGGCGCGGCAGGTGCTGCAGCAGCGGGGCCAGGCTGGCGCCCATCAGCAGGTGGCGGCTGTTGACCAGCGCGGTGATCGCCACGATCAGTGCGATGTGCGGTGGCGAGGTCCACAGTTCGACGGCGGCGAACTCCGAACCGCCAGCGAAGTTGAGGCCGGTCATCAGCGGTACTTCCAGTGCGCTCAGGCCCTTCTGGGCCGCCTGCGCGCCGAGCACCAGGGCGAACGGAATGAAGCCGATCATCACCGGTACGGCGGCGCGCAGGCCGCGCAGGAATTCGGCACGCGGCGCGGTATCGCAGGTGTCTGGCAGGGGGAGGGTGGTACGGGCGTCCATGGAACGGCACGACGAGGTGGGGGTGGCCCATGCTAGCGGTCCGATCACGAAATCGGGTTGCGTTGATGCCACTGGATTCTGGATGATTGATATTCCATGCGGCAAGAGTCGACCAGGACGAAATTTCATGCAGTACCAGCTCGACAACCTTGATCGCCGCATCCTCGACGCCCTGCAGCGCGACGGCCGCCTGCAGAACCTGGAGCTGGCCCGTCTGGTCGGGCTGTCGCCGTCGGCCTGCCTGCGCCGGGTGCGTCTGCTGGAGGAGGGCGGCTACATCGACCGCTATGTGGCGCTGTTGAACGAGGTCAAGGTGGGCCGCGGCTTCACCGTGTTCGTGCGGGTGTGGCTGCGCGGGCAGGACGAGGACACCACCAATCACTTCATCAACAGCATCAAGTCTTTCCCGGAAGTGCTGGAATGCCATCTGATGGCCGGTGACTGCGATTTCCTGCTGCGGGTGGCGGTGGCCGACCTTGATGCCTACCGGCAGTTCCAGATGCAGCACCTGAACCGGATCGCCGGAGTGCAGAACACCAAGACCGAGATTCCGATGCAGCGGATCAAGCAGACGACCCAGCTGCCGCTTTGAGGGATGGGGTTTGCGGCCGGGCTGCACCCGGCACCCGCGGGTAGTGCCGGCCGCTGGCCGGCAACCTCAGAAGCAACGGCCGAAGCAACAGCGTGCATTCCGTGGGATGGCGGGGTGGGTCCGGTTGCAGGGGACGCCGTAAACCCTTCCATGGGGGCTTGGCCGCGGCATCCATGCCGCGGACACCCCTGCAACCGGACCCACCCCGCCTTCGACAGTTTCCCACGACCTGTCGGGGTCGGATCCCGTTGCTGCGCAACGGGCTCTGACCCCAGGGGCAGATGATCATGTCTGTTCGATTCATTGATTCCTGATGCGTGACTGGCCCCACGGAGCCTGCCTCGGCGTCAGCCGTGGCGGCGGTCATCGCAATGACATGTGCCCTCGGTACGGTTTGAGCCCGCTTGCGGGTCGCGCGTGGGCCGGGGTTCCGGTTGTGGTGCGCGACCGTTGCAGCTGCTGTCGCTGCCGAGGGTCATGTGTTCTACGTCAGGGGGCTGAATGGACACCATGCGGTCAGAACTTGGAAGGTGGCCATCGCCGCATGGCTGCTGCTGTCCTTTGCCGCTGCCGCACAGGACGCGGTTCACGCCTACGACATCCCTGCGCAGCCGCTGGAACAGGCGGTCGAGCGCTTCAGTGTCATCAGTGGGTGGTCGGTGATGTACCCCGGCGACCTTGCTTCGGGCCGCAGCAGCCATGCGCTGCGCGGGAGCCTGGCGCCGCTTGTGGCGCTGGAGTCGCTGCTGCAGGACACCGGGATCGAGGCAGAGGTGATCGGCGAGCAGCGTGTGGTGCTGCGCCGGGGCAAACCCTCGGCCGCGGAACCCGGTATTGGCGCGGGGCTTCCCGAGGCCGAACGCCGGCGTCGCTACGGCGGGTTGCAGCAGCGGCTGCGTGCGGCGTTCTGTGACGACCCGGAGATTGCGCCCGGCCGCTATGCCGCAACGCTGCGCTTCCGCATCGACGGCGCGGGCCAGGTAAGCGAGCCGGAGCTGCTGTCCGGCAGTGGCAGTGATCGCCGCGACGCACGCCTGCTGCAGGCGCTGCAAGGCCTGGTGCTGGCGACCGAGGCCGCCGCGCTGCCACAGCCGGTGACGCTGCAGATCCGTCCTTCCGGCACCGACCACGACTGCGGCCGGCGCGCGCCCCTTCCATGACTTCAAGGATTCGAACATGAGCAACGGTACGGCTGGGGCGGTTGATCTGATGGACCACCTCCTGGGTGCCTACGACGAGCTGAAACGCCGGTTGGTGCGCAAGCTCGGATCGGAAGAGCTGGCCGGCGACGCGCTGCAGGACACGTGGATGCGCCTGAGTGCGCGCCGTGACCGCCTGGACGCGGTGCAGAACCCTGCGGCCTACCTGCTGCGGATGGCGATGAACACCGTGATCGACCGCCAACGGGCAGACCACCGCCTGCTGAGCCTGGAAGAGGTGGATACGCTGATGGACATGGCCGACCCGGGGCCGGGGCCGGCGCAGGCGGCCGAGCTGGACTTCGCGCTGGAAGACATGGTCGGCCTGCTGCAGCGCATGCCCGAGCGCCGTCGTCGCATCCTGCTGGCGATCCGCGTTGATGGCCTGCAGCAGCGCGACGTGGCCGACCACCTCGGTGTGTCGCTGCGGTTGGTGCAGCGGGAGCTGAAGGCAGCCCAGGACTACCTGGCCGAACGCAGCGGGCAGGGGCGCCAGGTGCGGTTCTGAGCGACGGCATCCGTCTACACTTTGACGCCGAGCAGAACCCCGCAGCGTGCGGGTCCGGCATGAGACCCATGGATCCTGACGACCGCCCGCAACGCCCGCTGGATGCCGTTGAGCGTCAGGCCCATGCGTGGGTGGTGCGGCTGACCTCGGGCGAGGCGACCGCTGCCGATGGGCGCCGGTTCCGTGCATGGTGCGAGTCCGACCCGCGTCATCGTGAAGCGTTTGGCCGTGCGCGCCGGCAGTGGGAGCAGGTGCGGCTGGCCGGCGAGCGACTGCCCGCCGGCGCGCGCCAACCGGTCGCGCCGACGCCGGCCCAGCGCTGGAGTCGGCGCGCCTTCCTGGGCGCTGCGGTGGCAGCGCCAGCCAGTCTGGTGGTGGCGGCGGCGCTCCGCCCGCCGCTGGGATTGTGGCCCTCGGTGACGGCGATGGCGGCCGACTTCCACACCGGCACAGGTGAACGACTTCAGATCGCGCCCTTGCCGCAGCTCAAGATCGAACTGGATACGCAGAGCAGCCTGCGCCGCCGCGCGCACGCGCAGGGCGAAGGCTTCGAGCTGGTGCAGGGCCAGGCCGCGATCGAAACCGGCGCTGGCCTGCGCCTAGCGCTGTTCGCGGGCCCGGGTTGCGTGATTACCGATGAAGGTGCGGTGCGCCTGGACGTGCGCAACACCCACGGCCAGGTACGGGTGACCTGCCTGCAGGGTAGCGCCCGTATCGAGCACCCGCAGGGCCGCCTGCAGCTGCAGGCCGGCCAGCAGACCCGGTTCGACGAGCGCCTCAGTGGCGTCGTGGCCGAGGCCGTAGCTTCGGAAGTGAGTGCCTGGACCGAAGGCATGCTTGTGTTCCGCCGCGCACCGCTGGGCGAGGTGGTGGACGAGATCAACCGTTACCGGCGGGGCAAGGTACTGCTGGGTGAATCGGCATTGGCGCGCGCGCCGGTCAGTGGCCGCTTCCGCATCGATGATCCGGACGCGGCACTGGAGCAGCTGCGACTGACGATGTCGCTGGATCTGCGTCGCTTTCCGGGTGGCATCGCCGTCCTTGGATAGATGACGACGCTGGCCGTGCGCGCCGCGCAGGGCTGTTGCAAGCGAGGAGAGGCCAAGGATGCGCAACGAGACCATCGGTGTGCTCGATCTGCGTCGCAATCTGTCTGCATTGCTGGAAACCACCCAGCGAAGGCCCTTGATGGTGCATCGCTATGGTTCGCCCTGGGTGTGCGTGGTGTCCGACGCGCAGTGGCAGCAGCAGGCGGTGCTGCTGGACTTCAATCCGCAGTCACACCCATTGGCGATGCTGCTGCGGTTGCAGCAGCAGGAGATGCCCCTGGTCGAATCCGGGGCGCTGCCGCCTGCGGCGCTCGCACGCGCACTGCTGTTGGCGGACATCCATGGCATCGACGATCTCACGCAGCTGCATGAGCAGGTGCTGCATCATCGGCTCTGGCACTGGTTCGTGGCGGGCACCCATGGGGTGATGGACGGGTGGCAGCTGCCCGCACTGCGCGTCGCGCTGGCGTCATGGTGCGATGACGTGGACATGACCGATGCACTGGTCGCATTCGCTGCCCGCAGCGACGTGGCGGTACTGGCCCGCCGTTGTGGGGGTGACGCACCGCGGCTGCAGCGCGAAGCCTGCAGGCGGATGACGCTGCGATGACGTTGCCGATGAAGCGCCACCCCGTGCACAGAGTTGCATTCGCGGTGTCGCTTCACCTGCCTTGCTGACGTCTTCTCCAGAGTACGACGC
Source organism: Stenotrophomonas maltophilia group sp. RY12688 (assembly GCF_052149045.1). Lineage (NCBI taxonomy): Bacteria > Pseudomonadati > Pseudomonadota > Gammaproteobacteria > Lysobacterales > Lysobacteraceae > Stenotrophomonas > Stenotrophomonas maltophilia group sp. RY12688. Next base: position 2,378,360 of record NZ_CP197389.1, on the reverse strand, counting down.
ACCACGCGTCGCGGAGCACGGGCGGCGCAGATGGAAGACAGTCGCAGGATCAGCATGCTGGAGCTGGATCGCCACCTGAGCCAGTCACTGGAACAGGCACGGCACACGCCACTGAACGTGCAGCGCTACGGGCGCTCGTGGGTCTGGGTGCTGTCCAGTGACGCCTGGGTGGATGCGGCACGCTGGGCGGCACTGGACAGCAGTGCGCATCCACTGGCGGCACTTCGAAAGGCCCTCGACCTGCGGCTGTGGCCCTGGCCCGACGCGGCCATGAGCGCGCTGCCGCTTGGCGCAGCCGATGCGCGGCTGCTGCAACGTGCAGCGCTGCTGCTGGTCGTGCGTGATCTCAACAGTGCACAGCGTGTGTACGACGACCTGCGCTACCACCAGGCCTACCGGATGTTCATTGGCCTCGACCACGGCACCGCGTGGTCGCCGACGCAGTGCGTGCGCCTGTTGCAGGCATGCGTGCATCCGTTGCTGCGCGAATGCATCGACGAAACACTGGCCAGCGTGCCGCCTCACCTGTTCGAGGCGGCGCGCGCGCCGGCTGCACGAGCGGCCGCACAGGCAACCGCGCAGCGAATCGCAGGCGGATGTTTATCGTAGTGACACATGCACCGCTGACCATGGTGCAGCGGTCTCTTCCAGGATGACGAGGGCGGAACAATGGCAAGGCAGGCAGGTGGTCGCAGGGCTCGGCAGCAGGGCTTCAGCCTGATCGAGATCATGGTGGTGGTGGTGATCATCGGCATCCTTGCCGCGCTGATCGTGCCGCGGCTGATGGACCGTCCGGACCAGGCGCGTGTGGTGGCGGCGCGCCAGGACATCGCGGCGCTGATGCAGGCGCTGAAGTTGTTCAAGCTGGACAATGGGCGCTATCCCAGTGCCGAACAGGGCCTGCAGGCGCTGGTGAAGCCGCCGCAGGGCAGCGGTGCGTTGCCGGTGACGCCGTATCTGGATCGCCTGCCGAATGATCCGTGGGGCCATCCGTACCAGTACCAGGTTCCAGGCACTCATGGCGACATCGATGTGTTCTCGCTGGGTGCGGACAGCAAGCCCGGTGGCGACGCCGGGAACGCAGACATCGGCTCCTGGCAGCTGTGAGGCGTGCTGATGGCAGCCCGGACGCGTTCGATTTCATGCATCCACCAGCGTGGCGTGGCGGTGATCGTCGCCTTGCTGGTGGTGGCATTGGTGGCCGTGATTGCCACTGCGCTGCTGACCCGGCAGTCGGCGCAGCTGCGCGCGCTTCGCGGCGACCAGTTGCGCGCACAGGTACGCATGGCGGTGGATGCGACGCTGGAGCGTGCGGCGCAGCAGCTGCGTGAGGATGTCAAGGAACAGCTGACCACGGTGCGCAGCGGGCGCTGGGCGCGCCCGTTGGAACTGCAGGCGCCATTGCCGGTGCAGCTGCAACTGGTCGATGCGCAGTCGATGTTCAACCTGCGCAACCTGCTGGCACAGGGCAGACCGGACCCCGAGGCGCGGGGCGCGTTCGTCGCGTTGTGCGCCGGGCAGGGGCTGGGCCAGGGCACCTGCGCATCCGCGGTGGACCACATCCAGGCGCGCCTGCGCGACGGCGATGTGCAGGCGCAGGCACCGCTGCCGCGCGAATCACTGATCGAACAGGCGCTGGTCGGCGCTGACCCGGTGGCGTTGCAGGCGTTGGTGCGGCGCACAGTGGTGTTGCCGGCGCAGACCCTGGTCAACGCCAACACCTGCGACCTGAGCGTCCTGCAGGCGGTGGCGCCTGCGGTGGAACCGGCAAGGCTGCAGGCGCTGCTCGCTGAGCGCGACGCCGGCCACTGGCTGCTCAACCGCGGTGACATCGCCAACCGACTCCAACTGAGCAACGAACAGATGGCCGTGCTTCCGCTGGGTATCCATAGCGAGTGGTTCCTGGCCGTGGGCCGGGTGCAGGCTGACGGCAGCGCGGTTGATTTTCGCGCGCTGCTCTGGCGCGAGTACCGCGACGACGGGGTACGTGTACAACGGGTGTGGACGAGGATCGGCGCATGACGGTGCAGCTTCGGGTGCGCCTGCCGCCGTTGGCGCACCTGCGCGCCGACAGCGCGGTGGACTGGGCGCAGCTGCACAAGGACGAGGTAGTGGCACACGGCCGCGAAACGCTGGCCGCGCTGGGTCTGCGGCATCCGCGGGCCACAGTGCATGCCTGCCTTGACCCGAACGACCTGATCCTGCTGGAACTGCAGCTGCCGCCGCTGTCCGGGCGCCGCCTGCAGGCGGCGTTGCAGGGTGAGGTTGAGGCCATGCTGCTGGATGACCTGCAGGACGTGGCGCTGGCCCACGGTCCGCAGGCGGCAGACGGTACGGTTCCGGTGGCCTGGCTCGGCCAGCAGGTCATCTCGCAGGTGCAGCAGCTGCTGGCCTCGTGTGCGCTGCAGCTGCAGGCGTTGTATCCGACGCCACTGCTGTTGCCCTGGCAGCGCGGCCACGCCACGCTGCAGGTCAGCGGCGAGCATCTGCTGGTGCGCAGCGGGCGCGATCGGGGACTTGTCCAATGGTATGGCGGACGTGACGCGTCCGCGGTGATGCAGGCGTTGGCCCCCCGCCTGCAACAGGCCGGGGTGCGGGCCGTGCAATGGATCGACAGCGTACCGCCGGCGTGGCCGGACAGCCTGCCGGCCAGCGCCGTTGCACATGAGCAGCAGGCCTGTGGTCCGTTGCCGGGTTGGTCATTGCCGCTGCCCGGCGCAGGCCGTCAAGCGCCGCGATTGGCGATCGGCCTGGCACTGGCGGCGGTGCTGCTGGCTGCACTTGGCCTGCAGTGGCAGGTCTCGCGTTGGCGGATCGAGGGTGAGGCGCTGCAGCAGGGCATGGCACGGCAGTTCAGCGCACGCTTTCCGGAGGTCACCGATGTGGTGGACCCGGTGTTGCAGGCAAGGCGAGCCCTTGCGGTTCCACCGCCGACGCCGCCGTTGCCGGCGCTGCAACGTCAGATCGCCAGCACGCTGCACGCGGTTCCGGAGCTGGCGGGTCAGGTGCACAGCCTGCACTACCAACCCGGGCAGGTGTACCTGGAGCTGGACGCCGATGCCCAGGCATTGGCCGACGATCCACAGCGGCTTGAGCGCTGGCAGCAAGCGATGCAGGCGCAGGGACTGCACCTGGCGCGCGATACCGGTGGACGCCTGCGGGTGAGCGGAGCGGGACAGTGACGACCCGAACCCTGCGGCTGGGCCAGGGGCTGGTGGGCCTGCAGCAGCGCTGGCAACGCCTGCCACCGCGCGACCGGCTGATGCTGTGGGTGATGGTGGTGGCGCTGCTGGTAGCGGGCCTGTGGTCGTTATGGCTGGAGCCCCTGCTGAAGCAGCGCATGCACTGGCAGGCCGAACTGCCACGGCTGCAGGCGCAGTCCCGCGCACTGGCGCCGCTGCTGCGCGCGCGTGAGCGCCAGCAGCTGGCGCAGGGCCAGCATCCGACCCTGGCCGGGCTGCGTGACCAGATCAAGGCTGCCGGTCTGGCCGACGGCCTGCATATCGAAGCGCGCGACGGGCGCTGGCACCTGCAGGTACGGGCCGTACCCGCCGATGCGCTATGGAACTGGCTGCTGCCGCTGCTGGCCGACCCGGCCATCGAGTTGCAGCAGCTGCAATTGACACGCACAGGGGATGCGAACATGCCGGCGGCACGGATTTCAGGACACATCGTGATGGTGGCAACTGCGGGTGCCCATCCATGAGGGCGATGCGCAGCCTTGCCTGCAGTGCCGCATTGGCGCTGATCGTGTGCATGGGCCACGCGCCGGCACCCGTGCTGGCGCAGGACACCCGCGATGAACCGGTGCAGTTGAACCTGGTCGACACCGACATCGGCGGCGTGCTGCGCATGGCCGCGCGCTTCACCGGGCGCCAGTTCCTGGTCGACCCACGCGTGACCGGCAAGATGACGGTGGTTTCCGATGGCCCGGTCAGCCGTACCCAGGCCTACCAGTTGCTGCTGGGCGCATTGCGCATGCGTGGCTTCGCCGTGGTCGAGAACGGCGGCGTCAGCCGGGTGGTGCCGCAGGCCGATGCCAAGTTGCTCGGTGGACGGGTGGGCAGCGGTGGTGCAGGGGGCGAGATCGCCACGCGCACCTTTGCGCTGCGCTATGAGAATGCGGCGGCGCTGGTGGCTGTGCTGCGGCCGATGATCAGCCCGGACAATCCGATCACCGCCAATCCAGGCAACAACACCCTGGTGATCACCGACTACGCCGACAACCTGGATCGCATCGCGCGGGTGATCGCCAGCGTCGACACGCCCGCCGGCATGGACACCGATGTGGTGAAGCTGCAGCAGGGCATTGCGGTGGACGTGGCGGCAATGGTCACACCGCTGCTGGATGCGCAGGGTGCCGAGCCGGGCCAGAAGGTGGTGGTGATGGCCGACCCGCGCAGTAACAGCGTGCTGCTGCGTTCCAGCAGCCCGGGCCGCACCCGCCTGGCGCGGCAGCTGGTGGAAAAGCTGGACCGTGCCCAGGACGAGTCCGGCAACCTGCATGTGGTCTACCTGCGCAACGCCCAGGCCAACCAGCTGGCCGGTGTGCTGCGTGGCGTGGTAGCCGGACAGAGCGATGCACCGGCAATGGGCAGCAACCAAGGAATCACCCCGCTGCCGGGTGACGCCAACCGTCCCACGCCCACCCAGACGTCGCAGCCGCAGCAGGCCAAGCCCGGGGGCGATGCGCTGGAATCGCAGCGGCTGGACCCGAGCCGGGGCGACCCGATCGATGCAGGAAGCACCGGCTTCAGCCAGAACGGCATTTCGGTACAGGCGGACGTGGCCACCAACACCCTGCTGATTTCGGCGCCGGAGCCGGTGTACCGCAACCTTCGGCGGGTGATCGACCAGCTCGACCAGCGCCGTGCGCAGGTGCTGGTGGAAAGCCTGATCGTGGAGGTCAACCAGACCGACGCGGCCGAGCTGGGCGTGCAGTGGATGCTGGGCAACGGCCGTACGTTTGGCGGCACCCATTTCGGGGGCGCTACCGGCGGTAGCGGGCTCAATACCGGTGCGCGTACCACGCTGGACGTGCTGCCCAAGGATGGCCTGAAGATCGGCGTGATCGACGGCACCATCAATCTGCCCGGTGTCGGCCAGATCCTCAACATGAAGGCGCTGGCCACTGCGCTGCAGAGCAAGGGCGGCGCCAACATCCTGTCGACGCCGAACCTGATGACGCTGGACAACGAGGCAGCCAGCATCATGGTCGGCCAGACCGTGCCGTTCGTCAGTGGCCGCTACGTGACCGACGGTGGCGGCGGCAGCAACAACCCCTTCCAGACCATCGTGCGCGAAGACGTGGGCCTGAAGCTGCGGGTGCGCCCACAGATTTCCGAGGGCGGTACGGTGAAGCTGGACATCTACCAGGAAGTCAGCAGCATCGACGCGCAGAGCGCGAACAGCACGGCCGGCATCATCACCAACAAGCGCGCACTCGATACCAGCGTGCTGCTGGACGATGGCCAGATCATGGTGCTCGGTGGCCTGCTGGAAGACAGCGTCAGCCACGGCCGTGATGCGGTGCCGGGGCTGGGGAAGATCCCGGTGCTGGGTGCCTTGTTCCGCAGCGACTCGCGCAAGCGCGCCAAGACCAACCTGATGGTGTTCCTGCGTCCGCACGTGGTACGCGACCCGGCCGCAGGACAGCGCCTGACCCGCGACCGCTACGACTACATGCGCAATGCGCAGGCCGGCGCGCAGCCCGTACAGAGCTGGGCCTTGCCCGCGCTGTCGGCGCCGCAGCTGCCACCGCAGGACCTGTCGGTACTCGGCCAGGGCAATGCGCGCGATGGCCACGGCCAGCCGTTGCAGAACACCAGCCTGGCAGCGTTGTATCCGGCCGGTGACGGCGATGCGCAGCTGGTGCAGTTCGCACAGGGGCTGGAGCCGAGCCGTGCCAGCCAGGGCGTGGCGCAGGTGCGGGCGCTGGGCCTGCAGGCCTACGCGGAGGCGACGCCGGGCGAGAGTGGGCAACGCCTGCGCGTGCGGCTGCCGCGTGATCCGGTGAAGTTGGACCCGGCATTGCAGCAGCTGCGCGGGCTGGGCTACACGCCGGAACTGGTGATCGGGCCGTGAGCGCCGTTGTGCCGCTGCCGTACGCGTGGGTGCGCAGCCACGGCGTGATGCTGACCGAAGCCGGTGGCGAGCCGGTGCTGCTGGGAACGGACGATACCGCAGCGTGGGCCGTGGCCGAGCTGCGCCGGCGGCATGGCCCGCTTCCGTTCCAGGCATTGGATGCCGCGACCTGGCAGCAGCGGTTGGGTGAGCAGTACCGTGACGGCGGTGATGCCGCTGCCGTGGTCGGTGCCGCCGAAAGCGAAGTCGATCTGGACCGGCTGATGCAGGACATGCCGGAGGTCACCGACCTGCTGGATGCGCAGGACGATGCACCGGTGATCCGCATGATCAATGCGCTGCTGGCACAGGCCGCGCGCGATGGCGCCAGCGATCTGCATATCGAGCCATTCGAGACCCATTCAGTAGTGCGCTACCGGGTGGACGGCACCCTGCGCGACATGGTGCAGCCACGGCGCGCATTGCACGCGGCGCTGGTGTCGCGCATCAAGATCATGGCCCACCTGGACATCGCCGAGAAGCGGTTGCCGCAGGACGGGCGCATCGCGATCCGCGTGGGCGGGCGGCCGCTGGACATCCGTGTTTCCACTGTACCGACCGGGCATGGCGAGCGCGCCGTGCTGCGATTGCTGGAAAAGGATGCCGGCCGCCTGCAGCTGCAGCGCCTGGGCATGGCCGATGACACCTTGGCCACGTTCACCGGATTGATCCGCCAGCCGCATGGGATCGTGCTGGTGACCGGGCCGACCGGCAGCGGCAAGACCACGTCGCTGTACGCCGCGTTGGGCCAGCTCGACAGCAGCACCAGCAACATCCTCACCGTGGAAGATCCGGTGGAGTACGACTTTGCCGGCATCGGCCAGATCCAGGTCAATGCGCGCATCGGCATGAGCTTCGGCACCGCACTGCGCGCGATCCTGCGCCAGGATCCGGACACCATCATGATCGGCGAGATCCGTGACCTGGAGACCGCACAGATCGCGGTGCAGTCGTCGCTGACCGGGCACGGTGTGCTGGCTTCGCTGCACACCAACGATGCGGTCTCGGCGGTGACCCGCCTGGCCGACATGGGCGTGGAACCGTTCCTGCTGGCCTCGTCGCTGCGCGGTGTGCTGGCGCAGCGGCTGGTGCGGCGGCTGTGCACGCAGTGCCGGCGTGCCGAGCTGGATGGCGAAGGCCGGACCGTATGGCGCGCAGTGGGCTGCACGGCCTGTGCCAACAGTGGCTATCGCGGACGCACGGGCATCCATGAGCTGTTCGTGGTGGACGACCGGGTACGCGCACTGATCCATGAAGGGCAGGGTGAGCCTGCGCTACGCGAGGCGGCGCGGCGGGCCGGCATGCGGACCCTTCGGCAGGACGGCCAGCGCTGGGTCGACAGCGGGGTGACCACGCTGGAAGAGATCCTGCGCGTCACCGGCGACGATTGAGGCCTGCATGGCACTGTTCGACTACCAGGCTGCCAACGCGCAGGGCCGCATCGAGAAGGGTCAATTGGACGCCGACAGCCCGCGCGGTGCTCGCCAGCTGCTGCGTGGGCGCGGTCTGACACCCGTGCAGGTCAGCGCGGCACGGAGTGCAGGCACTGGCTGGGGCGCTCGCCGCCTGTCGGCCAGCGAGCTGGCCTGGGCCACGCGCCAGCTGGCCAGCCTGCTGGCGGCCAGCCTGCCGTTGGAAGCTGCATTGAGTGCGGTGATCGAACAGGCCGAGCGCCCGCACGTGGCCCAGGCACTCACCGCTGTGCGCGCCGACGTGCGCGCCGGCCAGCGCCTGACCGTGGCACTGGCCGCGCGGCCACGCGATTTCCCGCCGATCTATCGGGCGCTGGTGGGTGCAGGTGAGGATTCCGGCGATCTGGCGCGGGTGATGGAGCGTCTGGCCGACTACATCGAGGAACGCAATGCGCTGCAGGCCAAGGTACTGACCGCCTTCATCTACCCGGCGGCGATCAGCCTGGTATCGGTGGCGATCGTGATCTTCCTGCTCAGCTACGTGGTGCCGCAGGTGGTGACCGCATTCGTGCAGGCGCGGCAGACGCTGCCGATGCTGACCCAGGTGATGCTGGCCGCCAGCGCGTTCGTGCGCAGCTGGGGCATGTGGGTGGGGCTCGGCATCGCTGCGCTGGTGGTGGCATGGCGGTTGGCGTTGCGCCGGCCGGAACTGCGCCTGCGCTGGGACGCGATGCTGCTGCGGCTGCCGATGGTCGGGCGCTTCGTGCTGGGCGTGAACAGTGCGCGTTTCGCCTCGACGCTGGCGATCCTGCTCGATGCCGGCGTGCCGCTTCTCCGTGCACTGGAGGCGGCGCGGCAGACCCTGGGCAACGCGTTGCTGGCGCGCTGCGCCGATGATGTGTCCGCGCGCGTACGCGAAGGCGCTGCGTTGGGTTCTGCATTGAAAATACAGAAAGTGTATCCGCCGATCCTGGTGCATCTCGTGGCCAGCGGAGAGAAGACTGGCTCGCTGGCGCCGCTGCTGGATCGCGCCGCGCAGACCATCTCGCGCGAGATCGAGCGTCGCGCGATGGCGCTGACCGCCCTGCTGGAACCGACCATGATCCTGGTGATGGGTGGCGTGGTGCTGACGATCGTGCTGGCCGTGCTGATGCCGATCATGGAAATGAATCAGCTGGTGCAGTAGATCCACGCCATGCGTGGATGGATCAACCGACGCGCGCATGGGCGGCACATCCACGCATGGCGTGGATCTACTGGTGCCTGGATTTCTCCACACAATCCTCCACACCTTTTTCCGATCTTCCACAGGTTTCTTAAGCGGCCTGTCATCGGCGCGGACCAGCATGGACCCGTCGCCGCAGAGTGGGCTGGGAGGCCCTCGGCGGCAGCAGGCGTGTAGTGACCGTTCCTCCCTTGGCGTTTCCCTTCGCAGTAAACCCTTCAGGAGAAGATCATGACCAAGTACAAGACCCTGGCCGCGCTGGTTGCCACCGCGCTGCTCGCTACCGTGGGCGCCGCCTCGGCGCAGACCGTTACCGGCGGCGGTGCCTCGCTGCCGGCCGACCTCTACAAGGGTTCGGCCGACAGCATCCTGCCGGCGAACTTCACCTACGCCGTGACCGGTTCGGGTACCGGCAAGAAGGCCTTCCTGGAAAACAACTCGGCGCTGTTCTCGACCACCGGCACCGTGCACTTCGCCGGCAGCGATTCGGTGCTGAGCAGCACCGAGCTGAGCAACTACACCACCAACTTCAACCAGGCGACCAACGCCAACCGCTACGGCGCGCTGATCCAGGTGCCGTCGGTGGCCACCTCGGTCACCATTCCGTTCAACAAGGCCGGTTCGGCGGTGGACCTGAGCGTGGCGCAGATCTGCGGCGTGTTCTCGGGTGCGATCAGCGATTGGTCGACCATCGATGCCAACCGCAGTGGCCCGATCCAGGTGGTGTACCGCGCGGAAAGCAGCGGTACCAGCGAAATGTTCAGCCGCTTCCTGACCGCGGCCTGTGCCGCTGAGAACGCTGAAACCTCGAAGCTGGTGGGCGGCAAGTTCGCCATCAAGTCGACCTTCGCCGACCTGTACAAGCGCGATGCCAACGGCAACCTGCCGGCGTTCCTGGTGGCCGCCCCGGCCACCGGTGGCACCTCGCTGTACAACACGGTCTACGCTGCTGAAGGCCGTATCGGCTACGTCGGCCCGGACGTGATCCCGAGCCTGACCGATGCGACCAAGGTCGCCAAGGTCAAGGGCTTCTCGCCGGACCAGGTGAGCGTGCAGGCCACCCTGGACACCGTCGCTCCGCCGACCGGCACCGATGCTGAGAACCCCGCCAACTGGGTGCCGGTGTTCGGCAACCCGTCGGCTGGCTATCCGATCGCCGGCTACACCAACCTGGTGATCGGCCAGTGCTACAAGGATTCGAGCGTTGCCACCAGCCTGCGCGGCTTCCTGGCCCGCCACTATCCGGCCACCTACACCGTCACGTATGAGAAGTCGATCACCGACCACGGCTTCATTCCGCTGACCAAGGCGTGGCGCGATGCGATCCGCAACCGCTTCGTGCTGGCCAGCAGCACGGCCGGCCTGAACAACCCCAGCACCTGCGCCGGCATCGGTCGTCCGCTGTAATCCGCAGCACCGGTTGAATCCTGCTTGACGCGACGCCGGCCTCTGGGCCGGCGTCGCCATTTCCGCGACGGTGCCGCCACCGCAGTGTTTCGCTGTCGGTTTCGTGCCACGTGAACCGTCTATCAGTGGCAGGGCATGCGTTGCGCGTGCCTCCCCGATCGTCGCCGCAGCCGCGGCCCACCAGGTTGATGAGGTTCCGATGTCGCACCCGCTCCCGTCCGTTGTTCGTCCGGCCGCGTCGATGCGCCGCAATCATCCGATGGCGTGGGCCATCGCAGTCGCACTGGGGAGCATGGTGGCCCCGGCCAGCCAAGCGCAGCAGGCGTTCAGTCCGGGCTGGTTCGCCGAACGAGGCGCGGCCCAGGGCAGCGCGGCACAGAGTGGCCGGATGCCCAACGGCGTGCCGATCCAGTTCCAGTTGCCGGCCCAGCAGCAGGACGCAGCACGGCAGAAGCTGCAGCAGTCGATCGACAATCTTGGCACGGCGGCGCAGGCGATTGCCCTGCAGCAGCGCCTGCAGGAACAGGCGCGGCAGGCGCGCCGCGAAGCTGGCTTCATCGTTGCCGATGGCCTCGGCAAGGACGGCCTGAGCGTCGACCAGAATCCGCTGACCCGTGGCTGGCTCAATGCGCGCGAGGCGATCCAGTCGCAGGGCAGCGACGGGCGGGTGCAGGTCACGGTCGAGCAGACCGCGGACAAGGCGATCCTGAACTGGGAGACCTTCAACATCGGCGGCAACACAACGCTGAACTTCCTGCAGCACCCTGACTGGGCAGTACTGAACCGCGTCAACGATCCGCAGGCGCGTCCCAGCCAGATCCTGGGCCAGCTGAAGGCCAATGGCACGGTGTTCGTCGCCAACCGCAACGGCGTGGTGTTCGGCAACAACAGCCAGGTTAATGTACGCAATCTGCTGGCGGCTGCAGCACGGATCAGCGATGCGCAGTTCCGCGACAATGGCCTGTACAGCCCCGACGCCAGCAGCAGCACGCTCAGCGATGCATTCGGCAAGGTGATGGTGGAGCAGGGTGCCCGCATCGCGACCCATGAGCCGACCAGTGCGACGCGCGGCGGTGGCTACGTGCTGCTGGCCGGGCACAGAGTGGAGAATGCTGGCCATATCGAGGCGCGCAAGGGCCAGGTGCAGCTCGCTGCGGGAGACAGTTTCGTGATCCGGCGCGGCGTGGGTACGGCCACCAACACCAGCTCCACCACCCGGGGCAATGAGATCGCGCCGCGCTTCATCGCCGGCAGCACGGCTGGCAGCGTGCGCAACACCGGCCTGCTGCGCGCGCTTGAGGGTGACGTGACTCTGGCCGGGCGCAGCGTCGAGCAGGCCGGTGTGGCCGTGGCCAGCACCACGCTCGCACAGCGCGGCACCGTGCATCTTCTGGCCTCGGCCAGTGATGCCGGCAGCAGCGTCACGCTGGCCGATGGCGCCACTACGGCGGTGCTGATCGAGGACGATGGCAAGGCCACGGTGCTGGATACGCAGCGCGACAGCCTCATCAAGGAGTCGGCAGAGCAGGACGCGATCCGCGCTGGCGCGCGCTCGGCAACCTTCGACAATCTGTCCCAGCACAATGATCGCCGGGACCAGTCGCGGGTGGAGATCGTCTCGGGTGGCAACATCCATTTCAGCAGGGATTCGCTGACGGTTGCCACGGGCGGCCAGATCATCGCCGATGCGGCGGCCCGCAGCTACGTAGACGACGCCGCGCGCGTGGACGTGTCCGGCGCAGTGGGCGTGCAGGTGTCGATGGAAAGCAACAATGTCCAGGTCAAGGTGCAGGGCAACGAACTGCGCGATGCCCTGGACAACCGCGACAGCGGCAAGCTGACCAGCAGTGAAGTCTGGGTCGATCGCCGCAGGCTGGTCCACGTTCCGGCCGGTACCGGGGGCTACGAGGGGGAGCGCTGGTACGCTGCAGGCGGCCTGCTGGAGGTGGGTGGCTACCTCGACAACCAGGGGCACTCGATCGGCGAGTGGGCTGCGCAGGGAGGCACCGTCCTGCTGGGTGGCAGGGAAGTGATCACGAACGGTGGCTCACGCATCAACCTTGCCGGCGGCAGCCTGGATGTGCAGAGCGGCGTGGTCCGGCAGAGCTGGGTGCGCGGCGTCGACGGCCAGGTCTACCGCCTTGATGAGGCGCCGGCGGAGATGCTGTTCGATGGCCTGTACAGCGGCCATGAAGTAAAGCAGGAGCGCTGGGGCATCACTGAGACCTTCCGTGATCCGATCGTATTCGCGGCGCAGCGTGTCGATAACGGATACACCGTCGGCCGCGATGCAGGTCGGCTGATCGTCTCCGCACCGACCGCAGTGCTGGATGGGAAGGTTGAGACGACCACCTTCCAGGGCGCGCAGCAGAACCGCAGGCCGGAGGCCGCGCTGGATGGCTATGCGCAGGCGCAGACGGCAGTGGCGCGCAATGCGCAGCTGTACCTGGGGCGCTACGACGGCCAGGGCCGCAGTGGTGTGTTCGGCTCGGATGTGCGCCTGGATGACAAGGCTCCGGCGAAGGCGGCGTGGTCGCTGCTGGCTCCGGTCAACGAGGAGCGGCGTGACACGGTGTGGTTGGATTTCGCAGCGCTGAGTGCCCAGCAGTGGGGACGGATCGACCTGGCGACCGCCGATCGCATCCGCATCGACGGCAGCCTTCGGCTTCAGGCAGGTGGACAGCTCAACCTGACCGGCAGCGAGGTGGAACTGGCAGGCGACATCGGCATTGCCGGCGGCCAGCTGTCGGCGGGCAACCTGCTGGATGTCCAGGGGCGGCCGACGGCGCTGCTGCACGATGGCCGCGCCCGCACCGCCATTGCCGGCGGCACGCGGATCGATCTCTCCGGTGAATGGAGCAACGCGTCACTGGCGATGCCGCTCGACGCCAGCGGTGCCTGGACGGATGGCGGCCGCCTGAGCCTGAGCAACAGTCATGACGTGGTCGTGGGCGCCGAGGCAACGGTGGACGTCGAGGCCGGCGCCGCGCTGGACCTGCGCGGCAAGGGCCGCATCGGCAAAGGGGGCAGCGTCAGCCTGCAGGCCAACAGCAGCACGGTTACGACGGACGGCAGTGGCCGGGTGCAACTGGGCGAGGGGAGCCGGTTCAGTGGCCGAGGACAGGGCAGTGGTGCCTTCTCGCTGGGAACCGGTGGCCGCGTTCGAGTGGGCGATGCGGACCCGGCGGGCGCGTCGCTGCGACTGGATCCCGGCCTGTTCGGCAGTGGCTTCGCACAGTACGACATCAACGGCCACCAAGGCGTGGCGGTGGCCGACGGCGCGCGGCTGGTCGCTGCCCTGCCAGGCCTGCGCCTGACCCAGGACGCGCAGATGGCAACCGATCGGGCGTCCGCACTGGCGGCGTGGGATGTGCCGCTGTACAGCGCCGATCCGTTGAACGGGCGCGTCAGCCAGCGCGCCGGTGCGAGTATCAGCCTGCGTTCGGACCGCAACAGCGTGGGCGGTGACCTGCGCGTCGGCAAGGATGCGCTGGTGGCGGTCGATCCAGGGCAGACGATCTCGCTGCTGGGTGCAGGCAACATCGATGTTGAAGGCACACTGCTTGCGAAGGGCGGCCGTATCGTGATCGACGATGTGCGTCCGCAGAATGCGCTGTACGCCGGGCAGCGCACCGAACGCACCTGGCGTTTCGCCGAAGGCGCGCTGCTGGATGCCGATGCAGACGCGATCTCGTTGCCCGATCCCAGCGGCCGTCTGCGTGGGCAGGTGCGCGCGGGTGGACGCATCGAGATCGGCGGGGCGCTGGACTGGGAGACCGCAGCATTCGTCGACAACCGACCACCGGAAGCGTTCGTAGTGGTCGAAAGCGGCGCGCGCCTGCAGGCGCGGGGGGCGTCGGCCGAGCTGGATATCGACGGCCAAGGCCGTGTACGCGTGGACAGCGACGGCGGGCAGATCGTGCTGCGCTCGGCCAATGCGCTGTATCTGGAGGGCGGAATGGACGCGGCCGCCGGTGGTGCCGGCGCACGCGGTGGCACGCTTGGGCTGGCCTTCGGCGGCAGCATCCATGCACGTAGCGCCAGCGAGGAGGTACTGCGGGCACGTGCGATCACCCTCAGCCAGCACAGCGCACCGGTGCAGCCACTGCCGGCCGCATTGGAGTATGGCCACGCCGCGTTGTCGGTCGAGCAGCTGCAGGCGGGCGGCTTCGACAACCTGTCCGTGTTCGGTGACATCCGCGCCGTTGGCGATGTCGACCTGCGCCTGGCCCAGAGCCTGCGCATCCATGGCCAGGGCACTTCGAGCCTGGGCATGGCCGTGGCTGCCGGGCCGTCGTCGGCGTTGCGGCTGAGTGCGCCCTACGTCCGCCTGGCGCAGGCGCGCTGGGGCCAGCTGGCGGGCGAGAACCTGCAGGGCACTGCGGCGGTCGCTTCGGCCGGGCCGGACGATCACGCGCTGGCGGTGCAGGCCGCGCTGATCGACATCCGCGACGTCACCTGGCTGCCCGGGTTCGACCACGTGGCGCTGGAAAGCCGCAGTGACGTGCGCCTGACCAACGGCATTGCCAGCAGTGGCAACACCAGCGCGTTGATGACGGCCGGTTCGATGGACGTCACCGCTGCGCGCCTGTACCCCACCGCAGGCGCGGTCGGCACACTGGTGGCCGGCGCTTCGGCGCAGACCGTGCAGACCGCTGATTACTGGGCCGATCCAGCTGCCGTGCTGCGAATCCACGGCACAGGTGCGGCCACGCAGCCGGCGCCGGAATCGGCGCTGGGCACGCTTCGCCTGGTGGCCGCCACGGTGCAGCAGGGCGGCAACGTGCAGGCGCCGATGGGCACGCTGCAGCTGGGCGGCCTGATCCAGAACGGAACCATCGGCAGCCGGGTGGAACTGCTGCCAGGCAGCGTTACCTCCACCAGCGGTGCCGGCCTGTCGCTGCCCTATGGTGGCACCGTCGATGGTGTCGACTGGCGGGTAGGCACGCGCAGCCTGAGCTCGCTGGCGCCGGCCGGCATCTCCTCGATGGGGGTGACCCTGAAGGCCAACGAGATCGAGGTGGCGTCGGGGGCACTGCTGGACATGTCCGGCGGTGGTGAGTTGACCGGTGCCGCCTTCGTGTCCGGGCGCGGCGGCTCCGTCGACGTGCTGCGCACGGCGTTGGCCGACGCCAATCCGCGCTACGCGTTCAGTGCGTCGGGCAACCCGGTGTACGCGATCGTACCGGGACGCGCCGAGGCGTTCGCCCCCAGCGGCGAAGAAGGATTCGCAGCTCCGGCGGTGGGCCAGCAGATCACCGTGCCGGCTGGCGTGCCCGGCCTGGCGGCCGGCACCTACACGCTGATGCCGGCAAGCTATGCGCTGCAGCCCGGTGCATTCCGGGTGGAGCTGGGCGCTACCGGCACCTCTGGCATCGTGCAACCGATTGCGACCGGCACCGGCACCTGGCGTGTGTCCGGGCAGCAGCGCACGGCGCTGGGCGCGGCAATCTCGCCGTTGCTCACCGACATCCTGCTGACGCCCGCCGCAGTGGTACGCCGGCACTCGGGCTACAACGAAACCTCCTACAACAGCTTCGCGCAGTCGGTGGCCGACCGCCGCGGCGAGTCGCGTGGCTGGCAGACCATCGATGCGCTCGGGTTGACCCTAGCGCTGGGCGAAGGTGCAGGTCGTGCAGACACGCCTGCCATCCGCTTCGCCGGCACCGCGCGGTTCGGCGCCGCCACCGACAATGGGCGCGGCGGCACGCTGGCAGCCACGTTGGCGAGCCCGGCGGTCGGTTCACTGGAGATCGTTGACGGTAGCGCGCAATCGCAGGCCCGTGATCGCGGCGCCACCTTCAGCGACGACGCGCTCAATGCCTTCCTGCCTGCGCGGATGATCATCGGCGGGCAGTTCAGCCAGGAGGCCTCGCAGGTGGCGGTGACCGGCCAGGCGCGCAGTGTGGCGATCCGTTCCGGCGTCACCCTGAACGCACCGGAAGTGCTGGTGGCAGCGGCCTCCGGTGGCAGCGGCGTGCTGGTCGAGGCCGGTGCGACCCTCGATACACTGCCGTTCGCAACCGCCAACGCGGGTGCCAGCGCGACGCTGCCTTACCAGGTCTCCGGCGGCCTGCTGGCGGTGTCCAACCAGCGCCTGAACCTGATCACCGGCACCACGGGCGTGGAGGCCGGTCCGGTGGCGATCGACATCGGGGGGTGCCAGGC
Source organism: Stenotrophomonas maltophilia group sp. RY12688 (assembly GCF_052149045.1). Lineage (NCBI taxonomy): Bacteria > Pseudomonadati > Pseudomonadota > Gammaproteobacteria > Lysobacterales > Lysobacteraceae > Stenotrophomonas > Stenotrophomonas maltophilia group sp. RY12688. The sequence continues at coordinate 2,362,025 of NZ_CP197389.1, read as the reverse complement.
GGCGTGCGACGGCCAGGCCCGGCTGGTTTCCGATGGCAGCATCGCGGTAGCGACCGATGGCACGCTGCAGATGCGCGACTCGGTCAGCTATGGCACCCGTCAGCTCGGCCTGAGCATGGCGGCGCTGAACCTCGGCAGTGCCGAAGCGATCGCACAGGCCGCTGCGGCAGGGGCACTGCCCAGTGGCATGACCATGAACCAGTCCGTGCTGCAGCAACTGCTGCGCGGCAATGATGCCACCGGCGCGCCGGCGCTGGACACGCTGAGCCTGGTCGCGCGGGAGTCTGTCAACGTGTTCGGCAGCGTCGACCTGGACGCGCGCGACAGTGCCACCGGCCGCAGTGGCCTGCAGACGCTTGTGCTGGGTGCGCAGGCCATCCGCGGCTACGGCGCGGCGACCGACCGTGCGCGCATCCTGGTGGACACGCTGGTCTGGGACGGCGCATTGGCGGCGAGCCAGGCGCCGGGCAGCGACGCGTCGGTGCCGCCGGCCGATCCGATGGTGGACCGGCTCGGCGCCGGGCAGCTGGACCTCGTCACCCGCCAGCTGCAGCTCGGGCGGGCACCATTCAGCCGTCCCAGCTCTGAAGTACCTGCGAACCGGCAGGTGCTCGGATTCAGTGCGCTGAACCTGAGTGCTTCGGAGCAGCTGTCGTTCTCCGCGCAGGGCACGCTGGACGTGTTCCAGCAGCGCGGCGACTATCTGGCCGACAAGGGCTGGCAGTACAGCGGAGGCAGCCTCGGCATCGATACCCCGTTGTTGACCGCCGATCCCGCCGCGCAGCTGCGCGTGCGCACTGGCGGCGAGTTCCGCCTGCAGGGGGGCACCGGCAAGGCGGGTGGCGATGCACTGGGCAGTGAGCTGAGCATCGACGCCAACCGGATCACGCTGGACAGCACGATCGCGCTGGCGTCAGGACGGCTGTCGGCGAGCGCACGCCAGGGCATCACGCTTGGCGGCCGGGCGGTGCTGGACCTGGCCGGGCGCAAGGTCCCGCTGTACGACGTGGACAAGTTCAGCTGGGGCGGTGATGTCCTGCTGTCCAGCGACACGGGTGACATCCGCACCGATGCTGCCTCCCGCATCGATGTTTCTGCCCGCAACAACCGCGCCGGGCGCATGACGGTCACCGCAGTGGCCGGCCAAGCCGATCTGGCCGGTGTTCTGCAGGGTGCCGCCAGTGGCCGCTACGATGCCGGCGGCACGCTGGTGCCCTACGACGGTGGCGAACTGGTGGTGCGGGCACGCCAGCTGCAGGACTTCGCCGGCCTCAACCAGCGATTGACCGCCGGCGGTGTCGTCGGCGGCCGCAGCTTCCAGATCGGTGAAGGCGATCTTCGGATCGGCGACGAAGTGAAGGCGCGCCGGGTCGACATCAGTGTCGACGCGGGCAGCCTGACCGTGGCCGGCCGCATCGATGCCAGCGGCGAGCAGGTCGGCAGCATCCGCCTGTACGCCCGCGACCAGTTGCAGGTGGACGGCACGCTGGACGCGCACGGTACCGGCCTGCGCGTGGACAGCCATGGCAAGATCGTCGACAGTCCGAACCGGGCCACCATCACGCTGGGCAGCGCCGAAGGCGCCGTGGGTCTGGGCAGCGCGGCGCACCTGGACCTGCGTGCCGGCAGCGGCGTGGCCGTCGGCGACGGCGCTGGACAGAACGACGGCATGGCGCGGGGCTCGCTGAAGATCGATGTGCCGCGGGTGGGCAGCAACGACGCGGCGATTGCCGCGGCCAATGGCCTGCGCATCGATGGCGCGGCCGACATCCAGCTCAATGGTGTCCGCCGCTACGACGATGCGCCCCTGGCCAGCACCGCTGATGTGCGCGGCAATCGCGCGCAGCTGGTGACCCAGCAGTGGCTGGACCAGGTGGTCGATCCGCACAGCGTGGCGTGGATCGATGGTGCGCTGGGCAACCCGGACCTGCAGCAGCGCACGCGCGCGCTGGGTGACGTCCGCCTTCGTCCCGGCGTGCAGGTGGTGGCGCGGCGCAGCGACGCCAACCCGGACGGCGACCTGACCATTGCCGGCGACATCGATCTGTCCGGCTACCGCTACGGACCCGAAGCCAACCGCGCCGATCCATCGCGGCGTGGCTTCGGCGAATCGGCCTCGCTGGTGCTGCGGGCCGAAGGCAACATCAACGTCTACGGCAGCATCAACGATGGCTTCGCACCGCCGCCGTCCACGCCGGATGAGGGGGGCTGGCAGCTGTATGAGGGTCGCAATGGCAGCGCGGGGCACACCCCCTTCGGCAGCGGCCTGGTGGTGCCGGTGGACGGAGTGAAGCTGCAGCCCGGCACCGAGTTCCAGGCCGGCACCCGCCTGAACTACGACGTGCCGGTCGAATCGGTAACGCTTCCGGTTGGTACCGTGCTGCCCGCGCCGATGGTGATCTCGCAGAATCTGCGCCTGCCCGCGGGTACTGTACTGGGTGCGGCAGTGACCACCGACTCCGGGCAGACGCTGGCCGCGGGCACCGTGCTGCAGGAGCCGCTGGTGCTGGCGGCAGGTGCGCGGCTGGGAGCCGGCTTCCGCCTGCGCAGTGCGGTACAGGTGGCGGCACAGGAGTGGCCCGCCGGCGCGGTGTTGCCGGTTGCGCTGCGCCTGGCACGGGAAGTCGCGCTCAAGGTGGGCGCGTACATTCCTTCGTTGACCAAGGTGGAACTGCCCGGCGACGCGCCAGTGAATCTGCGGCCGGCCGATGCCAACGGCAACCAGGGGCGCAACTGGGCGCTGGCGCCGATGCTGGCCGAGGGCACCACCTCCTGGGACCTGACCGTGGTTGCCGGTGCCGATGTCGGGGCGGCCGATCCACGCAGCCGGCGCTGGGGCAGCGAAGGCAGCGTGGTGCTGGCCGATACCCACCAGGGCTCGATCGGTACGGTCAAGACCGAGATCATCTGGGTGGGTGATCGTGCGTTGACCGAGCGGGCATCGCTGGACTGGATCGGCGACACGTCCTATGCGGGCCGCCCGATCGCAGAGCTGGCCGACATGTTCGGCTTCACCGAAGATGAGTTCTGCGCGATGTCGGCCGACTACTGCGGCCCGGCACCCCGCCAGGTGGCCGCGCAGGGCTCGCTGGATTACTGGGGTGACGAGTCCTACGTGGGCACCCCTGCGAAGGACTTCGCCGCGATGTTCGGCATGACCGAAGACGAGTTCTGCAGTACCGCGCCCACCTACTGCGCCGGCGGCGGCACGCAGACCGAAGTGACCACCTACGGCAAGCGCGCGGGCACGCCGGCGTGGAGCGTGCTGCGCACCGGCAAGGGGGACATGGAACTGCTCGCTGCCGGTGACGTCGTGATGAAGTCAGGCTTCGGTGTCTACACCGCCGGCACTCCCACCGCGCTGGGTGGGGGCCACGACGCTGCCTTCAATTCGCCCCGTGCAGCGGCTCCCTGGAACACCGCACTGCTAGGGCCGAACCTGGTGCCGGGCAGCTATGACGCAGCGATCGCAGGCTACCAGGCCTGGTATCCCGATCATGGTGGCAACCTGCGGGTCGAAGCCGGGCGCGATATCGTCGGCGACGCCTGGACCGCGCGCGCGGAGTCGGGCACCAGCGAGCGCGACTGGGCGCTGTACTCCAGTGCCGCGGTCGGCAATTGGCTGTGGCGGCAGGGAACCGGGAGCACCACCGGCGTGGAGCCGGTGCCGACCAGCTGGTGGGTGAACTTTGGTACCTACACCAACGTGTCCGCTGCCGCTGGCGCCTCTCCGCGGATGGTCGGCTTCACCGGCTTCGGCACCTTGGGTGGCGGCGACCTGACGCTTGAGGCCGGGCGAAATGCCGGCGTCCGCGATCCGATGGGCGACGCGCTGGGCTCGCTGAGCGCACCACGCTCGGGCGCGATCATCGCGGCGGTGGGATCGACCGGCCGCGTCAGCAATGGCCAGCTGCACCTGACCGGTGGCGGCGACCTGCGGTTGCGCATCGGTGGCGCACTGAATCCGAATCTGCAGGCGACGATCTCCAGCCTCAATCCCTCCAGGGCGGGACAGAATCTCGACCTCAACGGTACCTTCAGCAATCTGCGTGGCAGCCTGCAGCTCGATGCCGGGCGCATCGGTGCAATGGGCGTCACCCTGGAAAACTACGCGACGCTGCGTCAGCAGCGCGCGGCAGACCTGTTTGCGCCCGACGCCGCCCGCGCAATGGGCGGACCGGTGCTGGTGCTGGGCGATGCGGTCGCGCAGCTACAGGCACGGGGCGATGTGGTGCTTGGCGGGGTCGCCGATGCAGGCCGGGTTCCGCTGGCCAACTACAGCGCGGTGCTGCAGGATGATGGCGCGCGCGCTGCAGGCAGCACGTGGTTTTCCCTGTGGACCGCCAGCACGGCCGTGGATCTGTTCAGTGCCGGTGGTGACCTCGCGCCAGGCCTCGCCGGGCCGGATAACGTGACCGGCAGCAATCTGTGGCGCGAGCAGGTCCAGCTTGATGTGCGTGGTGGTGATGATCTGCTGAATTACTGGCTCTATCCTTCGCGCTTCAGCGCCATTGCTGCGCAGGGCGACATCAAGCTGGACCGGATCAGCGCCACGCCGGGGACGCAGGATGTGATCCTGCTGGCACCCTCGGCAACGGGACGGTTGGACGTGCTGGCCGGTGGCAGCATCTTCGCCCAACGTGGCGCGACCCAGATCGCGCGCTCGGGCGCGGATGCGCGCCTGCCGGGACCCTTCGACCCCGCATTCCTGGCCCAGCTGGGGGATTCCGGCGGCAATGTGACCCGCTCGCGGCACAACCTGTCGGTCGACGGCAACATTGCATCGCCGGACGCGTCGCTTCCGCTGTTTGCGTTCGGTCCGAATACTCCGCTGTCCTCCGTGTCTGCGGCCCTGGCGCCGAGCCGTTTCTACGCGGTGCAGGGCGACATCATCGGTCTGGCCACCGGCGCCCGGCGCACGCTGGATCCCAACGTGGGGCAGCGCACCCAGCTGAACTGGTTCGAGGCCGCCGGCGCCGTGCAACTGCGGGCAGGCCGGGACATCCTCGGGGTGTTGATGACCGCGTTGAACACCGCGCCCACCGATATCACGGTGGCAGCGGCGGGCCGCGACGTCGTGCATCTGAACGCGACCATCGCCGGCCCCGGCAACACCGAGATCAGTGCCGGCCGCCAGCTGCGCCAGGAGGATGCGGGCAGCATCGTCAGCCTCGGTGGCATCGTGCAGGGCGACACCCGTCCCGGCGCCAGCATCGCGCTGACGGCCGGCAACCAGCAGATCGATTTCGCGGCCCTGCGTGCCCGCTATCTGGACCCCGTCAACCTTGCCGATCCCGCGCAATCGCTTGCGTCGCAGCCGGGCAAGGCAGTCAAGGTCTACGACCAGGAACTGAAGCAGTGGCTGCAGCAGCGCTTCGGCGTGGCTGCCGACGGCGACGGGGCGCTGGCTGCCTTCGATGCGCTGCCGCAGGAACAGCAGCACATCTTCCTGCGCCAGATCTATTACGCCGAGCTGCGCGAAGGTGGACGGGAATATACCGATGCAGAAGGACCCCGCTTCGGCTCCTACCTGCGTGGGCGAGAGGCCATCGCTACGCTGATGCCAGACAAGGCTGCGACCGGCGCGACGATCGACCGTGCCGGCGACATCGTGATGTACGGCGGCTCCGGCGTGCGCACCGAAGCGGGTGGCAACATCGAGCTGATGGCGCCGGGTGGGCAGATCGTGATCGGTGTGCAGGGCGTGGTGCCCCCGGCCAGTGCCGGACTGGTGACCCAAGGGCAGGGCGATATCCGGCTGTTCGGCCAGGACAGCGTGCTGCTGGGCCTGTCGCGGGTGATGACCACGTTCGGCGGCGACATCCTGGCGTGGTCGGAGCAGGGTGACATCAATGCCGGTCGTGGTTCGCGCACGACCCTGCTGTACACGCCACCGCGCCGCGTCTATGACGGTTGGGGCAATGTGATCCTGTCGCCGCAGGCCCCGGCCAGCGGTGCTGGCATCGCGACCTTGAACCCCATCGCCGAAGTGCCGCCGGGCGACGTCGATCTGATCGCACCGCTGGGCACCATCGATGCGGGCGAGGCCGGTATACGCGTCTCCGGCAACATCAATCTGGCCGCGCTGCAGGTGCTCAACGCGGCCAACATCCAGGTGCAGGGCGAGAGCAAGGGTCTGCCGGTGCTGGCATCGGTCAACGTCAATGCGCTGGCCGCGGCCAGTGCGGCAGCCAACAGCGCCAGCCAGGCGGCACAGGACGTGATGCGCAAGAGCCAGGACGACGCACGGCGCAACCAGCCGTCAGTGATCAGCGTGCAGATTCTGGGCTTCGGCAGCGGCACCAGCAGCGTAGCGCCGCCGGCCCGTGGCACTACCGCCAACAGCGGCTACGACGCCGACAGCGCATTCCAGTTCCCGCAGGCCAGCCGCGACGACGGCACGCAGCGCCGCTAGGTGCCGACCCTGATCGGCACGATCGCGGCCGGCAGTAGATCCACGCCATGCGTGGATGGGACTGACCAGGAAGAACGGACAGCATCGGGCCAGCCGCCAGGGAATGGTGGCGGCCCCAGCCAGGACGGCACGGAGGGCAGGGAGCGGCCTTCAGCGGTGAGGACCACCGACACGGCGCCGCCGGGCGCAGGAAAGCACCCGGCGGCAGGCTCGGCAGTAGATCCACGCCATGCGTGGATGGCTGGGCCAGCATCAGTGCCGACCAACGGTCGGCACCCACCAGGGCAGGCCGGGCAGTAGAAGCCGCTCGGCAGTAGATCCACGCCATGCGTGGATGGCTGGGCCAGCATCAGTGCCGACCAAGGTCGGCACCCACCAAAGCAGGCCGGGCAGTAGAAGCCGCTCGGCAGTAGATCCACGCCATGCGTGGATGCTTTGCCTGGGAGGAATCCTAAAGCTCCAGCACCCGCCGATAGCTCAGCGGCCCACGCCCATCGCGCAGGCCCAACCGCAGTTCCAGCCCGGTGGCCGGCAGCACCTCGCCTTCGCTCGGCAACAGCGCCCACCCCGCGCCCGGCTGCCAGGCGCGTATCTCGAACCGCTGCACATCCCTGGCCACCGCAATGCCTTTCGACGGCTCAGGCGCGGGCAGGGGGTATCGATCCGTCGCCGCGCCACTGGCCCGCCACAGCGTATTGCCCTGCCGCCACCAGCGCACCCGCTGCCAGCGTAGTCCATCACTGCCGACACTGCGGGTGATCTCCAGCGCGAAGCTGCCATCCGGGTGCCGTTCGCTTACCAGGGACGGAGGCAGCAGCCGCTGCGGTTGATCGGCCGGACGCACTGCACCATTCATCAGCGCGTCGTCGGCACGCATCTCGATATCGCGCTGGAACTGCTGCAGGATGCGCAGCGCCGTCGTGGTTTCGGCATCGGCCCGGCGCAGGCGCTGGTCGCTGCTGGCCACGCTGTCCAGCGCACGCCAGCAGATCAGCGCCAGCACACCCATGATGGTGATCGCGATCATCACTTCGATCAGGGTGAAGCCACGCGCGACCCGCTTCATTGCATGGTGGTCCATGGCAGCTGCATCCGCGCCAGGGACTGCTGCGGTGCATCTTCGGCCACCACGCTCAGTTCCAGTTGCGGCTGGCTGTCGCTGCCGGTGCCGAGATGTTGCAGCACCAGGAACGTGCTGCGCCCCTGCACGCAGCGCTGCCGTGCATCCTGCGGCGGCTGCCCAGCCAGGCGCAGCTCCTGCCAGCGGTCCTGCGCGCACATCAGTGCCAGCCGACGGTCGCGCAGGCGCGATTGATCGTCGGTAGCCACCGCCACCGAACGCATCACCGCCGCCAGTGCGATTGAAACGATCGCCAATGCGATCAGCACTTCGATCAGGGTGAACCCGTGCCTGTTCCGCTTCACTGCACGACCTGCAACTGTCCGCTGCCATCATCACGAAGACGCAGCTGGCGGCCCTGCAACGACAGCGTCAACTCCCACGCCACGCCAATCCATTCGGGGCTCAGTTCAATCGGCGTGGTCGGCTGCACCGCGATGCCCGCCAGCTGCCATGGTTGTGGGCGCAGCAGGTCGTCGCGCTGCACATCCACCCAACGGGTGCCTTCGCGGCGGCTGAAGCGGTAGCCGGCGGCGTCGGCCTGCCAGCGCAGGGGGCGGCCATCGATCCGGGCCTCGTCGCGCGCCACCTGCAGGCGCTGCGCCAACTGTTCGGCTTCCTGTCGCAGTTGCCGGCCCGGGTCGAGCAGGCTGCCCAGGCCCAGCCCGATACCCGCCGTGCAGATACCGATGATCACCAGCACCACCATCAGTTCCAGCAGGGTGAAACCACGCGGCACGCGCTGCATCGACGTTGCCTCCTGTCCGGGTCGATGCCTGCCAGCGTAGGCCCGCATGATGAAACAAAAGCGTCAGCCGCACCTGCTAGCGTGGGCAGACATGAACGTGGCGATGGTGCGGAACATGGACGGCAGGCGCTGGGATCGCAATCGCATGTTGGCCCTGCTGGCGGCGGCGCTGCTGCTGGCGGTGGTGGCCTACTGGAGCGTCACCCTGTCTGCGGTGGCGCCGGCGGCCGTGGCCAGCGAGGCGAAAGCCGAGGCGCCGGTGCGGCCGATGTTCGATGCAGTGGCCAGCCTGCCGCTGGTGCGCCTGTTGTCCCCCGGCGCAGTGCAGACCGAGGTGGTGGTGCTGGGCGTGTTGGCCGGCGACCACGCACCGCTGGCGCTGCTTTCGGTGGATGGGCGTCCTGCCGAAGCGTACGCGCCGGGTCAGCGGTTGGGGCCCTGCACGGTTCTCGCCAGCATCAGCGCCAACGCGGTGGAGCTGAACCAGGCGGGGCAGTTGCGCAGCCTGCCGGTTCCCGAGCTGCCGCCGGTACCAAGCGATGGCATCGTGCCGGCCGGTCGGCAGAGCGGCACGCAGTAGCGCCGAGCCTGCGGTCGGCGGCTTTCGCGCCGTGGCATCGCCGATGAATGCAAAGACAGCCGAGCGCGCGCTCAGCCCCACAGCTGCGGAGGCTCAGCGCGCAGGTCGCTGCGGCACCACCGAGCGACCGAACGCATCGCCCATGCGCTGCCGCGTGCCTTCCAGGTTGTACTGCATCAGCTGGTTGCCGGGCTGCTGCATCAGGCGTTCGGCTTCGGGGAGCGCCGCCGACTTCGCCGGCCTTGTCGCAGGCGCCAGCTTGCGTTGCAGACAGTCCCAGGCCGGAATCCGCTCGCCGTTGACCAGTACTTCGATGCAGGGCGCAGCTTCTTCCTGCTTCTTCGCCTCGTCGGCGCGACCCGATGGCAGCGCCAGCAGCAGGGCGAGGGCGAGGGCAGCGCGCAGGTCCGGCATCAACGATTCACACATCTCGAATCTCCCGCAGCAATCGATGTCCTGCAATGAAGACGGGTGGCCAAGGCAGGGTCCGCCTGCGTGCTTTGCGGCGCTTTCAAAAGATGACAGTGCTGTCACAAAACTGTTGGCGGCTTTGACGCGATGTACACGTCCTGTTGGTAGATCCACGCGCCGCTCCCTGGCCCCTCCCTTCGATACGACGCGATGCCTTCGATGAATCCTGTTCCGTGCCGAGCCGTTCGCCTTCCGCTGCGCCTGCATCCGCTGGTGCTGGCCCTGGCCGCGATGCCGCTGCCGCTGTTCGCGCAGGAGGCAGCACCCGCGCCCAGCGTGAACATCAACGAATACGTCGTGCGCGGCAACACGGTGCTCGATCCGCGGCAGATTGAACGTGCGGTAGAACCGTTCCTCGGCCCGGGCAAGACCCTGGCCGATGTTGAGAAGGCGCGCGATGCGGTCCATGCGCTCTACCAGCAGGCCGGCTACCAGTCGGTCTACGTCGAGCTACCCGAGCAGCAGGTCAGTGGGGGCGTGGTGCTGCTGAAGGTGCAGCAGACGCCGATCGGCCAGCTGCGCGTGGTCGGCACCCGCCACGAGTCGCCCGAACGCATTCGGGAACGTGTACCGGCGCTGGCCGAGGGCAAGGTGCCTGACTTCGACCAGGCCCAGAAGGAATTGACCGCACTGAACGAAGGCGGACGTCGCCAGGTGATGCCACTGGTGCGCGAAGGCCAGGTGCCGGGCACGATGGATGTGGACCTGCAGGTCGAGGAGAAGTCGCCGTGGCGTGCCAGTGCGTCACTCAACAACGACCATAGCGCCGACACCGAGAAGCTGCGCCTGAGTGCATCGCTGGCCTACGACAACCTGTGGAAGCGTGGGCACAGCGCCAACCTCGGCGTGTATCTGGCGCCGGAAGACACGAAGCAGGCCAAGGTGTTCTCGGCCTCGTACACGATGCCGTTCGAAGGTACGCCGTGGAGCCTGGAAGCCTCCGGCTACAGATCCGACAGCCGCGTGTTGAATGCAGGTGGGCAGGTCGGTACCGGCACCGGCACCAATGTGATCGGCAACGGCCATTCGATCGGCCTCAAGCTCAACTACCGCCTGCCGGGCAGCAGCCAGTGGTGGCGCCAGCTCAGCCTCGGCGTGGATTTCAAGGACACCGAGGAAGACACGCAGATGGGCAAGGAGAGCCTGAAGACGCCGCTGAGGTACGCGCCGATCACTCTGGCGTTTGTCGGTGTACGCCAGGGCGAGCAGGATCAGTTGAGCATCAACACCCAGCTGGTGGCCGGTACGCGTCGCTTGTTCGGCTACGGCAGTGACGCCACCGCGTTCGGGCAGAAGCGCTACTGGGCCGACCCGAGTTTCGTGGCGTTCAAGGCCGACGTGGCCAACACGCATACCTTCGGCAGCGACTGGCAATGGTATGCGCGCGGCTCGCTGCAGGTAACCGATGCGCCACTGGTGTCGGCCGAGCAGTTCGCCGCAGGTGGAATGTACACCGTACGCGGCTACCTGTCGGCCGAGGCGATCGGCGACTACGGCGGCCTGGCCAGCCTGGAATGGCGCACGCCTGCGTGGTCACTGTGGCGCGGCACCGACCTGCGCGTCTACAGCTTTGCCGACGCGGCCTATCTGCGCCTGCGCCAGCCGCTGCCCGAACAGCGCGACAAGTACAACATGGCCTCGGTCGGCCTGGGCGCGCAGCTGCGCCTGGGTCAACACCTGCAACTGCGCCTGGACTACGCCTGGCCGTATGCCGATGGCCCGGTCACGCGCAAGGACGACCCGCGCCTGCATTTCAACATCAGCACCAGTTACTGACCCTTCCCTTGAACATGCGTTCTCCGGAGACCCTTCGCATGGACCGTTTGCTTTCCCGAGTGTTGTTGCTGCTGGCCGCGCTGGTTGCGCTGCCGGTGGCTGCGGCCGATGCCAATTGGTGGCAGGCCGAATGGAAGTACCGCAAGCCGATCACCATCGACGCCGGCCCGCAGGGCGCGGGCCTGGCCGGTGACCCGGGCCGCACGCCGCTGCTGCTGCGCCTGCATACCGGCAACTTCGGCTTCGACGGAACCCAGGATGCGGGCAACGACCTGCGCTTCGTCTCGGGTGATGGCCGTACCGTGCTGGCCCACCAGATCGAACAGTTCGATCCCAGGATGGGCCTGGCCCTGGTCTGGGTCGACGTACCGGCAGTCAGCGCTGCCGCGCCCCAGACGATCTGGATGTACTACGGCAATGAGAAGGCACCGGCCAGCGGCAACGGCCAGCAGGTGTTCGATCCGGACTACACGCTGGTCTACCACTTTGCCGAGGCCAATGCGCCGGCACGCGACACCACCGCCTATGGCAACAATGCCGGTGCGGTGGTGCCGCCGTCGGAAGGCTCGGTGATCGGCCGTGGCGTGCAGCTGGGCGCCGGTCCGCTGCCGCTGCCGGCCAGCGCATCGCTGGCTCAGGAAGCGGGCGCGCCGCTCACCGTTTCAGCCTGGATCAAGCCGGGCGGTAACACTGCGGCGCAGGCGATCTATGCGCGTCGCGACGGCGCATCCGAGCTGGTGCTGGGCATCGAGAACCGCGTGCCGTTCGTGCAGCTCAATGGCCAGCGCAGCACGCCCGCGCAGCCGGTTCCGGAAGGACAGTGGGCACACGTTGCACTGACGGCAGAGAAGGGCGCGTTGCAGCTGTACCTCAACGGGCGCGTCGTTGCCCAGCTGAGCGGTGCGCTGCCGGCGCTGGGCACGGCTCCGGTGGTGGGTGCCGATGCGCCGGGGGCGGTGCAGCCACTGGCCAACTTCGAAGGTGCGCTGGATGAACTGCGCGTCTCGCGCGTGGCACGGCCGGCCGCGCTGCTGCTGGCCGATGCCACCGCACAGGGTGCCGATTCGCGGCTGATCAGCTACGGCGCGGACGAGCAGTCAGCCGGGCAGAGCCACTTCGCCTTCATCCTCAAGGCGATGCCGTTCGATGCCTGGGTGGTGGTCGCGATCCTCGGCCTGATGATGCTGCTGTCGTGGGCGATCATGATCGCCAAGGGGCGGCACTTCGGCCGTATCAGCAAGGCCAATGCGGTGTTCACCGAGAGCTTCGGCAAGCTGTCCGGCGTGCCGCTGCGCACCCTGTCCGACATGGACCGCCAGGGCAAGGCGCCGGCCGCGATGCACGATGGCTCGTTGTGGCGCATCTACCAGGTGGCCATCGATGAAATGCAGCAGCGCCACCAGCGCGATGGCAACAGCGGTTACCTCAGTGGTGCCACCATCGCGGCGATCCGTGCCTCGATGGATGCGGTGATGGTGCGTGAGCAGGAGGCGATGGCACGGCGCATGAACTGGCTGTCGACCACCATCGAGGGGGCCCCGTATGTGGGCCTGTTCGGCACCGTGATCGGCATCATGCTGGTGTTCGTGGTGGCGGCGATGGCTGGCGCGGTCGACATCAACTCGGTGGCACCCGGCATGGCCGCAGCGTTGCTGTGTACTGCGGCTGGCCTCGGCGTCGCGATCCCGGCGCTGTTCGGCTACAACTACCTGGGCGCGCGTGCCGAAGCGATCGGCGCGGACATGGCGGTGTTCATCGACGAGTTCGCCGCGCGCCTGGCTGAAGAGCAGGACGGGCGCGGCCCGGCCGCGGTCCAGGGCTGAGGAGCGCGCCATGGGCCAGAAGGCGAAGTTCGGCATCAAGAAGCGCGAGAAGGGCATCAACGTGACGCCCTTCGTCGACGTGCTGCTGGTGGTGCTGGTGATCTTCATCCTGACCAGCAACGCCTCCGTCCCCGGTATCGAGGTCAACCTGCCGAAGGCCAGCAACGCCGTGGCGCTGGAGAAGCCGAAGACCAAGGCGATCACCATCGACCCCAGCGGCCAGGTGTTCCTGGATGCCTACCCGGTGACGATGGCCGAGCTGGAAGACCGCCTGCGCACCGAGCGCGCGACCACGCCGGATTTCCCGGTGATCGTGCGCGGTGACGCGCAAGTGCAGTACGCCCGGGTGGTCGAGGTGCTGGACCTGCTGCGGCGCCTGGAGCTGGCTCAGGTCGGCCTGGTCACCGGCAAGGCGCAGGGCTGAGGCATGACCGCCCATCAACCCCCTCGGCCGGAGCCCGGCATGCGTGGTCGCCCGTTGCTGGTGACCGTCGCGCTGGTGCTGGTCGCGTTGCTGGTGCTTGGCGTCGCGCTGTGGTGGCTGTTGTTCAAGGACACCGCAAGCACCCGCCGGCCGGTGGTGCAGCCGCCGATGCTGGCGTTGCCGCCACCGCCTCCGCCACCCCCGCCGCCACCGGAAGAACCGCCGGAACCGGAAACGCCGCCGGAAGAGACGATGCCCGAACCGGAGCCGCTGGATCAGCCGACGCCGGCCGAAGAGCCGACGCCGACCCCGGACAACAGCGATCCGGTGACGATGAACGCCGACGCGCAGGCCGGTGGCGACAACTTCGGCATCCAGTCCGGCAGTGGTGGCGGTTCGTCCGGTGTCGGTCGTGGCGGTGCCGGCAACGCCACCTATGGGCGCTACCTCGGCTACCTGATGCAGCAGGCGATCTCGCGCGACGACAAGGTCAAGCGCCTGGCGTTCCAGTTGCAGGTGAATGTGTGGCTGGCCAGCGATGGTCGCCTGGAAAAGGTCGAGCTGGTGCGTGGCAGTGGCAACGAGGAGGCCGACGCGGCCGTGCTCGATGCACTGCGTCGCATCGGCAAGGTCGACCAGGCACCGCCGCCGTCGCTTGATTTCCCCGCCCGCGTCCTGATCCAGGGCCGCCGGCCCGGGGCCTGATTCCCCGACCTCCATGATTTCCCTTCATTCGATGAGAACCGTGATGAACGACCACGTCCGCGCACGAACCGATTCCCGCCGCCCGCGGCCGGCCCGACGGGCGCTGCTGTGCTGCGCCGTGCTGCTCAACCTGGCCGCCCCGGCCGGCGCGATGGCCGCCGAAACCACCATGGTCAAGCTGATCAAGGGGTTGATCGCCAGCGGTGCACTGAAACCCGAAGACGGCCAGGCATTGCTGGTGCAGGCGCAGGCCGAAGCAGCAGCGTTGCAGCACACCGCGGCCGCCGGGACACCGGCCGCCAGTGGTGGCGTGGCCCTGGAGGCCGGTGACGTGCGCGTGCCGTACGTACCGCAGAGCGTGCGCGACGGCATTCGTGACGAAGTGCGCCAGGAGGTGATGACGCAGGCCAGGTCCGAGGGCTGGGCGGCGCCGAACGAAGTGGCTGAGTGGACCAAGCGCATCAAGGTCACCGGTGACATGCGCGTGCGGAGCGAGTCGCGCTTCTTCTCCGAACGCAACAGCGACATCGTCAGCAACTGGTCGTCGATCAATTCCGGCAACGGCTTCGACACCAATACCAACACCAACCTGCAGCTGCCACCGCTGCTGAACACCCGCCAGGACCGCCGCAACCTGTGGCGCATCCGCGCCCGCCTCGGCATCGAGGCGACCATCGGCCAGCACACCACGGCTGGCGTGCGCCTGGCCAGCGGCAGCAGCAATGGCCCGGTGTCAACCACCGAGCAGCTGGGTGGTGGCCTGAGCAAGAAGGACGTGTGGCTGGACCAGGCCTGGCTGGCCTATAGCCCGGCCGACTGGGTGACGGTGCGCGGCGGCCGCTTCGGCAATCCGTTCTGGACCAGCGATACGCTGTTCTCCAACGACCTGAACTTCGATGGCCTGGCCGCCAACCTGCAGTACGACTTCGACGGCGGTGACCTTGGCCTGTTCGGCAATCTGGCGGTGGTACCGCTGGAGTACACCTCCGACAGCGCGCCCAGCCAGAGCCGGGTCAAGACCCCGAACGAGAACAAGTGGCTGTCCGGTGCACAGGTCGGCGTGAACTGGCGTTTCAACGATGACAACGCGCTGCGCGCGGCGCTGGGTTACTACGACTTCAAGAACATCAGCGGCCGCCTGTCCTCGCCGTGCGCGCTGTATGCGGGCGCGGTGGGCTGCGATACCGACTGGTCGCGCCCGGCGTTCATGCAGAAGGGCAACACCCTGATGCTGATCCGCGACATCGCACGCAACCCGCTGGATCCAGCCAACACGCCCACCCCGCAGTACGTCGGCCTGGCCTCGGCATTCCGCCTGGCCACGCTGAACCTGCGCTGGGATACGCAGCTGGCCCAGGGCATCGGCCTGCGCCTAGACGGCGACTACATCCGCAACCTGGCCTACGACAAGCAGGCGATGTTCAGCCGCGCCAACAACGGCATCGTCAACAACTACGGCGCCGGTGGTACCGCCAGCATCGACACCTTCCGCAGCGGCGACACCGCCTGGATGGTGCAGGCCACCTTCGGTGCCACCGACCTGAAGGAGAAGGGCCAGTGGCAGGCGCTGCTGGGCTACAAGCGCATCGAGGCCGATGCGCTGCCGGACGCCTACAACGACCCGAACTTCCACCTCGGAGGCACCAATGCCCGCGGCTACTACGTGGGCGGCGCCTACGCGCTGGACGCGCGCAGCTGGATCAGCGGCAAGTGGATGGCGGCCAAGGAAGTGTCCGGTGCTCCACTGTCGATCGATGTGTTCCAGCTGGAGTTCAATACCGGGTTCTGAGTGACGGCGTGATGTGGATCACGTAGTGCGTGGCGGGGGCGCAGCGATGCGCCCGTCTAAGGAAAGGAGACCACGCGCTGCACATAAGGAGGAGTGGATGAGCCGTCGCAAGCTGTTCGAGAGTTCCGAACCGTCCAGCCGATCGCTGGGCATCGGCCCGGCCTATGTCTCGGTGGAGGGGCTGCGCCAGCACCTGGCGGAGTTCCTGCTGTACGCAGGCCGGCCGGTGGTGATCATGCGCGGGCGCAGCGAAGTGGGGTATTTCCTGCCAGCGCGCTGCTGGCGCCAGCGTGACGATGATCCGCTGGCCGCCGCCGCCGCCGACGAACTGCTGGACGCGGCCGGGTTCCAGGCCGAGGATATCCAGCAGGTAGAGCAGGAATTCAACGCGATGCGCCAGCGCACCGTACTGCATTCACGGCGCTGAGCCTTTTGCAGAGCCGGGCATGGGTTTGGCTCTACAGTAGATCCACGCCATGCGTGGATGGGGTTACGCAGCACCCCCGTGCTCACTGGTGATGCGTGCACCCTCGCGCATCACCAGGGTCACCGGGGTCTTCTCCACCACCTCCAGCAACCGCTGCCACTGCGCATCACTCAGCTCGGCGCTGGCATGCAGCACGCGGTGCACGTGGAAACGTCCATCCTCGTCACGTTCCGAGCGCAGCTCGGCATGGAACTCGCCCAGATCCCAGCCCTTGCGCTGCGCATACATGCGCAGGGTGATGGCGGTACACGCCGCCAGCGAGGCCAGGTACAGGTCGAACGGCGCAAAGCCCTTGCCCTGGCCACCCAGCGAGGCAGGCTCGTCCGCATCCACATCAAAGCTGCCGTTGCTGATGTGGTGCAGATAGTCGTCGGCGGTCGAAACAATGCGTGCGTAGGCCATCACGTTCTCCATCTGTCTGTGGCGTCGAGCCACGCTCGACTGCGCCAAAAAGGGCGGCCCCAGCCAGGACCGGGGCCGCCACCCCATCACTCGGTACGATCGTACGAGAACTGGATGCCCGCGGTACCACCGGTTGCGATGAAGAGGTTCATGAAATCCGGGACCGTTGCCGAGCGGGCCCAGTCGCGCTGCAGTTCGCAGAGCACCTGCCATGCGTGGATGAGCGAGCCCGCGGCTTGCCGCCCACGGCCGCGCAGCCCACAATCCACGTCCGGACCGTCGCCATCACGCCCATCATTCCCCGGTCCGGCCTTGGCACCTATGTCTCCCAATGCCCTGGCGCTGGTCGAGCTGCTGATCCGCGAGCGCCGTGCGTTGTCCCGCTTCATCGCACGCTATCTCGACCCGGCCAGTACTGAGGACACCCTGCAGAACCTTTACCTGAAGGCCAGCAGCGTGCCCGGCGATCCGCCCATCCTGGAGCCGCGCGGCTATCTGTACCGGATGGCCTACCATCACGCGCTCAACCGCAGCCAGGCCGACGCGCGCGAGCGGCGAGCGATGGCCGAGTACGCCGTCGACATGGGCGATGCAGGGCATGATGGCGAGGCGCAGGCGCTGGACCAGGCGCAGCTGCGCGAGATCACCCAGACCATCCTCGCCCTGCCGGCCCAGGTGCGCGAGTGCTTCGTGCTCAACCGCTACCTGGGCCTGAGCGAGCGCGAAATCGCCGCGCGCCTGGGAATCTCCAAGAGCCTGGTCGGCAAGCATGTGCTGCGCGCAGCGCTGCTGATCCAACAACAGCAGCAGGGAATGCGTCGATGAGCGGCGATTACCGTGGGCAGATCGCGCCCGCCGTTGTCACAACAGGAAAGCGCACCCGTTCGTGGTGCGGCAGGCCACAATCATGACCACCTCCGAACCCTCGCCGCGTCAGGCCAGGCAGGCGTTGCGCTGGGTGATACTGCGCAGTGCAGGCCCGCTGCCGGAACGCCAGCAACGAGCCCTGCAGCGCTGGCTGCAGGCCGATCCCCGCCACGCGCGGGCCTGGCGCCAGCAGCAGGCCTTCTGGCAGCGGTTGGACGCTGCCGGGCCGGAGGTGCTGGCAGCGCTGCCCGAGCTGACCGCAGATCGGCAGGGGCTGCGCCCGATCGCACCGCGCCGCCGTCTGCCCTGGCTGCTCGCCAGTGCTGCGGCCGCAGTGCTGATGGTCGCGGCCGCACCGCACGCGTTGCTGCTGGCGCGCAGCGATGTGCGCAGCAGTGATGCGCCGCGCGTGGTGCGGCTGGACGACGGCAGCACGGCGGTACTCGATGCCGGCACCGCACTGGCATTCACGTTCGATGGCCAGCAGCGGCGCGTGCAGCTGCTGCGCGGGCAGGCCTGGTTCCAGGTGGCGCATGAGCAGCGACCGTTCCAGGTCGAGGCCGGCGGTGGCCAGATCCGCGATATCGGTACGGCGTTCAGCGTGTCGATGCAGGGCGCCACCATCACCACCGAAGTCAGCGAGGGCGTGGTCGATGTGCGCCCGGGCGATGGCAGCGTGCAGCGCCTGCGCGCCGGGCAGGTGCGCGCGTTCCGTGACGGGCGCTGGTTGCAGCCGCTGCGGCAGGCCGCGCCGGAGGCGATGGCGCCGTGGCGCCGTGGTGAGGTGGTGATCGACGGTCTGCCTGCCGCGCAGGCCATCGCCGATCTCTGCCGCTACCGGCGTGCCCCGGTCTGGGTGGTGGGCGGGCAGGGCACACGCGTGCGGGTCAGTGGCCTGTTCCATCTGCAGCAGCCGGACACGGCCATCGACGCCGTGGCCGCGCAGGCGGGACTGCGGGTGCAGCGCTTGCCCGGTGGTGCGTTGCTGGTGTGGTGAAGCGCCCGCGGAGCACGCATGAACCGGCTGCATGAAAAAACATGAAAAAACCGTGGGCAGTCGTCGTACCCCGCTGTCTATAGAGGTATAGCCAGAGCGAAACCGCGTTTCTTCTCAAGCCAGACACACCACCGGGCACCGGACGTGCCCGTGGTCCCGCCCCGCTTGAGGGGTTCCTGTCCATGCCGTCCACGGCATCCGCCTGTCATCGTCGCGCTACCGTCCTGGCCCTGGCCATCTCCACCGCATTGCTGCCGCTGGCCTGGGTGCCGGTGGTGCAGGCGCAAGCCACACTGGGCGCACCGCTGCGCACTTACGCCATTCCGGAACAACCGTTGGCCGATGCCGTGCGCAGCTTTGGCCGCCAGGCCGATGTGCAGGTGGTCTTCCGCAGTGACCTGGTGGAGGGCCGTCGATCCAGCGCGGTGAGCGGCGAGTACAGCCAGATGCAGGCCCTGCAGCAGCTGCTGCGCGGCAGTGGGGTGCGTGCCCAGCGCGGCATGGATGGCACCTGGAGCCTGCGCGCCGCAGCGGAGGCGGGGGAAGGGGACGGGGAAGGGGTACGGGTGACCGAAACACTGGACGTGGCCGGTCGCCTGCAGTCGGACGGGGGCGAGGCGCGTGATCGGCGCGGCTACGATGATGTGTTCGCGCTGGATCTGACCACAGCGTACTCGGGGCGCGACCGTGTGGAGCGCTATCGCGGCTCCAACCCGGCCGACGTGGTCAAGGATCTGGTCGGTGTGTTCAGCGGTGATGCGCGCAACAGCGGCGCGCTGGACATCAACATCCGCGGCATCCAGGGGCCGGGGCGGGTGCCGGTCAGCATCGACGGTGGCGAGCAGGCGCTCACGGTCTGGCGCGGCTACAACGGCGTCAGCAACCGCAACTACATCGATCCCAACCTGATCGGTGGCATCCAGGTCATCAAGGGGCCAGGGCTGGTGCGCGATGTGCACAGCGGGATCGGTGGCGCGCTGGTGATAAAGACCATCGATGTTGACGACATTGTTGCTGCCGGCGAGCGCTTCGGCGGGGAGCTGAAGATCGAAGGCAGCAGCAATGCGGTGGCGCCACGCCTGCCGCGGCTGCATACCGGCGAGGATTACCGCACGGTGCCGGGGTTCCCGCAGGGCTCGCCCTCGGCACCTTATGCCGACAGCACGCTGCTGGTGCCGGTGAAGTCGCGCGGTTCTGAAACCAATGTGTTCGCCGGGGAAGACCAGGCCTGGCGGCTGGCGTTGGGCCTGCGTGGCGAACACGTGGACCTGATGGCGGCCTATGCCTGGCGCAAGCGGGGCAACTACTTTTCCGGCACCCGGGGCGCGGCGTACTACGACCGGGATCCGCGCGAGCAGTTCGAGTACAAGGGCCTGGACTACATCACCACGCTGGCGCGCTACTTCAAGCCCGGCGACGAGGTGCCCAACACCTCCAGCGAGCAGGAGTCGTGGTTGCTGAAGGCGACCTGGCAGATCAGCGACGACCAGCAGCTGCGCGCGACCTGGCGGCGTACGCTCTCCCACTACGGCGAGATCATGCCCTCGCGCATCCTGTCAGCGCCCGACTACGGTCGCATCCAGTGGCCGCTCAGCCGCGTCGATGCCGATGCCTGGAACCTGGAATACCACTGGCAGCCCGCCGGCAGCCGCTGGCTGGACCTGCGTGCCAACCTGTGGCGCACCGAAACCACAAGCGATACGTACACCGCTGGCGGCTTCCCCAATTTTGCCAGCAACCCCGACTGGAACCCCGGCAGCAGCCCGATCCTGCGCAATACCGCGCTGGCCAATGCCCGCAACGACCGCACCGGCCTGACCCTGAGCAACCGCTTCGCGTTGCATTCCACCCTGGACCTGACCGTGGGCGGCAACTGGCAGTTCGAGAAACTGCGCTCGGCGGACCCGTACTTCGGCGTCAGCGATGGCTGGCGCATGTATCCGCGCGCGGGGCGCCGCCAGGAAGGCGAGGGCTACCTGGTGCTGGACTGGCGGCCGGTGGATTTCCTCTCCCTGAGTGCCGGCGTGCGCTACGCGCGCTATTGGGCCTTCGATGATTTCCTGCAGGACCACCCGGAGCTGATGACCACCTCGGTGTTCCCCAAGGAGGCCCGCTACCGCGTCAACGAACTGCCCGAACGCCCGGCCAGCCTGCAGGGCGAGATCGACGCCATCGAGTCGCAGCGCGCGTTCTGGGACAGCATCGGCATGGGCTTCATTGTTGATGATCTGCTGAAGGGCCTGCTGAGCAGGTATGAGACGCCGGTTGCGGTGGACCACGCCATTCCGTGGCTGCCGGATGCGGACGGCAATTACAGCCGTGCCAGCAACCCCTGCCTGAATGGCGAGGTGGCGGCCATTCCCGGGCTGTTGCCGGTGCAGGGGTCGCAGATCCTGTGCAGTATCCAGAGCGGACGGCCGCAGACGGTGTCCGGGCGCAATGAGCGCAGGCGCGACCATACCTGGCTGCCGACCTTCTCGGCCACCGCGCATTTCTCGCCCAATGCGCGCGCCTACGTCCGTTATAGCGAGGCGGTGCGTTTCCCCAGCATGTTCGAGAGCACCATCGCGTTCTCCAGCAGCCTGAACCCGCTGTACCCGCTCAAGCCCGAGCACGCCTACAACTACGAAGTGGGCTATGTGCACAACCTGTCGGCGCTGTTCGGCAACACCGCTGATGCCGACGTGAAGCTGGCCTACTACGTGCACAAGACCCGCAACGTGATCGAGCGCGACGGCAATTTCCTGTTCGACAACCTGGACAAGCAGCGCATCCGCGGCGTGGAGCTGCAGGCGCGCTTCGACAACCGCCGCTTCTTCACCGACCTGGGCATCACCCGCATGCTGGAAAACAAGGTCTGTGATGAAAGCATGGCGGTGCAGCTCGACGCACTCGCCGGCAAGGTGCCCAACTGCGTGCAGGACGGCTTCGTCAGCGGCTACCTGCTGACCCAGGCCATTCCCCGCTTGTCGGTGAACGCGTCGCTGGGCACCCGGCTGTTCGATGAGCGCCTGGAGCTGGGCAGCCGCATCGTGCATTACCAGCGCCACCAGAACCCGGACCTGCAGGCCTACCGTGACCGCCTGTACGCCGGCAGTGGTGGCCTGATCTGGCAGAACGTGCCGTTCACCTGGGGAAACATCACCACCGTCGATGCCTACGCGCGCTGGCGCATCAACGACCATGCCAGCGTCGAGCTGGTCGGCACCAACCTCGGCAACCGCTACTACGTCGACCCGGCCACGCGCTCCACGCTGCCGGCGCCAGGGCGCACGCTGAAGCTCGGTGTCACTGCACGCTTCTGATGACCTGCCTCGTTGTTGTACCCGTTGTTCCCTCAACCCAAGGAGTAGTTCCATGAAGATGATCTCCCGTTCCGTACTGGCCATGGCCGCCACCTTCGCCCTGGCCGGTGCCGCCCAGGCCGCCGACATCGTCGGTGCGGCCAGCCCGGCCACCGATTCGCAGCTGTACGTCAAGGTCGGTGCCTCCGAAGTCAATGGCGGCCCGCACAGCGCAGGCAAGGCCGGCATCGGTGTCGGCACCGTCTCCAACGCCAAGCCGGTCGATTTCCAGGGCCTGGCCGCATACTCGGCCCCCACCACCGTGGGCAACGTGACCGTACGTACGCTGGCCATGCCGATCACCGGCACCCCGGGCAATCATGCCGGCATGGGTCACTTCAACTTCGTCAAGGTGGGCAGTGGCGATGTCTGGTTCGGTGAATGGTCCAAGGATGGCGCCGCAGGCGGCTTCAACAATCGCCAGGTGTACTTCGCTGGCGACCGTGCGGGCACCACGTTGCCCAGCGGCACCGCCACGTACGCGGTGGCTGGCCTGAACAAGTTCAACGGCAGCAACCTGCTCAGCGGCACCTTCGCCGCGAACTTCGGTACCGGCAAGCTGACCGGCGGCCTGACCGGTGGTGGCCAGACCCTGGCGATCAGCGCCAACATCAACAGCGCCGATGCGTCCTTCGCCGGCACCGCTGTGGTCAACGGTTCGGTCACCGGCAACAGCCAGGGCCAGTTCTTCGGCGCCAACGCGGCCACCCTGGCCGGTATCGCTACGTTCGCCGGCAACAGCCAGTACGACACCGCCTTCGGCGGCAGCAAGAACTGATCGCCACGCCCCTCACGGGGCAGGGCAGGGACAAGCCGCGATCCGCCAGTCCCTGCTTCGGCCCGCTGCATGCACCACCACAGATCGCCCATGCGCCCCCCCATTTTCCTTGTGTTCCTGCTGCTGGTTGCCGCCGACGTGCGCGCCCAGCAGGATGATCTGCGCCGCGTGCTCGAACAGGGCAGCGAACTGCGCCACCAGCAGCAGGACCAGCAGCGTCTGCAACAGGCCGAATCGCAACGGCCGACGCTCACCATCGATGGCCAGACCGTGCGGGTGGAGCGCACCGTCGATGATCTCGGCCAGGCTCTCTACTTGTCATTGCAGCATCAGCAGTGGCCAGCCGCCGCGGCGTTCCTCGCCGAATATATCGAGCTTCCGGGGCACGACCCGCTGCTGCGCCATTATGCGCAGGGTGCGTTGGCCCGCGTGGCCGGCGACCATTCGCGCGCTGCACAGGAGTACGAAGCGCTGCTGGCAGCGCAGCCGGACTTCCTGCCCGCCCGCCTGGAACTGGCGCGTGTCTATGCCGAAGACCAGCGCGACCGCGAGGCGGTGGCATTGTTCGGTGCTATCAAGGCCGGTATCGACAGCAACGATCCGGCCACCGCGGGTGTGCGCGCACGCGTGGACAGCTATCTGGACGCGTTGCAGGCACGCGGGCGCTGGAAGGGTGCGGTCGCCGCCGGGCCTGCATGGAGCGACAACATCAACCGCAGTTCGGCCAGCCGCACCTGCCTGTTCGGTGTCGGCGACACCTGCCTGATCGAACGCACGCTGCCCGAAGCGCAGCGCGCCACCGGCCTGGACTACGACGCCAGCCTGGAACGGCGCTGGGCGTTGCCAGGCCATCATGGCCTGTACGTGCGTGGGCTGGCGTTCGGCCAGGCCTGGCGTGGCTACAGCGCATACAACGAGCTCAACGCCAGCGTGCAGGCCGGCTACAGCTGGCGCAGTGCACGGCACACCCTGCAGCTGGCGCCGAGCCATGACTACCAGGCGCTGGGCAACCACGCCCTGCAGGGCGGCAGTGGTGTGCACGGCGAATGGCAGTACGCCCTGGACGCGCGCAGCCTGCTCAAGCTGGAGGCCGACTGGAAACGCCAGCGCTACCGGCAGCCGGGCCTGGCCGACAACTACGATGGCGAACTGGCCGCGCTGTATGCCACCTGGTTCCGCGCGCTCAACCCGCGCTGGACCCTGTTCGCGGGCGTGGACCTGACCGACAGCAGCGCAGCCGACCCGGCCAACGGCTACCGCCAGCACGGCCTGCGGCTGGGCGCGGCACGGCAGTGGAGTGGCACCACGGCCACGGTGTTCGTGTCGTTGCGTCACCGTGACTATGGTGCCTGGAGTCCTTTGCTGGAGGCGCGCAGGCAGGACGACGAACAGAACCTGATCGCCATCGTGCGCAGCGAGCGGCTGGCGGTGGGCGGGCTGGTGCCCAGCCTGAGCCTGCGCTACGCCTGCATCGACAGCAACGTCGGTTGGCTGTACAGCCATGACCGCAGCCTGCTCAGCCTGAAATGGGAGCGTGCGTTCTGAACGCACCGCTGCCATGCCGGAGTGAATGCGCCGCGGCTGCGATCTTCATCGATCATCACGCGCCCTTGTAGCCCGGTTCGCGCATCCTACGACCGTTGCGGCGGAGGTGGGCCGCGTGTATCGAGGAGCGCCGGTCGTGCTGGAAGCGGGCAACAAACCAGAAGGCCTGAAAGGGTTGAGAGTACTGGTGGCGGAAGATGAATTCGCCATCGCGATGTTCCTGGTGGACTACCTGGAGCTGAAGGGCGCGCAGGTGGTGGGACCGGCCGGGGACCTGCAGGCACTCGGCCGGCTGCTGGATGACAACCCCATCGATGTGGCCCTGCTGGACATCAACCTGGGCGGTGAACAGGTGTATCCGCTGGCCGACCGGCTGGCCGAAGCGGGTACGCCGTTCATGCTGACCTCTGGCTACGATGACAACCTGCCCAGCCGCTTCGCGGATGCGCCTCGCTGCACCAAGCCCTATCACATCGAGGCCCTGGTCCAGCAGCTGGCAGGACTGGTGGCGACGCCGCAGGCCCCTGCGGGCATCGCCTGATTGCGCGGCATGTCGCGCCGCACCGAAGGCCTCCGGGCCGTTGAGCGCCCGGCAGGCATGCCGCCGTCGCTGCAGGCCCATGCGCGCCATGACGGCATGGCCGCCCGCATTGCCCGGCACGACTGGTCAGGCACGCCATTGGGTGCGATCGAGCAATGGCCGCCGCACCTGCGCGCCACCGTCGACCTGATGCTTGCGCACGGCTTCCCGATGATTGTGCTGTGGGGCGAGCAGCTGGTGCAGCTCTACAACGATGGCTATGCCGAGATCCTGGCTGACAAGCATCCTGGCGGACTGGGCCAGCCGACGCGCGAGTGCTGGCCCGAGGTCTGGCACATCAATGGCCCGATCTACCAGCGTGTGTGGCAGGGCGAGACCATCACCTATGAGGACAAGCTCTATCCGCTGGCGCGGCGTGGGCGCTTGGAGGATGTCTGGTTCACCATCACCTACAGCCCCATACGCGGGGAGGACGGGTGCATCAACGGCGTGCTGGTGACCATGTTCGAAACGACCGCTGCGCACGTCGCGCAGGCGGCCCGCGAACGCGAGGAACAGAAGCGCCGTGAGAGCGACCGCCGGTTGGCGCTGGCCTTCAAGGTGCTGCCGGTGGGTGTCTGCATTGTCGACGCCGACGGCAACCTGCAGCTGTCCAACGACCAGATGCGGACCTATCTTCCCACCGGCAAGGTGCCCTCCACGGATCGCCCCAACCACTATCGGTGGCAGGGGGTGCATCCCGATGGCTCGCGCATCGAACCCCACGATTTCGCCATCGCCCGCGCCCTGCGGGGGGAGACGATGGTCCCGGGCCTGGAGTTCCAGTTCATCCATGACGACGGGCGCGCGCGCTGGACACGCGTCGCCGCCGCACCGCTGCGTGATGCCGATGGCGCGGTGAGTGGCGTGTTCGCGATCGCAGTGGACATCGACGATCTCAAGCGTGCCACCGAGCGCCAGTCGGTGCTGCTGGCCGAACTGCAGCATCGGGTGCGCAACATCATGTCGACCATCCATGCCATTGCCTGGCGGACCCGCGTATCGGTCGGCAGCGTGGACGAGTATGCCGAGCGCCTGTGCGCGCGGCTGATGTCACTGGCGCGCACGCAGAGCCTGTTGACCCGCGGCGCCAATGTAGGGGTCTGCCTGCGCGGCATGCTCGAGGAGGAGATCGCGGCGCAGGCACCGGCGGCCGCCGCCTGTCACCTGCAGGGCGAGGATGTGCTGTTGCCACCGAAGGCGGCCGAAGTACTGTCGCTGGCCATCCATGAGCTGGCCGCCAATGCGCTCCGGCACGGCGCGTTGGCCCACGAGGACGGGCGGGTCGATGTCTGCTGGCACCTGCAGGTGCAGGACGGGCAGCCGTGGCTGGGCCTGCACTGGTGCGAGCGCCATGCCGAGGTGGAGGGGTGGGAGATGCCACGCCAGCGTGGCCTGGGCCGGGTCCTGATCGAGCAGCGGGTGCCCTATGAACTGGCCGGCAGCGGCGAGCTGCGCTTTACCCCGCAAGGCCTGGATGCCTGGATCCGCTTCCCGCTGCGCGATCGCGACAGCCTGCTGCAGACCGACGCCCCGGACACCGGGCTGCCTGGGTAAAAGGGCATTTATCTCCAATTTGGCCAAATTGGGTATAGTGGTTCCCATCCGCCCCGCCTGGAGCCGTGCCATGACCCTGCCGCTGGATCTGCCTGGCCTCGAAAAGGCCCCGGCCTCGTCGGTGAAGACCCGCGGCTGGCCGAGCCTGATGCGCACCGTGCGCGAAAAGCAGGCGCTGGTCATCACCAACCACAATCACCCGGAAGCGGTGATCGTGGACATCCGCACCTACCAGGAACTGCTGGCCAAGGCCGCTGGCGGCGATGCCGGTGAGCGCAACGAGGAACTGCAGCGCCTGCGCAACGAGTTCGACCAGACCCTGGCCGGGCTGCAGCGCGGTGAAGGGCTGGGCAAGGTGCTGGGCCAGCCGATCCGGCGCGGCCGCAAGGTCACCCTCGGCCGCCCGCTCTGATCGATGGGACGCATCCTGGCGCTGGCCGGTGTCAATGGCGCCGGCAAGAGTTCGCTGCTGGGCACCTGGCTGGACGCCGAAGGGCTGAGCTGGTTCAACCCGGACGCGTTCACCCGTCGCCTGGTCGACGCCGGCTGGTCGCTGCCGGAGGCCAACGCCGAGGCATGGCAGGAAGGCACCCGCCGCCTGCGCCAGACCATGGCCGATGGCACCGACTTCGCCTTCGAGACGACGCTCGGCGGCAACACCATTCCGCGCCTGCTGCGTGAGGCCTGCGAACGGCATCAGGTGGCGATCTGGTTCTGTGGGCTGGCCGATGTTGAGCTGCATATCGCCCGTGTTGCTGCGCGGGTGGCCGCCGGTGGCCATGACATTCCAGTCGAGAAGATCCGCGCGCGTTTCGATTCCGCGCGCGCGAACCTGCTGGAGCTGCTGCCGCACCTGGCCGAGTTGCACGTCTACGACAACAGCGCACCGGCCGACGCGCAGGGTTGCGTGGTGCCGCTGCCGGTATTGGCCATGGCTGCAGGCGAACTGCAGTACCCGATTGCCGTAGCCGACCTGCTGCACACGCCCGGCTGGGCCAAGCCCATCGTGATGCGTGCAATGGAATCGAACACCCCGCGCTAGATCCACGCCATGCGGGGATGCCTTGGCTGTGGTTAGACTGGCCGCACACCCAAGGAGGATGACATGCACGGACCTGCGATGTTCCGCTCCACTTCGACCTGCCTGGCGCTTGCTGCGCTGGCGCTGTCCAGCCTGACGGCGATGGCCGCGCCGGCCGCGTCCAAGCGGGTGGTGGCGCCGCCCAGCCTGGTACAGGCGTATCGGGCCGCCGAAGCCAATCTGCGGCTGATTCCCGGCGATGACATTGAATCCGAGTTCCGTCCGGTGTGGACCGCTGTTGCCGATCTCGATGGCGATGGCCGTGCCGAGGTCGTGTATTTCTACACGTCCACCTACACCGGCGGCAGCTTCGCGCAGAGCAATGTGGTGGCGGTGATGACGGCGCTGACAGCGAACGATCCGCGTGGCCAGGAGAACCCGAAGAGCCTGTCGCCGGTGGAGGCAGAGGACTATGCCGCCATCCGCAGGTATGGCTATGGCGATGATGCCGGCATCCAGATTCCGGGCGCGGTGCAGTCGATCCGAATCGAAGGCAACCGGATCATCGTTGCCTTCACCGTTACCGCAGGCGCAACGGTCTGCGAAATTCCCCGCGATTTCCGCCACGTCTGTCCGCCGGACGGAAACTACACCTGGACGCTGCGTTGGACGCCGGGGAAGCTGACCCGCATCAAGACGTAGCGCCATGCAGCGCCGGGCGTATCCACCCGGCGCCACTTGGCCCATCGATCCACGCCATGCGTGGATCGCATTCTGCACCCGGCCTCAGGCAGGCTTCACCTGCTCGGGCTCGGCAACATCCGGCAGCGGCGGCAAGGTCGGGTCCACCGTCACCGGCACATCGCTCTTCAACAGCGCGGCCGCTTCCTTGTCGCTGCCGACGGCCGGCGGTGAACCGCGCAGCGGCAGGCCGGCGGTTTCCTTCACGAACAGCATGGTCACCAGGCCGATCACCGCCGCGCCCATCAGGTAATAGGCCGGCACCAGCGGGTCGCCGGTACGCTCCACCAGCCACGCGGTCACCAGCGGCGTGGTGCCACCGAACAGCGACACCGACACATTGAAGGCGATCGACAGCGCGCTGTAGCGCACCGGGGTGTAGAACAGCGCCGGCAGCGTGGACGGCATCGAGCTGGTGAAGCACACCAGCGCCAGTCCCAGCAGCATCAGGCCCAGGAAGATCAGTCCGTCATTGCCGCTGCCCACCAGCAGCAGGCAGGGCACCGCCAGCACCAGCAGCGCGATGCAGGCGCCAATGATCATCGGCCGGCGGCCCAGCCGGTCACTGAACAATCCGCCGACGATGTTCAGCGGCATCATCACCAGCATCACGATGATGATCAGCAGCAGGCCCTTGCTCTCGGCATAGCCCATGGTGACGCTGAGGTAGCTGGGCATGTAGGTCAGCAGCATGTAGTCGGTGACGTTGAACACCAGCACCAGGCCCATACATACCAGCAGCTGGCGACCGTGTACCTGGAACAGCGCGCCCAGCCCGGGACGATCGTGCTCACGCTTCTCGGCTTCCTCGGCGAAGGCGCGGAACGCCGGGGTTTCCTCCAGCTTCATGCGCATGTACAGGCCGAGCAGGCCCAGCGGGCCGGCCACCAGGAACGGAATGCGCCAGCCCCAGTCCAGCATCTGTTCGCTGCTCAACACCATGTGCAGCGCGGTCACGGTACCGGCGCCGGCGATATAGCCGCCCAGCGTGCCGAACTCCAGCCAGCTGCCCATCAGGCCGCGGTTGCGGTCGGTGGAGTATTCGGCGATGAAGGTCGCCGCGCCGCCATATTCACCGCCGGTGGAAAAGCCCTGCACCACGCGTGCGAGCAGCAACAGCACCGGTGCCCAGATGCCGATGCGCTCGTAGGCGGGAATCAGGCCGATCGAAAAGGTGCCCAGCGCCATCAGGACCATGGTGAACGCCAGCACTTTCTGGCGGCCGTAGCGATCACCCAGCGGGCCGAACACCAGGCCGCCCAGCGGCCGTACCAGGAACGCTACGGTGAACGTGGCGAACGCGGCGATCACCTGCGCGGTGGGATTGCTGGAGGGGAAGAACACCTGGCCGATGGTGACCGCCAGATAGCCGTAGACACCGAAGTCGAACCACTCCATGGCATTGCCAAGTGCGGCCGCGCCGACGGCGCGCTTGAGCATGGGCTTGTCGACGACGGTGATCTCATCGACCTTCAGGTGGCGGCGGCGTTTGAACCAGCCGAAGTGGGCGTGTGCCTCGGGGGTGTCCTGCATGGGGCTCCCTTGTAAGTGGAAGAGGTGAATAGACGGTGGGCTAGGTCCCGGAAATCGGAAACGGCGATGCAGGCGCAGGTGGCGCAGGGGCATCGGTGAGTGGCGTGGGGGCCGGGGAATGTGTGCAGGCACGACGCCACGCGCACGGCAACGCACCGCCGCAACGGCGGAAACGCAGCAACAGGATCACTGCGGTCGCGCAGTCAGCGGCCGGAGGTCACAGCAGCGTAGGGAGGGCAGGCCAGAGCGCCTGCGGGCGTCATCCGCCAGGATCCAGCGCGAGGCGGTGGAAGGGCAGGGCGGGAGCCATCGTGGCAAGCGAAGCGCCGGTCGGCAGTGCTTTCCACGTAACAGGTGCGCCCGTCACGTAGTGGGTCGTGTCGATCATCCGTTCATCATAACGGCATCGGCGTGAGCATGCAGAGAAGCGGCCTGATCTGCACGCTGTGTTCCATCACGCCTGTTCATCCGCGCAGCGTGCACTGACATGCGTTGAACGAACTCTGGCCGCAGCGCTCACGCAACGCTGTCTACGGTAGCGCTGAACGCAATCGAGAAGGAGCATCGCATGACCCGTCGCATTCCCGAAGGTACGCTGATCATCGTCGCCGATGGTGGTTCGGCCCGCGTGTTCACCAACGTCGGCAACGAACATCAACTGGCGTTGAAGCAGGAAGGCGAACTGCGCCTGCAGGACATCAGCGAGCAGGGTGTCTCCGGGCAGGGGCCGGCCGGTGCGGTGCCGAAAGACATGTCCATTTCGCAGCTCAACGAGGCGACGTTCGCCAAGCAGGTGGCGGAGCAGTTGAACGAAGATGCGCTCAACAACCGCTTTGCACACCTGGTGCTGGTGGCAGACCCCACCACGCTGGGCCGTATCCGCCCGCTGCTGCACAAGGAGGTCCAGGCCCGCCTGCTGGGCGACATTGCCAAGGACCTGACAAACGCCCCGCTGGCGGATATCCAGAAAGCGTTGGCGGCGTAACCGGCATGCCGTTCATGCGTGACTACCTGGCGACGGAGCCCGCTGGCGCGGACGTGGACGCGCAGGCGGGCTGGCTGCTGCTCGAGTTCGGTGCACCCTGGTGTGGTCACTGCCAGGCCGCGCAGCCCGCACTCCAGGCGCTTGTCGACGCCCACGATCCGGTGCATTGGAAGATCGAGGATGGCAAGGGAAAGCCGCTGGGGCGTGCTTTCAACGTAAAACTGTGGCCCACCGTGGTGCTGTTGCATGACGGCCAGGAGGTGGCGCGGGTGGTGAGGCCGATCGACAGCGCCGACCTCGCCACCTTGCAGGGCGCATTGCCGGGCTGAGGGCAGCAATCGCTGCGTGCGGTGCGCACGGCGCCGAGCAGGTTCGGCTGCGTCGCGGTCTAGTGATAGGTCACCTTTTCCGCTTCCGCACGCGGCTTCTGCAGCAACGACCGACCATGCTGGCTCAGCATGACCATCGCGTCGGCGATCTCTTTGGCGTTGTAGCCCATCGGTGCGGGTGGCTTCGGCTCGGGGCCGCACTGCTCGCCGATGAGGATGGCCATGCCTTCGGCACTGTTGAGGGCATGTTCGATACGCTGGAACAGCGATTCCATGGCCGGGCTGAGCGGACGCGTGTGTTTCATGCGGAAACTCCTTGGGAAGCGAGGGCCACCGCAAGGGTGGCGGGCGATGCGTGTTTGGAACTCCCGGAAGGAACAGAGAAAACCGGAGGGCCTGACGGCCACACGCAGCGCCCGCCGCAGTTACGACGAGCTATCTCTGTCCTTCTTTTCGGGGGTTCCAATCCCGGCAGCGGGATGTCCGCTGCGGCGCCATTCTGGGCAGATCGAGGCGCTGCGCACCAATTGATGGTTCGTCTCGCTTTGTCCCGCTCCGAAGGCGCGGTTTTTCAGAAGTGCATGTGTGGAGATCCACTGCCGTATTGGCACCGATCTGGAAGCGGGAAGCCGGAAGCCTATGAGGCGATTCGTCGTCCGGCCATGCAATTATGTGCAAATCATCGTGCCGGTTCCGGCGGCCGCACTGCAGCATGCGACAGGGCAGGGCCGGTGCTACTCTCTGACCACCACCTGAATCGATCCAAATGCCGATGCCCACGCTGGACCGTCGTCTCCTGATCGCTGTCGCCGCCACGGCGATGTTCGCTTCCGGCCTGGCCAGTGCGGCCCCAGCCAGAACCGCCGCCGACAAGGCATACGCCTCGGTCGATCCGTTCATCGGCACCGGTGGCGAGGGCCACACCTACCCCGGCGCCACGGTGCCGTTCGGCATGGTCCAGCTCAGCCCGGACACGCGTATCCAGCCGCGTGAAAAGGCCTATGGCTGGGCGGCGGGCTACCGCTATGACGACAGCAGCATCGTCGGTTTCTCGCATACGCATTTTTCCGGCACCGGTCATTCGGACCTGGGTGACGTCCTGCTGATGCCGTTCACCGGCAATCCCGGGCTGGAGCGCGGCGATCCGGAGAAGCCGCGCAGCGGTTACGCCTCACGGTTCCGCCACGCTGACGAGAAGGCCGAGCCGGGCTACTACGCAGTCACCCTGGATGACTACAAGGTGCGTGCCGAGCTGACCACCAGTGCGCGCGTGGGCGTGCATCGCTACGCCTTCCCCAAGGGCACCGACGCCAAGGTGCTGCTGGACATGCGTACCAGCATGTACGACTACCCGGGCAAGGTGCTGTGGTCGCGGGTGCGGGTGCGCGCCGATGGCACGGTGACCGGCTTCCGCGAAACCCGAGGCTGGGCGCCGGGCCGCCAGCTGTACTTTGCGATGCGCTTCTCACGCCCGCTGGCCGGGCATGAGCTGCACAACACCGAGCAGGACATCGTCTACAAGGGCTTTCCGCCGCCGGGCGAAAAGGACCCGGCACAGCGCGCCCAGATCGAGGGTCGTCAGCTGGTTGGTACGTTCGCTTTCGGCAAGCTCGATGCACCGCTGGTGGTGAAGGTGGCGATCTCGCCGGTCAGTGAAGCCGGTGCCATCGCCAACCTCGACGCGGAAGTGGCCGACTTCGATTTCGACCGCGTGCGTGCACAGGCGAAGCAGGAGTGGACGCAGGCACTGTCCGTGCTGGACATTGACGCGCCGGAACATGCGCGGCGCAGTGCCTATACCGCGCTGTACCACACGATGCTGGGGCCGACGCTGTTCATGGATGCCGATGGCCAGTACCGCGGCGCGGACAATGCCGTGCACAAGGCCGATGGCTTCACGCACTATTCGACGTTCTCGCTGTGGGACACCTACCGCGCGTTGCACCCGCTGCTGACCTTGGTGCAGCCGGGAAAGCGCAACAGCGACTTCATCAACTCCATGCTGGCCCACCACGAGCACAGCCCCTACGGCATGCTGCCGGTGTGGTCGTTCCACGGCCTGGAGGACTGGTGCATGATCGGCTACCACGCCGTGCCGGTGATCGCCGATGCCTACGTGAAGGGCATTCGTGGCTTCGATGCCGACAAGGCGCTGAAGGCAATGGTCGAGACCGCCAATTACGGCCCTTACGACGGCATCGCGCAGTACCGTGAGCTGGGCTATGTGCCGATCGACGAGGAAGGTGAAGCGGCCAGCAAGACGCTGGAGTACGCCTTCGACGACTGGACCATCGCACGCATGGCGCAGGCCATGGGCAAGGCCGATATCGCGGCGACCTTCGACAAGCGCGCAGGCAACTGGCGCAATGCCTTCGACAAGGACACCGGCTTCATGCGCGCGCGCAAGCGCGATGGCAGTTTCCGCACGCCCTTCGACCCCAGCGCCAGCGGCTACGGCACCGACTATACCGAGGGCAACGCATGGCAGTATTCGTGGTACGTGCCGCAGGACGTCGCTGGCCTGGCCGCCGCGCACGGGGGCAGCGACAAGCTGCTCGCGCGCCTGGACGAGGTGTTCAACGCCAAGGTGGATCCATCGATCTTCGAGCACATGGAAGACATCACCGGCCTGATCGGCTGGTATGCGCACGGCAACGAGCCCAGCCACCACGTGGCCTACCTGTATTCGTACGCCGGCCAGCCGTGGCGCACCCAGGCGCGGCTGAAGCAGATCATGGATACCCAGTATGCCGACCGTCCCGATGGCCTGGCCGGCAACGATGACGTCGGCCAGATGTCGGCGTGGTATGTGTTCACCGCGCTGGGCTTCTACCCGGTGGCACCGGGCTCGGGCGAGTACATCCTGGGCCGTCCGTTCCTGCCCAGGAGCGCGATTCGTCTGCCGAACGGCAAGACGTTCACCATCGTGGCCGAGGGGCTGGATGACGCGCACACGTATGTGGGCAGCGTGACGTTGAACGGCAAGCCGCTGCAGCGTACCTTCCTGCGCCACGACGAGATCCTGGCCGGTGGCGAACTGCGCTTCAGCATGCAGGCCGAGCCGAACAAGGACTGGCCGGGGCAGGGCGCGCAGGCGCCCTATTCGATGAGCCGGTGACGCGCACTCGGTAGGTGCCGACCTTGGTCGGCACGCTTCACGGGTGACCAGGAACCTGTGGAGCCGAGCCCATGCTCGGCTCAGGCATCGTGCCAGGAGCAGCCGAGCATGGGCTCGGCTCTACAAGGGCGGTTCAACAGCGCTCATCGGAACCGCAACCCCACCCGCGCACCGCCGATCGGGGCGGTATCAATCATCAAGGTCGCGCCATGCCGTTGCGCGATCTCGGCCACAATCGCCAGTCCGAGCCCGCAGCCGTCGCCCTCGCTGCTGGCCCGGTAGAAGCGTTCTGTGACGCGCGCGCGTTCGGCTTCGGCGATGCCGGCGCCGTCATCGTCCACCCATACCTGCACGCCGTCGGTTCCCTGCCGAACGCCGAGGGTGATGACTCCGGGCGTGGCGCCGTAGCGCAGCGCGTTGTCCAGCAGGTTGCCCAGCGCCTCGCGCAGCAACTGCGCATCGCCCTGTAGCTGCACGCCGTCGTCGGGTCCGTCGTAACCCAGGTCCACGCCCGCAGCCAACGCACGGTCAGCGTAGCGCTCGACCACGCCACGCGCCAGCGCGGCCAGATCCAGAGGCTGCAGCGGCAGTGCGCTGCCCTGTGGATCTTCCGAGCGGCTGAGCATCAGCAGCTGGTTGACCAGGTGCTGCAGCCGTGCCAGCCCGGCCAGCGTGCCGGACAACGCCAGCTGCTGGGCCTGCGGATCCTGGTGGCGGAGTGAGCTCTCCAGCTCCACCTGCATTGCCGCCAGCGGCGTGCGCAGCTGGTGCGCGGCATTGCTGACGAAGCGCCGTTGCGCGGCCTGCATGGCGTCCAGTCGTTGCAACAGCGCGTTGTAGGCCTCCACCGCCGGCCACAGCTCGCGTGGCGCCTCCTGCGCGGGTTCCAGGGGCGCCAGTGGGTCCGGGCGGGGGCTGGCCAAGCGCCGCGCCACCTGGTTGGCATGGCGTGCGGCCGCGCCGGTCCCGGACCAGGCCAGCCACGCGGCAAGCGTGAGGATCGCAGCCTGGAACGGGATGCTGGTCAGCAGCAGCTTGCGCTCCAGCCGGTGGCGCTTGCGCAGCGTCTCGGCTACGCGCAGCCGGATATCGTGGCCCGGTCCGGCACTGACGAGGACTTCGACCATGCGCACCGGCTGCCCGCGCAGGCGCGCATCGTAATAAACCGCGTCGTCGCTTGATGCGGCGGTGGCCGGGCGCGGCAGCGCTTCGGCCAAGTCGCCATACAAGCGTCCACCCGCAGCATCGACCACTTCGCCATGCACTTCGTCGGCGGTGTCCCAGCTGAACATACGTGACACCGCGGGCGTGATCTCGATTGATGCATGACCCTCCTGTACCGTCACCAGCTCGGACAGGGACATCGCCGAGTCCAGCAGCCAGCGGTCATAGACCTGACCGGCGTAGAAGCGCGCCAGCGCGAAGGAACCCACCGCGCTGCACATCAGCAGCACCAGCAGCGGCAGCCACAGGCGGCGCAGCAGCAGGCTCCGCAGGCTGTGCACGCGCTCAGTCACCGCTGGCCTCCAGGCGATAACCCAGGCCACGCAGCATGCGGATGCCGACGCCGGCACGCGCGTGTTCCAGCTTGCGGCGCAGGCGACTGACATGCACTTCGATCACCGACAAGCTGGCCTCGTGGTCCCAGCTGTACAAAGCGTCGAACAGGCGCTGCTTGGTGACGGTGCGGCCGGGATGCTGCATCAGTGCTTCGACCAGCGACAGCTCGCGGGCGGTCAGTTCGATGCGCTGGCCGTCCACCTGCGCCTCATTGCGGATGCTGTCGAAGCACAAACGGCCCAACCGCTTCTGCGCCGGTGCGTCGCTGCGGCGACGCGACAGCGCACGCAGGCGGGCTTCCAGTTCCCCCAGTGCAAATGGCTTGGCGAGATAGTCGTCGCCACCCCGGTCGAGGCCGAGGATGCGGTCCTCCACGCCATCGCGCGCCGTGAGGATCAGCACCGGCAGGGTGACACCGTCGTTGCGCAGGCGCGAGAGCAGGTCGAGGCCATCGACGTCGGGCAATGAAAGGTCGAGCACCATCACGTCATATGGCGCGCTGGCCAGTGCAGCGGGTGCATGCAGCCCGCGCGAGAGGTGGTCGCACAGATGACCCGCGCCCTGCAGGGCACGGATCAGTCCATCGGCCAGGGCGGCGTCGTCTTCGATCAGCAGGATTCGCATTGCAAGCTTCGTGCAAGGTTGGGGCAAGTTTGGCGCAAGTGCGTCACCTTACCGTGACGCGCATGAACTTCTTCCCTTGCCTTGCGGCTGTGTTGGCCGCCCTCCTGTGCGCACCTGCGGCGTCGGCACTTTCCCTGCAGGAGGCGCAGCGCGCCATGGAAGCACACAACCCGGACCTGCGTGTGGCGGCACTGGCGCTGCGTGGCGTGCAGGGCGACGCGCAGACGGCGGCGCTGCGTCCAGCGACCGAGCTGTCGATCGGCACCAGCAAGCTCAGCCCCAGGCACGGCGTCGGCCCGGGCCGCTGGCAGGACAAGCGGATGGACAGCACCGTGGGCCTGGGCTGGACCTGGGAACGCGGTGGCAAGCGCGCGTTGCGTATCCGCCAGGCCGATGCGCTGCTGGAGGTGGCCGGGCTGGAGATGCTCGATGCGCGGCGTCGCCAGCAGGTGGCGCTGCATGAGGCCTACTTCGGCCTGAAGCGCGCGCAGGAGCGGGTGCAGATTGCCGAGGCCAACCGCCAGAGTTCGGCCGAACAGATGGCGGCAGCCGACAAGCAGGTTGCCACCGGGGCGATGGCGCCGGTCGACCGCGCGCGGCTGGCGGTGGACGACCTGGCGGTGGCCGACGCGGCGCGCGAGGCGGCCCTGGATCTGCGCGATGCACGGCATGCGCTGGGCCTCCTGCTCGGGCGTGACGACAGCGGTGACCTCAGCGCCGATGATCCCTGGCCGGACCTCGCAGGCGTTGCCGCAACGCGCGCGTTCGATCCGCAGCAGCGTGCCGATCTGCGCGCAGCGCGTTCGCGCCTGGCCGCGGCCGATGCCGGTGTAGCACTGGCGCGCAGCGAGCGCCATCGCGATGTCCAGCTGGGTGTGGAAGCCGAACGCGAGCCGACCGACATCAGCGGTGTGACCTGGGGCGTGTCGTTGACCATTCCACTCGGTGGCCCATCGCGTGCACGCGGCGCGATGCAGCGTGCCGAGGCCGACCGTGATAGTGCGGCGCTGGAACTGCAGGTGCTGCAGCGCGAAGCGCGCGCCGAACTTGACCTGCTGCAGGCCAGCGCGCAGTCCGCCGCGCAGCGCCGCAGCGACTACGAAGGACTGCAGTCCGACGCCGCGCGCAAGGCGGTACAGGGCATCGAACTGGCCTACCGGCGCGGCGCCGCCAGCCTGACCGATCTGCTGGATGCGCGCCGCAGCTGGCGCGAATTCGAGGCCGCGTTGATCGAAGCGCGTGCCGACCATGCCATTGCCCTGGCGCGCTGGGAAGCGGCCACATCCGTTGTTGAAGGAGAGTCCCGATGAAGTCCACCGTCGCCCGTCGCCTGCGTGCGCGACATGCCGTGCTGCCGGCCCTGCTGGCGCTGGCCCTGCTGGGCGGCTGCGGCCGCGAACCGGCGTCGTATACCGAGGACGCGCCGCAGGTCAGTGCCGGCCAGATCCAGTTTCCAGCCGGCAGCCGCCAGCTGGACGTGCTGCGCAGCGAGGCGGTGACCGCCGGCGCCAGCGCCCGCCTGCAGCTGCCGGGCCGGGTGGCCTGGGACGAGACACGCTCCAGTGCACTGCGCACGCCGTTGCCGGGTCAGGTGGCGCGCATCGAGGCGCAGCCGGGGCAGAGAGTGAAGGCAGGGCAGGTGATCGCCTGGATCACCTCGCCGGAGTTCGGCCAGGCCCAGGCCGAGGGCGCGCGTGGCCGTGCCGAACTGCAGCAGGCACGCAAGGAGCTGGAGCGCACCCGCGAGCTGCACGCCGCGGGAGTGGCGTCGGGCCGTGAACTGGATGAAGCCGAAGCGAGCTTTGCCGGCAGCCAGGCCGATCATGCGCGCGCGACTGCATTCGCCCGGGCCTATGGCAATGGCCAGCGCGTGGACCAGCGCCTGCCGCTGCGCGCCCCCATCGATGGCGTGCTGGTGGAGCGGCGGATGAACCCGGGCATGTCGGTCAGTCCCGACAGCGAGCAGCCATTGGCAGTGATCGGCGATCCGGACCGCCTGTGGCTGCTGCTGGATGTTCCTGAAAGCCTGGCAGGGCGGTTGAAGGCCGGCATGCAGGTGAGCGTGCCCGGCGCCGATGGACAGCCGCTGCAGGCGACGCTGCAGCACGTGGATGACTTCATCGACAGCGAACGCCGGGTGGTGCAGGCGCGTGCCGAGCTGGACAACCGCGCACGTGGCTTCAAGGCCGGGCAGTACGTGCGCGCCCAGGTGGCGTTGCCGTCCGAGGGCGGTGTCTCGCTGCCCGACGCCGCGGTGTTGCTGATCGACGGAAAGCAGGTGGTGTTCGTGGAGGAAGGCAAGGGCCGCTTCGTGCGCCACGCGGTGCACGCCGAGGAGCTGGGTGACGGCCGCCTGTGGGTGCGTGAAGGCCTGGCGCCGGGCAGCAGAGTGGTCGTCGAGGGTGGCCTGCTGCTGCAACAGCTGGTGGACAGCGCGCCGGCAGCCGTCAGCACCGGCACGGGGCGCGCCGCGCCATGATCGATCGCCTGATTGCCTATTGCCTGCGCCAGCCGCTGATGGTGATGCTGGCGCTGCTGCTGTTCATCGGCGCTGGCATCGCCGCGTTCCGCGTGCTGCCGGTGGAAGCCTTCCCGGATGTGTCCGACACCCAGGTGACGGTGGTGTCGCTGCACCCGGGCCGTGCCGCCGAAGAGGTCGAGCGCGAGGTGACGATGCCGCTGGAAGTGGCGCTGTCTGGCATTCCGCATTCGGTGCGGGTGTTCTCGCACACCCAGTTCGGCCTGTCGATGATCATCCTGACCTTCGACGACAAGGCCGATGACTACTTCGCACGCCAGCAGGTGCTGGAGCGCCTGCAGGGCGTGGAGCTGCCGGAAGGGGTGACCCCGGAGCTGGAGGCGATGAGCTCGGCGGTGGGCGAGATCTACCGCTATGTGCTGAAAGGCCCGCACCTGACCCCGACCCAGCTGCGCACCGTGCAGGAATGGACGATGGAGCGTAGCCTGCGCACCGTTCCTGGAGTGGCCGATGTGATCAGCTTCGGTGGCTTTGCGCGCACCTTCCAGGTCAAACCGGATTTGGACAAGCTGCGTGACCGCGGCATCAGCCTCGGTGAGTTCGCCGAGGCGCTGGAGAAGGGGAGTTCGAACGCGGGCGGCGGCTATGTGGAACGCGGCCAGCAGCAGTTCCTGATCCGCGGCGTCGGTCTGATGCGTTCGCCGGCCGACATCGGCAACGTGGTGGTCGCGCAGCGCAGTGGCACGCCGATCCTGGTGCGCGACCTGGCCGGCATCGCCGATACCGGCCTGCCCCGGCAGGGCCTGGTCGGCCAGGATGACAACGACGATGCGGTGTTCGGCATGGTGCTGATGCGCAAGGGCGAGAACCCGTCCGACGTGCTCGATGCCCTGCATGCGCGCATCGCCGAGATCGAAGCGAACCAGCTTCCGGCCGGTGTCAGCATCGAGCCGTTCTACGACCGCTCGTGGCTGGTCTCGACCACGCTGAAAACCGTCTTCCGCAACCTGCTGGAAGGCGCAGTGCTGGTGTTCCTGGTGCTGTGGCTGTTCCTGTACAACGCCCGCGCCGCGCTGATCGTGGCGGCGATGATGCCGCTGGCCCTGCTGTCGACCTTCCTCGGCCTGCATCTGTGGGGCGTGCCGGCCAACCTGCTGTCGCTGGGTGCGATGGACTTCGGCATCATCATCGATGGCGCGGTGATCGTCACCGAACACATCGTCTCGCGACTGTCGAAGCTGCCGCCGAACGCTGACAGGAAGACGCGCTTCTCTACCGTACTCTCGGCAGCCTCCGAAGTGGGGCGCCCGACGTTCTTCTCGATGCTGATCATCATCGCCGCACACATCCCGATCTTCACCCTCCAGCGCCAGGAAGGCCGCATGTTCGCACCGATGGCGTACTCGGTGACCTCGGCGTTGATCGGTGCGTTGATCCTCGCACTGACCGTGGTGCCACTGTTCTGCTACTGGTGGCTGCGCCGCGACCGCATGCGCGATGGCAATCCGCTGATGGACCGCCTGACCGGCTGGTACAAGCCGATCCTGGAGCGTGCATTGGCCCGCCCGCGTGCGGTGGTACTGACCGCAGTTGCGCTGCTGGTCGGCACGCTGGCATTGGGCACCCGGTTGGGTTCGGAGTTCCTGCCCGAGCTGGACGAAGGCTCGATCTGGTTGACCGCCACGCTCGACCCGAGCACCAGCCTGGCCGAGGCGCAGCAGCAGTCGCGGCGCATCCGTGAGCTGGTCGGCACTTTCCCGCAGGTATCGACCGTGGTGGCCAAGTTGGGGCGCCCGGAAGACGGATCCGATGCCAAGGGCGCCAACCAGATCGAGGCGCTGGTGGCGTTGAAGCCTGAGAAGGAATGGCCGAAGGGCGTGGACAAGCGCCAGCTGGTGAGCGATCTGCAGCGCACCTTGGAGCAGCGGATTCCCGGGCCGGAGTTCTCGATCTCGCAGCCGGTGCGCGACAACATCCTGGAGAGCATCTCGCAGATCAAGGGCCAGGTGGTGATCAAGGTCAGCGGCTCGGACCTGGATGTACTGAACCAGCACGCGCAGGCGATCCTGGGGCAGGTGCGTGGCGTGGAGGGCGTAGAGAGTGCCTTCATTGATCGTGACGGCTCATTGCCGCAGCTGCAGATCGAGATCGACCGCGATCGTGCGGCACGCTATGGACTGAATGTGCGCGACATCGACGAGGTGATCGAGACCGCACTGGGCGGGCGCCAGGTTGGTGAACTGTGGGAAGGTGACCGCAGGTTCCCGATCACGCTGCGCCTGGACGACGCCGACCGTGACCTGCAACGGTTGCGCACGGTGCCGGTGGGCATTGGCGATGGCCACACCGTGACGCTGTCCGACGTGGCCGAGTTCCGCATGGCCAGTGGCGCGATCAACATCTCGCGTGAGAACGCACAGCGGGTGAAGGCGGTGAGCATCTTCATCGCCGGCCGCGACATGGGCAGCGTGGTGGCCGACATGCGCAAGCGCGTGGACGCCAGCGTGCAGCTGCCGGACGGCTACCGGCTGGAGTGGTCTGGCGAGTTCGAGAACCAGCAGCGTGCGATGGAGCGGCTGGGCTGGGTGATTCCGCTGTCGGTGCTGATCATCTTCGTGCTGCTGTTCGATGCCTTCAAGGACATCAGCAGCGCTGCGCTGATCCTGGCCAACGTGCCACTGGCAATGATCGGCGGCATCCTGGCCCTGTGGCTGACCGGCATTCCGCTGTCGGTGTCGGCGGCGATCGGTTTCATCGCGTTGTTCGGGCAAGCAGTGCTGAACGGGGTGGTGATGCTCAGTCGCTTCGCCCAGCTGCGCGAGCAGGGCATGGACCTGCTGCAGTCGGTGGTGCAAGGTTCGCTGCAGCGCCTGCGCACGGTGCTGATGACCGCACTACTGGCGATGTTCGGCCTGCTGCCGATGGCCACCTCGCATGCGATTGGTGCCGAGACGCAGAAGCCGCTGGCGGTGGTGGTGATCGGCGGCCTGCTGTCGGCGATGCTGTTGACCCTGCTGGTACTGCCCACGCTGTACTACTGGGTACACCAGCGCCGCGAGGCCCATGGCGCCTGACCTGACGGTAGCGCCGAGCCCGCGCTCGGCTGCATCTGGCCTTCGCGCGAAGAGCAGCCGAGCATGGGCTCGGCTCTACACCGGCTTCGCGTCCTGCGTGGATTCGATCAACCGCCACGGTTTCCCAAGCAGATCCACGCCATGCGTGGATGCCGTCCGCGCGATCTAGACCATCCCACCGTTGGCGCGCAGCACCTGGCCGTTGATCCATCCTCCATCGGCACTGGCCAGGAACGCCACCGCGCCGGCGATGTCTTCCGGCGTACCCAGCCGCTCCAGAGGATTCATCTTCGCCAACCGCTCGATCAGTTCCGGTGACTTGCCGTCCAGGAACAGGTCGGTGGCGGTCGGGCCCGGCGCCACCGCGTTGACGGTGATGTTGCGCCCGCGCAGCTCCTTGCTGAGGATCGCGCCCATCGTTTCCACCGCCGCCTTGCTGGCCGCGTACACGCTGTAGTTCTCCAGCCGGATGCCGACCACGCTGGTGGACAGGGTGATCAACCGGCCACCGTCGCGCACCCGTCGTGCACTTTCGCGCAGCACATTGAAGGCGCCCTTGAGGTTGATGCCGATCACCCGATCGAACAGGGCGTCGTCGGTGTCGGCCAGCGGCGCCAGCTGCAGTACGCCCGCGCTGTTGACCACCACGTCGATGCCGCCGAAGCGGTCTTCGATGGCATCGAACAGCTGCCGCACCGCCTGCGGATCGGCGACATCGGCCTGCAGCGCGATGGCCTGTGCGCCGGCTTCGTTGAGTTCGGCCGCCAGCGCTTCGGCGTCGTCGCGGCGCCCTGCATAGTTGATGGCGACAGCGTGGCCATCGGCGGCGAGCCGGCGGGAAATGGCGGCGCCGATGCCACGGGAGCCGCCGGTGACCAGGGCGACAGGGCGGGCGGGGGAGAGGGTCATGGTGGCTTCCAGTCGGGCACGCCGGAGTGGCGCAGGACTATCTTCGCGACATTGCCCGTTCGGATAATCCTGCATAATCCGCCAACATCATCCGGATCACCGAACAATGGATCGCTTCACGGCCATGCGCGCCTTCGTCCGTATCGTCGAGCGCCGCAGCTTCACCCGGGCCTCCGAAGACCTCGGCCTGCCACGGGCCACGGTGACCGACGCGATCAAGGCACTGGAACAGCGGCTGGGCGTGCGCCTGCTGCACCGGACCACGCGGCGGGTGGTGCCAACGCTGGAAGGCGAGGCCTTCTATGGCCGTTGCCTGCGCCTGATCGCCGACATGGATGATGCGGAGGCCGCGTTCCGTGACGCGCCGCCGCGCGGCCCGTTGCGCATTGAAGTGCATGGCACGCTGGGCCGGCACCTGCTGTTCCCGCACTTGCCGGAATTCCTGCAGCGCTACCCCGAGATCGAACTGGAGGTCAGCGAAGGCGACCGCTATGTCGATCTGCTGCGCGAAGGCGTGGATGCGGCGTTGCGGGTCGGGACGCTGGCCGACAGCGATCTGGCGGCGCGCCGGTTGACGATGCTGCGCGAGGTGACGGTCGCCTCGCCTGGCTACGTGCAGGCCAGGGGCGTGCCGGGCAGCATCGATGCCCTGCAGGACGGCCACCAGATGGTCGGCTTCCGCTCCAGCGCCAGCGGCCAGCTGATTCCGCTGGAGTTCCAGCAGGGCGGGCAGGTGCGCTACCTGCCGCTGCCGGCGCGGGTGCGTGTGTCGGGTGCGGATGCGTTCCTCGGCGCTGCGCTGGCGGGCCTGGGCATCATCCAGGCACCGCGCTACCGGATGGACCCGTATATCGCGCGCCGGCAGCTGGTGGAGCTGCTGCCGGAGGCGCCGCCGACGCCGAGTCCGTTGAGCCTGGTCTACCCGCGCAATCGCACGCCGTCGCCCCGGTTTCGGGTGTTCATCGACTGGGTGGCCGGAGTGTTCGACTCGTTCGAGGATGCCGGCCAGCGGCCGGCTCTACCGACACAGCACGCGAAGCTGTCCGACCGGAGGGGGTAGTGCCGGCCGCTGGCCGGCAT
The DNA here is from genome assembly GCF_052149045.1 of Stenotrophomonas maltophilia group sp. RY12688. Lineage (NCBI taxonomy): Bacteria > Pseudomonadati > Pseudomonadota > Gammaproteobacteria > Lysobacterales > Lysobacteraceae > Stenotrophomonas > Stenotrophomonas maltophilia group sp. RY12688. The sequence continues at coordinate 2,318,164 of NZ_CP197389.1, read as the reverse complement.
CACAGCGCTGCCAACGGCCCCTGCATGCGATGGAAGCTGCCATCGGTGGCGGTGAACCAGGCCAGCGAACGCCCGCCCACGAAATCGTCGACATGCACGACCGTAGCGCCATCGGCTTCCTGCCACGAAATGGCATAGACCCCGTCGCTGATCCGCTGCCACTCGCAGGCGGCTTCGCCCTGCGCACCGGCATGGGCGCCGGAGACGATGGCGTACTGCACGTGGCGGCCATCGGCGCTGTAGACATTGTCGGCGGCCAGGCCGTCATAGCTGACGCGGAAGCGGCGGCCGGCGAACACGGGAAGGTCAGCGGCGGTGTTCATCGGATCGCCACCGGGTTGATGTTCACCTGGGTCGAGCCGACGTACAGCGGCTGGCCGAGCACGAACAGGAATTCCCAGGCCTTGTCGCGCACCAGCGCCCGGCTGTCGATCAGCTCCAGGTTGTAGATGCCGCGCTTGGCCAGCATGTACTGGTTGATCGGAAACTCCTCGGCACCGTCCGGGTTCGGGTAGACCTCCGAGGCCCAGGTGTCGCCACCGAAGGCGACGATGCCCTGGTCGGCCAGCCACTTCGCCGCCTCCATGCCGATGCCCGGTTCCACTTCCTGGAACTGTTTGTCGTCCTTGCCGATCAGTTCCAGCCAGCCGGTGTTGAACAGCACCACGTCGCCCTTGCGCAGGCTCAGGCCCTGCTTCTTCAGCACGGCCTGGATGTCGGCCACGGTGAACTCGGTGCCACCGGGCACGATCGCCTTGCCGTAGTACGCGGTCATGTCCAGCACGACGCCGCGGGTGACCATTGGCGGCACCTTCTCGACGCCGAGCTTGCGCACACCGTCCACGGTGACGAAGTCGGCGGCCTTGTTGCCGTTGTAGTAGACGTTGTCGATGCCGATATGGCCGATACCGTTGAGCTGGGTGCCAACGCCGGTCCAGGCGTTCACCAGTTCATCGTTGAAGGTGAACCTGTTGGGGCCCAGCGATTTGCCGGCCTGCTGGCCGACCTGAACGTTGTACAGGCGGAAGCTGCGGTGGCGGAACGCGGGCAGGTTCTTGTCCACCGGCACCGCCAGAGGATAGGTCTTGCCGGTCCTGACCAGCGAGACCGCGTGCTTGACCACGTCCGCGGTCAGCAGGTTGGCCGCGCCGATCTCGTCGTCGGCGCCGTAGGCGGAGGGATACCAGTCCTCGGCGGTGGCCTGGAAGGACAGCGGCAGGGTGGCCAGCGCAAGCGCGGCCAGGGTCTTCATCTTCATGGCAAAGCTCCGGTAACTGTCAGGCCGTCGCGGCGGCGGCAAGCGGGGCATGCGGCGCAGCGGCGCCGGCATGGGCCGGGAAGTGCGGCAGCACGTACTCGGCGATTTCGTGGAAGGTTTCGGCCAACGGCCGTTCATTGCGGCGGAACTGCAGGCCGATGTGGTCGACACCGGCTGCCTGCATGGCGTGCAGCTCGGCCAAAAGGGCGTTGCGGCCGCCACGCAGGCCGAAGCGCCAGCGCTGCAAGGGGGCATCAGCATCGGCCACCAGGTCCAGGTGGATGAAGCTGGCATACGGCTTGTTGCCGGCCACGGCGCGCCAGGCCGCCACGCGCTGCGCATGGTCCTGTGGCGTGCCCGGGTAGGCCAGGCAACCCTCCATGTGCTGGCCGATCCATGCCGGTTGCTGCTGGGCCAGGCCGGCCACGAACAACGGCAGGGCCGGGCCATCTGCGGGCAGCACGTCCAAGCCCTGCGGCAGGTGCGCAGCGGCGCCTTCGCGCAGCAGTGCGATCTGCTCGCGGAAGCGGCGGCCACGGCTGTCGAAGTCGCGGCCGAACAGCGGGTACTCCACCGGGCGGTCGCCACTGGCTACGCCCAGCAGCAGGCGGTCGCCGCTGAGCCGCTGCACGCTGCGCGCCGACTTCAGGGTCAGCAACGGCTCCCGGATCGGCAACACCACCGCACCGGTGCCCAGCAGGATGTGCTCGGTGATGCCGGCCAGGTAGCCGAGGTAACTGAATACCTCGAACACCTGCGCCGCATCACCGAAGGCCGGGTCGTACACCGGCACGTCGCGTACCCAGAGCGCACGGAAGCCGAGGCGGTCGGCCAGCCGTGCCAGTTCCGCATGGCGCTGCAGGTCCGGTTCGCCGGGCAGGCGTCGCGCGGCGCGTCGTGCCTGTTCGCCCAGCGGCGTCCAGTCATTGTCCAGCGGTGCCTCGATGCCGATGCTGAAGCCACCGGCCTGCAGACGCGTCAACGCACTGCCCATGGCGAGGCGCCTCAGTCCCAGTCCGGGGCCAGGCCCGGCGGATCGACTTCGCGGCCGTTGCGGTCAAGCGCGGCGATCGCGGCCATGTCATCGGCATCCAGGTGCAGGTCCTGGGCGAGCAGGTTGCTGGCCAGGTTCTCGCGCTTGGTCGAGGACGGAATGACCGAGTAACCCCGCTGCAGGGCCCACGCCAGCGCGACCTGGGCCACGGTGGCCTGGTGCTTGTCGGCGATGCCGGCCAGCACCGGGTCCTTCAGCACCTTGCCGTAGGCCAGGGTCATGTAGGAGGTGACCGCGATGCCCTGCTCCTGCAGGAAGGCGGTCAGCGCCGGGTTCTGCAGGTAGGGGCTCAGTTCGATCTGGTTGGTGGCGATCTCGCCGGTGCCGACCACCTCGATGGCCTGCCGTGTCAGTTCGATGTTGAAGTTGGACACACCGATCTGGCGGGTCAGGCCCAGCGTCTTGGCTTCAGCCAGTGCGGTCATGTATTCGCGCAGCTCAACGCCATTGCCCGGCGCCGGCCAGTGGATCAGCAGCAGGTCGACGTACTCGGTGCGCAGCTTGGCCAGGCTGTCGCGCAGGCTCGGGATCAGTTTGTCGGCAGCGTAGTTGTCGACCCAGATCTTGGTGGTCAGGAACAGCTGGTCGCGTGGCACGCCGGATTCGGCGATGGCCTGGCCGACCTCGGCTTCGTTGCCGTAGATCTGCGCCGTGTCGACGGCACGGTAGCCGACGTCAAGCGCGTTGCGTACCGAGTCGATGACGGTCTGGCCGCTCAGGCGGAAGGTGCCGACGCCAAAGGAAGGAACGCTCATGATGGACTCCAAGGATTTCGTTGCGAGCCGGCGGCTCGGGACAGGGCGAAGTGTGGGCGCTTTACATTTGTTGATTAAGCCGTGTATATGGGAAATGCTTTTGCGGCGAGGTAAATAATGAAAACCACCCTGGATGAGCTGAAGGCCTTCGTGGCGGTGGTCGATGGTGGCTCCATCACGGCGGCGGCCGAGGCGCTGGAGCTGACCATCTCGGCCACCAGCCGCACCCTGGCGCGGCTGGAAGACAAGCTGCAGACCACCCTGCTGCGGCGGACCACGCGGCGGCTGGAACTGACCGAGGAGGGCGCGGCGTTCCTGGAGTACGCGCGCACGATCCTGGCCACGGTGGACGAGGCCGAGGAACAGATGGCGGCGCGGCGGCTGCAGCCGGTCGGGCGCCTGCGCGTGGACGCGGCCACGCCGTTCATGCTGCACGTGATCGTGCCGCTGCTGGAGGGCTTCCGTGATCGCTACCCGCAGGTGGAGCTGGAGTTGAATTCCAACGAGGGCATCACCGACCTGATCGAAAAGCGCACCGATGTGGCGTTCCGCATCGGCGTGCTGCGCGATTCCACCCTGCATGCGCGACCGATCGGTCACAGCCGCATCCGCGTGGTGGCCAGCCCCGAGTACCTGCGACGGCACGGCACGCCGACGCGCGTGGAGCAGTTGCGCGAGCACGACCTGCTGGGTTTTACCCAGCCCAGTTCGTTGAACGAATGGCCACTACACGATGCCGATGGCGGGCCTTTCGTGATCGAGCCGGCGATCGCTTCATCCAGCGGCGAGACGCTGCGGCAGATGGCGGTGGCCGGGTTGGGCATCGCCTGCCTGTCCGACTTCCTGACCCGTCAGGACCGGCGTGATGGCCGCCTGGTGCAGCTGTTGGCCAGGCAGACGCAGGAGGTGCGGCAGCCAATCAACGCGGTGTACTACCGCAACACCGCGCTGGCTGCGCGCATCACCTGCTTCGTCGACCATGTGACGCAGACGCTGGGGCAGCGTCCGTTTGACGAATAAGGAGGGGTAGAGCCGGCCGCTGGCCGGCTGCCGGGAGTGCATCAGTAGATCCACGCCATGCGTGGATGGTGTTTTCCGTCCGGCCAGCGGCCGGCACTACCGTTGGCTGTGTTGCATGTTTCAGTAGATCCACGCCATGCGTGGATGGCGTGTTCCAACCGACCCGCAGCCGGTGTTAGCGGTTGTGCAGCGCCCGCCGATTGCCGATGTGTGCTGCCGCCAGCATCATGCCGCCGCACGCGGTGGTGACGCCATGCCAGAGCAGTGATTCCTTCAGCGGCAGGTACAGCGAGGCTGACAGTAGAAGGATCGCGCCGACGCACGCCAGCCGCAGGGGCCGCCCGCGCCCGTGCCGGTGCAGCCCGGCCGAGGTGCTCGCCAAGGCCAGCGACGAGGCCAGCAGCGCGAACAGCCATTCCCAGCGTGACATCGCGAGCAGCAACGTCATCGCGCCATGGCCGGGGTGCTGGAACGAACGCAGCGCCATCATCGCCGCCGGTACGAAGGCCAGCAGCAGGGGCAGGGCGATGCAGTGGGCGGCGCAGGCCAGGGACAGCCAGGCACCGGCAAGATCGAAGCGGGGGTGCCAGCGTGCCGAAGTTGGCGGCTGGGCCAGGGCCCTTGCGGGCGTCGTGGGCATGTGGTCCATAATGTTACATAGTAACAATTGGAGTGTCCCCCATGAAGCTTTCTGCTGCTCTTTTCCTGCTGCTGGCCGCCAGCGCCGCGCAGGCCCACGATATCCGCCAGCACGCACCGCACGTGCACGGCCAGGCCAGCGTCGATGTTGCGCTTGACCAGCAGACGCTGGAATTCGCCCTGCAGGCCCCCGGCATCGGCATCCTTGATTTCGAGCGGCCGCCGGCCAATGCGGCCGAGCAGTCCGCGCTGGCGCATGCGACTGCGCTGCTGCAGGGCGGCAGCTGGGTCACCTTGCCTACCGCCGCGGGCTGCCGCCTTTCAGGCAACGATGCCAAGGCCGAGGGATTCGATGCGACGGCTGCCGCACCGCCATCAGGTCAGCATCGGCACGCGGGGTTCAGCGCAACGCTGCAGTACCACTGCGCCAAGCCTGCCGAGCTGCGGGCCATTGTCGTGCGCCTGCCCGCATTGTTCCCGGGCCTGCACGAAGTAATCGTCAACAGCGCCACCGCCCATGGCCAGAACCGCAGCGTGCTGACCCCGGACAACCTGCGCGTGGTGCTGGCTCCGTGAGCATGCGACCGGTGATCGCGCTGGATGGCGTGCAGTTCGGCTACGGCCGGCAGCTGGTGCTGGACGTGCCGCGGCTGTGGATCGAGCAGGGCAGCAGCGTGCTGCTGCGCGGGATCAGTGGCGGTGGCAAGAGCACGCTGCTGGGCCTGCTCGCGGGCGTGCTGCTGCCCTGCAAGGGCAGCATCGAGGTCGCCGGTCACGCGCTGCAGGCGATGCGTGGTGTCGCGCGGGACCGCTTCCGCGCCGACCACCTGGGTGTGATCTTCCAGCAGTTCAACCTGCTGCCGTTCCTCACCGTGCGCGACAACATCGCGCTGGGCCTGCGCTTCTCGCGCCTGCGCAGCGCACGCATCAGTGGCCCGTTGGATGCCGAGATCGCCCGCCTGCTGCAGGCCCTGCAGCTGGACCCGGCGCTGATGCAGCGGCGCGCAGGCACGCTCAGTGTCGGCCAGCAACAACGCGTGGCGGCAGCACGCGCCCTGATCGGTCGTCCGGCATTGCTGCTGGCCGATGAGCCCACCTCGGCGCTTGACCGCGACGCGGCAACCGCGTTCCTGAAGCTGATGTCCGCGCAGTGCCAGGCGGCCGGCACCACGGTGCTGGTGGTCAGCCATGACGACAGCCTGCAGCCCTTGTTCGACCGCACGATTTCACTGTCCGAGATCAACCAGGCAGGTGCCGGCCATGCTTGAGCTTGCCTGGGCCAGCCTGCGCAGCCGTGCGTTGAGTGTGGGACTGACCGTGCTGGTCATCACCCTCAGCGTGGTGTTGCTGTTGGGCGTCGAGCGTGTACGCACGCAGGCGCACGAGGGGTTCGCCAGCACCGTATCGGGCACCGACCTGATCGTCGGTGCGCGTTCGGGGCCGGTGAACCTGCTGCTGTACTCGGTGTTCCATATCGGCGACCCGACCAACAACGTGTCCTGGCAGTCGTATCAGGAGCTATCCTCGCTACCGCAGGTGAAGTGGGCGGTGCCGTTGTCGCTGGGCGATTCCTGGCGCGGCTACCGCGTGGTCGGTACCAGCGATGGCTATTTCGAGCATTACCGCTATGGCGCCGGGCATGCGCTTGCGTTCGCCAATGGACGGCCGTTCGATGACCTGTATGACGTGGTGATCGGTGCCGAGGTGGCGCAGGCACAGAAGGTCGTCCTCGGCGATGAGATCGTGCTGGCGCACGGTACCGGCGCGGTCACCCTGGTCACGCATGCCGACAAGCCGTTCCGTGTTGCCGGCATCCTGCAGCGCACCGGCACGCCGGTGGATTCGTCGCTGCTGGTCTCGCTGGCGGCCATCGAGGCGATCCACGTCGACTGGCGCTCGGGCGTGCGGCTGCGCAGCCAGCGCGTCAGCGCCGAGCGGGCGCGTCATCTGGATCTGACCCCGACCAGCATCACCGCCTTCATGCTCGGCCTGAACTCGCGCATTGCCACGTTTTCGGTGCAGCGCAGGATCAACGAGTATCCCGACGAGGCGATGCTGGCGATCCTGCCCGGCGTCACGCTGCGGCAGTTGTGGCAGTCGCTGGGCATGGCCGAACGGGCGCTGCAGCTGATCAGCGCGATGGTGGTGGCACTGGGCATGGTCTCGCTGGTGGCGCTGCTGGTCTCGACCCTGCAGGAGCGGCGGCGCGAGATGGCGATCCTGCGTGCCACCGGGGCACGGCCGGGTTACATCGCTGCCCTGCTGGTGGTGGAGGCGGTGGCGACCAGCGCGGTGGCCTGCGCGCTGGCGCTGGTGCTTCTGGTTGCCGCCAGCATTGCCGGGCGCGGCTGGGCGCTGGCCAACTTTGGCCTGTCGATCACCCATGTCTGGCCGGACGGCCGCGAGCTGGCCTGGGTGGCAGGCGTGCTGGCGATCAGCGCTGTGGCCGGGCTGGTGCCGGCGTTGCTGGCCTACCGGCGCACGCTGGCCGATGGCCTGTCGCCGGGAGGCTGAGCATGCGCTGGATGCTGTCGCTGCCGATGGTGTTGGCCCTGGCCGCCTGCGAGCGGCCGGTGGATACCGGTGTGCAGGCCTTGCCACCCTCGCCGGTTGTCGACCGCGCTGACGCTGCGGATGCGGCAGAGCAGGAACTGGACTGGTTGCAGATGATGCCGAAGGACGAGCTGGCCGCGCTGGAGCGGGGCGAGGGCCCGGAGGTCGAGCACAACGGCAACCGGCGCATGCCGCAGTTCGGTACGTTCCGTACGGTGGATACGGTGCTGCAGCGACCGGTTCGCCTGCCGGGTTACGTGGTACCGCTGGCCAACGCGCAGGACGGGCGGCTGACTGAATTCCTGTTCGTGCCGTACTACGGCGCCTGCATCCACGTGCCACCCCCGCCGCCGAACCAGATCGTGCACGTGGTGCTGCCACGCCCGATCGACATGCCCGACATGTACTCGCCGTTCTTCCTGGCCGGCACACTGCGTGCCGAACGGTTGGATGACGATCTGGCCGGTTCGGCCTACACCATGCGTGATGCACAGCTGAGGCCCTATGAACCGTAGCCACCTGCTGCTCATGCTGGGATGCCTGTGGCTGGCGGGCTGTACGGCGCCGGGCAGCGACGCCGTGGTGGTCACGCCGCAGGACAGAGCGGCACCCTCGGCCACGGGCGAAGCCCCCATCGACCGTTGGGACGCGTTGCGGCCCGACGAAGTGACCTACCAGCGACCGCCCCCTCAGATCGGCCTGTCACGCAATGGGATGGAGGGCGTGGGTGGCCTGATCGACGACACCGGCTCGGGCACGCCGCCGGGGCAGGAGATCGACCATTCCAGCCCGGACCGCGCCAAGCAGTTCGGCTCTTCGCGCGTGGTCGACGCTGTCGATGGTCGCGCGGTCGATCTGGATGGCTACGTGGTGCCGCTCGGCACCAACGATGCCGGCCTGGTCGATGAACTGCTGTTCGTGCCGTTCTACGGGGCCTGCATCCACGTGCCGCCGCCGCCACCCAACCAGATCATCCACGTGACCCTGGCGACGCCGATCGCGTTGGGCGATCTGTGGGATCCGTACCGGCTTGCCGGCCGCCTGCAGGTGAAGCGTTTCGACGCGGACATCGCCAGCGCGTCCTACGATGCTGCGGCGGCCACGCTGACGGCGATCCACAACTGATGCCGCGGCGCTGGATCATGGCTGCCGGGGTGCTGCTGGGCGCGGGGGTGCTGCTTTGGTGGCAGCGGCAGCGCGCACCCATCGCGCCGCCTGCGGTCGCGTTTCCGGCGCCGACGTCCAATGCCAGCCAGCGCATCGAACAGCGCCTGGGTGACGACCACGCATTCCGCAACGACGTGCTGTTCCTGCTCGCGGCAACATTGCGCGACCGCTGCCAGCCGGCGCAGGCGGGAGTGTTGGCGCGCATGGCCAATCGTGCATCGCTGCCTGTGCTGGCGGCAGTCAGCGCGGTGACCCAGCAGGATCCATCGCTGGACCGGCCGATCTACCAGTACATCCAGCATCGCGCCGACGCGACGCCGTGCGGGCAGACGCTGCAGATGCCGTTGGCCGGTGGACGCCGCATGGCCGTGGACATCGAACAGTACGCGCGCACGTTCCCGGACAGCTACTTCGACCCGCAACGCAGCAGCGAACCGCGGGATTTCGGCGGGCTGTCGTTGCAGCAGCGCGCCGGCAATGCCTGCAACAGCGTGGTGTACTCGGTGTTGCCTTTGGGCGGCACCGATTGGCGGTGCAGCAGCCTGCGCGCACAGGCCCGTGCGCGGGTGCGCGGGCTGTGCGAGGACGAACTGCGGCGCCAGCATGGCGGAACTAGCGGGGAACTGGACATGGCTGTGGGGAAGGGCATGCAGGCGGCGGTGGTATCGGCGGTTGCCGCGCTGCCGGAAGACTGTCGGTGATGATCCCTGACACCGGGCACGACCCGGCATGAGGGCACGACAACATGAACATTGCCCGGGCCCCAATCTGAATCGGCGGCGCTGTTTTCATAACTATACAGGACATCCTGTATAGTTATGGCCGTTTTCCGCTCCCCATCAGGTTTCCCCATGGCTTTGTCCCAGCCCCTGGCCGGTGCTCCGGCCCTGTCGCGTGCCCGTCGCTGGGCGCTGTTGTTTACCGTCGCCGCCGGCCTGCTGCTGGTCACGCTCGACAACTCCGTGCTCTACACCGCACTGCCTACGCTGACCGAGGAACTCTCGGCCAGTGCCGGCCAGGCGCTGTGGATCGTCAACGCCTATCCGCTGGTGATGGCCGGCCTGCTGCTGGGTGCGGGCACGCTGGGCGACCGCATCGGTCATCGCCGCATGTTCCTGATCGGCCTGGTGGTGTTCGGCGTCGCCTCGCTGGCCGCGGCGTTCGCCGACACCGCAGCTCAGCTGATTGCCGCACGAGCCCTCCTGGCAGTCGGTGCCGCAGCGATGATGCCAGCCACGTTGGCGCTGATCGGTCTGAGCTTCCACGAAGAGCGCGAACGCAACATCGCCATCGCGATCTGGGGTTCGGTGGCCATCATCGGTGCGGCGCTCGGCCCGATCATTGGCGGTTGGTTGCTGCAGCACTTCTGGTGGGGCTCGGTGTTCCTGATCAACGTGCCGGTGGTGGTGGTCGCGTTCGTGGCCACGCTGCTGCTGGCGCCGGAAGGACAGCGTGACACCTCGCGGCCATGGGACCTTGTGTCCTCGGTGCTGGCATTGGCCGCACTGTCCGGCCTGGTGCTGGCGATCAAGTCGCTGATCGCTACGCCGCCGTCGTACGCGCTGGGCGCAGGCGCGCTGCTGTTGGCCGTCATCAGCGGTGCGGCGTTCGCGCGCCGCCAGCAACAGCTGCCGTACCCGCTGCTGGACTTTGCGATTTTCCGCAATCCTGCGTTCCTGGCCGGCACGCTGTCGGCAGTGTTCACCCTGTTCGCGATGGCCGGCCTGCAGCTGGTCACCACCCAGCGCTTCCAGCTGGTGGCAGGCTTCACGCCGCTGCAGGCGGGTCTGCTGGTCTCGGTGGCGGCAATGGGCAGCCTTCCGAGCGCGCTTCTGGGCGGCAGCATCCTGCACCGGGTGGGCCTGCGCCCGCTGATCTGTGGTGGCCTGGCCGCAGGTGCGCTGGGCGTCGGCATGGTGGCGTTCGGCTTCCCGCACGGCCTTGGCTGGGTGGTGGCTGGTATGGCCATCACCGGCTTCGGCATGGGCTCGGCCATCTCGGTGGCATCCACCGCCATCCTCAACAATGTGCCGGCACACCGCGCAGGCATGGCCTCGTCGGTCGAAGAGGTATCCTACGAATTCGGTGGCCTGCTGGCGGTGGCGATGCTGGGCAGCTTGAGCGCGGCGATGTACAGCGCGTTCCTGCCGGTCTCGGCCGATATGCCGGTGCTTGCCCGCGAGGGTTTCACCCAGGCGCTGCATGTCGCGCGCGAGAGCGGGCAGGGTGAGTGGTTCGCACTGGCTGCGGCCGCGTATGACCGTGGCTACCAGATCGTGCTGCTGGTGATCACGACGGTATTGGCAGTGGGCGCGGCGATCATCGCGCGCCTGCTGCGCGGCCGCATCGGCGGCCGCGAGGGCGCGGCCGATCGCGTAAAATGAAACGATGAGAACCAGCAAACGCGACCGCATCCTCGACGCCGCCGTCAACGTGATCAATCGTGATGGCGTGCGAGCGGTGACCTTCGAGTCGGTGGCGGCCGAGGCCAAGCTGACCCGCGGCGGCCTGCTGTACCACTTCCCGTCGCGCGAGGCACTGCTGCGCGGCATCGACGAGCACCTGGTGCAGGCCTGGGAGTCGTCGATGGAAACGCTGCTGGGCAAGCGTGCGGACGAAGCCTCGGCGCTGGAGCGTTACCAGACCTTCGTGCGCGTCTCGGCGCAGAGCGCTACCCGTGCCGAGCTGATGTTCATGCTCGAATCGGCCGACCCGGACGCCGATGAGCGCCCGTGGGGCCCGGCGGTACGCCGCTGGGCGCCGTTGCCGCCGTCGGCCGGGCTGAATGACCCGGCCGCGCTCGACAATTTCGTAGCACGGCTGGCCGCCGACGGCCTGTGGATCTACGAGGCGATGTACGAAGGGCAGCTGGATGAAGGCGTGCGCGCCCAGGTGGCCGAGCGCATCGCCGGGCTGCTGGCGAAGTCTGACGGCACGTCCCGTTGAGCGGCCGGTCGGCGCGCAGACATCGCCCGTGGTAGAGCCGACCGCTGGTCGGCTGCCCTTCGGTCAGGCCATGAAAATGCCGCTTCGATCGTCCGTGGTAGAGCCGACCGCTGGTCGGCTGCTCTTCGGTCAGATCACGAAAATGCCACATCGGTAGAGTCGATCGTTAGTCGACTGTCCTTCGGTCGGACAACGAACATCCCGCGCGTCGCGCGATAGTCGACCAGCGGCCGACTCTACCCCCTCACCCTTTACCCAGCCTGGGCGGCGCTCGCGGCCAACCAGGCCCTGGGCGACGCCCCCAACCGCTTGCGGAACGCCTTCGACAACGACGCGGTATCGGCAAACCCCACCTCGACCGCCACCTGCTTGACTGCCACGCCGGCCCGCAGCTGCGCGCAGGCCAGGCTCAGCCGCCAGTCCAGCAGATAGGCGGCCGGCGTCGCCTTCATCACCTCCTTGAACACTGCCGCGAATGCGCTGCGCGACATGCCGGCGATCGCGGCCATACGGGGCAGCGTCCATTCGTCCTGCGGTGCCTGGTGCATCGCCACCAGCGTGCGTGCCAGCCTCGCGTCGGACAGCCCGCGCATCAGTCCATGACTGACACCCGCTGCATCCGGGTGGTCGACCACCCAGCGCAGGATCTGGATCAGCGCCACCTCGAACAGGCGATTGGTCAGCAGCCGTGAACCACAGCGCTGGCGATCGGCCTCGGCAAACAGCAGCTGCAGGGTTTCATCCAGTTCGCCGATCGCGGCCAGTGGCACCACCATCACCGGCGGCAGCGACTGCACGATCGGATTACGCGCGCCGCCATCGAAATCCAGCGTGGCGCAGGTGAAATCCGGGCCTTCCAGCGGTGCATTGAAGAACACATGGTGCAGCGGTTGCGGATACAGCAGCAGGCTGGGTGTGTCGATCTTCAACCGGGGCAGCGCGATATCGCCGTCGGGATGACGGACCTCCATTTCACCCTGGCGCAGGATGTGCAGGAAGGCACGACCGGGCTGCGGCTCGAAGACATGGCGCCCGCACAGCGGACCACTGTGGAACAGCGCGGCCTGCACCCGGAAGCGCTCCAGCAGGGAGGAGAGACGGTCGGGTGGGGAGGTGTCGGTGGGCGTGCTCATGGATGAATGGACAACATGTGTGGCTGATTGCGCCTGAAGCGTCCAGCGAGTCTACCTAGGATGAGCGGGTCGTCCAATCCCGGGCGCTTTCCCAAGGAGATCCACCATGTCCCGTGTCCCCCTGATCGATGCCGCCAACACCACCGCCGACCGCCAGGCCCTGCTGGGTCAGGTCCACGCCGCTTTCGGCGCCACCCCGGCCATGTTCCGCGCCGTGGCCAACTCGCCAGCCGCCCTGCAGAGCATGTGGGGTTCGTTCGGCGCGCTGGGCGGCGGTCGCCTGTCGCCGCTGCTGGGCGAGCAGATCGCCGTGGCCATCGCCAACCGCAACGCCTGCGAGTACTGCCTGGCCGCGCACACGGCATTGGGCCGCAAGGCCGGCGCCAGCAGCGAGCAGATGACCGCCGCGCAAATCGGCCAGTCCAGCGACCCGGCCACTGCGGCGGCGCTCGACTTCGCGTTGAAGGTGGTCGAGCAGCGTGCGCAGATCGCCGACGGCGACGTGCAGGCGCTGCGCGCGGCTGGCTTCGATGATGAGCAGATCGTGGAGATCCTCGCGCATGTGGCGCTCAACCTGTTCACCAACTACGTCAACGTGGCGTTCGACGTGCCGGTGGACTTCCCGAAGGTCGCGCTGCGCTGAGTGCAATTGCTCCGGGCAGCAGAGTGCTGCCCGGACTCAGGCCCGCAGCTCAGTGGCTACGCCGGCTGGAAGCTGAAACCGCGTTCGCGCAGCGCTCTGATGTAGCCGTTCCCGTCGAACGCATCTGCAATATCGAGCATCGCAAGCGTGGTTGATCTTCCCGCAGTTACGGCTTCCACTGCGCTGAGCCAGGCCTCGCGTCGAAGCGTGTCCAGCTCGTTGCTGCCAGTCGCTGTCACGTGCATATCCATAGGCACGTCATGCCCACCCATGCCAAGGGCATCGCCATGCGCCCAGGCCTTGGACTGAACACGGGCGGTATCGTGAAGGCGACGGAGTCGTTCGACCTGCACCGCAAACCGTGTCGTGTCATCCAGTGCAGGATGCGGTTTGCCGCAGTCGTCAGCTGCCGCGATGTCGATAGCCAGTTCAGTGCGCGGCACGAAGTAGCGGGCTCCACCCGCGCGTCCTATCCTGCGCAGCTCCTTGCAGAATGCCTTCGGCGACTCCAGCTGATGCCTGGCCATGACGGCCTTGCGCAGCGCTCTGGCCGCGAAGTGGGGACGCAGGCGTTCCAGCTCGATTGGATCGATTCCGCACTCATTCAATGCCGCTTGCCATTCTGCATGGACGTCCGCCGGCAGAACATCCTTCAGGGTCAGGTTGTCGGGATTGTGGTGGATGGTTTCGGCTTCAGACACCGCACGGGCCAGTGTGAACAACGCGCTCAGTCCCGAGCCCTCCCATCTGCCGGTGATGTCCACCTTCGGCCGGCCCAGAATGGTGTGCGCAACCGCGGCAATGCGTCCTGCTTCGCCCGTCACGCATCGCATCGATCCGGGTAGCGCGGTGGGGACGGGCAGGATCCACAGGTGGGCCTCTTCACGCCTTCCCTGCCAGAGCGCCGGACCTTCTGCACGGATCGTGGGGGGAGGCAGGGCATCCGTTACCTTGGTTCCGCGGCTTCCGGAAGCCGGCGCACCTGCCAACGTACGGTGCACGGAAACATCAAGGGAAACCGACAGCAGTGAACGTGGTTGCCGGGCAGCCGACATGGGAACTCCAGAAAGGACCATGATGAGTGTCCTCGATGGTGCGTGGCGCGCCGATTGCTGGCTATCGAACTACGACGATTTCGCCTTGGCTGGGCGAGGGGCCCGGAAGCCGTTGCGGTAGAGTCGACAGTTAATCGACTGCTCGTCCTTCAGGTGCCCGGAAACCTCGCGCCACGAGTGATAGTCGACCCTACGCAGCGGAGATTACCGGTCGTCCGCCTGCAACCGGTCCGGATGGGTATACACATTGAACCCGCTCTCCCGCGCGAACCCGACCAGGCACAGGCCGGCACTGCGGGCCAGGTCGATCGCCAGCGCGGTCGGTGCCGAGACTGCAGCCAGTACGCTGGCACCGGCGCGCACCGCCTTGCTGACCATTTCGTAGCTGGCCCGGCTGGAAATCACCAGCAGGCTGCCTTCGATGGCGTGTTCGTTGTGGTGCAGCGCACCGATCAGCTTGTCCAGTGCATTGTGGCGTCCGACATCCTCCCGCACCCAGCCGATGCGTCCACTGGCATCGGCCCAGGCCGCGGCGTGGGTGGAGCCGCTTGCCGCATTCATCGGCTGGTGCTGCGTCAGCGTGGCCAGCGCGCGCTGCAGAGCGGCGGGCGAGTAGCTGCGTCGCTCGCGGATCTGCGGCAGTGGGCGCAGCACTTCTTCCAGCTGGCGCGTGCCGCACAGGCCACAGCCACCACGACCGGGCAGCAGGCGTCCATTGGACGGGTCCAGGTCGGCACCGGGTGCCTCCTCAGCCACGGTCATCTGTAACCCGATGCCTTCCAGCTGCGGGCGGATCTCGATCGACAGCAGCTGCGAGGGGGTGTCGATCAGGCCTTCGCTGAGCGAGAAGCCGAGCGCGAAGTCTTCCAGGTCGCACGGTGTGGCCATCATCACCGCAAAGGCGGCGCCGTTGTAGCGCAGCGCCACCGGCACTTCTTCGGCCACCACATCGACCTGCTGCTGTTGCCCCTCGTTGCGCCAGCGCTGCAGCGGGCGTTGGGCGGTGCCGGCAGGTGGGGTGTGCGGCGGGATCGAATCAGGCATGCAGCGCGTCCGGACAAGGGAGAAACGCGGGCGGGCCACCGCCTGCGGTTTCGAGGATAGCGCAGTGGTCGCGCGCAGACGCGGCTGTAACCGTTGCCATGGCAGGTTGTGCTGAAAACCGCCTGTACCCTCTGGCGAAGCCGCGCAGGCCGTGCTTGACTGTGCGGCTGGTCGTGCCATTGACTGCGCCGCCGGACCGCGTTGTGCCGATTGTTGCTGCGTTCCTTCCGTAAGGTTCCCGAACATGTCCGAGCAGAAACCGCCGCGTTACAAGCCCTACAACCAGCCTGCCGGCGGCTGGGGTGCCGCCGGTGCCACCGCCAAGGTGCTGCTGCAGCAGAGTGTGATCGGCAAGGGGTCGAAGGCGCTGCTGGCGATGAACCAGCCCGGTGGCTTCAAGTGCCCCAGCTGCGCGTTCCCCGATGCCGACGAACGCAGGAAGCTGGAGTTCTGCGAGAACGGCGCGAAGGCACTGGCCTGGGAGGCTACGGAGTTCCGGGCCGGCCGCGAGTTGTTCGCCCGCCACACCGTCACGGAGCTGATGGCGCAGACCGACTACTGGTTGGAGATGCAGGGCCGGCTGACCGAGCCGATGCGCTACGACGCAGCCACCGACCACTACGTGCCGTGCAGCTGGGACGATGCCTTTGCACTGATCGGTCGCCACCTGCAGGCGCTGGACAGCCCACACCAGGCCGAGTTCTACACCTCCGGGCGCACGCCCAACGAAGCGGCGTTCCTGTATTCGATCTTCGTGCGCGAGTTTGGTACCAACAACTTCCCGGACTGCTCGAACATGTGCCACGAGCCGACCAGCCGCGGGCTGCCGCCGGCCATCGGGGTGGGCAAGGGCACCATCGTGCTGCAGGATTTCGAGCACGCCGAGGCGATCTTCGTGATCGGCCAGAACACCGGCACCAATTCACCGCGGATGATGAGCAACCTGGTCGATGCGCGCAAACGCGGCATCCCGATTGTGGCGGTCAATCCGATGCCCGAGCGCGCGCTGATCCGCTTTGCCGAGCCGCAGGACGTGGTGCAGATGGCCACGTTCGGTTCGACCGAGATCACCAGCGAGTTCGTGCACATCCGCATCGGCGGCGACCTGGCCCTGATCAAGGGCATGATGAAGGTGATGTTCGAGCGCGAGGCGCAGGGCGAGCGCGTGCTCGACCATGATTTCCTGTCAGAACACACAGTGGGCCTGGAGGCGCTGCGCGAGGATGTGTTGGCGCAGGACTGGGACCAGATCGTGCAGGTATCCGGCATCTCGCAGGCGCAGATACACCGCTGTGCGGAGATCTACATCCGCTCCAAGGCCACCGTGATCTGCTACGGCATGGGCCTGACCCAGCATCAGTACGGCTCGCGCCTGCTGCAGCAGGTCGCCAACCTGCTGATGCTGCGTGGCAACTTCGGCAAGCCCGGTGCTGGCATAGGGCCGATCCGTGGTCATTCCAATGTGCAGGGCGACCGCACCGTCGGCATCGACGAGAAGCCCAAGCCGGCCTACCTGGACCGCGTGCAGCAGGTGTTCGGCTTCGATCCGCCGCGTGAGCATGGCCACCATGTGGTCGAGTCCATCGAGGCGATGCTGGACGGCAGCGCCAAGGTGTTCATCGGCCTGGGGGGCAACTTCATCCATGCGGTGCCCGATACGCCTCGCGCGTATGAAGCGATGCGTGGGCTGGACCTGACCGTGGGCATCGCCACCAAGCTCAATCGAGGTCATCTGGTTCATGGCCGCGATGCGCTGATCCTGCCGGTAGTGGCGCGCTCGGAGCGCATCGTCACGCCGGCCGGCGAGCAGTTCGTCACCATCGAAGACGCGATGTCGAACGTGACCGCCTCGCGCGGCGTGCTCGAACCGGTCAGCACGGAGGTGCTGCCCGAGGTCGAGATCGTCTGCCGCATGGCGATGGCTGCGCTGCCGCACAGCAAGGTCGACTGGGCGCGCTGCATGCACGACTATGCACCTATTCGCGAACTCATCGCTGCCGTGTACCCGGAGATCTACACCGGCTTCAACGCGCGCATCCAGCAGCCGCACGGTTTCCATCTGGACATTCCGCCGCGCCGGCGCGTGTGGCCCACGCCCAATGGCAAGGCCAACATCCTGGTGATGCCCGGCCTGGACGTGGACGATCCGGTGCACGATCCGGACATGTTGCGGTTGGCCACCGTGCGCTCGCATGATCAGTACAACACCACCATCTACAGCTACAATGATCGCTATCGCGGCGTGTACAACGATCGCATGGTGCTGTTCATGAACATCGAGGACCGGCTGGCGCGCGGTCTGGAGAAGGAGGCGCTGGTCAGCCTGGAGACGATCAGCCGCGATGGCGTGCAGCGGCGCGTCGAGGGCCTGACCGTACTGGACTACCCGATGCCGCGCGGCGCGCTGGCCGGGTACTACCCGGAACTGAACCCGTTGTTGCCACTGGACTACTACGACCGCATCAGCGGCACGCCCGCTGCCAAGTCGATTCCGGTGCGGATGAGTGCAATGGCGGCGGCGACTGCGTGACACGCGCATCGGCTATCATCGGCAGGTGAACCTGCCTGGCCTGCTGCTGCGATGGATGCTGCTTGTCGCCCTGGTGCTGAATGCACCGGCGCTCGCGCTTGCCTCATCTTCGTACAGCGGGTCGGCCAACCAGGATCACTGCGCTGCACCGCACTCGGCCGCGATGGCGGCAGCCGGCTGCTGCGATGATGCGGCCCCGGCGGCCTGCCAGAGTGGTGAGTGTGAATGCCCGCCGGCCTGCCTTGGCATGCTGGCCATGTCGAGCGGTATGCCCGCCTCGCCGTGGCGCGAGGCGCCGGTAGCCGCCAGTACCCGGCAACGCGCACCGCCGCCGATGCCGGACCCGTTGCGGCCCCCTATCGCGTGATTCCCTGCAGGCCTCAAGCGCCTGCCGTAGTTGCTCGACTTTTCTCGACTCTGCCTGTGCCTTCGATGCGCGGGCGACGGGCCGCGTTGCCCGCCTCTGCAAAGGAATCACGCAATGAACCGTACTCTCTCCCTCGGCCTGCTGCTGGGTACCGTGTTGGCCACGACCGCCTGTGCACGTGCCGCCGAAGAATCCGCCGCCGCACCGATCGCCAGCGCAGCACCGGTGGCACCGATCCAGGCCAGCCCGGCCAAGGTCGATCCGGCCTTGCCGGTGGCCATCGTGCACAAGACCGCCAGCTGCGGCTGCTGTGGCATCTGGGTCGACCACCTGAAGGCCGCCGGCTTCCAGGTGGAGGTGCATGACACCGACGACATGAACCCGATCAAGGTTCGCCTGGGCGTGCCGGTCGGCAAGGCGTCCTGCCAT
The DNA here is from genome assembly GCF_052149045.1 of Stenotrophomonas maltophilia group sp. RY12688. Lineage (NCBI taxonomy): Bacteria > Pseudomonadati > Pseudomonadota > Gammaproteobacteria > Lysobacterales > Lysobacteraceae > Stenotrophomonas > Stenotrophomonas maltophilia group sp. RY12688. The sequence continues at coordinate 2,299,571 of NZ_CP197389.1, read as the reverse complement.
ACCGCCGAGATCGGCGGGTATGTGGTCGAGGGCCACGTTCCGGCCGAGGACATCAAGCGCCTGCTGGCCGAACGCCCGGCCGCGCGCGGGCTGGTGCTGCCCGGCATGCCGGCCGGTTCGCCGGGCATGGAAATGCCGGATGGCTACGTGCAGCCGTACACCGTCGAGCTGGTGCGCACCGACGGCAGCACCGAGCCGTTCGCCCAGCACGGACAGGGTGGCTGATGGACGGCGGGTGCCGGTCGTTCTGACCGGCACTCTTCGACGCATCCTGTGTAGAGCCGAGCCCACGCTCGGCTGTGTTTGGCCGGCAAGCCGAGCATGGGCTCGGCTCTACGGGATCAGCGTGCTGCGGCCGTTTCCTTGGCCAACTGCGCGTCGAACTTCTTCTCGGCCGCATCCGCGTAGGCCTTGCAGTTCAGTGCCTTGTCGCTGGCCTTGCTGCCAGCGGCATAGTTCCAGTTGCTGGCGCCCGGATGCGGGGTCAGCAACAGGTCGCAGGGCAGGCCGCGCACCGTAGCGAAGCTGCGCCGGTAGTCCTCGACCAGGTGGGGATAGCGGGCGTTGCCCTGCAGCTGGTAGCCCGGCGCACTCAGGCTGTCGGCGTAGGCGATGCGCACCGGCTTGCCATCGCGGGTATCGGTCCAGGTCCAGGCGGTGCTGCCCGGGGTGTGCCCCGGCATGAAGTGTGCAGTGAACGCGATGCCACCCACCGTGACCACTTCGCCATCCATGATGATGCGGTCGGTGCTGGCCGGCGGAAAGGTGATGCTGTCGCCAAAGTGCAGGTCGTTGCTGCCGCCGCGCGCCAGCAGCACCGCTGATTCGGCGTTGGCTACCACCATCGCACCGGTACGGCGCTTCAGTTCTGCCACCGGGCCCGCATGGTCGGCATGCGCATGGCTGAGCAGGATCAAGCGCAGGTCCTGCGGCGCCACGTCGCGCACCTTCATGTTGCTGATGAGGTGGCTGGCCATCTGCGGCATGCCGCCGTCGAGCAGCACCGCGCCGTCGGCGGTCTGCACCAGTAGCGCGGTCAGGTCCTCAGTGCCGATCTGCCAGGTATGGTCGGCGATCTGCAGCGGCGCCATCGGCTGCAGCCAGGATGGGTCTACGGTGTAGGCCTGCAGCTGTGGCAGCGGTGTGTCGGCGGCAGTGACATCAAAGGCAAGTGTGGCAGTCAGGGCAAGGGTCGTCAGGCAACGGCGCATGGCGGAGAGGGGTCTGGATAGGGTCGGATGAAGCTAGCACGTACCCTGGACGGCCCGTTTCGCGAATAACTCATGGCTGCCATAAGGTTCGCCGCAGCCGATGCCGGGATTGTTCGCTTGCTCTGGACTGTGAATCCATCTCCACGGGCTGTTGCGCACAATCGGCCGGGGCTAGCCTGTTCCCAGGCTCAAGGAGGTGGACCATGCATGTGCTCATGGTGATGCTCGGCGGCGTGCTCCTGCTGGGCGTGTTCCTGCTGTTTGGCCGTCTCTGGAGCGTGGGCACCTCGCAGCTGCCCACGGCACTGATCGCCTTCATCGCTACCTGGCTGCTGGTGGCCGTGGCCAACATGTGGGTGGGGGTCAGCAAGGCCGGTTACGCGGTACGCGAGGAGTTGCCGATCCTGTTGCTGGTGTTTGCCGCGCCGGCGTTGCTGGCCGGTTTCCTGTACTGGCGCCTGGCGCGCTGAAGGAGTTCCATGCGTACCCGACTGCGCTTGCCCGCGCTGCGCCACCGCGACGGCCACCATGCCCGCGTGACCTACGAAGAACTGTTCTTCGATCTGGTCTACGTATTCGCGGTCACCCAGCTCAGCCACCATCTGCTGCACCACCTGGACCTGGCCGGTGTACTGCAGACGCTGGTGCTGTGGTTCGCGGTCTGGCTCGGCTGGCAGTACGCGTGCTGGGTCAGCAACTGGTTCGACCCGGAGGTGCCGCGCATCCGCGGCCTGCTGTTCGCCACCATGCTGCTGGCGTTGTTGATGTCCTCGTCCATTCCCGAGGCGTTTGCCGATCGTGCGTGGATCTTCGCCGGGGCGTACGCCACGATGCAGGTCGGACGCACCGCGTTCGTGCTGCTGGAGGTCGGCCGGAGCCATCCGTTGGCACCGAACTTCCGCCGCATGCTGGCCTGGGTCAGCGTGTCGGCCTGCTTCTGGCTGGCCGGCGCGGCGGCCGAGGGCAACCTCCGCCTGGCATTGTGGGCGGTGGCGGTGGCCTGCGAATACATCTCGCCGATGTTCGGCTTCGCGTTCCCGGGCATGGGCCGTTCGCACACCCGCGACTGGACCATCGAGGGCGGACACCTGGCCGAACGCTGCCAGCTGTTCGTCATCGTCGCACTGGGCGAGACGTTGCTGGCAACCGGGGGCGTGCTCAGCGACGTCGAGCATTGGAGCCTGGAAGTGGTTTCAGCGGTGTTGGCCACCTTCGCCGGCACGATTGCCATGTGGTGGCTGTACTTCGGCATCTCCAGCCGCGATGCCACAGAGGCCATCACCCACGCCGAAGACCCCGGGCGGATGGGCGCCAACTTCCACTACGTGCATGCATTGCTGATCGCCGGCATCATCGCCACGGCGGTGGGCAATGATCTGGTCATGGACCATCCGGGGGTGGCCGTCACCCCGGTTTACGTGACCGTGATGGTGGCAGGCCCGCTGATCTATCTGCTGGGCAGTGCCCTGTACAAGCGCGTGGTCTATGGGCACGCGCCGCGCTCGCATCTGCTGGGCGCTGCCGCGCTGCTGGTGCTGTGCCTGGTGTTGCCATGGACGCACCTGCTGGCCGCCGGATGGCTGACCAGCCTGGTGCTGCTGGGCGTGGGCGTGCTGGATGCGCGGCTGAAGCGGCGCACCCGGTCGTTGCCGGGCTAGAACCCGCCGCCGGTCTTGAAGCCACCGCCGCCGCTGATACCGCCGCCGCTGTGGAAGCTGCTGCCGCTGGAACTGGAACCGGAACTGGAGCTTGAGCTGGAACTCGAACGCGAGCTTGACCTCGAGCTGGAACTGCTGGAACCGCCCGAAAGCAGGTCGAACAGGCTGCCAGAGGAGCGGGTGGTGCTTTGGCCGCGGGTGGTGCTGAAGAAGGATGCGGCGACGGTGGCCGGCGCGGCGGACCGGTAGCTCGGCGCCTCGTAGGCCTGGCGTTCGATGTCTGCTGCTGCCTGGTAGCTCCTGCGCGCAGCCTGCAGGCTGTCCAGGCGCTTCTTCAGCACGGCCATTTCACGGGTGTGCTCAGCCACCATGCCGTCGATCTCGCCCAGGCGCAGGCGACTGCCATGGATGCGTTCGAGCACGGCATCGTCCTCGCCGGAGGCGGTGGCGGCGACGCGGCGGTACAGGTCGTCCATGCTCTTGGCAGACAGCGTGCGCGCCAGCGCGGTGAGCAGGGCGCCGCCTTCGGCATCGGTCCAGCTGCGGAAGCCATCGATCTGTGCCTGCTTGGCATCCACGGTCTGCCGATGCAGCTGCTCGGCCAACAGTGCCTGCGCCACTGCGCTCTGTGCCGCCTGCAGTTGCTGGCGCAGCGGGTCGCCACCGGCATGGGCGAGAGCGGCGTCGCGGGCCTGCTGTACCGGCTGGCGGGCCGCCTCGATGTCGGCACGGGCCTGTCCGGCATGTTCCTGCAGATAGGGCGGAAGCTCCACCAGCGTGGCGTACTCGCGGCGGGCACGGTCGAAGCCGCACAGCTCGGCCAACCAGCCATCGACGGTGCGCACCAGCGGCCAACCGCGATAGGCCGTGCTGCCGAAGCCGCGTCGATGCAGGTACATGAAGATCGGGTCGGCCTGGTAGGCGCCGGCCTTGGCGTCACGCTCCGACTGCGCGGAGGCGGCCATCCGCTCCACCGTGTCAGCGCGCGCCACGGCCAGCTGCAGATCGTCCTGCAGGGCCCTGTAGGTGGGTTCCGCTTGCAGCGCGGTGTCCACCTGATCCTGCAGGGCCTGCCAGCGTCCACCGGCGGCGTCGCGCGCGGTAACGGCCTCCTGCGACCGCTGCTGCAGCGACTGCTCGATGTCCAGCAGCGCCTGCAGTTCGTCGGCCAGCACCGCCGCTTTGCGGTCACGGCGCTGCAGATCGGCGCTGGACTGCTGCAGCAGGTCCCGGGCCAGCATCGGCGGCGCATCGGTAGCGGCCTCGGCCTGCAGGCGGGCCAAGGTGTTGAAGTCGTCGCGGACCCCGCCGTGCAGCGCTTCCTGTTCCTTGATCAGTTCCCGGCACTGGTCGCCACGCGCGGCCAGTTGTGCCTGCACCTGGCCGATATCGGCTTCGACATCAGCAATGGCCTCGTTCAGATCTCTCATGTCAGTTCCTTACCCATCACCATTCGGTGATGTAGCCGCCGGTGGTGGGCATGCGGAACCGCGGCGACAGGCTGCCGCGCGGCTTGCTGCCGATCTGGTCGTCTTCGATGATGCCGTTGTCCTGCTTGTCGGCGGCAACGCGGTTGTAGGTGGCCTCGGGCACGCGCACGGCGAACAGCGAGGTCCATTCGTCCTTGCCGGTTTCCTCGTTGCGGATCAGCAGTTCGGTGGCCTTGCCGGCCTCGTCCAGTGCTTCGGTCACCAGGTAGTAATTGCGGCCACCGTTGGCCTTTTCGTTGTAGCGCCAGACGCCGGTGCGTTCATCGTCGCGGTTGACGATGCGGTAGACCAGGGTCTGCGACAGCAGCGCCACCAGCTGGCTGGCCTCGTCCAGGGCCGGCCCGGCTTCGGCCAGCGTCTCGACCCGGATCAGGCGGGCGGCCTGCTCCAGCGCACGCTCGAAGCGCTTGCGGTCTTCGCCGGTGACGCCGGTGGCGAGGCCATCGGCCTTGAGCTGGGCCAGGCGCTCGCTGAGCGCGGCCAGTTTGTCGGCGCTGCCGATCAGGTCCTTCAGGGTCGCTACCGCCTGCCCGGCTGCGGCGATGTCGCCCGCGCGCAGTGCCACGTCGCCGCCGGTGTAGGCGCGTGCGCGCACCTGCTCGGCATCCGGCGCGAGGCGTGCTGCCTTTGCAGCGGCGTTGGTGGTATCCAGCAGCTCGCTGGCCTCGATCGCCTGGCCGAGGGTGTTCACCCGCTCGGTCAGCGGAGGCAGGGTGTCCTTGGCCTGCGCCAGCAGTTGCGCCGCTGCCAGTCGGTGCTGTTCCACCTGCGCGGCCGCCTGCTCGCCGGTGGCGCTGCCACCGCTGCTGAGCCGGGTGAGCTTGTCTTTGCGCACAAGGGTCGGCAGCGTTGCCATCGCGGCGGGAACGTCGGCAAAGCGCCGCTGTGCTTCGGCCAGCGCGGTCTGTGCACCTTCGGTCAGCGGCTGCAGGCGCTCGCCGCTGGCGGTGGCACGTGGCAGCAGTCCCTGCAGGGCCTGTTCCTGTGAGGCCAGCAGGGCGCGCGCTGCGGCAGCCTCCTGTTGCTGCGCGGCCACCTTGTCGTTCAGCAGCTGCACGTTCTTCTGCACGTTGCTCTCGTGCACGAACGCGCCGAAGCTGCGCGCCATCACCAGCAGGACACCGAGCATCAGCAGCACCAGGGCTACCATCAGCGCCCATTTCAGCAGCCGGCTGCGGTCGATCCAGCGCCGCGCCAGCCAGGCCTTCCAGCCTCGCGGCGCGGTGTAGAGGTAGCGCTGCTCACGCTGGGCCTGGATGCCGGCCTCGAGGATCTCGTCGGAGACCTCGATGCCCTGCGAGCGGTACAACTCAAGCAGGCGCTGCTTCAGCGTCGCCTTGTCATGGCCGCTGTCGGCCAGCGCCTTCATTTCGGCATTGCGGTAACGCAGCTGGTCGACCACATCCATGGTCAGCAGCGCATCCTGCAGCTCGGCAGGGGCCATCGTCGCACTCACCTCAGCGCGACTCCGGGCTCGGCGGTGCCTGCAGCAGGGCAGCGAAACGCTGCTTGCCCTGTTCGACATACTCGGCGATCTCCGCCGAATCGCGCGTGGCCTGTCCACGCAGCTGCTCGATCTCCTGCAGCGAGGTCTCCTGGAAGCGCACCACCGCATCGACCAGCTTGCGCACCGAATCGACGCCGATGGTGGCGCCGTAGCCGGCCTTCAGGCCCTCGTGCAGCACGTCGTCGCCAATGTTGGCCACCGCTTCCAGGCCCTTTGAGGTGCCCTCGGTCATCGCATTGAGCGCCTGCGTGGACTCATGCAGGCCCATCTGCGTGGTGAATGCCAGGTTCAAGGCGGTGAAGCTGGTCTCATTGGTGGAGAAGAACACCACCGAGCGCTCGTTGACGCGGCGCTTGACCTCATGCGACTGGTGCACGCGCAGCATGATCGCCTCGGAGGTGGCGTAGTTCACCTGCAGGTTCTCGGCCAGGTCCTTGGCCAGCTGGTAGCGCGACTCCTCGGCCTGGTTGTTGCGCAGGGCCTCGTCGCGGGCCATGACCAGGCGGCCGGTGTCGGCGGCATCGGCGGACGGGTCGGCCGATTCCACGCGCTGCTGCGCCTGCTTCAGCGCCTCGCGCGCATCGGCCAGCGCCTGCTCCTGCAGCTTCAACAGCTCATGGGCCTGGATCTCGGCATCCTTGATCGACAGGCGGAAGTCGCCGTACATCTCCAGCACTCGCGACTCACGCTGCAGCTGCTCGGCCGAATCGCGGCTGACGTCCAGGAACGTACGGCGGATCTTCTCGAACCGACTCGGAATGTCGCCGCGGGTGACCTTCATCCACAGGTTCTGCAGGCGCTCGCCCATGTCGATCTTGCCGTCACGCACCTGCTCGACCATGGTGCTGGCGTCATCACGGATGCTGTCGAAGGCGCGGATGATCTCGGTATAGCGGTCGGACACCTTGGCCGAGCTGATTTCATCACGCATCACGGCATTGAAATGGCCGGACTGCTGCAGCACGCGGGCAATGGCCACCACGCGGCCCTGGTCGAGGGTGGACAGCTGCGAGACCAGCGCGATGGCCGGTGCGTTGTTGTCCTGGGGGGCGGCCAGGCCCAGGCTGCGCAGCGTGGCCATGGCGCGGTCGAGGTACTTGATCGGCGCGGTGGCGGCCGGCGTGGCAAGGAGGGTGTTCTCGGGCATTTCGACGGCTCCGGTCAGGGCAAGCGATGAGGAACCTGCCATGCGGAACGGGCAGGTTGCTGCGAAACGAAGGGGAGGGGAAGCAGCAGCCGTGCGGTGCACGGCAGGCGGGCCCGGTCAAGGGACGACGGCCCGGCAAGGGCGAGGGTGGTGTCCTGTTCACGCATGGCGCATTCCCTGCAGATCGCCCCCCTGGCGATTCCTCACCCATTGTAGCGGTGGTGATGGGCAGGTGAAGCCCCACCGATGGCAGGGTGGAGTAGCGTTGGCGCACGCTCATCCGTTCCGGCAAGCGAGGGCTTCGTGCAGAACGTACCGCAGTGGTTGATATGGGCTGGACTGTCTGCCGCCTTCGCGGCGATGACCGCGCTGTTCGCCAAAGTCGGCGTCAAGGGCGTCGACTCGGACCTGGCCATGGCCATCCGCACCCTGGTGGTGGCAGCGGTAGTCCTGCCGCTGGTGGTGGTCACCGGCAAATGGTCCAACCCGTTGCTGCTGCCGGGGCGCACCCGGCTGTTCCTGGTGCTGTCGGCGCTGGCCACCGGAGCGTCGTGGCTGTTCTACTTCCGCGCATTGCAGAGCGGTGAGCTGGCCAAGGTGGCGGTGGTGGACAAGTTCAGCGTGGTACTGGTGATCGTGCTGGCCTATCTTCTGCTGGGCGAGCGGCCCAGCCTGCGGGAGTGGAGCGGCATCGGCCTGGTGCTGACCGGGGTGATCGTGCCGGCCACGAAGAAGTAGCAGCGTTCAAGCGACCAGAGGGGAGAGCAGGATGCAGGGTGAAGCACACGGTACGTTTGAAGTGGATCTGCGAGCGATCGGTGGCAATGACGGCCCGATCGCGGTGATGTCGATCAACAAGACCTTTGCCGGCGACCTGCACGGCAGCAGCGTCGGCCAGATGCTGGCCTTCCGCACACCGGTGCAGGGCTCGGCCGGCTACGTGGCGATGGAGCGGGTGACGGCCACGCTGGCCGGGCGCCACGGCGCGTTCACCCTGCAGCACAATGGGTTGATGACCCGTGGCACGCCACAGCTGAGCGTGGTGGTGGTGCCTGATTCCGGCAGTGACGGCTTGCTGGGCCTGGTCGGCACGCTGGAGATCACCATCAGCGAGGGTCGCCATGACTACCGGCTCCTGTACAGCCTGCCGGAAGAGCGCTAGCGCAGTTCCGCTGCCATCGCCGCGAGCCGGGCGACGGTGTTGAGATTGCGTGCCGTGCCCTGTGCCGAACCGGGAATACGCAAGCGCGAGTCGGCCATGCCGGCACCGTAGTGGATGAAGATCTCGCGCGTGCCGAGTGCGAGCTGTTCATCGCGCCGGCCGGTCACGCCGTCCAGCGGATCGGCAGGCAGGCTGCCGTCGAGGAACAGCGCGACCACACGGTTGCCGGCGGCCTGCGCAAACGGGTTGCGTGCCACCACGCCTACGATCTCGTTGGCCGAGCGCACCAGCACGCCCACCGGCTTGCCGGCGTACGCCTGCAGCCGTTGGGCGAGGGCCTCCCGTACGGTGGATTCATCAAGCCCGCTGCGGAACACCACATTGCCGCTGGCGATGTAGGTGCGGACATCGGCGAAGCCTGCGTCCTCGCACATCGCCACCAGTTCGCGCATCGGCAGCTTGCCGGTGCCGCCGACGTTGACCGCGCGCAGCAGCGCGACGTGGACGTTCATGGCGTACCCGCCTGCAGGCGGTCGTACATGCGCACCAGGTCAACCAGGGTGCGTGCGCCCATCTTGCGCATCACCTGCGCACGGCGCACCTTCACCGTGATCTCGCTGACGCCCAGGTCGCCGGCGATCTGCTTGTTGAGGCGGCCGCGCACCACGCCATCGACCACCTCGCGCTCGCCGGCATTGAGGGTGTCCCAGCGCAGCTGCAGCGCGCCGAGTGCCTCGCCCTCGCGGCGGCGCTGGCGGTCGATCTCGATGCCCTTGTGGATGGCATCGAGCAGTTCCTGATCACGGAAGGGCTTGGTGAGGAATTCGATGGCGCCGTCCTTGATCGCGTTGACGCCCATCGCGATGTCGCCGTGGCCGGTGATGAACACCACCGGCAGCTGCAGGCCGTGGCTGCCCATCGTGCGATGGAATTCAAGACCGCTCTGGCCGGGCATGCGCACGTCCAGCACGAGACATGCCGGTGCGTCTTCCAGCGCGTGTTCGAGGAAGGCCTGGGTGGAGGCGAAGGCCCGCACCTGCAGGCCCATCGAGGCCAGCAGGTCTTCCAGTGCCGCGCGCACCGACGGATCGTCGTCGACCACATAGACGATGGGTGCCGGATCGGGGTTGGCGGCAGTGGGCTTACGCATGGTGGGCGTCCGTGGCAATGGGCAGGTCGAACACAAAGCAGGCACCGCCGCCTGCCGGTCGTTCGGCACGGATCTGGCCGTCGTTGGCTTCGATCATCGAGCGGCTCAGGCTGAGACCCAGCCCCAGACCGTGCGACTTGGTGGTCCAGAAGGCATCGAAGACGCGTTCGGGATGGTCGGCGGGCAGGCCGACACCGCGATCACGGACGCTGAGGCTGACCCGCTGGCCGTCGCGCCGGGTCAGCAGGGACAAGCGCCGGTCGGCGGTGGGCACGGTCTCCATCGCGTCCACCGCATTGAGGATCAGGTTGCCGATCACCTGCTGCACCTGCACGCGGTCGGCCTGCACCGGTGGCAGTTCGGCGTCCAGCAGCAGCGCCACGGCCACGCCATGCCGGTCCAGCTCGCTGCGCGACAGCGCCAGCATTTCCTCCACCGCCTGGTTCAGATCGAAGGCGCGTCGCTGCGGTGCCGCGCCCTGGGTCAGGCCGCGGATGCGGGCGATCACGTCGCCGGCGCGATGCGCATCGGCCAGGATGCGGGCCACGGTCTGCCGTGCCTTGTCCACGTTCGGTGGGTCCTGCGCGAGCCAGCGCTGGCAGGCTTCGGCGCTGCTGGCGATGGCCGCCAGCGGCTGGTTCACTTCATGCGCGATGGAGGTGGTGAGCTCGCCCACGGTGGAGGCGCGCGCTACCCGCAGCAGGCGGCCCTGTGCTTCCTGCACGGCGGCCTTGGCCGCTTCCATATTCAGCGCGAGGTAGGTGGTGATGCCGATCACCAGCATGCCGATGACCGAATTGACCAGGCCGATGCGGTAGGTGCCGAAGCGGGTCAGGAAGAAGCTCAGCCCGGTCAGCGCGATGCAGGCCAGGGCAAGCGTGATCAACCCGCGTGCGCCCAGCACGCGCGATGCGGCCAGGATGACCGCCGCGTAGAAGCAGGCGGCGGCAACCGCGTAATCGGTGACGGTGTCGATCAGGAAGATCGCCGCCATCACAACGATCAGGACCAGCAGCACCAGTGGGCGGCGGGGCGACAGCGATGGCATCGGGACGGCTCCCTGGCGTGGGGTGAAAGGATAGCAAAGCCGCCATCGGTGGATGCCGGCCTTGGTCGGCACCGGTCAAAGCGATGCCTGGTAGTGCCGGCCGCTGGCCGGCATCTGCACGGTGCTTCCGGAGATCACGGGGTTGCCGGCCAGCGGCCGGCACTACCCCCAGCGGTGGGCATGCCGAGGCGATGCATGGGGCGTCCGCGGATCATCAGGTTGCCGGCCAGCCGCCGGCACTACTCCTCCAGGCTGGCGTTCCAGAACCCCTGCAGCACGCCGGGCGTGGTCGCCAGCGTCGCCAGTACCGCATCCAGTTCGCCGGCATCCACCGTGGTGGCATACAGCACCGCTTCGATTTCCACGTCGCGCTCGCCGAACGGGCGCTGGTCCACCGCGCGCACCGGGTACTGCGCCTGCTCAAGCAGCAGCAACAGCTGATCCAGCACCTCTGCCTGTTGCTCGCGCTGGCAGACCACGTTGATCGCATAGGTCGCTTCGCTGAACGCTTCCGGCAGCGGCTGCCGCTGGATGCGGTTCACCACCGGCCGCAGCAGGGTGTTGGCGGCCAGCACGAACACCGCGGCGAGCACTGCTTCGGGCAGCAGCTTGATACCGGCACATGCTCCCACCGCCGCCGATCCCCACAGGGTAGCGGCGGTGTTCAGGCCGGACACCTGCGCGCCGTCCTTCATGATCGCGCCGGCACCGAGGAAGCCGACGCCGGAGATCACATAGGCCACCACATGCAGCGGTGACGGCGGGCCGCCGTACAGGTCATGGAAGCGCACGGCCAGATCGACGAACACCGCCGCTCCCACCGCCACCAGCGTGTTGGTACGCAGGCCCGCGGTGCGTTGCCGCAGCTGGCGTTCCAGGCCGATGACCGTGCCCAGCACGAACGCCACCGACAGGCTGATCAGCGAGCTGAGCGTGGCACCGGCGTCGAACGCCGGCAGGTTCGGATTGATGTCCATTGTGTTTCTCCCTGGACAAAGCGGCGGGCGCTTACTGCCAGCCGTAACGACGGATGTAGAACCGCTTCAGCGCAGTGGTCAGCACCGCGTAGCCGAACAGGATCGCCACCAGGAACGGCCAGTAGCCGGCCGGCAGCGCCTGCAGCTTGAAGTAGCCGGCCAGCGGGCTCATCGGCAGGGCCACGCCAATGGCCATGATCAGGCCGGTCATCAGCAGCAGTGGCGGCGCGGCGATGCTCTGCAGGAACGGCAGCTTCGGCGTGCGGATCATGTGCACGATCAGGGTCTGGGTCAGCAGGCCGACCACGAACCAGCCGGACTGGAACAGGCCCTGGTCGGCCGGCGTGCGTGCATCGAACACGTACCACATCAGCGCGAAGCAGCTCAGGTCGAAGATCGAGCTGATCGGCCCGAAGAACACCATGAAGCGGCCGATGTCCGCCGGGTTCCACTTCAGCGGCTTGCGCACCAGCTCTTCGTCCACGTTGTCGAACGGAATGGCGATCTGCGAGATGTCGTACAGCAGGTTCTGCACCAGCAGCTGCAGCGGCAGCATCGGCAGGAACGGCAGGAAGGCCGAGGCCACCAGCACCGAGAACACATTGCCGAAGTTGGAGCTGGCGGTCATGCGGATGTACTTCAGCATGTTGTTGAACGTGCGCCGGCCCTGGATGACGCCTTCCTCCAGCACCATCAGGTTCTTTTCCAGCAGGATGATGTCGGCGGCCTCCTTGGCGATGTCCATCGCACTGTCCACGCTGATGCCGATATCGGCTGCGCGCAGCGCCGGTGCATCATTGATGCCGTCGCCGAGGAAGCCGACCACCTTGCCCTGAGCACGCAGCTCGCGCACCAGGCGCTCCTTGTGCAGCGGCGTCAGCCGGGCGAACACGCAATGGTGGTGCAGCGCCCGCGACAGCGCGCCGTCATCCATGCGCTCGATCTGCGGCCCGGTCAGGATGGTGTCGGCGTCCAGCCCCACCTGCGCGCAGACACGCGCGGTCACCAGTTCGTTGTCGCCGGTGAAGACCTTGACCTCCACGCCATGCGCGGCCAGCGCCTGCAGCGCCTGCGCGGCCGATTCCTTCGGCGGGTCGAGGAACGCCACGTAGCCGACCAGGGTCAACCCGCACTCGTCCGCCTGCGAGTAGGTGGTCTGGCTGGCTGCGGTCTCCTTCATCGCCACCGCCACCACGCGCAGGCCCTGTTCGTTCAGTTCCTCGGTGGTCTGCCGCACCCGCGCCAGGCGGCGCTCGTCCAGTGGCATGTCCTGGCCGTTCTCGCGCACGGTGCTGCACACCGCCAGCATTTCTTCCACTGCCCCCTTGCAGATCAGCTCATGATGGTCCTCGCGCTCGGAGACCACCACCGACATGCGGCGGCGCTCGAAGTCGAACGGAATCTCGTCCACCTTGTGGTAGTCCTGCGACAGCCGCAGCGAGCTCTGCAGCTCCACGTGCTCCAGCACCGCGCGATCCAGAAGGTTGATCAGCCCGGTCTGGAAGTGGCTGTTGAGATAGGCGAACTTCAGTACGTCTTCCGAATCGTGGCCGAACACATCGGTGTGACGCTCCAGTGCGATCCTGTCTTGGGTGAGGGTGCCGGTCTTGTCGGTGCACAGGACTTCCATCGCGCCGAAGTTCTGGATCGCATCCAGGCGCTTGACGATCACCTTGCGCCGCGACAGCAGCACCGCACCCTTGGCCAGGGTGGAGGTGACGATCATCGGCAGCATTTCCGGCGTCAGGCCCACCGCCACCGACAGCGCGAACAGAAACGCCTCGGTCCAGTCACCCTTGGTCCAGCCGTTGATCAGCAGCACGAACGGCACCATCACCAGCGCGAAGCGGATCAGCAGCCAGCTGACACTGTTGACGCCGGCCTGGAATGCGGTCGGCGCACGGTCGGTGGCGGTGCTGCGCTGGGCCAACGTGCCGAAGTAGGTGCGGTTGCCGGTGGCCAGCACAATGGCGGTGGCGGTGCCGGACACCACATTGGTACCCATGAACAGCAGGTTGTGCTGCTCCAGCAGACCGGCCAGGCCGTCGCCCGGGTGCGCGAACTTCTCTACCGGCAGCGATTCGCCGGTCATCGCGGCCTGGGCGACGAACAGGTCCTTGGCATTCAGCACGCGGCAATCGGCCGGAATCATGTCGCCTGCCGACAGCACGATGTGGTCGCCGGGCACCAGTTCACGGATCGGCAGGTCCAGCAGGCGTGCAGGGCGACGGCTGTGCAGGCGCGCGCCGAAGTACTGGTCTGCCACATCCGCAGCCTCGGTGCCGGGATTGCGGCGCAGCACGCGCGCAGTGTTGCCGACCAGTGCCTTCAGCCGCTCGGCGGCACGGTTCGAACGCCCCTCCTGTACGAAGCGGATGAGCGTGGACAGCAATACCATCGCACCGATCACCACGGTGGCCTTGATGTCCTCGGTCAGCCAGGACACCGCCGCCAGCACGGTCAGCAGCAGGTTGAACGGATTGCGGTAGCACTGCCACAGATGGCGCCACCACGGCAGCGGCTTTTCGTGATCCACCTCGTTGGGACCGAGCGTGGCCAGCCGCTCCTCGGCCTCATGCGGGCTGAGGCCGTCGGCGTGCGATTCCAGCGTCGCCAGCAGCTCGGCTTCCTCCTGCTGGGCGAGGGTGACCAGGCCGGTGGTGAGCGCGAACGGCGCTGCTTCGGCGCTGCCCGGGCCGAACCCGGCTTCGGGCATCGCACGGCGACGGAACAGGTTGCCTGCGCGACGGCTGCGCAGGAAGGCGTTGAACCAGGCGTTGAGCAGGCTCATGGGACTCTCCTCGAATGTCAGAGCCGGCCGCGGCCGGAACACGAACGGAACAGTTGGAACAAGGTCAGGCGTGGCGCATCGCCAGCACCGCCGGTGACCATGGCTGCATGTGCAGCCGCTGGCTGCCACCGATGCACAGCGGCTTCATCGCATCGCGCAGGGGATAGGGCAGATGACGCAGCACAGTGATGCGCTCGCTGATCGGCAGCAGCGACAAGGCGTCGGCCACCACGCGCGGCGAACCGAGCGACAGCGAACGGGCAAACATGACCGGGCCGTATTGCAGCAGCTGGCTGCGCAGGGCGGCAACATCGCGCTCGCCGATCAGGCGGCGCAGGGTGATGTAGAGGATCTTGTAGGACATGGGGGCGATCTCCAGGCAGGCGGCGCCTGGCGGTCCCCCGTCACTCAGGCAGGCAGGGACCGGCGGGCAGGCGCCAGGAACAGGCAACAGGCGGTGATCCGGGGTGCGGCGCACCCGGCAGGGTCGGGGTCCATCTGCGTCTCCATGAGGGGAAGTTGGCAGCCAGGGTTGCCCTGGCCAGTGGTGCTATTGTCCGCCCCTGAATGGGACAGGCCTAGAGACTCGTGGGTTAGCCCGGCTATACCTTGGTATAGCCGGGCATGCACAGCGCCAATCGAGGGTTCAGTGATGGATCAATGCGAAGCGCTGGTCTGCTTGCACACGTCGTACTCGCCACGGGTCAACGTCTTGTCACGGTCGGTATCGCAGGCATGCAGCCGTTCGGCCCAGTCCGGTGCTACCGCATCGACTTCCGCCAGGGTGACGATGCCGTCCTTGTCCTTGTCCAGCGATTCGTAGGCAGGGATGAGCCTTACTTCTGTCACGTCCTCGGCGGCGGTGGCCTTGCTGGCCTCCTGGGGATTGGAACAGGCGCCCAGCAGCAGGCCCGCAGATAGCGAGAGAGCGATGGGAAGGCAGCGATAACCGGTCATGGCGTGCTCCTGGGGAAAGGGCGAACCACCGGTGCGGTGGTCACCGCCGGATCTTCTGCGCGGAGCTGTAAGCGGGCTGCGAAGAATGGGGCCGTGGACCGTTGCCGGTGGGTCGCCATTCACCTGGCCGCGCAGCAGCGATTGCGCGGAGTCGAAGCTACCCTCGAACGGTGGGATGCCGGCCAGCGGCCGGCACTACCATCTGCTCAGAAACGGTCGGCAAAGGCGTCCGTGGCCCGCACCAGCGCATCCACCGTGGCCGGCTCGTTCGCGCTGTGGCCGGAGGTCACCATCTCCAGCCGGGCTTCCGGCCAGGCCTTGGCCAGATCCCACGCACTGCGCGGCGGGCAGATGATGTCGTAGCGCCCCTGCACGATCACGCAGGGCAGGTGGCGGATGTGATCGATATCGCGCAGCAGCTGGTCCGGCTCCAGGAAGATGCTGTTGCGGAAGTAATGCGCTTCAATGCGGGCCTTTGCCAATGTGTCCAGCGGGTCGTCGGTGGATTGCGCATCCACGTCGTGCTGCAGGGTGGCCGCGTTGTCCTCCCAGCCCAGCCAGGCCTGCGCGGCTTCGATCCGGATCGCCACATCCGGGCTGTCCATGCGGCTCCAGTAGGCTGCGATCATGTCGCCGCGCTCGGCTTCCGGAATGTAGGCCTCATAGCGGTCCCAGCGCTCCGGGAAGATCCAGCGCGCACCGCCGTTGGCTTCGGCGAACCAGCGGTTTTCCATTTCGCGGCCGAGGAATACGCCGCGCACGATCAGGCCGGTGGCGCGCTCGGGATGTGCCTGTGCGTAGGCCAGTGACAGGGTCGACCCCCAGGAGCCGCCATAGACCAGCCAACGCTCGATGCCCAGGTGCTCACGCACCTTCTCGATGTCGGCCACCAGGTCCTGCGTAGTGTTGTCGCGCAGCTCGCCGAACGGGGTGGAGCGGCCGCTGCCACGCTGGTCGATCAACACAATGCGGTAGCGTGCCGGATCGAAGAAACGGCGATGGGTGGGTGAAATGCCCGCGCCTGGGCCGCCGTGCAGGTACACCACCGGAATGCCGTCCGGTGTGCCGCACTCTTCGACATGCAGCGTGTGCAGATCGCTCACCGGCAGGGTGAACTCGCGGTAGGGTTCGATGGCGGGGTACAGGGTACGCATGGCAGGTGTCTCACAAGCTGGGGCGGCCAGCATAGCGCCGCCACCTGCGGGCTGCAGCGACGGACTCCTGCGCGGCGCTGGAAATGGGTTGGCCGATGCGCATAAGCTTCCGCGATGCAAGCGACCACGACCGGGACGTCAACCTTCAACTTCACCCTTGGCAGCGGCGCGCGCGAGCTGCTGAAGTGGATCGCACTGCTGGCCATGACCGGTGATCACGTGGCCAAGGTGGTCTTTGGCGGCTACGTACCGGTGGTCAGCGAACTGGGGCGCATTGCCTTCCCGCTGTTCGCGCTGGTGATGGCCTGCAACCTGGCCCAGCCCGGGGCCGACCTGCGCAAGTCGATGCGTCGGCTCGCGCTGTGGGGGCTGATCGCGCAGCCAGTGCACGCATTCGCGTTTGGTTCCTGGCTGCCGCTCAACATCCTGCTGACCTTTGCCCTGGCTGCGGTGGCCGTTCATGCGCTGGCGAACCATCGGCCCGTTCAGCTGTTGCTGGCTGCCGGCGTGCTGCCGATGTTCGTGGATTACCAGTGGGCGGGTGTCGGCTGCGTGCTGCTGGGATGGATCGCGTTCCGGCATCGCGCGTGGTGGCTGCTGCTGGTCGGGCTCGCAGCGGTGTGCTGGGCGAACCACAACGGCTGGGCATTGCTGGCCGTACCGGTGGTGCTGCTGGCCGCGCGGGTGACATGGCCACTGCCGCGCTGGCGGTGGGTGTTCTACGGGTACTACGTGGGACATCTGGCGGTGCTGGCGTTGATTGCACATCTGCTTGCGTAATGTCGGAACTGGCGTGTCGCGCGTCTTGAAAGCCGGATGCGGTCAAGGAACGCATGGTGCCGATGCAGGTGAAGCCAGGCGCCATCGGCATGGTGCAAGTTGTTGAATTTCGGCTCGATTGTCGATATGCGACAATGCTGCCACTGCGTGAACGTTGCTGTCTTTGCACGTGGGTTGTTGGCGCCTGCCACCCCGTTGTGCACATGATGGGGTGCCGCCGGAAAAGGGTGGCCGGGGCCTGGAAACCCCGTTGGTCGCGTGTAGTTTGCGCACGCCAGCCGGCGCCGCTTTGTGCGGTGCCGGCTGGCAATTCGCCCGTGCTTTATGGCGGGCGGTGCGTGGAGGTGGGCGATAGCCCACCTGCCGGTTAGTGCTTACGCGACCGCCGGATTTCCAGCCACGTACCGTCCGCCGCCTTTGTTAAGGGCGGTGGCACCGTAGCCTTGTACGGAGACTTGCCATGAACCCTTCGGACATTCCCCCTCTGCGCACCCAGTACGCCCCGGCCAACGCCGATGAAGGCGAGGAAGCGAGCGCAACGCCCGACCCCAACAACCTGATCGCGCTGCTGCACCAGATCGGCCGCGGCGTGGCCGCGGACGGCCAGCCTTGGCCCGAGCGTCACCAGCTGCCGGGCCGTTGCCTGGCGCTGGCCGACAGCGATGGCGCCCTGGCCGGCCTGCGCATCATCAACGAGATCCTGCTGGCCGCCGAGCGCGCCCGCCAGAACGGCGGCCCGGAGCACTACGTGGGCGACCGCGTGATGGAAGGGCTGAAGCTGGCCGCGCTGGCGCTGACCAACCACGCCATCTTCCGGCTGCACCCCGAGTAGATCCACGCCATGCGCGGATGCTGTTCATATAGAGCCGGACAAAACGCAGCCGAGCATGGCTCGGCGCCATGCGTGGACGCTACCGCGGGTACCTCAGCGGCCACCACGCGGCAGCCGCACTGGCACCCCACGCCACCCACGCGCCCAGCCCCACGTAGTCCAGCGCCTGCAGGCCGGCCGCAAGCACGAACGGTTCGGCGCGCTGTGCCATCGGCAGGCATACGCCACCCAGCACCAGCAGGCCGGCCAGCAGCCATGCTGCCGAGCCCATCGACGCTCGCTCCCGGGTTGCACGCGGCAGCACCGCGCAGGCGGCTGCTACGCAGAACGGCAATAGCAGCGGCAGGGCCTGCCAGGCCACACCCACGGCCAGGCTGACGCAGGCAATGGCAGCCCAGCAGATCCGCTCGCGCACCGCCGGGTGTTCGTGGCGTGCCAGCGATGTCCCCAGCGCATGGATTCCCGCCGCGATCGCACTACCCAACAGCAACCCTGCAGCAACATCGCTCCAATAGTGAACCCCCAGCCAGACCCGGGCCATTCCAGCGATCACCCCGGCCAGCAGCGCGATACCCAGCACTGCCGAGCGTTTGAACCTTCCGGTGATGTGTTGGCGTGCCAACAACCACAGCGCGACCAGCACGAAGAAGCAGGTGGCGCTGGTGGTGTGTCCGCTGGGCAGGGAAGGGCCGGCGGCACCGGCCAGGCTGAGCGTGGCGTCGAAGCTGAAGGGGCGTGGCACCGGTGCGAAGACCTTGATGCTCTGCACGGCCAGCGTGACCACCATCAACGCCATCAGCATCAGGCGGGATGCCTGCGCGCCGAACGCAACCCACAACACGGGCATTGCCAGCAGATAGAACCAGAATTCGCCCAGGACGTTGCCAATCATCGCCAGCCCGCGCACCGGCCACTGCTGGGTGCGCTGCACGCAATCCAGTTCCGCTTGGCGGAAGGCCGAGGCGGCCCCGAAGCGCGCGACGGGGCGTACTTCACTCTCGGCTACTGCGTGCAGCCGCTGATACGCGCGCTCCAACTGCTGCGGGAAACGCGTGCGCAGTGTACGCACCTCGTCGCGGCTGACCCAGCGCGCCTGGATGATCTCCCGCCCGAGGTGCGGCGCATCCAGCACATTCACCGCATTGCCGTGCACCTGGACGGGTTCGAGGGCACGGCAGGCGAATACATGCACACCCAACTTGTCGTCCAGCAGGTCGGTGGTGGCGACGGCAAGCCCGGTTTCTTCCAGCGCTTCGCGGGCAGCGGTCTGTTGCGGCAATTCACCGTGTTCTGCCGTTCCGCCAGGCAGCTGCCAGCGCGAGGTGACATCCTGCACCAGCAGCAGGCGCTCACCCGAGCGCATGACACAGATCGAGGCGGCGGTTGCCAGCGAGGGTACGAGAAGGAGTGTTGCGAGCAGCACATGTCGCAACGACGTGGTGAACGAAGGAAAGGCTGGAAGGCGCATGGCACCACCGCGTGAGGAGGGTCACGCCGATGGTGGAGTCCGGCCGGGAAGGACACTATCGGATTCGTACGAACCCGACAGTGCGCTTTTGTAGATCTACGCCCTGCGTGGATGCCGATCGCGGATTGCCTGACGATCCGTAGAGCCGTGCCCGCGCTCGGCTCCTCGGACCAGACGGAACCTTGCATGGCTCAGCGCTACAGGAACAGCGCTGTGCGGGCGTACTGCGAGAAAAGACAATCGCGATGGCGCATGTCTTGTTTGGCTGGTTGCAGCTTTCGTACTGCGGATGGATTTGCAACAAGTTGCATGGCATTCGGTGGCGTACGGGGCGAAAGTTCCTGCCTATACCACCTTTCGATTCCTGGACGCCATGAACAACCTCACCCGACAGCCTCTGGCGGCAGCATTGATGCTGGCCCTGGTTCTACCCGCAGCATCGGTTGCCGCCGCTCCTCCCGGCGTGCCCTGCCCGAGCATTCCGCGCCCGGCTGATCCGGGTGATCCTGCTGTAGAGGTGTCCTACCTGTGTGGCGTTGAAATCGCCGCCCACGATCTCTGGTTCGATCGGTCGCTGGAGGTCTACGACGCCACCGTGATCGGCAGTCGCGATCGCTGGCCAGGCGTGGAGATGGATATCAATCAGCGTGGTTATCTGGTGATGGAAGACAGCCTGGTCGAGACTGCAGGGACGATGTCCGACGCCTTGGTGATGACCAGCAACCATGTGGACGGCGCAAGGATCAGCCGGTCGCACCTGCGGACCTCCGGCGAGGCTTCGACGGGGCTGTACGTAGGCAATATTTCGCCGGACGCGTCAGGATTCATCGCCAAGGCGAATACGACCACCGTGATCGACAGCTCGATCTTCACGCAGGGCCAGGATAGTGCGGGCGTCGCGCTCGAGCCCAGTGCGTGGCTGCAGCTGCGCAACGTGGACATCGCGACCCAGGGTGACAGGGCGTTCGGCCTCTGGAACTATCGATCGGATGTGGCCATGCAGGGCGGCAGCATTCGCACAGCGGGGGAAGACAGTACGGGGCTCTACGTCGAGTCGGGTCACATTGGTTTCGGAGGCCCGTCGTACGCCTACGCGGGCCGTGCCCAGCTGTACGGCGTGCAGGTTCGCGTTGAGGGCAGCGGCAGCAGCGGCATCATCGCAGGCTATCGCGGGGCTGACGCGGGCCGTGCAGGCATGGGCGCCGAACTGATGTTGCAGGACAGCCAGGTACAGGCGCTGCAGGGCGATGCAGTGCGCTTCCTCGATGGCGATGCCAATCGATTGGACATGATCAACAGCGTGGCAGAGGGCAGCGACGCGGCGCTGCGTATGGCGGTTGGGCATGGTCAGGTGCGGGTGAACCTGCACGCATCCAAGCTGCTTGGCGGAGGGGCTGCGGCGATCGTCCTGGAGGCACCCGATACCCGGGTGCAGCTGCGCGCGCAGGCGGGCAGCGTACTTGCGAACGAGCGCGGTGCACTGTTCGATATCGGCCGCTTCGCCGCGGCCGATGTCCAGCTGCAGGGCAGCCTGATGCGGGGGGGCGCCCGCGTCGCGGATGTTGGCCGGCTCGATGTCGCATTGCGCGAGCGCAGCGTCTGGCAGGTGGACGGCAACGCCATGGTCGATCAGTTGAGTGTGCAGCGCAGCGAGGTGTCGCTGGCCAACGGCCATGCAGGTGATCGCTTCGTCGTGCGCGGCGATCTGCTTCTTGATGAAGGTCACCTGCACCTGGATACGGTGCTTGGCGGCGACGCTGCGGCCAGTGATCGCTTCGACGTCCAGGGCGATTTCCTGGGCAATGGTACGGTCTCGGTGGTCGGCGTTGGCGACGGGGCCGCAACCGACAAGGGAATCCCTTTGATCACCGTGGGCGGGCGGTCGCTGGCGACGCTGGCCCTGTCCGGTCGTGCGGTCGGCGGCATGTATGAGTACTTCCTGCATCACGATGGCGCGGATGGTGACTGGTACCTGCGCTCGCAGTTGTCCGCCGTTGACCCATGCGATGACGATCCGACCCTGCCCGGCTGCGGTGTCGATCCAGTACCCGATCCCGATCCGGCGCCGGAGCCGACACCCGATCCGACACCGGAGCCGGGGCCTGATCCAACCCCGGAAGTTCCATCGCTGCCTGACCCGGCAGGCGTGCTGCGACCGGAAGCGGGTGCCTATCTGGCCAACCGGTGGGTGCGACAGGCGCTGCTGCAGCCACGCCAGCCTCTGGCCACGAATGAGGGGCGGGAGGGCGTACGCGGGTGGACCCGGGTCGAGAGTGGTCAGGCGCAGCTGCCGGGACTGGTGGATCAGCTGCAGCAATCCGCGCAGTGGAACAGCCTGCAGCTGGGCGCCGACCTGGGCGTGTTCGACGCCGGGCGTGGCCGCGCTGGCGTGCTGCTGTCGTCCGGGCGTGCCGATGCGCAGTCGCGCTCGTCCCTGACCGGCTATGCCGCCCGCGGCCGGGTGCAGTCCAATGCCCTCGGCGTGTACGCCGGTTGGCAGGGTGAGGCCGCTTATGTGGATGCTGCAGTTGTGCATGCGCGCTTCCGCAATCGCGTGCAGGGTGATGCGCTGGCACCCGAGCACTACCGGTCGCGTGCACGCCAGGCATCGCTTCAGGCCGGCTACCGCCTGCCGCTGGGCACGCTTGGCGGCACCGTGCTGACCTTGCAACCGGATGTACAGATCGTCCAGTTCCGCGATCGCGGCAACCTGCACGTGGAGGCAACCGGCACCCCGATCGCACATCCAACCAGTACCGCGTGGTCACGGCGCCTGGGGTTGCGCCTGGAGGGGCAGGGTGCCGGAGGACAGGGCGCAGTGGTCAGTCCATGGCTGGCCGCCCACGGGTATCGCGATACTGGCCGATCCGAGCTCGGTTTCGGCAACGAGACAATCGCCGGTATTGCACCGCGCAGTCGCTACGAAGTGGGAAGTGGGGTACGCATCCAGTTCCGGAGCGGCCTGTCCGCCTGGGGTGGCCTCAACGTCTCGCGTGGTGATCACGGCTACCGCCAGACGAGCGCACAGCTGGGCGTGGCACGGCGCTGGTAGCAACAGCATCGTTGTAGCGCCGGGCCTACGCCCGGCGGCGTTCCTGGCTGCCAGCGCGGGTCTGCAATGCGGGCCGCGCAACGCCAGATGAACCCGCCGACCCCTGTACTGCCTGATTGCAACAAGTTGCATGGATGGCCTCCGCGACAGAAAGGACCATTTGCGACATTGCCTTTCGTCGGAGTGCTTTCATGTGTCGCAATCAACGTGTCGTCCCCTCTTTGGGGCTGCTTGCTGGCGTGCTCGCCGGCTTCCCGGTGCTGGCGCAGCAGGTCATCGCCGATGGCGATGAGCAGACGCCTGCAGCCGGTGACTATCGAGCCTCCAGCCGTCCACTCTTCCACGCGCTCAACGGCGGTTCCATCGTCCCCGCAGGCGCGGTGAACCTGTACCAGTCGGGCAGCGGCCGTCCAGCGGTCCTGGCGGAAGGCGACGGCAGCCGGATCGTGCTGGATGGCGGCAGCATCCAGACCAATGGCAGCGATGCACACGGCATTTCCGCGAGGTCCGCGGCATCGGTGCATGTCTCGAACATGGACATTTCGGTAGGAGGTTTGCGAAGCACCGGAGTTTCGGTGGACGGAGGGGACGTTATCCTCGAGAACGTCGGTATCACGACGGCCGAAAGCAGTGGCGCTGGTATCTCGGTACAGGACGGCAGCCTGCAGATGCGGGGCGGGAAGATCACCTCGAACAGCGACACGGCCTTCGTAGCGACCGGTGGAACGTCGCTGCTGGAGGGCGTGCAGGTGGACCTGCAGGGGAATTCGGGCACCGGCATCCTGGCCACGGGTACATCGGAGGTCGTGCTGCGGAATGTCCGCATCGTTGAAAAACCGGCTGCACCGGGGTCGTTCTTCGAACCCCGGGGCATTGTTGTGCGCGAAAGTGCGCGGCTGGCGCTGCATGGCGTTGAGATCGTCTTGAGTGACCAGGAGAAATTCTTCAGTCCGGCGGGCCTGTCGCTGGCCGACGGAGGGATGGCACAGGTCTACGCCAGCCGGATTCATGCTGGAGGCGGCGTGGCGGCACGTATCTACAAGGGGCAGCTGGATATCGCCGGCAGCGAGCTGAGCGGGGTCATCGCGTTGGACCTGAACAGTGGCATGGGCACGGTATCCGGCAGCCAGCTGAGCGCTACCTACATAGCGGTCGACGTCCGCGGCGACGGAAGCCAGCTCACCCTTGGAAACAGCATTGTTTCTTCCAGCGGGAGCAATGCAGTATCAATAACGGGTAGTGACCATACCGTCCTGGTCGGCGAGAGCCGGCTTGAGGCTGCTGCAGGCGTAGAAGGCGCCAGATCCGGCACAGGCCTCTCCATCACCGGAGAGCGCAATACGGCCAAGGTTGAATCGAGTTTCATCAGTGGCGGGAACGGTATTCGCTCGTCGGGCAACAACGCGCTGGAGGTGCGCGGTTCCAGCCTCAGCGCGCTGGCCGATTCCGGTGTGGCCCTGTGGTTGGAAGGTGGCAAGGCCACGGTCCACGAGAGTGCGTTGCAGGCATCGGGCCACGGAGCAACGGCCCTCCTGGCTGATGGCAGCCGTGTCGGCGCAACGCCTCCCACGGTAGACATGGTGGGTTCCTGGATCACGACCGAGGGCGACCAGGCTTCGGCGGTGGTTGCGCGACAGGGCGGTACTATCCGTTTGGACGGCTCGGTGGTGCGTACCACCGGTACAGACGCGACCGGCGTGATGGCCGGTGGCACCGGCGACGTTGTGCTGCACGACACCCACGTATTGACCGAAGGCGAGGGCTCGTGGGCGACAGTGGTCAACGATGGCGGCCGCCTGCAGATCGATGGCGGATCGCTGGTAAGCCAGCAGCACGGCGGCGCCTGGATCCGTTCCACGCGTGATGCCGGACTGGCGCTGGGCAAGGGCGCGGTGCTGTACGGTGGCAACGGCATCGCCGTGCAGCTGGATGCGGCCGTGGCCGGTCGCTTCGACGTGGCCTTGGCGGAGGGCGCGCGGATGCAGGGCGACATCGTCATTAATCCCGACGATCTGGCGGCGGGCCGGGTGCCGCAGTCGGAACTGCACGTGCACTTGACGGAGGGCTCGCTGTGGGTGGGCCGCTCGGATCGGTTGCACGGCGTCTCGCTGGACAGTGGCAGCCAATGGACGTTGACCGGTGATACTGCGGTCGAATCGCTGCAGGTCAACGGCAGTGGCCTTGCACTGTCCGACGGGCGCGGTTTCAACACGTTGACCGTGGCCGGTGATCTGGATACGACCGCTGCGACGTTCCTGTTCAACGGTGCATTGCAGGGGGACGATTCGGCCATCGACCGCCTTTACGTGCATGGCGACGCGCGGGGCGATGCGCAGGTGGTGGTA
This sequence comes from Stenotrophomonas maltophilia group sp. RY12688, assembly GCF_052149045.1. NCBI lineage: Bacteria > Pseudomonadati > Pseudomonadota > Gammaproteobacteria > Lysobacterales > Lysobacteraceae > Stenotrophomonas > Stenotrophomonas maltophilia group sp. RY12688. The sequence goes on along the minus strand of NZ_CP197389.1, from coordinate 2,274,842 downwards.
AACAACGTCGGTGGCCTCGGTGCGCAAACGCTGGACGGGATCGAACTGATCCGGGTTGATGGCGCGTCGCTGGCCCGCTACACGCTGGCCGGACGTGCCGTGGCCGGTACGTATGAGTACTTCCTGCACAAGGGTGGTGTGGCTGGTGGCGAGGGCAACTGGTACCTGCGTTCCGAACTGCCGACGACGCCCGACCCGTGCCAGGTCGATCCGTCGCTGCCGGGCTGTGCGCCGATTGACCCGATCGATCCGGTTGACCCCATCACTCCGCCTCGGCTGCTGCGCCCGGAAGCCGGTGCGTACTTGGCAAACCAGTCGGCAGCCATCAACATGTTTTCCCATCGTATGAACGACCGCATCGGTACCGTCCCGCTGGATGAAGGCCGTGCCGCGTGGGCGCTCGTGGGCCGGCAGCAGGCGGACTTCAGCGCGGTCGGCGGTCAGCTGTCGATCGATGGCAACACCTCGGTGCTGCAGATCGGCAGTGACCTTGTTCGCCGAGGCAACGCTGCATTCGGCGTGATGTTGGGTACGGGGCGTGCCGACAGCAGCGCAGTGTCCGATCTGACCGGCTACAGCGCCAAGGGTCGGGTGCGTGGCAGCGCGCTAGGTGTGTACGGCACCTGGTTGCAGGCGGCTGACGGCACGCAGGGTGCATACATCGATGCGGCCCTGCAGTACGGCCGTTTCGATAACCGCGTGCAGGGCGTGGGCCTGGCGCCGGAGCACTACGACTCCCGCATGGCCAGTGCGTCGCTGGAGACCGGCTACACCTTCAACGTGTGGCAGGGCAACGCCAGCGCGCTGTACGTGCAGCCGCAGCTGCAGCTGAGTCATGTCGACTTCCGCGCCGATCGCCACGTGGAGAGCAATGGCACGGTGATTGACCATGCCGATGCCGGTGGCCTGAGCGGGCGCCTGGGCGTGCGCGTGTTTGGTCATGCGACTGCAGCGGGCAACACGGTGCAGCCCTACCTCAGCGTAAACTGGCTGCGTGACAGCGGCGCCAGCACGTTGCAGTTCAACGGTGACACGCCGGGTGCGGACGTGCCGCGCAACCGCTACGAGGTGCAGGCCGGTGCCGAGCTGAAGCTGGGCCAGCGCTGGGGTGCGTGGGGTGGCGTGAGCGTGCAGCGCGGTGACCGCGGCTATCGGAACGTGGGTGGCCAAGTGGGCTTGCGCATGGCCTGGTAGGTGAGCCTGCATCGGGGTCTCATCCTCTTGGCTCGGCAACGGAATCCGGCCCCAACTTCTGCTGTGGAGCCGAGCCTATGCTCGGCTCCACATTAGATCCACGCCATGCGTGGATGCCTTCTCAGAAATCCATCGTTGCCGACAGCAGCACCGTCCTCGGTGCACCCAGTGCCAGGCTGGACAGTAACGGCATGCCCCAATAAGACTTGTTGGTCACGTTGTTCACGGTGGCCCGCAGCGCAAGGGGCCGCCCGGCTAGCGTGGTGCTGTAGCGCGCGCCCACGTCGAACAACGTGCGCCCCGGCACCGACAGGCGGTTGTCGGCACTGATGTACTGCTTCGACATCGACGTGGCATTACCTGTCAGGGTCAGGCCTTCCAGCGCAGGCACATCCCACTCCACGCCCAGCTTGGCCTGCCGCTGCGCCACGGCGGTGGCGATGCGTCCTTCATTCACGCCGCCTGCCGTGCGGGTCAGCTTCGGCTGCACGTAGGCCACGCCACCCAGCAGACGCACGCCGTCGATGGGTGTGCCGAAGAAGCCCCATTCCACACCGCGGTTACGTTGCTCGCCGCCAAACGAGAAGATATTCGTGACCGGGTCGGTGTAGCTGCTCGGCCGCTTGATCTCGTACACGCTGAAGGTGTGCGCGAAGCGGCCCAGGTCCAGCTTCAGGCCCAGCTCCTTCTGCCTGGTGCGGAACGGTGCGAACACTTCACCGGCATTGGCAGCGGTCATCGGCGCGGTGGCGCCCTGGCTGAGGCCTTCGATGTAGTTGGTGTAGAGGGAGACCGTGTCGGTCGCCTTCACCAGCAGCGCCGCTGCCGGGGTAGTGGCGCTCTCGTCGTAGCGTGAGGTGCGTGCACCCGTGGCCACGTTGAAGGTCTCGCTGACCACCTGCTGGCGGCGCACACCCAGCGTCAGCTGCACACGTTCATCGGCAAAGGACAAGGTGTCGGCGAAGCCGATGCTGTCCAGCCGCAGTTCGGTATGCGAGATGTGTGGTGCTACGAACGGCGCGGCCGGGCCCCACACCGGGTTGTACAGGTTGGTGGTCCAGTCCCAGCCCGGCACGCTGCGGCGGCCGTAGTCGTTCTGGGTATGCTGATAGTGGGTCACGTTGGCGGCCCATTGGTGGCCCACGCTGCCGGTACGGAAGCTGCCGCGCAGGCCGGCGTCACCGGATTGCTTCTTGATGTCGAACGCGAGCTGGCCGATCACGGTGGTGAAGTCACCCGCCGGGTTGAGGATCTGCGCGCTGATCGAGCCGTTGTAGCGGTAGTCGGTCCTGCTGGTGCCGTACGCGAGGTAGGCCATCAGGCTATCGTTGATGTCCAGTTCGCCGCGCAGCATCGCGCCCTTGTCCTGGCTGTCCACGTAGGCCCAGTCCGGGTTGATCAGCGTATCGCCACGCGGCGGCCGCGGAATGGCGACGCCGGGCGCCAGGCCGACGCCACGTGCAGGGCCATCAACACGGTCATCGGCGCTGTACAGATCGGCCGACAGCCGCGCACGCTCGCCGCGCCAGTCCAGTGCCAGCGAACCGAGCTGCACCTTCTTGCGCTGCTTGCCGACCGCGCCATCGCCATCACGGTACGCGCCGTTGAAGCGGATGCCGAACTGTTTGTCGGCGCCGAGCCGACGGCCCATGTCCACATGGGTGCCGAACTGCGCATCGGAGGCGAAGTTGGCGCTGACCCGCAACAGCGGCTGCTCGCCAGCGCGCTTGGGCACCAGGTTCACCGCGCCGCCCACCGAGCCGCCCGGCGGCATGCCATTGAGCAGCGCGGAGGGGCCTTTCAGCACCTCGATGCGTTCGAACATCTCCGGCGAGGTACGGTAGTACGGCGCCATGCCGCTGAGGCCGTTGAAGGTGGTGTCGCTGGTGCTGGAGGCGAAGCCGCGGATCGCGTAGTTCTCGCTCCATGCGCCGGTGACGCCGTTGCTGAAGACGGTGGGGTCGGTGGCGGCGATGACGTCGGTCAGGTCCTTGGCCTGGCGGTCGCGGATGAAGGACTCGGTATAGCTGACCGTACTGAACGGCGTGTCCATGAAATCCTTGTCGCCGAGCAGGCCCATACGGCCGCCGGCGGCCACCTGACCGCCGGCATAGTCTGCGGTGACCCGGCGCTGTTCCTGCACCTGCACCGAGGGCAGGGTGGACGGCGCGGTTTCGGCCAGCGCGGCGCACGATGCCATCAGGCCAAGCGCGAGCGCCGATGCGCGGTAGCGCCGGGCCAGGCCGTGTGGGAGTGGCTGGCTGCAGGACGCGGCGGCAGCTCGGGTTTGTGGAGAGGAGAAGGGGTACACGGTCATGCCAGAGTCCTGTGAATCGCGAGGGCGAGCGCGCCTGGCGCGCTGCCTTCGGCAAGCACGGGAAGAGCGCGCAGCGCAGGGTTGTCGGCTGGGTGGGGACCTGGCGGGAAGTGAGCCTGGGGCTCGGTTCGGGCGGCGCCATGAGTGCGAACCAGACGCATTCCGAATTAGTTGAGTAAATTAAACTAAATAGACCGAAGCGGACAAGAGGGTCCCTTTGCTGGCACCCTCGGCAGGGTATGAACACGCACCGTATGAGCCCGCACCCCGATCCAACGGCGCCGACCCGTGGCCGCCCGCCCACCATCACCCCCGAGCGCCTGGCCGACATCGGCATCCGCCTGGGCCTGCCCAACCTGACCATGGCCAACGTGGCCGCCGAACTGGCGGTGACCCAGGCCGCGCTGTACAAGCGCGTGGCCAACCTGGAGGCGCTGAAGCGCCTGGTGGCCGAGGCGGTGTTCCAGCGCTGGCAGATTCCGCGCGCCTCGGCCGATGCGGCGGGCGGCCTGCAGGGCTATCTGATGGTGTTCGTGGAATCGTTGTGCGAGGTGGTGAAGGCGCATCCCGGGCTGCCGCCGTACCTGCTGCGGCGCACGGTGGCGACCGCGCCGATGCTGGAGAAGATCGCCTCCCACCAGGCGCACGTGGCCGAAGTCTTCGGCCTGCCGATGGACAAGGCACGCTGGCTGCTGGCCACAATCGCGTTCTACTGCATCGCCGGCGCCGACACCATCTACGCGATTGCGGATGACGAAGAGGGCCAGGTGATCACCGAGTTCAAGCAGGGCATGCGGGCGCTGGTGATCGGGTCGTTGCAGATGCTGGATGCGGACGGCGCGCTGTAACGTCGAGCCAGGCCGGACAGCCCTCCGGATGGGCACTTCATGCGCCCAGGGAGGACATCTGGAATTTGTCCTATGCATGGCCCAGAGCCGTACGTCTAGGCTGGGGGCTGGACCCTTCCATCATCTTCCGGAGCCCTCAATGCATGCCCCTTCCCGCGCGCCGTTGCCCCAGCGAGCGCTGCTGTGGCTGAAGAAGCAGGCTTTGCCGCTGCTGATGCTGCTGAGCCTGTTCCTGGCTGCACGCGACACCTTGGCAAATCACTACGTGGTGCCAACCGGTTCAATGCAGCCGACCCTGCAGCCGGGTGATCGTGTGGTTGTCGACATGCGGGCGCACGGCCTGCGCCTGCCTTTCACCGGGCTGAAGCTGATGGGCGACAACGTGCCGCAACGCGGGGAGGTGGTGGTGTTCGCTTCCCCGGCCGATGGCGTGCGCATGATCAAGCGCGTGGTCGCAGTAGCCGGGGACCGCGTGCGCTTGCAGGAGGGACGATTGACCATCAATGGCCAGCCTTTGCAGATGACTGCCATGACTGACGTGGAACGGTTCGGCAAGCGGCAGGCCCGACTGGATCTAACGCATGGCGGAGGCCCGGACATTGCCGATCTGCGGGTACCTGCCGGCAAGGTGCTGGTGCTGGGCGATCACCGTGGCAACAGCCTGGACGGCCGCTTCTTCGGCTGGGTCGATGCGGACCGGATCTACGGCCGCGCCGTGGCGGTGTACTTTCGCCGCGGTGAAGGCGTGGTCTGGCAGCGCCTGTAGTTGGGCCCGGTGAAGTGTCCGGGTGCGATGAGCGCTAGCCCTCGGGGGAATTGCCGTGTTCCCATCCACGCATGGCGTGGATCTACAATGCGGCCATGCCAGCTACGCCCACCCTCGATGACCTTCGCCGCTATGCAGTGGCGCGCACCCTGTTCAGGCCGACCACGCTGCTGACCGCGATTCGGCGGTTGGGCTTCGTGCAGGCCGACCCGATCCGGGCACCGGCACGCGCGCAGGACCTGACCCTGCGGCACCGTGTGAAGGACTACCGCTCAGGCGATCTTGAGCGGCGCTACAGCCGCTTGCCGGTGGAAGAGGACTGCTTGGTGAACTACGGCTTCCTGCCGCGCGAGCATCTGGCGTTGATGCACCCGCGCGCGGCCAAGCGCGAGTGGGACGCCGAGACCCATCGCCGCGCTGCCGAGGTGCTGGCGTTCGTGCGAGAGCGCGGCAGTGTGCACCCCCGCGAGGTTGACCAGGCGTTTGCGCATGGCCGGGTGACCAACTACTGGGGCGGCACCAGCAATGCCAGCACGCACCTGCTGGACGGCATGCACTACCGCGGCCTGCTGCGCGTACAGCGGCGCGACAGTGGCACCCGCATCTATGCAGTGGCCGCGCATGCCGAGCCAGATGCCAGCGAACAAGCGCAGGTTGAGCGCGCGGCCGCGCTGATCGACCTGGTGGTGCGCAAGTACGCGCCGCTGCCATCGGCCAGCCTGACCTATCTGGTGCGCCTGCTGGGCTATGGTGCACCGCATCTGGCCGAGCAGACCCGCAAGGCACTGGCGCTGGCCAAGCAGCAGCTGGCCAGCTGCACGCTGGAGGGCACCACCTGGTACTGGCCGGCGGACGAGAATCCGCGTTCGCGCAGGCACGCGCCAGACGATCAGGTGCGCCTGCTGGCGCCGTTCGACCCGGTGGTGTGGGACCGGCGCCGTTTCGAGTTGCTGTGGGATTGGGTCTACAGGTTCGAAGCGTACACGCCTGCGCCGAAACGCCAGTACGGCTACTACGCACTGCCGGTGTTGTGGCACGACCAGGTGGTGGGCTGGGCCAATCTCAGCGTGCGCGAGGGTGAGTTGGTGTCCAGCGTGGGCTATGCCGGCAAGTCGCTGGCCCGCGACAAGGTGTTTCGTGGCGCGCTTGAAGACGAACTGCAGCGAATGGCAGCTTTTCTGTAGAGCCGAGCCATGCTCGGCTGTTCTTCGCGCGGGCCAGAAAATCGAAGCAACGTTCATCGCTCCTGTCAGCCGCCAACCTTGGTTGGCGCTGGCTTCCACCGGTACCCACCAAGGTGGGCATCTACCGGTCAAGCGGCGTCCTTGCGCTCCGCATCCTCCATGCCGGGGCTGACGCGGCGGCCGATGTCCTTCAACCGTGCCAGCTGATCCACCATCGACGGTGCATCATCCAGGCTGCCGACGAACGTCCACAGGTAGGTCATCACCGCGTACACATGGCCCGGGGTAACTCCGTCGGTGGTGGCAAGGCGGCCGATGGTCAGCGCGAACAATGCCGCAGCAGCCAGCCCGATCACCACATAGGCGCCGGCTTCGCGATCGGACAGCAGGATGCGCAGGCGCGACAGCGTGGTGTAGTGGCGGCGCAGTACCGAGGGGCTGACCCGGTCGACCAGGCGGATCTCGTGTTCCAGGCGGTTGTTCAGCCGGCCATGCAATTGCTCGTTGCGGCGTGCGAACGACGGCAGTACCAGCAGGGCCCCGAGCAGGGTGACCAGGCCAGCGGCACCGACCATCGGTTCGATCGCCAGCAGCATGGCCACCGCACCGAACATGGATGCCAGCGCGGTGGCGATGATCGGGACGTGCTTTTCAAAGAAGTCGACGAACTCGCGGGCCAGCACCACGCGTGCCGCCGAGGTGGACGTGGCCTGGCCCAGGCGGCGCTGTGCCTGCACCACGCTCACTGCCAGATCGGCATAGATGCGGGTGAAGGTGCGGGTATCGACCGCTCGACGGGCGGCGCCGACCAACCAGAACAACAGCACCACGCCGGCATAGGAAACGGCATGGCCGATGTTGCCGCTGATGATCGCGTCCACCGCGAAGCCGGCGAACAACGGATAGGCCAGCAGCAGGGTGTTCTCCAGCGCCACCAGCGAGAACGTGCCGGTGAGCTGCCAGGGATAGGTGCGCAGGATCGCCTTCAGAGTGGCGGCCGCATTCTGCTGCCCGATGCTGCCGGCGGCTGCCGCTGGATCGTTGGGGTGTTTCATGGGATGCCTGGGTGGGTCGGGGACAGGGCAGGGGACGGATGCCTGCCATCTCCCGGGTTGCGCCCAGTATCTGCGGCCCTTTGGAGCGGGCATGGAGGATCGATGGAGATTGCGTGGAGAAACCGGCGCCGTTCAGCGAAGCGAATGCCCATCAAAGGTGGGCCGCTACCAGGGCAGCGTCTGCCGCGTCCTCAACGACGCGCATGCACCGGCCAACGGAGCTCGAACGCGCTGCCGCCGCGTTCGGTCGGGCGGCACTGCGCCGTTCCGTGATGGGCCACGGCAATCGCCCGCACCACGGCCAGGCCTAGGCCGGAGCCTCCGCTCTGTCGCGATCGCGAGACATCGGTGCGCTGGAACGCCTCGAAGATGCTGTCGCGAAGCTCGTCGGGCACGCCGGGGCCGCCGTCTTCCACTGTCACGGTGCAATGGCCTTCAGCCAGCGTGACACGAACCCGCAGTGGGCAGGGGACGGCATGGCGTCGTGCGTTTTCCAGCAGCGCCAGCACCGCCTGGCGGATGCGGGCCGGATCGCAGTCCGCCAGTGACGGCCGTGCCTCCAGGGTCACCGAAAACCCGCTTTCGGCCAGTGCGTCGGACATTGCTTCCACCACCGCGGCCACCTGCACGCTGACGTCGCTGCGCTGCAGGCGCAGATCGAGGTGACCGCTCTCGGCCAGGCTGACCACGCGCAGGTCTTCGATGATGCGGGTGAGTCCTTCGAGCTGGGTGAGCATGCTGTTGAACTGCTCGGGGCCCGGCTCGAACACACCCTCGGCAATACCCTGCAGGCGGCCGCGCAGGATGGTCATCGGCGTGCGCAGTTCGTGCGCGATCGCCGCGTTCCAGAACACACGGTTCTCGGACATCCGGCTGAGCCGTTCGGCCATCGAGTTGAAATCACTGACCAGCGTGGCCGCTTCGGCCATCGTGGTGTTGCCGCCACGTGCACGCGCTTCCAGATCCCCGCTGGCCACCCGGCGCAGGCTCTCGGCCACCGAGTTCAACGGGGTGATGATGCGCCGGGTCAGGCGCGAGGCGACCAGCGTGGCAAAGATGACCACCACGGTGGCGGTCAAGCCGATCCACAGCCATTCCAGCCCGGACGGCATGATCGTTTCCGGCGCGTCGTACCAGCGCGGATAGAACACCTCCAGCAGGTAATAGAACAGGTAGAAGCCACTGATCGAGAGCACCGTCGAACACAACGAGGCGACCGTGATGGAGAGGGTGATCTGGCGGCCGATGCTCTTGCCTTTGGGATTCATCGATCAGTCCAGGAAACGGTAGCCGACGCCACGGATGGTGGCGGGAATGCCGATCACGCCCACCTCTTCAAGCTTGCGCCGCAGCTTGCTGACGTGGCTGTCGACGGTACGTTCCTGCGCATCACCTTCGGGCAGGCAGGCATGCAGCAGGTCCGCGCGCGCATGCACCTGGCGCGGCGCGCGCGCCATATGCACCAGCAGCCGGAACTCGGTGAGGGTGACGCTCAGTGCGTGCACCTGCTCGCCGGTGCGCACCGTCACCTCGTGGCTGCGCAGATCGATCTCGAACGGCCCCTGGCGGATCAACCCGTTGGGTTCTTCGGCGGCGGTGGGGGCACTGCGGCGCAGCACGGCCTGGATGCGTGCAACGATCTCAGCGGGATTGAATGGTTTGGCCACGTAGTCGTCGGCACCCACGCGCAGGCCGGTCAGCCTGTCCACGTCCTGGTCGAGCGCGGTGAGCATGATCACTGGCGTGTTGCCGCGCCGCCGCAGTTCGCTTAATACCTGCCAGCCATCGAGCCTGGGCATCTGCACGTCCAGCAGCACCAGGTCCGGGCGCAGCTGGCGATGGCTGGCGAGCGCCGCCTCGCCGTCGGCGGCGCGTGCGCTGCGCAGGCCGGAACGGGCCAGGTAGGCACCGAGGATATCGGCGATTTCGCCTTCATCTTCGGCAATCAGGACCAGGGGCGCGGGTCGGCTACGGAGTTCATGTCTCATTGCGTGCTGCGGGTTCGAGGGCAGGGCGGGAAGGGGCTGGGTCATCGGCGGCGCTCCATGGCCTGTGCTTCCTCGTTGGCTGCCCAGGCCAGTGTGGCCAGCACCAGCGTGCGCTGCAGGCTGGGTTCCACCGCAGCCGCGCCGCGCAGCTGCTGCTGCATCAGGGTGGACACCGCCGAGGGTAGCTTGCTCCAGCGCGAGGCCATCGGGGTGGCGTCCACCCGGGCCTGCAGCCGTGCAGCCATGCGCGCGATGGTGTGCAGGCGCGCTGCCAGCAGGGCGGACACCACGGTGGTGGCAAGGGCAAGCAGCAGATGCAGGTTGACGTTGGCGGCCGGGTGCATTGCCGCCCAGACCGCCAGGCCGATCAAGGCCAGCGATGCGAGGGACCCGGTGCGGCGGGTGCGGCCGGGCCCATCACTGCCGAACCCCACCAGTGCGGCGGCCCCGAAGCCGGCCAGCAATGGCAGGCCCGGATACGGCGTGACCCACATCCACGTGCTGGTCGATGCCAGCACCAGTGCTATCAACCATGGCGAAGGCGCACACCATGCCAGGTAGGCACGGCGCACATCGATGGGTGGCAGGTCCGGGTAGGAAAGGGACACGGCAAACAGGCGGTCGGCGAGGCCGACGAGGCTAGCGACCGTTGATGGAGATTCGGTCGAGATTGTGTCGAGATTGCGTGGACGCGGAGCTATCGCGTTCAGGCGTGGCGCTGGTGCCTGAACGGCCGCGGCGCCTCCATGCAATCTCCACGGTGGCTCCAAGAAACGTCCATCAGTGTCTTCCAGACTGCGGCTCCGGCGGTCGCATTGGGTGACTGCCCGCAACCGGGCGTTTCGATGAGCAACCGCAGGACCTGGATGATTGCTGCCGCCGTGGCCACGCTGGCCGCCGGTGCTGGATGGTGGACGTTTGCAGGCGGCGATGATGCCGCGCTGATCACCGCGCCGGCAAGGGTGGCGGATCTGGAGAAGACCGTACAGGCGGTCGGCCGGGTCCATCCGAAGGAGCTGGTGGCGGTGGGCGCGCAGGTGTCCGGCCAGGTCAAGCGCCTGCATGTGGTGCTGGGCCAGCGCGTGCGGGCCGGCGATCTGATCGCCGAGGTCGATTCACAACCGCAGCGGATCGCGCTGCGAAGCGCCGAGGCGGCCACCAATACGCTGCGTGCCCAGCATGCGGCCAGCCTGGCGCGCTATGCGCAGGCCAGTCGTGCTTACCAGCGCCAGTCGCAGCTGGTGGCATCGCGCCTGGTGTCGCAGGAAGGCTTCGAAGCCGCGCGCGTGGCACGCGATGCGGCGCGTTCGGAGGTGGCCTCGTTGCAGGCGCAGATCGACCAGGCTGTGACCCAGGTCGAAACTGCACGGATCAATCTGGGCTATACCCGCATCGTCTCGCCCAGCGACGGCTACATCGTGGCCATCGTCACCAAGGCCGGGCAGACGTTGAACTCGATGCAGACCACGCCAACCATCGTGATGCTGGCGCAGATGGATACGATGACCGTGCGTGCCGAGATCGCCGAGGCGGATGTGGAACTGGTCGCACCCGGCCAGCCGTTGTGGTTCTCGACGCTGGGGCCGAGCGGGCGCCGTTATGAATCCCATCTGCAGCAGCTGGAGCCAGCGCCGACCTCGATTGCCGAGGCCGCTTCCGGCAATGCGGGCGGCTCTGCGCAGACGCCGAAAGCGGTGTACTACGCCGGGCTGTTCGATGTAGCCAATCCTGGCCTGAAGCTGAAGCCTTCGATGACGGTGAAAGTGACCCTGCAGCTGGCGCGGGTCGCCAACGCGCTGCAGGTGCCATTGACGGCACTGGCCGAGCCGGATGACAAGGATGGCAACCGCGGCACCGTGCGCGTGGTCGATGCCAAGGGCCGCGCTGAGGAACGTGCGGTGACGACCGGCCTGCGCACCGCCACCGCCGTGCAGATCCTGTCTGGCCTGAAAGCGGGCGATAACGTGGTGGTTGGCCAGGCGCCCAGCGGTGGCGACGCCGAACCCGCCAGCCTGCTGGGGATGTGAGCATGGCCCATGCACTGCTGGAACTGGAGGGCGTATCGCGCGCCTATCGCTCGGCCGCCGGCGAGGTGGTGGTGCTGAAGGAGGTCTCGCTGCGCATCAACGCCGGCGAGTTCATCGCCATCATTGGCCCCTCGGGTTCGGGCAAGTCCACGCTGATGAACATCCTGGGCTGCCTGGACCGGCCGACCGAGGGCAGCTATCGCGTGAACGGCGAGGCCAGCGAACAGATGGCGCCGGACGCGCTGGCACGCCTGCGCCGTGAGCATTTCGGCTTCATCTTCCAGCGCTACAACCTGATGGAGAACCTGAGTGCCACCGAGAACGTAGCGCTGCCGGCAGTCTATGCGGGCGTGGACGCACAGACGCGCACTGCGCGCGCACGCACGCTGCTGGAAGCGCTGGGGCTGGGCGAACGCACCGGGAACCGGCCGGGTCAGCTGTCCGGTGGCCAGCAGCAGCGCGTGTCCATTGCCCGCTCGCTGATGAACGGCGGCGCGATCGTGCTGGCCGACGAGCCGACCGGTGCGCTCGATCACGCCAGTGGCCAGCAGGTGATGGCCGAGCTGAAGCGCCTGCACGCGCAGGGCCACACGGTGATCCTGGTGACGCATGATGCGGCGATCGCCGCCAACGCGGCGCGGGTGATCGAGATCGCCGACGGCCGGGTGGTGGCCGACCGCGCCGAGCCGGGATTGCTGGCTGCGGCCGCAGGATGCGGGACCGAACGCGGCGCGTCGCCGGTCGCCGAGCGCCGCGCACGCAGGGATGCGGTCCGCGAAGCGGCACGCATGGCGGCGCGTTCGATGCTGGCCCATCGCCTGCGCACGCTGTTGACCATGCTCGGCATCATCATCGGCGTGGCCGCGGTGGTGACCGTGGTTGCGCTGGGCAAGGGCGCACAAGCGCAGGTTGAATCCCAGATCAACGCGCTGGGCGCCAGCACCCTGGAGATCTTCCCGGGCGCAGATTTCGGTGACCCGCGCTCGGCGGAAGTCGAAACGCTGGTGGTGGCCGACGCGGACCATCTTGCGGCGTTGAGTTATGTGGACAGCGCCAGTCCGAACCTGACGGGATCGGTGGCGGCACTGCAGGGCAGCCGTCGTGCCAACACCCAGGTGCTGGGCGTAGGGGCCGACATGCCGCGCGTGCGGGGGCTGCGGCTGAAGGCCGGCCGCTTCTTCACCGACGCCGAAGTCGATGCGCACCGCGCAGTGGGCGTGGTCGACCAGAAGGCGGCGAAGGCGCTGTTCACTGGCAATCCCATCGGCAGCACGGTGCTGCTGGGTGGCATGCCGGTCGAGGTGATCGGCGCGGTCGGTCCCAATGCGTTCGCCGGTGGTGCAACCCCCACGATCTACGTGCCGTACACCTCGGCGGCTTCCCGGCTGCTGGGCAGCCAACGCCTGGAGAGCATCACCGTGCGCGTACGCGACAACGTACCCACCAATGCCGCCGAAGCCTCGCTGGGCGCCGAGTTGGAGCGCCTGCATGGCCGTCGTGACTTCTTCATCTACAACGCCGACCAGATCCGCAAGGCGGTGATGAAGTCCAGCCAGACCCTGGCCGCGTTGGTTTCGGCGATCGCGGCGGTGGCGCTGGTGGTGGGCGGCGTAGGCGTAATGAACATCATGCTGGTGTCGGTGAAGGAGCGCGTGCGCGAGATTGGCGTGCGACTGGCGGTGGGGGCGCGGCAGAACGACATCCTGCGCCAGTTCCTGATCGAGGCGGTGCTGATCTGCCTGTTCGGCGGTGTGCTGGGGGTGTTGCTCGCGTTCGCTGTGGGTGCGCTGTCGAGCCTGTTGTCGCTGGGCGTGCCGTTCCTGTTCTCGCCGGGGCCGGTGCTCGCCGCACTGGCGTGCTCTTCGGCCATCGGGCTGGGCTTTGGCTACTTTCCGGCACGCACTGCCGCGCAGCTGGACCCGATCCAGGCATTGGCGGCGGAGTAGGGGCGCACCCGGTGACATCGTAGCCGCCATCACGGCCGGCGTTGCGGTAGAACGGCAGCAGCCACAGGCGGCTGATGCCGGGTTCACGGTGACCAGCCTGCTGCGCGGCAAGGCAGCGGTCGGTGAACCGGATTGCACCGCATCATTACGCGGCATCCACGGTCCTTGGATGCCTGGGCGCGCACACTGAACGCTCACCCGATGCGCCGAGGAGACTTCCCGCATGGCCCGTCGCAAGATGCTTCGCATTGCCACGTTCAACGTCAACGGCATCGGCACACGCCTGCCGCAGCTGTTGGACTGGCTGCACAGGGGATCGCCGGATGTGGTTGCCCTGCAGGAACTGAAGGCGACCGACGCCGCGTTTCCGGCTTCGGCATTGGAAGAGGCTGGCTACGGCGCGCTCTGGCAGGGCGAGGCGCGGTGGAACGGCGTGGCGCTGCTGGCACGAGGGACCACGCCGGTCGAGAGCCGCCGCCGATTGCCGGGCGAGCCCAAGGACACCCAGAGCCGCTACCTGGAGGCGGCGGCGCATGGCATTGTGGTGGGTGCACTCTACCTGCCCAACGGCAACCCGCAGCCCGGGCCCAGGTTCGACTACAAGCTACGCTGGATGGAGCGCCTGATCCGGCATGCGCGCAGCCTGGTCGAGCAGCCGCACCCTGCGCTGCTGCTGGGTGATTTCAACGTGATTCCCACCGACGCCGACGTCTACGACCCCAAGGCCTGGCGCCGCGATGCGCTGTTCCAGCCAGAGGTGCGCGAGGCCTTTGAACGACTGCTGGCGCAGGGCTGGACCGATGCGGTGCGGAAGGTGCACGGCGACGCCACGATCTACACCTTCTGGGACTATTTCCGCCAGCATGCCGAGCGCGACCGTGGGTTACGCATCGATCATCTGCTGTTGAACCCCATACTGGCGGGGCGACTGAAGGACGCTGGCGTCGACCGCTGGGTACGCCTGCAGGAAAAGGCCAGCGACCACGCGCCGGCCTGGGTGACGGTAAGCGCGTGATCAACGCGCGGCTGGGTCCTCGCGTCGCTCGCGGCGTACCCGTGCGCGGGTGCGGTACAGGCGGCTGTCCGCTTTCTGGATGGTGTCGGCCACCGGCTCGCCGGGCGTGTTGATGGCCGCACCCATCGAGAACGCGCTGGGCGCGAGCGCGGCGTGGTCCTGGTACCAATGCTCCAGTTCGCTCAACCGGCCGTCCACAGGCGCGACCAGTACCACCATGAATTCGTCGCCGCCCAGTCGCACCACCGTCTCATCTTTGCCCAGTGGTGAGCGCAGGAACGTGGCGAACTCGACCAGGACGGCGTCGCCACGCCGGTGGCCCTGGGTGTCGTTGATGTGCTTGAAGTGGTCCAGGTCGAACATCACGCAGGCCCAGCGCTCGTCAATGAGTTCATCCAGCCGGTGCAGGTAGCGCCGGTTGTAGCACTGGGTGAGGGGATCCTTGAAGGACATTTCGCGCAGCTGCTGCTCCTGCATCCGCAGCGCGGTGACGTCCTGAGCATGTCCCAGCACGTAGGGCGGGCTGGCTTCGTTGTCGAGCACGTTGTGATACGCCCAGTAGTGGCGCGTTCCGTCCGCGGCGATCAGCTCGATCACACCAGCGTCGGTGTGGTTTGCCTGGATCCGAGCGAGGTAGGCATTGAAGCCCGCGCGTTTTTCCGGCGGCATCAGTTCACACAGGCTGCGCCCGATCATCTGGCTTTCCTCGAAACCCAGTGATTGCACGGCCGCCGGATTCACCGAGGTCAATGTTCCGTCCAGCGTGTGCGTGCAGATCAGGCCCAGGCTGTAGTGGAACAGTCGCCGATAGCGGGTTTCGCTCGCTTCCAGCGCATCGAGCGCGGCTCGCTCGTCCGTGATGTCCTGGATCGCCCCGACCAGGCGCGGATGCCCGTCGATCTGTTGCCGGCTGCCAACGACGCGCGTCCAGATCGAGCGACCGTCGGCCGTGGTCATCGGCAGCTGCACTTCCCAGGACGTGCCTTCGTCGATGCAACGCTGCACTGCTGCCCGGATGATGTTGCGGCTGTCTTCGCGATAGAACGACAGCGCGGTGTCGAGCGTCGGTTCAAAGTTGCCGCGCACGCCGTGCAACTGCTTGGTCTCGCGGGTCCAGCGCACTTCGTTGGTGACCAGGTCCATCTCCCAGCCGCCCACCCGGGCGGCACGGTTGGTGCGCTCCAGGAAGTCCTCGCTGCGTTTCAGCTCACGATGCAGCGCCTTGGCCTGGCCCACCTGCGCCATCAGCGTGCTGCGCTGCTCCAGCACCTGGGTGGTGACCCGGGCAAGGTGCACCATCAGCTCGCGCTGGGACGGAGACAGCACGCCGGGCATCGGATCGAGCAGGCACAGCGTGCCGATACGTGCCCCGTGCGCCGAGCCCAGAGGGATGCCAGCGTAGTGCCGGATGCGCGGCCCACCCGTCACCAGTGGATTGGTGGAAAAACGCGGGTCCTGGCGCGCATCGGGTATCTCGAACAGCTCGTCCTGGCGTATGGCATGGGTGCAGAAGGAAATTTCGCGGGCCGTTTCGCTGACGCCTTCAAGGCCGATGTTGGCCTTGAACCACTGGCGGTCTTCGGCCACCACGCTGATCAGGCCCATGGTCATGCCGGTTGCGGCGCGGGCGGCGGCGACGATGGCATCGAACACCGGCTCCGGGGGCGTATCCAACAGGTGCAGTCGTTCGATTTCGAGCAGTCGTTCGGCTTCGTCCATGGCGCTTTTCAGGGCTGGGTGGCGAGGGCGGTTGCGGCGGCTGTCTGAGACCACGGTAATGCATGCGGCGTTATGTATCGCCATGGCAGGGTGATGCCGGCGTGACGCATCGCGGTCAGAGTTTGCGGGGCCCGCGCGAGGGCCGCACTGAAACGTGACGGTGGTGGCGAACATGCCAGCGCCAGGGGAAGTCCACCGCGCGGGTGATGCCGATGCGGGGCCCGATCACCGGATCTGCCGGAGGCGGCACGCCATCGCTGGCGATGACAATGCCGTGGCTGCCTGTCACCAGATCGGCGCCGTCGAAACTGCGGTCCAGCCCGAAGGCCTGCGAGAGCTTGCCGGGGCCGCTGGCCAGATCGTGGTCGCGGCGTGCGGCGGGACGCCGCGCCCGCATCTGGTCCAGCCCCTCGAGAGGTTCGATGGCGCGAAGCAGTACGGCGACGCCTTCGCCGATCTCTCCGCAGACAACGTTGCTGCCCCAGTGCATACCGTACGTGAAGTAGACATAGAGATGGCCCGCCTCACCGAACATGCTGACCGTGCGCGGCGTTGCCCCGCGATAAGAGTGCGCGGCCGGATCGTCGCTGCCGGCATAGGCTTCAACCTCGACGATGCGGCCGACGCGACCATCGTTGCGCACCAGCAGCTTGTTGAGCAGCTCCGGGGCGAGCTCGGTTGGCGGGCGCCGGTAGAAGCCGCGCGGGAGGCTCTGCAGGGAAACGGGCAACCAGTCCGGCACGAGAGTGGCAGGTTCGGGCGAGAGAGCTTGGCACTGTGGCACTGGCGAGGTGAAACGTGCGCAGACGCCACGTCATTCCGGTGCAGGCGGAGCGGCCAGTGCCGCGCGGCGGGAGGCATAGATCTCGGGCGTCTGCGGCTTGATGAACAGTGCCACCAGTTCCGGATGCTCGCGCTTCACCGCCATTTCGATGCGGGTGATGCAGGCTTCGATCTGCGGGGTCCGCCGATCGTCCTCGAACTCGGCGCTGAGCATGGCCACCACCTGTTCCGGGCCCATCTGCATGGTGGTCACCCCGTTCGCGCGGCGCAGATCCGGATCGGTTTCGGCCACCGCCATGATCCGCTCGGCTACTGCCGGATGTGCAGGCTCTCCGACCAGCAGGCCCTTGGTTTCACGGGCCAGGAGGAAGGCGGTGGCGGCCAGCACGCCGGCGATGCAAAGGGAGGCGACCCCATCAAGCACCGGCATGTCCAGCACCTGCGCGGCCACCAGGCCGATCAACGCGAAGCCCAGCCCGAGCAATGCAGCGCTGTCTTCCAGCAGTACGGTGAAGGTGGAAGGATCCTTGCTGCGGCGGAAGGCTTCGAAGTAGCCAAGCTTGCCTTTGGTACGCCGGAACTCGCGCAGCGCCACCCACCAGGAAGCACCCTCGAACAGGATGGAAATGCCCAGCACGCTGTAGCTCAACGCATGGTTGGTGGCCGGCTCCGGCCGGCGGATGTGCTGGATGCCCTCGTAGGCCGAGACGCCGGCACCAGCGGCGAACACCAGCAGGGCGACGATGAAGCTCCAGAAGTACAGCTCGCGGCCATAGCCGAAGGGATGTACCGGGTCCGGCGCCTTGCCGGCGCGGCGCAGGCCGTACAGCAGCAGGAGTTCATTCAATGTGTCGACCAGAGAATGCACGCCTTCGCTGAGCATGGCCGAGCTGCCGGAGATGCCGGCAGCGACGAACTTGGCGATGGCAATGGCGAGGTTACCCGCGAGGGCGGCATAGATGACCAGACGGGAACCGGTGGGAGCGGACATTTCGGCGGCGGGGCGGGGCGGACGCCTGATCTTCCCGATCAGCGCGTGCCCATTGCGTGCACGGCGCGATCAGTGCCCCTTGGGATTGAGGTACAAACGCGCCCCATCCGATTCACGGTAGCCCGTCCAGCGCCCACCGCCTGACGCGCGGAAGCGCCCGAACACGGTGTTGCTGGTGTCGGTAAGCAGCAGCTGATTGCCCGACAGTACCCAACGGTTGGCCGAGAAGAAGCCATCCGGGCAGCCGGCGGGCACGTAAGCACTGTAGCCGCCGAACCACTCGATACTCTTCAGCTCGATGGAGCAGGTGTTGCCGTTCTCCTGGCCCAGCGTCCAGCTGCCGAACAGATCGCTGTCGCGCACATCGCGGCCGCCACGGTGGCGGTCGTGGCCCCAGTCGTCGTTGTCGTCGTGGAAACCGAAGCCCACGTCGATCTCTTTGCTTTCGCTGCGTGACCCGGACTGCGAGCTGCCGCTGGTGGTGGCCTGGGTGGTCACCGCGCCACTGCTCTGGGTTTGGGTGCTGCTGGATTGCGTGGTCTGGTCGGTGTGGGTGATCTGTTCGCCGAAGCCGAACGAGGCGTCCTGAGCCAGGGCGGGCAGGGCCAGGCAGCACAACGCGGACAGGCAGGTACGGGCGAGCACGGCAGCCATTGCAGCATCCTCGGGAGGGTGAACCGCGCGAGTATCGAACCGGTGGGGCGGGAGACGGTGTGAGGGTGTGCGCTGGCGCAGCCCAGCGAAGGGAAGTGCCGGCCGCTGGCCGGCTCCCACTTGGCGCCCAGAAACCGAAGGAATGCCGGCCAGCGGCCGGCACTTCCCGCAGCCAGGCATCGCCTGGCGCTACTGATCCGGCTTCACCCTTGCCACCCGTTTCCGGTACTCATACACGTTGTCACCGCGGATACGCTTGTCCTCGGTGCCGGTGATCCGGCCGACCTGCTGGTCCGAGCCGGTGACCGGTTTGGCCTCGATCTCGGTCTCATGTTCGAAGGAGTGCGATTTGTCGGTGTTGCGGTAATAGCGGTACAGCGCCCAGTACAGCGCGGTTGCGCCGGCTGGACCTGCCGCCAACAGCCAGAGGCCACTGTCGTCGCTCATGTCGATGCCACCAGGAAGGCAATTGCGAGGGCTTCAATGACGGTGCCGGTGGCCAGGGCCGCCAGCAGCATCTTCCATTGCTGCACGGGCACGCTGCCCATGGTTTCGCCGGTACGGCCGTTCACTGCGATGTAGTGCAGCATGCCGCCGTTCTTTCCGGGCTGGTGATACGAGTACAGCCACACCGGCAGGTACATCGACACCCAGCGCGTTCCATGCACCTCCAGCTGCTCCTGTTCCCAACGCACGCCACGGTTGTAGCGCCTCACCGAACCTTCCACCTGCGCGCGGGCGATCGACAGCAGCTGGTCTTCCAGCCGCGGCCGCAGCTTCTCCACGTCCAGGTTGCGCTTCTCAGAGGTGAAGCCGGCCAGGTATGAGGCGTTCCATTTCATCGCGTTCTTGGTGTCGAACGGCAAGATGGTGTTGATGATGTTGTTGGTGTTGGCGCGGGTATCCAGATTGCCGCGCTCGGCCGAGGATTCCAGGGGCAGGTCATCAACCGTGAAATCCACTTGGCGTTCGACCTGGTAGACATCTGCGTCGTACAGGGTGCGTTTGTTCTTCTCGCTGCCGACCGTGTATTGCCGGGTCTGGATCTCGCCCTTGCCGGCCACGGCCGCGCTGACATTGCTGTCCACGATCATGTAGGGCAGGAACACGCCCACCACGTTTTCCGGGGTGAACTGCTCCTTGAACGCCTTCAGCGCGAACATGCGGCGCTTGTCGACGAACTGGCGGATGCGCGCGACCGCATCGTCCTTCTTGATGTGGAAGGGCAGCACCGCATCGGGCACCGCACCATTGCTGATCTGTTCGTTGACGCCGAAGACGTGGCGGCACCAGTGGCAGCGCGCCGTCATCGTGCTTTCGGTATTGACCGTGACTTCGGCACCGCAGCCCGTGCACTTGAACGTCATCAGCGCCGAGGTGTCGGCGTCGATGTCACGCGCGCCGGAGGCGATGACCGTACCGCGCAGCTGGTCGATGGCCTCGCCCAGCCCGAATTCCTCCTCGACGCGCGCGCCATGCCATTCGTGACGGCAGTACAGGCAGACGAGGATATCGGTGCCGGCCTTGGGCCGGATGTCGGTGGCGCCGCACTTCGGGCAGCGGTTAAGGCCGTCCTTCAGCTCGCTGGCTGAGGTATCGATGGCTACAGGATCGGGCGCTTCCACTTCATCGCGGATGGCCTGGGGCAGCTTCGAGGTGTCCAGCGGGAAGCTGCCGGGCAGGGGAGGGACGTCCTGCGGCGAACCGGGCCCATCCAACGACGCCGCCGGCAAGGGCGGCGGCGGCGCGGGCGCGGATCCGGGCAGCGGCGGTGGGCCGTTTCGGGGATCGGACATGTTCGTTGTGCGTCCTGCTGTTACAGGCCCAGTGCCTTTGCTTTCAGGGCGTCGTAGTCGCCCTGGGTGATCAGGCCCAGGTCCAGCATTTCCTTGGCCTTCTTCAGCTTGGCCACCGGATCGTCGGCAGCCGGCGTGACCGGCTGCTGCATGCCGCCGACACCGAACATGCCCGAGGCCATGCCGACACCGACCAGGCCAGCCGCACCGCCGTTCTCGCCGGCCGCCTGGATGCCCTGGGCGACGCTCGCCTGCAGGTTGGAATTACCGCGCGAGCCGGACAGCGCATCTGCGCGCTGGACGGTCTTCAGCAGTTCGCGGGTGTTGGCGTCGTACTCGATCGAGACAATGGCGGTCTTGACGATGGCCAGGCCGCGATCGGACTTCCACTGGTAGCCCTGCTCGACGGCGGCCGACAGGCTCTGTGCAAAGCCCAGCGAGTCCTGCTGCAGCTTGGTGATGCGGTTGCCCTTGCCCGGATCGTTCGTGTACAGGCTGAAGGCCGGTGCCAGCGAACCGACCACTTCATTGAACAGCTGGCTGGCGGCGGCGTTGTCCAGGTCGGTGAAGTCGAACACCTGGCCCGGCTGCAGGTAGCTGGCCGGCACGAAGTTCTTCACGAACAGGATCGGGTCGACGATCTTCAGCGTGTACGAGCCGCGCGTGACCGCGCCCACCTGGGTATTGAGGAAGCCATCGTCCCAGTAGATTTCCGACTGGGTACCGAAGCGGTTGTCCGGCAGCTCCTTCAGCGAGACGAAATAAGCCGCCTGCTGCGAACCGGGCTGGCCGCCGAACTTGAAGCGTTCCCAGCTCTGCTTGATGAAGGTGCTGACCAGACCGTCGCCGGCGAAGATCGACTGCGAGTTGGGATCGTCCGAACGCCACTCGTAGCCGCCCGGTTCGGCGACGAACGCGGTGATCGCGCCGTCCTGGAACAGCAGCAGGCCGTAGCCCTCCGGCACGATGATCTTCGAGCCGTTGGTGATGATGTTGGACGAGCCACTGGTGTTGGAGCCGCGGCCGGCGTTGGTGCCGCGCGGCACCGCGGCGAACAGGGCCGCCGTCGAGGGCAGGCCTGTGGGCACGGTGTAGAAGTCCTTCCACTGGTCGGCCAGCACACCACCGACTGCACCCTTCACCGCCTGTACCAGACCCATGTCCAACTCCCTGTGATTCGAGGGCAGGCACCATGCCTGCCGAGCTGGACTGACTATAGAGGAGCGGCATGGGCCGCCGCCACCGCCGCGCGCGCTTCCCATTCATCATGGCGCGACGGCGGCAGCAGGCAATCAGGCCATGCCGCGCGCGATCAGGGCATAGCCGATCATCAGTGCCAGGCACAGTGGCAAGGTGACGAAGGAGGCGATCATCCAGCGCAGGGCCTTGCGCGAAGCCTCGGTGGCCGCGCCGATCTGGCCGCTGGCGGCCAGTGACGTGCTGCGGTTGGCGTAGACGGTGGCGACGATGCCGAACGGCCAGAAGCCGGCGATGATGCTCAGGATGGCCCACATCAGGTAGTTCCTGGGGGGCACGGGTGGCGGGGTGCGGTCCATGCGGTCGATCTCGTTGATCATGCTGCGGCCGGGAGCGCGAGTATGCCGACAGGCCAATCGCAGCGGAAGGCATGCCCCCCGTGCGTGGTGCGCAATCTTCTGCTCGTCGAATGGTCATTGATCGGGGGCGGCGACGCGGCAGGCATGCGCGGTGGCCTGCGGGGCTGGGCGAGCAGGCGGTGTAGCCGTCATGGCGGCGCAACACGTGCCCGCCTCTGGTTCGGGCAGACGCGCTGATCATAAGCGTGGACGGGATTTCGGCGGCTTGCCTTCACCTGCTTTGCGGCGAGCGGCGAGCGGCGAGCGGCGAGCGGCGAGCGGCGCAGGGAAACGTGGGCGACAAATATCCGGCGCGGATATTCACGTCATTATCATGCTTATTTTCTGGAAACTCGCTCTCCATAATCCAGGGACGCGATGGCCGGAACACAGGGAGCGCCGCGTCACAGGCAGTGCCGCCCTGTGGCGCACGACCCAGGCCTGGACGACGTCCGCGTTGCCGACCTCCAGCAGCGATGGCAGTTCCCGGCACCGCGGGAGCGGAAAGCGTGCACGGCAACAGCGGTTCGACCAGCGGGCACGGCGTGCGGCGTGGACGTCGCAGCATCCCGCGATGATGCCGGAGGGCCTGCATCGCGAGATCGCCCGTTGCAGATGCATCGGGTCGCCATTCCAAAGGGGAGTTTCGATGCACAGGCAAGTCAGTGAGATGCTGCAGCGCGCTTATCGGCCCTATCCGTCATTGCCCGACCTGCTGGGCGCGTTCGTGAAGGAGCTGTCCCGGCACAAGGTGATGCGTGGTGGTCAAGTGCGGTTGCGTGGTGCGGTGGCAGGGGCGGCAGCGGGGTTGCCGGCGGCGTCCGGGAATGCGGAAGAGGTTTGCTTGCAGCGGGTTCCCATCCGCTATGGCGGCGAGCTGTTGGGTGAACTGCACCTGGAAAGTGAGGGGGGGCGGCTGGATGGCAGTGCGCTGGCGCTGGGGGAGCAGTTTGCCCAGCGCTGCGCGCACCTGATCAAGCGCTACGAGGCAAAGGACTGGGCCGAACAGGCGCTTAGCCGGCCGCTGCTGCTGGTCGGCGCTGGCGAGGCGTTGAAACAGATGGATGAATTCGTCGAGCGCGCGGCGGCCAGCCCGCTGCCGGTCCTGCTGCGCGGCGAGTTCGGTACCGAGAAGATGGAGCTGGCCGCTGCCCTCCACAGTGGCGGCCCTTGCAGGCAGGGCCCGTTCGTCGAAGTGAACTGTGTCCACCCGCAGGGCGAAGCCAGCGACTGGTTCGCGCGCGCACAGGGCGGGACGCTGTACTTCCACGAAGTCGACGAACTGCCGGTGCCGCTGCAGGGCCAGCTGTCACATCGCATGCGTGGGCTGCCTGCTGCCCATGCTGAAGCGCTGGCGGCCGGCCCGATACGGGTGATCGCTTCGACCAGCGCGGACCTGGAACAACGGGTGAGAGAAAAGCAGTTCTCGCGCGCCCTGCTGGCCGGGCTGGAGTTCCTGACAGTGGATATTCCACCGCTGCGCGAACGGGTGGAGGACATCGGTTCGCTGGCGGCGCGTTCGCTTGAGCTGCATGGATTCAATCCCCGCGTACTGGGTGACGATGTGCTGGAAGCCCTGTGCGCGCATGACTGGCCCGGCAATCTATTGGAAATGGAGCGGGTGGTGGTACGGCTGGCGGTGATGACCGGTGGCCGATGCATCCGCCGCGAGGATCTTGCACGCCACGCGCCGGATCTGGCAGCAGGCCACGTCGCCAGCGGTGCCGGGTGCGCGCCGCAACGGCTGCCCACGCTTGAGGAGATCGTCGCTCCTGAGCCCGTGCAGCCGGATACGGTGCGGGCAGCGCATGAGGGCCTGCACGACGGCCTGAAACGTGCGCTGGCCTATCTGAAGGACCATGCTGCGGAGCCGCTCACCCTGGGCGACCTCGCTCGCCAGGCCCATGTGAGCCAGTCGCACCTGGGATTCCTGTTCCGCAGCGAGTTGGGCACGACGTTCAAGCTGCTGCTGCAGCAACTTCGCATCGAGCATGCCAAGCAGCTGCTGCGGGATGGGCAGCGCCTGCGCATTACCGATGTCGCGCTGCAGGTCGGCTTCGGTGACCTGAGCCACTTCGAGAAGAGCTTCCGGCGCGCGGTAGGGGTCAGCCCGCGCAGCTACCGGCGAACCCCG
Source organism: Stenotrophomonas maltophilia group sp. RY12688 (assembly GCF_052149045.1). NCBI lineage: Bacteria > Pseudomonadati > Pseudomonadota > Gammaproteobacteria > Lysobacterales > Lysobacteraceae > Stenotrophomonas > Stenotrophomonas maltophilia group sp. RY12688. The sequence continues at coordinate 2,250,830 of NZ_CP197389.1, read as the reverse complement.
CACCAGTAAAAGCAACGCCCCGGCGCAGGCGCGGGCCTGCCCGGGGCGCTGGGGTGGCAGATCCAGCGTTACCGTGCGTTTGCTTCTGCAGCGCGCTGCACGGCCTGCTCGGCGGCTTCGTCGGCGCGCCGTGCCGCCTCGGCGGCAGCGTCGACCGCGCGTTGCGAGACCTCCATCGCGGCGCGGATGCCGTCTTCACTGGCGGCCATCGCGGCGTCCGCCAGCTCCTGGGCGATCTGCATCGGGGATTTGCCCGCCGGATGGGCGGGAGTGGGCTTGCCGGGAAGCGGGGTCGGGAAGGTCATCGTCGGTGCTCCTGCTGGGGATGAGGGGGGAACACCGTCGCTGCGTTCCCCCAGGATGTGGCGCAATGCCGCCTGGGCATCGGCCAGGATCTTCTGCGCCTGTTTCCGGGCCGCCAGGCGTCCGGCAGCAACGGCCGCGCCGGCTGCCGACGCGAGCGCCTCCGTAGCTGCCTGCACGCCATCACCACCTGGTGCCGGGACCGGGTTCACACCGCGTCCGCCCGGTAATCCAGCGTCCCTTCATCGCCCAGGTAGCCGCCGGTTCGGCGGTAGTCCTGCAGGGTGATGACATTGTCCTCCACCTGCACCACCGCCTTGGCTCTGGAGCCATCGATCGGGAACTGCACGCTGGCACCATCCTGGCCGAGTCGGCCACGGGAGACCGGATGTTCGTTGAGGAATTCCTGTGCATCGCGCAGCTGCCAGCGCACGGCCTCGCGCAGCCGGCTGTCATCCTGCAGCAGGTCGGGATCGTTGTCGAAGCAGGCTGCCATCTGGTGGGCGGCCAGCGAGATGCGGGCGTAGCCGATCTGCCGGTTCGCGGCCAGGCTTGCGTCGATCGCCTCACGCACCTGCTCTGGCGACGGCAACTGTGGCAGTTGCGGCCCGTCCAGGAAGCCGAACAGGATCGGCAGCACCTGCTGCAACGCGCGGGTGGCATGCGCCAGCCGATGCTCGCGACTGCCGCCACCTGCGCTCACCCGCTGGTAGAAACGGAAGTAGTCGGCAAACTCGATGGGCCTGCGCGCGTGCAGCAGCGCGAAGTGGGCAGCGTCGGCCAGGTCATCGCGCCCTGTGGCAGGCATGCCGACCTCACCGGCCAGTTGGTGGAGCGCCAGCGACTCACGAAAATCCAGTTGCTGCAGCAGGGGAGCAGCGGCCGCACCGATCGCCGCCAGGAACGCGCGCGAGGCCCCGAGGTCGGTGTTGGTCAGCAGCTGGTGTTTGTCCAGTACCCGCTGCGCCTCGTTGTGCGACAGGCGTGTTTCTTCGTCAAACTCCATGTTGCGCAGGGCACCGAGGTCGCTGGCGCCAAGGCTGAGCAGCTTGATCGGGCCGACCTGCAACCCGAGGCGTGGCAACCATGTCATGCGCGAACCATGCAGACCCTGCTGCACCCCATCGAGCATCGTGCCCTCGTCGGAGAAAGCGTAACGGTGCTCATGCGATTCCATGGCCCATTTCAGCCATTGCTCGCCACCGTCGATGAACTGAAGGACATGCCTGCAGGGTTGGCTGATCTGGTTGGCCTGGGGGATGGAACGACCGGCAATGAAAACGCTCATGCGTGGCTCTCCTGGCGGCCTCACTGGGCCGGAAATTCCTTTAGGACGGTCGCAGCGGCATTGCCGACGCGATTGAAGTCGTCGGTGGCCCCCTGCATCATGTTCTGCGCCTGCGTGAGCACCCTTGCATACTTTTCGTCCCCCGTCGCCAGGTACTGGGCCATGGCCACGCCGGCCGCGGTGGTCGCGATGGTTGAGACATTGCGCAGGGCGTCGGCGGCATCCTGCACGGCGATCGCGGCAGACTGGGCCACCGACTGGTAGGCCTTGCCGGCGCCACTGGTCTTCACCACGGATGCGGACATGGTGGCCGTCTGCACCTGGTTGATCACATCGATGACCTGGGCGTTGACGTTGCTCGGGTCCATACGGGCTCCTTGATGGGCGGGTGGGGCCGCAGGCGGCCTGCAGGGTGTCAGGCCCCGGCGTCAGCGTCGGCTGCCGGGGAAGAAGAAGGAGAATCTGGCGCGGGATCCTGGGCGGGACCTGCGTCCGGATCCGGACCGGACGCGGCGTCGGGCGCAGGACCGGGCGCAGGCGCTGCCGCATTGCCTGCAAGCGTTTGGAGTGCATGCAGGCTGCTGGTGGCGGCCGCAGCGTCGGCAGTGGCACCGTGGGTCTGTGCCTGCAGGACGCTGATGGCGGTCTTTCCTTCTGCGGTGGCCGCGGCGATCACGGCCGCAGGCGAAGGGGGCGCCGGCACCGGGCCGGGCAGGGGGATGACCTGCGGCGGTGGCGGCGGAGGGGGGTCCGGAGCAGGCGGTGGCACCGGCCAGGGGGCATTGATCATCTTCGCGCAGGTCGCGGTGACCGCTGCGTTGCTGACCATGCCGGCACCCTGCTGGCGTGCGACAGCGTTGTGCATGGCGGTGCCCAGCGTCTCCAGCATCACCATGTCCAGCATGCTGAAGGACTGCGCCGGCCCCTGGGCCACCAGCAGGGTCGAGGCGGCACTGACGCTGTCGACGATCTGGCTGTTGACGGTGTTCTCACTGCTCATGACGGAACGGCTCCCTTCTGGATGATCAGGGCCAGGACCTGGGCCAGGCTTGCGCCGGCGGTCACCTGGCCGCGTTGCTGGTTGGCCACCGCGTTCTGCATTGCCAGGCCGAGGCTGTCGGCCATCGCCAGGTAGGTGGCGGACATCGCGAACGAGGGGGCGAGGGCGATCGCCACACCGGATCCGGCGCTGGTGGCGGCCAGCAGGTAGCCGGTGGCGGGCGATGCGGCCATCGATCAGGGGCCCGGCGTGACGCCGCCCTGAGCGGGGGCGCGGTGGTTGGCGTCACGCCGGGCCAACACGTCAGCGCAGACCCAGGATTTCGCGGGTGGCCACGCCGTTGGAGGCGGTATCGATCGCATACAGCGTGGACACCCCCTGGGTGGTCGACGCCTGCATGGTCACGTAGGACTGCTGCTGGTTGTTGGTGGCGTTGTGCGCGGCGTTGGACAGCGCCTGGCTGGTGGCCACGAACAGGTTGCCCATTGCGATAGCCGGCGCATCACCAAGCACCTTGGTGTTGACCTGCGAGACCGAATCGGTGATCTGGCTGTTGACGGCGGTGGGAAATGCCATGGTGGAAGCTCCTAGGGTGGACAGCACTACAGGAACGGAGATTGCCGGCACTCAATGGAATCAGCCGAGAATCTTCCGGGTGGCGGCGCCGGTGGCGCCGGTATCGACGGCGTAGAGCAGCGCGACGCCCATCGTGGTCGCGGCCTGCGCCGTGACATACATCTGCTGCTGGGCGAGCGTCGCGTTGTGGGCGGCATTGGCCAGTGCCTGCGCGGTGGCCTGGTACAGCGTGCCCATTGCCGTGGCAGGCGCCACGCCCAGCGTCTGCAGGTTGGCCTGGCTGACCGAGTCGGTGATCTGGTCGTTGACGGCCGTGGGAAATGCCATGGCTCAGCTCCTTGCCTGCCGGCGCATCACGCGCCGAGGATCTGCTTGGTGGCCACGCCTGTGGTGGCGGTGTCGATCGAATACAGCGTGGCCACACCCATGGTGGTGGCCGCCTGCGCCGTCACATAGGACTGCTGCTGCGCATTGGTGGCGTTGTGGGCGGCGTTGGCCAGGGCCTGTGCGGTGGCCTGGTACAGATTGCCCATGGCGACGGCGGGCGCGTCACCCAGCACTTTGGTGTTGGCCTGGGTGACCGAATCGGTGATCTGGTCGTTTACAGCGGTCGGGAATGCCATGTCGATCTCCTTGAGGTTGGCGGATCAGCTACGGAACGACAGGTCAGGAACCCAGGCCGCGAACGCGGGTGCTGAGGATTTCCTTGCTCGCCACCGCCGTGGTGGCGGTATCGATCGAGTACAGGGTGGCCACGCCCATGGTGGTGGCCGACTGCGCGGTGACGTAGGACTGCTGCTGCGCGTTGGTGGCGTTGTGGGCGGCATTGGCCAGCGCCTGTGCGGTGGCCTGGTACAGATTGCCCACTGCCACGGCGGGCGCATCGCCCAGCACCTTGGTGTTGGCCTGGGTGACCGAATCAGTGATCTGGTCGTTTACCGCGGTTGGAAATGCCATGTCCTGCTCCTGCGAAAGGGTGGAAGTGCGTGGTATCCAGTGTCACGGTGCGTCGCCTGCAGCGGCCTGGGCTTCACCGTGGGGCCAGAGTAGGAAATGGCGTCGCCGCCGGATTGGCGGAATCGACGGAGAATGCGGGGGGATCACCGTGAAGGTGCGGCGTGAATGCGGCGGAACTGATGATCATCGCCGTCGTCGCCAGCGCTTGCGGGTTGCCCTGGGGCACACACAGAGGCTGCGCATGGGTAGCGCGATCCGGCGGCGACGGGCCGTGGCCACGTCGTCGCCGGATCCGGCCGCTCAGAGCATGTAAGGGATCTTGAACGCCAGCGTGAAGTCCGGTGCATCCGGGGTCAGCCCGATGCCCAGCAGGGTCACCAGTGTGGTGTGCTGGTTGAGCGCGTAGGTCACGCCCAGATTCAGTGATGCCGCGTTGGCGTCGCTGCCGATCACTTTCATCCACTTCCCGCCTTGGAAACGGGTGGAAGCGCGGGCGCTGATGCGGTCGCTGAAGGACAGGCTGAGACTGGTGCGCTCGTTGAACGCAAAGGCCACGCCAGCGCCGAAGTAGACCGCGCCGCCGAGCTTCACGTCACCCGGGTTGACCGTGTCGGGGTTGCTGTCGATGTCGCTGAAACCACGCGGGAACGAATGCACATAGCCGACGTTGGCGAACAGGATCGCCGGATCGGCGGTCTTGACCATCGACAGGCCCACATTGGCCTGCCACACGCCATTGCCGGTGGGCTGTTCCCTGGGTACGGCGAAGCGGATGTAGTCATCGTCGTCTCGCTGGATCACCTTCCAGTCCAGACCGTAAGGTGCGCGCCCGGTAGGGGCGGTCACGCCGGCAGTGAGAACGGTCTCCGGGCGCCAGCCGCGTTCGCCGAACAAGCGGTAATTCGCACTCAGGCCGATATCGCCCAGCCCGTTGCCATTGGTTTCTTCCTGCGCGATCGCGGCCGCCGCACCGCCGGCGCCGCCCTTCTGGTAGACGGTGCGCCGCGCCAGGTAAGGCACGTCCAGGTTGAGCGTCAGGTTCGGGCTGACACCCCAACGTGCGGCCAGGTTGTAGGTGAGCGAATCGGATTCAACGTTCTCGATGGCGATGTTGCCGAGGAAGATCGCGTCCAGCGCCAGGAAACCATTGAGGGTGAGCTGCTTGCGGTCGTAGCGGGCGTAGGTGAGGCTGTTCTCGACGGTGAAGCGGCGCGAGAACAGCGCCGACTGCTGTTGTTTCACATCATCCACGCTGCGCCGCGATTCCTGCTTCGCCTGCTGTGCCTCGGCCGCCGTGCTGGCGTAGCCCTCGCTACCCTGCGACGTCTGTAGTGTCGAGCCATGCTCGACTGCGGCGCCCGTTGCCGCCGCCGTTCCCGGCCCGGTGGGCCCGGTGCGTCCACTCAATCGCGCCTGCATCGCCTGCACCTGCATGTCCAGTTCGCGCAGCCGCCGCACTTCCTGTGCATAGTTGGATTTGAGCTGCTCCAGCTGGCTGGCCAGTGCCTGCACGTCGGCGCCATCGTCCGCCGCTGGCGGTGCGGCGAAGGCGGTGCCCGCCAGCGCCGCCAGCGCCAACGGGGTGATCCTCATCAAGGTGTGCATGTTCGTGTCCTGCGTTGTGGAACACTTCCCCCAACGCCGTGCCGTGGTGCTAGCGGCCCGGCCCCATGCCGCGGTTCATCGCAATCGCCTGGGCCACGTTCTGGCTCAACGGCAGGTTGCCGCCCGCGGTATCCCGCACCAGCTCCAGCCGCAGCTGGTTGCTGGCGATCTGGCCGTCACCGGCCAGGGCGATGCCCTGGCCGACGCTGCCGTTACGTATCCATTGCTGGACCATGCCCTGGCCCTCCACCTGCAGCTGCAGGCGCGCCTGGTTGCCGTCCAGCACTGCGGAGGCCGAGACGCCTGCACCCTGCGCACTGAGCGAATGAGCACCGTCATCCGAAAGGCCCGGCACCGTGCCGTTGCGCACCACCAGCGTGGTCGAATTGCGGGCAACGTTGCCATCGCCGGCCACCTGCACGCTCTGCACCAGGCCATTGGCGTTGGCCAGGCCGGTGCTGTCGATATGGCGGCCCTGCGTGTCCGGCAGCGGCGCATCTGCAGCAGTCACGTGCACGCTGGGCTGGAAGCTCAATTTCGGGCTGCCGCCGCCGCGGAAGTCCATGCCCAGGGTCAACGCACCCTGCAGCACGCTTCCGTTGCTGGCCTGCCACTGCGAGACCATCGTCACTCCGAACCAGGCCACGGTATTGCCACCTACGGTGTAGCGGCCGCGCATCAGGTTCAGTTCGGGATCCGGAATTTCCTTCAGGCCACGCCCGGGCGCCGCGTCCGCTGCCTGCAGGGGCAGGGCGGGGCAGGCCAGCAGCAGGGCCATCAACAGTCGGTGGCGGAACATGGCGGAGCCTCCTTCAGAACAGGTCGGCGTGGCTGAAGCCGAAGTCGACCAGTTCGGCATCGGTGATCGGCCCCTGTCGCGCGTAGAGCGCGCGGGCACTGGGTCGTTCGCTGGGTTGCAGCAGGACTGTGTTGCGATCGAAATCGCTGCCGATCACCACGAATACGGCGCGCGATGGCCAGGCAGCGAGAAATTCAGGCAGCGCCAGGCTGCGGTTGCCAAGGATGGGATCGGCCACCTCGACCACGCCGTCGCGTACCTGCTTGAGCACCACGAAGTGGCGGAAGCCGCGCACGTCCATCAGGACAAGACCGGGAACGCGAAGCGTGCGCAGGCGTGCCTCATCGATGCGATAGCCGCGCCCACGCATGCCCAGCGATTCCACATAGCGCTTGATGTCGAGCAGTGAAAAACCGCGCTCGGCCACCAGCGCCGGGTCGGACACCCCCATCATCCCTTCGATCACCGTCGCCTCGTCGGTGTCCAGGTGGTAGGCATGGCGCAGGATGGTCGCCAGTGCGGCCGCTCCGCAGCTGTAATCGGTGTGCTGGCGTACCACGTTGCGGTAGCGCCGTTCCTGCATGCTCTCCACCTTCTGCTGCAGCAGCGCGCCATTGGGCAGTACGCCGGCGAAGCCGACGTCGCCCGCCCGCGCAGACGCGCCGCCCAGCAACAGCAGGCAGGCCAGCAGGCGTATCGAGAGACGGTGGCCGAACATCGCATTCTCCGGCAGCAAGGGGGAGCCCCTGTCCCAAGGGGGAGGAGGAACAGGAGCTCCCGGGAACCCGGCCATTGGCGGACGGCCGGGGTGTTGCGCTTACTCGCCGCTGCCACCACCGCCGCCGGTGCTGGGCTGGGCGACTGCCAGGGCCAGGCTGTTGGCTTGCAGGTTGCCGGTGCCCGCGGCCACGTTCACGCCGATGTTGCCCGAGGCGCCGGAGAAGGCGCTGCCCGACAAGGCCGAGGTGTTGGTCGCGTTGACGTTCACCCAGCGCGTGGTGCTGACCGTGCCGCTGAGGCTGGCATACAGGTCGGCCACGCCCAGCTCGACGAACTGGCTGGTGCCACTCTCACGCGTATCGAAGCCCAGGCCACCCACCCCCGGCCGGTTGGGGTTCATCGTGGCGTTCTGGATTTCGTCGTCCAGGTCGATGTGGCCGGTGCTGCTGCCACCCGGGTGTGGCAGCTCGCCACTCCAGGTATCCAGATAGTAGTTGGCCATCTGGTAGGCGTTGCCGGTACCGCGGTAGGTGCCGGCGCCATAGGCCAGGGTCAGGCCGCTGACGCCGCCACGCATGCCGACCTGCACGGTATCGGTGTAGGACTGCACGAAGCCGGCGTTGCTGACCGTGTTGCCGGTGGCGACCTGGTTGGAGCTGATGCTCGACTGCGCCACCGCGGTGGTCGCGACCGACGCCGCCAGCGCGTTCTTCTGCTCGTTGTTGTTGCCCGAGGCGATGTTCACGCCGATGTTGCCGGACGCACCGCCGAAGGCATTGCCACCGAGACCTGCGGCATTGGTCACGCCGGAGTTCATGGTCGCGTTGCCGAAGCCGGCCTGGTTGACGAACACCTCGGCGTCGGCCATGCCGAAGCTGAAGGACGCGTCGGCGGCGGACAACGAGGCGGCATTGTCCTGGGCGTTGTTGTCGCCCGATACCACGTTGAAGCCCAGGTTGCCGGAGGCACCTGCACCCACGCTGTCACCGATGGAGGCACTGTTGGTGACCAGGCTGTTGCTGGTGGCGTTGTTGCTGATCGACTGGCGGTTGTCGATCACGGCGATGGCCGCCGAGTCGAGGTCGATGTCGCCGGTGATGTTCGGGTCGCCGGAGAAATTGATGTCGGTGCTCAGTCGCAGGTCCTTCTCCAGGTTCACGTCGACGCCGTGGTTGTTCTTTTCCTTGCGTTCGTCGGCCTGGATGGTGCTGTGCTTCTGCACATTGACGTTGACGGTGCGGTTGCGCACGTCGTTGTCGGTGTGGTTGTGCGTCTCGTTGCGGGTTTCGCTGACGGTGTGGGTGTGGTTGATGTTCGCGTTGGCGTTCTGGTTGTCCCAGCCATTGGCCGCAGCGGCGGTCGAGGCAGTGGCAATCGCCATGGCGAGCATGGTCCGTTTGACGGTCGCTTTCATGGTGCCCTCTCTCTCATCAGGTGGTGCATCGGTTGGGTGGTTGTCACGGGCGGTCCTGCACGACCAGGCCCAGCACATTGGCCGTGTCATTGCCGCTGCCCGCGATCTGATTGAGTTGCAGGACCCCGTCGAATCCCCGCAGCGCGGTGCTGGTGACACCGGCGCTGCGGGTGCCCGCCGCGACGCCGCGACCGGCGTCGTCCCGCCCCCCTGCCAACGCGGAACCCTCGGCGGCCAAGGCCGTATCGTCGGTTTCGCGTATGCCCTGTCGGGCCAGCGTCGCGCTGACGACGTTGAGCGTCGTGTTGGCGATGCCGCTGGCCTGGTTGATGGATGCGATGCCGCTGGCACCGGCCAGCGCCTTGCCATCGATGACGGCAGTGGCGTGCATCGGTGCACCCAGCACGCGGTTGCCACCGCGCAGTTGTCGGTTGCCGATCGAGACGTCGGCATGTTCGCCCGTGGCGATGCCGCGCAGGTTGGCCTGCAGATTGAGGTCGCCGGCCGCCTGGTTGACCGCGATGGCGCCGTTCGCGCCGGCCAGTGCATGGCCGTCGATGCGGGCAACGTCGAGGTAGGCGAGCATGCCGCTGTAGTCATCGGCCTGCGCGATCAACGGCGTGGCAGGCAGGATCAGCAGCAGCCAGTGCGCCTGCCTCACTTGCCACCTGCCGGGGCCATGCCCTGCAGCGGGAACTGGCCGAGCGCGCCGCGCACGGTCTCGCCGATGCCGCGGGTACTGTTGCCGACCGCGCCGAGCGGCCCGCTCATGGCGCCACCGAGACTGCTGCCGACCATGCCGTCACCGTTGCGGCCGAGCGTACCGCGCAATGCCTGCTGCGTCACACGTTCGACCGTGGTGCCTGCGGGTGCGGTGGCTGTGGCGGCCTGACCTGCCCCCATGTCTGCGTAGTCCTCATCGCTCAGCTCGTCCATCCCGTTTGCCGGGGCACCCGCACCGAGGGCCGCCGCGATCTCGCGCTGGGGTTTCGGGTCGGCGATCAGCGCCATGCCGGGCGGCGCCATGCGATAGGCCGGGCGTGCGGACACATCACGCAACAGGACGATTTCGCCCGGTTGAGCCTTCACGCCCTGGCGTGCACCGGAGGCAGAGGCGCTCGCGCCAACCGACAGCAGGGCCACAGCCAGCGTTGCCAGCAGGCCGCGAATGGGGGTGATGCCGTCCATGCCGATCTCCCGTGGTGGGTGGGGCGGAAGCACGCATCAACCGTGCCAACCCTGCAAGGCTTGGCTGCCTTGGCGTCAGGCGCTGGCAGGCGCAGGGGGCTGCTGCCGCGCTGTTACAGCGGCGTCGGAAAAATGTTGGGATCGCGCTGTACCACGCGCCGCAGGGCAAGGCGGGCGCCCGACTGTCACACGGGTGTTACAGGTGCCGTCGCGGACTGTAACGATGCCGCTTCAGCCGGTGGTCTCTTGACGCGGCGCTTATTGCGCCGCCGTTTAGCGCAGCGCTAGGATCCGCCCATCAAAGGCCGCTGCGGTGGCCGTAGAGGGTCCCGGCGGAGGGCGGCACGCCGGTGATTGCCTGACAGTCCGCCGACGGTGTCCGGATGCTGGGGGAAGCATGGCGGCGGTCCCGGAGGCTTCTACATCACGTTGCGTGCTCTGGTTCGGCGAGCCGCTGGCGAACGAGCGCAGCGCGCTGGCGGCCGCAGGCTGGTACGTGCGCCGCATCCATCCCGACCCGGCGATGGCGATCGGGCTGCGCGGGCGTGATCGGCTGGTCGCTGTGCTGGATCTTCGCCATCTGGATACGCCCGCGCTGCAGTTGCTGGCGCCATGGATCGAACAGCACGTGCATCTGCCCTGGCTTGCGGTGCTGCCACCCGGTGCAGGGCCCACGCCTGCAGCGTGGCTGCCCTTACTGCAGCGTTGCATCTCGCGGTTCACGCTGCCTTTCGGCCTGCAGGACCTGGTGGCTGCGATGCGCCAGCAGTTCGACGCGGATGATCCTTCTGCCAGCGAGGTATGCGGCGGCCAGGGACCACGCGCACTGATCGGCGAGAGTCCTGCGTTGCATGCGGTGCGCAGCGTGCTGCACAAGTTCGCGCCGGTCGAACTGCCGGTGCTGGTCACCGGCGAAACCGGTACCGGCAAGGAGCTGGCGGCTCACGCGCTGCATGCGTTGTCTGGCCGTGCGGGCAAGCCGTTCATCGCGATCAACTGCGGTGCCATTCCGGCCAGCCTGGTGCAGTCGGAGCTGTTCGGCCACGAGCGCGGCTCGTTCACCGGCGCCGACAAGCGCCAGATCGGCGTATTCGAAGCCGCACACGGCGGCACCGTGTTCCTCGACGAGGTGGGCGACCTGCCGGCGGAGGCGCAGACCAGCCTGCTGCGCGTGCTGCAGGAAGGCACCTTCGAGCGCGTCGGCAGCAGCCAGCCGCTGCGGGCCGACGTGCGTGTACTCGCGGCCACCCACGTCGAACTGGAGCACGCGGTGGCGCAGGGGCGGTTCCGCAGCGATCTTTACTATCGGCTCAATGTGCTGCGCCTGCTGATGCCGCCCTTGCGCGAGCGTGGCGCCGATGTGCAGCTGCTGGCCGAGCACTTCCTGCGCTGCTTCCGCCTGCGCCACAGCGTGCGTGCACGTGGCTTTGCGCCCGCTGCGCTGCAGGCGATGCGGCGCTTCGGTTGGCCCGGCAACGTGCGTGAACTGCTCAACCGGGTGCAGCGGGCGGCGATCATGGCCGAAGGCGAGCTGATCAGCGAGCGTGACCTTGAACTGGGTGGGGCCGAGCATGCGCCGCCGGGCGCGATGCTGCAGGATGCTCGCGGCCAGGCCGAGCGCGATGTGCTGCTGCAGACCCTGCGCCAGACCGGCTACAACGTCTCCGAGTGCGCACGGCAGATGCAGATCTCGCGGGTGACCGTGTATCGGCTGTGCCGCAAGCATCGTCTGGAACTGCCGACGCAGCGTTGAGTGCGGATCATGGTTCGCCCGAACGGTAGCGGATGCGGTACAGGTCCAACCCCGCACCGTCTGCGCGCCGCGCCGAATAGGTCAAAGTGTCAGGTTGCGAGCCATCCAGCATCGCACCGTAGCTGTCGCCGGAGGCTTCGTTCACCGGGGAGGGCAATGCATGGCCCGCGTCATAACGGCCTCCACGCTCGTAGGCAATGAACTGGCGGACCGGTGCAGTGGCGAAGTCCAGGGCGCGGGCAAACACCACCGTTTGGCCGTTGCCGAGGAACGTGGCATCGAACTCCTGTGCGGCGGTATTGATGCCACCCGCCAGCGGCCGCGCCAGCTGCGCCACGCCGCCGATCATCGTGGCGCTGTAGAGGTCATGGCCGCCGGCACCGCCCGCGCGATCGCTGGAGAACAGCAGCGTACGACCGTCCGGCGAGAGCATCGGCGCGAACTCGTCGGCCGCGCTGTTCACCGCGGGGCCCAGATTCTCCGGTTCGCCGAATCGACCGTCACGTCCAATGCTGACCCGGTACAGATCGTCGCCGCCCTGACCGCCTGCTCGATCCGAACAGAAATACACCGTGCGGCCATCGGCAGAAAAGGCGGGATCGAAGTCTCGTCCCGGCGTGTTGAACGAGACCGGCGTCGCCGGCCGCCAGCGCTGCCCATCGTGGCGGGAGACCCAGATGTCATACCCGCCCGGACCGCCGGGACGGTTGCGGCTGAACCACAGCGCGGTGTTTCCGTCCGGGCTCAGGGTCAGTCGAATCTCGTCGTACTGCGTGGATGCAACGCCCGGCGCAAAGCGTTCAGCGGAGCCGACGATCTGCAGCACGCTTGAGGGAGTCGCGGGGGGCGACGCAGCAACCAGCAGCATCACGGCCAGCCGCGCTTTCATGCCTGCCGCTCGAAGTCGCTGGCCCAGTTGGTTTCCCAACTGCGTCCCCCATCGGTCGAAGCCGCCTGTTCCCAGCGCGCCGAGCGCGGGGTGATGCGTGACCAGATCACCCGCGTCTGGATTGATCGACCGTCGTGATGGTCTTCGCCGAAGAAGCGGCCGACACCGGCCTCGAAACCACCGCGCAGCGGCGCACCGATCCGGGTCGGCTCCCGACCATCCAGCCACCAGCTCAGCCAGTGCTGCTCAGCCGCACTCCAGGCGCGGATACCCATGCCGCGCAGCGGTGTTCCCGGCACGTCCATCAGGTTGTCGCCTACGTTGCCGAATCCTCCCAGTACCGGCCAGTTGTGCAGGGTGCCGTTGAACGCGTCCCACGCATCACTGCCTGCCAGCCGAGCGCGCAGGCGACGATGGCGCACGTTCCAATGGCCCACCAGGAAATCAAAGTCGCGCGGTGCATCCGGCAGCTTCGGAAGCGGAGAGGGGACCGCCGCAGTGCGGCGGAACCAGTTGCGCCAGTTCACTTCCCAGTGCGCGCCGGCATCGTCGGAGAACGCCTGTTCCCACCACGGCTCATCGCCATGGATGTCATGCCAGCGGAACCAGACGTCGATGGGGCGTCCCTTGAAGTGATCACGACCACGGAAGCTGCCGCCATCGCCTTCGAAGACGCCGCGCACGGGCGCTTCGATATGGGCAGGGTTGCGCCCATCGATCCACCAGATCGACCACGTGGAAGACACCGGATCAAAAGCACGCACGCCCAGGCCTCTGTACGGGCCCGAAGGCAGCGCCATGACGTTGTCATCGATGGTGCCGAGCCCGCCCAGGGTGAGCCAGACCGCGCTGGCGCCGGTGAAGGCTTCCCAGCGGGTGTCGCCCACCAGGCGCTCCTTCAGGCGTTGGTGCCGGACCTGCCAGTTGCCCTGCAACCATTTCCAGTCTTCGCTGTGGCTGGACAGGGGCCGCCCCGAGGGTAGGGCGCTTGAGGCTGCCACTGCGGCCAAGGTGGCCAGGAACTGCCGTCGATCCATGTGCGTGACCCCTTGCCGGAAGTGCCTCCATCGTTGCGGGTGCGAGGGGGATTGACCACGCAGATATCCGGGCTCAGGCTAAGCCACACTTATGGTGAGCCAACGCCAGCTTCCATCGCTTGCCGCCATCCGCGCCTTCGAAGCGGCGGCGCGGCTGGGCAGTTTTGCCCGTGCCGCCGAGGAGCTCGACACCAGTGCGGCATCGGTGAGTTACCACGTGCGCCGGCTGGAGGCCCAGACCGGTACCTGCCTGTTCCTGCGCCATGCACAGCATGTGGAGCTGACGGAAGCGGGTGCCAGCGTCGCGCAGGAGGCCACCCGGGCCTTCGACGCGCTTCGTGCCAGTTTCATGCGTGCCGCTGACATGGATGCGGCGCGATTGCGTCTGTCCGTATTGCCCACGCTGGGCACCAGCTGGTTGACGCCGCGGCTGGGCAGCTTTCGTGCCCGCCATCGGAACATCGTGCTGGAACTGGACTTGTCGGCAGAGCCCCAGGACCTGGCCGCCGGGCGTTTCGATGCCGCCATCCGCAATGGGCATGGCGGGTGGCCCGGGCTGCAGGCCACGCCCCTGTTCCCCAGCATTTTCACCCCGTTGTGCGCGCCAGCGCTGCTGCCGGCGGCAGACGGGCTCGGTCGCCGGGCGTTGGACGTTCCGCTGCTCGGCAGGCCCGACTGGTGGGCACTGTGGTTCTCCGCACATGGTGCCGTCCCGCCGCCGGCCGCAGAGAGCTTCATCACCCCCTTTGCGGTAGAGCATCTGGACGTCGGCGCGGCCATTGCCGGGCAGGGCATCGCCATTGCTTCGCCAATCCTGTTCCAGGCCGAACTGGACAGCGGGCGCCTGGTGCAGGCACATCCCGGTGTGGCCAGCGACGGGCGTGGTTTCTGGTTCGTGGCACCGACGGCGCGCAGCCGGAGCGCCAAGGTCATTGCATTCGGTGACTGGCTGGGCGAGCAGGCCGCGCAGGCCAGGCATGCGGCGCGACATCATCTGGCGCGCATGGTGGCGGCATGAGCCAGAGCCCCGAACTGCTGCGACGCCTGCTGCGTGCCAAGGACCGGATGGACCATGCCAGCCACGAGGACTGGCCGGTGGCCCGCCTGGCCGAAGTGAGTGCCGTATCCGCGGCGCATTTCGCGCGTTCGTTCAAGCAGGCATTCGGGCTGCCGCCGCACCGCTACCTGCTCAGCCGCCGCATTGAACGGGCCGTGGCGATGTTGCGTGACACCGACCTGCCGGTCACCGAGATCGCCGCGCAGACCGGCTGGAGCAGCCTGGGCACCTTCGGCCGCGTCTTCCGTGACATCACCGGCGACAGCCCCGGCAACGTGCGCGAGCGCGAGCGCGCTGGCCAGGTGACCCCGGCCAGCGTGCCGGAATGCCATGCGCGTGCCGCGCAGCGACCGGACCTGAACATCGCAGTTTTGGAGAAGCGCCGTCGCCAGGCGGTTGCTAACGTGGACCCCACCTGAGGGAGGTCCCATGACAAACACTGTGAACACGGTCGGCCTGTATGTGCGCGACCAGGATGAGGCGCTCGCGTTCTACGTCGGCATGCTCGGTTTCGAAGTGCACACCGATGTGCGCAATGGCAGCTACCGTTGGCTGACGGTACGCAGCCCCGGCCAGGACGGATTCCAGCTGGGGCTGTTCGTTCCGGGCCCGCCCACCCACGATGCGGCCACCGCGCAGGCACTGCAGCAGCTGGTGGCGAAAGGCGCAATGCCGCCGCTGGTGCTGGCCGTCGATGACTGTCGGGCGCGCTATACGCAATGGCTGGCACGGGGCGTCGAGTTCACCCAGGAGCCGGTCGAACGCTACGGCGCCGTCGATGCCGGATTCCGTGACCCGTCCGGCAATGGCTGGAAGATGATCGAAGCCCGCTCCGAAGCGAGGCGCCGTCAATGAGCCGGGGTGGCTGGGCACGGCCCGTGCATCGCTGGACCTCGATCCTCTTCACCCTGGCGGTGATCGCCAATTTCGCCGCTCGCGGGCTGGGGCAGGGCGAGCCGGCAGCGTGGATCACCTATTCGCCGCTGCCGCCATTGTTCCTGCAGCTGTTCACTGGCCTGTACCTGTTCGTGCTGCATTACACCGGGAAACGCCGCAGCGCCGCACTGGGCGCTGCAGGCTGAGGCCGCCTCAGGCGGCAGCGTCGGCGGCGTAGGCCGCCAGCAATGCCGGCAGCTGGTCCATGCGCTGGAAGATCACCTTCGCACCCGCAGCGCGCAGGGCCTCCGGCGTGCTGTGGTGCGGGCCGCCCTCGCTGAAGCCAAACACGGTGGCACCCGCCGCGACGCCGGCGGTCGCTCCGGTCACGGTGTCTTCAATGACCGCGCAGCGCTTCGGATCCACACCCAGCGCGGCAGCGGCCGCCAGGTAGACGTCCGGGTGCGGCTTGGTGTTCGGCATGTCCTGGCCGCTGTAGACGTGGTCACCGAAGGCATCGAGGATGCCGACCTTGCCCAGCTGCAGTTTCACCTTGATCAGGTCGGCACCGGACGCGCAGGCAATGCGGCCACCGGTCGCTGCGGCGATCGCACGCACGGCCTCGGGCGCCCCCCGGATCGGCTCCAGATCCCGTTCCAGCGCCCGGTTGCGCTGCTGGCGGAACTCCTCCAGCCATTCCTCGGTGAACGGCTTGCCGGTGCGCTCTGCGATCAGCCCGGCCAGATGGGCCACGGATTGGCCCAGGAAGACCTCGCCGGCCTGCGCCGGGGTCAGCGGCCAGCCGCGTGCGGTCAGCATTTCCGAGAGCACGCGGGCCACCAGCGGCTCGGAATCGACCAGTACGCCGTCGCAGTCGAACAGCACGGCATCGAAGGGGAAACGGGACATCTACTACTCCGGGAACAGCCAAAAGGGCGAAGCGCCCGCCATTTTCCCATAGCGGGACGGGCAGGGCACGTTGGCCACAGGAACGCTAGACTGCCGGGCCACCCCACCCAGCGCCTGCACGGGAATACCCCTTGAACCGAGTGCGATCCCAGGCCCGGCACCATCGCCTCATCAGTGCCGGCATCGCCGGCGCGGTGACGCTGGCCGGCAGCTGCCTGCTCCCCGTCCTGGTGTTGCTGCTGCCTGCGGGATTCTCGCCAGGCGAGTTCATCATGCCCGTCGCCGACGGCGCCGCGCAGTTGCAGATTGCCAGCCTGGTCCTGCTGGGGTCTTGCGCACTGGCCACGTTTGCCGGCCTGTGGGCCAGCGCGCCGTCGCCAGAACCCGCATCGACGGCGCGCAGGATGGTGGCGTCGCTGATCCTGCTTGCCACGACGCTGCTGATCATCCTGGCCAGCATGGCCTACCTGATGCGAATGCTGTCCGGCGGGGCGCCAACGACAGGGCGCGGGCTTGTCGTTGCCACCGTCGTCGGCGCCGCAGTGCAGTTCCTGTTTGCCAGAGTGCTGGCGTCACGATGGCTGCGCGTGCAGGCATCGTGATTCCTCCGCCTGCCGATCAGCCCAGGTCACACCCTGCAGGCTGTGGCCAGGTGCTGGCCGGCAGCATGTTCTTCAGCGAGGCCGGTGCGTTGATCGCCACATAGCTGGCGCCCAGCAGCTCCTCCAGATCGGCAATCGTCACCAGGTAGTTGTCCAGGCTGGCGAGGTTGGCCTCGTTGGGAATGATCCAGCTGATCGCCTTGGCGGTTCCGGTGTTCGGGTCACGGGTGATGATCGTCTTCCAGAAGAACTCCGGGGTCGGGATGCCATGGCTGGCGAGGAAGTAATCGTTGGCGGCGTCGCCGTAGACCACACCACCGTAGACGTCCACCGGTGCGATGTCGCGGTAGCACTCGGCCACGTTTTCGGCCTTCACCCAGATGCCCTGGTTGAAGCTGGACACCTGCGGCACGATGTTGGTCATGTAGTTGGCGCGACGGATGTAGGTCACGTCGTAGTCCATGTGGTTGGACGTGACCAGATGGCCACGGTCATAGCCGGATCTGATGCTGGCGTAGGACGCGGTGCTGGTCTGGCCCAGGCAGCCGGCCGGCAGGTCCGGGTCCTTGTAGAAGCTGGACGGCCGTGCGGCCGAACCGGTATCGGCGGTAAGCGTGTACTCGTAGCGGGTGGCGCTGTGGATGCTGCAGTCGTAGGTCAGCACGAAGCCGCCCTTGTTGAGGGTGACCACCTGGGCCTGTGCAGCACCGGCAAAAGCACTGAGTACGATGGCAAAGACAAAGCCTGCAAGGCGCATTTCGATTCTCCAGCAGAAGATTCAGGGCGCAGCCGCCCGTCACGACCTGGCCGGGGCGAGGACATGCGGAGATGCTGCGGAGACGGATGCTGCGGATTGCGGTGGAGCCTGGCCGCGTTGTTGGGCCATCAGCCCTGCGGTGTCATAAGCGTCACAAGCTGGCGCCTTGTGGTCAATGACGAAAGGGCGAAGCTGTGATCATGCGCAAGCACTGGTGATATGTCAGATCACGCGGCGCGTGGATGACACGCGCGCGTGCTAGGCGCCTGGCAGGCCTGCCAGCTGCGCGCCAGGGCCTGCGGCGGCGGGCGCTACAGGAATGCTTCCTGTTCTTCGTCCGGCGCCAGGCATGCGGCCTTGCTTTGCTCGGTCGAGCTCGCAATGGCCGCCTCGTCGAAACCGCTGCGGCTCAACCACAAACGATTCCAGCGGACCAGTGCGTCGCTGTCGCGTGCCAGGCAGGCATAGCGGACGATCGATTCCAGGTTGTCGATGGTCGGGTACTGCTGAGCGATTTCGTCCAGTCCCTGGCGCATCAGCGGCCAATCGGGCTTCGCCGCGCGGAAGTGATCGGGCGAATACTCGGTGGCCGACCAGTACAGCCGTGCGTAGCGCATGGCCCGCTTCTTCTTTGGTGCGCTGGCCATCGAGTGCCGCGCGAAGGCTTCCATCTTCTGCGCGCTGCCGCCCCAGGCCGGCGTGAAGTACTCCATGGCAATGAGGTGCAGTGGTTCGTAGTCGGGGAAGGCCTTCGCTGCTCGATCAACGAGCGCCAGCATTTCGTCGTCATCCGCGCTTTCGCGCAGCGCGATCAGCACGTTCATCTCGTGCCAGAACGGGTCGCCGCCGGCAACATCCTCATGCGATTGCAGGTAGGCCCGCGAAACCGCGTTGTACTCATGGAACTGTGCCCAGTCTTCGTCGTTGACGGTGTTGGCGTATCCGTTGCCGCGGTAGCTCCAGGCCAGGTTGAGTGGAATCCGTGCGGTGATCAGGTGGGCCGCCGCAGACTTCGGCGCGTGCTGAACCCAGCGCGCCGCCCATGCAGACCAGTCGTTCCAGGCTTGAACGTCCTGCCGCGACGTGCCGATTGCACGCGACATGCAGATGTAGAAACGGCCGAGCCGGGATTGGCCGGCGGCGTTGAGCTCGCCCTTGCGGAAACGCGCGGCCATCGCGTCGAGTGCCGCAAAGTCGTCGTTGGCCATCAGCCGCGCAATCTCCGCGCAGTCGTTGGCGGGTTCGGGGGCATCTTCTGCCAACACTGAAGGGGCGAACAGGCAGGCAACGCTGGAGAGCGTGCCTGCGACGAGCATCCTGTGCATCGGGGGCGTCCTTGCTTTGATGGGAGACTGCGGAGGGCCCGCAGTGCCTCGAAGCATAGCAAGGCGCGCTTTGCGGCATGTTGCGTCGCAAGGTGCCAGCCACCATTCGCACTGGTACGGTCCGACCCGTTGCACCACCACCGACGGGGAGAGACAACGATGCGCAAGGTTCTGCTGCTGTTGATCCTGCTGACCGGGCTGGCGCCCACGGCCCTGGCGACCACGGTCAAGACCACTCATCGCACCATCCCCAGCTGGGATGGCACGCCCCTCGGGGCCTTCGTCATCGAACCCCAGGAGGCCGGCAGTGGCCGCTATCCGCTGCTGGTGATGCCCAGCAGCTGGGCAGTGCCCAGCGTGGAGTACGTGGGCGTGGCACAGTCGCTGGCGCAGCGCGGCTATGTGGTCATCAGCTACAGCTCGCGCGGCTTCTGGGAGTCGGGCGGCAGCATCGACATCGCCGGGCCGGCCACGGTCGAGGACGTCAGTGCACTGATTGACTGGGCGCTGGACAACACCCGTGCCGACCCCTCACGAATCGGTGTATCGGGCATCTCCTATGGGGCCGGCACCAGCCTGCTGGCGGCAGCACGCGACCCGCGCATCAAGGCCGTTGCCGCGTTGAGCGGCTGGGCCGACCTGCAGGCGTCGCTCTACAGCCATGACACGCCCAGCGCGCAAGGTATTGCCCTGCTGGTGGCAGCCGGCCTGGCCACTGGCCGCCCCGGGGCGGAGCTGGCCACCATCAACGGCAATGTGCTGGTCGGCAACTACCAGGGGGCGGTGGACTCGCTGCTGCCGGTGGCGGCACAGCGCAGCCCGGCCAGCAGCCTTGATGAGATCAATGCCAACCAACCCGCGGTATTCCTCGCCAACGCCTTCAACGACAGCCTGTTTCCGCCGGGCCAGCTGGTCGACTTCTTCACCCGCCTGAAGGGACCCAAGCAGTTGCAGCTGCGCCATGGCGACCACGCCCTCAACGAAGCCTTCGGTGCGCTCGGCATTCCCAATGAGGTCTATGCCACGGTGGGCGACTGGTTCGACCACTACCTCAAGGGCGTCGCCAATGGCATCGATCGCCAGCCGGCGGTGCAGTTGAAGTCGCAGAAGGGCAGCTGGAGCCGTTATCCGGACTGGCAGGCCACCTCTACCGGTGCCGTAAGCTACGGGCTGACCGCGCCGACCGGGCTTCTGCTGCCCACCGGAGGGCTGGCCGAGAGCGGTGGCGGCACCGGTTGGAACTACCGGATCGGCAGCGGCCTGCTGACTGCCGCCAACTCCGGCGTGGTGATGGCGTCCGGCGCGCTGCAGATGTTCAACCTGCCGCCCGGTGCCTATGTACCATTCGTTGGCCGCAACGCCGCAGGCGTCTGGCAGGGCCCGATCTACTGGAGTGCACGCCGCCTGGATGGCGCACCGGAAGTGCGGTTGACGGTGACGCCCACTCGCGCCAACACCACGCTGTATGCCTACCTGTATGCCGAGGATATGCTGGGCAACGGCCAGCTGATCAGCCACAAGCCGTACACCCTGCGCGGTGCCACGCCCGGCCAGCCGAGAACCATCGATCTTCGCCTGGAAGCCAGCAGCTGGAACCTCCCGACCGGCAGCCGGCTGACCCTGGTGGTCGATACCGTGGACCTGCGCTATGCGGGCATCAGCCAGCTGGGGGGGGCGGTGACCTTCAGCTCGCCGGCCAACGCGCCTTCGGTGCTGAAGGTGCCGCTGCATTGATTCAAAGCCACACGGCCTTCGCTCGACGCCATGCCGGGCGAAGGCGTTTCCCGGTGGATCAGTTGCTCCGCACCTGTGCTGCGGCGGAGTGTGCGCGATCGATGCGATCCAGGTGCAGGGCAGGGGGGGCGCGGCTCACTCCCCCTACGGCAGCAACACTCGGATCATATCGTGCTGCCTGGACAGGTTCGCCCGTTGCACGAAACCCTGGATGATCGAGGCCGCCACCTTGCGCTGGTTGTCCATGTCCAGCAACGGTGCGATGGCCTGTCCGGAACCATGGGGGCTGTCGTGGAATGGGCAATCGATCGGGCCTGCAGTGGTCAACGTCAGGATTGCCTTGGCCACGCGCGCCGACGGCGAATGCGGCGCATCGAAGAGCACCAGCGTCCGCTCGTAGCTGACACCTGTGGCGCGTACGGTCGAGTGCAGGGAATCCTCGATGGTCATGTGCGCGCCGAGATCCTGGGCAAGCGCAAGGAAGCAGTTGGCCGCCGTCGCCTTGCGCAGCGTTGCAGGGTCGGTGCGGATGATCATCGCGCAGTCGACGCCGGAGATCGGCACCTGGGTGACATCCAGGTACGGGTTCTGTGCCAGTGTCCCGATCAAGGCGAGATCGTCGCTGTAGCCGGACGAAGCGGCAGGTGCACCCAGGCGTTGCAGCAGCGCTGCGACCCGTTGCACGCCCCATTGCCGCCCGTGCGCCAGACGCTGCGCGTGGGTGGCCGACAGCGCGCCGTGATCGAATCCCGAGGCTGACGCCTGCATGCGCGCCTTGACCATACGCATGCAGGCATCGACCTGCTGCATGCAGTCCGTGTCATCGGCGAACACCGGCGCCGCCGCGATGCCATCGATCACCCGGCCGAACGTCGCCAGGTCGCCCTGCTGGTCGCGGTACCAGTCGTGGATGCGCTGCACGTTGCGGCGACGTTTCTGCAGCTTGTCCGCGCCTGGCCAGCCGGGATAGGCAGCGATCTCGCACAGCATGGTCAGGCCTTCCCACAGGTGGTACTCCATGCTGGGCAGGGGCAGCCGCCAGCGCTCTTCAGAACCGGCATCCTCGGCAATCACCAGGTGGTTGCGGATGATGTCCGACCACACTGTCACGGCCTCCACGGTATCGCGGCGCGGCGTGGTGACATCGATCAGTTCCATCAGGATCGGCCGCGGCGTCACCGGGTCATCGCCGGCAGGCGCCTTCGGATCCTTCACCCATCGCGCGTGCCAGGTATAGCCCATGCGATACAGCACGAACGGTTTGATGCCGTCGTTGAGGATGATGCCGGGTGGCGGCGGAGGGACAGGCGGCGGCTGCACGGGCTGCGGCAACGGTGGCTGCGGAGGGGGCAGCACGGACGGGCTTGTTACCGGCGCGGACGTGCCGATGCCCTTCAATGGCTCGCTGGTGAACAGATGCAGGCCCGCGCGGTCACGTTCGTACACCTTCCGGAACGTCTGCGGGTTGTCACATGTCACCAGGCACTGCTGGCCGGGCGGCACATGGATGTCCACCGATGCAAGATCCACCACCTGGCCGGCCAGCGGATTCTGGTTGGGTGGGAAGACGCTGATCTCCAGCGCGATGTTGAGGCCGGCACCCTGCATCACGTCGATCACGATGTCTTCAACACCGCCGTGCAGGGCGTCCTGTGCCGGGATCGGGATCCAGGGGTTGATCACCACCTGCGTGTCCCAGTCGGACCTGCCGAAATCGAACAGCGTCGGCGGCGGGTCTGCCGGGCGTTCAAGCAGTGCGTCCAGCGCATTGCCGCCCTTGACGTAGAAGAACATCAACGGCTCACCGGGTTTCAGGCTGTAATCCCGCCGTACCTTGCTGGACAGGCTGCGCAGCTGGTCCTTGATGTCGGCCAGGGCCTTCACCACGACCGAGCGGACGTCGGGATACACCTGCGCGTTGTTGATCTGCGCGGTGAGCTGCTTGCTGATGTGGCGCCGGGCCTCGCGTTCGGGCGTGCTCTCTTTCATGGTGGGCCTCGCTGGGGTGCAGGGGCGGGCAGGGGGGCGAAGGGCCCTCTCAGCTGGAAGACAGTGATGCGGCCATCGTGGCGTACCAGTCAATCGACTGGCTGTAGGGCCTGGACATCTGCTGCAGCATGGTGGCGAAATCCTGCGTGCTGGGTGGCGTGACCGCCGCGCGTGCGCCCAGGTAGTTGCCAAGATCGGCGGCCGCCACCAGCTGTGCATGATCGATTTCCCAATCGGTCACCTCACTGGCGGTCGGGCGCATCACACTGGGCCTTGCCCGCACGTTGGCGCAGACTGCATCGGTGATGTTCTGCAGATCCCGGGCAACCGTCCTGAAGCGGACCAATGCATAGCGTCGATTAGGCTTGAGCAGATCCCGCGGGAAGTTGACGGTGTCGAGGGAGATGCCGGTTTCCTCCATGAACTCCCGGCGGGCAGCATCTTCCTCGGTCTCGTTGTCATGCCTGCGGCCGCCAGGGAGCGTCCATTGCCCAGCCTGGTTGACGACAACCATGGGAACCTGCGCCGCCCATGCGCGGGTGTCCCGGGCCAGGTTCTGTGCCGTCAGCAGCGCGGGCCCCCATGAATCCGGCGAGAACACCGGCAACGTGTTTGCCAGGTTCCTGATGCGCTCTGGCAGCGTGGATTGACGGAACAATCTGCGGGTGAGGTGGGTGACAGCAGATCCAACCTGGTCCGGATTCGGCGGTGACGCCTGCATCGCCTGGACGGCATTGCTGAGATTCACCAGGATGCTCTGGCCTTGGGTCGTCTCTGCGTAGCCGGCGGATGTGGCAGCGACCTGGGCACTCTGGAGCAACGCAAGCGCAGGCTGCCAGTCCTCGTCCCGCGGCAATGCGGGTGATGCGGCGACTGTCAGGGCAGCGTCCAGTGCTTCTGCAGTCAGCACCATCACCGAATTGGACGCCCACCAGTTGTTGATGACCCGCTTGCGGGTGATCAGGTAATGGGTTCCGTTCCAGAGCGCAGCATAGACCTGGGGCATGATTCAGTCCTCCATCAAGCGCGGGGCGGGCGCGGTGGATCCACTGTAGGAGCGGGAGGCGAGGGAGAATCGGCGGTAGCGATGATGTATGCGGTGGAACCGACGGAGCAGGAGGGCAGGGGGCGTTGATTTCCCCGCATTGGGGCCAAGCCCGTGGCCGCCCGGGCGTCAACGACTCCCGGCGCCTGCCTCCGGGTCATGCAGTCCACGCAGCTTCTTCCTGCCACGGACAGGTGCCGGATGGGCGCGCCTACACGGTCGATACCTATGCCTACGGCGGCAGGACGCTGGTGCAGCACTATGTGGTGCAGGGGATGGGGCATGCATGGAGCGGCAGCCAGTCGGACCTGCCGTTCACCGATCCCAAGGGGCCGGATGCAGGCGCAGGTCAGTTGCGCAGAACCATGCACGCCACCGCCCCACGAACCGCCTCGCAGGGCGGTCGCAGGGCTCAAGAAGTACTGCCGATGGTCGCTAATGCGCAGGGGCGGGCATGGTGCCCGCTCGATTGGGTACTTCTCGCCCACATATAAGGATGTAGTTCTGTGAGAGTTATTGTTGTTCTGGCGCTGGCGTTGTCCATCAGTGGGTGCGGGATGCTTCCGAAGAAGGAAACGCCCGAGCAGGCGGTGGCGGCATCCCGCTTCTATCCCGGGAAATCGATCGACCAGGTCAGGGCTGCTTCAATCGAGGTCTTGAACCTGCTGGCGCCCGGAAAGATGGAATTCGATGCTGGCGCGCCCGGTATCGCGGCGAAGCGCACCTATGGGTATGTCGAACGCCGCATGGGCTACCAGGGCACCATGACGACGTTCTACAACGTCAACATGACGGCGGTCAGCTGGTACACCGTTGCGCTTTCTGAAGAGGCCGGTGGTACGCGGGCCCGGTTTGCGCTGCAGACGCGTGCCGACGATCAGGCTTCGTACTGGGCCAACCCTGCTGTCCCGGCCATTCACAGCAGCTTCCGTCACGATCTTCCGCTGGACGGACGCCAGGGCACGGCCGATCTGAAGCTGTTCCATGATCGCGTCGAGCATGTGCTGGGGCTGCGTCCGAACTGGGTGTCATGCGGCGAAGTGAAGGAGCCAGGCAAGGTTCTTGAGCTCTGCGATCGCAGCGGCATCAGCGACGTCGGTCCGATCCGGTCCTGACCGCTCCCGGGCCGCTCCTGTGTTGATGCGCAGGGCGGCTCGTGCAGCATCGTGGGTTTCATGGCCCGATTCTGCCGCTTCATCGACCCGTGCCAGGGTCTGGTCGTACGACATCCCCATGCTGGATATGTTCGGCTAGGCTGGTCTGATCGAAGACGAGGATGAAGGTCATCATGAACCGCTGGATTCTCCTGGCATTGGCCACGCTCCCGTTCGCTGCCGGTGCCGTGGTCATCCGCGATGATGTTGACGATGCCAGGTACCAGATCGACGCATCGGTGTTCCCGGCACTGGCGGACATGCCAGGCGAGGGGCACGGCGTCCTGATCGCACCGCGCTGGGTGCTGACCGCAGCGCATGCCGCACCGATGGAGGGGATGGGCGCCACCATCACCCTCGATGGGAAGAGCTACGGCGTCGAGCGTGTCTTCCTGCATCCCGGCTACCGCAGGATGCCCGAGGCGCTGGGCGAGGAAGCCATGGCAACGGGGAGTGCGTCGAAAATCCACGCGTTTCTGGCGGCGTCCGATGACATTGCATTGATCAAACTTGCCGCACCGGTGAGCGATGTTCCGCCGGTCGCACTCTACCGTGGCGCCGACGAGGTCACGCAGGTCGCCGCCCTGATAGGGAAGGGCGCCACCGGCAACGGTGCGACTGGACTGGTACCCGGCGGGTCACATCGTACGACCCTGCGTCGGGCCTGCAACGCGATCACCGGCGGCAACGCGCGTTATCTCTGGTACCGTTTCGATCCGCCTCCGCAGGGCCTTCCCCTTGAAGGCGTGCTCGGCAACGGCGATAGCGGTGGCCCGCTGGTGATCAGGAAAGATGGGGCCTGGCAGCTGGTGGGCCTCGGTTCCTGGATCACCGCCGTTCCCGAGCATGCGCTGGAGGCGGGTTTCTACGGGCAGGTGGTCTACAACGTGCGCGTGTCCCGCTACATCGATTGGATCGAAAGCATCATCGATGCGTGACGCGAAACTTCAGTTCTTGTGCCCCTGGCGCGACGGCGCGGAGCAGGCATAGCGGAGGGAAGCGCGCCTTAACGATTCATGGTCAAGAACAAGCACACGGCGCGGATCTCAGCCGGTGCGACGGGCGCTCGTATCCTTCCCTGCATGAGTTCTCCCTTCGATCTTCCAGAGTTCATGACGGTCACCCGGCCCTCCGGCTGGGTGCAGAGCGGCGAGCGTTGGGACCTGTGGTGGAACGGGCGTTCCGTGGCCAACATCGTGCCGCATGCCGTGCTCGGGTTCCGGGTGTACCTGGACGCACGCAAGATGTCCCAGACCAAGGTGGTGGCCGCCACGAATGTGCGACAGGCCAGGCGCTACGCCGAGCGCTGGTGTGCCGCGCGGCTCTGCCCACAGCTGCGGCTGCGCGAGGCGGTGGCACGCCTGGTGGACGTGGCGCCGGAAACAAGCGCTGCGCCGTCGCCCGCACTTTCGCGGGAACAACGGCAGCAGGCCCGCCGCCTGGCCGAGGCCGGGGCGGGTGAGGTGGTACGGATCAAACAGGCACTGGCGCCGCGACAGCCCGCGATGAAGACCCGGCCGGAGCTGCAGGGGCGAGGTGGAGCCTGGTCGATACCCGGGCAGGCTCGGTCAAGCCGGAATTCCAACGGCAATGCCTCCCCGGCCAGGCTTATGCCGAGAGTTCCTCGCGCACGATCCTCGCCCCCGCGCTGAGCGCGCGCAGCTTGCCCCTGGCCACATCGCGCGCCAGCGGCGCCATGCCGCAGTTGGTGCTCGGGTAGAGCTTGTCGGCGTCCACGAACTGCAGCGCCTTGCGCAGGGTGCTGGCTACTTCATCGGCGGTCTCCACCGTGCTGGAGGCCACGTCGATGGCACCCACCATCACTTTCTTGCCGCGCACCAGCTCGATCAGGTCGATCGGCACGTGGGAGTTGTGGCATTCCAGCGAGATGATGTCGAGGTTGGAGGCCTTCAGCTTCGGGAACGACTCCTCGTACTGGCGCCATTCCGACCCCAGGGTCTGCTTCCAGTCGGTGTTGGCCTTGATGCCGTAGCCGTAGCAGATGTGTACCGCCGTCTCGCACTTCAGCCCTTCGATCGCGCGCTCCAGTGCGGCTACGCCCCAATCATTCACTTCGTCGAAGAACACATTGAAGGCCGGTTCATCGAACTGGATGATGTCAACGCCGGCGGCCTCCAGCTCCTTCGCTTCCTCGTTGAGGATCTTCGCGAACTCCCAGGCCAGCTTTTCGCGGCTCTTGTAGTGCGCGTCGTACAGCGTGTCGATCATCGTCATCGGGCCGGGCAGCGCCCACTTGATCGGCTGCGTGGTCTGGCGGCGCAGGAACTTCGCATCCTCGACGAATACCGGCTTGGGGCGGCTCACGGCGCCAACCACGGTCGGCACGCTGGCATCGTAGCGGTTGCGGATGCGCACGGTTTCGCGCTTCTCGAAGTCGACGCCGCTGAGATGCTCGATGAAGGTGGTGACGAAGTGCTGGCGGGTCTGCTCGCCGTCACTGACGATATCAATGCCGGCATGCTGCTGTTCCTGCAGGGACAGGCGCAGGGCGTCCTGCTTGCCCTCGATCAGGCCTTCGTCCTGCAGCTTCCAGGGTGACCAGAGCTTCTCGGGCTCTGCCAGCCAGGAGGGTTTGGGCAGGCTGCCTGCGGTGGAGGTGGGGAGCAGCGTCTTCGTCGGCATCGTGTGGTGTGTCCTGGGGGCGAATGGGAAATCGATGAATCAGCGGGCGGCCCACTGCTCAAGCACGGCGCGGTATGGCTTGATGAAGTGTTCTTCGGTGAACCTGCCCTGCTTGACCGCCAGCTGGCTGCGCTCTTCGCGGTCGTAGACGATGCGGGTGGACGAATAGTCCTGGTGCTTCAGGCTGGGCTGGTAGACCTTGCCGGCCACGGAGTTGGCGTTGTAGATCTCCGGGCGGTAGATCTTCTGGAAAGCTTCCATCGTGCTGATGGTGCCGATCAGTTCCAGGTTCGAGTAGTCTCCCAGCAGGTCGCCCTGGAAGTAGAAGGCAAGCGGCGCCACGCTGCCCGGTGGCATGAAGTAGCGCACCTGCAGGCCCATCTTGTCGAAATACTGGTCAGTGGGGG
Source organism: Stenotrophomonas maltophilia group sp. RY12688 (assembly GCF_052149045.1). Classification (NCBI taxonomy): domain Bacteria; kingdom Pseudomonadati; phylum Pseudomonadota; class Gammaproteobacteria; order Lysobacterales; family Lysobacteraceae; genus Stenotrophomonas; species Stenotrophomonas maltophilia group sp. RY12688. Next base: position 2,222,803 of record NZ_CP197389.1, on the reverse strand, counting down.
AGGACTCGCCCTGGCGGTATTCCACGCCCAGGATCGGATGGTGGTTCTCGGTGCGGTGGTAGGTCTTGCTGCTGGAAACGCTGATGCAGATCACCGGTCCCTTGCTGAAGTTGGCGCGGTAGGCGTCAGACTCCAGGAAGTGCTTGAACAGCTTGCCATGCAGGTCGCCAAAGCCCTCCGGAATGCCGAAGGTGTCCTTGCCTTCGTTGCTGGCCGGAAGCACCACGCTGAAGTCGTAGTCACGGACATAGGACGAGAAGTTGTTGCCGACGATGCCTTCGGTGCGTGCGCCGGTGTGCGTGTCGACAATGGTCGGGCGCAGCACTTCTATCAAGGGAAAGGGGTCGCTGCCCGCGTTGCCATCGATGTGCATCTCCACCGAGATGATGTCCAGCTCGACCGCGTAGCGATCGGCGCTTGGGTTGTCCCAATGCGCCAGATCATTGAAGCGGTTGTTGATCATGCGGATGGTGTTGCGCAGGTTTTCCTGCCGGGACGCACCGCGCGCCAGGTTGGCGAAGTTGGTGGTGATGCGCGTGCCTTCGGCCGGCTGGTAATCCTCGTTGAAGGGGATGCGCGTGATGCTGAAGGTGAAGGCGTCGTTCGTCATGGGCGGCGTTCCGTTTGCGGGGTGACATCCAGATGCAGGTCGGCGGCATCTGGCTTCAAAGGGCTTCGATGGCCTCGGCGGCGGCGACTGGCGCGCCACGATGGGACAGCGCAAGCAGCGGCATTGCGCGCTGCACCGCCAGTCGTGCGCGCTGGATCAGCGCTTCGTTGTGCACGTGCCCCTCGGTGAAATCGCGGTCGGTGGCATACACGCCCAGGGGCAGGGTGCGGGCCTGGAAGAAGCTGAAGAGCGGCCGCAGCTGGTGATCGATCACCAGTGCATGGCGGTCACTGCCGCCGGTCGCGGCCAGCAGGATGGGGGTATCGACCAGCGCGTCCTGGTCGATGAAGTCGAAGAAGTGCTTGAACAGCCCTGTGTAGGAGCCGCGATAGACCGGCGTGCTCACCACGAGGACATCGGCCCGTTCGACGGCCACCAGCTGGCGCTCGACAACCTCCGGGAGCTGCGAACGCCACAGCGCACCGGCCAGCTGCGGCGCCAGTTCGCCGAGTTCGATCAGCTGCTGTTCGCTGCGCATGTTCTCGCCGATCAGGCCCAGCAGGTGCTCGGCGAGGGTGGCGGCCCGGGAGGGGCGCTGCAGTCCACCGGAAACGGCGACGATACGGAGGGGGCGTTGGGATGAAGGCATGACCCGATCCTAGTCATGCCTTTCCATGACGTAAAATGGTATTACTTCACCTATCCATGAGTGAGATTCATCTTAATGTTGGAGCGGATCCACCTCAGCATCGTGCAGCAGGTCGAGCAGCAGGGCTCGCTCACCGCTGCTGCCGGCGTGCTCAACCTGACCCAGTCGGCGCTCAGCCACAGCATGAAGAAGCTGGAGCAGCAGCTGGGTACCGATGTCTGGCTGCGCGAAGGCCGCAGCCTGCGGCTGACCCAGGCCGGGCAATATCTGCTGGCAGTCGCCAACCGGGTGCTGCCGCAGCTGGACCTGGCCGAGGAGCGCCTGCGCCAGTTTGCCCAGGGCGAGCGCGGCGCGCTGCGCATCGGCATGGAATGCCACCCCTGTTACCAGTGGCTGCTGAAGATCGTCTCGCCGTACCTGGCCGCGTGGCCGGACGTGGATGTGGACGTCAAGCAGAAGTTCCAGTTCGGCGGCATCGGCGCGCTGTTCGGCTACGAGATCGACCTGCTGGTCACGCCCGATCCACTGCTGAAGCCGGGCCTGAAGTTCATCCCGGTGTTCGACTACGAGCAGGTGCTGGTGGTGGCCAGCAACCACGCCCTGGCCAAGGTCGACCACGTAAAGCCGCGCCAGCTCAGCCAGGAAGTGCTGATCAGCTACCCGGTGCCGTTCGAGCGCCTGGACATCTACAACCAGTTCCTGCTGCCGGCCGGCATCACCCCGCGGCGCCACAAGGCCATCGAAACCACCGACATCATGATGCAGATGGTGGCCAGCGGCCGCGGCGTGGCCGCCATGCCGCGCTGGCTGGTGGAGGAGTACGCCGCGCGCATGGACGTGGTGCCGGTGCGCCTGGGCGCCAAGGGCATTCCCAAGCAGATCTATCTGGGTGCGCGCGAGGCCGATACCGGCATCGACTACCTGCAGGCCTTCATCGAACTGGCCCGTAACAGCTCGCCGCTTGCCGGCAATGTGGGCGGAGCGCGTTGATGCCGGCAGGCCTGTCACTGCGGGCGGACGCGTTCATCAACGCCTTTTCACTGGAAGTCAGTGCGAAGGCCATGCCCGCGCTGTGCGCCGAGGCGGATCGGATCCCGCGCGGTACGGTCATCTCCATTCCCTACCTGGCCAGCGAGGATGACGACACCCGCCTGGCCGCCGCGCACACGGTGCGCGCGCTCGGATTCGAACCGATGCCGCATCTCTCTGCCCGCCGCATCGGCTCGAACGCAGCGCTTGAGCGCTTCCTGGAGCGTGCTGCCGGCGAAGCCGGGGTCGCGCGTTGCCTGCTGGTCGCGGGTGACCTGGCCACACCTGCCGGACCGTTTGCCGACAGTGCTTCGATCATCCAGACCGGTGTTCTGGAGCAATGCGGCATCAAGGTCGTTGCTATCGGCGGGCACCCGGAAGGGCATCCGGCAATGCGCAGTGAAGAACGCTGGCAGGCGCTGGAGGGTAAATGCCAGGCCATCGAAGCACGTGGCATGGCCCCCTTGGTCGTCACCCAGTTCGCCTTCGATGCCGATACCGTGCTGACCTGGCTGGATGCACTGCGCACGCGTGGCATCGCGGTTCCGGTGCTGGTCGGTGTGCCGGGTCCAGCCAGCATCACCCGGCTGCTGCGATACGCCGCGATGTGCGGCGTAGGCGCCAGTGCATCGATGCTGGCCCGGTATGGCATCTCGATCGGCCGGCTGCTCGGCACGGCGGGGCCGGAGGTGTTCGTCGATCGACTGGTGAAGGGGCTGACCAGCGCCCATGGCCCGGTCAGCCCGCATTTCTTCCCGTTCGGCGGTGTTGCGCCGTCGCTGGAGTGGATGGCGCGGTACCGGCGGCGCATTTCCAGTGCCCGCAGCGTAATCCCCGAAGGCTGACAGCTGTCACTGGCTGCAACCCGGGCGGAAGCGAATAGTGAGCGCCAAGGCGAGGGCGCCTCGCCACCACTCACCAAGGGGACCGCTCATGAACATGCTCCAGCACCTCGCCTCGCAGACGCCAATCTGGGTGTGGCTGCTCCTGGCCTTCCTGATCACCCGTGGCATCGCCGCCATGAAGCCGGCCGAGACCTCGCTGCAGAAGCTTGCGATCGTACCCGCCTTGTTCGCCGTCTGGGGTGCGTGGTCGGTCAGTCATCGCTTCGGCGCTTCGCTGAGCGCCTGGAGCGAATGGCTGGCCGGCATCGCCACGGGCGCGACGCTTGCCTGGCTGCTGTTGAATCGATTGAAGCTGACGCTGGACCGCAGCACCGGCAAGCTCTGGCGCAGCGCGGACTTCAGCCTGCTGCCGCTGCTGCTGGCCACCTTCCTGGTGAAGTACGGCTTCGAAGTCGCATTTGCGGTGTCGCCGTCGCTGTCCGCCCATGCCGGCTTCAGTGCCGCCTACCTGCTGCTGACGGGCGGGTTCACTGGCATCTTCGTGGGCAAATACTGCCGGTACCTGGGCTCGCTGCGGATGGATGCGGCGGGCAAGGGGCTGGAAACCGCAGGCTGATTGTCCGAGGCGTGCCGGCCGCTGGCCCGCGGCCCCAGGCAGGGTTGTGCGGCGCTGGCGCAGGCGTCACGATGCCCGCCACTGGCCACCACCGGAAACGCTGACGTCATGAAGACCACATCCTGGTTCTGGATCAACGTGGTCAGTCACTTCAGCATTGTCGCCGCCCTGGCCTGGCTGCCCGCACGGTGGACGGGGCAACTTGTGGAGGCGCTGGCCGGGACGCAGCCGGCTATCGGTGATACCCGGTATTTGGCCTTCATCAGCGCCATGTTCGGCTTCTGCGTAACCGCGCTGATCCTGATGGGGGCGCTGACAGTCACTGGCGAACTGCTGGGTTTCTCCAGGCCCTATGCGCGGCGGCCGGAGTCCCGGAACGAAGCGCAGGTCGTCCACCGGAAGGTGTTGCTGGTTGCATTCGCCACGCTCTCGTGGGTGGCCGTGGGATCGCTCGCGGGTATTGCGTCGATCTTCGTGGCTTCGTGACGAGGGCGTTCTGTAGGCGCGGCAACGCACGGAAGCTGCTGTCCACCGGCTGGGGCGGAAGGTTGCGAATCCGCAAAGTCCAAGGGTCAGACAGGTTAAATGAAGGCTCCAAGATGAAGATTCTGATCTCTTCCCTCATGTTCCTGGGCCTGGTGGTTGCGGCAGGAATCGTTTGGATAACGTATCCAACCTCTCTCGAATCTGAGCTCAGAACATTCCGCTCACTTCCACCAGAAACATTCAAGATGCTTCGCGACGATGCGATCGCCTTCGCTCGGGCGAACGCATCGAAAGGCATTGCCATCGAAGCAGGCCCCCCGCAATCGAGCGTGTTCGAACTTCGGTGCAGAGAGGTTCCATTACTCCTGGTCGAGAACGGGCATGACCTGCTCACCCTCGATATCTTTGGATACGCAGACCGACGTGCGCCAGGCATTGCCAAGTTTCAGGATCAGACGATATCGAGACTGATCCCGGAGGGTCAGCCCGGCAAGCCCGGCCCGATTTCTGGAGAGCCCTCGGGGCTGGAGGCGCTCATCATGAAGCATCGAGACGGCATCGATGTCGCGCAGCAGTGCCATTGAATCCAGGGGCGATTGAAGTGCGCCAAACGCATTGATCTCCTGACTTCGAATCCGCCGCACCCTATGCACGCCGCCTGATCGACCAGGTGGGCGTGCCCGACGTCGATGCCACCGATGGGCCGCCACCGGCGGTGGCTCTGCAGCAACCGCGCGGTGCCAGCAATGCGCGATCATCGGTGGGGTAGCGTGACCACGCTGTCCAGCCTGGTGCGCATGATGTACTCGCGCGCAGGCGCCTACCCGGCCAACCAGTTCCACCAACATGGCCACTTCACGCGAAAGCGGCTGTCGCTAGAGAGCGGGTATCGTGATCCTCTGCAGATCAAGCTTGGCCCTGAGCGCATAGTGCTTGCGGGTGACCGGCACGGTGCAGGTCAGGCGGGGATCCAGGTAGTCCTTGAACAGCGGTGGCCGCCAAGCACCCAGATAGAACAGCCGATCCTGTTTGACCGCCGCGGGCAACGGCACGTCGGACAGGTCGCTGTCCGACGCATCGGTGATCAGGCAGGGTGCATGGCGGAAGCCCAGCCTGCGCAGCAGCCCAGCCAGATGTCCAGCGCCTTAGACGGTCCCGCGCCACTGGCTCATCAGCATCTGCAGAAAGCGCTCCGCCGTGGGCGAGAGCAGGGCGCCCCGGCGACGGACGATCCCGATCGTGCGCGATACCACAGGATTGCCGATCGCGCGTGTCACCAGGGTGGGGTGATCCCCGTCCGGCGTGGCCATCTTCGGTAGCACCGACACGCCGATACCGGCCTCGACCATGCCCAGTGACGTCGACAGGTGCGTCACTTCATAGTGCCAGCTCAACTTGAGGTTCTCGCGCGCCAGCGCACCATCCAGCAGCGTGCGGTTACCGCTGGTGCGATGCACGGTGATCAGCTGGTGCTCGGCCAGGTCGGCCCATTCCACCTTGCGCTTGCGTGCCAGAGGATGATCGCGGCGGCATGCCAGCACGAATGGATCTTCAGCGAGCACGTCGAAATCGAGATTCGGATCGTTGGCGCCCATGAAGTTGATGCCGAACTCGACTTCACCACGTTCCACTGCCTGCAGACCCTCCGTCGCCGGAATATCCAGGATGCGGAAGCGCACGTTCGGGTGCGCTTCGTGGAAACGCGCCATCACGCTGGGCAGGAAGTAGAACGCCGCCGTCGGCAGGCACGCGATGGTCACGGTGGCGCCGCGGGTGTCCTCCCGGCCGCGCAGTGAGAACAGCGAGCCATCGAATTCCTCCAGCATGCGGCGTACCAGCGGCAGCAGGTTCTCGCCGACAGCGGTGGTACTGACGCTGCGCGTGGTGCGCTCCAGCAGTGGCGAACCCACGGCCTGCTCCAGCTTCTGGATCCGCCGGCTGAGTGCTGGCTGGGAGACGTGCAGGATTTCCGCGGCGCGATGGAAGCTGCGGGTCTCCGAGACCAGCAGGAACGCACGCAGATCCAGGATTTCGCAATTGATGCTCATTGGGTATCAATCATCCGAAAATCAGCAATTCACAGATCAATTGCGGTCATGCCAGTATCGAATCACAGAGGGGTCATTCATTCCCTATACGCATCAATCTAGCACACGTATGTCCAACGATCTGCTCAGCATTCCCTGCGTGCTCATGCGCGGCGGTACCTCCAAGGGCCCGTTCTTCCTGGCCAGCGACCTTCCGATGGACATCGCTGAACGCGATCGCCTGCTGCTGGAAGTGATGGGCTCGGGCCATCCGTTGCAGATCGACGGCATCGGCGGTGGCAACGCGCTGACCAGCAAGGTGGCGATCATCGACCGCTCCAGCCGTCCGGACGCCGATGTCGATTACCTGTTCGCCCAGGTACGGGTAGAGCAGCAGGTGGTGGATACCTCGCCGAACTGCGGCAACATGCTGGCGGCCGTAGGCCCGTATGCCATCGAGCGTGGGCTGGTGCAGGCGCAGGATCCGCAGACCGAGGTGCGCATCCACAACGTCAACACCGGCAAGCTGATCATCGCCACGGTGGAAACGCCGGGCGGCAATGTGGTCTACCGCGGTGATACGCGCATTGCCGGCGCGCCGGGCTCGGCCTCGCCGGTCAGGCTCTCCTTCCTTGATGCGGCAGGTGCCCGCACCGGCAAGCTGCTGCCCAGCGGGCACGCGCAGGAGACCATCGATGGCGTGCCGGTCAGCCTGGTGGACTGCGCGATGCCGATGATGCTGGTACGTGCCGAAGACCTGGGCGTGCGCGGCGATGCCCCGCCCGCCGAACTGAACGCGGACGCGGTATTCATGCGCCGGCTGGAAGCGCTGCGCATCGAGGCAGGCGCCCGCATGGGCATCGCCGACGCCGGCAACAAGGTCATTCCGAAGCCGGTGCTGCTGTCGGCGCCGCAACATGGGGGCGATCTGCAGGTGCGCTATTTCATGCCGCATCAATGCCACACCGCGCTGGCCATTACCGGCGCGGTTGGCCTGGCCACCGCCGCCGTTACGCCGGGCACGCTGGCCCACACTTTGGTCGGATGCCTGTCCGTTCCCGGCAGCATTACCCTCGAACATCCGAGCGGGGCCCTGGAGGTGGGCCTCAGTCGCAGCTCGCAGGATGCGCCGGTCGTTGCCAGCGTCGTGCGCACCGCACGCCGCCTGTTCGAGGGCCGCGTGTTTGCCACCACGCCAGCACTTGCCGTGGCCGGTTCCACCCAAGCCCGCCAATGGACGTCAGCGGCATGATCTGAACCCGGACGGGCCGGCGCAGGTGCGCATGCCCGCCATTACAACGTAGATGCTTCACTCCTGGGAGGGATGATGTACAAGCAGTTCTTGATGGCCGCGCTGTGCGCGGCTGGTCTGGCCGCGGCCGGATGCAGCAACAGCGGGCGCACCGAAGGCGCATCCGCCGGCGGTGGTGACAATGCACCGGTACGCATCAGCGTCGGCTCCTACAACCTCAACAACCTGCCGTTCTTCATCGCCGACGCCAAGGGGTACTTCAAGGACGTCGGCCTGCAGGTGAAGACCGAGAACTTCGCCCAGGGCGGCTCCAAGGTATTGCAGGCGCTGGTGGCCAATTCCACCGACGTGGCCGTCGGCTTCTACGACCACACCATCCAGATGCAGGCCAAGGGCAAGGACGTGGTGGCCTTCGTGCTGCTCTCGCGCAACTCCGGCCTGGTGATGGCCGGCCGCGAGGATGCCACCTTCGATCCGGCCGGCCCGGAGACCATCAAGGGCCAGAAGGTCGGCATTACCGCACCGGGCTCATCGTCGGATTTCTTCGTCCGTCACTTCCTCGCCCAGCACGATATTCCGGCTGACAGCATCTCGTTGATCGGCGTCGGCTCGGGCGCCGCAGCGGTAGCCGCGCTGGAGCAGGGCAAGATCGACCTGCTGGTCAACTACGATCCTGCCGCCACCCTGATCACCGAACGCAAGGTCGGCAGGATCCTCCTCGACGCGCGCAGCGACGACGGCGCCCGCCAGGTCTATGGCGGCCTCTATCCAACCTCGGTGATGTACGCCAACCAGAGCTTCCTGGACAAGCGCCCCGAAGCGGCCGAGAAGATCGCCCGCGCCGAGCAGATGGCATTGAAGTTCATTGCCGACAACAGTGCTGAAGACATCGTTGCGGCGCTGCCGGACAGCTACGTCTCCGGCGACCGCGCCACCTATGCCCGCGCAGTGGAGAACGCCCGCGCAATCTTCACCCGCGACGGTCATTTCACGCCGGCTGATCTGGAAACGCCGTTGAAGGTGCTGCGCGAGTTCAATACGGACGTGGCCAAGGCCGACATCGATCTGTCCCGCACCTACACCAATGCCTTCGTCGAGCGTGCCAACGCCGCGGCGCCGGCTGCCCAACCGTAAGCGGAGGTAACCCCATGGCCCTCAATGCCACCGTGCGCCAGCTCAATGGCGCACCGCAGCTGGAGCCTGCACAGACCATGGTCGCGCTCAACAAGGTGACCATGTCCTTCGGCGAATTCACCGCCGTTCGTGATGTCGACATCCAGGTAGGTGATGGCGAGTTCCTTGCCATCGTTGGGCCAACCGGCTGCGGCAAGAGCACCATCCTCAATTCCGTGGCGGGCCTGCTGAAGCCGTCGTCCGGCCAGGTCAGCATCGACGGCCGTGCGGTCAGCGGCGTTCAGGAGTCGGTGGGCTACCTGTTCCAGCAGGACGCGCTGCTGCCGTGGAAGACCGCGTACCAGAACGTTGAGCTCGGCCTGCGTTTCCGTGGCGTGCCCGAAGCCGAACGCAAGGCCAAGGCCAACGCGTGGCTGGCCAAGGTCGGCCTGGCCGGTTTCGAGCATCGCTACCCCCACCAGCTGTCCGGTGGCCAGCGCAAGCGCGTGCAGATGGCGCAGGCGTTGATCGTCGAGCCGAAGGTGATCCTGATGGATGAGCCGTTCTCGGCGCTGGACATCCACACCCGGCACCTGATGCAGAACGAGCTGCTGCGCCTGTGGCAGGAGGACCGGCGCTCGGTGATCCTGATCACCCACGATCTGGAAGAAGCGATCGCCCTGGGCGACCGCGTGGTGGTGCTGTCCTCCGGCCCGGCCAGCCGTGTCGTGCGCAGTTTCGACGTGGATCTGGAACGGCCGCGGAACGTGGCCGAAATCAAGCTGGATGACCGTTTCACCGACCTGTACCGCGACATCTGGGCCTGCCTGCGCGGCGAAGTGGAGAAGAGCTATGCACGCCAAGACTGACAAGTTCATCCAACTGGCCCTGGTTGTGGCCGTGTTCGGCGGCTGGGAGGGCGGCATCGCGCTGGGCGTGATCGATCCGTTCTTCTTCCCATCGCCAACGGCGATCGTGCAGCAGGCCTGGACCTGGCTGTCCGATACCTCGTTCTACCAGCACGTCTACATCACGCTGACCGAAACCGCGCTGGGCTACATCATCGGCACCGGCCTCGGCGTGGCCGGCGGTGTCTGGCTGGGCCTGAGCCGCCGCTCGGCGCGCATCCTCGATCCCTTCATCAAAGGCTTCAACGCAATTCCGCGCGTGGTGCTGGCCCCGATTTTCGTGTTGTGGCTGGGGCTGGGCCTGTGGTCGAAGGTGGCGCTGGCGGTCACCCTGGTGTTCTTCACCACGTTCTTCAATGCCATGCAGGGCGTACGCGAGGTGAATCCGGTGGTGCTGGCCAATGCCCGCATCCTGGGCGCAAGCCGCAGCGACCTGCTACGCCATGTCTACTTCCCGGCAGCGGCCAGCTGGATCCTGTCCTCGCTGCGCACCTCGGTGGGCTTCGCCGTGGTCGGCGCGATCATCGGTGAGTACCTCGGCGCCTCGGCGGGCCTGGGCTACCTGATCGCGCAGGCAGAAGGCAACTTCAACGCCGTCGGTGTGTTTGCCGGCATCATCATCCTTGCCGCCTTCGTGCTGGTCATCGACGCGCTGCTGGACGTGGTCGAGAACAAGCTGATCACCTGGCGTCCCAACGCCCAGGCCCAGGCCACCAGCTGACCGGGCCGGGCTGAGCCCGCCTGCCGCGCCGCCGGGCCGATCCGGCGGCGCGCGCTTCCTCCCCCGATCTTCCCCCGCACCACCGCAACAGGCCAGCGCCGGGCCAGGGGGCCGGCTGGCCGGAGAGAGTCCATGAACCATTCCACCGTGCTGCCGCTGGCAGCGCTGTCGGTCGCGCTCGGCCTGCTGTTGGCCAGTGGCCATGCTGGCGCCCAGTCCACGTCTTCGCTGCCCGCACCACTGAGCCAGGCCGAACTCTCACGCCTGGTGCAGCAGCAGGCGCTGCAGATCCAGCAGTTGGAGGCGCGCCTGCGTGCCGTGGAGGGCGGGCACAGCACCGCCGGTGCTGTGCCCGCAACGCAGGGCCCCGCGCTGGACACCCGCGTCGCCGCACTGGAATCCAGCCAGGCCAAGGCGCCCAAGGTCACCTGGTCCAAGGGCGCACCGGAGTTCAGCAGTGCCGATGGCAGCGTGGCGTTCCGTCCGCGCGGGCGCCTGTTCGTCGACGCATCCAGCACAGACGGATCGTCAGTGAGTGACCGCAACATCTCCGGTACCGAGATCCGCTCGGTGCGGCTGGGCGCCGAAGGCCGCTATGGCATCCTCGGCTGGGCGGTGGAAGGTGACTTCGCCGACAACGCGGTGGCGTGGAAGTCGGTCTACGCCACCGTGGACCACCGCCTGTTCGGGCTGCCGGCCGACCTGACCGTGGGCAACCGCCTCAACGACCGGGGTATCGACGGCTCCAGCAGCACTTCCAACACGCCGTTCCAGGACCGCAACGTGGTCGGCACGCTGATGCTGCCGCAGCGCGGGCTGTTCGGTGTCGGCCTGACCGAGCGCGTGTACGGCAAGGACTGGCATGCCAGCCTGTCGGTGGCCGGCAACGATCTCAACAACGCCGGCACCGACAACGACAGCCAGACCTGGGCCACGCGCGTGCATTGGAACCCGGTGGCCAATGATACGGTCACGGTGCACCTGGGGGCCTGGGCCTTCCACGAGGAGATCGCCGCAGGCGCCAGCGGCGTCGTCCGCAGTTCGGCCATCGCCGGGCACTTCAACGACCTGGTCAAGATCGCGCCGGGCACACTGCTGGGCGCCGAGCGCAGCACGGCCTATGGCGCGGAACTGGCAGGCTTCTTCGGGCCGGCCTGGGCGACCGGCGAATGGGGTACGCGCAACCTGCGCGGGGCCGACGCCAGCGGGCGCTACGATCTGGACCACCAGGCCTGGGCGATCTCGGCTGGCTGGTTCCTGGCCGGTGCAAGGCCGGCCTATTCGGGCAAGGCCGGCACCTGGGGCCGGGTCAAGGTGGCCGATCCTGTCACCCGCGGCGGTGCCGGGGCATGGGAACTGAAGGGGCGCTACGAGGATGTGGACTATGCCGAGCTGCCCAGTGGCGGTACCGGCCACGCGTGGACGCTGGGTGCGAACTGGTATCTCAACGATTTCAGCCGCGTGATGTTCGAGGCGATCCGTTGGCAGACCCGCAACCGCAGCGGCACCGGCCAGGGCAGGGATGAAGGCACCACCTTCAACACCCGCCTGCAGGTGGCCTTCTAGAAGCGCATGCCGCTCGTGCGCCGATCAGAGCAGCAGCAGTGCTCCGATCAACGCCGGCGGCATCACCAGCGCGCCGACGCGCAGGAAGTCGAGCGCGCTGACATGCTCGCCCTCGCGGCGCAGCGCCACCAGCCACAGCATCGTCGCCAGCGAACCGGTGACCGACAGGTTGGGTCCCAGATCCACGCCGACCAGCAATGCGGCACGGGTCTGCGCCTGCAGGTCGGCCATCTGCCCGAGCGAACCGGCGGCCAGGCCGACCGGCAGATTGTTGGCCACGTTGCTCAGCAGCGCAGCCGCGCCACCGGCCAGCCAGCTGGCCTGGCGTGGAGACGCCTGCGCCACGGCCTGCAGCGCGCTGGCCGCGCTCTGGATGACACCGGTCTGCGCCACCGCTTCCACCAGCACGAACAGTCCCGCCACCAGCGGCAGCACGCCCCAGGACACGTGTCGCAGCAGTGGCAGCGGGCTGCGCCTCTGGCGGATCGCCACCACGGCCACACTCAGCGTGCCCGCACAGAACGTGGTCAGGCCCAATGGCCCGTTCAAGGCGGACGTGACCAGCAACACGGTGCCGGTGAACAGCACGCCCAGTGCGCTCAGTCGGCCGCCGTCGGTCAACGGGCGATGCGCCGGCGCGGCCACCAGCGGCTGGGCGATCTCGCGCCGGTGCACCCAGCGCAGGACCAGATAGGTGGCACCGATCGCCGCCGCCGACGGCAGCGCGAACTGCGCCAGCCATTGCAGCAGCGGCGGCAGGTGCTGGCCGTACACCACCAGGTTGGCCGGATTGGAAATGGGCAGCACGAAGCTGGCCGCATTGGCAATGAATGCACAGACGAACAGGTAGGGCAGGGGATTGGCGCGCGCCGCCTTGCAGGCAGCGTAGACCGCCGGCGTCAGCACTACGGCCGTTGCATCGTTGGACAGGAACACCGTCACCAGCGTGCCGACCAGGAACACCAGGTCGAACAGGCGTCGCCCGGATCCGCCCGCATGCCGCACCGCGTACAACGCGACCCAATCGAACAGGCCTTCGCGCCGCGCCAGTTCGGCCAGCATCATCATGCCGACCAGGAACAGGTAGACGTCGCGGCCTTCGGCCACCGCACCCCATGCGGTATGCAGCGACACCGCGCCCAGCAACGGCAACAGGGCGGCAGCGCCCAACGCCCACACATATTCGGGGATGCGCAAAGGACGGAACAGCAGACCGAGGGTGGCAACGGCGACCGCTGCCCAGATCACGAGGGGGGCTTGGGGGGCGAGCATGGAGTGGGGCTTCAGCGGCACCTGCAGCGACCCCGGCGCAGGTGGGGCCTGGCGCGCGCGATCAGCGGATGGGCGGCCGCTGCAAATCATCGCAGGTTCCGGGTCGCCGCATCATACCGTGCGGCGCGGCTTGGCGACCGCTGCCGTCGACCGCGTTGCAGGTGGGCCGGGGGGCGGCGCCCAGCCCACGTTCAGCACTCAAGCGCGCCATGACTTCAGGCACTGCAGCGTGACTACACATGTAGTCAATCTACGCACACACCCATTGGACGAGATTGCGATGCCAAGATCCTGCTGGTTGTCCTGCGCCCTGGCCCTGGTGTTCGGCATCGCCGGGCCCAGCCAAGCGGCGACACGTGCCGATGCCCTTGCCGCGATTGAGCGCAATGCACGCGCCGCGCATTCCGATGCGGTCCTGGTGATGCATGAGCGGGAGACGCTGCTTGAGCTGAAGCCCGCCGCCGGGCAGGAATCCGTTCACCTGATGTCGGCCACCAAGTCGGTCGTCGCGCTGGCCATTGCATTGCTGCTGGACGAAGGAAAGCTGGCTTCGATCGATACGCCGGTCAGCCGGATCTATCCCGAATGGAAGCAGGGCAGGAAGAGCGCCATTACCGTGCGCATGCTGCTGGACCATACCTCGGGCCTGCAGAACGTGGCGAACGCGGGCGAAGAGCTGGAAGGGGCCCCGGACCTGGTCAAGCTGGCACTGGCTGCCGAGCTGAGCGATGACCCGGGCAACGTGTTCTCCTACAACAACAAGGCTACCAACCTGCTGCCCGGCATTGTCGAGCGCCTGGCAGGCGAGCCTGTGGACGCGTATCTGGACGCGCGGCTGTTCAAGCCCCTGGGCATTGCCCACTACACCTGGATGAAGGATGAGGCAGGCACCCCGCTGGGCATGGCCGGGCTGTCCCTGCGCGCGGCCGATCTTGCCGCCATCGGGCAACTGTTGCTGGACGGAGGCGTGGCACCGGATGGCAGGCGTCTCCTGAGTGAGCAGTCGGTCGCGTTGATGACGACCGAAAGCGCCCGTGCGCCAGATGTTGGGCTGCTGTGGTGGCGGATACCGGCCTGGGAACGGTACCAGCTCAAGCCCCGGCTACGGGATCTGCTGGTGAAAAGGGGCGTGGATGACGACGTACAGCGCGCACTGCAGGCCAGCGCAGGGCGAGTATTCGAAAGCCGCAGCGCACTGGTCGCCTTCCTCGCCAATCAGCTGGGCGCGGACTGGTCCCAGCGCTACGGCAGCCAGATCTCCGCGCGCGGCCTGAAGCTCGCCGATCTCTACGACATCTCACGGGGACCGGTCGTCGGCTTTGCCGCCAACGGCTACCTGGGCCAATACCTGATGATCGTCCCGGAACAGCGCGTGGTCGCCGTGCGTCTGGTTCACCGGCGCGAGACCCACAGCGCTCCACAGGACGACTATCCCTCCTTCTTCGCCGATGTCCTGCAGTTGGCGCGGACACTGCAATAGGCCCTGTCGTCATCATGTCCACGCGCTCTGAACATCCTCCTGGAGCGTTCTTCACTGCCGTGCCGCTAAAAGTGGGATGACATCTTGGCCGCACACCTACTGAAGCATGTTTGATTATCAGGACTGGACCTTCCACGCCAATGGCCGCACGGTAGTGGCGCGGGTAGCGCTGGACGGCGACGGTGGCGGTACCATCAACCGCTACCAGCTGGTGCCGGGGCCGGCGCAGTCGGGGCTGAGCATCAAGGTCGCCTCCCAGGATGAGGCCGCGCAGAAACTGGAGGCCGAGGTGACCAAGCTGCTCGGGCCGGAGTGGTAGCCACGACGCCATGCCGGGCAGGGATCCGCATGGTGACGTCGGGATGACCGGCCCGGGCAACGGGCATCGCGCCGGATGCCCGTTGCGTGAGGCCGCTTACTTGGGCATCAGCACGGTGTCGACCACGTGGATGACGCCGTTGGACTGGCCGACATCTGCAATGCTGATGCCTGCCTTTCCACCCTTTGCGTCGATGAGCCAGAGCTTGCCATCGTGGAGCGCCACGGTGAGAGGCTCACCCTGCACGGTCTTCAGGGTGGCCTTGCCGCTGTGCTTGCGGGCATCGGCCAGAAGCTGGGCGGAACTGTAGTTGCCCGGGACGACGTGGTAGGTCAGGATCCGGGTCAGCTGTGCCTTGTTTTCAGGCTTCACCAGTGTCTCGACAGTGCCTGCAGGCAGCTTTTCGAAGGCCGCATTGGTGGGCGCGAAAACAGTGAAGGGCCCGGCGCCGTTGAGGGTGTCGACCAGGCCGGCTGCTTTGACCGCTGCAACCAGCGTGGTGTGATCCTTGGAATTGACGGCGTTCTCGACGATGGTCCTGGCGGGGTACATTTCTGCCCCGCCCACGATGACGGTGTTGGCGGCGAAAACCGAGGAGCCGGACGAAACGAGTACGGCGAAGCCGACTGCGGCGGCGATGCGCTGAAGAGCGTTCACGGTGCGTTCCTTTCTGGATGACCCGCAAGTGCGGGCATTTTTCCTACGTCGGGTGAGCGTGACCGGATGCAGCAACGGCCGAGTCATCAGCTGTTTGGCCCGCAGGCGGTTTTGCTGCGCTGCATGGTGACAACGGCGAACCTCGGTGATTACTCTCCGCTGCAACGCGATGGTAGCGCTACCAGTCGGACGGGGATCCAGGGTCCGGGAGGCTGCCTTCTTTGCCGCGTGTTTGTCCTGGCAGGCTTGAAAAGCAAGTGTAAGTCGCGGCGTGCCCGAGCACCCGTGCTGTTCGGTTTGGAATGCGGGCCACGCCCGTGCGTGCCCCTGGGAGGGGGCGGTACATCCATTCGATCGTATGTCAGAGGGGACTTTCATGAGCACTTGCAGTTTCCGCGGCACCCTGGCCCCGAGGTCCGGTTCATGAGCCGCGCATTGGCGAAGTTCCGGTCCCGGGCCATGTTCACCTTCGTGGGTGGCGCCCTGGTCATCAATCCTGCCTTTGCGCAGGACGCAGCACCGGCGACCGGGCAGCAGCCGCAGAGCCAGTCGCAGCCCACCCAGCTCGATGCAGTGCAGGTCACGGGCATACGCAACAGCCTGAGCCAGGCCATGGACATCAAGCGCGACTCGGCGGGCGTGGTCGACGCGATCAGCGCTGAGGACATCGGCAAGTTCCCCGATACCAATCTTGCCGAGTCGTTGCAGCGCATCACCGGCATCTCCATCGAGCGCCGTGACGGCGAGGGTGCGCAGGTGACCGCGCGTGGCTTCGGCCCCCAGTTCAACATGGTCACGCTCAACGGTCGGCAGATGCCGGGTGCCGATGCATTCGGTGCCTCTGGACAGGTCGCCATCGGCGGTGTCGACGGCGGCACCCGCGCCTTCAACTTCGCGCAGCTGGCCGCCGAGGCCATCAATGGTATCGAGGTCTACAAGACCAGCCAGGCACAGGTGCCCAGCGGTGGCATCGGTGCGACGATCAACATCCTGACCTCGCGCCCGCTCGATCACGCCGGCATCGTGGCCAACGCCGGGGCGAAGCTGGTGTCCGACCAGAGCCAGCCGTTCGACAATGACCTGACACCGGAGCTGTCGGGCATCTTCAGCTACAGCAATCCGGAAAAGACCTTTGGCGTCAGCCTCAGCGCGAGCCAGCAGAAGCGCAAGGGTGGCTCGGTGCAGGCCACGGAGAACTACTGGAACGTGCAGCCGTGGACAGGGTCGATGCCGGGCAATCCGACCGTGGTCAATGCCCCGGCCGTCGGCCAGCTTTACGCGCGGCCCAACGACCTGCGCTACGCGTTCTCCGAATTCGAGCGCGAACGCGTCAACGGCCAGGCCGTGCTGCAGTTCGCACCGACGGACAGCCTGACCCTGACCGTGGATTACACCTACTCGACCAACGAGATCACCGAGAATCGCGGCGAGCAGGGCATGTGGTTGCAGAACAGCAACTACACCAACGTCGAGTTCGACACCAGTGGCGCCGTCGCGACGCCGGTATACATCCGTGAAATCGCCGGCACCAAGGATTTCGGCCTGGAACAGCAGCGCAGCATGCAGGAATACAAGCTGGGTTCGCTGGGTTTCAATGCCGTCTGGAATGTCAGCGACCGCTTCAAGCTCAGTTTCGATGCGCACAACTCGAAGAACGAGAGCCGCCCGAATGACCCGCTCACCGGCGGTGGTTCGATCTTCATGAGCATCGCCGGCACCAACAACTGCACCCGTGGCCCGCATTGCGGTGGCTCCTGGGTGCAGGAGTTGAACTTCAACAATGGCCTGCCGGTTGGCACCCAGGTCTGGTATCCCAGCACCGCCGATGCGCTCGCCGGGACCAATGGCGTGGTCAATCCGGGCTTCCAGGAAGGCGAGGTCGGCACGCAGGTGCTGCGCGTCAACGCGCAGACCCAGATCAGCGAGATCAAGCAGGCGCGCGTCGATGGCGAATGGAACTTCGACCACGGGCGCTTCCAGTTCGGCGTGGACACCAACAAGTCCACCACCCACCGCATCCAGGCCGCCGAGGCCTACTCGACCCTGGGCGACTGGGGCGTGGCCAACGTGGACCGGGATACCGCCGCAGGCCTGATGGACCTGCTGCAGCCGGTCAGCATCGTCGGCCTGTTCGACGACTACAGTGCCAACAGCTGGCCCGCCTGGCGCGGCAATGCCGGGCAGCTCGCGCAATGGGCATCGCGCGAGTACGGCGTCGGCCTGGGTGTGAACCCGCAACGCGCGGCCGACAACTTCGTGGAAGAGAAGACCAAGGCGGCGTACTTCCAGGTGGAGCTGGACGGGGAGCTGGGTGGCATGCGCACCAACACCCGCCTGGGCGTGCGCTATGAAACCACTGACGTGGTGTCGACCTCGGTCATTGCCGTCCCCGAGTCCATCGAGTGGCAGGCCAACAACGATTTCCGCATCGTGCTGTCCGATGAGCAGCAGCCCTTCACGGAGAAGGCGCGCTACAGCTACATCCTGCCCAACCTTGATTTCAGCATCGACCTCACCGAGGAGCTGAAGGGCCGCGTTTCGTTCGGCAAAAGCATCGCCCGCGCGCCGTATGGCAATCTCTATGCAGGACCCGGGGCCCAGCAGCCGTTCGGCTCGGTGCTGATCGATCCCTCGTCGCGCGCCAGCGGAAATTCGCAGAACCCGAGCCTGAAGCCGTTGGAATCGGACAACCTCGACCTGGGGCTGGAGTGGTACTTCGCCGACGCCAGCTATGTGTCATTGACCTACTGGAACAAGTCGGTCAGCAACTTCATCGGCAACACCGTCGTGCAGGAAAGCCTGTACGGCCTCACCGACCCGACCTCCGGGCCGGATGCGCGGGCGGCGTTGGACTTCCTGACCAGCGGCGCCTGCGTCGCCCAGGTCGGGCCGGCCAATGCGGCCGCCTGCTCGGCCAACGACACCTCGCTGTTCACCGCGCTGGCATTGCTGCGCAACAATCCTGCCGGCCTCGGCGCCTACAACGGCACTGATGCGCAGGTGCTGGCCACCGAAGCGGCCTACGATCTGTATGGGCAGCCCAACGATCCGCTGTACCAGTTCAACGTCAATCGCCCGATCAACCAGAACAAATCCAAGCTGCATGGCTGGGAGCTGGGCGGCCAGTACTTCTTCGGTGACACCGGCTTCGGCGTGCTGGCCAACTACACGGTGGTCAAAGGTGATGTCGGCTACAACAATGGCGGTGACCCGGGCATCGACCAGTTCTCGCTCACCGGCCTGAGCGACACCGCCAACGCCATGCTGATGTACGAGAAGTACGGGTGGTCGGTACGCCTGGCATGGAACTGGCGCGACCAGTACCTGATCCTGGCCAACCAGGGCTCCAGCCGCAATCCGTACTATGTGGAGCCGTACGAGCAGTGGGATCTCAGCGTCAACTATGCGCTGGATGACCACTGGTCCTTCAGCCTGGAGGCGATCAACCTGACCGGCGAGGATGTGCGGTGGCGCTCGCGCACCTCGCAGATGATCGTCAAGCTGGCAGACCAGAGCCCGCGCTACATGCTGGGCGTCCGCTACAAGTTCTGAGCCTGGTTGCCGATGCGTCCGGCATGGCACCACTGCCCGCCAGCGGTGCCGTGCCGGGACGGTGTCGCCGCACCTGTCGCGCCTGCGCTACGCTGCCGGCCAGCCACCCCGCACTGGACTGGATACCCTGATGGCCCGCTACGAAATGCTCAACAACATCGCGCATCGGGACCTGAGGGTCGCCACCGGATTCGGGCCGCAGTTCGGCGATGCCGTGGGCATGGTGCCGGCCTATCCCAGCGAGTTCGCCGAACTGCAGCGTGAGTATCCGATCTTCCTGCGCAGGGATACCGGGACGAAGGCGTGGCAGTCCGTGGCCCTGCTGGGTTTCGAACAACACGAGAACCTGTTCCTGCAGGACGGGCGCTGGAATGCTTCCTACCTGCCAGGCGCGGCGGCCAAAGGGCCGTTCCTGATCGGCTTCCAGGAGCACTACGTGGATGGCGTGCTCACCCAGGATTCGGTGATGCACGTGGACCTGGACCATCCGCGCGTCACCGACGGCGCCGGTGAGCCGGTGTTCCTGCCGCAGGGCGGCAACACGCCCTACCTGGACCACATCGCCGGCGTTCTGCGCGGCATCCACGAGGGCAGTGCCTTCGCGGCCAGTATGTTCACGATGCTCGACGACTGCGGGCTCATCCAGCCGGTCACGCTCGATGTGCAGCTCGCGCCGCACCACCGGGTGAGCGTGAGCGGATTGCACGGCATCGACCGCGAGCGCCTGGCTGCGCTGGACAGTCCACGCCTGGCTGCGTTGAACCGCGCCGGTTACCTGGAGGGTGCGTACCTGATGCTTGCCTCGCTGCATAACATGCGCCACCTGATCGCCGAGAAGCAGCGCCGTCTCCGCGTCCAGGACGGCACCGCGCAGGCGGCCAGGAACTGACCGGTGCAGGCCACCCTGCCGATGCGGATGCTGGAAGGCATCGATCCTGCCGCCTTGCCACTGGCTGACCTGGTGGAGGCCGGTGAGCCGGTCGTACTGCGTGGCATCGCCACCGATTGGCCACTGGTCCAGGCCGGGCTGGGCGGGGTGCAGGATGCAATGGCGTACCTGTGCAGCGTCGATGCGGGTGCACCCATCCAGTACTCGTTCGGCGGCGCCGAGATCGGGGGGCGCCCGTTCTACAGCACGGACTTCACCCGGTTGAACTTCGAAGTGCGGCGCGGCGTGCTGGCCCAGGTGCTGGAAGAGATCGCCATGACGCTGCATGCACCGCAACCGCCCACTTACTACGTGGCCTCGCTGCCGATTGCGCGGGCACTGCTGCCGGCATTCGCGCAGGCCAACGACGCCGGTCTGGCGAAGCAGGGCATCGACGCCACCGCCAGCATCTGGATCGGCAACCGGGTGACGGCCTCGTGCCATTTCGACACACCCGACAACCTCGCCTGCTGCGCGGTGGGGCGGCGCGAGTTCACCCTGTTCCCGCCCGCCCAGATCGACAACCTCTATCCGGGCCCGCTCGATCCCACGCCGGGCGGACAGGTGGTCAGCGTGGTGGACTTCGAACAGCCAGACTTCGATCGGCATCCACGTTTCCGCGAGGCGCTGGCGCAGGCGCGCAGTGCGGTGCTTGGGCCCGGCGATGCGATCTTCATTCCCAGCATGTGGTGGCACCATGTACGCAGCCTGGAACCGTTCAACGTGCTGGTGAACTACTGGTGGCGAAGCTCGCCGGCCTGGCTGGGATCCGCGCTGGCGGCGCTGCACCACGCGATGTGGGCCGTGCGTGATCTGCCGGCGCGCGAAAAGCAGGCCTGGGAAGGGCTCTTTCGCTACTACGCATTCGGCCCTGGCGAGCGCGCGGGGCAGCACCTGCCTGACGCGGCGCGCGGGGATCTGGCACCGTTTGACGAGCAGCGCGCCCGCCGCATGCGCGCGATGCTGCTGGGCAGGCTCAACCGTTGAGAGAGGGGCACCATGTTGGATACCCAGAGCACGCCCTCAGGGCGCATCCGCAAGGTGGTCATTGCCGGTGGCGGTACGGCGGGTTGGCTGGCCGGCTGCGCGCTTGCGCACCAGTTCCGTGACCAGCTGCAGATCACGCTGGTCGAGTCCGAGCAGATCGGCACGGTCGGTGTCGGTGAGTCCACTGTGCCGCCGATCCGCACCTTCCACCGCTTCCTGCAGATCGACGAGCAGGAGTTCCTGCGCGCGGTGGCCGGCACCTTCAAGCTGTCGATCTCGTTCGAGAACTGGCGCCTGCCGGGCGATCGCTTCTTCCATCCGTTCGGCACCATCGGCCATGGCACCTGGGCGGCCCCCTTCCATCACTTCTGGCTGGACAGCCTGCGCCGCGGCATGCCCTCGGACCTGGGCGACTTCTGCCTCGAGAGCATCGCCTCGCGTGGCGACCGCTTCTCGCTGCACACCCAGCCGCAGGCCAGTTATGCGTATCACTTCGATGCCGGGCTGTATGCGCGGTTCCTGCGCGGCAGGGCCGAGGCCCACGGCCTGCGCCGGATCGAAGGCCGGATCGCCCAGGTCAGGCAGCACGCGCACGACGGGTCGGTGCGGGCGCTGGTGCTGGACGACGGCCAGGTGATCGAGGGCGATCTGTTCATCGACTGCACCGGCTTCCGCGGCCTGCTGATCGAGCAGGCACTGGGCACCGGCTACGAGGACTGGCGCGAATGGCTGCCGTGCGACCGGGCCGTGGCAGTGCAGACCGAAGCGGTGGCGCCCCCGGTGCCCTATACCCGGGCGATCGCCCACGAGGCGGGGTGGCGCTGGCACATCGCGCTGCAGCACCGCGTTGGCTGCGGGCTGGTGTATGACAGCCGCCATCTGTCCGATGACGAGGCCGCCGCGAAACTGGTGCGCGATGCCGGGGCTCCACCCTTGCGCGATCCATGGAAGGTGCCGTTCCGCAGTGGACGCCGGCTGAAGGCCTGGAACAGGAACGTGGTGTCGCTCGGGCTGGCCAGCGGCTTCATCGAACCGCTGGAGTCGACCAGCATCCATCTGACGATCAGCGCGGTAGTGCGCCTGATCCAGCTGTTCCCGTTCGACGGCATCAGTGCGTCGCTGGTGCAGCTGTACAACGATGTCAGCCGCCAGGAAATGGAGCACGTGCGCGACTTCATCATCCTGCACTACCACGCCACGCAGCGCAGCGAACCGATGTGGAAGGCCTGTCGCGAGATGCGCGTGCCCGAGTCCCTGCAGCAGCGGCTGCAGGCGTGGCGCGAGCGTGCGCATGCGTGGCAGGACCCCGGCGAGCTGTTCCGCGTCGAATCCTGGACCAGCGTGCTGCTCGGGCAGGGCATCGCGCCCGGTCCTGCGCACCCGCTGGCGCAGGCCGTGAGTGATGTCGATCTGCGCACCTTGTTGAAGGGCATCCAACGGCCTGTGCAGCAGGCCGCCGCGCAGATGCCGGCGCAGGCGGAGTTCATCGCGCAGTACTGCAGGTCCGGCGTGGACGTGTGGCGTTCGACGGCAGCAAGCGCGTAGCAGGGTTTTGCGTTGCAGCACGCTTTTTCCGCGGCAGCTGGTTACAGTGCGGCAACACCGCTGGCGATGACGCGCGCGGTGGCAACGAGGGGGCCGGACACCACGCCCCCTTTTTGAGTCCACGGAATGTTAGCGCTACCTTTTTGTTGATCGGAGGCGGTTTCGATGGGTCTGGTTGCAGGGATCGATGCAGGGACGCAGAGCCTGAAGGTGCTGGTCTATGACCCGCGGAAGCAGGCGGTGGTGGCCTCGGCCGGCGCGCCGCTCGCGCTGGACAGCGGTGCCGACGGCAGCCGCGAACAGGCGCCGGCCGACTGGGTGTCGGCCCTGCGCGACTGCTTTGCCCGGATCGATCTCTCGCTGCGCGCACGCATCGTCGCGCTGGCGGTATCGGGGCAGCAGCATGGGTTCGTGCCGGTCGATGATGCTGGCGAGGTACTGGCGCCGGCCAAGCTGTGGTGCGACACCAGCACCTCGGCCGAATGCATCCAGATCATGGACGCCGTGGGTGGGTTCCAACGGACCATCGCGCTGGCGGGCAATCCGATCCTGGCCGGCTACACGGCCTCCAAGCTGCCCTGGACCCGGACCCACCGTGCCGACGCCTATGCGCGGCTGGCGACCATCCTGCTGCCACACGACTACCTGAATTTCGTGTTGACCGGGCAGCGGTTCTGCGAGCTTGGCGATGCGTCCGGCACCGGCTGGCTGGACGTGCGCACACGCACATGGTCGCAGGAACTGCTGCGCGCAACCGATCCTGATCGTGATCTTGCTGCCTGCCTGCCGCCGATCGCTGCGCCCGATGCCCTGTTCGATATCGCGCCGAAGGCAGCCGCCGAGTTCGGGCTGCCGGCGGCCGTGAAGATTGCCGTGGGTGGCGGCGACAACATGATGGCGGCAATCGGCACCGGCTGCGTCACGGAAGGACGGCTGGCGATGAGCCTGGGAACCTCCGGAACGCTGTTTGCGTATTCCGGCTCGCCGGTGATCGATCCGGACGGCGCGTGGGCGGCGTTCTGCTCGTCCACGGGGGGCTGGCTGCCGCTGATCTGCACCATGAACTGCACCGTGGCCACCGAACGCGTGGCCAGCGCCTTCGGTTTCAGCAGCCGCGACGGTGACGCGCATCTTCGCGCAACGCCGCCGGGGGCAGGGGGCCTGGTGATGCTGCCGTTCCTCAATGGCGAACGTACCCCTGACCTGCCGCTGGGCAAGGGCGTGCTGGCTGGCCTGGACATTGCCAATTTCACCCCGGCGCATGTGTACCGCGCCGCCATGGAGGGCGCGACCTACAGCCTGAAGTACGGCTACGACGCCTTCGTCCGCGCGGGCATGCAGTTCGATCGCATCGTGCTCACCGGCGGTGGCAGCAACAGCGCTGCCTGGCGTCAGCTGGTGGCTGATGTGTTCGG
Organism: Stenotrophomonas maltophilia group sp. RY12688; assembly: GCF_052149045.1. Classification (NCBI taxonomy): domain Bacteria; kingdom Pseudomonadati; phylum Pseudomonadota; class Gammaproteobacteria; order Lysobacterales; family Lysobacteraceae; genus Stenotrophomonas; species Stenotrophomonas maltophilia group sp. RY12688. Next base: position 2,198,826 of record NZ_CP197389.1, on the reverse strand, counting down.
CCTGCCGGTGGACGTCCCGGTGCAGGCCGAAGGTGCGGCGTTTGGTGCGGCACTGCAGGCGCTGTGGGCGCTCGCCCGGGCGCAGGGAGACGCCACCTCGATCAGCGACATCACCGCGCGCCACGTCACCGTCGATCCCGCGCTGTCCGCACGGCCGGATCCGGCCCGCAGCGATGCCTATGCACGGGCCTACGCACGCTTCCTCAGTCATCTCGATGCCATCACGCCGCTGCAGCGCGGCTGATGACTCCTCCACGACACCCCGTACAACGACAGGAGCACGCACCATGAGCACGCAGCCCTTCATCGGCGCCAAGGAATACTTCCCCGGCGTCGGCCGCATTCCGTTCGAGGGCAAGGGCTCGGACAATCCGCTTGCCTTCAAGGTCTACGATGCCAACCGGGTCATCGGTGGCAAGACCATGCAGGAGCATCTGCGCTTCGCCGTGTGCTACTGGCACACCTTCTGCAATGCCGGGCACGATCCGTTCGGCCCGGGCACCCGGCAGTTCCCGTGGGAGGCCGCCTCGCCACTGGCCACGGCCGAAGCAAAGGTGGACGCGGCGTTCGAGTTCTTCACCAAGCTGGGGGTGCCGTACTGGTGCTTCCACGATATCGACCTGGCGCCGGATGCCGACGACATCGCCCAGTACCAGAAAAACCTCTCGCATATGGTGGGCCTGGCCAAGGCGCGCCAGGAGGCCACCGGCGTCAAGCTGCTGTGGGGCACGGCCAACCTGTTCTCGCACCCGCGCTACATGAACGGCGCATCGACCAATCCCGACTTCGCGGTGGTCGCGCGTGCAGCCGTACAGGTCAAGGCCGCCCTGGAGGCCACGGTCGAACTCGGTGGCGAGCACTATGTGTTCTGGGGCGGGCGCGAAGGCTATGCGTCGCTGGCCAATACCCAGATGAAGCGGGAGATCGAGCATTTCGCACGTTTCCTCACCATGGCACGCGACTATGGCCGCAGCATCGGGCTGAAGGGCAACTTCCTGATCGAGCCCAAGCCGATGGAGCCGATGAAGCACCAGTACGACTTCGACAGTGCCACGGTGGTGGGCTTCCTGAAGGAACACGGGCTGGACAAGGACTTCAAGCTCAACATCGAGGCCAACCACGCCACGTTGTCCGGCCATACCTTCGAGCACGACCTGCAGGTCGCGTCCGATCATGGCCTGCTCGGCAGCATCGATGCCAACCGCGGCAACGCACAGAACGGCTGGGACACCGACCAGTTCCCCAGCGATCTGTACGACACCGTGGGCGCAATGCTGGTCGTGCTGCGCCAGGGCGGGCTGGAGGGCGGGTTGAACTTCGATGCGAAGGTGCGCCGTGAGTCGACCGACCTGGAGGATCTGTTCATTGCCCATATCGGCGGCATGGATGCGTTCGCACGCGGGCTGGAGGTTGCCCATGCACTGCTGACCGAGTCGCCGTGGGAGCAATGGCGTGCGCAGCGCTACGCAAGCTTCGATTCCGGCGCCGGCCAGGATTTCGAGCGTGGCACGCTCAGCCTGCCGGACCTTGCGGCACTGGCCGCCCGCCTCGGCGAACCGCGCCAGGCCAGCGGCAAGCAGGAGCGTTACGAAAACCTGCTCAACCAGTACCTGCTGCGCTGAGCGCGGCCACGGTGCACTCAAGGGGATGGGGATGAACCAGGCAGCAGGCAGCGGTGAGAACACGCGGCTGATCGTACTGATCAGCGTGGTGGCGACGATTGGCGGTTTTCTGTTCGGCTTCGACAGCGGCGTGATCAACGGTACCCAGGATGGCCTGCACCAGGCGTTCCGGTCCGGTGAATGGATGCAGGGGTTCGAGATCGCGTCGATGCTGCTGGGCTGTGCGGTGGGCGCGTTCAGTGCAGGCCGGCTGGCCGATCGCCTGGGCCGCCGCAACGTGCTGATCCTGTCGGCAGTGATGTTCCTGCTGTCGGCACTCGGTGCCGGGGCGGCGGTCTCGTCGGCCTGGTTCATTGCCGCGCGGGTGGTGGGTGGATTCGCGGTCGGCGCGGCCAGCGTGATCTCGCCGGCCTACATTGCGGAGGTCGCTCCGGCCCGTTACCGCGGACGCCTGGCTACCGTGCAGCAGATCGCGATCATCACCGGCCTCACCGCCGCGTTCCTGTCCAACTACCTGCTGGCGGCCGCAGCGGGCGCGTCGACCGAACCGCTGTGGGGCGGGCAGGCCGCCTGGCGCTGGATGTTCTGGATGCAGGCCGCGCCATCACTGGTGTTCCTGCTGCTGTTGCTGACCATTCCGGAGAGCCCGCGCTACCTGGTGGTGAAACGACGCAAGGACGACGCCCTGCGGGTACTGACCCGGCTGCTGGGCAGCGACAAGGCCAGGGCCACGCTCGAGGAGATCGATGCCTCGCTGTCCAACGACCATCATCGCCCGCGACTGTCGGACCTGAAGAGCACGCTGACCGGGCGGATCCGCCCGATCGTGTGGGTCGGCGTCGGGCTGGCCTGCTTCCAGCAGCTGGTCGGCATCAACGTGGTGTTCTATTACGGCGCCGTGCTGTGGCAGGCGGTCGGCTTTTCCGAGAACGACGCACTGCTGATCAACGTGCTGTCCGGCGCACTGAGCATCGGCGCCTGCGTGGTCACCGTGCTGCTGATTGACCGGATCGGCCGCAAGCCCCTGCTGTGGTTCGGCTCGGCCGGGATGTCGCTGTCGCTTGCACTGGTGGTGGTGGCGTTTGCCAGCGGTTCGCTGGCCGACGGGCATCTGCAGCTGCCCGGCCGCATGGGCACGCTGGCGCTGGTGGCGGCCAATGCCTACGTCGTGTTCTTCAATCTGTCCTGGGGGCCGGTGATGTGGGTGATGCTGGGCGAGATGTTCCCGAACCAGATCCGGGGTTCGGCACTGGCGGTCGCCGGCGCGGCGCAGTGGACCTCCAACTTCGTGGTCACGGTGACGTTCCCGATGCTGCTGGCCGCGGCAGGGCTGGCAGCCACCTACGGCATCTACCTGGCCGCTGCCGTGATCTCGGTGATCTTCGTCGTCCGGCATGTGCACGAGACCAAGGGCAAGGAACTGGAGCAGATGGAAGGATGAGCGCCATGACATCGCAGACCTTCGTAAACCGCAGCGGCGCGCTGGTCGCCGCACTGATGCTGGGATTGCTCGGCTGCCGCGGCCAGGACCGGGCTGCCGCCGCCGCAGCCAACGACAACGATCCCTGGCCGGAGGTCACCTGGCCGCTGGCTGCGGACCCGGCACTGGAGAAGCGCATCACCGACCTGATGGCCGGCATGACGGTGGAGGACAAGGTCGGCCAGCTGGTGCAGGGTGACATCGCCAGCGTCACCCCCGACGATGTGCGCCGCTACCGGCTCGGCTCGATCCTGGCCGGTGGCAACTCCGATCCCGGTGGCCGCTATGACGCGTCGCCGGCCGAATGGCTGGCGCTGGCCGACGCCTTCTACGACGCCTCGATGGACACTTCGAAAGGCGGCAAGGCCATTCCGCTGCTGTTCGGCATCGATGCCGTGCACGGGCAGAGCAACATCATTGGCGCCACGTTGTTCCCGCACAACATCGGGCTGGGCGCCACGCGCAATCCGGGGCTGCTGCGGCAGATCGGTGGCATCACCGCGCTGGAGACCCGCGTCACCGGCATGGAATGGACGTTCGCGCCGACCGTTGCCGTACCCCAGGATGATCGCTGGGGACGCACCTACGAAGGCTACTCCGAATCGCCGGACGTGGTGGCCAGCTATGCCGCCGCCATGGTGGAGGGATTGCAGGGCAGGGTGGGAACGCCGGAGTTCCTCGATGGCCGCCATGTGATCGCCTCGGTGAAGCACTTCCTGGGCGATGGGGGCACCACTGACGGCAAGGACCAGGGCGACACCCGCATCAGCGAGTCAGATCTGGTGCGCATCCACGCCGCCGGATATCCGCCGGCAATCGCCGCCGGCGCGCAGACCGCGATGGCGTCGTTCAACAGTGTCAACGGCGAAAAGATGCATGGGCACCGGCATTACCTCACCGATGTGCTCAAGGGCCGCATGAACTTCGGTGGCTTCGTGGTGGGTGACTGGAATGGTCATGGACAGGTCAAGGGCTGCACCACCACAGACTGCCCGGCCACGATCAACGCGGGCCTGGACATGGCGATGGCCTCGGACAGCTGGAAAGGGTTCTACGAGACGACGCTGGCTGCGGTGAAGGATGGGCGGATCACGCCGCAACGCCTGGACGATGCGGTGCGCCGGATCCTGCGGGTCAAGTTCCGCCTTGGGCTGTTCGAGGCCGGCAGGCCATCCACGCGGGCCGTCGGCGGGCAGTTCGCACTGATCGGCGCGCCGGCCCATCGCGCGGTTGCCCGGCAGGCCGTGCGCGAGTCGCTGGTCCTGCTGAAGAACCAGAACGGCCTCCTGCCGCTGTCGCCGAAGCAGCGGATCCTCGTGGCCGGCGACGGTGCCGACGATGTCGGCAAGCAGGCCGGCGGCTGGACGCTCAACTGGCAGGGCACCGGCACCACCCGCAAGGACTTCCCCAATGCGGACACGATCTACGAGGGCATCGCGCGCCAGGCCAGCGCGGCGGGTGGTGAAGCCGTGCTTGCCGTCGACGGACGCTATGCAGTGAAGCCCGACGTGGCGGTGGTGGTGTTTGGCGAAGACCCCTATGCCGAGTTCCAGGGAGACCGGCCGACGCTGGCCTACAAGCCCGGCAACGAAACGGACCTGGCGCTGCTCAAGCGGCTCAAGGCCGAAGGCATACCGGTTGTTGCGGTTTTCCTGAGCGGGCGACCGCTCTGGGTGAACCGGGAAATCAATGCCGCCGATGCCTTCGTGGCTGCATGGCTGCCGGGCTCGGAAGGCGCCGGCATTGCCGATGTGCTGCTGCGCGGAAGCGATGGCCGCGTGCAGCACGATTTCAAGGGCAAGCTCAGTTTCAGCTGGCCGCGCACTGCCACCCAGTACGCCAACAACGTGGGCCAGAAGGACTACGATCCGTTGTTTGCGTTCGGCTTCGGTCTGACCTACGCCGACAACGGCGACCTGGCCGCGCTGCCGGAAGCATCGGGCGTGACCGGCAACGAGGGCGCGACCGGCGTGTTCTTCGCGCGCGGTGATGCAGGTCCCGGCATGGCGCTGCGCCTTGAGCAGGCCGCAGGCCAGGGCCTGACCGTGACCCGCGTGCCGGATGCATTGCCCGATGATCGGCTGAAGATCACCGGCGTGGATCATCTGGCGCAGGAGGATGGGCGACGCCTGGCCTGGTCGGGCAAGGGCGAGGCCGTCGCTGCACTGCAGTCGCACACGGCGCTGGACCTGCAGCGCGAATCCAACGGCGACCTGATGCTGCTGACCACGCTACGGGTGGACGCAGCCCCGAAGGGTGAGGCGTGGCTGTCGGTGGGCTGCAGTGCGGGCTGCTCGGCGCGCGTCGCCATCGGGCCGGCGTTGGCGGCGCTTCCACAGGGCCAGTGGAAGCGTGTCGGCGTGCCGCTGAAGTGCCTGGCCAGGGCGGGTGCAAGGATGGACGCGATCGACCGACCGTGGTCGGTGGTGACGGGCGATGCGATGACGATCTCCGTGTCACGCGTCGCGCTGGGTGCGCTGAACGAAGCCGAGGTCACCCTCGGATGCGGAGCATGATGCCTGCGCTACCGCCGCCGGGGCGGCGCGGCGACCGAATCGCGTGCGATCAGCCGATGCGGCATCACATGATCGCGCAGCACCGTTGCGTCCGCCGCCGGACGGCGGATGGTGCGCAGCAGGATGTCGACGGCCGCGTTGGCCATCGAGGCGATGGGCTGGTGGATCGTGGTCAGTTCCGGCCACACGGTGGTGGCGGCCGAGGTGTCATCGAAACCCACGACCGACAGGTCGCGCGGCACTTCCAGCCCGCGCCGGTGCGCGACGGAGATGGCGGCAGCGCCCATGTCGTCGTTGCTGGCGAAAATCGCGGTCGGTGGGCGGCGTTGGGACAACAGCTTTTCGGCGGCAGCCAAGCCGGACCGGTAGGTGTAGTCACCGTGCTGGACCAAGCCAGGCTCCACCGCCAGCCCGGCCTCGCGCAGGGCGGTGACGAAGCCGTCGTAGCGGAGCGCACTTGCGCTCAGGTCATCGCGCCCACGGATGAAACCGATGCGGGTGTGTCCCTGCCGAAGCAGGTGATCGGTCATTTCCTTGCCGGCACTGAAATCGTCGATGCGGACGCAGGACAGGGCCTCGCTCAGGCGCCCCGATGCGATGGCCACGACCGGAATGCCTGCCTTGACCAGTTCGCTTACGGCGGCCTGCGATTCGCACAGGGGTGGCGGCAGGATCACCCCGTCGACGCGTCCGGCGAGCGCACGCGCCGCCTTGCGTTCGGATTCGGCATCCAGGTTGTCCCAGTAGTCGATGACCAGCTGGATGGCGGAACTGGAGGCGACGCGCAGCAGGCCCACCAGCAGTTCGCGCAGGTAGGCGCCGCTGGGGTTGGTGTAGATCAGCGCAATGCGCGTGTGCTGTGCGGCGGCCAGCGAACTGGCGGCAAGATTGGGTGTATAGCCGAGCTCACGCACGGCGCGCAGCACGCGCTCGCGGGTGACGTCGCGCACCTTGCCCTGGTTGATCACCCGCGACACGGTCATCGGCGAAACGCCGGCAAGGGCCGCAACCTCGTCGATCGTCACGCCTGCGGTTCTGCGGCGAACCGATTTCTTCGGCTTGTCCAATGCACGATCCCTTTGTTCTTGGTGGCGCTGCCGCGCGGGTGCGAAGGACGATGATGCGCTGCCCCGGGCCCGAACGTAGTTTACAAAGGCGCATGTTAACGCCGTTGTTGCGTGCTGTCGGCACGCGCCTGTGCGCCGTGCTCGCACTGCTGGCCTGTGCTGGCGGGGCAGGGGCGGAGGATGGCTACAGGCTGTGGATGCGCTACCAGCCGGTTGCCACAACGGTCGCTGCCGTCTACCGGCGGCAGCTGGCCGAAGTGGTGGCCCCGGATGGCACGCCGATGCAGCGCGCCACCCGCGACGAGCTTGCGCGGGGCCTTTCTGGATTGCTGGAAACGGCCCCGCCAATGCGAACGGCAATCACTACTGACCATGCCCTGGTGCTGGGTACGCCGCAGTCTTCGGCGCTGGTTGCCGCGTTCGGCAACGAGATCGCCACGTTGGGCGACGAGGGCTTCCTGATCCGGCAGGTCCGGACCGGGGGGCGCGATGTGCTGCTGGTGGCGGCACGCCGGGATGTCGGCGTGCTGTATGGCATGTTCCACCTGCTGCGCCTGTTGCAGCGTGGCATGCCGCTGCAGGGCCTGGACGTGCGGGAGTCGCCGCGGGTCGCACTGCGCGTGCTCGACCATTGGGACAACCTGGACCGCTACGTCGAGCGTGGCTATGCGGGCAGGTCGCTATGGGACTGGCAGACGTTGCCGCAATGGCGTGACCCGCGCTACACCGACTACGCCCGTGCCAACGCTTCGCTCGGCATCAACGGCACCGTCCTCAACAACGTCAACGCCAGTGCGCTGAGCCTGTCGCCGGGCTATCTGGCCAAGGCCGCCGCGCTGGCTGACCTGTTCCGCCCCTATGGCATCCGCGTCTACCTGAGCGCACGCTTCAGTGCGCCCATCGAGCTCGGCGGCCTGGCGACGGCTGACCCGATGGATCCCGACGTGCGGCGCTGGTGGCGCGACAAGGTCGATGAGATCCATGCGCGCATTCCGGATTTCGGCGGTTTCCTGGTCAAGGCGAACTCGGAGGGGCAACCCGGCCCGCAGGATTACGGTCGTTCCCATGCCGACGGCGCCAACCTGCTGGCCGACGCGCTGGCGCCCTACAACGGCGTGGTGATGTGGCGGGCCTTCGTGTATTCGCACGAGGTCCCCGAGGATCGTGCCAAGCAGGCGTACAGCGAGTTTGTCGGGCTGGACGGCGCCTTCCGGCCCAACGTGATCGTGCAGGTGAAGAACGGCCCCATCGACTTCCAGCCGCGCGAGCCGTTCCATCCGCTGTTCGGCGCGATGCCACGCACGCCGCTGATGATGGAACTGCAGATCACCAAGGAATACCTGGGTTTTGCGACGCATCTGGTCTACCTGGGAACGCTCTACGAGGAAGTGCTGCAGGCCGACACGCATGCCCGCGGCGAAGGCTCCACGGTTGCCCGCGTGGTCGATGGTTCGCTGGAGGGCCACGCACTGACCGGTATCGCCGGCGTCGCCAACATCGGCATGGACCGTACCTGGAGTGGCTCGCACTTCGACCAGGCCAACTGGTACGCCTTCGGCCGACTGGCATGGAACCCGCAGCAATCCGCGCGCGCGATTGCCGAAGACTGGGCAGCGCTGACGTTCTCGCCCGACCCGCAGGTGACCGGCCCGATCGTGCGGATGATGATGGACTCGCGCGAGGCGGTGGTGGATTACATGACGCCGCTGGGCCTGCATCACCTCATGGCACGCGGCCATCACTACGGCCCCGGCCCCTGGGTGGACGGCGGCCCGCGTGCGGACTGGACGTCGGTCTACTACCACCGAGCCGATAGCAAGGGCATCGGCTTTGACCGCAGCGCCAGCGGAAGCAACGCCGTGGGCCAGTACGCCCCGCAGGTCGCCGAGGTCTATGGCGACCCCGAGCGGGTGCCCGAGTCGCTGCTGCTGTGGTTCCATCATGTGCCGTGGGACCGCCGCATGCGCTCGGGCAGGACGCTCTGGGATGAGCTGGTCGGGCGCTATTCGCGCGGCGTGCGCCAGGTGCTGTCGATGCAGGCGACTTGGGCCGGCCTGCGCGACCGGATCGATCCGCAGCGGCATCGGCACGTCGCGGCGTTCCTGCAGATCCAGCACGACGAAGCGCAATGGTGGCGTGACGCCAGCGTGGCGTACTTCCAGTCGCTCAGTGGCCGCCCGCTGCCCGCGGGCGAACAGCCACCGCCGCATCCGTTGTCGTACTACCAGGCCTTGCAGTTTCCGTCCGCACCGGGGGATGGCCGATGAGCAGGTTCGGAGCGGTCGGGTGTGCGCTGTTGATGATGGCTGTGGCAGTGGTGGCGATGCCGGCCGCGGCGCGGGAAACGACGGGATTGCTGCATCCGCTGTTCAGCGATCACGCCGTCCTGCAGCGTGACCGGCCCATTGTGGTCTGGGGGCACGCAGGCCCTGGGCAGCCGGTTTCCGTGACGTTTGCCGGGCAGGCGGTAAGCACCCGGGCGGACGCCGCAGGCCGCTGGCAGGCGACGCTGTACCCGGTCGCCGCTGGCGGTCCCTACACGCTGGAGGTAAACGCCGGAACGCATCGGGAGATGGCGCGCGACGTGCTGGTCGGCGACGTGTGGCTGTGCTCGGGCCAGTCGAACATGGAGTTGCCGGTGTGGCGCTCGCTCAACGCAGCCAGCGAGATCGCCGCAGCCACGATGCCACGGATCCGGCTGTTCACCGTGCCGCAGCACGCCGCCGTGCAGGCACGGGAGAGCTTCAACGGCAGCACTGCCTGGACATCGGCAACGCCTGATACGGTGCGCGATTTCTCCGCCACCTGCTTCTACTTCGCGCGCGAACTGCAGCGCACGGTCGACGTGCCGATGGGGCTGATCGAGGCAGCGTGGGGTGGCTCGCGGATCGAGGCCTGGACCAGCGTTGGTGCGCTGCGCGGGCAGGGCGGCCTGGATGAGGCCCTCGATATCCTCGCGCGGTCTGCGCGTGATCCGCTGGAGGCACGCGCAGCCTGGGGCCGCTACTGGCAGCACTGGTGGGCCACACGCGACGGCACGCTGCCCGGCGACGCCCCATGGCGCGCGGATGCCGATGACCGAGGATGGTCGCGCGCACCGGCCACACTGGGCGCATGGGAGCGTTGGAACGAGCCCGCGCTTGCCGACTACAACGGCATGGTCTGGTATCGCACGCAGGTGATGCTGAGCGCTGAACAGGCTGCACGCGGCGCGACCCTGGAGCTGGCATCGGCCGACGAGGTGGACGTGACCTGGGTGAACGGGGTCGCCGTCGGCAGCCAGTACGGCGCCGGCAAGAGGCGCTACCCGTTGCCACGTGGCCTGCTGAAGGCAGGATCCAACGTCATTGCGGTCAACGTGCTGGACACCTACGGCGAAGGCGGCCTGGCCGGCCCCGCCACGGCATACGGCCTGCAGTTCGACGACGGTGAGCGGGTGGCACTGCAGGGTCCGTGGAAGTACCGGGTGGCGCCAGGCCAGCAGGCGCCGCCATTTGCCCCCTGGCAGGCCGCCACCGGGTTGTCGACGCTGTACAACGGAATGATCGCACCGCTCGGCGCTTTTGGGCTGCGCGGCATGCTGTGGTACCAGGGTGAATCGAACACCGGTGATGGCGCGGCGTACGCGGCGCGGTTGCGTGCGCTGCGCGACGATTGGCGGCGTCAGTTCGGTGCGCGCACGCCACTGCTGCTCGCGCAGCTGGCCAGCTATGGCCAGGCACCGGTTTCGCCCGCCGATAGCGGTTGGGCGCAGGTGCGCGAGGCGCAGCGGCGCGTCGCCGCCGAGGATGCGCAGAGCGGGCTCGCCATCGCCATCGACATCGGCGATGCCTACGACATCCACCCGCCGAACAAGCAGGAGCTCGGGCGCCGCTTGGCGCGCGTGGCCCGCCACGTGGTGTACGGCGAGCAGGATCTGGCACCGTCAGGTCCGCGGGCGGTCACGGCCGTGCGGACGCCCACGGCCGTGGCCATTGCGTTCGAGGATGTCGAAGGCGCGCTCACCGCAAGCGGTTCGCTGCGTCCGATCGGCTTTGAACTGTGCGAGGCCAAGGGCCATGCGCGCCACTGCGAGTACGCCGACGCCGAACTGGATGCGCGCCGGATCCTGCTGCGCGGCCCGCTGTCCACGCGTGCAACGCATGTGCGCTACTGCTGGGCCGATGGCCCGGTGTGCACGCTGCGCGACCGCAGCGGGGCGCCGGCCGGCCCGTTCGAACTTCCCATTGCCGAAGCCGAGGCCCGACGATGATGACGTTGTCCAAGCAGTCCCCTCTGGCCCGCGACAGGGCCGGCCTGAGGTCGATGGCGCGCCACCTGCTGGGGGCGTTGTTCCTGCTGTCGGCCGCAACCACCCGGGCCAGCGCGCCGCCGGATGCTCCCCCGGTGTACTTCGACTGGTTCGAGTACCGCGGCAATGACCAGGCGTTTGAAGTGCCGCTGCCGGCCGGCCACTACCGCAATCCTGTCCTGGCCGGCTTCCATGCCGATCCCAGCGTCGTGCGCGCGAACGGCCGGTTCTACCTGGTCAATTCCAGCTTCACCTACTTCCCGGGCATTCCGGTGTTCGAGAGTGCTGACCTGGTGCACTGGAAGCAGATCGGCAATGTGATTGACCGCCCCACGCAGCTGGATTTCGACGGGCTGAGCGTCTCGCGCGGCATCTTTGCCCCCACAATCGAGTACCACGACGGGGTCTTCTACGTGGTGACCACGGCCACCGACAGCGGCGGCAACTTCATTGCCACTGCGCGCGACCCGGCCGGGCCGTGGTCCGATCCGCACTGGCTGCCCGGCATCGATGGCATCGATCCATCACTGTTTTTCGACGACGACGGCAAGGTGTACCTGATCAACAACGATGCACCGCCCGGTCCGCCGCGCTACGACGGGCACCGCGCCATCTGGATGCAGCAGATCGATCTGGCGGCATTCAAGCCGGTCGGGCCACGCCGGGTGCTGGTTGATGGAGGCGTGGAGCCAGCGAAGAATCCGATCTGGATCGAGGGACCGCACATCTACAAGCGGGAGGGCTGGTATTACCTGTCCGACGCTGAAGGGGGTACCGGGCCGCAGCATTCGCAGGTGGTGCTGCGCAGCCGCACGGTGTGGGGACCCTACGTTGCCTATGCGGGCAATCCGATCCTGACCCAGCGCGAGCTGCCGGACGACCGTCCGCTTCCGATCACCAATGCCGGCCACGCCGACCTGGTCGAAGGCCCGGATGGCTCGTGGTGGGCGGTGTTCCTGGCCAGCCGCAACTATCAGAAGCGCCACTACAACACCGGGCGCGAGACCTACCTGTTGCCGGTGCGCTGGCAGGATGGCTGGCCGCAGATCCTGCCGGCCGACCAGGCCATTCCCTACGTGGCCAAGGCGCCGTCATGGATGCAGGGCGAGGCATCGCAGGCCCCGTCGACCGGCAATTTCGTGGTGCGCGACAATTTTGATGGCCCAGCGCTCGATCGCCAGTGGCTGCGCGTGCGCGTGCCCAGGCATGCCTGGGCTGACCTGCACAAGCGCCCCGGGATGCTGGCCGTGCACCCGCTTGCCGAGGATCTGGACACGTTGCGCAATCCGGCATTTCTTGGCCGGCGCCAGCAGCACCTGCGCTTTGAGGCGAGCACCGCGATGACCCCGCCAGCCCCCGGTGTCGCCGCCGGTCTGGCGGCGTTCCAGAGCGAGGCGTACTGGTACTTCCTCGGCGTTCGTGACCTTGGCGGGGGGCGCCTCTCGCTCTTCCTCGAAGCGCGTGACGGGGGTGGCAGCACGCGGACGCTGGCCAGCCATGACGTGCCGGCGTCTGCAGCGCTGCGCCTGAAGATTGCCGGCAACGAGGGCGACTACGCGTTCTCGTTCGACACCGGCGACGGGCAGGGCTGGCAACTGCTCGCAGGCGACGTGGACGGCACCGTTCTGAGTACGGACCGGGCAGGCGGCTTCGTGGGCGCACTGCTGGGTCCCTTCGCGCGCGACGAGCGCACCGGGAGAAGCAAATGAGACTGTCGATTTCGTCCAGGGCCCGCCGCCGTACGTGGCGTGGACGGGCCACCGTGTTCGTCCTGAGCTGCGTGGCGGCCGCCGCATCCGCGGCCGCGCCACGGCCCTGGCTGGATGTCTCGGCAAGCTTCGAGCAACGGGCCGCCGCACTCGTCGCGCAGATGACCCTGGAAGAGAAGGCCGCGCAGATGCAGAATGCCGCGCCGGCAATCGAACGGCTGGGTGTGCCCGCCTACGACTGGTGGAATGAGGGGTTGCATGGCGTGGCACGGGCAGGGCAGGCCACGGTGTTTCCGCAGGCAATCGGCCTGGCCGCGACCTTCGATGTACCGTTGATGGGGCAGGTGGCCACGACCATCAGCGACGAGGCCCGCGCAAAGCACCACCAGTTCCTCCGCGAAGGCGCGCATGGCCGTTACCAGGGCCTGACCTTCTGGTCGCCGAACGTCAACATCTTCCGCGACCCGCGCTGGGGTCGCGGACAGGAGACCTACGGCGAGGATCCCTACCTCACCGCGCGCATGGGCGTGGCCTTCGTACGCGGCCTGCAGGGCGACGACCCCGTCTACCGCAAGCTGGACGCCACCGCCAAGCACCTGGCCGTGCACAGCGGACCGGAGGCCGACCGCCATCACTTCGATGCACGCCCCAGCCGGCGCGACCTCTACGACACCTACCTGCCGGCGTTCGAGGCGCTGGTGAAGGAAGGCGAAGTGGATGCGGTCATGGGCGCCTACAACCGCGTGTACGGCGAGTCCGCCAGCGCCAGCCGCTTCCTGCTGCGTGATCTGCTGCGACGCGACTGGGGCTTCAAGGGCTACGTGGTCTCGGACTGCTGGGCCATCGTCGACATCTGGAAGCACCACCGTATCGTCGGCACGCGCGAAGCCGCCGCGGCGCTGGCGGTCAGGAACGGCACGGAGCTGGAATGCGGCCAGGAGTACGCAACGCTGCCTGCGGCAGTGCGCCAGGGGCTGATCAGCGAAGCGGAGATCGACGATGCGGTGACCCGCCTGTTCACCGCACGGATGCGCCTGGGCATGTTCGATCCGCCGGAGCGGGTGCGCTGGGCGCGCATTCCGGCCTCGGTGAACCAGGCGCCGGCCCATGATGCGCTTGCCCTGAAGGCAGCGCAGGCCTCGCTGGTGCTGCTGAAGAACAATGGCATCCTGCCGCTGTCGCGCGACACCAGGCGCATTGCCGTGGTTGGACCCACCGCCGACGACACCATGGCGCTGCTCGGCAACTACTTCGGCACACCGGCCGCGCCGGTCACGATCCTGCAGGGCATACGCGAGGCGGCCAAGGGCGCTGAGGTGCGGTATGCGCGTGGCGTGGACCTGGTGGAAGGGCGCGACGATCCCGGTGCAACGCCGTTGATCGAGCCGACCTTCCTGCGGCCCTCGGCGGACTCGCCCGAGCGCGGCCTGCGCGGCGAGTACTTCCGCACGCCCGACCTGTCTGGCACTCCGGCCCTGGTGCGTACCGACGCGCAGATCGGCTTCCGCTGGGACCGGGGCTCGCCGACCGACAACCTGCTGGCACGCGGCGAAGCGGCACCGGGGCAGGGGATTCCCAACGACCGCTTCAGCATCCGCTGGAGCGGCCAACTGCTGCCCCGCGTGTCCGGTCGCTACCGGCTGGAGGTGGCCGGCGATGATGGTTACCGCCTGTACCTTGACGGCAAGCGTGTGATCGATCACTGGGTGAACACGGATCGCCTGCATGCCGAGGGTGTCGAACTCGATCTGCAGGCGGGGCGTGCCTATGACCTGAAGCTGGAATACTACGACGACCAGCGCGATGCCGGCGTGCGCCTGGGCTGGCGCATGCCCGGCGCCAAGGCGCCGTTCGATGAAGCGCTCGATGCCGCACGCGATGCCGACGTGGTGGTGTTCGTCGGTGGCCTTACCGGCGATGTCGAAGGCGAGGAGATGACGGTCAACTATCCGGGCTTTGCCGGTGGCGACCGCACCGACCTGCGGTTGCCCGCGCCGCAGCGCACCCTGCTGGAGGCCCTGCACGCTACCGGCAAGCCGGTGGTGATGGTACTCACCGGCGGCTCGGCCATCGCGGTGGACTGGGCGCAGGCGCATCTGCCGGCGATCCTGATGAGCTGGTACCCCGGGCAGCGCGGCGGCACCGCCGTCGGCCAGGCGCTGTTCGGCGATGTCAATCCCGCTGGCCGTTTGCCGGTCACGTTCTACCAGGCCGGCGAAGCAATGCCGGCATTCGAAGACTACGCCATGGAGGGCCGCACCTACCGCTACTTCCGCGGTACGCCGCTGTATCCGTTCGGTCACGGTCTGTCGTATACGCGATTCGACTATGGAACGCTTCGCCTCGATGCAGACAGCCTCCGCGCCGATGGCCGCCTGGGCGTGGCGGTGGATGTGGCCAACGCAGGCACGCGCAGCGGTGACGAAGTGGTACAGCTGTACGTGCGGCGCGAACACGCCGGTGGCGGTGATGCCGTGCAGGAACTGCGCGGCTTCCAGCGGGTCCATCTGGCTCCGGGCGAACGCCGCACGGTGACGTTCACCCTGGAGGCAGCGCAGGCCCTGCGCCACTATGACGAAGCGCGTGCGGCGTACGCGGTGCAGCCCGGTGCCTACGAGGTCAGGGTAGGGGCGTCCAGTGCCGATATTCGTGCGCAGGGCAGGTTCACCGTGGTGCCCGCGCATGGCTGATCGCCCTCGTTGGCATCGATTCCCCTTCGACCAGATCCCTTTTCCAGGACGTCCGCTGCATGGCAAGCACTGAACACGCGCTGTCGGTTCGCGAGAAGCTCGGCTACAGCCTGGGCGATCTCGCTGCCAACCTGATCTTCCAGACCCTGATCACCTACCTGGCATTCTTCTACACCGACGTCTACCGCCTGCCGGCGGCGACCGCGGCCACGATCATCTTTGTGGTCGGCCTGCTGGGCGCGTTCGTGTTCACGCCGTTGATCGGCATCGCGGCCGACCGAACGTCCACCCGTTGGGGCCGCTTCCGCCCGTGGATCCTGTGGACGGCCATCCCCTTTGGCGTACTGTCCCTGCTGGCGTTCAGCACCCCGGACCTGGGCGAGCGCGGAAAGGTGATCTATGCACTGGGCACCTACGCGCTGCTGGTCTGTGTTTACGCCGCGAACAACCTGCCGTACTCGGCGCTGAGCGGCGTGCTGACCGGCAGCATGGCCCAGCGCAACAGCCTTTCGGCTTACCGCTTCGTGGCCGTGATGATCGCGCAGTTCATCATCCAGGTGCTGCTGATGCCGCTGGTGCTGATTCTGGGTGACGGCGACCGGGTGCGCGGCTTCGAACAGGTCATGACCGCCTTCGCACTGATCGGAACAGTGTTCTTCCTGATCACCTTCGCCACCACCCGCGAACGCATCGTACCGACGCGCGAGCAGACCGGCGGCATAGTGCAGGACCTGTCGGACCTGCTGCACAACCGCCCGTGGCAGGTGATGCTGGCGCTGACCGTGCTGGTGTTCATCAACCTGGCGTTGAAAGGCGGCACCTACATCTATTACTTCCAGTACTACATGAGCGAAGCGGCGCTGGCCAGCTTCCTGGAAAACTCAGGCTTCAATGGCCTGATCAGTGCATTGAATGGCGCCCTCGCCAGCGCCGGTTTCGCGGCGTTCACCTGGCCGAAGGACGCGGCCACCTCGGCGTTCAGCCTGTTCAACGCGTGCGGCATCCTCTGCATGATCGTGGGTATTGGTGCATCACGGCGGCTGGCGGATCGCTTCGGCAAGCGCGATGTCTTCGGTGGCGCCTTGTTTGTTTCGACCCTGTTCCTGCTGGCCTTCTACCTGTTCCCACCCACGGCGGTGGCGGTGGCGTTCGCAGCCTTCATGCTGCATGGCTTCTGCTATGGCATCACCATCCCGCTGCTGTGGGCGATGATCGCCGACGTCGCGGACTACTCCGAGTGGAAGAATCATCGCCGGGCCACTGCGATCATCTTCTCGGCGATGCTGTGCGGCCTGAAGATCGGCCTCAGCGTGGGTGGCGCACTGGTCGCCGCGATCCTTGCCCACTACGGCTACCAGGCAGGCCTGGTGCAGCAGCCTGAGGCCGTGGTGCAGGGCATCCGCCTGACCGTAAGCGTCTATTGCTCCCTTCCGTTCCTGCTCGCCGTGGCGCTGCTGTTCTTCTACCGGATCGACAAGCGCGCGGAAACGCGCATCGAGCAGGATCTCCACCTGCGTCGCCGTTCCGCCGACGCCTCCGCGTAACGCCAAGATGACAACCATGATCGACCTCTCTGCCGGTGAAGACGGCCAGGCCAGCGAAGCCCGTCTTGCGCAGCTCAGCGCACACGCCATTTCGCAACCGCTGGTGACCCACATCTACACCGCCGACCCTTCGGCGCACGTGTTCGAGGGACGCCTGTACATCTATCCGTCGCACGACATCGACGGTGGCCAGCCCTTCGACGATGAAGGCGGCCATTTCGGCATGCAGGATTACCATGTGCTGAAGATGGATACGCCCAACGGCACTGCCGTCGATTGCGGCATGGCGTTGCACGTGCGTGACGTGCCCTGGGCGCGGAAACAGATGTGGGCCCCCGATGCCGCCTGCCGTGATGGCCGCTACTACCTCTACTTTCCGGCCAAGGATGCCGGGGGCCGGTTCCGGATCGGCGTGGCGATCGGTGCGCGACCGGAGGGCCCGTTCGTGCCCCAGCCGGAGCCGATCAAGGGCGCGTACTCGATCGACCCGGCCGTGTTCGAGGACGACGATGGCAGCCACTACCTGTACTTCGGCGGCATCTGGGGCGGGCAGCTGCAGAAGTATCGTGACAACCAGTACAGCGAAGCGCACGAGGAACCCGAGGGCAGCGCGCCGGCCCTGGGGCCGCGCGTGGGCCGCCTGGATGCCGCCATGACCGAGCTGGCCGAGCCTACCCGCGAAGTGCAGATCCTGGATGAGCATGGCCAGCCGCTGCGTGCGGACGACCACGCGCGCCGCTTCTTCGAAGGCCCGTGGCTGCACAGGTACCAGGGTCGCTACTACCTGTCGTACTCCACTGGCAACACCCACCAGCTGTGCTACGCCGTGGGAGACAGCCCGTACGGGCCGTTCACCTATGCTGGCGTGATCCTCACCCCCGTGGTCGGTTGGACCACCCACCACTCCATCTGCCAGTTCCAGGGACAGTGGTACCTGTTCTATCACGATGCGCTGATGTCCGGCGGCATTACCCACCTGCGCTCGGCCAAGTGCACGCCGCTGCACATGGAGCCGGACGGAAGCATCCGCACGATCAATCCCTATGGGGCCTGAGCGCATGTTGCCCAGGGATGATGCGCTGGCCCCGCTGGCGGCCGGTGAGCTGCACTGGCTGAGGTGCGGGGAACTGGAGGTTGCGCTCGCCGCAGCGGCGGGCGGGCGCGTGGCGCACCTGCGTTACCGGGGCGTGGAATGGCTGGTGGACGCGCAGGAGACCGGGGCGGCGGCGATCGCCTGGGGCTGCTACCCGATGGTGCCGTGGGCCGGGCGCATCCGCCGTGGACAGTTCCGTTTTGAGGGCAGGCCGCATCGGCTGCCGCTCAACTTCGACGGGCATGCCATCCATGGGGTGGGCTTCTCGCGACCCTGGCAGATCGACCGGCTGGATGCGGCCGCAGCCGAGGTGTCGCTGCAGCTGCCGCGCGACAGCTACTGGCCCTTCGGTGGCATTGCCATGCTGGAACTGCGGTTGCAGGGGCACACCCTGCAGCTGCGCCTTTCGGTCCAGGCCGGCGAGCAAGCGATGCCGGCGGTGCTGGGCTGGCACCCCTGGTTCAGGAAGCCGGACCGGTTGCTGTTCAATCCTCGCGCGATGTATCCGCGGGACAGGGAAGGTATTGCCACGCTGCCCCACGTGGAGCCCACCACCGGCCCCTGGGATGACTGCTTCGTTGCCGACGGTGACATCACGCTGGTACGCGAAGGCCAACGCCTGCGGCTGAGGTCGGACCACGACCACTGGGTGGTCTACGACGCTGCGCCGCACGCCACCTGTGTCGAACCGCAGAGTGGCCCGCCGGACGGCTTCACGCTGGCGCCGCACCGGCTGGAGCCTGGCCAGCGCCTCGCGTTGACGTTCGAACTGGCGTGGGTGGCGGACAGCAGCTGAAGCCCGGCCGGAGTGTCGGTACGCCGCCCGGAGCGGGTGTGGACCCTGGTGCCTGGCACGGGCTGCGCCTCACCACCACGTGCGATCTGCTACAGGTTCCAGTCAACCCGCATGCCCGCGATCAGTGCATTCGGCAGGTCCCGCTGCCGCGCAGGTTCGTTGAACGGGTCCGGATGCACGATGTAGTGCAGGTTCGGTGCAATCCTGAGCTGCGGGGTGAGCTGGATGCCATAGCTCAGCTCCATCATCACCTGGCTTCCGTGCGGGGTGCCGCTGCCGCCGGCGGCAGCGCGGGCCAGGCGGAGGTTCTCCAGCGCGATGCCGCTGTACTTCTGCCGGGTGACGACGAAGCCGATGCTGTCCTGCGGCCGGCGGGCGAACGTGCCTTTCTGCACAAGCCCGGCCTGCAGGAAGTGATCCTCGATCAGCTGCCCGGAGGTACCCTTGAGCGCGGCGCCGAAAAGGGTCAGGCCGCGACCATTGCCATCGCCGGTAAGCTGCTGCTCGAAGCGCGCGAACGCACCGGAGCGACCGTGGCGTGCCGCGTACTCCTGGCCACTGAGCAGCGCGGGAATGCCGTTGGCATCGCGCAGCGGATCGCGATAGGTCGAGTTGTCCTGCCAGCCACCGAGTTCGTAGCGGGCATTCAGTCGTGCCGAAGCCGGGCTGCGCCAGCCGATCGTGTAGGGCACGATCCACCCGGTGGCCTGGTTCGTATTCCACTTCAGGCCATGCTGGCCATCCTCGGCCTGGCTGGGATCGACCTGGTAGGCACCGATGCGGACATAGACATCGGGCGTCACCCAGGCCGTGGCGTCGGCCATCCAGCTCGACACCGGCCACCAGGTGAAGTTGCTGGTGCGGAAAACGTAGGTCGGGTTGCCGCACGCCGAGTTGCCCTGGAAGTACTGGCACAGCTCCGACCCGAGTTGGTGGATGTTGGCGACGCTGCGACCGGCCTCCAGCACCAGCCGGTCGTTGAACAGCTTCTGTTCCAGGGTCAGGTTGGCCAGGCGGGTCCCCTGGCCGCCGTAGATTTCCTGCACCGAGGTGCTGTTGCCGGTGCTGCTGTTGGCGAGGTTGGTGCCGTGGCGATTGATGCCATAGGCCTTGATCGTGGCCCCCCGCCAGCCGAACGCAGCGTCGAGGTCAACATCGGCGCCGAACATCAGCTGGCCGGCGTAAGCGGTGCCGCTGTGCTTGCCGCCATCGAGCGTGGCGGCCGCCTCGCCGGTGTAAGCCAGCTTGGGAGTGAGGACATCACTCGCGTTGGCAGCTACGGTCAGTGAGGGCAGGGTCAGCAGGATCGCTACCGGCACCAGGCGGCAGGAAGGGCAGGTCATGGGCGGGGTTCCTTTTACAGGGTGGGGGCCGTGACCGGCTTCTTGAGGATGCGCAGTGCAATCGCGGTGACCGCCACGCCGGCCAACAGCGCCAGCAGGTAGACACCAAGATGGGTGACCGCGTTCGGGATCGGCAGCACGAACACACCGCCGTGCGGCACCTTCAACTCGACGCCTGCGGCCATCGAGATCGCACCGGCCACGGCCGAGCCGAGGATCAGCGCAGGAATGGTGCGCAGCGGATCGCGTGCCGCGTAGGGAATAGCCCCCTCGGTCACGAAGCTCAGGCCGAGCACGCCGGCGGCACCGGCAGTGCCGCGCTCCTCGGCAGTGAAGCGGTTGCTGAACAACCACGTCGCCAGCGCGATGCCCAGCGGTGGCGTCATGCCGCCGATCATGGTCGCCGCCATCGGCGTGTAGACCTGGCTGGAAATCAGGGCGGTGGAGAAGGCGTAGGACGCCTTGTTGACCGGTCCACCCATGTCAACGGCCATCATGCCGCCCAGCAGCAAACCGAGCAGGATCGCGCTGCTGCCCTCCATGCCGCGCAGCCAGTCGGTCAGCCAGGCCAGCAGTGCGGCCACCGGCGTGCCGATCACGTACATCATCAGCAGGCCGACCAGCAGCGTGCCCAGCACCGGCAGGATCAGCACCGGCTTGAGGCCTTCCAGGCTGCGCGGCAGGCGCAGCGCACGGTTGATCCAGTGCACGCCATAGCCGGCGATGAAGCCCGCCAGGATGCCGCCGATGAAACCTGCGTCCATGTTGACCGCAACCAGCCCGCCGATCATGCCGGGCGCGATGCCGGGGCGGTCGGCGATGGAGTAGGCGATGTAGCCGGCAAGCGCCGGCACCATCAGCATGAAACCGGACTTGGCGCCGATCTGGAACAGCGACCAGGCCAGCGTTCCCTTGTGGGCATCGTCGAAGGCATAGATGCCGCCGAGCGCGAACGCCAGGGCGATCAACAGGCCGCCGGCTGTCACGAAAGGCAGCATGAACGACACCCCGGTCATCAGGTGCTTGTAAGGGCCGGCGCTCTTGTTCTTTTCTGCGGTACGGCCCGAAGCCGCTGTCCCCGCGTGCACGCCGGCCTCGGCCAGCGCCTTGCGGATCAGGTTCTGGCCGTCATTGATCGCCGGCTTGGTACCACTCTTGAACAGGCGCTTGCCAGCGAAACGCGCCAGATCGACTTCGCGGTCGGCGGCGATCAGCACCACATCGGCAGCGGCGATTTCCGCATCGCTCAACGCATCCTGCGCGCCGACCGAGCCCTGTGTTTCCACCCGGATCGCATGGCCCAGCGCTTTGGCAGCCTGTTGCAGGCCTTCTGCCGCCATGAAGGTGTGAGCGATGCCGGTGGGGCAGGAGGTGACGGCAACGATGCGCTTGCCAGCCCCGGTGGCGGGGACACTGGCCGGCGCGGCTGCGAGCGGTGCAAGCGCGGCGACCGGATCGCCCAATACCTCGCCCAGGCTGGCATGCACGATCCGGGCATTGCCGAAGCGTGCGATGTCTGCCTCGCCATCGCCCACCAGCAGCAGTTGGGTCGCGGTGGCGGCGTCCGAGGCGGGCAGCGCGCCGGTCACGCCCTGGTCGCTGCGGATTTCGATCATCAGCTCAAGCCCGCGCTGGCGGGCCGCGCGACGCAGGGCCTCGGCGGCAAGTACCGCCTCGATGCTGCGTTCGCCAGCGGCGATGACTACGGTGGAAGCGTGCATGGGAACTCCTGGAATGCTTCGGGTTCGTCCTTGCCGGAGGCATCGCGGGTGGCCCGAAGCCAACCGCTGCTCCTCCGGCAGGTGTTTCAATCCAACCGCTCGATCAGTACATCGCCGGCCCCGGCGCGCACCTGCGCCGGATCGAGCCGCCGCGCGTCTCCGCTATCCAGCCGGCTCATCGAGAACGCCGTGGCCAGTCGTGCACAGGCGGCCAGGTCGAGGGAGCGCTCCAACAGCGCGGCGGCGATGCCGGCGACCATGGCATCACCGGCGCCCACCGTGCTGCCCTGGGCCAGACGCGGCGGTCGCGCGACCAGTGCGCCGGCGCGATCAATGAACAGCGCGCCGTCGGTCCCCATGGAGATGGCGACGAGTGCGACACCGCGTTCGACCAAGGCCTGGCCTGCAGCGCGCAGTGCGCTGCGATCCGGCAGCGACGTGCCGGTCCAGGCCTCCAGTTCGTGGCGGTTGGGCTTGATGGCGTAGGGCAGCGCGCCCCGCGCGCCGTCCAGCGCAGCTGCAAGCGCATCGCCGCTGGTGTCCAGCAGCACGCGCGCACCGGCCGTTCCGGCCTGCGCCTGCAACCGCGCCCATGCATCGGCCGGTAGTCCGTGCGGCAGGCTGCCGGACAGCACGACCGGCAGGCCGGGCGCGAGCAGGGCGCCGAGCTGGCGCGACACCGCGTCCAGATCGGCAGCGTCCACGGCCAGGCCTGGCAGGTTGATGTCCGTCGTTTCGCCGTTGGCCTCTTCGACCAGCTTGATGTTGGTGCGGGTATGGCCCGGAACGCGCAGGCAGCCGTCAATGATGCCCCGCTCACGGAACAGCGTGCGGAACACGCCGTCGTTGCCGTCGCCCAGCACGCCCAGCGCGGTGATCGGCACGCCCCAGTCGGCCAGGCAGGCCGCCACGTTGATGCCCTTGCCGCCTGCGTCGTCGCGGGAGCTGCCGGCGCGATGCACGCGGCCTGGCTGCAGGCGGGCCAGGCGCACGGTCTGGTCGATGGCCGGGTTCAGGGTCACGGTGACGGCGCGGGCAGTCATGCGCGCGCTCCATCGAGGCCGCGCACCTGCTCGGCGGTTTCGCACCCCAGTGCGGTGCTGGCCAGCGCTTGCAGTTCGGTCATCGCGGTGCCACGCAGGCGCGCCTTCACCGCCGGGATGTCGTTCGGGGTCATCGACAGTTCGTCCACGCCCAGGCCAGCCAGCAACATGGCGCCGAAGGGATCGCCGGCCAGGCCGCCACAGACGCCGACCCAGCGCCCATGCAGCCGTGCGCCTTCAACCGTGGCGCGGACCGCGCGCAGCACCGCCGGATGCAGGCTGTCGGCCTCGGCGGCGAGTTCCGGGTTCTGGCGGTCGATCGCCAGCACGTACTGGGTCAGATCATTGGTGCCGATCGAGAAGAAGTCGGCATGGCGCGCCAGTACGTCGCTCTGAGCGGCGGCAGCCGGCACTTCGATCATGATGCCGATCGGCACCACCGGCGCCTCCAGCTCGGCACGCAGGCGCTCACAGATGGCGCGCAGTGCGACCAGCTCGGTCACCGACGTGATCATCGGGAACATGATGGACAGGCGTGCACCGTCCTTGGCGGCGCGATACAGCGCACGCAGTTGCGGCTCCAGCAGGTCAGGGCGGCGCAGCAGCAGGCGCGCGCCGCGCACGCCGAGGAACGGGTTCTCCTCGCGTGGCAGTTCCAGGTGCGCCACCTGCTTGTCGCCGCCGATGTCGAGCGCGCGCACGATCAGCGGGCGGCCGTTGAGTGCCTTGGCCATCGCCAGATAGGTGGTGTACTGCTCCTCCTCGCTGGGCGTACTGCCACGTTCGAGGAACAGGAACTCGGTGCGCATCAGGCCGACGCCTTCCGCACCCTGTTCCAGTGCCAGTGGCACCTGGTCGGGCAGGTTGACGTTGGCGCCGATGTCGATGCGGTGGCCGTCGAGGGTCTGGGCGGGTTGCGCGCGTTGCGCGGCTTCGCGCTCGCGGATCTGCTGCTGTTCGGCGATCCATTCGCGTGCCGAGGCGAGATCGGCTTCGGAGGGGGACAGGTAGAGCCGTCCGCTGCTGCCGTCCAGGATCGCTTCGCGGCCTGGCTGGATCGCCAACAGCCCGGCGCCGCCGGCCACCAGCGCCGGCAGGCCCAGCGTGCGCGAGAGGATGGCGGTGTGCGAGGTCGGCCCGCCCTGCGCGGTGGCCAGGCCGAGCACGCGACCGGTGTCGAGATTGGCGGTATCCGAAGGCGACAGATCTGTGGCGATCAGGATGCACGGTTGCGACGGCAGATCCGCCAGGCCACCACCTTCAGCAGAAGGGTCAAGCTGCGCCAGCACGCGTCGGCCGACATCACGCAGGTCCGCCGCGCGCCCGGCCAGCACCGGATTGCCCAGCGCCGCCAGCCCGGAGGCGATCTGCTCGATGGCCTGGTGCCATGACCACGCCACACCATGGCCTTCGACCATCAGCTGGCAGGTGCGGGTGATCAGGTCGGTGTCGTCGAGCAGCGCGGCCTGCGCCTTGAAGATCGCCGCATCCGAAGCGCCAAGGCGGCGCTGGGTGTCGTCCTGCAGGACGGCCAGCTGCTGGCGGGTGCGGCCGAGTGCATCCTGCAGGCGTGCGCCGCCCTCGCCAAGCGGGGCAGGACGGTCGGTGACTTCCGCCTGCGTGCTGGCCAGCACATGCACCGGGCCGATCGCCAATCCGGGGCTGGCGCCGATGCCAATGATCGTCGCCTGCGCTTCGGGCGGTTTCCACCCGGCGACAGGGGCTGCTGCCTTGCGCTGGGCTGCACGCTCGGCATCAGCCCTTTCCTGTGCGACCAATCCATCCATGACCTTGCGCAGCGCAGCCAGCAGCGCGGGGGCATCGGCGCCCTCGGCAGAAACACGCACGGCATCGCCCTCACGCAGCCCGAGCTGAAGCAGCGCTACCAGACTCTTGGCATCGGCCACCTGATCGCCTGCGCGGACCTGCGCGCGGGCTGCGAAGCCGCGCGCCGTCTCGGCCCAGCGCGTGGCAGGACGGGCGTGCAGTCCGTTGGGGTAGGCGATGGTCCATTCGAAGCGCTCGGCCAGATCCACCGCTGGCGCGTGGGTGGCGGCAATCGCAACATCGCCGGCCAGCGCGTTCATGATCTCACCCGCCTCGGTGGTGGTGAACAGCCGCTGCAGCGTGGACTCGTCCTGGATCAGCCGGGTCAAGCGGCGCAGCACCGTGATGTGGGTATCCGACTGGGCAGCGATGCCGACCACCAGACGGGTGATCTGTCCCGGGTTCCATTCCACGCCTTGCGGCAACTGCAGCACGGCGATGCCATCGCGGAGCACCAGATGGCGGTCCTCGCCAAGCCCGTGCGGGATTGCTACGCCGTGTCCAAGGAAGGTGTTCGCCAGCGTTTCGCGCCGCCCCATGCTGGCTTCGTAACCCGGCGCCACGCAGCCGGACGCGACCAGCATCTGGGCGACCTGCGCAATGGCATCGGTCTTGTCCTGCGCCCGCGCGTCCAGGCGGATCAGTTCTCGGCTGGCCGGGGAAGGGGAGGTCTGGGGCGACAAAGGGGGCTCCGCGGAAGGGGTGGCTGAGATGTATTGGGAACGTTCCCACTCGCCATTTCAATGTGCAGTGCACAAAAATCCAATAGTCCTTTGGCGTTAACATGGTCCTGGACGGCCGTCCGGCCCAGAAAAGCGCTCGATTCCGGGAACGATACCAGTGAGCATCAGCATCAATGACGTCGCACGCGTGGCGGGGGTATCCAAGTCCACGGTGTCGCGGGTGCTCGGCGGCGGCCCGGTCAGCGAGACCGTGCGCGGCCGGGTGGAGGCGGCGATTCGCCAGACCGGATATCACCCCAACCTGCAGGCAAGACGCCTGCGCGCCCGGCATACCGGCATCATCGGCCTGATCGTGGCCGATATCCGCAACCCGTTCTTTACCGCGCTGATCCGCGCCGTGGAGGAAGTCGCGTACCGGGAAGGCCTTCGCGTCACGCTCTGCAACACCGATGAGGACCCCGAGCGCGAGGCGCTGTATCTGCAGTTGATGCATGAGGAACGCATCAGTGGGCTGATTTTTGCGCCCACCCGGACCACGGTGGGGCGGCTGGACCGGCTCACGCTGGATTACCCGACGGTACTGGTCGATCGTGCCGCACCCGGTGGCTCGATCGACAGCGTGGTCCTCGACAACGCAGCGGCGATGGCGGGCCTGGTCGAACACCTGGCCGAGCGCGGCTATTGCCGCATCGGTGGCCTGTTCGGCAGCACCAGTACCACGGCGGCCGAACGCCGCGACGGCTATATCGCTGCAATGCGCAGGCACGGGCTGGAACCGGACTACCGCGAGGTAGAGCCCACGGCCGAGGCCGCCATCGCAACGGTCGAGCAGTGGTTGACCAGTCCTTCGCGTCCCGATGCGCTGGTCGCCAGCAACAGCCTGCTGCTCATGGGCGCATTGAAAGCGGCCCGCAGCGCTGGGCTTGCGATTCCAGGAGAGCTGGCGCTGGCAGGCTTCGACAACGAGCGATGGACCGAGCTGGTCGAACCGGGTATTACCGTGGTCGAGCAGCCGGTTGAAGAGATGGGGCGGGCTGCGATGTCGTTGTTGCTGGAGCGCCTGCGCATGCCGGAGCTGCCGGTACGCAGACTGGTGATGACGGGAAGATGCGTGGTGAGAGGGTCAACGGCTGCGCGATAGTCCGGCGCAGCGTCTGCGGCAGTAGCAGTCGCAGTCGCAGTCCATGAGGCTGGCACTGGGGTGTTGGCGGGGCGCGCGTTGTCTGCTAAAAGCCATCTGGACACGCAGACCGGATGGGTCATCGCCTTGTCAGAGCCTTATTCAGCGCTGTTGCGCCTGCAGTTGCGCCACGAAGATCTCTCCAGATGGCTGGCGGCGCCCCTGCCTTCGCCATCCCGATGGTCCGACTGGCGATGCATCGCCGGGCCGTGGCGCTTGGGCAACGGTGAATGCCTGGCGTCTTCAAGCGACGAGGCGTTGGATGAACTGCTCATAGCCTGCCAGGCCCTGCTGGCCCGCTACCCCGACAATCGCGCCGCATTGAAGGCCTTCCTTGCATCCGCGCAGGCCGAGAATATCCAGGTTGCCGCCTATGACCGCACTGGTACGCACTTTGTTGCGGGATCGCTGACGTATTCGGAAAGCCTCTACGATCTCATCGCGTTTCTGGCTGTGGCACGGGGCGCGGCCGATTTCCTGAAGGCGGGCGACCATGGGGTGGCACTGGTCCACGACTATCTCTGGGCAGAGGAAGGTGAGCGCGAGACCGTTGCCGCGATTGCCCTGGCCGGCCAGGGGGAATCCGGATTCCTTTCTTCCACGGACCTGGATACCGCTGCCGCGCCCTTCGACGCCTTGGTGGAAGCCATGCTGGAAGCTGAGGACGACCCGGCGTTTCAACCACGCAACCAGCTTGATCAACTCTGACCGGCGCCGCGTGGAATCCAGAAAAACGACAGCCAGGACCCCGATATGAAAGGACATCACGCCCGCCTCGCGCACCGCCGCATGCGTTGGCTCCTGACACTGTGCCTCGGCGCCCTGGTGGGACCCGCCGTGGCAGGCACAACGCAACCGGAACGCACTTGGCTTGTCAGTGGGGCCGAGCTCATCACGCTGCTGCAGGGCAAAGGCGCTGACGGGTTCTGCGATGGCGAACACTGCCGGGGGCTGTCCAGCGCCCGGGCCAGCAGCTATATCCTGGGTGTCGCCGATGCCAGCCGCGGTCAGTGGTGTGGGCAGGGCCGGATCCTTCCGCATGAACTGGTCGATCAGGTGTCTTCCCATCTCCGGCAGCTGCCCCGCGAGCGATTGCAACAGGATGCGTCTCCCCTGGTTGTCGAAGGGCTGCGCGCGGCGTTTCCCTGTGGTCGCGGCACATCGCCTGGTGGCAGTGCCGAGCCCGGCAAGGCACGCTGAGACGCGTGGACTGGGCGTTGGCAACGCGGGCTGCAGCCTGCGTAATGAACACATCGGTGTTCTGCACGCTGGCGACACGATGCATTCACGACCGCCGACCCCCGCGCCCGCGACACTGCATGCTCCTTTCTCCGCATGAGGTGCCCCATGGCTACCTGTGATGTCTGCGGCAATGACTACGACAAGAGCTTCACCCTCCAGCAGGGTGGACGCAGCGGCACCTTCGATTCGTTCGAGTGCGCCATCCCTGCGTTCGCACCGCGCTGCGCACATTGCGACTGCGCGATCATCGGGCATGGCGTTGAAGGAAACGGTCATATCTTCTGCTGCGCACATTGCGCCGGTCACGCCGGTGTAAAGGGAATCGCAGACCGGGCCTGAGCCCGCTCCGGCCGGTCATGCCGGGACCAGCGAGGCGAGCCGCGCGACCCGGGCCGCGCCCGAATCGGCGAGCAGCGCCATCGCACACTGTTTCCGGGCCGGCGTCCCCGCCACAGCCTCCCGTGCCACCACTACGTCGAATTCCCTGGCGTTGGCGTCCAGCGCGGTAGCCAGGACACATGAATCGGCCGTCATCCCACCGAGCCAAAGGCTGCGCACGCCAAGCTTCGCCAGCAGAATCGGCAACGGGCTGGCCAGGAACGCCGAATGCTTGGGCTTGAGCACGAAGTAGTGGCCGGGCAGGGGAGAGAGGAGGTCGGCAATCCGCCCGGCCGGTCCTCCATCCCGCTGGCACTGTGCTACCTGCTGGCGGAAGTCACGCTTCCAGTCGGAGAAGTTGTCATTGGCGTAGATGACCGGCCATCCGTGGCCATCAAAGTGGTCTCTCAAGCGTCGGATCTGTGCGGCCGCCCGCTCCGCTGCTGGTGCCAGCGCCTGCGCGCCCGGGAAGTCGAAGCGACTGAACATGTCGATGATCAGCAAGGCGGTTGACGGAGCATTTCCCATGGTTCAATCCCCTGTCTGCGCGTGCGGAGCTTCGACCGGCTTGGATTGCGGTGAGTCCTTCTGCCGCAGGAAGATCGTGAGCACGACCAGGGACAGCACGGCAAGGAATTCGCTCTGCCAGTTCTGCATCGATTCGAACCAGAACGTGCTGCTGCCCAGATGCTCCAGGAAACCCGGCACCGGCAACCCCTGCAACTGCTGCTCGACCTGATCGGCGCGCCAGCTACCCAAGGCGTGCAATGTAAAACTGAGCAGGAACAACAGCCCGAAGGCGATCGCAAGCGAGTGACCGTAAAGCACCTTCCATGCGCCGCCGCGACGAACCGGCCACGGCGCAGGTCCCGGCTCCACGCGGTTCTGCTCCTGCGCGGGGTCCAGCGGCCGGGATTCGGCTGAGCCACGCTGGCGCAGACTGACGGTCAGAAGAACGTACATCCCCATCTGCAGGAACTCGCTCTCCCAGTTTTCGAATGTAGCGCTGACAAAATGCCCGGTCGCCAGGTAGTGCCACAGGTCGACCGGCGCGCGTCCGTGCTGGGTCAACCCCTGATTGTGCACGTGATGTCCCGCAACTGCCTGCCCGGCAATGAAGACGACAGTGAGTGCAAGCAGTACCAGCGAGAGACCGTTGCGTTTCCACATGCAACACCTCGTTCAGGCCGACCAGAAATCGTGCATGCAGCTTGCGCCGGCAGCGCACCATGACGCGTGAATCCGGCGCATCCAGGATGTGAGGCGGCCTCAACGCTTGCCCGTCGGATCGGGATCGGGACGCTCGTAGTCCTCGGGCACGGCCTTGGGGCCATCGCCGTCGTCCGGCATGTCGTGCTCTTTCCACTTCGCTCGATCATTGCGTCGCTTGTCCGGCGTGTGCGCTTTCGATTGATCGTCCACGTCTGTTGTTGGATTGAAAGGCAGCTTGTCGTTCATGCTGGGCTCCTGTGGCGGGTGTTCGCAGCGTGGCCCGGGCGGGGTTAACGCCACGACGCCGCGGAATGAACGCTGCGCACACCTGGATGTCACCGGGGCGGGAGGACGTCCCTGACATGCTGTCGTTCCGATCTTCTGGAGAAGCACGATGCAGGCATTGACCTATCACGGCCGCAAGGATGTGCGCGTCGAGACCGTGCCGGACCCGGTGCTGGCGGCTGAGGACGATCTGATCCTGAGGGTTACCGCCACCGCCATCTGTGGTTCGGACCTGCACCTGTATCGGGGCAAGATTCCCGATCTGCACGACGGCGATGTGCTGGGCCACGAATTCATGGGCGTGGTGGAAGAGGTCGGCAGCGGCGTAACGCAGGTGAGGCCGGGCGATCGCGTGGTGATCCCCTTCGTGATCGCCTGTGGCGAGTGCTTCCACTGCCGGCTGGCCGAGTATGCCGCCTGCGAGACCACCAACACGGGCAAGGGCGCTGCGCTGAACCAGAAGGGCCTTCTGCCTCCGGCGGCGTTGTTCGGGTACAGCCATCTGTATGGCGGCGTGGCAGGCGGACAGGCCGAATTCGTGCGCGTGCCCAAGGCGAATGTGGGCCCACTGCGCATTCCGGAAGGCGTGGCCGACGAACAGGTTCTGTTCCTGTCGGACATTCTGCCCACCGGCTATCAGGCCGCGCTGAACGCTGGGGTCAAGCCGGGCTCGACAGTAGCCATCTTCGGTGCCGGTCCGGTGGGACTGATGAGCGCGGCCTGCTGCCGGCTGCTGGGTGCGGAGACCATCTTCATGGTCGACCATCTTCGCTACCGCCTGGACTACGCGCGCCGTGCCTATGGTGTGACGCCGATCGACTTCAAGGAGATCGAGGACCCGGCCGATTACATCCTGACCCAGACCAGTGGACGCGGCGTGGATGCCTGCATCGAGGCCGTCGGTTTCGAGGCCGAGGGCAGTGCCCTGGAGTCAGCGCTGACCGCCGTGAAACTGGAAGGCAGCAGCGGCGTGGCCATCCGTCAGTGCATCGCTGCCGCCCGCCGCGGCGGCGTGGTCAGCATTCCCGGTGTCTATGCCGGTTTCATCCACGGGTTCCTGCTGGGCGATGCGTTCGACAAGGGGCTGACATTCAAGATGGGACAGACCCACGTGCAGGGACTGATGCCGGAACTGCTCGACGCAATCATCGAAGGAAAGCTGGATCCGGGGGACATCATCTCGCACCGGATGCGCCTGGCCGATGCAGCGCAAGGCTATGCGATGTTCGATGCCAAGGACGACGACTGCCGCAAGATCGTATTGACACCCTGAGCGAGCCGTCATGAGCGGGATTGTCATGGCCTGTGTCTACGCAGTCTGGTTGACCGCCGGTGCGCTGGACTTCCACTTTCACCGGCGTACCGATCTGCCGCACACGTCCGCGATGCGCGAGAGCCTGCTGCATGGGCTGCAGCTGCTGCTCATCGGCAGCGGCGTGCTGGCGTGGCTCGTGCTGGAAAGCACGTGGTTGCTCGTCACGCTGCTGGCAGTCCTGGTCATCGCGCATGCAATCGCCGGCTACCTCGACACCGTCAGCGCGGACGGGCGGCGACGCATCAGCCCGGCCGAGCAGCACGTGCACAGTGTGCTCGACGCCGCTCCCTGGGTGCTGCTGGGCGGAGTGGCGTGGCAGGCCGAGCCTCGTTGGGCAGTCAATGTGGCACCGGCAGCACCGGCGCTGTGGGGGTTTGTATTGCTGCCGGCGCTTGGCCTGGTGGTGTTGCCGTGGCTATGGGAACTGCGCCAGTGCGTGCGTGCAAGCGAACAGCGCCAGCGGTGACCGCGTGAGGAACACTGCGCCAGGTATTCATGTGGCCGCCACATCGCCAAGACAGTGATGTGACCGCAGGGCGCCTACGTTCATGACCTATCTTCATTGCAGACCGGCCATGCAGGATGTGACGTCGCCTTCTTCGCTGTTCAACCGCGCGCGCCAGGTTCTCGCCCAGCAGCCCGCGCTGCCTTTGCCCGGAAGTGGCCACACGCTGCAGCGTTGGCGGGCGCTGGCGGCGTGGGGGGCAGAGGACCTCTGCTTGGCCAAGGTACTGGAAGCGCATTACGACGCCCAGGCGATCATTGCCGAGCTGAACGCGCCTAGGGTTGCTGAAGGGCAGCTGCTGGCGGTGTGGGCCGCAGAAGGCCCAGCCAACACCCTGCGCATCGACGCCGGCGGTGGACTGTATGGTGACAAGCCCTGGTGTTCAGGCAGCGCGTGGGTGGATGCGGCACTGGTAACCGTGCGGAACACACACGGCGTGTGGCTGTGCCATGTGCCGGCGGAGCATTGGTGCACGCTTTCGGGTGAGCCCTGGCCGGCGGCTGGCATGGCCGGCATTCCGTCCACGACGGTGCGCTTCGACGGCGCACCGATGACGATTCTGGGACCGCGCGACGCCTACCTGCAACGGCCGGGCTTCTGGCATGGCGGAGCCGGTATCGCGGCGGTCTGGTTTGGCGCAGCGGTGGCACTGGCTGAACGCATGCGGCCGGCCTGCAGCGACGGCAACCGCGCACGGCTGCTGGGTGCAGCGGACCTTGTGCTGGGGTCGGCTGCGGCGCTGCTTCGCGAAGTGGCCGCACGCATCGACGACGCGCCTCAATCGGCGCATCGGGAAGACGTAGTGCGGCTGCGCTGCGTGGTCGAACGGGCGGCGACGCGCGTCCTGGACCTTGCAGGCCGGGCGCTCGGTCCGGCGCCGATGTGCCTGGAAGACGGTCACGCCCGCCGCTGGGCGGACCTGACGGTGTTCCTCAGGCAGTGCCATGCCGATCGCGATTGGCAGTGGCTGGGTGAGCAGCGGGCAGCCGAGGAGACCGCATGGGCGCTGTAGCCAGCACACCCCTGCAAGGACAGGGAACTCAGGAACAGGCCTGGCTGCGCTGCGATTGGCTCTGGCAGCAACCGTCCACGCCCGCCCGTTCACTGTGCGCCGGCCACGACCGCCTTGTGGTCGTTGCGCCGCATCCCGACGACGAGATTCTTGGCTGTGGTGGGCTGCTCCATCATGCCGCGGCACAGGGCATGGAGGTTGGCGTCATTGCCGTGACCGATGGTGAAGCGTGTTATCCGGGTGAACCGTGGTGGACACCGGAGCGCCTGCGGTCGGCGCGTCGGGCAGAGCTTGCTGCGGCATTGGCGGAACTTGGGATTGCGGCCGACGCGACGTTTCATCTCGGCATCGGCGATGGCGCGGTCAGCAAGCACGAACAGGGCCTGCAGGACTGGCTGCAGCAGCACCTGCAGCCGGGCGATCTGGTACTGGCGCCCTGGCGCTTCGATGGGCACCCCGATCACGAAGCGGCAGGGCGTGCAGCCTGCCGCGCCGCGCGCGCAGTGGGTTGCCGTCGCCTGGAGTACCCGGTATGGGGCTGGCACTGGCTGGATCCGGCCTGCGCGCACATGGCGTGGGAGCTGCCGCGACTTGTCGACATTTCCGCAGCAGCGTCGGTAAAACGGAGTGCGATCGCCCGGTTCCGGACGCAGACGGGCAACGTGCCGGGCCTGAACAGCCCGCCGGTGCTGCCTTCCCATGTACTGGCCCGATTTTTCCGCGATTACGAGGTATTTCTGGCATGAGCGCGCAACCGTACTTCGATGAACTGCATGAGCAGGAAGACCCTTTTGGCTACCGCAGTCGGTGGTATGAAGAACGCAAGCGTGCGTTGCTGCTGGCCAGCCTGAGCCAGCGCCAGTTCAATCGTGGCTGGGAGCTGGGATGCTCCAACGGCGTGCTGACCGAGGCCCTGGCGGCCCGCTGTGAGCGCCTGCTGGCCACCGATATCAGCCCGCGCGCAGCGTTCCGGGCCCGCCGCAACCTGGCCTACCTGCCGCACGTGCAGGTCCACTGCGCCAGCCACCCCGAGCAATGGCCGCCGGGGCGCTTCGACCTGATCGTCTGCGGTGAGATGGGCTACTACCTGGGGACGAGGGCCCTTCGCGAGCTGCGGGCCGGAATCGATCAAGCACTTCGTGACGACGGATTGCTGGTCGCCTGCCATTGGTTGCCCTCGTTCCCCGGGCGGGTGAGCCGGACCGAAGTCGTGCATCGCTGCCTTGCCGACGGCCTGCACGAAGCCTTCCACTATCGCGATGCGGACTTCGTGCTGCAGGGCTGGACGCGCGGCACGCTGTCACTGGCCCGCAACGAGGGCCTGCGGTGATAGGCGTTCTGGTCCCCGCGCACAACGAGGCAGCCAGCATGGCGCGCTGCCTGCAATCGATCCGAAGGGCGGCCCTGCACCCGGGCCTGGGCGGCGAAGCGGTCGAAGTGGTGGTTGCACTGGACGCTTGCTCGGATGCGACGGCGTCCATCTGCCACCAACAGCGCGTCGGCATTGTGCGGCTGGATGCACGCTGCGTGGGGATTGCCCGCGCAGCGGCCGCCGTCGAGCTGCTGGGTCGCGGCGCCAGGTGGTTGGCCAGCACCGACGCTGATAGCGAGGTCCCTGGCGACTGGTTGGTTGGACAACTGGAGCAGCCGTGTGACGCCTTCTGCGGACTGGTGGACATTGCGGCGCGCTGCCCGTCCGAACATCGCCTGCGCAGGGTATTCCAGGGGCGGCAGCAGTGGGGGGAAGGTCACGGGCGCATCCATGGTGCCAACCTGGGTGTCTCTGCCCATTTCTATCGTGCGGTCGGCGGTTTTCCTGCCTTGCGCTGCGGGGAAGACGTTCGGATGGTGAGGGCGCTGCAGGCCTGCGGCGCGGATGTACGCTGGGCCGGTGCTCCCGTCGTCTTCACCAGTGCGCGTCTGGAAGGGCGCGCCGCAGGGGGATTTTCAGCCTATTTGGCTGAAATGGGGGCGGCGGGTGCCCCTGCCGTGCTGACCGGGCCGGCCATTGCGTAAACACCGGCCATTTCGCCGCACCGCAGCAGGGGGGCGCGCCGTCAGGCGTCTCCGATTCAGGCCGAATCCCATGAAACCCGGGCACATCGGCCGATATGTGACGCGCTCCCTGTACGCGTTTACGGCGCGTGAACGCTGCCGACCTTAGATTGATCGGCTCGGAGAGCAGGAGCGGCCGATGCCGAACAGCGCGATTGTCTACGCCAGCCGGGCTGCCCCCGGGTTCACGCCGGAACGCCTGGCTGCACTGATGGAAGATGCGGCCCGCTTCAATCGATCAGCGGGCGTGACCGGGGTCCTGTTGTTTGACGGGCAGCGCTTCCTGCAATACATGGAAGGCCCCGCGGACGGGCTGGATGTTGCCTTCTCCCGCGTAAGCGGCGCCCGCAGCCACACCGAACTGACCGAACTCGGGCGTGGCCGTGTCGGGCAGCGGCGGTTGCCGTTCTGGCCGATGCGCTGCCTGTCGGTCAGCGCGGGCGAGCTGCAGAGGATCGCCCTTGCTGACTGGAGCCGTTTCATCCAGCGGGCGGTAACGAGCCAGGACGAAGCCGAAGCGATGGAGAAGCTGCTTGCAGTCGTTGAGCCCTACGCGAACGCCGCTTGAAGTGCGGGACGGGTGCTAGCATGTTGTGCAGCTGATCACACGCCGCACAGTGTCCTGCAACTGATCGATGTGGAATGGCTTGGTCACGAAGGCGGCGCGGCGGTGGCGCTGTGGCACCAGCTGGTCATAGACCGCAGAGACGAAAAGAAAGGGGATGCCAAGTTCCGCTAGGCGATCAGCGACTGGAAATACCACGCCGTCTCGAAGCTCGACGTCCAGCACGGCGCCGTCGAACCGCTGGGTATCCAGCAGTCCCAGCGCGTCGAACACGCTGTAGGCGTGTGTCACCTGGTCGCCAGCGTCCTCAAGTGCATGTTCCATCAGTGCTGCCAGGTCGAGCTGGTCTTCCACCAGCAGCAGGTTGCATCTGCGCTGGCTCAATCCGGATTGCATGTGTGCAGCCTGTGTTGCTTCGGGAACGCCAGTCTGTGCTGTGTAGCATCAATACGGTGCGTGCGGCTTGTCAGCCCGGCGCGAAGCCCGTGAAGCGCGCTTCCAGCACCGTATAGGCAGCGTGCAGGGCCGGATGGAGTTTGTTGACGGCGCCTTGGCACGTGCCATGGATACTGCCGCCGTCCCCCGCATCGGAGCTTTTCTCATGCCGCTATCCGGAACCGATTCTGCTTCCCCCCGCGTGCTGCGTGTCGAGTGCATGCCGCTGGACTGCGGTGGCACGGCCGTCGTAGTGGAACTGGACCGCATGCCTGAACGGACGTGGATGAAGTCGCTCAAGCGGGCGCTGCAGGCCGACGATGTCCTGGAGGACGCGCACGCCAAGTTCGATGGGCGCTTCGTGTATGTCGTGGGCGTGGAAGGCGGCGCTCACCGTATGCAACATCGTGTGGTACAGGCGCTGGTGGCAGCGGACGCTCCGCGCGCTCCGGCTGGCAGCCTGCGAAGTCGAGCCGGCGGCACGGCACTGTCCAGCCCGATGCCCTGAGCGCAGACCAGGGCCATCCCGAAGTCCGTAGATGCTATCGCTGCATCAGGGCTGCGTGCAGCGCACACCTTGGGCGGTTCACACCTCCCGACGAGGCGGTCCCCTGCTGAGGTGGCTGCGTACCGGGCGCGCCGGACATTGCGGTGGTCTGCGGCTTGTGCCCGATCAGCGCGTCATGCCCAAGCGGCGTGGACGCGCCGCAACTCGACGCAGCCTCCACACCGGACTCACCGCGCGTACGACCGGCATCGCTAAGGTAAAGCGGTCCGCAACCATCGGTGGTGCCATGCCTCTTCGTGCGATTGCCTACGTGAGTGAAGCCTCCCGCAACCTGACCGCAGCGCGGCTGCAGCAGCTTGTGGCCGAAGCGGTGCAGTTCAACGAATCCGTCGATGTCACCGGCACGCTGCTGTTCGATGGCTCGCGCTTCCTGCAGTATCTGGAGGGCCCGGAGGCCGGGATCAATGCGGCGTACACGCGCATTCTCGCGGCCTGCAGCCACAGTGGGATCGTCGAGCTGAACCGGGGCAGGGTGGGGCGCCGACAGTTTCCGCACTGGCGGATGCGCAGCGTGCGGGTGGACGAACTGGCGCTGGGAAAGATCGCCATCTCCGACTGGACCGGCTTCGTGCGCAGCGCGTCGGCGCTCGACTCGGGCAAGAGTGCACTGGATCGTCTGCTGTCGATTTCGCAGTCGCACACGGAGGCAGGTGCGGGCGGCATCACCGAACCGGACGGGCAGCTGGCACGATGAAGGCCACAGCCGCCCCGGTTGCGCCCGCCCCACCACGCGTCGGTTGTGCGGGCTGGTCGCTGCCGCGGGCGGTTCACGAAGCGTTCGGCGCGGGCGACAGCGCACTGCAGCGCTATGCCACACGCCTGCCGATGGTGGAGATCAACTCGTCCTTCTATCGACCGCACCAGCCCAGCACCTACGCGCGATGGGCGGTGAGCGTTC
The DNA here is from genome assembly GCF_052149045.1 of Stenotrophomonas maltophilia group sp. RY12688. Taxonomy (NCBI): domain Bacteria; kingdom Pseudomonadati; phylum Pseudomonadota; class Gammaproteobacteria; order Lysobacterales; family Lysobacteraceae; genus Stenotrophomonas; species Stenotrophomonas maltophilia group sp. RY12688. The sequence goes on along the minus strand of NZ_CP197389.1, from coordinate 2,161,751 downwards.
CGGAGGGCTTCCGGTTCGCGGTGAAACTGCCGCGGGAGATCAGCCATGAGCGCCGGCTGCGCGATGCGATGCAGCCGTTCGAACAGTTCCTGGATGGCGTGCTGGAGCTGGGTGGAAAGCTGGGGCCGCTACTGCTGCAGTTGCCGCCAAGCCTGGTGTACGACGCGGCCACGACCAGGGAATTCCTGCGGGGCCTGCGTTCACGCACCCAGGCCGATGTGGCGTGCGAGCCGCGCCACCCGAGCTGGTTCACGCCGGAAGTGGATGCACTTCTGAGTGCGCATGGCGTGGCACGGGTCGCTGCGGATCCGGCACGTGTGCCGGTTGCAGCGATTCCCGGCGGTGACCGCACGTGGAGCTACTGGCGCTGGCACGGCCAGCCGCAGATGTATCGCAGTGCGTACAGCGAGCAGAGCCTGGCGGAGCTGGTGCAGCCGCTGCGGCGCGAAGCCGATGCGCAACGGCCGGCCTGGTGCGTACTGGACAATACCGCACTGGGCCATGCCACCGGCAACGCGCTGCGCCTGCAGGCGCTGCTGCAGGAGAACGCACATGCCTGAAGGCCCTTCCATCGTGCTGTTGCGCGAAGCCGCAAGCCATTTCAAGGGGCACGTGGTCCGCACCGTGTCCGGTAACAGCCGCATCGACCTGTCACCGCTGCAGGGCCGCAGGGTCAAGGCGGTCCGCAGTTGGGGCAAGCACTTCCTGCTGGAGTTCAGCCGCCACACGCTGCGCATCCACCTGATGATGTTCGGCAGCTGGCGCATCGACGGACGGAAGCCAGGCCCGGCACGGGTATCGCTGGTGTTCGACAACGGTGAGCTGAACTTCTACGCGTGTTCCGTGCGCCTGATCGACCAGCCGCTGGACGACATCTACGATTGGCGTGCGGACGTGATGAACGAGGCCTGGGATCCAAAGCTGGCCCGGCGCAAGCTGAAGGCCATGCCGGATGTCATGGTCTGTGATGCGCTTCTGGACCAGACCGTCTTCGCCGGCGTGGGCAACATCATCAAGAACGAGGTGCTGTTCCGGATAGGCGTGCATCCGGCCACCCGGCTGGGCGACCTGCCACCACGCAGGCTTACCGCCATAATCGAGCAGGCCCCCGCCTACAGCTTTGATTTCCTGGAGTGGAAGCGCCGTTTCGAGCTGAAGAAGCATTGGCAGGTGCACACGAAAAAGGTCTGTCCCCTGTGTGGTGGCCCGATCAGCAAGCTCTATCTGGGGACCACGCGGCGACGCACGTTCTTCTGTCCCAATGATCAGGTACTGTACGGGACCTGAGGCTGCCGTCCGTGGCAGCCGGGTTCCGCGGCGCGCCGATCAGGCGGCCTGTGCAGCCTTGGCATTGCCGCCGCCCTTGGCCAGCAGGGTCAGCTTCTCGTCGGTGGCCTTCTCTTCCTCCAGCGTCTCCAGCAGCAGCGGAAGGGCATCCTTGTAGCCCAGTTGCTTGGCCAGCGCGGCGATGGTGCCGTAGGACGCAATCTCGTAATGCTCGACCTTCTGCGCGCCGCCGATCAGGGCCGCATCCCGCACCGGCCCCTTGTCGATGCTGTCGATCACTTCCTTGCCTTCCTCCACCAGGCCCTCCATCGCCGCACACTTGATGCGCTTCAGGCGAATGCCAAGCACCTCCACCACCTGATCGATGCGTTCGATCTGGCCCTGCGTTTCTTCCAGGTGCGTTTCGAACGCTGCGGCCAGGTCCGGGTTCTCGGCCGCACGGGCCAGGCGCGGGAGGGCCTTGGTCAGCTGCTTCTCGGCACTGTAGATATCCGAGAGTTCGTGGATGAACAGGTCTTCCGCCGTCTTGATAGCCATACTGGGCTCCGCAGTGAGTGGAGTGCTCAGCGTAGGTCCTGCCCGGTTGCGATCGGGCAGGGGCCAGGTGAAGGCGGCATGTGAGCGCCCGCAGGATTACTCCGCACGGTCTTTACGAGAGTGCGCCAGAACCGTACGGCATGCAGCGGCCTCCTCATCCCTGTGACGGTCCGGCCCCATCAACGGTGGGGGAAAGTAATGTCAAACCTTCAGGCAACGCGCATTAACAATCAGCAGGGCGGGGGAGCCCGGCGTCGGCCGCGGCGGCGCCACGCCATCACCTGGCCCACCACCGCCGTCAACAGCAGCATCGCATTGGTCACCACGAAGACCACGCTGCCCAGCATCGCGCTGTACACCGTGAACAGCGCAGATGCGGTCATCTGGCCTGCGAACAGCCACCTGGATACGGCTTCCGGGTTGGACGACTGCCACTGCTTCACCATCTGCCGGATCAAGGTTGCCATCAGTACCGCCGTGGCGGCCCAGCCAAGTATGTCGGGGTGCATGAGGGCCTCCGGTGTGTGGGCAGCCCCACGCTAGCCCTTGGCTGGGCAACGCCGTACGAACGAGAGGTGAAGACAGCATCCCGCCTCCGGCGCCCTCGCGCCATTCACTCCGGACCGGTGACAATGGCCGCTCGGGCGCACCATGCGCGATCCGCCCACCGAATGCAGGAATGCTGAGATGTCCAACACCCCCTTTGGCGAATCGTCATGTGCTGCCGCAGCCAGCGGCTGCATCGAGGTCCGCGGTGCGCGCGAGCACAACCTGAAGAATGTCGATGTCTCCATTCCACGCAATGCACTGGTGGTGTTCTCCGGCGTGTCGGGGTCCGGCAAGTCCTCGCTGGCCTTCGGCACGGTCTTCGCCGAGGCGCAGCGGCGCTACTTCGAATCCGTCGCGCCCTACGCGCGTCGCCTGATCGATCAGGCCGGCGTGCCCGACGTGGATGCCATTGACGGGCTGCCACCGGCGGTCGCCCTGCAGCAGCAACGCGGTGCCAGCAATGCGCGCTCATCGGTGGGCAGCGTGACGACGTTGTCCAGCCTGGTGCGCATGATGTACTCGCGGGCAGGGGCCTACCCGGCCCACCAGCCCATGCTGTACGCCGAAGACTTCTCGCCCAACACCCCACAGGGTGCCTGCAGCACCTGCCACGGCCTGGGGCACGTCTACGAGGTGACCGAAGCGCTGATGGTGCCGGACCCGTCGTTGAGCATCCGCGAGCGCGCCATCGCCTCCTGGCCACCGGCATGGCATGGCCAGAACCTGCGCGACATCCTGGTCACGCTGGGCTATGACGTCGATGTGCCGTGGAAGAAGCTGCCGAAGAAGGACCGGGACTGGATCCTGTTCACCGAGGAAACGCCCACGGTGCCGGTCTATGCCGGCTTCACGCCGGCCGAGACCCGCGCCGCGCTCAAGCGCAAGCTGGAGCCCAGCTACATGGGCACGTACACCGGCGCACGCCGCTACGTGCTGCACACCTTTGCCAACACCCAGAGCGCGCTGATGCGCAAGCGTGTTTCCCGCTACATGGAAGGCCGGCTGTGCCCCGCTTGCCAGGGAAAGCGCCTGAAGCCGGAAGCGCTTTCGGTCACCTTCGCCGGCGTGGACATCGGCGAGTTCATGCGGCTGCCGCTGGACCAGCTGGCGGCCTTGCTCGAGCCCATCGCGCAGGGCGATTTCAGTGCACACAGCCACGGCGCGCGTACCAGCAGGCGTGCAACGCCCAGCGATCGCGCCAAGCGGGCAGCAAGTGGCCGCGCGACCCACGCCGGCGCACCCGACGTGCGTCTGACCTCAGCCTTGTCCGAGGAAAAGCGCCTGGCGGCACAACGGCTGGCGGGTGGGGTCATGGCGCGGGTACGACAACTTCGCGAGCTCGGCCTGGGCTATCTCTCACTGGACCGCGCCACGCCCACACTGTCGGCCGGCGAACTGCAGCGCCTGCGCCTGGCCACGCAGCTCAGCTCGTTGCTGTTCGGCGTGCTGTACGTGCTCGACGAACCCTCGGCCGGCCTGCATCCGGCCGACAGCCAGGCGCTGTACGACGCACTGGAACGGCTGCGCGACGGCGGTAACTCGGTGTTCGTTGTTGAACATGATCTGGAGCTGATGCGCCGCGCGCAGTGGCTGGTGGATGTGGGCCCGCAGGCAGGAGAGCATGGCGGACGCGTTCTCTACAGTGGCGAGCCCGACGGCCTGCGCAACGTTCAGGATTCGCGCACGGCGCAGTACCTGTTCGACCGGGTGCCCGCGCCGGCCAGCCGGCAGCGCAGTGCCAACAGCTGGCTGGCGCTGCAAGGCATCCATCGCCACAACCTGCACGGCGTGGATGCGCAGGTGCCGTTGGGGTTGCTGACTGCAGTGACCGGCATTTCCGGATCGGGCAAGTCCAGTCTGATGGCGCAGGCGCTGCCTGAGCTGATGCTGCTGCACCTCGGGCATGAGACAGCAGACGACGGCGCCGACAGCGCGCCCACGGATGGACCCGCCGTGATCGAACCCACTCGGGGCCAGCTGGCCGGCGACGTAGACGCCATTCAACGCGTGGTACAGGTAGACCAGAAGCCCATCGGGCGTACGCCACGCTCCAACCTGGCTACCTACACGGGCTTGTTCGACCACGTGCGCAAGCTGTTCGCCGCGACACCCGACGCGCGCCGCCGCCGTTTCGACGCGGGCCGCTTTTCGTTCAACGTGGCCAAGGGCCGATGCGAAACCTGCGAAGGCGAGGGTTTCGTCAGCGTCGAACTGCTGTTCATGCCCAGCGTCTATGCGCCGTGCCCCACCTGTCACGGCGCCCGCTACAACGAGGCCACGCTGAAGGTGCAGTGGAACGGCCGCAACATTGCCGAGGTCCTGCAGATGACGGTGGACCAGGCCCATGCGTTCTTCGCCGAAGAAGAGGCCATCGCCCGCCCGCTGCAGTTGCTGCAGGAGATCGGCCTGGGCTACCTGCGGCTGGGCCAGCCGGCCACGGAGCTTTCAGGGGGTGAGGCGCAACGCATCAAGCTGGCCACAGAGCTGCAGCGCAGCCAGCGCGGGCGCACGCTGTACGTGCTGGACGAACCCACCACCGGGCTGCATGCAGCAGACGCGGACAGGCTGCTGGTGCAGCTTCAGCGGCTGGTGGACGCAGGCAACACGGTGGTGATGATCGAGCACGACATGCGTTCTGTCGCACAGGCCGACTGGGTGATCGACGTCGGCCCGGGCGCTGGCAGCGCGGGCGGCACCATCGTGGCGAAGGGCACGCCGCAACAGGTGGCCCACGCCAAGGGCAGCAGGACTGCGCCGTTCCTTGCGCGCGAGCTGGGGCAGGCCAGCTGACGCCATCTCATCTGGGGCTGCATGCATTCTGTTGTACTGTGGGAGTACTCACAGCGCCCATCAGCGAGAGGATGGTCAGGTGAACGCTTCCATGCTCCCAAGAATCGTCGGCTTCGATGTCCCGTTGTTGCATGAGCGTGTAGACGCATCCACCGACGAAGCCATCACCGCGCTGCTGGATCTGGCGCCGGGCGCTCGCTGGACAGAGATGTTCCTCATCAAGTGCAGGGCCCTGGCGTCCCAGCTCCAGCTGGCGGATGTTCGCATTGAAGGCGCCAGGATCTACTTCTACGGATCCATCAGCGATTCTCGTGGACTTGCCGACGCGGTGATGTCCATTGTCAACGTACTGAATGATGAGTTGATGCGCGAGCGGAATCACGCAGCCAGCCGCGCCTAGGCGCAGCCAAGCAGGGACCAGCAACGATCGGCAATCTCTGCCGCGCCAGGGTTGCCGCGCAGGCTTGATCGTTTCGCAAGGCGGCACTGCAGATCGTCGATCCATGCCGACCGGGTGCCATGCGGATCTCTCACATAGATATCGCAGGCAAGCCGGATGACCGGCGCCACTTCGTGCCGGAAACTCATCGCGGGCAGCGCACCCAGATTGAACGCGGTTTCCCAGTGGGCCAGCTCGCGCTCCACATCGACAACGTGCTTGCTTCTTCCGTGGCTCACGGCGCCTACCCCTGTTCGAAACCTCACTGTACACGCTCGCTGCCGGGAGCCTGTTCATCACAACCATTCATACAACGCGCTTGCCGGCACGTTCCCGTAACGGCGACACGCCCACAGTCAATCGGCAGCAGACTTGCTGCGGCGGAGAATCGAAATGAACAGCGTCCCCGAACAGAACAGGAATGACCGCTCCAACGCGTCCGCTGAAGCAGAGCAGCCTGCACCGCAGGGGCGGGGCGAGGGGGGCGAACCCGGCGGGGAGGAGCCCGGCAAGCAAGGACAGCAACAGCAGCAGGACAACAAGGATATCGAGAGCCCGAAGCCAGCGGATGAAAAGAAGGGCGGTCTCGGCGGCGATACCCGCCGCTGAGGAACAGGAGGAGCCGCGCGCCGCGCGGCTGCTTCCGCAGCAGACAGGGAGCGCGCATGTCCTCGCAAAGCCAGGCGATCAGCCTGATGACCAAGATCATGTACCAGTGCCGCCCGGAGAGAACGACGACGATGGCGCAATGCCGTTGCTGCGATGCGCCCAGTCCTGGCGGGATGGAGTGCGCACGGTGCCTGACCGGAAGGCTTGGCGAAACGATTCACAATCGTGGCGCAGCGTTCGGCTGGCTGGAGTCGTTCCGCAGGGTCCAGCAGGACGAAGCACACGTATTCGAATGCGCAAAGCGCGTCGATGCGGCATCTTCCTAGGCGTCGCATCCAGACCTGACATCGCGCAGGCGTATGCTCGGGTCATCCAGGAGCAACGCCATGACTTTTCCGATCTGCATCTACGATAGAACGGGCACGGGGCTCCGGCTGCCCACGGGGTGGTGGATCGACCTTCAGTCCGATCTGCCCACGCTGGTGAACGGCGCCGCACGTATCGACCTTCCGCGCTCTTCGAAAGACGAGCATCCACGCTTGGATCCAGAGGTCCTGAGGGACCTTTTCCGGCGCATCGGGGGTTCGCAGTGGCTAGGTTGAATCCGGTGCGTTCCCTGGGAGTGCGCTGGCTGTTCTTCCGTCTTCGCAACGGCCAATCCATCAGTCCCGCCAGGTTGATGTCCGTCTGGTCCGAGGCTGCCGAATCCAATGAGTGCGCCGTGCGCCGCGAGATCATCGACGGCGCAGGCTACGTCTATGCCCTGTACGCGCCCAACAGCCTGCTTTCCCCCCGGCGTGTGGAGCTGCGCATGAGAGCGCTGCTGGAGGAGGCGGGCTACGCCTTCACGATGGGTAGCCTGGCAGGGCGTCACCCCGGCGACGGTTGAGGCGCGGCGCTGGGGCGCCGGCCGGACAGTCCATGTGTCGCTCTCATTCGGGGCCATCAGGCTCCAGAGGTTCGTCAGGTGCGGGATCGAAGAGCGCCAGCATCCGTTCCCGCCGGCACTGTTCGAGCCAGTGGTGCCATATCTCCACCTCGTCCATCAGCCCCGTGGCACCGCACGCGGGGCACGTGAGCGTCGTGCCCAATGGACTCGTCTTGAGGCCCTCGTCCTGAGTCATTGATGAGCGCAAGCCGCAGCTCTTGCAGGTCGATCGCAACTGATCGAGGCGAACGATGGCGCCATTGCGCGCAAGAAGGGGCTGGATCGCGTGGATCCGGAAGGCATTGGGAGGATGCATGGCCGTGTCGTCTGGGGCTGGACACGGGAGCAAAGGATTCTGCGCCGGAGAAGAGCCGTGAGAGCGCAGTGTGCTTTGTTGGAGGTTAACCCTTCATCAAGGTGCACACCGCGCGCCATGACTGGCCTGAAATCCCACGGCCGCAATCGTGCACTGACGTGGCAGCCGGCGCTCGTCCGGTGCCGGCCCTGCCTCTGGGCAGGAAGGGCTCCGCCGTCACGACGGAGCCCCGTACACTCACTTTTCCTGCAGGAACGCCAGCAGATCCTGGTTGACCTTGTCCTTGTGGGTGTCGGTCAGGCCGTGCGGCGCACCCGGGTAGACAATCAGCTTTGCGCCCTTGATGAGCTTCGCCGATTGGCGGCCTGAGATATCGATCGGCACGATCTGGTCGTCGTCACCGTGGATGACCAGGGTGGGCACATCGAATTTCTTCAGGTCTGCGCGGAAATCGGTGGCCGAGAACGCAGCGATCGAGTCGTAGGTGTTCTTGTGGCCGCCCTGCATGCCCTGTGCCCACCACGCATCGATCAGCCCCTGCGACACCTTCGCGCCCGGGCGGTTGAAGCCATAGAACGGGCCCGACGGAATGTCCTTGTACAGCTGCGCGCGGTTATCCATCTGTGCCTTGCGGATGCCATCGAACACTTCGATCGGCAGGCCGTTCGGGTTGTCGGCGGTCTTCAGCATGAAGGGCGGTACCGAGCTGATCAGCACGGCCTTCTTCACCCGCCCGGTGCCATGCCGGCCGATGTAGCGCGCCACTTCGCCGCCACCGGTGGAGAAGCCCACCAGGGTCACATCGTGCAGGTCCAGCGTATTGATCACCGTGGCCAGGTCATCAGCGTAGTGATCCATGTCGTTGCCATCCCACGGCTGGCTGGAACGGCCGTGGCCGCGACGGTCATGGGCAATGACGCGGTAGCCGTGGTTGGCCAGGAAGATCATCTGCGATTCCCAGCTGTCCGAGTTCAACGGCCAGCCGTGGCTGAAGGTCACGACCGGGCCGTTCTTCGGGCCCCAGTCCTTGTAGTACAGCTGCACGCCATCGGCGGTAGTGATGTAGCTGGCGGTGCGCGCGATGCTGGTGACTGCCGCCGGCGTGGCCGGTTCGGCAGCCTGCGCGGACAGGCCGGCCTGGACCGAGAGGGCGAGGGTGGCAACGGCCAGGGTACGGGCGAAGGTGTTCATGCGGGAACTCTCATGGGTGGGTGGTGAGACGTACTTTGCGCCAGCGATCAGGCATCTGGGATATGACAAGTCCGAATTTCTTGATAGATCGTCCTGATTGCGCGGACCCACAGTGGGGTCGACTGGATGATCATCCGAAGCTGCCTGACCTGGGCCTGCGCACTACCGAACGAGCCAGAGGCGCTTGCAATGGTGGCATTGCAGCCGGTTCCGCATTGCTTCCCGGAACGCAACATGACGTACCCCTTCACGGCGCTACCGCACCTGCGGCGTGCTGCCTAGGCTGATCCCACACGGCACCTGCCGTGTTCCGGGCCCATTGCCCGCGCAGTGGCCCGTCTTCCCATGAACTCCGCAGCGCTGGCCTGCCAGGCAACCGTGCCCTGGCATTGCCACTGCCTGCGCCATGGGCAAGCGCCCGGATTCGTTCGCGCCAGCCTTGCATTGCTGCCCGCCAAATGGCTCTTCGTGGAGATCCCTCATGTTCAGTATGGAAAACACCGCCGCGCCCATTGCTCCCGCCCTCGATGAACTGGTGCCCTCGCGCTACGCCCTGAAAGTGGGCGACGTCGAGGTGCTGGTGATCAGCGATGGCGTCCTGCCGTTGCCCACCCAGATGCTCGGCCACAACGTGCCGGCCGCCGACCGTGCCGAATGGTTCGAAGAGATGTACCTGCCCCAGGATGCCTTCGACTGGGCATTGAACGTGATGGTGGTGCACAGCGGTGATCGCACCATCCTCATCGATGCCGGCCTGGGCATGGACCCGGACCTGCAGCTGCCGCGCGCCGGCCAGCTGATCCGCCGCCTCGGTGCCGCCGGCATCAACCTGGGCGAAATCACCGACGTGGTGATTACCCACATGCACATGGACCACGTCGGCGGCCTGCTGGTTGAAGGCGTAAAGGAACGGCTGCGCCCGGACCTGAAAATCCACGTCGCAGCCGCGGAAGTGGAGTTCTGGAAGTCGCCGGACTTCAGCCGTACCAACATGCCGCAGGGCTTCCCCGATGCACTGCGCGCCACGGCCAAGCACTTCTGGGCCGAGTACAGCAGCTATGTGCACACCTTCCAGGACGAACAGCAGATCGCGCCGGGCGTGACGGCCCGCCGTACCGGTGGGCATACCCCGGGCCACTGCGTGGTGCGCGTAGCGTCCGCGGGGCAGGCCCTGACCTTTGCCGGTGACGCGGTGTTCGCGGTCGGCTTCGACCAGCCGAACTGGCACAACGGTTTTGAGCACGATCCGGAGGAATCCGCACGCGTTCGCGTCGCTCTGCTGAAGGACCTGGCCGGCACCGGCGAACTGCTGGTGGCCACGCATCTTCCGTTCCCGTCAGTGGGCCGGGTGTCGCTGGACGGCGAGACGTTCCGCTGGGTGCCGGTGTTCTGGGACTTCTGATCGGATCCTGCGGATACAGCGCAAGCAAGGGTTTTCGACGGGGCGCATCGGCGCCCCGCTCGAATCCCGCAAGGGCGGCCGACAACGGACGCTATCCCTAGCTGGCGTGGAACTACTGGATGGCGGTCGGGCGAGCCAACCGCTGCAGCTTGTGCGGATTGCGCTGCACCAGGATCTGCGTGATCCGTTCGCCATCGGTCTCGAAGGCCATCGCCGCCTCCAGTTCATCGTCGAAATAGCGCAGCAGTCCCAGCCGTCCGTTGAGCATGGCCGGCACCATCCGCAACTGCGCGCTGCGCCGCAGGTGCGGGGCATACAGCAGCTGGGCAATGCGTGCACCCCCGACCATCGGCCCGGGGAAGCTGGTGACGATACCGCCGCCGTCACCCACCAGCTCGGCCGATTCGGCCATCAAGGCCTTCATCGTGCGGAAATCGCCACTGGATGCAGCCTCGGCGAAGCGGCGCAGCAGTTTCTGGTGCACGTCCTGCGGGACGTTGTAGCGCGGGCGCTCCTGCCTGAGCTGCTGGCGCGCGCGATGCACGATCTGCCGGCAGGCGGCCTCTGTCTTGTCCAGGGTACGCGCGACCACCGCGTAATCCTGATCGAACACATCGTGCAGCAGGAAAGCCGCACGCGCATCCGGGGCCAACCGTTCCAGCACACTGAGGAAGGCGACCGACAGATCGCTGGCGGTTTCCAGCACGTACTCGGGCGTGGCGGCGTCATCGGTCAGCAGCGGCTCGGGCAACCACATGCCCACATAGTGTTCGCGCGCATGCCGGGCCAAGCGCAGGCCATCAATGGCACGACGGGTGGTGGTCGCCACCAGCCAGGCTTCCGGATTCTCGATCTGTGACTGGTCGGTGCCATGCCAGCGCAGCCAGACATCCTGCACCACGTCTTCGGCTTCGTGCGAAGACCCAAGCATGCGGTAGGCCACGCCGAACAGGCGTGGGCGGAGGCGTGAGAACAGCGCAGTGGATTCGTCCATGCCAGCGTAGACGGGACAGGTCCCCGGATTGTGACACCCGGGAACCTGTCGTTGGTGCCAGCGCCGGACGTGCGATCAGTGCGGCGGCAGCACCGCCGGCTTGCCGATGTCCTTGATCAGGAACACCACGAACTTCGCCGGCTCGGTAGCGCTTGCATTGCGACCTACGGTGTGCAGATCGGCCGGGCCCTCATGGAAGGCCTCGCCCGGGCCAAGGGTGACTTCCTTGCCGTCGGCCACACCCATCACGATCCGCCCTTCCAGGACATAGACGAAGCCATGGGCATCGTGGCGGTGGACAGGATCGGCGCCACCCGGCGGGTACTCCACGGTGAGGATCAGCGCTTCCTTGCCGGGCTGCTCCGGCAGGGCGCGGGTCATCACCTCGCGCACCAAGGGCTGGGGCGCGGGAGAGGGCGGGGTGGCGGCACCGCCGCACAGTGGCAGCAGCGCAAGCAGGGCCAGAACAGAACGACGCATGGCAGGTCTCCAAAGCGGTAAAGGGGGCCGCAGCATGGGGCAGCGGCGGAAGGATCAGGCCAGGCCGGCCTTGTCCAGGCCAAAGACTGCGTCCAGGGTGCCGGGCGTGGTACGGAAGGCAACGTTGGCGCGGTTCCAGGCGTTGATCGCCATCACCGCGTGGGTGAGGTCGACAATTTCCTGATCGGACAGCTGGCCGCGCACGCGCGCGTACAGCTCGTCGGGCACACCCTGCGCCGGCAGCTGGGTCAGTACTTCGGTCCAGGCCAGGCAGGCGCGCTCGCGCGGGCTGAACAGCGTCGATTCACGCCATGCCGCCAAGTGATGCAGGCGCAGCGGGCGCTCACCACGCAGGGTGGCCTCCTTCACGTGCATGTCCAGGCAGAAGCCACAGCCGTTGAGCTGCGATGCACGGATGTTGACCAGATCGATGATGGCCGCTTCGATCGAGGCGGTGTGGGCGGCATGCGAGTACAGGCCGAGCTTCTTGAACAGTTCGGGGGATTGCGCGGCGTAATCCAGGCGTGCGGTCATGGTGTGTTCCTGTAGCGTGTGAAGGGCACAGCGAGGCTAGGCCTGCATTCGCAATGCCGGTAGGCGGGGGCCGGGACGCACGCTGTTGCATGAAAGACACCAATGTCCTGTCACAGCGGCCGATGCTCGGCCGTCTGCCGGGCATGGACACCTCATCGCACCTGCGCACCGCATCGCGCCCTGCCAGCGAACAGGTCTGGCAGGCCTTCCTCGCCGCATTGCGCGAATTGCCGCCCGATGCACGTGCGGTGCTGTTGCTGCACGACGTGCTGGGTGCCGGATTCGAGGACATCGAGCCCCTGCTGGGGCTCGATCTTGCCGCGTGCAGGCAACGGTTGGCGCTGGCGCGGAGCCACCTGCACGCACAACGTGCCCGCCTGGAGCCAGGCCACCCATGAACGCCGCAACGCCCCGCCTGGCCAGCGACGGCCACGATGCGCTCAATGCGTCCTTCTCCACCAGCTACGCCGGCGTGCTGGCCTTCATTGCAGTGGCGTCCGAGGGCAGCTTCGCGCGCGCGGCCGACCGCCTCGGCATCGGCCGCTCGGCCGTCAGCCGCAGCGTGCAGAAGCTGGAAAGCCAGCTGGGCGTGCGGTTGTTCCTGCGCACCACGCGCTCGACCACGCTCACCCGCGAAGGCGAGCTGTTCCTCGAGGGCTGCAACCCGGGCGTGACCTGCATCCTGCAGGCGCTGGAGGAAATGCGCGACCTGCGCGAGGGCCCGCCGCGCGGGCACCTGCGCATCAGTGCCAGCCACGGCTTCGGCCGTCGGGTGATTGCGCCCTTGCTGGCAGCCTTCCGTGCCGAGTACCCGCAGGTATCCGTGGAGCTGCTGCTGGACGAGCAGGCCCCCGACCTGGCCGGTGATCGCATCGACGTGGCGTTTCGCGACGGCCTACTGGAAGACAGCCAAGTGATCGCCAAGCAGCTGGTGCCGATGCAGCTGGTCGTATGTGCATCACCGGCGTACGCGCAAGTGCACGGCCTACCCGCGTCGGTGGACACGCTGCCCACGCATGCCTGCATCGGGCGGCGCCTGCCGGGCGGACGCATGCAGCCCTGGGAATTCCGTGTCGACGGTGCCGAAGTACACCTTCAGCCGCCTGCTGCACTGGTGTTCAACGATGCCGACCTGGCCCTGCAGGCCGTCATCGACGGGCTGGGCATCGCCCAGCTGCCCAGCTATCAGGTGCGTGAAGCGCTGTGGGCGGGCAGGGTGGTGACCTGCCTGGATCGGCATGCGCCGCTCGATCGCGGCCACTACCTGTGCTACCTCAGCCGCCGCCAGCTGCCCAAGCGCGTGCGTGCCTTCATCGACTTCAGCACGCAGCGGGTGCGCGCGCTCGAACTGGATGTGATCTCGCACTGGGAAGCACGCCAGCAGGCCACCCCTCTGAAGCCAGGCGCACAGCCTGCCTTGGCCTGAGCGTACTGGTGCGTGCCGGGCAACAGTGCGCAGCCGGTCACGGACCTACTCCCTCGCGCCCGCGCCACCTACGATGCCTGCGCCCGGCCACACGCCGGTAGCCCCTCTATATTCCAGGAGACACGCAATGAAGTTCCTCGTCATCGGTGGTACCGGCCGCATCGGCAGCAAGGTGGTGGAGCGCCTGCGTGTCGCCGGGCATGAGATCGTGGTGGCAGCGCCCTCCACCGGGGTGGATGTGCTGACCGGTGAGGGCCTGGATGCCGCCATGGACGGCGTCGACGTGGTGGTGGACCTGGCCAACTCGCCCTCGTTCGAAGACGCAGCAGTGCTTTCGTTCTTCGTGACCGCCGGCCACAACATACTTGCGGCCGCCACCCGTGCCGGCGTGCGCCACCATGTCGCGCTTTCTGTTGTGGGCACCGACAAGCTTGCCGCCAGTGGCTACTTCCGCGGCAAGATCGCCCAGGAGCGGCTGATCCGCCACTCGGGCCTACCGTACACCATCATCCATTCCACGCAGTTCTTCGAGTTCCTGCCGGGCATCATCCAGTCCGCCGGCGACGGTAGGGCCGTGCGGCTGCCGGCCGCCGACGTGCAGCCGATTGCCGCCGAGGATGTTGCCGAAGCGGTGGCACGCATCGCCCAGCGGCCGCCGGCCAATGGCGTGCTGGAAATCGCCGGGCCGCAGCGCAGCGCGATGGCGGATCTGGCCAGGCGGTATCTGCAACTGACGGGTGATCCCCGGCAGGTCGTTGCGGATACCGAGGCGCTGTACTTCGGTGCGCCGCTGCAGATCGACACGCTGGTGCCGGTCGGACACGCGTGGCTGGGGCAGGTCGATTTCGAAGCCTGGCTGCAGCAGTCCGGTCTGTTGCAGCGGCAGCCTGCCTGAGCGGCGAATCGATCGCCTGCCGCAGCTGCGTTTGATGGAGCCGTGCAATGACCGAGCTGAAGCCGCCTTCGCCTGCCATGCTGGACCGCTACCAGGGCGACGACGTGAAGCCGCTGTACACCGGCCGCGTGCGGGTGAGCGGAGGCCAGGCCCAGCATGGGCGGGCGTCCGGCGTCGTGCGATCGGACGACGGTGCACTGGCGGTGGACCTGCGCCTGCCGCCGGAGCTCGGCGGGCCTGGCGGCGGCGCCAATCCCGAGCAGCTGCTGGCTGCGGGCTATGCCGGCTGCTTCCACGGCGCCATGGTGCTGGTGGCCGCGCGCGCCGGCCTGCTGCTGCACAACCCCAGCATCGAAGTGGCGGTCACCTTCGCCCGTGATCCAGCAGATGGGCTGTACCTGCTGTCGGCCGAGATCGTGGTACATCTTCCCGGCATGGATGAGAACCTGGCCTGCGAACTCGTTCGCAACACCGAACGCGTCTGCCCATACGCCAAGATGTTCCATCGTGGCGTCAGCCATGCGGTGCATGTGCGGGTCGGCCCGCAGGCTTCGCCTCTGTAGAGTCGAGCCATGCTCGACCATGGGAAGTGGCAACTCAGACAAGCCCGCCGTAGTTGGCCTGCAGGCTGGGAATGAGTCCGGGTGTCTTTGAAAGGGCTGGATGCAGTCGATTTCTTCGGACTTGCTACAACATGTTCTTCTGGCACTCAGGCTGGTTGCCTGCCTCGGTCGGGTCGTACATTTCGCCGACTTCACAGATCTGTACCCCGCAGATGGGCATAGTGGCCCTTCGGTAGTGTGAGCGCGTCCATCCAGCCACGGGGTTTCCCCGAACGCCAGGAGGTCACTGTGCCAAGTTGTGATGAAGGAATGAAGTTGACGCGTCGCCAGGTGATCGCCGGCGGCGTCACGACCGTGGCAATGTCCGCCGCACCGGGGGCATCATCGCTCGCCGCCGAACTGGCCGCGCCCCCGCCGCCCAGGCCGCCGGTCATCAGCACGGTGGCCTTCACCGTCAACGGCAAGCGGCGGGAGCTTGAACTCGACACCCGGACCACGCTGCTCGATGCCCTGCGCGAACATCTGAAGCTGACCGGGACCAAGAAGGGCTGCGATCACGGTCAATGCGGTGCCTGTACCGTGCTGGTCAACGGTGAGCGCATCAATGCCTGCCTCAGCCTGGCGGTGCAGCACCAGGGCGATGCCATCACCACCATCGAAGGCCTCGGAACCCCCGATGACCTGCATCCGATGCAGGCCGCCTTCATCAAGCATGATGGCTACCAGTGCGGGTATTGCACGCCGGGGCAGATCTGTTCGGCGGTGGCGGTACTGGACGAGATCAAGCGGGGTGTGCCCAGCCATGTGCAGGCGGATGTCAGCGCACGCCCCCGGGCCACCAACATGGAAATGCGCGAACGCATGAGCGGCAACCTCTGCCGTTGCGGCGCCTATTCCAACATTGCCGAGGCGATGGCAGAGGTCGCTGGCGTGACCTCTGCAGGGAGGCGCTCATGAGGGCCTTCAGTTACGAACGCGCGAAATCCCCGGCCGAGGCCGCCAGGGC
The DNA here is from genome assembly GCF_052149045.1 of Stenotrophomonas maltophilia group sp. RY12688. NCBI lineage: Bacteria > Pseudomonadati > Pseudomonadota > Gammaproteobacteria > Lysobacterales > Lysobacteraceae > Stenotrophomonas > Stenotrophomonas maltophilia group sp. RY12688. The sequence continues at coordinate 2,145,805 of NZ_CP197389.1, read as the reverse complement.
CGTCGCCGGTACCGAGGGCGCGAAATTCCTGGCTGGAGGGACCAATCTGCTCGACCTGATGAAGCTGGAGGTCGAGACGCCAGCGCACCTGGTCGATGTGCAGGACATCGGCCTGGACAGGATCGAACCCACCGACGAAGGCGGCCTGCGCATCGGCACGCTGGTCACCAATACCGCACTGGCCTCGCATGAGCGCGTGCGCCGCGACTACGCGGTGCTGACCCGCGCGATCGTGGCAGGTGCCTCCGGGCAGTTGCGCAACAAAGCCACCACCGGCGGCAACCTGCTGCAGCGCACGCGCTGCCCGTATTTCTACGACCCCAATCTGCCCTGCAACAAGCGCCTGCCCGGATCCGGCTGCGGCGCACTCGAGGGGTTCTCCCGGCAGATGGGCGTGATCGGCACTTCGGACAGCTGCATCGCCACCTATCCGGGCGACTTGGCGGTGGCCCTGCGGGTGCTGGACGCCTCGATCCAGACCGTCAGGGGTGACGGCAGTACGCGCAGCATCCCGATTGCCGATTTCCATCGTTCCCCCGGCGACAAGCCGCAGCAGGACAACGTGCTGCAGCGCGGTGAGCTGATCACCCACGTCACGCTGCCGAAGCCCCTGGGCGGTCGGCACGTGTACCACAAGGTGCGTGACCGCGCGTCCTATGCGTTCGCACTGGTGTCGGTCGCCGCGGTCGTGCAGCGTGACGGCTCGGCGCGGTTCGCCTTCGGTGGAGTTGCGCCGAAGCCGTGGCGCGTCGAGGCAGCCGAACCGCTGCTGCGCGACGGCGTAAAGGCCGCGGCCCGGCAGGTGTTCGCCGGTGCCCGTCCGACGCGGGAGAACGCGTTCAAGATCGCGCTCGCCGAGCGCACCCTCGCGGCGGTGCTGGTGGAAGGAGAGCGCTGATGCCCCTTGAATTCAACGCCCCCGCCGGCGACAACCTGTTCGACAAGGCCAAGGTCGTCGGCAAGTCGACGCCGCGCATCGACGGTCCACGCAAGACCACCGGTACCGCCCCCTATGCCTACGAGCGCCATGACGTGGCGCCGAACCAAGCCTACGGCTACATCGTCGGTGCGGGCATCGGCAAGGGGCGCATCATTTCGATGGATGCCTCCCGCGCACGTGCCGCGCCCGGCGTACTGGCGGTCATCGCCGCACCGGAAACCAAGCCGGTCGGCAAATCGAACTGGAACAATGCACCGTTGTTCGGCGGAGCCGAGGTGGCCCACTACCACCAGGCCATCGCCTGCGTGGTGGCAGAGACCTTCGAGCAGGCCCGCGCCGCCGCGGCGCTGATCCGCACCCGCTACGAGCGCAGCAAGGGCCGCTTCGATTTCCCGGCTCTGGCACCGTCCGCGCCGCTGGCAAAGGGGCGTGACGGCAAGCCCGACCGGCAGGCGCTGGGCGATTTCGACACTGCCTACGCGAGCGCCGCGGTCAAGCTCGACGAGACTTACCACACCTCCGACGAAAGTCATTCGATGATGGAGCCGCACGCCACCATCGCCGCCTGGGAGGGTGACACGCTCACGCTGTGGACGGCGAACCAGATGATCGACTGGGCCAGGCAGGGCATGGCGGCGATCCTCGGCATCGATCCTGCCAAGGTGCGCGTGGACTCGCCCTATATCGGCGGCGGCTTCGGCGGCAAGCTGTTCATCCGTGCCGACGCGGTGCTGGCCGCGCTGGCGGCCAAGCAGGTCGGGCGGCCGGTGAAGATCGCGCTGCAACGCCCGCTGATGCCCAACAACACCACGCACCGGCACGCCACCCTCCAGCGCGTGCGGATCGGCTGCGCAAAGGATGGCCGGATCTCCGCCATCGCCCACGAGAACTGGTCGGGCAACATCAACGGCGAGGACGGCGAGAACGGTACCCTGCAGACGCCCAAGCTCTATGCAGGCGCCAACCGCCTGGTGGCCAATTACATCGCCACGCTCGACATGCCCGAAGGCAATGCGATGCGCGCACCGGGCGAAGCACCGGGCCACATGGCGCTGGAAGTGGCGATGGACGAAATGGCCGAGAAGCTGGGCCTCGACCCGATCGCGTTCCGCATCCTCAACGAGCCCGAGGTGGTACCCGGCGATCCGTCCAAGAAGTTCTCCGACCGCAACCTGGTGCGCTGCCTGCGCGAAGGAGCGGAGCGCTTCAACTGGAACAAGCGCAACCCCAGGCCGGCGCAGGTCAGGGAAGGGGACTGGCTGGTCGGCATGGGCGTGTCTGCGGGCTATCGCGGCGCACCGACAATGAAGTCGGCGGCGCGGGTCCGGCTTGACGGCCAGGGCGGGGTGATTGTCGAGACCGACATGACCGACATCGGCACCGGCTCCTACACGATCATCGCGCAGACGGCAGCCGAGACCATGGGCGTGCCGCTGGAGCGGGTCCAGGTGACCCTCGGCGACTCCCGTCATCCCGCCTCCGCTGGTTCCGGCGGCCAGTGGGGCGCGGCAAGCTCCACCGCAGGCGTGTACGCGGCGTGCGTCAGCCTGCGCCGCAAGGTGGGCGAGAAACTGGGCTTCGACGGCGACACCGCAGACTTCGCCAATGGCCGCATCCAGGCGGGTGGGCGGACGATCAAGCTGGCAGAGGCGGGGACACTGTCGGCGGAGGACGGCATTGCCTTCGGCGACTTCAAGCAAGGCTACGACGTCGGCACCTATGCAGGGCATTTCTGCGAGGTTGCCGTGCATGCCTACACTGGAGAGACGCGCATCCGCCGCATGCTTGCCGTATGCGATGGCGGCCGGATCCTCAATCCGCTCTCCGCACGCAGCCAGGTCATCGGCGGGATGGTGATGGGTGCGGGCGCGACCCTCATGGAGGAGCTGGTGGTCGACAAACGGCTTGGCTTGTTCATCAACCACGACCTGGCCGGCTACGAGGTTCCCGTGCATGCCGACATCCCGTACCAGGAAGTGGTCTTCCTCGACACGCTGGATCCGGTGATCTCGCCGATGAAGGCCAAGGGTGTAGGTGAACTGGGCATCTGTGGGGTCGGCGCCGCGATCGCCAATGCGGTCTACAACGCAACCGGCGTGCGCGTGCGCGACTATCCCATCACCCTGGACAAGCTGCTGCCCGGCTTGCCCGAGGTGGGCTGACTCTTGCGCATGGACCGTCCCGCAGCCTCGCCCACTCTGGAGGCCTCCGCCGCAGGCGGAGGGGAGCCCTGCGATCTTGCCGAGCACCTGTCGGCAGCGCCGGGCTTCCTCGCCGAAGGCAGCCCGCGCGGCGTACTCGAGACGGCCTTGACGCGCGTGCGCGCGGGCGAGCACGCCGTGCTCGCGCTGGTGCTGGAAACCGATGGCTCCACCTACGCCGGTGCCGGCGACATGCTGCTGTTCTGCAACGGCAGCCAGGTCGGCTGGCTGAGCGGCGGATGCCTGGAGCCCGAGCTCGCGCGACGCGCGGAGCAGGTGAGCGCGGCAGGGCAGGTCGACTGGATCGAAATCGACACCCGCAGTGACGACGACCTGTTGAGTGGGTCCGCCCTCGGGTGCCGCGGCCGGCTGCGGATTGCGCTCCTGCCATTGCGTGCCATGGCAGGCATCGACGATGTCATCGAGGCCTGGCTCCGCGATGGCGTGTCACTCCAGCGCGACCTGCGCACGTCGGGGCAGGTCGTTTTCCGTGCCGGCAATCACGAGCAGGCGTGGCAGCTGCATCCGATGGAGGGTACGCAGCCCTTTGGCGAGGGTGCGTGGCGTTTGCCGTTGCTCCGGCTTCCGCGGGCCCTGGTGTTGGGGGGCGGCCCCGAAACGCCCTTCCTGGTTCCGTTGCTGCGCGGCCTGGGGTGGCGGGTCAGCGTGGCCGAACGGCGATCGCGCTGGGCCTCAGCCGGGCAGTGCGCGGATGCGCATCTTCAGACCAGCCCGGCCGATGCCCTTCATCGCGACCGTTGCGACGCGGCACTGGTGATGCATCACGATTTCGAACTGGACCGGGAGGCGCTGGTGGCCCTGGCTGATACCAACGTCGCGTTCATTGGACTGCTGGGGCCGCGGCGAAGGCGCGAGGACCTGTTCAAGCTGCTGACACCGGAACAGCGCCACCGCCTGTCCCCGAGACTTCGGTCACCGGTCGGCCTGAGCATCGGCGGCCGAGGGCCAGAGGCGATTTCGCTCAGCATCGCCGCGCAGCTGCAGCAATGGCGAAGCGCGCACGGCACGTGACTGGCGCGCATGCGGTCGTCGTGCTGGCTGCGGGCGGGAGCACCCGGCTCGGCCAGCCCAAGCAGCTTCTGACCCGGCAGGGCGAGACCCTGGTACATCGCGTGGTGCGGTTGGCGCGCGAGGTCGCGCCAGCGCAGGTACTGGTCGTGGTGGGCGCGAACGCACAGGCCGTGACATCCAGCATTGCCGGGCTGGATGCCACACCGGTAACCAACCCCCACTGGGAACGCGGCCTGGCGAGCAGCCTGCAGGTTGCCGGCGCACACCTGCTGCCCACGGTGACTGCGGTGATGGTCGTGGCATGCGACCAGCCCGCAATCGAGCGCTCCCATCTGCAGGCGCTGCTTTCGGGTGCCCGCGTCTCGGCGTCAGGGTGCGCGGGTACCCATCATGGAGACGCGCTTGGCATTCCTGCAGTTGTGCCGCGTGCCTGGTTCGCCCACGTCGGTGCAACCGGTGACCGCGGCTTTGGAGCGCGCCTGCGGCAACTTCCTGTCGATACGGCGCATGTCCTACAGGCACCGGAACTGGGCCTGGATATCGATACGCCAGAAGATCTTGCGCGTGCGCGCGATGCGGGCTGGATCGATGCCCAGGTCGAGTCGCACGATCACGGTGCCAACGCCCGTCAAGCAGATGACTAGCGGCAGAGCCGGAGCCCGAACCCTCGCTGCCCGCAGCCCTGTAGAGTCGAGCCACGCTCGACTACGGCACGCCACATCGCGCCCCATCAGGCACATCACTGGCAAGAATCTGCAGCAACCGATCCAACAGAACAGGTTCCGGCACGCCAGCCAGTACCTGCTCCAGGTAATCCAACGGCTCCAACTGCCATTGGAGGAGCGCCCGCAACCGCACAACGGCAGGCGCCCGCAGCTTCGCGTCCAGTGAGACCTGCAACAGCAGAAGTTGCGGGCGCCTCTCCAGCCACAGCACGGGTATGCCTCGGCAATGAACCTGGAACTCGGCATCTCGATGCCGCTCGACGAACTGGAAGCCCTGTCGTGGCCGAGCCTCCACGAACTGAACGGCTTGGCGGCGCAGTTGTGAGAATCGATCATCGTTGATGCTTTGGAACGCGACAGGCGAGGGCACCGGCGGCGCCTGCCACAGCGCCTGTGCCGCAACCACCACCACAAGACAGAGCGCGTTGGCCGCCCAGCGGCACCACGCCACTCAGCCCTCCGGGTGCAGTCGGGTACTGGCGTGTGCGGTAAGGCCGATTCCGGCCATGATCAGCCCCTCCATCACGCGCGGGCCAACGTACTGCTCCAGCTCGCCATTTTCGCGGGCGCGCTGCGCGGCCAGCAGAATCTCCAGGACCACGCGAAGCCCGGCCAGCGAGCAATCGGTATCCGCCAAGGCGACGCGTCGGCCCGGCATCTGGTGGCGCTCCGGCCAGGGCTGACCATCGGAGGCGGCGCCGGAGCCGATGCTGTGCAGCAGGGCGATGAGGGTGTTCGGGTCGAGCGCAGGGCCATTCGCAGGCGCGTCGTGGATGGGGTGCGGGGCAGGGGAGTGGGGCTGGGTCATGGCTGGGCTCCTTGCGTGCATGCAGAAGCCGCCACCGATAAAGGTGGCGGACGATGCGTGGCTCGAAATCCGGTGTGCAATCAGACCGGCAGGCACCAGGCCTCCACGCACCGCCCGCCATAGCCGGCTGACGGATTGCCAGTCGGCACCACGCGGCGGTGGTGCCGACTGGCAAGCGCTTTTTACGATTGCAGAACCGAGGATTTCGAGGCCTCGACCACCCGTTTTCGGTGGCACGCAAAGAAATACGCCCGGTTGTGCGCGATGCCAATGCAGTAAGGCCGATGCCGTCACCACATTCAACATTTTCAGAATCGTTGCATACGACGCAACGAAGCTGGAGCCTTGCGCTGCAACGCTATCGGCGATGTCCGTGGTCCAAGCCTAGCGAGTGTCGGCATCTGCCCGGCGAGGCTGTGAGCGAGGCGAATGCGACAGGATTGCCAACGGCTGCTAGGCGTCAGTAGCCCTTCAACGCAACCTTGGTCCGCTCCAGCCATGTGGCATTGTGGCTCCGTGCGTGGCGCGACCAATGCTGGGCATCGTCGATGATGCTGGCGAACAGGATGCGGGCTTGCTCGCGATCGTCGGGTTGCGGCTGTGCCATCAGCCATTCGGCGTAGAGGCAGCGAGCGGCCGCATCGTTTCCGCATTCCACGGCGCGCTCGAACGCGGCACGGGTGCCGGGCGCTTGGGTGGCCGCCAGTGCCTGCGCGTAAAGCAGGGTCTGTTCCGGCTTGCGACGCACGTCCGGATGGCGGGCGAACAGGCCGTCCAGCGTCTCCACCGCAAGCGCAGCGTGCCCGGACTCGAGGCGGGCACGGGCGAGGCCGGTCAGGATGTAGGGATCGTCGCCCAGCGGCGAGCTGGCTGCCTGCTCAAGCAGGGTTCTGGCTTCCTCGGCCTGGCCGGCATCCAGCAGCGTCATGCCCAGGCGAACCCGGTTCTGCACGGTGGGCGTGCGCGCCAGTTCGGCACGGGCGTTGCGCAGGTCCTGGCCCGGGTCCATGAGCTGCTTGGCGGAACGGACGACCTGCCGAGCGCCGCGCGAGTGACGGACTTCCGGGAAGTAGATCGCCAGGAAGTAGACGACGCTGCCGAGCAGTGGGAACGAGAAGAGCAGGATGAGCCAGTAGAGGTTCTGGCCCGAGCGGATGGCGTGCACCGCGAAGTAGATGGCTGCCAGTACGTGGAGTCCGATTCCGATATAGGGCATGTGGGGTGCCTCGTCCTTGTGAGGGGTGGAACTATAGTGGGGGAGGGGTGGGGCGCCAATGGGCTGGGTGATCCGGCGTGACGCGTCACGTTAATAGACTGGGTTCTGCAGGGCGGAGCGCAGCGTGCCACTATGTGGCTCGGCTGCATTGATGGAAGGGGATACATGGAACGTACGCAGAAGACGCTAACGATGGCTGATGTTGCTGGATGGGGTTCGGCGCTCGTCACCTTTGGATTGATTCAAGGGGCTTTGTACCTAAAGGAGTATTGGGGGCACTTCGGCCTGGATCCCTTTCAGTTTGTTGCGGTGAGTGAGCTTGCACTGGCAGGGCTTGCTGGGATCGGCATGGTGTTACTTCTCATGCTGCTGGCCTCGCTGTTTGGCGGCTGGGTGGAGATGAAGGTCACGAGCGGCAGCTCCAAAAGCAAGCTGTTCGCATGGCTGTTTCCAGTGCCTTTCTTCACTGTCCTGGGGCTGCTGCTTTGGTGGTCGAACACGTGGCCTCTTCTGATAGGGGTTCTTCTGACGGTCATCTGTGCGTTGATCGTGCATCTTTCGCCGGTGGTGCCCACCGCAGTGAAAGATTCCCCTTGGCTGATCTACGCCTTGGTGATGCTGGTCTACGTCTCGATAGCGTCAAGCATGCTTGGCTCCCAGCGTGCCGAGAAGATTTCCTCTGGTGGCGGCAAGCACGTGACGGCTGTGACTGTTGATGGAAAGGTGCAGGGCGACCTAAGCCTGATTGGTCGTCTTGGTGACAGCTATGCACTGTGGGACCCGGCGCGGAAAGCTACAGTGCTTGTGCCTGTTGGCGATGTTGGGAGGTTGGAGATTCTGCGAAAGGGTGTGATTCCTGTTCCGGCAACCCAATAGGGTTGGATCTCGGCAAGCGCCAAGCTGAGAGTGGCATTGCACTTCAGTACGGGGATAGCGATAAGGGATGTTTATCGAGGGCAGTGCAGGCCTACCCTGGGCTCATAAGAGCCCGTCTCGGGGCACGCTACTGTCCGGGCTTCAATCCACTTGTCGGCTGTACTCCTGAGCCTTAAGATCGAGACGCATCCAGGAGATCTCCCGCCATTGGGCACGCTGCGTAAACCGGGTCTGCGGACCCGCCTATTTGGCAGTTGGATTTACCAGAGAAGAAAAGTATGTTCATAAGGTTTGGAAGACCTACTCCTCTGAAGGAGATGTCTAAGGCGCTGCACCTGCACGGAAGCGGCAGGGAAGGCCAGAAAATATTAGTGATTGACGATCAGCCGTTTGTACTAAAAGAGATTTTATCTAGCCACGGCTTCGCTATCACTCATGCGCAAGACATCCAAAGCACATCGATGGCGGCCAGCTACCCAATTGTCGTTTGCGACATTAAGGGCGTTGGAGCCCACTTGGGCGGGAGGCATGAGGGCGCGCATCTTTTCAGAGAGATTCGGCGCGCATATCCTGAGAAGTACATCATTGCTTTTACCGGATACCGCTACGATCCGACATACAACGAATATTTCAAGTATGCGGACATCTCTTTAAAAAAGGACACCGATTCAGAAGCGTGGGTGAGTGTTCTGGATCAGGCTGTTGGGGTCATGGCCGACCCAACAAAGAGATGGCTCCGCTTGCGGCAATACCTTCTTGAGCATGCCAACCTGGAGCTATGGGATGTCCTTACACTTGAGCAAGGGTTCATCCGCTCCATTCAGCAAGGAAACAAGGCCAGAATAATTGAATCTCTCGTCGATATTCAGGTCTCTACTCAAACGTCCGAGCTCGTAAAAGCGTTTGCTACCGCAGTTTTCACAGACATATTGACAAAGGGAGTTGCGGGCGCCTTATGAGAGTCGACGAGTCTGACATCTTAGAAAACCTAAGTCTTGCGGAGCTTAAGCAAGCTCTTCGAGACACCATGCACGAAGTGCGAGAGTTCAACAGGATCGTTAAGGCAAATTCAGAGATGCTTACTCGGCAGTTGCGCATCGAGGAAGATGGCCCGCTTCAACTATCAGCCGACAACGCCAAGAATGTCCGAAATCACGCGATCGCAATTCTTGAGACCGCGCAAATGCTTTCCGCGCGCCTCGATCTAATTGACCTTGAGACAAACCCAGATTCGTTCACCAATGAACAGCGAATTTCTTTGGGCGTATTTGCCAAGTTCGACAAGGCCCGAAAAATGCTTCGCACCAAGGCTCGGGAAAAGCGGGTAGAAGTTGAGTTATCAGGCCAGTCATTCAATAAGTCAGATCTGTATCCTGTGTTCGATATAGTACCTTTTCTACTGCTTGAGAACGCCATAAAATACTCCCCAAAAGAGTCAAAAGTGGTTGTGACATTTAGCGAACGACCGCAATCTATTGACGTATTAATTGAATCGCACGGCCCGCTCGTCAAAGATGATGAGAGGAACAAGTTAACGGAAAAGAATTTCCGGGGAGAGTGTGCAAAAGCGATAGGCATTCCCGGCACGGGGTTTGGGCTTCATTTTGCCAAATTCGTTTGTGACCTAAATCAGATTGATCTAGAAATTTCTCCTTCCGCCAGCTCCTATAGTGTGAACGGCGTTCCGCACGCGCCATTCAAGGTGGCATTGAAAGTTCCTCGAGCACATATCTGACAAGTCAGCCAAGCCAAGCCCGCTTCGCGACGTCGGGCGTGACCGGGTAACATCGTGCGGGACGGCTTAATTTGGGCGTTGAACGTGTACTGCTGGACCACGGCGCTAGGGCAAGGGGGGGGTGATTAGGAAGATTTATCGGGGGTAGGGCATGGTAGCTCCTGCCCCAAAGGCGCCATGCGCGGAGGGTCAACAACTCTCGTGGCTCGGGCCTGCCTTCTCATATGTATCCTTGAGAAGCGGGCGTCGAAAGTCACCACTCCGCCCTATCTGGCCCCATACGGATGCCTGACAGAGATGCTCCAGGGGCGGGGAGTAGTCGTGTCCTCAGGATCGTACGGGCCCCTTCAACGCCGGTCCCGCAGCCTTGGCGCCTGTCTCAGTTTGTGCGACTGGCCCCGACTATGGTGGCTCAGTAACGTTTAGGGGGGCGCCCAATGCGGCGCGGCGCTTTGAGTGTTCAAGTAGTGGGGTAGAGAGCATGAGGAGTCATGAGTACGTCCTGCTGGACGGGATCAGCCGAGCGAAGATTGGCCGCTACTTGGGGACGGTGGCGGCGGCCATTTCAGCGGGTATTGTTTACTTAGTCCTACGGGTGATCGATCTAGCTGGAAGGTACGGCCTACCTGCGCATCTGACGCCCTCGGTGATGGCACTCATCGGAGCTGGTACCGTGTATCTGATCCTCTATTGGCTATTCGACCGCCATCTCTGGCGCATACCTTGGCTGGCAGGCTTGCTAAAAGTCCCCGATCTGCAGGGGCAATGGCGGTGCGAGGGCACTTCGTATGGCGGGGCAGACAATGCGTCGGCCCGAGACTGGACGGGTACCGTGTCCATCGCCCAGAGCTGGGATAGATTACGCATCCGCTTGACCACCGAGCAATCCGGGTCCGACAGCGTGGTCGCAGCACTGTTGCACGATGAGGCTGGTGGCTACCGGCTGTTTTACAACTATCGCAATGATGCACGCATCGATCAGCCTGAGCTTGCTAACCACGTGGGTTTCTGCGACATGACTGTGAGCGCGGACCAGCAGCAGGCCGAAGGTGACTACTTCAATGGACGGGGACGCGCGACCTACGGTCGAATGCGCTGGAGGCGCCAGCCATGACCGCGATCGATCAACGGCTCCAGAAGCTACGCGCCAGGAGATCGGGCGCTGACCGCGCCACCGCAGTGGCCACGGATCAGCAGATTGAGATCCTGCGCAAGCAGCTGCTGGGGGAGGCCTATGAGCGACGGGCCGGGGGCAAACCCTTCACCCGCTACGCTTTGGGTGCCATGCAGGAGGTCGATCCCGACTACACGCGTATCAGCGTCGAGACCGCCAAACGTGTCGAAAATCAATTGCGGCAGCGGTTAGCGGCCGAAGGGCTCAGTACCACCTACCGCTTGCAGGGTTCTGTGCCGTTGAATGTTCACATTCGAGGCGTCAGCGATGTGGATCTGCTGACGATCGGGCTAGGCTCGTTGTATTACGCACCGGCCGGCGTGCGGGCCCAGCGCGGTGATTACGCCCCTCCGCTGCGCGACACGTTAGCGTTGCTGTGCGATCTACGTCGCATGAGTGAGCCAGCCTTGCGCGCCGCCTTCCCGGCGGTCGACGTGGACACGACCAACGCCAAGGCCATCAAGCTCAGCGGCGGCTCGCTGGCTCGCCCTGTCGATGTCGTCCCGGCGGTCTGGTGGGATACGGTGCAGTACCAGCTCAGTGGCCTGGAACATGATCGCGGCGTCTCGATCTACCACAAGTTTGACAACGTCACGATCGATAATCTTCCATTTCTCCATATCAAGCGGGTGTCAGACCGAGACGTTGTTGCGTTCGGCAGCCTTCGCAAAGCTATCCGGCTGTGCAAGAACGTCAAAGCCGATTCAGAAGAGGAGGGCAGGGTGATCGGTTTATCCAGCTTTGAGATCGCCGGCTTGCTCTATCACGCGGACCTGACCGCGCTGCGCGCCGGTGCGCAATGGGAGCTGGGCATCCTGGCGGAAACGCAACGGCACTTGGATTGGTGCTATCACCATCCCGCAGAAGCTCAAGCGCTGATGACGCCCGATGGCTCGCGGCGTATTCTGGACACGCCCGAGAAAGTCATCGCGTTGAGGCAACTATCGATGGAGATGGACAAATTGTAGCGGCAGGTGGCGCGGGAACAGAATGCGGTCCTGTACTTGCAGGAATCTCCAAGCCTGGAAAGCAGCCGCCGCGCGGTGGAGCAACTGATCGTCCGATGAGAATGGCGCGCCCCGGCCGTATTCTCATCGGGGCCGAGGCCAGGAGCGCGGCCATCAAACCGGTGTGTGGCCGCGTTGGTGGTGGCCCTGCCTGTCATCGTCCTGGGCGAATTCTAGCCGGGTGTAGCGGCAGCGCCCCATTCCTGCGCCTGGCGCGCAGTGAGCGACAACCAAGCCAAGCCCCTCAGGCAACAGTTCGCAGCCTTCGGGCGCAATCAGAAGGTTGCCCGGGAGAGAAAAACCGGCCCAAGGGCCGGTCAAGTCGATACTGTGGTGCGGGTCGAACTCAATCAGGCCGCGATCTCATCCCTGGCCGGGCCTGAGGACGCCGGCAAAAGCCGAGCCACAGGCCTAGCCATTACCATGCGGAGCCAGCAAAAGCCCAGATTCGGCGGATACGGCATTTCGCATAATGTATATTATGTTCAGAATGATGCGGGGGTGGCTGGCACGGCTTTTGCCTCGCCCCCTGTCCCTGTTGCGGCATGGAGCCTGATTGTGCGTGATCGGAACCTAACCGGCCCTTGGGCCGGTTTTTCGTTTAAGGCTGGTCGACTGGTCACACCCGAAGGCCGCGAGCTGGAACCGCAGGACCTGGCCTGGCTGTCGCTCACTGCTGCACAGGCACAGGAATGGCGCCGGATGATGGAGAACGGCCGCCCGATCGGCAAACCTCGGAAACCCTTGTCCGTCAACGCCGCCAGCGTGGTGAACCTCTCCGATGCCCTGGCACAGCGCCGGAAAATGCGGTCATCGGTGGCGATGGCTGGCCCCGACGCCGAGCCTCCCGCAGCAGTCCTGCCAGTACCGGGGCCGAAACGCCGCCAGCGCGTGTGAGGCGCTTCCGTAGGGGCGCTGCCCCTACACCCCGGCATGCGCGGAAAAAGTGTCAGGTGTCGGAGAACCAAGAATGCGTTAGGAACCCGAGGGGCGCGCGTATCGGCCATCGCGCGTACAGACCGGCAAACCAGCCCACTGCAAAGCAGCCACCTGACGCGCGAACCATACCACGGCGCAGCCCGGCTACAATCCGCACAGGACGCCTTGGGGAGCCGTATGGAGCGCGAACGACCGGAGTACCTACAACCCATCCCGCGCGCACGCTGGGAGTTCCCGTGGCTCGGCCTGTGGGCAGTACTGCTACTGGGCATGGCCGGTGCTGGAATTTGGCTGCACCTGAAGACAGGTGACGCATGGAACGCACGATTCGCGCGGAACACCGAAGCAGCGCCACCGGTAATGCCACGCAATGCCGCGATCCCTCCGCCCGGCGTGATTGGCGAAGCTGAAAAGCAGGCAAAAATCGCGGAAATTCGACTGCGTCGAGCAGCTGCCGAAAGGGATGCCGAGGCGAAAAGGCAACGCGAGGAACTACGCTGCATCAGTGGCGTTGCGTTCCGCCGTATTCCTGGGGGCTGGGAGAACGTACCGGGCGAAACCTGCCCGTGAACGATTAGCTTTTCCTGCGCGCCTGCTGACGCGCGAACGCCCAATCCATCCATCGGGCAACCCAGTAGTGAACGTCGAGATAGCGGCGCAGGTTCATGGCCGCAGTATAGGCGCCAGCAGCCCAATGCACGCAAGGTGCGCAACGTAGTAGCCGTAGAAAGCCCACCTGCCACGGGGCATCAGCCACGCCACCCGAGACAGGCCCAGCGCCACCGGAATCGCCGCCAGCGCCCACAGGTTGCCGTTGAACCAGCAGATCGCGGCGAATGCCGGAACCAGCAAACAGTGCTGGCGCCGATGGAAGGCCAGCCATGCCAGCAACACGAACCCTACCCCGGCCCACTGGTAGTCCACGAACAGGGGCAATAGAGCCGCGGCTAAAGCCAGGCCTGCCCACCTACGTTGGCCGGCTGCGTAGATGACAGCAGCACACAGCGCGAACGTGAGCAGGATGTTCAACGGCAACCAGTATCCGAACGCCAAGGCATGCACGGGCTGCGCGACCAGCCCCCACAGGCCGAGCCTGCGCATCGACTTGACCACGTCAGCGCCGGGTTGGGCGAGGTTGTAGGCCATGACCAGTGCGAACAAGGGGAACGCTACCCTGCCCGCCTCGCTGAGACCTGGCACATAGCCACCGTAGATGACCTTAGCCACGTGGTCGCACGTCATGAGAACCACGGCCAACCACTTCAGCACTTCGCGGGCGCTGCTGGTCATAGTTTGTTCGGTCCCGGTGCCGTGGTCATGTAGCTATCGGTTGGGAACGGCGGCGACTCTGGAAAGCTCCCCATGGCCCGCTCTACGTGCTGGACCACGCTGCCCGTCACCGCCACCGATTCCACCGGGCGTGGCTGGCTTGCCGCGTCAAACCGCTGGTCCCGCCGATCCTCAGACCGCTCCCGATATGGGTTGTAGACAGGCCCGTTGCGCGCAAGCGTGCGGCACTCGGGCTGACTCAGTTCATATGCTGTCCCTTGCTCAGTGAGGCAACGGCAGCTCGCCTCTTGGCGCACGCCCTGCGCGTCCAACCCTTCCATGGACGACATGCACACCAACTGCGGATCGGATCGCGCCTGTCGATCATCGAATACCGGCGCAGTCCAGGGCATGGTGCTGATGCGCGGCAAATGGTCCTTTGCATAGGCAGCGGCTGAGGGCCAGCGCGGAGCGTCTTCCTTGCGCGATCCGCCGCCCGGCGGCGAAGGGGCCGCATCGGCTAACGCCGATTGCGTCCCTTCTTTGCCCGCGCCAGCTGTGAGCGCAGATGGAACGAGAGACCGGTAAGCCAAATAGGCGCACACAGCGCCAACGACGATCACTGCCGGAAGCAGCAGCACCCTGAACGGGATTCGCGCCTTAATCGTATGTACCTCAGCGGACTTGTACTGTCCGAACACCTGCGAGGGCAACAACCGTGTGGTGCGCTGGGCCATATCCCGCTTTGCGAGTGACTTGATTTCCTCGTTGAGTTCGCCCCAGCGATAGACGTCAAGCATCTTCGTTCCGAAGCGCCGCACCACGTGCGAGTGCGCACCGATAAGGCCGCGCACGAACGGATACAGCTGGTTCGGCTGCTGCGTGGTCCACACGAAGTCCAGGCCACGGTGCCGGTGTTCGGCCAGCTCCAGCACGTGCCTCGGTGTCTGCTGCCGAGAGGCATCATGGAGATGGCCGAACCACTTCCACGCTTCGTCCACGAAGATCAGCGAGCCGTCCGGAACGATGTAATTGCCCTCAGCATCCTTGTCGTTCCAGTGCCGCGCGTCATCGAGCACAGTGGCAAGGCCGGGATCAAGGCCATCGATGCCGATAGCGAAAATCGGACGAGTCGCCGCTTTTGCTTCCGCAACAAGGCGCTCCATCATCAGCGCAGTTTTGCCGTTGCCGGGCTGCCCGGTGAACAGTTCTATTGGCATGTCAGGTCCGCTTCGTCAGGAACGTCTTAGCGGCGCCGACAGCGAACTTTGCCGTCACAGCGGAGGCGATCATCGTGCACGCCACATCGAATTTCATAATGCCGGCATAGGACACCACCAGCGCGCCCCACTCACCACCCGGCGCACCGGCACGCATTGCGTCTTCCATCTGGCTGATCCATGGATCTACAAGGAATTCATTAGTTGCCCAGGAGATACCGAGCCAGACCATCGCCTCGGCCACCCATGGACCCCACTTTGAACGGAACAGCGCAGCGAGCGCGGTCAGCAACGTACTGATGAGCATTGGCATGGCTAGGCATCCCTACTGGCGATGATTCGGAGACAGAACAGCGCGGCGAGGCCCACGACGAAGTAGCTGCCGAGGCCAAGCCACCGGCAAAGCGGCGTAATGTCGAACGCGATGGTCTTGCCCATAACGTCAATCGCTGGCGGTTGCGGGCATCCCCTGCCCCAGCCATAGCCCGATGCATCAGGCCGCGTTGGTTGTCCGCTACTCGGCGTCCAGACATCGGAAGCGGGCCGATCAGCTGGTGTTGTGACAGAGCCTCCCGTGCCGGTGAGCGCGTCACGAATCGCCTTTACGTCTCCGTCGCCACCGCCAGAACCCGTATTGCTCGCCATCTTTTCCAGCGCGCAAGCCGAGCGCCACTGCATCAGGAGTCCGGCGTACTCCATGGCGTCACACTTCTCACCCGTGCAAACAGGCATCGTGCTGCACAGGCCACCGGCTATATTTCGATTCCTACGCGTGTTGCACTCAATCCGCCATTGAATACGTGCCTGCCCGCACATGATCGGCGAGCCGCTGCACGAAGGCGGAGAGCTGCAGTCATCGCCCCCTGAAAACGTGTCCTTATCGCCGGGCTCATCCGGCTTACCGTCGCCGTCGCCATCCTTCTTGCAGGTACCATCGGGCCCGCGAACCTCACCACTGGCGCATTGACCATCACCAGGTAGGCATTTTCCGTCCGGCGAGCGCACCTGGCCTGCCGGGCATTCGTTGTCCTTCTTCTTGCACGTGCCGTCCGACTGCTGCGCCATGCCATCAGGGCACGGCTCAGGCGCGCACTGCCCGAGCGAATTTTGCTTACCACCGTCCTTGCACTTTCCATCGTCCGGCTCGCACGCGGACATACCCGCGTTCCAGTGATAGCCGGGGAACTGGGCGTTGCACTTGTCCTCATCATAGTTGGAGCAGATGCCGGGATCGGACGTATACTTGCCGTTGAAGTAGCCATCTCCGGTCGAGTACCAAGCCTGCTTACAGCCGGCGTTGCAGGTCACCGAGCCGTTCTTGGGCTTGCCCCCGTTGAGGTACGGATATGGCCCGTTCCAGTCGGGACGGCTCGCGCAATCCTTGCCTTCCGGGAAGCCGTGGTTTGAATCCTTATACGGCTCGAACGCCAAGCCACAGCCACGCGGGCCAGTGGACCCCGAACCGATAAACGGCTGCTGACAGTTGAACATGTTTGTGCCGAGCCTCGTACATGTAGCAGCGCCATACGAAGTATCGGTAGGTGTGCTGGCCGCCAGTGCCATGCAACCAGCGTAGGCCGCGCCTTCGTCGGGGTACCAGACGGTGGCCTGGGCAGGTTCCGAGTACAGGAACAGCATTGCTGCCAACGCGAGCAAAAACGCGCTCAGAGCGCGGCTGCATTTGAATGGCAAGAGCATCAGCTGAAGTCCACAAAGATGATCGCGCAAGCCACCAGCCATGCGCAGAGCCAGATCCACCCTTCCATTCCAAGCCCCCTGCCCTGTCCAGGGCATTGAAAGACCGGGGGGAGGGAGTCGGCCCTGCCCCCCGGTTGCCGTTACATCGCGCGGCGCACCCACTTGTAGACCTTGACGCCGACCAGCACCATCAGCACAGCGGCGCCGATCTGGCCAACGGGGCCGAGCGCGGCGTTGATGGCCGTGACCACCGGCCCCACGTCCACGCCACCACCACCCGAGGCGAATGCAGGCGCCGAAACCAGCGCGGCGGTGCCGGCAGCCGCCAAAGCGGTGCCCTTACCCTTCAGGGCGTTGAACATCTTGTGCATGTGTCCTCCTAGGACTGTTCGATTTTCTTGCGGATGAGCCGGAACACGTACGCGACAGCCCACAGCAGCGCGATCTTTGCGCCGATGGCCTGTGCATCCTCAATCGGCAGTTCCGGCAGTAATGCCGGTTGAGGAATCCAGATCACAGCCGTGCAGGTCCCCGTGGCCGTGTCCAGGTCGGCTTCGCGGCATGCGGGGATCAGCACGGCCATGGCTTACGGCTTCGCCTGCACGGCTGCGGCCTTCGCCTGCAGCGGAACGAGGTCCACGTAACGCTTCAGGATCAGGTCGCCGTACTGGCTGAGTGCGAACGACTGCGGGTCAATGTCGTATTCACCCGGGGGGTACGGCGGGCGCGAGCCCAGGCCGACACGGAACGGCAGCTCGAAGCCGTTGCCGAAATCGAGGCCGACCATCTGGGAGCGGATGATGGAGTTGGTCTTGCTGTTGTGCCGTTCTTCGACGGCAGCGGACTTCACGCGGCAGATAGGCATAGTTCTTCTCTCACATAGCGATGGAGTGGTTCACCCTTTGCAATGCCGCGAAAACGTCCGGGGTGACCGTCACGGACGATGCGGGCCAACAGGAAGTCAGTGAACGAATCACCGAACGCTCCATGCAGAACACTGAGGGCCGGGCCTACTTGGCGCTCCATCCAGAGCACCATTGCCTCGGCAGAAACTTCGACGTGCTTGCGGATCGTGCGCAGTCGAGTGCACACGCCCTTGATGAGGTCCTGCAGCGCGCTGTACGAACCGCGCAGATACGCGCCGGGGTTCAACAGCACATCCAGCGGGATTTCCATGTGCTTGCCGTACAGGCGCACTTCCGCGCGCACCCAGCGCGAGGACGGCAGGCCCTCGGCCTTACCCTTCTCGTATACGCACAGTTCCTTGTGGCCCTTGCCACCGACGTACAGCGTGCAGCCGGTGTTGTGACCTTCATCGGAAATGAAACGGTGACGTGGAGGGCAGCCGCCCTCGGTAAAGCCGCCTTGCGCGGCAACCTCGCGGAGCGCATGCACGTCCAGGCGTTCGCCTTCGTAGTCGTCGTGCGCGCAGTCAACGCGGGTAATCTTGGCGTCCAGCATCGCGCACTGCTTGTAGACGCGCGCCCAGTCACGAATCCACTTGCAACCCATGCCGGTGAGGCTCAGGCAAACGGTGCTCTTCTTGCCCCCGATGCCGACACGACCAACCACCTCGTTTTCCCGGTCGATGAGCACCGCCGACTGTTCGTAGAAGTTCCAGTTCTTCTCGCGAATGGCACCGGCAACAACCTCGCCACGGAAGCCGAAGATGCGGAACAGCAAGAGGTCCAGTTTCTTGCAGTTCACCTCTTCAAGGGCGGAGAGCGGGACCACAATGGTCAGGTAGTCAATGATTGCGTCCTGCTGACCCTTTTGGCCCGTGTTACTCCCCGGGCCAATCTCCGCCGCCGCCCTCTGCCCCTTTTCACCGGGCGAAAGCGGGGAAAAGCCCCCTGCCCCGCCGCTGACGGCCATGCGGAAGCGAGCGCGATCAACGGCCATTGCCAGCCCCCTTGCCTCGCAGCACGAGCACGAGCGTCCAGTACAGGGCTGTCAGTAGGACGCCCCCGATCAGAACCACAACCAACGGATCGCGCAGGAGTTCACCCACGGCAGCCACCGTGGCGTCGGGACTGGTAGCCGTCTTCGTCCTGAGCGGTCCAGCCTGATGCGGCCAGTTCGGCGCGTGCCTGGACGACGATGGCCGCTTCCTTGGCACGCTGGACGGCTGCACGATCCCGCCGGTCCAGCAGCCACGACACGATGCGAGCGGCACCGATGGAGACGGCGGCAATAGCGCCCAGCAGCGCAAATGCCAGCAAGGGCTCGGTCATGCCAAAATCCCCCAGTTCACATCTTCGGCGCCTGGAGAGCTATGGCTAAACAAACCTATTTCTGGATCAGATTGTGCGCTGCGTGGAAGAGCGTTTCGACCGAGAGCACGATCCTCTTGGCCTCGCTGCTGGCGATCCTTGGCATCATCGCAGCGGGACTCTTCAGCCCCTTCGGGCTGTCGGTCTTTGAAGACGCGGGCTCTGCTGCGGATTGGTTTGCAGCCGTCGGCACCTGGGTAATCGGATTCGGGGCGATGCGACTGGCAGCAGGTGATCGCGAGCTCAAACTGCATGAGCGACGAGAGAAGCGCCTCAGGGAGGCAAAGGCGGAACACACGCGCCTCCGAGAGATAGCCAGTTGGCTTGTACCTATGCAGTTGCAGCTGATGACGGTGACCAGGAAGCTCCGTTCCGCAGAGGACAGAGACGCCAATAGGGCGCATCCAATGCTGAAGCATCTCGCTAATCACATCGTTGAAATGAAGTGGGGCGCTGAACAAGAGGGCGTCGTCAGCGATGCCACTGCAAACGTCGTGTCCAAGGTCCGCTACGTACTTAGAAGACTCAACGACGTTATTGCGCTCTACGACAACTCTTTGCGGCAAGAACTGAGCGACACAAGAGAGAAAGAAAGTGGCCGGTTGCTGGACGAAGTGCTTACGTATGTCGACCTCGCTTACGGCGTCTTGGTCGAAATGCAGAACGCCTTGAACGACGATGCGAAGAGATCCAACGCTCTTATCGACACGCTGGGTGCTCGAATCGCAAGGGATGATCGCAAGCTGACTGATTGATTGCGTGTATCCGGAATCCATTGCAAAACGGACCACGACGTGCCCTCCCTCCCCAAGTACCCCCAAGGGGGCCCGCCAGCGGCCTTGGGGTGCCGGTGGCGGGCGTATGCGATCCCGCATACGGGGTCGATGTATAGTTTCCCGAATACACCCTGTCAACGGAATCGTGTACATGGACGCCGTCAACCAGCTGCTCGACCAAGCCCGTGTCGGAACAAATCTCCCTTCAGACAATGCTTTAGCTCAGCGCATGGGGGTCACCCGCGCCGTCGTCTCGAATTGGCGACAGGCCCGGAATCCCATTCCTGATGAGCGAATTGCGCAGCTTTGCGCCATGGCAAAGCTCGATGGACCGGCATGGACGGCACGCATCCATGCTGAGCGGGCGGCATCCCCGGCCGAGCGCGCGATGTGGAAATCGATGTTGGACAGGTTGAGCGCGGCTGCTGCGGTCGTCGCGCTGGTAGCGCTGTCGATGCCAGGTCTCGCGAACGCAAAAACCGGCCAAATTCAGGCGGTTAGCGGTACCGAGAACGGCGGTATGTATATTATGTTCATTACGCCATTGCCCGATCCAGGCTTCACCAGTCACGCCCCTGATCCACTCCAGGCGCCGGCCTGATTGTCAGTGATTCGATCACTGCCAACCGCCCTTTGGGCTTCCCTCAACCTCTGCAGGAATGGCAAAGGATCTTGCGGATCTGACAGTGGCGGGTAAAGACGGCTTTGCGGGCGTAGTTTTGCCGCTGATCTTGCCGTGGCTGCACGCCAGCCTGGCAAGAGCGCTTTCGCCGATTCGGCACCAACAACCGAGGCCTCAGGAGCGCGTTCTGGCACCCCAGCCGTAGCCACTCAATGGTCGTGACGCGTCACGCTATTGGGCCGTTCCATGCCGGCGAGCTCCATGCCATCTAGGCGCGGGACCGCGTCGATGCGCTGAGGATGAGCGCCACATACGCAATCAACGTGCCGGCCGGCAAACCCCAAACCTCCATCTCCCAGTTCCTCCGGTACGGGGATGGGCCTGTCACCGCCCAAACCAACAGCAAGGCGGCCGTCACCAGCACCGTCCTGTTGGCGATGGAAATGAGCTTGTCTGCAGATTCATGGCCCAGATTGGGATCCCATCCGAAGAGCCAACGCAGGCGCTTCCAGTAGTCGTGCCCCACAGCCAACAGAAGGAGGAACGCGCCCGCCAGCAGACTCAGCAAAAACTGTACCAATGGATTCAAGGGACATCCTCAGGAATTGTGCAGCCAGCTCGGCTGGATATCGCCGACCACGCGCGGCGGACGCATCGCATCACAGGAACCTGTGCATCACAAAGACATCCACCAGACCCAGCGTCCCATGCCGGAACGCCTTGGGTAACGTACCGACCACCTCGAACCCCAGCTTCCTGTACAGTGCCACCGCCGGGGCATTGGTACTGACCACGTAATTGAACTGCATGGCGAGGAATCCTTCCGCCCTCGCCCGTTCCAGACTGTGTTCCACCAAGGCCCGGCCCACGCCCTGCCCCTGTGCGAAAACATCCACCACATACGTGGCGCTCGCCACATGCGCCCCCAGATCAGGGAAGTTCGGGCCCATCTTGTACATGCCCACCACCCGGCCCTGCAGAACGGCCACATAAGGTGTCTGCGACAGGAACCAATGCGCGCGAAAGGTTTCGACCTCAAAAGAGGAGGCAAAAGGCAGCGCATCCTGCGCCGCAATGGCCGCCTTGAACATGCCCCACATCGCGTCGAAATCGCCTGCACGGGCGGGCCGGATCTCCATGCGTCTCCTGCAGATCTGTGGTGGTGACCAGGCCGGACACTACCAGAATCCAGCGCCTGCCCCGTAGCTGCTTCACGCGCCACCGCCATCGGCTCCGCAATAGTTGTGGAAATTCCGGCCCTCAGAGCAGTAGATGTCTCCTGTTTCCGTGCACATCCCGCAGCGGCTTCGACGGTGGCGCGTTCCCGCGTACGTCCTGCTGGGCATCTACCTGCTGTACCTGCTGGCCGGCAACATCTTCCTCAATACCCCGCTGTTCGATCAGGTCACCAACCGCAAGCCGCACAAGTTCGTGATGACCACCGGCCCGGCCATCACGCTGCTGCCCGGCCATGTCATCGCCTGGAACGTGCACATGCGCGGCCACGTGAACCACACGGTCTACGTGCTGCATGCCGAGCGCGCCAGCGCCCGGTTGGCGGTGCTGCCCCTGTTCCAGCGCGAGGTGCGGGTTCCGCGCTTGCAGGCGACGGGGGTTTCCGCCGAGATCAGCCGCGTCGAAGAAGCCATCCCGCCACCACCGCGCAGCGACCGCGGCTGGACGCTCCGTTTCGACGCCATCCACAGCGACAGCATCCGCAGCGCACGCTTTGGCAAGTTGCTGATCATTGGCAAGGGCCGGGGTACGGTGGGCTTTCTCAAGCAGCTGCGCGGCGGGCCGTCGGAGCTCTTCGAATCCGAGGTGGCGTTCAGCGATGCGGACACCAGTTTTGACGGCGTGCAGCTGTTGGGCGACATGGATCTCACCGCGCGCTTCAGCTATCCGCGCCACTATCGGGACCAGGCGCCCGGTCTGGCCAAGTTGAAGTTGCTGCATGCCCAGCTTGAGGTCGACGCCCGCAGCCAGGGCCTGCGCATGGACACGGATGCCACAACGCCGAAGATCTCCAGCGCCCCCGTGCCCGGACGCCTGCAGCTGGCGCTGCACCTGATCGACGGCCAGCTGCAGCCCGGGGACCGCGCCATCTGGCAGGTGCCGCTCTACCTGGGTGATGGTGCCCCCAATCGCGGCGTGCTGGCGCTGCAGCTCAATGTGTCCAACGACCTGCGCCTGCAGGCCCGCCTGCCGCCCAAACCCGGCTCAGGCAGTGAAGTGGATGCGGATCTGCACGTCCGTGGCCGGGACATCCCCTTCCAGCAGCCCGCCCAGCTGCTGGAACGCAGCTCTGGTACCGTGCGCGGCGAATGGACGTTCACTTCGCTCAACTGGATCCCTGCCCTGTTCGTTCGCAAGCCGTGGCTGCAGCTGGACGGCGGTGGCACGCTGAAAGCGGATCTGCGCGTGCGCAACGGCGAACTGATCGAAGGCAGCACTGTGGACATTCCGGCCGCCGAAGCCGTGGCCGAAGTCGCCGGCGTACGACTGGCGGGCACGGCCAGCGCCCATGGCGAACTGAAGGCCGGCAGCCCCAGCCAGGCACAGCTGGCTGTCCGGCTGCCACGATTCACTGCACGGCCAACCGATGCCAAGGATGTGCGCCTGTTCGACGGCCGTGATCTGGCCCTGGACCTGAGCGGCGATGGTCGCCTGCAGGAGCTGCGCAAGGGTGTCCGCGCGCACCTGCGATTCAGCCAGGCAACCATTCCCGACCTGGCCGCCTACAACCGTTACCTGGGCTCGCCGCAGGTGCGGCTGCTCCGTGGCACCGGCAGCCTGAGCGGCGATGCCACGCTCGACACCGATGGACGCGTCGGCCATGGCACTGCCCGGCTGCTGGGGCGCAATGCCAGCGCCAAGGTGGCAGGGCTGGACATGGGCGGCGACGTCGACGTGAAGGCAACACTGCGCCGCGGTGACTTCAATCAGCGTCATTTCGATCTGTCCGGCACCACCGTCGAACTTCGCAATGTGCAGGTGGCGGGCGCAGAGCGGGCAAGCGCATGGAAAGGCCGCGTGGCCTTCAAGCGTGGCCGCATCGACGCGCAGTCGCCCTTCCAGGTCGATGCCACCACGGATCTGGATCTCAGCGATGCCCGGCCGTTGCTTGCACTGTTCGCAGAGCGTACCGACTACCCGCGCTGGACCCTGTCGCTGTTGGATTCCGGCCAGGTGCAGGCACGGGCGACGCTGCGCTGGCGCCCGGGCCATCTGATCATCGATGGACTGCAGGCCGAGAACGATCGGCTTTCGGTACGCGCGCGGCTGGATCTGCTCGACCAGCGCAAGCGCGGTGATCTCTATCTGCGCTGGGGGCTGCTGGGTGCGGGCATCGAGCTGGACGGTGACCAGCGCCAATGGCACCTGGCGAAAGCAAGGGAGTGGTTTGACCAGCGACCTTCCCTGCTGCCAGCGAGCCAGGGAGCGGGTGCCGTCGGTTCTTCAGATTGAAGGCCAGCAACCTGCATCCGTTCGCTGCCCCTGTGCGTAGACAGGCAGCACAAGCATCAGGGAGCTGCACGCTATGAAGCGGAGTTCACAGGTTTCCGGATTTCTGGGATGGGTGGCGATCACCTTCGTCGCGGCAGCCTTGGGGGCGTGGGCGTCCACGTCCGCGGCAAGCTTCTACGCTACCCTCACGCTTCCGGCATGGGCGCCACCGGCCAGCGTCTTTGGTCCGGTGTGGACGCTGCTCTACGCCATGATGGCGGTTGCCGCGTGGCTGGTCTGGCGCGAACGTGGCTGGCGCGGGGCACGACCCGCGCTGCTGCTCTATCTGGTGCAGCTGGCCGTCAACGCACTGTGGAGCTGGCTGTTCTTCGGCTGGAAGCTGGGCGCGCTTGCCTTCGCCGACATTCTCGTATTGATCGTGTTGGTGTGCGCGACGATCGTCGCGTTTGCGCGTACCCGCCCGGCCGCGGCAGTGCTGCTGCTTCCCTATCTCGCCTGGATCCTGTTCGCCTCGGCGCTCAACTTCGCCGTCTGGCGGGCCAATCCAGGGCTGCTGTGACACGCGGATCCAGCGTTCAGGCCTGGGCCACGGCCTGTGGGCACCAGGTCCGCAACAGGCCCGGCTTGAACGCCTGCTGCCCGCAACCGGTGGGGCACCGCACCACTCGCGCTGCAGTATGGCTGACCAGGCCCTGCCCTTCTTCTGCCTTGAAGATCGTCTCGCAGGAAAGGCAACGCGCTACCAGCGAGTACAGGTGCAGCAGCCGGCCACTGGCTGGATCCTGCAGTGCATCCACATCCAGCAATTCAAATTGGCAGCTGTCAGGGAGCATACGGTACTGGGGCGCGGGTGCGGTCTGCAGGTTCACGGGCGTGGCATCTGTTGGAAGTGCAGTCACCGTAGGGCAGCCGCTGTCTAGCTGGCGTGCAGCGCAGATGTGCTGGCCGCGAAACCTGCACCGGTCTCTGCATCGAAATCTGCTAGGGTGCGCGCCGATGCCTACATCCACATTGCCAGCACAACCCGATCACCCCATTGCCCTCAGCGCCGCCCTGAAAGCGCACACCCGAGCGGCCCACGATCGCCTCGACCAGCACCTGTTGCAGCAACACATCTTCGCGTCGCGCCAGCGTTACCTCTGCTTCCTGCGCGTGCAATGGCACTTCCATAGCGCTGTTGCGCCGCTGTACCGGATGCAGGATCCGGGCGCGACCCGCTTGCCGCTGATCGAGGAGGATCTTCGCGACCTCGGCGCTTCCATGCCGGCACCCCATGCCTGGCAACCGCAGCCGCATGTGTTCTCGAAAGCGACTGTTCTGGGCTGGCGCTACGTGGCGGAGGGCTCGACGCTGGGGGCGGCCGTGCTGTTGAAGATGGCCGCTGCGTTGCAGCTTCATGCCGGATACGGAGCGCGCCACCTGCGCCCTTCCAACCTCGGTGTGGCCGAATACTGGAGACGCGAGCGGGAGGAACTGGATGCCCTCGTTTTAAGTGGCCAGGAGCGCGCACAGGCATGCAGGGGCGCGACAGACGCCTTCCAGTTCATCCGTCGCTGCGTAGATGAAGAATTCAGGTTTGAATGAAAGACCCTTCACATTCACGTGGTGGTATGCGGCGGCACGCTTTTGCTTCACCATCCATGCACACCGGATGCAGTGCTGGGCCGTTCCAGCCATCCACGAATCATGAGTCCCGCCCTTGACGCCTCCTACCGAATCCGCGCACGACACTGCCCTGTCCCGTTGCGCGCGCGAACCGATCCACACCCCTGGCGCGATCCAGCCCTACGGTGTGCTTCTGGTCGTTGAACCGCAGTCCCTGCAGGTACGCGAGCGCGCCATCAGCCACCCCGGGCTGCTGAAACAGTTCGGCGAACCGTTGATGCAGCACGTCAGTGAAGTGCTGGGCGGCGTGCTGGCACCGTTCCAGGGCGTGTTGCAACAGGCGACGGTGGGCAGCAGCGCGCATGTCGGTGCGGTGCACCTGGATGGGCACGGCCGCCATCAGCTGCTCGTGCACCGCTCCGCCACGGATCTTCTGGTCGAGCTGGAGGCGCCGGTTCCCGGCCAGCCCGGTTCGCTGGAAGAACTGTATCCAGCCATCCGCGAGCTGATGACCGGCATTGAATCGGCAGCGACGGTGGAAGACCTGTGCAGGCTTGCGGCCGCGCACATGCGGCGGCTCACCGGCTTTGACCGCACCCTGGTCTATCAATTCGATGCTGGCTGGAATGGCATCGTGGTGGCCGAAGATGGCAATGGCCTGTTGCCGTCCTACCTGGACCTGCGCTTTCCCGAGTCGGACATTCCCGCACAGGCCCGCGAACTGTACCGCCGGAACCGGGTGCGCCTGATCGCAGACAACAACTATACCCCTACCCCGCTGATGCGGGCCGAAGACCACCGCGAGGCGCCACCGACCGACCTGAGCCTGGCCGTGCTGCGCAGCGTGTCCCCCGTGCATCTTCAGTACATGCGCAACATGGGGACCGGGGCGTCGATGTCGGTGTCACTGGTACATGAGGGGCGGTTATGGGGCCTGGTGTCCTGCCACACCGTGCAGCCACGCCGCCTGCCCTACCACGTGCGTACCGCCTGCGAGTTCATGGGCCAGATCCTGTCGCTGCAGATTGCACTGAAGGAGCGCGCGCTCGCGATTGAAGAACGCGTCGCGCGTCGCTCGATACTGGTCAAGCTGCTGGGCCGCATGGCCGGCGACGAAGAATTCATGGCGGCCCTGCGCCAGGACGAAGGCAGCCTGCTGTCGCTGACCGGCGCGGCCGGGGCTGCCATCGTGCACAAGGGCGACTGCATGCGCGTGGGTGAGTGCCCACCGGCCAGCGACGTGCTGGCCCTGGCCGATTGGCTGGCTACCCGGCAGGCCGGGCAGGAAACCTACTGCACCGACCACCTTGCCGCCGACTGGTCGCCTGCCGCGCACCTGGCCGATGTAGCCAGCGGCCTGCTGGCAGTGTCCATTTCGCAGCTGCATGACAGCTACCTGATGTGGTTCCGGCCGGAGGTGGTGCGAACCGTGCGCTGGGGGGGAGACCCCCGCAAGACCGCAGCGCCCGGCGTCGCACTCTCCCCGCGGAGCTCCTTCGACGCCTGGAAAGAGACCGTGCGGCAGCGCAGCCTGCCGTGGACCGACGCCGACTGCGATGCGGCACACGAGATGCGCACGGCCATCGTCGATATCGTGCTGCGCAAGGCCGAGGAGATGGCGGAACTGAACGAGCAGCTCCTGCGCAGCAACAAGGAACTGGAAGCCTTTTCCTATTCGGTCAGCCACGACCTGCGCGCCCCCTTCCGCCACATCGTGGGCTATTCGGAGCTGCTTGGCAGCTCGGCGGGCGACCGCCTCAACGAGACCGAGCGCCGCTTCCTGGATACGATCGTCGATTCAGCAAAGTCCGCCGGCACACTGGTGGACGACCTGCTCAGCTTCTCGCAGATGGGACGCTCCACGCTTGGGCGGGTGCGTCTGGACATGGCTGCGCTGGCCGAGGACGTGCGCCGGAGCCTGGCGCTGGATTACGCCGGCCGCGACGTGCAGTGGACGCTCGCGCCGCTGCCGGAGGTGGAAGCCGACCCGACGATGCTTCGCCTGGTCTGGCAGAACCTGCTGGGCAACGCGATCAAGTTCACCCGCGAGCGCGAGCACGCGATGATCGAGATTGGGCACGGCCGCAGCGACGACGAAGATCACTTCTTCGTGCGCGACAACGGCTGCGGCTTCGACATGCGTTACGTCGACAAGCTGTTCGGCGTGTTCCAGCGCCTGCATCACATCGAAGAGTTCGAAGGCACCGGCATCGGCCTGGCCAACGTGCGCCGCATCATCGGCCGCCATGGCGGCCGTACCTGGGCCGAGGGCGAGCCCGGCAAGGGCGCGACCATTCACTTCACCCTACCCCGCTCCACAGGAGAACACCCATGAGGGACCTGCGGCCGATCCTCCTGGTAGAGGACAGCCCCAAGGATGCAGAGCTGACGATGGCCGCGCTTGAGCGCTGCCAGCTGTTGAACGATGTCATCCATGTACGCGACGGCGCCGAAGCGCTGGATTACCTGCGCTGCGAAGGCAAGTTCGCCGGTGCCATGCACGGCGGCCCGGTGGTCGTGCTGCTGGACCTGAAGCTGCCCAAAGTCAATGGCTTGGAGGTACTGGAGCAGGTCCGTGGCGACCCGTACCTGAGCAGCACGCCGGTGGTGATGCTGACCTCCTCGCGCGAAGAGCAGGACCTGGTGCGCAGTTACGAACTGGGCGTCAACGCATTCGTGGTCAAGCCGGTCGACTTCAAGGAATTCTTCGACGCCATCCAGGGCCTGGGCATGTTCTGGGGCATCACCAACCAGCCGCCACCGCATCGGCCCAACGGTTCGGGGCAGCGCAATGCGTGATGGATCGCGCCGCAGCGAGCGCCTGCGCATCCTCATGCTGGAGGACAGCGCGCTTGATGCGGAGCTGATCAGCGCCCAGCTGCAGCGTGCCGGCCTCGATTTCGAGGCCGAGCGCCTGTGGACCCGCAACGCGTTCATCGAGGCCATCGAAAACCGCCCGTTCGACGTGATCCTCGCCGATCATGTCCTGCCAGGCTTCGATGGTGACGCAGCACTTGCCCTGGCGCGCGAGCGCGTGCCGCAGACGCCTTTCATCTTTGTTTCCGGCACCCTGACCGAGGAACTGGCGGTACAGGCACTCACGCGCGGCGCCCGCGACTACGTGGTGAAGCAACGCCTGCAACGCTTGCCCGACGCCATCCGCCGCGCTCGCCAGGAGGCGCACGAGCGCACCCAGCTGGCCAATGCGCAGGCCGCGCTGAACGAAAGCCAGGCCCAGCTGCAGAAGGTGACCGATGCCGTCCCGGCGCTGATCGCCCAGTTGGACAAGGACCATCGCTACCGGTTTGCCAACAAGGCGTTCCTGGACTGGCATGGATTCAGCCTTGCAGAACTGCTGGGTCGGCCGGCTCGGGATGTCAGCGGCATTTCCGCCTTCGAGCACGCCCTGCCCAGCCTGGAACGCGTACTGCAGGGCGAGCGCACCCGCTTCCAGGTCGAACTGATCCATCGCAGTGGCGAATCACGATTCGTGCAGATGGACTGCGTGCCTGAGCATGCCGCCGATGGCAGCGTGGCCGGGTATATCTGCCTGGGCAGCGACGTCTCGCTGCTGAAACAGGCCGAGCTGGCCCTGCGCGAAGACAACCAGCTGCTCGAGCAGCAGGTACAGGCACGCACGGCCGAGTTGCGCGCCAGCAAGCGGCGCCTGCAGACGATCTTCGAATCCAGTTTCCAGCACCAGGTGCTGCTGGATCTGTCCGGACGCGTGGTCGATGCCAATGACGCGTCACTGGCCGCGGTGCTGGCAGACAAGAAGGACGTCGTTGGCCAACGCTTCGCCGAATCGGTCTGGTTCGGCACCACCGAGGGCATCAGCGCGCTGATCGATCGGGCCGTGGCCGCAGCCGTACAGGGCCGCAGTTCACTGCATGCGCTGGAACTGGAACTCCCGACCGGGCGGCGCAGCTTCGATTTCTCGTTCCGTCCACTGCTCGATACGGAAGGGGTGGTCACCGCTGTGGTCTCCGAGGCCGTGGAAACCACCGCGCGCGTGCAGGCTGAGCATGCCCTGCGCCAGTCGCAGAAAATCGAGGCGGTCGGCCAGCTCACCGGCGGCATCGCACATGATTTCAACAACATCCTGACCGTCATTTCCGGCAATGTCGAGCACGCCATGCTGCTCAGTGAAAGGGCTGGCGAGGCCGGTGCGCTGGTGGGCCGTGCGCTGGACAATGCGCTGAAGGGGGTGGGCCGTGCCGCCAGCCTGACCCAGCGCCTGCTGGCGTTTGCCCGCCGCCAGCCGCTGCGCAGCCAGGCCGCCAACCTCAACGAGCGCCTGCTGGACATGCACGACATGCTGCAGCGTGCGCTGGGTGAGCTGGTGCAGTTGGAGATCCGCAGCGCCGAGGACATCTGGTGTGTCGAGATCGACGTCAGCCAGCTGGAGGCCTCCGTACTGAACTTGGCGGTGAATGCCCGCGATGCGATGCCGCACGGCGGCCGGCTGGTGATCGAGGTCGACAACAGCCACCTCGACCACGACTACGCTGCGCTGTTCCCGGATGCGACGCCGGGCGAGTACGTGATGCTGCGGGTGCGTGACAACGGCCACGGCATGGATGCGGCGACGCTTGCCCGGGTCTTCGAACCCTTCTTCACCACCAAGCAGGTTGGCCGTGGCACCGGCCTGGGCCTGTCGATGGTGCACGGGTTCGTCAAGCAGTCAGGCGGCCACGTACTGATCGATTCGGTGGAAGGCGGCGGCACCAGTATCACCATGATGTTCCCGCGCTCACCGCTGGCCCTGCCCTCCGAAGCGCGTCCCCCGCAGACCGGCCTGGCGGGCTACTCGCCGCGCGAGGAAACCATCCTGGTGACCGAGGACAACGACGATGTCCGCGCCCACACGGTGGATGCACTGCGGCTGCTGGGCTACCGGGTATTGGAAGCCCACGACGGCCCCTCCGCACTGCGGCTGCTGGAACGCCCTGATACCAAAGTGGACCTGCTGTTCTCTGACGTGGTGATGCCCGGCATGTCGGGCTGGGAGCTGGTGCGTGAAGTCCGTGAACGCTGGCCGGAAGTCGCCGTCCTGTTCACGTCGGGCTATCCGCGCGACCACGACCAGGTGGGCAGCCAGGGACGGGCCGTTGCACTGCTGCCGAAGCCGTTTACCCGCAGTGACCTGGCGACGGCGGTGCGCACCGCGCTGGAGACGGTGCCACTCTGAGATCAGGACGCCGGATCGCGCGCGCCAGCAGCGATCCGGTTGATGTCCGCGCATTCCACCGTGCCCGGCGGATGCTCCCGCCCGGCCAGTGCGATCATCGCCTGGCCCAGCGCCAGATTGCTGGTCATCAACGACGGCGCAACGGCGCCGGCCAGCTTCATCAACGGCGCGCCACCCCAGTACAGGGGCTTGAGCAAGCCGTGACGCGTGCCGGTTCCCGGCACCGGCCGGACGCCCCCCGGGCGCAGCATCACCGAGCGCATCGGCAGGGCCTGCAATGCCACCTCGGTCTCGCCCTTGATCCTCAACGGCATCAATCTGCTCTGTGGATCCGCGCCGGCACCGGATACATACAGGAAACATCCCTCGGGATTCGCAGTTGCCCAGGCGCGGGCCACCGCCAGCGTGATGTCCCGGGTCACGCGTCGATACTCGGCCTCAGCCGTGCCGACCGGTGGCGCACCGGCACAGTAGAAGCATGCGTCGAACCCGGCCAGTTCATCCGAGCGCCCCTGGATATGCAGGAAGTCAGGAACAACCAGCTCCCTACCCGCTCCGCTGAGGCTGCCCGGGCGCCGCACCAGCGCGGCCAGATGGCCGACCTGCGGCGAGCGCTGGCAGGCCAACGCCACGCCCTGCCCGACCAAGCCCGAGGCACCGGTCAACAGAATCCTCAACGCACCTTTCCCGGCCATGGTCGCACCCACGCTAGAGTTTCACGAAACGCTGGATCTTCCGCGCCAGCCAGCCACTGAACACCAACGGCGCGTCCAGCGCTGAAACGCAGATGCAGGGAACACCCGGGGCAGTTACCGGTTGATGCTCCACCTCCTCGTCCAGGTCCGCCACGTCGCCCGGCGCGAACAGCCCCAGCGCGTCGTTGTACGAGCCTCGAAGGATGTGGGTCAGTTCGCTGCGGCCATGGCTGTGCATCGGCAGGCACTTGCCCGGGGCAATCTTCAGCATGATCAGCGAGGGCATCTGCTCAGCCCTGATGCAGTGCACGCCGGGCGCCATCCAGCGCCAGCGCAGGGCACTGAGCGAAGCGCCGAAGTAAGGATGCAACGAGGCGGGCAGATGGTCCGGATCGGCCTCGGGCCGCTCCCTCGGCACCGGGCGCCTGGCTCCGGCGATGGCGCTCGGCGCGTCCGAGGCCAGCTGCACCAGCATGGCCTCGCGCAACTGCTCGCGACGCGCGTCGGCCGCGGGCGGTTGGGTCTGCTCCAGCAGCACCGAGCCGATCGCCTCGGCATCGCGCAGGCGCTGCCGGCAGTGGGGGCACTGCTCGAGGTGGGCACCGGCCACGATGCTCAACGGCGCCGGCAGCGCGCCGGCGGCATAGCTCATCAGCGTGGATTCGTGCAGGTGGTGATGCGGATTCACAGCGCACCTCCCACTTTGGCCTGCAGTTGCAGGAACGCACGTCGCAGGTGTGACTTTACCGTTCCCAGCGGCATGCCCAGCGCCTGGGCAATCTCGCTGTGGCTCTTCGCCTCGAAATAGGACATCCGCACCAGCCTCGCCTGCACGGCGGGCAGCTCGTTGATGCGCTGGCGAAGGCGCGCCTGGTCGGCGAACTGCTCGGCGCTGCTGCGCTCGATCATGTCCACGGCCGCGGCGTCTTCCACCGCTGCCTGCACCTGCATCCAGCTGCGCTCTCGACGGATGCGGTCGATATGCAGGTTGCGCGCGATCCGGTACAGCCAGGTACTCAGCGCGCCTTGGGCCGCATCATACTCGGCCGCCCGCAACCACAGGCGCAGCAGGCACTCCTGCGCCATTTCCTCGGCCACGGCGTCGGGTGCCCCCAGGCCACGCAGATACACGCACAGCCGCGGCATGAAGTAGTCATAGATCCGCATGAAACAGTCGCGGTCGCGCAGCCGCGCCACACTGTCCATGTCATCGGCCCAGTTCGTCGGCTCGCTGCTGGGCTGCTGGGAACTGGACACGGTGCGTGCGGTATCGAAGTTGAGGAGGGTGCTGGCAGCGTCAGGGTACATCTGCGTGAGCGGCGGGCAGGTGAAGGTCTGTCCTCTCTACGCGCAGGGGCGGCCATTGGATGCAGCAGGCACTGTGCATCCAAGCAGCCGCGCCCGCCGTATGACCTGAGCCTCCCGACCGGATGAACACCATGCGCACTGCCTGGCTGCTGCTGTGCCTGCCCCATGCCGCGCTGGCGGCGCCCTGGCTGCGCAACGAGGGCGTGGCCACCTCGGCGCAGGGCGATCTGCTCTATCGTGAAGTGCACTGGCGGCGCGGCCCATCGGAGGGTGCCGAGCGCTGGGTGCTCTATCAGTGCCCGGATGGCCGCCCCTTCGCCCGCAAGCATCTGCCGGCCAGCGCCCGCCCGCAGGCCCGGGGC
The DNA here is from genome assembly GCF_052149045.1 of Stenotrophomonas maltophilia group sp. RY12688. NCBI lineage: Bacteria > Pseudomonadati > Pseudomonadota > Gammaproteobacteria > Lysobacterales > Lysobacteraceae > Stenotrophomonas > Stenotrophomonas maltophilia group sp. RY12688. Next base: position 2,112,665 of record NZ_CP197389.1, on the reverse strand, counting down.
TATTCGCTGCAGGACAGCCGTAGTGGGCAAACCGCTGACGTCGACGCCAGTGGCGAGTCGGTGTCCATCGCCTGGAAAGAAGATGCCGCCAGTGAGCTGCGTCATCGTCGGCTTGAGCTGGCTCCGGATGCGGTGATCGACACGGGCTTCGACGCCGCGGTGCGCCAGCATTGGCCAGCGCTGCTGCGAGGTGAACGCATCAGTCTGCCTTTCCTGGTGCCGGGGCGGCAGCGCTTCTTCCCGGTGCAGGTGCGGCACACCGGCCCGGTTCGCTGGCAGGGCATCGACGCCCAGGCCATCGAGGTCAGTCTGGACACCTGGTACGGCGGCATCGCGCCGCGCCTGTCGCTGGTCTATGCCAGCACCGACCGCCGCCTGCTGGAATTCCGCGGAACCAGCAACCTGCGCGATACCCGCGGCACCTACCCACAGGTCACGGTGCGCTTCAGCTCGCCGGTGGCCGAGCGGTCCGCCAACGAATGGCAACAGGCCTGGACGCAACCCCTGGTCGGGCGCTGCAGCGTGATGCCCAAGTGAAGCCGAAATTCTCCACAGCCGGCCGCATCCATTGCGCGCACTGCTGCGTAGAGGAAGACACGACACCCGCCGAGATCCGCCATGGCCTCTGTAGCGCCCCTCCCCCGCCGACGCTGGCGCCTGCTGCGCACCCTGAAGCGCTGGGTCGACACCGGCAGCGCTGCAGACCACGCCGCTGGCGAGCCCGGACGCATCGACTGGCTGCGCGCCGTACCGTTCGCGTTGATGCACCTGGCTTGCATCGCGGTGATCTGGGTAGGTATCTCGTGGACCGCAGTGATCGTCGCCGCAGCCCTCTACGCAGTACGCATGTTTGCGATCACCGCCTTTTACCACCGCTACTTCTCGCACCGGACGTTCCAGGCATCGCGAACGGTGCAATTCGTGTTCGCGGTGATCGGCGCGTCCAGCGTGCAACGTGGGCCGCTGTGGTGGGCGGCCCACCATCGCCATCACCATCGGCATGCCGACCAACCGCTGGACCCGCACTCGCCGCGCGAAGGCGGCTTCTGGCGCAGCCACATGGGCTGGTTCCTCACCCGCGAGGCATTCGCCACGGATCTATCGCGCGTGCCTGACCTGGCGCGCTTCCCGGAACTGCGCTGGCTGGACCGTTTTGATACGGCGGTGCCGGTACTGCTGGCTGCCGCGCTGTACGCACTCGGCGCCGGCCTGGAGCGCTGGGCGCCCGGACTGCACACCTCTGGCCCGCAGTTGCTGGTGTGGGGCTTCTTCATTTCCACCGTGGTGCTGTTCCACGCCACCGTTACCATCAACTCGCTGGCCCATCGTTTTGGCCGGCGGCGCTTCGAGACCCGTGACGACAGCCGCAACAACCTCTGGCTGGCGCTGCTTACCTTCGGTGAAGGCTGGCACAACAACCACCATTTCTTCCCTGGGACCGTCCGCCAGGGGTTCCGCTGGTGGGAGATCGACCTGACCTGGTACGGGCTGCGCGCAATGGCGGCCATGGGCCTGGTAAGGGGACTCAAGCCCATCCCCGAGTGGGTACTGGTCAAGGCGAGGTACTGACATGCGCATCGCGATCATCGGCTCCGGCATTGCCGGCCTGGCCAGTGCCTGGTGGCTGGACGGCGAACACGAAGTGACGCTGTTCGAGGCCAACGATTACCTGGGCGGGCATACCCACACCCATGACGTGCAGGTGGACGGCACGCGCATGGCGGTGGATACCGGTTTCATCGTCTTCAATCCCCTGCACTACCCACTGCTGACGGCACTGTTCGAAGAACTGGGTGTGGCCTCGCAGCCGACCACCATGAGCTTCTCGATGCACAGCGAGCGCAGTGGCGTCGAGTACAACGCCACTTCGCTGGATGGCCTGTTCTGCCAACGTCGCAATCTGGTTTCGCCGCGCTTCTGGGGAATGCTGGCCGACCTGCGCCGGTTCTACCGGGATGCGCCGCTGCTGCTGGCGGAAGACGAAGGCCCGACACTGGGCCAGTACCTGCGCAGCCAGCGCTACGGCACCGCTTTCATCGACGAGCACCTGCTGCCGATGGCTTCGGCACTGTGGTCGTCACCGACCGCCACGGTCATGCAGTTCCCGGCCCGCTACCTGGCCCAGTTCATGGCCAACCACCAGATGCTGCAGATGACCGGGCGCGCACCCTGGCGGGTAGTCAGCGGTGGCTCGGCACGGTATGTCGATGCCCTTCGCGCCCGCTGGCGGGTGCGCGAGCGGCTGGAATGCCCGGTTCACTCGGTCGAACGCATGCCGTGGGGCGCGCGCGTGCACAGCGCGGCGGGCGTGGAGGGTTTCGACGAGGTCATCCTGGCATGCCACAGCGACCAGGCGCTTGCCCTGCTGCGTGACGCCGATCCGGCCGAACGCGAAGTGCTCGGCGCCATCCGCTACCAGCCCAACGAAGCAGTACTGCATACCGATGCATCGTTGCTGCCGCGCAACCGCAAGGCATGGGCTGCATGGAATGCACACGTTCCCAGGGATCCAGGCGCGCCCTGTACGGTCAGCTATTGCATGAACCTCCTGCAGGGCCTGCCCGGTGACACCCCGCTGGTCGTGACCCTCAACCGCAGCGAGGCGATCGATCCGGCCAAGGTGCTGCGCAGGCTGCACTATGCCCACCCGGTGCACGATCATGCCGCTATCCGTGCCCAGCAGCGCTGGGCAGAGCTGCAGGGCCGCCGCCACACCTGGTTCGCGGGCGCATACTGGGGCTGGGGCTTCCACGAAGACGGCATCCGCAGCGCCCGCCGCGTGGTGGACGCGATGCGCGAGTGCACCGCGCACCGTGACAGCGTTGTGCCCGGCGAGGTGGCAGCGTGAGTGCCAGCGCACTCTACTTCGGGCAGGTGATGCACCGACGGCATCATCCGCAGCCCCACGCATTCCGCTATCCGATCGCGCAGCTGCTGCTCGATCTGGACGAGCTGGAGACCGTGTTCGCCGGGCGCTGGCTGTGGTCGGTCAATCGCCGCAACCTGGCCGAGTTCCGCCGCAGCGACTACTTCGGCAATCCCGCACAACCACTGGCCGATGCGGTGCGCGACCGTGCCGCGGCCACCCTGGGCTATCGGCCTACCGGCCCGGTACGCCTGCTTACCCATCTTCGCTTCGCCGGGCACGTATTCAACCCGGTCAGCTTCTACTACTGCTACCAGTCCGATGGCAGCACCCTGGACTGCATCGTCGCCGAGATCACCAATACGCCCTGGAAGGAACGGCACGCCTATGTGCTGCCAGTCGCCACGGCCACCCACGAAGGCGCCTCGCTGCGCTGGCGGTTCGACAAGCGCTTCCATGTCTCACCGTTCATGCCGATGGATTGCCACTACGACTGGCGGTTCAACTGCCCGGATGATGATCTGCGCGTGCACATGCAGGTCTGGCGCCAAGGCGTTCGCCAGTTTGATGCCACCCAGACCATGCAGCGGCACGCGCTGGATGGCCGCGGGCTGGCCCGGGTCCTGGCCTGCTATCCCTTGATGACCCTGCAGGTGATGGCCGCCATCCACTGGCACGCGCTGCGGCTGTGGCTGAAGCGCAACCCCGTGCATGACCACCCTGCCCTTGCCGAGAAACCGCGATGAACTCGATGACTCCCCTGGTCGCCCTGCCGCGTCCCGGCGCCTTGGATGCCTTCCTGCGCCGCCGCCTGCTGGAACAGCTTGCCCCCATGCGCGACGGCCGCCTGTGCGTGCGTGATGCTCTCGGCGAAGTCTGGCTGGGCGAAGCCCATGGCGAACTGCAGGTGACCGTCACCATCGATGACCCGGCGTTCTACCGCAAGGTTGCAGCGCAAGGCAGCGTGGGCGCAGGTGAAAGCTACATCCAGGGCGAATGGCACTGCGATGACCTGGTGGCGCTGATCCGGCTGCTGGTGCGCAATCGCGACCTGCTCGACGGCATGGAGCGCGGCCCGGCCCGCGTGGGTGGCTGGCTGCTGCGCGGCTGGAACCGGCTGCGCCGCAACAGCCGTGAAGGCAGCCGCCGCAACATTGCCGCGCACTACGACCTCGGCAACGACTTCTTTGCCCTGTTCCTGTCGCCCGACCTGATGTATTCCTCCGCCCTGTTCGACACAGAAGACGAGTCGCTGGAATCCGCCTCCCGGCGCAAGCTGGACCGCATCTGCCAGCAGCTCCAGCTCAAGCCGGGCGATCGCGTGGTGGAGATCGGCACGGGCTGGGGTGGTTTTGCGCTGCACGCGGCGCAGCACTACGGCTGCCACGTCACCACCACCACCATCTCCGCCGAGCAGCACGCGCTGGCTGCCCAGCGCGTGCAGGCGGCCGGCCTGCAGGACCAGGTCACGCTGCTGATGCAGGACTACCGCGACCTGCAGGGCCAGTTCGACAAGCTGGTGTCGATCGAGATGATCGAAGCCATCGGCGCAGAATACCTGGACACCTACATGGCCACGCTGCAGCGCCTGCTCAAGCCTGATGGCGTTGCCCTGCTGCAGGCCATCACCATCGAGGACCATCGCTACGAGCAGGCCCGGCGCAGCGTCGACTACATCAAGCGCTATGTGTTCCCCGGCAGCTTCATTCCGTCGATCAACGCGATCATGGCCGCCAAAACGCGGTCCAGCGACCTGCAGCTGATCGCCCAGCAGGACTTCGGCCACTCCTACGCGCTGACACTGCGCGCCTGGCGCCAGCGCTTCCTTGACCGATTGCCCGACGTGCAGGCGCAAGGCTTCGATACGCGCTTCTGCCGCCTTTGGGAGTTCTACCTGGCCTACTGCGAGGGCGGCTTCCTGGAGCGCTCGATCGGGGTCTCCCATCTGCTGATGGCGCGCCCGGGGCATCGCCCGGGCGCCTCATCGGGCCAAGGCAGCTGAGATGCGCAGATTCTGGCCCAATCTGCTCGGCAACCAACTGGTCTGGGTGTGCGCCGTGGCCGGCGCCGGGCGCGGCTGGCAGTGGCCGGCGTTGCTGGCAGCCTCTCTCTACATCGGCAGCCAGCTGCTGACGTCGCCGCAACCACGGCTGGATCTTCGGTTGATGGTGTTGGCACTGGCCTGCGCATGGCTGGTCGACGCCAGTGCTGCCGCCAGCGGCACCGTGCGCTACGCCGCCGCCCCGCTGGGCTGGGTGCCGCCTCCCTGGATCATGGCGCTGTGGGCCGCGTTCGCGATGACGCTGACCACCTCGATGCGCTTCCTGCTGCGCCACCCTGCCTTGCCGGCCCTGTTCGGCCTGCTGTTGGCACCGCTGGCCTACCTCTCCGCAGCGCGCGGTTTCGATGCGGTCCGTTTCGCCGCACCCACGTGGCAGGGCCTGCTGGTGTTGGGTGCGGGCTGGAGCATCGCGCTTTCGCTGCTGTGCGTCACCGCGCGTCGCGGCTCTCGCACCACCCCGCCCTCCCTGGCCGGAGCATCGTCATGATCAATCTGCTGTGGGTACTGCTGTATGCCGTGCTGGTGATGAGCTGGGGCTGGGCCTGGCAGCGCCGCCACCAGAACATCGGCGTTGTCGACGTGCTCTGGGCCAAGTGCGTGGGTGCCTCGGCCCTGCTGCTGGCGCTGCTCGGCGATGGCGCGATGTTGCCTCGGGTTGCGTTGGGCCTGCTCGGCGGCCTGTGGGGCGGCCGGTTGGCGCTGCACCTGTGGCGCCGGGTCCGTAGTGAACCCGAAGACGGGCGCTACCGCTATCTGCGCGAACACTGGCAGAGCCACCAGGGCAAGATCTTTGGCTTCTTCATGGCGCAGGCGCTGCTGGTCGTGCTGTTCGCCCTGCCCTTCGTTGCGGTGGCAGCCAATCCCCATGCTGGCCTGACACCGTGGACAGTCGCCGCAGCCCTGGCCTGGCTGCTGAGCGTCGGCGGCGAGAGCCTGGCCGACCGCCAACTCGCACGTTTCCGCGCCGACCCGGCGAACAAGGGCCTCACTTGCCGCGAAGGGCTCTGGCGTTATTCACGCCACCCCAACTACTTCTTCGAGTGGCTGCACTGGTTCACCTATGTGCTGCTTGCCGTCGGCTCCCCCCTGTGGTGGCTGGCGTGGGCCGGGCCGCTGCTGATGTATCTGTTCCTGCGCTATCTCAGCGGTATCCCCTTCACCGAGAAGCAGGCGTTGCGCAGCCGCGGCGACGACTACCGTGCCTACCAGCGCAGCACGCCCATGTTCTTTCCCTGGTTCCCCCGTTCTTCCAAGGAGCATTCCGCATGAGCGCGATCCCGTCACTGAATCCGGCCGAAGATGCGGAAACCGGGCTGATCGCCTGGGCCGAACGCGGGCTGGTTCCCGATGCGGCGCTGCGTGCCGGCATCCGGCGCCTGTGCGCGCAACGCCTGCATGAGGAATCGGCGGGAGGTATCGAGGCACAGTCCGCGCGCTTCAGCCGTCGCATCGCAGAACTGACCGACAGTCCGCTCGCATTGCATACCGACGCGGCCAACCGCCAGCACTACGAAGTTCCCGCGGCATTCTTCCAGGCCTGCCTGGGCAAGCGGCTGAAGTACAGCAGCTGCTACTACCCCACCGGGCGCGAAACGCTGGACCAGGCCGAGGAGGCGATGCTGGAACTTTATGGCCAGCGTGCCGGACTTGCCGACGGCCAGCAGATTCTCGAACTGGGCTGTGGCTGGGGTTCGCTGACCCTGTGGATGGCCGAACGCTATCGGCAGGCCAACATCACTGCGGTGTCCAACTCGCACAGCCAGCGCCAGCACATCATGGCGCAATGCCAGGCCAGGGGCCTGCACAACGTCGAGGTACTGACCCGCGACGTCAACCAGCTTGAGCTGCCCACGGCACGCTTCGATCGCTGTGTCTCGGTGGAAATGTTCGAGCATGTGCGCAACTACCAGCGACTGCTGGCGCACATCGCGCAGTGGCTGAAGCCCGACGGTGCGCTGTTCGTGCACATCTTCGCCCATCGCACGTTGATGTACCCGTTCGAGACCGAGGGCGGCGACAACTGGATGGGGCGCCACTTCTTCACCGGCGGCCTGATGCCGGCCGCTGACACCCTGCTGCATTTCCAGCGCGACCTGCGACTCGATCAGCGCTGGCTGCTGGACGGCACCCACTACCAGCGCACCGCCGACCATTGGCTGGCCAACCAGGATGCGGCCCGCGAGGCGGTGATGCCGGTTCTGGTCGCAACCTACGGCCAGGCGGCGGCGAAGATCTGGTGGCAGCGCTGGCGCATGTTCTGGATGGCCTGCGCCGAGCTGTTCGGCTACGACGATGGCCAGCAGTGGCTGGTTGCCCACTATCTGTTCCGTCCCCGTTGAGGTGTGACATGCGCATGCGCTCCCTGCTTCCCCTGCTGGCCTTGAGCCTGTTCGGTTCCGGCTGCAGTTCCAGCGATACCCGTCCTCTGCCCCGCCCGCCCTCGGTGGACGTGCCGCGCTTCATGGGCGACTGGTATGTGATCGCCCACATACCCTCATGGCCGGAGCGCGAGGCCTTCGACGCGGTTGAGAGCTATGCACTGCGGCCGGACGGGCGCATCCAGACGACCTTCACCTATCGCAAGGGCAGTTTCGACGCCCCGCAGAAGTCGATGCACCCGGTTGGCCGGGTGGAGAAGAACGGCAATGGCGCGATCTGGGGCATGCAGTTCGTCTGGCCGATCCAGGCTGAGTATGTGATTGCCTGGCTGGACGACGACTATGGCCAGACCATCGTCGCACGCAGCAAGCGCGACTATGTCTGGTATATGGCGCGTACCCCGCACGTGTCGGACAGCGACTACCAGCACGCCGTGGAGCGCATCGCGGCCATGGGCTACGACACCGGCAGGCTCAGGCGCGTACCTCAGTCGGTGCGATAGATCGCCAACCGCCCACCACTCGGCTCGCGGGTGACCAGGCACTTCGGCGTGACGCGTCACATTAATACCCCCCCCTCGAAGGGTGCCGGCAGCCCTGCAACCCAGGCCAGCTGTACCCAGCGAGAGCGCGCCAGGACACTGCGTCCACACGGCTTTCAACCTGACGATACGTCCAGCCCATGGATCAGCTCTTATCGATGGAGCTCATACATCGATCTTTAGGAATAGTCGTAAAAACGCAACAAATTCGATGTTCGACGCGACAGCGGCGCCAGAATGGCGGCCACGCCCACGGGCGCTGACCACCTCCCGCGCATGAATGGATTTCCTGCACCGCGCCGGCTTCGCCTGGCGCTCCTGGACGATCATGAAGTCGTCCGTCGCGGCACCGCCCTGCACCTGTCAGGCGATCTCCGGTTCGACATCGTCGCCAGCCATGGTTGCAGCGGTGCGCTGATCGACAGCCTGCACCGCTTGCCCGTGGATGTGGCCATCATCGATCTCACGCTCGCCCGTGGCGACCTGGGCGGCATCGAGCTGGTTACGCTGCTCTGTCGCGAATTCCCGCGCACACCAATGCTGGCCTTCGCCACGCTCTCTCCCACCACGAATCTCAACAGCCTGATCGATGCCGGACTCGGTGGGTTCGTCAGCAAGGCCGAACCCCTTGCGGCATTGTCCGACGCCATCGTGCGCGTCTTCCAGGGCCTGATCCGGATTCCGCCGGACGTCAGGCTGGCCGGTGATCGTGGCGAGCTCAGCCGCAACGAGCGGGAGGTACTGGAGCTGCTGCTGGAAGGCCTGACCGTATCGGAGATCGCGCTGCGCCGGCACCGCAGCATCAAGACCGTCAGCACACAGAAGGTCGCGGTGCTGCGCAAGCTGGGATTGCGCAGCGATGTGGAGATCTATGCGCTGCGTGAACGGCTGGAGTCTCCGTGAGGCGCCATGCGCCATTGCGCCCGTGCCTGCTGATCCTCGGGTTGCTGGTGCTGCTTCTCCTTCCCGCTGCGTCGGCGGAAGATATCCGGTCACCACGCTGGTTGCCGGGCAGCAGCGTGCGGGTCTCCACCGCCCCGTCCCTACGCCCCGCGCCCGCCGCGATGGCCGATCCGTCATCACCGCCGACGCTCGCCCATGGCTACGCCAACCTGGTGGCGCGTCACGCCCAACTCAGCTTCCTGGAACAGCCCTACCCGACGACCGCCGCATCAATCCTCGCTGTGTGCCATCACGAGGCCGACCTGGTCATGGTGTTTGGCGGTGCGAGACACCAGAAGCTACCCTGCCCCGACCTTGCCGCGTCCAGCCGCTTCCGGGGTGGCGCCACTCTGCTGGCAGGGCGCGCCGGCGAATGGCTGCCACGGGAGATACGCGGGCTCGACGGCCGGGTCGTGGCCGTGGTTGAAGGCGGGCCCTACGCCGGCTGGCTGCGCGCGCATCACCCTCAGATCCGGCTGCAGCCCCTGCCTGATCGGTACGCAGCATTGGCGGCAGTGCAATCCGGCGTGGCCGACGTGGCGATTGGCCTGGAATCCACGCTGCGCCCGCTGGTTCGACGCCATTTCAACGGCAGCCTGCGCCTGCAGCCATTCGACAGCGACTTCTCCACCGACCTCTACCTGCTCGTCCGCCAGGAAGACCAGCAGCTGCTTGAACGCATCGGACAGGCATTGCGGGAGATCACACTCGAGGAGCATGCGAGCCTGCTCCACCTGTGGGCAGGCCAGACCCTGCCAGCAGCGGCGGGAAACGCACTGGACTGGATGCAGGCCTCGCCCCCGCGCGGCTGGCTGTTGCTGGCCCCTCTGCTGGTCGCCCTGCTGCTGTGGCCCATGACCCGTCACCTGCGGGTACGGGGCGACCGCCGCAGCGCGCAGGCCATCGGGATGATCAGTCACGAGATGCGCAATTCTGCGCAGGCCGTACTGGCCTCGATCGAGCTGCTTGGACAATCGGCACTGCCGAAAGGCGAGCGCGATCTGCTCGCCGCTGCCAGCAGCGCCAGCCAATCCCTGCGCGGCCTGTTGAATCGCGCACTGGACTTTTCGCGTCTCGCCAGCGGCGCTTTCAGGCCTCATGCACAAGCCTGTGATGCGACCCGGCTTTGCCGGCAGGCACTGGAGGCCATTCGGCCTCAGGCGCAACAGAAAGGCCTGCAACTGCATCTTGATGCCCCGACCGAACCTTCGCCGATCATTCGGGTGGACATTGATGCGCTACGCCAGATTGCCAGCAATCTGCTGGCCAATGCGGTGAAGTTCAGTGATATCGGCGGCATCGAGCTGCGCCTGCAACTGCTTCCAGCAGCGCGGCCGCAGGAGCTGCTGATGGAGGTGATCGACAGCGGGATCGGGATCGCGCCCGCACAGGTAGCCGAACTGTTCCAGCCTTTCCGTCAAGGCAGCGAGGGGCATCAGCGTGGCGGTAGTGGCCTCGGGCTTTCCATTGCACGCGAGCTGGCGCGTGCGATGGGAGGCGATCTGACCGTGCACAGCGTCCTCGGTCGCGGCAGCCGCTTCATCCTGCGCCTGCCGGTGTGCGCAGCTGACTCTGCCGAGAGTGTCCGGGACATGCCCGTGGAGGGCACGCCATTGGCCGGGCTGCAACTGCTGCTGGTGGAGGACCACGCACTCAATCGCCACGTCATTGCCGAACAGTTGCGGCGCTGGGGCGCCGAGGTATGTGCCCTGGAAGATGCGGCCAGCGCGCTGGCCGAACAGATACGCCACCCCCGCCCTGCCGCGTTGATCGACATCGGGCTGCGTGGCATCGATGGCTACGCATTGGCACGCGAACTGCGCGCCCGTAACGGGCATCCGCTCCGCCTGATCGCCTTGTCCGCCCGCACCGGGCGAGGTCACCACGCACGTTGCCGTCGCTCGGGCTTCGATGCGGTGCTGGCCAAGCCGTTGCGCGCCGCCGAACTGCTCGCTGCTCTGGGCATTCCGGCGCTGGGGAGCCTGGACGCGCTTGAGCCGGCGACTGAAATGGACGCGGCCTACAGCGCCGACATCTGCGATGAACTCAGCAGGATCGAGCGGATTGTCGATCGTGCAGACGCATCGGCGCTCGGTCATCACGCGCACCGATTGCAGGGCGCGCTACAGATGCTGGGTCAATGCGAGCACGCCGCCGTCGCGGCCGAGCTGGTCGACCTGGCGCAGGACGCCACGCCGGACTGGACCGACGCACGTCGCCTGCTGTGCGTACTGCAGGCCGGACAGGGCGCCCGCGTCGCGGGAACCCTGCCCAACCCCTTGATCACGCGGCCAGACGCTCGACCTGGCGACGGGTCAGGTCATTGAAGCGACCCAGCGACATCAGGTGCTGGTGGATCAGTGCCAGCCAGCCACTGCGGTGCCACTCGACCACGGTTGCTTCCGGCAGCGCCACGAACTTCTCGACGTCCACGACCAGGAAGCCGTTGAGGTTGAACTCCCGGCCATCCGGGATACGCACGGTGGCGTTGCGCTCCACCAGCAGGCCGTTGTCGACCAGGGCCTTGGAGAAAGCCTGGGTCTGTTCGTGTTCGCGGGTGTACTGGCCGCAGAATTCCAGGGCCTGCTGCACCATCTCGGTCGCCTTGCCGTCAACGAACAGCGGCTGGCCTTCCTCGCCCCCCTTGACCACGCGCGGGCTCTCTTCGTCGATGCCCAGCAGGAAATCATTCTCCGCACCGGTGTCGATGAAGATGAAGGGGTGGCGGCGCAGGTAGGCGGGAATGTAGGCCTCGTCTTCCCACAGGCCATCCTTGATGAACAGGTTCTGGTCGGACACGCCCACGGCAGCCATCGGAACCGCGCTCGGGCCGGCAAACAGGATCGGGAAGTGGTGCAGGGCCAGCGAGAACTCGCCCAGCACCAGCGGAATGGCATTGTTGCCGGCGGCGAACTCCAGCTTGCCCGGCAGGATGCGCAGATCGGCATGCACATCGGCCTGCAGCGGCACCGGGCGGGTATAGAACAGGGGGGCGCCGCTCGGCGCCGCTTCGGTGGTGGTGTCGCTGGTGGTGGTCATGTTGGGAACCGTTCGATCATGCGCGCCTGCCATCCCGGGCACGCCAGCGGGAACAACCTGAATCCCGCATTATCAACAAGCTCGATGACAACGGCCACCCCACCGGCGAACTATTTCAGCTGCAGGGGGTAGCGCTGCCAGAGTACGTGGACCAGGAAACCGGCCAGCTCGGTGTCGCGGGCACTGACCGCCGCACGGATCTTGTCCAGCAGCACCATGTCGCTGCAGGAACGCACGTCGGCATGGTTGGCCTGCCCTGCCCTGCGCGCACGATAGCGCGCCGCCCGCTGCGCATCGCTCATCGCGTACCCGAACTTGGGCGGACGACCGCGCTTGCGCGGCAGGGTCAGCTCCAGGGTTCCGGGGTCTTTGTCATCACGCATGAGAGGGGTGCGGGCGGCGGCGAGCAACGGGGGGTGCGCAATTTATCGTGAGGCATCACTTTAATCCAGCTTTTTCTACAGATTTGGTGCGATGCAGCGCCAATGTTGCCGTGTCGGTGCGGATCCATCCACGCATGGCGTGGATCTACTGCAGAGCTCGCGACCCGGTCACCCGGTAGATCCACGCCATGCGTGGATACGGAAACCCGGACAAAAAAAATGGGAGCCCGCGAACGGGCTCCCCTCACCTTGCCTATGCCGCGCGTACTGGCTCATAGCCGTGCAGGTGCGCCTCACTGCTGGCCCGCCCCTGGCTGAGCGAACGCAGCGAGGTGGTGTAACCCACCAACTGCGCCAGTGGCGCGAAACCACTGACCTCGGCACGACCGTCCTGGTCCTCGATGCGGGCGATGCGGCCATGGCGCCGGTTGAGGTCGCCGACCACATCACCCACCGATGCCGACGGCGAATGCACCGTCACCGCCATCACCGGCTCCAGCAGCTGCGTGCCACCCTCGGCCAGCGCCGCCTTGATCGCCTCGGCGCCTGCGCGATGGAATGCCATCTCCGAAGAGTCCTTGGCATGGGTCTGGCCATCGACAAGACTGACCTCGATGCCGACCACCGGATGTCCCTGCGGACCTTCCGACAGCGCAGCACGCACGCCCTTTTCCACCGCCGCGATGAAGCTGCGCGGCACCACGCCACCGACGATGCGGTCGTTGAACACGACAAGGTCGTCGTCGCGCGGCGTCACATCCAGCACCACGTGCGCGAACTGGCCCTGGCCACCGGTCTGCTTGACCAGCCGCCCGACGACACCGGTCATCGGGCGCATCGGCGTCTCCTGGTAGGCCACGCGTGGCGCACCTACGGCCACGTCGACCTTCCATTCGCTGCGCAGGCGCTCGACCATCACTTCCAAGTGCAGCTCGCCCATGCCCCAGACCAGGGTTTCACCCGTTTCCCGGTCCGTTTCCACACGGAACGAGGGGTCTTCCTGGGCCAGGCTGGCCAGTCCCTGCGCCATCCGGATCAGATCCGCCGCACGCGCCGGCTCCAACCGCCAGGCCAGCACCGGCGCCTGGGCCTGGATGTTCTCCAGCCGCAGCGGCTGCGCACGGCTGCTCAGCGTCTCGCCACTGACCGCATCCTTCCAGCCCAGTACCGCGACAATGTCACCGGCCACGGCCTGCTCGATGTCATGGGTCTGGTCGGCCTGCACCCGCACCAGGCGACTGACACGCCGCCCTTGAGGATGCTGCGAACTGGCCACCGCGTCGCCCACCTTCAAGGTGCCCGAGTACAGCCGCACGAAGCTCAGCGCGCCGTGCTGCTGGTGGGTGATCTTGAACAGCAGGCCTGCCAGTGGACCGTCCGGATCCGGCGGCAGCATCACCTCGCCCTCATCGCTTTCGGCGCTGACAGCAGGGCGATCCAGCGGCGACGGCAGGTAATCGACCACGGCATCCAGCAGCGTCTCGATGCCCTTGTCCTTGAACGCAGCACCGGCCAGCACAGGCACGCCTGCACCTGCCAGCGTCGCCCGGCGGATTGCCGCGCGCAGCGCCCCGGCATCGATCACGCGACCTTCCAGCCAGGCATCGGCCAGTTCTTCGTCATGATCGGCCACAGCTTCGACCAGCGCATCGCGCTGGGCCTGCCATTGGGCGCGCGCCGCTTCGTCCCAGGGGGTCACCGTGGTTGCGCCGCCTTCCTGCCACTGCAGCATGCGCTCATCGACCAGATCGACCCAGCCATTGAAGCCGCTTTCGCTGCCCAACGGCACGCCCAGCGCCCACGGCCGCGCGCGCAGCTTGTCCTGCAGCTGCTCCAGCACGCGCTCAAACGAAGCGCCTACGCGGTCCATCTTGTTGACGAAAGCGATCAGCGGCACGCGATGGCGACGCGCCTGGCGCCACACCGTCTCGGACTGCGGCTGCACGCCGTCCACGGCCGAGAAGACGGCCACGGCACCGTCGAGCACGCGCAGTGAACGTTCGACTTCGATGGCGAAATCGATGTGGCCGGGAGTATCGATCAGGGTCAATCGATGCGCCGGCAGGTCGCGCGGTGCCCACTGCGCCTGCACGGCGGCCGCGCCAATGGTGATGCCACGTTCGCGCTCGATCGCCGAGAAGTCGGTCGTCGCATTGCCGTCGTGCACTTCGCCGACGCGATGGATTTCGCCGCTTTTCCACAGCAGCCGTTCGGTCAGCGTGGTCTTGCCGGCATCGATGTGGGCAATGATGCCAAGGTTGCGGCGGCGGGAAAGGACTTGGGTGTTCATGAGAAAGGTTCCTGCAAAGCCAACTTCGGGGGCCGCGCACCCCGGTTGGCGACAGGGTGCGCGGCTAGCGTTCGGTCTCGGCGATCTGGTGCATGGCACGTTCTCCTTGCGGTACATCGGGTTAGCGGAAATGAAACTGCAGAAACGAAAAGAGCGCCCCGAAGGGCGCTCTGTGGATGATCCACCGATAGCCGCTTCAGCGGCCCTGTGGAGCTCCAGGCAGACACGCCCGTTCCGCACTTGCGCGGGTCAGGGTGAAAAACTTCAGGAGCGGCATCCGGTTCATGGGGCGCATTCTAGACCTATCAATCTGGCGCGCAAGTGAATATTGCAAACATAAATAGAACGATGAGACCAGCAAAGATCGGGGTCAGATCCCTTTGCCCCTGGCAAAGGGATCTGACCCCTGGCAGCCCTCACTTGCAGCCGTGCAGCTTGCGCGCCTCGGCCACTGTTGCAGGCTGGTCATCCCCCATCGACATCCAGCCCTTCAACGAAATCGCCGGGTCCACGTGCGGCAGCCGTGGGCCACCATGAATCACGACCTCGATCCAGCTCCCCACCGGCGCCAGCTCGGACAGGCGTGCCGCCTGATCATCTTCGGTGCTGAATGTGTCGTCCGGGCCCGCCGGCGGCGTGGTATTCACGGTTTCCGTCTTACGGGTCCGGACCCGAAGAGCACCATCCGGCAGCCGCTGACTGATCACGTCGTAGCGCTCGATACCGTATGCCCAGCTGTTCTCGCCAACACTGCGGGTCTCGCTACCGTCATCCGCCACGGTTACCACCTCGCCGGCCGGCCCGACAACGCCCGCGACAGCCCCCAAGCCGGACATCAGTGCCTGATAGACGATCATCTGCCGCTGCTCGGTAGTCAGCGCTCCGGCCTTGAGCTTGGCGGCAGGAATCTGCAGGTACGCCGCTTCACTGCAAAGCACAAGTACCTGCTGGCCGTCCCAGCTCACCGACATTTCCTCGTTGGCAAAGTACCGCGTCTTCATCGACGTCACTGCGGCACCGTCGCCACTGGAATGCCGGGTTTCGATCAGCGAGGCATTCTCGGCCGCGTTGGTCAGCGAAACCTGGGAGGTCGACGCTGCATGGGCTGCGCAAACGGAAGCAATCATCGCGGCAAGCAGCACGCTGCGGGTAACCGTGCGGAACATGGCGTCAGTCCATTGAAGAAAACGAAGCCGCCATGATACCCGGAGCAACCTGGCGGACGTTCGCTCAGGTCACCACCACCAGCGGCACCCCACGACGCGGATGCTCCAGCACCACTACATCCTGCTGGTACACGCGCTGCAGGTTGTCTTCGGTGAGCACCTGCAATGGCGTGCCATCGGCCGCCACCGTGCCCTGCTCCAGCAGCACGATGCGGTCGGCATAGCCTGCGGCCAGATTGAGGTCGTGCAGGACCACGATCACGCACGCACCGGCTTGTGCACAGGCACGCACACTGCGCAGCGTGCGCTCCTGATGGCGCAGATCCAGCGCAGCAGTGGGCTCATCCAGCAGCAGCAATGGCGTGTCCTGTGCCAGCACGCGCGCGAACGTGGTCCGGGCGGACTCACCACCGGACAGCTGCTGCACCTCGCGCAGGCGCAGGGCCTGCAGTTCGGCGGCATCGATGGCAGCTTCCACCTGCGCGTCGTCCACACGCGGATCCGGCGGATGCGGCAATCGCCCCATCACCACCACCTCTTCGACGCTGAAAGCAAAACGCACGCCGTGCTCCTGCGGCATTACCGCGCGCTCGCGCGCCAGCGGCCCTGCCTTGTAGCTGGCTAGCGGCCTGCCCAACAGGCTCACCTCGCCCGCATCGGCGCGCAGGTCGCCGGCCGCGACCGCCAACAGCGTGGACTTGCCCGCACCGTTCGGGCCCACCAGCGCGGTCACCGTACCCGGTTCGAACGCCAAGGAAATGCCGTGCAGGATCTCACGTTGCTGGCGGCGCACCACCACCTCGTGCAGCTTCAACAGCACACTCATGGCACCGCCTTGCGGCGCTGCTGCAGCACCAGCCAGAGGAAGAACGGCGCACCCAGCGCCGCCGAGAACAGGCCCAGCGGAATCTCAGCGGGTGGATCCAGCGTGCGCGCCGCGGTATCCGCCACTACGATCAGCACTGCACCCAGCAGGCCGGACAACGGCAGCAACCAGCGATGACCCGGGCCGACCAGCAGGCGTGCCACGTGCGGCACTACCAGGCCAACGAAACTGATCGAACCGGCAAACGCCACCGCCGCGCCCACCAGCAGCGCGCTGAACGCCACCAGGCGACGCCGCGTGCGGGTGACATCCAGCCCGAGGTGCTGTGCCTGGCGCTCCCCCAGCGCCAGCATGTCCAGCGGCGTTGCCAGTCGCTGCAACGCGAACACGCCAATCGCAAACAGCGGCACCACCGCCACCACATCGGCCCAGTTGGCACGTGCCAGCGAGCCCATCTGCCAGAATACCAGCGACTGCAGTTCGCTTTCGCTTGCGATGTAAGTGAGGAAACCAATCAGCGCCGAGCAGAACGCGGCCATCGCGATACCGACCAGCAGCAGCGTGGCGTTACCCGCGCCTTTGCCGGGCCGTGCCAACGCATACGTCAGGCCGATCGCCAGCGCACCGCCGACGAACGCGGCCACAGGCACCAGCCAGCCCGCCGCACCGGCGGCGCCCAGCACGATGGCGGCCACCGCACCCAGTGCAGCACCCTGGCTGACACCGACGATGCCGGGGTCGGCCAACGGATTGCCGAACAGGCCCTGCAGGCTGGCACCGGCCATCGCCAACGACGCACCGACCATCGCGCCCAACAGGGCACGCGGAATACGCAGCTGCCAGACCACCGCCAGATCGCGGCTGCTGACCGCCTGCGGATCAAGCAGGCCCAGCTTCACCGCCAGCGCCTGCATCACCTCCAGCGGTGGCAACCGCAGCGGGCCCACGGCGAACGACGCCAGCACCGCCCCCAGCAGGGCCAGCAAGGCCATCATCAACATCGCCCGCCCGCGACGGCGGCGCCGATCCGCCGGACTCATGCCTTCGGCAACGCTGCTAGGGCCTTGGCCAGCGCCAGCGCGCCCGCACCAGAACCCACGCTGGTGTACTTCAGCTGCACATCCGGCATCACCCAGACCCGGTTGGCCTGCCCGGCCGGGGTCTGCTTCAGCGTCGGGTACGCCTTCCACAGGCCATCGGCACCGCCGAACAGCTGCAGGTCGTGCTCGGTCACCAGGATCACTTCCGGTGCCGCCGCGACCACGCCCTCGTTGCTCAGCTGCGAGTAGTTCTTCACCCCGGCCTCGGTGCCGATGTTGATGCCGCCGGCCAGGGCGATCAGCTGCGCCGAGGCGCTGTCGGCACCCGCAACGGTGGGCGAGCCGCCAGCGCCGGTCGCCGATACGTGGATCAGTCGTGGCGCATGGCCCAGGCCCTTGCCAATCGCTGCAGCCTCGTCGAGCTGGCGCTGCACCTGCGTGGCCAGTGTTTGCCCCGCTTCGGCCAGCCCTAGTGCCGCAGCGACCTTGCGCACCTTGTCCGGCGCCGGCTGCAGGTCATCGATGACCACCGCCGGCTCGCCCACCTCGCGCAGCTTTTTCGCCAGCTCGGTGTGGCGGCGTAGGCTGTTGCCGAGGAACAGCGAGCCCTGCAGGCTCAGCACGCCTTCCACGCCCGTGGTGCGGTTGAACAGGAACTGGTGCGGGGCAGCCAGGCCGGCCTGGGTGGTGGTGTTGGTTGGCGCAGCGAATACCTGCTTGCCCAGCCCCAGCGCATCGATCACCGCGATGACGTCGTCACCACCGGCAATGATCCGGCTGGTGTCGGACACTTCAATGTCAGCACCGTCATCGGAATGCACTTTGGCCGGCAGCACGGCCCTCTGTTCATGCACCGCTGGCATCTCGGCACCGGCCACGCGCTGCCAGCCTGCCGGCAACGCGGTTTCGGCAGCAGCTGTTGCGGCAGGCGGCTCGGCAGTCTTGTGGCCATCAGACGGCGTTGACGAGCCACTGCAGGCGGCCAGCGCCAGCGAAACAGCCAACGGAAGCGCACACGGGCGCAGACGGGACGCGATGTTCATGGACGTTCTCCTTGCTGGCAGGGCGACGCGCACGCCGCCCTGCCCTGTGACTTACTGCTTCGGGGTGATGCGGGTGATGCGGTCACCCTTCGGATCTTCGGTGCCACGTGACTTGTTCACCGCAAACACGTTGCCCTTGCCGTCGGCACGCACATGGTTCGGAAGGGTGCCGCCATCGAGGTTGGCCACCACCTTGCCGTCACCATTCACCACGGTGACCGTGCCAGCGCCACGGTTGCTGACATAGGCCAGGCCGGAGGCATCATCGAAGGCGACGTTCAGCGCGCCGGCGCCGACCGGCACGTCATGCAGCACCTTGCCGGCGGCCACGTCAACGATCAGCAGGTTGTCGGTGCCCTGCGAGGCCACATAGAGCCGGTTGCGTGCTGCGTCGAAGGCCACGCCAGAGGCGCTGATCGAATTGCCCAGGTCGATGACCTTGTCGACCTTGCCGCTGGCCACATCGATCACCGCCGCTTCCGGGGTACCGATGCTGACGGTGAACAGCTTGCCGCCCTTCTCGTCCAGCACCAGGCTCATCGGGGTGAACTTGCCATCATCCACGCCGGACTCCAGCGTCACCTGCGGCAGTTCCTTGAACGTGTTCGCATCGAACACCGACAGGTGGTCTTCACCCGTGGCCGAGGCGAACACCTTGCCGTGGGTGCCGTCGACCACCACGTCGCGCGCATGCGGCACGGTGTCGACGGGGAACTGGTGGACCAGCGAGAGGTCCTTCTGGCGGTAGACCGCAATCGAGTTCTGCCGGGTATTGGTGACCCAGACATTGCCATTGGCGTCATCCACGCCCACACCGTAGACCGCATAGACCGCGCCGTTGGTGCTGCCCGGCACCTGCGCCGGGGTGATCGCCTTGATCACCTTCAGCGACTTCGGATCCAGCTTCAGCAGCTGCGACTGGGTCACCGGCGGACGGCCCACCGCCGAGGTCACGAACACGGCATTGCTGGCGGCGCTGTAAGCGGACTGATACAGCCCCGGCACCAGCTTGTTGGACTGGGTGGCGAACTGCGCCTGGCCGGACAGCGGCAGCTGCGGCGACACGCGCAGCTTCAGCACGGTGGCTGCAGCCGGCTGGCTGGCGCGCACCACCACCGGGTGGGTGCCCGGCACCGCGTCGGTCGGAATGCTCAGCTGGGTCTTGAAGTTGCCATCGGCATCGACCACCACCGGCTGTGCGTTGAGCACGCTGTCGCCACGCAGCAGGCTGACCTTCTGGCCCGGCACGAAGCCACGGCCGACCACGTCGGCGGTGCTGCCGGGAACCACGTTCTCACCGCGCGAGACGACCTCACCCTTGAAGGTGGCGTTGGCCGGCTGATCGAACACCGGCTGCGCGGTGGCGGTCACCGCGAGCAAAAGGCCGGCGGCGAGAGAGGTGAGACGGAAAGACGGACGGAACGACATGGCAGGCTCCTTGCACACGTAGGCCGCGCCACGTGGCGCGGGATTCATCGGTTGCCTGGGCCGCTGCACGCCGGCAGCCTCGCCTGGGTAGTGGGGTCGCACGGCAGCGCGTGCGAAGGGATTCACTCGGCGGCGCTGTCACCGCCATTGGGCACGCCATCGCCGGCGCTGCGGTCGGTCACGCCGTACAACTCATGCAGCGCGGCATGGAACGACGCGGGCAGCATCGGGCCATGGCCGAGGCCGTCGAACTCGCGGTACTGCACGCTCAGGCCCGGCACCTTGCCCAGCCGCTCGGACAACTGCATCGCCGCATCCGGGGTGGCGCCACTGATCCGGCGCAGGTGCGCAACCACGCGCGGGTTGCTCATATCGCGCTTGCCGCGATCACCGACGCGCTCGGCGCCGCCCAGCATCAGCCAGAGCTTGGCCGGCTGGCCGTGCACGTTCTGCACGAACTGCTGCTCCGGATCACCCAGCGCCGCGCCCTGGCTCCACCACAGCGACGGACTGGCTGCCAGATAGGACTGGAACGCGGCAGGTCGCGTGTACAGCGCATTGAGCACGAATAGCCCGCCCAGCGAATGGCCCCACAGCGCCTGCTGCTGCGTATCGATGCGTGCGCGACGCTCGACTTCCGGCTTGATGCGGCGCTCGATCACATCAAGGAAAGCCGCAGCGCCGCCGCCGACGGCCTGGGTCGTGCCGCTCTCGTCGTCGGCACGGTCGATCCACGCGGTGTAGTCGCGGGTACGCGCCCTGGAATCGATGCGCAGGTCGTTGTCGTAGCCGATCAGCACCAGTACCGGCGGTGCCTTGCGCGCAGCCAGCTCGGCCAGCAGCCGCTGGTCCAGCACCATGGCCACGGCATTGCCATCCAGCGCGTACAGCACCGGGGATGGGGTCTTGCCGGCCTTGGCCGGGATCGCCAGGTTCACCCGCCAACGGCGCTGCTGGTCCGGGCTGTCCACCACGAAACGCTCGAAGCGATAGCTGGCCGCCGGCTCGTCGAGCACGGTGTGGCCGATCTTCTGCAGCGGATTACGCTGCTGCGCATGGGCGTAAGGAGTGGCCAGGAGCAGACCCATCATCATGGCAGCCAGGCCGCGGGCCAATGGGCCACGGCGCGAAGGCAGGACGAAAAGCTTCATCAGTGGCGGCAGGAGCGGCCAAGGCCGCCGGTTCTCAGGGGACCGCAGTCTACCTTAAACGCGAATGATTATCACATCGATCAAACGTCACGCTGTGTATCACGCGCGCGATGCATTCATTTTCCCGGTTGCGCCGGAAACACCGGATCCACTATTTTGCCGGGCAGCGGGGCGCAGGAGCGCCCTTCCCTCGCAGGGCTGCGGATGGATGGGCAATCGAGTCGCCGGCCGCGCCCTGTCCTTTGCCAAACCCATCCACGCATGGCGTGGATCTACTGACCACCATCCACGGGAATGAATCCCGTGACTGCGAGAACACCTTGAAGCGCACCGCCTTGATCGCCCTTTCCCTCGGCCTGCTTGCACCGCTGGCCGCCCATGCCGCACAGGATCTGCCAACGCTCTACCAGGCCTTTGAAGAGGCCGGCAATTCGTCACTGGGCATGGAAGAACTCAACCAGACGGTGACATTCACTGCCGTTGCCCTGGGCGTCTCCAGCAACCTGGCGGGCGAGCCGCTGATCGAGGCCGGCGACGACCAGGGCAATGTCCTGGCCCGGCTGACCAGCGACGACGAGCACCAGGCGGCCAAGCTGGGCGCGCTGGAAGAAGGCGCGACTTTCACCGCAAGCTGCACGCTGCAGTTCAGCTCGGGAACGGACTACCTTTCCTTCGGCGACTGCAGCATCAAGTAAGAAAGAAGCCGGCGAAACGCCGGCTTCGTTTTCCCGCCCTGTAGAAGTCGAGCCATGCTCGACTCACGCAGTCTCACGGCCCCGCAGGCACCGGGCCGTAGACGTTCTCCTGCGGTGTACCTGGCAGCAGCGCGAACACGAAGATCACCAGGCCACCGAACGGAACGAAGGCCAGCAGGTACATCCAGCCCGACTGGTTGCAGTCGTGCAGTCGGCGCACGGTGACGGCGATGACCGGCACGAACGTGGCCAGCCAGAACACGACGAACAGGATGATCGACGCGATGCCCAGCACGTCGGACTGCATCACCAGCCCGGCGATGAGCGGCACCATCAGCACGGCGGAGACGATCAACAGGAACAGCTGGAACATCCAGTACTCGCGACGGTTGGCACGACCCTCGAACTGGGCATAACGCTTCAACGGCAGAATCATTTCCTGCACGGCATCAATCCTTGAAAAAGCAGCCGCGCAGTGTGCCAAAGGAGCGCCCGCAGGACAATGTGGTGACGAACCACACTCGACTGCCATTACCCCTGTAGCGCCGAGCCATGCCCGGCTGCTGTTTCCGCAGGTGCTGCTGGGTCGGTCCAGAGCGGAGTCGAGCATCGCTCGATGCTACATAAGCCAGCTCAACGGCCCTTCGCGGCCCTCGCCGCCTCACGTTCGGCGCGCAGCCGATCAAGCTTTTCCTTCAGCTTGATCTCCAGGCCCCGCGGCACCGGGTTGTAGTACACCCGTTCGCCCATCGCATCCGGGAAACCGGTCTGGTCCAGCGCGATGCCGCCTTCGGCGTCGTGGTCGTACTGGTATTCGGCGCCGTAGCCCAGCTCCTTCATCAGCTTGGTTGGCGCATTGCGCAGATGCAACGGCACCTCTTCGGTACCGCTCTGGCGCACGTCGGCCTTGGCCTGGTTGAACGCGGCATAGCCCGCGTTCGACTTGGCGGTGCTGGCCAGGTACAGCACCAGCTGGGCGAACGCGAGCTCGCCTTCCGGGCTGCCGAGCCGCTCGTAGATGTCCCAGGCTTCCAGCGCCATGCTCTGCGCGCGCGGATCGGCCAGGCCGATGTCCTCGATCGCCATGCGGGTCAGTCGACGTGCCAGGTAGGATGGATCGCAACCGCCATCGAGCATGCGGGTCAGCCAGTACAGCGCGGCATCCGGATTGGAACTGCGTACCGACTTGTGCAGCGCTGAGATCTGGTCGTAGAACTGCTCGCCGCCCTTGTCGAAGCGGCGGGTACGATCGGCCAGCACCTGGGTCAGGGTCTGCGGGGTGATGCGACCCCCTTCCCCACCCGCCAGTTCGGCGGCGATTTCAAGAAGGGTCAGTGCGCGGCGCACGTCACCATCAGCGGCAGTGGCGATTTCCAGCAGCAGCTCGGGCGCAACCTCGATACCCTCCTCGCCCAGGCCGCGTTCGCGGTCGCCCAGCGCGCGTTCCAGCGCCTCGACGATATCGGTTGGCGATACCGCTTCCAGCACATGTACGCGGCAACGCGACAGCAGCGCCGAGTTCAGCTCGAACGACGGATTCTCGGTGGTGGCACCGACGAACAGGATCGTGCCGCGCTCGATGTGCGGCAGGAAGGCATCCTGCTGCGCCTTGTTGAAGCGATGCACCTCGTCCACGAACAGCACGGTGCGCCTGCCCTCGGCGAACCGTTGCGCAGCCTCGGCCAGCACCTGGCGCACTTCCGGCAAGCCGGACAGCACGGCGGAGATGGCACGGAACTCGGCATCGGAGTACTCGGCCAGCAGCAGTGACAGCGTGGTCTTGCCGCAGCCCGGCGGGCCCCACAGGATCATCGAATGCACGCGCCCGGATTCGACCGCGCGACGCAGCGCGCTGTCCGGCGCCAGCAGGCGCTTTTGCCCGACCATTTCGTCGAGGGTGCGCGGGCGCATGCGCTCGGCCAGCGGGCGCAGATGTTCCCGATCAACGCTTAGCAGATCGGGGCCGGGGAAGGAAGTTGAACGATGTCTTGCCACCCGCACATTGTACCGCGACAAGGTGACGACGATTCCGGTAGTGCCGGCCGCTGGCCGGCAGATCAAAATTGCGTCAACCAAGGTTGACACCCACCAAGGCGGTGCCGGTTGACACCCACCGGAGCAGGTGGCGCCGGGTCATGCCCGGCATCCTCGGTCAATTACCGATGACGTCCGTGCCCTTCGGCGGGGTGAAGCTGAAGGTGCCGGCAGCAAAGCCTGGATTGCGCTTCCAGCCACTGAAGCTGATCACGGTGCGCTGTCCGACCGCGTCGGTGATCTCCATCTTGGCCAGGCCCTGGGCATTGAAGCCCAGCGCGGCGTACTGGAAGCTGGCTTCGGTCTCGCGCTTCGGCGACAGCGACAGCCACTGCAGGCCATCACGCTGCGCAGCCTCTTCACTGACGTCGTACTGCTGTTCCAGCAGCGCCGGGTTGATCAGCGCAGTCAGCGGGCTGTTCTGCTCTTCCTTGCCCTGCTCGCGCACGGTGACCTGCTCCAGGTCCGGCTCGTACATCCAGACCTTCCTGCCGTCAGCCACGATCAGCTGTTCGTGCGGGCGCACGTATTCCCAGCGGAACAGGCGCGGCGCCGACAGGGCCACGCGGCCACTGGTCGATTCCTTCACCTTGCCGCGGCTGTCGAACACCTGCTGGCTGAACTGGCCATCCAGGCCCTTCAGGCCACTGGTGAAAGTCTTCAGGTCATCGCGGGCACCGGCCCAGGCACTGCCGGCAGCGGCACAGGCGACGGCCAGGGTAGTCGTGGCAAGGAAACGGCGGAAGCGGAAGTTCATGCGGAAATCCTGTGGGCGCGGGCGCCAGGAAAGGTGGTTGCCAGTGTGCCCGGGGGAAGATGAATGGGCGATCAGGGCGACATTATGCCGCCCTGAACGTCCATCGGCGATTCAGCCGCCAGATGCCGGCAGCTTGCCGTACAGCACCTGGCCGCGGAAGCCGCGACGCACTTCGCGGTACAGCGCGCGGAACGCCGGATAGTCCTGCGGCAGGCACAGCGCCTCGGGGCCACGCACCGCGTTCTGCTGCAAGCGGTGGTGCACGATCACCTCCTGGCCCTCGCGGCTCCAGTCCACCCGGTATTCGCCAGCGGCATTGGTAAAGCGCTGGCTGGCCGGAATGGCGATGATCGGCGCATTGGCCGGGAACTGCAGGCGATAGGTTTCCTCGCGCAGGCTGGCATTGCAGTAGAAAGGCGTCTCGTTGGCCGGCGCCGAGGCGGTGGCGTACAAGCCACGCACCGACTCGCCACCCGGCGGGTCCGGCACGGCCATGCCGCCGGCCACGCTGAAGTCGGCGTAGTCCTCGGCCTGGAAGGCCATGCGGTAGCCGAACGGCCGGGTCAGGTCGACCGGTACGCCCTGGATCTGCAGCTGCCCTCGCCCATCGAATCCTGAGGCGGCCATGATCTGCTCCTCAGCGCGCGCACGGTTCTGCGCGTTGAGCTGTGAGAACTGCGCGCGCATGCCGATCTCGGCGTTCTCGCCCAGCTTCGGGATCGTCTCGCCGCGCAGGTTGCCGTTGGCGTCGAAGGTGAAACGCACTTCCATCGAGGTGGCGTTACGCTCCGGCGTGTTGGCCGGAGTGCGCGCCAGCGTGGCGTCCCGGGTGCGCATCACCGGCGCACCCAGGTCACCCTCCGGCAGCTGGCCGAAGCGCGCCCACGCGGTGGTCGAATCGAGGTACAGATCGAATTCGGGGATGTAGGTGATGGCGTGGTTGAAGCGGCCCAGCACCGGAATCCTCGGCAGCGTCGGGCCGCCCCCCGCACCGATCAGCACCGGCGAGCTGGCGATACCCTTGGCCGCCAGCAGCGCCTCGAGGATCGTCACGTGGTCCTTGCAGTCACCATAGTGATTGTCGAGGATGCTCTGCGCGCTGTTCGGCTCCAGGCCGCCGTTGCCCAGGTACACCGCCACATAGCGGATGTTCTGCGCGACCCAGCGATACAGCGCATCAGCCTGTTCGCGGCGGTCGCTGATGCCGGCGGTGATCTCATCAGCGAGCGCCTGCAGCGCTGGGGTCACCTCGGCCGCCGGGCCCGCCTTGAGCTGGTAGGCGCGCCCCATCTGCGACCAGTCACGATACGTGCTGGCCATGATGTTCGGGCCGAACTCCCAGCCCGCCGCCGACCAGTTCTGCGCCGGCATCGCCTCGCGGCGCTGGTAGCGCCAGCGCCATTGCGCCTGGCCATTCTTCACTGTCGGCCGGTCACTGCCCTGCACGCCGCGGCTGTCCACGAACATCGGCAGGTTGGCCGGCGCACTCAGGGTGACCTCGGCGTCCTCGTACTCGGTGAAGACGTTGAAGGTCTCCCACAGGCCGAAATAGCCCGGGAAGTACGGCGTAGCCTGGGTGCGACGCACCTGGTAGTACAGGCGCGTGCCCGGGGCCAGGTTCGGGAACACGATCACCCGCACCTTGCGGTCGGCATACATCGCCGCCGAGGCGCTGGAGTAGCTTTCCTGGGTGTAGATGCGGTCGGCCGGCACGTCGCGGCGCTGGCCGTCGGCGGTGATGGTGTAGGCGCTAAGCACCTCCAGCGTTTCCATCTTCTCGCTGTAGCTCAGCCGCACCTGGCTGAACTGCTCGACCGAGGCCTTGGTCTTGAGCAGGACCTCGTAGGTTTCGGTCTGCACATTGCCCGCATCCGGCCGGACCTGGTAGTCGGCGCGGTAACGGACAATGCTGAAATTATTGCTGGCTTCGGTATCGCCGCTGGTGGAAGGCGGCGCCGTGGCGGGCGCGGAGGTGGCGGTTTCTGCCAGTGCCGGGCCGGCAGCCATCAGGGCAGCCAGCGCCAGCGCCAGCGCGCTTGGTACGGGGTGAAGCATGCGTCGGTTCCTTGGACGTCGTGGGGGATACGTCGGGTCTTACTTCGGCGGCGGCGGTGCCAGCACCGTGCGGTCGCCGTTGTGCTCGGGCGGGCTGACCACGCCGGCCGCTTCCATGGCCTCGATCAGTCGCGCTGCACGGTTGTAGCCGATCTTCAGCCGGCGCTGCACGCCGGAAATCGAGGCACGGCGGGTCTCGGTGACCACCCGCAGCGCTTCGTCATACAGCGGGTCGGACTCGTCGCCGGCCGCACTGGTCTCGGGCAGGCCAGTGGCGCCGACGACCACGCCGTCGCCCATCGTCTGCACTTCGTCCAGCACGCCGTCGACATAGTCGGCCGGGCCCATCGCCTTGAGGTGCTCGACCACGCGATGTACTTCGTCGTCGGACACGAACGCACCATGCACGCGCTCGGGCAGCGCGGTGCCCGGCGGCAGGTACAGCATGTCGCCGTGGCCCAGCAGGGTCTCCGCGCCAGACTGGTCGAGAATGGTGCGCGAGTCGATCTTGGAGCTGACCTGGAAGGCGATGCGGGTCGGGATGTTGGCCTTGATCAGGCCGGTGATCACATCCACCGACGGGCGCTGCGTGGCCAGGATCAGGTGGATGCCAGCCGCACGCGCCTTCTGTGCCAGGCGCGCGATCAGCTCTTCCACCTTCTTGCCGACGATCATCATCATGTCGGCGAATTCGTCGATGAAGATGACGATGAACGGCAGCGTTTCCAGCGGACGCGGCGCCTCGCCCAGCTCCGGGTTCGGCTTGAACAGCGGATCCATCAGCGGCTGGCCGGCGTCCTGGGCTTCCTTCACCTTCTTGTTGAAGCCGGCCAGGTTGCGCACGCCCACCGCGCTCATCAGCTTGTAGCGGCGCTCCATCTCGGCCACGCACCAGCGCAGGCCGTTGGCGGCCTCCTTCATGTCGGTGACCACCGGCGCCAGCAGGTGTGGAATGCCCTGGTAGACGCTCAGCTCGAGCATCTTCGGGTCGATCATCAGCATCCGCAGGTCTTTCGGCGAGGCCTTGAACAACAGGCTCAGCACCATCGCGTTGACCGCCACCGACTTGCCCGAACCGGTCGTACCGGCCACCAGCAGGTGCGGCATGCGCGCCAGGTCGGCCACGGTCGGGCGGCCGGCGATGTCCTTGCCCAGCGCCAGGGTCAGCACGCTGGCCGATTTGTCATATTCCTTCGAGCGCAGCAGCTCGGACAGGAAGATCATCTCACGGGTGACGTTGGGAATTTCCAGGCCGATCACCGACTTGCCCGGGATGACGTCGACCACGCGCACCGACTTCACCGACAGGCCGCGCGCGATGTCCTTGTCCAGCGAACTGATCTGGCTGACCTTGATGCCCGGTGCCGGCTCGATCTCGAAGCGGGTGATGACCGGGCCAGGGTTGGCGCCGACCACCTGCGCATCGATGCGGAAGTCCTTCAGCTTGAACTCGATCTGCCGCGACAGCGTTTCCAGCGTTTCTTCGTCGTAGCCCTTCGGCTGCGGCTTGGGATCATCCAGCAGCGCCAGCGGCGGCAGGTCGGAACCATCGCCGTTGACGCCACGGAACATCGGAATCTGGGTATCGCGCTTGGCGCGATCACTCTTCTCGATCACCGGCTCAGGGCGCGGTTCGATCTTTACCGGCTCGCGCTTGGCGCGCACCTCGGCGTCGGCCTTGCGCACTTCCTGGCGCTCCTCGCGCATCACCCGGGTCTGCTTCCACTCGCTGACTTCTTCCTTCTTGCGCTCCAGCAGCGGTGCCAGCGACATTACGCCACGGCCGATCTTCTCCATCACCGTGAACCAGGACAGCCCGGTGGCCAGGGTGATCGAGGCCAGCAGCAATACCAGCACGAACAGGTTCGCCCCCAGCGCACCGAAGCCCACCGTGAGCGAATTGCCCACCAGCTTGCCGAGAATGCCGCCGGCACTGGCGACATCGCCACTGAACAGGCGCACGTGCAGGAAGCCGGTGCCGGCGATCAGGAAACCGACCAGACCGACCAGGCGCAGCGCCGGGTCCAGATCGTTCTCGCCCTTGCTCTCGCGCTTGAGGCCGAACATGGCGATCCACGCCAGTGCGCCGAGCACCACCGGCAACAGGAAAGCGATGTAGCCGAACAGCTGCAGCAGCACGTCGGCAATCCAGGCCCCGGCGCGGCCGCCGAGGTTATGCACCGGCGCGACCACGCTGCCGGTATGCGACCAGCCCGGATCCGTGGCTGAATAGGTGAACAGACTGGCCGCCAGGTACAGCAGGGCCGGCGCGATGGCGATCAGGCCCAGATCGCGCCAGAGGCGCTGGCGGCGTGGATTGTCGGTCGTCGCCGCCGCGGCCGTGCGACGTGACGCCTTGCTGTCGTCCGACTTGGAGCGTTCAGGGACCTGCTTCGCCACCTTAGACCATACCTTTGGAATGCGCTGTTAGTGATTGATAATAAATGAGACGGCGTCAGTTTTCAGTTATGCGACGTCCGGCAAGGCAATCCGAGGCCCGGAACCACCGCTGGATGACGGCGTTCTGTTCATCGGCTTGAATCGCCCTGCCCCAGCCGCCACTCTATGAGCAGCCATGGATGCTGCGCAAACATCGCCAGCGCCTTGTCCCATCTACCTTTTCGCGAGTTTACATGAGCACCAGCCTGCCCTCCCGCCACCAGCGCCTCGTCATCCTCGGTTCCGGCCCGGCCGGTTGGACCGCCGCCGTCTACGCCGCCCGTGCCAACCTGAAGCCGGTCGTCATCACCGGCCTGCAGCAGGGTGGCCAGCTGATGACCACCACCGAGGTGGACAACTGGCCGGGTGACGCCCACGGCCTGATGGGCCCGGACCTGATGGCGCGCATGCAGGCGCACGCCGAGCGCTTCGAGACCGAGGTCATCTTCGACCATATCCACACCGCCGACCTGTCGCAGCGCCCGTTCAAGCTGATCGGCGACAGTCACGAGTACACCTGCGACGCGCTGATCATCGCCACTGGCGCCACCGCCAAATACCTGGGCATCCCGACCGAAGAGACCTTCAAGGGCCGCGGCGTCTCCGCCTGCGCCACCTGTGACGGCTTCTTCTACCGCGACCAGGACGTGGTCGTGGTCGGCGGCGGCAACACCGCCGTCGAAGAGGCGCTGTACCTGTCCAACATCGCCCGCAAGGTCTACCTGGTCCACCGCCGCGACACTCTGAAGGCGGAGAAGATCATGCAGGACAAGCTGTTCAGGAAGGTCGCCGAAGGCAAGATCGAGACCGTCTGGCACCACCAGGTGGAGGAAGTGCTGGGCAACGATGCCGGCGTGACCGGCGTTCGCGTGAAGTCCACCCTGGACGGCAGCACCCGCGACATCGACGCACACGGTTTCTTCGTGGCCATCGGCCACCATCCGAACACGACCCTGTTCGACGGCCAGCTGGCGATGAACAACGGCTACCTGGAAATCCGCTCGGGCCTGGGCGGCAACGCCACCCAGACCTCGGTGGAAGGCGTGTTCGCCGCCGGCGACGTAGCCGACCAGCACTACCGCCAGGCGATCACCTCGGCCGGCTTCGGCTGCATGGCCGCACTGGACGCCGAGCGCTACCTGGACGCGCAGGGCAAGGCCAGCTGAGTCGAGCCATGCTCGACCCCGACCAAAGGCCGGCGCGAGAGCGCCGGCCTTTGTGCTTTCAGTAGTGCCAGGCCATGCCTGGCAGACCGAAGCCTGCCCTCACGCCCGTACGCACGCCTGCGAGAACTCGACCGGTGCCGTGGCAACGCCATCCGCGTCGCGCAGTACAGCACTCCAGCGCGCGACACCCGGGTCTGGGCCATTGCAGGCGAGATTGATGGTCAGCGGTTTGGCAGGGTCATCGAACGTCGTCGCCGATGGCGTGCACGCACCTTCCTCCGAACAGGACGCCAGCGAGAGCTCAACCGACACCGGATACTGGGGATTCCCGGCATATCCAAGTTCAATGTCCCGGGCCGCTTGGATCGGCACGTCGGTATCCGGCACCGGATGCAATGCCAGGGGCTCGCAGGTCTTTCCTGATGCCCACAGGCGATAGCCCTTCTCCACCCCTTTCATCGACGCCGAGCGGAAGACGGGGTCCTGCAGCGCCTTGGCATCATCCGGATTCGTGTGAAACGCCGTCTCTACGATGATCGATGGCATGTGCGCCTCTCGGTTCTCCCCCTTGTCCAGCGCGTGCGGAGCGGGAGCCACGGTGAATGCCGCATACTCAGGTAGCGAGTGAATCAGCTCCTTCATCGAGCACAGGACACTCTCTGCAAGAGCAGCATCCATCGGCCTACCAGGTTGCACGATCACACGAGTACCGCGCGCGGCCCCCGAGGGTTCTCCATTGCTGTGCAGATGAATCGCCACCTCAGCTCCGTGGTGGTTTGCGAGAAGCGGCCGACTGTTGATGTCTTCACGCTCCTCCCGATCCCAAAGCGTACTGCCTGCGTACGTGTTCCATATCTTTGTCTCGGCCGAATACTGCTCGGCAATCGCGTAGCGCGCAGCTATGGTCCACCACTCCTCACCACTCGGAGGATGAGTCGTTCCCGTGATCTGAACGCGCGGGCGGATGACAGGCATTTGGCTCCTTTGCTCGATCATCGCCTTCAGGTCCGCGGCGTACGACGGAGTCAAGAGCCCCTCCGAGACGCCATTCCATTCATCCCTTGAGGTCACCCACCGGTTGTCCTTGTAGCTGTAGAAATACCCATGCCCGGCTGCGACAAACGCCATCCCGGACCCAGGCGTTCCACGCGTCCGCCGCAGCGCTTCCCCCGCTTCCCGCGCCGCATCGTCCGCAGCCTTTATCTCAGGAAAGTAGTATTCGATCTCTTTCCCGTCATACAGAAAAACGACACGACTGAACGGAGCCGCCTGCTCGGCCCAATGCAGTAGTCCAAAACTGATCTCGCTTCGCTGATCCTCGAACGACGGCCCGTAATCGGCAGGAAGGAAGACCCGATCCAGCGCCACGGTCACTACACCGTTGGCGATATCTGCTGATACCTCAACCCGGCGACTGCGCGCCTGGCCATCCACAAGACGAACGCGCTCCAGAATGTCGCGTGCCTTCTGGGTCAAGAGGATGTCGAGCCCAGTGTCCTGCTCCACCGCACGAGGAGCGTCAACGGCCTGCGCGGGGCTGATCAACAGTCCGCCGCCCACAAGAGACAGCAGAACAGAAAGGGATCCAAGGCGAAGCTTCTGGTTCATTTTGGCTACTCCATGCAAAGAGTGAATGCACCGCTCCAGCGGCGCAGCTCACTCTGTCCTTTCGAATTCAGGCATTCCGCAACCCAGCGCACACGGATGGAGAATTCAAATTTTCCTCACCTCCAACCGAAACAAACCAACCCAGCCCCGCCAACACCATTCGCGATCCACCTGGCCTATCCTTGCCAACCATGCCCTCCCCCCGCTTCCTCGACTCCCTGCAGTCCATTCCCGCCACCGATTGGGATGCCCTGCACGACGGCCAGAACCCGTTCGTCAGCCACGCCTTCCTTTCAGGCCTGGAACAGCACGGCTGCCTCCGCGAGGACTGGGGCTGGCAACCCCGGCACTGCACGCTGTGGGAGGGCGAGCGCCTGATCGGCGCCATTCCGGGCTACCTGAAGACCAACTCCCACGGCGAATTCGTGTTTGACCATGCCTGGGCGAACGCCTACGCCCGCCATGGCCGCGACTACTACCCGAAGTGGCTGGGCGCGGTGCCGTACTCGCCGGTCACCGGGCCGCGCCTGCTGGCCCGTCACGATTCAGATCGCACCGCGTTGCTTTCGGTGTTGCGTGATGCACTGCCAGCACTGGAGGTGTCATCGGCCCATATCAATTTCCACACCGCAGCGGACGAGGCGCTGTTCGGCGATGACTGGCTGCTGCGCGAGGACGTGCAGTTCCAGTGGCAGAACCCGGGTGACTGGGCGACATTCGACCAGTTCCTCGGCGCGATGAACCACAAGCACCGCAAGAACATCCGCCAGGAACGGGCCAAGGTCACCCGCCAGGGCATCACGTTCCGCGTGGTGCATGGCGACGAGGCCAGCCGCGCCGACCTGCAGGCGATGTATCGCTTCTACCTGCAGACCTTCCTTGAGTACGGCAATGCCCCGGCGCTGACCGAGGCTTTCCTGCGCCATCTGGCCATTTCATTGGGACGTGGGCTGGTGCTGTTCCTGGCCGAGCAGGAAGGCCAGCCAATCGCCGGCGCACTTTGCCTGCGCGGTGGTGACACGCTGTACGGTCGCTACTGGGGTGGCGCCACATTGCCCGGCCTGCATTTCGAAGCCTGCTACTACCAGGGCATCGAATACTGCCTGCGCGAAGGGCTGAGCCGTTTCGAGCCGGGCGCACAGGGCGAGCACAAACTGGCGCGAGGCTTCCTGCCGACGCTGGTACGCAGCCGGCACTGGGTGGCCGACGCGGATTTCGCCGAGGCGCTGCAGGAGTGGTGCCGGCAGGAGCGGCGCGATGTGCGGCGGTACCGGCAGGAGCTGTTGGGGCACAGCCCATTTCGCGCGGACGGGTGACCAGCCAACCAGCGTTGGCATCTACCACGGCATTCGCGCGGGGCCGCGACGACTACAATGCCGGCATGACCCGCCAGCTGCCCTGGCGCCTGGCCGATGCGCCGGACGCTCCCTTCCCTCCTGCCGAGACCGCCCTGCGCCAGCCCGACGGCCTGCTCGCGGTGGGTGGTGACCTGCATCCAGCGCGTCTGCTCAACGCCTACGCAGGCGGCATCTTTCCGTGGTTCAGCGGGGGCGAGCCGATCCTGTGGTGGTCGCCTGATCCGCGCATGGTGTTCCGCACCGACGGCGTGCACCTGTCCAGCCGCTTCCGCCGCCAGCTGCGCAGCAGTACATGGGAGGTCAGCGCGGACACCGCCTTCAGCCAGGTGATGCGCGCCTGTGCGGCGGCACCTCGGCCCGGCCAGGACGGCACCTGGATCAGCCCGGCCATGGTCGAGGCCTACAGCCAGTTGCACGACCTCGGCTTCGCCCATTCCTTCGAAGTCTGGGACCGTCAGTCGCTGGTCGGCGGCATCTACGGGGTGGCCATCGGGTCAATGTTCTTCGGCGAGAGCATGTTCAGTGGCGCCAGCGGTGGTTCCAAGATCGCGCTGGCGGCACTGGCGTCCACGCTTCACGGCTGGGGTTGGGAGCTGATCGACGCCCAGGTGGAAAATCCGCACCTGCTGCGGATGGGCGCCGAACACCTGCCGCGCGCGGAATTCCTGCAGCACGTGCGCCAGGCCGTGCGCCGTGACAGCCGTGAAGGCTCGTGGACACAGGCCGTCGGACGCTTGCCAGCCCAGCATTTGGCCGGCGGTTAACACAAACTTTGCAAGCTGGGCCGGTCACGCGTAAAATACCGCGCCTTAGGCCCAGCGTGGCCGTTTTCTGAACCGCACAGGACTACATGTCGAAAGACGATTCCATCGAGTTCGAGGGCACCGTCAGCGAGACGCTGCCGAACACCACTTTCCGCGTTCGTCTGGAAAATGGGCACGAAATCATCGCCCACATCTCCGGCCGCATGCGCAAGAACTACATCCGCATCCTCACCGGTGACCGGGTCAAGGTTGAAATGACCCCGTACGACCTGACCAAGGGTCGTATCACCTACCGCATGAAGTAAGCGGTCGGCGCGCTGCGCCATTTCGACAAGGCCAGCCCTGGTTGCTGGCCTTTTGTCATGCCTGCAATCCGGCCCTGCCGGAGGTCATCGTGACCGAACTCACCGTGACGTCGGTCAGCCCTGCTTGCGGCAGATTCGCATCTGCATCCGTGGCGGCATCGTGGGACCCGATCCAGTCCGGATCGCCATCCCCTGCCCCGCCATGAACATGCTCCCGCTGACCGCTCTGCTCGTCGCCCTTGCCGTGTCCGCCAGCGCAGCGCCCGTGCACGCCGCCGACACTCTTTCCACCTCCAGTGACTGCGTCCAGCTGGGCAGCGACCAGCAACTGGTGCGAGCCGGCGCCTCGCGCAACATCCTGCTGCGCAATGGCCAGGACCACTACGTCGTGCATTTCCAGGACGACTGCTCGGCGGCAGGCTACTCGCGGAAACTGAGCTTCGCTACGGACGGCCAGCAGGGCCTGCTGTGCGCTGCCGGCCGCAGCCAGCTGCTCACCGATTCCAGTCGCTGCATCGTGTCGCAGATCGAGCCAGTCGACGAGGCCACCTTCAAGAAGAAGGCCCGCCAGCGCAGCCGCTGACGGGGCACATGACAAGGGCGGCCGAAGCCGCCCTTGTTGTTTCAGGTCCACCGGGCCAGGCCCGGTGTCAGCTCACTCCACAGTCGCCGGCAGCAGGCGCTCCGGTTCGGCCTGGGTTTCGACCACCAGCTCGTCGTCGCGCACATCGATGCTCACCTTGCCGCCGTTGACCAGCTTGCCGAACAGCAGCTCGTCGGCCAGCGGACGCTTGATCCTGTCCTGGATCACCCGGGCCATCGGACGCGCACCCATCAGCGGGTCGAAGCCGTGGTGGGCCAGCCAGTCGCGCGCGGTCGGCGTGGCCGACAGGCTGACGTGCTTGTCCTGCAGCAGCATCTCCAGCTCGATCAGGAACTTGTCGACCACGCGCAGGATGTGCTCGAAGCCCAGCGCCTGGAACTGCACCACCGCGTCGAGGCGGTTGCGGAATTCCGGGGTGAAGCTGCGCCGGATGGTCTCCATCGCATCGGTGGCATGGTCCTGCTTGGTGAAGCCGATCGAGCGCCGCGAGGCCTGCGCCGCGCCGGCATTGGTGGTCATCACCAGCACCACGTTCTTGAAGTTGGCCTCGCGACCGTTGGTATCGGTCAGCACGCCGCGATCCATCACCTGCAACAGGATGTTGAAGATGTCCGGGTGCGCCTTCTCGATTTCGTCCAGCAGCAGCACGCAGTGCGGCGTCTTGACGATCTTCTCGGTCAGCAGGCCGCCCTGATCGAAGCCGACGTAGCCTGGAGGGGCACCGATCAGGCGGCTGATCGAATGCGGCTCCATGTATTCGGACATGTCGAAGCGGACCAGCTCGATGCCCAGCTGCAGCGCCAGCTGCTTGGTCACCTCGGTCTTGCCGACACCGGTCGGGCCGGCGAACAGGAAGTTGCCGATCGGCTTTTCCGGATTGCCCAGGCCCGAACGGGCCAGCTTGATTGCCGAGGACAGCGTCTCGATGGCCGGGTCCTGTCCGAAGATCACCATCTTCAGGTTGCGCTCCAGGTGCTGCAGCACGTCCTTGTCGGTGGCACTGACCTGCTTGGTCGGGATCCGCGCCATCTTGGCCACGATCGCCTCCACTTCCTCGACGTCGATCAGTTCCTTGCGCTGCCCTTCCGGCAGCAGGCGCTGGCGGGCACCGGCCTCGTCGATCACGTCGATGGCCTTGTCGGGCAACAGGCGGTCGCCGATGTGCTTCACCGACAGGTCAACCGCCGCCTGCAGCGCCTCGTCGGAGTAGGTCACGCCGTGGTGCAGCTCGTACTTGGACTTCAGGCCCTGCAGGATCTCGTAGGTCTCGCCAACGGTCGGCTCGACGATGTCGATCTTCTGGAAGCGGCGGGCCAGTGCCCGGTCCTTCTCGAAGATGCCGCGGTATTCCTGGAAAGTGGTCGAACCGATGCAGCGCAGCTCGCCGGAGGCCAGGGCCGGCTTGATCAGGTTGGACGCATCCATGGTGCCACCCGACGCCGAGCCGGCGCCGATGATGGTGTGGATCTCGTCGATGAACAGCACTGCGTTGGGCACCTTCTTCAGCGCGGTCAACACACCCTTCAGGCGCTTCTCGAAGTCGCCACGGTACTTGGTGCCGGCCACCAGCGCGCCCAGGTCGAGCGAATAGATCACCGCGTCGGCAAGCACGTCGGGCACCGAGCCCTCGACGATGCGGCGGGCCAGGCCCTCGGCGATGGCGGTCTTGCCCACGCCGGCCTCGCCCACGTACAGCGGATTGTTCTTGCGGCGACGGCACAGGACCTGGATGGTGCGCTCGATCTCGTCACCACGACCGACCAGGGGATCGATGCGGCCGGACCGGGCCTGTTCGTTGAGGTTGCTGGCGAACTCGGTCAGGGCATCACCCTTCGGCTCACCCTCCCCGCCTTCCATGCGGCCCTCGCCGTCGGAGGAGGAGGACGGCTGCTCGCCTTCCTCGCCCAGCTTGGCGATGCCGTGGGACAGGTAATTGACCACATCCAGCCGGGTCACATCCTGCTGGTTGAGGTAGTAGACGGCGTGGGAGTCCTTCTCGCCGAAGATGGCGACCAGCACGTTGGCGCCGGTGACCTCCTTCTTGCCCGAGGACTGCACGTGGTACACGGCCCGCTGCAGCACGCGCTGGAAGCCCAGGGTCGGCTGGGTATCGCGACCGTCATCTTCGGCCAGGCGCGACACTGAGGCCTCGATGGCCTGCTCCAGCTCCTGGCGCAGGCGTTCGGCGTCGGCACCACAGGCTTTCAGGACGGCCTGGGCGGACGGATTGTCGAGCAGTGCCAACAGCAGGTGTTCGACCGTCATGAACTCATGCCGGGCCTCACGGGCGCGCTTGTAGCACTGGCCGATGGTGTGTTCGAGGTCTTTGCTGAACATGGATTACTCCGGCGGCAGATGGGAACAATATGCGGCCTGACTACGCGATTTCCATCACCCTAGCGGATTGCTGCGTTCAGATGGCGTTAGCACTGCAGAACGCTTGATCTTCGTTCACTCCAGAAGACCTCAACCGGCATGAGCGAACCCTACCTGAGCCGCTGGCGATTGCGGCGTGATGGCCCGGCCATCGAAACGGCCCATGCCCGGCTCTGGCCGGTGCTGACCGCTGCCGGCACGCCGGCGATGCTGAAGATCAGCAGCGAAACCGAGGAGCAGAACAGCCACCGCCTGCTGCGCTGGTGGGACGGCGACGGCGCTGCCCGCCTGCTGGCCCACGCCGGGCCGGCGATCCTGATCGAACGTGCCGGCGGCGACTCGCTGAGGCAACGCTCGATCGAGGGCGACGATGAGGCCTGCACCACGATCCTGTGCCAGGTCCTGCAACGGCTGCACCGGCC
Organism: Stenotrophomonas maltophilia group sp. RY12688; assembly: GCF_052149045.1. Lineage (NCBI taxonomy): Bacteria > Pseudomonadati > Pseudomonadota > Gammaproteobacteria > Lysobacterales > Lysobacteraceae > Stenotrophomonas > Stenotrophomonas maltophilia group sp. RY12688. The sequence continues at coordinate 2,074,926 of NZ_CP197389.1, read as the reverse complement.
ACGGAGCGCGCCGCCAGCGGAACTGGTCTGCCTGCGTAAATGGTTCGCCGATCTGCTGCAGCCAAGGGCTGCGCTGCCGCCACTGCTGGAACAGTGCAGATCACTGGCGGAGGGGTTGCTGCAGGAAGAGCGCGAGGTCCGGCCCCTGCATGGCGACCTGCACCACGACAACGTGCTCGATTTCGGCGCGCGCGGCTGGCTGGCGATCGACCCGAAGCGGTTGCTGGGCGACCGTGCGTTCGACTACACGACGATGTTCAGCAATCCGGATCTCTGTGGCCCGGGCATCCTTGTGGCCACGCGGCCGGAGCGGTTTGCTGCCCGGCTGGAACAGGTCAGCGCACTGGCCGGCCTGGAACGCACGCGCCTGCTGCGCTGGATCGCGGCCAGCATGGCGCTGTCGGCAGTGTGGTTCAGGGATGACGGCGACCCGGCCGACGTGGACGAGGCGGTGGCGCGGATGGCGCTGGAGGCGCTGGCGGAGAGCTGAGACCCGCGCTTGGCAGGTGCCTACCTTGCTGGGGGCGCTCCATCCACGATCGATACAGGCCTCTGCTTTGGTAGGTGCCCACCTTGGTGGGCACACTGGGTCCGGGATCGATGTGCCCGGACGCGAATCGGCAGCCGGTCAGGCCTTTTCCATCGTGCACAGCAGCGGATGCTGGTTCATCCGCGAGTACTCGTTGACCTGGGCAACCTTGGTCTCGGCTACTTCGCGGGTGAAGACACCGCAGACGCCGCGGCCGCGGGTATGAACGTGCAGCATCACCTGGGTGGCCTTGTCCAGGTCCATGCTGAAGAACTGCTGCAGCACATCCACCACGAAATCCATCGGGGTGTAGTCGTCGTTGAGCAGCATCACCTGGTAGAACGGCGGCGGCGCCACTTCCGGGCGCGCGGGCTCTACGGCAACGCCGTGCTCGTGCTGGGAATCGGGGGAGGACTCATGGGGCATCCATCCATTATAGGGGCTCGGGCAGGCCTGCGTCGGCCCGCCGCAGATTGGACGGCACGCACGCCCACCGTCACAATTGCACCCTCTCCCAACACTGTTTCACAGGATCTTCATGAAAAGGACCCTTCTTCCCGCCCTGCTGATCGCGCTGGCCGCTGCCGGCTCTGCCACTGCCGCAACCAGCGCCGACAAGTCCGTGGCCCGCCATCTGGACAAGCTGGGCTATACCTACGAAGTCGACGAGGATGGCGACTACCGCATGGTGTTCGACGTCGAGGGTGACCGCACCCAGATGGTCTACGTGCGCTCGGCGGTGGAGGATTTCGGCAGCCACAACATCCGTGAGATCTGGTCGCCGGCCTACAACGCCAAGACCAAGCAGTTCCCGGTGGCCGTGGCCAACCGCCTGCTGGAGGATTCGCAGGACGCCAAGATGGGGGGCTGGGTAAAGCAGGACACCACCGCCATGTTCGTGGTGAAGATCGACGCCGATGCCACCCCGGACCAGCTCAGCGACGCCATCGATGCGGCCATCCGCACCGCCGACGCGATGGAGCTGGAGCTGACCAAGAAGGACGAGTTCTGAGTTGAACGCCACGCCGGACCCGCGCTGGGCACCGCACGCCACCGTCGCCACGGTAGTGGTTGACGGCGGCCGCGTGCTGCTGGTCGAAGAGACCATTGAAGGCCGCCAGGTGCTGAACCAGCCGGCCGGCCACCTCGAGCCAGGCGAAAGCCTGGCCGAGGCAGCCCTGCGCGAGACCCGGGAGGAAACCGGCTGGACCGTGCAGCTGACCCATTTCATCGGCTGCTACCAGTGGACTGCCGGCGACGGCACCGCCTTCCTGCGCTTCTGCTACGCAGCACACCCGGTCTCGCACGACCCGGCCCAACCGCTGGACACCGGCATCGACCGCGCGCTGTGGCTGACCCCGGCCGAGCTGCAGGCCGCCGGCGAGCGCCAGCGCAGCCCGCTGGTCTGGCAGGTGGTGGCGGATTACCTGGGTGGCCAGCGCCATCCGCTTTCGCTGGTCCGGGAGGTCGCATGAGCACGCCGCGCGTGATGGTGGGCGTCTCTGGTGGTGTCGACTCTTCGGTCGCCGCCTGGCGCCTGGTCCAGCAGGGCGAGGCCGTGGCCGGCCTTTTCATGCAGAACTGGGCCGACGACGGCAGCGGTGACTGCCGTGCCGAGGATGACCGCCGCGATGCGGTCGCCGTATGCGGCCTGCTCGGTATCCCGTTCCACTTCCGGGACTTTTCCAGCGAGTACTGGCAGGGCGTGTTCGAGCACTTCCTGGCCGAATACGCCGCTGGCCGCACGCCGAACCCGGACGTGCTGTGCAACCGCGAGGTGAAGTTCAAGCATTTCCTGGATGCCGCCCGCGAGCTGGGCGCCGAGCGCATCGCCACCGGCCACTACGCGCGGGTGACCCAGCGCGGCCACCAGTGGCTGCTGCTGCGCGGCGCCGACCGCTCCAAGGACCAGAGCTACTTCCTGCACCAGCTGGGCCAGGAGCAGCTGGCGGCCACCCTGTTCCCGATCGGCGACCTGGAGAAGACCGACCTGCGACGGATTGCGCGCGACGTCGGCCTGCCGACCCATGCCAAGAAGGACTCCACCGGCATCTGCTTCATCGGCGAGCGGGATTTCCGCGACTTCCTCGGCCGCTACCTGCCGGCCAGGCCCGGCCAGATCCTCGACCCGGCCGACGGCAGCGTGATCGCCGAACATCCGGGCGTGTTCTATTTCACCCTGGGCCAGCGCGAGGGCCTGAACATCGGCGGCGTACGCGGCCGCCCGGCCGCACCGTGGTACGTGGTCGGCAAGGATGTGGCCAGCAACGTGCTGTACGTCGACCAGGACCGCGACAGCCCATGGATGCTGTCCGAGCGCCTGCGCTCGGAGCCGGCGCATTGGATCTCGGGCTCGCCACCCGCGCGACGCTTCGAATGCACCGCCCAGACCCGCTACCGCCAGCCCGATGAGCCGTGTACCGTCGACGTGCTGGACGATGGCAGCGTGCTGGTCACCTTCGCGCGCCCGCAGCGTGCCGTTACCCCCGGTCAATCGCTGGTGCTGTATGACGGTGATGTGTGCCTGGGTGGCGCGGTGATCGCCGCCACCGATGCGCCGCTGGAACAGCGCCTGCGCACCACCCCCTCCCCTTTTGAGGTAATCGCTGCATGAGTTTCACTGTCGACGACCGCGTCCTGGCCTTGGCCGGCATTGCCCAGGCCCTGCAGCAGGTACGCCGCATCGCCGATACCGGCCATTCCGACGCCGCCGCCGTGCGCACCGCCGTGGACAGCGTGTTCCGTGTCGATGCGTCCTCGCCGCAGGCGGTGTTCGGTGACCGCCATGCACTGAAGGCCGGGCTGCGCCTGCTGCACAACTATTTCCGCAACCAGGGCCAGGATCCGATCCTGCCGAAACTGGCGCTGTCGGTGCTGCAGCTGGAGCGCCGCTTCGTTCAGGATGGCGCCACCGTGAACAAGGTTGCTTCGGGCATCGAGCGTGCCCAGCGCCAGGCCACCGAACTGGGCGACAGCGGCCACCCGGATGTGCTGGCCAGCCTGGGAAGCCTGTACGCGGACACCATCAGCCACCTCAAGCCGCGGGTGATGGTGCAGGGCAACCCGCACTACCTGGGCCAGGCCGGCGTGGTGGCCGAGATCCGTGCCCTGCTGTTGGCCGCGGTGCGCTCGGCAGTGCTGTGGCGCCAGCTGGGCGGCAGCTACTGGGACTTCCTGTTCGGCCGCAAGGCGATGATCGAGGCCGTGGACCGGCAGCTGGCGTAAGGGTGTGGGGTCAGAGCCCTTTTCCATGAAAAGGGATCCGACCCCGCCGCTGCCTACCCAGGGGTCGGATCCCTTTCCGGCACGGAAAGGGCTCAGACCCCGAAGCCGCCAAGCGCCGGAAAACCGGCGCATTCAGAATGCACTTCCAAGCACATCGACGTTAAAGAGAAAGGGGGTACGGCCGATACATCCTCCGTGCACCTCCCGAGAACGTCCATGTACTCACGCATTTTCATCCGTCTGGCCGCCCCCCTGGCTCTGACCCTGCTGCTCCCCTTCGCCATCGGTTTCGAATGGCCGGCCGCCCTGCGCTGGGCGATCCTGACCACGATGACGCTGAGCTGGCTCGGCTTTGCGTGGTGGACCACCCGCGCCCAGGCGCATCGTTCCCCGGAACATGCCCGTGTCTTGCGTGAGCAGGACCAGCTGCTGACCGAACTGCGCAACTTCGTCGGCAACGAAATCGACGGTTCGCGTGGTGAAGTGGAACGCGCCCGCGACCTGATCCGCCAGGCGGTCTCCAGCCTGGGCGGCAGCTTCGATGCGATGAACCGCAAGTCGCGCCAGCAGAGCCAGGCGCTGTCGCGCATCGTCGACCGCGCCGGCGATGAAGGCAATGCCGGCCTCGACGTTGCCCGTTTCGCCCAGCACGCCAGCCACCGCATGGAACAGCTGGTGGAAGCGCTGGAACAGGTGAGCGGCCAGAGCAGCACCACCGTGCAGCACATCGACCAGATGGCACAGCACCTGGATGGCATCTTCGCGCTGCTGGAAGACGTCAAGTCGATCGCCGACCAGACCAACCTGCTGGCCCTGAACGCCGCCATCGAAGCCGCGCGTGCCGGTGAAGCCGGCCGAGGCTTCGCGGTGGTCGCCGACGAAGTGCGCAACCTGTCCGAGCGCTCGACCACCTTCAACGAGCAGATCCGCAAGCTGGCGCACAGCTCCAAGGACGCCATCGCCAAGGTGCGCGAGACGGTCTCGCACATGGCCTCGCGTGACATGGACCGCTCCCGCGAAGCACGCCAGGAAGCGGCGGCAATGCTCGACAATGTCGCGCAGATCAATGCCTCGCTCGGCGACGGCATGCGCGAAGTCTCCGAGTGCGCACGTGCGATCGATGGCAGCGTGGCCGAAGCCGTGCGCGCCCTGCAGTTCGAAGACATCGCCACCCAGGCGCTGGGCGGCGTGCACACCCACCTGGACCGCCTGACCGCGATCAACCGTGAAGCGGTGGCCCTGCAGGAACTGCTGCACCGCAATGGCGGCGTGTTCGACGAAGAGATCGCCACGGCCCTGCAGCGCACCGGCAACCGCCTGCGCGAACTGCGCAGCGAATGGGAACGCCCGCCGCACAAGCCGGTTGCCCAGCAGAGCATGGGTGCCGGCACGGTAGAGCTGTTCTGATCCTGACGTCCGCTGCCCTCGCCGGCAGCCCGCAAGGCCCCGGTTCGTCCGGGGCTTTTGCCTGTAACCCGCCATTGGATGCATCCTGTACGCGCACCATGACCCTGATCCGCGCCCTGCCCGCCCTCACCGACACCGAGCGCCCGCGCAACGCGAGCGTGCGTGAGCAGCTGCAACAGCTGGAGGATGTGGCACGCGAGGAGATCCGCGAGCTGCAGCAGCTGGCGGACGCGCGCCCTGCCCCGTCGCGGGCGGACGAGGCGCTGCTGGGCCTGGCCTGGGATCTCGGGCTGGATGGCGAAGCCCTGAAGTAGATCCACGCCATGCGTGGATGGACCGTCCCGCATGGCATGATGCCCAGGTCCCGTTCATGGAAGACCGATGGCCATCGCCCTGATCGCAGTGCTCCTGATCGAGACCGTCCTTCTGATGGCCTGGGTGACCGGCTATTTCAGCTGGGGCATCGCCCTGTTCAACGAACGCATCGCAGCGTCGCCCGCCATGCAGGCCCGCCTCTCGCTGGGCAGCCTGGAACGTGACCTGCCGCAGGACAAGTGGCTGCAACTGGCCTTCCATGCGCTGCCTGACGGCAGCATGGCGTTCCGTGAGAGCTTTGCGCCGAGCTTCGGCCTGCGCTACTTCCCGGTGATGCGCGGTCGCATCGTACTCAACGCGCGACGGCACGAGGTGCGGGTGATCGGACTGTGCAGCTGGTTCGTGGCCATCCTGTCGCTGCTGCTGTTGCCGCTGGTGGCGATGCGCCCGATGGTGGCGCCCATGCTGCTGGTGCTGCCACTGTTCCTGGCCAGCTATCTGGTGCAGAAGCGGCGCTATGCGGCCATTGTCGAGGCGCTGCGCATGCAGTTGAAGGCGGAGTTTCCGAAATAGATCCACGCCACGCGTGGACGATGCCCCGCCATGCCAGCATTTCCGACTGTTTGCATGGACCGTGAACCATGCGCCCTTCATCGTGAAGGGGCCGATTGGGGTTCAGATCAAACCAGCCCGATGACCAGCGCCCTTCTCTGCCTCTCAGTTGCTTTGCAGCTTCCGGCAACCCCTGTCCCATTGACCGTGGATCCCGATTCCCTTGGGGCACTTCAGCAGGCGCTGAAGACGTTTGGAGCGTTCCAGCAGCCCTACTCCGCTCCGATCGATGCGTACGATCCTGAAGCGGGTGTGATCGATGCAGCAGTTGAAGTGTCCGCGGGGTGCGTGCAAGACGGCCCGCCAGTCATCATCCTTGACGATGATGCCGAACAGGCGCCGCGACGTTATCTGATCCTTGAAGCCCCGTGGCATGAGCTTCCAACGGGCGCCTTGTTGCTTGTCTCCGGAAGCAAGGCAAGCGCCATTCCGGGCGAGGAATCGAACCTGGAGCTTGCACGGGCCGAGAGCATGCTGACATTCCTCGACCTGCTGCCGGAAGATCCGGAGGGCCGGGACCACCCGGAGACCGTCTCGGCAGTCGTGGATACCGATACTTCTGCCCTCTTCACGACGAGCCTTCTGGATCAACTGCAAACCAGTACTCCAGGCTCGCCTGTTGCTGACACCATGCTGACGCTCTGGAAAGGCAGGTTCCCGGACGCATTGTTGGCACTGTGGCAGCGCGACGGTCTTGCGCGCTATCACGATGATCGACTGGCTTTGGTGAACCCTGCGGGGTACGAATCGGTGCTCGCCGCCCTTCTGGCGGGCAGCCCTCTATGGGGCAAAGATGATTTCCATGTCTATGCGATCTCGCCATTCGGCCAGATGCTGATCTGTGGCGGGCGAACCGGAGTCGAACTCACGCTTGAACCCCACGAAGGTTACCTATGCGCGCCTGCAACACTGACTCTTCCAGCAAGCAACATCGACCGCGACAGACGCCTGCACGACTTCCTGCTTGCATTGGATGCTGCCGAACTGGATGTTCTGGCCGAGGACGGGGAGCCAATGTTCTGGCGAGCCCGTGAGATGTTGGGGCCGCTGGGCGACGGAGAGATTTACAGCTCGAAGGAGCCGGTGTCAGAGCACGGCTGGCGGCTAGGCAGCTTGGTAAAACGCAAGGCGCTGGATGTGCTCGCAGAGCTTGCGCAGCGTCGCTGACGGCGGACACATCAACGGGCGAACCAGCGTGCACGCCGACCAAGGTCGGCAACTACCAGATGCTGGCTCTTTGAGTAGATCCACGCCATGCGGCAACCGTGCCGACCAACGGTCGGCACCTACCAGCGTCGGGTGGTCAGCGCACCAGCATCGCTTCGCTGCTGGCGTCGGTGCGCATCGGTAACGGACGCTGCTGACGCAGCCACTGCGCCAGGTCGCGCGGGCTGAGCGGGCGCGAGTACAGGTAACCCTGGATTTCGTCGCAGCCCTGGCGGCGTAGCATGTCTTCTTCCTGGTGCGTTTCCACGCCCTCGGCCACCACCTTCATGCCCAGCGCGTGGCCGAGGTGCACGATGGCCTGGGTCACTTCGGCCGTGCCGGAGTCGTGCAGCATGCCCTGCACGAAACTGCGGTCGATCTTCAGGCGACCCACCGGGAAGCGGTTGAGGTAGTTGAGGTTGGAGAAGCCGGTACCGAAGTCGTCCACCGCCAGCGGCACGCCGTGCCGTTCGAGCACGTCGAAGCAGTGGCGCAGGATGTCGGTGTCACGGATCAGCGCCGATTCGGTCAGCTCCAGCTCCAGCCGCTGCGGCGGCCAGCCGTGGGCATGGCAGATCTCGATCACACGTTCGGCGAAGCCACGGTCGCGCAGCTGCACCGCCGATACGTTGACCGCGATGCGGTCGAAGTGCAGTCCAGCCCGGTCCCAGGCGGTTGCCTGACGGCAGGCTTCGTTCAGTACCCAGTCGCCGATGCGTACGATCTCGCCGCATTTCTCGGCGATGGGAATGAACTCGGCCGGGCTGCAATAGCCGATGCCGGGGCGATGCCAGCGCAGCAGTGCTTCAATTGCCGGCGGCTCGCCCTGGTGGGCATGCAGCAGCGGCTGATAGGCCAGGCTGAACTCCTCGCGCTCGATCGCACCGTGCAGCGCGTGCTCAAGCTCCAGCCTGCGCTGGATGCGGGCCAGTGCGTCCTGGCTGTAATACTGGTAGGTGTTGCGTCCGGCTTCCTTGGCCGCGTACATCGCGGCGTCGGCAGCGCGCAGCAGTGAATCGAAATCGGTCTGCGCATCGCCCAGCATCGCGATGCCGACACTGGCACCGACCTTCAGCGTGGTCTCGCCACGGCGCAGCGGCTCGGCCAGCGAGGCGATCAGCTTGCGGGCGACATGTCCCGCATCCTCGGGCTCAGCCAGGTCGCGCAGTACGACGATGAACTCGTCGCCGCTGAAACGGCCAAACAGATCATTGTTGCGCAGGTTCTGGTGCAGGCGGGTCGCGGCAGCCTTCAGCAGCGCATCACCCGTGGCGTGGCCGAAGCTGTCGTTGATGGTCTTGAAGCCGTCCAGGTCGATGAACAGCATCGCCAATGAGGTGCCGCGATCACGCGCCTCCTCGATGGCCTCGGCGGTCTGTTCGCCGAGCAGCACGCGATTGGGCAGGCCGGTCAGCAGGTCGTAGTGGGCCAGCAGTTCAATGCGCTCGTTGGCCTCGCGCTCGCGGGTGATATCACGGAACAGCACCACGAAGCGCGGCGGCAGTCCGTCACGACGATCCAGTTCGATCAGCACCTGCACCCAGACACGCAGGCCGGACTGGCGGTAGAAGCACAGGTCCAGCTGCTCGGGCAGGCCGCCGTTGGCGATACGGGCGAGCGCCGCCTCGAACGCGTTGCGCGAGTCCTCCGTGTACAGCGCCAGCGCCTGGTCGAGGGTGATCGGTTCCTTGCGCAGGCCATGGATGCGGTAGCACTCCTCGGTCCATTGCATGCTGCGGGTCTGCACTTCGATCTCGCAGCCGCCGATGCGGCCCAGCGCGGAAACCCGGTTCAGCAGTTCGGTGCGCCAGCGAATCAACGCGTCGGTCTGGTGCTGTTCGGTGATGTTCTGCACCTGGCCGAGCAGGCGCTTGGGCTGCCCGTCCATGTCCAGCAGCGGCTGCATCCACAGCCGCAGGTGCTGTGATGGCTCATGGCCACGGGTCAGCTCCAGCTCGAGATTGGCGGCACGACCATCGCGCCACAGCCGCCGCCATGCCGCACGCAACGCGCCACGCGAGCGCGGATGCAGCTGCTTCAGCCAGCGCCGCTGGCCGGGCACGGCGCCGTGCTCCAGCGCCAGCAGCGAGCGCAGTTCCGGCGACCACCAGAAGTGCCCGCTGTTGGGGTCGAACGACCAGCTGCCCATGCTGGCGATGCGCTGGGCCTCGCTCAGGTGCAGCTGCTGTTCCTGCAGCAGCGATTCGAGCTGCTTCTGCTGCTCGATATCGGTATGCGTGCCGACCATGCGCAGCGGCTGGCCATCGGCGGTGCGCGCGACCACGCGGCCGCGATCCAGCACCCAACGCCACTGGCCATCGGCCTGGCGGAAGCGGAACTGTGCGCTGTACTGCTCGCTGCGCCCGCGCAGGTGCTCGTCGAGCGCGGCACGCACCTGGTCGATGTCCTCGCTGTGCACGCGCGACAGCAGTTCGGTGGCCGTCTCGTCGCCCAGCGCCGGCGTGCGCGCCACCCGGTCACTGGGGATGTCCCAGTCCCACAGGCTATGGCCGGCGCTGTCCAGTGCCAGTTCCCAGCGCCCACCCCCATCGACCGGCACCGGCTCGGGAATGCTCAGGGTGAACGCCAGCAGGTTGCCGGCACCGTCATGCACGGCGCGCAGGTGGCCGTCGTAGTGGCCGCGCGGGCCGCCTGGCAGCGTGCAGGGCACGATGCCGCCATCAGCGGCCATCAGGCGCAGATCTTCCAGCATTGGCGCATAGGCAGCCACGGTGGCCGGCAGGCCATGCTCGCGCGCGGCCGGATTGGCCGCCAGCGGGCGCCCGGTACGGTCGACGATGACCAGCGCCGACGAAAGCGGGTGCTGCAGCAGGCTGGCGATGATCCCTTGGTCCACGCGATCTTGCTCCGGATGACTCGCCCGTCAGCGGGGCACGCAGTGGTTAACGGCGCCTGCGGCGGATAATTGAGTGGTGACGGCACGCTGCGGGGTAAGATGACCGGCGCCCCTTTCACCCACCCCGTCCATGCCCGCAGAACCGACCGGCAACGCCCCAGTTCCCGACCCGCGGATGGCGCAGGCACTGAGCCGTGACCGGCGGCGGGTGGTGTTGAGCTACCTGGTGATGGCGCTGGCCTGGATGATCTCCACCGACAGCGTGGTGCAGGCGCTGGTGCCCGATCCGCAGCAGGCGGCCCTGTGGCAGGGCCTGAAGGGCTCGTTCTTCGCCCTGGCCAGCGCGGGCCTGCTGTACCTGCTGCTGCGCCCGCTGGCCGAGCACGTGCTGCATACCCACGCCCGCCAGCAGGCCTCGGAGCTGCGCCTGCGGCAGATGTTCGAGGGCAACCCCGGCCCGATCCTCGTCTATGACCTGGACACATTGGCGATCCTCGACGCCAACCCAGCCGCCTGCACCGCTTTCGGCTGGGAGCGCGATGAGCTGCTGGAACAGACCATCGACGCCTTGTGGACACCCGGCCAGGGCCAGGCGCTGCAGGCCAAGCTGGAGGCGATCCGCGAGGCGCCCGACGAGCTGTGCATCCTGCGCGCGCAGCTGCAGCTGCGCGATGGCGCGCTGCGGCAGATGGAACTGCGCTCCAACGCGATCAGTTACGACGGTCACAATGCGCGCCTGCTGATCGCCATCGATCGCACTGCCGAGGACCTGGCCCAGCTGCGTCGCGACCAGGCGCTGGCACGGGTGGAAGAAGCCCACGAACTGGCCCGCATCGGCGCCTGGGAGCTGGACCCGTCCACCGGGCTGGGCCGCTATTCCAACCAGGTCTATCGCCTGCTCGGCCGCCGCCCGCCCGAAGCCCGCCGCTGGCACCGCTTCGACGAACTGCTGGTGCCGGCCGACCCGGCCACCGCCACCCAGACCGAGCAGCTGCTGGCCGAGCTGTGCTCCGGCGAGCCGGTACAGGTGGACGTGCTGCTGCCGCTGCTGTCGATGGACGGGCGCGCGCTGATGGTGCACCTGCGCGCCGCCAGCGGTCTCGATGAGGCTGGCCGCAACCGCGTGCTGGGCACCCTGCAGGACGTGACCGAACGCGAGCAGTCGCGGCGACTGCTGCGCGAGCGCGAGGAGCAGTTCCGCGAGCTGGTGCGGGTACTGCCCGACGGCGTGGTGATCCTCTCCGACGAACATGTGTTGTACGCCAACGCCTGGGCCGCCGGCCTGTTCGGCTACGGCAGCCATACCCTGCTGGGCGAGCCCTTGTCGGCGCTGGTCGCTGCCGCAGACCTGCCGCGGGTGCGCAGCCAGCTGCGTGCCGGCCAGCCGCACCTGGGACCGGGCCACAGCAGCGTGGTGGCCATGCGGCGCGGCGACGGCCGCAGCTTCCATGCCGGCCTGGCGGTGGGCGACGTGCGCTACGGTGGCCGCGACTGCAAGCTGCTGATCGTGCGCGACCTCAGTGATTCCGAGCGCATCCGCAGCGCGCTGGAAACCAGCAACCGCGAACTGCAGGCGATGGCCGGGCGGCTGTTCTCGCTGCAGGAGGACGAGCGTCGTGCGATTTCGCGCGACCTGCACGATGACATCGGCCAGGCCATTACCGCGATCAAGCTGTCGGCGCACGCCGCGCTGGAAGAGGACGATCCGCAGCGGCGTGGGCAGGATCTGGCGCAGATCGTCAGCCTGGCCGACACCACCGTGGCCAAACTGCGCGACATCTCCACCCTGCTGCGCCCCCCGCAGCTGGATGCACTGGGCCTGGAGGCAGCGCTCAGCTGGCAGGCGCGGGTTCTGTTCCGCTCCTCGCCGGTGGAGCTGCTGGCCGAGATCGAGCCGTTGCCGCATCGCCCCGACAACAGCATCGAACAGGCCTGCTTCCGCATCGCACAGGAAAGCCTGACCAATGCGCTGCGCCATGCGCGCGCCAGCCAGGTCCTGCTGCAGCTGCGCGATGTCGGCCAGCGCGGCCTGCACCTGCAGATCCGCGATGACGGCGAAGGCTTCGATCCGGACGGCCCGCGCGGCCTGGGCCTCATCGTGATGCGCGAGCGCGCACAGAGCGTCGGTGGCCACGTGCGGATTGAATCCGCGCATGGCGAAGGCACCCTGGTCGATGTCCACCTCCCCTACCAGGCGGCCAGCAGGGCTGCCGTCGATTCACCGGAATACTGAACCATGTGGAATCCCAACCTGCCCCCGGTCAGCATCGATGACGCTCCCGACCGCCTTGGCGCCGGCAACCCCGAGCTGCAGGCAATGGTTGCCGAGGCAGCCTCAGGCGGCATCGCACTGATGCTGATGCACGTGGACATCGACCATTTCGCATCGGTCAATGAAAACATGAGTGCCGAAGTGGGCGACCAGGCGCTGGTGCTGGTGGCACAGCGCCTGCAGTCCTACCTGCGCGGGCGCGGCAAGTTGTGGCGACATGGCAGCGACGAGTTCCTGATCGCGGTGCCGCGCACCGCCGATCTGCCGTTGCCGGAGGATTTCGCCGAGGAGATCCGCCAACAGATGGAGCTGCCGCTGTCGGTGCTGCCGTACACGTTGTTCATGACCGGCAAGCTGGGCGTGAGCCTGTGCCCGGAACATGCCAGCAGCACCTCGCGCCTGCTCGACCATGCCGAGGATGCGCTGTACCAGGCCGCCCGCGAAGGCGGCAATGCCGTGCGCATCCATGCGGTGGACACCCCGCCAAGCGCGCACAGCGAGAGCATCATCGCGCGCCAGATCGTCGATGCCATTCCCAATGGCGAGCTGAAGCTGCGCTACCAGCCACTGGTAAGCGCGCGCGACGGCCACGTGGTGGGCATGGAAGCGCTGCTGCGTTGGCAGTCGCCGACCCTGGGCATGCTGGTGCCGGAGCGCTTCATGCGCACCGCCGAACGCCTGGGGATCATCGTGCAGATCGGCACCTGGGTGCTGGAAGGCGCCTTGAAGCAGGCGCGGCTGTGGCGCGACCAGGGCTTCGATGACTTCACCATCGCAGTGAACGTGTCCACCCTGCAGCTGCTGCGGCCGAACTTCTTCGCCGAAGTGATGTCACTGCTGCAGGCGGCGGGCGTACCGGCGCACATGCTGACGCTGGAGATCAACGAGAGTGCGCTGACCAACAACGTCAATTTCGTCCACGAAACGCTGGCCAACCTGCGCAACGAAGGCATCAGCCTGAGCCTGGACAACTTCGGTACCGGCGACTCCAGCCTCAGCGCGCTAGTGCGCTACCCGGTGGACAAGCTGAAGATCGACCGCAGTTTCATCAAGAGCGCGCCGGCCGGCAATCGTGAAGCGGCCATCGCCCGCGCGATCATCGCCATGGGCCACCAGCTGGGCATGACCGTGATTGCCAACGGCGTGGAATCGCAGGCGCAGCTGGGCTTCCTGCGCCGCAACGACTGCGACGTGTTCCAGGGCTACCTGTTCGGCGAACCGATGTCGGCCGATGCCGCCGGCATGACCCTGCGCCGCCGCTACCTGCGCCCGGAAGCCTTCGCTGAGACACGTCCGGACCGGACGCTGCTGCTGCTGGATGATGAGGAAAACGTGCTGCGCTCACTGGTGCGCCTGTTCCGCCGCGACGGCTACCGCATCCTGGCCGCCGGCAACGTGCGCGATGCGTTCGACCTGCTGGCGATCAACGACGTGCAGGTGATCCTGTCCGACCAGCGAATGAGCGACATGAGCGGCACCGAGTTCCTCGGCCGGGTGAAGATGCTGTACCCGGATACGATCCGCCTGGTGCTGTCGGGCTACACCGATCTGAACACGGTGACCGATGCAATCAACCGCGGCGCGATCTATCGCTTCCTGACCAAGCCGTGGAACGACGACGAGCTGCGCAAGCACATCCACCAGGCGTTCCGCACGTACGAGGAACAGCGCCGCAGCAATGCCGGCCCGGCGCCGGTGGAGAGCGGAGATGGCGGCGAGGATCGCCCATTGCGGTAACCACCCCTCTGGTAGAGCCGGCCGCTGGCCGGCTGCTCTGGAAATCGGGTTCAATGAGGTTGCCGGCCAGCGGCCGGCACTGCCAGAAGCGGTCAGCGCGGCTGCTTGACCGGCAGCACCACGCGGAAGCGCGAGCCCACGCCGGGCGTGCTGTCCAGGTCGATGCGGCCGTGGTGCTTGTTGATGATGCTGTAGGAGATCGACAGGCCCAGGCCGGTGCCACTGCCAACCGGCTTGGTGGTGAAGAACGGATCGAAGATGCGCTGGCGCAGTTCCGGCGAGATGCCACCGCCGGTATCTTCGAACTCGACCCAAACGTGATCGCCATCAACGCCGGTACGCACCGTGATCGTGCCGCGCTCGGCGATGGCATGGCCGGCGTTGAGCAGCAGGTTCATGTAGACCTGGTTCAACTCCGATGGCAGGCACTCCACCAGGGGCAACTGGCCGAACTCGCGCACCAGGGTGACCTTGTACTTGAGTTCGTTCCAGATGATGTTGATGGTCGATTCCAGGCCCGCGTGCAGGTCGACCAGCTTCCACGACTCGTCGCGGCCGGAATACGAGAAATCCTTCAGGTCGCGCACGATGCGGGTGACCCGCTCGATGCCTTCGCGCGATTCCGCCATCAGCTGCGGCAGGTCGCGGCTGATGAAATCGATATCCAGACGGTCACGGATATCATCGATTTCCGGAATCAGCGCTTTCGGGTCCGGCGCGCGCAGGGCGCGCTCGTAGGCTTCGATCACGGTGAACAGGCTGCGCAGGTATTCCTGCAGGCTGCCCAGGTTGGAGTGCACGTAACCGATCGGGTTGTTGATCTCGTGCGCGACGCCGGCGGCCAGCTGGCCGATCGACGCCATCTTCTCCGACTGCAGCAGCTTTTCCTGGGTGCCATTGAGGCGCAGGTAGGCCTGGCGCAGTTCGGCATGGCGCTGCTGCAGCTCGCGTTCGTAGTCTTCCTGCCCTTCGATGTGGCGGAACAGGGCGAGGAAATGCCCCTGGCCGACCGGACCATGGTGGTACAGATGGGCGATGACCACGCCCTCGCCCAGCGGCAGGCTGCCATTCCAGTGACCATGCTGGCGAGCCTGTTCCAGCGCATCGGGCGGCAGCAGTTCGCGCAGGCGCTGCGGCGGCGGCAACCCGCCGTCCTCGCCACTGGCCAGCAGGTTCTGTGCGGCCGGATTGGCCAGGGCCACCCGCCCGTCATCGGTGAACAGCAGCAGGCCTTCGCGCAGGCGCTCAAGCAGGGCCTGCAGCACCGGCTGCGGCGGAAGGGGGGCGGTAACCAGGGCGTTGGCAGCGGACACGGCGACTCGGGACGTTCGAACAGGCGCCCAATATACGCGGTCATGCAGCGGGCTTCAGCCCGCCGGGAGGGGTTATGCGACCGCCGTCGCCTCAGGCGACGGCGAGGGGCCGGCCGATGCTGACCGTGTGCGACTGGCCCTTGGCATCGTAGGCCGAGGCGTCTTCGGTGCGGCCGAGCTGGCGCAGCGCCCAGTTCACCTCGCGGCGGCGGCGCGACAGCAGCACGCCGTTGGCCCGGTTGCGCTCGGCCAGTTCCTGCAGCTGTTCGCCCTCGCCCACCGGTGGCGCGCCTTCCAGCGCACGCAACGCTTCCAGCTTGGCGCCGGTAGCCCGGATCAGGGCGTGCACGTCGTGCTCGACCAGGGCCTGGCGTTCAACGTCCAGGGCCTGGGCGAGACGCTGCAGCGGCTCGCTCATCGCCGCAGTCATCCGTGCAGCTGCTGGTCCAGATCGAGCATGCGCGATGCGATCGCGTCCGGATTGATCTTGTAGGTGCCGTTCTGCAGCGACTCGCGCACGGCGGCCACGCGCTGGGCGTCGATCGCCGGGGCGGTGGTCAGCTCGCGCTCGATGGCCTGCAGATTGGTGGCCTCGCCGGTCAGGCGCAGGCTGTCGGCCGCCTCGACCGGGCGCGCCGCCGCATCGGTGCTGACACCGGGCTTGTTGGCCGGGGTCGTCACGCTGCGCAGTGCCTGGGGGACCTGCAGGTTGCCGTCGATTTTCTGGCTCATGGGGTGTCCTGGAGTTGCCGTTCACAAGGGATAACGGCCGCAGGGCCGTGATCTTTAGGGATATTTTGCGGTAATTCAACGCGCCACGATTACGTCACCTGCGGCATCGACCGTGCCTTGCACGATCCGCCGCGAGGACAGGTTCTCGACCGAGACCCGTTCGTTCTCACCGGCATCACCCATCGCACGGCCGGCAATGCGGACCTCGACCGAGCCGCGACGCGACACCAGGGCCACATTGTCTCCTCGCTTGATGAGACGCTGCACCACCAGATCGTTGTTCGACAGCAGGGCTCCGGCCTGCAACGGACGGCGGGCGACGCGGCCGATCGCTGCATTGGGATCGGACAGCACCGCGCCGGCAATCCGGGCAGCGTCACGCTGGGCAGTGGTGATATCGGCGGCAGTGAGGGTTTCTCCAGTGCCGATTCCGCGGTTGAGCACCAGTACGGTCTGGTTGCGCCGCACCTTTACCGGCACGAACAGGCGCCAGCCGCCCGCATCCGGACAGCTGACCTCCACCGTGGTGTTGGCGGTGGGCTGCACCTGTAACGCCCCCCCGCACTTCGGCAGGCGCAGCGCATCGGCCACCTGGGCCTCGCCCTCGCTGCCCGCCGGCAGCGTCGACAAGGCCGCCGCGCGGATGCTTGCCACCGGCTGCCAGTCGGCGGCAGCCGCCCACGGCGAGGCCACGGCCAGCGCGATGGCGAATAGAGATGTGACCCGGCACATGGCGCCTCCTTCAATCGGCAAGAGCTGGCCCAGGTGAGTGCAAGGGGTGTGCCAGAGCGCCGGGGCCCGTTGATCGGATCCGGGATGGGGATGCGACCGGATGGGTAGAGTCGACTGCCAGTCGACTTTCGCGCGAAGCGCGGGGTTTCCCGTGATCGGATCGAAGAGCAGTCGACTGACAGTCGACTCTACAAACGCAGTGTGGAGCGCACAGGTGGCAGAGCGCCCTCAAGTTTGGCGCCCAACGCGCCGATACAGCAGCCATGTCCCATGACCTGCTCAACCGGATCGACCAGCGGACCCGCCTGGCCGGCCACAACCGCCTGGCGCTGCTGCTGTTCCGTCTCGGCGGACGTCAGCTTTTTGGCGTCAATGTCTTCAAGGTGCAGGAAGTCCTGCGGCGCCCGGAGCTGTTCCAGGTACCCGGCCTGCCCAGCCAGTTCGCCGGCGTGGCCGACGTGCGCGGCCGCTCGGTGCCGGTGCTGGACCTGGGCCTGGCCATCGGCCACCCCGAACGTGAGCCCGATGCCGATACCTCGCCGGGTTACCTGGTCGTCACCGAGTTCAACCGCTCGATCCAGGGGTTCCTGGTCAGCGGCGTCGAACGCATCGTCAACATCGCGGTGGAAGACATCCACCCGCCGCCGGAGCTTGGCGCCGAGTCGAGCTACCTGACCGCGGTAACCCGCTTCCAGGGTGAGCTGATCCAGGTGATCGACGTTGAAAGCGTGCTGGCCGATATCGCCCAGGTCCGCGGTGACGCCGTACTCGATCCGGCGATGGCAATGCCCGCCGATGGCCCCCAGCTGCAGGTGCTGGTGGTGGACGACTCGCGCGTGGCCCGCCAGCAGATCCGCAGCGTGCTGGATCAGCTGGGCGTGGGTGCCACCCTGCTTTCCGATGGCAAGCAGGCTCTCGACCACCTCTTGCAGATCCAAGCCTCGGGCGAAAACCCCGCCGAACGCTATGCCATGGTCATCTCCGACATCGAGATGCCGGCCATGGACGGGTACACGCTGACGACGGAAATCCGGCGCCATCCGGGCCTGGCCGGCCTCTACGTGCTGCTGCACACCTCGCTGTCGGGTGTCTTCAACAACGCCATGGTCGAGCGTGTCGGCGCCAACGCCTTCGTCGCCAAGTACTCGCCGCACGAGCTGGCTGACTTCGTGCTGGACCGCCTGCGCAAGGTGGCGATGGCGGCCTGACGGCCACTGATCCGGTAGTGCCGGCCGCTGGCCGGCAACCGCAGATCCATCGGGGAGCCGGCCAGCGGCCGGCACTACCCTCTCGAATTTGGCACACCCCTTGCAGCTTCCCGGGCAACGTTCCCGTGGGAGTGCACCGTGCGCAACCTGATTACCGACTACCTGGGCGTCCACGCCCAGGCCATGCCGTTGCGCGAACAGCGGATGAAGCTGATCGCCAGCAACCTCGGCAATGCCGACACGCCCGGCTACAAGGCCCAGGACCTGGACTTCGATGCCGCCCTGCGCCATGCCCAGGGGCAGGATGCCAACGGCCTGATGGCCACCACCCATGAGCAGCACTACGAAATCAGTAGTGGCCTGAACCCGTTCCAGATCGCGCGCGAGGGCGTGCAGCCCAGCCTGGACGGCAACACCGTCGATCCCGATGCCGAGCGTGCCGCCTATGGCCGAGCCGCGCTCGAGTACCGCGCCTCGCTCAGCTTCGTCGAGAGCAAGGTGCGTTCCATGCTGACCGCGATCACGGGGCAATAAGCCATGAGCAACCTGCCGATCTTCGATATCGCCGGCTCCGCGCTGCAGGCGCAGTCGGTGCGCATGAGCACCATCGCCTCCAACCTCTCCAATGCCGACACCGTCGCCGGTTCTGCCGACGCCGTGTACAAGCCGCTGGAGCCGATCTTCCAGGCCGTCACCAGCAAGAACGATCCCAACATCACCTCGGTGAAGGTGAAGGAGATCACCCAGAGCGAGGCGGCGCCGATCAAGCGCTACGAGCCGGGCCACCCGCTGGCAGACGCCGATGGCTACATCTACCAGCCCGACGTCGATCCGGTGGCGCAGATGGTCAACCTGATCTCGACCTCGCGCAATTACCAGGCCGGCGTGGAGATGTTGACCACCGCCAAGGAACTGGCCCTGGCCACCTTGACCATGGGCCGCTGAGGCCCGCAGCACCGGATACCGCCATGACCACCGCCGTCAACAACCAGACCAGCCAGGACGTCTATTCCGCGCTGGGCCTGAACGCCCCCAACAGCAACGCCACGAAAAAGAAGAACACGCTCGACCAGGCCGACTTCCTGCGCCTGATGACCGAGCAGCTGCAGCACCAGGATCCGCTGAAGCCGATGGACAACACGCAGATGGTCGCGCAGATGGCGCAGATGTCCACCGTGCAGGGCATCACCGATCTGAACAAGACGGTGAAGGGCTTCCAGGAATCGATGGCCAGCGACCAGGTGCTGCGTGGCGCGGCGCTGGTCGGCCACCAGGTGCTGGTGCCATCGGAAAAGCTGGTGCTGGAGAAGGAAGGCAGCGTCGAGGGCACGGTGGCCGCGCCGTCGGCCGGCATCATCACCGTGGATATCACCGATGCCACCGGCGCCAAGGTCACCTCGCTGAGCGTGGAAGCCGAGGCAGCAGGCGAAACCGCCTTCCAGTGGGACGGCAAGGACGCCAACGGCAAGCGCATGGAACCGGGCAAGTATTCCATCGTTGCCAACCATGTCGATACCGCCGGCAAGAGCACCAAGCTGTCCACCTATGTGCAGGCGCCGGTGGAAAGCGTGACCGTCGGATCCGACGGCCTGTACCTGAACCTCAAGGGCCTGGGCACGGCCCCGATCGACTACGTGCTCCGCGTCAGCTGAGCCGCACATCCCGCATCAACCAGGAGCATCCCATGGGCTTCAATGTCTCGCTGTCCGGCATCAATGCCGCCAACACCGACCTGAGCGTCACCGCCAACAACGTCGCCAACGTCAACACCACCGGCTTCAAGCAGTCGCGCGCCGAGTTCGCCGATCTGTTCGCCTCCACCAGCTATGGCCTGTCGAAGAACCAGACCGGCTCGGGCGTGCGCGTCTCCAACGTCGCCCAGCAGTTCATCCAGGGCCACAACGAGCAGACCGGGCGCAGCCTGGACATGGCCATTTCCGGTGAGGGCTTCTTCACCATGAACATGAACGGTTCGCGTGTGTATTCGCGTGCCGGCAACTTCCAGACCGATTCGGCCGGCTACGTGGTCAATCCGCAGGGCGCGCGCCTGCAGGTGTTCGCGCCGAATGCCGATGGCACCAACTTCGACGCCGGCCGCCTGGTCGACCTGCAGCTGTTGACCACCGACAGCCCGCCGAAGCAGACCAGCGAAGTGAAGGTGGGCTTCACCCTGCCGGCCAACGCCAAGCAGCCGACCGTGGCCACGTTCGACCCGACCGACTCCAACAGCTACAACCACTCCAGCGGCGGCATCACCGTGTACGACTCGCTGGGCGTGAGCCACATCCAGGTCTCGTACTTCGTGAAGGGCGCCAACCCCAACGAATGGACCGTGCACAACTATGTCGATGGCCAGCCCGCTGGCACCCCGACCGCGGTCACCTTCGACAACAGCGGCAAGTTGACCGCCCCGGCCAACGGCAAGGTTGGCCTCGGCACCTTCACCCCGACCACGGGCGCTGGCCAGCTGAACATGACGCTGGACATCAGCGGTTCGACCCAGTACGGCGAGAAGTTCGCCCTGCGCAACACCCAGCAGGACGGCTATGCCGCCGGCAAGCTCAACGAGATCACTGTGTCCGAGTCGGGCGTGGTCTATGCGCGCTACTCCAACGGCGACGACAAGCCGCTGGGCCAGGTCGCACTGACCACCTTCAACAACACCCAGGGACTGGAATCGAAGGGCAACAACCTGTGGGTGGAGACCTTCGAGTCAGGCACGCCGCGCACCGGAATGCCGGACACCTCCAATCTCGGCAAGATCCAGGCCGGCTCGCTGGAAGCGTCCACCGTCGATCTCACCGAGCAGCTGGTCAACATGATCACCGCGCAGCGCAACTTCCAGGCCAACGCGCAGATGATCACCACGCAGGACCAGATCACCCAGACCGTCATCAACATCCGTTGATGAGCTGCTGACCCTGTCACGGAACTCCCCGCATGGATAAAGCCCTTTACGTGGCGATGACCGGTGCCCGCGCCTCCCTGCAGGCGCAGGGAACGCTCAGCCACAACCTCGCCAACTCGGACACTCCTGGCTTCAAGGAAGCGCTGGCCAACACCGAAGCCTTCCCGATCAAGGGTCCGGGCTTTGCCTCGCGGGTGGATGCGCTGCACGTCGACGCCGGCTTCAACCGCCGGCCCGGCGCGCAGCACATCACCGGCAAACCGCTGGACCTTGCACTGCAGAGCGGCACCTGGCTGGCGGTGCAGGCGAGCGATGGCAGCGAAGCGTATACGCGTGGCGCAGCCCTGTCGGTGACGCCGAACGGCCAGCTGGTGACCTCTGGCGGCCGCACGGTGCTGGATGACAACAACAACCCGGTCGCCATTCCGCCCTACCAGGCGATGGAGATCGGCGCCGACGGCACGATCTCGATCATCCCGCAGGGCGAAGGCCCGCAGACGATGGCGCAGATCGGCCGGATCAAGGTGGTGCAGGCGCCGGACGAGCGCCTCGAGCGCGGCCTGGATGGCCTGTTCCGCAACACCGACCCGCGCCAGCCGTTCGCACCGGCACAGGGCACCGCCGTGCACAGCGGGCAACTGGAGGGCAGCAACGTCGATGCCGCCGGTGCGCTGGTGCAGATGATCCAGCTGCAGCGCCAGTACGAAATGCAGGTTCAGGTGATCAAGCACGGCGACGACAACGCGCGCAGCGCCAACAGCCTGCTCCGCCTGGGCAGCTGACGGATTTCCGGCGCCGCCCGGGCGCGGCGCTGGCACACCGCTTGCACACCCGCTACCAAGGGCCGCATTGCGCGGCCGGCTTCACCCAGACAGGACTCCGAAGATGAACCAGGCATTGTGGATCGCGAAAACCGGACTGGATGCGCAGCAGATGCGCATGTCGGTGGTTTCCAACAACCTCGCCAACACCAACACCACCGGCTTCAAGCAGGACCGCGCCAGCTTCGAGGACCTGCTGTACCAGCAGGTGCGCCAGCCGGGCGGCTCTTCGTCGGCGCAGACGCAGCTGCCGACCGGCCTGCAGCTGGGTACCGGCGTGCGCGTGGTCGCCACCGCCAAGAACTTCGAGCAGGGTGGCCAGCAGCAGACCGGCCGCGCACTGGACGTGATGGTCAACGGACGCGGCTTCTTCGAAGTGCAGATGCCCGACGGCAGCTCGGCCTACACCCGTGATGGCTCGTTCAAGATCAACCAGGACAGCGAGCTGGTCACCAACAGCGGCTACCCGGTGCAGCCGGGCATCCAGATTCCCGAGGGCGCGCAGTCGGTCACCATCGGCAGCGACGGCACCATCAGCGTGAAGATGGCCGACAACGCCGCCTCGGTGGAAGTCGGTGCGCTGACCCTGACCGACTTCGTCAATCCGGCCGGCCTGCAGGCGCGTGGCGAGAACCTGTTCCTGGAGACCACGGCCTCGGGCCCGGCACAGAACGGCAATCCCGGCCTGAACGGCCTCGGCACCGTGGTGCAGGGTGCGCTGGAAGGCAGCAACGTCAATGTGGTGGAAGAGCTGGTGTCGATGATCGAAACCCAGCGCGCCTACGAAATGAATGCCAAGGCGATCTCCACCACCGACTCGATGCTCGGCTATCTCAACAACAAGATCTGACCGGCCCAACCGGGAAACCGCCATGTCGCCCATTTCCAACCTCGCCCGTACTGCCCTCGCCTGCACCGTGGTCGCCCTGCTCGGTGGCTGCGTGATCGCGGGCGACGTGCGCCCCTATCCGGCGATGGCACCGATCCAGCCGATCATGCCGCCGCAGGCCGCGCCCACGGCCGGTGCGATCTACGCCGCTGGCCCGACCCTGCAGCTGTATTCGGACCGCCGCGCACGCGATGTCGGCGACCTGCTGACGATCACCCTGCTGGAAAACACCACCGCGCAGACCAGCGCCAACACAGCCACCAACAAGGAATCCAACCTGAGCCTGGGCACGCCGTCCATCCTTGGTGCGCCGGTCACCCTGGGCGGCAAGGACATCCTCAGTGCGACGGCCAAGGGCGCGCGTGACTTCACCGGCAAGGGCAACAGCGCGCAGAGCAACCGCCTGCAGGGCAGCGTCACGGTCACGGTGATCCAGCGCCTGCCCAACGGCAACCTGGTGGTGCAGGGGCAGAAAAACCTGCGGCTGAACCAGGGTGATGAACTGGTGCAGGTGCAGGGCATCGTGCGCCCGGGCGACATCAGCCAGGACAACACCATCCCTTCCAGCCGCGTGGCCGAGGCCCGCATCGTCTACGGCGGCCGCGGCCCGGTCGCGCAGTCCAACGCGATGGGCTGGCTGAGCCGCTTCTTCAATTCCGGCCTGACGCCGTTCTGAGTATGGCCATGAAAGCTCTCTTCTCTTCTACGTGGCAGCGACGCATGGCGTCGCTCTACGGATCATTCTTCCTTCTGCTGGCAATGGCTGCGCCTGCCAGCGCCGAGCGCATCAAGGACCTGGCCCAGGTCGGCGGCGTGCGCGGCAATGCGCTGGTGGGCTATGGCCTGGTGGTCGGCCTGGATGGCAGCGGCGACCGTACCAGCCAGGCACCCTTTACAGTGCAGAGCCTGAAAAACCTGCTTGGCGAGCTGGGCGTGAACGTGCCGCCGAACGTCAATCCGCAGCTGAAGAACGTGGCCGCCGTGGCGATCCACGCCGAACTGCCGCCGTTCGCCAAGCCGGGCCAGCCGATCGACATCACGGTGTCTTCGATCGGCAACGCGGTGTCGCTGCGCGGCGGCTCGCTGCTGATGGCCCCGCTGCGCGGCGCCGATGGCCAGATCTATGCCATCGCCCAGGGCAATCTGATCGTGGGTGGCTTTGGCGCGCAGGGCAAGGACGGCTCCCGTGTCTCGGTGAACGTGCCCAGCGTCGGCCGTATTCCCAACGGCGCCACCGTGGAGCGTGCCCTGCCCGATCCGCTGGCCAACGGCGGCGACATCACCCTGAACCTGCACAACAACGATTTCACCACGGTCTCGCGCATGGTCGCCGCGCTGAACAACGCATTCGGCGAAGGCGCGGCGCGCGCGATCGATGGCGTGACCGTCGCCGTCACCGCACCGACCGATCCGGGCGCACGCATCGGCCTGCTGGCGCGCATCGAGAACCTGGAACTGACCCCGGGCAGCGCCCCGGCCAAGGTGGTGGTCAATTCACGCACCGGCACCGTGGTCATCGGCCAGCAGGTGCGCGTGGGGCCGGCCGCGATATCGCATGGTTCGCTGACCGTGACCATCCAGGAAAACACCAACGTCAGCCAGCCCAATGCGCTGTCGGGCGGCCGTACCGTTGCCAGCCCGCAGTCCACCATCACCGCCACCAACGACGGCAGCCGCATGTTCAAGTTCAGCGGCGGCACCACCCTGGACGAAATCGTGCATGCGGTGAACGCCGTAGGCGCGGCACCGGGCGACCTGATCGCGATCCTGGAAGCCCTGAAGCAGGCCGGCGCACTGAGTGCCGAGCTTGAGGTGATCTGACATGCGCATCAATCCCGCATTCGACCTGCACCCGGCGCAGCAGAACGATCCGGCGAAGATCGACAAGGTCGCTCGCCAGCTGGAAGGCCAGTTCGCACAGATGCTGGTCAAGAGCATGCGCGATGCCAGCTTCGGCGACTCGCTGTTTCCCGGCGAGAACAAGATGTTCCGCGACATGTACGACCAGAAGATTGCCGAGGCGATGACCCGCGGCAAGGGCCTGGGCCTGTCCGGCATGATCACCCGCCAGCTGTCCGGCCAGGCCGCCGAAGGTCCGGCACTGGATACCCGCGTGGATCCGGCCAAGGCCAGCCGCGCTTACCAGCTCAACGCGCCGGCCAGGCCGGCACCGTCGCTGCCCCTGGAAGATGGCAGCCAGGCCGTGCGCATACTGCAGCAGATGGCCGCAGGCGCGCAGCACGGTGCGCAGGCCGCGCTGGCACCGATGGAGCAGGCACTGGACCTGATCGCCGGCCGTGAGAGCAGCGGCCTGCACCGCTCGCTGGGCACCGAGGATCCGTACATCGGCAGCCTGCAGGGCGAGGACTGGGCCGCCAACAGCGACCAGTGGACGGCGACGGCCAGCAATCGCGGCACGGCCGTGAGCCCGGCCGATGCCCTGGCCACGCGCACCGCGGTCGCCCAGCTCGGCGAGCATACCCCGGAGGGCTTCGTCGCCAGTATCTGGCAGCACGCACAGAGCGCGGCCAGGGAACTGGGCGTGGACGCCCGCGCCCTGGTCGCGCAGGCCGCGCTGGAGACCGGCTGGGGCAAGCGCCACATCAAGCATGCCGATGGCAGCACCTCGCACAACCTGTTCGGCATCAAGGCCACTGGCTGGAACGGCCAGCGCGCCACGGCCGGCACCCATGAATATGTCGATGGCGTGCGCCGCAACGAAACCGCCAGCTTCCGCGCCTACGGTTCAGCGGCCGAGAGCTTTGCCGACTACGTGCGCCTGCTGAAGACCAGCCCGCGCTACCAGCAGGCCCTGCAGGCCGGCACCGACGTGCAGGGCTTCGCCCGTGGCCTCCAGCGCGCCGGTTACGCCACCGATCCGCGCTACGCCGCCAAGATCGCTGCGATCGCCGGCGGCCCGACCATCGAGCGCGCCGTAGCCGCCGTGGCCGACGCCGGCTCGCGCCTTGGCCAGACCTTCGCCAGCACCGCGACCGCGGCGCTGGGTATCACCCGTCGTTGAGGAACACCATGTCCAGCGTACTTTCCACCGGTACCGGTGCCCTGCTCGCCTTCCAGCGAGCGTTGGCGACCACCAGCCACAACGTGGCCAACCTCAATACACCCGGCTACAGCCGGCAGAAGGTCAACTTCGCCACCGCCGATCCACAGAACTATGGCTACGGCACGGTCGGCAACGGCACCCGCATCACCGACATCCGTCGCACGGCCGACCAGCTGGCGATCTCGCGCCTGCTCGACAGCAGCGGTGAGCTGGCGCGCCTGAAGCAGCTTTCGGGCATGGCCGACCGGGTCAACGCCCTGTTCTCCGATGCTGCCACCAACGTGGCCGGCGTCTGGTCGAACTTCTTCGACTCGGTCAGTGGCCTGTCGTCCAACGCGGCCGGCACCGCCGACCGCCAGAACATGCTCGACGGTGGCAAGGCGCTGGCCAACCGATTCGTGCAGCTCAACACGCACCTGAACAATCTCAACAGCGAGGTCAACAACGGCCTGCTGGCCGGTGCGACCGAGGTCAACCGCCTTGCGCAGGAGATCGCGCAGATCAACGGTGCCATCGGCACCAACATTGCCTCGGCTGCACCGGACCTGCTCGACCGCCGCGATCAGCTGATCACCCAGCTGATCGGCTACACCGGTGGCACCGCGGTGATCCAGGACGGCGGCATCATGAATGTCTACACTGCCGGCGGCAACGCGCTGGTGGTGGGTACCACGGCGACCAAGGTCACCACCGTGGCCGATCCTTACCAGCCCGAGCGCCTGCAGTTGGCACTGGAGACCCAGGGCAACACCATCCGTCTCGACCCGAAGGCGGTCGGTGGCCAGATCGGTGGCCTGCTGGAATTCCGCGACACCGTGCTGACGCCTGCGCAGGCCGAACTGGGCAAGCTGGCGGTGGGCCTGGCCGAAAGCTTCAACCAGGTCCACCACCAGGGTGTGGATCTGTATGGCCAGATGGGCGGGGACTTCTTCAACATCGGCAGCCCGCGCGTGACCGGCAACAACAGCAATACCGGAACCGCCAGCCTCAGCGCCACCTATGGCGACCTGGGCAAACTGGACGCGCAGAACGTGGTGCTGCAGTTCGATGGCACCACCTGGAAGGCCAGCCGCGCCGACACCGGCGCCAGCATTCCCCTGACCGGTACCGGCACCGCCGCCGATCCGCTGGTGATCAACGGCGTGAACCTGGTCGTCGGCGGCACCCCGGCGGCCAATGACCGCTTCCTGCTGCAGCCCACCGCCGGCGTGGCCGGCAGCCTGGAGATGGCCATCACCGATCCGTCGCGCATTGCCGCGGCCGCCGCAGTCAAGGGCGCAGCCGCCACCGCCAACACCGGTACCGGCAAACTGAGCGGCGTCACCGTCACCGATTCGGCCAACGCGAACCTGCGCAATCCGTCGGCGATCGTGTTCACCTCGGCGACCACCTACACCATCGACGGTGGCCCGCCCCAGACCTATACGCCTGGCCAGACCATCAGTGCCAACGGCTGGAGCTTCGTACTGGACGGTGCGCCGAAGGTGGGCGATACCTTCAACATCACCCCGACCCCGGCTGGTTCGTCGGACAACAGCAACGCCTCCAGGTTGGCCAAGGTGGAAAGCACGAAGGCCTTCAACGCCGGAACGGTGACACTGAACGGTGCACTGGGTGGCCTGACCACCCAGGTCGGCGCCGCCGCCCGCTCGGCCGAGTACTCGCTCGATGCGCAGCTGGTGATCAATGACAAGGCACAGGAAGCCCGCGACGAGGTCTCCGGCGTGAATCTGGACGAAGAGGCCGCCGACATGCTGCGCCTGCAGCAGGCCTACCAGGCCGCCTCGCAGCTGATCTCCACCGCCGACAGCATGTTCCAGACCATCCTGGGAGCCGTCCGCCGATGAGCAGCCGAATCTCCACCAGCATGATGTTCAACCAGTCGGTGTCGCTGATGATGGCCAAGCAGGCCAAGCTCAGCCACCTGGAGCAGCAGATTGCTACTGGCAGCAAGATCGTCAGCGCCAAGGACGATCCGGTTGCCGCCGGCACTGCAGTCGGCCTTGACCGCAGCCTGGCCGCACTGGACCGCATGAAGCTCAACGCCGGCAATGTGCAGAACCGCCTGGGCGTGCAGGAAAACACCCTGGCGCAGGTCAACGACCTGATGGCGCGCGTCAACGATCTGACCATCCAGGCCAGCAATCCGGCACTGAGCGCGGCCGACAAGAAGACGCTGATCACCGAGGTCAACCAGATCCGCGATGGCCTGCTGTCGCTGGCCAACGCCGACGATGGTACCGGCCGCTACGTGTTCGGTGGCACCAACGACGGTGACCCGCCGTTCGCCAAGATCAACGGCAAGGTCGTCTATCGCGGCGACCAGACCCAGCGCCAGGTTGAAGTCGGCCCCGATACCTATGTTCGCGACGCCCTGCCCGGCAGCGAGATCTTCATGCGCATCCCCACCGGCGACGGCTTCGTTGACGGCAGCGCCGCGGCCGGCAACACCGGCAACGGCGTGCTGACCAACATCACCCGCGACGGCAGCGACAGCTGGAACGGCCAGGGCTTCAGCGTGCGCTTCACCACCGGCACCCAGTACGAGGTGGTGGATGGTGCGGGCAACGTGACCGGCACCGGCACCTACAAGGCTGGCGACGACCTGGAAGTGAACGGTGTGCGCCTGCGCATCACCGGCGCACCCGCAGCGGGCGACAGCTTCAGCGTACAGGCCGCCAGCAGCCGCGACATCTTCGCCACCATGGACAACCTGGTCGCCGCGCTGGGTGCCGACACCGGTACCACCGCGCAGATGACTGCGCAGCAGAATCAGCTGCAGAGCGCACTGCGCGACGTGGCGCGCGCCTCGGAGCGGATGATCGATTCGCGCGCTGCCGGTGGTGCGCAGTTGAAGGCGCTGGACAACGCGGCGGAGATGCGCGAGGCCAATGGCGTGACCCTGAAGACCACGCTGTCGCAGATGCGCGACCTGGATTACGCCGATGCACTGAGCCAGTACCAGCTGCAGAGCACCGCACTGCAGGCGGCGCAGACGATCTTCTCGCAGATGCAGTCGATGTCGCTGTTCAACAAGCTGCGCTGACGCCTCTCCTGCGTCACCCCTGAAAGGCCGCGATGCCCTGCATCGCGGCCTTTTTCGTTTGCGCGCCTGCCCGCCACCACGCGGCCCTCTGGCCATCTCCGGCCGATTCTCCGTGATTGCCCATCAAGCCGGGTCGCACCCCGCCGATACCTTCATCAGCGCTGGTCAGGCCCTGCCCGACCGCCCCGCCCGGGGTCGCTTCCATCCTGGCAACAGGGCTGAAAACCCCGGGAAAACAGCTTCAGGCAACGAATTCCGGCTTCAGCGGAATTCACGGCTAAAGGTTGTTGACAAAGCGCCGTTATTCATTTGGCAACGGCGAAGCACACAGCCACACAAAAAAACAGGCGGCGCTTCGTTTCATTCACCAACGGGTTCCATATAAGAGGAGACGACCCCATGGCACAGGTAATCAACACCAATACGATGTCGCTCAACGCTCAGCGCAACCTGAGCACCAGCGGCAGCTCGCTCGCTACCACCATCCAGCGCCTCTCGTCCGGCCTGCGCATCAACAGCGCGAAGGACGACGCGGCCGGCCTGGCCATCAGCGAGCGCTTCACCACCCAGATCCGCGGTCTGGACGTGGCCATCCGCAACGCCAACGACGGCATCTCGCTGGCCCAGGTCGCCGAGGGTTCGCTGAACGAAGTCGGCAACAACCTGCAGCGCATCCGCGAACTGGGTGTGCAGGCCTCCAACGCCACCAACTCGGCCAGCGACCGCAAGGCCCTGCAGGCGGAAGTGACCCAGCTGGTCTCGGAAATCGATCGTGTGGCCAAGCAGGCCGACTTCAACGGCACCAAGCTGCTGGACGGCAGCTTCACCAGCCAGCTGTTCCAGGTGGGCGCCAACGCCGGCCAGGCCATCGCCATCAACAGCGTGGTCAACGCCAAGGCCGATTCGCTGGGGGCTGCCACCTTCGCCAACGGCTACACCGGTACTGCGCTGGCGGTGGACAAGGCCACGGCCGACACCACCTACTCCGGCCTGCAGGTCTCGGTCACCCCGCCGGGCGGCACCGCCACCACGGTCACCATCAGCGACTTCACCGTGAAGGCCGGCGAGTCGATCACCTCGGCCACCGCTGCGGCGATCAACAACAAGCTGGGTGAAACCGGCGTGGTGGCCTCGGTCAATGCCGGCGTCATCAGCCTGGCTTCGGTCAAGGATGGCCAGACCTTCGCCCTGGGCGTCAGCGCGGCAACCCCGCCGGCCGGCGTCACCGCCGCGACCATCGCCGGCCTGGGCCTGACCGAGACCAGCACCAACGGCGGCACCCTGACCGGTGCAGCAGCCAGCTTCGTCAAGGACCTGAACGTCACCACCGCCGAAGGCGCACAGAAGGCGATGTCGATCGTCGACAAGGCCCTGGAATCGGTCAACAGCGTCCGCGCCGACCTCGGCGCGATCCAGAACCGCTTCACCTCGGTGGTCGCCAACCTGCAGACCTCCTCGGAGAACCTGTCCGCATCGCGCAGCCGCATCCGCGATACCGACTTCGCCAAGGAAACCGCCGAACTGACCCGCACCCAGATCCTGCAGCAGGCCGGTACGGCCATGCTGGCCCAGGCCAACCAGGTACCGCAGAACGTGCTCAGCCTGTTGCAGCGCTGACATGAGCCGCCCCCGGGGCACGTCGGGGGCGTCTGACCCAACTCACGTGCAACCGCTCAAGGACCTCTCCTCATGGCACAAGTCATCAACACCAATACGATGTCGTTGAATGCTCAGCGTAACCTGAGCACCAGCGGCAGCTCGCTGGCTACCACCATCCAGCGCCTGTCCTCCGGTTCGCGCATCAACAGCGCCAAGGACGACGCCGCCGGCCTGGCGATCTCCGAGCGCTTCGGCACGCAGATCCGCGGTACCGACGTCGCCATCCGCAACGCCAACGACGGCATCTCGCTGGCCCAGGTCGCCGAAGGTTCGCTGACCGAAATCGGCAACAACCTGCAGCGCGTCCGCGAGCTGTCGGTGCAGGCCGCCAACGCCACCAACTCGGCCAGCGACCGCAAGGCGCTGCAGGCCGAAGTGACCCAGCTGGTCTCGGAAATCGACCGCGTTGCCAAGCAGTCGGACTTCAACGGCACCAAGCTGCTGGACGGCTCGTTCTCCAGCCAGCTGTTCCAGGTCGGTGCCAACGCCGGCCAGGCCATCGCCATCGACAAGACCATCGACGCCAAGGCCAACGCCCTGGGCGGTGCCCAGTTCGCCACGGCCACTGCTGCCGTCACCGGTGCCGACAACGTTGATACCGCTGTTGCCGCGTTCACCATCACCGACAGCAAGGGCACCGTCGTCAACTTCGACGCGATGACCGTGAAGAGCGTCGGCGATGCGGCCGCCAACACCGCGGCAGCCGGCAAGGCCGTCGCAACCGCGATCAATGCCAAGATCGGCGAGACCGGCGTCTATGCCGAAGCCGACGCGGCCGGCGCGCTCACCCTGACCTCGGTCAAGGACAGCGTCAACAATGCCGGTGCTTTCACGGCCTTCAGCAGCACCATCGCTGGGTTCACCGCAGGTGCCGCGCCGACCGCCAAGTTCGCCGACAAGATCGACGTGTCCACCGTGAAGGGTGCACAGCAGGCGATGGAAGTGGTCGACAAGGCCCTGGGTGCGATCAACAGCACCCGTGCCGACCTCGGTGCGATCCAGAACCGCTTCACCTCGGTGGTGGCCAACCTGCAGACCTCGTCGGAAAACCTGTCGGCTTCGCGTAGCCGCATCAAGGACACCGACTTCGCCAAGGAAACCGCAGAGCTGACCCGCACCCAGATCCTGCAGCAGGCCGGTACGGCCATGCTGGCCCAGGCCAACCAGGTGCCGCAGGGCGTGCTCAGCCTGCTGCGCTGATCCACGGCAAGAAGGCGCCGCTACCGTCGGGTCGAACCGACGGTAGCGGCAACCGGGAAGCCACGATGCACGAAGGCGCGGGCCATGCCCGGCCCGGGATGAGTCCCGAACCGGCTTGGCATCGCCCGCTCCTGCGGACCTCTCTTTCAGCGCTGTACCTTTGACTGTACGTACCGGGCGGCTTCGTCTCCCCCCGATTGTCAGTAGTCTGATCCCTCCCCTGCATTGGGGGAGGGCTTTTTGCAGACTCCCGGCAGCCCGCGGTGAACCCACCCGCACCCTGCCCCAGCCCACCTGCAACCCGCGTGCCAGAACCCGCGCCAGGCGATTGGCACGGCACGTGCATCAACGAAGTCCTCAAGACCCAGCGGCGCAGGCCGCTATTTTCGTTGACGACGGGCCAGCGCACGACGGCCGGGCCCGGATACCAGGAGAAACGACGTGGCAGACTTTGGATACGGTGGCATTGGCTCGGGGCTCAACATCTCGGACATCGTCAACCAGCTGGTCGCAGCCGACCGCAAGCCCGCCGACAATGCGCTGAACCTGCAGCAGTCCAAGGCCAAGATGCAGCTGTCGTCGATCGGCACCATCACCTCGGCCTTCGACAAGCTGAAGACGGCGCTGACCGCACTGAAGGCCACCACGGCGTTCGACACGCGCACCGTGACCGCAAGCAAAGGCGGCGACAAGGGCACCGACGAGATCCTGACGGCGTCGGTCGCGCTGTATGACGTCGGCACAACCAAGGCTGCCGCCTCCAATGGCACGCACGTGGTCAATGTCACCTCGCTGGCCACCGCGCACAAACTGATCGCCGATACCTCGGTACCCAAGACCGACACGTTTGCTGCCGGAACCTTGACGCTGACCGTTGGCGTGGGCGACAAGGCCAAGACCATGAACGTGGAGGTGGAGGACGGCGACACGCTGACCACCATCCGCAACAAGATCGATGCGGCTGGCCGCAAGGAAGGCGTGCAGGCCACCCTGATCAGCTCCGGCGACAACCAGTACCTGTCGATCGCCCAGGAGAAGACCGGTGCCGCCAACGCGATCAAGCTCGAATACGCAGGCAGCGACGCCAAGCTGGGGGGACTGGTCAACAGCCTCAAGCAGAACACCGCCGCCGCCGACGCCGAGCTGACCATCGATGGCGTGAAGGTCGTAAGCGCCAGCAATACGGTGGCCGATGCGGTTCCGGGCCTGACCCTGAACCTGAAGATGCCGGGCACCAGCACGGTGACCATCAGCACCGACACTGCGGCAGCCACCAAGGTGATGCAGGAGTTCGTCACCGCCTACAACGCCGCACTGGCGGCGATCAACACCGAAACCAAGTACGACGCCAAGACCAAGGAAGCCTCCACGCTGACCGGTGATGCGCAGATGCGCGGCGCCACCAGCCAGCTGCGCTCGGTGATGTCGAGCGTGCTCAAGGACCTGGCTGGTGACAAGCTCGATGCCAAGGCGATCGGTCTGGATACCCGCGGCTACCCCAATGCCGACGGCACGCTGATCCTGGACACCACCAAGTTCGCCGCCGCACTGGCCAGCCAGCCGGAGAAGATGCGCCAGGCGATCACCGGAGATACCGGCGGTGCCGGCAAGCTGTACACGCTGGTCGACGGCTATGTCAGCACCACGGTCGGCAAGGAAGGCGCGTTCGTCGCGCGGACCAAGGGACTGAACACCACGCTGGACAACATCGACAAGCGCCGCAAGGATCTCGACACGCGGATGAAGAGCGTGGAAGAGCGCTACAAGAAGCAGTTCATCGCGCTGGACAGCCTGATGGGCAAGTTGCAGCAGAGCAACACGGCGCTGCAGCAGCAGCTGGCACAGTTGAACCGCTGACGATGCGTGCGTGGCACTCAAGTTTGCCGCGCAATGCACCGATAACGGACGCAACAGCAATCATCGCCGCGCCGCCGGCACCGATCCCCACGATCGCCCGGCGGCACCCCGCGCAAGGAGAATCACGAATGTACGGTTCCAGCCGTCAATATGCCGAGCAGTACCGCCAGGTGGGAGTGACCAGTGCGGTCGCCGATGCCGATCCGCACAAGCTGGTGGCGATGCTGCTGGCCGGCGCGCTGGAGCGCGTGCGTCGCGCCCTGGCCAGCCTCGAGCGCGGCGACCAGGCCGGCAAGGGCAAGGCGATCGGCGAAGTCTGCGCGATCGTCGGCCACCTCAACGGCTCGCTGGACCATGAGGCCGGCGGCGAGATCGCCGGCAACCTGTCGGCCCTGTACGATTACGTGCTGCAGCGCCTGACCGAAGCCAACCTGCACAACGACCGCGCCGCGCTGGATGAATCGCTGCAGCTGCTGGGCGAGATCGACAGCGCCTGGAACGCGATCCCGCACGAACAGCGCCGCCCGGCCGCGGTGGCGCCATGAGCCTGCCCGAACTGCACGCGCAGCTGGATGCCTTCGAGAAGGCACTGGGCGATGACGCCCTGGACCAGGCCGACAGCCTGCTCGACGGGCACGACAGCACCCTGCATGCCCTGCTCAGCCAGCCGCTGACCGCTGCGGACCACGCGCCGCTGAGCGCCCTGTTCGAGCGCCAGCAGAGCCTTCTGGGCCTGCTGCGCCAGCGCCGCGATGCAGCAGCCGCACTGATGAATGACGGTCAGCGCTCTCTTCGCGCCGCCCATGCCTACCTGCAGGCAGAATCGCTGGCATGACCCAGCTGCCGACCACGTCGCTGCACCATCCTGCCGAAAGCGAGCTGTTCGACGAAACGCTCAGCTGCGAGCTGGCCCTGCCGGCCGAGTTCCAGGCGGGCAGCGCGGCCGGACGCACCAGCGGTGCCGAAGGCCTGCTGCGCAGCTTGGCACTGGTCGAAGACAGCCGTGTTGACGAGCACGACGAGCGCAACGAGGCCACCCTGCAGCTGCAACGCCTTGAAGCCAAGCTGGACCTGGCGATGGTGCTGCTCGGCCGCTTGGTGCGCCAGCAGGGCCTGGAACTGCCCCTGCGCCCGGTGCGCTGGTCGCGCCGTGGCATCCGCCTGCAGCTGGGCCCGCGCAGTGGTGCCAGCCCCGGACAGGCCGGCGTGGTGCGCCTGCAGCCCAGCGACTGGCTGCCCGACCACATCGACCTGCCGGTGGAAGTGATCGCCGAGGCAGCCGACGGCAGCGGCGGCCACTTCCTGTGGCTGCGCTTCCAGCGCCTCGGCGACGGCCTGGAAATGGCAATGGAACGGCACCTGTTCCGACTGCACCGCCGCCAGGTGGCCGAGGCGCGCCGGGCGCGCTGAAAGCTGCCACCATCACGCTTGGCGGGCAAGCCTTGGCGCGCCCGTTCAGCTAAGTTAAGGTGGACTCCCCTACACGGATCTGTTGCGTGCCTGTGCGAGTTCTCATCGTCGACGATCACACCCTCGTCCGCGCCGGCCTGGCGCGGCTGCTGCAGGGGTTTGCCGACGTGCAGCTCGTCGCCGAGGCCAGCAACGCCGAACAGGCACTGCAGCTGGCGCTGCAGCATGCGCCGGATGTGGTGCTGATGGATCTCTCGTTGCCGGGCCGCACCGGCCTGGAAGCGCTCAGCGACATCCGCCTGCGCGCCCCGGGCACCCGGGTGGTGATGATGACCATGCACGACGATGCCGCCCATGTGCGCGACGCCCTGGATCGCGGTGCGGTCGGGTTCGTGGTGAAGGATGCAGCACCGCAGGAGCTGGAACTGGCGCTGCGCGCCGCGCATGCCGGCCAGGTGTTCCTGAGTCCCCAGATCTCGGCCAAGATGCTGGCACCCATGCTGGGCCGCGAGAAGCCTACCGGCATTGCCGCGCTGTCGCCGCGTCAGCGCGAGATCCTGCGCCGCATCGGCAAGGGCGAAAGCAACAAGGAAATCGCCGCGGACCTCGGCATCAGCGTGAAGACGGTGGAAACCCATCGCGCACGCATGATGGAGTCGTTGGGCTGCCGCCGCGCCAATGACCTGTTGCTGCTGGCCGCGCGCCACCAGCACGAGCTGGAGTGATTGCCTGCGAATGGGGTCAGATCCCTTTCCGCAGGAAAGGGATCTGACCCCTGCCCGGCACTGCACCGGCGACGAATTCCCGTCACCCCGACATTCCCTGACAGGAATCCGTACACCGGCCGCTGCAAAACCCGCTGCGTCGGCACGACGAATCAATGACTTGGCGGCCCGTTTCGTCAATATCCCGAGCCAATGTAGGGATAACCCCTACATCCTGTCGGGACAACCACGAATCCCCTCAGGAACCCCCCGATTCCGCCCACGCCGGATCAAAAGCAAGATGCGTTCCACAAGGCGCCGGGGAGCGGCGCCGGGGAACCACGATGAAGGCTGCACTCTCGACCCAGCTGGGCCAACAACTTCACCTCACCCCGCAGCTGCTGCAGTCGATACGGCTGTTGCAGCTTGATGGCCTGCACCTGGAACAGGAAATCCAGCGCCTGCTGGACTCCAACCCGCTGCTGGAGATCGAAGAGGCCGAAGCGCCGGCCGCTGATGCCACCGAGGTCAGCGCCACCACGCTGGAAACCGCCGCGTTCGACGAGCTGCCGGAGTCTTCGATGTGGGACGTGGCCGGCGCCAGCTGGCAGGACGGCGACGACGACCGCATGGCGCGCATTGCCGCCGGTGAGTCGACCGACCCTCAGCTGCGCGTGCTGCAGCGCCTGGCGCTGGACATGGACGACAGCGAACTGGCGGTGGCCGCGTTCTGGCTCGACCACTGCGACGAGGCAGGCTACCTGCAGGCGCCACTGGCGCAGCTGCAGCTGCTGGCCAGCGCCCAGTTCGACATCGCCGCCGAAGGCGTCGAGGCCATCCGCCAGCAGCTGCTGCACGGTGAACCGGCTGGCATGGCTGCGCAGGACCTGCGCGAAGGCCTGCAGGCACAACTGCGCAGCCTGCACGGCGTGGTCCCCGCGCGTCACCTGGCCGCCCGCATCCTCGCTGGCGCGCTCGAGGCACTGGCCGCGCACGACTACCCCGCCCTCGCCCGCCAGCACGACGCCGAGATCGACGACGTGCGCGAGGCGGTGCGCCTGATCCTCTCGCTGCAGCCGCGCCCCGGCGACAGCCTGCTGCCCGAACGCAACGCTGTGGTAGTGCCGGACGTCGTCGCCTGGCACGCCGATGGGCAATGGAAGGTGGCACTGAACCCGGCCACCAGCCGCCGCGTCTCGATCAACAGCCAGTACGAACAGGCGCTGGCCGAAACCAGCGAAGCCGCGCCGGCACTGCGCGAGATGCTGCAGGAGGCGCGCTGGTTCAGCCGCGGCCTGTCGATGCGCTACGACACCCTGCTGCGCACCGCGCGCGTGATCGTCGAGCGCCAGGCCGCCTTCCTGGTGAGTGGCGAAGAGGCGATGGCGCCGCTGACCCTGAAGGAAGTGGCCGAGGAAATCGGCATGCACGAGTCCACCGTCTCGCGCATCACCACCGGCAAGTTCCTGCAGACCCCGCGCGGCACCTTCGAACTGAAGCACTTCTTCGCCGTGCGCCTGGAAGGCGCCAGCGTCTCCGGCCAGGCGGTGAAAGCCATGGTCCGCCGCCTGATCGACGCCGAACCCGCCGGCCGTCCGCTGGCCGACGAGGCCATTGCCGGCCTGCTGTCACGCCAGGGGGTGAACATTGCCCGCCGAACCGTCGCAAAATACCGAGAACAACTGGATATCGCCCCGGCCCGCGAACGGCGCCGGCTCAGCGCCAGGCAACCGCAGCTGGCCCGGGTGGGCTGAAAAGGATGTTGGACATGAACAAGCTCACGGTCCTGCTGGTCGATGACCACGAGGGCTTCATCAACGCGGCGATGCGCCATTTCCGCAAGATCGACTGGCTGCAGATCGTCGGCAGTGCCGGCAACGGCCTGGAAGCGATCGAGCGCTCGGAAACGCTGCGCCCGCAGGTGGTGCTGATGGACCTGGCCATGCCGGAGATGGGCGGCCTGCAGGCCACCCGCCTGATCAAGTCGCAGGACGATGCACCGTACATCGTGATCGCCAGCCACTTCGACGACGCCGAGCACCGCGAACACGCGCTGCGTGCCGGTGCCGACAACTTTGTCAGCAAGCTGTCCTACATCCAGGAAGTCATGCCGATCCTGGAAGGCCTCAGGGAGGAACAGTCGTGAGTGAATCGCGCATCCTGGTGCTGGACAACGACGCCGTGCGCGCAGAGCGCACCGTTGCCCTGCTGGAATTCATGGACTTCAATCCGCGCTGGGTGTCCGACGCGGCCGACTTCGACCTGGGCCGGCAGCGCCAGAACGACTGGATGGCGGTGATCGTCGGCAGCCTGGACGACAGCCCCGCCAGCACCGCGCTGTACAACTGGCTGGGCGGCAGCAGCCTGCCGCCTCCGGTGCTGCTGGCCGATGGTGATGCCGCAGTGTTTGCCCAGCAGCACGGGCTGCATGAAGCGAATATCTGGCCGCTGGAAACGCCGCTGCGCCACGCGCAGATGGAAGCCCTGCTGCGCCGCGCCAGCCTCAAGCGCCTGGATGCCGAGCATCAGGCCGGCGCCGCGCAGGACCAGGGACCCACCGGCAACGGCCCGGCAGTGAGCGCCCTGCGCACCATGATCGAGCAGGTGGCCGCATTCGATACTACCGTGCTGGTGCTGGGTGAATCCGGTACCGGCAAGGAAGTGGTGTCGCGCGCCATCCACCAGCGTTCGCCACGCCGTGACGGACCGTTTGTGGCGATCAACTGCGGCGCCATTCCGGCCGACCTGCTGGAAAGCGAACTGTTCGGCCATGAGAAGGGCGCCTTCACCGGCGCGCTCACCGCGCGCAAGGGCCGTTTCGAAATGGCCGAGGGCGGCACCCTGCTGCTCGACGAAATCGGCGACATGAGCCTGCCGATGCAGGTGAAGCTGCTGCGCGTGCTGCAGGAGCGCAGTTTCGAGCGCGTGGGTGGCAACCAGACCATCCGCTGCAACGTGCGCGTGGTGGCCGCGACCCATCGCGACCTGGAGACCCGCATCGCTGAGGGCAAGTTCCGCGAGGATCTGTTCTACCGCCTCAACGTGTTCCCGATTGAAGTACCCGCGCTGCGCGAGCGTCGCGAAGACCTGCCGGCACTGGTGGAAACCATCGCCGCGCAGCTGGCCCGCACTGGCCGTGGCGAAGTGCGCTTCACCCCGGAAGCCCTGCAGGCGCTGGCCGGCTACGAATGGCCGGGCAACGTGCGCGAGCTGACCAACCTGGTCGAACGACTGGCCGTACTGCATCCGGGTGGCTCGGTGCGCGTACAGGACCTGCCGGCCCGTTATCGTGGCGATGCGGCACTGGCCGCCGTCGCTGCGCTGGCGCCGGCACCGCCCGCCGCCAGCGAAGAGCGACTGGACCTGCGCAGCTTCTCCTTCCACACACCCGGCAGCGGCAACCAGCCGGCGCTGGAACACGGTATCGCCGTCAATCGCCCGGCGGCACCGGCCGCACTGCCCGACGAGGGCATGGACCTGCGCAACCACATGGCCAGCATCGAACTGGGCCTGATCAACGAAGCACTGGAACGCACCCAGGGCGTGGTCGCCCACGCCGCCCAGCTGCTTGGCCTGCGCCGCACCACCCTGGTGGAAAAGCTGCGCAAGTACGGCATCGAACGCGAGCAGGCCGAACTGGCCGGCTGAACCGCGCCACCAGCATGAAGGGGGCACGAACGCCTGGGCTCGCCCGGGCGTTGGTGTTTTGGGCGCCTGGGCTCACATCCCCTTGCTGCGGAGCGGGATCTGAGCCCATTGCTTTTGCACGTTTTCCTAGAGACAACACCGCCGCAGTGCGGAGCATGGCGAGGACACCCCCAAGGAGGTTCCACCATGCATCGCCTTGCCCTGCTCGCCACCCTGCTCTGCCCGGCCCTGGCCACCGCGGCCAACTGCACGCTACCTGTCACGCTGGACCAGCGCCACTTCACCAACCTCAGCGATCCGTTGTATGCGCCGGACAATCCGAACGCCGGACGCATGGTGCAGGTCAGCTTCACCGGCAACCAGTACGTGCTGGATATCCTCGGCACCGACCTGCGCATCGGCGGCAGCTACCGCTACCAGCGCCTGGCCCCGCATATCGCGGAGATCCAGATGAGCGAAAGCCACCCGGCCGGCCCCGCACGCTACACCCTGCTGCTGACCTGCCTGAGCGACCGCCAGGGCCGCTTCATCTACACCCAGCACGACGGCCCCATCGCCCCGCGCCAGCGCCAGAATTCCGGCCACTGGACCCTGCAGCCGTAGGCCAGAAAACCGACGCCGGTTAAATGGCGCCTTCAATGGGGTCAGAGCCCGTTGCGTTGCAACGGGATCC
This sequence comes from Stenotrophomonas maltophilia group sp. RY12688, assembly GCF_052149045.1. Taxonomy (NCBI): domain Bacteria; kingdom Pseudomonadati; phylum Pseudomonadota; class Gammaproteobacteria; order Lysobacterales; family Lysobacteraceae; genus Stenotrophomonas; species Stenotrophomonas maltophilia group sp. RY12688. The sequence goes on along the minus strand of NZ_CP197389.1, from coordinate 2,034,902 downwards.
GACCCCGTGCCGACCAACGGTCGGCACCCACCATCAGTAGCAGGTTTCAACAGATCGCGGCCACCTGTCGCCGGACCCAGCCCGCCACCCCACGGATAGCCCGATTTTGACGTTGACGTTGACGTTGATTCGGCGAGTGCAGGGCGCAGCCCTGCCAGCACACACACACCAGACCCTCACGTCACTGAATCGAAAACCGGTTTCGGCACGGCACTTGCACCTGCTCCAGCAGACAACCCCATCCCTGTTTCTGGAACCGTTGCAGATGTCCCACTCCGTCACTTCGATCCTTTCGCAGATCCGCTCCTATCAGACCCAGATGGGGCAGCCGGCGCTCAACCCGCTGGGCGAAACGCCGCGCAGCAATGCCCTGCCGGGCACGGTGCTGGAAGCACCGCAGGCCCAGCCGGCCAGCTTCACCGAAACCCTGCGTGGTGCGATTGCCGGCGTCAACGATGCGCAGCAGAAGTCCGGCGCCCTCGCCAAGGCCTTTGAAATGGGCGACCCCAGCGCCGACCTGGCCAAGGTGATGGTCGCCTCGCAGCAGTCCCAGATCGCCTTCCGCGCCACCGTGGAAGTCCGCAACCGTCTCGTCCAGGCCTACCAGGACGTGATGAACATGCCGCTGTAAGGAATAGAGACGCATGGCACTGACGCTCTCCAAGGACAGCCTGAACGCCGAAAAGGCCGGGCAATGGTTCGACCGCCTGCAGAGTCTGCAGATCACCCGTCGGCTGGGCCTGATGGCGATGATCGCGGTGGCGGTGGCGGCAGGCCTGTCCGTGTTCTTCTGGTCACAGAAGCCGGGCATGGTCCCGCTTTACACCGGCCTGGACCAGAAGGCGACCGCTGAAGCGACCGACCTGCTGCGCGCCGCGCAGATTCCGTTCGCGCTCGATCCGGCCACCGGTGGCATCACCGTGCCGGAAAAGAACCTGCACGACGCCCGCCTGAAGCTGGCCGGCTCCGGCCTGACCGACAGTGGCAAGCTCGGCTTCGAGCTGATGGAACGCGACCCGGGCTTCGGCGTCAGCCAGTTCGTGGAAAGCGCGCGCTACCAGCACGCGCTGGAAACCGAGCTGTCGCGCACCATCAACACGCTGCGCCCGGTACGTGATTCACGCGTGCATCTGGCCATTCCCAAGCCCAGCGCCTTCACCCGCCAGCGTGACGTGGCCAGCGCCTCGGTCACCCTGGAACTGCGGGGCGGCCAGCAGCTGGAACGCAGCCAGGTGGACGCCATCGTGCACATGGTCGCGGCCAGCATTCCGGACCTGGCGCCGGAACGGGTGACCGTGGTCGACCAGAGCGGGCGCATGCTCAGCATCACCGACCCGAACAGCGAGGCGGCGGTCAACGCCGCGCAGTTCGAGCAGGTGCGGCGCCAGGAAACCTCGTTCAACCAGCGCATCCGCGAGCTGCTGGAGCCGATGACCGGCCCCGGCCGCGTCAACCCGGAAGTGAGCGTGGACATGGACTTCTCGGTGACCGAGGAAGCCCGTGAGCTCTACAACGGTGAACCGCAGAAGCTGCGCAGCGAGCAGATGAGCGAGAACACCACCAGCACGCCGGGTCCGCAGGGCGTGCCGGGTGCCACCAGCAACAGTCCGCCGGGCCAGCAGGCCGCGCCGGCCACCGCGCAGACCCCGACCGAAAGCAGCAAGAACGCCACCCGCAACTACGAGCTGGACCGCACCCTGCAGCACACCCGCCAGCCGGCCGGCCGCATCAAGCGCGTGTCGGTGGCGGTGCTGGTGGACAACGTGCCGCGCGCCGGCGCCAACGGCAAGATGAGCCCGCAGCCGCTGTCGGCCGCCGAACTGACCCGCGTCGAGGCGCTGGTCAAGCAGGCCGTCGGCTTCAACGCCGAGCGTGGCGACACCGTGTCGGTGATGAATGCCCCGTTCGTGCGCGAGACCACGCCCGAACAAGGCCCGGCCTGGTGGGAGCTGCCGTGGGTGCACGATGCAGGCCGCATGCTGCTGGGCGCGGTGGTGGTGCTGGCGCTGCTGTTCGGCGTGCTGCGCCCGGCGCTGCGCGCGATCACCGGCCAGAGCAAGAAGAATGACGAACAGGCCCTGGAACCGCACACCGCGGATGTGCAGCTGGTCGATGACGATGGCATTGCGCTGCCAGCGCTGGGCACCGAGCGGGCAAGCCTGGGCGGACCGGATGCGCTCGCACTGCCGGTGGATTCATATGAGGAACGACTGCGGATGGCGCGTGAAGCCGTGAAGACCGACTCCAAGCGCGTGGCCCAGGTGGTCAAAGGCTGGGTGGCCAATGACTGAGGCACAACTGACCGGAGTACAGCGCGCGGCCGTGCTGCTGCTTTCGCTGGGTGAGCTGGATGCGGCCGAAGTGCTGCGCCACATGGAACCCAAGGAAGTACAGAAGATCGGCATCGCCATGGCCACCATGACCGACATCACCCGCGAGCAGGTGGAGCGGGTGATGGACCAGTTCGGCCAGGAACTGGGCTCGAAGACCTCGCTGGGCGTGGGCTCGGATGACTACATCCGCAACATGCTGGTGCAGGCGCTGGGCAGCGAGAAGGCCGGCAACCTGATCGACCGCATCCTGCTCGGCCGCAACACCACCGGCCTGGACGCGCTGAAGTGGATGGACCCGCGTGCGGTGGCCGACCTGGTGCGCAACGAGCACCCGCAGATCATCGCCATCGTGATGGCGCACCTGGAAACCGACCAGGCCGCCGACGCGCTGAAGCTGCTGCCGGACCGTACCCGCGTGGATGTGCTGCTGCGCATCGCCACCCTCGACGGTATTCCGCCGAACGCGCTCAATGAACTCAACGAGATCATGGAGCGCCAGTTCGCGGGCAACCAGAACCTGAAGTCATCGAACATCGGCGGCGTGCAGTGCGCGGCCAACATCCTGAACTTCATGGACAGCGGCCAGGACCAGGCAATCCTGGGCGAAATCGCGCGCATCGATGCGCCGTTGAGCAACCGCATCCAGGACCTGATGTTCGTGTTCGACGACCTGGTCGACCTGGACGATCGCGAGATGCAGCTGGTGCTGCGCGAGGTGAGCGGCGAGCGCCTGGGCCTGGCCCTGCGCGGCGCCGACATCAAGGTGCGCGACAAGATCACCCGCAACATGTCGCAGCGCGCGGCCGAGATCCTGCTGGAGGACATGGAAGCCCGCGGCCCGGTGCGCCTGTCCGACGTGGAAGGCGCACAGCGCGAGATCCTGGCGATCGTCAAGCGCATGGCCGATGAAGGCACCGTCACCATCGGTGGCAGCGCGGAGGCCATGCTGTGAGCAACGTCGTGCGCTGGCTTGCCCCGGACCTGCTGGCCCAGCCCGAACCAGTGCTGGAGCAGGAGGATGCGTTCGAACTCACCGAGCCGGATCCGGAACACGAACCGGAGCCGCCGCTGCAGCTGCCGACCCTTGAAGAGATCCAGGCGATCCAGGACAACGCCGAGAAGGAAGGGTTCGAACAGGGCCATGCCGACGGCTACGGCCAGGGCCAGGCCGAAGTACGTCGCCTCGCCGCGCAGATCGAAGGGATCCTGGACAACTTCAGCCGGCCGCTGGTGCGGCTGGAGAACGAAGTGGTCGGTGCACTCGGCGAACTGGCGGTTCGCATCGCCGGCGCACTGGTCGGCCGCGCCTACGAAGCCGAGCCGGCACTGCTGGCGCAGCTGGTCGGCGAAGCGATCGACGCCGTGGGCGGCAGCACCCGCGAGGTGGAAGTGCGGCTGCATCCGGATGACATCGCTGCCCTCGCCCCGCTGTTGAATCTTTCGCCGACGCAGCGCCTGGTACCGGATACCAGCCTCAGCCGTGGCGACCTGCGCGTGCACGCCGAAGCCGTGCGCATCGACGGCACCCTGGAAGCCCGCCTGCGCGGTGCGCTGGATGCGGTGATCCGCCAGACCGGAGCGACGGCATGAGTGCCGGACCACAAACCACTCCGCCGCCGGCCGACTGGGCCGTAGCCCGCAACCTGCGCCTGGCGCGGCGCCTGGATGGCCTGCGCGTGGACACCGCGCATGGTCGCGGCCTGATCCGCGAGGGCGTGTTGCGCCGTGCGGTCGGGCTCACCCTGGAAGCGGTCGGCTGCGAAGCGCCGCTGGGTGCCAGCTGCAAGGTGGAAGTGGTCGACGGTGGCTGGGTCGATGCAGAAGTGGTCGGCTTTGCCGGCGAGCGCACCTACCTGATGCCCAGCGCCGAACTGCATGGCCTGCTGCCCAATGCCCGGGTGGTGCCATCGGCGCGCCGGGGCGGCGTGGAAGTGGGCGAAGGCCTGCTCGGCCGCGTCATCGACAGCGACGGCGTGCCGCTGGATGGCAAGGGCCCGATCCGCGCCGAGGGCCATGTTGGCATGGCCGGCGTGTCGATCAATCCGCTGGCGCGTGAACCGATCACCCAGCCGCTGGACGTGGGCGTGCGCGCGATCAACGCGCTGCTGCCGATCGGCCGCGGCCAGCGCGTCGGCCTGTTCGCCGGATCCGGCGTCGGCAAGTCGACGCTGCTGGGCATGATGACCCGCTACACCGCCGCCGACGTGATCGTGGTCGGCCTGATCGGTGAACGCGGCCGCGAAGTGCGCGATTTCGTCGAGACCACGCTGGGCGAGGAAGGCCTGCGCCGCGCCGTGGTGGTCGCCAGCCCTGCCGACCGGCCGCCGCTGGCGCGTCTGCATGGTGCCTACCGCGCCACCGCCATTGCCGAGTGGTTCCGCGACCAGGGCCTGAACGTGCTGCTGCTGATGGACTCGCTGACCCGCTTCGCCCAGGCGCAGCGCGAGATCGGCCTGTCGGTCGGCGAACCGCCGACCACCCGCGGCTATCCGCCGTCGGTGTTCGCCAAGCTGCCGGCACTGGTCGAACGCGCCGGCAATGGCGCCAAGGGCCGTGGCTCGATCACCGCGTTCTACACGGTGCTGACCGAAGGCGATGATCCGCAGGATCCGATCGCCGATGCCGCGCGCGCGATCCTCGACGGCCACATCCTGCTCTCGCGCCGCGTGGCCGACAGCGGCTTGTACCCGGCCATCGACGTCGAGTCGTCGGTCAGCCGCGTGGTCACTGAAATCGCCGACGAACCGTGGCGCCTGCGCATCCGCAAGTTGAAGCGACTGGTCTCGGCCTATTCGGCCAACCGGGACCTGATCGCGATCGGTGCTTACCAGCGCGGCAACGACGCGGCCACCGACGAAGCCCTGGAACGCTGGCCGGAAATCATGGAGTTCCTCGGCCAGGACGTTGCCAAGGCCGCAGATCTCCCGCACAGCCAGGCGGCGCTGCAGCGCCTGGTGGAACAAGAGAGTTAAGCCATGAACCAGTCCAAGCGCATCGATCCCCTGCTCAAGCGGGCCCAGGAACATGAGGACGCGGTCGCCCGCGACCTGGCCGAACGCCAGCGCGTGCTCGACACCCATCTGTCGCGACTGGACGAACTGCGCCGCTATGCCGAGGAGTACGCCAACGCACAGATGGCGGCGACCAGCCCGGCACAGTTGCTCAACCGCCGCGCCTTCCTCGATCGACTGGACAGCGCGGTCGAGCAGCAGCAGGCCACGGTCAATGGCAACCGCGAAAAAGTGGAGGCCGAGCGCGCACGCCTGATCCTGGCCAGCCGTGACAAGGCGGTGCTGGAGCAGCTGGCCGCCAGCTACCGGGCGCAGGAAAAGGTGGTGACCGACCGCCGCGACCAGCGCGAGATGGACGACATTGGCGCACGGCGTGCACGCCTGGTGCAGGCCGAAGACCAGGACGGCGCCGAGCAGGGAGGCCGCTCGTGATGCCCGCCCCGCTCGCCAGCAGCGCCAACACGGCCACGCCCGCCACCAGCAACAGTGCCGCACGCGCCTCGCGCAGCGAAGGCGGAAAGGACTTCAGCCAGCTGCTGCAGGGCGGTGCGCCCTGCGCGCCCGCGTCTGCGGGAAACGCCACGACGCCGACGCCATCCACGCCGAGCCCGCCATCGACTGCCGACAGCAATGGCCAGGCACCGGATGAACGCAATGCGGGCGCCGAAGCGGCAACTGCTGAAACGTCGCTGCCACCCGTTGCCGCGACCCCAGCGGGACCCGGCACCGAGAAGGACAAGCCCTCCGCGACCGAGGACGCCCCGTGGCCACCGCCCGGCCTGGCCGGCCTGGTGCTGGCGATGCCGATGCCTGCCGATCCGGCCGCTGCTCTGCCGACCACCGCTGCACCGGCGCTGGCCAGCGACGGTAGCGCGCTGCCTGCTGCTGCCCCCGCCACGAACCCGACACTGCCTGCAGACGCACCGGCGACGGCCACCACAACCCCAGTGGCGGCTGACGCCAAACCGGCGGCGACCAGTGCGGACGATGCCACGGCGCTGCCACTGCCGGAGATGATCCTGCCCGGCAAGCGCAGCGAGCGCGGCGAAGGCAGTGACGTGGCCGCCGTTGGCGACCGCGCCAGCACACCCCTGCTGCACGCCCCGGCAGCAGCCGCCGTACAGGACCTCAAGGCGGCGCTCGCCGCCGGCAATGCGATCTTCAATGGCGAGCCGACGCCGAAACCCGTGCTGGGTGACGATGGCTTCGACCAGGCCATCGGCGCACGCCTGGGTTGGCTGGCCGACCAGAAGATCGGCCACGCCCACATCCGCCTGAGCCCGGACGACATGGGCCCGGTCGACGTGCGCCTGCAGTTGAACGGCGACAAGGTGCATGCCAGCTTCAGCAGCCCGCACGTGGACGTGCGGCAAGCGCTGGAAAGCAGCCTGCCGCGCCTGCGCGAGCTGCTGGGCGAACAGGGCTTCCAGCTGGCCCACGCCGATGTCGGCCACCAGTCACCGGGTGGTGAGGGCAATGCGCCGGGCCAGCCCGGTGGCAGCGGCATCATCGGCGACGGAGAACCGACGCCGGGCGATGCCAGCGTGTCGTCGGCGCAGTTGATCCGCCAGCGCGGACTGCTGGACGCCTACGCCTGACAGCCGTGCCGACCAGGGTCGGCACCCACCAGCGCAGGTTTCCGACGGAATTCCGTCGCATCCCGCTGCCCGGCCTTCGGCACGCCCCTTGCATATCCCGGTGAAGCAACCCTCAGGAGCTTCACCCGTGGCCGCAGCCGCTGACAAAACCAAGAAGACCGCAGAGAAGGACAAGGCCGCCAAGCCGCGTAGTCCGATCCTGATCACCGCGCTGGTGGCCGTACTGGCCGCCGCTGCCGCCGGTGGCGGCGTGTGGTTCTTCACCCAGTCCAAGCACGAAGAGAAGACCGCGCAGGCGCCGAAGAAGAGCGCGACCCCAGCCCCGGCACAGTACTTCGCGCTGGACCCGGCCTTCGTGGTCAACCTCAATGGCCCGGTCGACGGCCCGCGTTACCTGCAGCTGGAGGTCCAGCTGATGACCCGCGACCCGGCCGCGCTGGAAGCGATCAAGACCCACGCCCCGGCCATCCGTGCGCGCCTGCTGATGCTGTTCTCGCAGGTCAGCCCGGACCAGATCGCCGATGTCGCCGGCAAGCAGAAGCTGCAGGCCGCCTCATTGGCCGAGGTGCAGAAGGTACTCAAGGCCGAGACCGGCAGCAACGGCGCCGACGATCTGCTGTTCACCAGCTTCGTGACCCAGTAAGGGCCCACCGATGAATGATCTGCTGTCCCAGGACGAGATCGATGCCCTGCTCCACGGCGTGGACAGTGGCGCGGTCGAGACCGATGCGGAACCCCCGTCAGGCGAAGCGCGCTCGTACGACTTCGCCAGCCAGGACCGCATCATCCGTGGTCGCATGCCGACCCTGGAAATGGTCCATGAGCGCTTCGCGCGCCTGTGGCGGATCGGCCTGTTCAACCTGATCCGCCGCTCGGCCGAACTGTCGGTGCGCGGCATCGAACTGATCAAGTTCAACGACTACATGCACTCGCTGTATGTACCGACCAACCTGAACCTGATCCGCTTCAAGCCGCTGCGCGGCACCGGCCTGATCGTGTTCGAGCCGACCCTGGTGTTCGCCATCGTCGACAATTTCTTCGGCGGCGACGGGCGCTACCCCACCCGCATCGAGGGCCGCGAGTTCACGGCTACTGAAATGCGGGTCATCCACCTGCTGTTGAAGCAGACCTTCGCCGATCTGCGCGAAGCGTGGGCACCGGTGATGGATGTCGACTTCGAGTACATCAACTCGGAGATCAACCCGCATTTCGCCAACATCGTGACCCCGCGCGAATATGTGGTGGTGTGCCGCCTGCACGTCGAGCTCGACGGTGGCGGCGGCGACATCCACGTCACCCTGCCCTACTCGATGCTGGAACCGATCCGCGAACTGCTCGACGCCGGCATCCAGAGCGACCGCAACGACCGCGACGAGAGCTGGGGCAAGACCCTGCGTGAGCAGCTCAACGTCGCCGAAGTCACCCTGTCCAGCGTGCTGGCCAGCAAGCGCATGACCCTGCGCGACCTGACCCAGCTGAAGGTCGGCGACATCCTGCCGATCGAGCTCAGCCCGCAGGTGCCGCTATGCGTGGAGAACATCCCCGTGTTCACCGGCGAGTTCGGCATCGCCAACGGCATGAACGCCGTGAAGATCACCGCTACCCATCCGCCGGGCACCCGCCCGCGCGTACCCGTCATCCAGGAAGACCCGCAATGAACGATATCGACGCCCTCGAACCGACCCCGGCCCAGTTCAGCAGCCTGCAGGCCGATGAGGCAAATGGTCCGGACCTGAACCTGGACGTGATCCTCGATGTGCCGGTGACCCTGTCGCTGGAAGTCGGTCGTGCCCGCCTGCCGATCCGCAACCTGCTGCAGCTCAACCAGGGCTCGGTGGTGGAACTGGAACGCGGTGCAGGCGAATCGCTGGACGTGTTCGTCAACGGCACCCTGATCGCCCACGGCGAAGTGGTGGTGATCAACGACCGCTTCGGCGTGCGCCTGACCGACGTGGTCAGCCCCAGCGAGCGTATCCGGAGACTGCGTTGAGCCTGCTGGCCTCCACCCTGCTCGCGGTCGGCAAGGCCGCCGCGCCGATCGGCCCGCAGGTCGGCCAGCATGCGGCCGCCGCACCCAGCCTGTTCGGTGCGGTGCTGGCGCTGCTGGCGGTGCTGGCGCTGGTGATCGGCCTGGGCTGGCTGCTCAAGCGCATGCCTGGCAGCGGCTTCCGCCCGGCCGAAGGCATGAAGCTGGTAGCCAGCCTCAGTGTCGGCGCCAAGGAGCGCGTGGTGGTGGTGGAGGTCAATGGCCAGCAACTGCTGCTGGGCGTCACCGCCGGCGGCATCAATACCCTGCATACCCTGCCCGAGCCGCTGCCGCCACCGGCACCGGTGCGCGTGCCGGACTTCAAGAACCTGCCGAATTTCGCCCAGCTGCTGCAGCAGCGGCTGCGCAAGGATCCCTGACATGCGTGTCACCCGTACCCGACTTGCCACCCTGATGCCGTGGCTGCTGTTGCTTGCCCTGTGCCTGTTGCCGGCGCTGGCGTTGGCCGCGCCCGGCGCGCCGGCCACCCCTCTGCCGGACGTCAACGTCGGCAAGATCGGCGGCCAGCCGGTCAGCCTGCCGCTGCAGACCCTGCTGCTGATGACCGCGATCACCCTGATCCCGTCAATGCTGCTGGTGCTGACCTCGTTCACCCGCATCATCATCGTGCTGGGCCTGCTGCGCCAGGCGCTGGGCACCGGCCAGACGCCGTCCAACCAGGTGCTGCTGGGCCTGGCCCTGTTCCTCACCGCAATGGTGATGATGCCGACCTGGGACAAGGCGTGGAGCGCGGGCATGGCGCCCTACCTCAACGGCGACATCGACTTCCAGACCGCATGGACGCTGACCACGCAGCCACTGCGCGGCTTCATGCTGGCGCAGATCCGCGAGACCGACCTGATGACCTTTGCCGGCATCGCCGGGCATGGCACCTACGCCAGCCCCGACGCGATCCCGTTCCCGGTGCTGGTCGCTTCGTTCGTCACCAGTGAACTGAAGACCGCCTTCGAGATCGGATTCCTGATCTTCATCCCGTTCGTGATCATCGACCTGGTCGTTGCCAGCGTGCTGATGTCGATGGGCATGATGATGCTGTCGCCGATGCTGGTCTCGGCGCCCTTCAAGATCCTGCTGTTCGTGCTGGTCGATGGCTGGGTGCTGACCGTGGGTACGTTGGCGGCGAGCTTCAATCCGGCCTGATATCCCCCGTAACGCGCAGTCGAGCAGGGCTCGACTCTACATGAGCAGATGGAATCCGAATGTCTCCCGAACTTGCCTTGACTGAACTGCGTGGCGGCCTGATCACCGTGTTGTGGGTGGCCGGCCCGCTGCTGCTCACCGTACTGGTGGTGGGCGTGGTGGTTGGTGTCGTGCAGGCCGCGACCCAGCTCAATGAACCGACCATCGCCTTCGTCGCCAAAGCTGCAGCACTGACCGCGGTGCTGTTCGCACTGGGCAGCCTGCTGATCGGCCACCTGGTTGAATTCACCACGCTGCTGTTCCAGCGAATTCCCCACCTGATCGGCTAGGACACGCGCTTCGATGGACGCCGCCACCCAGATGGCTGCCGACGGCCTTCAGGCCTTCGGCATGATCGGCACCCTACTGTGGACCATGCTGCGCATCGGCGCTGTGGCCATGGCCATGCCCATGGTCGGGACCCGCGCCGTCCCGTCACGGGTGCGCGTGGTGCTGGCTGGCACCCTGGCCATCGCACTGGCCCCGCTGCTGCCCCCGGTGCCGGACTGGACCGGCTTCGACGCCGCCACGGTGCTGACCATCGCGCGCGAGCTGGCCATTGGCGTATCCATCGGTTTCCTGCTGCGGCTGGTGTTCGAAGCCGGTGCGATGGCGGGCGAACTGATCGCGCAGGGCACCGGCCTGGCCTTCGCGCAGATGAGCGACCCGCTGCGCGGTGGTACCTCCGGCGTGATCGGACAGTGGTTCTATCTGCTGTTCGGGCTGCTGTTCTTCACCGCCAACGGCCACCTGGCGCTGATCTCGCTGCTGGTGGACAGCTATCGCGCGCTGCCGATTGGCGCCCCGCTGCCTGATCCCCATGCCTTCTTCAGCATCGCTCCAACCTTCCTGCTGACCGTGCTGCGCGGTGCGCTGACCCTGGCCATCCCGCTGACCGTGGCGATGCTGGCGGTGAACCTGGCCTTCGGTGTCCTGGCGCGAGCCGCCCCTGCGCTGAACCCGATCCAGCTGGGCCTGCCGGTTTCGCTGCTGCTGGGCCTGTTCCTCCTGGCGCTGCTGGCCGGGGAAATGGGGCCGCCGGTACAGCGCCTGTTCGACGCCGCCTTCCAGGCCGCGGACGCGGTCACACGCTGACCCGGTCATCACGTATTGCCGCTTGAAGTCCCCCCCGGTCTGCGCGTTAGAGTGAATGCGCGGCAACCGGGGGGATGCCGCACCTGGCCGGCGCCCGTTCGCGTTGGCCTGCCTCATGCATGCCCCACCGTGGTTTCCGTCGACAGGCAGGTCCGGGAGACTGACGAATGCTGGTAGGCACGTACAACCCGTGGCTGGTGGCGATCTCACTGCTGGTCGCCGTGATGGCGTCGTACACGGCGCTGGCCATGGCAGGGCGCACGGTCACCGCCCCGGGCAGGGCAGCCGCCTGGTGGTGGCGCCTGGGGGGCGGATTCGCCATGGGCCTGGGTGTCTGGTCGATGCACTTCATCGGCATGCTGGCCTTCGATCTGCCCATTGCACTGGGCTACGACCTGCCCATCACCCTGCTCTCGCTGGCCCTGGCGATCGCCTCGTCGGTGTTCGCACTGTGGCTGGTCTCACTGCGTACCCTGCCCCATCCTCGATTGGCCGGTGGTGCCCTGCTGATGGGCACCGGCATTGCCGGCATGCACTACGTCGGCATGGCAGCGATGCGCATGCAGCCCGGGATCGACTACGACCCGGGCTGGCTGCTGCTCTCCCTGGTGGTGGCGGTGGCCGCTTCGTGGACCGCGCTGTACGTGGCGTTCCGCCTGCGCGCGCAGCGCACCCGCGTCGGTGACCGGTTGGCGGCCGCCGGCCTGCTCGGCCTGGCCATCGTCGGCATGCACTACACCGGCATGGCCGCCGCGCGTTTCCCGGAAGGCAGCATTTGCGGCGCCGCGGTCGGTGATGGCCTGCAGAGCGAGTGGCTGGCGATGCTGGTGGTGGTGTTGACGGTTGCGATCCTGGCGGTGGTGCTGGTGGTCTCGTGGCTGGACCAGCGTGTGGAGGCGCAGCTGCTGCGGCTTCGCAACTCGATGCTGAGCACCTCGTTGACCGATGCCCAGCAGGAATTGACCCAGGCCGCACTGCACGACCCGCTGACCCGCCTGCCGAACCGCCTGCTGCTGCAGCGGCGCATCGTGCAGGTGCTGGCCGAAGCCGAACAGGGCGGCAGCCGTTTCGCGGTGATGTTCATGGACCTGGACGGATTCAAGCAGGTCAATGATGCCTACGGCCATCAGGCCGGCGACGCACTGCTGGTGGCGGTGGCCGAGCGTACCCGCCAGCTGCTCCGGCCCAACGATATGCTCGCCCGTCTGGGCGGCGACGAATTCGTGCTGGTGGTGCGCATCGAGCACGACGAGGACCTGCCCACCCTCGCCCGGCGCATCCTGCAGGCGGTGGGCAGCGGCCCGTTGCTGCCGGACAACGAACTTCAAGTGACCGCCAGCATCGGCGTGGCGATCTGCCCCGACCACGCTGCCAGCGAGCGCCAGTTGATGGCCTTCGCCGACGCGGCGATGTACCAGGCCAAGGAATCCGGACGCAACGCCTTCGTGCTGTTCGCCGACTGGATGAACGACAGTGCCGAGCAGCAGTTCCGGCTGCTGGCCGACCTGCGCCGTGCGATCGGCAGCGAGCAGCTGTTCCTGCACTATCAGCCGAAGATCCGCGTGGCCACCCAGAAGGTGGCCGGTGCCGAAGCGCTGATCCGCTGGAAACACCCGGAGCACGGACTGATCCCACCGGACCGCTTCATCCGCCTGGCCGAACGCAGCGGCGCGATCAACGAGATCGGTCGCTGGGCACTGGACCAGGCCTGCCAGCAGCTGCGGCGCTGGCGCGACGCCGGGCATGAAGGCTGGTCGATGTCGGTGAACCTGTCGCCGGTGCAGTTCAGTTCGCCACACCTGCTGCAGGATGTGCGTGAAGTGATCGAACGCTATGGCATTGCCCCGCGCCACCTGGTGCTGGAGATCACCGAAAGCACGGTCATGCGCGATACCGATACCAGCCTTCGCCTGCTGCAGGCGCTGTCGGCGCTGGGCGTGGGCATCTCCATCGACGATTTCGGAACCGGCTATTCCAGCCTGCTGTACCTGAAGCGGCTGCCCGCCACGGAGATCAAGATCGACCACGCGTTCGTGCGTGACCTGGAACACAGTGCGGAGGACGTGGTGATCGTCTCTGCGATCGTGGCGCTGGGCCATGCCCTGGACATGGACATCGTCGCCGAAGGCGTGGAAACCGCCGCGCAGCGCGCCTACCTGGAGCGCCTGGGCTGCGACTTCCTGCAGGGTTATCTGCTCGGCCGCCCGGTCGACGCGGCGCGCTTCATGCAGCTGCACGACCTGCCCCGGCCGCGGGTGGAACTGGCGCAGAGCCCACCGCCGCAACACCCGCCCGGCTGACTCCGGGCCGCGCGCGCCCCATCACGCAGCAGTTCCTGCGACACGTTCCTGTAGAGCCGAGCCGACACTCGGCTGCGCTTCTCGCCTGGACCCAACCGCAGCCGAGCGTGGGCTCGACCCTACAACACCGGCGGTGGGCAGCACCACGCCACGCGTGGAACAGTTCTTGCACGCACCTGGGCAACCCCAGCCGCAGTGCCCGTGATGTCCGAGAACGAATCCGCCGGAGAAAAGACCGAACAACCGACCGAAAAACGCCTGCGCGACGCCCGTGAACAGGGCAACCTGCCGCGCTCGCGCGAACTCGGCACCGCCGCCGTGTTCGGCGGCGGTGTGCTGGCGGTGATGGCCATGAGCGGCTCGATCGGCCGTGGCGCCACGGCCTGGATGAAGCAGGCGCTCAGCCCGGAACAGAGCCTGCGGCAGAACCCGAAGGAACTGTTCGGCCACTTCGGCGACCTGCTGTTGAAGTTCATGCTGGTGATCGCACCGCTGGTGCTGGTCTGCCTGCTGGCCAGCTTCGTCGCCCCGCTGGTGATGGGCGGCCTGCGCTGGTCGCAGAAGGCGTTGCTGCCTGACATCAACCGCATGAACCCGATGAGCGGGCTCAAGCGCCTGTATGGCCCCGAGGCGATTGCCGAGTTCACCAAGTCGCTGCTGCGCGTGGCCTTCGTCGGTGTGGCCGCCGGGCTGGTGGTCTGGACCGGCTTTGACACCCTGCGCGGGCTGATCCACCACCCGCTGGAGACCGCCATCACCGACGGCCTCGGCTTCACCCTGCGCCTGCTGCTGGCCACGGCCGGCGCGATGCTGGTGCTGGCCGCCATCGACGCGCCGTACCAGCGCTGGAACTGGATGCGCAAGCTGAAGATGACCCGTGAAGAGCTGCGCCGGGAAATGAAGGAAAGCGAAGGCAGCCCCGAGGTGAAGGGCCGCATCCGCCAGCTGCAGCAGCAGATGGCCAACCGCCGGATGATGGAAGCGGTGCCCACCGCCGACGTGGTGGTGGTCAACCCCACCCATTACGCGGTGGCCCTGAAGTACGAAGGCGGCGCCATGAACGCCCCCACCGTGGTCGCGCTGGGCGTGGACGAGACCGCCCTGCGCATCCGTGAAGTGGCCGACGGCAACAAGGTCGCGATCGTCTCCGCCCCGCCTTTGGCACGCGCCTTGTATCGGGAAGGCCAACTCGGAAAGGAAATTCCCGTGAGACTGTATTCGGCCGTCGCCCAGGTCCTGTCCTACGTCTACCAGCTGCGCGCCTGGCGCACTGGCCCGATGCCGGACGCCCCGCACATCCAGGTGGATGAATTCGGCAAGGGAGGCCGCCCGTGAGCGCCCAGCCCGCCACCGGATTCAACACCCGCCGCGCCCTGGAAATGATCCGCCAGGGCCTTGGCGCGCCGCTGATCGTGCTGGCCCTGCTGGCCATGGTCGTGGTGCCACTGGCCGCGCCTGTCCTCGATGCGCTGTTCACCTTCAACATCGCCATCTCGCTGATGGTGCTGCTGGCGGTGGTCTACGTGAAGCGCCCGCTGGATTTCACCATCTTCCCGATCGTGCTGTTGATCACGACCATGCTGCGGCTGGCGCTGAACGTGGCCTCCACCCGCGTGATCCTGCTCAATGGCCAGAACGGGCACGATGCCGCGGGCAAGGTCATCGCCGCCTTCGGTGAATTCGTGATCGGCGGCAACTACGCGGTCGGCATCGTGGTGTTCGCGATCCTGACCATCATCAACTTCGTGGTCATCACCAAGGGCGCCGGCCGCGTCTCGGAAGTGACCGCGCGCTTCATCCTCGACGCGATGCCCGGCAAGCAGATGGCGATCGACGCCGACCTCAACGCCGGTTTGCTGACGCGTGAAGAAGCCAAGCTGCGCCGCGAGGAAGTCCGCGAGGAAGCCGACTTCTACGGTGCGATGGACGGTGCCAGCAAGTTCATCCGCGGCGACGCCATCGCCGGCATCCTGATCCTGTTCATCAACATGCTCGGCGGCCTGGCCGTGGGCGTGCTGCAGCATGGCATGCCGTTCGGCGAAGCCGCCGCCACCTATACCCTGCTGTCGATCGGTGACGGCCTGGTGGCACAGCTGCCGGCGCTGCTGGTCTCCAGCGCGGTGGCGATGCTGGTCACCCGCGCCTCGCGCTCGCAGGACATGGCCCAGGCCATGACCGGCCAGGTGTTCGGCCAGTACCGGGCGCTGGCGATCACCGCCGGCATCATCGGCCTGGTCGGCCTGGTGCCGGGCATGCCCAACGTCGCTTTCCTGACGCTGGCCTCGATCCTCGGCTTCATCGCCTGGAAGCTGTATCGCAAGACCAAGGCACCGGCTGCCGATGCGACAGGCAGTGGCACCGATGCCGCCGCGCTCACTGCGCTCGGCCGCCCGGCCGCCGCGGCCCCCACCGCCGAACTGAGCTGGGACGAACTGCGCCCGGTCGATCCGCTGGGCCTGGAGGTCGGCTATCGGCTGATTCCGCTGGTGGACAGCAACCAGGGCGGCGAACTGATGGCGCGCATCAAGGGCGTGCGTCGCAAGCTGACCCAGGATGTCGGCTTCCTGATCCCGTCGGTGCACATCCGCGACAACCTGGAACTTCCCGCCAACGGCTACCGCGTGCTGGTGCACGGCGTACCGGTGGCCACCGCCGAGATCCACCCCGACCGCGAGCTGGCCCTGGATCCAGGCAGCGCGCTCGGCGCACTGGAGGGCATTGCCGGCAAGGATCCCGCGTTCGGCCTGGATGCCACCTGGATCCAGCCGCACCAGCGCGCCCAGGCCGAAACGCTGGGCTACACGGTGGTCGACCCGGCCACCGTGGTCGCCACCCATCTGTCGCACCTGATCCGCGAACACGCGCCGGAACTGCTCGGCCACGAAGAAGTGCAGCACCTGCTGGCCAACCTGGCCAAGAGCGCGCCCAAGCTCGTCGAAGATCTGACGCCCAAGGCGCTGCCGCTGTCGGCGGTGGTGCGCGTGCTGCAGAACCTGTTGGTGGAGCGCATTCCGATCCGCCAGCTGCGCAAGATCGCCGAAGCGCTGGTCGAACATGCGCCCGCCAGCCAGGACCCGGCCGTGCTGACCGCCGCGGTGCGCACCGCACTGGGCCGCTTCATCGTGCAGGAGATCGCCGGAATGTCGGCGGAGCTGCCGGTGTTCACCCTCAACCCGCAATTGGAACGTGTCTTGCAGGAGTCCACGCAGGGCAACGGCGCCGCGCTGGAACCCGGACTCGCTGAGCGACTGCACCAGAGCCTGGCCGAATGTGTCAGCAAGCAGGAAGCCCGCAACGAGCCCGCGGTCGTGCTGGTACCTGGCCCGGTGCGCGCCGCGCTGGCCCGCCTGGTCCGCCACAGCGTTCCGTCGCTGTCGGTGCTGGCCTACAGCGAGGTGCCGGAGGACAAGCGCCTGAAGCTGGTCGGAACGATCAGCTGACGCCCGCCCGCCGATGCGCCAGAAAACAGACACCGCTTTCGAACCAACGCAACTGACAGACACCAAGGGGAACCCGCACCGTGCAAACCACCGACCACCCGAGTTCCCCGACCGCCACCCCGCCGTCTTCGCCCCGTGACCACAGCATGAAAATCAAACGATTCGTCGCCGCCGACATGCGCTCGGCCATGAACCTGGTGCGCAAGGAACATGGTCCTGACGCCGTGATCCTGTCCAACCGCCGGATCGAGGAAGGCATCGAGATCGTCGCCGCCGCCAACTACGACGAGAGCGCGGTGCAGCGTGCGCTGGAAGCCTCGCGCCGTGACGTCGCACCGCCGCCGGCACCCAAGCCGCGTACCGCCGCCGACGCGGTGATCGCCGCCGTCACCCGCCGCCGCAGCAGCACCCCGGCACCGGAACCGGTTGCCGCGACCACCTCGGCGGTGGCCGCCCTCGCCCGTGCGGCAGTGGGCGCTACCGGCCGCACCCTGGACAGCGCCGACGAGATCGTGCCGACCCGCGGCAGCACCGGCTTCGCCGCCACGCTGGCACGCGCCGCCGTCAATGAGCCGGCGCTGCCGGACCAGATCTTCGCCCCGTTCGCCGAAGCCATCGTCGCACCGGCACCCGCCAGCGCCACGCCGGCCAACCGCGCCCGTTTCCAGATCGATCCGCCGCACCAGGCACATCACGAAAGCGTGGCGCCGGCGGTGCAGCCGCCGCCGCTGCCGACCGCAGCCCTGTCTGAAACGCAGCCGGAGGTCGCCGTCAGCGAACCGGCGTTGGCCGATGCCACCGTCGAAGCCGCGCCGACGCCGACGCTCGCCCCAGCCCCGGTGCTGACTGTGGTCGCCCAGGACGACGCCGAGATCCGCCAGCTGCGCCAGGAAGTGGCCGGCATGCGCCAGGTGATCGAGCGCGAAATGAACCGCTTCACCGACGAGCGCCTGCGCGGCTGCCCGGTGCGCGCCACCGCGCTGGACCTGATGGACGAGTACGGCTTCGATGCTGGCCTGGCCCGCGACGTCGCCATGCAGATTCCGCTGGAGACCGAGGCGCACCGAGGCCGCGGCCTGATGCTGGGGCTGATCTCGCGCAAGCTGCCGATTGCCCCGGTCGACCCGCTGGAGGAAGGCGGCGTGATCGCGCTGGTGGGCCCGACCGGCGCCGGCAAGACCACCACCATCGCCAAGCTGGCCTCGCGGTTCGCCGAGAGGCACGCGCCGCGTGACGTCGCCCTGGTCACCACCGACACCACCCGCATCGGCGCCCGCGAGCAGCTGTATGGCTACGGCCGGCAGCTCGGCATCGCCGTCCACGAGGCCAACAGCGGCACCGACCTGGACCAGCTGCTGGAACGCCTGAAGGACTACAAGCTGGTACTGATCGACACCGCCGGGCTGGGCCCGCGCGACCGCGCGCTGGCCGCCCAGCTGCAGTGGCTGCGCGCCGCCCGCCAGGTGCGCACCCTGCTGGTGCTGCCGGCCAACACCAGCTTCGGCGACATGGACGAGGTGGTCCGCCGCTTCGGTGCCGCCAACCTGCAGGGCCTGGTGCTGAGCAAGCTGGACGAAACCGGCCGCTTCGGCAACGCCCTGTCGGTGGCCGTGGACCATGCCCTGCCGATCACCTGGGTGACCGATGGCCAGGACGTTCCGGACGACCTGCACCGGGCCAGTGCGGCCAATCTCGTACTTCGCCTTGAAGATTTGCGCCGAGCGGCCGATATGCCCTGCAACCCGGAGTTGAACCATGCCGTCGCGTGAGTACGCCAAGCTGACCAAGACCTTCCCGCTGTCGGCCACCCGCAGCGAGCCGCTCGGCCCTGTGCGCACCATCGCCGTGACCGGCGGCAAGGGCGGCGTGGGCAAGACCAACGTGTCGGCCAACCTGGCCGTGGCGCTGGCCGGCATGGGCAAGCGCACGCTGCTGCTGGACGCCGACCTCGGCCTGGCCAACATCGACGTGATCCTGGGCTTGAACCCCACCTTTACGCTGGCCGACCTGGTGGCCGGCCGCTGCTCGCTGGACGATGTCATCGTCGAAGGCCCGAACGGCGTGCTGGTGGTCCCGGCCGCGTCCGGCCGCCGGCACATGGCCGAGCTGGCCCCGGCCGAGCACGTCGGCCTGGTCAACGTGTTCTCCGAGCTGGAGCGCGAGCTGGACATCATGGTGGTGGACACCGCCGCGGGCATCACCGACGGCGTGCTGACCTTCTGCCAGGCCGCGCAGGACACCGTGGTGGTGGTCTGTGACGAGCCGGCTTCAATCACCGACGCCTACGCGCTGATCAAGGTGCTGTCGCGTGAACGGGGCGTGGACCGCGTCCAGGTGGTGGCCAACATGGTGCGCGACCCCAACGAGGGCCGCGTGCTGTACGAGAAGCTGACCCGCGTCTGCGAGAAGTTCCTCGCCGATGTCTCGCTGAACTACCTGGGCTGCGTGCCGCAGGATGACTGGCTGCGCCTGTCGGTGCAGCGCCAGCAGCCGGTGGTGAAGGCCTACCCGTCCAGCCCGTCCGCACTGGCGATCACCGAGATCGCGCGCCGCACGGCCCGCTGGCAGGCGCCGACCGAACCACGCGGCGGCGTCGAGTTCTTCCTCGAACGCATCCTCAAGCAGCGCGGGGTGGCGGCATGAAAGGCGCGGCCCAGTACAGGGAAGTCCAACGCTCGGCGGCCAACGACGTCATCGCCCAGCACTCGGACCTGGTGCGGCGCATCGCCCACCATCTGGCCGCGCGCCTGCCGGCCAGCGTCGAAGTCGACGACCTGATCCAGGCTGGCATGATGGGCCTGATCGAGGCTTCGCGCAGCTACGACGCCGACCAGGGCGCCTCGTTCGAGACCTATGCCTCGATCCGTATCCGTGGCTCGATGATTGACGAGATCCGTCGTGGCGACTGGGTGCCGCGCTCGGTGCACCGCCGTGCACGCGATGCTGCGGCCACCATCCGCCGCCTGGAACAGAGCAGCGGCCGAGCCGCCAGCGCCACCGAAGTGGCCGCCGCGATGGAGATGCCACTGCCCGAGTACCTGCGCCTGATGGAAGACGCCGCGCGTGGCCAGGTGCTGAGCCTGGAGTCGCGCATCGAGGACCAGGGCGAGCTGGACACGGTCGCCCAGGGTGGCCCGACCCCGCAGCAGGTACTGGAGCGCAGCGAGTTCGGCCGCGAGCTGGGCAAGGCCATCGGCCATCTGCCCGAGCGCGAACAGCTGGTGCTCTCGCTCTACTACGAGCAGGAACTCAACCTGAAGGAGATCGGCGCGGTGCTCGGCGTGAGCGAGTCGCGGGTCTGCCAGATCCACGGCCAGGCCGTGCTGCGCCTGCGCGGCCGGCTGAAGGTATTCGAGGCCGTCGACGCCGGCCTCGAAGAATGAACATCCCCGAGGCAGCTGCCCCCGGCCGCCCGGAATGAACAACAAAGGAACTCTGCTTTGAACAAGAACATGCGCATCCTGATCGTGGACGACTTCTCGACCATGCGTCGCATCGTCAAGAACCTGCTGGGCGATCTGGGCTTCACCAACACCGCCGAAGCCGAGGACGGGCATGCCGCGCTGTCGCTGCTGCAGAGCCAGCCGTTCGATTTCGTGGTCACCGACTGGAACATGCCGGTCATGACCGGCATCGAGCTGCTCAAGGCGATTCGTGCCGACGCCAAGCTGAAGACCCTGCCGGTGCTGATGGTCACCGCCGAAGCCAAGCGCGAGCAGATCATCGAAGCGGCCCAGAACGGCGTGAACGGCTACATCATCAAGCCGTTCACCGCGCAGACGCTGGAAGAGAAGCTCGGCAAGATCTTCGAACGCCTGGCGGCCAGTGCCTGATGGATACCACGTTCGACAGGAATGCCCTCGCCCTGCGCCTGCAGGAAGCACTGGACGCACTGGAGTCCGGTGACGAAACCGCCTGGCGGCAACGCATCGACGGACTGGTCGCGCTGCGCACGCAGCCGATGATGAGCGGCCTCTCGCGGCTGGCCCGCGAGCTCGGGCAGGCCCTGGGTGAACTGCCGACCGTGCCCAGCGAGGCCGGCGAACTGGACGATGCCTGCGCACGCCTGGACCACGTGGTGGCGATGACCGAACAGGCGACGCACCGCACCCTGGACCTGGCCGAGGAATGCCGCAGCCTGACCGAACAGCTGCGCGCCGAAGGCCTGCAGCCGGGCCAGGATGCACAGCTCGAGCGCATCCGCCACAACCTCACCGAGATCGCCCTGACCCAGAGCTACCAGGACCTGACGGGGCAGATCATCCGTCGCGTGGTCGGCATCGTCCGCCGTGTGCATGAGGGCTTCGGCGCGCTCGGCCTGCCGCCGGAACAGCATCGCACCGATCCGGAACTGGCCGGGCCGGCACTGAAGGGACTGGACCGCCACGCGGTCTCGCAGAACGACGCCGACGACCTGCTGTCGGACCTGGGGCTGTAAGCATGAGCGCGGTATCCGACGACATCACTGCCGATTTCATCATCGAGGCGCAGGAAATCCTGGATCGCCTGGGCGAACAGCTGGTGTCGCTGGAGCAGGCACCACAGGACACCGAGCAACTCAACGCGGTGTTCCGGGGCTACCACACGCTCAAGGGCGGCGCCGGCTTCCTCGGCGTCACCGCCATGGTCGAGTTGTGCCACGCCGCCGAAGAAGCGCTGGGCATCGCGCGCGCGGGCCAGGCCGTGCTGCAGGCCCATCACTTCGATGCCGCCCAGCAATCGCTGGACTACCTGCAAGCGATGCTGGATGCAGTTTCCTCCGGCACCGAGCCGGGCTATGCGCCGCCGGAGCTGATCGCCCAGTTCGACATGCATGGCGGTGCCCTGGCTGCACCCGCCGCCGCAGCAGCTCCCGCTGCGGGTGGCAGCGACCTGATCACCGACGACGAGTTCGAGGCCCTGCTCGACCAGCTGCACGGCGGCAACGCACCGACTGCGGTGGCGCCGGCAAGGAAGGCCGACGACGGCCTGATCAGCGAAGACGAGTTCGAAGCCCTGCTCGACCAGCTGCACGGTGGCGCCGCACCCGGCGCCAAGCCCATCGCTGCGGCAGCGCCCGCACCGATCGCGGCACCACGCCCACTGGCCGCACCAGCCGCACCGGCACCTGCAGCGGCGACCAAGCCGGCCGCCAAGCCGCTGGCCGAAGCCGAACACACCGTGCGCGTGGACACCAAGCGCCTGGACGCGATCGTCAATCTGATCGGCGAACTGGTGCTGTCACGCAACCGGCTCAAGACCCTGCGTGCGCGCCTGCGCGACGAGGAACTGGACCGCGCCGTGTCCACCCTGGACATCGCCACCGCACGCCTGCAGTCGGCGGTGATGCGTACCCGCATGCAGCCGGTAGGCAAGGTCTTCTCGCGCTTCCCCAAGGTCGCCCGAGACGTTGCCCGCTCGCTGAAGAAGGAAGTGGACCTGGAGCTGATCGGCGCCGAGACCGAGCTCGACCGCAACCTGGTCGAAGCGCTGGCCGACCCGCTGGTGCACCTGGTCCGCAACGCCATCGACCATGGCGTGGAAATGCCCGACCTGCGCGAAGCACAGGGCAAGCCGCGGATGGGCCATGTGCGGTTGTCGGCGCAGCAGGAAGGTGACTACGTCAGCATCGAGGTGCAGGACGATGGCGCCGGCATCGACCCGGAAAAGCTGCGCGCGAAGGCACGCGAGAAGGGCCTGATCGATCCGGAGGCCGCCGCCCGCCTGAGCAGCGAGGAGTGCCTGCACCTGGTGTTCCTGCCCGGCTTCTCGACCAAGCAGCAGGTCACGGATATCTCCGGCCGCGGCGTTGGCATGGACGTGGTGCAGTCGCGCATCCGCGAACTGAGTGGCCAGATCCAGATCCAGTCGGAGCTGGGCCGCGGCAGCCGCTTCCTGATCCGCGTGCCGCTCACCCTGGCGATCCTGCCGACCCTGCTGGTGCAGGCCGGCGAAGACGTCTATGCGCTGCCGCTGGCGCGCGTGATGGAAGTGCTGCACGCACCGCGCACCTCGCTGGGCTGGTTCGATGGCCGCGCCGTGCTCGACCGCCGTTCGCACACGCTGCCACTGGTCGATCTGCGCCAGTGGCTGGATGTGACGCCCGCCGCGTCGACACTGCTGACGATCGTGGTGCTGCAGGCCGGCGAAGCGCGCTTCGGCCTGGTCGTGGACCAGGTCCGTGGGCGCGAGGAAGTGGTCATCAAGCCACTGCCGAAAGCCCTGCGCGGCCTGCGCGGTTACGCAGGTGCAACCCTGATCGGCGATGGTCGCATGGCGCTGATCCTGGATGTGGACGGCCTGCGCAGCCCGCACGACTGACCCGCTTGCTGAACCCGTAAAACCGTGAAGTCGCACCAGTAGCCCGTACCGGTGTCTCAAGTCCCATTCATACAAGCCGATACCGGATCCATGGATAGACTCAGCCTCATTGGACTCTTTCTCGCCCTGGCCTCGCTGGTCGGCGGCAGCATCCTCAAGGGCGCCGGCCTGGCGTCGCTGTGGTCGCCTGCGGCGTTCGTGATCGTCATCGTCGGCACCGTCGCCGCGATCCTGCTGCACACCTCGCCGGCGGTGTTCAAGCACGCGTTCAGCATCGTGCGCTGGGTCGTGCGTCCACCGCACAGCGACCGCCGCGAGCTGATCCAGCAGATCGTCGAGTGGAGCAACATCGCCCGCCGCCAGGGCCTGCTGGGCCTGGAATCGCAGGTGGAAGCACAGCAGGACCCGTTCCTGCGCAAGGGCCTGCAGCTACTGGTGGACGGCGTCGAGCCCGAATCCATGCGGCACATGCTGGAAATCGAACTGGGCAGCCAAGAGCACCAGGACCAGGCCGGCGCCAAGGTGTTCGAGGCGATGGGCATCTATGCACCGACGCTCGGCATCATCGGTGCCGTGCTGGGCCTGATCGCGGTGATGAAGAACCTGGCCGACCCGAGCAAGCTCGGCCACGGCATCGCCGCCGCGTTCACCGCCACCATCTACGGCATCGCTTCGGCCAACCTGCTGTTCCTGCCGATCGCCGCCAAGCTCAAGAGTGTGATCTCGCACAACACGCGCGACCGCGAGATGGTCATCGAAGGCCTGATCTCGATCGCCCAGGGCGAGAACCCGCGCAACATCGAAACCAACCTCTCCGGCTTCCTGCACTGACATGGCCCGCCGCAAGCACCACGAAGAGCACGCCAACCACGAAGCATGGGCGATCCCCTATGCCGATCTGATGACGCTGCTGCTCGCCTTCTTCGTGGTCATGTACGCGATCTCCTCGGTGAACGAGGGCAAGTACCGGATCATGGCCGACGCGCTGACCGATGCCTTCGGTGGCGCACCGCGCACCATCAACCCGGTGCAGGTGGGCAACAAGCAGGTGCAGGGCGGCGGCTGGGACAGCCCCTCGGTGATCAAGTCCGGCACCAAGATCGGTCCCTCCGCGCCGGCGCCCTCGCACGACCCGACCCTGCTGCCGTCGATGGCCTCGCAGATGCGCATGCCGGTGTCGGTGCACAACCAGGAGCAGATCGCCCGTGCCGAGCGCCAGCTCAACACGATTGCCGATCGCCTCACCGCCGCACTGGCGCCGCTGATCGACCGCGGCATGATCAGCGTGCGCCGCACCGAACTGTGGATCGAAGTCGAGATCAACAGCGACATCCTGTTCCCCACCGGCTCGGCCGCGCTTGACGTGCATGCGCGGCAGACCCTGGCCAGCCTGGCCGAGGTGCTGCGCGACGTACCCAACAGCGTGCGCGTGGAAGGCCACACCGACAACGTGCCGATCGCCACCGCCACTTTCCCGTCGAACTGGGAACTGTCGGCCGGGCGCGCAGCCAGCGTAGTGCACCTGTTCGCCGACCAGGGCGTGCAGCCGTCGCGGCTGGCGATGGTCGGCTATGGCCAGTTCCGCCCGCGCGAAGAGAACGACAGCGCACAGGGCCGCAACCGCAACCGCCGGGTGATGGTCATCATCCTGGCCGACACGTCGCACTCGGTGGATCCGCTCGGCCAACGCCTGAACGCAGCCACCGGCGCCACCGACAGCACCGTCACCGAACAGGCCGACGCAACTCCGGCCAGCGCCCCCACCTCCCCCATCGCACCGGTGAAGTTGCCGCCGGTGCCGGCTGGCAGCCGCGTCGGCGCCGCCGTTCCCCCGGCAATGAAGGAGTAATCCGATGCGCATCTGGGCAGTCGCCAACCAGAAGGGCGGAGTCGGCAAGACCACCACCACCCTCGCCCTCGGCCGCGGTCTGGCCGCGCTCGGCCATCGCGTGCTGCTGATCGACCTCGATCCGCATGCCTCGCTCAGCCGCGCCTTCGGCGTGCCGGTGGACCCGCCGCCGGCCGGCGTACTGGAATTGTTCGGCACACCGCCAGCGGACCTGTCCAGCCTGTGCCATGCCAGCAACATCCATGGCCTGGACTACGTCTGCGCACAGTCGGCGCTGGCCACGCTGGAACGCCGCAGCGCCAACCAGCCCGGCCTCGGCCTGGCCCTGCAGAACGCGCTGGCGCGCCACCAGGGCCAGCACGACTACATCCTGCTGGACTGCGCACCCACCCTCGGCCTGCTGATGATCAACGCACTGGCTGCCGCCGATCGCCTGATCATCCCGACCCAGGCCGAACCCCTGGCCCTGCACGGCCTGGATGGCATGGTCCGCACCGGCGAGATGGTCGAGCGTTCGCGCCGCCGCCTGCTGCCGATCTCGATCCTGCCGACCCTGTTCGACCGACGCACCCGCGCCGGCAACGAGTCGCTGCGCACCATGCAGGACCGCCATGGCAGCCGCGTGTGGGAAGACGCCATTCCGATCGATACCCGCATCAGCAACGCCGCCGGGCTGACCCTGCCGAGCGCCGGCGAGGACTACCCGGGCCGTGGCCTGGCCGCCTACCGGCGCGCCTTGAACTGGATCCTCGGCGAGGATGCCCGCGCCCTGGAGCAGGCCGCATGAACAGCACCGGCATCCTCGACGATTACCTGGACGAACTGCTGGGCGAAGCGATGGTCGCGCCGCCGCCTGCCGTGCTGCCGCACGCAGGCGCCGGGCAAGGCCCGGCGATCGAAGCAGTCGCCGAACGCGAACCGACCTGGGACGACCTGCCGGCCGAAGTGATCTACGAAACCGAAACCATCGCCGCCACGCCGAGCGGGGACAGCGCTGCGCTGGAAGCCGCCTTCGAGAGCGCCGCACCACCCACGCGCGAACCCACCTGGGATGACCTGCCCGCCGAGGTGATCTACGAAACAGAATCCGTCGCCGCCGCGCAAAGCCGGGACGACGCAGCACTGGAAGCGGCCTTCGAGAGCGCTGCCGCTTCCGGTAGCGCTGGGCAGGGTCCGGCGGGAGAAGCGGTTTCCGAACGCGAGCCGACCTGGGATGACCTGCCTGAGGAGGTCATCCACGAAACCGCGCCGGCACCCGCCGTCGTTGCAAACGCCGGTCCGGAACCTACCTGGGACGACCTGCCGGACGAGGTGATCTACGAGACCGATCCGGCCGACAGCCATCGCCTCGCCCACACCGACAGCCCCGGCCTGCAGGCCGCGTTCGAAGCGGCCGCCGGTGGCGAAGACGTAGCCACGCCACCGCCCGCCGTGGTCGCAGCTCCGGTGGCCCCGACGGTTGCACCTGCAGCCCCGGCCCAGGCCGCGCGCACCGCCACTCCGCCGCCGCGCGCCGCCGTCGATGCCCCGGCAGGCAACCGTCCCGGCACCTGGCAGGAGCTGCAGGCGCAGGCCCACCAACCGGCTCGCAGCCCGCATCCGCAGAACCGACGCGCCGGCGAACGCACTTCACGCTGGCTGCGCCTTCGCTGCGGCACCCAGGCCTATGCGCTGGAACTGCTGAAGGTGCAGGAAGTGGTGCTGCCGGTGCCGCTGCTGCCACTGCGTGGCACTGCAGCGGCCATGCTCGGCATCATGAACCTGCGCGGCCAGGTGGTACCGGTGATGGATCTGGGCCTGCACCTTGGCGCCGCGGCCGCCGAAGACGACGCACAGACCCGCATCGTGGTCCTGGAGGAGGACGGCGAAACCATCGGCCTGCGCGTGTCAGCGGTCGAAGATGTCGCCAACCTCACCGATTCGCAGATCGAACCGCCCGATACCGCGCGCATCTGCCAGATCTCAAACGACCTGTTCCGCGGCGTGGCCCGGGTCAGCCAGCGGCCGATGATCCTGCTCGACGCCACCCGGCTGTTGAGCTGAGCCGCCAAGAAAAAGGGGACGGAGGGGATTAAGTCGCGACTGACCCGGCGCTTTGCGCCGAAGGGGTGCCTGTCGGGGACGCAAGGAGTTGATCCGTTGGATCAACACCTTACGTCCCCACTGCGCGGTCGCCGTTGCCGAGGGAGCTGCAGTAGAGCCAGGTCGATTGCGACTTGATTCCCTCCGTCCCCTTTTAAGCAGCGACCGCATCGACGTACCGCGTCGATTCTTCTAAAGAACCCCACCGGGGTGCCGTTATGGATCACGGAACCGTTTGTCCGGAGCAACGATGAGCACTGTCGAACTGGGTGGGGATCTCGGCATCGAGAGCACTACCGAGCTCAAGAACCGCCTCGCCCCACTCGTGGACCAGGCTGGCGAGCTGACCCTGGATGCCAGCCAGGTCGCTCGCATCCACACGGCCGCCGTGCAGGTGCTGTGTGCGTTCGTGCAGGCCCGCCGCGAGGCAGGCCTGGGCACCGGCTTCCACGGTTGCACTGCAACCTTCAGTGACGCCGCGCGCCTGCTGGGCGTCACCCAGGCCCTGGGCCTGGACGTAACCCATGACAACCTGAAATCTGTGGAGAACGCTGCATGAGCGCACGTATCTTGGTGGTGGACGATTCGGCGTCGATGCGCCAGATGGTGTCCTTCGCCCTCACCTCGGCCGGTTTTGCCGTCGAAGAAGCTGAAGACGGCGCGGTCGCGCTCGGTCGTGCCAAGGGCCAGCGCTTCAATGCGGTGGTGACCGACGTCAACATGCCGAACATGGACGGCATCGCGCTGATCCGCGAACTGCGCCAGCTGCCGGACTACAAGTTCACCCCGCTGCTGATGCTGACCACCGAATCGGCCGCCGACAAGAAGTCCGAAGGCAAGGCCGCCGGTGCCACCGGCTGGCTGGTCAAGCCGTTCAATCCCGAACAGCTGGTCGCCACCGTGCAGAAAGTGCTGGGCTGATCGCCCGGCGCCGCTCCCCCTCTTCGCTTCCGGATCACCACTGCCATGAGCATGGACCTGCAACGCTTCCACGCCACCTTCTTCGAGGAGAGCCGCGAAGGCCTCGATGCGATGGAGGCTGGCCTGCTGGCCCTGGAATCGGGGCAGCAGGACGCGGAGATCATCAATTCGGTATTCCGCGCCGCCCACTCGATCAAGGGCGGCGCCGGCACCTTCGGCTTCGACGCGATCGCCGGCCTGACCCACGTGCTGGAAACGCTGCTCGATGAGCTGCGCGCCGGCAAGCGGGCCCTGGAAGGCCACGCCGTCGACGCCATGCTGTCCTCGGTGGACGTGCTGCGCGCCCTGCTGCGCGAAGCCGAACACGGCCAGGCTGCCGATCCGGCTGCAGTCGCTGCGGTGAAGGCGCGCCTGGAAGCGGTTCTTTCCGGCCAGGCCGCAGCGAGCGCCCCGTCGGCCGCCGCAGCCAAGGTGGACGATACGCCGGAAGCCTGGCAGATCGGTTTCACTCCAGCGCCGTCGCTGTTCATGAGCGGCAACGACCCGCTGCGCATCATCCGCGAACTGGAACACCTCGGTTCGCTGCAGGTCGCCGCGCGCATGGAGCGCCTGCCGGGCTTCGCCCAGCTTGATCCGCTCGAAGCGCATCTTGCGTGGGACCTGGGCCTGGTTGGCAAGGTGCCGCGCAGCAAGATCGAAGACACCTTCGCCTGGGTGCTGGACGATTGCGAGCTGGACATCCGTCCCGCCGCGCCGCCGAGCCTGGCCACCCAGGCGCCGGCCGCGGCGGCTCCCGCTCCGGTCGCAGCGGCCCCGTCTGCACCTGCCTCGCCTGCTGCCAACGGTGGTGCCAGCCAGGAAGCGGAAACCTCGATCCGCGTCAGCGTCGACAAGGTCGATGCGCTGATCAACCTGGTTGGCGAACTGGTCATCACCCAGGCCATGCTCAAGCAGGTCTCGCACGCACTGGACCCGGTCCACGCCGAGAGCCTGTTCGCTGGCCTGGACCAGCTTGAACGCAACACCCGCGACCTGCAGGAAGCGGTGATCGGCGTGCGCATGCTGCCCGTCGATGCGGTGTTCCGCCGCTTCCCGCGCCTGGTTCGTGACCTGTCCAGCCGCCTCGGCAAGCAGGTGCGCCTGCGCACCGTCGGCGAAGGCACCGAACTGGACAAGGGCCTGATCGAAAAGATCGCCGATCCGCTGGTGCACCTGGTGCGCAACTCGATCGACCACGGTCTGGAAATGCCCGACGTCCGCCGCGGTGCGGGCAAGGACGAGACCGGCACGATCACGCTGGCAGCTTCGCATCAGGGCGGCCATATCGTCATCGAAGTCAGCGACGACGGTCGCGGCCTGGACCGCGCCAAGATCCTGGCCAAGGCTCACGAACGCGGCCTGGCCGTGCCGGACAACCCGACCGATTCGCAGGTCTGGGACCTGATCTTCCAACCTGGCTTCTCCACGGCCGATGCGGTCACCGACCTGTCCGGGCGTGGCGTCGGCATGGACGTGGTCCGCCGCAACATCCAGGCACTGGGCGGCGAGGTGCAGATCGAAAGCAGCCTCGGTACCGGCACCCGCACGCTGATCCGCCTGCCGCTGACCCTGGCCATCCTCGATGGCATGACGGTGGCCGTGGCCGGCGAAACCCTGATCCTGCCGCTTGCCTACGTGCTTGAGGCGTTGCAGCCGCAGCCCGAGGATATCCGCAGCATGGCCGGCGAAGGCCGCGTGCTGCGCGTGCGCGGCGAGTACCTGCCGATCCTGTCGTTGAGCGAGTACTACGGCTACGGCAACCGCGCACCGGGCAGCGAATCGCTGGTGGTGGTGGTGGAAGGCGATGGCCAGAAAATCGCGCTGGAAGTGGACGAACTGGTCGGCCAGCAGCAGGTGGTGGTGAAGAACATCGAGAACAACTACCGCCGTATCGGCGGGGTGTCCGGTGCCACCATCCTTGGCGACGGCCGCGTCGCGTTGATCGTCGACATCGGCGGACTGGTGCGCTCGCTGCGGATGCCGCAGGCCGCGTGATCCACGCCGCATGCGGGTCATGGACCGCCGCCCTTCGGGGCGGCGGTTTTGTTTGTGTGCTCCATTCCAGCCGGGGTCAGATCCCTTTTCAGGGAAAAGGGATCTGACCCCATCCCTTCTGTGAACTCCGTCGAGGCGATGGTTTCGCGCGCAACCACGTCATCCGAGCGCAAGCCCCGCCAGACCAGCACTTTCGCGCCGTCATCCCTACGCAACCGAATGTGATCTGCGTCCATAAAGTCCGCACGGACGGCGCCGTTATTTCGCTTTGACGGTCGTCACCGAACCCCACCGGGCACCCCCGTTCGCTCTGCAACCACCCCCAAACCGGCGCACAGACGCCGGCACTCTGCCCACCTGGAGCACCCTGCATGAAGTGGTTCCAAGATCTGCCCATCGCCCGCAAGCTGGCCGTGGGGTTCACCCTCACCACCCTGATGACCCTGATCCTCGGCGCCTTCGCACTGCTGCGCCTGAGCGAGGCCAACGCGCAGTTGCGCGAGATGGCTGGCAACGATATCCCCTCGGTCCAGCATCTGGGCGAGGCACGCTCGCAGCTGGGCGAGTTCCGCACCTACGAACTGGCCCAGCTGAGCATGCTCGACCAACCGGACAAGGTCGCCGACTACAACAAGCGCATGGACGACACCGCCAAGGCCGTGCATGACGAGTTGGCGGCGTACGCGGCGCTGCCGGCGCTGGACAAGGAGCGTGAACTGTATCGCGCGGCCAGCGCGCAGCTGGACCGCTACTTCTCCGCAAACAAGGCGATGCGCGACGCCGTGGCCGCCGGTGATGGCGCACAGGCCCAGCAGATCTCCGACGAGCAGTCGCGCCCGGCGCGTCGCGACCTCTTCGCTGCAATGAAGGCACTGGGAACCCACATCGCCGGCCAGATGGACGGCAAGATTGCCGACGCCAACGCCACCCACCGCACCAGCATGATTGCCATCATCGGCTGCATCGTGCTGCTGTCGCTGGTCGCTGCCGCGCTGGCCATCGTCATCTCGCGGGCAGTGACCGGCCCACTCGGCAAGGCCGTGCATGCCATCCAGGCCGTTGCCCGCGGTGATCTCAGCGTCAGCACCCAGGCCACCAGCAAGGATGAAGCCGGCAGGATGCTCGCTGCCACCGCCGAGATGACGGCGATGCTGCGACGCTTCAGCGAGCAGACACAGCTGATGGCACAGATGCACGCTGGCCCGGACATCAGCCATCGCATCCCGGAAGATTTCCCGGGTGTCTACGGCCAGCTGGCCAACGGCATCAACACGGTGATCTTCGAACACCTCGATGCGATCGTCGATGCCATTGAAGTACTCAACCAGTACGCCATCGGCAACCTGAGCCCGGATGCACGCCGCCTGCCCGGCAGCCGCGCGATCCTGCACGAATCCATGGACGCGGCCAAGGCCAGCCTGCTGGCCATCAATTCGCAGATCCAGCACCTGGCTGCGGCGGCCGCCGCCGGTGACTTCAGCCAGCGCGGCGACGCACAGCGGTTCCAGTACGACTTCAAGCTGATGATCGAGCACCTC
Organism: Stenotrophomonas maltophilia group sp. RY12688; assembly: GCF_052149045.1. NCBI lineage: Bacteria > Pseudomonadati > Pseudomonadota > Gammaproteobacteria > Lysobacterales > Lysobacteraceae > Stenotrophomonas > Stenotrophomonas maltophilia group sp. RY12688. The sequence continues at coordinate 2,003,175 of NZ_CP197389.1, read as the reverse complement.
AACACCATGATGCAGGTGGCTGACGGCAACCTGGGCCAGCTCTCGCAGCTGCTGCAGTCGATCGCCACCGGCGACCTGACCGCGCGCATGGAAGGTCAGTTCAATGGCGTGTTCGCCCGCATGCGTGATGATGCCAACACCACGGTCGCGCAGCTGACCCAGATCGTCGGCCAGATCCAGGCCAGCGCCTCCAGCATCACCCTGGCCGCCGGCGAGATCGCCTCGGGCAACAGCGACCTGTCGCGCCGTACCGAGCAGCAGGCCGCCAACCTGGAGGAAACCGCGGCCTCGATGGAGGAACTGACCTCCACCGTGCGCCAGAACGCCGAGCACGCCCGCCAGGCCAACCAGCTCGCCATCGGCGCCCATGGTGTCGCCTCGCAGGGCGGTGAAGTCGTCGGCCAGGTGGTCACCACCATGTCGGCCATCGAAGCCTCGTCGAAGAAGATCGCCGAGATCATCAGCGTCATCGACGGCATTGCGTTCCAGACCAACATCCTGGCGCTGAATGCCGCCGTGGAAGCCGCGCGTGCCGGTGAACAGGGCCGCGGCTTCGCCGTGGTCGCCAGCGAAGTGCGCACCCTCGCCCAGCGCTCGGCGGCTGCCGCCAAGGAGATCAAGGGCCTGATCGACGACTCCGTCGGCAAGGTTGCCGAGGGCTCCAGCCTGGTCCACCAGGCCGGCAGCACCATGGGCGAGATCGTCGCCTCGGTGCAGCGCGTGACCGACATCATGGCCGAGATTTCCGCCGCCTCGCAGGAACAGAGCGCGGGCATCGAGCAGGTCAACCAGACCGTGGTGCAGATGGACGAAACCACCCAGCAGAATGCCGCGCTGGTGGAGGAAGCCACCGCTGCCGCACGTGCGATGGAGGACCAGGCCGTGCAGCTGGGTGAAGCCGTGGCCCGCTTCCGGCTGGCATCGCACGGCACGACGGCCATTCCGGCACGCCCGCTGGCGGCACCGGTACCGCGCCAGGTCGCCGCCGCCGCACCGGCGGAAAAAACGGTCCCGGCACGTGCGCTGCGCACCGCGACAGCCCAGCCGGCACTGGCTGCGGACGGCGACTGGCAGGAATTCTGACAGAACCACGGGGTCAGATCCCTTTCCCGCGGGAAAGGGATCTGACCCCTTACGCGTGGAAAGTGATGCAAATCTCACTTCATAATCCGGTGCAGAGGCCGATATCCCCATCGAGCCTCGCACCAACGCGTGCTGGCGCCCGCCCCTGACCGTAGATTCCATGTCCGACGGCAACGACACTGCAGTGCATGATGTCCACGCGGCCGACGCCGCTGACGAGCGCTTCCTGGTCCGCAACCCGCGCCAGCTGCGGCAGCTGCTGCGCTCGCTGATCGACCAGCGATCACTGATCAACGCGCACATCGACGGCCGCGACCGTTCGTTCCCCACTGCGCTGCTCGACCTCGACGAGGACGAGGACTACCTGCTGCTCGATGGCAGCCCGCAGGAAGCCTCCAACCGCGCCGCCGAGCAGGCCGATCACCTGCTGTGCTTCGCCCAGCTCGAACGGGTGCTGGTGCGTTTCCGCCTGCACGAACTGCAGCGCGTGGACAACGACGGCCACGTGGCCTTCCGCGCTCCGCTTCCGGAAGAACTGGTGCACCTGCAGCGCCGCGAGCTGTATCGGCTGGAGACCCCGGTCACCGACTCACCGCAGCTGCTGCTGCCCCCCGGCGAAGCGCGCGCCGAAGCGTTGTCGATGCGCGTGGTGGACATCAGTGGCGGTGGCCTGGCCGTGGTGGTTCCCAATGACTGCGCGGTGTTCGGCCTGCAGAAGCGCTATCCGGCGCAGCTGTCCCTGCCCGACGGTCCCGACCTGGACATCGCGCTGGTGGTCTGCAACCTGTTGCCGCAGCGCCAGCCCAACGGCATCGAGGTCAAGCGCGTGGGCATGCGCTTCGACAGCCTGCCGCGCGGCGCCGACAGCGCCATCCAGCGCTACATCTTCCGCATCGACCGCCAACGCAAGGCACGCCGCAACGGCGAGCTCTGAGGCGGCCCGACCGGTAGTGCCGGCCGATGGCCGTCAACCCTGGAACGCATGCCGGGGTCAGATCCCTTTTCCCTGAAAAGGGATCTGACCCCATCCACTGCCCGGGCACCTAAAGTCCCCCCCAGCGGGGCCGATATCGAGCCTGACACCGGGACTTCCGGCAGAACCAGGACCCCTCGATGAACGACAAGACCAGCTCCGCCGCCAGCACCGGTGGCGAATTCCTCAGCTTCACCCTTGGTGACGAGCACTACGGCGTGGACATCCTCAAGGTGCAGGAAATCCGTGGCTACGACGCGGTTACCCGCGTGCCGGATGCCCCGGACTACATCAAGGGCGTGATCAACCTGCGTGGCACCATCGTCCCGGTGATCGACCTGCGCCTGAAGCTGCGCCTGGACAACGCCCGCTACGACGCCTTCACCGTGATGATCGTGCTGAACGTCGAAGACCGCGTGGTCGGCATCGTCGTCGACAGCGTCTCCGACGTGATCCCACTGTCGGCCGAGCAGATCCGACCGACCCCGGAATTCGGTGCCGCCGTCGATACCCGCTTCATCTCCGGCATCGGTACTCACGACGATCGCATGCTGATCCTGCTGGACATCGAGACCCTGCTCGACAGCGCCGACATGGGCCAGGCCAGCCTCACCGAAGACGTCGCCGCCTGAGTAAACGGAACTGCTTCACGTTCCGGTCACAAAACCCTTCAGTTCCCCCCGGCGATGCCGATAGGGGGACAGAAGCCGGCCGCGCAGGAGCGCGCAGGGCCGGCCCGACCGTTACCATCCCCGGAGATACCCCTCGATGAAGTCCCTGCTTGCGTTCGTTTCGGCCGCTGTCCTGGCCACCACCGCCGCCTCCGCTTTCGCCCAGTCGGCTGACATGATCCCGCCGGAACTGGCCCCGCGTTCGGTCGGCAAGGACGGCATGGTCTGTGGCAAGGTTGAAAAGGCCCGCTACGCAGAAGGTTCCGAAGGCCAGCCGACCTTCCTGTACATGGGCGGCGCCTTCCCGCGCCACACCTTCTCGGCCCGCATCGCCGGCGAGAACCGCGGCAAGTTCTCCTTCCCGCTGGAAACCCTGGAAGGCAAGACCGTCTGCGTGATCGGCAAGATCCAGCGCGACGCCTCGCGCGCGGAAATCGAAGTCAGCTCGCCGGCTGGGCTGAAGCTGGCCAACATCAAGTAATCCGCTGTCCGTCGAACCACGCCGGACCTGGTGCCGGCGTGGTTTCTGCTGCAACCGGGCCCGATGCCCGGGCGCGTCTGCCTTAGGAGCTCGCAACGCCCATGCCGTGGATCAACAACCTGAAACTGATGCCGAAGCTGCTGCTGACCTTCGGCGTCCTCCTGCTGGTGATGCTGCTGCAGGGCATCGTCGCCTATCGCGGCCTGCATTCGCTGAACAACGTCACCACCGAGCTGGCCGGTTCACGCATGGAGAGCATCCGCCTCGCCGGCGAGATGCGCGGCATGCTGGGCGAATACCGCAATGCCGCCTACCAGCAGTTGATCCGCGCCAGCGACGACGTCAAGTCCGATGCGCGCAAGCAGGCCGTCGACCTGCGCACCAGCATGGACAAGTCGATCAAGGACTATCCGAAGCTGGTCGACAACGCGCAACAGAAGAAGCTGTTCGACACCTTCGCCAAGGAATGGAAGGATGCGCTGGCGTCCTATGACAGCGTCACCGAGATGCTGGAACTTGACCTGCCGGACGATGCCATCGATACCTTCGTCGGCGAAACCCGTACCAAGCACCGCAAGGCTGCATCGGCGCTGGAAGCGCTGATCGCCGAAGACAACCGCCTCGCCCGCGCCTCGCGCGAAGAGGCCGCCTCCACCTATTCCGCCTCGGCCGTACTGACCGTGGTCGCCCTGCTGGGTGGCGCCGCACTCGGCCTGGTGCTGGTGTGGCTGTTCGCCCGCGCACTGGTCGGCAGCGTGCGTGGCGCCGTCTCGGTCGCCAACGACGTCGCCGGTGGCAAGCTCGATGGTCATATCGACGTCAGCCGCCAGGACGAAGTGGGCGAACTGATGCAGGCCATGCAGCGCATGCAGCGCGACCTCCGCGAGCGCATCGAGACCGACCAGGCCGTGGCCCGCGAGAATCTGCGCATCCGTACCGCGCTGGACTACAGCTCGACCGGCGTGTACCTGACCGACACCAGCAACACCATCGTCTACAGCAACCGCGCCCTGCAGCAGACCCTGAGCCAGTACCAGGACGAAGTTCGCCGCGACCTGCCGGACTTCGATGCCCAGGCCTCGCTGATCGGCAAGCCGGTCACCGTGCTTGAACACCGCGGCGAGATGGACCAGACCCTGCTGGGTAACCTGAAGGCACACGGCGTCGCCCGTCGCCCGATGCAGTATGGCGATGCCCAGTTCGCCCAGGTGGTCTCGACCATCCGCAATGAAGGCGGCGACACCGTCGGCTACGTGGTGGAATGGCGCGACCGTACCCAGGAAGCGCAGGTCGAAGCCGAAGTGGCCCGCGTGATCGCCCAGGCTGCCGCCGGCGACCTGTCCGGCCGCATCGACGCGACCGACAAGGAAGGCTTCTTCCTGCAGCTGGCCCAGCAGATCAACGGCCTGCTGGATGCCAACGCTGGCAGCATCGAACAGATCTCCGGCCTGCTTGCGGCACTGTCGCAGGGTGACCTGACCGTGCGCATGCACGGCGACTACCAGGGCGTGTTCGCCCGCATGCGTGACGATGCCAACGCCACCGCCGCGCAGCTGAGCGAGATCGTCACCCGCATCAAGCAGTCCAGCCGCGCGATCAGTTCGGCCGCCGGCGAGATCGCCTCGGGCAACAGCGACCTGTCGCGCCGCACCGAGCAGCAGGCTGCCAACCTCGAGGAAACCGCGGCCTCGATGGAGGAACTGACCTCCACCGTGCGCCAGAACGCCGAGCACGCCCGCCAGGCCAACCAGCTCGCCATCGGCGCGCATGGCGTCGCCTCGCAGGGTGGCGAGGTCGTCGGCCAGGTGGTCACCACCATGTCCGCCATCGAAGCCTCGTCGAAGAAGATCGCCGAGATCATCAGCGTCATCGACGGCATTGCGTTCCAGACCAACATCCTGGCACTGAACGCCGCCGTGGAAGCCGCGCGTGCCGGTGAACAGGGCCGCGGCTTTGCCGTGGTTGCCAGCGAAGTGCGCACCCTCGCCCAGCGCTCGGCCGCCGCCGCCAAGGAGATCAAGGGCCTGATCGACGACTCGGTCGGCAAGGTCAACGATGGCTCGGCGCTGGTGCACAAGGCCGGCGCCACCATGGGCGAGATTGTCGCCTCGGTGCAGCGCGTGACCGACATCATGGCCGAGATCTCCGCCGCCTCGCAGGAACAGTCGGCCGGCATCGAGCAGGTCAACCAGACCGTGGTGCAGATGGACGAAACCACCCAGCAGAATGCCGCGCTGGTGGAGGAAGCCACCGCTGCCGCACGTGCGATGGAAGAACAGGCCGGCCATCTCAGCGAAGCGGTGTCGATCTTCGTGGTCGATGAGGCCGAGGTCGTCGCCGCCCCGCGCGTCGCCGCAGCCCCGGCCCCGCGAGCCACCGCGCCGGCCGCCCCGGCACCGGTCGCACCGCCGGCCCGCCGCACCGCCGGCGGTCGCCCGATGGCCACCGAACTGGCCGACGGAGACTGGCAGGAATTCTGATGCCGGCCTGACCTGATCCACGAACACGCCCTGGCCCTGTGCTGGGGCGTTTTTGTTTACGGGGTATCTGGATATCCAGCCAACGGCGAAGCCCCTCGGGGTGGTCACGGAAAGCTGCGGATTTCCTTCGCTCGGGCCGGGAGGGTGGGTCGCGCAGGGGACGCCGTGAACCCGTCCATGGGGGCTTGGCCGCGGCATCCATGCCGCGGACTGATCTGGCCCCCTGAAAACGGACGCCATGAAGCCGTTTCAGGCGGCAGCCCGGAGCTGCCGGGCGTAGTTGTTAGGCGAGTGGTAGCCCAGCGCCGAGTGTAGCCGGGCTGGATTGTAGAAGCCGTGGATGTAAGCAGCGATGCACTGGCTGGCTTGTTCCCTACTGGCGTAAGGCTCGGCAGCCTCTTCTGTCTTGAGCGTCGCAAAGAAGCTCTCGGCCACCGCGTTGTCCCAGCAATTGCCAGGCCGGCTCATGCTTTGGACCACGTCATGGGACTGCAGCAGCTGGCGAAACTCGTTCCCCCAGTACTGCCCACCACGATCTGAATGGAAGATCAGGCCGGGTCGTTGTGGATGCAGAGCCCAGGCATTGGCAAATGCTTTCACCACCAGCTCTTCAGTCAGACGCTTGGAAACGCTGTAGCCCAGCACCTGCCGGGTCTGGACGCTGATGACCACGGCCAGATGCAGCCATCCCTGGCGGGTGGGGACATACGTGATATCCCCGACCCACGCCGTCGGTCCGGTTCCGGGGGCAAATTGCCGATCCAGCAGGTTGGGGGCGAGCTGAGATGAGCCGCCGGAGGACTTGGGTCGGAATCGGCCTTTGGTCTTGCCCTGGATTCGCTCCTCGGCCATTAACCGTGCCACGCGCTTGTGGCCGACTGGATGATTCCTGGCTCGTAAGGCCCTGACCAGCCGACGTCGCCCATAACTGCGCTTGCTGGTCACATGAATGGCCCGAAGCTCGGTACGCAGGGCCGAATCGGCATCGCACGCTTGGGCACATTGCCGACGCAGGTAATCATGGAATCCAGAGACAGAAACCCCAAGAACCCGACACAACAACCTGGTCGGGTAGTGAGTCCTTTGACTGGCGACGAAGGCGTACCTCACTTGGACTCTCTGGCAAAGAACGCCGCCGCTTTTTTTAGGATTTCCCGCTCCATCTTCAGATTGGCGTTCTCGGCCCGAAGGCGGCTGATCTCGCTTTCCAGGTCGGTGGTTGGCCTGCGAGCCTCAGAGGTCAGAGACCGGCCAGCACGGACCGCGTCAAGCCAATTTGCCAGCGTCTTGACCGACATCTCCAGCTGACGGGCTGCTGCGGCAGGCCCGAGCGACTCGGCCAACTCCACGGCTTGGTGCTTGAACTCATCGGTATAGCTACGACGGGTGATACGGGACATAAGGGACCTCCAAGTGCGATCAAAGTATCGCTTCTTGGCGTCCGCTGACGGGGGGCCAGATCAGACACCCCTGCGCAACCCACCCTCCCGGCCACGGACAGTTTCCGTGCGCGTCCACCCCGGATTGAAGAAAGAAGAGCAAAAAACAAAAGCCAGGTCACTTCCGGGGTCAGATCCGTTTTCCTGCGGAAAACGGATCTGCCCCCTCTTTCCACCTGGAACCCCAACGCTCTTTCCGTCCGACACCGAAATGCCGAGAGGGCTGGGCCGGGGTGGGTAGGCAGGACCGTTGGCGCCATGGATGGCGCCATCGCGCCCCCATGGACGGGTTTACGGCGTGTCCTGGCTGCCCACCCCGGCCCAGCCACCTACTGACAATCCAGCGCCGACCAACTGCTGTTGCTGTTGCTGTTGCTTCAAAACCAGCCTGCCGCAGGCAGCGCCGCAGCCGCCGCTGCACGGAAACCTGAATGCGTTCGGACACCGCACCTCAATCCCCCGCCCTGACGGCCGATAACGGGGTTGTCACCGCTTGTCCCGCCGTGACCGGCACGGCGCCGCCCGCCCGCTTCGACCTGGTCCTGCTCGATGAATCTCCTGCATCGCTGGCAACACTACTTCAGCAATCTTTCCGTCCGGCGCAAGCTCAACCTGCTGACGCTGCTCATCGCGCTCGGCGTGATCGCGCTCTCGGTGATCGCCGCGCGCATGCAGTACCTGGATCTCACCGAGACCCGCAAGACCGCACTGAAGACCCAGGTCGAACTGAGCTACGGCATCCTGCAGCACTACCACCGCCTGGCCGCTACCGGCGAACTCAGCGAAGAGGCTGCCAAGCGCGCCGCGCTGCAGGCATTGGAAGTGATGCGTGCAGAGAGCGATACCTACTATTTCAACGTCTACGACACCGGCTACCGGCTGCTGATGCACCCGTTCCGCAAGGACCTGGTCGGCAAGGACATGAAGGACTTCCACACCGACGACGGCGTACGGATCTACTACGACCAGGTCGAAGCGGCTCGCGCCGGCGGCGGCTTCGTCAACTACCGCTGGGCCAAGCCGGGCAGCAAGGGCGACGTCGAGAAGGTCGCCTACGCCGGCCTGTTTGCGCCGTGGAACTGGGTGGTCAGCAGTGGCGTCTACATGGACGACGTGCAGAAGCAGGCGCTGGTGTTCACTGCCATCATGACAGTCTCCGGCGGCGTCCTGGTGCTGATCGTACTGGCCCTGAGCTGGGTCATCGGCAATCGCATCGCCGTGCCGTTGAAGCAGGCCACGGCCGTCGCCGAGGGCATCGCCGCCGGCAAGCTCGACAGCCATATCGGCCCGCAGCCGCACGATGAAACCGGCCGCCTGCTGGACGCCATGGCCGGCATGCAGCAGCAGTTGCATGCCGTAATCACCGGCCAGCGCGAAATGGCCCGCCGCCACGACGGTGGCGAACTCAGCTACCGCATCGACGCCAGCGCCTTCCCCGGCGAGTACGGGCTGATGGTCCAGGAAACCAACGCCCTGGTGGGTAGCCACGTGCAGACCCTGCACGATGTGCTGGACGTGGTGCAGCAGTACGCGGTTGGTGACCTGAGCCGCGACATCGCCCGCTACCCGGGCGAGAAGGCGGCGATGACCACCACCGTCGACACCGTCAAGGCCAACCTCGGCCGCATCAACGCCGAGATCAAGCAGTTGGCCAGCGCCGCTGCTGCCGGCGACTTCAGCCGCCGAGGCGATGCGCAGCGCTTCGACCACGATTTCCGCCTGATGCTGGAAAACCTCAACGCGATGATGGCGGTCAGCGATGACAACCTCGGCAAGCTGTCGCAGCTGCTGTCGGCCATCGCCGAGGGCGACCTGACCGCGCGCATGCACGGCGATTACCAGGGCGTGTTCGCCCGCATGCGCGACGATGCCAACGCCACGGTCGCGCAGCTGACCCAGATCGTCGGCCAGATCCAGGCCAGCGCCTCCAGCATCACCCTGGCCGCCGGCGAGATCGCCTCGGGCAACAGCGACCTGTCGCGCCGTACCGAGCAGCAGGCCGCCAACCTGGAGGAAACCGCGGCCTCGATGGAGGAACTGACCTCCACCGTGCGCCAGAACGCCGAGCACGCCCGCCAGGCCAACCAGCTCGCCATCGGCGCCCATGGCGTCGCCTCGCAGGGCGGTGAAGTCGTCGGCCAAGTGGTCACCACCATGTCGGCCATCGAAGCCTCGTCGAAGAAGATCGCCGAGATCATCAGCGTCATCGACGGCATTGCGTTCCAGACCAACATCCTGGCGCTGAATGCCGCCGTGGAAGCCGCGCGTGCCGGTGAACAGGGCCGCGGCTTCGCCGTGGTCGCCAGCGAAGTGCGCACCCTCGCCCAGCGCTCGGCGGCTGCCGCCAAAGAGATCAAGGGCCTGATCGACGACTCCGTCGGCAAGGTTGCCGAGGGCTCCAGCCTGGTCCACCAGGCCGGCAGCACCATGGGCGAGATCGTCGCCTCGGTGCAGCGCGTGACCGACATCATGGCCGAGATTTCCGCCGCCTCGCAGGAGCAGAGCGCGGGCATCGAGCAGGTCAACCAGACCGTGGTGCAGATGGACGAAACCACCCAGCAGAACGCCGCGCTGGTGGAGGAAGCCACCGCTGCCGCACGTGCGATGGAAGACCAGGCCGCACAGCTTGCAGATGCCGTGGCGATCTTCCGGCTCGACAACCAGGTCTCGGCCGCGATGCAGGCCGTTGCCGCGCGGGTCGAGCCGGCGAGAGTCACCACCGTGGCACCTCCGCAGCCAAGCCGCGCGGCAGCACCTGCACCGATATCGCCACGTCGTAGCAGCAACGCCGGCACCTTCGTCGCCAGCGACAGCGACTGGCAGGAATTCTGAGACCCACCCGTAGCGGCTTCGGCCGCTGCCCCCGCCGATGGACACGTCCCCCGTGCAAAGTCCTACTCCCATCGTTACCGGCCCACGCGAATTCGAGTTCGCCGACCGTGATTTCCGCCGCGTCTGCGACCTGATCTACCAGCGCGTGGGCATTGCGCTTGCGCCGGCAAAGCGCGACATGGTCTATGGCCGCCTTTCGCGCCGCCTGCGCACGCTGGGCATGCGCAGCTTCCAGCAGTACCTGGACCATCTGGAGCAGGAAGATGGTGACGAGTGGCAGGCGTTCACCAACGCCCTGACCACCAATCTGACCTCGTTCTTCCGCGAACCGCACCACTTCGACAAGCTGCGCGAAGAACTGCAGCAGCGCTCCAGCCGCACGCCGTTGCTGCTGTGGTCGTGCGCGGCGTCCACCGGCGAAGAGCCCTATTCGATGGCGATCACCGCGTGCGAGGCCTTTGGCACCCTGAAGCCGCCGGTACGCATCATCGCCACTGACGTCGACACCCAGGTGCTGGCCACCGCCGGCCGTGGCGTCTACAACATCGATCGCGTCGCCAGCCTCGATCCGGACCTGCGCCGCCGCTACTTCCAGCGTGGCAGCGGTCCCAACGAGGGGCAGTGCCGCGTGCTGCCGGCGCTGCGCGAGCTGATCGAGTTCCGTCCACTGAACCTGCTCGCCCCGCGCTACGACGTCGGCGGCCCGTTCGACGCGCTGTTCTGCCGCAATGTGATGATCTACTTCGACAAGCCGACCCAGCGCGCGATCCTCGGCCGCCTGGTGCAACACCTGGCCGACGATGGCCTGCTCTACACCGGACACTCGGAGAACTACCTGCACGCCGCCGACCTGATCCAGCCCTGCGGGCGCACCCTGTACCGCCGCGCGGCAAAGGCCGGCGCATGAACGCCTCACTGCGTACCGACGACGTGATGCGCTACCAGGATGCACGCTTCCAGACCCTTGCCGCCAAGCTGCTGCCCACCCAGTACCTGGTGGTCGATGACACCACCGCGCTGACCACCACCCTGGGTTCGTGCGTGGCCGCCTGCCTGCGCGACCCGGTGCTGAAGATCGGCGGCATGAACCACTTTCTGCTGCCCGAGGGCAACGCCGGCGACGGCGCGCCCGCGCGTTACGGCAGCTATGCGATGGAACTGCTGATCAACGACATGCTCAAGCGCGGCGCGCACCGCAAGCGCATCGAGGCCAAGGTGTTCGGCGGCGCCAACGTACTGAAGGGCTTCACCAGCAATCCGGTCGGTACCCGTAACGCCGAGTTCGTGCGCCAGTACCTGCAGGCCGAGCATATTCCTATCATCGCCGAGGATCTGTGCGGCATCCATCCGCGCAAGATCTGGTTCTTCGCCGACACCGGCCGCGTGGTGGTGCAACGCCTGCCGCATGCCCACGAAGCCGAAGTGGCTGCCACCGAATCGGCAGTGCGTGCGCGCCTGTCCAAGGCCCCGGTCACCGGTGGCGTGGAGTTGTTCGAATGACCCTGACCGGCAACGCCCCCTGCCGGGTCCTGATCGTCGACGACTCCGCCGTCGTGCGCCAGATGCTCACGGAAATCCTGTCCAGCGATCCGGCCATCGACGTGGTCGGCACCGCTGCCGACCCGCTGCTGGCACGCGAGAAGATCAAGCGCCTGGCCCCGGACGTGATCACGCTGGACGTGGAAATGCCACGCATGGACGGCCTCGCCTTCCTGGAAAACCTGATGCGGCTGCATCCACTGCCTGTGGTGATGATTTCCTCGTTGACCGAGCGCGGCGCCGATACCACGCTGCAGGCACTGGCACTGGGTGCCGTGGACTTCGTCTCCAAGCCCAAGCTGGACGTCGCACGCGGCCTGCAGGGCTACGCCGACGAGATCATCGCCAAGGTGAAGATGGCGGCGCGCTCGCGGGTGCGCCCGCTGGTGCGTGCTGCCGCTCCGAAACTCCTGCTGGAAGCAGCTCCTGCAATGCGCCCGGCTGCACCGCAGTTCCGCACCACCGACCGCCTGATCGCGATTGGTTCTTCGGCCGGCGGCACCGAGGCGCTGCGCGTGGTGCTGGAAGGCATGCCGGCCGATGCGCCTGCCGTGGTGATGACCCAGCACCTGCCTGCCAGCTTCAGCAGCGCCTTCGCCGAGCGCCTGGACCGGCACTCCGCGATGGCCGTGCGTGAGGCCAGCGACGGCGAGGCAGTGCTGCCTGGCCATGCCTACCTGCCACCGGGTGGCAAGCACCTGCGGATCATCCGCGACGGTGCGCGCTGGCGCTGCCGCGTCGACGATGGCCCTGCGGTGAACCGTCACAAGCCCGCGGTGGACGTGCTGTTCCGTTCGGTCGCGCAGAGCGCGGGCGGCAACGCCATCGGCGCCATCCTCACCGGCATGGGTGACGATGGCGCGCGCGGCCTGCTGGAAATGCGCCAGGCCGGCGCGCCGACGCTGGTGCAGGACGAGGCCACCAGCGTGGTCTGGGGCATGCCCGGTGCAGCGTTCAAACTCGGCGCCGCTGAGGAACAGGTGCCACTGGAACGGATTGCCGAGCGGCTGCTGGCGCTCGCTCGCGGCTGATAGCGCGCCCCGGCTCAAGGACACCGCGGGCAGTAGATCCACGCCATGCGTGGATGCCTTTGTAGAGTCGAGCCGCGCTCGACTCATCGCGCATCGCACGAACAGCAGCCAAGCATGGACTCGGCGCTACAGGCCATCAGGCAACAAGAAAAGGTGCCGGCTTTCATCGGGGTTCTTCGTTTCAACGCGCTACCCGCATGTGTGCTTTGATAGCGGTATTGCACAAGGAATGCTGCACATGATCAAAGGCATATGGAAGGCCGCCCTGGCGGCCGTACTGCTTTCATTGCCACTGGCACCCGCCAGCGCCAGTGGCGATCTGTTCTACTTCGAGGCCAAGCAGGGTGATGTGTTCTTCATGCTGATGCTGGTGGGTCGCGAAGATCCCGGCGCGGTAAGCGTCAGCTGGAAAGGCCCGTCTATCCCGCCGTACCCCAACGTGCATCGCCGCTACTACATCGAATTCAACCGTGCAAAGCGCCAGGCCTACGTGCGTCCACTTGACCGAGATGGACTGCCTTGGTTCGAGATGGATGTCTCCGGTAAGAGCGGCAACGTGCTGATCGGCGGCCGTCGGCTGGAAGGCAGCGCAGACTGGACCGTGCAGTAGCGCCGGAAGCCTGAGCGTTGCGTTGTTTCCAACACGCCCAGATCTTTCATTTGGATCGCACCAGGCTCCAGCCATACCAAGCAGTCAATGGTCCGACTATTGGCTGGGACGAGGATGCAGACGCCCCAGAACGGTCCCGTCGAGCTTGATCAGCTCCAAGGTCTGATCTGTCTTCAACGTCTCAAACAGACCATCCGGTCGAGAATGAATCGATAGAAATCCCTGTTCGAACAGCGTCGTTTCTGTGTCCGGGTCAAGAAAATTAACCGTAATATCACCGGCACTGTTTCGCTCACGCACTGAAACCAGGCCTTTCGAAACATTCACGTAGCCGTAGCGGGGCGCCAGCCTCCACCGCCCCGACTCATCCAGAAGACCCCAACGGCCACGTAGTGAGAGCGCATAGACTCTTGTTCCATCCGCCAAAAAATCCGGCAAGGGATCATGCAGCGTGAAATCGGCCACCGCATTGCCACGCAGATCGAGTATGTGATACCCGGGGTCATATCCCGGCCGTTCGAATGCCGCGACCAGATTCGGACCCAATGGTCTTATTCGACGGTAGCGAGGAGGAATCAGCCAAGCACCCGTAGCATCTATTACACCCCATCCTCCATCGGCTTGGGCCAACAGCAGTTGGTCATCCAGCCCTTCCGCGGTTTGAAAAGGCGCAAGTCGGTAGTACAGGGAAGACGAGATGCTGCCATCTTCCAGCATCATGAAACGCACCCCCGCTTCGCCGGGCTTTTGATACTCGACGATCCTGCGGTTCAACGGATGCAGGCCTGCAGCGCGTTGCAGGGAGCGCAGCGACCCATCCAGGCCTACAACGTATTCATCATCTTCCGAACTGAAGATTACATACCCCACTCGTTCAGCGAACTCATCTGTCTTCATACAGTGGCCTGCAGGCGTCGGAAACATCAAACCCGCGCGCGTGAAATGCAGGCACTGGCCGTCTTCGGCTACCGCAGAAAGCAGGTACCCACCCCGACCAAACTTGAACCGATATCGACCCATGGGCGCCACTTGCACCCCGTGGGGATCCAGCACCGTGTCGTTCCCGCCCTGGGTGGCGAGCGCGAAACCCGAACTGTTGAAGGTCATCTGATCGTAGTCCTGGCGCCCTATGCCTGCCAGTGATCGATCAACCAGGCCAAAGTGGACACCATCGCGCGAAGCGATGGCCACTTCCCCCTCATGACCCACGGGACCAAAGCTACCAATGACACTGAAAACGGGACCGGACCTGCCCTTTGCGTCAAGGAAGTGGGTCGTGCAGCGCCGCTTTTCACTGTTGCAGAGTTCTACAGCCGGGTTTCCTGCCCAGGACGCCGAGCGCAGGAGATCGATCTCGCCTTTCTCCTCAAACCGACGCACCAATCGGCCTCGTGCATTGAAGAAGTCGATTCGCGTGTACGCCTTGGGCGGGCTCCGCAGCAATACCTTGGCTTCGATCATCCCGTTGCCATGTACCTCAACCGAGTCGTAATGCGCTTCAAGGACGATACGCCCTTCTGAATTCATGACGCCCCTGTTCTCCCCCCTTTCGAAGACCGCCACCCCATTTTTGAAGGGGCGGAGGTATTGCATTCCCCGATGCTCGGCAAGTTGCCGACCGGTGCCATCCAGCACCACGCAGCGGCCCTCATGACAGAGGCCGTGGCGTGTAGTCCTGTCGAAACGTGGCGGCGGCTCGGTGGGCTGTAGCATTGCAGGCGCCGACGTTGCCCCTGCCGATGGCGCAATGGTCAGAAGTGCAGAGGCCAGCAGAATGCCCAACGCCTGGGTGGTGACGGTGCGGCGATGGGTAGGACTGGGAGGCAGCAGGAATGAGCGGCGCATCTTGCGCAGGACCGAAATTGTGGGCATCCACGGTAGGCGCGATGCATCTCTACTGAAATGCAACTTCTACGAAAGTGGCCCGTCCACAAAAAACCCCCGGTTCTCACCGGGGGTTCTTCCTTTCAACGGGATGCCGGCCAGCGGCCGGCACTACCGCATCAGGCAGCGACCGTGCTGGCCACGTCCTGGTATTCCTCGATCTGGTCGAAGTTCATGTAGCGGTAGATCTCCGCACCATTGGCGTTGATCACGCCGATGTCCGCCATGTACTCCTCCTTGGTCGGGATGCGGCCCAGGCGCGAGCAGATCGCCGCCAGTTCCGCCGAACCCAGGTACACGTTGGTGTTGCGGCCCAGACGGTTCGGGAAGTTGCGGGTCGAGGTCGACATCGCGGTGGAGCCTTCGCGGATCTGCGCCTGGTTGCCCATGCACAGCGAGCAGCCCGGCATTTCCATGCGTGCGCCGGTAGCGCCGAAGGTGCCGTACACGCCTTCCTTGGTCAGCTCCGAGGCGTCCATCTTGGTCGGCGGGGCCACCCACAGGCGGGTCGGCAGGTCACGCTTGCCTTCCAGCAGCTTGGCGGCGGCGCGGAAGTGACCGATGTTGGTCATGCACGAACCGATGAACACCTCGTCGATCTTGGCACCGGCCACTTCGGACAGGGTCTTCACGTCGTCCGGGTCGTTCGGGCAGGCCACGATCGGCTCGTGGATGTCGGCCAGGTCGATCTCGATGACGGCGGCATACTCGGCGTCCGCGTCCGGCTCCAGCAGCTGCGGGTTGGCCAGCCACGCTTCCATCTTCTCGATGCGACGCTGCAGCGAGCGCGGATCCTGGTAACCCTCGGCAATCATCCACTTCAGCAGGGTGATGTTGCTGGTCAGGTACTCGATGATCGGTTCCTTGTTCAGGCGCACCGAGCAACCGGCCGCCGAACGCTCGGCCGAGGCGTCGGACAGTTCGAACGCCTGTTCGACCTTCAGCTCCGGCAGGCCTTCGATTTCCAGGATACGGCCGGAGAAGATGTTCTTCTTGCCCGCCTTGGCCACGGTCAGCAGGCCCGACTTGATCGCGTACAGCGGGATCGCGTTGACCAGGTCACGCAGGGTCACGCCCGGCTGCATCTTGCCCTTGAAGCGCACCAGCACCGACTCCGGCATGTCCAGCGGCATCACGCCGGTGGCAGCGGCGAAGGCGACCAGGCCCGAGCCGGCCGGGAACGAAATACCCACCGGGAAACGGGTGTGCGAGTCACCGCCGGTGCCGACCGTGTCCGGCAGCAGCATGCGGTTGAGCCAGCTGTGGATCACGCCGTCGCCCGGGCGCAGGGAAACGCCGCCACGGGTGGAGATGAACTCCGGCAGAGTGTGGTGCGTCTTCACGTCCACCGGCTTCGGGTAAGCGGCGGTGTGGCAGAACGACTGCATCACCAGGTCGGCCGAGAAGCCCAGGCAGGCCAGGTCCTTCAGCTCGTCACGGGTCATCGGGCCGGTGGTGTCCTGCGAGCCGACCGAGGTCATCTTCGGTTCGCAGTAGGTGCCCGGGCGCATGCCCTGGCCTTCCGGCAGGCCACAGGCGCGACCAACCATCTTCTGCGCCAGCGAGAAGCCCTTGCCGGTATCGGCCGGCTGCACCGGCAGGCGGAACAGGTCGGTCGGGGCCAGGCCCAGCGCTTCGCGCGCCTTGCCGGTCAGGCCACGGCCGATGATCAGCGGGATGCGGCCACCGGCACGCACTTCGTCGAACAGCACGTCGGACTTGACCTGGAACTCGGCGATCACTTCGCCGTTCTTCAGCGCCTTGCCTTCGTACGGACGCAGCTCGATGACATCGCCGTGCTCCATCTTCGACACGTCCAGCTCGATCGGCAGCGCACCGGCATCTTCCATGGTGTTGTAGAAGATCGGGGCGATCTTGCCGCCCAGGCACACGCCGCCAGCGCGCTTGTTCGGGATGTACGGAATGTCATCGCCGGTCCACCACAGCACGCTGTTGGTGGCCGACTTGCGCGAGGAGCCGGTGCCGACCACGTCGCCGACGTAGGCGACCAGGTGGCCCTTGTCCTTCAGCGACAGGATCTGCTGGATCGGGCCGCGCTTGCCGTCTTCTTCCGGGGTGAACGGCGCGTCGTCGCGCTTGTTCTTCAGCATCGCCAGCGCGTGCATCGGAATGTCCGGGCGGGTGGTCGCGTCCGGTGCTGGCGACAGGTCATCGGTGTTGGTTTCGCCCGGCACCTTGAACACGGTGACGGTCAGGCTCTGCGGCACTTCCGGGTTGCTGGTGAACCACTCGGCATCGGCCCAGCTCTGCAGCACGGCCTGGGCGTTGGCGTTGCCGGCCTTGGCCTTCTCCTGCACGTCATGGAACGCATCGAACACCAGCAGGGTCTTCTTCAGGCCGTTGGCGGCGATGGTGCCGACGCTGGCGTCGTCCAGCAGCTGCACCAGCGGTGCAACGTTGTAGCCGCCGAGCATGGTACCCAGCAGTTCGGTGGCGCGCTCGCGGCTGATCAGCCGGTTCTGCTCGCTGCCCAGCGCGATCGCCGCCAGGTACGAAGCCTTGACCTTGGCCGCGTCATCGACGCCGGCCGGCACGCGGTGGGTCAGCAGGTCGAGCAGGAACTCGGCCTCGCCCTGCGGCGGGTTCTTCAGCAGTTCGATGACATCGGCCGTCTGCTGCGCGCTCAGCGGCAGCGGCGGGATGCCAAGCGCAGCGCGCTCGGCGACGTGGTGGCGGTAGGCTTCCAACATGACAACTCCCGGGTAATGCGTAGGTTGAAAAATCAAAAGTGGGCTCAGGCGTGCGGCACGATCAGCTTCAGGCCCTTGAAGTAGTCGCGGTAAAACGTGTCGTTCCAGGTGATCAGGCCGTCGCACTGCAGCAGTGCGTGGGCGCCGACCATGAATTCGTCCAGGCTGCGACGGCTACCGCCGCGCTGGCGGTGACGGCGGTGCATCTCGCCGGCGCGCAGCGCCGACTTGGCTTCCATCGGGTTGAAGTGCACGCCCATCTCTTCCAGCGCTTCGAGCACCTCGGCACCACCGCGCAGCGATGCGCACACTTCGGCGAGGGTTGCGCCACAGACCACCACGCGGCCACCGACCAGGCTCTGCCGGAGGATGGCTTCCACGGCATCGGCCTGCGGGCCATTGCTGAGCAGCTCGACCAGCACCGGCGAATCGACGGCGATCATCACGGCTTACTCCTCGTCACGCACCGCGCGCACGGCCGCGTCGGATGACTCGAAGCCGTCCAGCGCGAACTTGCCGCGCGCCCGTGAAATGGCATCGTCAACACTCTTGCGCAGGATGATGCGGCTGCCGTCCAGCTCGACCTTCAGCAGCGTGCCCTTGGTCAGGCCGAGGGCATCACGCACCGCCTTGGGCAGGGTGATCTGTCCGCGTTCTGCAACGGTGGCTTCCATCAGTAGGCCCTCCAGAGTATGCACAAATTATACATACTTCCCCGGGCATACTTCCACCCTGAACAGGACCGGCGCACCGCCAGCCCTTGCCTCGCAAAGGATCGGCCACAAACGTGACATACGCCATACACCTTCCCCTGTAGTCTGGAACCGATGCCGCAGGCCGGAACCCGGCCCGGATGAATCCATTCAGTCTGGAGTTCATACTGGGACCACCGGGGCCGCCAGGCCCGCGGCGACCGCAAGCAGGCCCGCTCATGTGCGGGCCAGAGCAAGCCATCCGCAAGAAGGAGTTACCCCGCATGAGCGATTCGTTCTCCACCCGCAGCCAGCTGAACGTCGGTGGCAAGACCTACGACTACTTCAGCCTGCCCACGCTGGGCCAGCGCTTCGATATCTCCCACCTGCCCTACTCGATGAAGATCCTGCTGGAGAACCTGCTCCGGCACGAGGACGGCGGCATCACTGTCGGCAAGGACCACATCGAAGCCGTGGCCCGCTGGAACCCGGCGGCCGAGCCGGACACCGAGATCGCGTTCATGCCGGCGCGCGTGGTCCTGCAGGACTTCACCGGCGTGCCCTGCGTGGTCGACCTGGCCGCGATGCGCGATGCGGTGGTCAAGCTCGGCGGCAAGCCGGAGCAGATCAATCCGCAGATTCCCTCCGAACTGGTCATCGACCACTCGGTGCAGGTCGATGTGTTCGGCAAGCCCGACGCGCTGGACCTCAACGGCAAGATCGAGTTCCAGCGCAACCAGGAACGCTATGGCTTCCTGCGCTGGGGCCAGAAGGCCTTCGACAACTTCAAGGTGGTGCCACCCAACACCGGTATCGTCCACCAGGTGAACCTGGAAAACCTGGCCCGCGTGGTGATGACCGCGCAGAAGGATGGCAAGGACATTGCCTACCCCGACACCGTGTTCGGTACCGACAGCCATACCACCATGATCAACGGCATCGGCGTGCTCGGCTGGGGCGTGGGTGGCATCGAAGCGGAGGCCGCCATGCTCGGCCAGCCGTCGTCGATGCTGATCCCGCAGGTGGTCGGCTTCAAGCTGACCGGCAAGCTGCCCGAGGGCGCCACCGCCACCGACCTGGTGCTGACCGTCACCCAGATGCTGCGCAAGCTGGGCGTGGTGGGCAAGTTCGTCGAGTTCTACGGTGACGGCCTGCAGCACCTGCCGCTGGCCGACCGCGCCACCATCGGCAACATGGCCCCGGAGTACGGCGCCACCTGCGGCATCTTCCCGATCGACGCGGAATCGCTGAACTACCTGCGCCTGTCGGGCCGCAGCGAAGAGCAGATCAACCTGGTCGAGGCCTACGCCAAGGCGCAGGGCCTGTGGCACGAACCCGGCAGCCCGCACGCCCAATACAGCAGCACGCTGGAACTGGACATGGGCACGGTGAAGCCGTCGCTCGCCGGCCCGAAGCGCCCGCAGGACCGCGTGCTGCTGGAAGACGTGCAGAAGAACTACCGCGAAGCGCTGGTCGGCATGACCGCCAACCGTGACAAGCGCAGCGAGGACGTTGCCACCTTCGTCAACGAAGGCGGCGGCGCCGCGGTCGGCAACGAGCAGCTGACCAAGGGCTTCGCCGACATCGAGATCGAAGGCCGCAAGGTGCGGCTGAAGGATGGCGCGGTGGTGATCGCGGCCATCACCTCCTGCACCAACACCTCCAACCCGGCGGTGATGATCGGTGCCGGCCTGCTGGCCCGCAACGCGGCCGCCAAGGGCCTGAACCGCCAGCCGTGGGTCAAGACCTCGCTCGGCCCAGGCTCGCGCGTGGTGACCGATTACCTGGAAAAGGCCGGCGTGCTGAAGGAGCTGGAGAAGATCGGCTTCTACGTGGTCGGCTACGGCTGCACCACCTGCATCGGCAACTCCGGCCCGCTGCCGACCGAAGTCAGCGCCGGCATTGCCGCCGGCGACCTGGTGGTCACCTCGGTGCTGTCGGGCAACCGCAACTTCGAGGGCCGCGTGCACCCCGAAGTGAAGATGAACTACCTGGCCAGCCCGCCGCTGGTGGTGGCCTATGCCATCGCCGGCACCACCGACATCGACCTGACCACCCAGCCGCTCGGCACCGGCAGCGACGGCCAGCCGGTGTTCCTGCGCGACATCTGGCCGAGCAACAAGGAAATCGGCGACGTCATCGCCGCCACCATTGGCCCGGAGATGTTCAAGCAGAACTACGCCGATGTGTTCAAGGGTGACACCCGCTGGAACACCATCGCCTCGCCGGACGGCAACCTGTACGCGTGGAGCGACGCCTCCACCTACATCAAGAACCCGCCCTACTTCGATGGCATGACCATGCAGACCGGCAGCATCGACGACGTGCACGGCGCACGCGTGATGGGCCTGTTCGGCGACTCGATCACCACCGACCACATTTCCCCGGCCGGCAACATCAAGAAGGACTCGCCGGCAGGCCGCTTCCTGCAGGAGCGCGGCGTGCAGCCGGCCGACTTCAACAGCTACGGCAGCCGTCGCGGCAACGATGACGTGATGGTCCGCGGCACCTTCGCCAACATCCGCATCAAGAACCTGATGTTCGGTGGCGAGGAAGGCGGCAACACCCTGTACTACCCGACCGGTGGTGGCCAGCCGGAAAAGCTGGCGATCTACGACGCGGCCATGAAGTACAAGGCCGACAAGGTGCCGCTGGTGGTGCTGGCCGGCAAGGAATACGGCACCGGATCGTCGCGTGACTGGGCGGCCAAGGGCACCCTGCTGCTGGGGGTGAAGGCGGTCATCGCCGAGAGCTTCGAGCGCATCCACCGCTCCAACCTGGTCGGCATGGGCGTGCTGCCGCTGCAGTTCCGCAACGGCGAGAACGCACAGACGCTGGGCCTGGACGGCTCGGAAGTGATCGACATCACCGGCCTGCAGGACGGTGCCAGCAAGCGCGCCACGGTCACCGCGACCAAGGCCGATGGCACGAAGAAGACCTTTGAGGTCTCGGTAATGCTGCTGACCCCGAAGGAAGTCGAGTACTTCCGTCATGGCGGCCTGCTGCAGTACGTGCTTCGCCAGCTGGCAGCCAAGTAATGGGTAACGCCGGGCCATGCCCGGCGAATCCCGGGAGCAAACAGCAAGGGCCGGATCCTCACGGATCCGGCCCTTGCTGTTTCACCGCAGCCAGGCATGGCCTGGCTCTACTGCCTCATCGGCGGCATCGGGATGGATGCCGGATGCCCGCTCAGCGGCGCGGCGCATCCGGGTCGGTGCGCAGGGCCTTCAACAGGCCCCACATGTAGAACGCCAGGGTGAACGAGAACGGCAGGCCGCACAGCACCACCGCCGTCTGCATCGCGCTGAAATTGCCAGCCAGCAGCAGGCCGACGCTGGCCACAGTGATGCCGGCGGCCCAGAACACGCGCAGCCAGATCGGCGCGTCATGGCCATCTTCCACGCCATCGTCAACGCGACGGGTGCACAGGTTGGCGATCATCAGCGTGCCCGAGTCGACCGGGGTCAGGAACAGCACGAAGCCGATCACCACCGCAGCACCGGCCACGTACGGCGCCGCAGGCAGGTATTCCAGCAGCTTGAACAAGGTCATCGCTGCATCGTGCTGGGCCACGTCACCCAGGATCGCCTGGCCATGGTTGAGCACCAGGTCGATGGCGGTGTTGCCGAAGATCGACAGCCAGGCCAGGGTGAAGCCGAGCGGGATCAGCAACACGCCCAAGATCACTTCGCGGATGGTGCGGCCGCGCGAGATGCGCGCCACGAAAAGGCCGACGAACGGCGCCCAGGCGATCCACCACGCCCAGTAGAACAGCGTCCACGAACCCATCCACTCACGGCCCTTGGGGTCGTTGAGGTACATGTCGAAGCTCTTGCGCACGAACGCGCCGAGGTAATCGCCGGTGTTCTGGATCAGGCCATCGAACAGGTGCAGGGTCGGGCCGGTGACCAGCACGAACAGCAGCAGGCCACACAGCAGGCGCACGTTGAGGTTGGACAGCCAGGCAATGCCCTTTTCCACGCCAGCGACCACGCCGATGGTGGCCACGACCATCATCACCAGCACGATCACCACCAGCACCTGCGGCGTATCCGGGATGTGGAACAGGTAGACCAGGCCGGACTGCACCACCAGGGCGCCGATGCCGAGGTTGGTCACCATCGAGATCAGCGTGGCCAGAATGCCGAAGCCATCGACCATGTCGCCGATGCGGCCATGAATTCGCTCACCGAAGACCGGGTACAACGCAGAGCGCAGCGCCAGCGGCAGGTCCCGGCGATAGGCGAAATAGCCCAGTGCCACGCCGACCAGCGCATACAGCGCCCAGCCATGCAGGCCCCAGTGCAGGAAGGTCAGCACCATCGCCTCGCGGCCGGCGGCCACGGTGCCGCCGGGCTGCCCGGGCGGGTGCAGGAAATGGTCCAGCGGCTCATAGGCGCCGTAGTACAGCAGCGCGATGCCGATGCCGGCCGAGAACAGCATCGAGACCCAGGCAACATAGCCAAAGGCCGGTGACTCTTCGTTGTGGCCCAGGCGGATGCGGCCGTACGGCGAGAACGCCAGCCACAGCACGAAGCCCAGGCACAGCACGATCAGCAGCATGTACCACCAGCCGAACGCGGCCGAGACCTCGGCCTGCGCCCATTGCAGCCAGTGCTCGCTGCCTTCGGGATAGAGCACGGTGAGCAGCCCGAGGATGCCGATCGACACTGAGGAGCTGAGGAAGACAAAACGGTTCAAGCGCAGGGGCGAACGCTTGGGATGAGCCAGGGAAGACATGGGGTCGTCTCATCAAGTCCGAGGGAGCACATGGGCGGGGCCGGACCGGTAAACCGGGCCCATGGCGTGGGGCGCGAGCGCATCCTATGGTTTATTGATTGAACGTTCAATCAATAAAAAGCATAATGGCGGGCAGCCCGATCCTTCGGGTCGCAAACCGTGGAGAGACAATGCCGAAGAAAGGCGTGGAACCGGTACGGCGCGAACAGCTGATCCGGGCCACTTTCCAGACCATCGACGAGATCGGCATGGCCGATGCCACCGTCGCCACCATCGCGAAGAAGGCGGGGTTGTCCAGCGGCATCGTCGCCCACTACTTCGGCGACAAGGACGGCCTGCTCAATGCTGCAATGCGGCAGATCCTG
Source organism: Stenotrophomonas maltophilia group sp. RY12688 (assembly GCF_052149045.1). Taxonomy (NCBI): domain Bacteria; kingdom Pseudomonadati; phylum Pseudomonadota; class Gammaproteobacteria; order Lysobacterales; family Lysobacteraceae; genus Stenotrophomonas; species Stenotrophomonas maltophilia group sp. RY12688. The sequence continues at coordinate 1,979,644 of NZ_CP197389.1, read as the reverse complement.
CGCGAACTGAAGGACGCCGTCGCCCGCTATCGCGCAGACGCCAGCGACAACCCGCGCGAGCAGCTGCGCGCCATCGTCGATGGCAACTTCGACGACAGCCAGATCAACGGCACCGCGATGCGCGTCTGGCTCACCTTCTGGGCCGCCAGCATGCACCAGCCGGAACTGGCCCGGCTGCAGCGCGCCAACGACCAGCGCCTGTTCTCCAACCTGTGCCACCAGTTCAACCGCCTGCTGCCCCACCCGCAGGCCCGCCTGGCCGCCCGCGGCCTGGCCGCGATGATCGATGGCCTGTGGCTGCGCGGCAGCCTGGTCGGCGGCCAGTTCAACGCCGAGAAGTCCCGGCGCATCGCTTACGGCTACATCGACTTCCAGTTGCAGGCTGCCGCGCTATAAGCGCTTCAGCGCCCGCCCCCTTCCAAGGAGTACGCCCCATGACCACCCTGCCCGTCCAACAGCTCTACATCCACGGCCAGCGCGTCGATGCCACCAGCGGCAAGACCTTCAAGACCGTCAACCCGGCCACCGGCGAGGTGATCGCCGAGGTGCAGGTCGCCAGCCAGGCCGACGTCGAACGTGCCGTGCAGAGCGCAGCCGAAGGCCAGAAGGTGTGGGCCGCGATGACCGCCATGGAGCGCTCGCGCATCCTGCGCCGCGCCGTCGAGCTCCTGCGCGAGCGCAATGACGAACTGGCCCACCTGGAAACCCTGGACACCGGCAAGGCGCTGGCCGAGACCACCACCGTGGACATCGTCACCGGTGCCGACGTGGTCGAGTACTACGCCGGCCTGGCCACCGCCATCGAAGGCATCCAGCTGCCGCTGCGCGAATCGAGCTTCTTCTACACCCGTCGCGAGCCGCTGGGCGTGGTCGCCGGCATCGGCGCATGGAACTACCCGATCCAGATCGCCATGTGGAAGTCGGCGCCGGCGCTGGCTGCCGGCAACGCGATGGTGTTCAAGCCGTCGGAAGTGACGCCGCTGACCGCGATCCGGCTGGCCGAAATCTACACCGAAGCCGGCGTGCCGGCCGGCGTGTTCAACGTCGTGCAGGGCCCGGGCCGCGAGATCGGCCAGTGGCTGACCGAGCACCCGGTGATCGAGAAGATCTCCTTCACCGGTGGCGTCGCCACCGGCAAGAAGGTCATGGCCAGCGCGGCGTCCTCGTCGCTGAAGGAAGTGACCATGGAGCTGGGCGGCAAGTCACCGCTGGTGATCTGCGATGACGCCGATCTGGACCGCGCCGCCGACATTGCGGTGATGGCCAACTTCTTCAGCTCCGGCCAGGTCTGCACCAACGGCACCCGCGTGTTCGTGCCGCGCAGCATGCTGGCCGCATTCGAGGTGGCCGTCGTCGAGCGCGTCAAGCGCATCCGCATCGGCGACCCGATGGCCGCCGACACCAACTTCGGCCCGTTGACCAGCTTCCCGCACATGGAAAACGTGCTGCGCTACATCGAGAGCGGCAAGGCCGAAGGTGCCCGCCTGCTGACGGGTGGCGGCCGTGCCACCGAAGGTGCGCTGGCCCAGGGCGCCTACGTGCTGCCGACCGTGTTCTCCGACTGCCGCGATGACATGACCATCGTCAAGGAAGAGATCTTCGGGCCGGTGATGAGCATCCTCGCCTATGACGACGAAGACGAAGTGGTGCGTCGTGCCAACGACACCACCTTCGGCCTCGCTGCCGGCGTGGTCAGCAAGGACATCAGCCGCGCCCACCGCATCATCCATCGCCTGGAAGCCGGCATCTGCTGGATCAACACCTGGGGTGAATCGCCGGCCGAAATGCCGGTCGGTGGCTACAAGGAATCCGGCGTCGGCCGCGAGAACGGTATCTCCACCCTCGGCCACTACACCCGCATCAAGTCGGTGCAGGTCGAGCTGGGCGACTACGCCAGCGTGTTCTGACCGGCGCGCCCCGAGCACGCCCCATCGTCCGGCCACCGCGCCGATCCGACATTCCGCCGGGACGCCTGCATGCAGCGCGCCCCGGCCTGCAGGAGACACCCATGAGCACCCATAACGAGTACGACTACATCATCATCGGCGCCGGTTCAGCCGGCAACGTGCTGGCCACCCGCCTCACCGAAGATGCCGATGTCAGCGTGCTGCTGCTGGAAGCCGGTGGCCCGGACTACCGGCTCGACTTCCGTACCCAGATGCCGGCTGCACTGGCCTTCCCGCTGCAGGGCAAGCGCTACAACTGGGCGTACAAGACCGATCCGGAGCCCTTCATGAACAACCGCCGCATGGACTGCGGCCGCGGCAAGGGCCTGGGTGGCTCGTCGCTGATCAACGGCATGTGCTACATCCGCGGCAACGCGATGGACTACGACAACTGGGCCAGCATGCCGGGCCTGGAAGACTGGACCTATCTGGACTGCCTGCCCTACTTCCGCAAGGCCGAAACCCGCGACATCGGCCCCAACGACTACCACGGTGGTGATGGCCCGCTGCGGGTGACCACGCCGAAGGCCGGCAACAACGAACTGTTCGCTGCGATGGTCGAAGCCGGCGTGCAGGCCGGCTACCCGCGCACCGACGACCTCAACGGCTATCAGCAGGAAGGCTTCGGCCCGATGGACCGCACGGTGACCCCGAACGGCCGTCGTTCCAGCACCGCCCGCGGCTACCTGGACCTGGCCAAGCCACGCCCGAACCTGACCATCGTCACCCACGCGCTGACCGACCGCATCCTGTTCTCGGGCAAGCGCGCGGTGGGCGTGCAGTGGCTGCACAACGACCAGCCGCAGCGCGCCACCGCCCGCCGCGAAGTGCTGCTGTGCGGCGGCGCCATCGCCTCGCCGCAGATCCTGCAGCGCTCGGGTGTCGGCCCGGCCGACCTGCTGCGCAGCCTGGACATCGACCTGGTGCACCACCTGCCCGGCGTCGGCGCCAACCTGCAGGATCACCTTGAGATGTACCTGCAGTACGAATGCAAGAAGCCGGTGTCGCTGGCGCCGGCGCTGAAGCTGTACAACCAGCCGGCGATCGGTGCCGAGTGGCTGTTCCTGGGCACCGGCATCGGCGCCAGCAACCAGTTCGAGGCCGGTGGCTTCATCCGCAGCGACGCCGAGTTCGACTGGCCGAACCTGCAGTACCACTTCCTGCCGGTGGCGATCAACTACAACGGCTCCAACCCGATCAAGGCGCACAGCTTCCAGATGCACGTCGGCTCGATGCGCTCGCCCAGCCGTGGCCGCATCCATGTGCGCTCGAAGGACCCGCGCGAACATCCGAGCATTCTGTTCAACTACATGTCGCACGAGCAGGACTGGCGCGAATTCCGCGCGGCGATCCGCATCACCCGCGAGATCTTCGCGCAGCCGGCGCTGGCCCCGTACAGCGGCCGCGAGATCTCGCCGGGCAGTGCACTGCAGACCGACGCGCAGATCGATGCATTCGTGCGCGAGCATGCCGAAACCGCCTACCACCCGTCGTGCTCGAACAAGATGGGCCATGCTGATGACCCGATGGCGGTGGTCGATGGCCAGGGTCGCGTGCACGGCCTGGAAGGCCTCCGCATCGTCGATGCCTCGATCATGCCGCAGGTGGTGACCGGCAACCTCAACGCGCCGACCATCATGATGGCCGAGAAGCTGGCCGACGTGATCCGCGGCCGCACCCCGCTGGCCCGCAGCACTGCGCCGTACTACAAGGCCAACGGCGCACCGGTGCGCAAGCAGGGCTGACGCAAGCGGCCCGGTTGGCGCCACGGTAGTGCCGGCCGCTGGCCGGCACCAACCGGAATCCCGATCGAGCACAGATGCCGGCCAGCGGCCGGCACTACCCAGCAAAGAGGCCCTTCGGGGCCTCTTCGCGTTTTCCCTACGGCGGGGTATGCTGCAATGACCGGCCATTGTCGATACGCTCAGGGCCGGAACCTAATACATCACGATTCCTGGAGGGGGAATATGAGTCTGGATCGTCCCTGGCTGCAGAGCTATCCGAAAGGCGTTCCCGCCGAGATCGACGTCAACGAGTTCCATTCGGTAGCTTCGGTCTTCGACGCTTCCGTCGCGAAATTCCGCGACCGTCCCGCCTACTCCAGCTTCGGCAAGGTCCTCACCTATGGCGAGACCGACGCGCTGGTCAATCAGTTCGCGGCCTACCTGCTGGGAGAGCTCAAGCTCAAGAAGGGTGACCGCGTCGCCCTGATGATGCCCAACTGCCTGCAGTACCCGGTGGCCACCTTCGGCGTGCTGCGCGCCGGCCTGACCGTGGTCAATGTCAATCCGTTGTACACCGCGCGCGAGCTCAAGCACCAGCTGATCGATGCCGGCGTGACCGCACTGGTGGTGGTCGACAACTTCGGCGACACCGTCGAGCAGGTCATCGCCGATACGCCGGTCAAGCACGTGATCACCACCGGCCTGGGCGACCTGCTTGGCGCCAAGGGCGTGATCGTCAACTTCGTGCTGAAGTACATCAAGAAGATGGTGCCCAACTACCATCTCAAGGGCGCGGTGCGCTTCCGCCAGGCGCTGAAGATCGGCAGCCGCCACAGCCTGCCCCAGGTCGAGATCGACCACGACGACATTGCGTTCCTGCAGTACACCGGCGGCACCACCGGCGTGGCCAAGGGCGCGATGCTGACCAACCGCAACCTGATCGCCAACATGCAGCAGGCCTCGGCCTGGATCAGTGCGTCGGGCATCGAGATGGGCAAGGAGTGGATCATCACCGCCCTGCCGCTGTACCACATCTTCGCACTGACCGCGAACGGGCTGGTCTTCATGAAGTTCGGTGGCTGCAACCACCTGATCACCAATCCGCGTGACATGAAGGGCTTCGTCAAGGAGCTCAAGTCGGTGCGCTTCACCGCCATCACCGGCGTCAACACGCTGTTCAATGGCCTGCTCAACACCCCCGGCTTCGACACGGTCGACTTTTCCTCGCTGAAGGTCACCTTGGGCGGCGGCATGGCGGTGCAACGCGCCGTGGCCGAGCGTTGGAAGAAGGTCACCGGGGTGACCCTGGTCGAGGCGTATGGCCTGACCGAGACCTCGCCGGCGGCCTGCATCAACCCGCTCACCCTGACCGAATACAACGGCTCGATCGGCTTGCCGATCCCGTCCACCGATGCCTGCATCAAGGACGACAACAGCGCCATCCTGCCGCTGGGCGAGGTCGGCGAGCTCTGCATCAAGGGCCCGCAGGTGATGAAGGGCTACTGGCAGCGCCCGGAGGAAACCGCCAAGGCGATCGATGCCGACGGCTGGCTGCATACCGGCGACATGGCGAAGATGGACGAACACGGCTTCTTCTACATCGTCGACCGCAAGAAGGACATGATCCTGGTGTCCGGCTTCAACGTGTACCCAAATGAAGTCGAGGACGTGATCGCGATGATGCCGGGCGTGCTGGAAGTGGCCGCGGTCGGCGTGCCGGACGAAAAGTCCGGGGAAGTGGTCAAGGTGGTCATCGTGAAGAAGGACCCGAACCTGACCGCCGAAATGGTCAAGGAGCATGCCCGGGCCAACCTGACCGGCTACAAGCACCCCAAAATCGTTGAATTCCGAAAGGAGCTGCCGAAGACCAATGTCGGCAAGATCCTCCGCCGCGAACTCCGCGATACGCCCGCCCAGTAAGGGTTTGCGGCAATTTGAACGATGCAGGGCCCGGGGCGGAAACGTCCCGGGCCCTTTCGCATGCGACGCCCCTGGGGCGGTGTAGCATCGCCGCGTGTGTGGACCGTTCGGCCCGCCGGCCACCCACCTGACACTGCGGGCCGCATGCCGAGGACCCTTCCATGAGTACCATCGAAAAGCTGCCTTCAAGCGGCTCACCGTTCGCCACCATCCGCACCGAAGACAGCGCCGGCGGCGCTGCCCACTGGCTGTTCATGCACGCCGATGCCGCCACCGGGATCCGCCCCTGCTGCCGCAAGGACATGCTCGACGAGATGTGGAGCTACATGGCGGCCATCACCCGCAGCCCTGCCGAACGCCACAGCGGAACATTGCGGCATTTCGTGCTGGCCTCCGATGCCGTCGCCTACAATCTGGGCGGCGACCTGGACCTGTTCACACGCCTGATCCGCGAAGGCAACCGCGACCTCCTGCTGAACTATGCCCAGCGCTGCGTGGAGGGCGTGCACCACCTGCACACCGGGTTCGGCGGCGACGTCCGTTCGATCGCCCTGATCCAGGGTGACGCCCTCGGCGGCGGGCTGGAAATGGCCCTGGCCTGCCACACCATCGTCGCCGAGGAAGGCAGCGGACTGGGCCTGCCGGAGGTGCTGTTCGGCCTGTTCCCGGGCATGGGTGCGTACTCCTTCCTGTGCCGGCGCGTGTCCCCCCACCTCGCCGAGAAGATCATCCTCGACGGCCGGGTCTACAGCGCCGAGGAGATGCACGCGATGGGCGTGGTCGACGTGCTGGTGAAGAAGGGCGAAGGCCGGGCGGCGGTGGAAGAACTGATCCGCCAGCAGCAGCGCACACCGCAGTCCTATCTGGCGATGAACGCCGCACGCGCCATCGCCCAGCCGGTCAGCTACGACGAACTGCTGGAGATCACCAAGGTTTGGGTCGATTCCGCCCTGGCCCTCGGCGACCGTTCGCTGCGCACCATGGACCGCCTGATCAAGGCCCAGACCCGTCGCGCCAGCCTCGACGCGGCCTGATTCATCCCTCCCCCAGGATGGGTTCAAGCCCGGTTGGCCACCGGGCTTTTTTTATGCACCCTGCCGTGGTTCAACGCGCCTCGCCATCGTCGGCAGCGCCGCGCAGCCGGCGTTCGGCCCGTGCCTCCAGCGCGCGCCGGCCTTCCTTGATCGCCTCCTGCAGGATGCCCAGGCGCTGGCGCCATTCGGTCTTCAGCTGCCAGTCGGCCATCCGCATCAGCTCGCCGGCACGGTTGGACGCGCGCATCAGGCCAAGGTTGCTGGCCACGCCCTTGATCGCGTGGGATTGTTCGCGGAACACATCCCACTGCGTGGCCTCACCGGCCTGCTCGGCCTTGCCCATGCAGCCCGCCACGTCCTCCAGGCACTGGCGGATGAACTCACGTTCGAAGCCCTCGCCCATCCCCAGCGAGGCCAGCTCGTCCAGCACGCTGCTGTCGAGCACCCCATCCTGCAGCGCCATCGGTCGCACCACCGGTGCGGCCATGGTCTTCAGCTGGGCGTTGCTGGCGATCTCGGCCAGGGTATCGAGCAGGCGCACCGCCACCACGGGCTTGGCCAGGAAAGCATGCGCTCCAGCCTGGGTGCAGCGCTGGATCGCCTCGGGCGTGACATCGGCACTGAGCACCAGCACCGGCGTGCGCGGACCGCCGCCGGCCTGCATCACCCGCAACTCCTTCAGCATGTCCAGCCCACTCATGCCCGGCATGTGCAGGTCGACGATGACCGCATCGAACTCACTGTCGGCCAGCGCATCCAGCACTGCCTCACCGCCGTCCACGCACAGCACGCGATGCCCGGCCTTCTGCAGCAGGCGCTGCAGAACCATGCGGTTGGCCTCGTGGTCGTCGGCCACCAGGATCTGCATGCTGCGCACGCGGGCGCGATGGCGCAGGAACGGGTCGGCAAATGCGATCACGTTGCCACCCGGCCCCGCGTCGTCGTCGCCGGTCAGGCTCGGCACCGCACCCGGCACCTGCGGTTGCGGCGGCGCGAACGGCAGCTCGACCCAGAAATGGCTGCCGCGCGGCGGGTTTTCCAGATAACCGATATCGCCGTCCATTGCTTCGACCAGGCCCTTGGCGATTGTCGTGCCCAGCCCGGTGCCCTCGTGGCGACGCGCCATGCTGACGTCAGCCTGCTCGAAGGCATCGAACAGCCGCGCACGCATGGCCGGCGCTACACCGATGCCGGTGTCGAGGATGTCGAAGCGCAGCCGCACCGCGCCACTGGTATCGGCCTGCACCACGCTGACACGGATTTCGACCCGGCCGTGATCGGTGAACTTGACCGCGTTGCCGGCCAGGTTCAGCAGGATCTGCCGCAGGTGCCCGACGTCTCCGCGCACGCGGGGCGGCACACCATCGGCGACCTTCACCCGGTAATCCAGGCGCTTGGCCTTGGCCTGCGGCAACAGGATCAGCCCGATCGCCTGGATCACGTCGGCCACGGCGAAGTCTTCGGCCACCACGCGCAGCTTGCCGGCCTCGATGGCCGAGATGTCCAGCACTTCCTCCACCAGCGCCAGCAGGCTGCGCGACGACGCCTGGATGGTGTTGAGGCACTCGCGCTGCTCATCGTCCAGGCGCGTGGTCGCCAGCACTTCGGTCATGCCGTTGAGGCCGTTCAACGGCGTGCGGAACTCGTGGCTCATGTTGGCCAGGAAACGGCTCTTGGCCTCGCTGGCACGGCGCGCCTCGGCCATCGCTTCGGTCAGCTGCCGCAGCAGTGTCGAGAAGTACAGCGGCACCGCCGCCAGGCCGAGCCAGAGGCCGATGGCCAGACGGAAATTCTGTTGCCAGTAAGGCGTCAGCAGCACCGTGCAACCGAAGCTCACCATCGCCATCGCCACCGCCACGTACAGGTAGTGGTTGCCGAAGCGCATGCCGTTGCCGACCGTCACCCACATCACCACGATGTAGACCCAGGCCAGCGGCTCGCCCATCTGCACCATGCCGGCAGCGATCAGGCCATAGTCGGCGAGCATGCCCAGCACGCGGCGGGGATCGGAACGCGCCGGCCGCCACAGCAGCCAGCCGAACAGCAGCAGCGACAGGCTCAGGCCGGTCAAGACGATCGCCAGCACGCCCACGTACTGCGTGTGCGGCAGATCGTGGCGCGGCGCCGGCAACAGCACGTAGGCCAGGATCAGGCTGATCAGGACAATACGGACGATCTGCTGGCCGTGTTCGCTGTCCTGGCGCTGGGACAGGCGCAGCCGCAGCTGCGACAACAGCCGTTTCACGCGCCCAGCCCCGGGCGCGCGGACGCCATCGAATGCTCGGCGCAGATCTGGTCCAGCTGTTCGCGGCCGCGCAGCAGCGCGTCCACACATCGGGGATCGAACAGCCGTCCACGCTGGGCGTAGAGATAAGCCAGGGTGGCTTCCATGGTCCATGCTTCCTTGTACGGACGGGGCGAAATCAGGGCGTCGAAGACATCGGCGACAGCCACGATGCGCGCTTCCAGCGGAATCGCATCGCCGACCAGCCCATCAGGATAGCCGCTGCCGTCGTAGCGCTCATGATGACGCAGTGCGATCAACGCGCCAACCTGGATGAAACGATTCTGGCTGCCGCTCAGCAGTTCATGGCCAATCCGCGGGTGCCGGCGCATGATCGCCAGCTCCTCCTCGTTGAGCTTGCCCTGCTTGAGCAGCACCGCATCGGGAATGGCGATCTTGCCCATGTCATGCAGCGGCGCAGCCATTTCGATCAGGCGCACCTCCTCCTCGGGCAGCCCGAGCTGTTCGGCAATCAGGCCGGCCACACGTGCCATGCGCTCCAGGTAGGCGCTGGTGCCGGCATCACGGAACTCGATCGCGCGCGCCAGCCGCGACAGCGTTTCGCGCTCCCGCTCTTCGACCTCATGCATGCTGGCCAGCAGGCGCTGCTCCAGCGACAGCGCCCGTTGCTTCACGTTCTCGGTCTGCTGGCGCAGCTGCAGCAGGTTGTAGCAGCGCGCACGCAGTTCGCGCGGGCGGATCGGCTTGACCAGGAAGTCGATGACCCCTGCTTCCAGTGCCGCCTGGCGGATCGGCTCGTCACCGACCACGGTGATCAGGATCACCGGAATGTCGCGGTGCTTGGGCAGCCGACGGAAACGGCGAGCGAATTCCAGCCCGTCCATCTCCGGCATGCGGTAATCGAGCAGCAGCAGGTCGACCGGATGGGCTTCACACCAGGCCAATGCGGTCAGCGGATCGCCGAAGTCATACACGCTCAGTTCCGGCGCGATGTCTTCGATGACGTGACGCAGCATCGTCCGGGCGGAAGTCTGGTCATCAACGATGACGATATTCAACGCGTACTCTGCCTGGTTTTTCGACCACGCTGGATCATCAGCAGGCGAGGATACTCTGCCGCTGCGAACGCTCGCACCCTGCATCGGCCTGACTCCCGTGTCGTGCATCCCGATTCATGATCGTCATCACAATGTGAAGCGGACTCCCCACACCGTGCCCTCCCCTAACGCCGATCAAGCCATAGCAGGCGTCAAGGTAGTGCAATTACGATACGCCGAGTGCGGGACGCGTCAATCGCGCCGTCTCGTTTCGGGACGGCGCGCACAATCGGGAGTCAAAAAGGTGACTTACTGCTCCGGACGCATGTACGGGAACAGCAGCACATCGCGGATCGAGCTGCTGCCGGTCAGCAGCATCACCAGACGATCGACGCCGATGCCCAGGCCGCCGGTCGGGGCCATGCCGTACTCCAGCGCACGGATGTAGTCGGCGTCGTAGTGCATGGCCTCGTCGTCGCCACCTTCCTTCGCGGCCACCTGGGCCTGGAAGCGCTGGGCCTGGTCTTCCGGGTCGTTCAACTCGGAGAAGCCATTGGCCAGCTCCTTGCCGTTGACGAACAGCTCGAAGCGGTCGGTGTAGCCCGGATCATTGTCGTTGGCACGGGCCAGCGGCGAGACTTCCACCGGATGGTCGGTGATGAAGGTCGGCTGGATCAGGGTGTGCTCGACGGTGGCCTCGAAGATCTCAAGGAGCAGCTTGCCCCAGCCGTAGGACGGCTTGACGCGGATGTTCAAGCGCTCGCAATGGCGCAGCAGCGCGTCACGGTCGGTGCAGTCGGCAACCGAGATTTCCGGGTTGTGGTGGCGCACGGCTTCGTCCATGCGCCAGCGGCGGAACGCCGGGCCCAGGTCGATCTTCGCCCCGTCCCACTCGACCTCGGTGCTGCCGTTGACTGTCCTGGCCACGTCACGGATCACGCCTTCGGTCAGGTCCATGATCTCGTTGTACGTGGCATAGGCCTCGTACAGCTCCATCATGGTGAATTCTGGATTGTGGCGGGTGCTGACGCCTTCGTTGCGGAAGTTGCGGTTGATCTCGTACACGCGCTCCAGGCCGCCCACCGTCAGGCGCTTGAGGTACAGCTCCGGCGCCACGCGCAGGTACAGGTCCAGGTCCAGCGCGTTGTGGTGGGTGGTGAACGGCTTGGCCGCCGCGCCGCCGGGGATGTAATGCATCATCGGCGTCTCGACTTCCAGGAAGTCGCGGTTGTCCAGCCACGCACGCATGGCGCGGATGATCTTCGAGCGCTTGATGAAGACCGCGCGCGACTCCGGGGTGACGATCAGGTCGACGTAACGCTGGCGGTAACGCTGCTCGACGTCGGCCAGGCCATGCCACTTGTCCGGCAACGGACGCAGCGACTTGGTCAGCAGGCGGATCGACTCGGCCTTGACCGACAGCTCGCCGGTCTTGGTGCGGGTCAGGCCACCTTCTACGGCGATGATGTCGCCCACGTCCCAGCCCTTGAACGCGGTGTAGGCATCGCCCAGCACGGCCCCCTGCAGGAACAGCTGGATGCGGCCGGACTCGTCCTGGATCTGCGCGAAGCTCGCCTTGCCCATGATGCGCTTGGCCATCAGGCGGCCGGCCATCTTCACCTGGCGGCCGTTGCCTTCCAGCGCCTCGGCGGTCCACTGTTCGGCATCGGCGAATTCGTCCTGCAGGCGGCCGGCGAAGTCCTCACGACGGAAATCGTTCGGGTACGCGATGCCCTGCCCACGCAGCGCTTTGAGTTTCTCACGGCGCTCGGCGATCAACTTGTTCTCGTCGACGGGGGGGGTATCGGTAGCTTCGCTCATGGATCTGCGGGAATCGTGTAGTGAGGGGGGATGCTGCGCCCGGCACAGCCGGTTGCCCAGCATACCAAAACCGCCCTGCCCAAGCCGGGAGAGGGGTCAGATCCCTTTGCGCAGCAAAGGGATCTGACCCCATCAGCGGATCGGCGCCTACGCGTTCCCGGGGAACGCCTGGCGCAGCTCGTCCACCAGCACCCGCTGGTTTTCCGAGTAATCGATCGGCACCGACACCAGGTGCACCCCGCCCTCGTTGAAGGCCGCCTGCAGGGTCGGGATGAACTGCTCGATGGCGGTCACCTCATGCCCCTTGCAGCCATAGGCCTCGGCATACTTCACGAAGTCGGGGTTGCTGAAGGTCATGCCGTAGTCGGTGAAGCCATCCACCGCCTGCTTCCAGCGGATCATGCCGTAGGCGCCGTCATTGAGGATCAGCACCACCAGGTTGAGCCCCAGCCGGCGCGCTGTCTCCAGCTCCTGGCTGTTCATCATGAAACCACCATCACCACACACCGCCAGCACCCGCCGCTGTGGATACAGGATCGAGGCCATGATCGCCGATGGCAGGCCCGCGCCCATGGTCGCCAGCGCGTTGTCCAGCAGCAATGTGTTGGCGACCTGGGTACGGTAGTTGCGGGCGAACCAGATCTTGTACATGCCGTTGTCCAGCGCCACGATGCCGTCCGGCGGCATCACCTGGCGCACGTCGTGCACCAGCCGCTGCGGTGTGAACCCGGCCTCTTCGGCGCGGTCGGCCAGATGCTCGAGGATGGTCGCGCGCAGCGGCAGCAAAGCATAGGCGTTCGGCACCGCGCCTTCGATGCGGTCGGCCAGTTGGGTGAGCGAACGGCCGATGTCGCCGATCACCTCCACCTGCGGGAAGTACACCTGTTCCACCGCCGCCTGCGAGTAGCCGATATGGATCACGGTCGGGCCACCCGGGCGCATCACGAACGGCGGCTTTTCGGTCACCTCGTGGCCGATGGTCACGATCACGTCAGCCTGGTCGATCGCCATGTGCACGTAGTCACGCTCGGTCAGCGCGGCGGTGCCCATGTACAGGCCCGAACCTCCGGCCACCGCGCCCTTGCCCATCTGCGTGGTGAAGAACGGGATGCCGGCGCGCAACACAAAGGCCGACAGCGCTTCACTGGACTGCGGTCGCGACGCCGCCGATGCGATCATCAACAACGGCCGCTTGGCATTGCGGATGATCTCAGCCGCCCGATCCAGCGCCTCCGGGCTGGCAATGGGACGGTCCACCGCATGCGGCGGAATCAGCGCCACGCCCTCGACCTCATCGGCCGCGATGTCTTCGGGCAGCTCCAGCAGCACCGGGCCCGGGCGCTCCTCCTGAGCGACACGGAACGCCTCGCGGACGATGGTCGGGATCGTGCGCGCCGAGACGATCTGCCGCGCCTGCTTGGTCAGCGGCTTCATCGTGCCGACGATGTCGACAATCTGGAAGCGCGCCTGCTTGCTGGCGACGATGCCCTTCTGGCCGGTGATCATGATCACCGGCCACGCACCCAGCAGCGCATAGGCGGCGCCGGTGGTGAAGTTGAGCGCGCCGGGGCCGAGCGTGGCCAGGCACACGCCGGGCTTGCCGGTCAGGCGGCCATAGGTTGCAGCCATGAACACCGCTGCCTGTTCGTGGCGGGTGATGACCAGCTCGATGCTGGAATGACGAAGCGACTCGACCACGTCGAGGTTCTCTTCGCCGGGAATACCGAAAATGCGCTCGACGCCTTCGTTCTCAAGCGCGGCGACAAGCAGATCTGAACCCTTGGACATTGGAATGCCGTCCTTTTCGCTGGACTGGTGGTGGATCGTTGCAGGAAGGATGAGAGCCGCGCGTCAACGCTTGTCGAACCACACCGTCTGCGCGTTGACGAATTCGCGGATGCCGAAGTGCGAGAGCTCACGACCGAAGCCACTCTTTTTCACGCCGCCGATCGGCACGCGCGGGTCTGAAGCGGAGAAGCCGTTGACGAACACGCCGCCGGTCTGCAGCCGGCGCGCCAGCTGCATGGCCCGTGCGCGGTCGCCGGTCCACAGGTTGCCGCTCAGGCCGAATTCGCTCTGGTTGGCCAGTTCCACCGCATGGTCGGCGTCGCGGGCGCGACTGATCGAGGCCACCGGCCCGAAGGTCTCGGTATCGAAGGCCTGCATGCCAGGCTCTACGTCGGCCAGCACGGTGGGTGCATAGAAGGCTCCAGGGCGATCCAGCGGGTGGCCGCCAACCAGCAGCCGCGCACCGGCCTCCACCGAAGCCCGTACCTGCGCATCGAGCTGCTCCAGCAGGTCCTGGCGCGCCATCGGGCCGATGCGGTTGGCCGGGTCGCGGCCATCGCCGATGGTCAGTGCCTGCACCTTCTGGCAGAACTGCGCCACGAAACGATCGTAGACCGCGTCTTCGACGATGATGCGCTTTCCGGCGATGCAGACCTGCCCGGTGTTCTGGAAGCGCGAGGCCACCGCCGCATCAACGGCGGCGTCCAGATCGGCGTCGGCCAGCACGATGAACGGATCCGAGCCCCCCAGCTCCAGCACCACCTTCTTCAGCGCCTGCCCGGCCTGGGCGCCGATGCTGCGGCCTGCGGCCACGCTGCCGGTCAGGGTCACTGCGGCGATGCGATCATCGGCGATCGCGCGGCTGGTGCCCTCGCGGCTGATGTTGGCGGCGATGAAGGTGCCTTCCGGCAGCCCGGCATCGCGCCAGGCCGCGTCGAGCAGCTGCGCGGTACCGACGATGTTCTCGGCCGGCTTCAGCAGGAAGCCGTTGCCGCCCATCAGGATCGGCACCGCCGCACGCATCACCTGCCAGTACGGGAAGTTCCACGGCATGATGCCCAGCACCACGCCCAGCGGCAGGTAGGCCACATAGGCCTTGTCGTCGGGCACCTGGGTCGGCTCGTCGCGCAGGAACTGCGCACCGTGGTCGGCGTACCAGTCGCACAGCACGGCGCACTTCTCGATCTCGGCCAGCGATTCGGCCTGCACCTTGCCCATCTCGGCGGTAGCCAGCGCGGCCAGCTTCTCACGGTCACGCCGCAGTACGGCGGCCATCGCACGCAGTACGTCTGCGCGCTGTTCGAGGCTCTTGACGCTCCAGGCCGCAAAGCCGACCTGGCCGCGATCGAGGATGGCTTCCAGTTCGGCGTCGGTAGCGAAGGGGTGGCTGGCGATCTGCTGGCCGGTGGCCGGATCACGGGAAATGGCGGTGGTGGGGGCAGCGGACATGCAGGGCTCCTGTTGTCTCGGCAACGGGCAGCGGCCCGTCTTCTGCACAGGAATGTGAACCCGATTGGCGGAGGCAACAAGGCGTCTGCTTATCCTGTGACCTGCACTTACCTGTCTGAATGGGGCTGTTTGCAGAGCTGCGCCCTGCACCCGCAGAGGCCAAGGCAACGTCAAGGTCAAAGGCCTGCATTCCGTGGGATGGCGGGGTGGGTCCGGTTGCGGGGGACGGCGTGAATCCCCCTCCGGGGTCCGGCCCAGCCGCCGGCGGCTGGGCGTTCGGGCGCTTGCGAAGCAGTGCTTCGCAAGCAAAGCGCCCTCACCCATGTAGCCTCGGTCGCGCCATCCATGGCGCTCACGCCCCCGCAACCGGGCCCACCCCGCCTTCGACAGTTTTCCGCGATCTGTTGGAAATACTCTTGGGGTCAGATCCGTTTTCCATGGGAAAACGGATCTGACCCCGGAATTTCTTTCGATATCTGACAGATGTGTCGACCAAGGTCGACACCTGCCAACAGCCGCGGGAAATTGTCAGAGGTGGGGCGGTGTGGGTTGGCAGGACCGTTGGCGCCATGGATGGCGCCATCGAGCCCCCATGGACGGGTTTACGGCGTGTCCTGCCAACCCACACCGCCCCGCCATCCAACGGAATGCCCGCTGTTGCTGTTGCTGTTGCTCGGCCTCTGCGGGTGCAGGGCTGCAAGCCCTGCCGAACACCCCTACTTTCGCGGCAGGTAGGTCACCAGGGAAAGGTCGTGCCGGCTCTCCGGCACCAGCGCCACGTACTGCAGGTCCAGCAATCCCCGCGTGGGATGGTTGAGCTTCTTCGCACCTTCATCGAACCGCCGCACGTCGTGCTCCGGCCACCACCGCCGGAACGCCTCGCTGTGCGCGGCGATGTCCTCCACCAGCGCCAGGAACGGCGCCTTGTCCGGCGCCTGCGCCATCGCCGCGCGGAAGCCGGCCAGCAGGCCGCGGGTCATTTCTTCCCAGTTGAGGATCAGCGTGCGGTACGGCGGGTACAGGAACATCAGCCGCAGCGTGTTGCGCTCATGCGGCGCCAGCTGGCTGTAGTCCACGAACAGATCGGCGATGGCCGGGTTCCAGGCCAGGATATCGAACCGGGTGTTGCGCACATAGGCCGGGATCGGCTGCATCGCTTCGACCAGCTGGCGCAGGCCGTCGGTCACGCTCTCGTCCGGCGATTCCAGCGGTACGCCATAGCCGGACAGCGCGAATGCATAGGCGCGTTCGTCGTCGCTCATGCGCAGCACCTTGGCCAGGCGCTCGAGCACTTCGGGCGAGGCGCGCACTTCACGGCCCTGCTCGATCCAGGTGTACCAGCTGACACTGACCCCGATGGCCAGCGCCACTTCCTCGCGCTTCAGGCCCGGGGTGCGCCGCCGCCCGGCCGGGAGGCCGAGCGTGGCGGGGTCGACACGGGCGCGGCAGGCCTTCAGGAAGCTACCGAGTTCCTTGCGTTCACTTTCGCTGCGCATCATCGCCCTCCGCTGCGGAAGGCGATGATATCCGCGCAGGCGCGTCGATCAGGCATCGGCGCGCTTGGAGCCCACGGCCAAACCGGCCTTCAGGCTGGCCTCGACGAACTCGTCCAGGTCGCCGTCCAGCACCTTCTGCGTATCCGAACGCTCGATGCCGGTACGCAGGTCCTTGATACGGCTCTGGTCCAGCACGTAGTTGCGGATCTGGCTGCCCCAGCCGATGTCGGACTTGGTGGCTTCCACCGCGTCCTTCTCGGCGTTGCGCTTCTGGATCTCCAGCTCGTACAGCTTGGCGGCCAGCATCTTCATCGCGTTGTCGCGGTTCTGGTGCTGGCTGCGGCCGGTCTGGCACGCCACAACGATGTTGGTCGGGATGTGGGTGATACGCACCGCCGACTCGGTCTTGTTCACGTGCTGGCCACCGGCACCGGACGAGCGGTACACGTCGGTACGCAGGTCGGCCGGGTTGATGGTGATGTCGATGTTGTCATCGATTTCCGGCGACACGAACACCGAGGTGAAGCTGGTGTGGCGGCGGTTGTCGGAGTCGAACGGCGACTTGCGCACCAGGCGGTGCACGCCGGTCTCGGTCTTCAGCCAGCCATAGGCATAGTCGCCTTCCACGCGCAGCGTGGCCGACTTGATGCCGGCGACGTCGCCACCGGAGACTTCCATCAGCTCGGTCTTCCAGCCGCGCGATTCGCACCAGCGCAGGTACATGCGCAGCAGGATCTCGGCCCAGTCCTGGGCTTCGGTACCACCGGCACCGGCCTGGATGTCGACGAACGCCGCCGCATTGTCCATCTCGCCGGAGAACATGCGCTGGAACTCCAGCTTCTCCACGTGCGCCTGGTGCTTGTCGAGGTCGGCGACCACCGCCAGTGCGGTCTCCTCGTCCTGCTCGGACTCGGCCAGCTCCAGCAGTTCAGTGGCGTCGTTCAGGCCATCGAGCACCGAGGCGATCCCGCCCACGGTCTTTTCCAGGCTGGAACGCTCGCGGCCCAGGTTCTGGGCGTACTCGGCGTTGTTCCAGACGTCGGGGCTTTCCAGCTCCCGCGTTACTTCTTCAAGACGCTCTTTCTTGGCGTCGTAGTCAAAGATACCCCCGAAGCGACAGCACGCGATCGGTCAGATCGGTGATGCGCTGGCGGACAGGATTCAGTTCGATCATGTCGGCGGTTATGCATTCAAAAGATGACTGGTAATGATACCGCAGGCCGTGGGCGCCCGGAATGAGGGCCTGGGCCTGCGCCGGGGAGGCGCGAGCGTGATGCGTCGGCGCTGCATTCAGGCAGGCGGTACCCGCCTTGGCGCGGGGAGCCAGCCAGGCTGCAGCCGCCCCCACACAGGGCCTCCTTGCCCCAGAGCGGCGTCGACGAGGGTCTTCCTTGGCCCACCCTCGGACGGCCATTTGGGGCAGTTGACTATTTAACCTCGAACTCGCCCACCAGCACGGTCTCGGCACGGTCCTTCAGTCGCATCGTCACCATCTGATCCTTCTGCTTGGCCGTGCCCCAATGAGTGGTCAGACGCAGCATCAGTGTCGTCGCGCCGGTGACCAGTTGCTGGCGGCTGCCAAAGTAGTTCGCCTCCACCTTGTACTTGCCCGGCTTGGCGTTGCGCAGCGAGAACTGTTCGGGGCCATAGCCGCCGGTGAAGTCCTGCGACATCTGCCCGCCCTGGTAGGTCAGCCGGTTGCCGTAGTAGGCGCGCTCGCCGTTCGGGTCGGTTACCCACAGGTCCATGTCGCTGTTGTCGGCGTCCCACGACAGCACCACGCGCAGGTCCAGCGGCATCGCCTGCAACAGGCGCGGGTCGATGCCGGTGGTATCCAGCCGGGGCGTGCTGCCGGCCACCAGGTTGGTCAGCTCATCCAGCGCGATCAGGGCGATGCCATCGAAGCGGCTGTCCCACGGCCGCACCACCACCTGGTACAGCGGCGCCAGTGCCTGCTGTGGCTTGCCGGCCGCTGCCAGCGCCAGGCCCAGGTCGCGGAAGCTCTGCGGTTCTTCCTGGCCCATCGCCAGCACCTGCTCGAACACCGGCACCGCCAGTGCGGGAGCATCGGCCTGCATCAGTCGGTAACCGAGCACGCGCAGCAGGTGGCGGTTATCCAGATCCATTTCGGCCAGGTTCGACAGCACCCGCAGTGCCAGCTCGCGCTGGCCCTGCTCCAGCAGCAGGTCGGCCACATCGAGGAAGAAGGCGCTGCTGTCGGCGTGGGCATCGCGCTCGGCCAGATAGCGGTCATAGAGCTGCGACGGCGGGCCCTGGCGCAGGCGCCGGGCGATGGCCGAGTCCGGCTGCCAGGCCGCCAGCTGGATGCCGAGCTGGCCATCGTTGGCGGCCGCAGCGGCATCGACCGTGCCGCCGGTGACCACAATCGCATCCAGTGCATTCTCCGACGCGGGCGCCGGACGACGCGCGCGTGCGCTGGCGGCCTGCATACGCTGCTCGGCCGCTGCTGCCGTCGGTGCAGGGGCGGGCGGAGCAGCAGGTGCAGGGGCTGCCAGCATCGCCACGGGTGCGGATTCGGTTGCGTAGTCTGCGGATGCAACGTCCAGCGCCATTTCCTTGGCCTGCGGCGGCGCATCCTTCGGCCAGCTACGGCTCCACCACTGCTGGCGCTCCTTCCAGCGGGCGGCCACTTCATCCAGGCGCTGGCGATCCCCAGCGGCGCGATCCCTGACCTGCACTGCAAACCTGGCGTCGTACTCCGCGCGCAGCGTGCCCGAAGGACGGATCGCATAGCGCAGGTAGTCCTCCAACGTCTCCAGCACGATCAGCGAGGTATCCGGCCCCACCAGGCCAAACCGTTGTGACAGGCGCTGCATCGCCTCGCGGTTGCCACGACGGTCGGCGGCCAGCTGCTGCAGGCGCGCCTGCGCCCACAAACCGGCCAGCAGTTCACCGTCCTTGCTCTTCTGCGTCGCTGGCAGCGCTTCCCACTCGCCGTCGCCCACGCGCACCCGCATCGGCACACCGTCGGCTGCCAGTCGTGCGTGCAGCCACAGCCAGCCGTGGGCTTCACTGCGGCGATCGATCACTACATCCTGCACGCCGCGTCCCGCATCGACCTGCACATCCATCGGCGACGCCAGCAACGCGTGCGCCGCCGCATCGACATCCTTGCCCAGCGCGATGAAGCGACCGCCATGCGCCTCACTCCAACCACGCAGTCGCACGGCATCGGTGCGCGCACCCGCACTGCTGACCGCAAACAGGCGCTGATCGGGTGCCATCGCCGGTAGCTGTTCCGGGCCATAGGTCAGCAGGCCATCGCTGACCAGCAGGTATTCCTTCACGCCCGGCTGCGGCTGCCACTGTGCCAGCGCGCTGGCACCGTCCGGGAGCACGGCCTGCAGGGCTGCGCGCAGTTCACTCCAGTTGCCGGCGCGGATGCGGAAGCGACGCACCGGCTCGGCGCGATCGCGGAGCACGGTCAAGGCCACGGTGCCGTCGCGCAGCGCAGCGAAATAGCGATCCAGCAGGGCGAACTCACGTGTGTGATCGCGCTGGCCCGCCGAACCGGAGCCATCCCACAGCAGGCCGATTTCGCTCGGCAGTTTGCGCGGCGTGCTGCTGGCCGCCACCGGCAGCTGCGCCAGCAGATAGTGGCCATCCTGCCAGGGCGCCACCTGCACCTGTGCCTGGCGGGTCGCCGGCAGATCCCACTGCAGCTGCTTCGGCAGCTGCGCCCCCTTGCCCTGCCACTGCAGCTGGCCCGCGCTGATGCGGAATGGCGCCGTACCTGCGGTGGTCGTGCCAGGTGCCTGCAGTTTCAGTTCAACCGAGGCTGCACCGGCGGCAAACTGCAGCGGCAGCGTCCACTGCCAGCCTTGGCCGGCGAAGGCCAACGGCTCGCGAATCACCAGCTGCACGCGCCGGCTGCCGCCGGCCGGCAGCGGATAGATGCGCAGGCGGAACTGGTTGCCGGCGGTCTGTTCCAGCAGGCCCGGGTCAACGCCGCGGCGGGCAATCTCCTCGAACACCTGGCGGCCGCGGTCCTTCGGCACCGGCACCGCGTCACGCATCTCGCCGTTGATATCCAGCGCGAAGCCGCTGATCTGCTGGCCATCGGCCAGGGGGAACTGCAGCTCGCCCTCCAGCACGCGCCGGTTCGGGTTGTGGAATTCCAGGATGATCCGGGTCTGGGCGATGCCCGCCTGGACCCCGCCCTCGATGCGGGCGTGTCGCAGTTGGACCGCCTGCTCAGCCGCCGGTGCGATCAGCAGCGGCGTGGCGGCCTGCGGCCGGGAGATCGGCGGCGACTGCGCGCCAGCGGGCCAGGCCGCAAGGGCCAGCAACAACACAATGCAGCAACGGGCGAAGACCATGACCGGACTCCAGTGGGATCGTGGACCCTTGAACGCACCAGCAGCCGTAACGGGGTTGGGAGACCCAAAAAGGGGACGGAGGGAATTAAGTCGCTTATGCCCTGTTTGCCAGTTGCGACTTAATCCCCTCCGTCCCCTTTTTCTCAGGCGGGCAGGCAGTGCTCCACGATCAGCTGGATGGCGCTGCCGCCGCGATAGTCGTCGCAGGCCAGCCGGTAGGCGAGGTGCACGTGTCGGCCGGGCGCATTGCCGTGCCAGCCGCCGAAGTGGATCGCGTTGATCGTGCCAGGCACGCCCGGCAGGCGCAGTTCCAGCTTCAGGTGGCGCTCCTTCAGCACGCGCCAGTTGGCCACTTCGAAGTGGCCGTCGAACAGGGGTTCGGGGAAGCCCTGGCCCCATGGGCCGGCCAACCGCAGCGCATCGGCGTGGCGATGATCGAGCTCGTCCGCGGCCAGTTCGCCGTCGCTGAGCACCTGCTGCTGCAGTGCCGCCGGGTCGAGCATTTCCAGCACCACGGCGACGAAGGCGGCCTTGAAGTCATCAACGTGGTCAAGCCGCAGGCTGAGGCCGGCCGCCATGGCGTGACCGCCGAAGCGGTCGATCAGGCCCGGATGGCGCGCATCGACCAGCGCCAGCGCGTCACGGATGT
Organism: Stenotrophomonas maltophilia group sp. RY12688; assembly: GCF_052149045.1. NCBI lineage: Bacteria > Pseudomonadati > Pseudomonadota > Gammaproteobacteria > Lysobacterales > Lysobacteraceae > Stenotrophomonas > Stenotrophomonas maltophilia group sp. RY12688. The sequence goes on along the minus strand of NZ_CP197389.1, from coordinate 1,958,195 downwards.
GCAGCCCGGGAATCGAGCGCGCAGAGCCACGCAGCGTGTCGGCGCCCGGTTCGGCCGGAGCGAAGGCGATCACCGGGCGATGCAGGCGATCCTTCATCTTCGAAGCGACCAGGCCGACCACACCGGGATGCCAGTCGGCATCAAACAGGCAGGCGGCCACCGGCCGTTGCCCGGCCATGTCCAGCACCACGCGGGTCAGGGCCTGCTCGGCATCGTCGGTCATCGACTGCTGCACCGCGCGGCGTTCTGCGTTGATCTGCTCCAGCGTCTGCGCGATCTCGCGCGCCTGGCGCGGATCTTCGGTGAGCAGCAGCGCGATGCCCAGCGCCATGTCTTCCAGCCGGCCCGCCGCGTTCAGGCGCGGGCCGAGTGCGAAGCCGATGTCGGTGGCGGTCAGTCGCGCGGCATCCCGGCCACTGGCTTCGATCAGTGCTCGCAGGCCGACACAGCCCTGCCCTGCGCGCAGACGGCGCAGGCCTGCGCTGACCAGCGCACGGTTGTTCGGGTCCAGCGCTACCAGGTCCGCAACGGTGCCCACCGCCACCAGATCCAGCAGCGTGGTCAGGTCCGGCCCCTTGCCATCTGCGAAGACGCCGGCCTCGCGCATATGCCGGCGCAGCGCCATCAGCACATAGAAGATCACACCAACACCGGCCAGCGATTTGCTGGGGAAGGCATCGCCATCCAGGTTGGGATCGACGATCACGTCGGCCGGCGGCAGCTGCGGCCCCGGCAGATGGTGGTCGGTGACCAGCACCTGCCAGCCGCGCGCCTTGGCCGCGGTGACACCGGCATGGCAGGCAATACCGTGGTCGACCGTGACCAGCAGGTCCGGCTGCAGCGCGGCCAACTCTTCCACCAGCGACGGTGACAGGCCATAGCCATGCACCATGCGGTTCGGCACCGCGTGGAAGACGTGTTGCGCGCCGAGCATGCGCAGGCCACGCACGCCGACCGCACAGGCGGTGGCGCCATCGCAATCGAAATCGCCGACCACCAGGATGCGCTTGTCGTTGGCGATGGCTTCGATCAGCAGGCCCACTGCATCATCGATACCGGTCAGCAGCTCGGGCGCGTGTAGGCTGCCCAGTTTCGGCAGCGCCAGCTCTGGCGTTCCCGCACCACGGCTGGCATAGAGTCGGGCCAGCAATGGCAGCGTGCCCTCTGGCCAGCTGCCGGGCACGACCGCATCGCGGCGGCGGATCAGCGGTGTATCAGAGGGCGGCTGCGCAGCATCGGCGGCAAGGGACATCGGCATCGCCGGTTACGAAAGACCCGCACATCATAACGTGCACCGCTCCCCCGGTCGGCTGCCGCTGCTGACGAGGCAACCTGGCTCTTCGGCCAGCAGCATTTGGATTTCACGACCGCATCTTCCATGCTTGCCTGCCCTGGAACGGACTTCCATCCATGACCCGCACCCTGCTGACCGCGCTGATGGCACTCACCGTGGCCCCGGCCGCCCACTCCGCGACGCCTGAGCCCAGGCCCGGGGTCGAATTCGAACACAACGACTGGTCGCTGGCCTGTGACAACACCCGCACCTGCCGCGCCGCCGGCTACAGTCCGGAAGAACCCGGCAACCTGCTCAGCCTGATGCTTGAGCGCGCCGGCGGCCCGGGTGCGAAGGTGATCGCGCGGCTGCGCAATGGCGAGGATGGCGAAAGCCCGACGCCGACCGGGGCACTGCGCCTGCGCCTGAACGGCAAGGACCTGGGCCCGGTGCGCGACACCGGCGACGGGGACAAAGTGTTGTTGCAGCAGGCACAGACCGATGCACTGGTCGCCGCACTGCCGCGCCAGGCACGCATCGAGATCATCGACGGCAAGGGCAAGGCCTGGCCGATCTCCGACCGCGGTGCAGCGGCCGTACTGCTGAAGATGGACGAGGCACAGGGCCGGCTGGGCACCCCCGGTGCGCTGGTGCGGCGTGGCGACAAGCCCGAAGCAAGCGTGCCTGCGGCGTTGCCGGTGCCAGTGATCGTGCGCGGCACGCTGGTGGCACCGCGCGCCTCGGACGCGGCACTGGCGAAAGCACCGGGCCTGCGCAAGGCACTGATCGCCAGCCTGCCCAAGCCGGATGAGTGCGGCCGCCTGAGCGATGGCGGGACAGATGAAATCGAGATCCAGCGACTGGACGCCCAACATGTGCTGGCAGGCACCAGCTGCTTCGTGGGTGCCTACAACTTCAGCAGCGGCTACTGGGTAGTGCAGGACAAGCCGCCGTACGAAGCACGCTTCGTCACCTCCGATGCAGAAGACTTCGATCGCGACGACGCTACGTTGAGCGGTCGCTTCCGTGGGCGCGGCGTCGGTGACTGCTTCTCCGGCCACGACTGGGCTTGGGATGGCGCGCGATTCGTGAAGAGCAGCGAGTTCACCACCGGGCAGTGCCGGGGCGTTGCGGGTGGGCACTGGACGCTGCCGACGGTGGTCAGCGAGGTCCGTTGAGGCGCCGCTACCTGCGGTAGTGCCGACCGCTGGCCGGCAACCCCGACAAACCCTGGGGGGTCAGAGCCGTTTTCCGATGGAAAACGGATCCGACCCCGGTCAGTCGTGCAGCTGGCGCGGCTTCTTCCAGAACTGCCAGCGCTGGCCACGGTCCAGCTGGAACTGCAGGCCGTCCTCGAAGTCCAGTACCAGCCGCTGCAGTTCGCCACGCTTGAGCGCGGCCAGCAGCGGCCGGATCGCATCATTGCCGAGCTGCTGCAAAGAGCGCAGCTGGCGCAGGTCGACCAGCGCATCCACCGCCTGCTCGCCATCCACGGCCACACCAGCCGCCAGGGCCAGGCCCTGCAGCAGCGCGTCCCGGCTGCGCACCTGCGCGTGCGGCGTGCTGACCGACACCGGCATCACGCCACCGCCCCAGAACCACAGCGAATTGATCGGCTGTTGTCCCTGTGCGGCACGCTGCTGGTTCCAGGAATGGTTGTGCAGCAGCACCTGCGCCTCGGTCATCAGCGCCCGCCAGCGACGACCGCCCTCGCCTTCGGGCAGATGCGAGAACAGGTCATCGCCGAGGACCTCGTCGGGGCTGTCGAAGTCCGGCAGCTCGCTGTCGATCGGCAGCCGCAGGTACCAGCGCGAGGGATCGGGTGCGTCGAGCACGAAGCCGGCATCGGCGAACAATGGCTGCAGCACCGGCAGCAACGCGAGGCTGTCGGCCAGCGTCGGCCGCAGTGTTTCGCCGTAGGCCATCATCCGCGCGCCGTGCATGTCCGGCACCATGCAGGCCGGATCGGCACGCAGCCAGCTGGCGCCGGCGGCATCGCCGACGTCGCGCTGGCGGGTCAACGCGGCCACCGGCCAGTGCGGCGCGGCAACCGAGAAATGGCGTGTCAGCTGCGCGCGCTCGCCCGGCACGACCTGCACCGTCGTGGCACGGCCGAGCGCGCGTGCCACATCGTCCGGCAGCGCAGCCGCGGCAAAGCGGCTGCGTGCAGGCAACAGCAGGGTCGCCGTCGCCACGCGGTCAGTCCACGTAGCTGACGCTGACGATCTCGTACTCGCGCTGGCCGGCCGGGGCGTCGATCACGATCGAATCGCCTTCCAGCTTGCCGATCATCGCCCGCGCCACCGGCGAGGAAATCGCGATCAGGCCCAGCTTGATGTCCGCTTCCAGGTCACCGACGATCTGGTACTTCTTCTCTTCGTCGGTTTCCACGTCGGCCAGCGTCACGCTGGCGCCGAACACCACCTTGGAGCCGGCATTGAGCTTGCTCACGTCGATGATCTCGGCGTGCGACAGCTCGCCCTCCAGCTGCTTGATGCGGCCTTCGATGAAGCCCTGTTCCTCGCGCGCGGCGTGGTACTCGGCATTCTCCTTCAGGTCACCGTGCTCACGCGCTTCGGCAATGGCGGCGATGACCTTCGGGCGCTTGACCGACTTCAGGTGATCCAGTTCGTCGCGCAGCTTCTGCGCGCCCTTCATGGTGATGGGGGCTCTCATGCATTCAACTCCTTGTGCAGCTCCTGCAGCGACCAGACGGGGCCGGTGCCGCGGAATTCCAGTGAATCCACCAGCGCCTTGGCGCCGGCAATGGTGGTCGAGTAGGTGACGCGATGCTGCAGCGCCTCGCGGCGGATCGAGAACGAGTCGTTGATCGCCGAACGACCTTCGGTCGTGTTGACGATGTAGACGATCTCGCCGTTCTTGATCGAGTCGACGATGTGCGGACGGCCTTCGACCACCTTGTTGATGATCTCGCAGTCCATGCCGTGCTGCTGCAGCCACGCGGCGGTGCCACGGGTGGCGACCAGGCTGTAGCCACGCGCCAGCAGCGCCTTGGCCACCGGCAGCACGCGCTTCTTGTCCGGGTCGCGGACCGAGACGAAGGCCTTGCCGACCGGCGGTGCCTTGATGCCACCGGCTTCCTGCGCACGCGCAAAGGCGGCGTTGAAGGTGCGGCCGACGCCCATCACCTCGCCGGTGGAGCGCATCTCCGGCCCGAGGATCGGATCGACGCCCTGGAACTTGGCGAACGGGAAGATCGCTTCCTTCACCGAGTAGTAGTCCGGCACGATTTCCTTGGTCGCGCCCTGCTCGGCCAGGCTCTTGCCAGCCATGCAACGGGCGGCGATCTTCGCCAGCGCCATGCCGGTGGCCTTGGACACGAACGGCACGGTGCGCGAGGCACGCGGGTTCACTTCCAGCAGGTAGATGGTGTCGGCACCCTCGTCGCTGGTCTGGATCGCGAACTGGGTGTTCATCAGGCCGACCACGTTCAGGGCCTTGGCCAGCTCCACCACCTGGCGGCGCAGTTCGGCCTGGGTTTCAGCCGACAGCGAGTACGGCGGCAGCGAGCACGAGGAATCGCCCGAGTGCACGCCAGCTTCTTCGATGTGCTCCATCACGCCACCGATCAGGACGTTGCCATCCTTGTCGGCAATGATGTCGACGTCGCACTCGACAGCATTGTCGAGGAAGCGGTCCAGCAGCACCGGCGAATCGTTGGACACCTTCACAGCGTCGCGCACGTAACGGGCCAGGTCGGCTTCGCCGTAGACGATTTCCATGGCACGGCCGCCCAGCACGTAGCTCGGGCGCACCACCAGCGGGTAGCCGATCTCGCGGGCCAGCAGCAGGGCTTCCTGATCATTGCGGGCGATGCGGTTCGGCGGCTGCTTCAGGCCCAGCTTGTCCACCAGCTGCTGGAAGCGCTCGCGGTCTTCGGCCAGGTCGATCGAGTCCGGGCTGGTGCCAATCACCGGCACGCCGTTGGCTTCCAGCGCGCGCGCCAGCTTCAGCGGGGTCTGGCCGCCGTACTGCACGATCACGCCCTTCGGCTGTTCCAGTTCGACGATTTCCAGCACGTCTTCCAGGGTCAGCGGCTCGAAGTACAGGCGGTCGGAGGTGTCGTAGTCGGTCGACACGGTTTCCGGGTTGCAGTTGACCATGATGGTTTCATAGCCATCCTCGCGCAGCGCCAGTGCCGCGTGCACGCAGCAGTAGTCGAACTCGATGCCCTGGCCGATGCGGTTCGGGCCACCGCCCAGGATCATGATCTTGTCGCGGTTGCTCGGCGCGGCCTCGCACTCGTCCTCGTAGGTCGAGTACAGGTAGGCGGTACCGGTGGAGAACTCACCGGCACAGGAGTCCACGCGCTTGTAGACCGGGCGCACCTTGTGCGCACGACGCAGCGCGCGGATGGCGGCTTCGTTGGTGCCGGTCAGCTGCGCCAGGCGCGCGTCGGAGAAGCCAGCGCGCTTCAGCTTGCGCAGGCGTGCGGCATCCAGCGCATCGATGCCGCCGGCAGCGACTTCGGCTTCGGCCGCGATGATTTCCTCGATCTGGTCCAGGAACCAGTGATCGATGAACGACAGTGCGTAGATCTCTTCCACGCTCATGCCGGCGCGGAACGCATCGGCCACATAGAACAGGCGCTCCGGGCCCGGCGCCTTCAGCTCGCGACGCAGGGTCTGCAGGTCGTCTTCGTTGCCCAGGTCCAGGCCGGTCGGGTCGAAGCCGACCTTGCCGGTTTCCAGGCCACGCAGGGCCTTCTGCACCGACTCCTGGAAGGTGCGGCCCATCGCCATCACCTCGCCCACCGACTTCATCTGGGTGGTCAGGCGGGCATCGGCGGCCGGGAACTTCTCGAAGGCGAAGCGCGGGATCTTGGTGACGACGTAGTCGATGGACGGCTCGAACGAGGCCGGGGTCAGGCCGCCGGTGATTTCGTTCTTCAGTTCGTCCAGGGTGTAGCCCACGGCCAGCTTGGCGGCGACCTTGGCGATCGGGAAGCCGGTGGCCTTGGAAGCCAGCGCCGAGGAACGCGACACGCGCGGGTTCATCTCGATGACGACCACGCGGCCGGTCTTCGGGTTGATGCCGAACTGCACGTTCGAGCCACCGGTATCGACGCCGATCTTGCGCAGCACGGCGATGGAGGCATCGCGCAGGCGCTGGTATTCCTTGTCGGTCAGGGTCTGGGCCGGGGCCACGGTGATCGAGTCACCGGTGTGCACGCCCATCGGGTCGAGGTTCTCGATCGAGCAGACGATGATGCAGTTGTCCGCGGTATCGCGGACCACTTCCATCTCGAATTCCTTCCAGCCCAGCACCGACTCTTCCACCAGCACTTCGGTGGTCGGCGACAGTTCCAGGCCGCGGCTGACGATCTCGACCAGCTCTTCGCGGTTGTAGGCAATGCCGCCACCGCTGCCGCCCAGGGTGAAGCTGGGGCGGATGATGGTCGGATAGCCGACGCGGGTCTGGATTTCCAGCGCTTCGTCCAGGGTGTGGGCGACGGCGGCAGTCGGGCACTCCAGGCCGATCTCACCCATGGCAACGCGGAACAGCTCGCGGTCTTCGGCCATGCGGATCGCTTCGCGCTTGGCGCCGATCAGTTCGACGTTGTACTTCTCCAGCACGCCGTGGTCGGCCAGGTCCAGCGCGCAGTTCAGCGCGGTCTGGCCACCCATGGTCGGCAGCAGCGCATCGGGCTTTTCCTTGGCGATGATCTTCTCGACCGTCTGCCAGTTGATCGGCTCGATGTAGACGGCGTCGGCCATCTCCGGGTCGGTCATGATCGTGGCCGGGTTGCTGTTGACCAGCACCACGCGGTAACCCTCGTCACGCAGGGCCTTGCAGGCCTGGGCACCGGAGTAGTCGAACTCGCAGGCCTGGCCGATGACGATCGGGCCAGCACCGATGATGAGGATGGTCTTGAGGTCAGTGCGCTTGGGCATTTTCTTCTCTAAGTCAGTACAGCGTGACAAGGGGGGTGATCGCACGCTGTCGATCAGGAATCTTGATCCGCAGCGCCGCGCCGGGGGCAGCAGCGATGCGGGGTTTACGGTCCATCGCGACGCCACCGGCAGGCCGGCGGCGTACTGATCACGCCTTGGCCTGCTCCATCAGCGCCACGAAACGGTCGAACAACGGACCGACGTCGTGCGGGCCCGGCGACGCTTCCGGGTGGCCCTGGAACGAGAACGCCGGCACGTCGGTGCGGGCGACGCCCTGGTTGGTGCCGTCGAACAGCGAACGGTGGGTCACGCGCAGGGTCGGCGGCAGGGTTGCTTCATCGATCGCGAAACCGTGGTTCTGCGAGGTGATCATCACCCGGCCGCTGTCCAGGTCCTGCACCGGATGGTTGGCACCGTGGTGGCCGTGGCCCATCTTCATGGTCTGCGCGCCCGAGGCCAGGCCGAGCAGCTGGTGGCCCAGGCAGATGCCGAAGGTCGGGATCTTCACATCGATGAAGGTCTTGATCGCTTCGATGGCGTAGTCGCACGGTTCCGGGTCACCCGGGCCGTTGGACAGGAACACGCCGTCCGGCTTCAGTGCCAGCACCTCGGCGGCCGGGGTCTGCGCCGGCACCACGGTCACTTCGCAGCCGCGCTCGGCCAGCATGCGCAGGATGTTGGTCTTCACGCCGAAGTCGTAGGCCACGACCTTGTACTTGGCCGGCACGCTGACGAAGGCGTTGGCATCCAGGTTCAGCTGGCCCTCGGTCCAGGTGTAGGTCTTCTCGGTAGTGACGACCTTGGCCAGATCCATGCCCTTCAGCCCCGGGAACTTGCGGGCGGCTTCCAGTGCCTTTTCCACGTCGATGTCGCCGGCCATCAGCGCACCGTTCTGCGCACCCTTCTCGCGCAGGATGCGGGTCAGCTTGCGGGTGTCGATGCCGGCGATGGCGACCACGCCACGCTGGATCAGCCAGTCCTGCAGCGACACCTGGCTGCGCCAGTTGCTGGGGCGGCGCGGAACGTCGCGCACGATCAGGCCGGCCGACCACACCTTGGACGCTTCGTCGTCCTGGTCGGTCATGCCGGTGTTGCCGATATGCGGATAGGTCAGCGTGACCATCTGCCGGGCGTAGGACGGGTCGGTCAACACTTCCTGATAGCCGGTCATGGCGGTGTTGAACACCACTTCACCGACGGACAGGCCGGGCGCGCCTACGGATTCGCCCTCGAATACGGTGCCGTCTTCGAGGACGAGGATTGCGGCTTGGGTCACGGGAATCTCACTTTGGCTACCGAGGGGGCTGCCGAAGTCACGCCTGCGCTTCACGGAAATCCGGTTGCAAAAAAGCGCGGACGTACGGTCTGGGACCGGTCCGGCTTTCGTGATTCGGCGAGTGCGAATTGTAGCGCTGCCGGGGCGCTCACGCCAGCGGTTATCGCGCATTGTGAACAGGCGATTGCGCATTCATTTCAATCCGGCGGCGTATGCGGGCCGGAGGCGGGGTCGGATCCATTCCCGAATGGGAAAGGCTCTGACCCCAGGCGCCCTCGGATGGGGTCAGAGCCCTCTCCGCTGGAAAGGGATCCAGCCCCAGGAATCAGCCCGCCTTACTGCAGCAGGTCCCGCACGCGGTAGCTGCCCGGGGCCCGGCCCTGCAGCTGGCGGGCGGCAAACAGGGCGCCGCGGGCGAAGATGTCGCGATTGGTGGCCCGGTGTACCAGCTCGATGCGCTCGCCCAGCCCGGTGAACTGCACCAGATGCTCGCCTACGATGTCGCCGGCGCGCAGGCTGGCGTAGTGCGGCTCCGCCCCGCCCCGCTGCGCGGCCGCGCCCAGGGTCAATGCAGTGCCCGATGGCGCGTCCTTCTTCTGGGTGTGGTGCGATTCGACGATGTCGCAGTCCCAGCCGGCCAGCGCCTGCGCCGCGCGCTCCACCAGTTCGTCCAGTACCGCCACGCCCAGGCTGAAGTTCGAGGCCCATACCAGCGGGATCTTCGCCGCCGCGGCGTCCAGCGCCTGGCGCTGTGTGCTGGAGATGCCGGTGGTACCCGACACCAGCCCGGCCCCGCGATCCACGCACAGCGCCAGCAGCGGGTCGAAGCCCTCCGGCAGGCTGAAGTCAATGGCCACGTCGAACACCGGCGCACCGGGCAATTCGCTGGCCGCGAAGAACGGCACACCGTCGACTACGCGCTGGGCCGGCGCGCGACCGGTCACGGCGGCCACGATCCGCAGGGTTTCGGGATGTTCGGCGGCCAGCCGCAGCAGGGCCTGGCCCATGCGCCCGGAGGCACCGTGAATGAGCAATCGCAGAGGAGTCTGGTTCATGCCTGCAGGCTAGCGGCAGCACGCCCGCTCCGGCAAGCGCCATCGCTGCGATGCTGCATGCCCCTGCGGTGACGGGTTTGCCACTGGACGCGGCAACGCTCCCCTTCAAGTCTGTGGCCCTTCCCTCAGCCCGGGCAAAACCCATGAAATCCTCGACCGTCTTCAGCAAATGCGCCAGGAAGACCGGTTATGCCGGGACGTCGACCACGCGCTACCGCTTGCTGGATGCCGCCCTGCTTGTCGTTAATCACCAGCGCGCCAGCGAAAGCCGGGGCTTCTATGTGAATGCTGGACTCTACTTTCCAGAGCTGCTCGCGTATCCCCTCGCGCCTGACGATCTTGAAACGGCTTTCCGGTACCGCTCCAGCATTCCCACGCCCCATGTCGACTGGCGGATCGAAGAAACGCCGGGCCTGCGCCGGACCTTCATCCAGCAGGATCTTGATGACCTGCTGGAGGCCGGCAACCGCGACGCGCTGAAGGCCCTGCTGCTCGATGCCCTGGCCGACGTGGCGGGTTTCGCAGCAGCCCATGGAAACCGCGAATCGGTGCGGCGATTGAATCAGGGCGGGAACTTCCGCGCGATCATCCGCAGAGAGGTCTGAACCCTGGAAAGCGTGCGGGTCGAAAGTTCGCGACCTCCGGACAGCCGCGGTCGCGCATGGCTGGACGCTACTTCTTGGTCGGCCCGCAGCTGTCGCACCCCCCACAGGCACCGCCCCCACCGCTGGCCGGCGGTGCGATCTTCCGCCCCAGCGCCTGCAGCCAGGCCGCGCGACCCGGCTTCAGCAGGGCCAGCGCCAAGGCCCCGCGCAGCGTGCGCACGGTGCCCGGGAACTGCTTCTTCAGCACCACCCAGGCACTGACCAGCACGGCCACCGCGATGATCAGGTACTGGATCAGCAGCCCGGTATCCATCAGCCGCCTCCCAGCGCCTTGGTCACCTGATAGGTGATCAGCGCGGCCACGTAAGCCGCGGCAAACAGGTAGAACGCGGCAAAGCCCATCTGCTTCCAGGAGTTGGTCTCGCGCTTGATGGTCGCCAGCGTCGAGATGCACATCGGGGCGTAGATGTACCAGACCAGCAGCGACAGGGCCGTGGCCAGCGACCAGCCATCGCTGATCAACGGGGTCAGCGCCTGGCTGGCGGCATCGTCATCGGCGGCCGACAGCGCATACACGGTGGCCAGCGAAGACACCGCCACCTCACGCGCGGCCAGGCCCGGAATCAGCGCGATGCAGATCTGCCAGTTGAAGCCCAGCGGTGCGAAGAACACCGCCATCGCATGGCCGATCCGGCCGGCGTAGCTGTAGTCGATGGCCGGCATCGTGGCATCGGCCGGGGCCGCCGGGAACGACAGCAGCACCCACAGCAGGATGGTCAGCGCCAGGATGATGCCGCCGACACGCTTGAGGAAGATCATGCCGCGCTCATACAGGCCCACCGCCAGGTCACGCACATGTGGCAGGCGGTACGACGGCAGCTCCAGCATCAGCGGATGCTCGCTCTTGTCGCGGCGCCACTTCTTCATGATCCACGACATCGCCAGCGCACTGAGGATGCCGGCGGCGTACAGGCCGAACAGCACCAGGCCCTGCTGGTTGAACACCCCCCACACCGTCTTCTGCGGAATGAACGCACCGATCAGCAGGGCGTACACCGGCAGGCGCGCCGAGCAGGTCATCAGCGGTGCGACCAGGATGGTGGCCAGGCGGTCACGCGGGTCCTGGATGCTGCGCGTGGACATGATGCCCGGCACCGCGCAGGCGAAGCTGGACAGCAGCGGGATGAACGAGCGGCCGGACAGGCCGGCGGCGGCCATCATGCGGTCGAGCAGGAACGCCGCACGTGGCAGGTAGCCGGATTCCTCCAGCACGAGGATGAAGAAGAACAGGATCAGGATCTGGGGCAGGAACACCACCACGCCACCGACGCCGGCGATGATGCCATCGGTCAGCAGGCTGGCCAGCGGACCCTCTGGCAACACGCTGCCAACGAGAGCACCGAGCCAGGCGAAGCCAGCCTCGATGCCATCCATCAACGGCGTCGCCCAGGCGTACACCGCCTGGAAGATCAGGAACATCACCACTGCAAGGCTGATCAGCCCGAACACCGGGTGCAGCAGCCAGCGGTCCAGCGCGTCGTCGATCTTCGCGGTCCGCGCCGGCATCCGCACGGCGACCGACAGGATCTCGCGCACCTTGGCGTGGTAGTCGATGCCACCTTCCGGGGCCGGCACCGGTGCATCCAGATGCGGCACCATCGCATCAAGGCGTTCGACCAGGGCCTTGGCACCCTGCTTGCGCACCGCTACGGTCTCCACCACCGGTACGCCCAGCTCGCGCTCCAGCGCGGCCACGTCCACCTGGATGCCACGGCGCTGGGCCGCATCGACCATGTTCAGGGCGACCACCATCGGCTTGCCCAGCTCACGCAGCTCCAGCGCGAAGCGCAGGTGCAGGCGCAGGTTGGTGGCGTCGATCACGCACAGCAGCACGTCCGGCGCAGCTTCGCCCGGGTAGAAGCCCCGGCACAGGTCACGGGTGATCGCCTCATCCAGGCTGGCCGGATGCAGGCTGTAGGCACCCGGCAGGTCGAGCACGGCGAATTCGCGGCCGGACGGCGCGCGCAGGCGACCTTCCTTGCGCTCTACGGTGACGCCGGTGTAGTTGGCGACCTTCTGCCGGCTGCCGGTCAGCTGGTTGAACAGCGCGGTCTTGCCGCTGTTGGGGTTCCCGACCAGCGCGATGCGCAGCGGTGAGGCGGAGACAGTGGCGGTCATGCACGTCGTTCCTGGCTGGCAGCGTCGACCACGACGCGCTTGGCTTCACTGATCCGCAGCGCGAACCGGGTGAACCCGACCTGCACCAGCAGCGGCTCGCCCCCCACCGGGCCCTTGGCCACCAAGCGTACTTCCTCGCCATTCACGAAACCCAGCTCGCGCAGGCGACGGGCAATGGCATCGTTGGCATGCAGGTCCTGCACGGACTCGACCACGGCCGAGGTGTGCAGCGGCAGTTCGGACAGCGTCATCTAGCGTGTTCTCTGCTGGATGTAAATGGTTCTCGATTCTAACATTCCCGCGTCGCGTCATGGCCCATGACCAATGGCCCGCTATGATCCATACAGGTATGGAGTGACCCTGGAATCCCATGAACGATGCTTTGCAGATCGAGCGCCGTGGCGCTGTCCTCACCCTCTGGCTGAACCGGCCGGAGCTGCACAACGCCTTTGACGCCAGCCTGATCGCCCGGCTGACTGCCGCACTGGAAGCCGCCGGCGGCGATGATTCGGTCCGGGCCGTGGTGGTCGCCGGTCACGGCGCTTCCTTCTCGGCCGGTGCCGACATGCAGTGGATGCGCGGCATGGCCGCCGCCAGCGAGGCCGACAACCGCGAGGACTCGCTGGCCCTGGCGCGGCTGATGCGCACCCTGGACGAGCTGCCCAAGCCGACCCTGGCCCGGGTCCATGGCGCCGCCTTCGGGGGCGGCGTCGGCCTGGTCGCCTGCTGCGACATCGCCATCGCCAGCACCTCGGCCCGCTTCGGCCTGACCGAAAGCCGCCTCGGCCTGCTGCCGGCGGTGATCTCGCCCTACGTGATCGAGGCCATCGGCCCGCGCCAGGCGCGGCGCTGGTTCGCCACCGGCGAGCACTTCGATGCCGACACCGCGCTGCGCATCGGCCTGGTCCACCAGCTGGTCGAGCCCGAACGCCTGGACGAAGCCCTGGAACGCCAGCTGGCCCTGCTCGACAAGGCCGGCCCGATCGCCTCGTCCACCGCCAAGCAGCTGGTGCGGCAGGTCCGCGACAGCCATGACCGCGACGCGCTGGATCGGGATAATGCCGCCCTGATCGCGCGCCTGCGGGTCTCCGCCGAGGGCCAGGAGGGCCTGGGCGCCTTCCTCGACAAGCGCGCCCCCCACTGGGTCACGGAAGCCTGAACATGCTCGATCATCTTGGTTTGACCAGCGCCGACCTGGCGCGCAGCAGGACCTTCTTCCTGCAGGCACTGGCGCCGCTGCAGATCGGCGTCGTGATGGAAGTGAGCGCCGAAGAAACCGGTGACCACGACCACATCGGCTTCGGCAGCGACGGCAAGCCGTTCTTCTGGCTCGGCAATGGCGGCACCACCAGTCACGGCGTGCACGTGGCCTTCGCCTGCGCCAGCCGTGCGCAGGTGGATGCCTTCCATGCCGCCGCGCTCGCCGCCGGCGGCCGCGACAACGGCGCCCCGGGCCTGCGCCCGTGGTACCACCCGGATTACTACGCCGCCTTCGTGCTCGACCCGGACGGCAACAACATCGAAGCGGTCTGCCACCGTCCGTCCGATGGGGCAGCCGCATGAGCGATTACGTCCGCATCGTCGAGGTCGGCCCGCGTGATGGGCTGCAGAACGAAAAGCAGTCGGTGTCCACCTCCGACAAGATCGAACTGATCAACCGCCTGTCGGCCACCGGCCTGCGCAGCATCGAGGCGACCAGCTTCGTCAGCCCGAAGTGGATCCCGCAACTGGCCGACGCCGCCGAGGTCTATGCCGGCATCCAGCGCAGGCCGGGCGTGCACTACCCGGTGCTGGTGCCGAACGAACAGGGCTACGACCGCGCCCGCGCGGTGGGCGTGGAGGAAGTGGCGGTGTTCACCGCTGCGTCCGAGGCCTTCAACCGCACCAACACCAATGCCGGCATCGACGAATCGCTGGCCCGGTTCGAGCCGATCCTGCGCCGCGCCGCCGCCGATGGCGTGCGCGTGCGCGGCTACGTCTCCACCGTGCTCGGCTGCCCTTACCAGGGCGAGGTGCCGCTGGCCTACGTGGTGCGGGTGGCGCGCGCGCTGCACCAGATGGGTTGTTACGAAATCTCACTGGGCGACACCATCGGCGTCGGCACCCCGCGCAAGGCACGGGCGATGCTGCAGGCGGTTGCCGCCGAGATTCCGATGACGGCACTGGCCGTGCACTTCCACGACACCTACGGCCAGGCCATCGCCAACATCGCCACCTGCCTGGAAGAAGGCGTGCGCGTGGTCGACAGCGCGGTCTCCGGCGCCGGTGGCTGCCCGTATGCCAAGGGCGCCAGCGGCAACGTCGCCAGCGAGGATGTGGTCTACCTGCTGCAGGGCCTGGGCCTGGACAGCGGCGTGGACCTGCCGGCACTGGCCGAGACCGGCCGCTGGCTGGCCGGCCTGCTCGGTCGCGCCACCGCCAGCCGCACCGGCCAGGCGCTGGCCGCCGCCGGCTGACCGCTGCAGTGCGCCGCCCTGCACCGGCGGCGCAGTGCACAACAGCGGCGGTCACGGCTTCCGTTAGAATCGGCGGTTCTCGAACCTGCAGGACCGTTCAATGCAGCTGTCTTCCGTACGTGCCGTGATCACTGGCGGCGTCTCCGGCCTCGGCCTGGCCGTGGCCCAGCACCTCGTCGCCCAGGGCGGCAAGGTGGCCCTGTTCGACCTCAACGACGTCAAGGGCGCCGCCGCCGTTGCCGATCTGGGTGCCGACAAGGCCCGCTATTTCAACGTCAACGTCAGCGATGAAGCGGCCGTCTCGGCAGCCATCGACCAGGCCCACGATTTCCTCGGCGGCCTGAACGTGGCGATGAACTGCGCCGGCATCCTCGGCGCCGGCCGCGTGCTGGGCAAAGAAGGCCCGATGCCGCTGGCCGGCTTCCAGGGCACGGTGATGGTCAACCTGGTCGGCAGCTTCAATGTCGCCAAGGCCGCCGCCAACCGCATGCAGCACAACGAGGCCGGCATCGATGGCGAGCGCGGGGTGATCATCAACACCGCCAGCATCGCCGCCTATGAGGGCCAGATCGGCCAGGCCGCGTATGCCGCCAGCAAGGGCGGCGTGGTGTCGATGACGCTGCCGATGGCACGCGAACTGTCGCGCTTCGGCATCCGCGTCAATACCATCGCCCCGGGCGTGTTCTGGACGCCGATGGTCGATGGCATGCCCGAAGCCGTGCAGCAGTCGCTGGCCGCCTCGATCCCGTTCCCGCCGCGCCTGGGCAAGCCGGAAGACTTCGCCAGCCTGGTCGGCTTCATCCTTGGCAACACCTACCTCAACGGCGAGACCATCCGCCTGGACGGCGCTACCCGCCTCGCTCCGAAGTGATTCCCCCGGGCGCCGGGACGGCGCCCTCCCCCAACGACCTAGATCACCATGAAAGCCAACGACATCAAGAAGGGCAACGTCGTCGAGTACAACAACGGCGTGTACCAGATCCGCGACATCGAGCGCAGCTCGCCTCAGGGTCGCGGCGGCAACGTCCGCTTCCGCTTCATCATGTACAGCGTGCCGGGAGGCAACAAGCTCGACGCCAGCTTCGATGCCGACGACAACCTGGTCGAGGTCGAACTGCTGCGCCGCCAGTCCACCTATTCGTACAAGGACGGCGATGCCTTCGTGTTCCTGGATGACGAGGACTACACCCCGTACACCCTGGATGCGGACGTGATCGGCGATGACGCCGGTTACATCACCGACGGCCTGACCGGCATCTACGTGCAGGTGATCGACGAGCAGCCGGTGGCGATCCAGCTGCCGGCCTCCGTGGTGCTGGAAGTGATCGAGACGCCGCCGGAACTGAAGGGTGGCACCGCCACCAAGCGCCCGAAGCCGGCCAAGCTCAACACCGGCATCGAGATCATGGTGCCGGAGTACATCGTCAACGGCGAGCGCGTGCTGGTGAACACCGCCACCGGCGAATTCGCCGGCCGTGCCGACTAAGCACCCTGCGCCGATCGCCTGCCGATCGCTGCCTGCGGCAAGTTCGCCGCAGGCAGCAAGCAGCGCATCGCTGACATTAGTTGTGTAGAGCCGAGCCCGTGCTCGGCTGCGGTGGGTTGGACAGGTACTGCAGCCGAGCGTGGGCTCGGCTCTACAGGTAACTTACGGCTGCTTCGCGCCGAAATTGCCGCAGCCGTGGTACTGGCGGGTACCTACGGTCAGCATCACCTTCGCCTCGAACGCCTCCCCGCTCATATCGTCCTGGCAGGTAGTGCGCTGGAAACTTAGCTTGACGTCGGTACCATCGGACGCCTTGCCGCTCCAGCCGTCGGCACCCTTGGTTGGCTTGGCCACGTCAAAGCGGCGCTCGCCATAGTCAACTTCCACCTGCAGGCCCGGCATATCGCCATCGACGACTGCAAGCCATCCGGGTTCATTGCCGGTGGCACGGAACGCGGCATTGCCGGCGCTGCCATCGCCTTCGCCAGCTTCCACCGCATGGCACTCGCGATCCGGCTCGCCCTTCAGGCTCAGCAGGCCATCATCGCTGCCCTTGGTCCAGAAGCTGTTGCCAAGGCCATCGCTGTACTTGGCGCCGGATGCCGCGCGCTCGGAGGTCATGGCGAAGCTACGCTCGCCGATCACCACCGTGGCAGCATCCTCGCCATTGAAGGTCGCGCGCACGCTCAGATCACCACACTGGTAGGCGGTCTCGCTGCCACCTTCCGTGTTGGCGCTCGGCTTCGGCGTGGCAGGCGAGGGGTCATTGCTGCCCGCCGCGGGTGCCTGGGCCGGCTGGCACGCGGCCAGGACCAACCCCAGGGAGGCTGCCAACAGACTGGGAACTACACGCATGGCTCGACTCCTTGTCGACACTACAGGAATGCTCGACCCTACCACCTCGCGGTGAGCGGGGCCTGAAAACAGCCTGACCGCACTCATGCGGCCAGCACCGCCATCGACAGCAGCTGCGCGCCACTGCCGCCGGAACTGCAGGTCCAGACCCGCAACAGGCGCAGCTTCAGTTCACGCTCCCGGCCCTGCCGCCACACCGACATCCGCACGTCGCTGGACAGCAACGCCAGACGGCCACACAGCAGCGTTTCCACCGCGTGCAGCTGCAGGCTTCGTACCTGCAGGTCACCGGCCAACCAATCACCCAGCCACGGCAGATCGAGCATGCGGCCACCGTGGCCGTCCATCAGGAACAGGGCCGGCGATACCAGCGCGTTCAACGCATCGTGATTGTTATCCAGCAGCGCTGCGCACAGGCGCTGCTCCAGCGCCATCAACTGCTGCTCATGCAGATCTTCAACGATGTTCCGTTCCATCCACGGTTCCTCCCGGCATCGGCCGGCGCCTGCGCAGGCGCTGCGCGATCCACTGCCGCGCGCCCTGCACCACTACATAGAAGACCGGCACGAAGAACACCGCCAGCACGGTCGCACTGACCATGCCGCCGAACACGCCGGTTCCAATTGCCTGCTGGGTTTCCTTCGACGCGCCCTGTGCCAGCATCAGTGGCACCACGCCCAGCGCGAACGCCAGCGAGGTCATCACGATCGGACGCAGGCGCAGCCGCGCCGCCTCCAGCGCTGCTTCAACCAGGCCGCGCCCCTGCTGCTGCAGCTGCCGCGCGAATTCGACGATGAGGATCGCGTTCTTCGCCGACAGCCCGATCACGGTGATCATGCCGACCTTGAAGAACACGTCGTTGGGCATGCCGCGCAACAGCACCGCGGCGACCGCGCCAAGCAGGCCCAGGGGCACCACCAGCAGCACCGCCAACGGAATCGACCAGCTCTCGTACAGCGCGGCAAGCACCAGGAAGACCACCAGCATCGACAACAGCAGCAGCCACGGCGCCTGCGCCCCCGACTCACGCTCCTGCAGCGACTGGCTGGTCCATTGCAGGGCGAAGCCGGACGGCAGCTTTTCGGCCAACCGCTCCATCTCCGCCATGGCCTGGCCGGTCGACACGCCAGAGGCCGGGGCGCCGGACAGGTTCAGCGCCGGGAAACCAAGATAGCGTTGCAGCTGCAACGGCGCCTCGGTCCAGTGCGGGGTGACCAGCTCGGACAACGCCACCATGCCGCCCTCGCTGTTGCGCACGTACAGCTTCAGCACGTCTTCCAGCTCCATCCGGTGCGGCGCATCGGCCTGCAGGATCACCTGCTGCAGCCGTCCCTTGTTCGGGAAGTCGTTGACGTACTGCGAGCCCATGGCTGCCGACAGCGTGCTGCTGATCTGCTCGAAGCCCACGCCCATTGCCTCGGCCTTGGCCCGGTCGATGTCCAGCCGCACGCTGGTGCCGGCCGGCAGGCCATCGGCATGCACCTCCGACAGCAGCGGGCTGGCTTCGGCCAGCTTCAGCAGCTGCTGCAGGGCCGCGCGCAGTTCGGCCTGGCCCTGCCCGGTGCGCGCCTGCAGCGCCAGCGAGAAGCCGGACGAACGTCCCAGGCTGTCGATGGCCGGCGGCATCACGCTCATCACCTCGCCCTCGGCAATCGTGGCCATCGCCTGCTGCGCGGCCTCCACCTCACCGGCCGCGGTTGCGCCTGCGCGCTCACCCCAGTCCTTCAGCATGGTGTAGGTCAGCGCCGCACTCGGGCCGGAACCGGAAAAGCTGTAGCCGAGGATCGACTGGTTGGAGCCGATGCCCGGACGCGAGGCCACGTGCCGTTCGTAGGCTTCGACCACGGCCAGCGTACGCTCGGCCGTCGCCTCGGCCGGCAGCTGGATCGAGGTCATGAAATAGCCCTGGTCTTCTTCCGGCAGGAATGCGCCCGGCAGCCAGTGCAGGCCCAGCAGCAACGCCGCCACCAGTGCGGCGAACACGCCCATCACCCGCCCGCTCCGCTGCAGCACCGTCGCCACACCACGCTGGTAACGCCCGGTCATCCGCTCGAAGCCTTGGTTGAAGGCGCCGAACAGCCCGCCGCGACCGTGATGGCCGTGGTTGGCCTGGCGCAGCAGGGTCGCGCACAGCGCCGGCGTCAGGCTCAGGGCCAGCAGCGCCGAGAACAGGATCGACACCACCATCGCCACGGTGAACTGACGGTAGATCGCGCCCACCGAACCGCTGGCGAACGCCATCGGGATGAACACCGCGGTCAGCACCAGGGTAATGCCGATCACTGCGCCGGTCAGTTCACGCATCGCCTTGATGGTGGCCTCGCGCGGCGGCAGGCCCTCCTCGGCCATGATCCGCTCCACGCCCTCGACCACCACGATCGCGTCGTCGACGATGATGCCGATGGCCAGCACCATGCCGAACATGGTCAGCACGTTGATCGAGAAGCCCAGCGCCAGCATCACCGCGAACGTACCCAGCAGCGCGATCGGTGCGACCAGCGCCGGGATCAGCGTGTAACGCCAGTTCTGCAGGAACAGGTACATCACCGCGAACACCAGCAGCATCGCCTCCAGCAGGGTCTGCACCACCTTCTGGATCGATATCTCCACGAACGGCGCGGTGTCGAACGGGATGCTCGCTTCCACCCCGCGCGGCAGCAGCGGCGCCAGCTCAGCCATGCGCTCACGCACCGCCGCAGCGGTACGCACCGCGTTCGCGCCCGGGCGCAGCTGCACGCCGGCGGCGGTGGCTGGATGGCCGTCCTCGCGGGTGCCCCAGGCATAGCTCTGCGCGCCCAGCTCGACGCGGGCGACATCACCCAGCACCACCCGTGAACCGTCGGCGCCGGCACGCAGTACGATCGCCGCGAACTGTTCCGGCGTGGACAACTGGCCGTCGGCACTGAGCGGCACGGTGATGCGCTGGCCTGGAACACCCGGCGAATCACCAATGCGTCCTGGCGAAATCTCCAGGTTCTGCTGCTCGATCGCGGTTGCCACATCGCCCATGGTCAGGCCGTAGCCGGTCAACCGGGTCGGGTCCAGCCACACGCGCATCGCCTGCTCGGCACCGAACAACTGCACGCGGCCGACGCCATCGATACGGCGCAGCTCTTCGATGATGTTGCGCGCCATGAAATCGCCCAGCGCCGCCTCGCTGACGCTGGCATCGGGCGAACGCAGGCCGACCAGCATCAGGAAGCCGGAATCAGCGGCCTCCACGAACAGCCCGTTCTGGCGCACGCTGCGCGGCAGCCGCGGTTCGATCGCCTTGATCCGGTTCTGCACGTCCACCTGCGCCAGCTCCGGATTGGTGCCGGGCTTGAAGGTGGCAGTGATCGACGCTTCGCCGGACGCGTCCACCGACGACTCGAAGTACAGCAGGTGCTTGACGCTGGACAGCTCGCGCTCGATCAGGCCAACCACGGCATCATTCAGCGTCTGCGGGCTGGCACCCGGGTAGCTGGCATAGATGCTGACGCTGGGCGGGGCGACTGCTGGATAGCGCTCCACCGCCAGCCGCGGGATCGCCAGCACGCCGGCCAGGATGATGAAGATCGCCAGCACCCAGGCGAACACCGGGCGATCGATGAAGAAACGTGCCATGTTGGATTTCCCTGGAGGGACCGGCCCCGGAAAGGCTCAGCCCTTGCTGCCGGCCTGCACTGCACCGGCGCTGGCGACCGGCATCTGCCAGTCGCGCGCATCGACCACCACGCCTTCCTGCAGGCGCTCCTGGCCCTCGACCACCACCTTCTCGCCGGCCTTCAGGCCCGTGCGCACCAGCCACTGGCGATCGACACTGCCGTCCACTTCCAGCGTGCGGATCACCGCCTTGCCGTCGGCGCCGATCACCCAGGCATAGGCCTGGCCACCTGCGCTGCGCAGCACCGCCTGCTGTGGCACGGTCAATGCACTGGCCGGCGCGCCACGTGGCACCCTCGCGCGCACGTACATGCCGGGCAGCAGCTGTCGCTGCGGGTTGTCGACCAGGATGCGCAGGATGACATCACCGGTTCGCGCATCGACATTGATGCCGGAGAACAGCAGTTGGCCGCGTTCGGGCAGTGGCTTGCCGCTGGCACCGATGATCGTCACCGGCAGCTCGCCGCCACCGGCGGCACTGCGCTGCAGAGACTCCAGCTGCGCCGCCGGTTGGCGCACATCGACGTAGACCTGGTCGATCTGCTGCACCACTGCCATCGGCTCGGCATCGGCCACGCCCACCAGTGCGCCTTCGGTCACCAGCGCCTGGTCGATGCGGCCGGCAATCGGCGCGCTGACCGTGGCATAGCGCAGGTCAAGCTGGCGACGGGCCAGGATCGCGCGCGCTTCGTTCACCGCGGCACGGGCCTGTTCGTACTCGGCACTGGCATCGTCGCGATGCTGTTGGCTGACCGCCTGTGCGGCGGCCAGCGCATGCAGGCGCTGCGACTGCACGCGGCTGCGGTCCAGCGCCGCTTCGCTGCGCTGAAGGGCTGCCAGTGCCGAATCAACATCTGCACGGAACGCCGCCGGATCGATCTGGAACAGGGCCTGGCCGGCGCTCACTTCTGCGCCTTGGTCGAACAGGCGGCGCTGCACGATGCCGCCCACCTGGGCACGGATCTGTGCGGTGCGCACGGCAGCCACGCGGCCGGGCAGTTCGTCATCGCGCTGTACCACCTGCGGGCCGACGGTGACCACGCTGACACGCGGTGCGGCTTCGGGAGTGGCTTCGGGGGTTGAGCAGGCCGTCATGGCCAGGGCGAGGGCCGCGATCAACGCGACCGGAGTCCTGAAGGTTCTCATTGCTGTGCACAATGCCGCGCAGGCGGCGGATAGGTTCTGAAGCGCGCAGTGTGCGTGGCAATGATGGGGTTTCGATGGAGGAACTGTGGAGATACGATGGAGGCAAGCACCTTACGGCCCCGCCCCTGCATGCATGCCTCCCCCGCCCTCGCCGCCCTGGTCCTGATCGTCGAGGATGAGGCCGAGATCGCCGATATTCTCAGCGCCTACCTGGAACGCGAAGGACTGCGCACGCGGCGCGCGGCCGATGGCCATAGCGCACTGGACCTGCATCGCAGCGCCCGCCCCGACCTGGTCCTGCTCGATGTACAGCTGCCACGCCTGGATGGCTGGAGCGTGCTGACCCAGCTGCGCCAGCGTGGTGAGACGCCGGTGATCATGCTGACCGCGCTGGACCAGGACCTGGACAAGCTGACCGCGCTGCGCATGGGTGCCGACGACTACGTGGTCAAGCCGTTCAACCCGGCCGAGGTGGCGGCGCGCGTGCGCGCGGTGCTGCGGCGTACGCTGCGCGCCTCGCGCGTGGACGCGCCCACTGCGCTGCGCGTCGGCCCGCTGCTGATCGACTCGGCCACCCACGCCGTGCACGTGGAGGGCGAAGGCTATAGTCACGAAGTGCTGCTCACGCTCACCGAGTTCAAGCTGCTGCACTGCATGGCGCTGGCACCGACCCGCATCTTCAGCCGCAGCGAGCTGATGCACGAATGCCTGCCGGAAAGCGAAGCGCTGGAGCGCACTGTCGACAGCCATGTCAGTAAGCTGCGCCGCAAGCTGGACGAAGTGGGCATGGTCAATGTTCCGGCCAGTGTGCGCGGCGTCGGCTACCGGTTGATGGCTGACCGCTGATGGCCCGACTGCGCCGTTCCGGGCTCAGCCGCCACATCATCGTCTCGATGTCGCTGATGGTGATCGGCGTCATCGTGATGATGATCCTGTCGTCGTGGCTGCTGTACGCGGTGCTGGTCGAGTTCTTCCCCGGAAGTACCGAAGAGCCGGAAAGCTGGCTGCCGACCGGGCCGGAGCTTGCATGGATGGTGGGCGTGATCCTGACCGGCCTGGCGCTGGCCATCGCCGCCTCGTTCCGCCTCGCCCACCGCATCCTGTCGCCGTTGAATTCGCTGGTGGACAGCGTGCGTGCGCTCGCCAGCGGTGACCTTGGGGCGCGCGCCAACGTCGAGGAGAATTCGCCGGGCGAAGTGGCAACCCTGGTTGAGGACTTCAATGCGATGGCGCGCCGCCTGCAGCACATGGAGAGCGAGCGCGCGATGTGGCATGCGGCCATCGCACATGAGCTGCGTACTCCGGTGACGATCCTGCGCGGCCGCCTGCAGGGACTGGCCGAGGGCGTGTTCCAGCCGGACGAGTCGCAGTTCCGCAGCCTGCTCGCCCAGGTCGAAGGGCTGTCGCGACTGATTGAAGATCTGCGCGTGCTGAGCCTGTCCGA
The DNA here is from genome assembly GCF_052149045.1 of Stenotrophomonas maltophilia group sp. RY12688. Classification (NCBI taxonomy): domain Bacteria; kingdom Pseudomonadati; phylum Pseudomonadota; class Gammaproteobacteria; order Lysobacterales; family Lysobacteraceae; genus Stenotrophomonas; species Stenotrophomonas maltophilia group sp. RY12688. The sequence goes on along the minus strand of NZ_CP197389.1, from coordinate 1,934,861 downwards.
CAATGCGCGGCTGGACGTGCGTCGCGCACGCACCGACGTGGTGGCCGAGGTGCATTCGGTGATGACGCTGGTCGACCCGCAGTTCCGCGCTGCGGGCTTCGTGCTGGAACTGGAAACCAGCCGCGAGGAACACAACGCGCACTGTGATCCCACGCGCCTGCGCCAGGCGCTGCTGGCGCTGCTGGAGAACGCGCGTCGCTATGCCAGCCCAGGCAAGGTGCGCATCGCCGTGCATGACACGCCGGGCCATGTGCAGGTGGCCATCGAGGATGAAGGCCCGGGGATCGATCCCGGACTGCATGCCGACATCTTCACTCCGTTCATGCGCGCCGACGGCTCACGTTCGCGCCAGGGCGGTGGCAGCGGGCTTGGCCTGGCGGTGGTCAAGGCCATCGCCGATGCACATGGTGGCCGTGCCTGCTGCACGCCCGGCAGCTGCGGCGGCAGCCGTTTCGTCATCGAACTGCCGCGCCAGTAGCCGGACCAGCGGCCTGCGTGCGCAGGTGTGCTCCCAGCGCGGCCAGATTGGCGTCGATCGCATCCATTTCCTCACGCTGCTGCGCCGGCAACTGCTGGCGAAGCTGCACACGCAATGCCTGCCATGCCGGTACCGCCTGCGCACTGGCAGTGGCCACGGCCGCAGACAGCAGTACCTGCTCGTCGCCCAGCGGCAACCCATAGCCGCCGTCCTGCAGCAGCGTCCCCGGGCGCAACCACTGCCCACTCTGCGCCAGCAGGCCGCGCAGGCTGCGGGTTTCCGCGCTGTCCGCAGCAGCCAGCAGCTGCCGCTTGAGCACATCGCGTGCCCGCAGCTCGGCACGCCGCTGTGCGGCCTGTTCCAGCAACAGCAGGCCGGCACTGGCGCGCAGGTCGCCCTTCAGCAGCCACGGTGCCCGTTGTTCCGCCGGCAGCTTCAACCAGCCGCGCACATCGCGGGCAGGCAGGCTCAGCTGGGTCGCCGCCACTGTGAACAACTGCTGGTAGTGGTCGCGCGCGGAAGCGAAGTAATACCCCTGTGCCTGCGCGGCGTTGCGGTCCGTGAGTACCCGCTCGTCGAGCATGCCCAGCCGCGCCAGCCGGCGCTTGAGACCACGCGGACTCAGCTGGGCCAGCCCGGCCTCGCCCAGCCGCGGCACTCCGGCCTGCAGCAGCTTGGCGGTCTCCACCGCACAGTTGTTGCTGACGAAGTAATAGCGCCCGTCATAGCTCCAGTGCACCTGGGCGGTGCGCTCGAGCAGGCTGGCGATCTCATCGCGCTGCAGCCGCAATGGCAGCGACTGCAGGCCGCGCAGTTCGACCTTGGTGTACTCGTCCACCACCTGCTGCAGCGGCAGCACGAACAGCCGCGACGGGTAGCCGCCGGTCAAGCCGCGCCAGTTGGATATCTGTACGTCGCCCACGAACGCGCGGAAGGACAGCACGCGATGGTATTCAAGATCCAGCCGGCAGTCCGGTCCCGGCGCGCGCCCGGGCCTGCAGATCACCAATCGCAGCATGCTGTGGCCCCAGCGGCTCATCGGCTGCGCGCTGCCTTCGGCGAACAGGTAATCCACGGCGTAGACACGCGCGGGGTCGAGCTGCAGCAGCGATGCCGCCCCCTCTTCCGATTCGGCCTGCAGCAAGGGCAACGCGGTCGCGCAGTGCGACTGCGGCAGCGATGGCGGGGTTCCGAAATGGGCCTGGTACCACCGCGCCAGTGCCGGGCGCCGGCAGGCGAACTCGCTGTCGAGCACGAAATGCTCGGCGTTCACTGCCAGGTACTCGGCCGGGTCCTTCAGTTCATACGCATCGGGGCTGCGGTCACGGAAGTCGTTGTCGCCACGGCCGAGATGCCAGGGCTTGCGCTGCCAACCCGCGAGGTCACGCCATCGCATGCTCTGCGACCAGTTCGCACCGCCACGGTCGGCGACGTGCGTCAGTTCGTGTACCAGCGCGCTGCGGCGTGCGCGCCGGGCGCCCGGCGCACTGTCGCCCAGCAGACTCCGGCGCAACGCGATACGGCCAGCGAAGGTGCGGCCATGCACATCGGCCGGCAGGTCATCCGTCCAGCGCACCCGTACCTGCGCCGGCAACGCAGCCAGCAGGCCGTCCGGCAATAGTGACTGCACGTCGGCCAGGGTCTGGCTGGCGAGCCGCTGCTGCGCCGGATCGAGACCGGACGGATCAAGCTGCAGGCGATCAGCTGCAGACGCGACGTGGGCGGTCAGCAGTAGAGCCACGCCAAGCGTGGCGGCGTTCCGTGCAGATGTCATGGAATTGCCGGCCAGCGGCCGGCACTACCCGAAGGCCGGATCAACGCGCCAGCAGTGTGCGGGCCAGTTCCAGGTCGCTCTGCTGCTGCGCGGCGGCGCTCTGCTCACGCAGGTGGGCCAGTGCGGCCTGCAGGCGGGCGCCACGGATCTGGCCGTCGCTGGCAACGAACGCAGCGGCATCGTCGCGCGCGGCCAGCACCACCTTGTCGTCACCCGAGCTGCTGCCCGAGGAGCCGGAGGAAGCACCGGTGGCAGAACCGGCCGAGGTGCCGGCGAAGCTGGAAGCAAAGCCGGCCAGCGGCAGGGACAGCAGGGCGAGCAGCAGAAGCGGACGGGTCATCGGTTCGAAGCCGGTTGTGAGGATGGGTGGAGCGTAACGGGTGCGTGAAGGATTTGCCCGGCTCAGGCGTCAAACAGCTTGCCGGGATTCAGCCGCGCTTGGGGATCGAACGCGCGTTTGACCGCCTTCATCAGCGCGATTTCGGCCGGGCCGCGGGTGCTGTCCAGGTAGCCCTTCTTGACCAGGCCGATGCCATGCTCGGCCGAGATGCTGCCATCGAAACGCGCCAGCACCTGCGCCAGCAGCTTGGTGACGTGCTCGCACTGCGCCACGAAATCGGCGTCACTGGTGTCGTCGGGCTTGATCACGTTGATATGCAGGTTGCCGTCGCCGATGTGGCCGAACCAGACCACGTCGAAGTGCGGGTAGGCTTGCCCGATCAGCGCCTGGGTCTCGGCCAGGAACGCCGGCATCGCCGAGATCCGTACCGAGACGTCGTTCTTGTAGGGTTTGTAGCGCGCCAGCGATTCGGTGATGCCTTCGCGCAGGCGCCACAGCTGGGCGGCCTGGGCGTCGCTGGCACTGATCACCCCGTCGCTGACCCAGCCGTTGCCCATGCAGTCCTCGAAGGCCGCCATCGCCGCCGCTTCCTGCGCTTCGTCGTTGGCGGCGAACTCGGTGACCACGTAGTACGGGTGCACCTCGTCGAACGGCGCCTGCGCGCCGTGCGCCAGCACATGTTCCAGCGCGCGGTCGGTGAAGAACTCGAAGGCCTGCAGTTGCAGGCGCGCGCGGAACGCGGCGAACACCTGCATCAGCACTTCGAAGCTGGGTACTGCCAGCAGCATCACGTTGCTGGCCGGCGGCGGGTCGGTCAGCTTAACGGTGGCTTCGACGATCACGCCCAGCGTGCCCTCCGAACCGATCAACAGCTGGCGGAAGTCATAGCCGCTGGAGTTCTTGATCAGGCCCTTGTTGAGCTCGAGCAGTTCGCCACTGGCGGTGACCACCTTCAGCCCGGCGATCCACTCGCGGGTGTTGCCGTAGCGGATCACGCGGATGCCGCCGGCATTGGTGGCAATGTTGCCGCCGATCGTGCACGAGCCGCGCGCGGCGAAATCCACCGGGTAGATCAGGCCGTGGTCCAGCGCGGCGTTGTGCACGGCCTCCAGCGGCATGCCGGCCTGCACCACCAGGGTGCGATCGACCGCGTCGTAGTCCAGCGCCCTGTTCATCCTCTCCAGGCTGAGCACCAGCTCGCCGTTGGCCGCCACCGCGCCACCCGAGAGGCCGGTGCGGCCGCCCGACGGCACCACCGCCACGCCCTCGGCGGCACTCCAGCGCATCACCGCCTGTACCTCCTCGACCGTGGCCGGCAGTGCGATCGCCAGCGGCGCCGGCGTCCAGCGCCGGGTCCAGTCGCGCCCGTAATGCTCCAGGTCGGCCGGGTCGGTCTTCAGCTTCAGGCCGGGACAGGCCTGCTGCAGCGAGGCAATGCGGGAATCGGTCATGACGGTCCAGCGCGGGGCGTGAAGAACGGGCAAGCGTGCCAGCGGCACGCGCCAGCGTCCAGCCCTGCAGACAGGCAGATAGCTACGGATGCAACCAATTGCGCACTGCACCATGAGCGCCGTGATCTGGCATAGTGGTTGGCCCCTGTCCCACTGGCCGTGTTGCCCCATGTCGCCGAAGAAGACCTCGTTCCCGAAGCAGGATATCCGCGTGCTGTTGCTGGAGGGGGTCAGCCAGACCGCCGTGGAGGTGTTCAGCGCCGCCGGCTACAGCCAGATCGAGGCACACACCAAGGCGCTGCCCGAGGACGAGTTGAAGGCGCGCATCGCCGAGGCACATATTGTCGGCATCCGTTCGCGCACCCAGCTCAGCGCCGAGGTGCTGGCCGAGGCGAAGCGCCTGATCGCGGTGGGCTGCTTCTGCATCGGCACCAACCAGGTCGACCTGGATGCGGCCGAACTGGCCGGCATCCCGGTGTTCAATGCGCCCTATTCCAATACCCGCAGCGTGGCCGAGCTGGTGATCGCCGAGGCGATCATGCTGACCCGCGGCATCCCGCAGAAGAACGCCGAATGCCATCGCGGCGGCTGGTCGAAGTCGGCCAGCGGCAGCCATGAAGTGCGTGGCAAGACGCTGGGCATCATTGGTTATGGCCACATCGGCACCCAGGTCGGCGTGCTGGCCGAATCGCTGGGCATGCAGGTGATCTTCCACGACGTGGAAACCAAGCTGGCGCTGGGCAATGCGCGTGCCGCGGCCAGCCTGGACGACCTGCTGGCGCGCGCCGACATCGTCACCCTGCACGTGCCGGAGACGCCGGCCACGCAGTGGATGATCGGCAGCACCGAGCTGGCGAAGATGCGCAAGGGTGCGCACCTGATCAACGCCGCGCGCGGCACCGTGGTCGACATCGATGCGCTGGATGCTGCGCTGGCCAGCGGCCACGTCGGCGGTGCCGCGCTGGACGTGTTCCCGGTCGAACCGAAGGGCAACGGCGATATCTTCGAGTCGCCGCTGACCCGCCACGACAACGTGATCCTGACCCCGCACGTGGGCGGCAGCACGCTGGAAGCGCAGGACAACATCGGCGTGGAAGTGGCAGCCAAGCTGGTGCGCTACAGCGACAACGGCAGCACCCTGTCGGCGGTCAACTTCCCGGAAGTGACCCTGCCCGAACACGAAGACAGCCTGCGCCTGCTGCACATCCACCAGAACGTGCCGGGCGTGCTGTCCAGGGTCAACGAGATCTTCTCGCGCCACAACGTCAACATCGACGGCCAGTTCCTGCGTACCGACCCGAAGGTGGGCTACGTGGTGATCGACATCACCGCCAGCGAGGCACAGGCCGCCGCCGTGCGCGACGAGCTGGCCGCGATTCCGGGCACGCTGCGGACGCGCATTCTGTATTGAGCAAGGCGTCGCCGGGCATACCCCGGCGGAGTGCTTCCGGCATCGCGCCATCCACGCATGGCGTGGATCTACTGGCGTTTCGCGCGATCCCGCAGTAGATCCACGCCATGCGTGGATGGAACACCTCAGAACCTTACGGCGTGGAGGTTCTTGTAAAAGTCCCAATGGATCAGAACCCTGTCTTCCATCGACAGGAACAGCGTATCGACGAAATCCAGCTCCTCGGCATGAACCAGCCAGTCCTGCAGGCGGCTGCCCAGCGAAGGTACCGCCCCATCCACCTGGACAACCGTCAACGCAGCCTCGCTTGGCAAGCCAACAGCATCTGCAATGTCGCTCAACTCCTGCGCCAGCCGCTCCCGCCCCACCCCGGGGACCTCCAGGCGTGATGGCACGCGCTCCCAGTCGATGGATGTGATGACTGGCAATGCAGCCTTGATCATCGCAAGGGCAGCATCCTGCTTCGCCTCGCCACACGCATGAGCCGCAACAAACGCGGCACAGCCGTCCGAGAGCATCAACGTGCCAGCCAGCGGCGCGCCATGCGCTGCATGGATTCATCCGATTCGGGGTCGGCCGCGACTTCGGTCACCTGCCGCCAGGCCAGGTCGAGCGATTCCTCGCTGAGCACGAAGGCCTCGCCACCCAGCGCCCGGATCACGAAACGCACGTCGTAGTGCCAGTGCCCCGGCACGTCCTTGCGCTCCGGAATCCAATGCTTGTCCAGATCGAAGATGGCCGGGTCCTCCAGTACCAGGCCGCTCAGCCCGGACTCCTCCTCGGCTTCCTTCAGCGCCACCTGCGCCAGATCACGGTCGCCGTCGGCGTGACCGCCCAGCTGCAGCCAGCGCTGCAGCTTTCGGTGATGGGTGAGCAGCAGGCGCTGGCCGTCGGCACTGACCAGCCAGCAGCTGGCGGTGAAATGCCCGGCCAGCCGTTCGCGACGGAACGGATCTTCTGGATCGTCCAGCAATGTGCCGAATTCGGCAGCCAGTGCGTCGTGGGCGGGCTCGCGGCGGGCATAGTCCCGCAACAGACCGCGCAGGCGATCATCAAGCACGGCAAGGGTTTCGGCGATCTGGCGCATGAATGGGGGCGGTTCGGAAAAATACTGCTCATTATCGCCGTTCATTGTTGCGATTGCGCTTGTGCGTTGGCTTCAGCTTTGGCTAAGGTACAGCGGGCCGTTCGCACGGCCTTCACCATTCAAGGTTGCCGGCAACGTATCGGCGGCCCACCCCATCCGATCATTAGGAAGTACTGCATGCTGAAAGCTCTGTTGAGGGTCAAGCCGGTCCAGCCGGCCGGGCACGTCGATGCCGGCGAACCCATCGAAGGCAGCCTGGACGGCGAAGCCACGTTGAAACGGACCCTCACGGCTAAACACCTCATCCTGCTGGGCGTGGGTGCGGTGATCGGCGCTGGTATCTTCGTGCTGACCGGCCAGGCCGCGGCCAACCACGCCGGCCCGGCGGTGATGCTGTCCTTCGTGCTGGCCGGTTTCGCCTGTGCCCTGGCGGGCCTGTGCTACGCCGAGTTCGCGGCGATGATGCCGGTCTCCGGCAGTGCCTACTCCTACTCCTACGCCACCCTCGGCGAGGGCATGGCCTGGTTCATCGGCTGGTGCCTGGTGCTGGAGTACCTGTTCGCCTCGGCGTCGGTCGCGGTGGGTTGGTCGGCCTACCTGATCAGCTTCATCACCACCACGCTGCACATGCCCTTCCCGGACCTGCTCAGCGCCGCGCCCATCGCCTGGACCGGCAGCGAGTTCGTCTCTTCCGGCAAGCTGTTCAACCTGCCGGCGGTGCTGATCGTGGCGGCGGTGTCCGGCCTGCTGTACGTGGGCGTGACCCAGTCGGCGTTCGTCAACGCCATCATCGTGGCGATCAAGGTCACCGTCATCTGCCTGTTCATCGGCATCGGCGCGGCCCACATCGATCCGGCCAACTGGCAGCCCTTCATTCCGGAAAACACCGGCGTGCCGGGTGAGTTCGGCTGGAGCGGCATCTTCCGCGCCGCCACCATCGTGTTCTTCGCCTACATCGGCTTCGACGCGGTCTCCACCGCCGCCGGCGAAACCAAGGATCCCCAGCGCAACATGCCGATCGGCCTGCTCGGCTCGCTGGCCGTGTGCACCATCGTCTACATCATCGTCTGCGCGGTGCTGACCGGCATGATGCCGTACCACCTGCTGGGCACCGACAAGCCGGTGGCCACCGCGCTGGAGCCCTACCCGACCCTGTCCTGGCTGAAGACCCTGGTCGAGATCGGCGCCATCGCCGGCCTGTCCTCGGTGGTGCTGGTGATGATGATGGGCCAGACCCGCATCGCCTACACCATTTCCCGCGACGGCCTGCTGCCGAAGTTCTTCGGCAAGGTCCACGCTCGTTTCCGCACCCCCTATTGGGCCACGATCGTGGTCGGCGTGATCGCCGCCGCACTGGCCGGCCTGGTGCCGCTGAACGTGCTGGGCGAACTGGTGTCGATGGGCACCCTGTTGGCTTTCGCCACGGTCTGCATCGGCGTGCTGGTGCTGCGCTATACCAAGCCGGAGATCCACCGCCCGTTCCGCGTGCCGGCGGTGTGGATCATCTGCCCGCTTGGCGCTGCGGCCTGCCTGTTCCTGTTCTGGCAGGCGTTCGTGGTGCACTGGCACCTGTTCGTCGGCTGGACCGTGCTGGGCATGCTGATCTATCTCGGCTATGGCATGCGCAACAGCAAGCTGGCCAAGTCACCCTGATCCGCCTACGGGCCGGCCCTGTGCCGGCCCGTCCGTTTTCCCCGCGCGCCAGACACGGCGCGCTTCGACAAGACCACCAGACATGTTCAAGCAACTGTGGGCCACCAAGCACCCGCATGCCGCCCATGAAGACGCCAACGGCCTGAGCCTGCGCCGCCACCTCGGCCCCTGGGGCCTGACCGCCCTCGGCATCGGTGCCGTGATCGGCGGCGGCATCTTCGTCATCACCGGCCAGGCCGCCGCCAATCACGCCGGCCCCGCGATCATGCTGTCGTTCGTGCTGGCCGCCATCTGCTGCGCCTTCTGCGCGCTGGCCTACGCCGAGTTCGCCTCGATGGTGCCGGTTTCCGGCAGCGCCTATACCTATACCTACGCCACCTTCGGCGAACTGTCGGCCTGGTTCATCGGCTGGATGCTGGTGCTTGAGTACGGCGTCTCTGCGTCGGCGGTGGCGGTCAGCTGGACCGGCTATTTCCTCAGCCTGCTCAGCCAGTTCGACATCCATCTACCGGCGGCGCTGGTCAGTGCGCCACTCGATGCACAGCTGCGCCCCACCGGCGCGATCGCCAACCTGCCGGCCGCTGCGCTGGTACTGCTGCTGACCTGGCTGTGCTACGTCGGCATCAGCAAGTCATCGGCAATGAACATGGCGATGGTCGTGCTCAAGACCGGCCTGATCCTGCTGGTCATCGTGGTCGGCTGGAAGTACGTGGACACCAGCAACTGGACGCCGTTCATCCCAGCCAATGAAGGCCCCGGCAAGTACGGCATGGAAGGCGTGCTGCGTGGCGCGGCGATGGTGTTCTTCGCCTACATCGGCTTCGAGGCGGTGTCGGTGGCGGCGCAGGAATCGAAGAATCCGCAGCGCGACATGCCGATCGGCATGATGCTGTCGCTGGTGGTCTGCACCGTGCTCTACATCGCGATGGCGGCGGTGATGACCGGCCTGGTGCCGTTCCAGCTGCTGGGCACCGACGAACCGGTGGTGACCGCGGTGGCCGCGCATCCGCAGCTGGGTTGGCTGCGCTGGGTGGTCGAGGTCGGCGCGCTGGTCGGCCTGTCCTCGGTGGTACTGGTGATGATCATCGGCCAGCCGCGCATCTTCATGATCATGGGGCGCGACGGCCTGCTGCCGCCGGTGTTCACCAGGATCCACCCGAAGTACCGCACCCCGCACATCAACACGGTGATCACCGGCATCGGCATCGCGCTGCTGGCGGCGCTGTTCCCACTGGACATCCTTGGCGAGCTGACCTCGATGGGCACGCTGATCGCGTTCGCGGCGGTGTGTGCCGGCGTGCTGATCCTGCGCCGCACCCAGCCGGACCTGCCGCGCCCGTTCCGCATGCCGATGGCCTGGCTGATCTGCAGCCTGGGCGTGCTGAGTTGCGTTGCCCTGCTGTCGGCGATGACGATGCACAACTGGATGCTGATGGGCGTCTGGACCTTCGTCGGTTTCGTGATCTATTTCTGCTACGGCTTCAGGCACAGCCGGCTGCGTGTGAAGTAGGGTTTTTTGCATTGCAGGGCCTGCGGCCCTGCACCCGCTGGAGCAACGTCAACAGCAACAGCTGGACTGAGGGTTTGGCGAGGAGGGGGGAGATTGCGGGGGACGCTGCAAGTACATCCCTGTAAGCTCGGTCGCCGCATCCATGCGGCTCACGCCCCCGCAACCTCCCCCCTCCCCGCCTCCGACAGTCTCCTGGCACGTCCGGTAGATCCACGCCATGCGTGGATGAATTGCGTCTGAGAGATGAATTCTCTCCGGTCGATGAATTCCCTGTAGAGCCGAGCCATGCTCGGCTCCGAGCAAGCGCAGCGCCGCGACCCGCTTTTCGCTTTTCCTTCTTCACTCCGTGGCCGGCCGTACACCGGAACCTGTCAGAGGCGGGGCGGGTGGGCCGTGTAGGGGCGCTGGCGCCATGGATGGCGCCATCGAGCTTACAGGGACGTACTTGCAGCGTCCCCTGCACGGCCCACCTGCCCCGCCCCGCCCATGAACCGCTCTATACGACCCGCCACGAGGGGCTCAGCCGTTGGCCGAATCCAGTAAAATCGTCGGCATGAACGCCCCCACCTTCCCCTACGACACCGCGCGCCTGAGCGAACTGGCCCAGCTGCTGATCGACAACGTCCGCGAACTGGCCCACGCCGGCTGGACCCCGGCCACCAGCAGCAACTTCTCCCACCGCCTGGACGATCGCCACGCCGCGATCACGGTGTCCGGCAAGGACAAGGGCCGCCTGATCGAGGACGACATCATGGTGGTGGACTTCGACGGCCAGGCCGTCGGCCGTCCGCTGCGCCCGTCCGCCGAGACCCTGCTGCACACCCAGTTGTACCGCCGCTTCCCGGACGTCGGCTGCGTGCTGCATACGCACTCGCCGGTACAGACCATCGCCTCGCGCCTGTACGCGCCGCAGGGTCATATCCGCCTGGAAGGCTACGAGCTGTTGAAGGCCTTCGCCGGCAACAGTACTCACGAAATGGCCATCGATGTGCCGGTGTTCGCCAACACCCAGGACATGAACGTGCTGTCGAAGCAGGTCGATAACCTGCTCGACCGGCAGAACCTGTGGGGCTATCTGATCGATGGCCACGGCCTGTACGCCTGGGGCCGCGACATGGCCGAGGCACGCCGCCACCTGGAAGCGTTCGAGTTCCTGTTCCACTGCGAACTGGAGCTGCGCAGGCTGCGCGGCTGAACCGGCGCGCAGGTGCAGATGCTGATCCGGAATCTGCGCCCTACACCCACCCTGCTACCCTGTCTTCCCCCCAAGACGTTCAAGCTGCCGCCATGAGCCGACTGCGCATCTACGACGACACCCGCCCCGATTCGCCGCTGCTGGACACCCAGGACGGCGCGGTCATCACTGCCGAGCTGCAGAAGATCGGCGTCACCTTCGAGCGCTGGCAGGCCACCGCGCCCGTCGCACCGGGCGCCAGCCAGGAGGAAGTATTCGCCGCCTACCGCGCTGACATCGACCGCCTGGTCGCCGAGCGCGGCTTCAAGAGCGTGGACGTAGCCTCGATCGCCCCGGACAACCCGAATCGCGCCGAGCTGCGCAAGAAGTTCCTCGACGAGCACTTCCACAAGGAAGACGAAGTGCGCTTCTTCGTTGCTGGCTCGGGCCTGTTCACCCTGCACGTGGGTGACAAGGTCTATGAGATCGAATGCGTGAAGGACGACCTGATCGCCGTGCCCGATGGCACCACCCACTGGTTCGACATGGGCGAGGAACCCAGCTTCGTGGCGATCCGCTTCTTCACCGAGCCGGACGGCTGGGTCGGTCACTTCACCGGCACCGACATCGCGCAGAAGTTCCCTCGTTACGTACCCACCCAGGCGTCCTGATCCATGCAAGCCCGCGTCATCCTGACCGACATCGAAGGCACCACCAGCAGCATCTCGTTCGTCAAGAACGTGCTGTTCCCCTATGCGCGCAAGGCGTTGCCCGCGTTTGTCGCCGAGCATGGCCAGCAGCCGGACGTCCGCCGCTGGCTGGATGCGGTGGCTACCGAGATCGGCGGTGCCTGCCAGGACAGCCTCGTGGCCGAGACGCTGCAGGGCTGGATCGACCAGGACCGCAAGCACACCGCACTGAAGGCGCTGCAGGGGCTGATCTGGGACGAAGGCTACCGCCGTGGCGACTACACCGCGCACTTCTACCCGGAAGTAGCGCCGGTGCTGAAGGGCTGGCACGCTTCCGGCCTGCCGCTGTACGTGTACTCCTCCGGCTCGGTGCCGGCGCAGAAGCTGTTCTTCGGGTTCAGCGACGCCGGCGACCTCAGCCCGCTGGTGTCGGGCTGGTTCGATACCGAAGTCGGCGGCAAGCGCGAGGCCGACAGCTACCGCCGCATCGTGCAGGCCATCGGCGTACCGGCCGGCGAGATCCTGTTCCTGTCCGATGTGGTGGAAGAACTGGATGCCGCCCGCGAAGCCGGGTTGCAGACCCGCCTGATCGATCGCCTGGATGATTACCCGATGCCGCGTACCGGCCAGGCCGCCAACGGCCACGAACGGGTCGAGAATTTCCAGCAGATCCAGCTGTAAGCAAAATGGTAGGTGCCAACCTTGGTTGGCATGCTGCTGGTGTGCCAACCAAGGTTGGCACCTACCAAAGCGGGAAACCCCTCAACGGTCGTTGAGGGTCTTCACCTTCAGCGCTTCGCGCAGGGTAACCAGATCCACCGGGCCGCGCACCGCGATATCACGTGTTTCGCCCGGCAGCAGGTCCAGCAGGTTGTCTTCGACCTGCACATCCAGCGCGCCGAAGTCGATCCACGCCGCGCGCACGTACGCCGCGCTTTCCAGCCGCAGACGATAGTGGTCCCCTTCGATGGACAACGTGGCCTTGAGTTTCTGCCGCGGCAACAGCTGGTCCTTGGCCTCAACGAAACCGACCACCTGCTGCGCGCTCACGTCGCCGTGCTGCAGCAACTCGAACACCGCCACCGTACGCGTCGGGTCGGCACCGGCCAGCAGCTCTGCATCGCTGAAATCGCCCATCGAGGTGACACCCGCCGCCACCAACGTCACCGTTTCCTCGCGACGACGCAGCACCTTCCCCTCCACGTCCATCACCCGCAGACGCCAGCGCGCTTCCAGTGAGGCGCCATCATTGATCAGGCGCACCCGCGTGCTGCCCTCGTCGCGCAGCGCTGCCACCGTCACTGGCGCGAAGAAACGCCGCGCGGCGAAGTGCAGCGCCTTCCAGCGGCCGAAATAGTCCACGCTGGACCACGAGGCGCCGGGCCAGACATCGTTGAGCTGCCAGTACAGCGAACCCATCGTGTATGGCCGCGAGGCGCGATGATGCAGCGCCGCCAGTGCGATGCCATCGGCCTGCATCACTTGGCTGAGATAGACGAAGTCCTCGAAGTCCTTCGGCGTGCCGTAACCCAGTTCGATGTAGTGCAGCAGGCGGCTGTTGCCCTCGCCGGCCATGAATTTCTGGTGCGCGCGGATCACCGGGCTGTCGATGCGCTGTTCGGCGCGGGTGGCGATCTGGTCCACTGTCGCCACCGACGGCCACGCCTGCAGCCCGTACTCGGACATGAAGCGCGGCGTCTCGCGCAGGTAGGCCTGCACCGGCAACGCCGGATTGCCCCAGACCTGCCAGTAGTGCTTGTCGCCACGCGTTGAATCGTTGGCCTTCTCGTCAAGGTCGTTGCTCGGTGAGCTGGACCAGTACGGCACGCCCAGCCCCTCCTCGCCCACTACCTGGCGCAGGTCGTTGCCGAACAGGTCGACGTAGCCCTGCCAGACCTTCGCCGCAAATGCCGGGTTGGCCGCCTTCAGGTCGCGGCCGTGGCCCCAGTCCTTCCAGGCGGTTTCTTCCTCGTTGTTGCCACACCACAGCACGATGCTGGGGTGATGGCGCAGACGGCGCACGTTGTCGCGTGCTTCGGCCACCACGTTGGCACGAAACGCCGGATCGTAGCCCGGCTGCATGCCGCCGCCGAACATGAAGTCCTGCCAGACCAGGAGGCCCAGTTCGTCGGCGATGTCGAAGAACGCGTCGTCCTCGTAGTAGCCGCCGCCCCAGTTGCGCAGCATGTTCATGTTGGCGTCGCGCGCGGCCGTCAGCACTTGGCGCAGACGTGCGGCATCGACGCGAGCGGGAAAGGCATCGAACGGAATGACGTTGGCGCCCTTGGCGAAGATCTCCACGCCGTTGATGACGAAGGCAAAGCCCTGCCCGCCCTTGCGGTCTTCCTCGCGGCGCAGTTCGACCGTGCGCAGGCCGATGCGCTGTTCGCGCGCCAGCTCCGGCGTGCCACCTTGGTCCAGGCGGGCCTGCACCACGTAGCGGTCCTGCGCACCGTGGCCGACTGGCCACCAGCGCCGCGGATCGGCCAGTTCAACCGGAACCTCGATGCTGTTCTGGCCGGGCTTCAGCAGCACCGTGCGCTGCACCTGGGCCACGTTGCGGCCCTGCGGATCGCGCACATCCACATTCACCACGGCCGAGCCCGCCGCCGCGCCCTGCTCCACTTGCAGCAGCACGGCCAGCTTCGCCTGCTCCGCGCTCAATGCATCTGTACGCACCGCAAGATCGGTCAGGCGGTGAGCCTCCCAGGCCTGCAGGTCAACCCCGCGCCAGACGCCGGCGGTGACATAGCGAGGCCCCCAGTCCCAGCCAAAGTGGTAGGCCGGCTTCCGCGCGAAGTTGCCGACCATCGCCTCCTTCGGCTCATCGCCATACGGCGACGGGTAGTTGCCAGCGATTTTGTGCGGCATTGCCTGCACGCCCGGCAGCAGGGTGCGGATAGGCGAACGGAACACGATCTGCAGTTCATTGTCCCTGGCCCGCAGGCGCCCATTCACGCGCGCGCGCCAGGTCCGGTGCGCGTTGTCCGCGCGCAACAGCGGCTTGCCGTTGAGGCTGACGTCGGCGTAGGTATCCAGACCGTCGAAGCGCAGCTCGGCATTGGGCTTGGCCAGCGTCGCCGCATCCACGTCGAAGCGGGCGCGGTACTCCCAGGCGGCCAGGCCGATCCATTGCAGTTCGGCCTCTGGTGCGCCGACATACGGATCACGGATCAGTTCGTGAGCCAGCAGGTCGGTGTGCACGCTGCCCGGCACCGTCGCCGCCCGCCATTGCTGCAGACCTGGATGAGCGGCGCCCTGCGCGTCGCCGGGCAGCATACGGAACTCCCACTGCGCCTGCAGCGGCGTGGCAGCGACCGGGAAGGCGGACGCCGCGATCAGCAGCAGGAGCAGGCGGACAACGAGGGGAAGGCGATGCACGGGATGCTCCTGTCTTTCCGCCGGGCATGGTCCGGCGCTACCTGCAAGTCCAGTTCACGGCAGCGCCGGGCCATGCCCGGCGCGCCAACCTCAACGCACCACGTTCAACACTTCGTAGCACGCACCCATGGTGTGGTAATCCACCTTGCCGGCCGGGCTCTTCTCGTCGCTGTACTTGCGATTGTCGGCATCGAGGATGCGGAACCAGGCGCCGTACCGGTGATCGACGAAGTGTTCCCACGAATACGCCCAGATACGCTCGTACCACTGCCAATAGCGGTCATCGCCGGTACGCTTGGCCATCAGTGCGGCGGTCGCAAGCGTCTCCGCCTGTACCCAGAAATACTTGTCGTCGTCGCAGACGAAACTGTCGCCACCGATCGGGGCGCCATCCATGCCCGGCTGCCGGCGCGACTCCGGCGCGAAACCGTAGTACAGGCCACCCCGCGCCTCGTCCCAGCTGCGCGCCAAGGCCACGTCGAACAGGTGCTGCGCGGTCGGCACCAGCCAGTCGACCTGCACATGGCGGTCCAGGATCAACAACAGCTTGGCCCATTCGGTCTGGTGGCCCGGCTGGAAGCCCCACGGGCGGAACAGGTGCTTGGGGTCGTCCAGGTTGTAGTCCCAGTCGATCTCCCAGTTGGAATCGTAGTGCTCCCACACCAGGCCACCGGCCTTGGCGGCCTGGCGGCGGGTCATGTTGTCGGCCAGCTGCAGCGCGCGCTCCACATAGCGCTGTTCGCCGCTGGCCTCGAAGGCGGCCAGCATCGCCTCGCACATGTGCATGTTGGCGTTCTGGCCACGGTAGCCGGTGAAATTCCACTGCCCATCGGCTTCGTCCTTGTAGAGGCCGTGCTGCGGCTCCCAGAAGCGCGCTTCCAGCAGCTGCCAGGTCTCGTCCATCCATGCGCGGGCCTGTTCGAGACCGGCCTTCAGTGCGCAGCTGTAGGCCAGCAGCACGAACGCCACGCCGTAGCAGTGGTTCATGTCATCCTCGACCTTGCCATCGCGCAGGGTCCAGGCGTAACCGCCGGTGGCCGGGTTGCGGTGCACCTCGCGCAGGTAGCGCACGCCGTGCTCGACTGCCTCACGGTATTCGGCGTTGCCGAATTCGCGGTAGGCCATCGCATAGTTGAAGACGAAACGCGTGCTGCTCACCAGATGGCGATGGTTGGCGTCGTAGATGCTGCCGTCGTCACGGAAGTAGTGGAAGAAGCCACCGTTCGGGTCGATGCAGCGCGGGTGGTAGAACGCCATCGTGTCGGCGATATGCGCGCGCAGGAACGCGGGCGAACGGAAGTCGGGGGAGGTGCTCATGCGGTAATGTCCTGGGCCTGCAGCAGCTGCTGCACTTCATCGAGCGAGGGCATCGCGGCGAACGCGCCCTTGCGGGTAACAGCCAGCGCACCGACCGCAGCACCGAAGCGCAGCGTGGCGGTGATCGCCTCCGGGTCCTTGCAGAAGGCGGCAAAACCGGCACCGGCGCCGCCGCGCTCCAGCAGCCCAACCAGCACGCCACCGACGAAAGCATCGCCAGCCGCCGTGGTGTCGACGGTAGCCACGCGGAAGCTTGTGATCGTGCCGTGGTTGTCGCGCGTGTACCAGTGCAGCGTGGCCGCACCGTCGGTGACGATCACCCAGCGCGCGCGCGCAGCGAGCAGGCGCCGCA
This sequence comes from Stenotrophomonas maltophilia group sp. RY12688, assembly GCF_052149045.1. NCBI lineage: Bacteria > Pseudomonadati > Pseudomonadota > Gammaproteobacteria > Lysobacterales > Lysobacteraceae > Stenotrophomonas > Stenotrophomonas maltophilia group sp. RY12688. The sequence continues at coordinate 1,918,244 of NZ_CP197389.1, read as the reverse complement.
GTACCGCTGCCTCGCCATCGGCACCCAGCGGCGCGGCCAGGTAGTCCAGCTCCTCGCGCGACAGCTTGACCAGGTCGGCGCGTTCCAGCGCCTGCCACAGGCGCGGTGTCGGATCCTCGTTCGCCGGCCACAGCGCCGGACGCAGATTGAGGTCGAGGCTGACCACCGCACCAGCCGCGCGCGCACGATCCATGCCGGCGAAGGTCGCCTCGGCGATGGCCGCTTCGGTCAGGCTGTTGGAACAGACATGGAAGCACTGTGCGCTGTCGAAGCACGCCGCCTGGAAGTCGCTGTCACGGAACAGCAGGTCGGCTGCCGGCGGGCGATAGAAGCTGAAGCTGCGCTCGCCGCTGGCATCCAGTGCGACGAAGGCCAGTGCGGTCTTGGCCGCATCGGTACGCACGATGTAATCCGTGCCCACGCCGTGCTCGACCAGGCTGTCGGCCAGGAAGTCGCCGAACATGTCGCGGCCCAGCGTGCCGACGAACTGCGTCTTCGCACCCAACCGTGCGGCCGCAACGGCAACGTTGGCCGGTGCACCACCGGCGTACTGCAGGAAGGCGCGCGGCGTGTCGGCCGAGGCCGGCGGCTGCGCTAGTAGATCGATCAAAATTTCGCCGAAGCAAACGATGCCACCCATTCCGGACTCAGCCTCCCTGCGTTGCGGAGGCCGGCGTACGCGCGCCGACCAGTCCGTAGAAAATGATGTAGCCGTAGCACAGCAGCGGCAGGATGAAGCTGGCCTGCACACCGATGTGGTCGGCCAGGACGCCCTGCAGGTACGGCACCACGGCACCGCCGACGATGGCCATGATCAGCAGGCTGGAGCCCTTGTTGGTCAGTGGCCCCAGGCGCTCGATGCTCAGCGCGAAGATGGTCGGGAACATGATCGAGTTGAACAGGCCGATCGCCACCACCGAGTACAGCGCGATGTTGCCGGAGCTCAGCATGGTCGTGACCAGCAGCGCCACGTTGACCAGCGCGAAGATCGCCAGCAGGCGGCTGGGCGAGAAGCGCGCCAGCAGCGCTGAACCCGCGAAGCGGCCGATCATCGCCATCGTCCAGTAGGCCGACACGTAGTGCGTGGCTTCCTGTTCGCTGAAGCCACCGATGTTGGGCATCGACAGGTAGTTGACCAGGAAGCTGCCGATCGACACCTCAGCGCCGACGTAGAAGAAGATGCCCAGCACGCCCAGCAGCAGGTGGCGCTTGCGCAGCACATCCAGGTAGCTGTGGTGGTGGCCCTGGTCGGCCTGCTCGGTGGCGTCGCTCAGCGCCGGCAGGCGGAACAGGAACACGAACAGCGCCAGCAGCACCAGCGCCACGGCCAGGCCCACGTACGGTCCCTGCACGGCCTGCGCCTCGGCGGCACGGTAGGCCAGCTGCTCGGCCGCCGGCAGCGCCGCGATGTCGTCAGCGCTCTTGACAGTGTTGGACAGGATCAGCATGCCGCCGAAGATCGGCGCGATGGCCGTGCCCAGCGAGTTCAGCGCCTGCGCCAGGGTCAGGCGGCTGGAACTGGTCTGTTCCGGGCCCAGCAGCGCGACGTACGGGTTGGCGGCGACCTGCAGCACGGTAATGCCCGTGGCCAGTACGAACAACGCACCGAGGAAGGCGCCGTACACGCGCAGTTCGGCCGCCGGCCAGAAGCCCAGCGCGCCAATGCCGGCGATCACCAGTCCAGCCACGATGCCCTTCTTGTAGCCCAGCGCCGCCACCAGGCGGCCCGCCGGCAGCGACATCAGGAAGTAAGTACCGAAGAAGGTGAACTGCACCAGCATCGCCTTGGCGTAGTTCAGTTCGAACACCGCCTTCAGGTGCGGGATCAGGATGTCATTGAGGCAGGTCAGGAAGCCCCACATGAAGAAGATCGTGGTCACGACAGCCAACGCCTTGCCGTTGGTGACGGCGGGTGCGTTGCCCGAAGAACCCGATGGACGGGGCGTTGCGGAGATCGGCATGCGGTACGCGCCTCGATGCGCGGAAGGTCGTTGTTGCGTGGAAGGGGTATGCGGAAGGAATCAGTTCGGTCGTGCGGCACTGCTTTCGCGGATGCGCAACTGCACCGGCGCGACCGTGCGCCGAGGCGGCGCGTCGGGTTCGTCCAGCCGCTGCAGCAGCAGCGCCGCAGCCTGGCGGCCACGCTCGCGCGGGTCGGCGGTGAGCGTGGTCAACGGCGGTACGGCCACCGCCGCCTCGGAAATATCATCGAAGCCGGTGACGGCGAAATCGCCGCCCGGACGGATGCCGCGCGAGTTCAAGCCCAGCATCAGGCCCAGCGCGACGGTGTCGTTGTAGCAGACCGCCGCACTCGGCCGATGACCGTCGGCGAAGAGTTCATCGGTGCGCGCTGCCGCTTCCAGGCGGTTCGGGGCCGACTCGATCATCCAGCCCGGCGGCAGCGAAAGACCGGCCTCGGCCAGCGCCTGCTGGAAACCCGCGCGGCGCTGGTGGCAGGAACTGGATGCGGCGTGGCCCCCGAAGAACGCGATCTGGCGGTGGCCGCGCTCAATCAGGTGGCGCGTGGCCAGATAGGCGCCGTGCTGGTTGTCCAGGGTCAGGAAGTCCCAGTCGGCCCCGGCCAGTTCGCGGTTGAACAGCAGCACGTTGGCATTGGCACCCAGTGCCTGCCGCAGCTGTGCGGTATCGCTGCCCTCGGCCGGCGACAGGATCAGGCCGGCCGGGGTGTGCTCCATCAGCGTGGACAGCACCGCCTGCTGCCGCTCCGGCGATTCACCCGTGCTGCCGAGCAGGGTCACGTAGCCACGCCCGCCCAACGCCTCGTCCACACCCGATGCGAACTCGGCGAAGAACGGGTTGGAGAGATCGTTGATCACCAGCGCGATGCTCGACGAGGTACGACGGCGCAGGTTGGCCGCCGCGCGGTTGTAGACGTAACGCTGGCGGCGCAGTTCGGCCTCGACCTTGGCGCGGGTATCGACGTTGACCAGCGGGCTGCCACGCAGCACCAGCGACACGGTTGCCCGTGACACGCCGATCGCGCGCGCGATGTCGGTCACCGTCACCGCCTTGCCGGCGCGCTTGCTGGGACTGTTGCCGTTGTCGTTCATCGTCTTCCCGGACTCCGCTGGAGGCTCAAGCCTAATGGATCAGGGCCGTGTCGTGCCGTGCCGTTCGCTGGGTCAGCGCGAACGGCACAGTCCGGCTCAGCGCAGCTGGCTGCCCGGTGCCGCGCACCAGGACACCGGCAGGTCCTTCACCGCGGTGCCCCAGCCCTGCTCCGGCGCCTTCGCGTCGAGCGCGAACTGCAGGCGCGGGCCCTGCTGCAGGCGGTCCCAGTCCAACCACACCGGTGCATGCGCCTGGCCGTCGACCCGCACACCCTGCACGTATTGCAGGCGGCGGCCATCGGCTCCCTGCGCGTCGATGCGCAGGGTTCGGCCATTGCCCATATCCACTTCGACCTTGCTGAAGCGCGGCGCGTGCAGCAGGAACTGGCCGCTGCCCGGCACCGCCGGGTACACGCCGATGGCGCTGAACAGGTACCAGGCCGACATCGTGCCGAGGTCATCGTTGCCGGTCACGCCATTAGGGGCATTGGTGAACAACTGCTGCGCGGCACGCACCACGGCGGCGGTCTTCCACGGCTGGCCGATCAGCGTGTACAGCCACGGCGAGTGCAGGTCCGGCTCGTTGTTCGGGTTGTAGCGGAACTGGTTGTAGTAGCTGTACGGCCCCACCACCCACGCCTTGCGGGCGGCATTGAGCGGATCGGCCTGCAGCGCGTCCATCGCGAAGAACGCATCCAGGCGGCGACCGGCCTGTTCGCGGCCGTCCATCGCTTCGACCAGGCCGGGCACGTCCTGCTGCGCCAGCCACTGGTACTGCCACGCCGTGCCCTCATGGAAACCGTGGTGCGAACGCGGGCTGTAGTGGCCATCGGCCGGCGTGTACCACTGGCCATCCTCGGTGCGCGGGCGCGGGAAGCCGGTGAAACCCGTCTCGGCATCCCGCACCTGCGGGTCCCACACCTTGCGCCAGTTGCGGCCACGCTCACGCAGCGTCGCCGCATCCTGCGCATGGCCCAGGCCATCGGCCATCTGCGAGAGCGCGCAGTCGGCCAACGCATACTCCAGCGTGGCCGAACCACCATGGTGTGGATCGACATCCATGCCCTTGGACGGGAACGCGCGGTCGTAGGCCACATAGCCCTTGTCCAGGTAGGTCGGGTTGCCGGAGCGTCCGGCCATGCGCGAGTTCAGTGGCGGCGTGCCGAAGGCATTGCGGCGCAGTGCATCCCAGGCCTGTGATTCACGGCCCTTGAGCGCGCCGAAGCGCCACAGGTCGACCATGAACGGCGTGACCGGATCGCCGGTCATGATGTTGGTCTCGAAGTTGGCATAACCCCAGCGCGGCAGCCAACCGACCTGTTCGTCGATCGCCAGCAGGGTACGGCCGATGTCGCGCGCCACGTCCGGGCGGGTCAGCGCCAGCCACTGGTTCTGCGCGCGGTAGGTATCCCACAGCGAGAAGTACTCGTAATAGGTCCAGCCATCGGCGCGGTGGATACCGTCGTCATAACCGCGGTAGCGGCCGTCGGCGTCGTTGCCGGTCATCGGCTGCAGCAGTGCGTGATAGACCGCGCTGTAGAACACCGCGCGGTCGTCGGCAGTGCCGCCCTGAACACGCACCCGGCCCAGCTGCTCGCGCCAGGACTGCTGGGACAGCGCACGCATGCGGTCGAAGCCGAGCAGCACCCCATTCTGCATGCCTTCTGCGCGCAGGTTGGTGCGCGCGCCTTCGGCATCCACGTGCGAGATCGCGCTGACCGCCGTCACCGACTGGCCCTTGGCCAGGTCGAAGCTGAGCCAGGCGCCGTTCGGCTTCTGCTCGCCTTCCATGCTGTGGCGCGCGCCCGGCAGGCCACCGCCCTCACCCCAGGTGCCATGCGCCTTGAACGGACGGTCAAACTCGATGCGGAACCAGGTGGTGTACTGGTGGCCGCCACAGAAGCTCTTGGTGACCAGTTTGCCTTCCACCACACGATCGCCGACCACATCGACCACGCTGCCGATCACCGAATGGCGCTCGTTGGCCTGGCCGACATTGACGAGCACGTGGCCATCGCCGCTGCGCTGGCTGAAGGTGTAGCGCTCGGCGGCGGCACGGGTGCGCGCGGTGGCTTCCGCATCGATGCCGCCGTAGCTGGTCAGGCGCACCTTGTAGTAGCCGGCCTGGCCGACCTCGCCATCGTGGGTGTAGGTCGATGCGTAGGCCTTGTGGTCGAACTGCTTGGCATTGCCGGTATCGAAATCGCCGCCCGGACCGATCGAACCGGTCACCGGCAGCACCGACACCTGCCCGCCCTGTTCCCAGCAACCCGCGCCGGACAGGAAGGAGTGGCCGAACCCGCGGATCTTCTCGTCGTCATAGCGCCAGCCCGAGTAGTGGCTGCCGATCGGACTGACCTGGATCAGGCCGAACGGTGCCGACGCACCCGGGAACGTGTTGCCGTCGTCCTTGCTGCCGATGAAGGTATTGACCTCGCGTTCCAGCGCGGCCGGTGCGGCCTGCAGCAGCACCGGCACTGACGACAGCGCGAGCAGGCAGGCCAGGCGCACCAGCGGGCGCGAGGACAATGGGACGGCGGGAGCGGACGGCACTGGACGCATGTCGGGTTCCTGTAGTCGATGACGCGGAGGCAGACGGCCGGGGCCGTCCGGCACCGTTCCGCTGAGCCCTGCCCTGACCTGCAGAGAGCTCCCCCTGGAATGACGCCCGACCCACCAGACCGTGAATTTAGATCGATTCAAGTAGAGCATGCAGGTTCAGCCGAATGCATTCTGCGGCGCAGCATGAGATGGGGTGTTCGGCAGGGCTGCGCCCTGCACCTGCTACGAGCTGGAGCAACAGCAACAGCAACAGCAACAGCAGAAGCCAGTTTCCTGCGGGGAGTCGGGGTGGGTCCGGTTGCGGGGGACGCTGCAAGTACGTCCATGTAAGCTCGGTCGCCGCATCCATGCGGCTCACTGATCTGGCCCCCCGCAACCGGACCCACCCCGCCTTCGACAGATTTCCGCGATCTGTGGATCCACGCCATGCGTGGATGAATCTGTGTCGGATAACGAAATCAATCGGGGTCAGATCCGTTTTCCAACGGAAAACGGATCTGACCCCATGCCGTTCCACATTCCGTCGCCAGGACAATCCAACCGTCACCGGGAAACTGTCGAAGGTGGGGCGGTGTCGGATTGCGGGGTGTCCGCGGCATGGATGCCGCGGCCAAGCCCCCATGGACGGGTTTACGGCGTCCCCGCAATCCGACACCGCCCCGCCAAGCCACAGACAACCCAGAGCCGCTTTGGCTTTGGCTTTGGCTGTTGCCGGCCAGCGGCCGGCACTACCCGCAGGTGCAGGGCGCAGCCCTGCCGGCCCCTTTCCCCTGCGCACGAAAACGATTTCACTGTTTTCAGCAAACCGTCATCCCTTCGCCACGCCAGTACCATATTGCGGAGCAGCATGCGCCCACGGGCGACCCGTGCTAAAAATCGCCCGCCCATCGCTTAGATCGATCCAAGAGCGACACTGCGATGGCCGGGAGTTGGGGGAGCAGCAACAGGACGTACCAGGCCACACGCGCGGTGCTCTGCCACCCACATGGCGACACCCGTAATGTCACTTCAAATTAGATCGATTCAAGTTGTCCGTGCCACGTCACCGGATCAATCCAGAAGAGAGGGAGAGATGGGAATGAAGCATTCAACACGTACGCACGGCCACGACGCATTGTCGCTGGCCATCGCGCTGGCCTTGGCCGCCGCCGTCATTCCGGCTGGCGCCGCCGCGCAACAGGCCACGTCCACCGGCGCGCAGGACGCCACCACCCTGGACAGCGTCCAGGTCACCGGCTACCGCTACGCCATTGAAAAGAGCCTCGAGCAGAAGCGCGACGCCAACGCGGTGGTCGAGGTGATCACCGCCGAGGACGTCGGCAAGTTCCCCGACAAGAACGTGGCCGACGCACTGCAGCGCGTGCCCGGCGTGGTCATCACCCGCAGCGGTGGCGAAGGCAAGAGCGTCAGTGTGCGCGGCCTTGCGCCGGACCTGACCCTGACCCAGTTGAACGGCAACTTCGTCGCCTCGTCGGAGACCAACAACGAAGCGACACGCTCCTTCAACTACACCCTGCTGCCATCGAACATGTTGTCCAGCGCGGAGCTGTTCAAGTCGCCGGAAGCACGCATCGACGAAGGCGGCATCGGCGGCACGGTCATCCTGCATACCCGTCGCCCGCTGGACATGGAATCCAACTCCGGCTACGTGAACCTGGAGGGCACCACCTCCGATACCAGCCACGATGTCGATCCGCAGGCGTCCGCGCTGTACTCGTGGCACAGCAAGGATGAGCGCTTCGGCGTCCTCGTCGGCGTGACCCAGCAGAAGCGCACCACACGCACCATGGAAGCCAGCACCGAGGACTACCAGTGGTACGGCAATGGCACCACGGCCCGCGATGCCAACGGCAACCTGCTGGAGCAGGATGGCATCCACTACTGGTGGGGCCAGTCCGGCTTCAACAACCAGGCTGGCAAGAACTACAGCGAATTCTTCATGCCGACCTCGGTGAACTTCGCGGTGAAGGAAGAAAAGCGCGAGCGCAAGGGCGGCCAGCTGACCTTCCAGTTCAAGCCGGTCGACAACGTCACGATGACCGCGAACTACTTCCGCTTCGAGTTGCAGGGTGACTACACCCAGAACATGCTGAAGGTGCCGGAGTGGAACCTGGCCCGCTACAACCAGGACGGCAACTGGGCCGGCGGCCGCCTGCTCAACGGCCTGGATTTCGACCCGAGTGGCAGCATCGTCACGGGTGCGCAGTACCAGAAGCTGGCCGGAAAGACCTATTACTGCAGTGAGGAAGAAGCAGCGGCAGCCGGCCTGGAACCCGGTGGCTGGGGCCCGGACGACTGCACCATCCCCACTCCGCAGCTCACCGGTGGATACAGCAAGGAAAAGGCACTGTCGCAGACCGCCGACCTGACCATCGACTGGGATATCAGCCCGCTGTGGAAGGCCTCGTTCACCGGCGGCCGCACCTGGTCCGAAGGTGGTCCGTCGATGAATTTCCGCATGTCGGCCAAGCCGCGCCGCAAGGTTGGCAACCAGTGGCAGTCCGGCAACCAGTACACCGCCTGGGACCTGACCGGCACGCCGTCGGTGCAGTTCTCGCCGGACCTGCAGCAGCAGTTGATGGCGGGCGTGGCCGAAGTCGATACCGGCTCGACCGATTCGTCGTGGATGCAGACCGAGGTCAAGCAGAACTACTTCCAGGCCGACGTCACCAAGCTGTTCGAGGCCGGCTGGCTGGATTCGATCCAGTTCGGCGCCAAGTACCGCGATGGCAAGGTCCACCGCAACACCGGCAACACCTATTGGGTGTGCCCGGGCCTGGATCCGTCCGACTATGACAACAATCGCTACCAGGCCGGCTGCGATCCGACCGCAGGCGATGCGCAACCGGGCTTCTTCCTGTCCAACCCGATCAGCAACATCACCGGCGCGTTCAACGCCAACGTGTTCCCGGGCATCAACTACCCGGCCTACATCGACTACCTGAACAAGACCTACGGTGGCTCGCACAACCGTACCGAAGAAGACTTCGTCTACGACGTCAACGAGAAGATCCATTCCGGCTACTTCCAGGCCAACTTCCGCACTGAGCGGGTACGCGGCAACATCGGCGTGCGCGTGGTGCGGACCAAGCAGTTCGCCCAGTCCAGCGATTCGGTCGAGCGCTTCAACGACTATTTCGTCGACAACGCCAGCGGCGCGCCGATGAGCTGCGATGATCCGGCCGCCGACCCGAACCTGCGCTGCCAGGGTGGCTTCGTCCGCCTGCCCGATCCGCAGGTGCGCGACAAGGTGTATGCCCTGTCGTCGCTGGAAAAGACCTATACCGACGTGCTGCCCAGCTTCAACATTGCCTGGGACATCACCGACAACCTGGTGCTGCGTGGCGCGGCATCGAAGGTGGTCGCGCGCCCGAGCTACACCAGCATCGCCTATCCCGGTGGCCTGCGTTACATCAGCGAAGAGTACGCCAACGACCGCCGCGTCACCGGCGGCACCGACACGCCCGGCTGGTACGGCTCGGGCAGCAACAAGGCGCTGGAACCGTTCAAGGCAGTCCAGTTCGACCTGGGCCTGGAGTGGTACTTCAAGCCGGGCGCGGTCGCAGGTGTTTCGCTGTTCCGCAAGAACGTGGACAACTTCACTGTGCCGGTGGTGCGCGACCAGCAGATGAACGTCGGCGGGCAGTCGGTCACCGTGCAGAAGTACGAGACTCAGGCCAACGGCCGCGATGGCGTGTCGCAGGGCGTGGAACTGTATGGCCAGTACACGTTCGACTTCGGACTGGGCGTGCAGGCCAACTACACCTACAACGACACCAACCTGGCCTCGATCGTGCTGGATGGCGAGGAAATCGGCTCCTCGCCGCTGGTCGGCAGTGCCAAGAACCAGGCCAACGTTACGGTGTTCTACGAGAACGACAAGTTCCTGGCGCGCGCCTCGTACAACCGTCGTGGTGAAGTGGTCGGCGGCCTGAACAATGGCATGACCACCTACACCAAGCCTTACAGCCAGCTTGACCTGAACGTGGCCTACAACCTCACTCCGGACTGGACGGTGACCGCCGCCGTGCTGAATGCCACCAAGTCCGAGCTGCGCAGCTACATCGGCAACGACAGCCAGGCCCGCCTGCTGTCCAACCTGTACGCCGGCCGCCAGCTGTACTTCGGCGTGAACTGGAAGTTCTGAGGCAGCGCCGGGCCTGGCCCGGCGCAGTCTTGCCCGCCCCGGCGGGAATGGTCCTCCACGGCAGCCGCGCTGGTACAGGCGGCTGCCGTTTTCATGGGTGCCTGCGCCGCCGTTCAGCCACCTGCTTGACCCTGCCATCGTTGGAAGGTGCACACTGGTTTCATCTCACGAGCACCGAAGGAGCTACAGATGGAATTCCATGTTGACGGCATGACCTGCGGCGGCTGCGCGCGCAGCGTGACCCGCGCCATCCAGCAGATCGATCCGAACGCCAGTGTGGTGGCCGATCCGCCGACCGGCCTGGTCAAGGTGCAGACCACCGCATCACAGGAGCAGGTGTTCGCCGCGCTGAACGATGCGGGTTTCCCGCCGCGCACTGCCTGATCCCCTGGCCTCTGCCACAGCGAAGCCCGCCCCGTGCACTGTCACCGGGCGGGCTTTTTTGTACGCGACATGGAAACTCAGCGCTTGCGCGCGCGCCGCCGCACCGCGCCGGTCTTCGCTGCATCGACCGACAGCGGAGCCTCATCGTCTTCACCCAGCCGCTCCAGGATCGGGCACTCAGGGCGCTCGTCGCCTGCACAGCAACGGATCAGCGATTTCAACGTGTCGGCCATCTGCCGCATGCTCTCGATGCGTTGTTCCAGGTCGGCGATGTGCTGCTCGGCCAGGTGCTTGACGTCGGCACTGTGCCGCGCGGTGTCGTTCCACAGGCCCAGCAGGTCACTGATTTCGGCCACCTGGAAGCCGAGATCGCGCGCGCGGCGGATGAAGCGCAGGCGATGGATGTCCGCCCGCGAATACGCCCGGTAGCCCGATTCGGTGCGATCGGCCGCGGGGATCAGGCCGATCTGTTCGTAGTAGCGGATCATCTTCGCCGACACGCTGGAGGCCTTGGCGGCGTCACCGATGTTCATGCGGTTCTCCTTCAGTGGGTCGCAACGGCGGCATCCGCCATCGGCGGCTGGAAGCGGCGCAGGCGCAGCGCGTTGCCCAGCACGAACACACTGGACAGCGCCATCGCACCGGCCGCGAACACCGGCGACAGCAGCACGCCCCAGGCCGGGTACAGCACGCCGGCAGCGACGGGAATCAATGCGGTGTTGTAGGCGAACGCCCAGAACAGGTTCTGCCGGATGTTGCCCAGCGTCGCCTTGGACAGCGCAATGGCATTGGGCACGCCCTGCAGGTTACCCGACATCAGCACCACGTCGGCCGACTCCACCGCGATATCGGTGCCGGTACCAATGGCCAGGCCGACATCGGCTTCAGCCAACGCAGGGGCATCGTTGATGCCGTCGCCGACGAAGGCGACGCGCCCATGCGTGGCCTTCAGCCGACGCACTGCCTCGACCTTGCCTTCCGGCAGCACCTCGGCCACCACTTCATCGATGCCGAGCTGGCGCGCGATCGCCTGTGCGGTCCCGGCGTTGTCGCCGGTGATCATCGCCACCTTCAGGCCCAACCGATGCAGCGCCGCGATCGCTGCGGGGGTGCTCGGCTTGATCGGATCGGATACCGCAATGATCGCGGCCAGGCGTCCATCGATGGCCACGTACATCGGTGACTTGCCCTGCGTGCCGAGTTCCGCCGCCAATGCTGCGAATGCAGTGATGTCCACGCCCAGGTCGCGCATGAAGCGATCGGCACCGACCTCCACGCGTGCACCCTCGACACTGGCCCGAACGCCCATGCCGGTGACCGATTCGAAGTCGACCATGCCCGGCAACGCGATGCCCTGCCCGGTCGCGGCATCAACAATCGCGCGGGCGATGGGATGCTCCGAGCGCGACTCCACTGCGGCCACTGCCGCCAGAACCCTGTTGTGATCGAAGCCAGCGGCAATCTCCAGATCGGTCAGGCGCGGGCGGCCTTCGGTCAGCGTGCCGGTCTTGTCCACCGCCACCACCTGCGCGTCCTTCAGCAACTGCAGGGCTTCGCCCTTGCGGAACAGCACGCCCATTTCGGCGCCACGACCGGTTCCGACCATGATCGAGGTCGGCGTGGCCAGGCCCATCGCGCACGGGCAGGCAATGATCAGCACCGCCACCGCATTGACCAGCGCGAAGCTCAGCGCCGGCGATGGACCGAAGATCAGCCAGACCGCGAAGGTCGCCAGCGCGGCCAGCATCACCGCCGGCACGAACCACAACGTCACCTTGTCGACCACCGCCTGGATCGGCAGCTTCGAGCCCTGCGCCTGTTCGACCATGCGGATGATCTGCGCCAGCATCGTCTGCGCACCCACCGCCGTGGCGCGCACCGTCAGTGCGCCCTTCTGGTTGACCGTGCCACCGACCACGCTGCTTCCCGGCTGCTTCTCGACCGGAATCGGCTCGCCGCTGATCATCGACTCGTCGATGTAGCTGCGACCCTCGACCACCTCGCCATCGACCGGAACGCGCTCGCCCGGGCGCACTTCCACCACGTCGCCGCTCTGTACTTCATTGACCGGGATGTCGACGGTACGGCCGTCACGGATCACATGGGCGACCTTGGCCTGCAGGTTGACCAGACGCTTGATCGCCTCGGAGGTACGGCCCTTGGCCCGAGCTTCAAGGAAGCGGCCGAGCAGGATCAGCGCGACGATCACCGCCGCCGCTTCGTAGTAGACGTTCACCGTGCCCGGCGGCAGCAGCCGCGGTGCAAAGGTTGCCACCACCGAATAACCGAACGCCGCGGCGGTGCCCACCGCCACCAGTGAATTCATGTCCGGCGCCAACCGCAGCAGCGCCGGGAAGCCCTTCTGGTAGAAGCGGCGCCCGGGGATGGCCAGCACTAGGAGCGTCAGTGCGAACTGCAGGTACCAGCTGGTCTGCATGCCGAGGGTGGCCATCACCCATTCGTGCATGCCGGGAATCAGGTGCGAACCCATCTCCAGCACGAACACCGGCAGTGCCAGCGCGGTGGCCACGATCAGGTCGCGCTTCAATTCGGCGCGCTCGGCATCCTTCTTTTCCGCAGCCTGATCATCGGACTGCACACCCGCCTCGATCACACGCGCGTCATAGCCGGCCTTGTCGATCGCGGCGACCAGCGCAGCCACGTCCGCCATGCCACGCACCGTGGCGCGCTCGGTGGCCAGGTTGACGCTGGCCTGGCTGACGCCGGGCACGGCCAACAGCGCGCGTTCGACACGGCCCACGCAGGAAGCGCAGGTCATGCCTTCGACCGCCAGTTCGGTGGTCGCTGCGGGCACGTCATAGCCCACCCGCTCCACTGCCTGGACAAGCGCCGCGCGATCCACCGGGCCCGACGGACGAATGTCCGCCCGCTCGGTGGCCAGGTTCACCGAGACACTGCCCACGCCCTCGACCTTGGACAGTGCTGCCTCGACCCGGCCTACGCAGCTGGCGCAGGTCATGCCCTCGATGGGCAGGCTGATGGTGGAGGGGCTGGCGGGGGCGGCAGCGGCGCGCGGCGTGCTCATGATCGGATTCCCGGGTTTCCTTCTGGATGCGGACAGGCTAAACCTTGCCATCGTGGGAAGGTCAAATCCAGCCTGTCCGCATGCCTGAAGGGGGCGCCGCCCCCGGTGTTCCGTTTCCGCATCCATGCATGGCGTGGATCTACCGGCGGAGGCCGGTCTCCTCAGAAGGTGAACACATACTCCAATGCGAACTCGCGGCCGACCGCGCTCAGCAACCGGGTCGGGGCGAAGTCATAGTCCAGCTTGTACGGGTCCTTGTGGTTCCAGCTGGCCGAATTGAACACGTTGTTGACGTAGACATTGACCTTGGCGTGCTCGGTCACCTGGTAACCCACGTTGACGTTCCAGGTGATGAACGGCCCGACCCGGCCGAAGTAGCGCGAGGTCTGCTGGCCCGCGTTGGGGTTCGGGTTCACCGAGCCATCCGGCAGCTGTGCCGGTTCCAGGCAGTTCAGCGACGGACTGTCACTGGGCACGTAGCCGTCGGCGAACGGCAGGCAACCGCCGGGATTGTCCAGGCGATCGGTGCCCCAGTGATAGCGCACGCCCGGCACCGAACCCACGCGGTCGGCATAGACGTTGGCGTTCCAGTTGCCGCGCTGCCAGGCCAGGCTCGCGCGCAGCTTGCTGCGCAGGTCTCGGTCGCGCCGTTCCGGGTTCGGGTCGTTGGCGTAGCGCTGTTCCTTGGTCGAGATCTGGTTGGTGTAGTTCAGGCCCAGCTGGAAGCTGCCCCACTGCGCGGTTTCCAGGCGATAGCGTGCAGTCAGGTCGATACCGCGCACTTCCCGGCTGGCCAGGTTGAACGGGCCGCGCTCGATCGACACCAGCCGGCCGCTGCTGTCACGGTTCACGCGGGCCAGGATGCCGGCGCAATAATCGCCACCGGCCGGATTGGCCCACGGCGTGCCATCGATGTTCTTGCCGGTCAGGCAGCCGGCCTCGCTGGCCAGCACCTCGTCGGCGCCGACATCGACGATCATGTCTTCCAGCTTGATCGCCCAGTAGTCGGCGCTGACCGACAGGTTCGGCATCACGTCCCAGACGAAGCCGACCGTCCACGAATCGCCGGTTTCCGAACGCAGCAGCGGCGTGCCACGCCGGTTCACGTCGAAGGTGTACCAGACATCGGTGTTGCCCACGCCACAGTTGTTGACCAGGTAGGCACCGCTCTGGATGCAGCGCAGGCGGTCATAGGTCTGCACTTCGGAACTGCTCGGCTGGCCCAGCAGATAGTGCATGTCCGGCGCGTGGAAACTGGTGGCGTACGAGCCACGCACCAGCAGCGATTCGACCGGGCGCCATTCCAGGCCGACGTTCCAGGTGGTCTCCTTCTGGCTGCCGATATCCAGCGTTTCACTGCTGTCATCGGCCTTGTAGTTGCCATAGCGGTCGTAGCGGGCGGCCGCGGTGGCCGTCACGCTCTCCAGCAGCGGGATCTTGAACTCGACGCCGGCCGAGTAACGGGTGCGCTCGCCGCCACCGCGATCGACGTTCTGCAGATCGAAGTCGATGCCGGCGCGCGGGTCCGGGCTGAGGTGATAGCCCTGCTGCGCGACTTCGGCCACGGCGGCGAACGAGATCGGGCCGGCCCAGCCCTGGAACAGTTCGCCGGTGATATCCGCCGAGGCCTGGTTGACCCACGATGACGCGCGGTTCCTGGCCACCGCACCCATCTGCCAGTACTGGTCCGGCGTGAGCGGATTCCACCAGCGCGATTCGTTCAGCGCGTAGATCGCCTCGCCGTTGGCGGTGGTGCCCAGGCGCGGGCCGAGGAAGTAGTCGTACGACTTCTGCTTGTCGACCACGTTCTGCCGTTCTTCCACGCGATAGTAGGAACGGCCCACCGTGGCGCTCCAGTCGAAGCGGTCGGCAAGGCGTCCACGCAGGCCCGCGCTCCAGTCCCATGACAGCTCGCGGTTGGTGTTGCGCAGGGTGTCCAAGCCGCCGACTTCGTTCGGGGTGAACTGGCGCACGCCCAGGATCGGGCGGTTGCGGTTGGCATCCCAGTAGTAGCCGTTGTCATCGTCGATCAGCGAGACGCTGGGTGGATTGGTGCCCCAGATCGCTTCGGAGCGGTACGCCGCCAGGTTGGTCCAGGCCTGCAGGTCGCTGCTGAAATCGAAGGTGGCATACAGGTTGCCGGACACGTTCTCGGCACCACCGGTCAGCAGCCAGTTGGCGTAGTCGGCGCTCATGCCGCACAGGCGGCCGGTGTTGGTGATGCGGTTGGCGGCGTAGTTGTAGACCAGTCGATCGGCCGTGTAGTACTCACCGTCGAACTTCTCGCAGGTACCGGTGGGCGGCGCCAGGCGCTGGCCCGTCGTCGGATCGATCAGCGCCAGCCCGGCCGTGGGACGGAAGCCGACCTTGCGCTGCTCCATGTTCCAGGACGCATACGGCGCATCATCGGCATCGTCCATCTGCGGGCGGTCGCGGCCGAACAACGGATCGCGCTTGGTGTACTGCAACGCATAGGTCACGCTCCAGTTGTCACCGGTCCTGCCGCCGGCCCATGACAGGTCCCAGGTGTCGCGCCCGCCTTCGGTGGAGGTGCCGCCGCGCACGCGCACTTCGTCGCCGTCGTAGTTGGTTTTGAGGATGACGTTGACCACGCCGGCGATCGCGTCCGAACCATAGATGGCCGAGGCGCCGCCGGTCAGTACTTCGATGCGTTCCACCGCTGCGGCCGGAATGTTGCCGTAGTTGGAGAAATTGGTTTCACCGCCATACGGCAGCGGGTAATCGGCCACGCGACGGCCGTTGACCAACAGCAGCGAGCGATTCGGGCCCATCCCGCGCAGGTTCAGCCCGCTGGCATTTGGCGTGTGCGAACCCCACTGCGAGGCGGCTTCGACGGTACCGGTCGCTTCGGTGAGCGTCTTCAGCGCGTCGTACACGCTGACGAAGCCCTCTTTCTGGATCTGCTGCGCGGTGATCACGTTGACCGGGGCCGGACCTTCGACCGCGGCGCGCTTGATGCGCGAACCGGTAACGGTGACCGCGTCCAAGTCCTTGGTGGACGAACTGGCCGCTTCCTGTGCACCAGCGGCCAGGGGAAACAGGACCAGGACCAGTGCCTGGGACAGCAGGTGACGACGCTTGCGAACGGACTGAGCCATGGGTGATTGCTCTTGGAAAGGGTGGACGCACGGACGGGTGGTGGCGTAGCACGACGGCTGATCCGGGTACCGGGATCGGTTCACGACCGTCCCAGCCCCTCCCCTGTGGATCGATCCAAACTAAAGCACAGCTGAACAGCGCCGGGCATGCGGCGATGCAGCAACCGCTGGCGGAATGCCGCTATCGGCTGCCGGTATCCAGAACAATCAAAGGGTTGCGCAACATCGCTGAGAGAACGGCGCACACGACAATGACACGAACGCGACAATCGCGCGCGGAACGGTTTTGTCCGCGTTGTCGCGTGCGGCGGCAGCGGGGCGTTGTAGAGCCGAGCCCGTGCCCGGTTGCTGTCGTTTGTCGCAAAGCGCAGCCGAGCGTTGGCTCGGCTCTACAGGAGAAGCGGGTTACCTTGCGCCGTCCAGCGCCTGCCGCAGTGCGGCCACGGTGGCGGTGGCGGTCTGGCTCCAGTCCGGGTCCAGGCCGCGCAGCGCCGGGTTCTGGAACTGCATGGCCGAGCGCCGCAGGCCCTTGGCCGAGGCGTGCAGTTCGGTGCAGCCGCTCCGTCGCGCAACGGCCGCGATGTTGGCCGGTCCCAGCCCGGCGCCGGCCATCACCGTGATACGTCCCGCCGCCTGGGTGACCAGACCCGCCAGCACATCGGCGCCGGCCTCGGCGCTGACCTGGCCGCCCGAGGTCAGCACGCGCTGGCAACCCAGTCCGATCACCTGCTCCAGCGCCGCCGGCAGATCGCGGGCAGCATCGAAGGCGCGATGGAAGGTCACCTGCAGCGGCCCGGCGGCCTGCACCAGTTCACGGCACAGCGCCAGATCGATCCCGCCCTGCACATCCAGCGCACCGATCACCACGCCATCGCAGCCGAGCGCGCGGCACTGCGCGATGTCACGCAGCATCAGTTCGGTTTCCAATGCGTCGTAGTGGAAATCACCCGGGCGCGGGCGCACCAGCACGAACAGCGGAATCGACAGGCGTTCCCGGGCAATCGCGATGGTGGCAAACGACGGCGTGGTGCCACCCTCGGCCAGGTTCTCGAACAGTTCGATGCGGTCGGCACCGCCGGCCTGCGCGGCCAGCGCCGAGGCCAGCGAGTTGCTAGCGATCTCCAGGGTCAGCCGCGTGCTCACGCCTGAGTGCTCGTGTAGATCGACGGCGAGTCGCGCAGGTCGTCCTGGCGCTGTCCATCGCACACGGCGTAGACGAAGCCGCGGTGCAACGCGTAGGCACCCACCTCGCCCTGCTTGTTCATGGCCAGGAAGCACACCTGCAATGTTCTGCTCGCTTCGGGGCGCTTGCGCACCACGCGGTCGATGGCTTCGCGGCAGGCCTGCGCGGGCGAGCGCCCTTGGCGCATCAGCTCAACCACCAGGAACGAGGCGGCGTTGCGGATCATCTCCTCACCCACGCCCGAAGCAGTGGCCGCGCCCACTTCGTTGTCGACATACAGGCCGGCGCCGATGATCGGGCTGTCGCCGACCCGGCCGTGCAGCTTCCAGGCCATGCCGCTGGTGGTGCAGGCGCCGGCCAGCTTACCGCGGGCATCCAGCGCCAGCATGCCGATGGTGTCGTGGTTGTCGCTGTTGCCAGGAATACTACGACGCTCAGCATTGATCTGCGGCTGGTACTTCTCGGTCTTCAGCCACTCGCGCCAGGCCGCTTCGGCCTGCGGCGTCAGCAGGTGCCTGCGTTCAAAACCCTGCTGCACCGCGAACTGCTGCGCGCCCTCGCCCACCAGCAGCACGTGCGGGCTGTTTTCCATCACTTTGCGGGCCACCGACACCGGATGCAGGATGTCCACCAGCGCGGCCACTGCGCCACAACGGCCATCACCATCCATGATGCTCGCATCCAGGCTCAGCACCCCGTCGCGATCCGGGTTACCGCAATGGCCGACGGTGGGGTTGCACAGCTCGCTCTCGGCCCAGCGTGCACCGGCTTCAACTGCATCCAGTGCGCTGCCACCCTGCGCCAGCACCTTCCACGCGGCCTGGTTGGCCGGCACGCCGAAGTCCCAGGTCGAAACCACCCTGGCCCCACCCTGCGTGCGCGCCTGCACGCCCGGCAAGGCCACCATGCCTGCGGCCAGTGCGCCGGCCTGCAGGAACTGCCTGCGATCCACCATCTTCCCCTCCCAGTCTGCAATGCACGGCCGGCCCGATGCCGGCCACGCCGATCAGTCGTGCGTGGGCTGCCGTGCGGCGTACCAGACCGCTGCGCCGAGAACGCCCAGCTGGCCATGCTCCACGCGCCATACCGGCACCTGGCGCAGCACCTCGGTCAGCACGCCCTTGTTGAGGAAGCGCTCACGGAAGCGACCATCGGCCAGGAAATCCTGCACATGCGCGGAAATGCCCCCGGCCAGGTACACCGAACGCGCACCCACCGCGATCGCTGCGTCGCCGGCCAGGCTGCCCAGCCAGGCACAGAACACCTGCAGCGTTTCCACCGCCAGCGCATCCTCACCGCTGCGCGCGGCACCGATCAGTGCCTCGGTACTGCTCCACACCGGAGTGACGCCACGCAGTTCGCACAGGCACGGATACAGGTTCATCAGGCCACTGCCGGACAGCACGCGCTCGTTGTCCACGTGCGGCCAGCGCTGCAGCAGCTTGTCCAGCACCTGCAGTTCCAGCGCGTTGCCGGCGCCGAGCGCGGCATGGCCGATCTCGCTGGCCAGCACCGGACGCTCGCCGTCGGCAAAGCGCAATGCTGCACCCAGGCCGGTTCCGGCGCCCAGCACCAGCGCCGGGAACGCCTGCGCCGGGTCAGCATCGCCATTGAGCGGCACCAGGGTGTCAGGCTGCAGGTAGGGAATGGCCAACGCCACCGCTTCAAAATCATTGATCAGCTGCAGCTCATACAGCCCGGACTGCACCCGCGTGGCCGACAGCGAGACCGTCCACGGCAGGTTGGAATTGATCAGCACATCGCCATCGAGCAGGCCGGCGATGGCGACCACCGCGGCCTGTACCGGCTGGCCGAGGCCAGCGGTGAAATCGGCCAGGATCGCGGCCAGGCTGGGGTGCTCGGCGCAGGCGTAGGTGCGATGGCTGCCCAGCAGTGGTGCCTGGCCGGCTTGCGTTTCAGCCAGCGCCAAACGGGCGAAGGTGCCGCCGACATCGGCGACAACGAGACTGCGCGGAAGACCGCCGCGGGCGGAGTCGGTGGAAACCGGAGACGCTGCTGCGATGGTCACGCTGGCCTGCTTGGATCGATTGAATCGCCCCGATTCTCAGGCATCGGGGCGGCTTTGCCTAGCGCGCCGGCGGTTCAGGTTGGACTACATGCCTTCCTGTTCGGCCACCTGCACACCATCCACCAGCACGCGCAGGCGCTGCGGGCGGAAGCCGGCGAACAACAGCGGCCGGGTGCGCTCGACCAGCACCTCATGGCCGGCGATGTGGCGCAGCCACGACTGTACCAGCGAGAACGAGAAGTGGGTGCCCGGATGCAGCGGATGCTGCACCCAGACCTTCTCGGTGGCGCTCTGCAGCAGCATCGCGCCGGTGAACCAGTGGCGGCTGAGGGTGACTGGCGTGGTGCCGGCCATGAAGCGGATATCCATGCGGGGTCCTTTCGCTGGAGCGGAGATGCGGGGGATCAGGGCTGTGCCGTCTGCAGGCTGTAGCGGGTGGTGGCGGTGAATACTGCACCATCAGGCTGGGTAGAGCGTACTTCGACCTTGTGACTGCCCACTGCCAGGTCGGTCGGCAGCGCGCCACGCCACAGGTGCGGCGACGCGGTGGCCTCCGGCGAACGGTCGTAGCCGCGCAGGCTGTCAGCCAGATCGTCAGCCACGTTCTCCACCATCAGGCGCGGATCGGGCTGACTGACCTGCTTCATCGGCTGCCAGGCACCGCCATCGACGCGGTACTCGACCACGCTGGCGTCCTCGCCCATGTAGACGTTGGCGTAGACACCCCACGCCGGATAGGCCCCCTGGCGCAGCACCTTCGGCGCATGCAGGCCGATCTGCTCGCTGGCCGGCTTGCCGGCCACGCGGTACTGCAGTTTGTAGCTGCCATTGCCGGCGACGTCCAGCAACGCGTAGCCCTTTGGCGTGCCATCACTCATGGCGCTGTCCGGCACGCCGGCGGCATCCTTCACCCCGGACCAGAATGCGCCGCAGTTGGCACCGACGTTGTATTCGTGCAGCGGCTTGTCACCGTTCCAGCCGTCGGCCTTGCCGTGGTAGACGTGCTGCTGGGTGTGGCTGTGCCCGCTGAGCACCAGCACGTTGCGGAAGTCCTTCAGCAGGTCGAACAGGCGCTGGCGGTCAGCATGACGGAAGGTCTCGCGCCCCGGCGCGGCGTCGAACAGCGGGATGTGCATGCCCAGCACCAGCAGGCGGTCCTTGTGCAGGCCTTTCAGGTAGCTGGCAAGGAAAGCGAACTGGTCTTCGCGCAGGCCACCGACATACTTCGGCCTTGCGTTGGGGTCATACACCACGTCGTCGAGGAACACGAAACTGGCACCGCCCTCTTCCACCGCGTAGGTGTCCGGGCCGTAGATGTTGCGCCAGCTGTCCAGCGAATGCTCGTCGCTGGCTGCATCGAAATCGAGGTCGTGATTGCCCGGCACATGGAACCACGGCACGCCCAGCGACGTGGTGACCTTGTTGATTGCCGGATACAGGGTCAGATCGTCGTTGACGATGTCACCCAGGGTGGTGCCCATGCGCGCCTTGGTCTGGCCGACCAGCGGCGACACGATCGACTGCTGGTAGTAGCCGATGTCCTTCAGGCTGGCGGTCTGGGAGTCGGTGAAGACCAGCATCTGGAAGCCGCGACGGCTGTCATGGCGATCCGACTGCAGCGCGAAATCCCAGTTGCGGGTGACATCGCTGGTGGCGGCGATGCCGCCGTACTTCAGCGCCGGCGAGCCGTTCGGGCGGAAGTGGCGCCAGAACGAAGGCAGGCCGTCTGTCGCCTTCGGGAACGAATACGCATCGGGCTTGATCACGAACACGGTCTGGCCGTCACGCACCGGAAGGCTGTAGCTGCCATCGGCGGCGGTCTTGACGATCGTCTCGCCGTTGGAGACCTGCACCCCGGCCAGGCCCGGATCGGTCGCACCGCGGCCCGGCTTGCCGTCACGCTCCAGATAGACCTTGCCGGTGACCACGGTGTCCGCAGCCCAGGCCGGCGAGGTCAGCAACAGGCAGCACAGCCAGGCAGCAGGCAGTTTCATGGGAGGCATCCGGCAGAAAGAGACGCGGTATTGTAGAGCCGAGCCACGCTCGGCTGCATTGCCGGCGGGTAGTGCCGGCCGCTGGCCGGCAACCCTTGGATGTCCGACGATCAGGAGGTTGCCGGCCAGCGGCCGGCACTACCACGCTTCAACGATGGCGTTTTTCCAGCACCGCCCGCGCATCGTCCAGCGACAGACCGCGCGCGCGCAGCAGTACCAGCAGGTGGTACAGCAGGTCCGAAGCCTCACCGAGCAGCGCCTCGTCATCCTGCGCAACCGCAGCCAGAGCGGTCTCCACCCCCTCCTCACCCACCTTCTGTGCGATGCGGCGGATGCCGCCCTCGAACAGGCGGGTCGTATAGCTGCCCGGCGGGCGCTGCGCCTCACGCATCGCGACCAACTGGTCCAGCCCGCCCAGGAAGTCCTTCGGCGCCTGGTCGAAACAGCTCTCCGCACCCGTGTGGCAGGTTGGCCCCGCCGGGCGTGCCGTCACCAGCAGCGTGTCGGCATCGCAGTCGACACTGATCGATTGCACCGCCAGGACGTTGCCGGACTGCTCGCCCTTGGTCCACAACCGCTGCTTGCTGCGGCTGAAGAAGGTCATGTGGCCGATGGCCAGCGTGGCCGCCAGCGATTCGGCGCTGACATAGCCCAGCATCAGCACCTGCAGCGTATCGGCATCCTGCACCACGGCCGGCAGCAAGCCGTCACCCTTGCCCCAGTCCAGTGCCTGCAATGCGTCCAACGAAGGCCTGACTTCAATAGACATCCCGCACCTCGATCTGCTGTCCGCGCAGGTAGCGCTTCAATTCTGGAATGGCGATGGCGCCGCTGTGGAACACGCTCGCCGCCAGCGCACCATCGACGTCGGCCTGATCAAAGGCTTCGGCGAAGTGCTCCATCGCACCGGCGCCACCGGAGGCGATCAGTGGCACCTGGCACAGTGCCCGCGCCTGCTGCAGCTGCACGACATCGTAGCCACGGCGCACACCGTCGCTGTCCATGCAGTTCAGCACGATCTCGCCAGCGCCACGCCGTTGAGCTTCGACGATCCAGTCCAGGGTACGCAGCGGTACCGCCTGGGTCTTGTCCGGGTCGCCACTGAAACGGCGCACCCGCCACTGGCCGTCCGCTTCACGTACCGAGTCGACACCCACCACCACGCACTGCACGCCGAACTCGTCGGCCAGTTCAGTGATCAGTTCCGGGCGGCCCAGCGCGGGGGAGTTGATCGACACCTTGTCGGCACCGGCGAACAACACGCGACGCGCGGCTTCCACGCTGTCGATGCCACCGGCCACGCAGAACGGAATGTCGATCAGGCGCGCGATGCGCTCGATCCACGCCACGTCCACCGAACGCGCCTCAGGGCTGGCGCCGATGTCATAGAACACCAGCTCGTCGGCACCCTGGTCGCGGTAGCGCTGCGCCAGCTCGGCGATGTCGCCCATGTCGACGTGGTCGCGGAAGCGCACGCCCTTCACCACGCGGCCATCGCGCACGTCAAGGCAGGGAATGATGCGGCGGCTCAACATGCCAGCGCCTCCGCCAGGTCCATGCGCTGCTCCAGCAGTGCCTTGCCGAGAATCGCACCACCGCAGCCAGCGGCACGCGCCTCGGCCACATCGGCCACGTCACGGATGCCGCCGGACGCCTGCACCGCCACCCCCGGCAGCAATGCCGACAGGTGCTGGTAGAGGCCGATATTGGGCCCGGCCAGCATGCCGTCGCGGGCGATGTCGGTGCACAAGAGGTGGCGCATGCCGGCGCGCGCGTAGCGCTGGGCCAGGTCATCCAGGGTCACCCCGGCGTTCTCGGTCCAGCCGTGCACCGGCAGCTGCCACTGCCCCTGTGCGTCCTGGCGCGCGTCCAGCGCAATCGTGATGCGCTCGGCGCCAAATTCCTCCAGCCAGCCGACCACTTCATCGGGGCGGCGCACCGCCAGCGAGCCGACCACCACGCGGCCGGCGCCAGCATCAAGCATGCGCGCCACATCGTCGCGGCCACGCACGCCACCACCGGTCTGCACCTGCAGCGGCGTCTGCGCGCGGATCGCCGCCAGCAGCGGTGCCAGCGTATAGCCACCTGCGCGTGCAGCATCCAGGTCGACCAGATGCATCC
Organism: Stenotrophomonas maltophilia group sp. RY12688; assembly: GCF_052149045.1. Lineage (NCBI taxonomy): Bacteria > Pseudomonadati > Pseudomonadota > Gammaproteobacteria > Lysobacterales > Lysobacteraceae > Stenotrophomonas > Stenotrophomonas maltophilia group sp. RY12688. Next base: position 1,894,588 of record NZ_CP197389.1, on the reverse strand, counting down.
ACTGCGCGCCCTGTGCGGCGAAGGCCTGCGCGCGCGGCAGCGGATCGTCGCCGTAGGAGGTTTCCTGCGCGTAGTCGCCCTGGCGCAGCCGCACCACGCGGTCATCGCGGATATCCAGCGCGGGGTAGACGATGAAACTCATGCAGCAGTGCCCTCAAGGAAGTTGCGCAGCATCAGCGAGCCGGTCTCGCCGGAGCGCTCGGGATGGAACTGCGCGCCGTAGTAGCGCCCCTGCTCCACCACGGCAGTGAACAGCCCACCGTGGTCGCACGCCGCGACGGTGTGGGCATTCAGCGGCGCCGCATAGCTGTGCACGAAGTAGGCGCTGGCGCGCTCCGGCACACCCTGCAACAGCACCGACTCACGTAGCGGCAGCAGGCGGTTCCAGCCCATGTGCGGCACGCGGATGCCACAGGCCGGCACCAGCTTGCGCACCACGCCCGGAATCAGTCCCAGTGTCTCCACACCCGCTTCCTCGGAGCGTTCGAACAGCAGCTGCATGCCAAGGCAGATGCCCATCAGCGGCACCTCCAGCCGCTGCAACGGCTCCACCAGGCCCTGCGCGTGCAGGCGCTGCATGCCGGGACCGGCGGCGCCGACACCGGGCAGGATCACCCGCTGCGCACCCACCAGTTCGTCCGCATCGCGCACCAGCCGCACCGTCGCGCCGAGGCGCTCCAGTGCGTAGCGCACCGAGCCCAGGTTGGCACCACCGGCATCGATCAGCGCGACGTCGCTCACAATGCCCCCTTGGTGCTCGGCAGTGCCGTGCCCTGCCGGGCCAGCGCCGGGCGCAGTGCGCGCGCCAGCGCCTTGAAGCAGGCCTCCACCTTGTGGTGATCGTTGTCGCCGCGTACCTGCAGGTTGAGGTTCAGGCCACTGGCATCGCACAGCGAACGGAAGAAGTGCGGCACCAGCTCGGTCGGCATGTCGCCCACCCGCTCGCGCTTGAACTCGCCCTCGAACACGAAGTACGGGCGGCCGCTGAAGTCCAGCGCAGCGCTGGCCAGGGTCTCGTCCATCGGCAGGGTGAAGCCGTAGCGGCCGATGCCGCGCTTGTCGCCCAGCGCCTCGCGCAGGGCCTGACCCAGCGCCAGCCCGGTGTCCTCGATGGTGTGGTGCTCGTCGATGTGCAGGTCGCCCTCGGCCTGGATGTCCAGCGCGAACCCGCCGTGCTTGCCGATCTGTTCCAGCATGTGGTCGAAGAAGGGCAGTCCGGTGGCGATGCGCGCATCACCGGCACGGTCCAGATCGAGTTCAACGCGGATCTTCGTCTCCTTGGTGTTGCGCTGGACCACGGCAGTACGCGGCGCGTCGGCCAGCGCATGGGCGATGCCCGGCCAGTTCCACTCGCCACCGAACTGTTCGGTGCGCAGCTGGAAGCCACGGATGTTGAGGTTGTCGGCGAACTGCAGGTCGGTGATACGGTCCCCCACCATGCCCGAACGCACCCAGTCGATGCTGCGGTCCTGCAGGTAGGCGGTCATCAGGCCGATGCCCGGCTTGCGCGTGGGCGCGTTGTCCTGCGGCCAACTGCAGTCGATCAGCACGTCACGGAAGGTGATGCCCTGGCTCTCGAAGATCTGCAGCATCAGGTCGTTGGGGCCATCGAAGCTGGCGCGTGGGTAGCTGTCGCTGCCCAGGCCATCCTGGTTGGTGACGATCACGAACTGGTAGCCGGCATCACGCAGCTTCAGCAGCGCCGGGATCACCTGCGGCACGAAGCGCAGCTTCTCGTAGGCGTCGATCTGGAAGTCGGACGGCTCCTCGATGAGGGTACCGTCGCGGTCGATGAACAGGATCGGGGTCATGCTGCGGCCCTCCGCGCCGACAGGGCCGCAAGCACGCGGTCGTTCTCTTCGGGACTGCCGATACTGATGCGCAGTGCATCACCCAACTGCGGCGCGGCGCGCTGGTCGCGCACCACCACGCCCACAGCCAGCAGCGTATCGAACGCGGCCTGGGCATCGGCGAAGCGAACCAGCAGGTAGTTGCCGGATGAGCGGTAGACGCGACGCACGCCGGGCAGGCCCGGCAGCGCCTCGCGCAGGCGTTCGCGCTCGGCAATCACCGTGGCTACGCGCTCGGCGGTGATGGTCAGCGCGGCGGGTTGCAGCGCCTGCACCGCCAGTTCCGTGCATGGCGTCGGCACCGGGTACGGCGCCTGGCAGCGGCGCAGCACGGCAATCAGCTCCGGGGCGGCGATCAGGGTGCCAACGCGGGCGGCGGCAAGAGCGTGCGCCTTCGACAGCGTGCGCAGCACCGCCAGATTCGGGTTCGCGGCCAGCAGCGTGGTCGCCGACGGACGCTGCGCGTACTCGACATAGGCCTCGTCCACCACCACCAGTGCTTGCCCGCGCAGCGCAACCACCACCCGCTCGACTTCGTCCAGGGCGATGTCACTGCCGGCCGGGTTCGACGGGGCGCACAGGAACACCAGCTTGGCACCTTGCGCCTTGACCGCGTCGACCACCGCATCCAGATCGGCACGCAGGCCATCTTCGCTGTCCACCAGCGGCACTTCAATCAATGCGGCGCCCTGCAGGCGTGCGCAGACGGCGTACATGCCGAACACCGGCGGCGTGACCACCACGCCGTCGCGGCCCGGCACGCACAGCGCGCGCACCAGCAGATCAATGGCCTCGTCGCTGCCGCGGCCGACCAGCAGCTGCTGTGGCGTCACGCCGTACAGCGCCGCCAAGCCTTCGCGCAACGCCAACGGTTGCGGCTCCGGATAGCGCCGGCTGCTGCCAGCCGCGTCGGCCGTATTGGCCCAGGCGGACTCGTTGGCGTTCAACCAGACCTCGCCCTGCACCGCTGCGCTGCGTGCCGAGCTGTAGCCGGCGAACGCCTGCAGATCCGGACGCACCAGCGCCAGCACCTCCTCGACAGCCGCGCTCATGCCGCCACCTCCATGCGCAATGCCACCGCACGCTCGTGGGCATCCAGGCCTTCGGCGCTGGCGATGATGCGCGCGCAGCCGCCGATCGCGGCCAGGCCGGCGGCACTGGCGCTCTGCACGCTGATCAGGTTCTGGAAGCTGGCAACGCTCACGCCGCTGTAAGCACGCGCGGCGCCGGCGGTGGGCAGCACGTGGTTGGTGCCGCTGCAGTAGTCACCCAGTGCTTCGGGGGTGTAGTCGCCGAGGAACACCGAGCCGGCCGCCTGCACCTTGTCCAGCCAATCGCGCGGTTCACGCAGCGCCAGGATCAGGTGTTCGGGCGCATAGCGGTTGCTGATCGCGAAGGCCTCGTCCAACGAATCAACCTGGATCAGGCGCGACGCTGACAGCGCCTGCCGCGCAATCTGCTGGCGCGGCAGCAGGGCCACCTGGCGCTCGACCTCAACCTCGACCGCGGCCAGCATCGCGGCATCGTCGGTCAACAGCAGCACCTGTGAATCCGGGCCGTGCTCGGCCTGCGACAGCAGGTCGGCGGCGACGAACGCCGGATTGGCGCCAGCATCGGCAATCACCAGCACTTCGGAGGGACCGGCCGGCATATCGATGGCGGCGACGCCATCCTGCGCGACCTGCTGCTTGGCTTCGGTGACGAAGCTGTTGCCGGGCCCGAACAGCTTGTCGCAGGCCGGAACGCTGGCGGTGCCATAGGCCATCGCGGCGATCGCCTGCGCGCCGCCCAACTTGAACGCGCGCTGCACGCCGGTCAGGCGCGCGGCTACCAGCACTGCCGGATCGGCGCTGCCGTCGGCGCGCGGCGGCGTGCACAGCACCACCTGCGGGCAACCGGCCAACTGCGCCGGAACGCCCAGCATCAACGCGGTGGACGGCAATGGCGCGCTGCCAGCAGGTACGTACAGGCCCACCCGGCCGATCGGGCGCAGCATGCGTTCGCAGACCACGCCCGGCGCGGTTTCAACTGCATAGCCTTTACCCATGCCGGCGGCGTGGAAGCGCGCGATGCGCTCGGCGGCGTCCACCATCGCCTGGCGCAGTTCGGCGGGCACGGCCGCTTCAGCAGCGGCGAATTCGGCTTCGGAGACTTCAAACGAGGCCAGCTCGACACCATCGAAGCGCGCGGTGATCGCACGCAGCGCACCGTCGCCCTGTGCACGCACCTGCGCGATCAGGGCCGTCACGGCATCGCGGGTCTGCTGCGCCACGGTCTGCACCGGGCGGGTCAATGCCGCGCTGCGCGCGGCCTCATCAAGTTGGGACCAGATCAGACGGTTCATGCCAGCGACCGCTCCACGCTCAGTACCATGAGGCCCTGCGCACCCGCGCGCTCGAGTTCTTCCATGCGCTGCCAGCTCAGCGGGCCGGGGCACATGGTCTGCAGGCGCAGCGCACCGCCATCGGCCGGCAACCGCACCAGCGGCTCGGCATCGGCCAGCAACTGCGCCAGCGCGTCGACGCGATCCTCGCTGGCGCGGAACATCAGCAGCTTGCGGTCCTGGCGCTGCACCACGCCATCGAGGCGGCGCAGCAGCATCGCGCGCAGCGATGCACGTGCATCATCGGGCACCCGTACTGCACCGGCCAGCACCGCCTCGCTGTCGAGCAGGTTGTGCACCGGGGTCAGCTGATTGGCGCGCAGGGTGGCGCCGCTGGACACCAGATCGCAGATCAGGTCGGCGGTGCCCAGGCGCGGGGCGATTTCCACCGAACCGGACAGCTCGACCACCTGTGCGTCCACTCCCTGCTCGGCCAGCCACTGCGTGAGGATGGCCGGGTAGCTGGTGGCGATGCGGGTGCCGGCCAGCTGCGCCGGACCCTGCCACTGCCATTCCTCCGGCACCGCCAGCATCAGCCGGCACTGGCCGAAGCCCAGCCCGCGCAGCGCCTGATAGGCGTCCGGCAGGCCGACCTGGCGGCGTGCCGCGGCCTGTTCGTCCAGCTCGTTGCGGCCGACGATGCCGAGGTCGCAGACGCCGTCGGCGATCAGGCCGGGGATGTCGTCGTCGCGCACCAGCAGCAGGTCCACCGGCAGCGATTCGCCGTAGCAGAACAGCTTGTCGCGGCTTTCGCGCCAGCTCAGGCCACAGGCGCTGAGCAGGTTACGGGCGGGCTCGGCCAGCCGGCCACTCTTCTGGATGGCGATACGCAGCCGGTCTCGTGCCGGCGCTGCCTGGGTTGCACTCATGGGGGAGGTCTCGAAGTTCGGAACGGGGCGCGGATCAGCGCGAAGCAAGGCGGTCGATGGCAGCGGCATAGCCTCGATGGCCGTGCTCGAGCGTGCGCGCCACCCGTCCGGTGGTGGTCACGCTGACCCCGGTGCGCTCGTGGATCTCGCGGTACGGCACGCCCTGCTGCAGCAACGGCACCACCTTCCAGCGGTCGGCCATGGCTTCCAGTTCGGCCGGAGTGCACAGGTCGCGCAGGAAGGCTTCCACCTCCTCCGGCTCGCGCAGGGCGGCAAAGGCCAGGGCCAAGGCTTCCAGGTCGGCCTTCGGGTCTTTGGCGGCAATCTCGGGGCGGGCTTTCACGGGGTCGTTTCCATGCATCAATGTAATAGCGCGTTAGTACATTAGCGCATTCTTGCGCAGTGCGTCAAATCGGGGGTTGAGGGGGCGGCAAGGCTGCTGCCCTGCACCCGCTAGATGCCGAAGCGACGTCAAATGCTGGATGGCTGAGGGTTGGCGGGGTGGGTCCGGTGGCAGGGGACGCCGTAAATCCGTCCATGGGGGCTTGGCCGCGGCATCCATGCCGCGGACACCCCTGCCTCCGGACCCACCCCGCCGTCGACAGTTTCCTGCGAGCTGTTGGAACAGCAAGGGGTCGGATCCGTTTTCTGAAGGAAAACGGCTCTGACCCCGGAACGCGGCCCGGAAACGAAAACGCCCACCGGGTGGTGGGCGTTTTCGTGGCGTGTTGGCATGCGGCCAACCGGCCGTTACATCACCTTCGACTGCTCCAGCTCCACCTGCAGGGTGCTCGCCAGCTCATCGCGCGACACTTCGAACTGCTGCTCGCGCAGCAGGTCCTTCACCGCCACCACGCCCCGCGCCAGCTCGTCCTCACCGGCCAGCACCACGAAGCGGATGCCCGCCTTGGCCGCGTACTGGAACTGCTTGCCGATCTTCTTCGGCTCCATCTGCACTTCGGTGTTGATGCCACCGGCGCGCAGGCGGCGCGCGATGTCCAGCGACTGCGGCATGCCCTGCTCGTCCATCAGCGCCACCAGCGCCTGCACGCTGCTGGCCTCGATGCCATCGATCAGGCCGGCCTCGCGCAGCTGCCAGAACAGGCGCGACAGGCCGATGGAAATGCCCACGCCCGGCAACTTGGACTTGCTGTAGTGGCTGGCCAGGTCTTCGTAGCGGCCGCCCGAGCAGATCGAGCCGATCTGCGGGTGGTCGGTCAACGTTGTCTCGTAGACGGTGCCGGTGTAGTAGTCCAGGCCGCGCGCAATGGAGAAGTTCAGGCAGTACGCGGTTTCCGGCACGCCCAGCGCCTGCACCAGCTGCAGCACTTCGCGCAGTTCGGCCACGCCGGTACGCAGGATCTCCGAAGAACCGGCGTCGGCTTCAAGCGTTGCCAGCTGCGCCAGCGCATCGGCATGGCCCTGCGAACGCACGGCCACAAAGGCCAGGATCTTCTCGACCTGCTCGCCCGGGATGTTGAAGCCCTCGCCCACCAGCGTCTCGCGCACGTAATCGGCGCCGCGCTTGTCCAGCTTATCCACTTCACGCAGCACCGCCAGCTGGCGCTCGCCTTCGGCCACGCCCAGGCTCTCGAAGAAGCCGCGCATGAGCTTGCGGTTGTTCAGCTGGATGCTGAAGTCACCGATGCGCAGTTCCGAGAACACGGCGTGGATGACCGCCAGAACTTCGGCATCATAGCGAACGCTCAGGCTGTCCTTGCCGATCACGTCGATGTCGCACTGGTAGAACTCGCGGAAACGGCCGCGCTGGGCACGCTCGCCGCGGTACACGCGCTGCATCTGGTAGCGACGGAACGGGAAGGTGAGTTCGTGTTCGTGCTCGGCCACGTAGCGTGCCAGCGGCACGGTCAGGTCGAAGCGCAGCGCCATTTCCGGCAGCGAACGGTCGCCCGATTCGGCCGCATTGGCCAGCGCACCGGTGGATTGCACGAAGTACACCTGGCGCTCGGTCTCGCCGCCGGACTTGGTCAGCAGCACGTCGGACAGCTCGAACACCGGCGTCTCCACCGGCAGGAACCCGAAGCGCTCGTAGTTGCGGCGGATCACGTCCAGCATGCGCTGGAACGCAATCTGCTCGCGCGGCAGCAGTTCAAGGGTGCCGGGCGGGGTACGGGGCTTGATCACGGGCGGAACTCCTGCTGGAACGGGACGTGGGAGGGGGCGACATTCTAGCGCCCCCGCCTCGGGCAGGGTCGAACGGCCGCTTGAAGTATCATAAGGCCCTCCCCCGCCCGCGATACGCCCCCGCAACATGTCACGGCCTTCCGGCGCTCCGCCCGCCACCAACGATCCCGCCTCGCCGTCCTGCACCACGCTGGACTGCCTGCACTGCTCGGTTCGCCACCTTGCGGTGTGCTCGGCGCTGTCGCCCGATGAAGTGCAGGCGCTGGAACAGGTCACCGTTTCGCAGCAGGTCAGCATGGGCAGCACGCTGGCCCGCACGGGTGAAGAACGCGACCATGTCTATACATTGACTGCCGGCGCACTGCGCCTGGTACGCACCCTGGCCGACGGCCGCCGCCAGATCAACGGCTTCGTGCTGCCCGGCGACTACCTGGGCCTGAGCGGCAGCGACCATCACCGCTACGACATCGAAGCCATCGCCGACAGCCGTGTCTGCCGCGTCGCGCTGCCACAGATGAAGGCGCTCCGCAGCCGCTTCCCGCACCTGGAGCGCAAGCTGCTGCAGCGTGCCTGCCAGGAACTGGATGCCGCGCAGGACGCTGCACTGGCGCTGGCACGCCTGCAGCCGGCCGAGAAGCTGGCTGATTTCCTGCTGCGCCTGGCCGCGCGTGAAGCCAGGCTGGGCGGCGACGGCCTGCGCGTGTCGCTGCCGATGGGCCGAGGCGACATCGCCGACCATCTGGGTCTGACCATGGAAACGGTCAGCCGCACCTTCACCAAGCTGCGCCAGCAAGGGCTGATTGCCCTGCCCCACCTGAACGTAGTGGAGATCCTCGACGAGGACGGGCTGCGCACGCTGGCCGGTGAAGGGTTGATCTGACCGCACTGCGGTTGCTGGGATTGCCGGCCAGCGGCCGGCAATCCCATCCATCTCCGATCAACGCAACAACACCTCGCGCAACGCCGCGTAATCGGCGGCCAACGGTTCGGCGTGCGCCGCCCGTTGCAACAACGCATCCAATGCCGGTGGCACGGCCACAGGTTCGCCGATCAACGGCTCGACCACGGCCTCGAACTTGGCCGGATGCGCGGTGGCCACCACCGCCCAGTCGCCCTTGGCACCACGTGCGCGCAGGTCCTGCAGCACCTTCACCGCCGTAGCCGTATGCGGGCAGAACAGCTCGCCACTGCTGGCATGGGCCGCCGCAATCGTCGCGCGGATGGTCACATCATCCACCGCGAACGCACGCAGTGCAGCGCGCAGCTCCGCATCATCTCCCCGGTAAAGCCAGCGCAGGCGTTCGAAGTTGCTTGGCGCACCCACGTCCATTGCATTGGCCACGGTCGCCACGCTGGCCTGCGGGTGGTACTCGCCACCGTTGAAGTACGCCGGCAATACGGCGTTGGCATTGGTGGCCAGCACGATCTGTCCGATCGGCACGCCCAGCGCGCGCGCCAGCACTGCGGCCATTGCGTTGCCCAGGTTGCCGGTCGGTACCACCAGGTTGAGCCGGCGACGATGCAACGCGTAGTGGCTCAGTGCCGTATGTGCGTAGTAGCTCATCTGCGGCAGCAGGCGACCGAGGCTGATGCTGTTGGCCGAGCTCAGCGGCACCTGTGCCTGCAGTTCGCGGTCGGCCAGCGCCTGCTTGACCATGGCCTGGCAGTCGTCGAAGGCACCGGCCACGCGCAGCGCCTGGATGTTGTCACCGAAGCAGCCGAGCTGGTGCGCCTGGCGCGGTGACACGCGGCCATCCGGATACAGCACCACCACGCGTACGCCTGGCTGGCGATGGAAGGCCGCGGCAACGGCGGCGCCGGTATCGCCAGAGGTGGCGACGACGATGGTCAGGTCACGGTCCTTGCCGGCCTGCAGCCGCGACAGCGTACCGGCCAGGAAACGCGCACCAATGTCCTTGAACGCCGCCGTCGGCCCATGGAACAGTTCCAGCACGTGGTCACCGTCGCCGAGCGCACGCAGCGGCACCGGGAAGTCGAACGCCTCGCGGCAGATCGACGGTAATCCGGCCTCCAGCGCATCTCCGGCGAAGAACGGTGCCAGCAGGTCTGCAGCGGTATCGGCCAGGGTCGCACCGGCTTCCAGCTCACGTGGCGCCGGCAGTACCTGGGGCACGTACAGGCCACCATCGGGCGCCAAGCCTGCAGCGATGGCCGCACTGAGGCCAACGGCCGGGGACCGGCCGCGGGTCGAAACGAATTGCATGGGTTCAGTATCCAAAGAGGGAGAAGGATTCAGCACAGCCGGGCTCCGGGCGCATCCAGCGGCGACACCCAGGCATCGCTGTCGAAGCCGGCAGCAGCGAATGCCGCCTGCACCGGCGCCGCGGCAGCGTGGGCCTGGTCGGCATCTTCGAACCAGGCGAACACGCTGGGGCCGGCACCGGAGATGCCTGCGCCCATTGCACGGGCTGACAACGCCGCATCACGAGCCGCCTCGAAGCCGCCGATCAGTCCCGCCCGTCGCGGCTCCACCAGCACATCGCGCAGGCCAGCGCGGACCAGCGCCGCGTCGCTGCGATGGCAGCCGCTGAGCACCAGCGCAAGATTCGCACTCTGCGCTACGAATTCACCCAGCGCATAGCTGCCTTGCAGCGCCTGGCGTGCCAGACGGGTTTCCAGCACCGCGTGCGGGTGCACCAGCAGGCTGTGCCAACTGGCTGGCACAGGGATCGGCAGCAGGCGGTCGGCCGTGCACAACGCCAGCCCGCCGAGCAGCAGCGGCCCCACGTTGTCACCATGGCGGCCCCCACTGGCCACGGCCTCGCCGTCCAGCGCAAACGGGTACAGCGCCTCGCGCGCGAGTGGCGCATCCAGCAATGCGTTGGCAGCAACCAGCGCAGCGACGCACGACGCTGCCGAGCCGCCCATGCCGGAGCCGAATGGAATGCCCTTGTCGATCTCCACCGCGAAGCCGAAGTCCAGGTCCAGCCCTGCGCGCAGCGACATCAACGCCGCACCTGCCGTGTTTCCGGCCGCCTCCAGCGGAAGTTCGACCGCACTGCCACGGATCGCCTCGATGCGCACCACCGGCTCATCGATACGCCGCACGCTCACCGTATCGCCAACGCCTGCAATGGCATGCCCCAGAATGTCGAAGCCCACCGCCACATTGGCCACCGAGGCGGGCGCAAATGCACGTGCGATCACAGGCGTGCTCCCTCGCCAGCGGCTACCCGCAGCAGGTCGGCGAACACGCCCGCCGCCGTCACTTCCGGTCCAGCGCCCGGTCCCTGCACCACCAGCGGGTTGTCGCAGTAGCGGCGGGTACGGAACTGCACCACGTTGTCGGTCAGCCGCAGGTTGGCGAAGGCATGGTCGGCCGGCAGTTCCTGCAGGCCCACCGAGGCGCCGTCGGTGCCCAGCCGTGCCACGTAGCGCAGCACCGCGCCACGCGCCCGCGCATCCTGCAGGCGCAGCAGCAAGCTGGCGTCGGACTCGCCCAGCCGCGCCATGAAGTCATCCACGCTGCCGTCGCGCAGCAGTGCCGGCACCAGGCTTTCCACCTGTACCTGTTCCAGGCTGAGCGCGTGACCGGCCTCGCGTGCAAGGATCACCAGCTTGCGTGCCACGTCCACACCGGACAGATCATCGCGCGGGTCCGGCTCGGTATAGCCCATTGACCGCGCCTGCGCGACCAGCTGCGAGAACGGCTGGCTGCCATCGAAGCGGTTGAACAGCCAGGCCAGCGTGCCGGAGAAGATGCCCTCGATGGTCAGCACCTCGTCACCGGTATCGACCAGATCGCGCAGCGTGGTGATCACCGGCAGGCCCGCGCCCACCGTGGCCTCGTAGCGGAAGCGCGCACCACTGGCCGCTGCGGCGGCGCGGATGCGCTGGTAGCGCGGCAGCGGCCCGGCGCCCGCCTGTTTGTTCGGGGTGACCACATGGATGCCTGCCGCCAGCCAGCCCTCGTAGCGTTCGGCCACCTCGGCACTGCCACTGCAGTCGATCACCACCGCATGCGGCAGGTGCGCAGCCAGCAGGTGCTCGGTGAAACGATCAAGATCGCTGGATTCACCCGCGTCCCGCAGGGCCTCGCGCCAGTCCGCGTGCAGGCCGTCCACTTCCAGGCGCATGCGCGAACGCGAGGCCAGCGCACGCAGGCGAAGATCCACATTGGCCTTGGCCAGCAGCTGCGGGCGCGCGGCCAGCAACTGGTCCAGCAGTGCGGCGCCAACGTTGCCGGGCCCGATCACACCGACCGCGAAGGTCTGCGGCGACAGCCAGAAGCCTGCATGCGCCGCGCGCAGCGCACGGGTGGCATCGGCGCTATCCACGGCGACCGAGATGTTGCGCTCGGACGAGCCCTGCGCAATCGCCAGGATGTTCACCTGCGCACGCCCCAGTGCCTCGAACAGGCGCGCCGCCACACCTGGCTGCCCGGCCATGCCGTCACCGACCGCGGCCAGTACGCTGACGCCCTCACTGACCTGTACGCGCTGCACCTGTCCCGCTGACAACTCGTGCGCAAATGCGTGCAGCAGTGCATCACGGCCACGGCCGGCTTCGGCAGCACGCACCACGCAGCAGATTGAATGTTCCGAGGAACCCTGCGAGATCATCACCACCGACACCTGCGCCTGGCGCAGCGCGGCAAACACGCGCTCGGCGGTACCCGGCACGCCGATCAGGCCGGTGCCTTCCAGGTTCAGCAGGGCCAGCCCGGGACTCAGGGTCAGGCCCTTCACCGGCCCGCGCGGCGAGCGCTCGGCGCTGATCCGCGTCCCCGGATGCGCCGGCTGGAACGTATTGCGGATGAAGATCGGCAGGCCGAGGCGGATCGCCGGCGACATCGTCTGCGGGTGCACCACCTTGGCGCCGAAGTACGCCAGTTCGCAGGCCTCGTCGTAGCTCAGCGCTTCCAGCTGCACCGCCTCGGGCACCAGCCGTGGGTCCGCCGACAGCACGCCATCGACATCGGTCCAGATGTGCAGCTCGTCAGCGTTGAACAGCGCGGCAAAGATCGCACCGGAATAGTCGCTGCCGTTGCGGCCGAGGGTGGTAATGCGGTCATCGCGATCGCGTGCGACGAATCCGGTGGCAACCAGGCGCGACTGCGGATGCTGCAGGCGCCACTTGGCCAGGCGGTCGGCACTGGCTTCCCAGTCGACATCCACGCCGAGTTCGCCATGCCCGACCACCAGCACATCGCGCGCGTCGAGTACCGCGCAGTCTTCGCCCAGCGCCCGCAGATGCGTGCCGAGCAGCTGTGCGGAAAACACTTCGCCCAAGCCCTGCACACGGTCCAGCACCTCGCGCGGCAGCTCGCCGATCACCGCCAGCGCGGCCAGCACTTCGGCCAACTGATCGAAGCGGGCGTCGATCCATTCGACCGTCTCGCCCACCTGCTCGCCCAGCAGCGCCACGGCAGCGCCGCGATGGCGTGCGCGCAGGGCATGCCAGGCCTCACGCCAGCCTTGATCGCCCTTGGCCGCCAGCTGGGCCAGTTCGATCAGCGCGTCGGTGACGCCCTTCATCGCCGAGACGACAGTGACCTGCAGCGATTCAGGACGGGCCAGCAGCAGGCCGCCCACATGGCGATAGCGTTCGGCATCGGCCACCGAGGTGCCGCCGAACTTGTGCACGACGGTGAACGGGGCAGCCAGGTCGGCCGGGGCAACGGAATGAGCGGGAGCGTGGGAAGACATGCAGACCTCGGTAGGAGGCCCCGTCGCATGCAGGTGTCGAGTTTCCCCGCCACCTGTAGGGTGCGGGGCCGTGGTTTTCGGGAGTTACACGAAGACGACGGGCCGCACCAGGGCAGTGGTGACGGTGGTGGTGGTAATGGTGGTGATGGTCGCGACCGGCGCAGTCGAACGGCCCGCAATGGCGGGGGCGATCAGGCTGGCGTGGGCGGCATCAAGGACCATGGCGCACAGAAAACACCGTGCGCCCTGCCGCTGTCAAGTGCTGCGATGCAAAAAACCGATGCAGCGATCATCGGCCAACGTGCCGACATTTGGTTGCAACTGAGACAAAGCCGGCATCAGCACGCTTGACGACTGCATTCAGCCGGCATGTTCGGCAATCGCCCGTGGTGTGCGATGCGCATGCGCGCACAGCATCACGCCAGCCACCAGGAACACGATTGCCAGCGCTTCCAGCAGCGAGGGCCAGCGCTGCTGCCATGCAAAGGCGTACAGCAGCGCGAACAGGGTCTCGAACACGATCATCTGGCCAGTCAGGGTCAGTGGCAGCAGGCGGCTGGCACGGTTCCAGAATGCGTTGCCGAGGATCGAGGCCACCACTGCCACGCCGGCGCTGATCGCCCAGAACCCGCTCCATTGCGCCGCCGTATGGCTGCCGGTGTGCCCGATGAAGGCCATCGGCACCAGCAGCAGGGCCAGGCCGCCGGTGGTGACGCCGGTCAGCAGCGACCAGTCATGGCTGGACAGGTCCGGCCTGCGCGCCAGCCAGCGGCTGTTGCCGATCGAGTACAGCGCCCACGAGAACAGCGCACCGAACGCGCACAGCAGCCCGATCAGGCGCTGCCGCCACGGGGTGGCCAGGTGCTCGGACATCAGCGCTTCCCAACCCACCAGGGCGACCCCCAGCACGCACAGCCCCAGTGCCGGCAGCAGCTGTTTCAGTGGTACAGCGCCCTGCTCGCGCACGCCAACGAGGGTGACCACCACCGGAATCAGGCCGACGATCAGCGATGCTGCAGCGCCACCGGCCCACTGCACGGCGGTCGCCAGCAGCAGGAAATACACCAGGTTGCCTGCCAGGCTCAGCCACAGCAGGCCGATCCATTCGGCACGGCCCAGCCGCGGTGCCAGCCGCTTCCATCGCGGCAGCAGCAGGGCGACTGCCATCAGGCCATAGACCAGGTAGCGGCCGGCGGACAGTTGCAACGCATTGAACGACTGAAGCACGGCAGGCGCGAGAAAGACCACGCCCCACAGTGCGCCAGCGGCCACGCCATTGGCGATGCCCACGGCCATCGGGTTGTTGCGCATTCGGGTTGTCCGGGCGGATGGAACGGGCCGCGCAGTGTAAGCGCTGGCCGCTGGGCGCTCTTGACCCAGGCTGCTGCCTTGTCACCTCTGTAGAGCCGAGCCAATGCTCGGCTGCGATTCACCGTTGTGCAGACAAGGGCAGCCGAGCGTGGGCTCGGCTCTACAGATCAGCCGACACCCCTGCGCCACGCAGCGGGGGTCTGGCCACATTCGCGGCGCAGCGCACGGGTCAGTGCACTCTGTTCGGAATAGCCTGCGGCCAGTGCGATATCGCTGATCGGCGCGGCGGTAGTGCGCAGCTGATGCTTGGCCCAACGCAAGCGGCACGCGCTGAGCCAGGCCTGCGGGCTCAGCCCGAACTCGCGCTGGAACAATGTGTGCAACCGGCTCTCGCTGACACCGACAACTCCGGCCATCCGGGCAACCGGCCAGGCCCGGCCGGGATCGGCCTGCACCGCCGCGCACAGGCCCTGCATGCGCGCGCCACTGCCCGCCGGTGCAAATACCTGCAGCAACTGCGGCAGCAACGCCGGCATCGGCTGCCCTGCCTGCACGGCGGCCAGGCGCTGCCGCAACGCCAGCGGCAGATGCAGCCAGCGCTGGCGGCACAGATGCTCCTGCGTGCCGTCATCCAGCACGCCTGGAGGACAATCAACGATCACGAAACCATTGGGGCCGTCCGCCATCTGGTCATGTGCTTCGCCGGCGGCGACAAATGCCCCCTGCAGCAGGTCCAGCCGGCCGCCGCGCCCTTCCATCTCGAACTGCAGTTCCCCCTGCAGCGGCAGCACCCACTGCGCGTAGTCATGGCGGTCCAGGCCGGTGGCCTGCCCGTAGTGCCGCAGATGGAAGATGGCGCCCATCCGGGCAGTGTGCGCGTGTAACAACGGCCGTGCAAACCGCTGCTATAGTCGATCCGTCATCCAACGCAGGGAGTGCAGGTCATGACCCATCAGCAGCTGTCCCTGGTGCTTGCCACCAGCCTCGGCCTGGCGCTCACCGCCTCGGCCTCCGCGCAGGAACGTACGCCACCGGCCCCGCACTGCATGGACGCGGTCGGCGTCCAGGAAGTGGAGCAGGCTTCATCGCGTTCAATCGCTCTGCGAGCCGCCTCGGGCCAGGCCTATCGGATCGACTTCAGCGAAGAGTGCCCCGGCGTCCGCGGTGCCACCACGCTGAAACTTGAAGCACCCGCCGGCTGGGCCTGCGGTCGCCCCAGCGAGCGTGTGGTGGTCGATGGCCGCAGCTGCGCGATCAGCGCGGTGACCCCCGTGCAGGATCGCGACTACGCCAGCGTGGCCCGCGACAGCGACCGCCTGCGCATGGCCACCCTGCCCGCTCTGACCATCCGCGAGCGCAGGGACATCCGCCGCAGTTTCGGTGGTTCGCCGTCGTACTGCTTTGCCACGCGCAACGTGCGCGCGTGGTCGTCCGACCCGCAGGGCATGCTGGTGGAGACCAATCCGCATCGCAATGGGGGGCACCGCTACTATCGCGTGGAGCTTGGCAGCCACTGCCGCCAGCTCGACCGTGCGCCACAGCTGAGCTTCCACTCCGGCATGCAGAACGGCCTGATCTGTGGCAATCCGGGCGATCGCATCCTCACCGCCGGATTCGAGAATGGTGACCTGCGCAACGACGCGCTGGCGCCGCTGCCGCAGTACACCCGCGGCGGCTGCACGATCCAGGCGGTCTATCCGGCTTCCAGCCAGGCGTCGAACTAACCGTCGACGCCGAGGAACGCGAACGGTGCGCTGGGCACGAAGTGGCCCAGCGCGTCGCCGGAAAAGGTATTGCGCTGGTCCGGACCGAGATCGAGCTTGAGCACCTTGCCGCCGAAATCCACCTTGTTGAGGTCGACCCAGAACGTGTTCGGGGTCAATGCCGATTCGAAGAAGTACAAGCGCCGCTTGTGGTCGGCGACGGTACGCCAGCGCGTGGAGGAGATGTTCGGCTCGCCCGGCGTGGTAATGCCGTAGGGCACCGACGTATTGCGGATCACGCTGAACACGCTGGCCAGCGCCACCACCGGGTCTTCGGACTTGGGAATGGCGTTGATGTAGAACGAGGCGCGCGCGAAACGGTCGGCTGAGCGGTTGGTACCCGGCAGCATCACCGTGCCGCCGATCTGCTGCCAGTAGCTGTTGAGTGCCAGCTGCTGCTCGAAGATCGGTGAATTGGTCATCACCTGGTAGCGCCGGTCATGGTGGATCACCTGGCGACCGCCGATGTATTCGACGATGGCACTGTCGCCACTGGCATCTGACAGCGACAGGTGCAGCGTGGCCTGGCGGTCTTCGCCCGGCACCTTGTCGGTGACGATCGAGTACGGCTCGCGCTGCAGCGCCGCGACCGCCTCGTCGACGGTGGCGAAGTTGTCCAGCACATACTGCGCCCATAGTGAGATGGCCAGGCCCGGCTTGTTGCCGCGCTGCTTCGGATACTCCGATTCGACCAGCCACAGCAGGTTGGCCACTAGGCCCTTCTCGTTCATGCCATCGGTGGTCGATACGTCATAGCCGGTGGCCACCACCGAGCCGTAGCGCGCCGTCCAGGCCAGCGACTTCGGCCCGGCCTGGCCAGTGCGCGCGATGCCGCGCGGCAGCACGTAGAGGTTGGTCGCCACATCGACCTTCCAGTCCATCGAGCGCGCGGTGATCACATCACCGTTGTCGCCCAGGTAGACCGCGCGCGTGCAGGCCAGCGCGGGTGCCACTGCGGCGGCCAGCGCGACCGCCAGCAGTGCCCTTTCCTTCCACTTCATCCGTGCCATGTCGTTGCGCTCCTTTCCCCGTGATCCGTGGATATGACCCGATTCAGGGTGACACAGCGGTGAAGCCCCGGCGAACCAGGCGATCGTGCAGCCAGAAACCTGCAAGCATGGCCGGCACGAACCAAAGCGCTTCGCGCGATCCCACCGCCAGCCCGGCGATGGCAGGGCCCGGGCAATAGCCTGCCCAACCCCAACCCATTCCGAACAATGCCGCGCCCAGCACCAGGCGTACATCGACACCGCGCGCAGCGGGCAGTTGGAAGCGCGTTGCGCATGACGGCCGCGGGCGCCGCAGCACCCAGCGCTGGCCGACCGCGCTGACCAGCAGTGCCGAGGCCAGCACCCAGGCCAAGGTGGGATCGAAATCGCCGGCGATGTCGAGGAAACCGAGGATGCGGCGCGGATCGGTCATGCCGGCCAGCGCCAGGCCCGCGCCGAACAGCGCCCCTGCCGCGCCGGCGGCCACCATCATGCGGCTCATGCGAAGCCCCCGCCATGACGGATCAGGAATGTAGTCAGCATTGCGCAGGCCATGAATACCAGCACCGCCAGCAGCGACCGCATTGAGCCGCGGGCCATGCCGCACACTCCATGACCACTGGTGCAGCCGTTGCCCAACCGCGTACCGAATCCGACCAGCAGGCCGGCGCCAACCAGCTGCCACGCCGGCAAGGCGTCACGCAACAGGTCGCGGGGCGCTTGATCTGGCACGGCCTGCCAGCACAGCACACCCCCTGCAGCGGCAAGCAGGCCGAGCAGGAATGCCCAGCGCCAGCCTCGATCGCCGGGCGTTGCGCGCACGCTGCCAGCGGCGATGCCGCTGATGCCGGCTACCCGGCCCGTGGTTGCCAGCAAGACCACCGCCGCCGCACCGATCAACGCGCCCCCCGCGACGGCGGCCCACGGCACGGTCATGACCTGCCTCCAGTTGTCGCGTTCATTCGCTTGCCTTTTGAATTAGCTTTTTCTAAATTAGCGTCTTCTAAAGCAAAAGGTCAACCATGGCCCGAATCGAGCTCGACAGTGCCGCGATGGCCGAGCATGCCGCCCAGGCCGCGGCGCTGCTCAAAAGCCTGGCCCATCCTGCACGGCTGCGCGTGCTGTGCCGGCTGGTCGAAGGCGAGGCGCCAGTACCGGAACTGCAGGCACTGACCGGGCTCAGCGCATCAGCGCTGTCCCAGCATCTGGCGGTGCTGCGCGGACTTGGCATCGTCTCGACCCGGCGCGAAGCGCAGTCGATCCACTACCGGGTAGTGGAAGGGCCGGCGCTGGGCGTATTGCAGGCGTTGCACGCGGCGTACTGCGGAAGTGCAGCGCGCTGAACCTTCCACGCAGGTTCAACCTGCGTGCAGCACCGGTTGCACGACCTGATCGAGCAGATCCACCGGGGTCGGCGCCGACAGGTCACCATGCAACGCGCGGGTGAAACCTGACCAGTCGCTGGAAGACAGTTGCCGCAGCAGCGCCTCCTCCACCGGCAACGCGCGCATCGACCAGTACGGAAACTGGCGCTGGCCAAGGCGGCCACGCGCCAGTTCGATGATGTCGATATGGCTACCGGCCTGCAGGATCCGTTCGTACACCGAATCGATACCATCCGGCGGCCCTTCGATGTACTGCAGGAATCGCCCGCCGTCATGCAGCAGCACACCGGTCACGCCCGCCATCTTGTTGAAACGGGCTGCATCATCGACCAGCGCCCGCAGCCGTTCAGCGGAAAGATCCGGCAGCGCCTGGCTGACGTAGGCGATGGCACGCAGTGGCATGGCGCTTCCTTGACAAGATGTACACCCACGGTAGCAGCTGCGGACGAGTCCGTCTCGGTGCCCGCAGGTGTTCCCTGAAGAATTCAGGTAGCGGCCGCCGGCAGCCCCTCTGTGCGCCTCGGCAACCGGGCTTCGAACACCACCTGACCGGCTTCATTGCGCGCTGCGATGTGCCCGCCGTGCGCGCGCACGAACTGATCGACGATATACAGGCCCAACCCCAGGCCATTGCTGGGATGGAAGCTGGCCTTGAACGGCTCGAACAGGCGCGGCAGCAGCGCGTCGTCGATCCGTCCCGCGTTGCTCACCCGCAGCAGCACGCTGCGCGGATCACGGCCGTCCACCTCCACCCTCGCCTCACCGCCATGGGTGAGCGCATTGCCGATCAGGTTGGCGGCAACCTGTCCCAGCCGATCCAGATCACCCTGCAGGCGGGTATCGCCCAGCATATCCAGATGCACCCGTGCGTGGCCGTGGGCGCTGCCCGCTTCGGCCACCACCGCACGCGTGACCTCGGCAAGATCACAGGCGCTGGCCTGCAGGCGCAGCCCGCCGCTGCGGATCCGCGAAAAGTCCAGCAGCTGCTCGACCATGCGCGCCATGCGCAGCGTGCTGGCTTCCAGGTGCTTCAGGGTCTGCTGCGCGCCGTCATTGCCCGCAGGAAGCTCCAGCGCCAGCTTGTCGGCACACAGCAGGATCGCCGACAGCGGCGTGCGCAGATCATGGGTGAGCACCGCCGCCATCGTCTCGTTGAGCTTGAGCGAGCGCTCCAGCGCCTCGTTGCGCGCCTTCAGCAGCTGCCGCTGCTGGTACAGCTCGATGAAGACATTGACCTTGCTCAGGATCACCTGCGGCGCCACCGGCTTGTGCAGGAAGTCGACCGCGCCGGTTTCGTAGCCCTTGAACGCGCGCAGCGGGTCGTCCGGCGAGGCGGTCAGGAAGATGATCGGCACATCCCGGCTGCGGTGTGATCCGCGCATCAGCTCGGCCAGGGTGAAGCCATCGATCTCCGGCATGTGCACGTCCAGCAGCGCCAGCGCCACCTCATGCTCGAGCAGCAGTTCCAGCGCCTGCGCGCCCGAGCCCGCCAGCAGCAGGTTCACGCCTTCGCGCTGCAGCAGCGCCTGCATGGCCACCAGGTTCTGCGGCACGTCATCGACGATCAGCAGGTTGACCGGGGTCTGCGACTGCGCAGGGTCCGGCGGCAACAGGTTCATGCAAACAGCTCCTTCAGGCGACGGCACATCAGTTCGAGGGGCAGCACGGCATCGGCGCCGGCGTGCTGCAGGGCGGAGGCCGGCATCATCGATGCCTCAGCCTCCTCGGGACATTGCAGCCAGGCGCGGCCGCCGGCGGCGCGCACCGCGGCCACCCCTTCACTACCATCGCTGCTGGCACCGGTCAGCAGCAGGGCCAGCACCTGCGCGCCGAACACGGCCGCAGCCGACTCGAACAATGGATCGATGGCCGGGCGCGAAAACAGCACCGGCGCGTCCACCGACAACGCCAGCGAACCGGCGTCTTCCACCAGCAGGTGATAGTCCGGTGGCGCAAAGGTCACCGTGCCAGGCTGCAGCGGCTGCTTGTCTTCGGCCTCGCGCACCGGCAGCGCACAGTACGGCGCCAGCACTTCGGCGATGCGGCTGCTGCGATCGCGCGGAAGGTGCAGCACGGCCAGCACCGGCGCCGGCAGAGCCGCAGGCAGCGCGCCGAGCACCGCCTGCAGCGCCGCAACCCCACCCGCCGAGGCCCCGATCACCAGCACGGCCGGTCGTGTCGGCAGTGCCATCAGGCAACCTTCCGGTACAGGCGATGCTCCCGCGAGCAGGTCTCGAATGCGCCGTGGTGGCGCCCGAACTGCAGCGACTCCTTGCTGCCCAGGCCAAGGAAGCCGCGATGCACCAGCGCTTCACGGAACAGGCCCACCGCGCGGTCCTGCAGATCGCGGTTGAAATAGATCAGCACATTGCGGCACGACACCAGATGCACCTCGGAGAACACGGTGTCGGTGGCCAGGCTGTGGTCGGCGAACACCACGTTGCGGCGCAGCTGGCGATCGAACACCGCGCCATCGTAGGCCGTGGCGTAGTAGTCGGACAGCGAGGCGGTGCCACCGGCCGCCAGGTAGTTCCGGCTGAACTGGGCCATTCGGTCGATGCCATAGGCGCCGGCCTCGGCGGTGGCCAGGGCTGCCGGATTGATGTCGGTGGCGTAGACGATGCTGCGCTCCAGCAGGCCTTCCTCGTGCAACAGGATCGCCAGCGACCACACTTCCTCGCCGGTACTGCAACCGGCCACCCACAGCTTCACCGACGGGTAGGTGCGCAGCACCGGCACCACCTGCTCGCGCAGCTCGCGGAAATAGGCCGGGTCACGGAACATCTCCGAGACCTGCACGGTGAAGAACTGCATCGCCTGCGCGAACAGGTCCGGCTCGTGCAGCAGGCGGTGCTGCAGGTCGGCCAGCCGCTCGCACTCATAGCGCTGCATGGCCTGGCGGATCCGCCGGCGCAGCGACGACACCGCATAACTGCGGAAATCGTAGTGGTAGCGCTGGTAAAGCGCTTCCAGCAGCACCTTCAGCTCCAGGTCGAACAGGGCCTGCTCGTTCATTGCCGCGAGCACCAGACCCGGCACAGCGAGACCAGCTTGTCGACGTCGATGGGTTTGGCGATGTAGTCGTTGGCGCCGGCCTGCAGGCAGCGCTCACGGTCGTCCGGCATGGCCTTGGCGGTCAGCGCGATGATCGGCAGGTCCTGCAGGTGGCGCTGCGCGCGGATTTCGCGCATCGCAGCAAGGCCATCCTTCTCCGGCATCATGATGTCCATCAGCACCAGGTCGACCTCGCGCTCGGCCAGGCGATCCACCGCTTCCTGGCCATTGCGCGCGATCTCCAGCGTGACGCCGAGGGGTTCGAGCACGCTGGACAGTGCGAAGATGTTGCGAACGTCGTCCTCGGCCAGCAGCACCGTCCGACCGTCGAGCACGGTGTCGCGACGGCGGGCCTCGCGCAGCAGGCGCTGCTGGTCGCTGGGCAGGCTGGCCTCCACGCTGTGCAGGAACAGGGTCACCTCGTCCAGCAGGCGCTCGGGCGAACGCGCGCCCTTGATGATGATGCTCTTGGAATAGCGGCGCAGTCGCTGCTCTTCCTCGCGACTGAGTGCGCGGCCGGTATAGACGATCACCGGCGGGAAACCGACATCGTCGTTGCCGGCCATGTGCTCGAGCAGGTCGTAGCCGCTCCCGTCGGGCAGCGACAGGTCCATCACCATGCAGTCGAACGTGACCGTACTGAGCTGTTCCAGTGCGCTGGCCAGGGTGCCTACAGCGACGATCTGCAGCTGGTCGCGGCCCAGCAACAGTTCCAGGTTGTGGCGCAGCTCGTTGTCGTCCTCCACGATCAGCAGCCGCCGCATGTCGCGCTGGCTGGTCTGTTCCAGCTGTTCGATCGCCGTCACCAGCCGCTCGCGCGTGGTCGGCTTGATCGCGAAACCGATCGCGCCCAGCTCGCGCGCCACCTGGCTGCGGTCCGTGGCCGAGACCACATGCACCGGGATGTGGCGGGTGTCCGGGTTGCGCTTCAGGCGTTCCAGCACGCTCAGGCCCGACACGTCCGGCAGGCCGATATCGAGCAGGATGCCGTTCGGGCGCAGTTCACTGGCCAGGGCCAGCGCCTCTTCCGCCGTGCCCGCTACCACGCAGTCGAAGTCCAGTTCATGGGCCAGCGCCACCAGTGCTTCGGCGAACGTGGCATCGTCCTCGACCGCCAGGATCAGGCGCCCGGCGCGCTGGCGGCGACCGCGGTCGTCGGCTACGCCGGCCATCGCAGTAACCGGCGCTGCTGCGGTCGCAGCGCGTACGGGCGCGGCCGGCAGCACGGCCGGCGCCGTCGGCGGCGCTGCCACGGGGACATCGGCAGCGACGGCTGCGCTCGCCGCGGGCGCTCCCTGCAGCGGCAGCTCCAGGATGAAGCAGCTGCCGCGCCCGGGCTCACTGTCGACCTGGATGCCGCCGCCCATGCGCTCGGCCAGATCGCGCGAGATCGACAGGCCCAGGCCGGTACCGCCGTAGCGACGGCGGGTGCTGCCATCGGCCTGGCGGAACGCTTCGAAGATGACATCCAGCTGCTCGCGGGCAATGCCGATGCCGGTGTCACAGACCTCGAACCGGATGCGGCCGTTGCCGCCGGCACGCACGTGCAGGCTGACCTTGCCATGCTCGGTGAACTTCACCGCGTTGGCCAGCAGGTTCTTCAGGATCTGCTGCAGCCGCTGGCTGTCAACCACCATCTGGGTCGGTGCCAGGGCGTCGGCTTCGATCTGCAGGGCCAGGCCCTTCTGCCGCGCCATCGGCTCGAAGGTCTCGCGCAGGCGCTGCAGCGCGCTCTCGACCACCACCACTTCATCGGACAGTTCGACATGGCCGGCCTCGATGCGCGACAGGTCGAGGATGTCGTTGATCAGCGCGAGCAGGTCGTTGTTGGACGACAGGATCGCTCGCGCGTACTTCACCTGTTCCTCGGTCAGCGTGCCGTCCTTGTTGTCGGCCAGCAGCTTGGCCAGGATCAGCGAGCTGTTCAGCGGCGTGCGCAGCTCATGCGACATGTTGGCCAGGAACTCGGACTTGTAGCGCGAGGTCGCCGCCAGCTCGTTGCTGTTGCGCACCAGCTGGCTCTGCGCAACCAGCAGTGCCTGCTTCTGCGCCTCCAGCTCGTGGGTGCGCTCTTCCAGCTGCACGTTGCTCTGTTCCAGCTCAGCCTGCTGTTCTTCCAGGTGGCTCTGCGACTGCAACAGGCTGCGGCTCTGCTCTTCCAGTTCCTCGTTGGCCACGCGCAGCTCTTCCTGCTGGGCCTGCAGCTCCTCGCCCTGGCGCTGCGACTCTTCCAGCAGAACCACCAGCTGCGCACGCAGCAGCGATGCGCGCAGTGCCATGCCGATGGTGTCGGCGCAGCGCTCCAGCAGCTCGCGATCCAGGTCACGCTGTTCACCCGCCCGCGCGCGGCCCAGCTCGATGACACCGACCACCGCACCATCGCTGCTGATCGGCGCCAGGATGCGCTCGCGCACCGGCAGCCGGCCCAGGCTGGTCTGCAGTTCGAGCACGGCAGCATCTTCGCCGTGCAGGTGGCGGATGCGTTCGTCCCGGGCAACCTGCCCGGCCAGTCCTTCGTGCAGGGCCAGCGAGGCCGGCGTCCCAGAGGGCAGCGCCACGCCACCGGTCAGCTGCAGCCGGCCGCCGTCCAGGCGATAGACCGCACCGACCTCTGCATCCAGCTGCCCGGCCAGGCTTACTGCTGCCGCCTCGGCGATCTGCTCCGGCCCGAGGTCACCGCGCAGGCTCATCGCCACCGCGTTCTCGGCCTCCTGCAGCCAGAGCGCGCGCATCGCCTGGCGCCGGGCCTGGATCGCGCGCGACACGATCAGTGCGATCATCAGGAAGGCGCAGCCACCGACGGTACGGTTGACAAGCGAGAAGGACGAATTGTTGCTGGCTGGCGCAACGTTGAAGCCGATCACCAGCAGGACACAGGCGATCACCGCGACCACGAACGGCGCGCGTGCACTGCGCTGGAACACCGTCACGCCGACCGCGAGGAAGTAGGCCAGCCATACCGCGTAGCCGAGCGGGACGACCAGTTCCAACGCGATGGTCGCGGCCAGCAGCACGGCGGACGTCATCCAGATCCAGCGGTCACGCGTAGTCGCACCAGGACGCATGCAGGTCGGTTCCAGAAGGCAAAGGGTGGAAGATGGTACTCCGTGTCGCATTCAGCCGCACAGGACAAATGGCACGTGTCAGGTGTGCACGCATCCTTCACACTTGAGTGCCTAGCTTCACGTCCCTCACAGGGGTAACACTTATTTACACTTGGACGCAGCCGCCTCTACTACGTCCGTGCTGACGGACCCTTCCCGACAACTGCGACTGCTGATCGACAGCGTGCGCGACCATGCGCTGTACCTGCTTGATCCTGAAGGCATCGTGTGCAGCTGGAACCCGGGCGCCGAACGTATCAAAGGCTATTCAGCCGATGAAGTGGTGGGAACGCACTTCAGCCGCTTCTACCTGGCCGCCGACCGCGAGGCCGGTGAACCGAAGCGCCTGCTTCGCGTGGCAGCGCAGCAGGGTCATGCCGCCAGTGAGGGCTGGCGCGTTCGCCGCGATGGCTCGTCGTTCCGCGCCAGCGTGGTCATCGAACCGGTCGTGGAAGCCGGCGAACTGCTCGGCTTCGTCAAGATCACCCGTGACATCACCGAGCAGTGGCAGGCGCAGCGGCTGCTGCGCGATGCCCAGCGTGCGCTGCGCAATACGCAGCAGTTCGAGACGGTCGGCCGGCTCACTCGCGGCCTCTCACATGAGTTCAACAACCTGCTGACCACCATCGGCAACGCCCTTGACCTGCTGTCGCTGCGTGTCAGCAGTGACGATGCACGCGCAGCCGAGCTGCTGGATGCCGCGCAGGCAGCCACCGACCGCGGCGCGCTGCTGACCCGCCAGCTGCTGGCCTTCAGCACCGGCCAGACCCTGATCCGGGAATCGGTGGACATCAATGCGCTGGTACGACAGTGGCTGCCGGACCTGCAACGCGCCTGCCCGCCCACGGTGGTACTGGAAGCCCATCTCACCCCGGGCCTGCCGCTGGTGAGCACCGATGCGATGCAGCTCCAGACCGCCCTGGCGAACCTGGTGGCCAATGCCGTGGAGGCCACCGCCGATGGCGGCCGCATCCTGATCGGCACCGCGTTGGAACATCGCCTCGACCCGGATGCGGACACCACGCTGCAACGCGGCTATGTCACCCTCAGCGTCTGCGACGAAGGCCACGGCATGGCCGCCGACATCGCCGAGCGGGCCAGCGAGCCCTTCTTCACCACCAAGGACATCGGCAAGGGCAGCGGCCTGGGCCTGAGCCAGGTGTTCGGATTCACTACCCAGAGCGGCGGCTTCGTCGATGTGTCCACCACGCCCGGTGTCGGCACCACGGTCAGCCTGCTGCTCCCCGCAACCGAGGATGCAACCCATGACCGATGACCCGATCCGCGTACTGATGGTGGAGGACCAGAACGATCTGCGCGAGATGATCGGCATGGCCCTGCGCGATTTCGGCATCGAGGTGTCCACCACCGCCGACGGGCATGAAGCCGCTGCGTTGCTGAAGGGCGACGCACGCTTCGACGTGGTGTTCAGCGATGTCAGCATGCCCAATGGCATGTCCGGCATCGAGCTCAGCGAGCACGTCGCGCGTGAGCAGCCGCATGCACGCATGATCCTGTCCTCCGGCTATGCGCGTTCGCAGCTGCCGCCGCTTCCTGAGCAGGTGGAGTTCCTGCCCAAGCCCTATCGCTTGCGCCAGCTGGTTGAACTGCTCAAGCAGGACTGAAGGCGTACCGGCCTGCGTGGCCATGCTCAGCGCCGGGCCCGCTGCATGAACAGCAGCGCCGGCGTGGATGCAGTGTCCACCGGCTCGAAGCCGAGGGACCGGTACAACGCAACTGCGGCGGCATTGTCCCGATAGACCCGCAAGGTCAGCCGTTCAACGGCATCAGACTGGAACGCCTGCTCGATCAGCGCGTGTACCAACCTCCGCCCGAGACCGCAGCCCCGTGCCTGCGGGGCAACCACCAGACGGCCCAGATGCATCGTACCCGGCTCGGTGCACCAGGCCTGGCCGAAACCCACGCGCATGCCGTTTTCTGCCAGCAGCAGCCATCCCGGGCGTTCGCGCAGCTGCAATACCTGCTCGAACTGCTCGGGTCGCAGTGGATAGGACACGCCCGGTCCGGCCCAGCGCCGCGTGGCTGCGGCCGAATCCAGCCACCCGGCGATGAGCGCGTAGTCCTGGGGTTGCACGGGCTGCAGGCGGTGGTCCATGGCGGGCGGATCGCGTGGCGAGGCGCCAGCATATCCGAGTGGCCTCGCGGGCAGCGTGCGGACGTGGCGCCGCAAACAGGGGGACCCCGGCCCGATTCGGACGGGCGACCTTGCCTTAGGAGGGGGCGACGGGGCCAAGAGTATCAAGGGGTCCGGTGGCATCCGTGCCAATCGTGTGCCAAAACAGGGCCTGCGGCAGGCGCTTACGCCCTTGGAAGGGCCGCGCGGGGCCCACATTCCCGGCGCGTCATCAGTCGCTTCGACTTGGGCGTTGCGACACCAGCGGGCGGACTCGACCCCGCCCGTGTGTTCAGCTCTGCACTTCGGCCCGGAAGGCAATCTCAATGAGCTGCTCCGGGAACGCCAGCGCCGAGACCCCAATCAGGTTGCTGGCAACCTGCGGCACCGGCTGACCGTACATGGCCGGCCGGACCTTGCCGCTGGCCGCGAACGCGGCCGGAACGTCGATAACGAACAGCGTTTCCTCGACCACGTCAGCCAGCGACCCACCCAACTCTGCCAGCAGCACCTGCGCGTTCTCGTAGGTGCGCCTCATCTGGGCTTCCATGGTGTCGAAGTTGGCGGGCTTGCCATTCGCCCCCAGCTCTGCGGGTGCGACCAACTGCCGCTCCGGTGTATGGGACAGCTGTCCGGACACGAAAATCGTGTTGTTGACGCGGACCGCTTGAACGTACCCGTAAGCGGACTCCCACGGGACTCCGAAGCTGGCGGTCTTGCGATTGCTGGCGCTCATCGTTGCTCTCTCTGGTGAAAGGGCAAGTCCGACGAGCAAGTAACGTCGACCGCCTCCCCGGAACGGGGGATCAGATTCGAGGTCGGGACAGCTGCTCTCTACCTGCCCTCACCCAAGCCTTCATCGGATCTCTCGCCCTTGGCTTGATCTCCTTCGGCGGTCGGCGGGGTTCCAGCGCTTCCTTGATTCGCGCCAGCTCCGCAGTCCCGGCCTCGGCCAGGCGTCGAGCCTGTTGCTGCTGCTCGCGGGGCGGCGGCAGACCAGGCAGTGGCGGAGGCAACTGGATCGGCGTGCTGTCGGTCAGCCGGGCAACGGCCTCACGCAGAGGCAGCTCGGGATTCAGCCGTGCCGCGCACCAGCGCTCGGCGTAGCGCTTCGCCTGTCGGACGTTGGCCGCGCGCACTTCCTTCATCTGCCACATCTTCTGGCCTTCCATCCATCGGACTGGGGCCGGTGCGGGGCTGATCAGGTGCTTGCCCCACGCCCCGGCGCTTCACTTCGCTTTGGTGGGGGGGGCTGTTCCGGCCTGCTGATCGTTCTGATCTGCATCGCTGGCCGGGATAGTGTCCGCAGCTGGGCGGGCCACGAATTCATCCCCATGGAGCGCATTTTGCATTGCGCCGAAGGCTTGGCGGTTGGCTTGCGCACGGTACTCGCGATCAACCCGTCCCATTTCCGCTACGGCGAGGACAACGCCGACGATAATCACGACGGCAATGGTGCTCTTCCAAGGGAAGCCGTCTTTGCGGCGGGGCTTCTTATTCCGCTTCGGCAATTCTTCCATGATCCAGTCCGGCCATACAGGTCAGGGGCTTCAGGGCTATGCTAGCGCCATAGAGCCCACTTGGCACACCTGGGTGGCAACGGCGTACGGTTCGACCAACGCGGCCAAGAGGCCTATGGCCGTCGGGTTGGGGTCTTCGGAGTCACCGCGCTGGTTGAAGCGCGTCCAGTCGGCACGGGCCAACCGTTTGAGTTCCATCCCCACGCTGGAGAGCATGCGGGGCGGCACCCTGCTGTCATGCGCAGAATGCGGCGAGCGCCAAGCCGTCAGCAACGCCCGGCTCATAGCGTGTGAGCACACCATAGGAACCGGCGGCCCATCCCCACAAGCCGCATGAGCCGTCACGCCGCCAGCCGGTGCTCATAGAACCGATGCCGCTTGTCGTCGAACAACCTGACGCCCGTGAGGCGGAGAGAATTCGTGCCGCGAAAGAAGCCGAGCTGACGCACGGAGTACGCATTCTCGCGCGACTGCCGAAGGTCCGCGACTACCTGGAGTGGTATCTGGACTGGTACGAGGCCGAACACCCGACCACGATTTCGAAGGCCAGGAGCGAGGTGAAGCGCTTCATCGAGCGCTTCGGCCACCGGCCGATCGACAGTATCCGGGCGGTCGAGGTGGAGCAGTACAAGCGCGCCAGGCTGCTGGACGACAAGGCGGCAAAGGAAACAGTGGGGAAGGAGATTCGACGGCTGAAGGCGGCGTTCAATCGCCGCGTCGAATGGAAAGAGCTGGACGTGAACCCGCTGGCTTCCGTGAGGGCACCGCGCGGCGTGCGGAGCGTGGCCGTCAAGTTCTATGACAAGGCGGCCATGCGCCGTCTGTATCGGGCGAACCCTGAGCGGGCGCCGCTGTGGCTTTTGATGGCTCACACCGGGCTAAGGCGGGGCGAGATCATCGGCCTGGAGAAAAGCTCGGTTGTCGCGGGCCGCCTCCTGGTGGAGAGCGACCCGGATGAAAGCGGTGAAGGCAGGACGAAGTCAGGAAAATGGCGGGAAGTTCCCCTCAACCGCTACGCCAAGTGGGCGTTACGCCACTTGCCTGATCCGCTCGTCACGGTGCACAAGGACACCGTGTCCGACTGGTTCAAGAAGGATTCGGACCTAGCCGGTATAGGCGGGCACCTTCATAGGCTTCGCCACACCCTGCGCCCATATGGTCATGGCCGGCGTTCCCCTTCGACGCGTTCAAGTCCTGGCAGGCCACGCGGATTACGCTACTACCGAAAAATACTACGCTCACCTCACTCCCGACGGTGGCGACGGCGCAGTTGCGCGGCTTAGATTCTAAATTTAAGCCACCACGTGCAGATGGTCAGGAGTATCGACCAGCGGCTCAAAGTCGCCTCCCCTACACGCGTCGAAATCATCAGGCCATGGCGCCTGAAAACTGCAGAGAACTCGAAAGGCAATTGGTGCATCTGCGTTAACCTTCTGGACGCTTACCTGCACTTCAGAGCCACCAGCATTAAGAAGTTCACTAAAATCCTTGGAAAAATACCTTGGCACGTATCCCACATGGTGCGCTGATCCGTGTCGCTTCAGCAGCAAGGCATGTCGGTCAACTTCGTTGTTAAATTCCGGAACTAAAACCAACTGATCTCCCGCTTGCAGATGAGCGAACTCCGCTTGCTCTCGTTCGGACAAATAGCGAACCCCGTGCACGAAAAACGAAACGCGATATTTGCCGTCGGCGGAACGTTCAGGAACCGGGATGATTTCCATAGAATCTGTTCCCCGCAGCCCCCCCGTTAACGCAATCTCATCGAAGTAAGAGAGCTCCGACTCTGCCTTCCCTACCCAGCGAGCGAACGCCGAAAAATCCGCCCGATTTCTCGAAATCACCCGGTTCTTCAACAGAGGAAATAGACCGTGAGAGAAATAGTGAGCTTTGGTATTGAGCATCCGACCAAAGCCATTAAAATTGCTGAAGCGATTGACGCCATGCGTGTAGCGCAAGAGGAAGATATCGTCACCCGCCTCATCACTACTGAGCTGATCCACACGCGCGACCGGGAACCATGCACGTGAAGACAAATCCTGCAAAGCCAAATAGAGAGTCTTCATAGCTTTAGTGCCAGCAACCTTTTCTTATTTTCCATTAAAAGTCTAATTGCAAATTCTCGACCCACATCAGTTATATGTGTATCGGGAATTTCGGAAAATAACCGGCGAAAATATTCTTCATCCAATCCACCCAGCTGACTCAACCAATATCGGGATGCCTCCTGGCAGAACGCCCCAAACTCCAGAAAGGCCGCAACGGTCGAAAGTCGCTCACCAGTCTTCTTATCGTGCATCTGACTCCGCGCCTTTGAAGCATAGCCCGCAACACCGTGCTCTTCAGCCACACTTCGCAACTTTCCGGCACGCTTTTCATCCCTTAATTCACGACCAAGACTCGATGCATGATCGAAGGTTGGAGCTAGATAAACATGATTGTTACAGGTGACAAAACCCCAGTTCTCCTCATGCCGATCTTGGTTCGCGATCAAAACATCAAACATCAAATAGCCCGCCATCACGCCAATCGGAGTCATAAGCTCGTCGGGTGACTGCCAGTCGATTGGCAGCTCCAAAAAGCTCATGCGCACCAATAGACCATAGATGCGTGATGGCGTGTGAAATGAGCGTCTCTGCGCTGCCTTGACGGCTCGCGCGGCTGACTCGCTAGGGGAAGGCCCGATAAGCTCATTGCCTACCACGAGCCGACCATCCCAGGGGGTGAAGTTCAAACTCCTGACCCCGCGCGACTCTCGGGCTCCCTCCTCTGGGCCGGCAGCAGGAAGATTTATCGCCTCAGCCAGATCGTAGCGAGCGTGCGGCAGTCCGATCCGGTCAGCGATCTGTGCAGCCACAACTTCAGCCCAGTCCTCGCCGGTTTCAGGCCGACGCGCCTTGAACAGGTACTTCCTGTCGTCGTACCAGAACTTGTCTTTGCTGCCCAGCTGCTCAAACGTCTCAAGATCACGCGCATCAACCGATACCACGTCCAGCACAATGCACTCCTTTGGTCGCATCAGCTGCGACTACTGGCACCGGATCGATGTGCCAGCTGTGCCAAACCCCGATCATTCGACGGCAGTTTGTGGCGAGCCGGACGCAAGCGAGCTCCCATAAGTTGTTGATTTATGGTGACCCCGGCCCGATTCGAACGGGCGACCTTCCCCTTAGGAGGGGGACGCTCTATCCAGCTGAGCTACGGGGCCATGCAGCCGGGAAGTTTACAGCCAACGTGCCCTGCCCTCCAAGCATTCATGTTCCACCCGGTTCCCCTGGCGCGTTGCATCATGGCCGGACGGGGCGCTCTGCTACCATCGGCGATTCAGTTCATCGCGTCCCCCACCTGCCCGCGATGGCGCCAAACAACGTAACGAAACACAGGAGTCTGCATGTCTTCCGAGCTGCTCAAGTCCCTTGGCCTGGACGCGATCAACGCTGGCACGTACCTGGGCAACGGGGAGTGGTCGAGCGCGACCAGCGGTGAGCTGATCACCCCGGTCAACCCGACCACCGGCGAGCCGATCGCGCAGGTCCGCGCCACCACTGAGGCCGAGTACGAGACCGTCGTCGCCCGCGCCCAGGAAGCCTTCAAGGTCTGGCGTACCACGCCGGCGCCGCGCCGCGGTGAAGCCGTGCGCCTGTGCGGCGAAGCGCTGCGCAGGCACAAGGACGCCCTGGGTTCGCTGGTTGCCCTGGAAATGGGCAAGAGCAAGCCGGAAGGCGATGGCGAGGTGCAGGAGATGATCGACATCGCCGATTTCGCCGTGGGCCAGAGCCGCATGCTGTACGGCTACACCATGCATTCCGAGCGCCCCGGCCACCGCATGTACGAGCAGTACCACCCGCTGGGCCTGGTCGGCATCATCTCGGCCTTCAACTTCCCGGTCGCGGTGTGGAGCTGGAACTCGTTCCTGGCGGCGATCTGTGGCGACGTGTGCATCTGGAAGCCGTCCAACAAGACGCCGCTGACCGCCATCGCCTCGCTGAAGATCTGCAACGATGCCCTGCGCGAAGCGGGCTTCCCGGACATCTTCTTCCTGATCAACGATGCCGGCACCGCGCTGTCGGAAAAGATGGTCGATGACCGCCGCGTGCCGCTGATCAGCTTCACCGGCTCGACCCAGGTCGGCCGCACCGTCAACGAGAAGGTCGCACGCCGCCTCGGCCGCTGCCTGCTGGAACTGGGCGGCAACAACGCGATCATCCTGGACGAAACCGCCGACCTGAAGCTGGCCGTGCCGGGCATCGTGTTCGGTGCGGTCGGCACTGCCGGCCAGCGTTGCACCACCACCCGCCGCCTGATCGTGCACCGCTCGATCTACGCCGACGTGCTGGCCACCCTGGTCAAGGCCTACAAGCAGGTGGAAGGCAAGATCGGCGATCCGACCGATGCCGCCAACCTGATGGGCCCGCTGAACAGCGAAGGCGCCGTGCAGCAGTTCCTCGATGCCATTGCCCAGGCCAAGGCGGCCGGCGGCACCATCGAGACCGGCGGCACCCGCATCGACCGCGCCGGCAACTTCGTGCTGCCTGCAATCGTCACGGGCCTGAAGAACAGCGACGCCGTGGTCCAGCACGAGACCTTCGCACCGATCCTGTACGTGATGCCGTACGACACCCTCGACGAAGCCATCGACATGCAGAACGGCGTGCCGCAGGGCCTGTCGTCCTCGATCTTCACCCAGAACCTGAAGACCGCCGAGAAGTTTCTGTCGGCCGCCGGCAGCGACTGCGGCATCGCCAACATCAACATCGGCACGTCCGGTGCGGAGATCGGCGGCGCCTTCGGTGGCGAGAAGGACACCGGCGGTGGCCGCGAGTCCGGTTCGGATGCCTGGAAGGTCTACATGCGCCGCCAGACCAACACCATCAACTATTCGGATTCGCTGCCGCTGGCGCAGGGCATCAAGTTCGACCTGTGATGGCAAGCGACGCAGACACGTCTGTGGGTCAGAGCCCCTCCGGGGATCTGAGCCATGCCCAGGGTCGGATCCCCGCAGGGGCTCCGATCCTCGATTTCAGCGGCCGCCGCGTGCTCATTGCCGGCGGCAGCAAGGGCATTGGTCGTGAAATGGCACTGGCCTTTGCTGGTGCCGGTGCGCAGGTCTCGGTCTGCGCGCGCGGCCAGGCCGGCCTGGAGGCCCTGCGCACCGATGCACAGGCGCAGGGCACGCCATTGCATGCGTTTTCCACCGATCTGGCCGATCCCGGCCAGATCCAGGCCTGGCTGCAGGCCGCCGCCGATGCCCTCGGCGGCATCGATGTGCTCGTCAACAATGCCACCGGCTACGGCATGGCCGACAATGAGGAGGGCTGGGCCGCCAGCCTGCAGATCGACCTGATGGCGGCCGTGCGTGCCTCGCGCCTGGCCCTGCCCTGGCTGCGCGCGTCCGGCGATGCCTGCATCCTTAATCTGTCGTCGATTGCCGCGCAGCAGCCGCGTCCCGGCGGCGCGCCCTACGCCGCTGCCAAGGCCGCGCTTTCGCACTACACCACCTCGCAGGCGCTGGCGCTGGCCAAGGACCGGATCCGGGTCAACGCCATCGCACCGGGCTCGATCGAGTTCGATGACGGGCTCTGGGACCGTCGCCGGATCGAGGATCCAGCGCTGTACCACGGCACCCTGGCGAAGATCCCGTTCGGCCGCTTCGGCCATCCGCGCGAGATTGCCGACGCCGCCCTGTTCCTGTGCTCGCCACTGGCGCGCTGGGTTACCGGCAGCGTGCTCAACGTGGATGGCGGCCAGGTGTTGATGGGCTGAATTTGTAAAGCCGAGCCCATGCTCGGCTTGCACGCAAGACGCGGTCGATCCCGCATCAGCCCAAGGGGGCAGCCGAGCATGGGCTCGGCTCTACAGGGCACTGCCCATGGGATTGCCCGGGCAGAGGCACTATCATGTGCACACTGCCAAGGAGGACCCGATGAGCGTGGCACCCCGACAGACAAGCGCCCTGGCCGTGGTCAGCCTGGTCATGGGCATCGCCAGCTGGACCGTCCTGCCCTTCGTGGCCAGCATCGTCGCCATCATCACCGGCCACATGGCCCGCGCCGAGATCCGCCGCCGCCCGCATGAACTGGAAGGCGACGGCCTGGCCGTTACCGGCCTGGTGCTGGGCTGGGTCATGGTCGGCGCCGTGCTTGCCGCCGTCCTGGTCTTCATCCTGTTCTTCGGCGGCCTGGCATGGCTGGCGGCGGTGTCGAACTGACGCCATGACCGCCTCCGACAGCACTGAACGCTTCAGCAGCCGCGTCGCCGACTACGTCCGCTACCGGCCCGACTACCCGCCCGCACTGCTGGACTGGCTGCACGGCCCGATGGGCGTCAGCCACCAGGCCCGTGTCGCCGACATCGGCGCCGGCACCGGCATCTCCAGCCGTCCGTTTCTCGCCAGCGGTCATCCGCTGGTGGCGGTCGAGCCCAACGCTGCGATGCGCGCCGCCGCCGAACAGTGGCTGGCACCGCAGTACCCGCAGTTCCGTGCGGTGGACGGCCGCGCCGAGGCCACCACACTGGACGATGCCAGCATCGATCTGGTCAGCGTCGCGCAGGCCTTTCACTGGTTCGACACCGTGGCGGTGCGCGCCGAGTGGCAGCGCATCCTGCGCCCCGGTGGCCAGGCACTGATCTACTGGAATTCGCGCCTGCTCGATGCCAGCCCGTTCCTGATCGGCTACGAACAGTTGCTGCTGGACTACGGCACCGACTACACCGCTGTGGCCGAGCGCTACCAGGACGATGCCACCATGCAGGCCTGGTTCGGCCCCGGCCTGCGCGGCAGGGTAGAGCTGCCGAACGTGCAGCATCTGGACTTCGACGCCCTGCGCGGGCGCCTGCTGTCCTCCTCCTACGCACCCCAATCCGGTCATCCCCGCCACGCGCCGATGATCGACGCTTTGCAGGACCTGTTCGCCGCCCATGCGGTGGACGGCCAGGTCGCTTTTGAATATCGAACCCGAGCCTTCCTCGGCACGCTGGACTGAACCGACGCATGTATTCGCTTGCCCGCCCCTTCCTGTTCTCGCTCGACGCCGAACGCGCCCACGGCCTCGGCCTGTCCGCACTGGACCTGGCCTATCGCACCGGCACCACGCCGCTGCTGGCCGCACGCATCGCGCCGATGCCCAGCACGGTGTTCGGGCTGACCTTCCCCAATCCGGTCGGCCTGGCCGCCGGCCTGGACAAGAACGGCGAGCACATCGATGCACTGTTCGCGCTCGGCTTCGGCTTCGTCGAAATCGGCACCATCACCCCGCGCCCGCAGGCCGGCAATCCGCAACCGCGCCTGTTCCGCCTGCCGGAACACAACGCGATCATCAACCGCATGGGCTTCAACAATGCGGGCGTGGACGCGCTGGTGCGCAACGTCGAGCGCGCGCGCAACCGCCGCGGCCTGCTCGGCATCAACATCGGCAAGAACAAGGACACCCCCAACGAACAGGCCGTGGACGATTACATTGCCTGCCTGGACAAGGTGTACCCGCTGGCCGATTACATCACCGTCAACATCTCCTCGCCCAACACCGCAGGCCTGCGTGAGCTGCAGGAAGAGACCGCGCTGCGCCAGCTGGTCAGCCAGCTGCGCGACCGCCAGGAAGACCTTGCTGCCCGCCACGGCCGACGCGTGCCGATGCTGGTGAAGGTGGCGCCGGACCTCAGCGAACGCGATATCGACGCCGCCGCCCGCGTGCTGGGCGAACTGCAGGTGGACGGCGTGATCGCCACCAACACCACCATCGACCACAGCAGGGTGGCCGGCGATCCGCTGGCCAATGAGGCTGGCGGCCTGTCCGGTGCACCGGTGCTGGAGCAGTCCACGCTGGTGCTGCGCCGCCTGCGTTCGCGCCTGCCCGAATCGGTGCCGCTGATCGGCGTCGGCGGCATCCTGTCCGGCGCCGATGCCGTGGCCAAGATGGCCGCAGGCGCGGCACTGGTGCAGTGTTACAGCGGCCTGATCTTCCGTGGACCGGCGCTGGTTTCCGAATGCGTGGAGGCGATCCGTCGCCGCCGTGAAGCGCCAAGCCGCGGCGCGGTGGCCCCGCTGTGAGCGCGCCCATGGATACCATCGACGGCAACGCCCCGCTGCGCTGGACGCTCACCCGCAATGCGCCGCTGCAGGCGCTGAATACCTTCCATGTGCAGGCCAGCGCCGCGCAGCTGCTGGAACTGCACGATGCCGCGCTGCTGCCGGAGGTGCTGGCATTGCCCGAGGTGGCCAGCGGCCCGCTGCTGGTGCTGGGCAGCGGCAGCAACGTTCTGATCGCCGAGGACCTGCCCGGCACCGTGCTGGTGTTCGGCAACCGTGACATCAGTTTCCTTGAACACCGCGCCGACCATGCCGTGATCCGTGCCGGCGCCGGCGTGCCGTGGCATGGCCTGGTGATGTGGTCGCTGCAGGAAGGCCTGTCCGGGCTGGAGAACCTGGCGCTGATTCCCGGCACCGCCGGTGCCGCGCCGATCCAGAACATCGGCGCCTATGGCGCGCAGGTCGGCGAGTTCATCCAGGCCGTCGAGGCCTGGGACTGCCAGCAACAGGCCTGGGTACGGCTGGACAACGAACAGTGTGGCTTCGCCTACCGCGACAGCGTGTTCAAGCAGCAACCGGATCGCTACCTGATCACCGCCATCGAACTGAAGCTGCCACTGCTGCACGATCTGCGCATGGACTACGCCGGCATCCGCGAGGAACTGCAGGCACAGGGCGTGGAGCTGCCGAGCGCAGTGGACGTTGCCAATGCCGTGATCGCGATCCGCCGCCGCAAGCTGCCCGACCCGGATGTACTGGGCAACGCCGGCAGCTTCTTCAAGAACCCGGTGCTGCCGCTGGAACAGGTCGACGTGCTGCTGCAGCACTTCCCCGACCTGCCGGTGTTCCCGGCCGAGCAGGACGGCAAGCGCAAGGTCTCGGCGGCATGGATGATCGAGTCCTGCGGCTGGAAGGGCTTCCGCGAAGGCGATGCCGGCGTGGCCCCCAGCCACGCGCTGGTACTGGTCAACCACGGCAATGCCAGCGGTGCTGAGCTGCTGGCGCTGGCGCGCCGCATTTCGGCCTCGGTGCTGGAGAAGTTCGGCGTGCCGATCGAACCGGAGCCCCGCCTGCTCGGCGCACAGTGGTGAACACTCCCGCCCTCTCCCCCAGCGCCGCCCCGATGCGGGCGGCGCTGTTGATGCTCGGCAGTACGATGGCGTTCGGCCTGATGGCGGTCGCGATCCGCTACGCCACCCGGTACGTGCCAACCCAGGAAGTCGCGTTCTTCCGCAATGCCTTCGGCTTGCTGGCGTTGCTGCCGATGCTGCTGCGGCCGGGCCGTGCTCCGCTGAAGACGCAACAGCTGCCGCGCTATTTCGTGCGCAGTGCGATTGGCCTGGGCTCGATGCTGTGCGCGTTCTGGGCACTGGGCCACCTGCCGTTGGCGCAGGCGGTGTCGCTCTCATACTCCACGCCGCTGTTCGTCACCATCGCCGCCGTGCTGTGGCTGGGTGAAACCGTGCGCGTGCGCCGCTGGGCCGCGGTCGTGGTCGGCTTCATCGGTGTGCTGGTGATCGTGCGACCCGGTACCGCCGGCTTCACCGCGGGCAGCCTGGTCGCCGTGGCCGCCGCAGTGCTCAGTTCGCTGGTGGCGATCCAGATCAAGCAGCTCACCCGCGTCGACAGCGCCGATACCGTGGTGCTCTACACCTACGTGTTCTGGGTGCCGCTGTCGCTGGTTCCGGCGCTGTTCGTCTGGGTCTGGCCGAGCGGCATGGCCTGGCTGTGGCTGCTGGCCACCGGCGTGCTCGGCACCATCGGCCAGCTGTTGTGGACGCGGGCGCTGCGCCTGGGTGAAGTCTCGGCGCTGACCCCGATCAGCTTCCTGCAGCTGCCGCTGGTGACGCTGTTCGGCTGGCTGCTGTTCAACGAAAGCGTGGACCGCTGGACGATCATCGGCGCCGGCATCATCCTCGCCGCCAACGCCTACATTGCCCACCGCGAGGCCGTGCTGTCGCGCCGCGCCGCCAGCGCAGCCGCCTCATCAGCGGCGAAGCCCGCCGAGTAAATCCGCGCCACGCGTGGATGACGCTGCACTCCTCTGTAGAGCCGAGCCTACGCTCGGCTGCTCTTCGCGCCTCCACCGTTGACTGAGCGCGCAGGGTTCATCCACGCATGGCGTGGATCTACAGCGCGCGATACACCCGCTCGGCCGCGTCGAACACATTGCCCGGTGCGAACTGTTCGCTGAGGAAATGCAGCGACTGCCGGCGCAGCTGCGGCGACCGGTCCTCTCCATCGCTGCCCAGCAGGACCTGCTGGAACTCGATCAGGTCCTGCAGGATGCGCCAGTGACGGTACCAGGCGATCCAGCGAGGGTCGCCGCGGTCACTGCCATAGCCTTCCTCGAATCCCAACGGGTTCTCGCGGCCCCAGCGCCCGCCGACAGCGCCACCGATGAACATCAGGTCGCGCTCGCGCGGTGCCAGCGACAGGCCATCCCAGTCGATCAGGTGCAGGCCGCCGTCATTGCCCATCAGCAGATTGCCGGCATGAAGGTCGGTGTGGCACAGGTGCAGCCGCACCGGCACATCCTGCAACGCCGCGTGCAGCTGCAGTGCCTGCGCGTGCAGCGCCGCGATGCGCGCGTGCTGCTGGTCCCAGACGGAAACGAAGGCACGGCCCAGCCCATCCTTGGCAGCCGCCAGGCCTTCGCCGGCCAGCCACTGCCCGACGGTATCAAGCGCCGCGGTTTCCATCCGGATGCTTGGCAGCGCTTCCTGCAGCGCCGGTGGCGGGCACGCCTCGTGCAGGCGCCGCAGCACCTCGCCCAACCGTTGCCATTGCGTGCGGCTCAATGCCGCCTCGAAACCGGACTGGCCTTCCACATACGGGAACAGGGTGAACTGCAGGCCCCAGCGCTGCACCGATGCCCCGCCGGTCAACGCCGGCCAGGGCGCAACGATCTCCTCGATACCCAGCGTGCCGCGCAGCCAATGCAGGGTGTCCCAGACGGCAGGGGCCACCTGATAACTGCGGCATTTCAACCACCACTGCCCGCGCCGTGCATCGATGCGATACACGCTGGCGTTGGCATCGGCGCCAACCGGGCGTGGCACCACGGCGGTCGCGGTGATGCCATAGGATTGCTGGAGGACTTCGCCGAGATGCTGCGCCGAAGCGGATGACATGGATGCAAGCGGAAAGTGTTATCTGCGACAACTATCGCAGATGTGCCCGCCACGACACAGACATGTCCGTCACAACATCGTGCCTGCGCGACCAACGTGCTAGCCGGCGACGCGACGCATCACCGCTTCCAATGGCCCCCGCGTGAACCGCCATGACCACAGCCACGCTGCGCCCGTGGCCAGCATCAGGAACAACAGCGCCCACAGCAGCACGGTCGGTAGCGACGCGCTGCCATCGAGCAGCCCCAACCATTCCAGCGTACCCATGCCCAGCAGGATGTGGCCGACGTAGAGGGTCAGGGTCATTCGCCCTGCTGCAGTCAGCGGTTCCAGCCAATCCCCCGGATAACGGCGGCTGATCCAGAGGCACGCGGCAATCGCACTGCAGGCTGCGCCCGCACCGGTCAACACGTAGGCCGGTCCCGGCGGCATCGGCTGCGTTCCCAGCCACGGCTGCCAGGGCGTTCCCTGCGCAAGGTGCTGCACGGCCTGGCCTGCGCCGATCAGCAGCAGGCCCACCAGCAGCAACGCACGCTGCACCCGCGGTTGTGACAACGGCAGGCGCGCCAGCAGCATGCCCAGCAGGAAGAAGCACATCCAGGGCAGCAAGGGATGGAAGCCGTTGAACAGCAGGTTGCGCGCGGCACCCGGCCACTGCCAGAGACCGGCATACTCCAGCGTCTGCCAGTTCCAGCCCTGGCTGTAATTCCAGTGCAGCAGTGCCCAGAACGACCCGGCCGCCAGGCCGGCGATGCTGGCCAGCAGCACCCGTGACGACGCACGCAGCCACAGCACCGCCAGCGCGAAATACACCGCGTAGTAGTGCAGGATGTCGGCCGGGAACAGGGTCAGGTTGAGCAGGCCCAGTACCAGCAGGAACAGCGCGCGCCGCCAGGTCTGCGCGCCGGCCGGCATCCAGCCAAGGCGCTGTGTGGCCAGTACCAGGCCAAGTCCGGCCAGGGTGACGAAGGTCGCAGAGGCCTTGCCTTCCAGCAGATGGAAGAAGCCGGCCAGCCAACCCTGACCCTCTGCCGGCACGGCCATCGCCAGGCGGAAATTGACCAGCACCATGCCTGCCAGCGCCAGATACCGTGCCAGATCGAGGCCGTGCAATCGCCGCTCAACCGCGCTCATGCGCGTGCACCGAGCAGCAGCGCGAGCAGGCCAGGGTCCAGCGGAGCCTCATCGGTGCCACCGGCTTCGCCCAGCCCGCGACGCAGCGCATCGCTTTCGATGGCATCCAGCAGCACCTGCGCCTGCAGTGCCGGGGCCAGCACGGGACGCCGACGTTCACGCTGTGCCACCTGCTGCAGCGCTTCGGCCAGCACAGCCTGCAACTGCCTGCGATTGGCCGCAAATGCCTCGGCCACGGCCCGATTGCGTGCGCTCTCGGCCAGCACTTCGACGGCGAGCGTCGCCCATTCCGGATGGCTGCACAGCGTGTGGAAGTCCTGCAGGAACGCCAGCACCTGCGTGCGATCACCGTCGGCCACGGACAGCCGCTGCAGCAACGGCGCCAATTCCTCGCTCTCGGCCACGGCCACTGCAAGGATGATCGCTTCCTTGCCAGGGAAGTGGTTGTAGAGATTGCCCAGGCTGACGTCGGCCGCCTGCGCGATGTCACGCATGCTGGTCTGGTGGAATCCCTTGGCGAGGAAGCACTGCAGGGCGGCCTGCAGGATCTGCGCGTTGCGTTGCGCGTTGCGGTCGGCTCGGTTCATGGCGCCAATAATGAACGAACGTTCGTCCACATGGAAGATGGCAACCCGGCCAACCAGCGAGTTCCGTTCAGCCGGCCCTTGACCTCAACTGCGGTTGAGGCCCGATGCTGCGCGGCCCGTTCCAAGCCCAACCCGGAGAGACTTCATGCCGCGGATGATCACCGCCCTGCTCGACAGCCGCGTGCTGTGGTTCCTGGCCCGACTGCTGCTGGCCGTGGTGTTCCTGTCATCGGGTCTGGCCAAGCTGCTGGCGTGGGACAACAGCGTGGCCGAAATGCAGGCGGCCGGGCTGCAACCGCCTGTGCTGTTCAACCTCGCCAGCGCCGT
This sequence comes from Stenotrophomonas maltophilia group sp. RY12688, assembly GCF_052149045.1. Lineage (NCBI taxonomy): Bacteria > Pseudomonadati > Pseudomonadota > Gammaproteobacteria > Lysobacterales > Lysobacteraceae > Stenotrophomonas > Stenotrophomonas maltophilia group sp. RY12688. The sequence continues at coordinate 1,853,204 of NZ_CP197389.1, read as the reverse complement.
GGTGCTGCTGGGTGGCTCACTGTGCCTGCTACTTGATCGCCTGCTCTGGCTGGGCAGCGGCGCGCTGGCGGTGTTCATGCTGCTGACCATCGCCATCGTGCATGCCTTCTGGACCAAGCACGGCGCGGAACAGCAGCTGGCCCTGTTCTTCGCACTGGAACACCTGAGCGTGATCGGTGGGCTGATCTGCGCGGCCATCGCCAGCCGCGCGCGGGCTCAGAAGAACTCGTCGAGCAGCCGGTAGAACGCCAACCGGCGCTCGTCCGCTACAGCGCCGTAGCGTTGGAACAACGGCGTGACCCAACGCGTATCACCGAAGTTGTGGACCAGGCTGCGCGCGGCCAGCGCCAGGTCCTGGTAACGGTCGGCCACGCCCAGCCGCCCACAGTCGATGAAACCGCTGAAACGCCCCTCGGCCACCATCAGATTCGGAAGGCAGGCATCGCCATGACTGACCACCAGATCTTCATGATCGGGACGATTGCTGCACAGTTGGGCGAAGACCTGCTGTGGACTCTGTCCCAGGCGTTCGTCATCGAAGTCATCGGCGTCCACGCGCCCCGCCTCGACCCGTGCCTGCGCGGCCGGCAGGCGCGAGGCCAGCCGCTGATCGAACGGACAGGCTGCTACCGGCAACGCATGCAGCCCGCGCAGCGCGTCGGCCAGTATCTCCACCCGTTGCTGCGGCGCGAGTTCCGGCGACGAAGCCAGATCGCGGCCAGGCAGCGCGCTCATCAGCAACCAGTGCCGGCCCGCTTCTTCGGCCGTGGCAATCACCGTTGGCGCCGGTTGTCCCTGTGCCTGGAGCCAGCGCAGGCGCGCGATCTCATCGCCCAGCTCACTGAAGGCATCGATCAGTTCCGACTTGAGGAAGGCGTCGGGTCTACCTGGCCGCAGCACGCGGGCAACGTCGGCCCGCGAAACACCCATCGACTGCCGCTCGATGCGCGCGTCGGCCAACGCTTTCTGCCACGCCAACGGCAGCGGCATGCCATCAGTGGTGGCGTTGTGCTCGTCCATGCCAGGAGATTCCTGTTGCCGGTGACCCTACGCATTCTCGCTCATCCTGGCGCACATCGCCCCCGGTGCGGGAGGCGATGTGCGAGCTGACCGGGCGGTCGGCGGCCACTGCGTCCCAGCGCCTGCAGCAGCGACGGCTGCTGCCACGGTACCGGTGCCAGTTCGACGACACGGCCTCGACCCTTACCGCCGAACGCGGCGGCCTGCGCGCGTTCGCCAAGTGGAGCACCGTTCTGGCAGCCGATCGTGGCTGCCGCAGTACAACGAGGAAGCAACATGAGATTGATGGTCATCGGCGCCAGCAAGGGCCTGGGGCGCGCGTTCGTGGAAGGCCTCTGTGCCATGGGTGACACTGTGATTGGTGTCTCGCGCAACCGCCCGTGCGGCATCGCCTGCGCTGACGGCGTCACCCTGCAATGGATCGAAGCAGACCTGTCCCGGCCGACCGTGGCTGCCGACCACATCGCAGCGCAGGCACCGACCGATATCGATGTGCTGATCCACAACCTGGGCATCTGGGAAGACAAGGCCTTCAGCGACGAGTACGCCTTCCTCGATGAAAGCGATGCTGCACTCACGAAGCTGGTCGACGTCAACATCACCGCGACCCTTTTACTGCTGCAACGCCTGCTGCCCCGCGTACTGGGCGCAGCGCGCCCGCAGCTGGTGCTGACCGGTTCGACCTCGGCCCTGCCTCGCAGTGGCCGCCCGGAAGTGGCGTTCGGCGCCTCGAAGTTCGCCCTCAACGGCATCGCCGATGCGCTGCGCGAAGGCTTCCGCGATCGCCGGCTGGCGGTGACCAGCCTGCAGTTGGGCTACCTCAACACCGACGACGCCTTGTCGGTGCCGGTGGCCGAGGCCGCAGCGCGCGGCGACGGTGAGCAGGTGCCGGTCCACGATGTCGTGGCCATGGTAAGCGCCCTGTTGCAGCTGTCATCCTCCGGCTTCGTGCGCGAACTGGTGCTGCCCGCCATCGCCGACCCGCGCTACTGACCTTGCCGGCCGCCGCAGAGCACGCTCAGTGGCCGCGCGCGCGGTCGTGGTTTACCCTGCTCGTCACTGGCCGTCGGTCACAGGCGGGAACCTGCTATGGATGCGCTTTCACGGGTCTCGACCCAGGTCCTGGACAGCGCCCTGCCCAGCCTGCCGCTGTATCTGCTGCAGGCCACGGCAGTGATCGGCATGATCGGCGTGCTGCTGATCGCCACCCGTCGCGCCGGGCATGCCATTGAAGGCCGCCGCCTGTATGTCGGCGTAGCGCTGGGCCTGATCTACCTGTTCAATTCCTGGTTCGTGGCCCGTTATCCCCAGGGTGTGGTCAAGCTGCACCTCGGCTTCGACATCCTGCTGGTCAGTGGCCTGCTGGGCGGCTGGCGCGGGGGCTTGGCCTGCCTGACCGCCGCCCTGCTGGCCCGCTACCAGTTCGTCGGTATCCCGTTCTTCCTGCCTGCCAGCCTTGAGGCCGTGTTGCAGATGGTGGCCGGCGTCTGGCTGCGCAGGCACCTGTACCCGCGCATGCTCAACGAGCTCTCGCCGCGCATGATCCTGCAGGCCTGGGGCGTGCGTATCGGGGTAACCGCTCTGGGTTTGGCGCTGGGTGTGGCGATCATTGGCGCCGATCAACTGCCGGTGGCCGAGCTGGCGATCCAGCGCGTGCTGGCACTGCCGGTCTCGCTGCTCGTGCTCGGCGCTGTGTTCGCGCTGGTCTACAACGATGCCCAGATCGATGCGCAACGCCAGCGCGAACAGGCCTGGCTCCGCATCGATCCGATCAGCGGGCTGCCCAACATGCGTGCGCTCGGTGAACGCCTACAACAGTACTGGCGGGATAACGACGGCACGGGCAAGGCCTGCCTGATCGTGGCCGAGATGGGCAACCTGCGCGATCTGCGCCTGCGCTACGGGCCGTTGCAGGACAACGGCCTGTGGCAGCGCGACAGCACCGAGGAGGTGCATCGGTTGCTGCCCTCGCTGTCGGCTGCGCAGCTGGAGATCTACCAGTTCGGTGATGCCGCGCTGGCGATCCTGGTGCGCGGCCTGACCTTGTCCACACTGCGGACGCAACCGCAGATCACCGAGCTGGCCAGCAATCTGGCCGATCGGGTCGGCCGCGATTGGCCGGGCTTCCGGCCACTGTTCCGCTGTGCAGTGGTTGAATTGAAGCCCCCCGCTGATGCCGACGAAGGACATCTTCCGTTCCGCGCCATAACCGTGGCACTGAGCGCGATCGAGTCGGGCGTGGTGTTCTTCGATGACCCGATCCAGCGCGACAGCGAGATCGACGCCCTGATCGAGGCTGCGCTCGAGCACTGGCTGCAGCAGGGCAATGCGCCGCTGTGCTACCAGCCCAAGCATCGTCTGCAGGACCGCCAACTGGTCGGCGCCGAAGCACTGCTGCGCATGCGCGACGGCGAAGGCCGGCCGATTGCCCCGATGCGGGTGATCTCGCTGCTGCGCCGGCAGGGGCGGCTGGCAGACCTGGAATGGGCCACGCTGCGGTCGGCGGTGCACTTCCTGCAGCACTGCCGGCGGGACGGCGCGGCGCTGACAATTGCAGTCAATGTTTCAGCCGAATCGCTGCGCCTGCCCGACTTCGGCCTGCGCCTGCAGGAGCTGCTTCAGCTGCATGACATCCCCGGTGCGATGCTGCGCCTGGAGATCGTCGAATGGACCGAAATCGTCGAGCGCGACGTGGTCGATGCCAACATCGCACAGCTGCTGGCAGCCGGGGTCACCCTGTCGCTGGATGATTTCGGCGCCGGCTATTCAACCCTGATCCTGCTTTCGCAGCTGGCCATCGCCGAGGTCAAGATCGAGCAGGCGCTGATCGCCACGCTGTCCGACGCCAAGTCGCAGTCGATCGTGCGCTTCATCGTCGAGGTCGCGCACCGCTGCGGCGCGATCGTGGTGGCCGAGGGTACCGAGACCCTGGCCCAGGAACAGAAGCTGCGCGCACTCGGGGTGGATGTCGGCCAGGGCTACCTGTACTCGGCGGCGCTGCCGGCCGACGAGTTCCGTCGCTTCGCAGCCAGCTAGACCGCGTAGAACCCCAGGAACATCGCCACCGCCGATTCGGCCACGCGCGCACGTTCCTGCGCGGTCAACGGTGGCTGCCCCATCGTGACCTGCGGCCAGAACGCGAAGCTCTTCACCAGCCCATGCAACTGGTGGCCGGCAAAGTCCGGATCCACCTCGCGCAGGCGGCCATCGGCAATTGCTGCGCGGATCCAGGCACTCTCGCCACTTTCCTTCTCGCCCATGCGGCAGACGATGGCCTGCGCGCGCTCCGGTGAATGGATGATCTCGGCCATCGCGACCCGCGCCAGATCGATGAAATTCCCATCGCTGAGCAGGTCCAGCTTCTGGCCCAGCAACTGCAGCAGCTGCGTCTGCAGCGGCTGGTCGGCGCGGTACGGCAGTGCGTCGCTGGCCACGCTGCGCTCCCACAGCTCCTCCAGGATCATCGAGAACAGTGCTTCCTTGCTCGGGAAATGGTTGTAGACGGTGCGCTTGGAGACCCCCGCCGCCTCGGCGATGCGGTCCATGCTGGTCGCCTCGTAGCCCGATGCACGGAACTCCTCCACCGCCGCGCGCACGATGGCGTCACGTTTGCGGTCGGTCAGGCGTTGCGGGGGACGGGACATGGCGGGAACCGGATAACTGAACGGATGCCTCCATTTTACACTCGACAGTGTACTTTTTAAAAAACACGAAACTACACTGTGCAGTGTACCCAGCGGACGTCACCCATGAAGCGCCTGCTCCTTGTCCTCCTGCTCGGAATCCTCGCCGTGACCACCTACACCTTCTGCAAGTCCTGGTCCCTTCCCGACTTCCCCGATTCGCCGCAGTACCGTGATGGCAAGTTCCGCAATGCCCTGCCCCGTCCGGCGATGGGCCTGCGCGACGGCGCGGAGATCTGGTGGACGTTCCTGTTCAACAAGCCCAAGGGCACCGTGCCCGCGCACCCGATTCCGGTGAAGCCGCTGGACCGCGCCACGCTGGACGCCGCACCGGATCGCAGCCTGTTCCGGCTGGGGCACTCCACGATCCTGCTGAAGCTGCGTGGCCAGTACTGGCTGACCGATCCGGTGTTCTCCGAGCGCGCCTCGCCGGTGCAGTGGATGGGGCCGGCACGCTTCCATGCACCGCCGATCAGCATCGACGCGCTGCCGCCGATCGCCGGTGTGATCCTCTCGCACAACCACTATGACCACCTGGACCATGCCGCGGTCATGCAGCTGGCCGGCAAGACCGCGCGCTTCATCGCACCGCTTGGCGTTGGCGACCAGCTGATCGCGTGGGGGTGGATGCGCGCAAGGTCGAGCAGCTGGACTGGTGGCAATCCACCGAAGCCAACGGCCTGCGCCTGACCGCGACCCCGGGCCAGCACTTCTCCGGCCGCGGGCTGGGTGACAGCGACCGCAGCCTGTGGGCTTCATGGGTGATCCAGGACGGTGACTTCCGCATTTTCTTCAGCGGCGACACCGGCTACTTCGACGGCTTCAAGGCCATCGGCGAGAAATACGGTCCGTTCGACCTGACCATGATCGAGACCGGCGCCTATGATCGACGCTGGGCATTCGTGCACATGCAGCCGGAACAGACCCTGCAGGCGCACCTGGACCTGCGCGGCAAGTGGCTGCTGCCGATCCACAACGGCACCTTCGACCTGGCCCTGCACGCATGGCAGCAGCCATTCGAACGCATCACCGCGCTGGCCGCTGCAAACAATGTTGCAGTGGCTACGCCGATGATGGGCGAAGCACTGGACATGCAGGCGCCGCAGGCAGGTACGCGCTGGTGGGAGACGGTGGAGCTGTAATGCGGTGGGCTACAATTCTGGCCGCCGCTACGTCTTCGGGTGAAGCCTGCGCCCTTCCCGGGCCAGATTGATCTGTAGCGCAGCGGCGGCGAGCTCGGTCATTTCCGTCGTGACTTTCCCGCTGCCGCGCGCTCGCAGCCAACCGAGAATGTCGACGAGATGCCAGATCGAGGTCGAGCCGTCATGCACGGGGGATGGAAACGACTGCGGGTTGGCCAGCATGAGCTTCCGCATGTTCTGGCGCGACATTCCGAGCAGGTCTGCGACGTCAGTGAGCCCAACCAGATCGGGGCTCACTTCAACCAGTTCGGCACCGGGCACGGCCCGCTGCACATCGTCCAGCGCCGAACGCAGGGCAGCCCCTGCGCTATCTGCTTCGCGGCAGAACGCCAAGGCCAGCCGTCCCGGCAGCCCAAGGCCCACAAGCGCGTCGTCACAGCCGCCTTCGGCCAGGCGCTGCTCGAGGACACCGATTTCAATACCTGTGTCCGGCAAGCGGTACTTCAGGGTGAAGTTGAATTCCATGATTGACCCCTTCGCTTCTGACGAAGCGAGATCTCATTGCTCACGACTGCAGTTCTCGACCACACGCCGCAAGGCCCTTGCATGATGGCTGCCGCTACGCGGTGTGCTCCAGATGCTGACGATGCAGAACTCCCCGCATCGGCAATCGGTGTCGTTGTAAGGGCAATACATCCGGCCCCACGCATGGCCGCCCGCCATACGGAGCCTCCACCCACGATCCTCCGCGAACTGCAACGCCGCTTCGATGTCCTTGTCTGGATGACGCGCTCGAGACATTCCTTGTTCTCCATAGTCTGCACACGGCTCACATTGGTTGTCAAATGACAACCACGCGGACGGACTTTCGACGTGCCCTAGCCAATCCGCGCTACACGTCCAGAGCCACATCCGTCAGCCCTCCCGTGATGGCAGCGCCAGCGTCCAGCGGCGCTGCAGTGCGTCATGTAACCGTTTACATCCCTTGCTAGCGTAGCGCTCGCCCGATTCCGGTCGAACCTGCGAGGCTGTCCGTAATGACATTGCGCGCCGAACGCTACAAGGTTTCCACACCGTTCTTCCCATTGCGCCCTGCCGCTGCCCTGCTGTTGGCCGCCCTGGCCTCCAGCGCACAGGCACAGACCCTTCCCCCGCGCAGCCAATGGCAGGCCAGCAGTTCCTCGCAGCAAGTGCCGGCGATGGCGATCAGCCACCTGATCGACGGCAACCCGAAGACCGTTACCGGCGGCGCGTTCAGTCCGGGCCACTGGTTCCAGATCGACCTGGGCGCGCCCACCCTGCTGGCCGGCGCACGCCTCACCTGGGACGTATCGAACCCGGAAGGCTATTCACTGCAGACCTCAATGGATGGCAGGCAGTGGCAGACCGCGTACACGATGGCCGATTCGCTGGGCGATGTGGAAACGCTGTACTTCGCGCCGCGCCAGGCGCGCTACCTGCGGCTGGCCAGCCCGCAGCGCACTTCCGATTGGGGCGTGTCGATCTTCGAGATGGAGCCGCTGGACAGCACGCTCAGCGCACGCATCAGCGGTATCGATGCAACGCAGGCAGCGGCGCTCTGGCAAGGCGGCGGCACCGTCGCGATGCCGGCCGGGGCAAATGGATCCCATACGTTCGAGATCACGCTGCCGCAGGCCCAATCAACGGCTGGCCTGGTGGTCGACTGGGCCGATGGCGCACGAGGCGCCGCCCGACTACAGGCGCAGGATGCACAGGGCCGTTGGCAGGACCTCGCACACGATGCACAGGCGGCCAGTCACCGGCAAAGCTGGCTGGCCGCCACTGCAGCACAGCCATTGCGTGCTTTCCGCCTGAGCGTGGACGGCGCTGCGCCACGGATCGCACGCCTGCGCCTGCTCGGTCCTAAAGCCGTGATGACGCCGATGAAGCAGTATCAGATCGTTGCCAGCGGCGCCCAGCGCGCGTTGTTCCCGGCCTCGCTGCAGATGCAGCAGACCTACTGGACGGCCGTGGGTGTGCATGCAGGACGACAGAAATCGATCTTCGACGAGTACGGCAACCTGGAAGCCTTCAAGGGCGCGCCACTGGTGCAGCCGATCTGGCGTAGCGCTGACGGGCGCGCCGCAGGTGCCGCCGGGCAGGCAATGCAGCATGCCCTGCGCGACGGCTGGAAGCCGATGCCCTCTGCCACCTGGTCACCGCAACCCGGCCTGCAGCTGCGCAGTGAAGTATTTGCCATCGAGCGCGATGGCCAGCCGGTGACCTTCCTGCGGCATCGGCTGCAGAACACGGGAAGCACCAAGATCGAAGGCACGCTCAGCCTGGTGGTGCGCCCGATGCAGATGAATCCACCGTGGCAGAACGGCGGGCTGTCCCCGATCCGCGAGGTCACCATCGACGGGCAAGCCCTGCGTATCAATGGCCGCACGCTGCTGCAGTCGCTCACGCCGGTGGCTGCGTCGGGTGCGGCGCCATTCGGCAAGGATGGCGCAACGGAGATCACCGCGACCCTCGCTGCCGGCCAGCTGCCTTCCACGCAACAGGTGCGTGATGATCAGGGGCTTGCCTCGGCTGCATTGAACTACCGCGTCTCGTTGGCGCCGGGAACCAGTGATGCCGTCGTGGTCGCGTTCCCGTTGGGCACCGCCGCCGCCGATGCCAATGGCGTGCTGCCCGAAGCGCCTGCGCTGGATCTGGCCACGCTGCCCCACGATGCCAGTGCGGCGTTTGATTCACTGGCCACGCAGGCGTCTGCGGACTGGCAGGCACGGCTGGGCCAGGTCGGCCTGCGCCTGCCCGATCCGTCGCTGGTGGACATGCTGCGCGCGCAGGCCGCCTACATGCTGATCAACCAGACCGGTCCAGCCATGCAGCCCGGCCCGCGCAACTACAACCGTTCCTTCATCCGCGACGGCATGGCCACCTCGGCGGTGCTGCTGCGCATGGGGGAAGCCCGCGTGGCGCGCGACTACCTGGCCTGGTACAGCGAGCACGGCGTGCATCCCAACGGCCTAGTCTCACCGATCCTCAACGACGATGGTAGCGTCAACACCGGCTTTGGATCAGACATCGAGTACGACAGTCAGGGCCAGTACGTCGCGCTGGTGGCAGATGTCGCGCGCTTGGACGGCGGCCCCGAGTCTGTGCGTGGCTATCTGCCGAAGGTGAAAGCGGCGCTGCGCTTCCTGCAGGAGCTGCGCGAGCGCACGCTGGTGCCCGGTTACAAGGCTGACCAGCCTTCGCCGGAACGGTTCGCAGGCATTCTTGCGCCGTCGATCAGCCATGAGGGCTACCCGTCGCCCACCCACAGCTATTGGGACGACTATTGGGGCCTGAAGGGCTGGCACGACGGTGCCTGGCTGGCCGAATCGCTGGGCGACCACGAGACCGCAGCCTGGGCGCGCGAACAATACAAGCTGCTCTACGACGCACTGCATGCCTCGATCCGGGCGACGATGGCGTGGAAGGGCATCGACTTCATTCCCTCCTCGGCCGACCTGGGCGATGGCGATCCCACCGGCGTTTCGATCGCACTGGACCCGACCGGCGCACAGAGCGTGTTGCCCGCCGACGCGCTGCGGACAACCTTTGCGCGCTATCTGGAGGACGTGCGCAAGCGCAGCCAGCCCGGTGCGCTGTACGCGTACACACCGTACGAGATCCGCAACGTGCTGAGTTACGTACACCTGGGCCAGCCGCAGGTCGCCGATGAGCTGCTGCAGGGGCTGCTGCATGACCGGCGCCCGCTTCAGTGGCAGGTGCTGGCCGAGGTCGTGCACTCACGCCTGCGCTTTCCTCGCTACCTGGGCGACATGCCGCACACCTGGATCGGTGCCGAATACGGCCGCACGCTGTTCGGCATGCTGATGCGCGAAGACGATGATGCGCTCTCACTGCTGCCGGGCACGCCCCCCTCGTGGGTGGCGGGCGATGGATTGGCGGTGGAACGCCTGCCCACCGCGTATGGCACGTTGCAGATGCAGGCACGGCAACGCGACGGCACGCTATCGATCACGCTGGGCAAGGGCCTGCGCAGTGGGACGGCGGTGAAGGTCTGGTGGCCGGCGCGGACGATGCCGAAGACCGTGCGTGTGGATGGGCGCGACGTTACCGCGTTCGATGCGGAGGGCGTGCGCCTGGCAAGACCATTCAGAACGCTGGAGGCGCGTTGGTAGAGCAGCCGAGCATGGCTCGGCTCTACGGAAAGCAGACTCCACCAGTAGATCCACGCGATGGGTGGATGCTCCTGCAGAGTCGAGCCATGCTCGACTCATCGCGCACCGCGCGAACTGCAGCCGAGCATGGCTCGGCTTTACAGAAGCAGCGGTAGCGCCGGGCCACGCCCGGTGTCATTGCAGCGTCGGCAACCCCGGCGGATTGGTCTGCGATTGCGGCACCGCCTCCTCGGCCACGTTCCAGCGCTTCAATGCCTGCGCATAGGTGCCGCTGCCGATCTGGGTGTTCAACGCCTGCGTCACCGCATCGGCCAGGCCGCTGCCCTTGCGCGTGGCCACCGAGATCGCCGCAGCGTTCGGCCAGCCACCGGGGAACAGGCCCACGCGCCGCACCTTGCCATCGCGTGCCGAGTAGGCGCCGGTGGCATTGGGCTCGAACGAGACATCGGCGCGGCCAGTGATCACCGCCAAGCGGCCGACCACGGCGTCATCGAAGTACTGGTACTCCACCGGTTTCAGGCCGGCCGCAATGTTCTGCCGGTCCCACTGCCGCAGGATCTGGTCCTGGTTGGTGCTGGCGCCCACCACGACCTTCAGCCCGGCCACATCAGCGGGTTTCTCGATCTTCTGGATGGGCCCATCGCTGCGCGTGTAGATGCCCAGAAGATCGTAGCGGTAGCTGGAGAAGTCGAACTTCTTCTTGCGCTCTTCGGTCACCGTCACGTTCGACAGCACCGCATCGTACTTGCCCGATTCCAGCCCCAGCGGCCAGTCCGCCCACGCGACCGGCACGATCACCAGCTTCAGGCCCAACGCATCGGCAATCAGCCGCGCGATGTCGGGCTCGATGCCGACCACGTCCTTGCTGTCCGCGCCGTAGTCGGCCAGCGGTAGCTGCCCCGGATGGGTCGCCACGGTGAATGCGCCCGGCGTGACGAAGCGGTAGCCCGCAGGAATCAGGGCCTGCGCCTTCGGGTCGAGCGTGCCCTTCAGCACGGCGGTGTTGGTACCGGCCAGGCTGGTCGCGGCCACAGTGGCAGCCTCCGGGGCCTGGCGCACGCGCGAGTAGACGATACCGGCAATGCCGATGACCAGCACCGCCACGATCAACAGGGTGCTGCGCGAGGGACGACGCGATGCTGCACGACTCATGGTGCTCCTTCCGGGGTTACAGGGTCTTGGCCAGGAAATCGGCCGTGCGTTGCTGGCGCGGCTGCTCGAACACTGCGTCGGGCGTGCCCTGCTCGATCACCCGGCCCTGGTCCATCATCACCACGTGGTCGGCCACGCGGCGGGCGAAGCTCAGCTCATGGGTGACGATCACCAGCGTGGTACCGGAACGGGCCAGTTCTTCGATCACGCTCAGCACCTCGGCCACCAGTTCCGGATCCAGCGCCGACGTGGGTTCGTCGAACAGCAGCACCTTCGGCTGCAGCGCCAGCGCGCGGGCAATCGCGATGCGCTGCTGCTGGCCACCGGACAGCTGGCGCGGGAAGGCATCGGCCCTGTCGGCCAGGCCGACCCGCTCCAGCAGCGTGCGCGCCTGTTGTTCGGCCTTCGCACGTGGCACGCCACGTACCGCGATCGGTGCCTCGATGATGTTCTCCAGCGCGGTCAGGTGCGGGAACAGATTGAAGCCCTGGAACACCATGGCCACCTCGGCACGCCGACGGCGGATCTCACGCTCGGGCAGTTCGTACAGGGTGTCACCGTCACGGCGGTAGCCGATCAACTGGCCGCCGACGGTCACGTAGCCGCTGTCGGCACGCTCCAGGTGGTTGATCAGCCGCAGCAGCGTGGACTTGCCGGCGCCCGATGGGCCGATCAGCACCGTCACGCTGCCGGCGCGCAGGTCCAGGTTCACATCCTCCAGCACCGGCTGGTCGCCAAACACCTTGCCTACGCCGTGCAGCGACACCGCCGCGCCCTCGCCGGCATCCACCTGCGCGGCGATGCGCGGGCGGTTGGCCACGCGCGGCGCAGCATCACTGGGTGTCCGCACCGGTGACGACACCTGCGACACCGAGCGCTCGCGCTGCAGCTGGCCGCGCGCGAAGCGTTGTTCCACGCGCCGCTGCAGCAGCGACAACACGGTCAGGATCACCAGGTACCAGACCGTGGCCACCATCAGCAGCGGCACCACTTCCAGGTTGCGCCGATAGATCACCTGCACGGTGTAGAACAGCTCCGGCAGCGCCAGCACGTAGACCACCGAGGTGCTCTTGGCCAGGCCGATCACATCGTTGAACGCCGCCGGCAGGATCGAACGCATCGCCTGCGGCAGGATGATGCGGCGCACCTGGCGGCCACGCGGCAGGCCGAGCGCGGCCGCGGCCTCGTACTGGCCGTGGTCGACCGAGAGGATGCCACCGCGGATCACCTCGGCCGAGAACGCTGCCTGGTTCAGGGTCAGGCCCAGCACCGCGGCGGTGAACACGCCGATCAGCTGCGTGGTCGGGTACGAGAACAGGCTGATGCCGGTGAACGGCACGCCCAGCTCGATGGTGCTGTATAGATAGCCCAGGTTGTTCAGCAGCAGCAACAGCACCAGCAGCGGGATCGAGCGGAACAGCCACACATAGCCCCACGACACCGCCGACAGCAGCGGCGAACCGGAGACGCGTGCCAGCGCGAGCAGCGTACCCAGCGCGAAACCGAGGCCGGTGCCAAGCGCGGTCAGCAGCAGCGTGCGACCCAGGCCTTCCAGCACCGGGCGTGCGAAGAACCACTCGGCGAAGGTGCCCCAACCCCAGCGCGGATTGCCCAGCACGGACTGCAGCCCGATCAGGATCAGCGCCAGTGCCAGCACCGTGCCGAAGACCTGCAGCGGATGCCGGGCCGGCACGATCTTCAGTGCCTGTCCGGGCGCCGGACGAGCGGCGATGCCCTCCAGCGCGGTCGACGGTGTGCTCATGCGTGGGCTCCGTGCAGCAGTGCCTGTGCAGGGGTAACGACAGGCGTCGTCGCCCGCAGGTGCTTCTCGAAGGGCAGGTGCGCGACGGTTTCCGGATCTGCATCCAGATCGAACAGCGCGGTGTAGCCATGGCTGAGGTACAGGCCGACAGCTTCGGGCTGGCGGAAGCCGGTGGTCAGGAACACACGCCGATAGCCTTGGCGTGCCGCCTGTTCTTCCAGTTCCTGCAGCACGCGCCGCGCGATGCCCTGGCGTCGCAACCCCGGCAGCGTCCAGATGCGCTTGAATTCGGCGGTGTCTGGATCGCGGTGCGGCATGAAGGCGCCGCCAGAGATCGCCACACCGTCGCGCAGCAACAGTACGAAGGCCCCTACCGGCGCCGCGAAGGCCTGCGCCGGATAGCGCTGCAGCTCCTCGCGGGCGCTGCCACCGATGCGTCGGCGCACGTCGGCGTAACGGCGGTCGTACTCCTGTTCCAGGCCAGCGAACAGCGGCCGCGCCAGCGGGTCATCGACCGAGGTATAGAGGAAGCGTTCGTTGTTGCTCATGCCACGTCCTTCACCAGGTAGTCTTCGGCCAGCCGCGCCCACAGGCTGGCAGCGGGTGCAATGGCGGCGTCGTTGAACACATAGCGCGGGCTGTGCAACGGTGGACTGTCGCCGTTGCCGACGAACACGAAGCTGCCGGGCCGCGCCTGCAGCAGGAAGGCAAAGTCCTCGCTGGCGGTGCGCGGTGCGAAGCCGGGCACCACCTGTTCGGCGCCGAAGCACTGCACCGCCACCTTGCGGACATAGGCCGTCTGTTGCGGGTGGTTGATCACGCTGGGGAAGCCGCGCGGGAATTCAATCTCGGCGCGCGCGCCGAACGCGGCGGCGGTCTGCTCGGCAAGTTCCGTGACCCGGTGTCGCAGCGTGTCGCGCACCTCGGGCAGGTAGGCGCGCACGGTCAGCTTCAGCTCGACCACGTCCGGAATCACATTGGCAGCCTGCCCACCGTGGATTGAGCCGACGGTGACCACGCCCATCTGCCGCGGATCGACATTGCGCGACACCACGCTCTGCAGCGCGGTGACGATGTGCGCTGCCGCCAGGATCGGATCGACGCTGCCCTGTGGCTCGGCACCGTGGCCGCCCTTGCCGATCACCTTCAGCCGCGCCCAGTCCACCGACGCCATCGCCGGGCCATCGACGAAGCCGAAGTGGCCGACTGGTACGCCGGGCCAGTTGTGCAGCCCATAGATCGCATCCACCGGGAAGCGCTCGAACAGGCCGTCGGCAAGCATCTTCGATGCACCCGAACCGGTTTCTTCCGCAGGCTGGAACACCAGCTGCAGGGTGCCGTCGATATTGCCGTGATGGGCCAGATAGTGCGCAGCGGACAGCAGGATCGCGGTATGCCCATCGTGGCCGCAGGCATGCATCAGGCCCTCGGTCTGGCTGGCGTAGGCCAGGCCGGAGTCCTCGCGGATCGGCAGCGCATCGATGTCGGCACGCAGGCCCAGGCGACGGCTTCCCTGCCCGCGCTGCAGCGTGCCGACTACGCCGGTGCCACCGAGGCCGGTGGTCACCTCATAGCCCCATTGCTGCAGCAGCTCGGCCACGCGGGCACTGGTGCGGTGCTCCTCGAAGGCCAGCTCCGGGTGCTGGTGCAGGTCATGGCGGATCGCGATGGCGGCCTCGGCGCGTGCTGCAATTTCCGGCAGCACGCCGATGGACGCGGGATTCCGCCGGGCGTGGCCCGGTGCTGCCGCAGTTTCTCCGCTCATCGCCCTACCCCACCTTCCGCGCCGGTTCGGCGTCGGTCGAATAGCGGCTGGCCTTGTACGGCAGACCCAGATGCTCGCGCAGGGTCTGTCCTTCCAGCCCGCGCTGGTGGTAGCCGCGCGCCTGCAGGATCGGCAGCACCTGGGTCACGAAATCGTCCAGGCCCTCGCGCTGCGCGGCGAAGCCGAGAATGAAGCCATCGCTGGCACCGGCATCGAACCAGCGGATCAGCTCATCGGCCACGTGCTCCGGTGTGCCGATGAAGTTCGGCCGTGGGCTCACTGCTTCCAGTGCCACCTGGCGCAGGCTCAGCCCCTTTTCCCGCGCATCCTGCTTGATGCGATCGGTGGTGGAACGGAACGAGTTGCTGCCAATGTCACCCAACTCCGGGAAGGGCGCGTCCGGATCGTACTGGCTGAAATCATGGTGATCGAAGAAGCGCCCCAGGTACGCCAGCGCATCCTCAAGCGTGGCCAGTGCGGCAATCGCCTGGTACTTGGCTTCGGCCTCTTCGGCCGTGCGGCCGACGATGGGGCCGATGCCCGGGAAGATTTTCACATCGTTGGCGCTGCGGCCATGCGCGATCGCCGAGTTCTTCACCTTCTGGGTGAACGCGCGGGTTTCTTCCAGCGACGGCGAATGAGTGAACACCGCGTCGGCATACTTGCCGGCCAGCGCGATGCCGTCGTCGGACGAACCGGCCTGGAAGATCACCGGCTGGCCCTGTGGCGAACGCTGGATGTTGAGCGGCCCTTCCACCTGGAAGAAGCGGCCCTTGTGGTCGAGGCGGCGGAACTTTTC
The DNA here is from genome assembly GCF_052149045.1 of Stenotrophomonas maltophilia group sp. RY12688. Classification (NCBI taxonomy): domain Bacteria; kingdom Pseudomonadati; phylum Pseudomonadota; class Gammaproteobacteria; order Lysobacterales; family Lysobacteraceae; genus Stenotrophomonas; species Stenotrophomonas maltophilia group sp. RY12688. Next base: position 1,837,724 of record NZ_CP197389.1, on the reverse strand, counting down.
CGGCGCGAAGAATGTACCGCTGTCGCGCTCGCGCACGAAGGCGTCGTCGTCCCACGAATCCCACAGCCCCTGCACGACGTCCAGGTACTCAGCGGCGATCTGGTAGCGCAGCGCATGTTCCGGGTGTGGCCGGCCATAGTTGCGGCCCGAACCCTCCAACGGCGAGGTCACCACGTTCCAGCCGGCGCGGCCGCCGCTGAGCAGATCCAGCGAGGCGAACTGGCGGGCCACGGTGAACGGGTCGCTGTAGGAGGTCGACAGCGTGCCGGCCAGGCCGATCTTCTTCGTTGCCGTGGCCAGTGCCGACAGCAGCGAGATCGGCTCGAAGCGGTTGAGGAAGTGCGGGATCGACTTCTCGTTGATGTACAGGCCGTCGGCCACGAAGCCGAAGGCGATGCCGTTGTCCTCGGCGGTGCGCGCGATGTCGATGTAGAACTGCAGGTTGACGCTGGCATCAGCCGGATTGGACGGATGCTTCCAGGCATGCATGTGGCTGCCGGGGCCCTGCAGCATGATGCCGAACGGAATGTGGCGCGCGGTCGTGCTCATTGGGGATCGCTCCTGCAGGTCAGGCCACCGCCGCGCGCGGCGCGGGCGACAGCAGTTCGAGGGATGTCAGGCGTGCGTCGAGGTCGGCCACCGGCGCGTCGAGGATGAACTCACCCACGCCGAAGCGTCGGTGCAGCGCATCCAGTTCGCCGCGTACCTGTTGCGCATCGCCGGACAGCACGCTTGGCCGTGTTTCCTCGATGCGGAAGTCCGCCACACCTACCTGGCGTGCATACTCGGCAGCTGCCTCGGGGCTGGGCAGGTTCACTGTCTGCCCCGGGCCAAGATGCAGCTTGTAGACGCGCAGCGCACCGATATGGCGTGCGGCTGCTTCGGCAGTCGGCGCGGCGAAGGCCACCGTGGCCAGCAACGGCGGTTGCGTGGAGACACCGCGGTAGGCGTCGAACGCGGCCTCGATGTGTTTCGGGTCGCCATCAAAGTGCGCGGCATACACGAAGCGCCAGCCGAGCTCGGCCGCCTGCTGCGCACTCTGCGGGCTGGCACCGAGCAGGAAGCGCTCCGGCGCCTGCTGTGGAATCGGGCGCGCCAGCGCCTCGGTTGCGGCACCGGACAGATAGCCCTCCAGGTCGCGCAGCTGCTGGTCGAAATCGGCGAATGCCGGGCGTCCCGCCGCCAGCGCGGCGGTCGATGCTGGCAGGCCACCGGGCGCCTTGCCCACGCCCAGATCCACGCGCCCCGGTGCCAACGCCGCCAGCAGGTTGAAGCTCTCGGCCACCTTGTACGGCGCATAGTGGCGCAGCATCACTCCGCCACTGCCGATGCGGATGCGACGGGTCTGCGCCAGCACCCAGGCGGCCAGCACTTCCGGCGCCGGGCTGGCAAGCGCCGGCGCGGCATGATGCTCGGCAAACCAGTACCGGTGATAGCCCAGCTGCTCGGCACGCTGCGCCAACTGCAGGCTGTTGCGCAGCGCCTGCTCTGGCGAGGCGCCTTCGGCCACCGGGCTCTTGTCCAAGACGCTGATCAGATAGCTCAAGGTCGTGTCCTCGCTCAGGGGTGGGCCACGGGAATGCCAAGCAATCCGTTCAGCGCAGCCAGGATCGGCTCGGCACCGGAGATGTACTGGCGGTCCTGATGCGCGCCACTGGCCAGCTCGCTGCGCACGCCCTGCGGCAGCACCAGCTTGGGCAACGACTGGTCCTGCTCGCCGATCTCGGCGATCACCTCGCGGCGTGGCCGCGCGAAACCAATGCGACGTACGTCCAGCTGCGCGTCGAGGCCGTCGATGCTCGACAGCGCCCCTTCCAGCAGCAGGCTGTGCCGGCAGAAGAAGCGCTGGCCAGGAATCTGGCCATCCTCGAACTCGCGGTCGAGCAGGAACAGGATGGGTTTGCTTGCTGCGTCCAACGCCACGGGAGTGTCCTCATCAGGGCCGGCAATGCGATGCCGCTTCGATTTCGATGCTAGGGATGCCGGTGCTTGCGGTGGCGGTGCCAGGCGACAATCGGCGGTCAGATCCGGCCACGCAGATGCGCCTTGGCCATATGCAAAGCGCCGCCGGTTATGGCATCAGGCGATGCGTCGCAGTGGCGCCGCTACCGCCAGCGCCTGCGTAGCCAGATGCCCGGCCGCACGCTCGGTCGCCAGCGCGATGCGGGCCTGCAACGCTGCACTGTTGAGGTGCTCGCCATCAAAGTCGGCCGGCGTGGCATACACCCCGATCGGCAGCGTGTGCGCCTGCAGGAAGCTGAACAACGGCCGCAACTGGTGGTCGATCACCAGTGCATGGCGCTCGCTGCCACCGGTCGCCGCCAGCAGCACCGGTGTATCCACCAGCGCCTCCAGCCCGATGAAGTCGACCAGGTGCTTGAACAGCCCCGGATACGACCCCCGATACACCGGCGCGGCCACCACCAGCAGCTCGGCCGCCTCGATCGTCTGCAGCGCCTGCTCCACCGCAGGCTCCGCCTCATCGCGCGACAACGACTGCCCCAGCGAGCGCGCGATCGGCGCCAGCTCCACCACCTCCACGCTGGCGTGCACCCGCTGCTGCAGCGACGCCAACAGGTGCCGCACCAGTAGCAACGTACGCGACGTCGCCGAACTGGTCGGCGACCCCACCACTGCAACCACCCTAAATGCAGAAGACATGAACTGCTCCTCGATGATGCCGAACTACCGCCGGCCGCCTTTCGCCTTGTGTAGAGCCGAGCCATGCTCGGCTGCTTTCGCCTTTGTGGAGTCGAGCCATGCTCGACTGCTCCAGATCAGAACCGGTAATTGATCCGCCCGTACCAGAACGTCCCGATCCGGCTCAGCACATCGCCCGAATCCCACGTCGTCTCGATGCTGGCCACATCGGTAGCACTGCGCGCGTACTCCGGCACCCTGCGCGTGCGCTTGTCAAACACGTTGTTGACGCCCAGCGCCGCGCTCCAGCCCGCACCCAGCTCCACCGCACCTGAAAGGTTGGTCACCAGCACCGGCGGCTGCCTGTATTCCACGCCGTTGTTCAGGCGCTTGATCGGGCCGTAGTAGGTGAAGTCGACATTCGAGCGCCAGCGCCCGTTCTGCCAGCCCAAGCCCGCCACCTGGGTGTAGCTGGGCGTGCGGAAGCGCAGTGCGTACTCGCTGGATTTGGTCAGCAGGTTGATATTGGGCAGCCCCTGCAGCGCCGCCGGAATATCACTGACCTTCCGGATCGTGGTGCGGCCGACGTTGGCCGCATAGCTCCAGCGCAGCTTGCCCCACGCCGTTTCCTGGTTCGCTTCCAGGGTCAGCTCGACACCGCGTGTGCGGGTATTGCCCACATTGGTGAAGTAGCTGGCGTAGAACGCATCACCCGGCAGGATGCTGATGCCGGCCGACCCCAGCAGCGCATCGATGGTGTTCTTCTGCGCTGCGCTCAGCACCGTGCCGCTGTTGTCGGTGATGCGCGCCGGATCCTGTGCGTTGTAGCCGATCTGGCTGGACTGCCCGAGCTGGCCACGGATATCGATCTGGTACGCATCCACGGCCAGGTGGAAGGCCGGGCTCGGATCCCAGGTCACGCCGAGGCTGTAGTTGGTGGCCTTCTCAGGCTTCAGCGGTGTGGCACCCAGTGCGACCGCCGCCGGCGAAGACACCTGCGCCACCAGCGTGGTACCGCACGGGCAGCTGCCGGTGGCCTGGTAGAACTGCGCGCCCAGGCTGGGCGCATGGAAGCCGTTGCTGACCGTAGCGCGCACACCCAGCGCATCGGTGAAATCGAAGCGGGTGGTCAGGCGGCCGGTCGAGACACTGCCGAAGTCGGAATGGTCCTCCCAGCGCGCGGCCGCATCCAGATACCAGCGTGAGGTGATGTTGGCGGCCGCACCCACGTACACCGCCTTGCTGTTGCGGGTGGCCTTCACCGCGTCCGCAGTGGAATAGCCGACGAACGCTGCAGCACCAAAGCCGGTGTAGGACTCCCACTGCCCCGCCCCGCGCTCGTACTGTTCATGCTGGTACTCGGCACCTGCGCTCACTTCCAGCGGCGAAGCGAATGCCGCCACCTCGAAGCCACGGCGCAGGTCCAGGTTGGCGATGCCCTGCTGGTAGTCCAGCTTGCCGTCATAGAAGTCGGTGGGCGAACCGGGGTACGGCAGCGAGTAGTTCACCGAGTTGCGGGTATAGGTGCGTACCGTGCTGCGGTTGCCGGTCAGGCTGGCGTCGTAATCCCAGCCCGCGATCTGGCCTTTGACACCTGCGGTGCCGGTGTACTGCTTCTCCTTGGTTTCCAGCACCGGCAGGAAGCCATCGGGAAACACGCTCAGCACACCCGGCGCCTTGTAGGTGGTGAAGATGGTCGCCGGCAGGCGGAAATTCTGGATCGCCTGCGCGGTTCGATCACTGGCGGTGGCATTGGCGTAGAACTGGGCGCTCTCGCCCAGGCCATGGCCCACGTTCACCGCAAACGCCTTCAGCGCATACGATGGCGAACTGAGGATGGTGTTGGCCTCGGCATCGCGGTTGGCCTCGGCCGGGTTCGGCGATGCGCCGGCCGGCAACCGGTTGTTCGGTCGCAGCGCGACCAGATTGCCGTTGGCATCTACCGCCGGATAGCTCAGATAGCCATCGATGTAGCGGCGGGTACGGATCGCGTGGTGCTGCCGCGTGGTTTCGCCCGACAGGTTGACGAAGCCATCGGCGCCCCACGGCAGGCCCACGTTGGCACGCACGCTGGTGCGCGCGCCATCGCCATCAATGCTCTGCCCGCTTTCCACGGAAAGCTCGCCACCGTGTGCCTGCGATTTCAGGATCACGTTGACCACGCCGGTGATCGCGTCCGAACCATAGATGGCCGACGCGCCATCGCGCAGCACTTCCACATGGTCGATCGCCGAGACTGGAATCAACGCCAGGTCAGCCCAGGCATGGCCGGGGAAACCGCCGCCGTTGGCACCGCTCACATAGGCACTGGCATTGCGGCGCTTGCCGTTCACCAGCACCAGCGTGTAACCCGGCGAGAGATTGCGCAGCTGGTAGCCACGGATCAGGCTCTCCTGGTCGCTCTGGTAGCCACCGATCTGGCTCAGCGACGGCAGGCTGCGCTGCAACGCTTCCAGCAGGTTGGCCTGGCCGGTCGCAGCAAGGTCCTCTGCGGAAATCACATCGATCGGGGTGGAACTGTTCTTCACCGTGCGCGTGCTGGTGCGCGACCCGGTAACGACCACCGCATCCAGCGTGGACGCTGCCACGTTGGCCGTTGCAGCGGTGGCAGCAGGATCCGCATCGGCGTCAGCCGCATGGCCAGGCGATGCGGCCAGAACGCTGGCGATCAGGACGGCGAGAGTGTTCAGCACAGGGGCGTGGGCAGCAGGCATGGGGGCTCGTGGGGGTGGGCCGGAAACACGCTTCCATTCAAGGGCCTGTTCACCCACCGCGACAGGCGCGATCGCGTCACCCAGCCGTAACATCCGGCCACCCACATGACCGCTGGTAATGACGTTAGGTGGCCGCAACGGTGCGCTGCTGCCTGTAGAGCCGAGCCCACGTTCGGCTGCTCTTCGCGACGGCGTCAGATGCATCCACCCCGCCGGCACTGAACCGAGTGTGGGCGCGGGCCTACAGGAAGGGAGCGACCGCTCCATATGCCTGCCCGGCATCACCTCATGCCCTCGCACCACGCAGCGCCACGCGTCTGCATCCGTAGCATCAAGCCATGCCCAGCCCACCCGCCGATCCCACCGCACCGCTCGTCGCCATCGTTGCCTGCCACGGCCAGGGGCTGTTCGAATTCGGCTGCGCGGTAGGCCTGTTCGCGCCTGTGCGGCCGGAACTCGGCGTGGCCTGGTACCGCACCCAGCTGTGCGCGGGTGAACCCGGTGCACTGCGCATGCTCGGCAATGCACAGGTGCAGCTGCCCTACGATCTCAGCACTGTTGATGACGCCGACATCATCGTCATTCCCGGATGGCGCGAACCCAGCGAACGCCCGCCGCAGGCACTGCTCGATGCACTCATCCGCGCCCACGCCCGTGGCGCACGCATCGCCTCGATCTGCTCTGGCGCCTTCGTGCTGGCCTGGGCCGGGCTGCTCGATGGCCGCCCGGCCACCACCCACTGGCGCCTCACCGAAGCGCTGGCACGCGACTTTCCGCGCATCGATGTGCGCGAAGACGTGCTGTACGTCGATACCGGCAACGTCATCACCTCGGCCGGCTCGGCCACCGGCATGGACATGATGCTGCACATGGTGCGCAAGGATTACGGCGCACGCGTGGCCAACCTGGTGGCCGAACGGCTGGTGCTGGCGCCATGGCGTGATGCCGAACGCAGCCAGCGTGTCAGCCGGGCCATTCCCAATGGCGAGCCCTCGCGTCTGGCAAAACTGATGGAATGGATGCGCCGCAACCTGCGCGAGCCGCACTCGCTGGGCAGTCTTGCCGAGCAGGCCGCGCTCAGCCAGCGCACGCTGCAGCGGCAGTTCCTGGAAGCCACCGGCCTGTCACCCATCGACTGGCTGATCCGCGAGCGCGTGGCATTCGCCCGCGAGCTGCTGGAAACCACCGACCGGCCGCTGCAGTGGATTGCCGAGCAGGCCGGCTTTGGTTCGCAGGAGTCGTTCCGCCGGCACTTCCGCAGCCAGGTGGACGCCAGTCCTACCCAATACCGCAGCCAGCATCGCGGCGGAATTGGCGCGGATCGGTTGGTGGGCTGCTGATCCAACGCATCACTCCCCGGTGATGCGTGAGGAAAGGCTCACGGCAGGCTATGGCGACCCACGTATAGTGACGGGCGTCACAAGAAGCCCCTTCCATGCTCCACGCATTTGCCTACTCCAGCCACATGTCGGCTGGGCTTTCCGATGAAATGCTCCGGCAGATCGTCTCCCGCTCTGCCACGTTCAACCGTCGCGTGGACGTTACCGGAGCGCTGCTCGTCGACGGGCAGCGGTTTTTCCAGTACGTCGAAGGTCCGCCCGACGGCCTGGAGGCGGTCAAGCACCGCATCCATGACAGTCGCTCGCATGCTGCCGTCGTGCCGGTACTGGACATGGCCATCAGCGCGCGTGCTGTTCCCTATTGGGCCATGACCCGCATCGACACCGGGCAGGTCGTGGTGTCCGGCCTGGTCAATGCGCGATGGGACGAATTTGGCCATGCCGTTCCGGGCATGGATCAGCTCGTCGGCCTGCTGCGTCCGCACTTTCCGCGCATCGGCCCGCTCAGTGCGCACCATGCGCCCGTCGGATCCAGCTGAACCGCCGCCTTGCGCGCGTAGTCCCACGCGGCCGCGTGCTCCCTGCAGACGTCATCATTCAAGCCGCGTTACCCATCGTTCCTGCCAGATCCACAGCATGCCTGTACCCGCTCAACCTTCAACGCAAACACGTGCCTCGCCCGCCGAGTTGTTCGAGGTCGTCGTCCTGCGTGCAGGCACGGCCCTGTTCGCGATCGACGTCCAGGCTGCCGTGGAAATACGCGGCCCCGAGACCTTCGGCCCCGCAGATCATCAGGGCCGGCGGACCCTGGAGGTACGGGGGCAGCCGTTGCCGGTAGCCGACCTGCGCAGGCTCAGCGGGCAACCGGCATTCGATGGCGGCAGCCCAGCCATGCTGTTGATCAGCGCCGGCACCGCAACCCTGGCGCTGGCGGTAGATGAAGTGCTGGAAATCGAAACACCGGACGCATCTCCAGACGCAGCCTCGCCGGCGCAGGGTCGACCGTTCAACTTCTGCAGCCGGCACGTTCGGGTGGATGCCACACGTTCGGCTGCGCTGATCGAACCGCAGTCGCTGCTGGCCGCGCTCGCGGTGCGGGACTGAGGCGCCTCTGCTCAAGGGCGCCTGCGAACCGGTTGAAACCGCATGCGCCAGCACTGCGCGGCAAAGCCGATCACAAACACCACCGTCAATCCCAGCAGCGTGTGCAGCACCACCGGCGCCATCGGCGCCGCAGCAATCGGATGCGCTGCCGGCAACCGTGTCAGCGTTTCATTCACGCCTGGCACCAGCGACAGCAGGAAGCTGAAGGACAGCGCAAATGTCGACAGGTAAGGTGCTGCGCCACCCAGCCAGCGCAGCCGGGCCGCCAGCACGCCGCCGAACGCCACCAGCAGCACGATCACTCCGAATGCGTGGCCCGGGTTGATCCCGCCCGTACTGGAGACGGTGAACGACGTTGCCACCGACAGCACCAGCCCAAGCAGGTACAGCTTGCCGGAGCGTGTCGCGGGGTCGATCGCGCGATGGCGAATGAAGGCATACAGGCCGGCGAACACCGGTACAAGGCTGACGACCGTATGGATCACGCCCAGCGTGGACAGAGAGTGCGACATGGAACATCTCCAAGGATTGATTGAACCTACTAGTAGGTAGACTTCTAGATCAAAGAAAAGGCCTACGTTGCCGCAGGCCCAGCACACATCCATCAGGCAGCCGCGCTCACCCGCGCGATGGCCAACCGTGCCAGCGCAGCAAACGTCGCCGCATCGCCGAAACCGCGCGCGGCCAGCATCGCGCCATGCACCGATGACATGAACGCCCTGGCCTCATCGGCCACCGAACCCTGCAGGCGCAGTTGACCCAGCGCCGCGCCCTTTTCCAACGTGAGCGCCAACCAGCCACTCAAATCCTCGAAATGCCCGCGTACTTCTTCGGCAATCTCCGCAGGGATCATCGGTGCCTCTGCCGCCAGCATCGCGCAGATGCAGAACGAAGACGTGCCACCGGCGATACAGCTGGACCAGTAGTCCACATAGGCGTTGAGCTCCTGCAACGGGTCGCCCAGCTGCCGGTCCAGCAGCGCCAGGCCCTCACGCGCCTCGGCCCGGTACAGCTCAACCACCGTGCGCACCAGATCCGCCTTGCTGGGGAAATGGTGGTGGATGCTGGCCTTGCTGATGTTCACCCGCGCCGACACGTCGGCGTAGCTGAAGCCGTTGTAGCCACCGGCCTCCAGCAGCGAACGGGCGTGGGCCAGGATCTCCTGGGCCTTGGGCGAGAGCGACTCTTTCATGCCGCCAACCTACTAGTAGGTTGAGACACTGTCAACTCCCCGCTGCTGCACTCGCCGGGCATGGCCCGGCGCTACCCACGCCCCGCTCAGTCCTCCTGTACCAGCTTGAACTCGCGCAGCAGGCCACCGATCTGGGTCTTGTCCAGCTTGTTCATCAGCAGGTTGCGCAGGAACGCGGGCCCGGGAATGTCCAGTTCCTTCCCATCACGCAGGCGTCCGGCGGCGGCCAGCAGCGAGCGCACGTCGTAGGTGGAATTGAACACCTCCGGCACGCCGCGTTCGATATCCAGCAACGTGTACACCGCTTCCATCGGCGTACGCACCGAATACTCGGTGGTGAAAATGCAGTCACGCTGCTTCGATTCGGCGAACTGGCCGATGAAGGCGAAGTTCACCGCCCCCTCCGGCACCACGTCAGGGCGATCACCGGCCTGGCGCGGCATGAAGAACGCGGTGATGTACGGCATCATCACCGGTACCGTCTTCGCACCGGTCGCGGCCAGCTCGTCGATCTCGTCCACCGGCACGCCCAGGTGATACAGCCATTCGCGCGTGATCTCCTCGCCGGTGCAGTCCTGCATCGGCTTCTTCACGTAGTCGCCGGGCGTATCCACGAACAACGAATACACCCAGACCACGATCTGGTCCTTGGGCTAGTTCTTGAAATGTGGCTGGCGATTCACCGTCCAGCTCATCAGCCAGCGCGAGTCGCGCACGCTGACGATGCCGCCGGTCACCACTTTGCCGCTGAAGGGATCGCGCTTGGCGATCTTCTGGATGTAGGCCGGAATGCGCGCATCCAGCGTGGTCACCGTTGCCGATTCCCACTTGGTTTCTGGAATGTGCGCGCCGAACACATCCGGACGCCCGAACGCGTCATCCTTCGCGGCAATGCGGCGCCACAGGTCCCAGGCAGGCGCCGGGCCTTCGTTCAGGCGTGCCGCAGTGTGGTGGTCGCCATTATCCGAGTTCTCGGTCAGCGAACCGATGGTCATTAACAGCAGATCATCCGCGCCAAGATCCACGCCACCGGCTACACCGTCATGCATCCAATGGATGCGCGTGGCCTGCTTGCGGTCCGGCTGCAGATCAAAGTCGACGTCGGTCACCTCGGTACCGTACTGGAACACCACGCCCTGGTCCTGCAACCACTTCACCAGCGGCAGCACCAGCGATTCGTACTGGTTGTACTTCGTGAACTTCAGCGCCGAGAAATCCGGCAGGCCGCCGATATGGTGGATGAAACGATGCAGGTACAGCTTCATCTCCAGCGCCGAATGCCACTCTTCGAACGCGAACATGGTTCGCCAGTACAGCCAGAAGTTGCTGTCCAGGAAATCACGGCCCAGTACTTCGTTGATGCGCTTGTTCTCCATCTCCTGACGGGTGGCCAGGAACAGCGCGATGATGTCCCTCTGTGCCTGCTCGGTCAGCGTGAACAGGCCATCGGTGTGTGCATCCTCGCCGCGATTGATGGTGGCGCGCTGCAGCGAATAGTTCGGGTCGTCCTTGTTCAACCAGTAGAACTCGTCCAGCACGCTGGCATCTTCGATCTCCAGCGACGGTATCGAGCGGAACAGGTCCCACAGGCACTCGAAATGATCTTCCATCTCGCGGCCACCACGGATCACGAAACCCTTTTCCGGCACCTTCAGGCCATCCAGCGCACCGCCAGGAATCTGCTGCTGTTCAAGAATGGTGATGCGTTCACCGGCCATGCGCCCATCGCGCACAAGGAACGCGGCGCCGGCCAGCGAGGCCAGCCCCGACCCCACAAACCAGGCGCGCTTGCCATCGACACCGGCGGGCTTGCGCGGGCGCGCAAAGGCTTCGTAGTTGCCACTGCTGTAGTACATGCGCTGCTCCTTCCTGGAGGGGGTGACCCCACTCTAGCGCCGAACCGATGTACCGATTCCTGCATGCATGCTGCGACCGAATGACGCAGCGGCGTCAGAGCTGGCGGCCCAGCAGCATGCCTGGCCAGCCGTCCACGTTGAACGGCGCAATTCGCGTGTAGCCGCAGGACTCATAGAAGCGCACCAGATCACCGCTGCCTCCGCCATAGCAGTCCACGCGCAGATGGTCGAGGCCGGCGGCGCGCGCCTGTTCATCGACAAACGCCATCAGGCGACGCCCAATGCCGCGCACGCGCGCATCACGCGAGGCCACCAATACCCGCACGTACAGCTCCGGCCCATCGGGCGCCGGCACATAGGGCATCGACTCGCCCAGCGCCAGGAACGCACGCACCTCACCCTGCTCGTTCTGGGCCACCCATGCGCCAGGCAGCGCGCACGCATCGGTCACCTGGGTGATCCGGCGTGGCACCGTGGACCATGGCTCGCTGCCCCATTGCTGCAGATTGCCGATCGACACGAACCATTCGATCACCTCGTCGAACAGCGCCAGCACCGCAGGGGCATCTGCCGCACTGGCGCGGCGGATGGTCAAGGTGTCCTTTCCTGTTTCAGTCATGCACGTACTCCTGTCAACGCGTCAATCAGCTGTCACGAGGATGCCGGCCAGCGGCCAGCACTACCAGGGTCGGAAGTCCCTGGGCCGGATTTGACATGCAGGCATTTACCTGCATATAGTCCATCCCAAGGGCGGCGCCTGCCGGCCCATCGCGAGGAACCTGCAATGGTGGATATCGCACACAGGGTCGGCATCAAGGCCCCCGCAAGCCAGGTGTATCAAGCACTGGCCACCCCTGAAGGCGTCGCCGCCTGGTGGGCCGAAGACACCCATGGCGACCGCGATACCGGCGGCACGGTCAGGGTGCGCTTCACGAACAACGACCAGGAAATCGGCGCCATGGAAATGCAGCTCGAACAGCTCATTCCCGGCGAACTCGTGCTCTGGAAGTTCCTGGTCGGCCCTGCCGAATGGATCGGCACCCACGTGCGCTTCGCGCTGAAGCAGGAAGGCGACTACTGCATCGTCCTGTTCACCCACGAAGGGTGGAAGGAACGCGTCGAGTTCACCTCCCACTGCAGCACCAAGTGGGCGGTCTTCCTGCTGAGCCTCAAGTCCCTGCTGGAAACCGGCAAGGGTCAGCCCAATCCACACGACATCAGGATCGACAACTGGAACTGAAGACGCCCCGCATGAATGCAGACAAGGTGTTCAAGGCACTGGCCGACCCCACGCGTAGAACGCTGCTGGACCTGCTTTGCGAAGACAACGGCCAGACCCTGGGCCAGCTCTGCGAACACCTGGACATGGCCCGGCAATCGGTCACCCAGCACCTTGGCCTGCTGGAAGACGCCAACCTGATCAGCACGGTGCGCCGTGGCCGCGAGAAGCTGCACTTCATCAACCCGGTGCCGCTGCATGAAGTCTACGAACGCTGGGTACGCAAGTTCGAGCAGCAGCGCCTGAGCCTGCTGCATGACCTGAAACGAGAGCTGGAAGGAGAATGACGATGTCCGTTGAATCGACCCGCTTCATCCACGTGATCTATATCGCCTCCACCCCACAGAAGGTGTTCGAGGCCATCACCCGCCCCGAGATCGCCAGCCGCTACTGGGGCCACGAAAACGTCTCGGACTGGAAGCCGGGCTCGCGCTGGCAGCACGTGCGTGCAAATGAAACGCGCTCGGTCGAGCTGGTCGGCGAAGTGGTGGAAAGCACCCCGCCCTCGCGGCTGGTCATCACCTGGGCCGCCGCCTCGCAGGCCGACAACCCGGACGCCTACAGCCGGGTCACCTTCGAGATCGTGCCCTACCAGGACATGGTGCGGCTGACGGTTACCCATGAGGAACTGGAACCCGGCAGCGGCATGGATACCGGCATCCGCCAGGGCTGGCCGATCGTGCTGTCGAGCCTGAAGTCGCTGCTGGAGACCGGCAAGGGGCTGGATGTGTTTGCGAAGCCGCAAGGGTAATGGTGGTACCAGCTGTGCACTAGCACTACCTTGGGAAAGCTCGATACAAGGCAGCATGCTGCAGATGCGGCAATATGCCAAGTAATCAAATTCACCTTTACGATCACACACCACTTCGACGCATGCTGCAACCACATAGGAAAATTCCTACGCCCAAATGAGAACCAATGCGCAGCCGCTCATCCTCGAATTATTGATACTGATTGCGCACATGCAGTGCACATCCGAATCAATCATCGAGCGCGGAGGCGACATGAAGTCGACGGCTTTTCTTGTAGTTATCATTCTAGGAGTGTGTTCCCAAGAAGCTAGATCCCAGGTGGCACCGGTCAATACGGGGTTAGGCGACTGCATAGATTTCATCATCTACGCATCTCCCACATTGACGGGACAGGTCAACTCAACACCCTATTCGTTTGCATACTCTTCGAGCTCCTACCTCGACAAGGCAAACGGAGTGGTGTACGTACAGAACTTCACATGCAATCCGCAAAGCCCGGACCTACCTGGGATCTACTCGCGCGTTTCTCAAGTCAGTCATGAGATGGGGCATGCAAACTTCGATGCCAGCTTTCCCCTGGGAACGCGAGAAGACTATATTGAAAAGGCATGCACCAATGAAGGCCGAGCCGTCCTCAATAACGCCACCGCACGAAGCGAAATACTAAACACAAGCGAAGGATATTCAGACATCGGCTTGGCAGCAGCGAATTCAGGCGCACTACTTGCACTTATCAACGCAGGCGGACAGAACCTAGACAAGCGCGTTGGTGATTTGTTTTGCGACACAAATGTCACCTCTACAACCGGTGTCAACTACAAAGTCCACTGGGGAAATGTGTATGATGAGCTGTACGGCCCCGAAGACGAAGAGGAGCAGTAATCGATGAAATTTCTCACGAGCGCTCTAGTACTTTCATTCGTAACGCTCTCCTCCGGCGTCTCGGCATCCGAACCCAAGGCAAGCCCAGACGCGCAGCAGAAGTTCTGGGCATTAACAGAGAGAATTGCCGTTGCACTTCCGGGTGATGGGCGAGATCTGCAGAAGCTTATTTCCCCTTCCGTTGCACGCAAGGATGTCTCCGAATCAAAGACCAGACAAGAACAGCGCGCCGTAATTGGCCCGTCACTGTTTGCCGATGACCTCGCAGTTGTGATGGGCAAGGACAATCGTGCCGATTCTGTTTCATTCGATCTCTCAGGCAGCTGCATACCCTTCTCCTCGGTCCGCAAGCGGTACCCCAGTATTCTGGTGCTAAATCACGCTGCGAGTGATCTCGAATGGAATACGCTCGGAACCCAAGTTGGAGATTCAGTTATTGCTTTCTGGTTCAAGGGCACGAAGTTTGGCTGCATGCGCAGAGTTGAAATCACCCCTGCTGCTACCACATTGTCACGACTCAACGTGGACTAAGAGCGGGCCTCAGGATCGCTTGCGGTCCTGAGGCTTGTCCCTTCCCGCGGCTAACAACCATGACTTGGCCGATGTACCAGTCGCCGGCTGAACGCCGCCCCCACGCTCACCCTCACCGAAACCGGTTCCGACCACGCTCCGACGCCGCCCGCCACAGCATCACCCGCAGACTCCCCAGGCGACGTTCGATGCGTGCTTCAGACGCAGATTCCCTGCACAGCAAAGTGGCGGCGGTCACCCTCGGCTTCTGGGTGATGAAGATCGCCGCCACCACGCTCGGCGAGACCGCCGGCGACCTGCTGTCGATGACGCTCAACCTGGGCTATATGGCCAGCTCGGCCATCCTGCTGACGGTCTTCGCCGGCCTGCTTACCCTGCAATTGTCGGCACGGCGCTTCCAGCCGGTGCTGTTCTGGTCGGTGGTGCTGGCCACCAGCACCGCAGGCACCACCCTGTCGGACCTGATCGACCGCACGCTCGGCCTGGGCTACGCCACCGGCGCCAGCCTGCTGGCCGGTTGCCTGGCGCTGGTGTTGCTGGCCTGGCGCATGTCAGAGAAGTCGATCTCGGTCAGCAACATCGCATCGCGCCGCGCCGAAGGCTTCTACTGGACCGCAGTGCTGTTCTCCAACACGCTCGGCACCGCGCTGGGGGATTTCCTCGCTGACGATTCCGGGTTGGGCCTCACCGGCGGCGCACTGCTGATCGGCAGCCTCATCGCGCTCACCGCACTGGCCAGCCGCATCAAGGGCATCAACCGGGTCATCCTGTTCTGGATCGCCTTCGTGCTCACCCGCCCGTTCGGCGCCACCTTCGGCGACCTGCTCACCAAGCCGCTGGAAAAGGGCGGCCTGGGCTTCGGTACGGTCGGCTCGTCGCTGGTGCTGTTCACCATCCTGTTAACGCTGGCGACGCTGCAGCGGCGCACCCAACCGGCCAGCTAACGCGCGGTCCAGCCCCCATCCACCGGCAGCGCCGTGCCGGTGATCTGGGCAGCGGCATCCGAGGCCAGGAACACCACCATCCCGCCCAACTGCTCGGGCGTCACGAACTGCAGCGAAGGCTGCTTCTCAGCCAGCAGCGCGCGAGCGGCGGACTCCTGATCCGTGCCTTCCTTCTCCGCCAACGCGGTGATCTGCTGCTCGACCAGCGCCGTTCGCACCCAGCCCGGGCAGATGGCATTGGCGGTGATGCCGGTGCCCGCATTCTCCAGCGCGGTCACCTTGGTGAAGCCCACCACGCCGTGCTTGGCTGCTACATAGGCGGACTTGTTCACTGAGCCGACCAGCCCGTGCACCGACGCGATGTTGATGATGCGGCCAGCGCCCTGCTGCTTCATGTGCGGCAAGGCCGCCGCCGTTGCATGGAACACCGCCGACAGGTTCAGCGCCAGGATCGCATCCCATTTTTCGACCGGGAATTCCTCGATCGATGCGGTGTGCTGGATGCCCGCGTTATTCACCAGGATGTCGATGCGGCCCATCTTTGCCACGGCGCGGTCGATCATCGCGCGCACCGCCTCGCCCCGGGAAAGGTCCGCGCCATCGTGCGCCACCCGTACACCGAACTCGGCTTCCAGGCGGGTACGGATGCGTTCGATCTCCGCCGCATCGCCGAAGCCATTCAGCACGATATCGGCGCCCTTCCGCGCCAGCGCCGTGGCAATGCCAAGGCCAATACCGCTGGTGGAGCCGGTGACCACCGCAACCTTTCCAGAGAACATGGGCGAGCTTCCGTTGGGTGTAGGCTGCCAGTGTACCTTCACGGGCCAACTCCCTTTAACTGGCGTCCCATGACGACCCACAGCTAGAAGCGGATGCCCGCCCGATCAACGGTCGCCAGCGGATTGGCCTTCCGCACCGCCTCAAGGAACAGCAGGAAATCCCGATTGAACAGCGTCAGGTTGTTGGTGAACGTCACGCACTTTCTGCCCGATGCTTTGCTGAAGCACACCTGCCAGACATAGCGCCCATAGATCCTGTCGGACGTTCGTGTGACTGAGGTGATCTGCGAAAGCGGAACCGCCGTAGGCACCGGCCCACGCTGCAGGTAAAAGGACGCCGCATCGAAGAAGTAGTGCTCGCGATCCTCTTTGCCATCCACCATCACCAAGGTCATGGACCTGCCGGAAATCCGGCGCGGAGCATGCAAACGCAGCCCCGAGTTCACGGACGAGCGAGCACTTGCTGCCATTCGCCGAAGGGTGAACCAGAGGATCACCAACGGAAGTGCCGCAAGGACAATGAAACCTACGGTCTTCAAAACAGTTTCCAGCGTGCTGGGCACACAGATCTCCAGGATGAACGTTCAGGCGATGCCCAAGTAGATCCACGCCATGCGTGGATGCTCTCCCTCAGCGCCCCATCACTTCCAGTGATCCGGCCCCAGGAACGGCAGGCTCAACACAAACACCGGAACCGCCACAGGGATCAACGCGGCCCCCAGCACCTTGCCCGCCGCCGAACCCACACCCGGCTTGTCCTCCCTCTCCGGCAGGATCCGCTGCGCGCGCGCATTGATCGGCTGTGCCAGCTTCCCCTTCTCTGCCAGTGCCGCAGCATCCGGCAACTGCACCCGCTCGCCGTCGCCCTCGAACAGCGCGCTGTAATAGCTGCCGCCCTTCCTTGAAAGATTGCAAGCCCGGTCAAACGCCAGCGCGTAACGGGTCCGGTCCATCGGCAGGTAGTAGCGCGCCCGCTCCTCCACGGCCTTGGCCTCACGCGAGGGGACCTCAATCCGCTCCAGCTTGAACTGCGCGGCCTGCTCCGCCGTCACCTGCTCCGGCCGCAGCAGCAGCGCATAGCTGCCGTGCACCTTGGCCTTGTTGGCCGGGTCGCGCCAGTCTTCATGGAAGTACATCTGCGCGCAGGCCACCGCCTCGCGCAGCGGGCTGTCCATGAGCGCGCGGTACTCGCGGAACGGTGCGGCATTGAAGCGCATCGGCTCGTCATAGCGCGGCAACAGGTACAGCTGGCCGTCGTCGGCGACGAACGCACTGGTGATCTCGCGGCTTGAGGCGTGCTCCTCCGGGCCACTGGCACAGCCGGACAGCAAGCCAAGGCACAGGGCGGAGAGGATGAAGAAGGACGTTCGCATGTCGTGTTCGAGGGCTTCCCTGGGAAAACGGCCCCTCCCGAAGGGACGAGGCAAGCCCGTCATGGTGCCATGTCGGCCTTGCCATGCCCAATCAAACTGCTGGAGATCGAGCGGGTTCAAGCCGCTGGCGCTGGTCGGCGTGATATATTGAGTGCGCTTGGACATCCATGTTCAGTGACGTTCCTGGATCAGTCTGGAACGAGCGCAACAGGTACATCCCCGTTCGGCCTTTCCGTAGCGCTTGGGGATTATCCAACCACCAGCGCGCCAGATTGCTCCTTGGTTGGCGAAATGAGCCAGCGGCTGCGGGCCGTGCGTCTTGCCCAAGGGCCAGGTCAGCCACCCGGAAGGCCTTTGAAGAAGCGCCGCGACATAAGCCGCATTTCCAGCATGCCGATTACGGCATCCGTGGGTCGCCGGCCCCTTCAGCCGTGCCGGCGCAGTCGGCATCGCGATTGCTGCCACGTTTGTCGCATTCGCCAAACACTTTGCCCCGCTACTGGGGAACCGATGAAGAAGAAAGCCCACTCTTGAGAGGAGAGCGCGTAAATGAACGCTGATGATGTGAAGTCAATACCGATGATGGACCCGCTCGCGAACCAGCACACCGGTGGATCGAGTGCATCCAGACGCACCATCTACGTAGATCTTGATGGCGTAATGGCCGACTTCGACGCGGCATTTCCCGCCCTGTTTGGCCTGGACCACCGCGTGCTTGCCGACGATGAAATGTGGAGGCACATCAACAACCACCCATCATTCTTCCGCGACCTTCCGCCAATGCACGGTGCAGTGGAGTTCTTCCACAGCATCCACCACTTGAACCCGGTGATTCTCACTGCCTGCCCGAAATCGAACTATCCACTCGCTGCCATGCAGAAGCGGCAGTGGGTCCGCGAGCACCTGTCAGCAACCTGCCTGGTGTTGCCTGTGCTCGGCGGCAGGCACAAGCCTCTTTTCATGCACCAGCCAGGCGATGTTCTGATCGACGATTTCGAAGCGAACTGTGATGCCTGGACAGCGGCCGGAGGCGTAGCGATCCGGCACGCCGGCGATTGGACCGCGACGCGTCACGCGCTGTCCCAGATTGAAGATCTGTCAGGGGGGCTCGCGAAGGGCTGATGCCCTCTCTTCCGACCACGTTGGCACTTCCATAGACAGGCCGAGGCGCTGGCCCCTCGGCCCAGGGCTGGCAACCTGCTGCGCAGCCCCGCCCTACTTCAACCGCTCCACCAACCGCTGCCCCACTTCCAGCGCCGAAGCCGGGTTCTGCCCGGTAATCAGCTCGCGGTCCACCACCACATGCCCGGTCCACGGCGCGGTGTTGCTACTGAACTTCGCACCCGCACGCTGCAGCGCCGTCTGCGGGTAGAACTTCATCTCACCGCCGCCCAGCAGCGGCTTGGCCTGCGCTTCTTCCTGGTTGCTGATCACCGTCATCTGGTAGCCGCTGTAGATCCACTTCGGCGTGGCCGGCATCGCACCGGCTTCCAGCTTTGCCACGAAACCCGCAGCATCCGGCAGCGTGGACAGCAGCGCGATCGGCCCGTGGCAGACCAGCGCGGTGGTCTTGTTGCGCTGGTGGAAGTCGGCCAGCAGCCGGCCCAGCGCCGCGCTCTTCAGCAGGTCCTGCATCGGCGCGTGGCCACCGGGAATGTAGACCGCATCGAAACGCGCGTAGCCCTGCTGCTCGACGCGCGCCAGGCTGACCACCGGCGAGGCCGTCGGCGAGGTCAGTGCCAGTTTCTCCATCAGGTTCTTGTGCAGCGTCAGCTGCGCGGCATCGTTGCCGAAGTACGCCGGCGTCACCGAGGACGCATCCACCGTGGGCGCCCGCCCCTGCGGCGTGGCGAAGGTCACCTCGTGGCCCGCGTCCAGCAGCAGCTTGACCGGCTGCATCAGCTCGTTGAGATAGAAGCCGGTGGACAGTACCTTGCCGTCCTTCAGGTCCAGGTGGTTTTCGTCGGACAGCACCACCAGCACATTGGCGGCATGCGCACCGCTGGCGGCCAGGGTCAGGGCCAGCGCTGCGGCCAGCCGGGTCATCAGGTTCATGGGGAGCTCCTATCGGGGAATGGCCGCCACTTTATTCATCACCCCAGCGGCGATAAATTGGCTCCATCGCAAAACATCTGTTCCCCGGAGAGCCAAATGAGCCGCAAGTTCGACTACCTGGGCGATGTGGAGGTGTTCCTGGCGGTGGTCGAGCACGGCTCGTTCACGGCCGGCGCGGTGGCGCTGTCCACCACGCCCTCGGTGCTGAGCCGCGCGGTCACCCGCCTGGAAGCGCGGCTGGGCCGGCAGTTGCTGCAGCGGACCACCCGCCGCGTGGGCCTGACCGACGCCGGGCGGCTCTATCTGGAACAGGTGCGCACCGCCTTTGGCCTGCTGGACGACGCCGAGCGCGACGTACTGGCCCAGGACGGTGCGCTGGCCGGCCGCGTGCGCCTGAGCGTGCCCACCACCTATGGCCACTACCGGCTGCCGCCCGTGCTGGCGCGCTTTGCGCAGCAGTACCCGCAGGTGCAGGTGGAACTGAACATCACCAACCGCAACGTGGACCTGGTGGCCGAAGGCTTCGACCTGGCCATCCGCCTGGGCCAGCTGCCGGACAGCGGGCTGGTGGCACGCAAGCTGGAAGACGCGCCGCTGCTGCTGGTCGCCGCGCCGGACTATCTGCAGCGCCACGGCACGCCGCAGACGCTGGACGACCTGCAGCAGCACCTGTGCCTGCCCTTCGTGATGCCGCGCACCGGCCGGCTGGCGCCGTGGATCTTCCGCGACGACGGGCGCGACGTGGACTGGCTGCCGCGCTCGTCCATCGAAACCTCCGACGATGTGCTGGGCGTGGTGTCGCTGGCCGAACAGGGTATTGGCATCTGTCAGAGCTATGAGTTCATCGTGCGCGAGCGATTGCAACGTGGGCAGCTGGTGGAAGTGCTGCCTCAGCTGCGGGGGCGGTCGCGGCCGTTCTCGGTGATCTATGCGCCGCATCGGCGGCAGTCTGCGGCGGCAAGGGCGATGATTGAGTTGCTGGTGGGGAATGCGGCTGAGGCTGGCGTCGGCTGAAGCCGGGGGCTTGTTAACGGTGTCGGGTTTGAACCGATTTTCGAGGTGTGCGGCTGATCGCACGCCGTTGATTGGCGAGGCGGACTAAGAACTGTTGCAAAGAAGGCTGTCGCGCTATTCGCTTGTGGCGTGGGCGATTGCGCCAGTTTGAATCGCCATCAGCAGAGCAGCTGCGCGAATGCGTCTGCTAGCGTCGCGTGCTGCACGGATGGTGCGTGCAACAATAGTTCTTCGCTCTCGGATTCCGCGATTCCTTCGCGAATTTCTATTGGCATTCGAAGCAACTGCGTAACCAACATGACGTGCCACCGACAACGGGTGGCTCCGGGTCTGCAAACCCGCGATGAGCAACGACTGTTGTTTACGCTTGCCCGTCGGCACCGTCCTTAACCGGTGCCGGCGGGCAATCCGTCGGCCTATCTGGCGGGCGGTGCGTGGGGGTCTTCGGACCCACCGGTCATTCGTTGCTTCATCCCGGTTTGCAGCCACGCATCGTCCGCCACCCCGCTACGCGGTGGCGCTGTTAAGCACAGCCACGGAAGCCGACGCCATGAACGAATCCGACACCTTCTCCTCGTACACCGTCGTTGAGCCCATCAACGACGACACTCCCCTGCCCGACCTGAACTCCCTGCTCGGCATCCTCAAGCGCATGCGTGGCTGCGAGGGAGCCGATGGGCACCCGTGGCCAGAGACCGACGTGTCACCCGGCCGTCGCGTGAGCCTGGCCAGGAGCGAGCGCGCGATGGTGGGGGCACTCACGGTGCTGGAACTGCTGCACGCGGCAGACCGCTGCCGGGTTGCAGCGGAGCCGGAGCGGCATTTGGATGAGGGGGTTGTTGATGGGTTGTTTTTGGCTTGCCGGGGACTAGCTGAGTGGGCTTGTCATGGGATCAGACCAGAGTAGTTTCCCTTGGCAGCGCAGATCACTGCTAACAAGCCCAGCGCCCGCTTCCGGCCAGAAGCGGTCGCTTGAGTTACAAAACACAGCGCACAAGGGGGGGGGGCGTAGTCAGAAAATCGAGACCGTGACACGATCTGGTTTCGTGCGGTTACCTGCGACGATTGGGCGTAGCACCGAGGCTCACCCCGGTCGCATGCGACCATTCGGACTTATGATCTTAAGATGAGAGAAAATAATCGCATGAAACTCCCGCCAATGTTCGACGGCGTCAAAGATGGTTCAGTAGTTTGGAGGCGCATTTCAGACATCGACCACGAGCTACTCGGCTACTTCCTGACGTGCCATCTATTGATCGAGCACTATATGGATGAGTATGTGAAGGTGACTCTTCCTCAGCTAGATTGGGAGAAGTCCAGGCTTACCTTCGGGCAGCGGATTAGCTTGCTGAGATGGGAGGTCCTGGTACGTGAACAGAAGTATGACCCGATCCCTGCAATCAAGCACATGAATACACTTCGGAATAAGATCAGTCACCGGCTGGAAATAAAGCTCGACACCGAGGCACTATTGCCACTCGTTGATTACATGCAGAAGGTGACCCACCCTCGTCCATTTGAGGTCCCAGCCCACCCCAAAGAACTGCTTGAAACGTTCGTGGGAACGTGCTGCGCTACGTTTGCGAGTCACTTATCCTTTCAGCATCGAAATCCACCGAACAACTAGAGTCGGCTATACTGTGCTGTCTAGCGCGGGCACGTCTTCTTTCAGCCAGGAGCGGTCGATCGACCCTTGAATCACCACGACCAGCGAAGCGAGTTCCGTTTGAATGAATCGCTAGACCCCGTCACCAGGCACCCAGTTGTCAGCCAATATGAGAACATCATGACCTAGTGCCAGCAATTTGTCCCGAAACGTGTGCACGTGAGACGCGCCGCAAATGAAGACAACCGGGAAGTGATCCGAAGCTACTAATCTTGAAACCCAAAAATTTTCGCGGATGTCATACGAACGACGAACTTGGGCCTCGACCTCATCAGGGTCTCTGCCAGCGAAAAATCCGGCAAGCTCAATTTCATTGCGCTGTTGAATGCCTAGCCGCTCCCTGTCTTCAGGCGATGGGTCAGCCAAGTCATGAGCGATGCCGAGCTCCCCTGCAATGTGTTGGGCCACGGACTGCGCCAAGCCATTCTCAGCCAGACCAGCACTGCTCATCTCTTCAGCAATTAGAACTACATTCTTTGTGACAATCACCTGCCGCAGGTAGTCGCGAAAAGCATCGATGGCATCCGGGGGAACGTTGGGAGTGGCACGCTGAAATTCATGACTTGTGCCGACGATCAGCACAGCGGGCATAGGGGCTTAACTCCTTAAGCCGAGCAGCGAAGCGGCTTCGACTTGAATGAATTGTTAAAGGTCGCCCTAGTAGCCCAAGGCATCACGCACTCTTGCTCGGTCCGCGGCAATCTCTCCTGAGAGCTTTGTATGTGACGGCTCATCAAGCGGTAGCGCAAGAGGAACCTTGAAAGTGAGGCGGTTGGTAGCAGCACTGGAATTGGCAGACTGACCTCCCGCTCCAAGCGAAAGGATAGTGGCGACATTGAGCTTGGCTTGAGCGCTTGTCCCGGTGTTCTCTGCGACAGAAACCGCAACATCAAAGTCGACTAGGAAGACGTGGTGTAGATCGTCGACCGAGGAGAAATAAGAATTGCCGCCCTTCAAAGGATTCTGAGTTGCTGGGTTGACAATGCCACCCAAGGCGCGCACGTCAATCTGTGCATCCTTGACGCCTGTGGCAATCTGCACAAGGGTTTCCCTTACGAATTCCTTTAGATCCATAAAGCACTCCAATTACCCAATAGACGGACCCTTGGCTCCGGCGATACGACTTGCTCAAAAAGCAACGACTGACGAACATCTTCTTTCAATCAATTTGTTTTTAGGGCGATTGGGTCCGGCTAACAAGCCGGCGTGCGACCGGACCCAAATAGGCATGCGGCCCGGTTAGGCTTGGGCCTCAAGTTCGACTTCATGGAAGTAGCCCTCGCCTTTCTTTGCGCCTGAAATCCAAGTGCAGTAATAGCTGCCATCTGCGACATGTCCAATGTTGACAAGCTCATTGTGTCTATTGGATGGGGGAAGCTCTGTGATAGCCCGAGCCACAACAACCATTTTCCTCGGCTTCCTATCCGACTTGTGCACGACGGGGTCGCCTGACTTGAACGACATGCTTGCTTCTCCTTAACTCGCCCAACCACCCAATAGACAGACCTGTCGGCCCGGTTATGAGACTTACCCACAGAACGCCGCAAGGTGGGTTTTCCTTGACTCAGCTAGATCTTAGCGCCGCAGGGTCCGGCTAACAAGCCAGTGAGTAATCGGACCCAGCGGCAGCCTCAGTTGCCGCGCCGATAGGCGCAATGTCTGCTATCAGTCGCATCACACCCAGCTTCTCGAGCTAGGCGAACGCTGGCCAATCCCTCTACCAGGAGTTGACCATGGTAATTTTTCATACACCTGAACCCTTCGAACCCTGGAAAAAAGGAAAGCTAGTCGGCCAGAAGGCCCCACTGAAGCTGAAAGACATTTGGGCTACCCGGATCAGATGTTCCATCATTACAAGAGCTGATGTCTTTCCACTTCCCCAAGACCGCTCAATAGAAATTACAAATCCCGCGGTAGATGAGACCCGATCCAGCGCGCTTGTTGCAGCCGCTGCAAAGCAACTTCGCTGAAGTCTATCCCGCTCAATTGCAGCGACACCGGCAAGAGCCTCATCTGGACTGACCGCGCCCATTGCTTGATTCATCGGTGAATCCGTCCTTAGACCTTCCCTCAAGTGGGCAGATACGATATCTAACGATGCGAGGGGCGCTGCTCGGCTGACTTTAGAAACCTGCTACAACAAGGGCGCCTCTCGGCGCCCTCGTTCTTTCAACTCACTCCCACTCTATTGTCAGCAGAGTGATATTTCTCTTACACATCTATTTCCTGCATATCACCGAAACCATGATGCCATGAGAAATGCCATGAAGTGCAAGCTACGGCCATACTCTCCCCTTTAATGCCTTAACCGACGTCGGATACCGGCTTCAGTATCTTGTTGTTCAGCTTCACGCTCATACGTACTGACCATTGACATCAGCAACGATGACGACACGAAGGGATGCGTAAATTGCAAGGCGTCGACCCAGGCGCGATATTTGTCTGCAAGTTCCCGCTCCTGTCCACCGCCTTCCCCGCGCCAATGGACGCCGCGCGCGTTGTATAAACCCGTATGTGCGCCGCTGCTGATGTCCTCGGACCGCAGGTCCTCCATCACATCGCGAACGGCTTCGTTCGGCCACACGCCATCCTCGCCAGCCGGTGCGTTAGAGAATAACTTTCCAAGGCACACGTCCGCGATCTCCGCGCGGTCGACTTCAGCACAAGACCGCCTTACCGTTGCAACCCATTCTGCGAGCTTTTCCTGCTGTTCCTCTTTATTTACTTTGTCTTGACCAGGGATACGTTCAATGGCTTCAAGGAGGCGGTACCCGCGCTGTGCCAAATGCTCGCGACCTTCTGTAACGCGAAACTCGGCGGGATCTTCGCCACGGTCCTTGCGCTTATAGGCCCACACTACAGCCTGCACGAACAGTTCAGGATGTTCCTCAATGTAGCGCTCAAGGTTTGGAATCTGCTGCTGGCCTCCTCCTCGGAAAGAGCGAGCCAGAACCTCTAAATATGCGAACTCCAGTCCAGCTTTTTCCTCTAGAGTGAGGTCTGAGTTTCGATTGAGAAGCTGGAAGGCGCGCTGCACATCGTAGTCGTGCAGCTGGTAATCTCCAACTTTATCCTGGCTACTTTTCGCCATAGCAGATAGCATCTGCACAAGGAGGGCCGGGTGTATTTCTTCGAGCTTGAAATGCATCGACGCGAAGGCTGCCCTAGGACGTTCGACTTCAAGCAGGCGGCGAACGCTCTCGTTGTTTTCCTCAGGCGAGTCAAATGAATATTGCGGAACCACTTCAACCCAGTACCGACTCCGAGCTTCAGCCGAAAGTTGATCTACAAGCTCCCACGTAGAAGCCCGGTAAGGCGAAAGGAGCAAGAGACGGAGCGCTTCCTCTTCGGCAACTTTACCCCGAAGGCTCGCATATATGGCCATTCTCCCATCCTCGTCCAACGACCAGAGCGCCCCGGCGACGATACCATCACGACCCGAATAATTTTCAGCCTGACGCAGGCATTGCAAGATCAAATCTTCAATCTGCTCGTCGGTAAGTATGCCGGACACTAGATGAGCGCCGATTTGGCGTTGGGAATTTCCTTTTTCAGAGAGCGCGAGAATGCCCGGAATACCTCGTTCTTGCACAATGTCTGTCAGGGCTTCAACGCGGAGCTTTTCTATGCGCTGCTCACGCGCTCGGAAGTCCATCTCGTCTCCTGCGAGTTCGTCCGCCGACTCCTCAACCCATCCCTGGCGAAATAGCCACTCATACTTGTTCACAATGTCCTTGGGCTGCAACTCGGCATAGACTGCCTTGGCTTTTTCCGTCAGGCCCGCTTTGCCTTCCTCATTGACCTTTTTACGCCCCCGGCGAGAGAGAACAGTCACACGAATTTTCTCGCGTATCTTCGCAACTTCCTCGTCAAGAGCGCCCGCGTTGCGCCACTCGTCGATGATGTCCCATACGCGCGCCTGATCCTCCGACGCGAGTGCATGCAGCCTTGACACAAGGTCACATAACATCTCGACAGTGTAGGACGGCCTGCTTAGCGCGACTTTCACGATCTCTCTGACGAATGCATGGATCGGTCCCCATGTCTTGAAAGGCTCCCCGAATCCGTAGCCGTCAGGACGCCACTTCGGCTTATGGCTATAGCCGCCCACGCGACTGCCATAATCACCGAACTGCTGGAGACAAACCCTCCACCCGACCGTTGGGTGCTTATCCAAAAGCATGTTAACCGCCTTCAGGCGCATCTCGTGGTTTGCCGCCGTCTGTGGCATCCATGCACGAAGAATGGAGCCAAGCGATTCGATAGGCTTATTTGCCCAGTTATCGTTAATCTCCACCTCAGAAAGCTGACCCAGAATCTTCACTACCCGCGGAAAGGTGGTCGGATTCCAAGCAAGTCCTTCGAGAGCCCAAAGCAGTCCAGTGCGCGGACATGAACCAAAAAGCCCGGTATCGGCAGGTCTTAGCAAACCCGTGACTTCAGACTTTTCTGCTCGCAGATCACGCTCGATGATATCAAGGAACTCAGCGGGAGCAGCTTCTGCATAAAGCGGAAGGTCGCGCCCGTTAGCCTCTAGCTTTCTAGTTGTTACAGGGACAAGAAGATCACGCACGATTTTCGCGGATTCAAATTCCCCATCAAAGCCAAGATGCTTCCCGAAGAGATTCTTGCCGTACACAGACAGCAAAACCAAAGTCTCGGAAATGCCTTCTCGCACTGCCCCAGAGAACTCTCGTCTTTTGCCATGCATGGCCGCCGCCCAACGATCTTCCTCGGGCAAGTCGAGGGCAGGATCATCTTCACCCAGTACAGTCCGCGCAACGTCAAGAAAGCGGTCAAGATCGACCTTTGAGACCGCGCCCGCAATTGCGAAGAGGGAGTCGATTTTCGAAATCACCCCCCGGTACCCACCAATTGACCAGACTGGAGAGTCGTTGAGCCGCAACAAATCAAGAATGCGCTTTTCCAACACCTCAAAAGGTGCCTCAGCCAGGTGGGACAGAATAGTTCGATCCGCCTTGTTCTGGGCGTCCCATGCGCCAACAAGAACAAGCGGAACAAGCCCCGATGCGATTCTTGGATCTTCAGCCCAAGCAGGTGTGTGGATTGCCGGAATATTCGAGAGTTGACGTCGAAGAACCGTCAACGAACGCCCCGAGGCGTTAGTTAGTTTCGCTATGTCATCGCGCGATTTTCCCATCGCTTCCAGAGCTTTAGTGAACGGCTCGAACCCGAGCGGCTCCAACACGACATGAGGCTCCACGCTAGTAGCATTGCGGGGATAAACAACAATGGTTCGCAGCAATGTGCTGTAGGGCCCAAGCTCACGCTCCACTTCCCGCGTATGGGCTACTGCAATGAAATCGGTCGTGCCTTGGGCGAGTTTCGGCAGTACTCCTGCCTTGTCAAACACCAACACCCGATCCCTATACTGTTCAAGCTCGGGGATTGCCAGGACTTGATTTAAAAACGCCAGCGCCTCTTCAACGGAGTCAGCCGCTATTACTAAGGGGTTCGCATCGTCTTTCGCTAGGAATGATTGGATCCTTCCGTTCCACGCCTCGTTCGCCGTAGCAAAAAGAGAAGGATGAAGCACGGGGGCCGCTACGTTTGCCCAATCGCTCCAGCAACGCTCCAGGGTTCTGACACCATTAGAAGGCCGATCCGTCTGGTTCGCAAACCAGGTCTGGGCCGCGAGTGATTGCTCCATCCACTGCTCAAGATCACTGGCGTCGTATGCACGAATGTCTTTCCAGAGCTTCTTGCCCTTCATTTCCGCGATCCAGGCAGCCTTACCCGGCCACCGTCGTGGAGTGACAAAAACAAACGTAATATTTGCTCTTTCAGCGCTCTTGATCGCCCGGACGCTTTTTGCAAAATCCCCGTCTGCCTTGGCCTTAACGTCCGCGGTGACACCGAATTCCCACCCAGAGGCGCCAGAAGGTATCCAGGGCGTGCCGGAACTAGCCTCAATGAAGCCGTCCCAGCCGGCACGCTCCGCATCGTCGTTACCGGGGAAATCCACTTTCTGAAGATCGCGACCCGTGGAGTGAATGAGCGTTCGCAGCAGCACCGACAGCTTAGTGCGTGCAAGAATTGTCGTTGCAAACCAATTTACGAGATCGTTGGCCTGGACATTCAAAAAAGGAGGCACGTAAGTGCGCGCCTTTTGAGCTGCGCCTGCCGTTTTATCAGCTTGCGCATCATATTCTGTCTGAAAATCGAGAATGGCCTTGGCGGAAATCCCGAAAGCACGTTGGAGACGTGCCGCCATATCGGGCGTTGCAGATACCTTCCCATTGAGGAAATTCGATA
This sequence comes from Stenotrophomonas maltophilia group sp. RY12688, assembly GCF_052149045.1. Taxonomy (NCBI): domain Bacteria; kingdom Pseudomonadati; phylum Pseudomonadota; class Gammaproteobacteria; order Lysobacterales; family Lysobacteraceae; genus Stenotrophomonas; species Stenotrophomonas maltophilia group sp. RY12688. The sequence continues at coordinate 1,809,327 of NZ_CP197389.1, read as the reverse complement.
AGCCCGGACGGCTAACGCCGATCAACCTCGCCACCTCAGTAACCGTGAGCCCGCGAGGATCAAGGACATTTTTCCGAACATAGGACCCGGGATGAAGGGGGAGGGAATTATCAGTCATGGCCTGCGCCTCACCGTAAAGTGTAAAGTTACACCTTACACCTTAGCGCCCAAGCCGATCCCTTGCAATGTCGGTTCCAGCCGAGACGTTATCGGTCGCCGCCTGCGCACCTCTGCGGCGGCCGCAGCCGGAGGACACCCCCGGTCATAGCAGCGCCCGCCAGTGCCCGCCCTGCGATAGCACCCGCGCTTACGGCTCCGCCACCGGACCGAGAATAGAAAAAGCCCGCAGTTACGCGGGCTTAGAGGTGCTTTCGTGCTGTTTGGAGCCGGTCTATGCCTTACGTGGGATCATTCCCACTCAATGGTCGCCGGCGGCTTCCCCGAGATGTCATAAACCACCCGCGACACCCCCCGCAGCTCATTGATGATCCGGTTGCTCACCGTACCCAGGAACTCATACGGCAGATGCGCCCAATGCGCGGTCATGAAGTCAATCGTCTCCACCGCACGCAGCGCAATCACCCACTCATAAGCCCGCGCGTCACCCACCACGCCCACCGACTTCACCGGCAGGAACACGGCAAACGCCTGGCTGGTCTTGTCGTACAGGTCGGCCTTGCGCAGCTCATCAATGAAGATGGCATCGGCCTTGGCCAGCAGTTCGGCGTATTCGCGCTTCACTTCGCCCAGAATGCGCACGCCCAGGCCCGGGCCCGGGAACGGATGGCGGTAGACCATGGTACGCGGCAGGCCCAGTTCAACGCCCAGGCGGCGCACTTCATCCTTGAACAGCTCGCGCAGCGGCTCCACCAGGCCCAGCTTCATGTGCTCCGGCAGGCCGCCCACGTTGTGGTGGCTCTTGATCACATGCGCCTTGCCGGTCTTGCTGCCGGCCGACTCGATCACGTCCGGGTAGATGGTGCCCTGCGCCAGCCACTTGGCGTTCTTCAGCTTGTTCGACTCTTCGTCGAAGATCTCAACGAACAGGTTGCCGATGATCTTGCGCTTGGCTTCCGGGTCGCTCACGCCTTCCAGCGCGGCGAAGTAACGGTCGGCGGCATTCACGCGAACGACCTTTACGCCCATGTGCTCGGCGAACATCGCCATCACCTGGTCGCCTTCCTGCCAACGCAGCAGGCCGGTATCCACGAACACGCAGGTCAGCTTCTCGCCGATGGCCTTGTGCAGTAGCGCAGCCACAACCGACGAATCGACGCCGCCAGACAGGCCCAGGATCACTTCGTCATCGCCCACCTGTTCGCGCACACGGGCGATCTGGTCGTCGATGATGTTGGCGGCGGTCCACAGGGTCTGGCAGCCGCACACGTCCACCACGAAGCGGCGCAGCAGCGCCTGGCCCTGCAGGGTGTGGGTCACTTCCGGGTGGAACTGCACGCCGTACCAGCGCTTTTCTTCGTTGGCCATGGCGGCCACCGGAATGCGGTCGGTGGTGGCGGTGATGGTGAAGCCCGGCGGCGCGACGGAGACGTGGTCGCCGTGGCTCATCCAGACATTCAGCTTCGGCTCGCCGCCGTGGTCGCTCAGGCCCTTGAACAGTGCATCGGGGTTGATCACGTTCACTTCGGCGTGGCCGAACTCGCGCTGGTCAGCGGCTTCGGTAGCACCGCCCAGCTGCGCGGCCAGGGTCTGCATGCCGTAGCAGATGCCGAAGATCGGCAGGCCGCTGTCGAACACTTCCCGCGGCGCGGTCGGCGCACCCGGCAGCGTGGTCGATTCCGGGCCACCGGACAGGATGATGCCCTTGGCGCCAAACGCGGCGATCTCGGCCGGGTTGTGGTCCCAGGCCCAGATTTCGCAGTAGACGCCCAGTTCGCGGATGCGGCGGGCGATCAGCTGCGTGTACTGCGCGCCGAAATCGAGGATGAGGATCTTGTCGTTATGGATATTGGTCATGGTGCCGTTCCAGTGGTGTTTTTCGCAGCGCCCGGCGCTTCGAGGCTCTGCGTCAGCGTGGCGATGAACGCCTCGCGTTGTTGAATATGTGAGGGGTCTTCCTCGTCCCAGCGCAGCATCAGCAGGCCGTGCGGTGCGTTGGGGTTGGCGCGGTCAGCGCGCGGCAGCTCGGCGATTTCCTGCACTTCGGTGCCAGGTACGAGGCGACGTTGCAGTGCGGCCATCGAGAAGCCCGAATCTGCAGCGCCCCAGGACGCCCATTGCACGCTCATCCGTGCGGGCTCCAGCGCGCCCAGTACTGGCGTCAGCACCGGATCATCCGGCCCGTGCAGCAGCTCGGTAATGCATTGCAGCGTGACCTGCAGCGGGCGCTCACCGGTGCCTTTCAGCAGCCAACGCTGCGCGCCAGCGGCCTGCACCTGCCAGCCCTTCGGCAGCGAGAACGCGTTCTGGCACGCCTGTACGTCCTTCACTTGCGAAACCGCCGCGCCCGGAGACCCGGAGCGCGGCGGCGGTTCGGACAACGAACAGCCTGCCATCAGCAGGCTGCCCGTAATCGCAAGAGCAGTTCGCAAGCGCATCAGGCGCGGTAGTTCGGCGGCTCTTTGGTGATGGTCACGTCGTGGACGTGGCTCTCACGCTGGCCGGCGCCGCTGATCTTCACGAACTTGGGCTTGCTGCGCATCTCGTCGATGGTGGCGCAGCCCACGTAGCCCATGGTGGCGCGCAGGCCGCCCATCAGCTGGTGGATGATGCCGCCCACCGGGCCGCGGTACGGCACGCGGCCTTCGATGCCTTCCGGCACCAGCTTGTCGGCGGTGGCGGCGTCCTGGAAGTAGCGGTCCTTCGACCCCTTTTCCATGGCGGCCAGCGAGCCCATGCCGCGGTAGCTCTTGTACGAACGGCCCTGGTACAGCTCGGTCTCGCCCGGCGATTCCTCGGTACCGGCCAGCAGGCCGCCGACCATGATGGTCGAGGCACCGGCGGCCAGCGCCTTGCCGATGTCGCCCGAGTAGCGGATGCCACCGTCGGCGATCAGCGGGATGCGGTCCTGCAGCGCTTCGGCCACCAGGTCAATCGCGGTGACCTGCGGCACGCCGACGCCGGCGACCACGCGGGTGGTGCAGATCGAGCCCGGGCCGATGCCGACCTTCACGGCGTCCGCGCCGCTGTCCAGCAGCGCCAGTGCGGCTTCGCCGGTGCAGATGTTGCCACCGATGACCTGCACGTTCGGGAAGTTCTTCTTGACCCAGCTGACGCGGTCCAGCACGCCCTGCGAGTGGCCGTGCGCGGTATCAACCACGATCACGTCCACGCCGGCGGCGACCAGCGCTTCCACGCGGCGATCGGTATCGCCACCCACGCCGACGGCCGCGCCGACCAGCAGGCGGGTCGACAGATCCTTGGCGGCGTTCGGGAAGTCGGTGTTCTTCTGGATGTCCTTGACGGTGATCAGGCCACGCAGTTCGAACGAATCATTGACCACCAGCACCTTTTCGATGCGGTTGCGGTGCAGCAGCTGCAGCACTTCGTCGGACGCGGCGCCTTCCTTGACCGTGATCAGGCGATCCTTCTTGGTCATGATGTGGCGGACCGGATCATCCAGCTCGGTCTCGAAGCGCATGTCGCGGTGGGTCACGATGCCGGCCAGCTGGCCGTCGCTGCCCACCACCGGCACGCCGGAGATGTTGTGCGCCTGGGTCAGGGCCAGCACGTCGCGGATGGTGGTTTCCGGGCCGACGGTGATCGGGTCGCGGATGACACCGGCCTCGAATTTCTTGACCTTGGCCACTTCCGCGGCCTGCTGTTCCAGGCTGAGATTCTTGTGGATGATGCCCATGCCGCCGAGCTGGGCCATGGCGATGGCCAGGCGTGCTTCGGTGACGGTATCCATCGCGGCGGACAGGATCGGAAGCTTCAGCTTCAGGTCTCGGGTCAACCGCGTTTCGAGGTTGACGTCCTTGGGCAGGATGGTCGAGTGGGCGGGGACGAGCGAGACGTCGTCGTAAGTGAGTGCTTCAGCCTGGATGCGCAGCATCGGCATACCCGAGATGTGGGGAAGCGCGACATTTTACCCTGTTTTCGCGCCGCGTGGCAGGGGGTAGATGCGACGCAGTGTCGCGCGGGCGGTGATCGGTTCAGGAGGGTTTGGAACCTGCCTCGGTGGGTGCGGACCGTTGGTCCGCACTGCCTTCATACACCTGTGCACCGGCATTGTGCCGACCAACGGTCGGCACCCACCTTGAGAGGTTCACCCGAGCCAGCCCTGAAGCGCCTTTGGTGGGTGCGGACCGTTGGTCCGCACTGCCTTCATATACCTGTGCACCGGCATTGTGCCGACCAACGGTCGGCACCCACCTTGAGAGGATCACCCGAGCCAGCCCTGAAGCGCCTTTGGTGGGTGCGGACCGTTGGTCCGCACTTTCCCTCAGACACCTGAGAACAGCCCCAGGTGAGGTCAGCTCAGCGCTTCCGCCGCTTCCAGGGTGTTCTGCATCAACGTGGCCACGGTCATCGGGCCCACACCACCCGGCACCGGGGTGATCCAGCTGGCCCGCTGGGCCGCCGCCTCAAACCCGACGTCGCCCACCAGGCGGCCGTCATCCAACCGGTTGATACCGACGTCGATCACCACCGCGCCCGGCTTCACCCATTCGCCCGGCACGATGCCCGGGCGGCCCACCGCCACCACCAGGATGTCGGCGTTGCGCACGGCCTGCTCCAGCACGTCCTTGGGGGTGAACTTGTGGCAGCTGGTGACGGTGCAGCCGGCAATCAGCAGCTCCAGGCCCATCGGGCGGCCGACGTGGTTGCTGACGCCCACGATGGTGGCGTTGCGGCCACGCACCGGCTGGTCGGTGTGGCCCAGCAGCGTGGTGATGCCGCGCGGGGTGCACGGGCGCAGGCCGAACTCGCGCAGGGCCAGGTGGCCGACGTTTTCCGGGTGGAAGCCGTCCACGTCCTTGCGCGGGTCAATGCGCTGGATCAGCCGGCGCGCGTCGGGGATGCCCGGCAACGGCAGCTGGATCAGGATGCCGTTGATCTTCGGATCGGCGTTGAGCTGGTCGATCAGGTCGAGCAGCTCGGCTTCGGTGGTGCCGGCCGGCAGGTCGTAGTCATGCGCCTCGATGCCGACCTTCTCGGCGGCACGGCGCTTGTTGCGCACGTAAACGGTCGAAGCCGGGTCGCCACCGACCAGCACCACGGCCAGGCCCGGGCGGCTGCCGCCGGCGGCCACGCGGGCGTCGACGCGCACCTTCAGGCTGTCGAGCAGGTCCTCGGCGATGCGGCGGCCATCAAGGATGCGGGCAGGATGCTGGGGGGCGGAATCGTTCATTGGGGGCAGGCGTGGGGCGGCGGGGACGCTATTGTCCCCGATTCAGGCCCCCTCGCCCACCGCCGTGCGCCGACTCCGCGCACCGGTAGTGCCGGCCGCTGGCCGGCAACCTCATGACGTCGGAACGTTTGCACATTTGGCGGCCAGCGGCCGGCACTACCGGGCTTTATTCTTCCTCTTCCGGCACGTCCTGCGGGTTCAACGTCTTGCTTGCCCGCTTCGGCGCGGTGAACGGCGTCGGCGTCGGCACGCCCTGGCCGGAGTTGCCGAACACCATCTTGGCCCCGGCATTCAAGCCGCCCCCGGCAATCTCCAGCTCGAAACGCTCGGCATCGCGGCGCCGGATCTGCTCGGCAATCTCCACCGCATCGTCCTCGTCCGCACCCAGTTCCACCAGTGCGGCCTGGCCGAACAGCACCGCCGACTCGAACGTCTCGCGGATCTGGAAATCAACACCAGCATGGATCAACCGCAGCGAATGCTCGCGGTCGAACGAGCGCACCATCAGCTTGGCCTGCGGGAACTCGTGCGACACCAGCTCAACAATGCGGTCAGCCGCCTCGGCCTTGTCCACGCACACCGCAATCGCACGTGCGGTGGCCGCGCCCGAAGCATGCAGCACGTCCAGTCGCGTACCGTCGCCGTAGTAGATCTTGAAACCGAAGCGCGCCGCGCTCTGGATCATCTCCACATCGTTGTCGATGATGGTCACGTCCACGTCGCGCGCCAGCAGCGACTGGCTGGCGACCTGGCCGAAGCGGCCGAAGCCGATCAGCAGCACACTGCCGGACAGGCCATCGGCCTCGTCCACGCCGTCCATGTTCACCGTCGGCTTCGGCGCGATGCGCTTGTAGAGCAGCACCACCAGCGGGGTCAGCGCCATCGACAGCACCACCACGGCGGTGAAGTTGGCATTGATCTCCAGGTTGATCACCCCGGCCGATGCGGCAGCGGAGAACAGCACGAAGGCGAACTCGCCGCCCTGCGCCATCAGCACGCCCCGGTCCAGCGCCTGCGCGTGGTCGCTGCCCATGATGCGCGCGACCACGTAGATGCACAGCGCCTTGGCCGCCATCAGCGCCAGCACCAGGCCGAGGATCAGCTGCCAGTTGCCGGCCACCACACCCAGGTCCAGCGCCATGCCGACGCTGAGGAAGAACAGGCCCAGCAGGATGCCGCGGAACGGCTCGATGTCCGCTTCGATCTGGTGACGGAACGTCGATTCGCTCAGCAGCACGCCGGCCAGGAACGCGCCCATCGCCATCGACAGGCCCGACAGCTGCATCAGCAGCGCCGCGCCCAGCACCACCAGCAGCGCGGCGGCGGTCATCACCTCGCGCGCCTTCGATTCGGCCAGCACGCGGAACAGCGGGTTGAGCAGGAAGCGGCCGACCAGCACCAGGCCGACGATGGCACCCACGCCGATCGCCACCGACAGCCAGCGCGAGCCCTCGCCATCGGCGCTGCCAGCGCCCGGCGCCATCCAGGCCACCAGCGCCAGCAACGGCACGATCAGCAGGTCTTCGAACAGCAGGATGGAGACGATCTTCTGGCCCGACGGCAGCGCGATGTCACCACGCTCGGCCAGCAGCTGCATCACCACCGCGGTGGAGGTGAGCACGAAGCCGGTGGCGCCGATGAAGGCCACCTGCCACGGCAGGCCGAACAGTTTGGCGATGCTGGTCAGCACCAGCGCACAGGTGACGATCTGCAGCGTGCCCAGCCCGAAGATTTCCTTGCGCAGGCTCCACAGATGCGAGGGCCGCATTTCCAGGCCGATCACGAACAGGAACATCACCACGCCGAGCTCGGCGGTATGCAGGATCGCCTGCGGGTCGGAGAACCAGCCCAGCCCGAACGGTCCGATCGCCAGGCCAGCGGCGAAGTAGCCCAGCACCGAGCCCAGGCCGGCCCGGCGGAACAGGGGCACCATCACCACCGCCGCGCCCAACAGGGCCACGACCTTGACCAGCTCGCTGGTCGCTGCTTCTACCGCCATGCGGTGTGTTCCCCAAGATCCAGAATCGGGTTCAACAATAGAGCAATGCCGATGACGGCAATAGCACGCATGTTGCGCCGGATTGTCTTGGCGATGGAACGATGCAGGGAGTGACCCCCAACATCATCCCGAAACCATGCACGTGACTGTACAGCCGAGCACGGGCTCGGCTCTACAGTAGATCCACGCCATGCGTGGATGACGCTCCGATTCACCCACCCCGGCAGAACGCGGCGTAATCGATATATCCCGGGAACGGCACACCCGGCGCGCAGACCGGACACTGCGGGTCCGGCCGGATGCCGGTCTCGCGGAAGCGCATGCCCAGCGCATCGAAGCGCAGCAGCCGACCCACCAGCGGCTCGCCAATGCCCAGCAGCAGCTTCAGCACCTCGGTGGCCTGCAGCACGCCGGCCAGGCCAGGCAGCACGCCCAGTACACCAGCCTCGGAACAATTCGGCGCAAACTCTGGAGGCGGCGGCTCGGGGAACAGGCAGCGATAGCAAGGTGCCACGCCGCGCTGGCGGCCGGCGTCAAACACGCTTACCTGGCCGTCAAAGCGCTCGATGGCGGCATACACCAGCGGTTTGGCGTGCTTGATGCAGGCGTCGTTGAGCAGGTAGCGCAGCGGGAAGTTGTCCGAGCCATCCAGCACCACGTCCACGCCCTCGAGCAGCGCATCCACGTTCTCAGAGGTCACCCGCTCCGGCACCGCCTCGACCTCGATCGACGGATTCAACGCCAGCAGCCGCTCGCGCGCGGAATCGACCTTGAGCTGGCCGACGCTGGCTTCGGTATGCACGATCTGCCGATGCAAGTTGCTGCGCTCCACGCGGTCGTGGTCGGCGAAGCGCAGGTGCCCTACCCCGGCGGCGGCCAGATAGAAGCCGGCCGGCGCACCCAGGCCGCCCGCGCCCAGCACCAGCACGCGTGATTGCTGCAGCCGACGCTGGCCGGCCTCGCCCACCTGTGGCAGCAGCAGGTGGCGCGAATAACGATCAAAGAAATCGCGGTCGGCGGCACTGGCCAGCGGCTGCACCAGTGGCAGCGACTGCTCGCGCCAGGCCACGGTGCCGCCCGTCACGGAAGCGACCTGGGCGTACCCGGCCTCCAGCAGGAACTGCGCGGCATCGGCCGAGCGCTTGCCGCTCTGGCAGATCAGCAGGATCTCCTGGTCGCGCTGCGGCAGATGCGCCGCCGGGTCGGCCTGCAGCTCGCCCTTGGCCACGCCGCGCGCGCCCTCGGCCATGCCGCCGGCCCGCTCGTGCGCCTCGCGCACATCGATCAGCACGGCGCCATGGGCCAGGCGCTCGCGTGCCTGCGCGGGGGAAAGCTCTTGGATGCTCATGGCCGCATTATCGCGCACGTGGCGGCAGGCCGCCTTGACCGATACCTGCAAACATGGGGTAGTGCCAGCCGCTGGCCGGCATGGCCATGAACGCACCGGACGACGCGAGGTTGCCGGCCAGCGGCCGGCACTACCGGTGGGAGCGCGAACGAAGAAGGCGGCCCTGCGGCCGCCTTCCCGTGAATCACTTGCCCTTGACGTGCTTCATCAAGCGCCGCTTTGCCTTGACCTGCCGCTCGGTGAGGACGTTCTTCTTGCCCTCGTACGGGTTGGTCCCCTCGCGGAAGATGAAGCTCACCGGCGTACCGATCAGCTTGAAGCGCTTGCGGAAGAAGTTCTCCAGGTAGCGCTTGTACGACTCCTGCAGTTCCTTCAGGCGGGTGCCGTGCACGATGAAGGTCGGCGGGTTGGAACCGGCCGGATGCACGTAACGCAGCTTGGAGACATGGCCGCGGATGGTCGGCGGCGGATTGGTCTCGTAAGCCACTTCCAGCGCCTTGTTCACTTCGCTGGTGGTGAAGGTCTTGTTCGCCGATTCGTGCGCACGATGCACCGCACGGAACAGCTCACGCAGGCCCGAGCCGTGCTTGGCCGAGATGCGCACCGATTCGGCCCACGGCACGAAGCCCAGCTTCAGCGACAGCATGGTTTCCGCCTGCTCGCGCTGGTACTCGGTCAGGCCATCCCACTTGTTGATGGCGATCACCAGCGCGCGGCCGGCATCGAGCACGGCACCGAGCACGGTGGCGTCCTGGTCGGTCACGCCTTCGGTGGCGTCGAGCATCAGCACGGCCACCTGGCACTGCTCGATCGACTGCATGGTCTTGACCACCGAGAACTTCTCGACAACCTCATCCACGCGCGAACGACGGCGCAGGCCGGCGGTGTCGATCAGGCGGTACTCACGGCCGTCGCGCTCCAGGTCCACCGCGATCGAGTCGCGGGTGGTACCCGGCACGTCGGAGGCGATCATGCGCTCCTCGCCCAGGATGCGATTGACCAGGGTCGACTTGCCCACGTTCGGGCGGCCGACGAAGGCGATGCGGATGCGGTTCGGGTCGTTGTCCAGCTCTTCGCCGCTGCCTTCTTCCGGCAGGCGCTGGATCACTTCGTCCAGCAGGTCGTCCAGGCCCTGGCGATGCGCGGCCGAGACGGTCAGCATCTCGCCGAAGCCATAACGGGCGAACTCGGAACGCACGCTGTCCTCGTCGGTGCCGTCGATCTTGTTGATCAGCAGCAGCGTCGGGCGCGACAGCTTGCGCAGCCAGGCCAGGATCTCGTCGTCCAGCGCCGAGGTGCCCTCGCGGGCATCGACGACGAACAGGATCAGGTCGGCTTCGGCCGCGGCCGCACGGGCCTGGCGCGTGGTGGCGCCGGCCAGGCCTTCGTCTTCCCCGGCGATACCACCGGTATCCACGACGAGGAAATGGTTGTCCTCGTCGAGGCGGCAGACACCGTAGTTGCGGTCGCGGGTGACGCCGGGCTGGTCATGGACCAGCGCGTCACGGGTGCGCGTAAGCGCATTGAAAATAGTCGACTTGCCGACATTCGGCCGTCCAACCAGGGCGACCAGAGGCAGCATCGCGATTACTCCAATTTTTTAGTTTGCCAACCGGAAGGCGGTCAGCTTGCCATCCACGTTCTGCACCAGCAGCACCCCGTCGACGACGACCGGCTGGGCCAGCAGGGCGTCACCGCCACTCTTTGCCCGTGCCGCCATCGCACCATCGGAGGCCTGCAACCAGTGCACATATCCCTTGTAGTCACCGACCACCACGTAGTCGCCGTGCAGTGCCGGGCCGGTCAGGGAGCGACGGGCCAGTGCCGTCTGCGACCACATGGCTGCGCCGCTGGCCTTGTCCAGGCCGAACACGCCGCCCTTGTTGTCGGTCACGAACACATTGCCCGACGATACCGCCACCCCACCGGCGCCGCCATGGTCGCGCGCCCACAGCGGGCGACCGGTCGGGCCTTCGATGGCCATGGTCTGGTTCTTGAAGCTGCTCACGTACAGGGTGTTGCCGTCGAGCACCGGTGCGCCGTCGACGTCCGCCATGCGCTCCAGCTCGGTGCGGCCTTCGCCGTTGCCGAGGTTCTGTTCCCACAGCGTGCGGCCATCCTGCTGGGCCAGGGCCGCAACCGCGCCCTCGTCCTTGCCGATGAACAGCACACCCGGGCCGGTCACCACCGGCGCGTTGCCGCGCACGGTCAGCGCCGGCAGCTCGCTCGGGTTGAACCACTTCTGGGTGCCGTTGCCGACATCGAAGGCGGTCACACGACCGTCGTTGCTGCGCACGTAGACCATGCCCTGGGCAACGGCCGGCGCGGCGATCACTTCACCCGGAACACGGGCGCGCCACTTCTCGCTGCCGTCGTTGATGTCCAGCGCGATGACCTGACCGTCCAGCGTGCCGATCACGACCAGGTTCTCACCGACACCCGGGCCGCCGGACAAGCGCAGCTTGGCCTTCTTCTTTTCCTTCTTCGGCTCCCAGGTCCAGACCTTCTTGCCGGTCTGCAGGTCGATGGCGTGCACGCCACCGGTGATCGCCGCAGCGAACACGTGGCCGTTGGCCACCGCCGGGCCCTGGCGCACACCGATGCGACGCTCGCCCTTGCCGAGGTTGACCGACCAGATCTTGCTGACCTTCACGGTCGGCTCGAACTTGACCAGCTCAGCCGGTTCCTGTGCCTTCTTCGCCGCCGCGTCCTTGCCAGCGAACCAGCCCTTCATGGTGCCGCAGCCGGTCAGGGCCATGCCCATCAGGAGCACGGTGGCGACGCGGGTGATCATGACCTTCTGACTCATCAAACCGACTCCGCAGGGGCGGCAACGGTGCCGCCGGCGTCCATAACCTTGGTTTCCAGCAGGCGCCGCTGCGGCGCTGCCACGTCCAGCGTCTTCAGCGCCTTCTCGTACTGTGCACGGGCCTCATCGCGCTTGCCCTGCGCCATCAGCGCATCGCCATGGATTTCCAGGCTGCTGCTGTCGGTGGCGCTGCCCAGCAGCTTGATGGCCTCGTCGCTCTTGCCGGTGGCCACCAGCAGGCGGGCCACACGCTGGTCGACCACGCGCTGCAGGTCGCCTTCGACCTTCACGTTGCGCAGGGTGGCCAGTGCCTCTTCGTTCTTGCCGGCGTCGACCTGGGCCTTGGCCAGCTGCAGCGCCGCGAGGTCGCCGTAGATGCTGGACGGGCCGGCTTCGAGCGCCTTGACCGCCTTGGCGGCGTCGTCAAGCTTGTTCTGCTGCAGGCCCTGCAGGGCCTTCTGGTACTCGACATTGGCCGAGGCCAGCTTGCTGCCCTGCTCCTTCTGGTACCACTGCCAGCCGGCAATGGCACCGATGGCGATGACTACGCCACCGAGGATGCTGGCGCCATTCTTCCGCAGCCAGCTGCGGACGCGTTCACTTTGTTCGTGCTCGTCGAGCAGATCGTCGATCGCCATGCGTACTCTCGCCCCGCCCGTCGGGAGGGACCATTGGGTTTAATCGAAGGTGGTGAAACCGCGCCTCAGTGCGAAACCGGGACTACGGAGCCTTCAGAGGATACCTGAAAGCGTGCCACGTTGGCTCGCTGGTAGGGGGTCAGATCGACGATAGCGCCGTTCTGCTGAACCTGGACCGCCGAGGCGTTGCCCAGGGTCACCCGGGTCACCTGGCCCGGCGTGAAGCTGCGGGTCTCGCCGGACTTGATCAGTGCCTTCTCGACGGTGCTGCCGTCCGGGCCGCCGATGTCGACCCAGCTGTCGCCGCTGAACTGCATTTCCAGCGCATTGCCGGCAGCCGGGGCCGGCGCCGGGCGCGGCACCGGGGCCAGCGAGGCGACGTAAGGGGTGGCCGCCGGCTTGCTGGCCGGGGCCGTGGTCGCTTCGGCCGGGGCGGCCATCTCGCTACCGGCTGCGGACGGCGTGACCGGCACGGCGGCCGGGATCACGTCCAGCGAGGCGGTGCTCGGCGACGGGGTCGCGCTGCCGTCGAAGTGGCCACGGGTGGCGAACCACACCGGCACCGCCAGCACGGCGGTGATGCCGACATACAGCACGCGCCGACCGAGATTCTCGGCAATGCGGCGCGCACGGGGGGTATGGGTATGGCTGACCAGGGTGGGCGGAACCACCGGGCCGACCTGGGCCTGTTCCAGCAGCTCGCCCACGTCCACGTCGAGCAGGCGTGCATAGCTGCGCAGCTGGCCGCGCACGAACACCGGCGCCCCCAGCTTCTGCCATTGTTCCTCTTCCAGCGACTTGACCACCTGGACCGGCATGCGCAGGCGCGAGCCGACATCTTCGAGGGTCAGTCCGGCCGCTTCACGGGCCTGGCGCAGGCGGGTGCCGCAGCCGGCCGCAGTCTCGAGAGCGCTCACAGTCTGGTCATCAATCACAATGCATCAACCCTGGAGTTAGGAGCCCGCTTCCTGCGGAAATTCCTGTCGAATCCGCTGCAGATAACGATCAGATGCCGCCTGATCGCCCAGCTTCACTTCGATTTGAGACGCAAGTTGTAACACGGAACGCGTTGCGGGTGCAGCCGCAATCCTACGTTCGGCGAACGCCCGGGCCTCCATGTAGCGGCCCTGGCGGAAGCTCAGCTGGGCCATCGACTCCAGCGCAACCGGGTTGGCCGGCGCCGCGACGAGTGCCGCGCGCAGGTCGCGCTCGGCACGTTCGAGCTGCCCAGCGTCCAGTGCGCAGCTGCCGGCATTGGCCTGCGCTTCGCCCGGGGTGGCATAGCCCGGCGCCTGCAGCGCCCGGTCGAACCAGACCAGCGATTCGGCCGACTGGCCCTGCTGGCACAACCAGGCACCGTAGTTGTTGAGCACGTCCCCGCGCTGCGGCGCCAGCTCGGCGGCCTTGCGGAAATTCTCGCCCGCCTGGCGGGTGCGGCCACGACGGTCATCGATGCCGGCCTGCAGCACCAGCGCATCGGGCGCCTCGGGCGCCAGCTTCAGCGCTTCGCGCACCTTGCGCTCGGCGGCGTCGAGATTGCCGACCTGCATGTCACGGGTCGCCAGGGTCAACAGGTCGCGCCAGCGCACTTCGCGCCGCACGCTTTCCGGGTCAGCCACCGAATAGACCGGCGCCTGGCTCGGCCCAAGCTTGGCCTTGGGATGGGATTTGCAGCCGCCGACCGCAACGGCCAGCCCGCCTGCGAACAGAACCAGCCAGAGGCGGTCAGGCCGCGGCATCGCTCCCCTTCCCCGCCTGCAGCGTCTTGTTGAACTCCGCCTGGCGGCGGGTGCGGTCCATCACCTGGCCCTTGAGCTGGCCACAGGCGGCGTCGATGTCGTCGCCACGGGTGCGGCGGACCATGGTCAGCACGTTGCTGTCGAGCAGGATCTTCTGGAAGGCACGGATGTGCGCTTCTTCCGAACGCTCGTAGCGGGTGCCCGGGAACGGGTTGAACGGGATCAGGTTGACCTTGCCCGAATCCTTGGCCTGCACCGCGTTGTCGAACTGGCGCATCAGGCGGGCCAGCTCGCGGGCATGCTCGGGCTTGTCGTTGATGCCCTTCATCAGGGTGTATTCAAAGGTGACCGACTCGCGGCGCTTGTTGGCGCGCAGGTAGCGTGCGCACGAGGCCATCAGCTCGGCGATCGGGTACTTCTTGTTGAGCGGCACCAGCGTCTCGCGCAGCGCGTCGTTCGGCGCATGCAGCGACACCGCCAGCGACACGTCGCTTTCGGCAGACAGGCGGTCGATCTGCGGCACCAGGCCAGAGGTCGACAGGGTCACGCGCTTGTTGGCCAGGCCGTAGCCCAGGTCGTCGCGCATCACGCTCATGGCGCGCACGACGTTGTCGAAATTCATCAGCGGCTCGCCCATGCCCATCATCACCACGTTGGTGAGGCGGCGCATCTGGTGCGGCACGTTGCCCAGGTGGCGTGCGGCAACCCACACCTGGCCGATGATCTCGGCGGTGGTCAGGTTGCGGTTGAAGCCCTGGGTAGCGGTGGAGCAGAACGTGCAGTTCAGGCCGCAACCGACCTGCGAGGACACGCACAGCGTGCCGCGGGTCTTGTCCGGGATGTACACGGTCTCGATGGCGTTCTTGCCATCCACGCCCATCGCCAGCAGCCACTTGTGGGTACCGTCGGCGGAGGGCTTGTCGAACACGATGTTGGGAACCAGCACCTCGGCATGGGCCTGCAGCTTGGCGCGCAGGACCTTGCCGAGGTCGGTCATTTCATCGAAATCGGTGACGTAGCGATGGTGGATCCACTTCATCACCTGATGGGCACGGAACTTCTTTTCGCCGAGAACCTCGACGAAAAACTTCTCCAGGCCCGCGCGATCAAGGTCGAGCAGGTTCTGCTTGCCAGCCGTGGGTGCCGACTTCGGCAGCGGCTGGATGGCGGGGGACTGTACGACCTCGTTCACGGCATTACTCTCAGCGCGAGACGACTTCGGTGGCGGCGAAGAAGTAGGCGATCTCAATCGCGGCATTCTCGACCGAGTCCGAGCCGTGGGCGGCGTTGGCATCGATGGATTCGGCGAAGTCGGCGCGGATGGTGCCCGGCGCGGCTTCCTTCGGGTTGGTGGCGCCCAGCAGGTCGCGGTGGGCCAGGACGGCGTTCTCGCCTTCCAGGGCCTGGATCATCACCGGGCCGGAGATCATGAACTCGACCAGCGCGTTGAAGAACGGACGCTCGCGGTGCACGGCGTAGAAGCCTTCGGCTTCACGACGGGACAGCTGCTTGTACTTGGCGGCCACGACCTTCAGGCCGGCCTTCTCGAAGCGGGCGTAGATTTCGCCGATGACGTTCTTGGCAACGGCGTCCGGCTTGATGATCGAAAGGGTGCGCTCCAGCGCCATGGGATGTCTCCAATGGAATCGGGCCGCTGATGGCCCGAAGGGTAACATGAAAAAAACCCGCGTCGGGACGCGGGCTTAGCCTGATAAACGTAGGCGAATTGTAAAAGATAAAGCCGCGGCATGGTAGTGCCGGCCGCTGGCCGGCAACCCCGTCGCGGGCCAAGGGTCGGATTCCCGCAGGGGCTCTGACCCATTCCGGGGCCCACCGTTGGGGTCGGAGCCCCATTCGAGGATCCGACCCCACCCCATCGCATTCACCCACCTGAGTGAAATCTGACCGGCCCGGGCAGTTTTGCTGCACTGCAAAATGCCATACGCTACCGTCTGGTCCTAGTATCAAACAATCGTTTGATTAAGGTCCGCCCGCCGATGGCCAAACCCGCCCACTTCTCGACCAAGGACCGGATCCTCGGCGCGGCCGAGGAGCTGTTCGCCCAGCACGGCTTCGCCGGCACCTCGCTGCGCCAGGTGACCAGCCAGGCCGATGTCAACATCGCTGCGGTCAACTACCACTTCGGCTCCAAGGAAAACCTGGTCAACGAGGTGTTCCGCCGCCGCATGGACGAGATGACCGGCGCCCGCCTGTCACAGCTCGAACGTGCCCGCGCCGAGCACCCGGGCGAACTGCGCCCGGTGCTGGCCGCCTTCGTCGAGCCGGCGCTGGCGCTGGCCCAGGACCGCCAGAACGGCGGCGCCTTCGTGCGCGTGATCGCCCGCGCCTACGCCGAGAAGAACGACAACCTGCGCAAGTTCCTGTCCGACCACTACGGCCACGTGCTGCGTGCGTTCGGCAAGGCCATCGGCGAGTGCGTGCCGGACCTGAGCAAGGAAGAGCTGTACTGGCGCCTGGACTTCCTTGCCGGCTCGCTCACCTATGCCATGGCCGATTTCGGGCTGATCAAGCGTCCCGCCGGTGTCACCGAAGCGGCGCATCGTGCCCATGCCGCCCACGAACTGATCCATTTCGCCGAAGCCGGGTTCCGCGCCGCCGCACGCGCCAGCGCCCTGCCTGCTTCCGTTTGATTCCACCCAGTAACTGCTGACCAACAAAGGCCCTACACCATGTCCAATTCCCTGCTAGTCCGCCGCGCCGCCGTGCTGGGTGCCGGCGTCATGGGTGCCCAGATCGCCGCCCACCTCACCAACGCTGGCGTCGACACCGTGCTGTTCGACCTGCCTGCGAAGGAAGGTCCGGCCGACGGCATCGTGCTGAAGGCGATCGCCAACCTGGGCAAGCTGAGTCCCGCGCCGCTGGCCAGCAAGTCGCTTGCCGAAGCCATCACCCCGGCCAACTACGAGTCCGGCCTGGAGCAGCTGAAGGACTGCGACCTGATCATCGAGGCCATCGCCGAGCGCATGGACTGGAAGCAGGACCTGTACAAGAAGATCGCCCCGTTCGTGGCCGACCACGCGGTGCTGGCCTCCAACACCTCCGGCCTGGGCATCAACAAGCTGGCCGACGTGCTGCCCGAACAGCTGCGGCACCGCTTCTGCGGCGTGCACTTCTTCAACCCGCCGCGCTACATGCACCTGGCCGAGCTGATCCCGGCCACCACCACCGACGACGCCGTGCTGGAAGGCCTGGAAGCTTTCCTGGTCACCACCCTGGGCAAGGGCGTGGTGTACGCCAAGGACACCCCGAACTTCATCGGCAACCGCATCGGCGTGTTCTCGATTCTGTCCACCATCCACCACACCCAGCAGTTCGGCCTGGGCTTCGACGAAGTGGACGGCCTGACCGGCCCGCTGGTCGGCCGCCCGAAGTCGGCCACCTACCGCACCTCCGACGTGGTCGGCCTGGACACCATGGCGCACGTCATCAAGACGATGGGCGACACCCTGCCGAATGATCCGTGGCATGAGTTCTTCAAGTCGCCGAAGTGGCTGGATGCGCTGATTTCCAAGGGCGCGCTGGGCCAGAAGACCGGCGCCGGCATCTTCCGCAAGGTCGGCAAGGACATCGTCGTACTGGACCTGGAGAAGCAGGACTACCGCCCGGCTGATCGCGCTGCCGCGCCGGAAGTGGTCGAGATCCTGAAGATCAAAAATCCGGCCGAGAAGTTCGCCAAGCTGCGCGAGAGCCAGCACCCGCAGGCGCAGTTCCTGTGGGCGACCTTCCGCGATCTGTTCCACTACAGCGCCTACCATCTGGCCGACATCGCCGAGACCGCGCGCGACGTCGACCTGGCCATCCGCTGGGGCTACGGCTGGTCGCTGGGCCCGTTCGAGACCTGGCAGGCCGCCGGCTGGAAGCAGGTGGCACAGTGGATCGCCGATGACATCGTGGCCGGCAAGAGCATGAGCAACGCCCCGCTGCCGGACTGGGTGTTCGATGGCCGCGACGGCGTGCATGCCGCCGAAGGCAGCTACAGCCCGTCGCGCAACGCCAAGCTGCCGCGTTCGTCGCTGCCGGTGTACCAGCGCCAGCGCTTCCCGGATCCGCTGTTGGGCGAGAAGTTCGCGCCGGGCGAGACCGTGTTCGAGAACGACGGCCTGCGCATGTGGCACGACGGTGATGGCATTGCCGTGGTCAGCTTCAAGACCAAGATGAACACCGTGTCCGACCAGGTGCTGGACGGCCTGCAGGAATGCGTCAGCCGCGCCGAGAAGGACTTCCAGGGCCTGGTGATCTGGCAGCAGAAGGAGCCCTTCTCTGCCGGTGCCGATCTGGCCGGTGCACTGGGCCTGCTGCAGGCCGGCAAGGTCGACCAGTTCGAAGAAATGGTTGCCAACTTCCAGCGCACCAGCCAGCGCATCAAGTACTCGCTGGTGCCGGTGGTTGCCGCCGTGCGTGGCCTGGCGCTGGGTGGTGGCTGCGAGTTCCAGATGCACAGCGCCAAGACCGTGGCCTTCCTGGAAAGCTACATCGGCCTGGTCGAGGCCGGCGTCGGCCTGCTGCCGGCCGGCGGTGGCCTGAAGGAACTGGCCGTGCGCGCCTCGCAGGCCGCAGGCCCGGGCGGTGATGTATTCGCCGAACTGAAGAAGACCTTCGAGACCGTAGCGATGGCCAAGGTGTCCAACTCGGCGGTCAACGCCAAGGAACTGGGCCTGCTGCGCAGCACCGACAAGGTGGTGTTCAACAGCTACGAAGCGCTGCACATCGCCAAGGCCGAAGCTCGCGCCCTGGCCGAAGCGGGCTACCGTCCGCCGCTGCCGGCACGCCGCATCCAGGTGGCCGGTGACGTGGGTATCGCCACCTTCAAGATGATGCTGGTCAACATGCTGGAAGGCCGCTTCATCAGCCCGTACGACTACGAGATCGCCGAGCGCATCGCCACCGTGCTGTGCGGCGGCAAGGTCGACCGCGGCACCCTGGTTGACGAAGAGTGGCTGCTGACCCTGGAGCGCAAGCACTTCGTCGAACTGGCCCAGCAGGAAAAGACCCAGGCCCGCATCGCGCACATGCTGAAGACCGGCAAGCCGCTGCGGAACTGACGGAAGACATCGGTAGTGCCGGCCGCTGGCCGGCAACCTCTTCCAACCCCTATTCAAGAGATCATTGCAATGACCAAGCAAATCCAGGACGCCTACATCGTCGCCGCCACCCGTACCCCGGTTGGCAAGGCGCCCAAGGGCATGTTCCGCAACACCCGCCCCGACGACATGCTTGCGCACGTGCTGCGCAGCGTCGTCGCCCAGGCCCCGGGCGTGGACGTCAACCGCATCGATGACGCCATCATCGGCTGCGCCATGCCGGAAGCCGAGCAGGGCATGAACGTGGCGCGCATCGGCGTGCTGCTGGCCGGCCTGCCGAACACCATCGCCGCGCAGACCGTGAACCGCTTCTGCTCCTCTGGCCTGCAGGCCGTGGCGCAGGCCGCCGACGCGATCCGCCTGGGCAACGCCGACCTGATGCTGGCCGGCGGCACCGAGTCGATGTCGATGGTGCCAATGATGGGCAACAAGATCGCCATGGCACCGAGCGTGTTCGACAACGACCACGTCGCCATCGCCTACGGCATGGGCATCACCGCCGAGAAGGTGGCCGAAGAGTGGAAGGTCTCGCGCGAAGACCAGGACGCGTTCGCCCTGGCCTCGCACCAGAAGGCCATGGCCGCGATCCAGAACGGCGAGTTCAAGGACGAAATCAGCCCGTACGAGATCGTCTCGCACCTGCCGGACCTGGCCGACGGCCAGCGCATCATCACCCGCAACAAGGTGGCCGACACCGACGAAGGCCCGCGCCCGGACTCCTCCGCTGAAGGCCTGGCCAAGCTGCGCCCGGTATTCCGAAACGGCCAGTTCGGCGGCACCGTCACCGCCGGCAACTCGTCGCAGATGAGCGATGGCGCCGGTGCCGTGCTGCTGGCCTCGGAGCAGGCGATCAAGGATTACGGCCTGACCCCGCTGGCGCGTTTCGTCAGCTTCTCGGTGGCCGGCGTGCGCCCGGAAGTGATGGGCATCGGCCCGATCGCCGCGATCCCGAAGGCCCTGAAGCAGGCCGGCCTGACCCAGGACCAGCTGGACTGGATTGAACTGAACGAAGCCTTCGCCGCGCAATCGCTGGCAGTGATCCGCGATTGCGGCCTGGACCCGAGCAAGGTCAACCCGCTGGGCGGCGCGATCGCCCTGGGCCATCCGCTGGGCGCGACCGGCGCGATCCGTACCGCCACCCTGCTGCACGGCCTGCGTCGTCGCCAGCAGAAGTACGGCATGGTGACGATGTGCATCGGCACCGGCATGGGCGCGGCGGGTATTTTCGAGGCGCTGTAAGGTTCAAAGCGTTGCCTCGTTGGGCTTCATGGCGTGGGTCGGGTTGGCAGGGCTGCCCGGGACACGCCGTGAACCCTTCCATGGGGGCTCGATGGCGCCATCCATGGCGCCAACGGTCCCGGGCAGCCCTGCCAACCCGGCCCTTCCAGCCTCCCCGCGGCGGAGGGATGAGCAAAGGCAGGGTCAAAGGCCGGGGTCAGATCCCTTTGCTGCGCAAAGGGATCTGACCCCAACAAGCAAAAAAGGCAGCCATTGGCTGCCTTTTTGCTTTGCTTCTGCCTTTGATTCCGCCCTTCCCGTCCGCGCCCGCAGGAAACTGTCGAGAGGGGGCGGATGGCCCTCTCCAAAACCGTTGGCGCCATGGATGGCGCCATCGAGCACCATGGAAGGGCTTTGGCGTGTTTTGGAGAGGGCCATCCGCCCCCTCCCCCATGTATCAATCAAAGCGCTGACGGAGCGCTTGATAAATCCCTTATTCCGCCAGCATCGCCGCCAGCTTCTCCCGCGCCGGGCCGGCCAGCTTCGGGTTGTCCAGCGCGAAGCGGATCGTCGCCTCCACCAGACCCAGGTGCGTACCGCAGTCGAAGCGGGTGCCCTCGAAACGATAGGCATCGACTTCTTCGGTCTTCAGCAGCTCGGCAATCGCATCGGTCAGCTGGATCTCGCCGCCGGCACCGGTCTGGGTCTGTTCCAGCAGTTCGAAGATCTTCGGGCTCAGCACGTAGCGGCCGACCACCGCCAGGTCACTCGGCGCGTCCTCCGGCTTCGGCTTCTCGACGATCTGCGAAATGCGGCCCTTGCGGCCATCGAACGCCTCAGTGGCGACGATGCCGTAGCTGGCGGTCTTTTCGTGCGGCACGTCTTCGACCGCGATCACGCTGGCACCGCTGGCCTCATTGAGGTCGGCCATCTGCTTCAGCGCACCGGCACCGCGATTCCAGATCAGATCGTCGGGCAGCAGCACCGCGAACGGCTCGTCACCGATCACAGCCTTGGCACACAGCACTGCGTGCCCCAGGCCCAGCGCCTCGGCCTGGGTCACGAAGATCGCGCGCACGCCGTTGGGCAGCACATGCCGGATCAGCTCCAGCTGCTCCTGCTTGCCGGCGCGCTCGAGCTTCTGCTCCAGCTCGTAGGCCTTGTCGAAATAATCGGCAACCGCGTGCTTGTAGCGGTTGGTGATGAACACCAGCGTGTCGCAGCCGGCTTCGATGGCTTCATCAACGGCGTACTGGATCAGCGGCCGATCAATGATCGGCAGCATCTCCTTCGGCACAGTCTTGGTTGCTGGCAAAAAACGCGTTCCCAGTCCTGCCACCGGGAAAACTGCCTTGCGAATTCGCTTGCTCATTGGTGCCTGTTCGCCTCACGTGCCGGAAAGGGCACGACTTTAGCGGATGAAATGTAAGCATCCTGTTCGATTGGCGAGAATTCCGGCATCGTCGCAAACAGGATTTCCTGGATGCTGGCAGTGTCGTAGCTGGCAATCGCCTCACGCAGGCGCGGAACGTTGCCCAGCACCAGGTCGCGCGAGAACGTACGCACGCCGGCCTCGAGAATCTTCGGGTGCGCGGTCGAACGGTAGTCTTCGTCCGAATAGAACAGCGTCTCGTGCAGCTTCTCGCCCGGGCGCAGGCCGGTATAGATGATCTGGATGTCCTTGTACGGCTGCTTGCCGGTCAAACGGATCATCTGTTCGGCCAGCACGCGGATCGGCACCGGCTCGCCCATGTCCAGAGTGTAGATCGCACCATGCGACGCCGACGCGGCCGCCTGCAGGATCAGCTGGCAGGCCTCGGGGATGGTCATGAAGTAACGGCTGACTTCCGGGTCGGTGACCGTGACCGGACCACCGCGCAGGATCTGCTCGCGGAACAGCGGCACCACGCTGCCGGCCGACGCCAGCACGTTGCCGAAACGCACCGTGACGAAACGGGTGTGCGTGGACTTCTGGTCCAGGCTCTGGCAGATCATCTCGGCGTAGCGCTTGCTCGCACCCAGCGCATTGACCGGGTCGACCGCCTTGTCCGTGGAAATGAACACGAAATGCTCCACGCGGGCTTCCAGGCACGCGCGGGCGACGTTTTCGGTCGCCAGGATGTTGTTGCGCACCGCTTCGCGCAGCTGGCGCTCCAGCACCGGCACGTGCTTGTAGGCGGCCGCATGGAAAGCGGTATCGACCGGGTGCAGCGACAACGCATGGCGAATCACCGCCGGGTCACCGCAGTCGCCCAGCACCGCCTCGATCTCGACATCGGGGAAGCTGCGCCGCAGCTCGCCCTCGATGGTCAGCAGCAGCAGCTCGCTGATCTCCAGCAGGATGATGCGACCTGCACCGTGCCGCGCGCACTGGCGACAAAGCTCCGAGCCGATCGAACCACCGGCGCCGGTGACCATCACAGTGCGCCCACCCAACCAGCCGCGGATCAGGTTCCAGTCCGGCATGATCGGCTTGCGGCCCAGCAGATCCTCGATCGCCACTTCCTTCAGCTGGCCCGGCAGCGACTGGCCCTGCAGGATGTCGCTGAGCTTGGGCACGGTACGGAACGGAACGCCGGTGCTTTCGCAGATCGCGACAACGCGCTGCATGCCTGCGGCGTCCAGTGACGGCATGGCAATGACCAGCAGCTTGGCAGCGGTCTCGCGGACCACTGTCGGGGCGTCATCCAGGGTGCCGAGGATCGGCAGGCCCTGCAGCTTGGCACCCCGCAGGTGCGGTGCATCGTCGAGCAGGCCGACCGGCTCGAAGTTGCCGGAACGACGCAGGTCGCGCACCAGTGTTTCCGCCGCCTGGCCGGCGCCGAGGATCAGCACGCGGCGGGCGCTGGAATCGGACTGCAGGGCCTGATAGTCCTTCCAGGCCCGGTACAGCAGGCGCGGTGCGCCCAGCAGGGCCGACAGCGCGAACGGGTAGATCACCAGCACCGACATCGGCACGCCGTCGAAGCGCTTCCACATCAGCACCAGGACAATGGCGACCATGCCGATGAAGCTGGCCTTGAAGATGTTCAGCAGGTCGCTGACGCTGGCGAACCGCCACAGCCCGCGATACAGGCCCACGCGCCAGAACACCAGGCCCTGCAGCAGCAGGACCAGGGTGGTATCGACGTTCCACAGGGGCAGCGCCGGAGCGTTGGGCAGGATCGAGTAACGCCCTGCATGGAGCAACTGCCAGCATGCCCAGACCATGAAAAGGTCGTGGCAGACGATGGCCGAACGCGGCATCAGGCCGAGGATTCTGTCCCGCCAGGGTGAAGCCATAAGTCAGGTATTTCCTTGTCGGTAGCGCATTCCATTGCGCAGGAGGAGCCAGAGGACGCTCAGCGCGGTGAACCACGCGATCGCCACGGCAGCCTCCCACCTCGGCTGCAAATTGGAGCAGACATTGAACACTGTAATACTGAACAGGCCCAAAGCAAAGTACATCCCTGTCACCTGGGGGTGACTGGCTCCTGCCTGCACCGCGCGCTGGTAGACGTGCTGGGTGTGGGGTTCCATCCAGCGTTGTCCTGAAATGATGCGCGCCAGCAGTGTGAAGCCCGCGTCCACGAGGAACGGCGAAACCGGGACCAGCAGCAGGATCCAGTTGATATCGGTACGCACGCTGGCGAGTGCCAGCACCGCTGCGACCGCATACCCCAGCGCTCCACTACCGACATCGCCCATGAAGATCCGGGCCCGAGGGAAGTTGAACGGCAGGAATCCAAGGCAGGCCAGGCCCAGGGCCACGGCAGCCAGCGAGTACGGCCACGGCAGCACCGGCGCCAGCCCCAGCATCGCCACGACGGCCTGGCTGGCGGCAATGCCGTTGATGCCGTCCATGAAATTCCAGATGTTGATCAGTGAGGCGGTGAACAGCAGCACCAGCGCCGCCAACAGCCAGCTGCCGCCATTCACCTTCACCAGGCCGGCCAGCAGCGTCGCGGCGATGAAATGCACCAGCAGGCGACGCATCGCTGGCAGGGGCTTGTGGTCGTCCCACCAGCCGATACCGGCCACCAGCACCAGCCCAAGGCTGGCCACCAGTACTGTCGGCGTGCTCTCGGGCCAGGCCCAGATGGCCACGGCTGCAGTCACCAGCAGGCTGATGACGATGGCGATGCCGCCACCGCGCGGTGTAGCGACGCTATGGCTGCGGCGTTCGCCGGGCTGGTCCATCAACTGCTGGCGCAGCGCATAGCCGCGTGCCGCCCAGGTCAGCACCGCACTCAGCAGGGCGAGCGACAGCAGCGCGCCCATCACAAGCCAGGGCATGGATCAGAGCACCGCGTAGTTCAGCAGCGGCTTGACCGTCCCCCACTCCTTGCAGCTCGGACACTGCCAGTGGTGGGTACGCGCCCCGAAACCGCAGCGGGTGCAGCGATAGGCCGGGTTGCGCACCAGCAACTGGTCAGTGATGTGCTTGAGGTCATGCAGGGTGGCTGTGGAATCGGCGCCCTCGGCCAGGGTGAGGTCGATCAGCGCGGACTCGCCACGCACCGACGGGCGATCCTTCAGCTGGCGGCCGAGGTAGGCACGCGCCGGGGCCACGCCTTCCTGCTCTTCCATCAACCGGGTCAGCGCCAGCACCGGGGCAATGCCACGGTAATGCTCTGTCATCTCCGACAGGAACGCGCGCGCACCTGCCAGATCGCCCACCTTGCGATAGTTCTGCATCAACGCCGGCAGCAGTTCCGGCAGGTATTCGGGGTCGTTGCGCGCGGCGCGCTCGAAGGCGCGCACGGCGGCCTCAGGATTGCCCGCGTCGGTTTCCAACCGGCCCTCGATGATGCCGGCGCGCACCGACATCGCATCGGCCTGGTAGGCGCGGGCGATCGCTGCCCTCGCCTCTTCCAGCTTGCCGGCGCCACGGAATCGCTCGGCCAGTTCGCACTCGAACTGCCCGATCAGCTTGCCCATCGGCTCGCCGGTGACATCCTCGAACCGGGTGGCGTTGTCGATGGCCTTTTCCCAGTCGCGCTCGGCCTGGTAGATGCCGATCAGGTGCTTGAGCGCCTGCGGTGCGCGCTGATCCAGCTGGGCCAGCTCGGTGAACACGGTCTCGGCACGATCCAGCAGGCCGGACTTCATGTAGTCCTCGCCCAGGGCCAGCAGGGCCTGCACGCGCTGTGCGTCACTCAGGTCATGGCGATTGACCAGGCCCTGGTGCAGGCGGATGGCGCGGTCGACTTCGCCACGACGGCGGAACAGATGGCCCAGCGCGACCTGGGTCTCGAAGGTTTCCTTGTCCAGCTCGGCGATGTGCAGGAACAGCTCGATGGCCTTGTCCGGCTGCTCGTTGAGCAGGTAGTTCAGGCCACGGAAATAGGTGCTCGACAGGCGGCTGACCTGGCTGTCACCGTGGCGTTGGCCACCACGCCGCCCGATCACCCACCCGGCCAGTGCGGCCAGCGGTACGAACAGGAAGAACCAGAACCACTCGGTGACGAAATCCATCTTCGATCAACGTCCATCAAAAGATTGGGGGGAAGCAACCGTGGCCGGCGAAGCGGCAGCGGACTTGTTGGCGCGACGCAGCTGGCCGTAGAGCGGAATGACCACGCTCACCAGCACCAGCCCGGCACCGACCACGACACCGACCAGCAGCGCGGCAATCAGGGCCACGCCCACCGAAGTGTGCAGTTGGGTAAACAGCAGGTTGATCGACATTGCGGTCATGTTGACCGCACCGATGATCAATCCAAGGATCAGCACCGCCAGCAGGACCAGCAGACGAAAAACCTTCATGCGACAGCTCCAGTGGCAGGAGTCCGTAGCTTATCCGACTCGCGGCTGGATTCGCACGCGGTGGCGCGACGGCAGGCTCAGGCCGGATCGGCGTCCAGCGGCAGCACACTGCTGACCCGCTCGCGCAGTTCCTTGCCCGGCTTGAAATGGGGGACATGCTTGCCCGGCAGGGCAACCGATTCGCCGGTCTTCGGGTTGCGACCCAGGCGCGGCGGACGATAGTGCAGCGAGAAGCTGCCAAATCCACGGATTTCGATGCGATCCCCGGCGGACAGCGATCCGCCCATCATTTCCAGCAACGACTTCACCGCCAGATCGACATCATCGGCCTTCAGGTGCGCCTGGCGGCGCGCAAGGATTTCGATCAGTTCGGATTTGGTCATTACCGGCTCACATCAGGGGCATCTCAGCCTGAAACGGCCCGGGCAATGCCCGGGCCGTCCAGGAAACAACGAACAGCCTAAGGCCGATTACTCGGACTTGTTGCCGTTCAGCTGTGCACGCAGCAGCGCGCCCAGCTGGGTGGTGCCGCTGGAAGCCGAAGAGGACTGGTATTCCTCCAGCACTTCGCGCATTTCAGCGTCGTCCTTGGCCTTGATCGACAGCTGCAGGGTACGGCCCTTGCGGTCCATGCCCACGAACTTGGCTTCGACCTTGTCGCCGACCTTCAGGTGCTGGGTGGCGTCGTCAACGCGCTCGTTGGCGATGTCGCGGGCCGAGACGTAACCTTCGATGCCGTCAGCCAGCTCGATGATCGCGCCCTTGGCGTCGACTTCCTTCACCACGCCTTCGACCTTGGAACCCTTCGGATTGGCAGCCATGTACTGGCCGAACGGATCCTGCTCCAGCTGCTTCACGCCCAGGGAGATGCGCTCGCGCTCCGGATCGACGGCCAGGACGACGGCGTCCAGGGTATCGCCCTTCTTGAAGTTGCGAACGACGTCTTCGCCGGTGGTGTTCCAGCTGATGTCGGACAGGTGGACCAGGCCGTCGATGCCGCCGTCCAGGCCGATGAAGATGCCGAAGTCGGTGATCGACTTGATCTGGCCCGACACCTTGTCACCCTTCTTGTGGGTGGCAGCGAAGGTTTCCCACGGATTGGCGGCAACCTGCTTCATGCCCAGCGAGATGCGGCGACGCTCTTCATCGACGTCCAGCACCATCACTTCGACTTCATCACCCACCTGGACAACCTTGGACGGGTTGACGTTCTTGTTGGTCCAATCCATCTCGGAGACGTGCACCAGGCCTTCGACGCCCGGCTCGATCTCAACGAACGCACCGTAATCGGTGACGTTGGAGACCTTGCCGAAGACGCGGCTGTTGGCCGGGTAACGACGGCCGATGTTGTCCCACGGATCCTCGCCCAGCTGCTTCAGGCCCAGCGAAACGCGGTTGCGCTCGCGGTCGAACTTCAGCACGCGGACGTCCAGCTCGTCGCCGACGTTCACGACTTCCGACGGGTGACGCACGCGCTTCCACGCCATGTCGGTGATGTGCAGCAGGCCGTCGATACCGCCCAGGTCCACGAACGCGCCGTAATCGGTCAGGTTCTTGACGACACCCTTCAGGATCGCGCCTTCCTGCAGCTTGTCCATCAGCTGCTCGCGCTCTTCCGAGTGCTCGCTTTCGACGACAGCGCGGCGCGAGACCACGACGTTGTTACGCTTTCGGTCCAGCTTGATGAGCTTGAACTCGAGTTCCTTGCCTTCCAGGTAGGCCGGATCGCGCACCGGGCGCACATCGACCAGGGAACCCGGCAGGAAGGCGCGGACATCCTTGATGTCCACGGTGAAACCACCCTTGACCTTGCCGCTGATGCGGCCGGTGATGGTTTCGTTCTTTTCCAACGCTTCTTCCAGCTCGTCCCACACCATCGCGCGCTTGGCCTTCTCGCGCGACAGGACGGTTTCGCCGAAGCCGTTCTCGATCGAGTCGAGGGCGACCTTGACGATATCGCCTTCGGCGACGTCGATTTCGCCAGCGTCGTTACGGAACTGTTCGATCGGCACGATGCCTTCGGACTTCAGGCCAGCGTTGATCACCACGACGTCGCCGCGGACTTCAACAACGGTACCGCTGACGATGGCGCCCGGCTTCAGCTTGGCCAGGTTGGCCTGGCTGGCTTCAAACAGTTCGGCAAATGATTCGGTCATTAGATTTACTCTGTTGGACACATGGGTCGGTGGCGTCCCCTTCAGGGGAATGGCGACCGCCCGCCTGTTGGTCGACCCCGGAAACGCAGGTCGTGTGTAGTAGGAAAACCGCCACGCATCATTGCGCGACGGAGCGGGTACAGCACTGCTATGCGCGACCACCGCCGATGCTGCTGGCAGTGCTCCCGCGCGAACGGATCAGGCAGCCGGAACCGGAAGCAGATCCATCACTCGGGCAACGACATCATCGATGCCGATGCCTGTGGTGTCGATGAGGACAGCATCGTCTGCCGGCTTCAGGGGCGCCACGGTACGCTGAGCATCACGGGCGTCGCGGGCCATGATCTCGCGCAGGAGGTCATCAAAGTTAACAGAAACCCCCTTGTCTTTCAACTGCTTATGCCGGCGCTCTGCGCGCTCCTCGGCACTGGCGGTCAGGAAGACCTTGTAGGGGGCGTCCGGAAAGATCACCGTGCCCATGTCGCGGCCGTCGGCGACCAGGCCCGGCAGCTCCCTGAATGCGCGCTGGCGCTCCTTCAGGGCGGCCCGGACCTCCGGGATGGCGGCAATGGCCGAGGCCAGCGCCCCGGTGGTCTCCAGGCGCAGCTCGTCGGTGGCATCGGTGCCGTTGACCATGACCCGCATCGCATCGCCCTGCTCGACAAACTGAACGTGGGTGTCAAAGGTGCAGCGCACCAGCGCGGAGGCGTCGGAGGTGTCGATGTCGGCCCAGCTTGCGGCCACGCCCACCGCCCGGTACAGCACGCCCGAATCCAGGTAATGCCAGCCCATCCTGCGCGCGATGATGCGGCTGATGGTACCCTTGCCGGCCCCGGATGGGCCGTCGATGGTCAGGACGGGAGCGAGTGGATTCATGGGGGTCCCAGAGCGTGTGAAGAGGCCATTCTAGCCCCTGCCAGACCCCCCCAGCGGGATCTTTTGTGCAACCACTTGAAACCATGAGGAAAAGCCCGGTAGAATGGCGGGCTTGAACGAGCGTCAACTGCCGATTGTCTTTCGCATATCGCGGCCACGCTCCACCCGAACAACTACTGTTTACGCCGAGGTATGCCATGAAAGTCCTGTCCTCCCTGAAGTCGGCGAAGGCCCGTCACCGTGACTGCAAGGTCGTGCGTCGTCGTGGCAAGATCTTCGTCATCTGCAAGTCGAACCCGCGTTTCAAGGCGCGTCAGCGCTAAGCCTCACAGCCGTCCGGCTGCGGCTGGCCCTACGCGGGGCCGACCCGATGCAAGAAACCGCCTTCGGGCGGTTTTTTGTTTATGCGGCTTTTTCCTGCCGTTTTTGCTGTAATCGCCTTTCTTGACCACTGGGGAGTAGATCGAGATGAAGCGTTACCTGTCCGCCCTGGCCGTGATGGCCACCCTGGCCGCCGCCACACCGGCACTGGCCGATACCCTGCTTGTCGACCGTGCCCGCGAGAAGCCGGCCGGTGCGCTGCCCGTGCGCGGCCAGAGCATGCAGCAGGTGCAGGCGCAGTTCGGCGCGCCCAGCGAACAACTGCAGCCGCGTGGCGGGCAGAAGCGGCAATGGCCGACCATCAACCGCTGGGTGTACCCGCAGTTCACCGTCTACTTCGAGAAGCAGAAGGTGATCGACGTGGTGGCCAACCAGGCGGACCCGAACGAAATCGGCCCGAAACCACCGATCCGTTGATCCCTTTACCCGCCCTGGGCGGGCCTGTGTAGCGAGACCATGAACCAGACCCTTCGTTTTCCTGCCGAGTGGGAAGCCCAGAGCGGCGTCCTGATTGCCTGGCCTACCGCCGACACCGACTGGGCCGACCGCCTGGGCCAGGTGGAAGAGACCTACATCGCCCTGGTCGCGGCCATCACCCGCTTCCAGCCGGTGCTGATCTGCGTGGCCGACGACGATGTGGAGACCTATGCCGAAATGCGGCTGCGCTCCAACCGCATCGACATGGACAAGGTCCGCTTCACCACGGCCGCCTACGACGATACCTGGCTGCGCGACTCCGGCCCGATCACCCTGCGCCGCGCAGACGGCGGTTTCCAGCTGCTGGACTTCCGCTTCACTGGCTGGGGCGGCAAGTTCGACGCCACCCTGGATGACCAGCTGGTGGGTGTGCTCGACCAGGCTGGCGTGTTCAACGACGCCCCGGTACGCAGCATTCCGTTCGCGTTGGAAGGCGGTGGCATCGAGACCGACGGCGAAGGCACCCTGCTGACCACCTGGAAGTGCCTGCACGAACGCCACCCGGACCGCGACCGCGCCAGCCTGAGCGCCGACCTGGCCGACTGGCTGCAGCAGGACCGCGTGCTGTGGCTGGACCACGGCTACCTGGAAGGCGACGACACCGACGCCCACATCGATACCCTCGCCCGCTTCGCCTCCGCTGACAGCATCGTCTATCAGGCCTGCGACGACGAGAGCGATTCGCACTACGCCGAGCTGCAGGCGATGGGCAACGAGCTGGCCGCGCTGCGCACCAAGGACGGCCAGCCGTATCGCCTGTTCCCGCTGCCGTGGGCGCGGCCGGTGATCGACGAAGGCCGCCGTCTTGCTGCGTCGTACGCCAACTACCTGATCGTCAACGGCGCGGTGCTGATGCCGGCCTATGGCGACCCGGCCGACGACCTGGCCCGTGATGTGCTGGCCCAGGCGCATCCGGGTCGCGAGATCGTGCAGGTGCCTTGCCGCTCGCTGATCTGGCAGAACGGCAGCCTGCACTGCATCACCATGCAGCTGCCGGCCGGGTTGTTGAAGGTCTGAGAAAAGGGAGTGCCGGCCGCTGGCCGGCAACCAGGCAATGCCTGACGGATTGATGGGGATGCCGGCCAGCGGCCGGCACTACCATCACCCATTCAGCGCGCAACACGCCGTCGCCGCCCATCCGCGCTAACATGCAGGTTTTCCCCCGCAGGAACGCCCGCATGAACTCGCGCAGCCCCCTTACCGTCGCCCTGATCCAGGAGCGCAACCACGGTGATGCCGCCGCCAACCTGGCGGTGATCGAAGCACGCGTGGCCGAGGCGGCTGCGCAGGGTGCCAAGCTGGTGCTGCTGCAGGAACTGCACAACGGCCCGTATTTCTGCCAGCACGAATCGGTGGACGAATTCGACCTGGCCGAATCCATTCCGGGCCCGAGCACCGAGCGCCTGGGCGCACTGGCGAAGAAGCATGGCGTGGTGCTGGTCGGCTCGCTGTTCGAGCGCCGCGCTGCCGGCCTGTACCACAACACCGCCGTGGTGTTCGAGAAGGACGGCAGCCTGCTCGGCAAGTACCGCAAGATGCACATCCCGGACGACCCGGGCTTCTACGAGAAGTTCTACTTCACCCCGGGCGACATCGGCTTCAAGCCGATCGATACGTCGGTGGGTCGCCTTGGCGTGCTGGTGTGCTGGGACCAGTGGTACCCGGAAGCGGCGCGCCTGATGGCGCTGGCCGGCGCCGAGCTGCTGCTGTACCCGACCGCGATCGGCTGGGACCCGGACGACGTGCAGGACGAGAAGGCCCGCCAGCGCGACGCCTGGGTGCTGAGCCACCGTGGCCACGCCGTGGCCAACGGCCTGCCGGTGCTGAGCTGCAACCGCGTCGGCCACGAGGCGTCGCCGCTGGGCGCGTCGGGCATCCAGTTCTGGGGCAACAGCCACGTGCTCGGCCCGCAGGGCGAGTTCCTGGCCGAGGCCGGCACCGAGGCCACCGTGCTGCTGTGCGACGTCGACCTGCAGCGCAGCGAGCATGTGCGCCGCATCTGGCCGTTCCTGCGTGATCGCCGCATCGATGCATACGGCGACCTGCTCAAGCGCTACATCGACTGAGCCGGAGCCCGCGCATGGCCGTCCTCATCCGTGATGCCGGCCCGGCCGACATCGACGCGATCACCGCCATCTACGCGGTGGAAGTGACCGATTTCGTCAACACCTACGAGTACGACATCCCGGACGCGACCGAGATGCTGCGCCGCATGCGCGACATCATTGATCGTGGCTTCCCCTACCTGGTCGCCGAGATCGACGGCCAGGTGGCTGGCTATGCCTATGCCAACACCTATCGCACCCGCATTGCCTACCAGTGGACCGTGGAGAACTCGGTCTACGTCGATGCCGCGTTCCAGGGCAAGGGTGTCGGCACCGGCCTGCTGCAGGCCTTGATCGACGCCTGCGTGGCACGTGGCTACCGGCAGATGGTGGCGGTGATCGGCGAACCGACCAACACCGCCTCGATCAAGCTGCACGAACGCTTCGGCTTCGAGCTGGTGGGCGTGTTCCGTGGCCTCGGCCGCAAGCATGGCCGCTGGCTGGACACCGTACAGATGCAGCGCGCGCTCGGCGATGGCGCCGACACCGCACCCTCCAATGAATGAACCCATGACCGAAACCCTTCCCGAGACCGGCGACGACCTGTTCGCCGGCCAGCCGGTGCGCGTCGTCGAACGCGACGGCGTGCGCTACACCCTGCTGGGCACCGCCCACGTCTCCCGCGCCAGCGTCGAGGCCGTTGAAAAAGCCATCGACAGCGGCCGCTTCGATGCCGTTGCCGTCGAGCTGGACCCGCAGCGCCTGCAGGCGCTGAGCGACCCTGACACGCTCGCCAAGCTCGACCTGGTCGAGGTGATCCGCAAGGGCCGCGTCGCCCTGTTCGCCGCCAACCTCGCTCTGTCCGCCTATCAGCGCCGCCTGGCCGAGCAACTCGACATCGAGCCCGGCGCCGAGCTGAAACGTGCGGTGGAACTCGCCCGCGAACGCAACCTGCCGGTGCACCTGATCGACCGCGAGGTCGGCCTGACCTTCCGCCGCGCGTCGCAACGGCTGGGCTTCTTCGGCAAGCTGAAGCTGGTTGCCGGCCTCGGCGCCGGCCTGTTCTCGTCCGAGGAAGTGGGCGAGAACGAGATCGAGAAGCTCAAACAGGGCGACATGCTGGAATCGAGCTTCGGTGAGTTCGCCAGCGAGAGCCCGGCGCTGTACGAAACCATCATCGGCGAGCGCGACCGCTACATGGCCACCCGCCTGCGCGAAGAACACGACCCGCACCAGCGCGAAGTGCTGGCAGTGGTCGGAGCCGGCCACCTGGCGGGTCTGGCACGCCACCTGGAAACCGACACCGAGGCACCGGCGCCGCTGCGCGCCGAGCTGGAGGCGGTGCCGAAGAAGCGCAACATCCCGTGGTTCACGCTGGGCATCCTGGCGATCGTGGCGACCGGCATCGGCGTAGGCTTCTACCGCGGCGGCCTGGGCGTAGGCACCGAGCTGCTGGCAACCTGGGCGATGTATACCGGCGGCCTGGCCGGCCTGGGCTGCCTGCTGGCCGGTGGTCACCCGCTGAGCATCCTCACCGCGATCGCGGTAGCCCCGTTCAAGCCGTTCCGCCTGAGCATCCCGACCGGCGCCTTCTCGGCACTGGTGGAAGCGCGTGTGCGCAAGCCAGCCTACGAGGACTTCCTGAAGCTGCGCGACGACGCGCAGAGCCTGAAGGGCTGGTACCGCAATCGCGTTACCCGCGTGGTGCTGACCTTCATGCTGACCAACATCGGCAGCATGCTTGGCCTGTGGCTGACCACGTTCAAGGTGTGGGGCAAGGTGGCGGGGTAAGCCTCAACCGGCCACAGAATCTGTAGCGCCCGAGCCCATGCCCGGGCGATGCCGCAACGCGGCGAACAGCAGCCGAGCATGGCTATGCCGGCCGTCCTGGCCGACACCCTCCGGGCCGTCGCAAGCGACGTTGGCAGCGGCTCCTGCCGCTGCCTTCGGCTCTACAGAGGCAAGCAGACTCGGCGAGCAAAAAAAGGGGGAGGCCGCCCCACTACGACCGGCCTCCCCCACACCACAACACGTTGACGTGCATTACAGCCGGGCAGCGCCCGGCTCTACCATCTCCACTCCACGCGCGCGACGGATCAGCCGCGTCACGGCATTGCGCAGGTCATCGAGCACCGCGTAGATCGTCGGCAGGAACAGCAGGCTGACCACGGTCGAGAACGCCAGGCCGCCGGCAATCGCGCGCGCCATCGGCGAGTACTCCGGGCCATTGCCGAACATCTGCGTGTCGGTCAGCGAGATCGGCACCATCGCCAGGATCGCCGTGCCCATGGTCATCATGATCGGGCGCAGGCGTTCGCGTGAGCCTTCCACCAGCGCCTGGGTACGGCCCATGCCGCTGCGCCGCAGGTTGTTGATGTGCTCGATCATCACGATGCCGTTGTTCACCACCACGCCCATCAGCACCAGGATGCCAATGAAGGACATGATCCCGAACGAGGTGCCAGTGATCCAGAACAGCCAGAACACGCCGAAGATCGAGAACAGCACGCCGCTCATGATCGCCGCCGGGAACAGCAGCGACTCGAATACCGCCGCCATCACCACGTAGATCATCACCAGCGCGATCAGCAGGTTGAACACCATCTGCTGCATGGCTTCATCATCGTTGCCGTAGTCGCCGCCATCGAAGGTGAAGCCGTAGCCGGCCGGGAAGTTCATCGGCTTGAGCACGGCCTCTATCGCCTTGCGCCCGTCCGGTGCGGTGACCTTCCCGGCCAAGTTGGCCTTGATGGTCAATGTCGTCTGACGATTGGTACGGCCGATCTGGGTGGCCGACGAACCAACGTCCACGGTGACCAGGCTCAGCAGCGGCACGCTGCGGCCATCGCCGGTACGCACGCTGAAACCGGCCAGGTCTTCCGGGCTGCTCTGCTCGGCGCCGGCAAAGCGCACCCACACCGGCACTTCATTGTCACCGCGACGGAACTCGCGCATCGGTGCGCCGCGCAGCGCCAGGCCGACGAAGCTGGCCACCTGTTCGGCGTTGAAACCGAACGCTGCGGCACGCTCACGGTCGACGCGTACCTTCAGCTCGCCGCCCTTCTCGCCGTTGTCGATGCGCACGTCCCGCAGTTCGGCACGCTGCGCCAGCAACGGCACCACTTCCTGACCGATCTCCTGCAGCATCGAGCTGGAATCGCCCACCAGCTGCACCTGCACGCCCTGGTTGCCGCCACCCCCGCCATCGCCGCCCTGGTTGCCGACGAAATAGTCGGTGCGGGCGGACTTCGGCAGGCCCTTGCGCAACTCTTCCTGCAGCGCCTTGATGTCCTTGGCGTACTTCTCGTCCAGGGTGACCACCGTGGAGCTGCCTTCCTGCTCGCTGTACCAGGAGTACACCTGCTTCACGTGCAGGCGCTCGCGGTTCTGGTCGATCCAGCTCTCCACGCGCGCCACTTCCTCGGACATCTGCCGGTAGGTGTAGGCGCCCTTCCACATGTAGCCGATGAAGATGTCCTTGCCGCCCTCGCCACCGAACATGTCGACCTTGGTCAGCTTCATCGGCACCAGGCTGACCAGCACCACCAGCAGGATGCCGAGCAGGCTCCAACCGCGGTGATGCAGTGACCAGTCCAGCAGCTGTGCATAGCGCCGTTGCAGGCGCGCGATCAGGCCGGTCTGCGAGTGCACCAGCTTGGGTGTGGCCATGCGTGCGGACAGCATCGGAATCAGGCTGACCGCGACCAGCCACGAGGCCAGCAGCGAGACCGAGATGGTGATCGCGATCTGCGCCATGAAGATGCTGATGTTGTTGGTCTCGCCGAACAGGTTCGGCACGAACACGATGCAGTGGCACAGCGTACCGGCGCTGAGCGCGATGGCCACGTTGCGGGTGCCGATGATCGAGGCCAGCCGTGGCTGCCCCGGCATGCGCTCGCGCTCCTGGTAGATGCTCTCCACCACCACCACGGCGTTGTCGACCAGCATGCCCACGGCCAGCAGCAGGCCCATCATGGTCAGGATGTTCAGCGTCACCCCGACGAAGTACATGAAGCCCAGGGTGATGGTGAAGCAGATCGGAATGGCCAGGGTCACCATCAGCGTCGACGGCCAATGGCGCAGGAAGAAGAACAGCACCGTCACCGACAGGATCAGGCCGACCGCACCGGCTTCGGCCAGCTCCAGCAGCGACGAGGTCACCGCCTTTCCCTGGTTGTCGATCACCTTGATCTGCACGTCGCGCATCGACGGCTGCGCGCGGATCGCCTCGACTTCGGCCAGCGCCGCACGCGAGACGTCCACCAGGTTGGCACTGCGCTCCTTGAAGATGTCCAGGCCCACCGCCGGGTTGCCGTCCAGGCGGCGCCCGTAGTTCATCCGCGCCGGCTTCAGGCGCACGTCGGCGATATCGCCCAGGCGCAGGCCCTTGGCGTTGATCACCAGGTCGCGCATCTCCTGCAGGTCGGTGATCTCGCCCACCGGCTGCACGCGCACGCGCTGGCCGTTGTCGTCGATCTGACCGGCCGAGATCGAGAAGTTCAGCGTGCGCAGGCGCTCGCTCAGCTCGTTGATGCTCAACCCATGCGCGTTGAGCCGGTTCGGATCGATGGCGATCTCCACCTCGTTCGGCGGTGCACCGGTGATGTCGACGCGGGCCACACCGGGAATACGCTCGATGCGCCGCTTGAACTCACGGTCGAGCATGTCATAGGCAGTGGTCAGGTCGGTGGTGCTGGCCAGCCGCACCTTCAGTACCGGCTGGTCACTGCTGGACCACTTGAACACGTTGTAGCGCTGCAGGTCGTCGGGCAGGTCGCTGCGGATCGCATCGATACGCTCGCGCGCGTCGGACGCGGCAATGGCGATGTCGCGGTCCCAGTCGCTGAACTCGATGTAGATCAGCGCCGCCTCGGAGGTGGCCGATGAGCGCATGCGTTTGATGCCGGTCATCGTCGCCAGCGACTCCTCGACCGGGCGGATGATGGTCCGCTCCACTTCCTCGGGCGTCGAACCGGTGTACGGGATCTGCACGAACAGGAACGGCGCGGAGATGTCCGGCAGCGCCTCCAACGGCAGCCGGAACGAAGCGATCAGGCCGATCACCACCAGCGACACGAAGCACATGATGGTAGTGACCGGGCGGCGGATGGAGAACTCGGCAACGCTCATGCCGGCTCCTCCACACCCGCCGCGCTGCCTGCTGCGCCCGGCTCGATCTCGCCGGCGTGCTTGCGGCCGCGCTCACGGTAGTAGGCGTCGCCGCGACGATCCATCAGGTCGTACACCACCGGGATCACCAGCAGCGTCAGCAGCGTCGACACCAGCAGGCCACCGATCACGGTGATCGCCATCGGTGCACGCACTTCGGCGCCCTCGCCCATCGCCACCGCCAGCGGCAGGAAGCCGAACAGCGTGCACAGCGTGGTCATGATGATCGGGCGCAGGCGCGAGCGCGCACCTTCCACCAGCGCCTCATGCTTGGCCACGCCGGCTTCGCGCAGCTGGTTGACCTTGTCGATCAGGATGATCGCGTTCTTGGTGACCAGGCCGACCAGCAGGATCAGGCCGATGAACACCACCACCGAGATGGGCTTGCCGGTCAGCATCAGCGCCAGGATCGCGCCGACCAGCGCCAGCGGGATGGTGAACAGGATCACGAACGGGTGCAGCAGCGACTCGAACTGCGAGGCCATCACCAGGTAGACCAGGAAGATCGCCAGTCCAAAGGCGAAGATCAGCGACTTCGCCGCCTGCGCCAGCTCCTCGCCCTGGCCACCGATGTGCAGGCCAACGCCCGCGCCCAGCGGCTGCTCGGCCACCATCTGCTGCACTTCGCGCATGGCGGCGCCAAGGTCGATGTCGCGCAGGTTGGCCGATACCACCGCCACCCGGGTCTGGTCGGCACGATGGATCTCGCTGGGGCCGGTGGTGGCGACCACGTCGGCCACCGCGTCCAGGGTGACCGGGCGGGTGCTGCCCGGATTGACGATCAGACGGCGGATGCTCTCGACGCTGGCGCGGTCACCTTCCTGGGCACGCACCAGCACGTCGATCTTGCGATCTCGGAAGCTGTAGCGGGTGGCGACGTCGCCGCGCACCTTCTTCACCACCACGTCGGCGATCTGGCGGGTGGTCAGGCCCAGCGCACCCGCGCGCTCCTGGTCGAAGCGGATCTGGATTTCCGGGAAGCCCTCTTCCACCGTCGATTTCACGTCGGCGTAGTGCGCATTGCCGCGCAGCATCGCCGCCAAGCGCTGGCCGGCCACTTCCAGGGTCGCCATGTCCTGCCCGCGCAGTTCGATTTCCAACGGCGTGGAGAAGCTGAACAACGCCGGCCTCGCGAAGTCGACCTGGGCGCCCGGGTGCTGGCTCATGGTGCCGCGCAGGCGTTCGGTGATTGCCGCTTCAGTGCGCGCGTTGCCACCGCCTTCCATCACCACAGTCAGCTTGCCGATGTTCTCGCCGCTTTCGGTCGGACTGGCATCCAGCCGGGTGCCGCTGCCACTGACGCCATACAGCGAGGCCACGCCCTCCCCCTTGCCGTGCGCCAGCTGCAGCTCGCGCACCAGCGCATCGGTCTGCTTCAGCGGCGTGCCGGCCGGCAGCTTCACCGTCATTTCGAACCGGTCCTGCGCCAGCTGCGGAATCAGGTCCGCGCCAAGCATCGGTACCAGCGCCATGGTCGCCACGAAGATGATGGCTGCCACGCCCAGCACCTTGCCGGGATGCGCCAGCGCACTCGGCAGCAGGCGCAGGTAGCCTCGCTCGGCGCCTGCATAGGGCTTCATCGCCAGGT
The DNA here is from genome assembly GCF_052149045.1 of Stenotrophomonas maltophilia group sp. RY12688. Taxonomy (NCBI): domain Bacteria; kingdom Pseudomonadati; phylum Pseudomonadota; class Gammaproteobacteria; order Lysobacterales; family Lysobacteraceae; genus Stenotrophomonas; species Stenotrophomonas maltophilia group sp. RY12688. Next base: position 1,770,723 of record NZ_CP197389.1, on the reverse strand, counting down.
CGCTGGCCTTGCGCATCACCGGGCCGACCACTGCCACCACGCCACGCCACACGCGCACGACAAGCCACGCCAGCGCATAGAAGCTCCAGCGCACGCTGGCAACCACGCCACGGCGGCCCAGCGCGACCGGCTTCTGCCAGCGCTTCTGCGGCTGCCACGCTTCGTTCGGCGCCTCTTCCGGGAACGCCAGCGGTGGCCGCCCCTTCAGCGAGCTCAGCATCGGGATCAGGGTCATCGACACCAGCAGCGAGATCGCGATGGCGATCGCCACGGTCAGCGCCTGGTCGCGGAACAGCTGTCCGGCAATCCCGTCGACGAACACCAGCGGCAGGAACACGGCGATGGTGGTCAGGGTTGAGGCAACCACCGCCATGCTCACTTCGCGGGTACCGGCAATGGCCGCCTGCAGGATGCCCAGGCCACGCTCGCGGGCCTTGGCGATGCTCTCCAGCACCACGATCGAGTCATCCACCACCAGGCCGGTGGCCAAGGCCAGGCCGCCCAGCGACATCACGTTCAGGCTCAGGCCGAGCTGGCCCATGAAGAAGAACGTGGCGATGATCGATACAGGCAACGACAGGCTGATCACGAACGTGCTCCAGCCATCGCGCAGGAACAGGAAGATGATCAGGATTGCCAGCAGGCCACCGATCACCGCGTCCTTCTTGACGTCGGCGATGGCGTGCTCGATGAAGCGCGACTGGTCCTCGATGGTGGTCAGCTCGACATCGGACGGGAACGTGCCCTTGATCTGCTCCAGGCGCTTGCGCAGCGCTTCGGCGGTGGACACGGTGTTGGCGTCGCCTTCCTTGTAGATGGCCAGCTCGACCGATTCCTTGCCGCCCAGGCGGATGATCGCTTCACGCTCCTTGTAGCCCTGCCGCACCGTGGCCACGTCCTTCAGGCGTACCGGCACGCCATTGGCGACCACACTGGAGCCACCACCGGACGATGCGCTCTGTGCCGCCGACGCGGCGGCGATGGCTGCAGCCGAACCAGTCGACGCGGCGATGTTGAACATCTGCTGCAACGCCGAGTCGGCTGCGCTGCCATTGGCGGCCTGGGTGGTCACCAGCAGGTTGCGGATTTCCTCGAGGTCGGCGAACTGGTTGACGGTACGCACCAGGAAGCGCTGGGAGCCCTCCTCCAGGCGGCCGCCGGAGATGTTGATGTTCTCGTCCTTGAGACGCTTGATGACGGTGTCGATCGGCAGGTTCAGCTGCGCCAGCTTCTGCTGGTCGATGTCGACCTGGATCTCGTCTTCCAGGCCACCGCCCACCTTCACTGCTGCCACGCCGGTGACCGGCTCCAGCTTCTTCTTCAGGTCTTCATCGGCATAGCGGCGCAGGCCGGTCAGCTCGCGGACCGCATCGGCATCGCTGGTCGGCGCCGTCTTGTTCGACAGCACCAAGCGCATGATCGGCTCGGTGGACGGATTGAAGCGCAGCAGCACCGGAGCCTTGGCCTCCAGCGGCAGGTTCAGCGCTTCCATCTTGTCACGCACCTCCAGGCTGGCCTGGTCCATGTTGGTGCCCCAGGCGAACTCCAGCACCACATCGCTCTGGCCGGTGCGCGAGACCGACTTCAGCTTGCGCAGGTTCTTGACCACGCCCACCGCTTCTTCAACCGGCTGGGTGATCAGGGTTTCGATTTCGGTCGGCGCCGCACCGGTGTATTCGGTACGCACGGTCAGCGTCGGGTAGCTCAGGTCGGGCAGCAGGTTGACCTTGAGGTTGCCGAGCGCGATCAGGCCGAACAGCAGCAGCGTGACCGTGCACATGGCGATGGTCACACGGCGACGCGTGGCGAATTCCACCAGGCCGCCGCGCATGCCGGCGGCGGCGCCGTCGCTCGCCGGCGAGGCACCGTGGTCGTGGCCCGGAGCAGTCATTGCTTGCTCCCGGCCTTGTCTGCGGGCTTGGCGGCCGCCGCGACCGCCTTCGCCTTCGGATCGGCGATCACCTGCACCGTGGTGCCGTCGCGCAGGGCGACCTTGCCGGCGGTGACCACCTGATCACCGGCCGCCAGGCCATCACGGATCTCCACCCACGGGCCCTCGGCGTAACCCAGCTTGACCGGAATGCGTGCGACCTTGCCTTCGCGCACGCGGAACACCGCAGGTTCACCGTCATCGAGCAACGCCAGGCGCGGCACCACCAGCGCATCGGCACGCTGGTCGTAATCGATGCGGATGCGGCCGAACATGCCGGGCTGCAGCGCGTGGGCGGCGCCATCGAAGGCACTGACCACGCGAAACGTGCCGCTGCCCGAGTCCACCACCGGCGCGATGCGGTCAACGGTGCCTGTGAAGCTCTGGCCCGGCAGTGCGTCGGCCGCCAGCGTCACCGGCTGGCCGGCACGCAGGGTGGCCAGCTCACGTTCGGGTACGTTGAGCGTGGCCTCCAGCCGCGAGTTGTCAACGATGCGGAAGATCGGTGTATTGATCTGCACGAAGTTGCCGGTCTTGATCGAGCGTGAGGCGATCACACCCGAGATCGGTGCCACGACCGTGGTGTAGGACAGCTCCAGCGTGGCCAGGCGGTACTGCGCACGGACGTTCTCCAGGTCGTAGCGCAGCTGGTCGACATCGGCAGCGCTGACCATCTGCTGGCCGACCAGCTTCTGTGCGCGCTGGTAGTTGTTTTCCAGCTTTCGCATCTGCGCTTCGCTCTGCGCCACGGCCAGGCGCGCGCGGTCCGGGTCCAGCCGCACCAGCGGCTGGCCGGCGGTGACCCGCTGCCCTTCCTCGACCAGCACCGCCAAGGCCACGCCGGAGGTTTTGGCGACCACCTGCGACTCTGCACGTGGCTCCAGCGCCGCGGTGCCGGTGTAGCTGGCTGCGACCGCACGATGGCTGGCCACCGCCACTTCGACCGGGACTGCGTCGACCTTCTTCTCCTCCTTGGTCTCGGCAGCCTTGGCTTCGGAATTGGGCCCTGCGGCGCAACCGCCCAGCAGCAGGGAGGTGGAGATCAGCAGTGCGGCAGCGCAGATTCCGCTGCGACGGCCGGACAGGAAGGTTGGGTGCGACATCGTCAGGTCCCTGGAGGATGCGTGGACAGGTGTGGTAGCAAAGTAATGCACCACTTCACGGCAACACCATATCCCAAAGGTCATGGTGTCTTCACGCCGCTGGTCGGCCCGCCCCCATTTCAGCTAGATGAAACCTGAGGCTATACTCGGGTCGTTCCGTACCCCACGCCGGAACGACCAGACCCGAATCCCCGGAAACGACACCATGCGCCCGCAGCCGCTCGCCGCTTGTCTCGCTCTGGCCGTCCTCCTGCCCCTTGGGGCCGCCGCACAGCCCGCTCCCGCTCCTGCCACACCCACCCCAGCGCCTGCCGCCGCGCCGGCGCCTGCCACGCCCACCGGCAACTTCGACAATGGCCGTGTCCTGGCCTACACCTGCCAGGGGTGCCACGGCATCACCGGCTACAAGAACGCCTACCCCAGCTACCGGGTGCCGAAGATCGGCGGCCAGACCCAGCAGTACCTGGCCCAGGCCCTGACCGAGTACCGCCAGGGCAAGCGCCGGCATCCGACGATGCAGGCGCAGTCGATGAGTTTCAGCGAACAGGAGATCGCCGATCTCTCTGTTTACCTGTCCACCGTCAAGTAAGGCCCGCCCATGTCGAAAGCCGCGCATCCGATGCGTCACGCCATCGCCCTGTCCGTCGCCCTGCTGCTGGCGGCCTGTTCGCAGTCGCAGGTGGAAAACAGCGAGAAATCCGCCGCCGACCCGGGCCATGCCAGCGGCGAACACGGTTCTTCGTCCTCCGCTGGCCTGCCGGCAGGCCGCGAGGCCGCCGGTGAAGCCCGCGCCAAGGTGAAGGGCAAGGCCACCAACCAGAGTTGCATCGACTGCCACGGGGCCGATGGCAATGCGCCGATCGATCCGACCTATCCGAAGCTGGGTGGGCAGTACGGCGACTATCTGGCGCATGCGCTGCAGGCCTACCGCGCCGGCGACCGCCAGCATGCGCTGATGACGCCGCAGGCGAAGGACCTGAGCGATCAGGACATCGCCGATCTGGCCGCGTATTTCGGCAGCCGGCCGAGCCAGTTGCGGGATCTGCACGGGGTCAAATGACCGACGCCCCCCGGTGGGGGCGGACCCTGGTCCGCACGGACCGTTGATTGGTGGGTGCGGACCGTTGGTCCGCACAGATCCGCATATCCACGCATGGCGTGGATCTACCAGGCATCGGCGTCGGTAGGTGCGGACCGCTGGTCCGCACGAACCCGGCGAACTCAGCCTTCCAGCTCTTCCCAGCGCGCGTACGCGGCATCCAGCTCGGCCTGCACCTTGGCCAGCTGCTGGGTGTGCGCGGTCACTTCCGCACTGCTGCGGGTATAGAACGCCGGGTCGTTCATCGCCGAGGTCAACCCTTCGACGTCGCCTTCCAGCTTCTCGATGGTCTTCGGCAGCTGCTCCAGCTCGCGTGCTTCCTTGTAGGCCAGCTTGCGCTTGGGGGCAGCCGGGGGTGCAGCGGCCGGCGCGGCAGGTGCTGCGGCTGCCGGCTTGGCTGCGGGGACCGAGGCAGGCGCCGCGATGCTGGCCGCATAACGCTGCCAGTCGCTGTAGCCACCGACGTACTCGCCGATCACGCCGTCGCCTTCCATCACCAGCGTGGAGGTCACCACGTTGTCGATGAAGTCACGGTCATGGCTGACCAGCAGCAGGGTGCCGGTGTACTCGCCCAGCAGCTCTTCCAGCAGCTCCAGGGTTTCCACGTCCAGGTCGTTGGTCGGTTCGTCCATCACCAGCAGGTTGGACGGCTGCGCGAACAGCTTGGCCAGCAGCAGGCGGTTGCGCTCGCCACCGGACAGGCGGGTGATCGGCGCACGTGCGCGTTCCGGGGTGAACATGAAGTCCTGCAGGTAGGCATGCACGTGCTTGCGCTTGCCGTTGAACTCGAGGAAATCGCGGCCTTCGGCCACGTTCTCGATCGCGCTCCAGTCTTCGCGCAGCACCGCGCGGTACTGGTCGAAATAGGCGATCTGCAGGTTGGTGCCGGCGTTGACTTCGCCCTTGGCCGGCTGCAGCTCGCCCAGCAGCAACTTCAGCAGCGTCGTCTTGCCGCTGCCGTTGGGGCCGATCAGGCCGATGCGGTCGCCGCGCATGATGGTGGTGGTGAAGTCGCGGACCATGGTGCGCTCACCGAAGGCGAACGAAATATCCTTGACGTCGATGACCTTCTTGCCAGAGCTGATGCCCTGTGCGGCTTCCATCTTGACGTTGCCGCTGAGATCACGGCGCTGCGAACGCTCCACGCGCATCGCCTTCAGGCGGCGCACGCGGCCCTCATCGCGGGTGCGGCGCGCCTTGATGCCTTGGCGGATCCAGACTTCTTCCTGCGCCAGCAGCTTGTCGAAGCGCGCGTTTTCCTGCGCCTGCGCGTTGAGGCGTTCCTCCCGGCGACGCTCGTAGTTGGCCCAGTCGCCCGGCCAGCTGGTGACCTGGCCACGGTCGATCTCGACGATGCGGGTGGCCAGTGCACGCAGGAAGCGGCGGTCATGGGTAACGAACACCACGCTGCCGCTCCAACCCTTCAGGAACGCTTCGAGCCAGTCGATGGCTTCGATATCGAGGTGGTTGGTCGGTTCGTCCAGCAGCAGCACGTCGGGGCTGGACACCAGCGCGCGGGCGAGCAGCACGCGGCGCTTCATGCCGCCGGACAGGCGGCCGAACTCGGCCTCGCCGTCCAGGTCGAGCTTGGTCAGGGTTTCGCTGACGCGCTGATCGAGGCCCCAGCCGTTGGCGGCGTCGATCTTGGCCTGCACGTTGCCCAGTGCTTCGCCATCAAATACTTCGGCGTGGCTCAGGTGATGGAATTCGGCCAGCCACTGGCCCAGTTCACCGAGGCCATCGGCGACGACGTCGAACACCGAGCCGGCGGCGCCATGTGGCACTTCCTGCTCCAGGCGGGTGACGCGCACGCCCTGCTGTACGCGGACTTCCCCGTCATCGGGCTTGTGATCGCCGGACAGCAGCTTGAGCAGGGTGGATTTGCCGGCGCCGTTGCGGCCGATCAGGGCGATGCGTTCGCCCGGCTCGATCGACAGTTCGGCCTTCTCCAGCAACAACGGGCCGCCGACGCTGAAGTCGACGTTCTGCAGAGTAATCAGAGGCATCCGGATATTGTACGGGTTGGGGGCGTCGGCCGGGTTGCACCCGGCACCCGCGGTAGTGCCGGCCGCTGGCCGGCAACCTCAACGGCAACGTCAAAAGCTGGTTTCCTGTGGGATGCCGGGGCGGTGCGGGTCTGCAGGACACGCCGTAAACCCCTCCTTGGGGGCTCGATGGCGCCATCCATGGCGCCAACGGTCCTGCAGACCCACACCGCCCCGCCTCTGACAGTTTCCCGCGATCTGTCGGAACGGCATTCTGCGCGGGTGGGTGTCGACCTTGGTCGACACGGCAGATCCAGGCCACGCGTGGATGAGCGCTGCAAGGCCTGTCGATCTGTCGGGGTCGGATCCCGTTGCTGCGCAACGGGCTCTGACTCCTTCGTGGAATTCGTGCAGTGCAAGACCGATCCCTGCTACTCCACCTCCCCCAGCAACGCCTGCAACCCCGGCAGCCATTGCTTGCCCGGGTGGCGCACCAGCCACAGGGTGCGCTGAAGGGCGGGCAGCGGCGTCTCGAGCACGCGCAGGCGGCCCAGCGCCAGCGGCTCTTCCAGCGCGTGACGCGAAAGGCAGGCCAATCCGAGGCCGGCGATCGCAGCCTGCTTGATCGCTTCGGTATTGCCCAGCTGCAGGGTCTGGGCGAAGCCGCGCAGGTGCGGCAACAGCGCCTGTTCCACTGCCTCGCGGGTGCCGGAGCCGGGTTCGCGCAGCAGCCAGCGGGCGCGGCGCAGTTCGTCCAACGACCAGCGCGGGGGGGCGTCGGCGGCGCCGACGATCACCAGCGGATCCTGCTGCCATGCCGTGACCTGCAAACCGCGCTCATGGCACGGGCCTTCGATCAGGCCGGCGTCGACGTCCAGGCGCTGCACAGCGGCGACTACGCCAGCACTGTTGTCGATGCGCAGGTCGACTTCGGCCTGCGGCGCCTGCCGCAGCAGCTCAGCGATGCGCTGCGGCAGCAGGTAGTTGCCGATGGTGGTACTGGCGGCCAGTACCAACCGCAGCGGTGCCCCTTGCGACGGGTCTCCGCCGGCGGCCAGCTGCCGCTCCAGATCAGCGGCATTGACCAGCAGGGTGCGCGCCGGCTCCAGCAGTGCGCGGCCGTGCCCGTTCAGCGCCAGGCGACGGCCGATGCGGTCGAACAGCGGCGTACCGAAGTGCGCCTCCAGTTCCTGCAGGGCGGCGCTGCTGGCCGACTGCGAGAGCGCGATGGCCTGGCCGGCGGCGGTGGTGCTGCCGTGGTCGGCGATGGCGACGAAGACTTGCAGCTGGCGCAAGGTCAGGCGCATGGCATTTACCCGCTTGATAGGTAGGTTTCACCCATATTATTCGTTTTACAGGTCAGGGACGAAGGCACACGCTTGCCCCGTCACTACAGCCCTACCCCTGCCATGAACGCCCCCGCTCTCTCCTCCTGGTCCCTGCCCGCCCTGCGCCAACGCTGGCAGCCGCGCCTGCCCGGCCTTCTGCTGGTGGGCCTGATCGCGGCGGCATCGCTGTACCTGGCCGAGCTTCCCTGGTTGCAGGCGCATGGCCTGAGTGCACTGACCGTCGCCATCGTGGCCGGCATCGTGGTCGGCAACACCCTGTACCCGCGGCTGGCACCGAGCAGCGCGGCCGGTGTCGGCTTCTCCAAGCACTGGCTGCTGCGCGCCGGCATCGTGCTGTACGGCCTGCGCCTGACCTTCCAGGACATCGGCCATGTCGGCGTCAGCGGCGTGCTGATGGACGTGCTGGTGGTCGCCAGCACCTTCGGCCTGGCCTGCTGGCTGGGCGTACGTGTGTTCAAGATGGAACGCGAGGCGGCAATGCTGATCGGCGCCGGGAGCGCGATCTGCGGTGCGGCAGCGGTGATGGCCGCCGAACCGGTGGTGCGTGGCCGCGCTGCGCAGGTCACTGTCGCGGTTTCTACCGTCGTGGTGTTCGGCACGCTGGCGATGTTCCTGTACCCGGCGCTGTATGCGCTGGTGCAGTCGCACGGCTGGCTGGCGATGGACGCGCGGCAGTACGGCCTGTTCACTGGTGCGACGGTGCACGAAGTGGCGCAGGTGGTGGCCGCCGGCCGCACGGTCAGCGAAGCCGCCGCCGATACTGCGGTGATCACCAAGATGGTGCGGGTGATGCTGCTGGCGCCGTTCCTGGTCGTGTTGTCGTTGTGGCTGGCGCGTGGCGGCAAGGCCGGCGCCGACGGCAGCAAGGCGCGCATCGTAGTGCCGTGGTTCGCGTTCGGTTTCGTGGCAGTGGCCGGTTTCAATTCGCTGCACCTGCTGCCGGCCAGCCTGCAGGCCGGGCTGGTGCAGTTGGATACCGTGCTGCTGGCGATGGCGATGGCCGCGCTGGGCCTGACCACCCATGTCTCGGCGCTGCGCCAGGCCGGCCTGAAGCCACTGCTGCTGGCGCTGATCCTGTTCGCCTGGCTGCTGTTCGGTGGCCTGGCGATCCACCAGGGTGTGTTGGCGGTGCTGGGCTGAGCAGGGCGTGCCGACCAACGGTCGGCACCCACCCGTAGATCCACGCCATGCGTGGATGGCGGCCCAGGACGGGCGCTGCCGCGCAGGCAGGTACAATGCGCCATGACTGACTTCTCGACCCTGCCGCTGAGCCCGGCCCTGCAGCCCGGCCTGGACGCCCTCGGCTACACCACCCTCACCCCCGTGCAGGCGCAGAGCCTGCCGGCCATCCTCGATGGCCACGATGTGATCGCACAGGCGCCGACCGGCAGCGGCAAGACCGCCGCCTTCGGGCTGGGCCTGCTGCAGGCCGTCGACCCCAGCCTGATCCGCGTGCAGGCGCTGGTCCTGTGCCCGACCCGCGAACTCGCCGACCAGGTCGGCAAGCAGATCCGCAAGCTGGCCACCGGCATTCCCAACCTGAAGCTGTTGCTGCTGGTAGGCGGCGTGCCGCTGGGCCCGCAGCTGGCCTCGCTGGAAGGCCACGACCCGCACGTGGTGGTGGGTACGCCCGGCCGCGTGCAGGAGCTGGCACGCAAGCGCGCGCTGAACCTGGGCGCGGTGCGCACGCTGGTGCTGGACGAGGCCGACCGCATGCTCGACATGGGCTTCGAGGAGCCGATCCGCGAGATCGCCGGCCGCACCAACAGGGATCGCCAGAGCCTGCTGTTCTCCGCCACCTTCCCCGACAGCATCCGCGCCATGGCGCGTGACCTGCTGCGCGACGCGGTGGAGGTGACCGTGGAAGGTGCCGACCAGGCACCGGCCATCCGCCACCTGTTCTGCGAGGTGGAACCGGTGCATCGCCAGAAGGCGCTGGCCGGCCTGCTGCTGAAGTACGCGCCGGAATCGGCGGTGGTGTTCTGCAACACCCGCAAGGACGTGGACGAAGTGGCCAACTCGCTGCAGCAGTTCGGCTTCTCCGCACTCGCCCTGCACGGCGACATGGAGCAGCGCGACCGTGAGGAAGTGCTGTTGCGGCTGGCCAACCGCAGCTGCAACGTGCTGGTCGCCAGCGACGTCGCCGCGCGCGGACTGGACGTGGAAGAGCTGGCGGCGGTGATCAACTACGAACTGCCGACCGACGTGGAGAGCTACCAGCATCGCGTGGGCCGTACCGGTCGTGCCGGTGCCAGCGGCCTGGCGATCAGCCTGGTGGCTGGCCGCGAAAAGACCCGCGCCGAAGCCATCGAAGCGCAGCTGGGGCAACCGCTGGACTGGCAGAAGACGCCACTGGCGACCTCGCGCCCGGCCGAGTTGCCGCAGGCGGTGATGCGCACCCTGCGGATTGACGGCGGCAAGACCGACAAGCTGCGCCCGGGCGACATCCTCGGCGCACTGACCGGCGATGCCGGCCTGTCGAGCAAGTTCATCGGCAAGATCGCGATCTTCCCGACCCGCTCCTACGTGGCGATCGCGCGTGAACAGGCCAACAAGGCCGTCGCCAGGCTGGAAGCCGGCAAGATCAAGGGCCGTCGCTTCCGCGTGCGGATGATGTGATTGAAGCCGGGTTGCCAACCACGGTTGGCAACGACCGGCTCCCGGCTCTTCGCTCTGGTAGATGCCAACCTTGGTTGGCATTCACCCTTCGATCAGAACACCAGTTCGGTGTGCAGTGGCAAGCCCGCCTCCCAGCGGGCCCGGCCGCCCAGGCCATCGAGCTCGACCAGCACACCGGCGCCGACCACTTCAACACCCAGGCGGCGCACCAGCGACAACGCAGCGACCAGCGTGCCGCCGGTGGCCAGCACGTCATCGATGATCGCGACGCGGGCACCGGACGGCAACGCGTCGGCGTGCACTTCGATGCAGTCGCTGCGGTACTCCAGCGTGTATTCCTCGCGCAGCACCTGGCCCGGCAGCTTGCCCGGCTTGCGCACCGGCACGAAGCCCACGCCCAGCTCCAGTGCCATCGCGGCGCCGAGGATGAAACCACGCGATTCGATGCCGACCACCGCGTCCAGCTTCTGGTCGCGCCAACGGTCGGCCATCGCGGTGATCGCGCCACGGAAGTCCTCGCCGTGGGCGAGCAGCGGCATGATGTCCTTGAACAGGATACCGGGCTTGGGGAAGTCGGCGATGTCGCGCAGGCGGGAGGCCCACTGCGGAACGACAATGGCGTCGGTCATGTCACATTGGCTATCTGATGGCGGCATAGGGTACCTGTTCCGGGCGCCGGCTGCCTGTTGGGGGTGTCGGCAGGGCTGCGCCCTGCACCTGCGGTAGTGCCGGCCGCTGGCCGGCAACCTCAACGGCAACAGCAACAGCGTGCATTCTGTCGAAGGCGGGGTGGGTCCGGTTGCGGGGGCCGCTGCAAGTCCCCCTCCGGGGCCCGGCCCAGCCGCTGGCGGCTGGGCCGGTTTGGGGGTTTACGGCGTGTCCTGCAGCCCCACACCGCCCCGCCAGACCATCAACAATCCAGAGCCGCTTTGGCTTTGGCTTTGGATTCGGCCCTTGCCTCTGCAGGTGCAGGGCGCAGCCCTGCCGAAACCCACCCTCAGGAACTGCAGGACAGCATCGAGCAACCGGCGCGGTTGTCGGCCCACGCCGGGCGCTTGCCAGCGAAGTGCTCGAGCCCTGCGCGCTCGGTGTATGGGTCTCGCAGCACGTCCTGCAGCGCATGCACACCGCCGAGGTCACCCTGCTCTGCGCGGTCGATCGCTTCCTGCGCCAACCAGTTGCGCAGCACGTACAGCGGGTTGGCCGCCGTCATCTTCGCCACGCGTTCGCTGGCCGGCAGCGGATCGCTGCGCAGGCGCTCCGCGTAGTCCTGCAGCCAGTGCTGCAACGGTGCCTGCACTGCCTGTCGCCGCGCCTCGTCGTAGTACACCGCGTCCAGAACCGTAGCGTCCGCTGCCGACGGGTCGATGCGCATCAGTGCGCGCCAGGCCAGGGTCATGTCCATGGCACCCTCCTGCATCAGCTGCTGCCAGCGCTGGTAGAGCTGCAGGTCGTCATCGTCGGCCGCGGCCAGCCCCAGCTTTGCCGCGGCATCGCGACGCGTGCAGGCCACGAAGGTGGACTGGAAGGCCGCCAGGCCCGCCTGCAGCGGTGCGACATCGGCGAACAGCGGCGACAGCGCCTGGGCCAATCGGCTCAGGTTCCAGTACGCCACCTGCGGCTGGGTGCCGAAGCGGTAGCGGCGCCCCTGGGCGTCGGTGGTGTTCGGCGTCCAGTCCGGATCGAAATCCTCGACCCAGCCATAGGGGCCGTAATCCAGTGTGAGACCGAGCACGGACAGGTTGTCGGTGTTCATCACGCCATGTACGAAGCCGACACGCATCCAGTGCGCGATCATCTCGGCGGTGCGCACCGCGATCTGCGCGAACCAGTCGCCGTACCGTGCCTCGCCCTGCCCCTCCAGCCCGGGGAAATCACGGGCGATGCAGGTGTCCACCAGCTGTTGCAGCAAGGCAGTCTCGCCACGCGAGGCCGGCAGCTCGAACGAACCGAAACGCAGGAACGACGGCGAGACCCGGCACACGATGGCACCAGGCTCGGCACGCGGGTGGCCGTCATAGAACATGTCGCGCACCACCTCCTCGCCGGTACCGACCAGCGACAACGCGCGCGTGGTCGGCACGCCCAGGTGGTGCATCGCTTCGCTGCACAGGAACTCGCGGATCGACGAGCGCAGCACTGCCCGTCCATCGGCACCGCGCGAGTAAGGCGTCGGCCCGGCCCCCTTCAGCTGCAGCTCCCAGTGGCGGCCATCGGGTGCCACCAGCTCGCCCAGTGAGATCGCACGCCCATCGCCGAGCTGGCCGGCCCAGTGACCGAACTGATGGCCACCGTAGTTGGCTGCCCACGGCTGCATGCCGGCGTACAGCGTATTGCCGCCGAACACCTGCGCGAAACCTTCGCTTTCGACTTCAGCGGTACTGAAGCCAAGCATTTCGGCGACGTCCGGCGCCCAGGCCAACAGCGTGGGCGCCGTCACCGGGGTCGGCATCACGGGCGACCAGGCGGCACCCAGCACTTCGCGCCTGCGCGGGCCGGATTCGGGGTCACCCGGCAGGGCATGCAGCAGGCGGTTGTCGAAACGGGGGCTGTCGGTATCCATGACTCTGGAGGTGGGGGCGACCGCCGCCGGCCTCAATTGCCGCTGAGCGCCTGCAGATGGCCACCGTGGGCCTCGGCGCGCTGGTAAGCAGGCCGCTCGCTGATGCGCTTGAGGAAGCCACGCAGTGCCGGCTTGCCGTCGAGACCGCCACCGCGCGCGGCAGCAGCCTGGATCGGGAAGCTCATCTGGATGTCGGCCGCACTGAAGCGCTCGCCGGCAAACCATGGGCTTTCGGCCAGGCGGCGCTCCATCCAGTCCAGGTGCAGGCGCCGCTGCGGCCCAACGAAGCCCCGCTCGGCCTTGTCGGCAATGCTGCGTGCAATCGGGCGTGCGAAGAATGGCATGGGCGCATTACGGATGCGGCCCATCACCAGGGTCAGCAGCAGCGGCGGCATCGCCGAGCCTTCGGCATAGTGCAGCCAGTAGCGGTACGCGATGCGTTCGGTGCCGTCGGCCGGCATCGGTGACGGCGACAGCTGGCGCTGCGTGTCGTAACGGTCAGCGAGATAGTCGAGGATCGCCCCGGACTCGGCCAGTACCAGCTCGCCATCCTGCAGCACCGGCGACTTGCCGAGCGGATGCACGTTGCGCAGTTCCGGCGGCGCCAGCAGCGTCTTCGGATCGCGCGGATAGCGGCGCAGTTCGTAGTCCAGCCCCAACTCCTCCAGCATCCACAGCACGCGCAGGGAACGGGAGTTTTCCAGGTGATGAACGATGCGCATGGGGACGATCCTTGGGAAGGCCGCCATCCTACCGCGCCGGCTGCATGCCCTTTGTAGAGTCGAGCCCTGCTCCACTGTCCTTGAGAACAGTCGAGCGTGGCTCGATTTCTACAAAAAACAGCGGGCAATAAAAAACGCCGGAAGCTCTCGCCTCCGGCGTTCTGGCTACCCAACGGTAGCAGACGGATTAGACCGCCTGCACCTGGTCAGCCTGCATACCCTTCTGACCCTGGACGGCGATGAAGGTAACCTTCTGGCCTTCCTGCAGGGTCTTGAAGCCGGTGCCCTGGATCGCGCGGAAGTGCACGAACAGGTCCGGGCCGCTTTCCGGGGTGATGAAGCCGAAGCCCTTGGCGTCGTTGAACCACTTGACGGTGCCGGTCTGACGTTCAGACATTTTACTAACTCCTGAAACACATGTTGAAAAAAATCGCAGCCACCGGGTATCGGGGCCGAGACTGAGTTGCAGGCGTTGGTAAAGCGGATCGATGAGCGGATCGTGAGATCAACTGCACCAGGCCACGATTCACGGTGACCCTAGCAAACACAGTGGGTCGCACGATACGCGTGTTTTCTGCAAAAAGCGATAGTCCCGACGTTCATGGGAACACGTCACCCGCTAGGCGTGACAAGGGTTGGCAGCCAATCGCGGCTAACCCCGAGCCCCCATTCAGGTTTTTCCTACCCTACACTGGGTAAATGACTGAAGCTGAAATCCCCGCTGAACACGCGTCTCCCCGCATCTGGGTGGACGCGGACGCCTGCCCCACCGTCATTCGCGACATCCTGTTCCGGGCCGCCGAACGGGTCGGGATCGAGCTGACCCTGGTCGCCAACCAGTGGATCCGCACCCCGCCGTCGCGCTGGCTGCGCTCGATCCAGGTACCGCAGGGCCTGGACGTGGCCGACAGCGCCATCGTCGAGCGGGTCGCCGCCGGAGACCTGGTGGTCACCCAGGACATCCCGCTGGCTGCGCTGGTGCTGGAGAAGAGGGCCGTGGCGCTGAACCCGCGCGGCCAGCTGTACACCCCGAACAACATGGCCGAGCGGCTGTCGATGCGCAATTTCATGGAGGAACTGCGCGGCGCCGGGGTCCAGACCGGCGGACCGCCGCCCCTGGGGCCCCGCGACCGGCAGCTGTTCGCCGCCGAGCTGGACCGCTGGCTGGCGCGACGCCCGGCCCGCTGAGCGCCTGGCCGCGCTAAGCCGGAAGGCTCAGGCTGCGGCCGCTGCTGAACGCCCGTCGTTCGCCGCTCAATGGGTCGTCGAAGGCCAGGGCCCGCGCCAGCAGCTGCAGCGGCGCCTCGGCGACGTTCGGCGGACGTTGCCGAAGCTGCGGGTACAGGTCGTCACCCATGATCGGCGCCCCCAGCATGGCCATGTGCACGCGCAGTTGATGCTTGCGGCCGGTCTCCGGCAGCAGCCGGTAGCGCCAGATCGGCCCTTCGGCCTCGATCAGCTCGATGCGGCTGCGCGCATTGGGCTCACCGGGCACTTCGGACATGCGGAAGAACGGCTCGCCCGGCACCAACCGGCTGTCCCGCTGCAACGGAAACGCCAGCCCCGGCAGCGCCGGTGCCAGGGCCTCATAGGTCTTCTCGATGAGCCGATCACGGAACAGGCGCTGGTAAGCATCGCGCGACGCTCGCTGGGTCGAGAACATCACCAGCCCGGTCGTCAGCCGATCCAGCCGGTGCAGCGGTACCAGATCGGCATTGCCGGTGCGGGCGACCAGCCGCGCCAGCAGCGTCTCGCGCACATGCCCACCCGCAGGTGTCACCGGCAGGAAATGCGGCTTGTCGGCCACCAGCAGGTGCGCATCCAGATGGACGATGGTCTCGACAAAGGGAATCACCGGTTCGTCGGCCACCTCGCGGAAGTACTGGATCTCCCGCCCGACCTGCCAGGGCGTGTCCGCAGTGAGCGCCCTGCCCTGCGCATCCAGCACACGGCCACGCGCGAAGCGATCCTGCCATTGCGCGGGCGCGATGCGCGGGAAACGTGCACACAGGCCATCCAGCAGGGTGGCCCAGGGCCCGGGCGGCAACTGCAGTCGGCTGGGCAAGGTCATGGCGTCCACTCCGGCCACGGGAAAGAACGCAAGCGTGCCACCGTTGACGCTGCGCAGACAGCCCGGCCACGGACACCCCCGGAGCAAACCTCTATCATTGTTGTCTTTAGTCCACGGACCCCCCATGGCTCTTACCGCCACCATCCGCAAGGCCGAACTGCAGATCAGCGACATGGATCGCGGCTACTACGCGACCCACAACCTGACCCTGGCCCAGCATCCGTCCGAGACCGACGAGCGCCTGATGGTGCGCCTGCTCGCCTTCGCGCTGAACGCCGGCGACCGCCTGGAGTTCGGCCGCGGCCTGAGCACCGATGACGAACCCGACCTGTGGGAACACGACTACACCGGCGACATCCTGCAGTGGATCGACCTGGGCCATCCGGACGAATCGCGCATCCGCAAGGCCAGCAACCGCAGCCGCCAGGTGCAGGTGGTCAACTATGGCGGCAACGCCTCGGAGATCTGGTGGGGCAAGCAGGGCAAGGGCCTGGCGCGCTTCGACAATCTTTCGGTGGTCGATCTCGACGGTGCCTTCGTAGAGCTGTGGGGCCAGCAGATCCAGCGCGCGATGCGCTGGAGCGTGCTGATCCAGGACGGTGAAGTGCAGCTGCTCAACGATCAGATGCAGCTCGACGTGATCCCGACCTGGCGCAAGCGCGCCAAGGCATGAACACGATCCGTTGTGACGTGGTGGTCATCGGCGCCGGCGCAGCCGGGCTCATGACCGCGATCACGGCTGGCCAGCGCGGCCGCCAGGTGCAGGTGATCGACCATGCCAACAAGGTCGGCAAGAAGATCCTGATGTCCGGCGGTGGCCGCTGCAACTTCACCAACACCGGCACCACCCCGGCCAACTTCCTGTCGGCCAACCCGCACTTCTGCAAGTCGGCGCTGGCCCGCTACACGCCCTGGCACTTCATCGAGTTGGTGCACAAGCACGGCATCGCGTATCACGAAAAGGAACTGGGGCAGCTGTTCTGCGATGTCTCCTCCAAGCAGATCGTGAAGATGCTGATGGACGAATGCCAGGCGGCCGGCGTGCAGATCCGTACCGACTGCAGCGTGCAGCGCATCGAGCATGGCAGCGATGGTTTCCGCGTGCACACCACGCACGGGCTGTTCCATTGCGCCTCGCTGGTGGTTGCCACCGGCGGCCTGTCGATTCCCAGCATGGGGGCCAGCGGCTTTGGCTATGAAGTGGCCCGCCAGTTCGGCCACCAGGTGCTGCCGACCCGCGCCGGGCTGGTGCCGCTGACCCTCAGCGGCAAGCACCAGGAACGGTTGGCCGACCTCAGCGGCGTGGCGCTACCGATCGAAGCGCGCTGCAACGGCAAGAGCTTCCAGAACTTCATGCTGCTGACCCACCGTGGCGTGAGCGGTCCGGCCATCCTGCAGATCTCTTCGTTCTGGCGGCCCGGCGATGCGCTGGAGCTGGACCTGTTGCCGGGCCAGGATGCCGGCGAGTGGCTGCGCCAGATGAAGCGCGACCGCCCCGCCGCCGAGCTGCGCACGGTGCTGGGCGAGGTACTGCCGAAGCGGCTGGCACAGCGGCTGTGCGAGCACTGGCTGCCCAACCGCCCCGTGCGCCAGCTGGACGAGCCGGTGCTGCGCCAGGCTGCGCAGCTGCTGGGCGCATTCCCGCTGGTGGCCAGCGGCACCGAAGGCTACCGCACCGCCGAGGTCACCCTGGGCGGCGTGGACACCGCCGAAGTGTCATCCTCAACGATGGAATCCAAGCGCGTCCCCGGCCTGCACTTCGTTGGCGAGGTGCTGGACGTGACCGGCTGGCTGGGCGGCTACAACTTCCAATGGGCCTGGGCCAGCGGCCACGCAGCGGGCGGCGTGGTGTGAACCACATCGCCGTTCCATGCGCGCAAGGGGTACGCGCATGGACGGTTCGCCGCGCATCGTGTATCTAGATTCGCAGATTGGGGAGCAGTGCATGCAGAACGCGAACGACATCACCATCCGCCTGCTGATCGTCGATGACAGCGGCGAGAATGCCGAAGCCATCGTCAGCACCCTGCGCAACAGCGGCATCGCGGTACGCCCGTGGCGCCCGCAGGATGCGGCCGAGCTGGCCCAGGTGCTGACCAGCCAGGCCATCGACCTGGTGCTGGCCTCGCCGTCGCAGGGCATTCCGCTGCAGCTGGCAGCCCAGCACATCGCCGCCAGCGGCAAGGACATCCCGCTGGTGCTGCTGGCCGAGCGCATCGACGAGGACGAACTGGTGCAGGCCAGCAGCCATGGCATCCGTGCCCTCGCCCTGCGCCAGCGCCCCGAGCACCTGCTCGCCGTGGTCCGCGACCAGTGGGTCGACCTGCAGGCACGCCGCGGCCTGCGCCGCATCGAGGCGCAGATGCGCGAGACCGAGCGCCGCTGCGACGCGCTGATCGCCTCCTCGCGCGACCCCATCGCCTACGTGCATGAAGGCATGCACATCCGCGCCAACGACGCCTACCTGGAGATGTTCGGCTACGAGCAATTCGACGACATCGAAGGCATTTCGCTGCTGGACATGGTCGCTGCCCAACACGTGGAGGGCTTCAAGCAGCTGCTGAAGGGCCTCAGCCGTGGCGAGGCGCCGCCGCCGCAGTACCAGCTCGACGCGCGCCACCAGGACGGCAGTGCGTTCCCGGCGACGATGGAATTTGCGGCGGCCACCTACGAAGGCGAGTCCTGCCTGCAGGTGGTGCTCCGCCGCCGCATGGAGTTCGACCCCGAGCTGGCACGCGAGGTCGAGGACCTGCGCCAGCGCGACCAGGTCACCGGCCTGCTCAATCGCCCGACCTTCATGCTGCAGCTGGAAAGCGCGGTGGCCCAGGCCGGGCGTAGCGAGGGCCAGTTCGGCCTGCTGCTGATCGAGCCGGACCACTACGCGCGCCTGCTGCCGGATATCGGCCTGGCCTCGGCCGATACCCTGATCGGCGCCCTCGCCGCCCTGCTGGCCGAAGTGGTTGGCGAGGACGCGCAACTGGCCCGTTTCGGCGAACACAATTTCGCCGTGCTGCAGGCCGGACCCTACGCACAGACCGTGGCGCTGGCCGAGCGCATCCGAGAAGCCTACGCCGCGCACGTCTTCAGCATCGGCGCACGCTCGGCCACGGTGACGGTCAGCATCGGTGGCGTACAGGTCGGTGAGAAGATCGCCAGCATCGGCCAGGTGCTGGCGCGCGCCAGCGAATGCACCCAGGCTGCAGCCGAGCTGGGTAACACCTGCCGCATCTTCGACCCGGCTGCCGCCGACCGTGTCGAGGAAGAGCGTGTGCAGCGCTGGGTGGCGCGCATCCGCGAGGCGCTGGCCGGCGACGGTTTCCAGCTTCACTACCAGCCGGTGCTGAACCTGCAGGGCGAACCACTGGAACTGTACGAAGCCTATCTGCGCCTGGAAAACAACGGCGAGCTGCTGAGCCCGACCGCGTTCCTGGGCATCGCCGAGGAACACGGCCTGCTGGCCGACATCAACCGCTGGGTGGTTTCGCAGGCGATCGCGGTGCTGGGCGAACGCGCACGTGCGGGTCATGCCACCCAGGTGCTGGTGAAGGTCACGCCGGAATCGTTCGATGACCCACAGATGATCGCCACCCTGCACCGCGAACTGCAGGCACAGGGCGTGCCCGGCGAACGGCTGTGGCTGCATGCACCGGAAGCGAAGGTGTTCACCCACCTGCGCAGTGCACAGCAATTCCTTGCCGAAGTGGCGCCACTGGGCTGCCGCATCGGCCTGGAGCAGTTCGGTTCCGGGCTGGACTCGTTCCAGCTGCTGGCCCACTTCCAGCCGCAGTTCCTCAAGCTGGACCGGGGCTTCACCAGCGACCTGGCTGCCACCCGCGAGAACATCGACCGCATCAGCCAGATCACTGCGCGTGCTCAGGAAGCGGGCATCCGCACCATCGCCGAATTCGTCAGCGATGCCAACTCGATGACGCTGCTGTTCAGTGCCGGCGTGGATTACGTGCAGGGCGACTTTGTCGGCCCGGCGTTGCCGGAGATGGGGTTCGAATTCGGGTAACCGAGGGTAGTGCCGGCCGCTGGCCGGCAGCCTCAGGTACCCGGGGTTGCCGGCCAGCGGCCGGCACTACCAAACCAGAAGGCCGGCTTTCGCCGGCCTTCTGCTTGATCAGGTCATGTCGACCAGGTTGCCGATCTTCACGTCCGGGTTGACGTCGGCCTCGTAGTCGACGCCCTCCACGCCAAAACCGAACAGACGCAGGAAGTCGGCCTTGTAACCGGCCAGGTCGCTGATTTCGTACAGGTTCTCGTTGGTCACCTGTGGCCACAGCGCGACCACCTTGCCCTGCACGTCTGCGGCCATTTCCTTGTAGTCCGCACGCAGGCGGCCTTCCTCATCGACCAGCGCGACGGTGTGGCCGTCGCCATCGACCAGGTCGTGGCGCAGGCGATCGACCGCCACGCCATCGGACTTGCCGCCGTAAAGGATGTCGTACAGCACGTCGAGCTGCTCGATGCAGCCTTCGTGGGTGCCCTTTTCCTTCATCACCTTGAACAGCAGCGACAGGTACAGCGGCATGGTCGGAATGGCCGAGCTGGCCTGGGTCACGACGGCCTTCAGCACCGACACGCGTGCGTCGCCGCCGATTTTCGCCAGCTTTTCGCGCAGGCCCAGCACCTTGGTGTCCAGGTCCTTCTTGGCCGCGCCGATCGAGCCATTCCAGTAGATCGCCTGGGTGATCTCTTCGCCCACGTAGGTGAAGGCCGTGGTGGTACAACCATTGGCCAGCACGCCGGCATCGGCCAGCGCATCGATCCACATCTGCCAGTCCTCGCCGCCCATCACCGCGACGGTGCCGGCGATTTCTTCCGGGGTGGCCGGCTGCAGGGTGGTCTCGGTGATCACTTCCTTGTCGGTATCCAGCCCGCGCAGGGTGATCGGCTCGCCGATCGGCTTCAACGTGGAGCTGATGATCTCGCCGGTCTTCGGGTGCTTGCGGCGCGGCGCGGCCAGGCTGTAGACAACCTGGTCGACCTGGCCCAGATCGGCCTTGATCATTTCGATGGTCTTCGCCTTCACTTCATCGGAGAAGGCATCGCCATTGATGCTCTTGGCGTACAGGCCGGCTTCGTCGGCGTACTTGTGGAACGCGGCCGAGTTGTACCAGCCCGCGGTACCCGGCTTGGTCTCGCTGCCCGGGCGTTCGAAGAAGATGCCGAGGGTGGCAGCACCACTGCCGAAGGCAGCGGTGATGCGCGCAGCCAGGCCGTAGCCGGTGGACGCGCCGATCACCAGCACACGCTTGGGACCGTTCTGGATCGGCGGGCGCGCACGGATGTAGTCGATCTGCTGCTTGACCGCGGCCTCGCAGCCGGTCGGGTGGGTGGTGACGCAGATGAAGCCGCGGACGCGCGGTTTGATGACCATGGATACCTCGGGTTGGCAGATGCGGCGCGCGGGGCGCTCAGCAGGAGTAAGGGCGCGCACGCGCGCGAACCGCAGGATCGTAGTGCGCGGGGGAAGATTGCACAACCGACGCTGGCGTAGGGTGGTGTTTCTTTTGCAGGGTTGCACCCTGCACCTGCGGTAGTGCCGGCCGCTGGCCGGCAACCTCAACAGCAACGTCAAAAGCCGGGCTACTGAGGGATGCCGGGGTGGGTCCGGTTGCGGGGGACGCCGTTAACCCGTCCATGGGGGCTTGGCCGCGGCATCCATGCCGCGGACTGATCTGGCCCCCTGAAAACGGACGCCATGAAGCCGTTTCAGGCGGCAGCCCGGAGCTGCCGGGCGTAGTTGTTAGGCGAGTGGTAGCCCAGCGCCGAGTGTAGCCGGGCTGGATTGTAGAAGCCGTGGATGTAAGCAGCGATGCACTGGCTGGCTTGTTCCCTACTGGCGTAAGGCTCGGCAGCCTCTTCTGTCTTGAGCGTCGCAAAGAAGCTCTCGGCCACCGCGTTGTCCCAGCAATTGCCAGGCCGGCTCATGCTTTGGACCACGTCATGGGACTGCAGCAGCTGGCGAAACTCGTTCCCCCAGTACTGCCCACCACGATCTGAATGGAAGATCAGGCCGGGTCGTTGTGGATGCAGAGCCCAGGCATTGGCAAATGCTTTCACCACCAGCTCTTCAGTCAGACGCTTGGAAACGCTGTAGCCCAGCACCTGCCGGGTCTGGACGCTGATGACCACGGCCAGATGCAGCCATCCCTGGCGGGTGGGGACATACGTGATATCCCCGACCCACGCCGTCGGTCCGGTTCCGGGGGCAAATTGCCGATCCAGCAGGTTGGGGGCGAGCTGAGATGAGCCGCCGGAGGACTTGGGTCGGAATCGGCCTTTGGTCTTGCCCTGGATTCGCTCCTCGGCCATTAACCGTGCCACGCGCTTGTGGCCGACTGGATGATTCCTGGCTCGTAAGGCCCTGACCAGCCGACGTCGCCCATAACTGCGCTTGCTGGTCACATGAATGGCCCGAAGCTCGGTACGCAGGGCCGAATCGGCATCGCACGCTTGGGCACATTGCCGACGCAGGTAATCATGGAATCCAGAGACAGAAACCCCAAGAACCCGACACAACAACCTGGTCGGGTAGTGAGTCCTTTGACTGGCGACGAAGGCGTACCTCACTTGGACTCTCTGGCAAAGAACGCCGCCGCTTTTTTTAGGATTTCCCGCTCCATCTTCAGATTGGCGTTCTCGGCCCGAAGGCGGCTGATCTCGCTTTCCAGGTCGGTGGTTGGCCTGCGAGCCTCAGAGGTCAGAGACCGGCCAGCACGGACCGCGTCAAGCCAATTTGCCAGCGTCTTGACCGACATCTCCAGCTGACGGGCTGCTGCGGCAGGCCCGAGCGACTCGGCCAACTCCACGGCTTGGTGCTTGAACTCATCGGTATAGCTACGACGGGTGATACGGGACATAAGGGACCTCCAAGTGCGATCAAAGTATCGCTTCTTGGCGTCCGCTGACGGGGGGCCAGATCAGACACCCCCGCAACCGGACCCACCCCGCCTTTGACAGTCTTCCGCGATCTGTCGGAACAGCTCTTGGGGTCAGATCCGTTTTCTGAAGGAAAACGGATCTGACCCCAGAATTGTTTCGATATCTGACAAATGTGTCGACCCAGGTCGACACCTACCGACAGCCGCGTGAACCCGTCGAAGGTGGGTCGGTGTCGGAGTGCGGGGTGTCAGCCGCATGGATGCGGCTGCCAAGCCTACACGGACGTACTTGCGGCGTCCCCGCACTCCGACACCGCCCCGCCCACCCACGGAAGGCACGCTCTTGCTGTTGCTGTTGCTGTTGCCGGCCAGCGGCCGGCACTACCGTGGGTGCAGGGCTGCAAGCCCTGCAACACAAAAAACCCCGCTTGCGCGGGGTTCTCTGTGGGTTGCGTGCAGCGCGAACGGTTACGGGCGACGGGCCAGGGCCTCAACGTCCTTCGCCTTCGGCAGCAGGTCCTGCTTGCTGACGCGCAGGAAACCGATCGTCAGCATCGGCACTGCCACCAGGATCGAGGACAGCACCACGATCACCGCACCGATCATATGCGTCTCGGCCAGGCCTTCCATCGAGCTGCCGCCGTACAGGTACAGGGCAAGCGCGGACAGGAAGAACATCACCGCAGTGATCACCGTACGCGACAGCGTCTGGTTGATCGAACGGTTCAGCACTTCCATCGAATCCACGCGCAGGCTGCGGAAGTTCTCACGGACGCGGTCGAAGACCACGATGATGTCGTTGATCGCAAAGCCCATCACCGACAGCAGGCCGGCCAGCACGGTCAGGTCGAACTCACGGCCCAGCAGGGACACGTAAGCGACCGTCACAATCAGGTCGAACATCGCCACGATGCTGGCGGTGACCGCGAACTTCCACTCGAAGCGCACCGCGATGTAGATCAGGAAGCCGGCCAGCATGAAGATGGTGGCATACAGGCCATTCATCGCCAGGTCCTTGCCGATCTGCGGGCCCACGAACTCGTTGCGGAGCACGGTGGCCTGATTGTCGGCAGTGGACAACGCCTTCACCACGGCAGCGGCCGTGGCCTTGTCCTCGTGGGCGGCGTCGCCGGTACCCGGAGCATGCTCGCCGTGCGGGGCCAGGCGGATCAGCAGGTCGGTGTTGCCACCGACGCTCTGCACCTGGGCCCCTTCGAAGCCACTCTGCTCGAGCTTGGTGCGGACCTGCTCAACATCCACCGCCTTGTCGAAGCGGGCTTCGATCAGGGTGCCGCCGGTGAAGTCCAGCGCGTAGTTGAAGCCCTTGATGCCGATGATGGCGACCGAGGCCAGGAACACCACGATGGTGACTGCCATGGCGACATGGCGCCAGCGCATGAAGTCGATCTTGGTGTCGTTCGGGAGGATGTGCAGCGGAAACAGTTTCATTGTGCGTGTCGTCCCGTCAGATGGCCACGTTCTGGAGCTTCTTGCGACGGCCGTAGATCAGCGTCGCCAGCGCACGCGACACGGTGATCGCGGTGAACATGGAGGCGAAAATACCGATGATCATGGTCAGCGCGAAGCCCTTCAGCGGACCGGTACCGAATGCAAACAGCGCCACGCCGACGATCAGGCCGGTCAGGTTGGCGTCGAGGATGGTGCCCGAGGCACGCTCGTAACCGGTCACGATCGCCGTCTTGCCCGGCACACCGGCTCGCAGCTCTTCACGGATACGCTCGTTGATCAGCACGTTGGCGTCCACCGACAGGCCGACCGACAACGCCAGGCCGGCAAAGCCCGGCAGGGTCATGGTGGCACCGAACAGCGACATCACCGCCACTACGATCAGCAGGTTGAACAGCATCGCTGCCGAGGTGATCACACCGAACATGCGGTAGTACACGCTGAAGAACACCAGGGTGAAAAGGAACGCGAACACCACCGCGCGCATGCCGTTCTTGACGTTCTCGGCGCCGAGGCTCGGGCCGACCACGCGCTCCTCGACGAAGTCCATCGGCGCAGCCAGCGAACCCGACTTCAGCAGCTTGGCCAGGTCTTCGGCTTCCTTCTTCTGCAGGCCGGTGGTCTGGAAGTTCTTGCCGAACACGCCGTTGATGTTGGCCACCGAGATCACTTCCTCGTTGACCTTGAAGCCACGCACTTCCTGGCCGTCGACGACGGTCACGGTCGGCACGCGCTCGGTGTAGACCACCGCCATCGGCTTGTTCACGTTGGCGCTGGTGAAGTCGAACATGCGCTGGCCACCGACGTTGTTCAGCGTCACGCTGACCGCCGGCGAGCCGCTGTTCGAATCGGTCACCGCCTGCGCACCAACCATCTGGTCACCGGTGACGATCACGCGCTTGTTCAGCAGGATCGGGCCACGGCCGTCGCGCTGCTGGTAGACCTTCGCTTCCGGCGGAATGCGGCCGGAGTTGATGGCGTCCTGCGCATTGCCTTCAACCACCGCACGGTATTCCAGGGTGGCGGTGGCACCGATCATGCGCTTGGCTTCGGCGGTGTCCTGCACGCCGGGCAGCTGCACGACCACGCGGTCGGCACCCTGGCGCTGGATGATCGGCTCGGCCACGCCGAGCTGGTTCACGCGGTTGCGCAGGGTGTTGATGTTCTGCTCGATGGCACCATTGGAGATCTGCGCGATCTCGGTATCGGGCACGGTCACCGTGATGCGGTTGCCGCTGACGTCGTAGCCGAGGGTCGGCTGCGCCTTGACCAGCGCGGCGCGGGCGCGCTGCGCGGCGTCATCGCCGGCGGATGGGCTCAGGTTGGCCACGATGCTGTTGTCGGCGCGGCGTTCCACCGACTGGTAGGCGATACGCGCGTCACGCAGGGTGCTGCGCACGTCTTCGGTATAGGCATCCAGGCGCTTGTCGAGGGCAGCCTTCTGGTCGACCTGCAGCACGAAATGCACGCCGCCCTGCAGGTCCAGGCCCAGCACCATCGGGCGACCGCCGAGGTTGGCCAGCCAGTCCGGCACGGTCGAAGCCAGGTTCAGCGCCACGGTGTACTTCTCGCCGACGGTGTCACGCAGGGCGTCGCTGGCAGAGGACTGCGACTTCAGGTCCGGCAGGCGGACGATCAGGCTTTCCCCTTCCTTTTCGGCACCGATGGTGGCGATGCCGGCCTTTTTCAGGTCAGCCAGCACACGGTCGCGCAGCGCATCGTCGATCTGCCCGCCACGGTTGGCGGTGATCTGGATGGCCGGGTCCTTCTGGTAGATGTTGGGCAGCGCGTACAGCGCGCTGAGCGCCAGTACGATCAGGATGACGACGTACTTCCAGCGTGGAAATTCGAGCATTGCTTGGGTCCCGCGCGGCGCCATCCCCGGCGCCGCGGTTGTGCTTCGGAAAGGGAGTGGCTTACTTGGCCGAATCCAGGGTGCCGGTCGGCAGCACGCTGCCGACAGCGCCCTTCTGCACGCGGATGCGCACGTTGTCGGCCACTTCGACGGTGATGAAGTGGTCGCCGATGTCGGTGACCTTGCCGGCGATGCCGCCGTTGGTCAGCACTTCATCGCCGCGCTTGATCTTCTCCAGCATGGCCTTGTGCTCCTTCTGCCGCTTCATCTGCGGGCGGATCATCAGGAAGTACATGATGGCGATCAGGATGATCGGGAACAGCAGCGTGGTCAGGCCCATGCCCTGCGGTTGGCCGCCGGCGGCCTGGGCGTGGGCGGCGGGAATCAGGAAAGCAAGCAGGTTCATCGTTGGTCCTTTGGTTGGGCGGCGCTCCCGTCCCTTGAGGGGCGGGGGTGTCGACCGCGGATCTGGGTCAGCCTTGAAGTATGCCACGGCCCCGGGCGTTCGTCCTTGGGCCGTTCGGCAGGGGGGCGCCGGGGTTACAGCGGCGGGGCCACCGCTCCGCGTGCCGCGTAGAAGGACTCGCGGAAGGCCAGGAAGGTTCCCGCCTCGATCGCGGCACGGATGTCGGCCATGAGCTTTTCGTAATAGAAAAGGTTGTGCAGGGTGCCCAGCATCGGCGCCAGCATCTCGTTGCAGCGGTCCAGGTGGCGCAGGTAGGACCGGGTGTAACCGCCGGTGCAGGCCACGCAGCCGCAGCCCGGCTCGATCGGGTCCATGTCCCGCGCGTACTGGGAATTGCGGATGCGAACGGTGCCGAACGAGGTGAAATAGTGGCCGTTGCGCGCATTACGGGTCGGCATCACGCAGTCGAACATGTCCACGCCGCGTGCCACGCCCTCGACCAGGTCCTCCGGCCGGCCCACGCCCATCAGGTAACGCGGGCGGTCGCCCGGCAGCTCCGGATCCAGGTGGTCGAGCATGGCGTTGCGCTCGTGCTCCGGCTCGCCCACGGCCAGGCCGCCGATGGCGTAGCCGTCGAAGCCGATCGCCTGCAGGGCGTCGGCCGAGCGGCTGCGCAGGTCGGTGTGCACGCCCCCCTGGACGATGCCGAACAAGGCCGCGTCGTTGCCCAGCTCGTCATGCGCGTTGCGGCTGCGCTGGGCCCAGCGCAGGCTCAGCTCCATGGAACGGCGGGCAACGTCTTCGGTGGCCGGGTACGGGGTGCACTCGTCGAAGATCATCACGATGTCCGAATCGAGCACCTTCTGGATCTTCATGCTCTCCTCGGGACCGAGGAACACCCGGGCGCCGTCGGTGGGCGAGGCAAAGGTCACGCCCTGCTCGGTGATCTTGCGTCGATGGGCCAGCGAGAACACCTGGAAACCACCGGAGTCGGTCAGGATCGGGCCATCCCAGCGGCAGAAGCCGTGCAGCCCGCCGTGGTCGGCGATGATGTCCAGGCCGGGGCGCAGGTACAGGTGGAAGGTGTTGCCGAGGATGATCTCGGCGCCCAGCGCCCGCACCTGGTCCGGCAGGATGCCCTTGACCGAGCCATAGGTCCCCACCGGCATGAAGGCCGGCGTTTCCACCGTGCCACGCGGGAAGGTCAGGCGGCCACGGCGGGCACGGCCATCGCGGGTCTGGAGCTGGAACTGCAGTCGGGACATGGAGCGGTCATTCGGGCAAATAGTTGCTCATTGTCTCCCAAAACCGGCTCGACCGCCCATTCAGGCCTGAACGGCACGGCAGTAGAGCCACGCCATGCGTGGCTTTCCTGGTCTCCAGGCACCTGCAAGTGCGCACCAACGGTGCGCACCCACCACAAGCAAGCAGAGGTCAGCCCCTACTCCGCCTGCGGGAACAGCAGCATTGCGTCGCCGTAGCTGAAGAAGCGGTAGCGCTGCTCGATCGCGTGCCGGTAGGCCTCGAATACGCGGTCCTTGCCTGCAAACGCCGAGATCATCATCAGCAGCGTGCTTTCCGGCAGGTGGAAATTGGTCACCATCGCGTCGACGCTGCGGATGCGGTAGCCCGGGGTGATGAAGATCTGGGTCTCGCCGGCGAACGGCAGCAGCTCGCCATCGCGCATCGCGCTTTCCAGCGCGCGCACCACGGTGGTGCCGACGCCGATCACCCGGCCGCCGCCGGCGCGCGTACGCCGCACCTGCTGCACCAGTTCGGCGCCGACGTTCAGCCACTCGCGGTGCATAACGTGGTCCTTCAGGTCATCGGCGCGCACCGGCTGGAAGGTGCCCGCACCCACATGCAGGGTGACGTGGCCGAACTCCACGCCCTTGTCCTTCAGCGCCGCCAGCAGCGGCTCGTCGAAATGCAGGCCGGCGGTCGGTGCTGCCACCGCGCCTACCTCGCGCGCGAACACGGTCTGGTACCGCTCGCGGTCGTCCACGCCCGGCTCGCGCTGGATGTAGGGCGGCAACGGCAGGCGGCCGGCATGCAGCAGCCACTGCTCCAGCGACTCCGGCACATGGAACTGCAGCACGTAGAACTCGCCATCGCGGCCCAGCACCTCGGCTTCGCCACCGGCATCCAGCGCGATGCGACTGCCGGCCTTCGGCGACTTGCTGGCGCCGACCTGCGCACGCGCCTGCTGACCGCCGAGCAGGCGCTCGATCAGGATCTCCACGCGGCCGCCGCTGGCCTTCTGCCCGAACAGGCGCGCCGGAATCACCCGGGTGTCGTTGAACACCAGCAGGTCGCCCGGCTGCAGCAGCGACGGCAGGTCACGTACCTGCAGGTCGGTGAAGGCGGCAGGTGCCGGCGGTACCAGCAGCAGGCGGCTGGCGGAGCGTTCGGCCAGGGGGGCCTGCGCGATCAGTTCAGCCGGCAGGTCGTAGTGGAAATCGGACTTCTTCAAGGCGGTGGGCGGCAACAGGTCGACAATGGCGCGCATTGTACGTCCAGCGTCTGCGAGCCGGCGCACTTCGCGGCGAACGTCGCGCAAAATGCTGCTATGCAGCAGGTTTCTGCGGGGTTATCGCGCAAAAAAACAAGTGCTAGCATCGAACCGGAAGTCCGCTGCACGAGCCTGCCCCAAGCGCGCGTGATGACGCGCGTTTTGCTTTTGATGGCCCGTGCGACCCATTGTTTCAGGAGATCTGCAATGAGCTTCATCGAACGCCTCGCCCCCCTGCGCAACCAGCCCGGCACCCGCCTCACTACCGGCCTGGACGATGCCACCCTGACCGCCCTGTCCGCCAACCACCCGCAGCTGATCGCCGCAGTGGACGCCGCCGCCGAGGAATTCGCGCGCGTGCAGGCCGACCTGGGGCCGCTGCTGGCACAGGACGAACAGGCACAGATCGACGCGATGCAGGACGGATTCGTCAATTTCTATGCCGATGACGCGGTGACCCCGTACGTGGCGCTGGCCGCGCGCGGCCCATGGGTGGTCACCCTGAAGGGCGCCGTGCTGTACGACGCCGGCGGCTACGGCATGCTCGGCTTCGGGCACACCCCGGACGCCGTGCTGGAGGCCATGGCGCGCCCACAGGTGATGGCCAACATCATGACCCCCAGCCTGTCGCAGCAGCGCTTCATCACCGCCCTGCGCGCCGAGATCGGCCACCGCCGTGGCGGCTGCCCGTTCGCCCGTTTCATGTGCCTGAATTCCGGCTCCGAAGCCGTCGGCCTGGCCGCGCGCATCGCCGACGTCAACGCCAAGCTGCAGACCGATCCTGGCGCACGTCACGCCGGCGCTACGATCAAGCGCGTGGTGGTCAAGGGCAGCTTCCATGGCCGTACCGACCGCCCTGCCCTCTATTCGGATTCCAGCCGCAAGAGCTACATGCAGCACCTGGCCAGCTACCGTGGCGAGGACTCGGTGATCACCGTGGCGCCTTACGACGAGGCCGGCCTGCGCAAGGTGTTCGAGGATGCTGCACGCAACCAATGGTTCATCGAAGCCGTATTCCTGGAGCCGGTGATGGGCGAAGGCGACCCGGGCCGTTCGGTGCCGCCGTCGTTCTATGCCGTTGCCCGTGAGCTGACCCGTGCGCATGGCAGCCTGCTGCTGCTCGACTCGATCCAGGCCGGCCTGCGCGCGCATGGCGTGCTGTCGGTGGTCGATTACCCGGGCTTTGAAGGCCTTGACCCGCCGGACATGGAGACCTATTCCAAGGCGCTCAACGCCGCGCAGTACCCGCTGTCGGTGCTGGCGGTGACCGAGCATGCTGCGCAGCTGTACCGCAAGGGCATCTACGGCAACACCATGACCAGCAACCCGCGTGCGCTGGACGTCGCCTGCGCCACCCTGGCACAGCTGACCCCACAGGTACGCGCCAACATCGCCGAGCGCGGTGCCGAGGCCGTGCGCAAGCTGGAACAGCTCAAGAGCGAGCTGGGCGGCCTGATCACCAAGGTGCAGGGCACCGGGCTGCTGTTCTCGTGCGAGCTGGCCCCGCAGTTCAAGTGTTATGGCGCCAACTCCACCGAGGAATGGCTGCGCCAGCACGGCATCAACGTGATTCACGGTGGTGAGAACTCGCTGCGCTTCACCCCGCACTTCGGCATGGACAGCCAGGAGCTGGACCTGCTGGTGGCCATGGTGGGCCGTGCCCTGCGTGAAGGCCCGCGCCGCGAGCAGGCCGCGGCGGCGTAAGCCATCGCTTTGGTAGAACCGGAGGCAGCGGCAGGAGCCGCTGCCAACGTCGCTGGCGACGGCCCGAAGGGTGATGGTCAGGACGACCGGCATCGCCTTGCTTGGCTGACGCCTTTGCCGTGATCTGAACGAAGGGCAGCCGAGCCCGGAACCATCCCCCCGGAACGGAGGGCTCCGCGCGCATTGCGATGCGAGGTTTGCAATGGCACCGCCGGTTAAACGCGGCGCGGCTCGGCGCTACAGAAGGCCTGTCAAGGCCTCATAATCCACTGACACCCCGTCTCTGACCGCCCTGCGGTCGGCGACGGGGCGTTTTCGTTTCCGGCCAAGAGACAGGAAGATCCATGAAATCGATCTGTGTGTACTGTGGTTCCAACGCTGGCAGCAAGCCGGCCTATACCGAACGCGCCATTGCACTGGGCGACCGCATTGCCCGCGATGGCCTGCGCCTGGTGTATGGCGGCGGCAACGTTGGCCTGATGGGTACCGTGGCCAACGCCGTGCTCGCCGCTGGCGGCGAGGTGACCGGCGTGATCCCGCGCCAGCTGGCCGACTGGGAAGTGGCCCACCGCGGCCTGACCGAACTGGAGATCGTCGGCTCGATGCATGAGCGCAAGTCGCGCATGTTCGACCTCGCCGATGGCTTCGTTGCCCTGCCCGGTGGCTTCGGCACCATGGAAGAGATCTTCGAGATGCTGACCTGGCGCCAGCTGGGCATCGGCAACAAGCCGTGCGCGTTCCTCGATGTGGAAGGTTTCTACGCGCCGCTGATCGGCATGATCGACCGCATGGTGGAAGAGCGTTTCCTGCATCCGGACCAGCGCCAGGACCTCTGGTACGGCTCGGACATCGAGGAAATGCTGGTGTGGATGCAGAACTACCAGCCGGCCCAGGCCTCGAAGTGGATCGACGAGAAACGTCGCTCGGCTCTGCGCTGAAGCGAACCGTCGCGGTGGCTCACGCCAGCGTCCGTGCCCACGGTGCGGGACGGCCCAGCAGGTATCCCTGGCCATAGTCGCAACCGAGTTCGCGCAGTGTCTGCCGCTGCGCCTCGGTCTCGATGCCTTCGCCAATGGTTTCGATGCCCAGGGTGCGGGCCAGTGACAGCACGCCTTCGACCAGCGCGCGCGTGCTCTGCACTTCCGGCCCGTGCAGGCCGGCGATGAAACTCTGGTCGATCTTCAATGTACTGATCGGGAATCGGTGCAGGTAGGACAGCGCAGAGAAGCCGGTACCAAAGTCGTCCAGCTGCACCTGGATGCCACGCTCGCGCAGGCCCTGCAGGATGCGCAGCGTGTGCGGCGCATCGTCCAGCAGCGCGACCTCGGTAATCTCCAGCCGCAGCCGGCGCGGATCGGCGCCACACGCGTCGAGCAGGCCGAATAGGCGGTCGCTGAACTCGGCCGAGCGGAAATGGCGCGGCGAAACGTTCACCGAGACATAGCTCTGCCCACCTTCGGCCAGGCGCGCGATGACCTGCTCGTAGATCAGCCAGTCGACCTGTTCGATCAGGCCGCTTTCCTCTCCCAGCTCCAGGAACGCGCCGGGCAACAGCAGGCCACGACGCTCGTGCTGCCAGCGGAGCAATGCCTCATGTCCCACCACTTCGCCATCGGACAGGCGCACGATCGGCTGGAAGAACGGAACGAAATCACGGTTGTTGATCGCGCGGCGCAGATCGGCTTCCAGGTCGAGGCTGCGCATGGCCTGTTCACGCATGTCCTCGTCGAAGATCGCGCAGCGGTCATGGCCCTGCGCCTTGGCCCGGTACATCGCCGCGTCCGCATCACGCAGCAGCTCCTCGCCGGTACGGTAGCGCGGATTCCACAGCGCGATGCCCAGGCTGCCGGACGGGAACAGTTCGCGGCCGGCGATCCACATCGACTCCTGCAGTGCCAGCAGCAGGCGCTGGCCGAAATCCAGTGCCTGTGCCAGGCCCTGCGGGCATTGCAGCAGTACCGCGAATTCATCACCGCCCAGCCGTGCCACTACATCATCGGCACCGGCCATCGATACGATGCGCTTGGCCACCTCCACCAGCATGCGGTCACCCGCGGCGTGGCCGATGCTGTCGTTGACCAGCTTGAAGCGATCCAGGTCGAGGAACAGCACGGCGAACACCGGCCCGCCCTCGCGCTTGGCCAGCGCCAGCGCATCCTGCAGGCGATCGAGCAGGTGCAGGCGGTTGGGCAGGCCGGTCAGCGCATCGTGCATGGCCTGATGGGTCAGGCGTTGCTCGGCCCGCAGGCGCTCGCCGATCTGGCCGAGCAACTTCTCGTTGACCTCGGCCAGCTCACGCGTGCGTTCCTCCACGCGCTTTTCCAGTTCGGCATGCGCCAAACGCAGCCGTTGCTGGTCGCGCTGGCGCGCCAACCCGGTTCCGATGTTCTGCGCAACGAACGTCAACAGCCGCTGATCGTGCACGCTGAACGTACTGTTCTCGCTGTAACTCTGCACCACGATCGCACCGACCACCTCGTCATCGCGCAGCAGCGGCACGCCCAGCCAGCAATGCGAGCGCGCGCCGGATTCACGCACCTCGCCACTGGCCAGCAGCGCATCGATCTGGGCGCGTGAGGCCAGTAGGGGCCGCCGGTTGCGCACCACGTATTCGGTCAGGCCGCGACTGAACGGACGAGGTGCACGGCTGGCATTGTGCTCGTCCACCGAATAGACGAAGTCCAGGCCGTTGCCGCTTCCGTTCACCAGCGCGATATAGAAGTTGCGCGCATCGAGCAGGCGCCCGACCACGCCATGCACCTGCCCGTAGAACTGGGCCAGGCTGTCGGCCGACATCGCCATTTCGGCAATGTTGTACAGCGCGGTCTGCAGTTGCTCGGCGCGCCGGCGCTCCGCCACTTCATCCTGCAGGCTGTGGTTGGCGCGCTGCAGTTCCAGCGTACGCCGCTCCACCTGTTGCTCCAGCCGGACCTGCGCCTGGCGCCGATCCATCGCAGTCTGCACGTGCTGCGCGACAAAGCCCAGCAACGCCCGCTCGGCCTCGCCATAACGGGCCGCCAGCTCATAGCTCTGCACCACGATCGCGCCGCATACCCGGCCATCGCGCAGCATCGGCACACCCAGCCAGTCCAGGCTTTCGGGGCCACGCTGCGGGTCGTGCTCCTGCTCGACCACGCGCGCCAGCAGTTCGCGCGAGGGTCCGCTGAGCGGCTTGCCATGGCGCAGCAGCGCGACGGTCAAGCTGCGCGGCATCTCGGCGGCGTCATGGCTCTGCGTCGGGTCGGCGACGAAATCGTCGACCTGGTCGGCGAAGTACAGGAAGCGGATCTGGTCACGCACATCATCGTATTCAACGATGTAGCAGTTCTCGGCATACATCAGCGTGCCGAGCACGCCGTGCACGTGACGCAGCATCTCCGACATTTCCAGATCGGCGCCGGCCAGATCGGCGATCTGGAACAGCGCCTGCTGCAACCGTTCAGCTTCTTCCAGCGCCTTGATCTGCCCGGCCTGGCGGCCACGCTGCAGTGCCAGTTCCATGGCCTGACGGGCCAGCCCCCACCACGCCGCGGAAGGCACAGCGCCTTCCACAGACAACTGCAGGCGTGCACCGTCATGTTCCCAGCCATGGGAGCCGTCGCCGATGCCCGGCGCAGTGAACGCGCCTGCCGCCCCGTCGGTCGGCCACCCGCCCTGACCACGCCCGAGCTGCGGGTCGTCCCAGCCGACGCGGACCAAGGCCGTTTCCGGCAAAAGCGCATGCAACGCGCGCACCAGCGCCGTGCTCAGCACGGCCTCGTGTGGTGGCTCTTCCGCCGGTTCAGCATGCGTGGACAAATGACAATCTCTTGGCGCCGTCGATGCGTCGCCTCCCCTGAGCCGACGAGCATAGCGCGCCACCCGGGGGGCAATGGAAGCCCGTAAACCCCGAATCGTGCGCCCGTACGTTTTTCCTGCCGTCCGCAGCCTCTTCCGAGCCATGACCCTCGCCCTGCCCGCCCCTGCCACCGGCTATGCGCCATCGCCTGCAGGCCTTACCCTGTACGCCGTGGAAGCCAGCGCACTGCCAACCGATGAAGCCTTGATGCTGGCTTGGGCCGGCGGCGACCTGCACGCGTTCGAAAGCCTGTATGCGCGCCATCGCAAGCGACTGTTCGGTTTCCTGCTGCGCCAACTGCGCGACAACGCGCTGGCCGAGGAGATCTTCCAGGACGTCTGGCAGCGGGTGATCAGCGCCCGTCCCGGGTGGCAGCCCGAAGCAGCGTTCAGCACCTGGCTGTTCCGCATCGCCCACAACCGCCTGAACGACCATTGGCGCGCCGCCCGCCATCGCCCTGCCGCACCGGCCGACGCCGACCTGCGCCTGGCCGCGATCGAGGACGGGCAGACCCCGGAAGCCGAACTTTCCGAATTCGAACAACGTCGCCGCATCCAGCTGGCGATGGAGCAATTGCCGCCGGAGCAGCGCGAAGTGCTGCAACTGCGGCTGGATCAGGAACTGAGCCTGGAGGAGATCGGCCAGATCACCGGCGTAGGCCGGGAAACCGTGAAATCGCGGCTGCGCTATGCGATGGACAAGCTGCGTGCGGGATTGAACGCATGAACCGAGACGAACCGCTGACGCCGGAAGAACGCGAGCTGGCCCGGCTGCTCGGCCGTCGCGCCGAGCAGGCACCACCGGCCGCACTGGACGCCGCCATCCTGGCCGCGGCACGTGCCGCGGTTGACGCTCCGGGTACCGATGTTGTTGCCTCTCCCGAGGCGCCGCGCAAGCAGCGCACAGGCCCGCGTTGGCCAGCGGTGTTCGGCATCGCCGCTTCGATGGTGTTCGCCATTGGCATCGCCTGGCAGCTGCGTCCTGAACCGCCACCGGTTCCGGCGGGCGAGACTGCTGTTGCCGCAGCACCGGCTGCGGCAGAAGACGTCGCGGCTGCCGATCAGGCCGCTGGAAGTGGTTCAGCCGACAGCGCAGTGGCGGTTGCGGAACCAGCCGCTGCTCCGGCAGCACCCGAGTCCGCCCCTGTTTCCGCTGCCCCGGCACCGGCCATCGCGCGTGCGCACAAGCCTGCGCCGGCCAAGACCGCTGAAGCGCCGGCCCAGGCTGCACGGTCCGTGGCCACAGATGCGGCCGCCGACACCTCCTTTGCGGCGCTCCCGCCCGCTCCGGCTGCAGCACCGCCAGCGCCACCTGCACCGGCCGCCTACTCGGCACCCGCACCCGCACCGGCATTCGCGCCAGCAGCGTCCGGGGCAATGAAAGCACGCACGGCCGCAGCACCGGCAACCAATGCCGCCGAGGCCGAGCGGACGCAGGCGCTGGATCGGGTGGAGATCACCTCGATGAAGCGTGAGGCGCCCAGCCGTTCCGCACCGGGCATCATGCGCCGCGGCAGCGACGCGGGCCTGAGCGCGGATGCCGTGCAGGCCGAGGTGGACGCCGACGCGCGACTGCCGCGCCGGCAGTGGCTGCAGAAGATCCGCGCGCGACGCGACGACGGCCAGCGCGATCTGGCCCGCGCCAGCCTGGAGCGCTACGTGCAGCAGTATCCGGAAGCCCGCCTGCCGCGCGACCTGCGCCCGTTACTGGACGACTGAAGCAGAACGTGACCTCCGGCGACCCCGTAGAATGACGGGAATGCTCGATACCCTCGCCCAGCCTGTCAGCCACACGCTGGAAGTCAAACACAGTCGTTTCATCGCCCATGCTGCGCCGATCGACAGCGCCGCAGCGGCCATGGCGATCCTGCAGCAGGTTGCAGCAGCCGACGCGACCCACAACTGCTGGGCCTACCGGTACGGCCGGGACTACCGCTCCAGCGATGATGGCGAGCCCGCTGGAACGGCCGGACGACCGATCCTGGCGGCAATCGATGGCCAGGGTTTCGACCGTGTGATGGTGGTGGTGACGCGCTGGTTCGGCGGCATCAAGCTGGGCGCCGGTGGACTGGTGCGCGCCTACGGTGGCGCTGCCGCCGAGTGTCTGCGCACCGCCCCCCGCCTGCCCCTGGTGGCGATGGCCCGGCTGCAGCTGCTGGCCGGCTTCGAGGACCTGGGCATCCTGCACGCCACCCTGCCCGCCTTCGGCGCCGGGAAACTCGATGAACAGTTCGATGCCAACGGCGTGTGCCTGCGGGCCGAATTGCCGGCCGATCAGGTCGATGCATTGAAAATCCGCCTGCGCGACGCCACCCGTGACCGTATCCGCATACAAGACGACAACCAGGATGACTGACAAGGACGACGCCCCTGCCTCGACCCCGCCGCTGCGCCGCCTTGGCAGCCTGCGGACGTTGTGGCCGTTCGTGCGCCGCCACAGCGGGTTGTTCACCGCCTGGCTGCTTGCCCTGGCGGTCTCTTCGGCCGCCACGCTGAGCCTGCCCCCCGCCGTGAAGCAGATGATCGACCACGGCTTCACCAGCGGTGGCCAGATCAACCGTGCCTTCGCCCTGCTGATGCTGGTGGCGGTGGTGCTGGCACTGGCGACGGCCGCACGGTTCTTCTTCGTGTCGCTGCTGGGCGAGAAGGTCGTCGCCGACCTGCGCAGCCGCCTGTATGCACACCTGATCCAGCTCGGCGCCGGTTTCCACGACCGCAGCCGCAGCGGCGAACTGGTCTCGCGCCTGACCGCCGACAGCGAACTGCTGCGCAGCGTGGTCGGCTCGACCATGTCGGTCGCCCTGCGCAGCAGCGTAACCGTGGTCGGCAGCCTGGCGATGCTGTTCGTCACCAGCCCTCGGCTGGCCGCGTGGTCACTGCTCGGCATCCCGCTGGCGGTGCTGCCGATCATCGTCGGCGCGCGCAAGCTGCGTACGGTTGCGCGCAGCAGCCAGGACCGCATCGCCGATGCCAACAGCCTGGCCAGCGAGACGCTGGGCGCCGTGCGCACGGTGCAGGCACATGCGCGCGAGCCCTATGAGCGCGGGCGCTTTGACAAGGCGCTGGGCGATGCCATCGGTGCCGCACGCCGGCGCATCGGTGCGCAATCGCTGGTTACCGCCAGTGCCATCCTGTTGGTGTTTGGCGCCATCGTTGGCGTGCTGTGGCTGGGCGCGCACGATGTCATCGACGGCCGCCTCAGTGCCGGCACGCTGGGCCAGTTCGTGTTGTACGCGCTGATCGGCGGCGGCTCGGTGGGCGCCCTGGCCGAAGTGTGGAACGAGCTGCAGCGTGCGGCCGGTGGCATGGGCCGTATCGGCGAGCTGCTGCAGGAAGACATCGAGATCCGTGCGCCGGCGCAGCCGCACGCACTGCCGCAACCGCTACGCGGCGAAATCCAGTTCGACGACGTGGTGTTCCACTACCCGCAGCGCCCGGACCAGGCCGCGCTGGACCACTTCAACCTGCATGTCCGCCCGGGTGAGACCGTGGCCCTGGTGGGCCCGTCGGGCGCAGGCAAGAGCACGGTGCTGTCGATGCTGCTGCGCTTCCACGATCCGGCCAGCGGCCGCATCTGCGTGGATGGCATCGACGTGCGCCAGGTCGATCCGGCCGAGCTGCGCGCGCAGCTGGCACTGGTACCGCAGCAGCCGACGCTGTTCGCAGCCAGTGCACGCGACAACATCCGCTACGGCAGGCTGCAGGCCAGCGACGCCGAGGTCGAGGACGCCGCACGTGCAGCAGAGGCCGATGGCTTCCTGCGGGCATTGCCGCAAGGCTACGACAGTGAACTGGGCGAGCGCGGCGCACGCCTGTCCGGTGGCCAGCAGCAGCGCGTGGTGATCGCCCGCGCGTTGCTGAAGGATGCGCCGATCCTGCTGCTCGATGAGGCCACCAGCGCACTGGATGCGCAGAGCGAGCATGGCGTGCAGCAGGCACTTGAGCGGCTGATGGCCGGTCGCACCACGCTGGTCATCGCCCACCGCCTGGCCACCGTGCTCAAGGCCGACCGCATCGTGGTGATGGACCAGGGCCGTATCGTCGCCGAAGGTACCCATGCGCAGCTGCTGGCCGAAGGCGGACTGTACGCTGAACTGGCACGACTGCAGTTCATCGATTGATGACGGCCGGCTAACATCGGCAAGACCAAGCTGGCCGCGCACCCGCAGCATCCGCTGAAGGAGGTACGCGATGTCGTTCCGTCAGTTCCCCGCCGTCGACAGTAATGGCGAAAGCCACATCATCATCGAATTCAAGCCCGAGGCAAACGGCAGCGGGCACCACTCCGAAGCCACGCCGCGCTATGAGCTGGATGACGGGCGCCAGCTGGTGCGCAATGGGCGTGAGTTCACCACCAGTGGTGGTGAACTGCGGTTGACGATTTGAGGTTCGCCGGGCATGGCCCGGCGCTACCGCATTCGTGCTGCTCCGCGCTCGCGCTACCGGATCTCCATCCTCCGCTCTGGCAGGTTTCGACCTTGGTCGACACACTTTTGACCAAAAGCACCCGAGCATGGTTCGACCCTACAGAAAAGCGTGGCCAATTTTTCGCCAGACATCTTGACAGCCTTTGCCTGCAAGGGCTGAGCGAGGTTATCCACACGTTTGCTCAGGATCCATCCACACCGCCTGTGGATGAATGTGGTCAGCCGAGCACCCGCCCGATGCCGCTGGCGTCCACTTCCGCGGCCGCCCGGGTGATCGCTGCCGGATCACTGCCGGCGATGAACCCGATGCGGAAGTGCACTTCGCCACCAGGCGTACGTGAGGAATGGATCGAGGCCAGGCTGATGCGATGCTGCTCGAACACGTTCAGCAGCTCGCGCAGCGAGCCGGGCCGATCTTCCGGCAGGTGTACTGACAGCGCGTTGCGCTCGGTCAGGTCAGCCAGCAGATAGCCCACGCGTTCGAACGTGTAGTTGCCGTCCGCCAGCGCCTGCTCGCCGAAGGCAGTGCGATTGGCCGACAGCAGCTGCTCGCGGAATGCACCACGTGCACCGTCGTCACCCTGCACGACCTGCGCCTGCAATGCCTGCAGCTGGCCGACCAGCCGCTCCAGCATCGGCGCCACGTACGGGTTGCCGAACTGGATGTCTTCGTAGATCGCCGGGTTGAGCGACAGGATGCGCGAAATGATCGCCGTATCCAGCTCGAACGATGCCGAACGGTACGGCATCATCGCAGCCAGATCGCCCAGCTGCGGCTGGTACTGGCGCAACACGCCGGCCTGGGCCAGATGGGTGGCATGCACCATCGCCTGCACCAGCGCCATCATCTGGTCGTGGTGCTGCGGCGTGGCCCGCACGCACTCGGCCTGCAGCGCGGCGCACAGCGTATCGACCCACGCCTGCCAGAGCTGCAGCCGCGCTTCGCAGACCACCATCACCCTGCCCTTCAGGGTCGGCGCCTTCGGCGGCGCGGTCATCGGGTGCAGGCCGACCACTTCGGCCCGCGACGCCAGCATCGCCTGCACCGGCGCCTCCTTTACCGAGGTCACATCCAGCCACAGCCTGCCCTGCTCGCGGCCCGCCGATTGCCGCACGTACTCGGCGATCAACGCCGGGGTGTGCCGGATCGGTGCCGAGAACACCAGCACATCGGCCTGCGCCAGCAGGTGTTCCGGCGTGTGCGAACCTGGGTCGGCCGGATCGTGGCCGATCACCTGCAACTGCAGGTGCTGCTGGAAGAAGCAGGTCAGCCAGCGCCCGTAGGCGCCAGCGCTGCCGACGATGCCGACCGTGCGCGGCGTGCGTGGGTCCAGGCCGCTCATGCAACGCGTTCGGCGCGGAAGCGCGTGCCTTCGGCCAGCGCCGCCGGCGCGGCGGCGACCACGTCGAATTCCTCGAAGCCGTTGTCCAGGGTCGCCTCCAGCGCCGCATGGGTGCCGGCAATCGCACGCGAAATCGCCTGCTGCATCGATTCGCCGCGCAGCAGGAACGACACCACCAGCGACATCAGCACATCACCGGTACCCGCCACGTCCACCGGCAGCAGCGGCGAGGTCCAGCGCCAGGTTTCCTCGCGGCCGACGGCCAGGGTCACCAGTTCACCCGGGCTGCCGCCCACGCTGTGCGCGATCACCCAATGCGGGCCGCGATCCAGCAGCGTGCGCGCGGCGGCGATGGCATCGGCCTCGGCCAGCGCCGGCATGCCGGTCAGGCGATTCAGTTCGAAAGCGTTCGGCGTCACCAGCCAGGCATGCGGCAACAGGCGCTCGGCGAAGATCGCTTCCAGCCCGGGTTCCACGTAGGGGCCGGTGTGCGTGTCGCCAATCACCGGGTCCAGGCAATAGCGCAGCTGCGGGCAGGCCGGCAGGATGTCGTCCAGCCAGTCTGCGAAGGCGGCCCCGTTGGCGGTGCTGCCGAAATAGCCGGAGACGAGCATTTTCGCCCGCTGCGGCAGGCCGCGCTCGTGGGTGCCCAGCAACAGGTCGGCGAACCAGTCAGCGGGCAGCACGCGGCCACGCGTGGTGTCGTAGAAAGGCGCATTGCTCAGCAGCACGGTCGGGATATCCGCCACGCGCACGCCCAGCGCGCGCATCGGCGGTACGGCGGCACTGTTGCCGGCGTGGCCGTAGACAAGTTGCGACTGGACCGAGATGACATCGATCGGCGACGGGCCGTCGGGCCGCTGGCGGCGGCCGTGGACCAGGTGGTTATCAAGGGATTCGCTCATGGTCGCATTCTACGCCCAAGGGGGTTTTCGGCAGGGCTTGCAGCCCTGCACCTGCCGAAGCTGCAAGCAACGGCAACGGCAAAAGCGAGCTATCCGTGGGGTAGCGGGGCGGTGTCGGAATGCGGGGACGCCGCAAGTACGTCCGTGTAGGCTTGGCAGCCGCATCCATGCGGCTGACACCCCGCACTCCGACACCGCCCCGCCTTCGACAGGTTCACGCGGCTGTTGGTAACTGCGGCTGTTGGTGGGTGTCGACCTTGGTAGACACATCTGTCAGATATCAAATGAATTCATCCACGCATGGCATGGGTCTACCGTGTCGACCAAGGTCGACACCTACCAGAGCAGTACACCGTTCCGACAAATCGCAGGAAACTGTCGAAGGCGGGGTGGGTCCGGTTGCGGGGGCGTGAGCGCCATGGATGGCGCGACCGAGCCTGCAGGGACGTATTCACGGCGTCCCCCGCAACCGGACCCCGCCCGCCAATCCACGGATAGCGCGCTTCGGCTGTTGCCGTTGCCTCTGCGGGTGCAGGGCTGCAAGCCCTGCAAACCAAACCCCCTCAGCGAGCAGCAGGCCGCGACGGCGGCAGCCACGCCGCCACGATGCCCAGCAACGGCAGGAACGCGGTCAGCTGGTAGACGTACTCGATGCTGGTCCTGTCCGCCAACAGGCCGAGCACGGCGGCACCCAGCCCGCCCATACCGAACGCGAAACCGAAGAACAGGCCGGACACCATGCCGATGCGGTGCGGCATCATTTCCTGCGCGTACACCACGATGGCCGAGAATGCCGAGGACAGCACGAAGCCGATCAGTACCGCGAGCACCGTGGTCCACAGCAGATCGGCATGCGGCAGCACCAACGCAAACGGCGCCACGCCGAGGATCGAGGTCCAGATGATCGGCTTGCGGCCGATGCGATCACCCAGCGGGCCACCCAGGAAGCCGCCAGCGGCGGACGCCACCAGGAACGCGAACAGGTGAAGCTGCGCCTGCGCCACCGGAATGCCGAAATGGTGGATCAGGTAGAAGGTGAAGTAGCTGCCGATGCTGGCCATGTAGAAGTACTTGCTGAAGATCAGCACCAGCAGGATCGCCAGCACCTTGGCCACCGTGCGTGGTGGATGGCGCGGCGCCATCGAGGCGGTACTGGCCGGGCGCGGCGTGCCCAGATGCAACGCGTACCAGCGGCCAACATAGGTCAGCAATGCGATGCCGATCAGGGCCGCGCCTGCGAACCACGACGCGGCATGCTGGCCGTACGGCACGATCACTGCCGCCGCAATCAGCGGGCCCAACGCGGTACCGAAATTGCCCCCCACCTGGAACACCGACTGTGCGAAGCCATGACGGCCGCCCGAGGCGAGCCGCGCGATGCGCGAGGCCTCCGGATGGAAGATCGCCGAGCCGATGCCGACCATTGCCGCTGCCAGCAGCACCATCGCGTAGTTCGGCGCGAAGCCGAGCAGCAGCATGCCGCACAAGGTCGAGGCCATGCCGATCGGTAGCGAATACGGTGCCGGGCGGCGGTCGGTGGCTACACCGATCAACGGCTGGAAGATCGACGCAGTGAGCTGATAGGTCAACGTGATCAGGCCGATCTGGGTGAAGCTGAGATTGAAGCCACCCTTGATCACCGGATAGATGGCCAGGATCAGCGACTGCATCATGTCGTTGACGACGTGCGAGGTGGAAATGGCGGCCAGCACGCCGGGGGCCGCCGGGCGTGAGGTCGTTGCGGGAGAAGCCAGGGTGGACATGGACGCAGTCAGGTTGGGGGCGAGCCCCGCATGCTACGGTTGCCCTTCCCTCCCTTCTGCCGCGTTCAGGTCATGCCCTATCGCAAAAAGGACATAGCCAGTGACGTCGATCCGGCCGCGCCCTGGCGGGAGGTTCCACTGCATCGCCCGGTCACCTATCGGGTCACCCAGTACCCCGTAGGTACCCACATCCCTGGTCACAAGCATCAGCGCCACCAGCTGGTCTACGCCATCTCCGGCCTGATGGTGGTGCGGTCGGAAGTCGGGCGCTGGGTGGTGCCATCGAACCGCGCGATCTGGATGCCGGCCGGCATGGTGCACGCAGTGGACTGCATCGCCGCCGTGCACATGCGCAGCCTGTACATCGACCCGCCGTTTGCCCCGCACCTGCCGACCGAGCCGTTCGCGGTGCAGGTGTCGCCCCTGCTGCGCGAGCTGCTGCAGGCCGCCACGCTGGTCAAGGGCGAGCACATCGAGGACAGCCGCGATGGCCGCGTGGTGCGCCTTCTGCTGGACGAACTGCATCGCATGGACGT
Organism: Stenotrophomonas maltophilia group sp. RY12688; assembly: GCF_052149045.1. Taxonomy (NCBI): domain Bacteria; kingdom Pseudomonadati; phylum Pseudomonadota; class Gammaproteobacteria; order Lysobacterales; family Lysobacteraceae; genus Stenotrophomonas; species Stenotrophomonas maltophilia group sp. RY12688. The sequence goes on along the minus strand of NZ_CP197389.1, from coordinate 1,727,637 downwards.
GCTGCCTCTGCACCTGCCTGCGCCAAGCGACCCGCGCCTGCTGCGGATCTGCCAACACCTGCAGAAGCACCCCGGCGACGACGCCACACTGCAGGACTGGGCACAGGCGCTGGAGGTGGACGTGAAAACCATCCAGCGGCGCTTCGCCACCGAGCTGGGCATGACCTTCGGCCAGTGGCGGCAGCAGGCACGGCTGCTGGCCGCGATGGAACGGCTGGCGGTCGGTGACAAGGTCATCGATGTCGCGCTGGCGACGGGCTACGACAGCCCCAGCGCGTTCACCAGCATGTTCAAGCGCCAGCTGGGGCAGACACCTGCGGCGTTTTTCCGGTAACGCCGTCCACGCATGGCGTGGATCCACCATCGCGGCGCATGCCCGGCGGAAACCATCGCAGATCGCAAACGAGAACGCCGGGCATGGCCCGGCGCTTCCGCTCAACGCTTCCGTTGAAAAACTCAGGACGTCATCCGGTCCCAGAAGCCCTTCACGCCGTCGATGAAAGTGGCCGATTTCGGCGAATGCTTGCGCGCTTCCTCGCCGACGAAGGTGGCTTCGAACTGTTCCAGCAGCTTGCGCTGCTCGTTGGTGAGGTTCACCGGCGTCTCCACCACCACGCGGCAGTACAGGTCGCCTTCGCTGCGGCTGCGCACCGAACGCACGCCCTTGCCGCGCAGGCGGAACAGCTTGCCGGTCTGGGTCTCGGCCGGGATACGGATCTCCGCTTCGCCGCCGAGGGTGGCCACGCGCACGGTGTCGCCAAGCGCCGCCTGCGAGATGCGGATCGGCACTTCGCAGTGCAGATCATCGCCATCGCGCTGGAAGATGGCATGCTCGCGCACGCGCACTTCCACGTACAGATCACCCGGCGGCGTGCCGGCCGGGCCGGCCTCGCCCTCGCCCTGCAGGCGGATGCGATCGCCGGTGTCGACGCCGGCCGGCACCTTCACCGACAGCACCTTGTCTTCCTCGACACGGCCGTTGCCGTGGCAGGTCTTGCAGGGCTTGGCGATGATCTGGCCACGGCCGCCGCAGTTGTGGCAGGCCTGCTGCATGGCGAAGATGCCGCGCTGGATGCGCACCTGACCACGGCCATGGCACACGTTGCAGGTCTCGACCTTGCCGTCTTCGGAGCCACTGCCATCGCAGTCGCCGCATTCGGCCAGGGTCGGGATCTCGATCCGGCGCTCGACGCCGCGCACGGCCTCTTCCAGGTCCAGTTCCATCACGTAGCCGATGTCGGCGCCGCGACGGGCCTGGCGCGGACCACCGCCGCCACCGCCAAAAATGTTGCCGAAGATATCGCCGAAGATATCGTTCATGTCCGGGCCGCCCGGACCACCACCCATGCCATGCTCGAACGCGGCGTGGCCGTGGCTGTCGTACATGCGGCGCTTGTTGCCGTCGGACAGTACTTCGTAGGCTTCCTTGCACTCCTTGAAGGAGGCTTCGGCCGCCGTATCGCCCGGGTTGCGGTCCGGGTGGAACTTCATCGCGCAGCGACGGTAGGCCTTCTTCAGCTCTTCGTCAGTGGCGGTGCGGGCAACGCCCAGCACTTCGTAGTAATCGCGCTTGCTCATATCGTGAATCGGGTTCCGGTACGTCGGGATTCGTCAAAGCGGAAGAGCGGAACCAGGTCCGCTCTTGCGTCGGGCGCCCCGACACGCCGGTAGGCGGTCAGGACCCTGATGCGACAACGGGACGCTGGTGGCCAGCGTCCCGCGTCGGTCCGGATCAGGACTTCTTGTCGTCCTTGACTTCGGTGAACTCAGCGTCGACCACGTCGTCCTGCGCCTTGCCGGCATTGCCGGCGTCGGCACCCGGGGCACCGCCCTGGTCGGCCGAAGCAGCGGCGAACAGCGACTGGCCAGCTTCTTCCAGTGCCTTCGACTTGGCTTCGATCTGTGCCTTGTCGTCGCCCTTCATCGCGGTTTCCAGGTCAGCCAGCGCCGCCTCGACCTTGCCGATGACATCGCCGCCGACCTTGCTGCCGTGCTCGGTGATGGCGCTGCGGGTGCCGTGGATCAGGGCGTCGGCCTGGTTGCGGGCCTGCACCAGTTCCTGGAACTTCTTGTCTTCTTCGCGGTTGGCTTCCGCGTCGGCGACCATGCGCGCGATCTCCTCCTCGGACAGGCCCGAACCGGCCTTGATCTCGACCTTCTGTTCCTTGTTGGTCTTCTTGTCCTTGGCCGACACGTGCAGGATGCCGTTGGCGTCGATGTCGAAGGACACTTCCACCTGCGGCAGGCCGCGCGGGGCCGGCTCGATGCCGGACAGGTCGAACTTGGCCAGCGACTTGTTGAAGCGGGCCTGTTCGCGCTCACCCTGCAGCACGTGCACGGTCACGGCCGACTGGTTGTCCTCGGCGGTGGAGAACACCTGCGAGGCCTTGGTCGGGATGGTGGTGTTCTTCTCGATGATCTTGGTGAACACGCCACCCATGGTTTCGATACCCAGCGACAGCGGGGTCACGTCCAGCAGCAGCACGTCCTTGACGTCGCCGCCCAGCACGCCGCCCTGGATCGCCGCACCCAGTGCCACGGCTTCGTCCGGGTTGACGTCCTTGCGCGGTTCCTTGCCGAAGAACTCGGTCACCGCCTGCTGCACCTTCGGCATGCGGGTCTGGCCGCCGACCAGGATCACTTCGCTGATGTCGCTCGAACGCAGGCCGGCATCGTTCAGGGCGACGCGGCACGGCTCGATCGACTTCTTGATCAGGTCGTCCACCAGTGCTTCCAGCTTGGCGCGGGTCAGCTTGATGTTCAGGTGCTTCGGACCCGACGCGTCAGCGGTGACGTACGGCAGGTTCACTTCGGTCTGCTGGGCGCTGGACAGCTCGATCTTGGCGCGCTCGGCAGCATCCTTCAGGCGCTGCAGGGCCAGCGGATCCTTGCGCAGGTCGATGCCCTGGTCCTTGTTGAATTCTTCAACCAGGTATTCGATGACGCGGTTGTCGAAGTCTTCGCCACCCAGGAAGGTGTCGCCGTTGGTGGCCAGCACTTCGAACTGCTTCTCGCCGTCGACATTGGCGATCTCGATCACCGAGACGTCGAAGGTGCCGCCGCCCAGGTCGTACACCACGATCTTGCGATCCTTGTTGTCGCCCTTGTCCAGGCCGTAGGCCAGCGCAGCCGCGGTCGGCTCGTTGATGATGCGCTTGACGTCCAGGCCGGCGATGCGCCCGGCGTCCTTGGTCGCCTGGCGCTGGCTGTCGTTGAAGTAGGCCGGCACGGTAATGACCGCTTCGGTGACCTTCTCACCGAGGAAGTCCTCGGCGGTCTTCTTCATCTTCTCCAGCACCTTGGCCGAGATTTCCTGCGGGGCCATCTTCTTGCCGTCGCTGGTGGCGACCCAGGCATCGCCATTGTCATGGGCCAGGATGCTGTACGGGACGTGGGCGATGTCCTTCTGCACCTCGCCATCGGTGAACTTGCGGCCGATCAGGCGCTTCACCGCATAGAAGGTGTTCTTCGGGTTGGTCACGGCCTGGCGCTTGGCCGAGGCACCGACCAGGACTTCGCCGTCCTTGGTGTAGGCGACGATCGACGGGGTGGTGCGATCGCCTTCCGAATTCTCGATGACGCGGGCCTTGCCGCCGTCCATGATCGCCACGCACGAGTTGGTGGTGCCGAGGTCGATACCAATGATCTTGCCCATGGGGGAGACTCCTGAGGATGCTTGTTGGGGTCAGTCCGGCCGTTCGGCCGGTGGATGAATACGATGTGGGGGAGGCCCGTGGAACATTCAAGCCACCTCCCGAACGCTGTGTTTCCGACGATCCGGCGCGTTCAGCGTCGGGTCGGGTGACGGGTCTGTCCGCCGCCCGGCCCTGCCGGATCAGTCGGCGGCCACCACCACCAGCGCCGGCCGCAGCAGACGCTCGTTGAGCAGGTAGCCCTTCTGGAACACGGTCACCACGCTGCCCGGGGCAGCGCCCGGGGTCGGCACTTGGCTGATGGCCTGGTGGTGTTCCGGGTTGAACGGCTGGCCGATCGGATCCAGCAGCGCCAGGCCGTTGTCGGCGGCGACCTTCAGCAGCTGCTTGTAGGTCAGCTCCAAGCCTTCGCGCAGCGGGTGCGGGTCGTCGCCGGCGGCCTTCAGGCCGGCATCCAGGCTGTCGAACACCGGCAGCAGCTCGCCCAGCAGCTTCTCGTTGGCGAACTTGCGGGCCTGCTCGATGTCACGGGCAACACGCTTGCGCTGGTTTTCCAGGTCGGCGCGCTCACGCAGCGCATCGGCCTTGACCTGCTCGACTTCGGCGCGCAGGCGCTCGACTTCGTCGTTGACGCCGGCGGTGGCAGCCGCATCGGCGGCACTCTGCTGGGATTCGATATCTGGATGTTCGTGGTTCATGTCTGGGTCCCTGGCGGTCACTCTCCGCCTCCACTCACCCTAGTGTGGGCGGGATGCTGCGTTTCAAGCGTCGGATGTTCCCGGCGTGCGTCCGGCCGGTGAAAAGGCCGCGCCAAGCACATCGGCGGTGGCCTGGACCAGCGGGATCACCCGGTCGTAGGCCATCCGCTTGGGACCGATCACGCCCAGCACGCCCAGCACCTGGCCATTGGCGGTGTACGGGGCAGTGACCAGCGAGACGCCCTGCAGCGGCATCATTCCGGTCTCTTCGCCGATGAAGATGCGCACCCCCGGCGCCTGGATGGTCCGCTCCAGCAGCTGCAGGATCTCGCGCTTGCTGGAGAACAGCTCGAACAGTTCGCGCAGGCGCTCCAGGTCGGACAGGTCCTGCACGCCCATCAAGCGGGTCTGCCCGGCCACCAGCATGTCGTCGGCCGCCGGCTGCAGGGCCTGCTCGGCCAGTTCGATGCTGTGGGCCAGCAACTGCTCCAGTTCGGACCGGGCGTCGCGCAGCTCCAGCAGCAGTCGGGTACGGATCTCGGCCATCGGCAGGCCGGCGAAATGCGCATTGAGGTAGTTGGCGACCTGCTCCAGCTGGCCTGGCGCAAACTCCTGCCGGGTCTCGATCACCCGGTTCTGCACCTCGTTGTCGGCAAATACCAGGATCGCCAGCACCCGGCGCCCATCCAGCGCCACGAAATCGATCTGGCGGAAGGCGAACTGCTCGCGCCGCGGTGCGCTGACCACGCCGACGAAGTGGCTCATCGCCGACAGCAGCTCCGAGGCGCTGCCGAGCAGGGCCTGGGTGCTGCCGCCACCGGCCAGTTCCTGGCGCAACCGGGCCAGCTCGCCCTCGCCCGGCGGCTGCATCTGCAGCAGGCTGTCGACGAACACCCGGTAGCCATGCGCGGTCGGGACGCGGCCGGCCGAGGTATGTGGCGAGGCCAGCAGGCCCAGATCCTCGAGGTCGCCCAGGATGTTGCGGATGGTGGCCGGGCTGACCTCCAGGCCGGCCACGCGCGCCAGCGTCTGCGAGCCGACCGGCTCGCCGTCCTGGATGTATCGCGCGATCAGCGTGCGCAGCAGGTGGCGCGCACGCGGGGCAAGCTGGTCGGGAGAACCGTGCATGGAATCAACCTGTGAGACACGGACACTAGATAATGGCGGCGCATCGCCTTGGCAAGTCATTGGACCTCCCGCGCCCGCGTGCTAGCGTTGCGCGGCTGCTGACACCCCCTTACCCATGCTCAGACATCTTTCGATCAAGGATTTCGCCGTCGTCCGCGCCACCGAACTGGAGTTCGGGCCAGGCATGACCGTGGTTTCAGGCGAGACTGGCGCCGGCAAGTCGCTGATGGTCGACGCACTGGGCTTCCTGTCCGGCCTGCGCGCTGACAGCGGCGTGGTCCGCCATGGTGCCGCACGCGCCGAGCTTTCCGCCGAGTTCGCGCTGGAGCAGCTGCAGGCCGCCCGCCAGTGGCTGGCCGACAACGAGCTGGACGACGAGGACCAATGCCAGCTGCGCCGCGTGATCCGCGCCGACGGCGGCTCGCGGGCCTGGATCAATGGCCGCCCGGTGACACTGGCACAGCTGGGCAACCTGGCCTCGCTGCTGGTGGAGATCCACGGCCAGCATGAACAACAGGCGCTGCTGGCGCGCCCGTCGCAGCTGGCCCTGCTGGATGCCTATGCCGGCAACGAGAACGAGCGCCGCCAGGTGCGCCACGCCGCCGCGGCCTGGCAGGCACTGGTCGATGAATCGCTGGCGTTGTCGCAACAGGGCGACGTCAGTGACCGGATCGGCTTCCTGGAGCACCAGCTGCGCGAACTGGACCGCGAGGACCTTGAGCCGGAATCGATTGCCGCGCTTGGCGCCAGCCACCGTCGCCAGGCCCACGCCAGCGCCCTGCTGAGCGCCTGCCAGGCAGCCAGCAACCAGCTCAACGGCGATGACGGCAGCTCTGCGCTGGACCTGCTGCAGCAGGTGCGCCACGAGCTGTCGCGCCTGATCGAGCACGACCCGCGCCTGGGCGAAGTGGACGGCCTGATCGAGAACGCCTCGATCCAGCTGCACGAAGCCCTGTCGCTGCTGGACCGGGTGCATGACGACCTCGACGCCGACCCGGAACAGTTCGAGGAGAACGAGCGCCGCCTCGGCCGCCTGCACGACCTGGCCCGCAAGCACCGCGTGCCGATGGACGAGCTGGGCGCGCAACGTGAGCGCATGCATGCCGAAGTGGAGCAACTGCGCGGTGCCGATGAGCGCCTGCAGCGCCTGGCCGGCGAGATCGACAAGGCCGCCGCCGCCTGGCGCGTACAGGCTGAAGTGCTGACCGCCAGCCGCCGCAGCGCCGCTGCCGAACTGTCGGCCACCACCACCGGCATCATCGCCGAGCTCGGCATGGGCGGCGGCCAGTTCCTGATCGAACTGGAGCCACAGGACAGCGGCAAGCCCGACCCGCAGGGTGCCGAGCGCGTCGAGTTCCTGGTGGCGGCCAACGCCGGCCAACCGCCGCGCGCCCTGCGCAAGGTGGCCTCGGGCGGTGAACTGTCACGTATTTCGCTGGCCATCGAAGTGGCCGCGCTGGACCTGGATGCGGTGCCGACCATGGTGTTTGACGAGGTCGACTCCGGCATCGGCGGCGCGGTGGCTGACATCGTCGGCCAGAAGCTGCGCGCGCTCGGCGAGAAGCGCCAGGTGCTGTGCGTGACCCACCTGCCGCAGGTCGCCTCCAAGGGCCACGCCCATTACCGGGTCAGCAAGGCCCCGGTGGAAGGCATGACCCAGAGCGCAGTGGAAAAGCTGGACAACAAGGCGCGCGAGGAAGAGCTGGCGCGCATGCTCGGCGGCGTGGAAGTGAGCAAGGAAGCGCGCGCCGCCGCCCGCAAGCTGCTGCAGGCCTGAGGCCTGTTCACGGTTATCCACGCATGGCGTGGATCTACAACCCACCCGCACGGTAGTGCCGGCCGCTGGCCGGCAACCCAACACCGGTAGACGATGATCGTGAGGTTGCCGGCCAGCGGCCGGCACTACCCGTATCACCCCAACGGCCGCGTCAGGTCGACGTTCTCCACCAGGAAATCGAGGAACGCGCGCACCCGCAGCGGCAGGTAACCGCCCTGCCCGAGGAACACCGCGTGCACCTCTTCCAGGTCACCGGGATTGGCCTCTTCCAGCACCGGCAGCAAGCGCCCGGCAGCAATGTCCTCCTGCACCTGGAATTCCGCCAGCCGCGCCATGCCCAGCCCGCCCAGCACCAGCTGGCGCAGCGCATCGCCGTTGCTGGCGCGGGCATTGCCACTGGGCAGCAGCATCCGCTCGCGCCCCTCCTGCAGCAACGGCCACCCCTGCATCGCACGGGCATGGCCGATGTCCAGCCGGTTGTGCGACTGCAGCTCCTCGGCAGTGCGTGGCAGCCCGTGCCGCTGCGCGTAGGCCGGTGCAGCCACGATCATCATCCGCGTCGCGCCCAGCCGTCGCGCCACCAGACTGGAGCTCTTCAGCGGCCCGGCCCGCACTGCCACATCGGTGCGCTGCTCCAGCAGGTCGATCACCTCGTCGTTGAGGGTCAGGTCCACGCCCACCTGCGGGTTACGCTCAAGAAACGCCGGCAGCAGCGGCAACAGGAAATGGCGGCCAAACGGCACGTTGGAGTTGACCCGTAGCCGCCCGCGCGGCTCGGCATGGGCGCTGGCACAACGCTCGGCCTCGTCCAGGTCGGCCAGCACGCGCAGGCCACGCTCGTAGAACGCGCAGCCTTCCGGGGTCAGCTGCAGCTGGCGGGTGGAGCGTTGCAGCAGGCGCGTGCCCAGCCGTTGCTCCAGCCGCGCCACCAGCTTGCTCACCGCCGACGGCGTCATGTCCAGCGTGCGGGCCGCAGCGGAAAAGCCACCGGTCTCGATCACCCGCACGAACACTTCCAGTTCGCCGGATCGGTTGATGTCGGGTCGCGCCATGGCGATGAATCCAGTTCACAGATGATTGTCCGTGCGCAGTCTAGTTCACAGATAAGCACGGAATCACCATGGCGGTCCCTCCACTCGGGACTGCCCGATGAACCGCTTGAGCCAGCTCACCACCACCGCCCTGCTCGCCATGTCCGGCGCCGCCAGTGCCGCATCCGCCCCGCACTGGGTCGCCAGCTGGCAGGCCAGCCCGCAGCCGGTCTGGAACGCGGATTTCCTGTTCCCGACCCTGGTCCCGGCCACGCTGCAGGACCAGACCTTCCGCCAGACGGTGCGTGTCAGCCTGGGCGGCCCGCGGCTGCGGGTGCGGCTGAGCAATGCCTACGGCACCCGGCCGCTGCGGATCAGGGCGGCCAGCGTGGCCGCACGCGCGGGCGCCATCCCGCAACCGCTCAGCTTCGGCGGCCAGCCCGGGGTGTTGATCGGGCCCGGTCAGGAACAGCTGAGCGATCCGCTCCCGCTGGCCACGGATGACCGCCAGGCATTGCAGGTCAGCGTCTTTGTGCCGGGGCCGGCAACCGTTCAGACGTTCCATTGGGAAGGCCGCCAGACCAGCTGGATCGCCCCCGGCGACCAGAGCCGGGCCCAGGCCCTGAGCGCAGCCAGCAGCACCACCGCCCGCCTGCTGCTGACCGGAATTGACGTCGAGGCCGACACCGACGCGCGCAGCGTAGTGGTGATCGGAGATTCGATCACCGACGGTGCCACCGCCAGCCTCGACCAGGACCAGCGCTGGACCGATCATCTGGCCGCGCGCCTGGCAGCGCGGGGCATAGCCGTGGTGAACGCCGGCATTTCCGGGGGGCGGCTGCTGCGCGACGGCATGGGTGAATCCGCCCTGGTCCGCTTCCGGCGCGACGCGCTGGACCAGCCTGCGGTATCCAGTGTGATCGTGCTGATCGGCATCAATGACATCAGCTGGCCAGGTACCGCATTCGCCCGCAACCAGGCCCGGCCCACGCTGAGCGAGCTGCAGGCGGGGTATCGCGCGCTGGCAGAACAGGCCCGCCGCCGAGGTGTGCGGATCGTGGGCGCTACTTTGCCACCGTTCGCTGGCGCCCTGCCCGGCACGCCGCTGGACGACTACTACCAACCGGACAAGGACACCCTGCGCCGCCAGCTCAATGCCTGGCTGCGCACGGACAGCCCGTTCGACGCGGTGATCGACCTGGACGCGGCGCTGCGCGACCCGGCCGATCCCTCACGGATGGCCGTGGCCTACGACTCCGGCGACCACCTCCACCCGGGTGATGCCGGCAACCGGGCCATGGCTGAGGCGGTGGACCTGGAGATCCTGCTGGGCCGCAAGGGGTCGGATCCCTTACCTGAACGGAAAGGGCTCTGACCCCATCAACGAAAAACCCCGGGCAGGCCCGGGGTTTCGTCGCATCCAGCTGGCCGGAACGGTTTACTTGCGCTTCTTGCGCACGTACAGCACCAGCGAGTGCTCTTCCAGCTCGTAGCCATGGTCTGCGGCGATCTTGCGCTGCAGTTCCTCGATCTCGTGGCTTTCGAACTCGATGATCTTGCCACTGTCCACGTCGACCATGTGGTCGTGGTGGCCGCCACGGTCCAGTTCGTAGACCGCCTGGCCGCCCTCGAAATTGTGCTTGAGCACGAGGCCGGCGGCCTCGAACTGGGTCAGCACCCGGTACACCGTGGCCAGGCCGATCTCGTCGCCGTGCTCCAGCAGCTGGCGGTAGATGTCTTCGGCGGTCATGTGGTGCTGGGCATTGCGCTGCTCGAGCAGCGCCAGGATCCGCATCCGCGGATGGGTCACCTTCAGGCCGACTTTACGCAGGTCGTGGGTTTCCATAGGTCTCCGTTCATTGGCGATTTAGCGCCAGCTGCCTCGGATTGGGTCGCGGTGGCACGCCGGGAGTGTATCATCGGTTTGATTTCCCCAACCGCCAGTCCCGATGCGCAATCTCCTGTTGGTCGCCGCCGTCGCCCTGTCCACCACCGGGTGCGGCATCATCTACAAGCAACCCATCTATCAGGGCAACCTGATCCGGGAAGATGCCGTGGCCAAGCTGCAGGTCGGGCAGAGCAAGCAGCAGGTCACCGCGCTGCTGGGCACCCCGTCCATTCCCGACCCGTTCCACGCCCAGCGTTGGGACTACACCTCCAGCCAGCGCGTGAACCGCCTGGGTCGTACCGAAGTGAAGAACTTCGTGGTGTTCTTCGAGAATGACACCGTGACCCGCTGGGAAGGCGATTACTTCCCGGGCAACGACAAGGCCCTGGCCCAGCAGACCGTGCGCCAGTTCGGCCGCAACCTGCCGAAGGACAAGAAGAAGAAGGGCCGCTGAGCCCCCTGCCCGTCCGCAGGTACGGCTGCCGGAATCAACCGCCGAGTGCGCGACGCCGGCGGTTGTCCTTGGGGTCGGCCAGCAACGGGCGCAGCAACTCGATGCGATCACCTTCCAGCAGTGCCTGCTGCGGGCGAGCCAGCACACCATGAACGGCGACGGCGGGGCAATCGGCACTGCCTTCCAGCGCGGCGGCGGCAATGGCGTCGGCCACGGTCGCACCTTCTTCCAGCTGCAAGCGGCGCGACAGCACCCGCTGCGGCCAGGCCAGCACCACCTCGACCTCGATCATCGCTCAGCCCTCGTCGGCGACGCGGACGAAATCGTTGACCATGCGATCGGCCAGCCCTTGGAAGCCGATCGCCAGCGCCGGACCGAGCAGGCGCGAGCTGGGTTCGAACTCCAGGGTCAGGGTGACCTTGCAGGCATCCTCGGCCAGCGCATGGAATTCCCAGCGGCCGTGCAGCTGCTTGAACGGGCCATCGCGCAGCTGCATATCAATGCTGTGCGGGCGCTGCAGGGTGTTCTCGGTCTGGAACCATGTGCTGAACGAGCCCAGGCCCAGGTCCAGTCGCGCCACCAGGCGGTCCTCGCCCTCCTCAACGATCTGGGCAGCAGAGCACCAGCGGAAACGGCGCGGATAGGCCTGGACGTCGTTGACCAGGTCGAACATGCGCGCGGCCGAATGTTCGACCAGGGCGCTGCGGCGGATAGTAGGCATGAATACAGGACGTTTCGGCAATCGACCGGGCGGGCCCGAATCGGAGACAATACGGAAATGAGCAAGAACAGCGGCAAGGATAAAGCAAAGAGCGCGACGGCCAACAAAACCATCGCGTTGAACAAGCGTGCCCGCCACGAATACCACATCGAAGAGCGCTTCGAGGCCGGCCTCGCCCTGCAGGGCTGGGAGGTCAAGTCGATCCGCGCAGGCCGTGGCAACATCATCGATGCCTACGCCTATGTGAAGCGCGGCGAGATCTACCTGATCGGTGCACAGATCACCCCGTTGATCCAGGCCTCCACCCACGTGGTGGCCAATGACCGGCGCGAGCGCAAGCTGCTGCTGCACCGGAACGAGATCGACAAGCTGATCGGCAAGGTCGAGCGCGATGGCTACACGATCGTGCCCACTGCGATGTACTGGAGCAAGAACAAGATCAAGCTCGAAGTCGCGCTGGCCAAGGGCAAGCAGACCCACGACAAGCGCGATGCCGCCAAGGACCGCGACTGGGCGATCGAGAAGCAGCGCGTGATGCGTCGCGGCAACCGCGACGCATGATCACTCCCGTCGGCGCCATGGCGACTGCCAGCGCCGATGAAACGCGCACGTTGTGCGCGCGCCTGCTGGCCTTCAACCAGGCCCACGGCGGCGATGCGTTCGATGAGACCCCAGTCCGCCTGGCCTGGCATGACGAGCACGGCAGGCTGCGCGGCGGCGTGCTGGCCGACGTCTGTGCCGGCTGGCTGCAGGTACATGTGCTGTGGGTGGATCCGGAACTGCGCGGGCAAGGCATCGGCCAGCGCCTGCTGGCGGAAGCAGAAGCCGCCGCGCGCCAGCTTGGCGCCCGCAACGTGATGCTGGATACCTTCGACTGGCAGGCCGAAGCCTTCTACCTGCGGCAGGGCTACACCGTGTATGGGCGACTGCCCGATTGCCCACCCGGTCACGAGCGGATCTACCTGCGCAAGACGTTGTCGGGGTCGTAGTCGTGTCGGCGCTGGAGTTGCCTGCCGGTCACCCCGCCAGCACGCCCTGCCCGCGCATGCGCGGTGCCAGCGCGGCGTGCATCACGGCCAGATGCATCACCACCGCCAGTTCGGGCGCATGCCGGTCATCGCCGGCGCGCCACCGCTGCGCCAGCTGGGCTGCGTCGGCCGGCAGCAGGGCCAGCAACTGGGCGTCATCCATCGAATCGGCCGCGCCCTGGAGCTGCTGCGCCATCTGCCGCGACTGCCACACATGCACGCCGATGCTGAGGCTGGCCAGCGACATCAGGACCACGGCCAGCCCGTGCTCGAACCACTGCGACAGCACTTCCGGCCCCCACAGCAGGGCCGCCAACACAGCCAGGCCCGGCAGGCGCCAGCCCAGCCAATGGATGCGACCGCGCTGCGACCAGTGCACCACCACCGCACTGGCGACCAGTGCTGCGGCCGCTGTGGCCGGCAGTTCGGTCAGGCAGGTGGCCGCCAGCAGCGCGCCCAGCACGGCCCAGACCCAGCCAGGGGGCAATGCCCGTCGCTGGTAGTCGGCCCCGACGGGTCCGACCAGCTGTCGCAGGCTGCGTTGTTGGCTTGCCTCGGTCACCCACAGTCTCCGTGTCTGTCCTGGCTCGGATGGTCGTCTTCAGTGTGTCGCAAATTCGTGCCAATGACGTTACCAATCCGCGATGACGGAGGCTCTGCAACTTGTTGTGGATTGCGAAGGTGACTGTTCAGCTGTTTTGCCGTAGCATTGCCACTGTTGGGCAGGCACTGACCGTGGCGACACGAAACAGGCCTTGTACCTTGCAGAACTTGAAGAAACCGGGGGTGCATTGGTTTCGACGGGGGTTGTGAAGTCGCCTGGCGCATGCCGAGGGGGTAGCTTTCCTCGTAAATCCAGCTGCAAAACTCTAGTTGCCAACGACGACAACTACGCTCTGGCCGCTTAAGGCCTAAGCCTCGAAACCGCTTGTGTCCATGCTCGCGGTGTAGAGTCACTATCATGGAATCGCGCTGGACGGCTGCCTGTCAGTCCGGCACTAGAACACAACAGGCTGGTTCCCGGATGCGCTTTGCGCACCGTGCTGTTCGGGGACGAGATCCAACGGTGAGCTAAGCATGTAGTGCTGGGGATGGAGTGCCTTCGGACGGCGGTTCAATTCCGCCCACCTCCACCATCTGTATGGCCTGTCGAGGCCGCAAGAAGCCGGATCTCCCGTCAACTGGGGTTCCGGCTTTTTTGTGCCTGCACGTCGCGCAGGACGTGTGGCGCATAATCGGGATGACACCGCCAACACAACAGTCCCTCCATCCGCGACCGCCAGAAGGATCTGCAATGAAAATCGCCACAACCACGCTCGCCCTGTTCCTCACCGCGCTCGCCGCCGCCCCAGCCACGCACGCCGCAGCCCCGGCCATCGCGCCGCCCGGCACCGCCACGCTGGAAGCACTGCTGGCCTGCAAGGCGGGCTCGGATTTCAGTGCGGCCGACGCCATCGATGCCCTGCAGGCGGCCGGCCTGGCCAAGAAGCCGGGCGGCACCTTCGAGCCGGAGGACAAGCCGGTCGCGCTGTTTGGCGGCACGGTCAGCAGTGCCGATGTGAATGTGACCGAAGGCGAGAAAGGCCTCTTCGTGTACTTGAACGGCGTCGATCCCAAGCGCCTGGCCAGGGCCTGGTCGGTGACCGAGGTCAACGAGCATGCCAATACCGAGGAACCTTCCTACGTGAAGCGCATCGACAAGCGCCACACCCTGCACGTGATCGCGGGTGACGACTACGAGGGCTATTCGGCGGCGGTGAAGTGCCAGATCAGCCGCTGATGGCGTAGCCGACGCTACAGCCAGCGTGGCACGCGATGACGGTACTGCGCGTACGCCTCGGGAAAGCGGACCATCAGTGCCCGCTCCTCCGGCAGGATCTGCAGCCAAGTGATGTACGCCAGGAACAGCGGCACCACCAGCAGCGCGATCAGGTTCTGCAGGTACACCATGGCACCAAACAGGACCAGCGCCTGGCCGAGATACATCGGGTTTCGGGTGCGGCGATAGATTCCGCTGGTAACCAGCGCGCTCGACGCCGAAGGTCGCAGAGGATTGACGGTGGTACCGGCGCGTCGGAAAGAGATCTTGGGCAGCAAGTTGAGCACGACACCCAGCGTCACCGTCACCCCTGCCAGCAGAACCGGCACCGGCACCCGAAGGTGCAAACCCGGCCACAGCCAGCGTGCTGCAAAGCCCATAGCGGCGAACAGCAGCATTACCACGGGCGGGGGAATACGGGTTTCCAGCCAGACCATCGCGATCACCGTGTCCTTTCCATTGGCCGCAGTGTCACACGGGAATGGCTGAATCACCCAAGGCGGCCAGGCCCAAACCGACCGTCCGGTCTATTCCGCTTTGACAGGCCCACCGCTAGAGTGGCGCCACCGCGCAGGAGCATCGCATGGCTACCACGGGCTTGGGCTTCATCGGCCGCACGACCCTCATCATCACCGTGCTGCTCACCCTGGGCGGCTGCGCGACGCTGCGCCAGTTCGGGCCGTCGGTGCAGGTTGCCTCGGTCACGCCCGGCCAGTACATCGCGCTCAAGCGCGGTGACATCCTGACCTCCGGCAAGCTCAGCGCGGCGACCATTGAGACCCTGCGCGTGGCCGGGCTCGATGAGGGCGTCTGTGCCAAGCCCGGCCTGCCCTGCATCGAGGCCATGGAAAGCAGCATCGTGGTGCGCGAGGAAGACAAGCGCTCCAGCCTGGCCGAGTTGTGGCTGCAGTATGCGATGACCCTGCCGGCGCCAAAGCGCGAGTACTCGGCATCCGGCCGCGCCAAGACCGCAGTCACCGAGCTGGATGCCGACTTCCATCCACGCCTCGATGCGTGGATGCAGGTCGCGCGCCAGGCCTATGCCTATCTGTTCTTCACCGAGCGCACCGCCAACCAGCGTGGTTTCGAAGACCGCCAGACCCAGGTGCGCGACTACTACAACCTGGCGGTGCAGGAAGCCTCGGTGCAGCTGTACAACGCGTATGCCACCGGGCGCGTGCACGGCCAGGCCAGCCATTTCCAGCTGGGCCGCTGGACCTTCGTGCTGGCCCCTTCAGACCAAGCATCGGCGCTGGACCAGCGTACCCCCAGCGAGCTGGTACCCGCCGCCTCGCTGTCGTTCACCGGTACGCTGCGCAGCGTGCATCGCCGCGATGGCTTCGGTGCCGAGCTGGTGGCGGTGATGGATGACCCGGCCGGCAGCACGGCCACCACGCTTCGGGCAGCGGCGCAGGCAACGCAGGCCAGCACTTCGGCCACGCAGAGCTGGAGCGAGATGCCCTCGCCATCGATGACGGTGCTGCTGCGCTTCTCGGGGAACAACCTGTGGGAGGTGCTGCACGATGACGAGCCGGAGCTGGAGATCCACGATCCCTACCAGGTTTCGGAAGTGACCCTGCACGGCCAGCAGGTGCCACTGGCGGCCAACTTCACTGCCGGCTATGCGCTGTGGCTGGCCCGCTCCAACTTCAGCCGACAGTCGTTGCGCACGCTGTTCGGTGGCAAGGGCGGCATCGACACGCCGCATCTGTACATGATGCAGCCCTACGACCCGAACCGCCGCGTGCTGCTGATGATCCATGGCCTGGCCAGCAGTCCGGAAGCCTGGGTCAACGTGGCCAACGAACTGCTGCGCGACGACGAGATCCGCCGGGAGTTCCAGGTCTGGCAGTTCTATTACCCGACCAACATGCCCATCGCGATGAGCCACGATGCGATGCGCCACACGCTGGCTGAAGCGTTCAAGCACTTCGACCCCAGCGGCAAGGCGCAGGCCTCGCATGACATGGTGCTGGTGGGGCACAGCATGGGCGGGGTGATCGCACGGTTGATGATCTCCTCCTCCGGCGACCACCTGGTCGACACCCTGCTGGCCACCGCGCAGATGACGCCCGCCCAGCGCGAACTGCTGCGCACCAAAGGCGCACCGGTGCTGACCTTCCTGCCAGAACCGGAAGTGTCCCGCGTGGTGTTCATCGCCACGCCGCATCGCGGTACCGACGTGGCCGGCACCCGCCTCGGCCGGTGGATCGGCCGGCTGGTGCGGTTGCCACTGACCGTGCTGGAAGACGTCGCCACCCTCGCCAACGACGGCCAGATCGACCGCAATGACGGCAAGCACGGCTACCAGATGAACAGCATCCAGAACCTGGACAAGGACGACCCGTTCGTCCGCGCCGTGGCTGACCTGCCGATGTCACCGAAGGTGCACTACCACTCGATCATCGCCCGCGCCAAGGCCGATGGCCCACTTGAGAAGACCGATGACGGGCTGGTGCCCTACTGGAGTTCGCACCTGCCGCACGCGGATTCGGAGAAGGTGATCGTGTCCGGACACAGCGTGCAGGAAGCTACGCCGGCCATCGTCGAGCTGCGGCGGATCCTGCATGAGGACATGCAGGCACACGGGCGAACGGGAAAGTAAGCCGCCGTCCCGACAGATCAGGCACTGGCCGTACGCCGCGAGAACGTGCCATGCAGCGCCGCCGGAATCGCAAAGCCCTCCATGCGCACCTCGGGCCGATAGTCGGCGCTGGGGGTGAAGCGGAACTCGCGTGCCAGCAGCGCGCACAGCAATACCAGCTGTGCATTGCCGACCGCCGATCCCACGCACGAGCGCGTGGGGAAGCCGTAAGGCACATAGATGCCGGCGGTGCGCTTTCGCCGCTCGGGCAGCCAGCGATCGGGATCGAACTGCAGCGGGTCATCCCAGTATTTCGCCGAGCGATGCTGGATGAACGAGCTCAGCTCGAATACCGTGCCCTCGGCGATGGCCTGCCCTTCCACCTGCAGATCGCAGGCGGCCACCCGACGGTTGTTGAAGGGCGTGGAATACAGCCGCATCACTTCCTTCAGGAAGCGCATCGTGCAGGGAATCCTGGCCATCGGCAGCGCGTGGATCTCCGCCTCCGAGAGCGGCGCGAATTCCTCCTCGATGCGCTGGCGCCAGTGTGGATGCATCTGCATCGCCAGCAGCAGGCAGGCGGCCATCATGCCGGGCACGCCGGAAATGGCGATCAGCTGCACGGTGACCAGGTAGGTGACCTTGTCCAGGCCGATGCGCTCTCGCAGGCTCAGCAATGACTGCGCGTAATCCAGCGCCGAACGTCCGCTGCGGACACGGTGCTTGAGTTCCGCGGCAATCGCCCGTGATTCGGCACGGCCGATGAGGAAGTTGCGCAGCAGGTGGCGCCGATGGATGACCTGCTCGACCTGGGTGGTGTAGCGCAGATGCAGGGCGCGTTCGATGGCTGCGGTGCCGCGGGCATCGAGCCCGTCGATCACCAGCGGGATCAAGGGATGGGCCATCACTTTCCACACCGCCGGCGTGGCATCCAGCGCATGGCCGCACACCCCATCCAGAGCTTGCCTCATGCGCGACTGCAGTGCCTCCAGGGTCTGTGCTCCGGTGAGCTCAGCACTACGGGTGGCGATCAGGCTGCGCACGTCGGTCCAGCGCACGCGCTCGTGACGGCGGAACAGGTCGGCCAGCGACTCGACGACGTACAGCTGCTCGGAATTTTCCTTGTCGACCTTGCCGGCAAGCTCCGGGCAGAACACCCCGATTCCACCGGTTTCCAGCTTCAGCACAGGCCCTTCGCGCTCCACGCGCGCAGCCAGGCGCTCGGCAGCAATGGCGCTGCCTTCATTCGACATCCCTTGCATGCAGTGCGTCTCCGGCAGGAAGGGACTCGAAAGACGAGTCCCTTCGTCTTGCTACCGCTCAATCGCGGGTTTGGCTGGCAGGATCAGAATTCGACCCACAGCGGCCAGGTATTCCACACGCTGCTCTTTTCGTTCGGATGAATATTCAGAGTGACGCGCAATGCTCGGGCGAATCTTTTCATTTTCATTCCTTTGCTTGCTGTGTGGTTATGCCGGGATTATCCCGGCACTAGCTAGATAACACGACATAATCCCACTGTCCAACCGGCCGGGTGGCGCGCTGCAGCATCCGGGTTGCGGCCGATTGAGGGGAATCCCTCATCGCGCCTGCGCACGCAGCCTCCTATGCTGGGCTCACTTTCCCCCAACGGAGGTCTGCATGAACACGCAAGAGCCCAGCCGCCAGCCCAGCCCCGATCCGGCCGAGCGCGATGCCTTCTTCCCGTCGCCGTATTCGCTGTCGCAGTTCACCTCGCCCAAGAGCGACCTGTCCGGCGCCGACTATCCGGATGCGCGGCGCGATGGCCGCTGGAAGGTGCTGATGATCGCCGCCGACGAGCGCTATCTGCCGACCGCCAATGGCCACCTGTTCTCCACCGGTAACCATCCGGTGGAAACCCTGCTGCCGATGTACCACCTGGACAAGGCCGGCTTCGACATCGACGTGGCGACGCTGTCCGGCAACGCCGTCAAGTTCGAATGGTGGGCCTTCCCACACGAGGACAGCGAGATCGGCGCCCTGTACGAACGCTACCAGGAACGCTTCCGCCAGCCGTTGCAGCTGGATCAGGTGGTGGCCGGCCTGGGCGCCGATTCGGACTACGCCGCCGTCTTCATTCCCGGTGGGCACGGCGCGTTGATCGGCCTGCCGGAGAGCGCGGCGGTGAAGGCCGCGCTGCAATGGGCCATGGCCGAGCAGCGCCACATCATCACCCTCTGCCATGGCCCGGCGGCGCTGCTGGCGGCGGGCGTCGACGACGCCGAGGGTGCCTCGCTGTTCCGTGGCTACCGCATCTGTGCCTTCCCCGACGCAATGGACCGGCAGACACCGGGGATCGGCTACATGCCCGGGCAGCTGCGTTGGTTCTTCGGTGAACGGCTGGCCCAGCAGGGGGTGCAGATCGTCAATGAGGGCATCGATGGCAGCGTGCTGCAGGATCGCCTGCTGCTGACCGGCGACAGTCCGCTGGCCGGCAACGCGTTGGGCAAGCTGGCCGCGCGTACGCTGCTCGATGCGCTGGCGGGGCGCTGAGCCAATGCCTGCGCTGGTGCCCGCGCTGCTGGAACTGGAACAGGCGCGGTCATTGCCGGCGGTGGGCGGCGTGCTGCGCGCCGCCGCCTCACCCTTGGGCTACGACCGCCTGTTGGTGTTTGCCACCGGAACCGGGCTGGAGCGCGGCGCACAGCGCGTGTACTGGATCGAAGGTGACTGGTTCGACGACGGCAGCGCCACCGGGCTCGCCCGCTACCTGCACGCCTGCCCGGTCAACCGCCATGTACTGGACAGCACTGCGCCGTTCTTCTGGAGCAAGCGCCAGGGCGTGCGCGGCGAACGCTATGTGGTGGTGAAGCAGCCGCGCGGCGATGGCCTGCATGGGCTGCAGGTTCCAGTGTTCGGCCCGACCGGTCTGGAAGGCGCGGTCAGCTTCGCCGGCACCTCGATTGATGCGTCCGCCAGCGCGCGCCTGCTGCTTGAAATGGTCGGCACGTCAGTCTTCCGCGCGGCGCGGCGGCTTGCCGAAGCACCGGTCGACACCCGCGCGGGCGCGCTGAGCGCACGCGAACGCGAGGTGCTGCGCTGGGTCGCCGCTGGACGGCGCCAGGCAGAGATAGCGGCCACGCTGGGGCTGTCTGCGCGCACGGTTGAGAACCACCTGCGGCGAGCGCGGCAACGACTGGGCGTGGCCACCACCGCGCAGGCAGTGCGCGCGGCAGGCCGCCGTGGCGAGATTGAAGATTGATCAGGATGGAGGCACTTCCTGCTGCCTGATCAGCGTGCGGCATACGCCCTGTGCATCTGCGCGATTGCAGAAGGCAGGCGACGGGATGAGCTACGACCCGTGATCGCCGGTGCGCGGTCCACCGGGCGGGACGTTCATCGCCCGCCCGGCATCCGCGAGCCACCCATCCCTGCATAACGCTGCCCTCGCATTCGTGGCATGCTCTGTGAAACCGTTTTCATGGAATGGAGGGATTCCACGATGTTGTCGCGTTTCCGTCGCCCCGCGCTGTCTGCGCTGCTGGCGCTTGCCCTGCCTCTGACCAGCGCCTGGGCCGCAGCCCCTGCGCCGTTGAAGGTGATGTCGTTCAATGTGCGCACCCCGGCCGATACCGAACCCGGCAAGCGCTGGCCCGACCGTCGCGATGCGATGGTGAAGGTCATCCTCGACGCGCACCCAGCGGTGATCGGTACCCAGGAGCTGGTGCAGGAGCAGGCCGATTACCTTGCCCAGCACCTGCCCGGATACCGCTGGTTCGGCGAGGGCCGCCGCGGCGGCAGCGGCGACGAGCACATGGGCGTGTTCTACGACAGCAAGGTGCTGGCGATCGAGGAATCAGGCAACTTCTGGCTGTCTGATACGCCCGATGTGCCCGGCAGCATCACCTGGGGCAACCTGTATCCACGCATGGTCACCTGGGCGCTGTTCCGCCGCATCGATGACGGCCGCCGCTTCTATTTCATGGATACCCACCTGCCCTACCGCGACGAGGACGAACCACGCCGGGTGAAGGGTGCCGAGCTGATCGGCAGGCGCGTGGCCGGCCTGGCGGCCGACCTGCCGGTGGTGCTGACCGGTGACTTCAACAGCGAACCCGGCGGCGACACCTACAAGGCATTCACCCGCGTACTGCACGACACCCGTGCCCAGGTGAAGACACCGCAGGGCCCGCGACTGACCTTCCACGATTTCACTGGCAAGGCCACCGCGCAGCTGGACTGGGTGCTGGTGCGCGGTTTCCGCGCGCGCAGCTTCCTGACCGATGACCGCCGCATCGATGGCGTGCTGCCATCGGATCATTTCCCGCTGGTGGTCGAACTGGACTGGCCGAAGCACTGACCCCGCACGGCAGCCGCAGCTACAGCGGCGGCTGCCGCGACAGCAGGCGATACAGGGCCTGATGCTGATCGCGCGCCTGGCAGATGCGGGCCCCTATCGCCAGGAACACGGCGACGCCGATCAGGCCCAGCCCCAGCATCGAATCCTGCAGGCGCAGGAAACCGACCGCTGCGGCCATCGTCGCCAGCACCAGCAGCACCACGACCGCCACTGACAGACCCGCACCCGGTGGACCCGGATCGCCGAACAACATCCGTTGGGTATCCCGCCTTCCGTCCGCCATTGCCTGTCCTCCCGAGTGCCTGACCCACTAGTTACACGGCGAGCCCGCAATCCGGCAGAGTCAGAAACGTCACGAAGGTGAAGACGTACGCGGAATGCACCGCGCTACCCTGCCGCGTACCCCTCGAACTGCGGAGCAGCACATGGCACACCAGAGCCGGCTGGCAGGATTCATCATCGACTGCCAGGACCTTCCCGCCGACGAAGGCGCCCGTTTCTGGGCCGCCGCGCTCGGTCTGCAGGCACAGGCGGCGCGTGCCGAAGGGGGCGCCGAGTATGCCGACCTGCTGGGCGCACCGGCGGGCCTGGACGTTGAAGTCCAGCGGGTCGATCACCCGTCACGGGTGCATCTGGACATCGAGAGCGACGACATCGATGCCGAGGCCGACCGCCTGGAGAAGCTCGGCGCGCGACGGATAGGCTTCGTCAAGCGCTGGTGGGTGATGGAAGCACCGACCGGCCATCGCTTCTGCATCGTGCGCATGCGCGAGCGCGAGGTGCCGGCCAATCAGTGGCCCTGAAAGAGCAAGGGGACGGAAGCCACGGCCTCCGTCCCCCCGGCGTCAGGGCACCTGCGCCACGCTCGGTTGCTGCGGTGATTGCCCCCAGCCGCCCAGCGCCTTGTACACGCCCACCACGCTGACGTTGACCTCGGACTCGGCCGCCGCCAACGCATCATCGGCTGCCAGCTGCGTGCGCTGCGCATCCAGCAGGGTCAGGAAGTCCTCCGAGCCCTCGCGATAACGGATCTGCGCCAGCGATTCGGCACGCCGTGCCGCCTGCGCCTGCTCGACCACGATCGCCAACCGTGCCTGCTGCTTGGAATAGCGGGTCAGCGCGTTCTCGGTGTCTTCCAGGGCCAGCAGTACCGCCTGCTCATACTGCGCGGCCACGCCTTCGGCTTCAGCCTTGCTGGCGCGCAGGCGTGCACGCACGGTGCCGAAGTCGAATGCCGCCCAGGTCAGCGATGGGGTCAGCGACCAGGCCTTGTTGTTGCCATTGACCAGGCCGCTGGCATCGCCACCGAGGAACCCGACGAAGCCGGACAGCGACAACCGCGGGAACAGGTCCGCCGTGGCCACGCCCACGCGTGCGGTCGCAGCCGCCAGGCGACGCTCGGCCACGCGCACGTCGGCACGCTGGCGCAGCAGTTCGCGGGTATCGCCCAGCGGCAGTGCCTTGGCGAAGGCCGGTACGTCGTGCGGCGCGAGCATGTCAGTCAGCACTTCCGGGCGCTGGCCGAGCAGCACGGCCAGCCGGTTGCGCGACTGCGCCTCGGCCACTTCCAGCAACGGGATGTCAGCCTCGATCGCCTTCAGGCGGGCACGGCTGCTCTGCACATCCAGCTCGCTGCCTGCGCCCAGCTGCCAGCGTGCCTCGGTCAGCTTCTGCGTATCGCGCAGGTTTTCCAGCGTGTGCTGGGCCACCGCGATGCGCTTCTGCGTACCGCGCAGCTCGAAGTAGTTGCGTGCCACTTCAGCGGCGATCAGGACCTGCGCATCGGCCAGGTTGGCCTGCTCGGCACCGAGGTCGGCGCGTGCGGCTTCAGCAGCACGGCGCTTGCGGCCGAACAGATCCAGCTCCCAGCCGGCGTCGAAGCCGAGCTGGTAGCTTTCACTGAACACCCGCTGCCCACCCAGCTGCGGATCGGGTTGCTTGCGGCGGTCGTAGCTGCCGCCAGCGGTGACGTGCGGAGCCTGGTCGAGGCGGCTTTCCACGAATACCGCGCGGGCCTGGCTGACGCGGGCCACGGCCACGCGAAGGTCCAGGTTGTCCGACAGTGCGCCGTGCACCAGCTGTTCCAGCACCGGATCATCGAACTGCGCCCACCAGCTGGCGACCGGCGAAGCGGTACTGAACACCGGCTGCTGTGCACACTGCAGGACCACCGGTTCCTGCACCGGGGCCTTGTAATTCGGGCCGACGCTGACACAGCCCGCCAGCACCAGGCTGGAGACGGCCATCGCCAACGTGCGGATCACCATGGCAGCACCTCGCCCAGGTAGGTGAAGCTGCCGCTGGCGCCGGATTCACCGATCAACGCCATTTCCACGCTGGAACGTGCGCCTTCGCTGATTTCGATTTCGCCGTTGCCGCCGTTCATGTCGGTCTTCACGTAACCCGGATGCACGGTGTTGACCTTGATCGGGGTATTGCGCAGTTCGTAGGCCAGACTCAAGGTCCAGCTGTTCACCGCCGCCTTGGAGGCATTGTAGGCCGGGATCTTGAAATCGTAGATGCCCGACGCCGGGTCGGCGTGCAGGGTCTGCGAGCCGAGCATGCTCGATACGTTGACGATGCGCCCGGACTTGGCCTGCTTGACCAGCGGCAGGAAGGCCTGGGTGACCGCCACCAGCGCATACACGTTGGTGTCGAAAGTGCGCTTCCAGGTATCGAGTGACTGTTCCGACGGTGCCTGCACCGGGTTCTCGATCATGATGCCGGCGTTGTTGACCAGGATGTCGAGACGACCATGGCGCTGGCGCACCTGCTCGACCGCTTCGGCGATGCTGGCCGCGTCGGTCACGTCCAGTTGCAGGGCTTCGACCGGCAGGCCTTCAGCCTGCAGCTTCAGTGCCAGCTCCACGGCGGTCTCACGCTTGCGACCGGCCAGCAGCGTGTGCACGCCAGCCTGGGCCAGCTGGCGCACAGTTTCCAGGCCGATGCCACGGGTGGCGCCGGTGACCAGCGCGATCTTGTTCTGATGGGTGTTCATGGATGCATGCCTTGTGAGGGGAAAGCCGCCACCGGCCAATGACCGGCGGCGACGGGGTTCCATATCAGTGGTGGATGGTCGGCTCGCCGTGCTGCACCAGCTGTCCACCACCGTTGCGGGTGACGAACTTGCGCAGGGCCACGTAGAACACCGGGGTAAGGAACAGGCCGAACAGGGTCACGCCCAGCATGCCGGCGAACACGGTGATACCGGTCACCGAGCGCACTTCGGCGCCTGCACCGTGCGACAACACCAGCGGCACGGTGCCGGCGATGAACGCGATGGAGGTCATCACGATCGGGCGCAGACGCAGGCGGCAGGCTTCCAATGCCGCTTCAACGATGCCCTTGCCGCCCATCTCCAGCTCTCTGGCGAATTCGACGATCAGGATCGCGTTCTTGCACGCCAGGCCCATCAGCACCACCAGGCCGACCTGCACGAACACGTTATTGTCACCACCGGTCAGCCACACGCCGAACAGCGCGGACAGCAGGGTCATCGGCACGATCAGGATCACCGCCAGCGGCAGCGACCAGCTCTCGTACAGCGCGGCCAGCACCAGGAAGGCCAGCATGATCGCCACCGGGAACACGATGAAGGCGGCCTTGCCCTGGGTTGCCTGCTGGTAGCTCAGGTCGGTCCATTCGGTGGTCATGCCCACCGGCAGCACCTTGGCGGCGATCTCGGTCAGCTTGGTCATCGCCTCGGCCGAGGACAACAGGCGCGGGTCGGCTTCACCGGCCAGGTCCGCTGCCGGATAGCCATTGAAGCGCAGCACCGGGTCCGGGCCGAAGGTCTGCTTGATGGTGACCATCGAACCGATCGGCACCATTTCGCCGCGGTCGTTGCGGGTCCGCAGCTTGCCGATGTCTTCGACCGTCTCGCGGTACGGACCATCGGCCTGGGCGATCACCTGCCAGGTGCGGCCGAACTGGTTGAAGTCGTTGACGTAGGCCGAACCCAGGTAGGTCTGCAAGGTGTCGAACAGCTCGGTGAGCTGCACGCCCTGTGCCTTGGCCTTGACGCGGTCCACCTCGGCATCGAGCTGCGGCACGTTGGCCTGGTAGCTGGAAATCGGGAAGGCCATGCCCGGGGTCTGCGCGACGGTGCCCTGCATGGCCTGCACCGCATTCTGCAGCGCGCCGTAACCCAGGTTGCCGCGGTCCTCGATGAACATCTGGTAGCCGTTGCCGTTGCCCAGGCCGAGGATCGGCGGCGGCATCATCGCGAAGGCAAAGCCTTCCTGCAGGCCCGCGATCTTCTGGTTGATCTCGGCATTGATCTGCGCAGCGGTACGGCCATGACGCTCGGCGAACGGCTTGAGCGGAATGAACGCCACGCCGGTGTTGGGCGTGTTGGTGAACTGCAGCGCGTTCAGGCCCGGGAACGAGATGGTGTGGGCCACGCCGTCGGTTTCCTGGGCGATCTTGGCCACCTTGCGCAGCATTTCATCGGTGCGCGCGATCGACGAGCCCTCCGGCAGCTTCACGCCGGCGATCAGGTACAGCTTGTCCTGGGTCGGGATGAAGCCCGGCGGCACCAGCTTGAAGATCACGCCGGTACCGACCAGCAGGATCGCGTAGACCACGAACACCGCACCGCGGCGGCCGAGGATGCGGGCCACGCCACGCTCGTATTTCTCCGAGCTGGACTTGAAGAAGCGGTTGAACGGACGGAACACCCAGCCGAACAGGCGGTCGATCAGGCGGCTCGGGCCGTCCTTCGGCGCACCATGGGCCTTCAGCAGGCGCGCGGCCAGGGCCGGCGACAGGGTCAACGAGTTGATCGCCGAGATCACCGTGGAAATAGCGATGGTGACAGCGAACTGCTTGTAGAACTGGCCGGTGACACCGGACAGGAAGGCCATCGGCACGAACACGGCACACAGCACCAGCGCGATCGCCACGATCGGGCCGGACACTTCGCGCATGGCCTGGTGGGCTGCGGCGGTGGGTGACAGGCCTTCCTCGATGTTGCGCTCGACATTCTCCACCACCACGATCGCGTCGTCGACCACGATGCCGATCGCCAGCACCAGGCCGAACAGGCTCAGCGTATTGATCGAGAAGCCCAGCAGGTACAGCGCGGCGAACGTACCCACCACCGACACCGGCACCGCGATCAACGGAATGATCGACGCACGCCAGGTCTGCAGGAACAGGATCACGACCAGCACCACCAGGGCGATCGCTTCCAGCAGCGTGGAAACCACGGCCTTGATCGAGTCGCGCACGAAGATGGTGGTGTCATACACCGCTTCGTACTTCACATCGGCCGGCATGGTCTTCTGCATCTCGTCCATCGTCGAGATGACCTGATCGCGGATTTCCAGCGCGTTGGCACCCGGCGACTGGAAGATACCGATACCCACCGCGTTCTTGCCGTCCAGCTGCGAGCGCAGGGTGTAGTCGCCCGCACCCAGTTCCAGGCGGGCCACGTCGGACAGGCGCACGATCTCGCCATCGGTGCCGCTCTTGAGCACGATGTCGCCGAATTCCTTTTCGGTCTTCAGACGGCCCTGGGCATTGATCAGGGTCAGGAACTTGCTGTCCGGCAGCGGTTCGGCGCCGAGCTGGCCGGCCGAAACCTGCACGTTCTGCTCGCGCATGGCGCGCACCACGTCGCTGGCGGTCAGGCCGCGCGAAGCCACCTTGTCCGGGTCCAGCCAGGCACGCATGGCGTAGTCGCCGCCACCGAAGATCTGCGCGTCACCCACGCCCGGAATACGCGCCAGCGCATCCTTGACGTGCAGGCGCGCGTAGTTGCGCAGGTACAGGGTGTCGTACTTGCCTTGCGGCGAGGTCAGGTGCACCACCATCAGGAAGGTCGGCGACTGCTTCTGCGTGGTCACGCCCTGCCGGCGCACGTCCTCGGGCAGGCGCGCCTGCGCCTGCGCCACGCGGTTCTGCACCTTCACCGCCGCTGCGTCCGGGTCCGTGCCCGGGCGGAAGGTGACGGTCATCTGCAGCACGCCGTCCGAGCCGGCCACCGACTTCAGGTACATCATGCCTTCGACGCCGTTGATGGCCTCTTCGAGCGGTGTGGCGACGGTCTCGGCAATGACCTTGGGGTTGGCGCCCGGATAGACCGTGCGCACGACCACCGACGGCGGCACCACTTCGGGGTACTCGCTGATCGGCAGGATTGGAATCGTGATCAGGCCTGCGGCGAAGATCACGATCGACAGCACCGCCGCGAAGATCGGCCTGTCGATGAAGAAACGGGAAAAGTCCATGGAGGAATTCCTGGGAAAGGCATTCGGCGGGCAACAGCCACCCTGCCCCTCGTCGATACGACGAAGGCAGGGAAGGCTGCCGCTGGCGCCGGCAGCTAAGCGGGGACGCGGATCAGGAGCGGGCGGATCAGTGGTTCAGCGCAGCGGTGGCATCACGGCCAGGTGCCGGCGCAGCCTGCGGCTGCATCGCCACGGCCTTGGCCTGCACCGGCATGCCCGGCATGAAGACCTTCTGCACGCCGTCGATGATCACCTTGTCTCCTGCCGCCAGGCCGTGCTCGACGATACGCAGGCCTTCAGCGGTGCGGCCAAGCTGGATGTCGCGGCGCTGGGCCTTGCCATCCTTGTCGACAACGTACACATACTTGCGGTCCTGGTCGGTCAGCACGGCCTTGTCATCGATCAGCAGCGCCTGGAACTGGCCGCTGCCAAGCAGCTGCACGCGGGCGAACAGGCCCGGCGTGAACTGGCGATCGGCGTTGTCCAGCAGCGCACGGACGCGGATGGTCCCGGTACTGCGGGCCACCTGGTTGTCGAGGAAGTCGACCTTGCCGGTGTGCGGGTAGCCTTCTTCACCGGACAGGCCGACCTTCACCGGCAGCGCGCTGTCACGCTCGCTCGGGCGCTCGCCCTTGCGTGCCATCTGGGCGTAGCGCAGGAAGGTGCTTTCGTCAGCATCGAAGTAGACGAACACCGTGTCCAGCGAGACCAGCGTGGTCAGCACGCTGGCGCTGTCGCCGGCGGTGACCAGGTTGCCGGCGGTGACCATCGCGCGGCCGGCACGGCCGTCGATCGGTGCCCGTACCTTGGTGAACTCAAGATTGAGGCGGGCTGCATCCAATGCTGCCTGCGCGGCCTGCACGGCGGCGCCGGACTGGTCGGCAGCCGCACGGCGCTGCTCGGCGGTCTCGGTGGAGATCGCCTGCTGCTCGGACAGCCGCTTGGCGCGCTCGGACTCGCTGCGGGCCAGCGTGGCCTGGGTACGGGCGCGGGCCAGTTCGGCGGCCGCCCGATCGTACTCGGCCTGGTAACTGCGCGCGTCGATGGTGAAGAGCACTTCGCCCTTCTTCACTTCCTGGCCTTCGACGTAGTTGACCTTGTCGATGTAACCGGACACGCGCGGACGCAGTTCAACGCTCTGCACCGCTTCGACGCGGCCACTGAACTCGTCCCACTGGCTGACCTGCTTGACCAGTACCGGCGCGGCGCTGACCTGCGGCGGCGGCGGTGCACCGGCTTCTTCGGCATGGCCGCCGCTGCAGGCTGCAAGCACGGCCGCGGCGAGGATCGACACGCCGGCCATCGCAATGCGATGTCCGAAACGATGTGGGGTGGTATTGGGGGAAGTCATGGCATGCATCCGTACGGAGGGGTGGTACAGCGATATGGGAACGTGTTGCAAAAATCGGCGGCGAATACTGCGACCTCAACCATGGTCGAGGTCAAGCGATGCCTGCGGTGTCGCGCCAAAGCGGAGGAACTTCCAGGTGCAGCAGGCCACGCGGCAATTCGGCATCGCTGCTGTCGCAGCGGACGATGGCGCGGTTGTCGCGGCACCCATCAAGCAGGGAGACCACACGACGACCGACCAGCAGCGAGCTGGGCCACTCGATGCAGGCATTGGCCGCGTTGGCCGGGGTACACACCGGGCTGCAGACTTCCAGCATCTGCGCGCGCACGCCCAGCGCCTGCGCTTCCTGGTGCACAACCTGCGCGTACATGCGCAGTGCGGCGGTGGTGATCGAGGTCTCGCCGTAGCCCGCCCAGGGCTTGGCGTTGGCCGGGCTGCCGATCATCACGTAGCGGCGCGCATGCACGTTGTCCTGCAACAGCGGCAGCAGGTGGCGCACGGCGTGCACGTGCGGCATCAGGTCGGCCTGCATCGCGCCCAGCAGCTCATCGCCGTTGCGGTCGATCACCCGGCCGCGACGGTAGGGGCCACCCATTGCCGCGATCACCGCCGCCAGCGGACGCGGGCGCTGCGCGATGCGCTCGGCCAACGCGCGTGCCGAGCCGTCGTCGCTGAGCGAGCCCAGCAGCGTCTCCAGTCCGGGCTCATCCGCGAACTGCTCGTGCAGCGCGGCCAGCCGGCCCGGATCGCGGCCAACCACCAGCACCGGGCTGCCGGCTTCCAGCAACGCGCCGACCACGCCCTGGCCGACGGCACCGGTACCGCCAAGGACCAGGACTTCGGGCGTCAGTATCCCATTCACGGGACATTTCCTCCCAAATCCGGGATAGTCCCAATTCGACGCAGGCGGTCGCCCTTGTGCGGGACCATGCGGATGGCACCGCCACGCTGCTGACGCATGGGCGCGGTAAACTCACGAAAGTCCTTGTGTACCAAGGAACTCGGACGGGCTTCGACGGTCATCGCCAGGTCCAGGGTGTTCTGGCCGGCGTTCCGGAGTCGAGCAAGAATGTTGCGCAGGCTCATGGCGGACGGGCTCCAATTAACGAATGGCGCCACGATAGACCTCAAACCTTTACTTGATTAGTCCTGATTAAGGGGAATAATCATCCCGCTCCCGGTCCAATCGTTCTGTCACGATTGTCCCATCCCCGACGTCCAGGATCCCCGACCATGTCCCACGATCTCAACGAGACGCTGATCTTCGTCAAAGTGGTCGAGCAAGGCAGCTTCATTGCCGCTGCCAAATCGCTCGGCCTGCCCAAGACCACGGTCAGCCGCAAAGTGCAGGAGCTGGAAACGCGCCTGGGCGCGCGCCTGCTGCACCGGACCACGCGCCGCCTCGGCCTGACCGAAGCCGGTTCGATCTATCACGAGCACTGCCAGCGCATCGCGCGCGAGCTGGAAGAAGCGGAGAGCGCGGTGAGCCAGCTGCAGTCCGGCCCGCGCGGCTGGCTGCGCTTCACTGTGCCCTACTCGATCGGCATCACCTGGATTGCGCCACTGCTGGGCCAGTTCCATGCGCAGTATCCAGAGATCCGCCTGGACATGCACATGGGCAACGAGAAGCTGGACCTGATCGCCGGTGAAGCGGACCTGGCGCTGCGCGTGGGTGCCCTGCCCGATTCCAATCTGGTCGCGCGCAAGCTGGGCAGCCTGCGCACGCAGGTGTTCGCCAGCCCGGCCTACATTGAGCGCTATGGCGAACCGCTGCATCCGGAAGAGCTGCAGTTCCATCGCATCCTGGCGATGCGCAAGCCGTACCACACCGGCAATTCGCCGCGCTTCACCTGGCAGCTGGGCGAGAACGGCGGCGAGCTGCGCGATTTCCCGGTCACCCCGCTGATGACCGCCAACGACATGTCTGCGTTGAATGGTGCATTGGTCTGTGGCGAAGGCCTGCTGCTGACCGGTGATGTGATGGCCAAGCCGTTCGTCGAATCGGGCATGGTGCGCCGCGTGCTGGCCGGCTGGACCGGCCCGGAAGTGGACTTCAATGCCGTGTTCGCCGGCGGCCGCCTGGTCTCGCCGAAGGTGCGTGCGTTTGTCGACTTCCTGGTCGAGAAGCTCAACTTCGATGCCAACTACATGCTGGCGCAGTGCCCCGGCGCGAAGCTGGCACAGCAGCAGAAGGCACAGGAAGATGCCGCGCTGGAAAGCAGTGGCAAGCGGATACTGGAGAAGGTGGCCGCCTCGGCGGCGTAGCCTGCAACAAGAGCGCTTATCCATCTCTTGGTAGATGCCGACCTTGGTCGGCATGGCTTGCAGAGGGAGTCGAGCCCGGCTCGACTCTGCATGCGCTGTCGGCGTGCCGAGCAACGCTCGGCACCCACAAAAATGCCGCCTGCAAGGGCGGCATTTTCGTTCCGGCCGATGGCCGGACCGGCTCAAGCAGTAACGCTACGCGTTATTGCTTGAGCGGAATCACGCGAATCTCGACGCGGCGGTTCTTGGCGCGGCCGGCATCGGTGCTGTTGTCGGCAATCGGGTACGCCTTGCCGGCGCCCAGCGTTTCGATACGCACGCTCTGCACGCCCTGGCCGATCAGGTACTGCGCGACCGAGTCGGCGCGTTCCTTCGACAGGCGATTGTTGACTGCGTCGCTGCCGATGCTGTCGGTGTGGCCAACCACCTCGATCATGGTCTGGTTGTACTCACGCAGCGTACCGGCCACGCCGTTGAGCGAGCCATAGAACTGCGGTTTCAGGGTCGCCTTGCCGAAGTCGAAGGTGATGCCGTCCGGCAGGTTCAGCATGATGTTGTCGCCCTGGCGCTGCACATCGATGCCGGTGTTGGCGGTGCGCTCGCGCAGTGCACGTTCCTGGCGATCCTGGTACTGGCCGACGGCGGCACCGCTGAGTGCGCCGATACCGGCACCGATCAGCGCGTGCTGGCGCCGCTCGGTAGCACTGTCGCCGGTCAGCAGGCCGGCCGCCACGCCGATGGCCGTACCGATCAGCGCGTTGCGGCCGGTCCGGTTCTGCTGTTCGGTCGGGTTGCCGTACTGGTCACTCTGCACATAGGAGCCGCCGGTGGCGCAGGCCGACAGGACGGCCGCACTCATCAGGGCCAGTGCGACGTTGCGGGTGGTGTTGCGGATCATGAGGTTCTCCTTGGTTTCCGGTCGGCCGGCGGCTTGCGGGCGCAGAGAGGATAAACAGCCGAATGCGATGTCGGGATGATGATCCGGTGCGCCGACAGGGCCGCGTTCAGCTAACTGACCGGATCGCTCGGGTCACCCTTTACCCCGCCCCCGACTGGCGGTATGCGGCCAGCGCAGCGTCGCGGCCCTCAGCCAGGTCCACCATCGGCGTGCGTGGATAGTCAGGCGCGTGTGCTGCCAGGAGCAGGGGATGCTGCCACGGCGCAAACCGCGCCTTCACCGGCAGTGCCGCCAGCTCGGGCACCCAGCGGCTGATGTAGCGGGCCTGCGGATCGAACTTCTCGGCCTGGGTGACCGGGTTGAACACCCGGAAGTACGGCGCGGCATCGGCGCCGGTCCCGGCCACCCATTGCCAGCCCATCGTGTTGTTGGCCAGGTCGGCATCGACGAGGGTGTCCCAGAACCAGCGCGCGCCATGCAGCCAGTGCGCGCGAAGGTGCTTGCACAGGTAGCTGGCCACGATCATCCGCACCCGGTTATGCATGTAGCCGGTGTGCCACAGCTCGCGCAGTCCGGCATCAACGATCGGCACGCCGGTGTTGCCGCGCTGCCAGTCGTGCAGTTGCGCTGCAGTCGGTGCCGCCCAGGCGAAGCGGTCGAAACGCGGATTGAGGTTGTCCGTGGGCGTCTTCGGAAAGTGATGCAACAGGTGGTAGGCGAAATCACGCCAGCCCAGTTGCCGCAGATAGCCGTCGATGTCGGCATCGGTGCCGGCACTGCGCAGTCTTTCCAGCGCATGCGCGATGCGCCACGGTGCGATCTCACCAAAATGCAGGTGCGGCGACATCCGCGAGGTGCCCACGCGGTCGGGCAGGTCTCGCTGCTCGCGGTAACCGCGCAAGGCGCCGTCCTCGAACACCGACAGCGCCTCCAGCGCACCGGCTTCACCCGGCTGCCAGTACTCCCAGAAGCCGGTATCCCAATCCAGCGTCGGTGCAAGCTGGAGATCATCAAGTGCGAGGCTGCCGACCGCGTGCGGCGTCAGTGCCTCCGGTGCGGCCTGCAGTGCCGGCAGGCGCCAATGACTGAGCACGTTGCGCCAGTACGGCGTGAACACCTTGTACGGCTGTCCCTGCTGGGTGGCGATGTCCCAGGGCTCGAACAACAGGCTGCCATTGCAGCTCTGCGCGTCGACGCCCTGCTCGCGCAGCGTGCGCTTGATGGTAGCGTCGCGAGGCTGGGTGGCCGGCTCGTACTTGCGGTTCCAGTACACCGCCTCGGCACCGGTCTGCTCGATCAGCAACTGCAGGGCCGGCAGGCTGTCACCACTGCGCAGCACCAGCGACGAGCCGCGCGCGCGCAGGTCGGCATCCAGTGCGGCCAGTGAGGGATGACGCCAGGCATCGGACGCCGCGCCGGGCGCCCATTCGCCTTCCTCGTGCGGCGCGTGGATGTACACCGGCACCACATGGTGACCGGCGTCCAGCGCGGCCTGCAGGGCCGGATTGTCCTGCAGCCGCAGATCACGGCGGAACCATACCAACGCTACCGACACATGCACCGCCTTCGTTGTGGAAGGCGCACATGATAGCCAGCGGTGGTGAAGGCGATGCGCGCAGACGCCGTCTGCTAGGCTGCACGGCCGCTGCCCGATGGACTCTGACATGGATGATCTTCACGCCTCATTCGCCCGCTTCGGGCTGCTGCATGCCCAGCACGAGAGCGACTGGCAGGGCCCGTTCCCGCTGCCCCCGGTACTGGCACGCTTCTACGCGCAGGTCGGGCCGCTGGGCGAAGTGATCAATGCCCGGGTAGGCACCGCCGGCATCACCGTTCCCGGCCTTGATGTCTGGATACCGCCGCTGCAACGCCTGTGGAGCCATCAGGCCGGCTATCGATGGCATGGCATCAGCGGCGAACGGATCAACGACTGGCCCTCGAACTGGCTGGTGATTGCCGATCGCAGCGCTGATCCGCTCATCCTCGATCTGGACGACGGCCGTGTGCTGTTCAGCCATCACGGTGCCGGCCTGCTGGATGCCGTCGAAATGACTGCCGACGTGCCGACCCTGATGGCAGCTCTGGCTGCAGCAGGCACGGTGTACCTCGACGCCGGCGATGACCTCTACAACGACGATGACGATGGCGGCATCCGCCCTGAACACCAGGACGCAGCCGTACAGGTGGTGGCCCGGGTACTGGGCGACCGCCTGCAGGCCGAATCGTTCATCGAGACGTTGCTGGACTGAATCCACGCATGGCGCGGATCTACCTTTCGAAGCGCTTCATCGCTTCGCTGATCAGCGCCCGCGCCTCGGCGGCGTTGCCCCAACCGTTGAGCTGCACCGGGTTGCGCCCGGCCGGCAGGTCCTTGTAGACCCGGAAGAACGCTTCGATGCGCTCTCTTTCGATCTCCGGCAGATCGGCCAGGTCGCGGATGTTGGCGTAGGTCGGGTCAACCTTGTCGGTCGGCACGCCGATGATCTTCTCGTCGTGCTCGCCGCCGTCGATCATCTTCAGGTAGCCGATCGGCCGGAAGCGTACGATCACGCCCGGATGCAGGGGTTCACGGGTCAGCACCAGCGCGTCCAGCGGATCGTTGTCGCCAGCCAACGTGCGCGGCATCGAACCGTAGTTGGCCGGATAGGCGACCGGCATCGACTGGAAGCGGTCCACATGCACCAGGCCGTCTTCCTTGATCTCGTACTTGGTCACGCTGCCGGCGGGAATCTCCACCGCCAGATTCACCTCCCGCGGGGCTTCCCTTGGTTGGGCCACCAGGAACGGATGCAGCACGGTATCGGCAGCGGTCACCGCTGTCGCGAGCAGGAGCAGGGCCCCGCCGATGGCAGCCATGGGGACAAGACGGCGTACGGTTTTCATCTGGATCTCCTCATTCCCAGCAGCGATCGGCGCGACCCTTGGCGGTCTGCGCACGCGGGCAGTCGCGCGGTGCGATGCGGCCTTCGGTCAGCTCCATGCGCTGTTTCCCCCCCTTGGCATCGCGGCGCAGTTCGAAGGCATCGTAGAGACGGCCGGTCACGGTGCGTGCTTCATAGCGCAGGCGCTGCGGGTCGATGTTCAACACCTGGAACAACTGGGTGTCTTCGGCCACCGGATCCATCGTCTTTCGTGCCTCGTCGGAGAGACGGTACTGCTTCGGCCCCGCCACGGTTACCACGTACTGCGGCGTTGCGGCCTGCCCCTCGCCACGGCGGCCATAGGTGTGGTCGTGGCCCTGCAGCACCAGATCGACGTTGTGGCGGCGTACCACCGGCAACAGCACCTCACGCAGCGCGGCGTTCTCGCGCCCTTCGCGCGGCGAGTAGAACGGCTGGTGCAGCAACACGATGGTCCACGGCTGCGGATTGCCGGTCAGCACCTTGTCCAGCCATTGCGCCTGTGCCTTGGCGGTGCCAAGGTCGAGTGCCGAAGTGCCATCGACCACCGCCACGCGCACGCCCTGCGCATCGAACCAGTAGCTGCTCTGCTGCGCAGCGCTGGCACCATTGCCCGGCAACGCGAACGTGACCGGCCAGTGGCGGCCCAGCACCCGGCGCTCCTGCGGGGTGTCCTCGAATTCCTCGAAGTACTCGTGATTGCCTATGGCCGGCGCCACCAGCATTTCCTGCGCCAGCCAGCCGACGGCGGCAAACCATTCGCCCCACTCGCTGTCATCCATGTTGTCGCCGCCGCTGACCAGATCGCCGGCAAACAGGCTCATGCGTGCCTGCGGTGCGGCCTTCTGCGCGGCACGCACCACGCGGCTGACATGGCTGACGTTCTTGTTCTGGGTATCGCCGAAGTACAGCAGGGTCAGCGGCTGGTCGGCGGCAGCCAGCGTGCGCAGCTGGTTCCATGCACTCCAACTGCCGTTGCCCTGCACACGGTAGACGTACTGGGTATCCGGCTGCAGGCCATCGATATCTGCACGATGGTGGTGCGACAGGCCGTTCTCGGTCTGCAGCGCGCGGGTCGTCGCACGAACCTGGCGGATGCCTTCGATGGCCGGCGAATCTGCGGCCATTGCGATCTCCAGCAGCGGCGCCTGCACGCTGCCATCGGTGCGCCAGGCCACTGCGAACCCATGGCTGGAATCGGCCACCGGCGAGGCGACGATGCGGTCCGGCACCGTCGTCGCTGCGTAGTGGCGGCTACCTGCCGGCACCTGGGTATTCGGTTCGGCCGCCGCGAACGACAGCGACGGCAGCGCCAGCAGCAGACCCAGGGCCAACGTGCGCATCACGCGCTGCCGGCTCATGCGCCACACTCCAGCGGCAACGCCAGTTGCTTGGCGATGCTCTCCCAGTCGAACGCTACCACGCCCTGGTCGTCATGCACGGCATAAAGCGCACCGTGCGGGAAGCGCGTGCTGGCTTGCTGCATCATCCAGATGCCATCGGTGTTGGCCACGGTATTGCCCTGGAACGCGCCGACCGGCTTCAGCGTGTGCCGGTCGAACAGATGGAACACGCTGCGCTGCTTGCCCTGTTCGGTGGTGATCCACCAGCCATCCTTGCCGCAGGTGCGCAGGGCCACGCCTTCGGCCTGTGCCTTGAACACGTCGCGGCCGAAGGTGGTGCCGGTGAAGCGGCCCGCGAGGGTGTAGACCTTGAACTCGCTGGCGTAGCTCTCGTCCTCTTCGGCGATCAGCAGGCGGTCGTTCTCGGGATCGCCCCAGATCGACTCGACCACGCGCAGCGCACCAGTCTCGGTGGTATCGCCGATGCTGGCCACCAGCTTCGCGTCGACCTTCTCACCATTGCGGGTCACGTGATACTGGCGCACGCGCTTGTCCAGCTCGGCCAGCGGCGGCAGGATGTCGCGCCCCTGTGCATCCTCGCCGTTGTCCCAGGAGTCGGTGACGTAGACGCTGTAGCCATCGGCACGGCGGTCGACCCACAGCCCGTAAGGCTTGCGCAGGTCGTCCGCCGCGAACGTCGCCAGCGGCGCGAAGTCCGGCAGGCGCAGTACCTGCACGCGGTGATTGTCGCGCTCCACGATCCACAGCAGGTCGTCGGTCACCGCGATGCCGTTTGGGCGGTCGAACTGCCCCGGTGCGGTGCCGCTGCTGCCGACGTCACGCAGGTGCTGGCCGGTGCTGCCGTCGTAGACCACCAGCTTGTCGGTGGCCTTGGCAGTGGCGATCAGCCACAGTACGCCGTCCGGCGCGCGCCAGGCCGCCGGCGAGTCGATGTTGTCGGCCGGGGTCATCGGTGACAGGAACGCTTCGGCGATGGTGGCTACCTTGCGCTCGCCACTGGCGGCCGGCGAGGCCGCTCCCGCAACCGGATCGTTGCCGGTGGCCGGCGTGCAGCCGGCGACCAGCGTAGCCGCCAGCGCGGCGGCCAGGACAGTGACGCCACGCCCCATCACAGCGCCACCTTCAGGCCCAGCGCATAGGTGCGGCCGTACTCTTCCAGCTGCAGGGTGCGCGAACGGGTGCCCTGGTACAGCTCCAACGGCTTGTCCAGCAGGTTCTGCGCCTCGAAGTACACGCTCACGCGCGGGGTGAACTTGTAGTCAAGCGAGAAATCGAGCTGGGTGTTGGGTGCCACGTAGATGTCGAATGCGCGCCCCTTGCCGATGCTGTCCAGGTACTCGCTGCGGTACACGGCCGCCAGGCGCGTGCTTACACCGTACTTTTCATAGCCGATGTGTGCGCTGTAGACATGCTTGGAAGCGCGCGGCAGCGTGAAGTCCTCGCCCGCACGGTCCTTGATGCCGGCATCGAACTTCGTATCCAGCCAGGTGCCACTGGCGCCGACCAGCAGGCCATCCAGGCCGTCCGGCAGGAAGGCCAGCTGCTGCTGCCAGTTGAACTCCGCACCACGCACGGTGGCCTTGCGACCATTGATCGGCTGCGTCACATCGAATCCACCGTAGGCCGGATCATTGGTGCGCACGGTTTCGACGATGTAGCCATCGATCGACTTGTGGAACAGGCCCAGCGAAACGATGCCGCTGCTGCCGATGTACTTCTCCACCGACAGGTCGATGTTCTTCGACTCGTACGGATCCAGTTCCGGGTTACCCAGGCGCACTTCCTCGTCACCACGGCTGTAACCCACGCGCGGCGAGACGTCGCCGAAGGACGGGCGCGATACGGTCTTGTTGGCCGAGGCGCGCAGCACCCAGTCATCAGCCGCGTCATAGCGCAGGTGCAGGCCCGGCAGCACGTTGGTGTAGCTGCTGTTGGCCACGCGCGGGGTGACGGTGAAGCTGCGGCCGTTGGCGGCCACGTCCACCTGGTTGCCGATCGCCTTGAAGCGGGTGTTCTCCACGCGCACGCCGCCGATGAGGCGCAGCGCGCCCACGTCCCAGGTACCCATGGCGTAGCTGGCGAAGATGTCTTCGCTGGCCACGTAATCCTCTTCCAGCGACGTCATCGCATTGCCGCCGACGTCCTGCGGGCGGGCGCTGTACTGGCTGCCATTGGCCGCCCAGAAGGCACGCATCGCCGCCGAATCCATGCCGTCGCCGAAGTTGCCGTGGCGATGTTCGGGCGAGGAGGTGGTCCAGCCCGCCAGCGCCACCTTCGGGCCGACGCGCAGTTCGCGCTCATCCACATTCACGTCGCGGTCGCGCCAGCGGCCCAGCAGACCGAACTTGATGCTGCTGCTGTCGCCGTCGAAGCGCACGTTGACCTGCGCGCTGTGCTCCTTGTCGTTCACCTGCTTGGGCGATAGCACGAAGCGGTCGAACGCGTAATTGCTGTTGTCCAGCCACTGCGGGTTGTCGAAGTTGTAGCTGGGCAGCCGGCTGCTCTGGTCCAGGCTGCCGTTGAACGCCTTGCCGTTGAGCTTGAAACGCGCCTCCATCTCGTCGTTCACGCGCTCTTCGGTACGGGTGTAGCCGATCCGGTAATCAACCACGGCGTTGGTCAACTTGTGCTCGCCGCCCAGGCTGGCCGCGAAGGTGTTTTCCTTCTTGGTGCGGTAGCGCATGCGCTTGTCGATCGAGTCCTTCGGCATGCCATCCAGGCGGTACTGGTCGGTGCCGGTCTTGACCATCTTCGCGTCGTCGAAGTTGAAGATCACGCGCTGGCGGGTCTCCGCATCGTCGAACTGGCTGTACAGCGTGCGCAGGTAGTACCTGCTGTCTTCGTCCGGCCGCCAGTCGAGGTTGAGGTTGGCGCCGATGCGCTTGCGCTCGATCTCGTACTTGCGGTGCTGCAGGTTGATCGCGGTCACGTCACCGGGGGCGGCATCGTCCTCGCCGTCGTACTCCACTTCGGTGTTGTCCGACTCGAACCGGCGCTTCTGGTAGTTCACGCCCAGCGCCACGCCGAAGGTGTCGTTGAACACTTCGCTGTAGTTGAAGGCCGCCTTCGGGCTGGTCTCGCCGGACAGCTGCTGGTGGCTGCCCTCGATCTTGCCACGCAGGCTGCGACCGTCGCGGTCGAAGGCCGAGGCCGATTCCACCAGCACGGCACCGCCGATGGCATCACCGGGCATGTCCGGGGTCGGCGACTTCACCACGCGCAGGCGTTCGGTGGAATCGGACGGGATCACGTCCAGCGGCGCGGCACGGCTGGAATCCTCCGGCGTGCCCACGGCGATGCCATCCACGCTGACGCTGTTGAGATTGGCGTCCAGGCCACGGATGACCACGAAACGGCCCTCGCCCTGGTCACGGGTCACGCTGATGCCCGGCAGGCGCTGCAGCGACTCGGCCACGTTCTTGTCCGGGTACTGGCCCAGGGCATCGGAGGACACCGCGTCTTCGATGGCGTCGCTGCCGCGCTTGAGGTCGACCGCGCGGATCTGCGATTCGAGCTGGGCGCGCACCTCGATACGGTCCAGGTCGACCGCGTCGGCCGCCACGGCGCCGGTGGCGGCTACCGCCTGCTGCCCGGCGGCCTGCAGCGGGGCGGCAGCCCCCATCGCCAGGGTCAGGGTGATGGCAACGGCCAACGGAGTCTTGATATGCACTGGGAATCCCCATTCCTGTTAAGAATGGGTCTGCACGGTATGTCCGCAAGGTTGCATGGCCGTGACATGCCTCTGCACATTTCATGTACAGCGGCCCCGGGCCCGGTTTGGGCTTCGCCCCGCCAATCCGGCAAAATGGCGGCCTCTCTCCCTATTCCCCTTCCCGACCATGAAGATCGTCGAAGTGCGCCACCCGCTGGTGCAGCACAAGATCGGCCTGATGCGCAACGCTGCGCTCAGCACCAAGGATTTCCGCGAACTGGCCAACGAGCTGGGTACGCTGCTGGCCTACGAGGCCACCGCCGACCTGGATACCGAGCCGCACACCCTGGCCGGCTGGGCCGGCCCGGTGACGGTGCAGCGCATTGCCGGCGCCAAGATCACCGTGGTGCCGATCCTGCGTGCCGGCCTGGGCATGCTCAGCGGCGTGCTGTCGCTGATTCCGGCCGCCCGTGTCAGCGTGGTCGGCCTGCAGCGCGATGAAGAAACCCTGCAGCCGGTACCCTACTTCGAGCGCCTGACCGGCCGCCTGGAAGAGCGCGACGCACTGATCCTCGACCCGATGCTGGCCACCGGCGGCACGCTGATCGCCACCATCGACATGCTCAAGCGCGCCGGCGCCCGTCGCATCAAGGGCATCTTCCTGGTGGCCGCGCCCGAAGGCATCGAAGCAGTGAAGGCCGTGCATCCGGACGTGGAAATCTACACTGCGGCCATCGATGCCCAGCTCAACGACAAGGGCTACATCCTGCCCGGACTGGGCGACGCGGGTGACCGCATCTTCGGCACCCGCGTCGGCTGATCCGGCGAACCGTGGTCGGATCCCTCTCCGCAGGAGAGGGCTCTGACCCGACAACCGTTCGCCGGCCCGCTTCGCCGCGTCACGTGAACGCCCGTGGACGCGGGTGTGGCCGACGCGTGATTCTTCACGTGGCCTTACCGGTCGGAAGCGAATGCTCCGCGCACCCGCCACCGCTTGGAGCTCCCGATGAAAGCCTCTTTCCTGCTGGCCGCTGTCCTGCTGGTCGGCCTGCCCCTGACTGCCAATGCCACCACCCCGCAGCAGCAGCGCATGGCCGAATGCTCGGCCAAGAACAAGGGCTTGAAGGGGGATGCCTACAAGACCGCGCAGAGCTCCTGCCTCAGCGGTCATGCCGCCGAAACCAAGCTGGTCAATACGCAGCAGGAACGCATGCGCAAATGCAACGCTGACGCAGGCGCGAAGAAGCTGGCCGGCGATGCGCGCAAGACCTTCATGAGCAGCTGCCTGAAGGCGTCGTAACGACGAGTGATGTGGAGCCGAGCCCACGCTCGGCTCTGCCATTAACCCAGGGCGCGCGCCTTCAGCTCGCCCTGTTCGTGCAGGGTCACGAAACGTCCCTTGTCATCACGGCCCAGCTGCGCCAGCGCCACCTGCGGGTCGTGGGTGAAGAACAGCCGCACGTTGCGCGCCAGCTTGTCTTCAAGGAACTGCCGTTTCTCGTCGATCAGCAATTCGGCATTGCGGTCATAGCCCATGGTGATCGGCACGTGCACCCATGAACGACCTGGGATGAGGTCGGCACAGAACACCACGCCACCATGCGCATCTTCACCGGCATGCGCGTGGCCAACGATCTCGGCCAGCATCAGCCCCGGCGTATGCCCATCGCTGTA
Organism: Stenotrophomonas maltophilia group sp. RY12688; assembly: GCF_052149045.1. Taxonomy (NCBI): domain Bacteria; kingdom Pseudomonadati; phylum Pseudomonadota; class Gammaproteobacteria; order Lysobacterales; family Lysobacteraceae; genus Stenotrophomonas; species Stenotrophomonas maltophilia group sp. RY12688. Next base: position 1,686,198 of record NZ_CP197389.1, on the reverse strand, counting down.
GCTGAAGCGCACGCTGCGGCCGAGCGCATTCGAGTACTCCCCCTCCACTACTTCCAGGCGGCCACTGGCCTGCAGCAGGCCGGGCAGCTCAGGAATGAAACTGGCCCGATCGCGCGGGTGTGGCCGCACGGCGCGCTGCCAATGCTGCGCACCAACCACATAGGTTGCGTTGGGGAACAGCAGTTCGGGCTCACGCCCTTCGCTCCATGCGGCAAGCAGGCCACCGGCATGATCGAAGTGCAGGTGGCTGAGCACCACCACGTCGATGTCCTCGTGCTCGAAACCCGCTTCGCGCAGTGAATCGATCAGCACGTGCTGGCTTTCCTGCACGCCATAACGCTCGCGCATGCGCGGGTCGAAGAACGCACCGATACCGGTTTCAAACAGTACTGTCTTGCCTTCCAGCGGACTGGCAAGCAGCGCACGGCAGGCCAGCTCGATGCGATTGAGCTCGTCCGGAGCCGCCCATTTTTCCCACAACGCACGCGGCGCGTTGCCGAACATCGCGCCGCCGTCCAGGCGCTGCGAGTTTCCACGAATAGACCAGAGTTTCATGCGTCGATTATCGGCGCCGGACTGTTAAATAATCGCTAGAAAGGAAACAGGAAACCCCGCCGGTTGGCGGGGTCCTGGTGATCTGCCAGATTGCCGGCCAGTGGCCGGCACCGCCACATCAGTGGGCCGGCACGACCTGGGCACTGCCCACCGGATTGCGCGGGTCGCTGCCGCCGAACAGCTTGTTCGCCTTGCGGTCCCATTCCACGGTCTGCAGGTTGCCCCACACGTGGCTGGAACCGCGACCGCCGGCGGCGACATTGCCCGGCAGGTCGATCCTGTGGCCCATCGCCTGCAGCTGCTTCACCGTCGCCGCGTCGAACGCATCGTCCTCGGCTTCGATCAGATCCGGCAGCCACTGGTGGTGGTAGCGCGGCAGCGCGGCAACCTGCTGCGCGTCCAGGCCGGCGTCGTAGCCGAGGATGCCCAGCAGCACCATGGTGATGATGCGGCTGCCACCCGGCGTGCCCAGCACGATCACCTTGTCGCTGTTTTCCATGAAGGTCGGCGTCATCGAGCTGAGCATGCGCTTGCCCGGCTTCGGCGCATTGGCCTCGTAGCCCATCACGCCGAAGGCATTGGGCGTACCCGGCTTCAGCGCGAAATCGTCCATCTCGTTGTTCAGCAGCACGCCGGTGCCCTTGGGAATGAGCCCCGAGCCGTACAGCAGGTTGACGGTCTGGGTGGCGCCGACGCGGTTGCCGTCGCGGTCGATGATCGAGAAGTGCGTGGTCTCGTCGTCTTCCAGCGGCGTCGGATTGCCCGACAGCAGGTCGCTGGGCGTGGCCTTCTCCGGATGGATGGTCGCGCGCAGGCCCTGTGCGTAGTCCTTGCTGGTCAGCACCTTCTGCGGGATCTGCACGAAGTCCGGATCGCCGAGGAAGAACGTACGGTCGCGGTAGGCACGGCGCATCGACTCCACCACCAGGTGGGTGCGGTGCGCCGGGTCCATCTTCCTGATGTCCCAGCCTTCCAGGATCTGCAGCATGCTGGCCAGCGCGATGCCACCCGACGACGGCGGCGGCGCGGTGGTGATCTTCCAGCCGTTGTAGTTGAACACGATCGGCTCGCGCTGCTTCACGCGGTAGCCGGCCAGCTCTTCAGCGGTCCACTTGCCGCCGGCCTGCTTGACGCCGGCCAGCAGCAGCTTTCCGGTCTGCCCCTTGTAGAAGCCATCGAAGCCACCTGCGGCCAGGCGCTCCAGCGTCTGCGCCAGCTCCGGCTGCCTGAACAGGTCACCGCTGGCGATCGGCTTGCCGTTGCGCAGATAGACTTCACGCGTGCCGGGATAGCGCTCCATCACTTCACGGCGCGACGCATAGCCCTTGGCCATGCGGTCGTACACCGGGAAGCCTTCGCGCGCGATGCGGATCGCCGGCTGCAGCGATGCAGACAGCGGCAGCTTGCCGTGCTTGGCCGACAGTTCGACCAGCGCCGCAGGCAGGCCGGGAATACCCGCCGACCACGCACCGTTGACCGAGCGGTCGCGGTCCAGGTTGCCCTGCTTGTCGAGGAAGGCCTGCGGCGTGGCCGCCGCCGGTGCGGTCTCGCGTGCATCCAGCATCACGTCCTTGCCGGTGGCCGCGTCGTGCAGAAGGAAGAAGCCGCCGCCGCCGAGTCCGGAACTGATCGGCTCGACCACCGCCAGCGTGGACGAGACCGCCACCGCAGCGTCGAAGGCGTTGCCGCCCTGCGCCAGGATATCGATACCGGCCTGGGTGGCCAGCGCGTGGCCGCTGGCAATGGCTGCGCCGTCGGGGCGCTCGGCACCGGCCGGGCTGTCGGCCCAGGCCATCGGGCTCAGCAGCAGGCCGAGCAGCAACAGGGGGCGGACGATCAGCGTCTTCATTCGGATGGGGGCTCCGCATAGAGTTCGGGGTGATCGTGCTGCAGCTGGCGCAGCTTGGCCAGCAGCTGGTCTTCCGTTTCCACGATCTCCGGATCCGGGTCGATGCACTCGACCGGGCAGACGACCACGCACTGTGGCTCGTCGAAATGACCCACGCATTCGGTGCAGCGCGCAGGGTCGATCACGTAGATGGTTTCACCCATCGCAATGGCCTGGTTCGGGCAGGCCGGCTCGCAGACGTCGCAGTTGACGCAGAGCTCGTTGATTTTCAGCGACATGGCGATACTCCTCGCCCGCGCCTTGGGACAAAGGACCGGCCAGCGCGGGCGCGCGGGCCGGTCAGGTCATCAGCGGCGCCCTGGCAGGACGCCGCCCGGGCCATGCCGGAGCATGGCCGCCATGGCTCGGTATTACTTGGCTTCGACGAAAATGTACTCGGCACCGGTCGGCTGGATCGCAGCCTGCACGCGGGCGTTGTCGGCCGACTGGCCGATGAAGACGACGCGCACGCCCTTCATCGAATCCGGCGACACGTCCTTGAACACGGCCTGGATCATGTCAGCCATCTTGCCCGAGGCCGACGAACCAAAGGCCAGCATGTTGCCCGGCTGCACGCCACGGGCCACGGCCTGGGTCGCGCTCTCGGTCTGGCGCTCGTACTTGGCCTGGAAGTCCGGGTCCGATTCCGGGGAGAGGTAATACAGGAACGGGCTGTTGGTGATGTTGCCCATGTTCTGGATCGCCACTTCCTGCAGGTACTTCTTCCAGCCGGCATCGTCGTCCTTGGACGGAGCGACCAGGGCCTGCTTGGCCTCGTCGACCGGAGCGGCCTCTTCCTTCTTGCAGGCGGTGAAGGCCAGGGCCAACGAAGCGATCAGCATCGCGCGCATGGTGGTGTTCATGGATTTCCTCCCGGAATGGTGCGTGGTGTTGTACGTAATGGGGTGCAGGTACGGCGGGCTTACGACTGTGCCGCCTTCGCTTCGCGGACCTTGCGCAGGGCTTCGAGCACCGCGGCCGGCACGAAACCGGACACGTCGCCGCCCAGGCGCGCGATCTCGCGGACCAGCGAGGACGAAATGAAGCTGTGCTGCTCGGCCGGGGTCAGGAACAGGGTCTCGACCTCGGGGATCAGGTGGCGGTTCATGCTGGCCATCTGGAACTCGTACTCGAAGTCGGACACCGCGCGCAGGCCGCGCAGCAGCACCCCGCCCTGGACCGAACGTACGAAATGGGCCAGCAGGGTATCGAAGCCGATGACTTCGACATTGCCATGGTGGGCCAGGGCGCCACGCGCCAGCTGCACGCGCTGTTCCAGCGGCAGCGCCGGGCCCTTCGACGGGCTCTGCGCCACGCCGACCACGACCTTTTCGAACAGCGGCGCGGCCCGGCTCACAAGGTCGATGTGACCGTTGGTGATCGGGTCGAACGTGCCGGGATAGACGGCAATGCGGCGGTTGGCCACGGTCATGGGCGGTAGCAGATGTTCAGATGAGGTCAAAGTGTAGCAGTGGCACGGCGGTACAGGGCAAAGCGCACCTCACGGGTGCCGCCCTCGCGGTGCAGCAGCCAGCCCTGCGGCAGCACCGGCACGTGGCCGGCCGGCGATTCCAGGTACAGCCAGGCATCGGCTGCCAGGTGCCGCGGCAGCTGGGCCAGCACGTCCTGCCACAGGCCATCGGCGAATGGCGGGTCGATGAACACCAGATCGGCCTGCTGCGCCTGCGCACCCTGCAGCCAGCGCAGGGCATCTGCCTGCACGACGCTGATCTGGTCGCCGGCCTGCAGCTTGGCCACGGCGGCGGTCAGGTTGCGTCCCAGCTGCGCATCGCGCTCGACCAGGGTGGCGTGGGCGGCACCGCGCGAGACGGCTTCCAGCCCCAATGCGCCGCTGCCTGCGAACAGGTCCAGGACGCGGGCCCCGCCCAGCTTGGGCATCAGCCAGTTGAACAGGGTCTCGCGCACACGGTCGCTGCTGGGCCGAAGCCCCGGCAGGATCGGCACCGGCAAGCGGGTATTGCGCCAGCGACCGCCGATGATGCGGACCTGGCCGTCGTTGCCCCCACGGCCGCTCATTGGCGCCCCCGGCGGGAGGTATTCAAGAATTTCAGCATGAGTGGGATTGTAGTTCGGCCGGCCCGCGGCCGGGGACGCGCCAACGCATGCGCGCTGTCGCTCCCACGCTTCGCTGCGCGAAACGCGGGCCCCACTTACCAGCTTCCATACCCCCGCCGCTTCGCGGCCGCCCCCTGACTCAGGGGGCTCTACCCCAGACGCGATCCGATGCTCGACATACAGGCGGGGTCAGATCCGTTTTCCTGCGGAAAACGGATCTGACCTTGGTTTGGATTTCGATATCTGAGAGATTCCATCCACGCATGGCGTGGATCTACTGGCCGCCGGCCAACTATCGAAGGCGGGGCGGTGTCGGATTGCGCGGCGTCCGCGGCATGGATGCCGCGGCCAAGCCCCCAAGGACGGGTTCACGGCGTCCCCGCAATCCGACACCGCCCCGCCATCCCACGGATAGCCCGCTGTTGCTTCGGCTGTTGCTCTGGCCTCTGCGGGTGCCGGGCGCAGCCCGGCCGAACAACCCCTTGATTTCGGGACAATCACCCCTACCCCTTGGCAAGGCCGCACGCGCTGGCGCGGCATTGCACATGGAGCCCTATCGATGACCGAGACCACCCAGACCGAAACCCTTGGCTTCCAGACCGAAGTCAAGCAACTGCTGCAGCTGATGATCCACTCGCTGTACTCCAACAAGGAAATCTTCCTGCGCGAGCTGGTCTCCAACGCTGCCGACGCCGCCGACAAGCTACGCTTCGAGGCCCTGACCCAGCCGGCGCTGCTGGAAGGCGACAGCGAGCTGCGCGTGCGCGTCAGCTTCGACGCCGCCGCCCACACCATCACCATCGAAGACAACGGCATTGGCATGAGCCGCGCCGAAGCCATCGCCCACCTCGGCACCATCGCCAAGTCCGGCACCGGCGACTTCCTGCGGCAGCTGTCCGGCGACCAGAAGAAGGATTCGCAGCTGATCGGCCAGTTCGGCGTCGGCTTCTACAGCGCTTTCATCGTCGCCGACGAAGTGGAAGTGACCTCGCGCCGCGCTGGCCTGGCTGCGGCCGAAGGCGTGCGCTGGACCTCGCGTGGCGAAGGCGATTTCGAAGTGGCCACCGTCGACAAGGCAGAGCGCGGTACCCGCATCGTGCTGCACCTGAAGGACGGCGAGCACGACTTCGCCGATGGCTGGCGCCTGCGCAGCATCCTCAAGAAGTACTCGGACCACATCGGTCTGCCGATCCAGATGCCGAAGGAAGGTGGCGAAGAAGGCGCCACCGTCGAGTGGGAGACCGTCAACCGCGCCAGCGCGCTGTGGACCCGCCCGCGCACCGAGATCAGCGACGCCGAGTACACCGAGTTCTACAAGCACGTAGCGCACGACCATAGCGACCCGCTGGCGTGGAGCCACAACAAGGTCGAGGGCAAGCTGGAGTACACCTCGCTGCTGTACGTGCCCGGCCGCGCGCCGTTCGACCTGTACCACCGCGATGCGCCCAAGGGCCTGAAACTGTACGTGCAGCGCGTGTTCGTGATGGACCAGGCCGAGCAGTTCCTGCCGCTGTACCTGCGCTTCATCAAGGGCGTGGTCGATTCCAACGACCTGTCGCTGAACGTCTCGCGCGAGATCCTGCAGTCCGGCCCGGTCATCGATTCGATGAAATCGGCGCTGACCAAGCGTTCGCTGGACATGCTGGAGAAGCTGGCCACCGACAAGCCCGAGCAGTACGCCACGTTCTGGAAGGAGTTCGGCCAGGTGCTGAAGGAAGGCCCGGCCGAGGACTACAACAACCGCGAGAAGGTGGCCGGCCTGCTGCGCTTCGCCTCCACCCGTGGCGACGGCGATGCGCAGAGCGTGTCGCTGGCCGATTACATCGGCCGCATGACCGAAGGCCAGGACAAGATCTACTACCTCACCGGCGAGAGCTACAGCCAGGTGCGCAACAGTCCGCACCTGGAAGTGTTCCGCAAGAAGGGCGTGGAAGTGCTGCTGCTGACCGACCGCATCGACGAGTGGCTGATGGGCTACCTGACCGATTTCGACGGCAAGGGCTTCGTCGACATCGCCCGTGGCGATCTCGACCTGGGCGCACTGGAAACCGATGCGGACAAGCAGGCACAGGAAGCGGCAGCAAAGGACAAGCAGGGCCTGGTCGAGCGGCTCAAGACGGTCCTGGGTGACGAAGTGGCCGAGGTGCGCGTGTCGCACCGCCTGACCGATTCGCCGGCGGTGCTGGCCATCGGCGAGCAGGACCTGGGCCTGCAGATGCGCCAGATCCTGGAAGCCAGCGGGCAGAAGGTGCCGGACAGCAAGCCGGTGCTGGAGATCAACCCGGGCCATCCGCTGATCGCCAAGCTCGACGCCGAAGCCGATGGCGCGCGCTTCGACGACCTCGGCCGGGTGCTGTTCGACCAGGCCGCGCTGGCCGCCGGTGACAGCCTGAAGGATCCGGGTGCCTATGTGGCGCGCCTGAACAAGCTGCTGCTGGAGCTGTCGGCCTGATCGAGGCGGTGGTCGCCGGGCATGGCCCAGCGGTGCCTTGGTAGAGGCCAACCTTGGTTGGCGCCCCAAAAGCGTGCCAACCAAGGTTGGCACCTGCCAGGGGGGGTAAGCATGCCAACCAGGGTTGGCACCCACCAGGGGCGGCGGTTCGCGCCTGCCGAGGGGGCTCAGGCTTCCCGATCCAGCAGCGAACCCAGCAACGGGTCCTGGCGGCGGATCACCGAGGCATTGGCGGCGAAGGCCACCACCTCGGCTTTCGCCGCCAGCAGATCTCCCAGCGGTGCACCGACATCAGCGCCGGCGGCAGTCACCGAGGCCTGCACCCCACCCTGTCCAGTGGCACCGCGCTGCAACTGCAGGCGCTGCGCATCGGGGGTGGCCAGATTGGCCACGTTGTGCGCTGCCACCTGCACGCCCTGCTGGGCCGCACGCATCCCGCCGAGGGCGATTCCCATCACGTTGTTCATGGCGGTCTCCGGGCCGCTCCGCGCAACCCTCCGGACCGGTTAACGGCCGGCCGGCCGCGACCTTGAGTCCACATCGGCCCGACAGGCCTGAGTGGTAGCATATCCCTCTGATTTCAGCGCCTTTTGCCAATGCTCAGTTTTTTCCGCCGCAAGAAGCCCCAGGATGCCCCCACCACGGAGGCGTCCAAGACCCAGCACTACTCGGCTGAAGAGCTGGCGGCGGCGTTCCCGTCGGCCGCCCCGGCCGAAGACGCACCCACCGCCGCGGTGGTCGAAGCCAATGCACCCGCACCTGCACCGGAATCGGCCCCGGTCGCCGAAGTGCCTGCCGTGCCAGCTGCGCAGCCGGCCACCGCGCCCGAGGACGTCCAGGCTGAAGCGCTCGCTGCGGCCGCTGTGCTGGCTCCTCTGGCTCCGGTCATTCCGGTCGAGGAACCCACCGCCCCGGCCACCGACCTGCCTGCGCTGGTGGATGCCCCTCCGGCGCCCGCCGGCAAGCCCGGCTGGCGCGAGCGCCTGCGCAACAGCGTCATCGCGCGCAGCTTCGGCGGCCTGTTCTCGCGCAACCCCAAGCTCGACGACGATCTGCTGGACGAGCTGGAAACCGCCCTGATCACCGCCGACGTCGGCGTGGGCGCCACCACCGATCTGGTCGAGGGCCTGCGCAAGCGCATGAAGTCGCGCGAGTTCGCCGACGCCAATGCGCTGCTGGCCGCGCTGCGCGCAGAACTGATCGCGATCCTGCAGCCGGTGGCCAAGCCGCTGGTGATCGACCGCAATGCCAAGCCCTTCGTAGTGCTCACCGTCGGCGTCAACGGCGTCGGCAAGACCACCACCATCGGCAAGCTGGCCAAGCGCTTCAAGGATGACGGCCACAGCCTGATGCTGGCTGCCGGCGATACCTTCCGCGCCGCCGCCGTGGCCCAGCTGCAGGCCTGGGGCGAGCGCAACGGCGTGGCCGTGGTTGCGCAGGGGCAGAACGCCGATGCCGCTTCGGTGGCATTCGACGCGCTGCAGGCCGGCAAGGCCCGCGGCACCTCGGTGCTGATCGCCGATACCGCCGGCCGCCTGCACACCCAGTCCGGGCTGATGAACGAGCTGGGCAAGATCCGCCGCGTGCTCGGCAAGATCGACCCCACCGCCCCGCACGAAGTGCTGATGGTGATCGACGGCACCACCGGCCAGAACGCGCTGTCGCAGCTGCGCCAGTTCAATGCCGCAGTGAACGTGACCGGCCTGGTGGTGACCAAGCTGGACGGCACCGCCAAGGGCGGCGTGGTGTTCGCACTGGCCCGCGAGTTCGGCATTCCGATCCGCTTCGCCGGCATTGGCGAGCGCCCGGAAGACCTGCGTGTATTCGACCCGGAAGCCTTCGTCGACGCCCTGCTGCCCGAAGCATTGGGCGCCTGATACACCGTGCAGCCACGCATGGCGTGGCTCTACTGCGATCTGGTAGAGCCACCCCATGGGTGGCTGCCTCCTTCCGGAACACTCATGCCCCGCCAGCCGCACGCCAGCGCCGACACTGCCAAGGAAGACGACTTCGTCGCCCGCCTGCTGCACTGGTTCGACGACCACGGTCGCCATGACCTGCCCTGGCAGCACCCGCGCAGCCCCTATCGGGTCTGGTTGTCGGAGATCATGCTGCAGCAGACCCAGGTGGCCACGGTCATCCCGTACTTCCATCGGTTCCTGCAGCACTTCCCAACCCTGCCCGAGCTCGCCGCCGCCAGCAATGACGCGGTGATGGCGCAGTGGGCCGGGCTCGGCTACTACGCCCGCGCACGCAACCTGCACGCCGCCGCAAAGCGCTGCGTGGAACTGCACGACGGCGACCTGCCGCGCGATTTCGATGCATTGCATGCCCTGCCCGGCATCGGCCGCAGCACCGCCGGTGCGATCCTCAGCCAGACATGGAACGATCGGTTCGCGATTCTCGACGGCAACGTCAAGCGCGTGCTCAGCCGCTACCACGGCATCGACGACTTTCCCGGCCTGCCGGCCATCGAGAAACAACTGTGGGCGATTGCCCAGGCGCACGTCGCGCAGGTGCCGGCCGGGCGCATGGCCGATTACACCCAGGCGCAGATGGATCTGGGCGCGACGGTATGCAGCCGGGCCAAGCCGGCCTGCGTGATCTGCCCGCTGCAGGACGCGTGCGTGGCGCGGCGCGAAGGCCGCACCGCTGAACTGCCCACGCCCAAGCCCAGCAAGACCCTGCCCGAACGCGAAGCGGTCGCCCTGCTGCTGCGCGACGCCCAGCAACGCGTGCTGCTGCAGAAGCGGCCGGACACCGGCATCTGGGCGCAGCTGTGGACGCTGCCGCAGGCCGAGGCCGGCAGCGACCTGCAGGACTGGTTCGACGCACATGTCGACGGCTCGCTGGAAGATGCAGAGGAACTGCCGGTGCTGCAGCACACCTTCAGCCACTACAGGCTGCACCTGCAGGTATTGTCACGGAAGGTGCGCGGCCTGCGTGTGGAAGAACCCACGCTGCGCTGGGTCGCCAACGACGAGCTACCCGCATTGGGCCTGCCGGCACCGATCCGCAAATTGCTCGACGGCGCCACGATCAAGACGCCGAAACGAAATTCCAGCAAACCCCGTAACCACGAGTGAATGCCATGCCCCGAACCGTCTTCTGCCAGTACGAACAACGCGATGCCGAGGGTCTGGACTTCGTGCCCTACCCCGGCGAGCTGGGCCAGCGCATCTTCAACAACATCGGCAAGCAGGCCTGGGCCGCGTGGCTGGCCCACCAGACCATGCTGATCAACGAGAACCGGCTGTCGCCGCGCACGCCGGAACATCGTGCGTTCCTTGAAGGCGAACTGGTCAAGTTCCTGTTCGAGAAGGACGCGGAAAAGCCGGCCGGCTTCACCCCGGAAACCTGACAACCCAAAAGGGGACGGCGGGGATTAAGTCGTTTGTGGCACAAACGACTTAATCCCCTCCGTCCCCTTTTTCGATCATTTCGCCGGTGCGGTGTTTTCCTCGCGCTCCTGCACCTGCGCCTGGCGCAGCTTCTGCTCGGACGCGCGCAGCGCCTTCACATCCAGCTTGCGGATGCTGTTGATGAAGCACGGCAGGCGCGGGCCGCCGGTGGGGTCGCGCACCAGCACTTTGTCAAAGCGCGACGACACACGGCCCATGCTGCTGGTCAGACCGATGGCGGTCGCATACGGCAGGTCCTGGCAGGGACCATTCAACTCCAGCAGATAGGCTTCGCTGGGACGGGTCCACACCGCCAGCGCACTGTCGCCCAGCTCGGTCCAGCCATTGAGGCTGCCAAAGAACTGCATGTCGTTCTGCGGCGCGCCGGCGTGGGCACGGTACAGATCCAGTTTTTCGGTACTGCTGAGCCGGCCGGCCGTCGCACAGGCGGCCAGTGCCAGGCAGAGTCCGGCCATCAGGATCGGGGTCTTCATGGCGATCTCCTCGGGGAACTGTCGCCATCATGCGCCTGGCCTGGCAACGCCGGCGCGACGGCTCGCGCCCCATTCAGCCGCCGGTCGGCGGCTACTGGCCGGACCACGGTAGACGCCAACCTTGGTTGGCGCTTGCGCTGCAGGAGCAGCCGACCAAGGCCGGCCTCTACCAAAGCGGTCCCAGCGCTCAGACGTCGGCGTGGGCCAGCGCGTGCAGGCGCCCTTCGCGCAGCTCCAGCACCCGGTCCAGGCGCCGCGCCAGGCTGCGGTCGTGGGTCACCAGCACCAGGCTGGTATGGCGCGCGCGGTTGAGTTCCAGCATCAGCTCGAACACGGTGCCGGCGGTGCGGTCATCCAGGTTGCCGGTCGGCTCGTCGCCGAGCACGCAGGCGGGATGGTTGACCAGCGCACGCGCCACTGCGGCACGTTGGCGTTCGCCGCCGGACAGCTCGCCCGGCTTGTGGTCCAGGCGATGGCCGAGGCCGACCGCTTCCAGCAGCGTGGTCGCCCGGCTGCTCGCCTCGGCCACGGCGGTGCCGGCCAGCAGCACCGGCATCATCACGTTTTCCAGCGCGGTGAATTCCGGCAGCAGGTGATGAAACTGGTAGACGAAGCCCAGCGCCTGGTTGCGCAGCAGACCGCGCGCGGTATCCGACAGCGCCGACATGCGCTGGCCGGTCACATACACTTCGCCGGCAGTCGGAATGTCCAGGCCGCCCAGCAGGTGCAGCAGCGTGCTCTTGCCGGCACCGGAGGCACCGATGATCGCCACCGTCTCGCCAGCAGTCACGGTCAGGTCCAGCCCATCGAACACCGGCGTCTGCATGCGCCCTTCGGCATAGGTCTTGCCCAGCGCTTCGGCGCGGATCACTTCATCGCCGCGGTTGACGACCTTATTCATAACGCAGGGCCTCCGCCGGCTGGGTGCGTGCTGCCCGCCAGGCGGGATACAGGGTGGCCAGGAAGCTCATCAGCAGCGCGACCACTGTGATCGCCACCACGTCGCCGGTCTGCATGTCGGTCGGCAGGCCGGTGATGTAGTACACATCCTCCGGCAGCAGCTTGACGTTGAACACGCTCTCGATGGCGCCGAGGATGCGTTCCAGGTTGAGGGTCAGGGTGATGCCACCGATCAGGCCGGCCAGCGTGCCGAAGATGCCGATCAACGAGCCCTGCACCATGAACACCTGCATCACCCCGCCCGGGGTCAGGCCCAGGGTGCGCAGGATGGCAATGTCGGCCTGCTTGTCGGTCACCAGCATCACCTGCGAGGACACCAGGTTGAAGGCCCCCATGGCGACGATCAGCGACAGCAGGATGCCCATCACCACCTTCTCCATGCGCAGCGAGTGGTAGAGATTGGCGTTCTGCTGCGTCCAGTCACTCACGCGATAGGCGCCACCGAGGCTCTGCGCCAGGTCCACGCCCACTTCCAGCGAACGGTCCATGTCGTGCAGCTTCAGCCGCACGCCGGTGGCGCCGTCGCTACGCAGAACACGCTCCAGGTCCTGCATGTTGGCGAAGCCGACGCCGCGATCGACCTCGTTGTACCCGGCCTCGAAGATGCCGCTGACGGTGAAGCGCTTCATCCGTGGCACTGCACCGGCAGGCGTACCCTGCACTTCGGCAAAAGTCACCAGCACCTGGTCGCCAACGTCCACGCCCAGCCAGATCGCCAGCTCCTTGCCCAGCAGCAGGTTGAAGCTGCCCGGCTTGAGGCTGTCATAGCTGCCCTTGGTGACCTTCCTGTCGATCACCGAGACGTTCGGCTCCAGGTCCGGATCGATGCCCTGGATGATCGCACCCTGCACGCGCGGGCCGCTGATCATCGACTGGATCTCGATGTACGGCGCGGCACCCGCCACGCGCGGATCCTTGCGGGCGACATCGACCACGCGCATCCAGTCCGGCATCGGTTCACCGTCGCGGCTGATGGTGGTGTGTGCGGTCATCTGCAGCAGGCGACTGCGGATTTCCTTCTGGAAACCGCTCATCACCGCCAGAGTGGTGATCAGCACCGTAACGCCGAGCGCGATGCCCAGGATCGATGCCATCGAGATGAAGGAGATGAAGCCGTTGCGGCGCTTGGCGCGCAGGTAGCGCAGGCCAATGGCCACGGGAATGGGTTTGAACATGCAGGCACGCCGGTCAATTCAGCTTATGGTGCCATCGACCGGGGCTGACGGGAAACGCTGCGTGCGGCCACGGCCAGTCGCAGTTCACGTCGCTGCCCGGAATCGAGCACATCCGGCCAGAACAGCAGGCGCCGGCGGCGCCGATCCTCACACCACAGCAACAACAGCCATGGGCCACGCACCACCAGCCTTGGCGTATCGACGTCCCGCCCGGCCACCTGCAGTGGCCCGGGAAGCGGAGGCAGAAGCACCTGCACGCGCGGCCGGCGCTGGCGCCAGGCCAGTTCGGCCAACCCAACGCCCCAGGCCAGCAGCAGCGCGGGCATCAGCAGCCGCGCAGGCAGATCGGAGGCACGCAGCAACCAGGGGGCGGCCAGCAGCACCACGACCTGGGCGGCGGCCTGCAGCCGCGAGGGGCGCCACTCAAGGCTTGAGGGCGAGGATCTTCTGCATGAGGGGGATCGCGTGCGCATGCGGGCAGGCCTCATAGCCCATGAACCAGCGCCACAACTTATCGTCCTCGCAGTCGAGCAGGAACAGGAAAACCTCGCGCTCTTCGGTCGGCGCAGTGCGCCATTCGTGGTCCAGGTAGCGGCCAAACAGCTGGTCCAGTTCTCGCATGCCGCGGCGGCAGCGCCAGCGCAGCTTCTTCAGCAGGACATCGTCTTCCATCGTGCTTCTCCAGATACAGCAAAGCCACGCATGGCGTGGCTCTACTGGGTGGTGCAGCCTCGCGTGGCGTGGCTCCACCGGGTACTGCCAGGCCTGTATCAGGCGCGGCGCTCCATCATCAGCTTCTTGATCTCGGCGATCGCCAGCGCCGGGTTCAGGCCCTTCGGGCAGGTCCGGGCACAGTTCATGATGGTGTGGCAGCGGTACAGCTTGAACGGATCTTCCAGATCGTCCAGGCGCGCGCCGGTGTCCTCATCGCGCGAGTCGATGATCCAGCGATAGGCCTGCAGCAGGATCGCCGGGCCCAGGTAACGCTCGCCGTTCCACCAGTAGCTCGGGCAGCTGGTCGAGCAGCAGGCGCACAGGATGCACTCATACAGGCCGTCGAGCTTCTTGCGGTCTTCCGGCGACTGCAGGCGCTCACGGTCCGGCGGTGCCGGGGTCTGGGTGCGGATCCACGGCTTGATCGAGGCGTACTGCGCGTAGAAGTGGGTCAGGTCCGGAACCAGATCCTTGACCACGTTCATGTGCGGCAGCGGGTAGATCGGCACTTCCTTCTTGCCGCAGTCCGAGATGGCTCGGGTGCAGGCCAGGGTGTTGGTGCCGTCGATGTTCATCGCGCACGAACCACAGATGCCTTCGCGGCAGGAGCGGCGGAAGGTCAGGGTCGGGTCGATCTCGTTCTTGATCTTGATCAGGGCGTCCAGGACCATCGGGCCACAGGCGTCCAGATCGACTTCATAGGTATCGGTGCGCGGGTTGCTGTCGTCGTCCGGACTCCAGCGGTAGATCTTGAAGGTGCGCACATTCTTGCCGCCGTTCTTGACGGGGAAGTGCTTGCCCTTCGTGATCTTGGAATTCTTGGGGAGTGAAAACTCGGCCATGGCTGCTCTCGTTGGCTCAGGCGGCCCGCGCCCGTGGGCGCGGATTGCATGGTAGGCGGGGTCGGATCAGTACACGCGCGGCTTCGGCGGCACCACGGACACGTCGTCGGTCAACGTGTACATGTGCACCGGACGGTAGTCGAAGCTGCACTTGCCCTTCTCGTCGACGCTGACCAGGGTGTGCTTCTGCCAGTTGACGTCGTCGCGGTCCGGATAGTCCTCGTGCGCATGCGCACCACGGCTTTCCTTGCGCTGTTCGGCCGAGTTGATCGTCGCCACCGCGTTGAGCAGCAGGTTGTTCAGCTCGTAGGTCTCGATCAGGTCCGAGTTCCAGACCAGCGAACGGTCGGAGACCTTCACGTCCTGGAACGAGTCGAAGATCTTGTCCATCTTCTCGCAGCCTTCCTTCAGCGTCTGGCTGGTGCGGAAGACGGCCGCGTCGGCCTGCATGGTGCGCTGCATGCGGTCGCGGATGACCGAGGTCGGGGTATCGCCGTTGGCGTGGCGCAGCTTGTCCAGCAGGCCCAGCGCCTTGTCGCAGGCATCGGCCGGCAGCGGCTTGTGCGCGGCGCCCGGCTTGATGGTCTCGGCGCAGCGGTTGGCCACCGCACGGCCGAACACCACCAGGTCGAGCAGCGAGTTCGAGCCCAGGCGGTTGGCGCCGTGCACGGACACGCAGGCCGCTTCGCCGATGGCGTACAGCCCCGGCACCACGGCGTTGTCGTTGTCGCCGACCTTCTGCACCACTTCACCGTGGTAGTTGGTCGGGATGCCGCCCATGTTGTAGTGCACGGTCGGAATGACCGGGATCGGCTGCTTGTGCACGTCGACGCCTGCGAAGATGCGGGCGCTCTCGGCGATGCCCGGCAGCTTCTCGTCGATCACGCCCGGGCCGAGGTGGGTCAGGTCGAGCAGGATGTGATCCTTGTGCTCGCCGACGCCGCGGCCTTCGCGGATCTCGATGGTCATCGAACGGCTGACCACGTCGCGCGAGGCCAGGTCCTTGTAGTGCGGTGCATAGCGCTCCATGAAGCGCTCGCCGCTGCTGTTGCGCAGGATGCCGCCTTCACCGCGGACACCCTCGGTGATCAGGCAGCCGGCGCCGTAGATGCCGGTCGGGTGGAACTGCACGAACTCCATGTCCTGCATGGCGATGCCGGCACGCATGGCCAGGCCGCCACCGTCGCCGGTGCAGGTGTGCGCCGAGGTAGCGCTGAAGTAGGCACGGCCGTAGCCGCCGGTGGCCAGCACCACGCCCTGGGCGCGGAACAGGTGCAGCGTGCCATCGGACATGTCCAGGGCCAGCACGCCGCGGCAGGCGCCTTCGTCGTCGAAGATCAGGTCGAGCGCGAAGTACTCGATCATGAAGCGCGCATCGTGCTTCAGCGACTGCTGGTACAGGGTGTGCAGCATCGCGTGGCCGGTACGGTCGGCCGCCGCGCAGGTACGCTGCGCCGCCGGGCCTTCGCCGTACTTGGTGGTCATGCCACCGAACGGACGCTGGTAGATCTTGCCTTCGGCGGTGCGCGAGAACGGCACACCGTAGTGTTCGAGTTCGATGATGGCCGGGATGGCCTCACGGCACATGTACTCGATGGCGTCCTGGTCACCCAGCCAGTCCGAACCCTTGATGGTGTCGAAGAAGTGGTAGCGCCAGTCGTCCTCGCCCATGTTGCCGAGTGCGGCCGAAATACCGCCCTGGGCGGCGACGGTGTGCGAACGGGTCGGGAAGACCTTGGTCAGGCACACGGTCTGCAGGCCCTTGGCGGCCAGGCCGAACGTGGCGCGCAGGCCGGCACCGCCGGCGCCGACCACGACCATGTCGTACTTGTGTTCGGTGATCTTGTAAGCGGACATCTAATCTGGATTCCTGTGTAGGTGCCTGGGCTCAGGCAACGCCGAGGGCGATGCGGCCCACCGCAAACACACTGACGATCATGCCGAGCACGGCGACGAACTTCACCGCGGTCTGCAGCACCAGGGCCAGCAGCGATTCGTGGATGTAGTCTTCCAGCACGACCTGCATGCCGAGCTGCGCGTGCCAGAACATGGCGATCAGCAGGCCGATCAGCGGCACTGCATTCCACGGCTTGGCCACGGCGGCGGCGGCGGTCGCGTAATCCGAGCCCAGCAGGCCCAGTACGAAGACCAGGAACCAGATGCCCAGCACCACCAGCGCGGCGGCGGTCAGGCGCTGGTGCACGAAATGCTCGGTGCCGGTCTTGGCCGAGCCCAGGCCGCGCACGTTCTTCAGCGGGGTACGGAACTTGCTCACGCGGCACCTCCGAACATCACATAGGCCCACACCAGCAGGGTGATCACCAGGCTGCCGATGACCGACAGCCAGCTGCTGCGGATGAAGGCAGGGATGCTGAAGCCGATGGCGAAGTCCTGCACTACATGACGGATGCCATTGCACAGGTGATAGGCGAACGACCATGTCCACGCGAACAGGAACACGCGGCCATACCAGGCCCCGGCATGGCCGGTGAAGCAGTTCCAGGACTCGGGCCCCATCATCAGGGCCAGCAGGCCGGCAGCGATGATGAGGGCACCAACAGACAGAAAGATGCCAGTGGCTCGATGCAGGATCGAGGTGGCCATCTGAATCTGCCAGCGATACACCTGAAGGTGCGGGGAAAGTGGGCGTTGTCTGGTCGCCATTCGCTGGGCTCGTTGTCTCGGCTGGGCGGCACGCGGCCGCGTTGGCTCAATGCTGATCAGAAATCGATGCAGCGTCCGTTTTTCTCCCAATCGCCATACCGCACCGGATCAAGTCCGCCGCGGCCGCCGAATTCCTCTGCTTTTTCCTGTTCCACGGGCACGGGTGCCGCAGGGACCAGCGGGGCTTCAGATTCGTCGTCGGGAGTGGGGGTTGTTTGGCCTATCATGTTCGGTCTCGCAACGCACAAATTTTAGACCTCGTTCACGTGCCTGACAACCTGCCCCCTGCTTTCGTCGGATATCCGCGCCTGCCCGGCCACCAGCTGCTGAGCCTGCAGGGCCCGGATGCGGCCGCCTTCGCCCACGCCCAATTCAGCAGCGATGTCACCGCCCTGCCCCTGCTGCACTGGCAGTGGAGCGCCTGGCTGACTGCCAAGGGCCGCACCCTGGCAGTGTTCCAGCTGCTCCGGCTGGCCGACGATCACGTGATGCTGGTGCTGGCCGACGGCGATGCCGATGAGATTGCGTCGCAACTGCAGCGCTTCGTGTTCCGTCGCAAGGTGCAGGTACAGGTGCGCAGCGATCTGGCCGTGGCCGGTGCGTTCACTGCGCCCGAGGCTGCCAGCGGCGCCGCGATCGCGCTCGCTGCAGGTGACGGCTGGGAGCTGGACCTGGGCAGCGACGCCCTGCCGCGCACCCTGCGCATCGGGGCGGCGGCTGCCGTTGCATCCGGCAGCGAAACCGATGAGGCCGCCTTCGCCCTCGCCTGGCGCCAGGCCGACCTGCGCTACGGATTGCCGCGCTTGGACGAAAGCCAGCGCGAAGTGTGGACCCCGCAGCAGCTGGGCCTGGACCGCCTGAATGGCTACAGCGTGAAGAAAGGCTGCTACCCGGGCCAGGAAATCGTCGCCCGCACCCACTTCCTCGGCAAGGCCAAGCGCGCGGTGCAGCTGCTGCATACCGCGGCACCGGCACAGGCCGGCGATGGCGTGCTGCAGGACGGCGCGACGCTGGGCACGATCGCCAGCGTAGCCGGTGACCTGGCGCTGGCGGTGCTGCCGCTGGAGGCTGGCGACGCCGAGCTGCAGGTGGGTGATGCCATTGCGCAGCGCGTGCCGCTGCTGGATGGCCTGGCCCGCTGAAGCTGGCGGGGACCTGCACGGGTGGGTGCAGGAATGGTAGTGCCGGCCGTTGGCCGGCAACCATGCAGGGTCGAGGTTGCCGGCCAGCGGCCAGCACTACCGGCTACAGGCGCTCGCCGCTCTCTGCGTTGAAGAAATGCAGGCCCTGCGGGTGAATCGCCACGCGGATCTGCTCGCCCACTGCTGGCAGCGACTGTGGTGCCACGCGCATGGTCAGCGCGTGCTGGCCACTGCTCATGTTGACGAAGATCTCGTTGCCGACCGGTTCGATGCCTTCGATGCGCGCGGTGAATGCATGCGCATCATCGGCAGCCGCCGGCTGCAGGTGCTCCGGGCGCACGCCCACCGCGATCGGCTTCTGCAGCCACGCCGGATCGATCGTCGCCTGGCCCAGCGGTGCACGCCATTCGCCGTCGACCACGCTCACGCCGCCGGCATCGCCCTGCAGCGTGCCACGCAGCACGTTCATCGCCGGGCTGCCGAGGAAACCGGCCACGAACAGGTTGGCCGGGCGGTCGTAGAGCGCCATCGGCGTATCGATCTGCTGGATGATGCCGTCCTTCAGCACCACGATGCGCTGGCCCAGGGTCATCGCTTCAACCTGGTCGTGCGTCACGTAGATCATGGTGGTGCCCAGCTTGCGGTGCAGCTGCGCGATCTCGGTGCGCACGCTGTGGCGCAGCTTGGCGTCGAGGTTGGACAGCGGCTCGTCGAGCAGGAACACCGCCGGCTCGCGCACCAGCGCCCGGCCCAGTGCCACGCGCTGACGCTGGCCACCGGACATCGCCTTGGGCAGCTTGTCCATCATCTCGGTCAGGCCCAGCGTCTGCGCGGCTTCGGCGATGCGCTTGTCGATGGTTGCCTTGTCATGCCCGCGCAGCTTCAGGCCGAAGGCCAGGTTCTCGGCCACGGTCATGTGCGGATACAACGCGTAGCTCTGGAACACCATGGCGATGTCGCGATCCTTCGGCGCCACGTCGTTGACCACGCGATCACCAATGGTCAGCGTGCCACCGCTGATCTCTTCCAGGCCCGCCACCATCCGCAACAGGGTCGACTTGCCACAGCCGGACGGACCGACCAGCACCATCAGCTCGCCATCGGCGACCTCGAAGGTGGCGTCCTTCACCGCGACCTGGCCGTTGTCATAGACCTTGCGCACACCCTGCAACTGCACTTTTGCCATATCACCTATCCGGTCCGCCCGAAGCCGGGCTGTCTTTTGGGACTGCCTCGGCCCTCCCGATGGCAGTGATGATTGCGCGCCTGCCGCATGACGGCGAGCACTGCAATCGAATACAGTTGCCCATTCTGCCATGTAAACGTTTTCACGTGGCACTATCCGATGATCGGTGCGCACCGATCTGCGTCGGCGGTTGAACGAAGGTTCCGCCGAGGTAGTGGTTTCGAATGGAACGGTCTTCCGCACCCCCGGAGATCGCCCCTGACGAACCTCGGACAGGCAGTTGCGCGGATGTCCCCCGAACCCAGCCATGAAGCGATTGACAACGATGTCACCCGGATCTGAAACTCGAGCGATGCACGACACCCTCTTCCTGTTCGGTGCCACAGGTGATCTGGCCCAGCGCTACCTGTTCCCTTCGCTGCTTCGCCTGCTTGGCGACGGCCTGCTGCCGGAGGACTTCCGCATCCGCGCACTGGCCCTGTCCGGGCATGACACCGAAGCCTTCCATGACATCCTGCGGCCGCGCCTGCAGCAGGCCATGCCGATGGCCACGCAGGACGACATCGCTGCCCTGCTGCGCCGCATCGACTACCGTTCGGTGGACCTGCGCGACGTCGACTCGGTTGCCGCTGCGGTCTCCGACCTGGTGCACCGCAAGTGCGTCAGCTACCTCGCCATTCCGCCGGGCCTGTACATTTCCACCTGCGAAGGCCTGGCCAAGGGCGGCGCCCTCGCCGCGCCGGCACGCCTGATGCTGGAGAAGCCGATCGGCAGCGACAGCGAGAGCGCCGAGGAAATCATCAGCACCATCGGCCAGTGGATCGACGAGGACCGCGTGTTCCGCCTCGACCACTACCTGGGCAAGGCGGCAGTGCAGAACCTGATCGCGCTGCGCTTCGGCAATACGCTGCTGGAAGCGGTGTGGAACCGCAACTACATCGAATCGGTGCACATCCTGGTGGCCGAGAGCGAAGGCGTGGACGGCCGTGACGCCTACTACGCCCGCTCCGGCGCGCTGCGCGACATGGTGCAGAGCCACATCCTGCAGCTGCTGTGCATGGTGGCGATGGAGCCGCCGGCGTCGCTGGAAGCCGACCGCATCCGTGACGAGAAGGTCAAGGTGCTGCGCGCCCTTCGCCCGCTCGACGCGAAGCACGCCGCGCGTGACAGCATCCGCGGCCGCTACACCGCTGGCACCATCAACGGCCAGCCGGCGCAGGCTTACCAGCCGCCGGAAGGCAGCGACGTGGAAACCTTCGCCGGTGTCACCGCGCATATCGACAACTGGCGCTGGAGCGGCGTGCCGTTCCATCTGGTCACCGGCAAGCGCCTGCCCGAGCGCACCACCCGCGTGGTGGTCACGCTGAAGCCGGTCACCCATTGGCTGTTCGAGCGCCCGCAGCGCGCGCAGGCCGCACCGAACCGCCTGGTGTTCCAGCTGCAGCCGCAGGAAAACATCGAACTGGGCCTGATGAGCAGCCTGGCCGGCCCGGAATGGGGCGCGCTGGAACTGCATCCGCTGGAACTGGAACTGTCAGTGCCAACCGGCCTGCATCGCCGCATCGCGTACGAGCGCCTGTTCCTGGATGCCTTCAATGGCAATCACACGCTGTTCGTGCGCGACGACGAAGTGCGTGCAGCGTGGGCCTGGATCGACAGCGTCGCCGACGCGTGGAAGGACGCCAAGCTGCCGCTGGAGCCCTACCCCGCCGGCCAATGGGGCCCGAGCAATGCCGGCGAGTTCCTGCCGCAGGGCGTGGACGCACCGGACAGCGGAGCGTCGGCATGAGCGCCAGCTCGCAGCCGGTGCTGGTGGCCGACATCGGCGGCACCAACGCCCGCTTCGCCCTGGCCGATACCTCGCAGGACGCGCCGCTGCGGAAGGACAGCATCCGCGAATACGCGGTGGCGGAGTTCCCTTCGCTGGGTGATGCGGCGCGCCACCACCTGGAACAGATCGGCGCCAGCGCAAGCCGCGGCGTGTTCGCAGTGGCCGGTCGCGTTGATGGCGATGAAGCGCGCATCACCAACCATCCGTGGGTGATCTCGCGCAACCGCACCGCAGCGATGCTCGGTTTCGACGAACTGCACCTGATCAACGACTTTGCCGCACAGGCGATGGCGATCTCATTGCTGCAGCCCGAGGACGTGGTCCAGGTCGGCGGTGCCGCCTGGGTTCCGGGCAAGCCGGGCCAGCCGCGCAACTACGCAGTGATCGGGCCGGGTACCGGCCTCGGCGTGGGCGGCCTGATCATGCGCCACGGCCGCTGCTATCCGCTGGAAACCGAAGGCGGCCATGTCAGTTTCCCGCCGGGAACTCCGGAAGAGATCCGCATCCTCGAGATCCTGTCCGAACAGTTCGGCCGCGTCTCCAACGAGCGCCTGATCTGTGGCCCCGGCCTGGTCAACATCCACCGCGCCGTGTGCGAGATGGCCGGTATCGACCCGGGCCAACTGCAGCCGGTGGACGTGACCGCCCGCGCCCTGCACGGTGATCCGCAGGCAATGCGCACCGTGGACGTGTTCTGCGCCGTGTTCGGCGCCATCGCCGGTGACCTGGTGCTCACCCAGGGCGCCTGGGATGGCGTGTTCCTGACCGGCGGCCTGACCCCGAAGATGCTCGATTCGCTGCAGCACTCCGGTTTCCGCCAGCGCTTCGAACACAAGGGCCGCTTCTCCTCGATCATGGCGCGCGTGCCCTCGTTGGCGGTGATGCATCCCCACGCCGGACTGCTTGGCGCCGCCGCCTATGCCACCGACGCCGAACGTGACGCACCAGGAGTTGCCGCATGAACCCCAGCTTCCACGACGACCGCATCGAGTTCATCCAGCACGGCGACGCCGACGGCTGGATCGAAGCGGTGGCCGCTGAGATGGCACGCACCCTCAACCACGACATCAATGACGTGGGCCGCGCCCGCATCCTGTTGTCCGGCGGCACCACGCCGGCCCCGGTCTACCAGGCACTGGCCGAGCTGGACGTGCACTGGGACCGGGTTGAAGTGAGCCTGGCCGACGAGCGCTGGCTGTCGCCGCAGGATCGCGACAGCAACGCCTGGCTGGTGCGCGAGCACCTGCTCAAGCGCACTGAGGGCGCCCACTTCGATCCGCTGGTACGGATCGGCAAGCCACTGCCCGAATGCGTGTACACCGCCAACCTGCAGGCGCAGCACAGCCAGCCGCCGAGCCTGGTAGCGCTGGGCATGGGCAACGACGGGCACACCGCCTCGCTGTTCCCGGGCTCGAAAGACCTCGCACGCGCACTGGAAAGCACCCTGCCCTATGCCGCGCTGGATGCCACCGGCTGCCCAGGCGCGAACCAGTGGCCGCTGCGCATCACGCTGACCCCGCACGGCCTGCGCCAGTGCCGCCAGCGCCTGCTGCTGCTGCGTGGCAAGCAGAAGCTGCAGGTACTGCGCCAGGCGCTGGACAGCAACGACGCCCAGCAGTACCCGATCCTCAATGCGATCAACCTGGAAGGCGCGCGCCTGCGCGTCCACTGGGCTGATTGATGTCGGCGGCGGCGCCGTGCCGCCGCTTGCCTCTCGCCACCATGAACGCCGGTAGCCAATGAGCCTCCATCCTCAACTGCAAGCCATCACTGAGCGCGTCATCCGCCGCAGCGCCGCCTCGCGCGCCGCCTATCTGGCCGCGATCGATGCCTCCCTGCGTGAGGGCCCGTTCCGCAGCCGCCTGAGTTGCGGCAACCTCGCCCACGGGTTCGCCGCCTGCGGCGGCACCGACAAGAGCCGCCTGCGCGGCGGCGTGACGCCGAACCTGGGCATCATCACCGCCTACAACGACATGCTGTCGGCCCACCAGCCGTTCGAGACCTATCCCGAACAGATCCGCGACATCGCCCGCGAGCTGGGCGCCACCGCGCAGGTCGCCGGCGGCGTCCCTGCGATGTGCGACGGTGTCACCCAGGGCCGTGGTGGCATGGAGCTGTCGCTGTTCTCGCGCGATGTCATTGCCCAGGCCACGGCCATCGGCCTCAGCCATGACATGTTCGATACCACCGTCTACCTCGGCGTGTGCGACAAGATCGTGCCGGGCCTGCTGATCGGTGCGCTGGCCTTCGGCCATCTGCCGGCGGTGTTCGTACCGGCCGGCCCGATGACCCCGGGCATCCCGAACAAGCAGAAGGCCGAAGTGCGCGAGCGCTACGCCGCCGGTGAGGCCACCCGCGAAGAGCTGCTGGAAGCCGAGTCCGCGTCGTACCACGGTGCGGGCACCTGCACCTTCTACGGCACGGCCAACTCCAACCAGGTGTTGCTGGAAGCCATGGGCGTGCAGTTGCCGGGCGCATCGTTCGTCAATCCGGGCACGCCGCTGCGCGACGCCCTGACCCGCGAGGCAACCGAACGCGCGCTGGACATCACCGCACTGGGCGACGATTTCCGCCCGCTGGGCCGGATCATCGACGAGCGCGCGATCATCAACGCGGTCATCGCGCTGATGGCCACTGGCGGTTCGACCAACCACACCATCCACTGGATCGCGGTGGCGCGTGCGGCCGGCATCGTGCTGACCTGGGACGACTTCGACGAACTGTCGCAGCTGATTCCGCTGCTGGCCCGTGTCTACCCGAACGGCGAGGCCGACGTGAACCGTTTCGCGGCCGCTGGCGGCCCGGCCTTCGTGTTCGGCGAGCTGATCAAGGCGGGCCTGATGCACGGCGATCTGGTCAGCGTCGCGCGTGGCGGCATGTCCGACTATGCGCGCGAGCCGCAACTGCGTGACGGCCGGCTGGTCTACCTGCCGGGCCTGGAACACAGCGCCGATGACGAAGTGGTTCGTGGCGTCGACAATCCGTTCGAGCACCAGGGTGGCCTGCGCCTGCTGCGTGGCAACCTCGGCAAGTCGCTGATCAAGCTGTCGGCGGTGAAACCGCAGTACCGGACGATCGAAGCACCTGCGGTGGTGGTCGATGCACCGCAGGTATTGAACAAGCTGCACGCCGGTGGCCTGCTGCCGCAGGACTTCGTGGCGGTGGTGCGCTACCAGGGCCCGCGTGCCAACGGCATGCCCGAACTGCATTCGCTGGCACCGCTGCTGGGCCTGCTGCAGAACCAGGGCCGGCGCGTGGCGCTGGTCACCGACGGCCGCCTGTCCGGTGCGTCGGGCAAGATCCCGGCGGCCATCCATGTGACGCCGGAAGCGGCGCGTGGTGGCCCGCTGGCCAAGGTCCGCGAGGGCGACATGATCCGCCTCGACGGCGAGGCCGGCACGCTGGAAGTGCTGGTGGACGCGGCGGAATGGGCAGCACGTCCGCTGGCGCCGAACACCGCGCCGGCCGCGCATGACCTGGGCCGCAACCTGTTCGCGATCAACCGTCGCGTGGTGGGCCCGGCCGACCAGGGCGCGATTTCGATTTCGTGCGGGCCGGCGGCGGCCGATGGCGGGCCGTGGGAGTACGACGCGGAGTATGAGCTGGGGCACGATGCCGCAGCGGCGGCGGCGCCGCATGAGGCGAAAGACGCCTGACGCGAAAAGCCGCGGCAGGCTTCCCGGCTTGGGCAGTAGAGCGCCCTGGCCGGGACACGCCGTAAACCCATTCATGGGGGCTCGATCGCGGCATTCATGCCGCTCACAGTCCCGGCCAGGGCGCTCTACTGCCCTTGGACAATTCCCGGCGCGTCATTTGCGCTGCGGCCACTGAATCAAGAAGAGCAAAGGCAAGGGCAAAAGCATGGGTATCGAACAACATCAGGTGAAGGCGGCGGAGCTGTTGCATGCGGCGGGCATCCTGCCGGTGGTGACGATTCATACGCTGGACCAGGCGCGAGCGGTCAGTGCGGCGCTGCTGGAAGGTGGTCTGCCGGCGATCGAGCTGACGCTGCGCACGCCGGTGGCGATGGAAGCGCTGGCAATGCTCAAGCGCGAGCTGCCGGACGTGGTGGTGGGCGCCGGTACGGTGCTGACCGTGGAGCAGATGCAGCAGTCGATCGATGCGGGTGCTGACTTCCTGGTGACCCCGGGGACGCCGCCGGCGCTGGCTGATGCACTTGCCGCTGCGCCGCTGCCGGTGGTGCCGGGTGCGGCGACGCCGACCGAGCTGCTGTCGCTCTACGCCCGCGGTTTCCGCGTGTGCAAGCTGTTCCCGGCCACAGCCGTGGGCGGGCTGGCGATGATCAAGGGACTGGCCGGCCCGGTTGCCGACCTCAAGCTGTGCCCGACCGGCGGCATCACCGAGAACACCGCCGCCGAGTACCTCGAGCAGAAGAACGTGGTCTGCATCGGTGGTTCGTGGATGGTGCCGGGCAACTGGATTGCCGACGGCGAATGGGACAAGGTGCGCGCCAGCGCCGCCGACGCCGCGAAGATCATCAAGCGCGTGCGCGGCCACTGACATGAAGATCGGGGTCAGAGCCCTTTCCCGCCGGGAAAGGGATCCGACCCCAGGTTGCGAGCGCGCACAGCGCGCGACCCGCTCCTGCTCTTCAATCTTCATTCCGCGGTGGCGGCGCACGGAAACTGTCGGTGGCCCTGCGGAGGGATTGCGCAGGGGCGTAAGCGCCATGGATGGCGCGCCCGAGCCTTCAGGGATGGATTCACGGCGTCCCCTGCGCGGTCCCTCCGCAGGGCCAACCCCAGAAATCCAACCGCACCACCGCGAGGGGCTCAGCCGTTGGCCGAAACCCTTACAACGGCCGCGCCGGATCCACCAGCCCGTACTGGCTGGCCATGCGCGCCAGCGCGATGTTGTCGTGGATCCCCATCTTCTCGAACAACCGCGCCTTGTGCGTGTTCACCGTCTTCGCACTCAGGCTCAGGCGCCGCGCGATGTCTTCCTGGCGCAGGCCCTGGGTCAGCAGCAAGGCTACTTCCAGTTCGCGCGGCGACAGGCTGTCGAACGGCGATCCATTGCCCTCCACCGTCGACAGGGCCAGGTTCTGCGCGATGCTGGTGCCCAGGTAGCGACGGCCCATGGCCACATCGCGCACCGCGCGCAGCAGCTCCTGTGCATCGCAGCCCTTGCCGATGTAGCCCGCGGCCCCCGCCTCCAGCAAGCGCTTCGGCAGCGGCCCGTCTTCCAGCACCGATACGATCACCACGCGGGTGTTGCGGTGGCTGCGGACGATGCGCTCGGTCACTTCCATGCCACTCACACCGGGCAGGTGCAGGTCGCACAGCACCACGTCCGGCAACAGCTGGCGGACGTCGCGCAGTGCGTCTTCACCCGTCTCGGCTTCGCCCACCACCTCGATGTCGGTCTCCCCCGACAGGATCATCTTCATCCCGGTGCGGACCAGCGCATGGTCATCCACCAGGTAGACTCGAATCGTCATTCACGTACCTCTTCGAATGCGGCCATTGCAGGTCAAGCTAGGCAGGGCGCCGATACCCCTGCAAGCGCGTCCGGGACGCGATCCAGGCGTTCTGCCTTGCGCATCACAGTAACGCGCGTTGTGCTTGCCCCCTGTCTTGCAGAACCTGCTGCAACGAAACAACTGATCTATTACGTAGACGCCCCGGAAGGGTCATCCACGTCACCCCCCTGTGATGATGCTTCGCTGGCCGTCGCTGGCGGCGAATCCCGACGTCGCCAAGGATGCCGGCGACTGAACATGACCAGATAGCACCCTACCACCCAAACCAGCGCGGCACACCATCCGGCCAGGATGTCCGAGGGATAATGCACGCCCAGATAGACCCGTGAGACGCTCACCAGCAGGCTGAACGGGGGCGCCAGCAGCAGTACCGGCCAGCGCCAGCGGGTATTCCAGGCCAGCAGCACCAGGGTCGCGGCGAGGGTCATCGAGCCCATGGCGTGCCCGCTGGGGAAGCTGAACGTCGATTCCGGCGCAATCGACTCCCACAGGCTGGGGCGCTGGCGCTGGAAGAAGTGCTTGCTGCCCATGTTCAGCAACGCCGATCCCACGAAACTGACCGCGACGAAGGTCGCCTCGCGCCAGCGCCGGTAGCCCAGCAGCGCACCGATGATCAGCACGTCAGCGGGGATCAGGAACCACTCGTAGCCCAGTTTCGAGATGAGCACGAAGAAGCGGTCCAGCCATGGCGAATGCAGGCCATGCATCTGCCACAGCAGCGGCGCATCGAAATGGAACGATTCAAATTCGTGCACTTCGTCAGCCAGGGCGACGAAGCCCGCCAACGGCAGCAGTACGCCACCGAACAGCAGGACCAGGCGCCAGGCGTTGCGCGCCATCCAGTGGCGGAAACCGGAGGCCGACTCCGGAGCGGCGAGGATCGCAGGCTTATCCGGCGCTTCGGACATATTTGTGTTCGACGTAATCGTCGATCAGGGCGACGAACTCCTGGGCGATGTTGTCGCCACGCAGGGTCACCTTCTTCTCGCCATCGACGAATACCGGTGCTGCCGGCG
This sequence comes from Stenotrophomonas maltophilia group sp. RY12688, assembly GCF_052149045.1. Taxonomy (NCBI): domain Bacteria; kingdom Pseudomonadati; phylum Pseudomonadota; class Gammaproteobacteria; order Lysobacterales; family Lysobacteraceae; genus Stenotrophomonas; species Stenotrophomonas maltophilia group sp. RY12688. The sequence goes on along the minus strand of NZ_CP197389.1, from coordinate 1,658,299 downwards.
TCTCGCCCGTGCCCGGCAGGGAGATGCCGATGTTGGCATGGCGCGACTCACCCGGCCCATTGACGATGCAGCCCATCACCGCCAGGGTCATGTTCTCCGCACCCGGGTGGTGGATCTTCCACAGCGGCATCTTCTCGCGCACATGGTTCTGCACCACTTTGGCCAGTTCCTGGAAGAACTCGGAGGTGGTGCGGCCGCAGCCCGGGCAGGCCGTGACCAGCGGCGTGAAGGCGCGCTGGCCGGTGGTCTGCAGCAGTTCCTGGGCGACGATCACTTCCTTCGTGCGCGACTGGCCCGGTTCCGGGGTCAGCGAGATGCGGATGGTGTCACCGATGCCTTCCTGCAGCAGCACGCTCAGCGCTGCCGACGAGGCGACGATGCCCTTGCTGCCGATACCGGCTTCGGTCAGGCCCAGGTGCAGGGCGAAGTCCGAGCGCTGCGCCAGGTCGCGGTACACCGCGATCAGTTCCTGCACGCCACTGACCTTGGCCGACAGCACGATCCGATCGCGCGGCAGGCCCAGTTCCACGGCCTGCTCGGCCGAATCCAGCGCCGAACGGATCAGCGCCTCACGCAGCACGCGGCCGGCGTCCCAGGGCTGCTCGCGCAGGTTGTTCTCGTCCATCAGCCTGGCCGCCAGGGCCTGGTCCAGCGAGCCCCAGTTGGCACCGATGCGCACCGGCTTGTTGTAGCGGATCGCGAACTCGATCAACTGGGCGAACTGCAGGTCCTTCTTCTTGCCGAAGCCGACATTGCCCGGGTTGATGCGGTACTTGGCCAACGCTTCCGCACATGCCGGTTCGGCAGTGAGCAGCTGGTGGCCGTTGTAGTGGAAGTCACCGATCAGCGGTACATCGATACCCATCATCGCCAGCTTGTCGACGATGCGCGGAATGGCCGCAGCGGCTTCCACGGTGTTGACGGTCAACCGCACCATCTCCGAACCTGCACGCCACAACTCGGCCACCTGCTTCACGCTGGAGGCCACGTCGGAGGTATCGGTGTTGGTCATCGACTGCACCACCACCGGCTTGCCCCCGCCTACGGTGACCCCGCCGATCTGGACGGCATGGGTCTGGCGGCGGGGCCAGGCGGTGGCATCGGAGGGGGGAGTCGGGCGGGTGACGGCGTCATGCATGGGCGCATTCTACCGCCCACTCCCGCATTCGGGGTGACTCGCATTCAGCCTGCGGCACGGCTGCGGCCGATTGTCGCAGGCATGTACACGCATGAACGCATACGATGAGCGTGAATGACCGGTCCCGACGCCCCGTTTCTCCGTACCCTGTGCAGCCTGCGCTGGCTTGCCGTAGGCGGCCAGGCCGCCACCATCCTGGTCGCGACCTGGGTGCTGGGCCTGCCGTTGCCGCAGCTGCCGTTGTGGGCCGGCGTGGCGGTGCTGGCCCTGTTCAACGTCTATACCCAGCTGCGCCCGGAAGCGGCCGACACTGCGCCGCTGACCGCATTCGGCCATATCCTGGTGGACGTGATCATCCTGACCTGGATGGTGGGCTGGAGCGGCGGCATGGCCAACCCGTTCAGCTCACTGTTCCTGATCCTGATCGCGCTGGCCGCCTTCGCCCTGCCCCTGCGCTGGGCACTGGCGGTCGCGCTGGCCTGCCTGCTCGGCTACGCCGCCAGCGGCATTTTCGGGCAGGCGCTGCCGGACGGCTACTTCCGCTCTCAGGACCTCAATCGCTGGGGCGTGGTCGCAAACTTCCTGATTTCCGCCACAGTGGTGCTGGCCTTCTCCACCCGCCTGGCACTGGCCCTGCGGGAGCGCGAACTGGAACTGTCGGCGCTGCGTGAGCGCTTCGCCCGCAACGAGGGCATCGTCGCCCTGGCCACCCATGCCGCCTCGGTCGCGCATGAGCTGAACACACCGCTGGCGACCATGACCCTGCTCGCCGACGATGTCGCCGAGCGCAGCGAAGAGCCTGAAGTGCGCGAAGACATGGAAACCCTGCGCGAGCTGCTGGTGCAGTGCCGGGAACGTGTGCTGGCGCTGGCCGCACCAGCCTCGGCCGACGCGCCGGGCCGCAGCCATTCCAGCGCCCAGCAGGTACTTGAACAATGGCGCCTGGTGCGGCCGACCATCGACCTGCACCGCAATGACGATGCGCCGCTGCGGCTGCCGCTCGACCCGGGCGTAGGCCATCTGTTGATGGTCCTGCTCAACAATGCCGCCGATGCCGGCGAGAAGGCCGGCCGGCCGCGCGTGGACCTGGACCTGCGCATCGAGGGCGACGACCTGATCGGCGAAGTACGCGACTACGGCCATGGTTTCGACGCCCGTGCCGCCGTGCTGCCGGGCAAGCTGTTCGGCAGCAGCAAGAGCGAGGGCATGGGCGTCGGCCTGGCCCTGTCCCATGCCACCATCGAACGCCTCGACGGCGAGATGTGGATGCGCCCGGCCCAGGGGGCCGGCAGCCGCGTCGGCTTCCGCCTGCCGCTGGCCCCACGCGAGGAAACCCCATGAGCGCCTCAACCCTTGGTCTGCTGGTCGACGACGACGAGCTGTACCTGCGCACCCTGCAGCGCAGCCTGGCCCGCAAGGGCCTGGAAACACAGACCGCACAGGATGCCGCCAGTGCCCTGGCACTGGCCCGCCAGCATCCGCCGGCGTTCGCGCTGATCGACCTGAAGCTGGGCAGCGATTCCGGCCTGGCGCTGATCCAGCCGCTGCGCGCACTGCGCGCGGACATGCGCATCCTGCTGGTGACCGGCTATGCCAGCATCGCCACCGCAGTGGAGGCGATCAAGCTGGGCGCGGATGATTACCTGCCGAAGCCGGCCACGGTGCCGATGATCCTGCGCGCCCTCGGTGAAGAGGACGACGGCCCGGCCGACGATGGCGAAATGGAAGTGCCCGATGCGATGACGCCGATCAGCCGCCTGCAGTGGGAACACATCCAGCAGGCGATGCACGAGACCGGCGGCAACGTGTCCGCGGCGGCACGCCTGCTCGGCATGCACCGGCGCTCACTGCAGCGCAAGCTGGCCAAGCGGCCCAGTCCGGAACGCGATCCGAGCCGGTGACGCGGTAGTGCCGGCCGCTGGCCGGCAACCTCATGAACGCTGGGCACGTCACCGGAATGCCGGCCAGCGGCCGGCACTACCCGGGCATCAGCCCTTCAGCTGCGCCAGGATCTCGCGGGTCATCGGGTCGGCAACCGCCACATCCTCGCCCTGCAGCGCCGGCAGCAGGCCACTGGCCAGCTGCTTGCCCAGTTCGACACCGAACTGGTCGAAGGCGTTGATGTTCCAGATCACCGACTGCACGTACACAGCGTGCTCGTACATGGCGATCAGTGCACCCAGCGCCTGCGGGGTCAGCGCGTCGAGCAGGATCAGCGTGCTCGGCCGGCCCCCCGGGTAGTCGCGGTGCGGATCTTCGCTGCCCTGGCCATTGGCCAGCGCTTCGGTCTGCGCCAGCAGGTTGGCCAGCAAGGCCTGGTGATTGATCGTATAGGGATCATCGTTGTGCACACAGCCGATGAAGTCGGCCGGAACGACGCTGGTGCCCTGGTGCAACGCCTGGAAGAAGCTGTGCTGCACATCGGTGCCCGCCCCACCCCACCACACCGGCACGGTGTCGACGGTGACCGGCTGGCCGTCGCGCTGCACGCGCTTGCCCAGGCTTTCCATCACCAGCTGCTGAAGGTAAGCCGGCAGCAGCGCCAGGCGCTGGTCGTAGGTCATCACCGCGTGTGTGGCATGGCCCAGCAGGTTGCGGTTCCAGATGTCGGTGAGGCCGTGCAGCACCGGCAGGTTGCGCTCCAGCGGTGCATCCAGCGCATGCGCATCCATCTGCGCCGCGCCTTCCAGCAACTGTTCAAAGCGCTCGAAGCCGATTGCCAGCGCAATCGGGAAACCGACCGCCGACCACAGCGAATAACGGCCACCGACCCAGTCCCACATCGGCAGCACGCGATCGGCGGCGATCGCGAAGGCCTTGGCGGCGCGCTCCGGATTGGCGCTGACCGCATACAGGCGCTCGCTGCCACCCAGCCAGTCGTGCAGGATCTGGCCGTTGAGCAGCGTTTCCTGCGTGCCGAAGGTCTTGGAGATCAGGATGCCGGCGGTCTTCGCCGGATCCAACGTGGCCAGCGTGCGCTGCATGGCGGCGCCGTCCACGTTCGACACGAAATGCACGCGCAGGCGCGCACCGGTGACCGGGCGCAGCGCATCGGCGACCAGGCGCGGGCCGAGGTCGGAACCCCCGATGCCGACACTGACCACATCGGTCACGCCGCTGTCTTCCAGCGCGCGCACCAGCACGCCCATGCGCTGGCGGATGCCACGCGCGGTGGCATAGGCCTCGGCCGCCACCGGCGCATCGACCACGTCGCCACGCAGCGCGGTATGCAGCGCGGCGCGGCCTTCGGTCAGATTGACCTGCTCGCCGCGGAACAGGCGGGTGATGGCGCCACCGACATCACGGTCGGCAGCCAGCGCCAGCAACGCCTGCAGCGCCGCGGCATCGTATTTCTGACGGGCGAAGTTGACGTACAACGGACCGACCCGCAGCGCCAGGTCCTGCACGCGGCCGGGTTCGGTGGCGAGCAGGCTGGGAATGCTTGCGCCCTTCAGGCGCTGGGCGTGGGAGTGCAGCGAGTCGAATCCGTTGTTCGTTGTCATGCGGCCTGGGTCGGGATCGTGTCGTTGGTGTGGGTGATCTGGTTGTTGCCATCAACGTACACCAGCTTCGGCTTGAAGCTGTCAGCTTCCTGCTCGGTCATGCTGGCGAACGCGGCGATGATGATGATGTCACCGACCTGCACGTGGCGCGCGGCGCCACCGTTGAGCGAGACAACGCCGCTGCCGGCTTCGGCGCGGATGGCATAGGTCGAGAAGCGCGCACCGTTGGTCACGTCCCAGATGTGCACCTGTTCGAACTCGCGGATGCCAGTGGCAGCCAGCAGGTTGTCATCAATGGCGATCGAGCCTTCGTAGTTCAGCTCGGAATGGGTGACGGTGGCGCGGTGGATCTTGGTCTTGAGCAGGGACAGGTGCATGGGGGCGCTGCAACGGCAAAGGAAAGAGCGGATTCTAGCACCCGCACAGCGCCGGGCATTACGGCCGGCAACCTGTTCAGGTAGGCGGTGAAACCGGAGGCGGATCCCTTTTCCCCTGGGAAAGGGATCTGACCCCATGCATCGCGCGGCGCCGCCGGAGTTCAGAACTCCAGGTTGTCGATCAGCCGGGTGGTACCCAGCCGTGCGGCGATCAGCGCCACCCGGCCGCCGCCGTCGAAGGTCGGCTCGGCCAGCTCCGGAGTGCGCAGCACCGCGTAGTCAACCTGGAAACCGGCCGCCTGCAATGCGGCAGTGGCCTCGGCCTCGATGCGATCACGTGCCTGCCCGGCCACGTAGCCTTCGCGCATGCCCAGCAGGGTCCGGTGGATGGTGGTCGCGACCGGACGCTGTTCGGCGCTCAGGTACTGGTTGCGCGAGCTCTTGGCCAGGCCATCCTCGTCGCGCACGATCTCCGCACCGACGATCTGGATCGGGAACGACAGCTCGGCCACCATCTGCTTGATCACGGCAAGCTGCTGGTAGTCCTTGCGGCCGAACACGGCCACGTCCGGCTGCACCTGCAGGAACAGGCGCGCCACCACCGTGCACACGCCATCGAAGTGGCCCGGGCGGCTGGCACCTTCCAGCACTTCACTGACACCCGGCGCGTGCATGCGCGTGGTCCTGTCCACGCCCAGCGGATACATCGCCTCCACGCTGGGCAGCCACACGGCATCGCAGCCGACCTGTTCCAGCCCGGCCACGTCGGCCTCGGGCGTGCGCGGGTAGCGGCTGAAATCCTCGTTGGGGCCGAACTGGGTCGGGTTGACGAAGATGCTCGCCACCACCTTGTCGGCGTACTGGCGGGCCAGGGTCACCAGCGAATGGTGGCCCCCATGCAGGTTGCCCATGGTCGGCACCAGCGCCACGCGCAGCCCCTCGCGCTTCCACTGGGCGATCTGCTCGCGCAGTGCGCCGAGCTCGTTGAAGGTCTGGATCATTGGGCGTACGCGTGCTGTTCGTCGGGGAAGCTGCCGTCGCGCACGGCGTCGGCAAATGCGCGGGTGGCACCGGCCACCGAGCCGCCTTCGGCAAGGAAATCCTTGACGAACTTGGGACGGCGATGACCACTGTCCAGGCCGAGGAAATCGTGCAGCACCAGCACCTGGCCATCGCACTGCGGGCCAGCACCGATACCGATGGTCGGCACATCCACCGCAGCGGTCACTTCGGCGGCGACGGGGGTCGGCACGCATTCAAGCACCATGATGCTGGCGCCTGCGGCGGCCACGGCCTTGGCATCCTCCACCAGCTGGCGCGCAGCATCGCCGCGGCCCTGGATCTTGAAGCCGCCCAGGCGCAGCACCGATTGCGGGGTCAGGCCCAGGTGCGCGCAGACCGGAATCTCGCGCTCGACCAGGTAGCGGATGATGTCGACCTTGAAGCCGGCACCTTCGATCTTGACCATCTCGGCACCGGCCTGCAGCAGCTGCAGCGAGGCATCCAGCGCGCGTTCCGGGGTGGCATCGGCACCGAACGGCAGGTCGGCCACCAGCAGCGCACGCTGCAGCACGCGGGCCACGGCGCGGGTGTGGTAGACCATGTCGGCCACGGTCACCGGCAGGGTCGAATCATGACCCTGCACGACCATGCCCAGCGAATCGCCGATCAGGATCAGATCGACGCCGTTGGCATCGAAGGTGCGGGCGAAGCCGGCGTCGTAGGCGGTCAACATGACCAGCTTCTGGCCATTGCGCTTGGCCTCGGCCAGGGCGGGAACGGTCCAGGGCTTGCTGTCTGCGTGGGTGCTCATGTGCTGATAACCGGGGGAGATAACCCGGTCATTATCACCCTATCGGCGCAATCCCGCAGGCATCCACCCGCACCACTGCATCCCGCACGCTGCCATGACCGGGAATGGCCAGATCAGGCGCGATTTCGGCCAGTGGCACCAACACGAAGGCACGCTCGTGCAGGTAGGGATGAGGTACCTGCAGGCCGGGCAGGTCGATCACCTGCGTGCCATACAGCAGCAGGTCCAGGTCCAGCGCGCGCGGCCCCCAGTGCACCGCCGGATCGCGCACGCGGCCAAAGCCCCGCTCCAGCGCCAGCATGGCCTGCAGCAACTCATCGGCCGCCAAGGTGGTTTCGACCGCAGCCACGGCATTGACGAACGGCGGCTGATCTTCATTGCCCCAGGCCGGGGTTGCATAGAGCCGCGAGGCCTGTCGCAGGCGCGTTCCCGGCAGGCCGTCCAGCGCGGCAATCGCCGCGCCCACGGTCGCGGCCGCGTCGCCAAGGTTGGCGCCGAGGCCGATCCAGGCGAGGGTCATCGCTTACTCGCCCGCCGCAGCAGCACCGGGACGTCGACGGCGACGGCGGCGCTTGCGCGGTGCCCCGCTCTCGTCATCGCCGTCTTCACTGTGCATCGCATCCAGCGACGACTCCAGCTCGCGACCGGACTGCGCCTGTACTTCGCGCCAGAACTCGACATCCACTGCATGCTCGGACGAAGCGACCTGGCGCAGGCTGAGGAAATCGAACGCGGCGCGGAAGCGCGGGTGGGTCAGGGTACGGAATACGCGCTTGCGCTGGCGCGAGCTGAAGCGCGACTGCAGCAGCCAGATCTCCTGCATCGGCAGCGAGAAGCGGCGCGGCAGCGCGATGGTGCTGAGCTGCTGCACGGTGACCCGGTCGGCGGCGCGGCGCTGCGCCTCTTCCGGTGCCACTCCCTGCTTGAGCAGGGTCGCCTGTGCGCGGCAGAACGCCGGCCACAGCAGCAATGCGAACAGGAACGCCGGCGAGACCGGCTCGTCGTTGGCCACGCGAGCATCGGTGTTGGCCAGGCCCTCGACCAGCATGCGGCGCAGCGCGCCGGTGCGGTTGGACTTCAGCGCCCTGGCGCTCTCCGGGAACAGCACGTCGAGCAGGCCGTAACGCTCAAGGCCTTCGAAGCTGGCCACGCCGTGCCCGGACAGGAACAGCTTGAGCACTTCCTCGAACAGGCGCGCCGGCGCGGCTTCGTTGAGCAGGCCGGCCAGGTGCGGGATGGGCGCGGCGGTACCCTCTTCGATCTGGAAGCCGAGCTTGGCCGCCAGGCGCACCGCACGCAGCATGCGCACCGGGTCTTCCCGATAACGCTGCTCGGGATCGCCGATCAGTTTCATCAGGCGCGCCTGGACGTCTTCGAAGCCGCCGGTGTAGTCGCGCACCGAGAAGTCCTCGATGGCGTAGTACAGGGCGTTGCAGGTGAAGTCTCGGCGGACCGCGTCGTCTTCGATGGTGCCGTACACGTTGTCGCGCACGAGCATGCCGTTTTCCATCTCGCGGTCGCCGCTGCCGTCATCGCTGTTGGCACGGAAGGTGGCGACTTCGATGATTTCGCGGCCGAACACAACGTGGGCGAGGCGGAACCGACGACCGATCAGGCGGCAGTTGCGGAACAGCTGCTTGACCTGTTCGGGCGTGGCATCGGTGGCCACGTCGAAATCCTTGGGTTGGCCATTGACCAGCAGGTCGCGCACCGCGCCGCCGACAAGGTAGGCGCCGAAGCCGGCATCGCGCAGGCGATAAAGCACGCGCAGGGCGTTCGGGCTGATGTCCTTGCGGGAGATCGTGTGCTGGTCGCGCGGGATGACGCGCAGGCTGAACGGTGATGTAGCAGGGGAAATGATGTTGGCGCTTCCGGTTGAAGTTTCGGGATTGCCCAATGGCATCGAGGTGCATATACTAGCGCTCCTGCCTCGGCAGCGACACAGTTACGCTCCCTTCGTCTAGTGGTTAGGACGTGGCCCTCTCAAGGCTAAAACAGGGGTTCGAGTCCCCTAGGGAGCGCCAGTCGCCGCAGCAGGAACCGAAAAAGCCCGCCTTGTGCGGGCTTTTCTGTTTTCCGGGATTTGCATTGGCATCGATCGGTTTGGTCGCAGTAGCGCCTCCCTTTTCCTGCGTTGAGGGGGCGGGCCAGCCGATCCAGGACCGTTGGCGCCATCCATGGCGCCATCGAGCCCCCATGGATGGGTTCACGGCGTGTCCTGGATCGGCTGGCCTGCCGCCTCCCCACGAAGAAAGGAGGCGCAGAAACACAGGCCAGCCGTCAGCCTTCCATCTGCTCCAGCTCCTTGCCCTTGGTCTCGCGCACGTGGCGGACCACGAAGACGATCGAGAGGATCGCCGCGACGGCGTAGATGCCATAGGCGCCGGCCAGGCCGATGCCGGCCAGCAGCATCGGGAACGTCACGGTGATCGCGAAGTTCGAGGTCCATTGCGCCGCACCCGCCACCGCCAGCGCCGGGCCGCGGATCTGGTTGGGGAACATCTCGCCCAGCATCACCCACATCACCGGGCCCCAAGACATGTTGAAGAACACCACGTAGACGTTGGCTGCCACCAGCGCCAGCCGCCCCATGCCGTCGGACAACTGCAGGCGACCGTCGGCCAGGCTGCCACTGGCAAACGCCACCACCATCAGCACCAGCGCCACCGACATGCCGACCGAACCGATCCACAGCAGCGGCCTGCGCCCGATGCGGTCGATCAGCAGTACCGTCAGCAGGCAGGCACCGATGCTCAGCGCGCCGGACAACACGTTGATCAGCAGCGCGTCGCTTTCCGAGAAACCCACCGCCTGCCACAGCACCGCGCCGTAGTAGAACACCACGTTGATGCCGACCAGCTGCTGGAACATGGCCAGGCCGATACCCACCCAGAGGATCGGGCGCAGCTTGCCGGTGGCCTTGTTGCGCAGGTCGCCGAAGCGCGGCTTGTGCTGGTCCTGGGCCAGGCTCGCCTCGATCTCGGCCTGCTTGGCCGTGGCCGCGGCCTCGCCGTACAGCCGCGCCAGCACCGCCCTCGCCTGCCCCTGGCGCCCCTTCAACACCAGGAAACGGGGGCTTTCCGGGATCACCAGCAACAACAGGAGGAACAGCCCCGAGGGCAGCACCTGCATCCAGAACATCCAGCGCCAGGCCTCATGGCCCAGCCACAGGGGCTCGGTCGAGGCGCCGGCGGCACGCGCCAGCAGGTAATTGCTGAGGAAGGCCGCAAACAAGCCGCAGATGATCGCCATCTGCTGCACCGTGGCCAGCCGGCCGCGGTAACGCGCCGAGGCGACTTCGGCGATGTAGGCCGGTGACATCACGCTGGCCGCGCCCACCGCGAAACCGCCCAGCACGCGGGCAGCGATGAACAGCCAGGACGCGTGGGCCGCGCCGGCACCGAGCGCCGAGACAAGGAACATCAGCGCTGACACGATCAGGACACCGCGGCGTCCCAGGCGATCACCCAGCCACCCGGCCAGGAAGGCGCCGATCGCGCAGCCCAGCAGCATCGAGGCGACTTCGAAACCGAGCGCGGCCTCACTGGAGTTGAAGGCCTGGCGGAGGCCATCGACCGTGCCATTGATGACACCACTGTCGAAACCGAACAGGAATCCACCAAGGGTGGCCACGCAGCTGATCAGGACGATGAATGCAGTGTTCTCACCGCCATGGGGCGCGGTGCTGGGCTGGGTTTGGGACATGGACGATCCTGCTGGGAAGGGAGTCCGGCCACGGTGGGCGACCGAGTGCCCCGCAGCGTCGCACAGCCCCCGCCGTGCCGCCAATGACTCCCACGGTCGCGCCTGCCAGACGCCCGTTCTCCGCCCCGCGCCGACACCGGGGGCCAACCTGTTCTAGAATTGGCAGGTTCAGGAATCGATCCACCCCCAAGCCCATGCCCTTTGTCGTCACCGAAAACTGCATCAAGTGCAAACACACCGATTGCGTGGAAGTGTGCCCCGTGGATTGCTTCCACGAAGGCCCGAACTTCCTGGTGATCGACCCGGATGAGTGCATCGACTGCACCCTTTGCGAGCCGGAGTGCCCGGTCAATGCGATCTTCCCGGAGGACGATGTTCCTGCCGGACAGGAAGGCTTCGTTGCCCTCAACGCCGAGCTGGCGAAGGAATGGCCGGTGCTGACCGTGCGCAAGGACCCGCCCGCCGACGCCGGCGAATGGGATGGCAAGCCGGACAAGCTGAAGCTGCTGGAGCGCTGAGAAGCGCCCACGGCGGTAACGAAAAGGGCGCCCATGGGCGCCCTTTTCTGTTCTTCGGCAGACCCCAACCGTGCGCTCCGGCAGGTGCCAACCGCGCAACCTGGTAGGTGCCAACCCTGGTTGGCACAAAAGCGCCGACCAAGGTCGGCCGCTACCAGAGCGGGGGCGGACCAAGGCCCGCAGCCATCCGACCAGCCCTTACTGGGCGAGCTTCGCCTTCAGCGCGGCGATCAGCTTCACCGGCGCTTCGGCGGTGGCCGGCAGGCCACGCGGGTCAACCGCGGAGATGTAGGCGCCGGCGTCGACGGCCACTACGCGGACCAGGAAGTTGCTGCCCTCGTAGGCCACGTCGTACGAACCCAGCAACTGCGCGCGGCTGGCGATGGTCACGCCCTCCACGCCTTCCAGTGCGGTACCGACCTTGGCGAAGGCTTCATCCTTGCCACCGGCAATGGTGAAACCGGTGCTGCCGGCTGCCGGAGCCGCAGCAACCGGCGCCGCCGGCTTGGTGGCCGAGGCCAACGTCGGCACCTTGTTGTCGGTGGTGGCATTGGGCAGGTTCAGGTCCGGCGGCACTTCCAGCGGACGCATTTCCGGGGCCAGGGCGTAGTCGCCCTTGGCGCCGCGCTTGAAGCAGCCGGTGGTGCCGGCAGCGACCGCCACGGCAAGCAGGGCATAGGACAGCACGCGGACGGTGGAAACGGATTGACGCATGTGAATCTCCTGGGTCAGACCAAGACGGAAGGTCAGTGGCTGGAAAGGGCTTCGAGGGCGGCGATGTCGCCGGCAAGATGGTCGGCAGCCGGATGATGCGCTGCCGACAACGGCAGCAGTGGCAGGCGCAGGTCGTGACCGATGCCGATGCGGCGCAGCAGCGCCTTGACCGGGATCGGGTTCGGTTCGACGCCGCAGAAATCATGGAAGGGATGCAGGCGCGCATCCCACGACGCGGTGGCTTCGTGGTCGCGTGCGGCGGCCAGCTCGCACATCCGGCGGTAGGCACCGGGAAGCACGTTGGAACCCACTGAGATCAGGCCGTCGATACCGGCCTGGATCGAACGCGCGGCCGTACCGTCGTCACCGCTGAGCACGGCGAACTGTGGGCTGCGCAGGGCGAGCAGCGCCTGCACCCGGCCGGTGTCACCCACCGCCTCCTTGATGCCGACGATGTTGGGGTGGCTGGCCAGCTCGGCCACGGTCTCAGGCTGCATGTCGCAACCGGTACGGCCGGGCACGTTGTACAGCACGACCGGCAGCCCGCCCTGGTCGGCCACCGCACGGTAGTGCGCGATCAGACCGGCCTGGGTGGGGCGCACGTACGGCGGCGTGACCACCAGCGCGTGGCTGGCGCCGAGGGCGGCGGCACGACGGGTCTGTTCGATGGTCTTGGCAGTGCCCGAAAGGCCGGTACCGGCCAGGACCGGAATGCGGCCGCCGATGCGCTCGACCGCGCTGGCCAGCAGCAGGTCGTACTCGGCGTCGGTGAGCGTTGCCGCTTCGCCGGTAGAGCCGGCTACGACAACGCCATGGACGCCACCTTCCAGTTGCAGGTGCAGCAGGCGCTGCCAACCGTCGGGATCGAGGGCGCCGTCGGCCCGGAACGGGGTCGCCAGCGCGGTGATGAGGCCGGAAAGGGACAAGGACGTGCTGCTCTTGGCTGGGAAGGGAAAACGCCCGCCACGAAAGGCCGGGGGCGACTTGAATGTTACTTGCGGCGCGAAAGCACGGGCAAGTATGCTGGACACCGGTGGATCCCCGCCTCTGGCGGGCATTCAGACTAACGCATGCATTACCCGGAATCGCCTTGACCGACACCACCCCGCGCCCCGCGCCGAGCGAAAACCACCTCCTGATCAACGCCTATACGACGCATCCGGAGTCCCCCCTGCTGTCCGTCACCCGCCGCATCGCCGACAGCGGCTGCAATCTGGTGGATGCACGCCTGGCCACGGTCGGCCGCGATGTCTCGGTCACCGCCCTGGCCACCGGCTCCTGGGACTCGGTGGCCAAGCTTGAGGCGATGCTGACCCGGCTGGAGCGCGAGGAAGGCCTAAAGCTGGTCTGGTACCGCACCGCCGCCAAGCAGGCGCAGTCCAACCTGCTGCCGTACATCGTCGAAGTGATCGCCGCCGACAAGCCGGGCATCCTGTTCCAGCTGGCCGACTTCTTCGACCGCCAGGGCATCACCATCGAGAACCTGCAGAGCACGCGCTACCGCGCCATGCAGACCGGCGCGGAAATGTTCAGCGCACAGGTCACCATCGGCGTGCCGGCCAACATGCACATCGCCGCGCTGCGCGACGATTTCCTCGAGTTCTGCGACCACCTGAACCTGGACGCGATCATGGATCCGATGAAGTTCTGATTCTTCGCGCGTCTCTCACGGGCGCGTGGCGTTTCATGTAGCTGTAATGGCAAGAACCCAGGCTCGACAGAAGGACCTCATGAACAACGGCGACACCCTGGACAGCACCACCCTCTCCCTGCCGCTGGCCCTGTCCGGCGGCGACCAGGCCACCCTCGGCGACTATGCCGGCCAATGGCTGGTGCTGTACTTCTATCCCAAAGACAGCACCCCGGGCTGCACCACCGAAGGCATCGACTTCAATGCCCTGCTGCCGAAGTTCAGGAAAGCCGGCGCCGTCGTGCTGGGCGTCTCGCGCGACTCGGTGAAGTCGCACGACAACTTCTGTGCCAAGCAGGGCTTCAACTTCCCGCTGGTCAGCGATGGCGACGAAGCGCTGTGCACCGCCTTCGACGTGATCAGGATGAAGAACATGTACGGCAAGCAGGTACGTGGCATCGAACGCAGTACCTTCCTGATTTCCCCCGACAGCCGCATCGTGCAGTCCTGGCGCAAGGTCAAGGTTGCCGGCCATGCCGATGCCGTTCTCGCCGAACTGAAGGCCTCCCAGTCCAAGTGAGTCCCACTGCCTACTGTGTCTGCCATCACCCTGCCCCGCAGCAGGCCGTGGTGGTTTTTCCCTGTCCGTAACCAGGAATCGACGATGACCCGAGGCAAGCGCATCTACGTGCTGGATACCAACGTGCTGATGCACGATCCCACCGCGCTGTTCAAATTCGAGGAGCACGACGTCTACCTGCCCATGCAGGTGATCGAAGAGCTGGACAACGGCAAGAAGGGCACCTCCGAGGCGAGCCGCAACGCCCGCCAGGTGAGCCGCTTCCTCAACGAGCTGGTGCAGGCCTCCGGGCTGGACAACCTGGCCGACGGCATTCCGCTGCAGCGGCCCAATGGCCTGCAGCTGCGCGGCAAGCAGAGCGCCGGCAAGCTGCGCTTCCAGACCAGTCATTTCGATGCTGGCAAGAGCTTCGGCAAGGTGATCCCGGACAACGCCATCCTCGGCGCGATCCTGGCCCTGAAGGAAGAAACCCCCGACCTGCCGGTGGTGTTCGTCTCCAAGGACATCAACCTGCGGATCAAGGCCGCCATCGCCGGTATCGTGTCCGAGGACTACGAGAACGACCGCGCGCTGGACGATTTCAGCCTGCTCTACACCGGCGCCACCGAGCTGCCGGAAGACTTCTGGAAACGCCACGGCGACGACCTGCGCAGCTGGAGCGACAAGGGCCGCTCGCATTACGAAATCCAGGCACAGGACGGCGAGGAGTGGTATCCGAACCAGTACGTCTACCTGCCAGGCGAGGATGAAGTCGAGCTGCGCGTCAGCCGCGTCGTCGGCGATGGCAAGGTGGTGCTGTCGCTGGTCGATGATTTCCGCCACGGCAGCCACGCCGTGTGGGGCATCAGCGCACGCAACCGCGAGCAGAACTTCGCCCTCAACGCACTGATGGACCCGGAGATCGACTTTGTCACGCTGCTGGGCACCGCCGGCACCGGCAAGACCCTGCTGGCACTGGCCGCCGGCCTGGCGCAGACGATGGACCAGCAGCGCTACCGCGAGATCATCATGACCCGCGCCACGGTCAGCGTGGGCGAGGACATCGGCTTCCTGCCCGGTACCGAGGAAGAGAAGATGACGCCGTGGATGGGCGCGTTGACCGACAACCTGGAAGTGCTCACGCACAACCAGGAAGGCGGCACCTGGGGCCGCCAGGCCACCAACGACCTGCTGGCCAGCCGCATCAAGATCCGCTCGATGAACTTCATGCGCGGCCGCACCTTCCTGTCACGCTACCTGATCCTGGACGAGGCGCAGAACCTCACCCCCAAGCAGATGAAGACGCTGATCACCCGCGCTGGCCCCGGCACCAAGATCGTCTGCCTGGGCAACGTCGAGCAGATCGACACCCCGTACCTGACCGAGACCACTTCGGGCCTGACCTACGCGGTGGACCGCTTCAAGAACTGGCCGCATAGTGCGCACATCACCCTGCGCCGTGGCGAGCGTTCGCGCCTGGCCGATTACGCTTCGGAGGTGTTGTGAACCGCTGCACGCGCCTGTTGCTGCCCAAGGCTGCGATCACCCTCGCCGCCGTGCTCGGTGCCTGTACGACCACGCGCGGCCCGGCCAGCGTGCCCACCGCCGAGCGCACCGGCCAGTCCTGGGTGGTCACCCGCCCGATCATCGCCGCGCAGGTGCTCGACACCTGCTCGCGCCCCAGCCCCGGCCGCGAGGCCGGGCGGGTGTCGGGTTACTGGGCGCCCAGCCGGCAGCAGGTCGACCAGCTGGAGGCGAAGCTGTCGTCGCTGGAAGCGCAGGTCCCGAAGGTGCTGGACTTCGACCGCCAGTACGTCGGCATCGAAAGCGCCGGCAAGCGGCTGATCTACATCAACGCCTTCCACCTGCCTGACGACAGCGGCGTCAATCCGGCCCGTGAAGCGATCCGCGTCTGCGATGGCGGCGCACAGTTCTGGGGCGCCGTGTTCGACCCGGCCAGCAACACCTTCAGCGAGCTGCAGTTCAACGGCGGCTTCGGCGGGCCCTGAGGGGCCTCGCCGATGGGAATACGCCTGCCCACCTGGGTCTGGATCGGCGCGGTCGCACTCTCGTGCGTGGCCGGCATGGTCAACGTGGTCGGCTTCCTCGGGTTCGAGCATCAGGCGGTCAGCCACATGACCGGCAGCACCAGCCAGTTGGGCATGGCGCTGGCGCAGGGGGATTGGCGCGCCGTCGGGCACCTGTGGGGGCTGCTGATCGCGTTCTCGCTGGGCGCGATGCTCAGCGGCCTGCTGATCCAGGACAGCGCCCTGCAGCTGGGCCGGCGCTATGGCGTGGCACTGGCGCTGGAATCGGCGCTGCTGCTGGTGGCCATTCCGCTCTTTGAACAACACCAGATCTGGGGCGCGCTGGCCGCCGCCATGGCCTGCGGCCTGCAGAACGCGATGGCCACCACCTTCAGTGGCGCAGTGGTGCGCACCACCCACCTCAGCGGCATGTTCACCGACCTCGGCATCGGCCTCGGCCACCTGCTGCGTGGGCTGCCGCTGCAGGTACGGCGGCTGACCCTCAGCGGCCTGATCATCAGCGGCTTCCTCGCCGGCGGCGTCCTCGGCGCCTGGCTGTTCATGCGCTGGCAGTACGACGCCCTGCTCGCCCCCGCCCTGCTGACTGGCCTGACCGGGCTGGGTTATGTGCTGTACCAGCAATGGGCGCGTTGGCGGTATTGAATCAAGGACATCCACGCATGGCGTGGATCTACCTTCCCCTGCGGGACCACGGCACAATCAACCGATGAGCCCGACCACTCCCGTTTCCGCCCTCACCATCGCCGGCTCCGACTCCGGCGGTGGCGCCGGCATCCAGGCTGACCTCAAGGCCTTCGCCGCACACCGCGTGCATGGCCTTTCCGCGATTGCTGCACTGACCGCGCAGAACACCCGCGGCGTCATCGCCGTGCACGTGCCACCCATCGAGTTCCTGCGCGCGCAGCTGGATGCCTGCTTCGACGACTTCGACATCCACGCGGTGAAGCTGGGGATGCTGGCCAACGCCGAAGTGATCCATGCCGTCGCTGATGCACTCGAAAAGCACCGCCCGCCACACGTGGTACTGGACCCGGTGATGGTCGCCACCAGTGGGGCACGCCTGCTGGAAGACAGCGCATTGCAGGCCATGCGTGAGCGCCTGATCCCGCTGGCCACGCTGATCACCCCCAATACGCCGGAAGCAGAACTGCTGGTCGGCCGGAAGATCAGCAACGGCGAAGACGCAGAACAGGCCGCCTCGGCCCTGCTCGACCTCGGTGCCGGCGCAGTGCTGCTCAAGGGTGGCCACCTGCATGAGGGCAATCGCGTGATCGATCGCTACTTCGACGGCGTCAGCAGCGAAGAATTCATCCACGCCCGCCTGCCGCTGGATGCGCACGGCACTGGCTGCACGCTGGCCTCGGCCATCGCCGCGCAGCTGTGCAACGGCCTGAGCCTGGCCAACGCCTGCGAAGCCGGCATCGACTACGTTGCGCGCGGCCTGCAGCAGGGCTATGCCCCCGGCCGCAGCGAGGTGCTGGTGCTCGACCACTTCGGCGCTGCACCGCACGCATGAACCTGACGCCGGCCCTCCTTCCAGTGCAGTGCAACGACGGGCATCGCTACGAAGTGATGGCCTGCATGCCCGCACAGGCCATCGCCCGCTTGTTGTGGCTGCCAGCGCTGGGTGTGGCCGCGCGCCACTACCTGCCGCTGGCACAGGCGCTGGCAGCGAAGGGCGTGGCGGTCTACCTGCATGAGTGGCGCGGCAACGGCAGCAGCTCACTACGCCCGTCGCGCGCGCACGACTGGGGCTATCGCGAGGTACTCGAGCAGGATCTGCCGGCCAGCCAAGCGGTCATGGCGGCCGCCGACGAGGAAGCAGGCCCCCTGCCCTGGATCATCGGTGGCCACAGCCTGGGCGGGCAGCTGGCCTGCGTGCATGCCGGCCGCAACCCTCTGCATTTCCACCACTTGTGGTTGGCGGCCAGCGGCTCACCGTTCTGGCGTGGATTCCCGCCACCGCGCGGCTGGCTGCTGCCACTGGTTTACCGTTTCCTGCCGTGGATCGCGCAGCGCCAGGGCGTGCTGCATGGCCGTCGTCTCGGATTCGGTGGCACCGAAGCACGCGGACTGATCGCCGACTGGGCGCGCATCGGCCTGAACAACCACTACGCCGCCGCGGGCATGGGTGAAGACCTCGACGCACAGATGGCGCGCGTGCACGGCAGCGCCCAGGCCGTGCTGATGGAACACGACTGGTTGGCCCCGACCGGGTCGATGCAGGCGTTGCTGGCAAAGCTGCCGAATGTGGACGCGAAGCTGCGCGTGCTGTCCGCGCAGGAACTGGGCACGCGCGCCGATCACTTCGCCTGGCTCAAGGCACCGAATGCCGTGGCGGACAGCTTTTTCATTCAGTTGGATGAAAATTTTCACAAAACTGTTGACGGTGTGCGCCGACATCCGCATAATTCCGCTCCTGTCGCAGGGCGCCCGTAGCTCAGTTGGATAGAGTACCTGGCTACGAACCAGGCGGTCGGGAGTTCGAATCTCTCCGGGCGCACCACTCGACAGGTTTTCAGCATCCGCCGCTGAAAATGCAGTAAAATTAGGCAGTAAGTTGATTGTGTACCGCGCGCCCGTAGCTCAGTTGGATAGAGTACCTGGCTACGAACCAGGCGGTCGGGAGTTCGAATCTCTCCGGGCGCACCATACACAGTCGGCACAACAAGTTTATGTAATTGGCGCCCGTAGCTCAGTTGGATAGAGTACCTGGCTACGAACCAGGCGGTCGGGAGTTCGAATCTCTCCGGGCGCACCATTACACCGAAACAGCAGGCCTCGGCCTGCTGTTTTTTTATGCGTGTTTTTCGGCAGGGCTGCGCCCTGCACCTGCAGATGCTTCAAGCCAAGGCAACGGCAACGGCAACGGCAACGGCAACAGCAAAAGCTGGCATTCTGTGGGTTGGCGGGGCGGTGTCGGAGTGCGGGGACGCCGCAAGTACGTCCATGTAGGCTTGGCAGCCGCATCCATGCGGCTGACACCCCGCACTCCGACACTGCCCCACCTCTGACAGATTTCCGCGATCTGATGGATTCACGCCATGCGTGGATGAATCTTCATCGAGTTCGAGTATTTCGACAATTGATCGAAGAGCATCCACGCATGGCGTGGATCTGCCGTGTCGACCAAGGTCGACACCTACCAACAGCAGCGGAAACTGTCGAAGGCGGGGTGGGTCCGGTTGCGGGAGTGTCCGCGGCATGGGCCCGAGGCATGCCTCGGGCGGGTTGGGCAGGACGCCCAACCCTGGTCTTGCCGTGTGTGCAGGACTGCACACACGAGCAAGCCGCGGCCAAGCCCCCATGGACGGGTATACGGCGTCTCCCGCAACCGGACCCACCCCGCCATCCCTCAGCAAACCAGCTTCTGCTGTTGCTGTTGCTGTTGCTGTTGCTCTGGATCGTAGCGGGTGCAGGGCGCAGCCCTGCCGTACGCCTACCCCCTGGCCATTGCCTGCCACCACTGCGACAGCAGCTCCGGCCTGCGCAGGCGCTCGCGCCACCAGCGCAATGCCGCGCCATCCTCACCGGTGCGCCAGGCCAGCCAGAAGGTCTCTTCCGGCTTGTGCTCCTCCACCTCACGGATCACCAGCTGGCCGCGCGCCACTGCAGCGCGCGCGCACGGCTCGGGCAGGAAGCCGAAGCCCACGCCTTCGCACTGCAGCTTCAATTTACTGGCCATGTCCGGCACCGTCAGCATCTCCTGCCCCATCAACAGGCCCACCGTGCGCGGCAGCAGCCTGCGCGCCGAATCGGAAACGGCGATCGCGCAATGCTCGACCAGCTGCTCGCGACCCAGGACGCCCGACACGTTGGCCAACGGATGTTCGGGTGCGACCGCGAACACGAACTCCACCGTGCCCAGCGGCTCGACCACATAGCCGCCACCACTGGGCCCTTCGCCCGGCGCGCCGACCAACAGGTCCGCACGGCGGTCGAGCAGGGCCTCCCAGGTGCCGGACAGGGCCTCGCCGATCAACCGCAACCGGGTCGGTGCCTCGGCCTCACGGAATGCGGCGATATCCGGCCCAAGCAGCCAGGTCGGGAACACCGAATCCACCGCCAGGGTCAGTTCGGTCTCCCAACCCGACGCCACCCGGCGCACCCGCAGCTCCAGCTCGCGGGCCGCGCGCAGCAGATGCCGGCCTTCGTCCAGCAGCGCGCGCCCGGCCTCGGTCAGCTCTGCACGTGGGCCGACCCGGTCGAACAGCTGCACACCCAGATCCTCCTCCAGCTTGGCCACGGTATAGGAAATCGTCGAGGGCACCTTGTGCAGGGCCTTGCCGGCGCCGGCAAAGGAGCCACGGCGGTCGATGGCATCCAGGATCTGCAGGGCATCGAGGCTGAGCTTGAGCATTCGAATTTTTCGATGATGGCCGTCAAAACTATCCGTTTTTCAAACCCCGGGCGCAAGCGGATACTTCTCTCCAACGGGAAAACACAGCGGTCACCGACCACCCCGCCCCATCGAAACCATCGAACAAGGAGATTCCATCATGCTGCAGATCCGCAAGAGCGCTACCCGTGGCCTGGCCGAGCATGGCTGGCTGTCCTCGCGCCACACCTTCTCCTTCGCCAACTACTACGACCCCCGTTACGTCAGCTTCGGCCCGTTGCGGGTGATCAACGAAGACAAGGTGATCGGCGGCCAGGGCTTCGGCACCCATGGCCACAGCAACATGGAGATCATCTCCTACGTGCTGGGCGGTGCACTGGAACACAAGGACTCGATGGGCACCGGTTCGGTACTGCGCTACGGCGACGTGCAGCGCATGAGCGCCGGCAGCGGCGTCACCCACAGCGAGTTCAACCACTCCGCCGACGAGACCGTGCATTTCCTGCAGATCTGGATCTTCCCGGACACCGAGAACATCGCGCCGTCCTACGAAGAGACCCACTTCGCGCCGGACAGCAAGCGCGGCCAGCTGCGCCTGATCGCTTCGCCGGACGGTGCCGAGGGTTCGCTGCGCATCCACCAGGATGCCCGCATCTTCGCCACCATTCTCGATGGCGGCCAGAAGCTGCATCACGCCCTCGGCAACGGTCGTGGCGCCTATGTGCAGGTGGCGCGTGGCCAGCTGCAGGTCAACGGCATCACCCTGGAAGCCGGTGATGCGCTGCAGGTCAGTGACGAAGCCCAGCTGACCCTGGAAAACGGCAACGACGCCGAAGTGCTGGTGTTCGACCTGCCGCTGTAAACACGCCCTGTCCTGAAGACGTGGCCCAGCGATGCGGAAAGGCATCGCCGGGCCCGCTGCGCCTGATGGACGGCCCGCAATCGTATTCGGCGTTCGGTGACCCGAATGCCCCTTGCCCGATGCGACTGGAAACGCTTTCATGGCAGTGTTTATCCGGACCCGCTCTCGCATGACGCCTTCATCTCCGCGTGCCCAGCAGCACGCCACCCGTGCCGCCTTCTTCATTCCTGGATTCGCCACCGCCGCGTGGGCGCCGATGGTGCCTTACGCCAAGGCCAAGGCCGGGCTGACCGACGCCAGCCTCGGCGCCGTGCTGCTGTGCCTCGGGCTCGGCTCGCTGCTGGCGATGCCGCTGGCAGGTGCACTGACGGGGCGGTTGGGTTGCCGCCGGGTGATGGTGATCACCTGCGCGATGATGCTGTGCGCCCTGCCCTTGCTGGTGCTGGCACCCTCGCCGGTGTCGCTGGGCGCGGCGCTGTTCGTGTTCGGTGCCGGCGTCGGTGCACTGGATTGTGCGATGAACATGCAGGCGGTGGCGGTCGAGCGCGATGCCGGGCGCGCGATGATGTCCGGCTTCCACGCCTTCTACAGCATCGGTGGATTCGTCGGCGCTGGCTGCATGACCGGGCTGCTGATCCTCGGCACGCCGCTGTGGCTGGCCGCACTGGTTTCGGTGGTGGCACTGCTGCTGGTTGCGATGCTGTCGGCGCCGCATTGGCGTCCGCAACGGATCTTGCACGAAGGCCCCTTGCTGGCACTGCCGCATGGCGTGGTGCTGTTCATCGGCGTACTGGCCTTCGTGGTGTTCCTCGCCGAGGGCTCGATGCTGGACTGGAGCGCCGTGTTCCTGGCCGAAGTGCGGCAGGTGCCGCGTGACCAGGCCGGGGCCGGCTTTGCGTTGTTCACCCTGGCGATGACGGCAATGCGCCTGTTCGGTGACGGCATCGTCGAGCACCTCGGCCGCACCCGCACCCTGGTCTTCGGCGGTATCACGGCCGCGGCAGGCTTCACCCTGGCCACGCTGGTGCCCTCGTTTCCGGTGGCGCTGGCCGGCTACGTACTGGTCGGGCTGGGCTGCGCCAACATCGTGCCGGCGCTGTTCTCGATGGCAGGCCAGCAGCGGGTGATGCCGGAGAGCATCGCCATCACTGCCGTGACCACATTGGGTTACGCCGGCATCCTCGCTGGTCCGGCGGCGATCGGCGCAGTGGCACATGCCACCAGCCTCGGCTTTGCCTTCCTGTGCGTCGCCCTACTGCTGCTGGGCGTAGCCGCCTCCGCCCGCTCACTGGCACGGCGCGTGGCCTGACAGAAAAAGGGGACGGAGGGGATTAAGTCGCATCTGCCCCGAGTGTGCTGCAAACGACTTAATCCCCTCCGTCCCCTTTTTTCAGCCGTGTGCCAGCCATTCGGCCTGGGCCGGCAGCTGTGGGGCTGGGCACGCGCTCTGCGGGTGGTGCTCGTCGCGCGCCATCCAGTCATCCACCACGCCGGCCAGCAGGTCCAGCCGCAGCGGCAGGGTGATGTGGTCCTCTCCACGCATTTCGATGTAGTGCGCGCGCGGGTTGGCCTGCGCAAGCTGCCGGCCCTGGCTAACCGGAATATGCTGGTCACCCTGCCCGTGCAGCAACAGCACGCAGGCGCGGGTATCGGCCAGCGCACGCGCGACGTCGACGCGGTCCAGATCGACATCGATACGGCGGCTGGCGGCGGCGATCACCTGGTTGATGTCCTGGCCCCCATAGCGCCAGCGTGCGTACGACGCCACCGCCTGCGCCTTCAGGCCCTCCGGCTGCAGTCCCATCAGGTGCGGGATCATCGTGCGGATCGCCGCACCGGCATTGGCGAACGATTCCATCGCCACCACGCCGGCCACCTGGTCACCCAGCTTGTCGGCGGTGAACACCGCCGTGGCCGCACCATAGGACACACCGAACAGGTACAGCGGGCCGGTCACTTCGCCGCGCGCGCGCAGCTCGCCGATGACATCGACGACGTCATCCGATTCATAGGTGCCATAGCCGGACGGACCTGCACCGGACTGGCCATGGTTGCGCAGATCGAGCGTGACCACGCGGTAGCCGGACTCGGCCAGCTGCAGCGACCATGGCAGCATCGAATCACCATTCATCATCCACCCATGCAGCAGCACCACGGTGCCGCGTGGCGCCTGCGCGCGGAACGGCTGTGGCACGGCCAGACTCAGGCCGGTATCAAGAGGCAGGCCGTTCTCATGACGCTGCGGAAGGTAGTGGTACCGCGCGCCGTAGTCGCCGGGGTCGAACACGCGCCAGAAGATCGGCACGCCATCGCGACCCGCTGCGAAGCCATGGCGGTTGGGCAGCCCGGCAATGGCCGCGGCGATGCGCGGGCGATCGAGCAGGGTCGACACGCCGCCTGGCGCGATCAGCCGGTCGGCAAGCGAGGTGGACGAGGCGTTGATCGAGGATGAGCATGCAGCCAGCCACAGGCCGGCGCACGCCAGCAGCAACAGCAGCAGGCGCTTCATGGGCAATCGGGAAAGGATGCGACAGCGTGGCAGGTTAACGACGCGGGCGTGGGCCATCTATCGCGCGTGGATGACGGCTTGATGACAATGCGGGATCGATTCAGGTTGTCACAATGGCGCGATCGACCTCGGCATTGATCCGGATCAATGAATACGCCGGCATGCTTGCCCACAGTGCCCCCATGCGCACCTCGTTCAAGCTCGCCATTGCCCTGGCCGCCACGCTGGCCGCCGCCTATGGCATCGCCCGCAGCACGCCCTACTGGTTCGCACCTCGGCAGGCCGCGCAGGTCGACATCCACGACCCGGCGCTGATCGCACAGGGGCAGTACCTGTCGCGCGCCGCCGACTGTGCGGCCTGCCACACCGCGCCGGGCGGCAAGCCGTTCGCCGGTGGCCTCGGCATGCAGACGCCGATGGGGACGATCTACTCGACCAACATCACCCCCGATCCGGAAACCGGCATCGGCGCCTACGACTACGCCGACTTTGAACGCGCGGTACGTCGCGGCATCCGTCACGATGGCCAGCCGTTGTATCCGGCAATGCCGTACGCCTCGTACGTGATTGCCCGCGACGCCGAGATCAAGGCGCTGTACGCCTATTTCATGGGCTCGGTGCAGCCGGTGAAGCAGGACAACGCCGACAGCACGATTCCATGGCCCGCCAACATGCGCTGGCCTCTGGCATGGTGGCAACTGCTGTTCGCACGCCCACGCAGCTTCAGCCCGGATCCGTCGCTGGACGCCGGCCAGCAGCGTGGTGCCGAACTGGTGGAAGGCCTGGCGCATTGCGGTGCCTGCCACACGCCACGCGGGCTGGCGTTCCAGGAAAAGGCGATGGCCGATGATGGCAGCCGCCAGTTCCTGTCCGGTTCGGTGCTGGAAGGCTGGTACGCGAAGAACCTGCGCAGCGAATCGACCGGTCTGGCCAGCTGGCGCGAGGGTGAGATCGTGGACTTCCTGCGCACCGGGCGCACCGATCGATCGGCGGCCTTCGGTGGCATGGCCGACGTGGTCGAGCACAGCACGCAGTACCTGTCCGACGCGGACCTGCTGGCGATGGCCCGCTACCTGAAGCAGCTGCCCGCCCGCGAAGGACGCAGCGCACAGTGGTCGCCCGGTACTGACACCACCACCGCCGCACTGCGCAGCGGCGACTATCGTGTGGCCGGTTCGCTGGCCTATGCCGAGCACTGCCAGGCCTGCCACCGCGCCGACGGCCGCGGCATGCCTCGCGTCTATCCGGCCCTGGCCGGCAACTCGATCGTGTTCGCCGACGATCCCAGCTCGCTGGTGCAGGTGACCCTGATCGGCGGCCGCACGCCACAGACCCCGCACGACCGCATGGCCTTCACCATGCCAGGCTTCGAGCAGCTGCCGAATGCGCAGCTGGCACAGATCCTGACCTTCATCCGCAGCAGCTGGGGCAATCAGGCCAGCGCAGTGAGCGAGGTCGACGTGGCGCGCATGCGCCGGGTGGTGCGCGACAAGCCGGTGCACTACGTTCCGCAGGAGGCCGCACAATGAAGCGTTCGCGCACGCGTCCCCGCCTGCTGATCGGCAGTGCGATCACCCTCATGGTGCTGACCGGCGCCGGTACCCTGGCCTACCGTCATCTGTACCCGGACCTGGATGCCGCCGTCGCCAGCACGATCGATATCCTCGATGCGCAGGGCAAAGTGGTCGGCCACTACCATGCGCCGAGTGCCGAGGAGATCGCCGGTCTCGGCAATGCCGAATCGGTGATGCTCGGCCGCCGCCTCCTCAACGAGACTGCACGGCTGCTGCCGGACAATGTCGGCAACGATCTGAACTGCAATTCGTGCCACATGGCCGAAGGCAAGCGGCCTTTCGGCAATCACTACTTCAACACCGGCGGCGGCGCCTATCCGCGTTACATGCCGCGCCCGGGCAAGGTGATCGGGCTGACCGAGCGCATCAACGGATGCCTGCAGCGTTCGATGAACGGCAAGCCTCTGCCGAAGGACTCGCCGCAGATGCGCGCGATGCTCGATTACATGGCGTGGTTGAGCAGTCCTGTGCCAGAGGGTGCAAAGGTGTCCGCCCCCAGTGAGGGGCCCATCGACAGCACGCTGGCCCCGGACCCGATCCGTGGCCAGGCACTGTACGCCGTGCAGTGCGCCGCGTGCCATGGCGACAACGGCGGAGGACGGCGCGACGCCAGCGGTGACATCGCCTTCCCGCCGCTGTGGGGCGACCACAGTTTCAACATCGGCGCCGGCATGGCGCGCCTGTACAAGGCCGCCGGCTTCGTCAAGCACAACATGCCGCCGGCGGTGACCCGCGAGCCCCCACTGGGGCAGCAGGTGATGCCCGACCAGGATGCGGTGGACATCGCCAGCTACTTCATCAACCAGCCGCGGCCGGACTTCGCCAACAAGAGCAAGGACTGGCCGCGCGACCCGAAACCCAAGGACGCGCGGTACTGAGCACCCCGTGGGTCAGCGCTTGACCAGCTCGACCCGCCGGTTGCGTGCCTTGCCTTCTTCGCTGCCGTTGTCAGTCACCGGCCTGTCGGCGCCGAATCCGGCCGCCTGCAGGCGGTCGGCGGCGATGCCCTTTGCGGTAAGCGCGGCCACCACCGAGGCCGCGCGATCCTCCGACAGGCTGCGGTTACGTGCTGCGGCACCACTGTTGTCGGTGTGGCCTTCGATCGACAGCTTCAACGCCGGATCAGCCCGCAGCAGCTCGAGCACCTGCGCCAGCTGCGGTTCGGAGGCCGGCAGGATCTGCGCCTTGTCCGTGGCGAAGTTGACCTGGATCGCCACGCGGCCGTCGCTGTCCAGCTTCTTCTTCAGCGCATCGGCCGGCAACA
This sequence comes from Stenotrophomonas maltophilia group sp. RY12688, assembly GCF_052149045.1. Lineage (NCBI taxonomy): Bacteria > Pseudomonadati > Pseudomonadota > Gammaproteobacteria > Lysobacterales > Lysobacteraceae > Stenotrophomonas > Stenotrophomonas maltophilia group sp. RY12688. Next base: position 1,631,746 of record NZ_CP197389.1, on the reverse strand, counting down.
GCGCCGCGGTCTGGGTGAAGCCCGTGCGTTCGGCCACCACCCAGCCGGCACTGAGGTATTCCAGGCGGGCGTGTACCCAGACCTGGCGGCCGTCTGCCAGATCGACGCGGTAGACCACGGTGTCATGGTTGTCCCAGCTGTAGCTGGCCGCGTTGCCGTAGGACGACTGCACCTGCTTCGGCACGCTCTCGGCCGCCTCATGCGGGATGCGTCCCTCGAATACCCTGGTGCCGTTGGCCTGGGCCATCATCGCCTCAAGGTTGCGGCGCACTTCGTGCATCGAGTACTCGCGCTCACCCTTGTCGAAATCAGCCGCGAAGGTGCGGCCCTCGACCTGTTCGAACCGATCACCGGTCCAGAACGGGAAGGCATCGAAATCACGTTGCTCGGCCTTGTTGCGGTCACGATAACCGGCGGGCAAGGACAGATGCGGGAAGCTGTCCGACCACTGCGCGGTGGCCTTGAACGGCACTTCATCCACGACCACCAGGCCGGCGCCATTGCTGTCCACCGCCAGTTGCACCCACACGGTGCGGTCGGCCTGGCGCAGCACATAGACCGTGGTGGGCGCGTCCTGTTCACCGTTCACTGCGTCGATGAAGCCACCACCAATCTCGCCTTCCAGCTGCGGGCCGTAGTAGATGTCGCGCAGCAGCTCGCCTTCGAACACCTTGCGGCCACCGGCAGCGGTGATCACGCCATCGAAGTTGCGCTGCACTTCCATTGCGGAGAATGTCTTGTCCGGAGCGTTGTTGCTGTCGGCCACGATGCGCGCCGACCAGCTCGGGCCTTCCACCCAATGCACCCCCTCGCCCATGCGGAACGGGAAGCGGGCCCATGCCCGCGGGTGTGGTGCGTTCTGCGGCGCATAGCCCTGCGGCAGGCTGAAGAACGGTAGTTCGCCCAGCGCGGCGTCGCTCAGCGGCACGCTGGCTGGGTCGAAGGGCACCAGCGGCACAGCCTTGCCCTCACGGTCGGTGAGCGCGACGCCATCGGCGGCGGCTGTTGAACCGGCCGGGGCGGCGGCCGCTGCTGCGGTCTCATCCGCCGTGGCTGGCGCGGGCGGTGCCACCTCTCCATTCGAGGGCGCCCGGTTGCATCCTGCCAGCAACACCAGGGCTGCCCCGCCCAGCCAGATCTTCGATCGCTTCTGCATCGCCACCACCTCAGGTCCATTGAAGCGCCGAGCATACCCGAAGGCCGTGACCGCCCCCACAGTGCCATCGTTCCTGCGCTGCCACGTCATGCCGATGTCATTGGCGCTGCCGACACTCCGGGGTTTCCTCCCTCTGAAGGTCCGGTTTCGATGCGAACGATTGCGCGTTTTCCCCGTGTCTCGCTGCTGGCCCTGCTGATCGCCCCCGCACTGGACGCCCTGGCCGAAGCACCGCAGGGCGAGGCGGCCGAAGCGCGCAGCAGCGATGCCCGCACCCTCGATCAGGTGCAGGTGATCGGGCAGGCCACCAGCTACGCCAAGACATCGGTGCGCGCGGAAACGCTGAACCGGCAGACCGTGATGAGCAGCGTCAACGATGCACTCAACGAGGTGCCCGGCGTGGTGGTCAGCGAAGCCGATGCCACCGGCTCATCGGTGTGGGGCACGCAGATCAGCATGCGTGGCTTTGTCACCAACCGCGACACACAGCAGATCGGCACTACCATCGACGGCCTCCCCAACGGCGGTTCGGGTTACGGCGGCGGCTCGCTGGCCAACCGCTACATCGACGCCCTCGACCTGGAAACGGTGGAAGTCAGCCAGGGCACTGCCGATATCTCCTCGCGCTCGAACGAGGCCCTGGGCGGCACGCTCAACTTCCTTACCAGCGACCCGCTGCAGGACAGCCGCCTGCGCTTCGTGGTCGGCGCCGGTGACAACGATGCGCGCAAGTACTACGTGCGCTACGACACCGGCCTGCTCGGCGGCCACACCCGCGCCTGGGTCAGTGCCTCGTCGGCGCGCGTGCATGACTGGATCGATGGCAGCGGCAAGACCAGCAACGACCACATCGCCGGCAAGTTCATCACCGAACTGGATCGCTGGACCCTGACCGGCTACCTGTCCTACAACGATGCCGACGAGCCGGAATACACCAGCGTCTCACCGAAGGGCTTCGCGACCAATCCGGATCGCGACAACCTGGTCGGTATCCTCACCGGCATTCCCTACCTGGACCAGAACTACCGTTCCGGCTCGCGTGCGTTGCGCGAGAACACCTTCGGCTACCTGCGCGCGGCCTTCGACGGTGGCAACGGCTTCAAGGCCTCGGTGGCCGCCTACGGGCACCGCATGCAAGGTCGTGGCGACTGGCTGCCTCCCTATCTGGCGCAGGTCAGCGATGACGGTGCGGGCCGCCCCGAGTCGGAGTACATCGGTGGAAAAACCGTGTTCGGCGGCAGCAACCGTGGCCAGATCTTCTTCGTCAATCCCGACGGCAGCGCCGCGCAGCGCCTGGCCAACTGCACGCCGCGGCTGGGCTTCACCGCCGAATACGATCCGAACTGCTACGCCGGCAACGTGCTGGGCGCGCAGTCGTATCGCCACACGCACTACGACAACGACCGCATGGGCGTGACCGCCGACGTCGAGTGGCGGCAGACCTTCGGCACGGTCGACAACACGATCCGTGGCGGTCTGTGGGTGGAGAAGCTGGACCGTTCGGCGCGCCGCGACTGGCATCGCCTGCTCAACGTCGGCCAGGACATCGCCTTCGACTACCAGCCGTACTGGGTACAGTTCGAGGACAAGTACAAGGTTGACGAGCAGATGTACTACATCGAGGACGTGGCGCGCTTCGGGCCGTTCAGCGCACGCCTGGGCGTGAAGCAGTTCTTCGTCGACCAGTCGCGCCGCCGCGTGATCGGTGCCAGCGAACACGTCAGATCCGATTCCAGGTCCGACCCGCTGCTGTCCACCGGCTTGACCTGGGCACCGGGCGTGGAAGGCATGGAGCTGTTCGCCGGCTTCTCGCAGAACTTCGCCGCGATTCCTTCCGGCGTGCTCGGCGAGACCGACCCGCAGCGCTTCCGCAACGTCGAGCCGGAGACCGCCGACAACATTGAAGTGGGCATGCGCATCAGCCGCTGGCCGCTGACCGCCTCGGTGACCCTGTACAACATCAAGTTCGACAATCGCATCGTCTACCTGCCGGCAGGTTTCGTCAGCGGCATCGACTATCTCGGCGAGACCGACGGCGTCTACGAGAACTTCGGCGGCGTGGAGAGCAACGGGCTGGAAGCCGCGTTCGGCTACGGCTGGGACAACGGCTGGCGCCTCAACGCCGCCTATACCTACAACCGCTCCAGGTACCTCGGCAGCGGCGATGCCGCGCGCGATACCCAGCTGGGCATCGTCGATGGCGCCAAGGTGATCGGCCAGCCCGAACAGACCCTCGTCCTGTCGGCGGACTGGCAGGGTGAGAACTGGAACTTCGGCCTGTCCGGCCGTTACCTGGGCACGCGCTATCTCGACGCCGCCAACGTCAACAAGCTGCCGTCGGCCACCGTGTTCAACGCCAACATCGGCTTCGACCTGCAGGGCCTGTCGCCGCGCCTGAAGGGCATGGGCGCCAACCTGGTGGTGAGCAACCTCACCGATAAGCGGTATCTTGCAGGGGTGGACGGGCGCGACAACGCCTTCATCGGCGCTCCGCGCACCGTCGGCATCTCTTTCCGCGTGGACCTGTGAGTGAGCCCGTGACCGATATCGGCCGACGCCGGTTGTTGCAGGCCGGCGTTGCCGCCGGCCTTTCTCCACTGCTGCCCAGCATCGCCCGGGCCGCAGCGATCGCCCCCGCCGCGCAGACGCGCAGCCTGGAAGACCTGCAGCACATCGTGGTGTTCATGCAGGAGAACCGTTCGTTCGACCACTACTTCGGCACGCTGCCGGGCGTACGTGGCTTCGGTGATCGGTTCGTCGCCCCGGCCGCCGCGCTGCAAGCAGGTGGCCGCGTCCGCAGCCTGTGGCTGCAGCCCGATGCCAGCGGCAAGCGCGCGATCGCGCCGTTCCCGCTGGATACCGCCGCGCACTTCGGCTACATGCGCGTGGAAGGCACGCCGCATACCTGGCCCGATGCGCAGCGCGCCTGGGACCAAGGTCGCATGGGGCAATGGCCGATGGCCAAGCAGAACCACTCGATGGGCTACTTCCAGCGCAGCGACCTGCCGTTCCAGTTCGCCCTGGCCGATGCCTTCACGGTCTGCGATGCCTACCACTGCGCAATGCAGGCCGGCACCAACCCGAACCGGGTGTTCCTGTGGACCGGCCACAACGATGGGCATGCGCGTGCCGGCGGCCCGGTGATCGCCAATTCGCACGACAACTTTCCCGAACAGGGCGGGTACCCGGCGTCGTACCGCTGGACCAGCTATGTCGAGCGCCTGCAGAGGGCCGGCGTGTCCTGGCAGATCTACCAGGACATGGCCGACAACTTCACCGACAACCCGCTGGCGGGCTTCGAGGCCTTCCGTCAGGCCCACCGCGCGGCGCCAGGGCATGACCCGCAGTTGCGCGCGCGCGGGGTCAGCACGCGGGGCCTGACGCAGCTGCGCCAGGACGTCATTAACGGGCGCCTGCCGCAGGTCAGCTTCATCATCGCCGACGCGGCCGGTAGCGAGCATCCTGGTCCTTCCAGTCCCGCCCAGGGCGCGGGCTATACCGCGCGCGTACTGGATGCGCTGACCGCCGATCCGCAGGTGTGGAGCCGCACTGCCCTGCTGCTGATGTTCGACGAGAACGATGGCTTCTTCGACCACATGCCGCCACCTGCCCCGCCTTCGCCGATGGACGGTGGCTGGGCGGGTGTGTCCTCGGTCAGCACCGAAGGCGAGTACCACCGCCACCCGGCACCGGGTGACGAGAAGTACGATCTCGCCGAACTGCGCGGGCGCCCGTACGGTCTGGGACCGCGCGTGCCGCTGTACGTGATCTCACCGTGGAGTCGCGGTGGTTGGGTCGATTCGCAGGTGTACGACCACACCTCGGTCATACGGCTGATCGAGCGCCGCTTTGGCGTGGCCGCGCCGGACATCTCGCCGTGGCGCCGTGCGGTCTGCGGCGACCTCAGCAATGCGTTCGACTTTGCCCAGCGCGATACCCGCCCGTTCGTCCGCGGCCTGCCCGACGTGAGTGCGGTTGCCGCACGCGCCGCTGCCTTGCCGGGGCGCACCGTGCCCACGCTGCCGGAGGGGCTGAAGCCAGCGAAACAGGAAAGCGGTGTACGTCCCGCGCGCGCCCTACCCTATCGACCGCAGGCATCGATTGCCGCAGTCGATGCCTTGGGTGTGGATCTGACGCTGTCCTGCGAAGGCACGGCGGCAGTGCTGCATGTCTACGATCGGCTGCGGCTGGATGCGGTACCACGCCGCTACACGCTGCTGCCAGGTACGCCGCTGCGCGAGCGCTGGCCGTTGGACGCCCAGGGCCGCTATGACCTTTGGCTGCTTGGTCCGAACGGTTTCCACCGCCACTTCCAAGGTGCGTTCAAGGCTCCTGCCGTGCAGGCTTCAATCGAGCGCGCGGACGGCCAGCTGCGGCTGCACCTGCGCAATCTGCACAACAGCGCGCAGAATGTGCGGGTGCAGGCCGGTGCCTATGCCGGGCACATGCCTGAGCAGGCGCTGGCGCTGCCGGCGCATGCTGAGGCCACGGTGGCATGGGACGCGGCGCCCACCGCAGGGTGGTACGACCTGCGCATCGGTGCGGGCGACAGTGCACTGCGACTGGCCGGCCGCGCCGAGGATGGGCGCCCCGGCACCAGTGACCCGGCAATGGGCAGCGAGCCCTTGCGGTTCGAGCACGATTGAGGAGCCCTCCGTAGAGCCGAGCCCACGCTCGGCTGCTTCTCGCCCTGGTCGCATTGCCCCGACAAAGCAGCCGAGCATGGGCTCGGCTCTACGGGGCAGATCGGCAGATTCAGGCCTCCTGCAGCCCCGGCCGGCCGTGCTCCACCGCGTAGCGCTTCCAGCTCTGCAGCACGCCATTCGGCTGCATCACGGAGTCCAGCGTCTTCATGTCGCCGATCCACGCATCGCGGGTGACATCACACAGCACGTAGCCACGCTTGTCGGTGGTCGCCCTCAGATAGGGGCTGTGCGCTAATTGGTTCCTGGCATACGCATCCACACCCTGACCATCGGCGCCAGAGGTGATCGACGTGGCGAGGAACTCGCTGGAGATCACGCCCGAGTCACGGTGGTCCTGCACCAGATCGCTGGCATAGTGGCGATGCGCGTCGCCGCAGGCGGTCACCACGTTGCCGAAGCCCACCTTCTGGATGTGCTCAAGCAGGCGCCGGCGGCTGTCCAGGTAGCCCGACCACTGGTCATCGGACGACTGCACTACCCCGTCCTTCTCGCGCATGTAATTGCCCAGCGCCACCTGGTGGGCGATGGTATGCCAGCGCGGTGCAGCATCGGACAGGCCGTCGAACAGCCAGCGTTCCTGCTTCGCCCCCACAATGCTGCGCTCCGGCGATTCCACCTCCTCGCGCAGCGTCATGTTCACCTGCTTGCTGCGGTACTGGCGGGTGTCGAGCAGGTGCAGGTCCATCAGCGTGCCGTAGCGTGCGCGCCGGTACATCTGCATGTGGCCGTCGCGCGGGAACGCCGAACGGCGCAGCGGCATGTTCTCGTAGTAGGCCTGGAACGCCTGCGCGCGCCGCAGCAGGAACACTTCGCTGGGCGTATCGTCCTGGTCTTCGGCGCCGGCCCAGTTGTTGTCCACTTCATGGTCGTCAAAGGTGACAAACCAGGGAGCCGATGCATGAGCGGCCTGCAGGTCGGCATCGCTCTTGTACTGGGCGTAGCGGCGGCGGTAATCATCCAGCGTATAGATCTGCGGGCCGACGTGGTTGCGCAGGTTGGTGAACGGCTGGCCGTTCATCTTCCGCAGGCCCGGCTGGCTTTCGCCTTCGTAGATGTAATCGCCGTAGTGGAAGACGAAGTCGAGCGGTTCCTCGGCGATGCGCCGCCACGCGGTGTAGTGGCCTTCTTCGTAGTGCTGGCAACCTGCCACCGCAAAGCGCACGCGATCCACCGCTGCCGTGGCTGCCGGCAGCGTGCGGGTGCAACCGACCGCACTGGCATGGCCACCCACGGTGAAGCGGTACCAGTAGGGCCTTCCGGGCGCCAACCCGTCCAGCTCCACATGCACGGCGTGACCGAGTTCGGGATGCGCCATCGCCGAACCCTGGCGCACTACCTTGCGCATGCCTTCGTCCGCTGCCAGCTGCCAATCGACCAGCATCGGCCGGGCCGGCATGCCACTGCCGAACACCAGCGGCTCGGTCGCCAGGCGCGTCCACAGCACCATGCCATCGGCCGAGGGATCCCCCGAGGCCACGCCCAGGGTGAAAGGTGTGCTGGCAAAGCGCGGCTTGGCCAGCAGGTTGCGCGGGTTCAGCGCGGTGGCATCGGCCCGCGCGGCCAGCGCATGTGCCGTGCCCATCCAGGCACCGGCAGCGGACAGGCCGGCCAGCGCCAGGAATCGCCTGCGATTGATCGTATCCACGGCTGTGCCCTCAGTTGTAGATGATGTGGAAGTAGAAGAAGCGGCCGTAGTCGTCGATCTCGGTTCGGAAACGCCCGTTCGGACCGGTGCTGTAGGTTGGCTGGGTGTTGAACAGGTTCTTGGCCTCGTACTTCAGCGTCACGTGCTTGCCGACCTTGTGGCTGAAAGCCATGTTGAACGTCAGGTATGGGTCGTAGTACGAATCCAGCCATTCGGTGTCACCGAAGTCGACCAGCATCCGGCTGCGGTAGGTTCCGGACAGGCGCAGCTGGGCGCTCCTCCATGGCATGCGCCAGATCACCGAACCATTGAGCGACCAGTCCGGCTGGTACAGCAGGCGATCCAGGCGACGCTTGGTGCCGTCGCTGATGCGGTAGTTGGTCTGGCCTTCCAGCCGGGTTGCATTGAAGTACATGTCGAAGCGCTGGCGGCCCCACTGCAGATTGCGATTGGCCACCGCGAACTCGACGCCACGCAGCTTCGACTCGTCGGTGTTCATCGGCTGGGTGACCCGGTAGCGGGTGTCCCCCACGTTCTCGAACGTGGTCAGGGTGTAGATATCGTCCTTGATCACCTTGTCGAACAGCGCCACCGAGACCAGGCCGTTGTTGCCGTTGAAATACAGGTCCCACGCCAGGTCGATGTTGGTGGAACGGCGCGGCTGCAGGTTGGCGTTGCCCTGCTTGATGCTGCAGAAGCCCCTGCCCTCCTCGTCATCGCCACAGCTGGTGCTGGTGGCCTGGGCGATGTTGCTCGGCGTCGGCCGGCCCAGCGTGCGACTGGCGGAAAAGCGCAGGCGCTGCTCCTCGCTCAGCTTGAACGTCGCATTCAAAGACGGCAGCAGGTTGTTGTAGCCACCGCTCGTGTTGCGGAAGGCGGAGGTGTAAGTGGTGCCACCATCATCGCTGAACGGGCTGTAGGCATCGAAGCGGGTGTGGTCGTAAAGCAGGCCGCCGATCAGCAGCAGCCGGTCCCAGGCATAGTGAGCGGACACATAGGCATTGGTGATGTCCTCCACGTACTTGTAGTCGCTGGTGAAGTTGGCATTCGGATACGCCGCATTGTTGTTGCCCAGTTTCGGCAGCAGTTCCTCGTTCCACTCGCGGTTGTCGATCAGAGGGAAGCCCGGCACGCTGCCCAGCAGCGTCGACCCCGGATACAGGTAGTCGTTGAGCGTGGCGCTGCTCCTGAAGTAGTCGAAGTCGATGTCCTGCCAGATCTTCAGGTGGCGGTACTCGGCACCGGTGGCCAGGCCGAAGCCACGCGCATCGGCGTCGATGTTGTAGCTGAAGTCCGCGCGCAGGTTGTCGATGCTCTCCTTGGCATCGCGCGGAGAGACATAGGCCTGCGCCGGATTGAGCTTGAACGCGGAGCTGGTCAGCAGGCTGGAATCGGAAACCGCCACCGCATTGGGGAAACCGTGGCTGTCGTTTTCGTAGTCGACGAACAGATTGCTCGGGTAGGCGCGCACTCCCCAGTAGACCTGGCTGTTATGGAAGGTCTCTTCGGTGTGGCCACCGCGCAGGGTCAGGCGCGAACGGTCGCCGATGTCCCAGTTGAAGCTGGCGATGGCGCCACGGTTGCTGCGGTCCCAGCGGTCGTGGCGGTTCTTGATGTAGATGCTGTTGATCTGCGTGGTGCCGCTGTCCTCGGTCTGGTTGCGGATCGGAAACTTGGCGTTTCCATACAGATCCGTCTTGTTCATCGTCGAGTTCTCGTAGAACCGGTACGAGTACAGCAACAGCGATGCGTAGAACGGATCATCCGAGGGCTTCCACTCAAGCTTGGCGGAGCCACCGAAGTTGGTGATGAAGTTGGTATAGGTGCCGGTGCTGAAGTTGCCAGGCGCACGCAGGCCGTTCCAGCCCTTGGCCTCGTCCGGACCCGTGGTGCCGTCGGTGAGGTATTTTCCAGCGTCGTTGTAGTAGTAGTTCGACTCCACCCAGCGCTTGACGCTGTTGCGTGAACGCTGCTCATAGCGTGCCACCGCAACGATGCCGAACTCCTGGTCGGCGCCGAACTGGTTGGAGAACACCATCTTGGCGCTCTTGCCGAAATGGCCCAGGGTCTCGTGGTTGCCGCCAGCGCTGCGCTCGACGTTGGTCTCGGCTGTGGAATAGATGCCTGCCACGTCGGCAAACACGTACCTGCCCGACCGGTCGAAGGCACTGCGGCTGATGATGTCGATCACACCGCCGATCGCATCCGGTGCCTGCTCCGCGCTGAAGCTCTTGTAGATGTCGGTACGGGTGCCGATGTCGCTGGGAATCAGCTGCAGGTTGTTCATGCGCTCCCCGGAGCCACTGCCACCCACGCTGGCAATCGCGATGCCATCGATGGTGGTGTAGTTGAGGTTGGCCTGCACGCCGCGTACCGTCACGTAACGTGGCTCACCAGCATCCTCCACCGCACTCAGGCCTGGAGCGGCCATCAGGCTCTCGGCCAGGGTCTCGTCGCCGTAGCTGTCCATCTCGTCGTAGACCACCGAATCCTTGATCACCGGCGACGACTTCTTCTGGTCGATCACCTCGTGCGCGGCAATCACCTTCACCGTGTCCAGGGTCGGCGCCACCACCGCTCCGGCCTCGCGCGGCATCGGCGCGGCTGGCTTCGGCGCGTTGCATGCGGGTGCCGGATCGATGGCGATGACATTGCCATCCACCACGGTGTAGCCCAGGCCGGTACCCGCCAGCAGTGCGTCCAACGCCTGCTTGACGGTGGCGCCACGTGGCACAGCCCCGGCCATGTGCGCTTCACCGCTACCCGAGTACAGGAACTGCACGCCGGAACTGCGCGACAACTGCTCAAGTGCACGGGCCAGCGGTTGCGCCGCGATCGGCGCCGACACGCGGGCTTCAAGGCCATCGGCAGTGGCCGCGGCCGCCATTGGCACGCTGCAGGGAGACAGGGCGAGGATGATCGACAGGTAGAGCGTGTTGCGCATCACGGGTCCTTGGAAGAGAGAAGGCAGCAGGCGCCGCTGCGTGGCTCGGCAGCGGCTTCTTCCAAGTAAGAGCCCGCATCCACCGAAGTGGAGAACGCGGATTCGATGAATTTTTTCTGACAGCCCACCACCGCGCGGGCCTCAGCGACTGCCGACCCGCACTGTGTCGCCTTCGCGCCTCACCACGAAGCGTGGGTCGCGTTCGAGGAAGGCCTGCAGCGCACCGATGCGATGCGCATCGAGGCTGCCGGACAACCGTGCCGATGCCGCGCCTTCGTCCAGCACGCGCACCTGCACCAGGTTGTGCCGGTTGAAGGCAGCTGCTACCTCGTCCAGCCGCTCATCGAGGAAGGACACTTTGCGCTGCTGCCAATCCAGCAGCATCGACAGCGGCATGTCCACTGACTCGACGGCATGGCTTCGCGCATCGACCTGCACCACCCGGCCCTGCTCCAGCTGGGCCAGGCGGCGTGCACCCGCGCCCTGGCTCCAGACCTCGACCTCGCCGGAGACCACGCCGATGCGGGTGCTCTGCAGCCGTCGCGATACATCGAACACCGTGCCGATATCCCGGATCTCCAGGCCGTTCACTTCCACCTCGAACGGACGACGGTCGCGGGCGATGTCGAACGTGGCCTCCCCCTGCAGCAGCTCCACCTTTCGGCTGAACCAGCCCATTCGTACCCGCAGTCGGCTGTCCGCGTTGAGCCGCACCTGGGTCTGGTCGGGCAGCACCAGGTCGCGGAGTTCACCATGCCCGGCACTGTAGAGATGCTGGGTGGGCATCACCTGCGAAACCAGGCCCACGCCGATCAGGGCAACACAGGCCGCGGCAGAGACCATCCACCAGCGCACGCGACCGCGACGCAGCACGGCGCGGGGCGGCGCGTCCGAACGACCGAACAGCGGCACCACCTTGGCGGCGACCTGCCGCGGTGGCACCAGCGCCTCATCAGCCAACGGCGATTGCAGCGCCTCGCCCACCTGCCGGTGCAACGCGAGCGCGCGCATGTAGGCGCGAACATGCTCGGGCGAGCGCTTCATCCAGTCCAGGAACGCGACACGCCCGGCCTTGTCCAGCACCCCCTCGCGATTGCACAGGAACCAGTGCGCCGCCTCACGTGCGACCTCGTCGTCAGGCCTGCGTGATGGATACCGATTCATGTGAGCTCCCTGGCGCCCAGCGCCTTCCTGCAGGCGTCAAGCCCCTTGCCGATATGCTTGCGCACCATGTGCACCGACACCTGCAGCTGCTGGCTGATTCCCGGGCAGTCCAGCCCGTCGCGGTAGTGCAGCACCATCACCCGGCGCGTGGTCGCCGGCAACCGCGCGATGGTGCTGCGGATATCGTTCCAGCGCTGCGCACGCTCGAATTCGCGCTCGATGTCTTCTTCGCTTTTCAGCACTTCGGCCAGCAGATCGATGTCTTCCAGCGGCGGCAGCGACGACCGCACGCGGGCGTGCTCGCGCGCCAGGTTGGCCGCCACGGTGAACAGGTAGGCTTCCGGGTTCTCGACCGCGTCGGCATCCTCGCCGGTGCTGCGCAGCAGCCGCAGATAGACCTCCTGCGCCAGGTCTTCGGCATCTTCGCTGGCCGAACCGCGACGCAGGAAGAAGCCACGCAGCAGCCGGCGCCGCAGTTCGTAGCTCTTCTCCCAGATCCTCACGCTGTTCACGGCCGGCCAACCACCCCGAGGCTGGAAAGCCCAGCAGGGTGACCGCCATCGATGACAGTGGCGTTTCAACGACCGGCAGGCAGCCGCTAGAATGCCGCCCCTGCAATGTCCCGGCAGCCGGCACAAGGAGTGCCCAGCAATGAACGCACGCACCGCCATCCACACCTTCAGCAGCCTGCTGTTCCTGCTGCTGGTCGCCCACACCACCGCCTACCAGCAGCAGATGTGGCCGCCCAGCCGGGTCATCCATGTGCATCCGGTGATCGTCGCCCTCGCCTATGCACTGGGCGTGCTCACGCTGCTGCTGTGGATCGGCGGCGGTCGCGTACCAGAACCGGCCCAGCGTCTGGCGCGCTGGCTGCCCATCGTCGCCTGGTGCCTGCTGTGCGTCGGCGTGGCGGTCATCCCGATGTTCCTGCCTGGACTGTACCCGGCCTGATCAGCGGCGGTACGCAGTGCATCCGCGCATGATGCGGCGCCCGGCACCAACCCTTGCTTGCCTGAGACCCAAGCCGGGCCCGCCTATCGAAGCCGCGGGGCCAGGCCTACGCTTGTCTTCTCGGTGGCCGCCACGGTCGCCCTTCGCGTCACGGCATTGCCGTTGCGACCCCGCTCCAGTGCTGTGCGCCCTGATGGTGTTGTCGCTCAGGCAGACGTCCAAACGGCGCCCTCTGGAGACAGTCATGAACCAAGCCCTGATCCCCTTCGATACCGACCCGCTGGAAACGCGGGAGTGGTGTGAATCGCTGGAGGCGGTGATGCAGGCCGGTGGCCGGCCACGCGCGCACTACCTGATCGACCGGCTGAGCGATCTGGACGCGCAACAGCACGGCGACCTGCATACCCGCGCATGGACGGCCTACGTCAATACTATCCCGCCCGAACGCCAGCCGCCCTATCCCGGTGACCTGGCCATCGAGCGCCGCCTGAACGCGATGATCCGCTGGAACGCGATGGTGATGGTGCTGCGTGCAGGCAAGCACTCCAACGTAGGTGGCCACATCGCCACCTACCAGTCGGCAGCAGTGCTGTACGACGTGGGCTTCGATCATTTCTTCCGTGGCCGCACCGACACCTTCGACGGCGACATGATCTACATCCAGGGCCATTCCGCGCCCGGCATCTATGGTCGCGCCTACGTGGAAGGCCGCATTGATGCGGCTCAGATGGACAACTTCCGCCGCGAAGCCGGTCGCGAGGGCCTGTCCTCGTATCCACATCCGCGCCTGATGCCGGAGTTCTGGCAGTTTCCCACTGTGTCGATGGGCCTGGGCCCGCTCACTGCCGCCTATCAGGCGCGCTACATGCGTTACCTCGAGTACCGCGGTCTGAAGCAGCACCAGGGACGGAAGGTCTGGGCCTTCCTCGGCGACGGCGAGATGGACCAGCCCGAATCGCTGGCGGCAATTTCCCTGGCCGGCCGCGAGCGGCTGGACAACATCGTGTTCGTGGTCAACTGCAACCTGCAGCGCCTGGACGGGCCGGTGCGCGGCAACGCCAAGGTTATCCAGGAACTGGAAGGCGCCTTCCGCGTGGCCGGCTGGAACGTGATCAAGCTGATCTGGGGCGGTGGCTGGGACGACCTGCTGGCCCGCGACCACAGCGGCCTGCTGCGCCAGCGCATGATGGAATGCGTGGATGGCGACTACCAGACCTTCAAGTCGCAGAGCGGCGCCTACGTGCGCGAGCATTTCTTCGGCCGCTACCCCGAGCTGCTGGAGCTGGTGGCGCACATGAGCGACGACGACATCTGGGCGCTGGCACGTGGTGGCCACGATCCGCAGAAGGTGTACGCCGCCTACCAGCAGGCGGTGGGCACCCGCGGCCGGCCGACGGTGATCCTGGCCAAGACGGTCAAGGGTTTCGGCATGGGCGAAGCCGGTGAAGGCCAGAACATCAACCATCAGCTGAAAAAGATGAGCGCCGACGCGGTGCGCGCCTTCCGCGACCGCTTCAACCTGCCGGTCAGCGACGCCCAGCTGGAGGACATGCCCTACCTGCGTCCGGAACCGGGCAGCGCCGAAGCCATCTACTTCGCCGAGCGCCGCCGCATCCAGGGCGGCCAACTGCCGGCGCGGCTGGCGAAGGTCGATCCGCTGCCGATACCGCCGCTGTCGATCTTCAACGCCCAGCTGCAGGGCAGCGGCGATCGCGGCCAGTCCACCACCATGGGTTTCGTGCGCATCCTCACCCGCTTGCTGAAGGACCCGGAGCTGGGCAAGCTGGTGATTCCGATCGTGCCCGATGAATCGCGCACCTTCGGCATGGAAGGCCTGTTCCGCCAGATCGGCATCCATTCGTACCTGGGTCAGTTGTACACGCCGCAGGATGCGGGCCAGCTGAGCTACTACAAGGAAGCCAAGGACGGCCAGATCCTGCAGGAAGGCATCAACGAATCCGGTGCGATCTGCTCGTGGATCGCCGCCGGCACCGCCTACAGCAACCACGGCCTGGCCACGATTCCGTTCTACATCTTCTACTCGATGTTCGGCCTGCAGCGCGTCGGCGACCTCGCCTGGGCTGCAGCCGATGCGCGTACCCGGGGCTTCCTGCTCGGTGCCACGTCGGGCCGTACCACGCTGATGGGCGAAGGCCTGCAACACGATGATGGCCACAGCCACGTGCTCTCGTCGGTGATCCCGAGCTGCGTGTCCTACGACCCGACCTACAACTACGAGCTGGCGGTGATCATCCACGACGGCCTGCGCCGCATGTATGTCGAGCAGGAAGACATCTACTACTACATCACCGTACTCAACGAGAACTACCCGCAGCCGGCACTGCCCGAGGGCGCCGAGGCCGGCATCCTGAAGGGCATGTACCTGCTGCATCCAGCAGCCGCCGGCAACGCTCGGCAGCCACGCGTGCAGCTGATGGGCAGCGGCGCGATCCTGCGCGAAGTGGAAGCCGCGGCAGACCTGCTGCAGCAGGACTTCGGCATCGCCAGCGATGTGTGGAGCGCGACCAGCCTGACCGAACTGCGCCGCGACGGGCTGGCCGCCGAGCGCTGGAACCTGCTGCATCCGGCCGAGGCCCCGCGCGTGCCCTACGTGCAACAATGCCTGCAGGGTCATGAAGGCCCGGTAGTGGTGGCCACCGACTACATGAAGATCGTCGGTGACCAGATCCGTCCCTTCATCAACGATCGCCGCTTCATCGCACTCGGCACCGATGGCTTCGGCCGCTCCGACACGCGTGAATCACTGCGCACGTTCTTTGAAGTGGATCGCCACTTCATCGTGCTGGCGGCCCTGAAGTCGCTGGCCGACGAAGGTCGCATCGAACGCTCGCGGATGCAGGAGGCGATCGACAAGTACGGCATCGACGCCGGCAAGCACGATCCGGCCCCGGTGTAAGGCGGCGGTGTTCACCACGCCCGTTGTGCGGGCGTGGTGAACGCAGGATCGCTACGGCATGCGTTTGAACAGGTTGGTCTGCAGGATCGGCGTCCCGTCGTGAGCGTAGAACGCCTTGGTCTCGGTCATCGTCGCCTGGTCATCGGCCACGGTGTAGATACGGGTGGAGGCCGGCGTACCGTGGTCCACAAGCTGCATCACCACGGTGTTCGGCGCCGGCAGCTTCAGGTTGGCCTTGTCCGCGCCATAGGTGCCGGACAAAGGGCCCGGCGTACCGTCCAGCGCCAGCGTGCCGTCGGACTTCATGGTATTGCCATCATGCAGGACGATATCCACGTGCGAGCTCCAGCGGCCATCACCGGCATCCTTGAACTCCAGCACCACCCGCTTCGGACGCTGCGCCTCGGGTAGTGCCGAGGTCGCGGTGTCCAGCGACCAGCGCCCCAGCAGCGGCGACGGGGACGCTTCCACCGCCAGCGCCAACCCGGCCGGCAGCGAACACGCACACAACAACACAGCGGACAACAGCTTCATACGTTGCTCCGTTCCAGTGAAGAAGGTGCTGCGTGACGCGTTGTGGGGCGCAGCGCTTCGGATCGTGCACAGCATCGGGGCCCCGCACAAGGCAGGGCGCTGAACGCGCGGCAACCTCGTTCGCGCCTCCCGCGATTCAGGTCTGGCGGCAAGGCCTCATCACGTCCTTGTCGATACAGATCGTTACGTTATAACATTTCACGCCTATTTCACGAGTCCTGCTATGCGTCGCCACCTGCTTGCTGCCGCCATCCTGCTCGCTGTCCACACCGCCCACGCTGCGGACGCGCCTACCCTTCCCACCCTCCAGGTCCAGGCCTCCCCGCCCTCGCGCGTCGACAGCCGGGTCACCGTCGACAATCCACAGGCGCAGAACCGTACCCTCGGAAGCCTGCTCGAACATGTCTCCGGCGTGCAGAGCAGCGCCTTCGGGCCGAACGCGGGCGCCCCGGTCATCCGCAGCCTCAGCGGCAACCGCGTGCAGATCCTGCAGGATGGCCAGTCCATTCTCGGCATGAACGCGATCAGCGGCGACATCAACATTCCGTTCGATCCACTGTTCGTGCGCAGCGTCATCGTCAACAAGTCCTCCGATACCGTGCGCTATGGCGGCAATGCGATCGGCGGCAGCGTGGAGATCGATTCGGGCCTCATCCCGCGCAGCCTGGAAGACACGGAGCAGTCGATGGAGCTGGTCCTGCGCAAGGGCTTCAATGCCGCCGACGCGCAGGGCTTCCGCATGAACTTCAACAACCAGCGCAACCTCTCGACCAACCTGCAGGTCTCGCGCCAGCGCATCTCGCACTACGACATCCCGGGCAACAGCAAGGCCGACGTCTGCAACACCCGCCTGTTCCCGCCGACCGGCGGCGTCAACTCGGCGCTGGCCGACAGCTGCCAGAAAGAGGCGCGCGTCCAGCAGATCTACAACAAGGCCTCGCAGCCCTACATCGACCAGTTCATGAGCGAGAATCCGGACTGGGCCGATGGTGACTTCTCGTTCTACACCAACCATCCGACCTCGGTCTGGCAGCACCGCACCTACATCAATCCGGCCAACCCGGCCTACGTGCCCGGCACGCCGTCGTACGTGCAGAAGCAGATCAACAACGATGTCACGCCCGACTACCATCACCGGCTGGGCAACAGCTACGCACGCAACTCGCAGGTGGCCTTCGGCTCGACGCTGTTCTTCGACCGTGGCTACGTGGGTGTCAGCATCGATGCCAAGGACAGCGAATACGGCGTGCCGGGATTCTCGATGCAGAACCTGTCGTTCGGTTCGAACTATGCTGATGGCCTGCCGGTGGGCGTGGTGATCAAGCAGGAACGCTACGCGCTGGACGCCCTGCTGCGCGATCCGCTGCCGTGGTTCGAGCGCGCGGAGCTGCGAGTTTCCAGGCTGGACAACACGTCGGGCGAGCGCCTCGGTGCATCCAAGGCCAATGACTACGACTTCGAAAGCTCCCAGGCCGAGCTGCTTCTGAGCCATCAGCGCATCGGTCCGCTCAGCGGCCTGCTCGGCTTCAGCCACCAGTCGCGCCAGGTCACCGGCAGCGGTTCACTGCGCTACCTGCCCGACGTCGACACCCGCAGCAACGCGGTGTTCCTGAAGGAGACGCTGGACTTCGGCTGGGCCAGTTTCGATGCAGGCGTGCGCCACGAGCGCGCTGACCATGACCTGCAACCAAGCCGCTTCAAGACAGCGCGCAATGCCGCCAACACGAAATTGCAGGACCGCGACTACCGGCTCAACAGCTACACCCTCGGATCGTATGTCGAGCTAGGCCCCTTGTTCGCCGCCAAGGTGCGCTACGCATCCTCGCAGCGCGCACCGGAGATCAACGAGCTGTATGCCAGCAACGCACACTATTCGGTGATGACCCAGGAAGAAGGCAACCAGAACCTCAAGCCGGAGCGCGCGAAGAACCTGGAGCTGACCGGCCTGTTCCACATCGGCGGCTTCGAACTGTCGGCCACTGCTTACCGGATGAAGTACGAGAACTATCTCTACCTCGGCCATTCCGGCCTGCAGACCGCCAACCGTCTGCCGCTCAAGTACTGGAAACAGACCGACACCACGGTGAAGGGTTTCGAGATCGACGCATCGCAGGCACTTGACCTGGGCCGCTATGGCACGTTGAACATCTCTGCCTTCGCCGATCTGGTGAAGAACAAGGCCGACCACCCCGATCCGCTGCGCGCCCACAACGATGGCGAGTACCTGCCGAACATGCCGACCAACCGCTACGGCGCCAACCTGCAATGGCAGCGCGAAGGCTGGAAGGCGCAGCTGTCGAGCACCTACTACGACACGCAGGAGTACCTCGGCCGCAACGTCAGCGAGGAGATCCCGCTGGATGCGTTCAACCTGGTTGACCTGCAGGTCAGCCGCGAACTGCCGGTGCGCAGCAGCTACATCGCCGGCATGGAAGTGTTCGTCAACGGCAGCAACCTGCTCAATGAGGAAGCGCGTCCACACAACTCGCCACTGAAATACATCGCGCCACTGCCGGGGCGGGGCTTCCAGGTGGGTGTGACGCTAAAGCTCTGAGGAGAGCCTGATTCGGCCACCATCCAGCGCTCAATGATCGCTGGATGGCACGCCGGGACCCTGCATCCGTGCAAAGAAAAACGCCTGCAGATCGATGATCTGCAGGCGCTTCTTTGTATCTGGCGGAGTGAGAGGGATTCGAACCCTCGATAGAGCTTTTGACCCTATACTCCCTTAGCAGGGGAGCCCCTTCGGCCACTCGGGCATCACTCCGGGGTTTTCTCCGCGTCTGGTGCGTTGCACCTCAGCGGGGCGTGAATCATAACGTTAATCGAGTGCGAAGGTAAAGCGTTATTCGGCAGAATTTTCGCTACCGGTGCCACCGGCTTCATCACCACGCTGGATGCGCTGATAGATCTCTTCGCGATGCACAGCAACGTCCTTCGGCGCGGTGATGCCGATACGCACCTGGTTACCCTTGACGCCAAGCACGGTGACGCTCACCGAGTCTCCGATCATCAGGGTTTCGCCGACGCGGCGAGTCAGGATCAACATTTTTGTAAGTCTCCATGGAACCGTGTGGAAGGGTATCCCCCACCGGCTTGACGCTCCGTCAAGAAGCGCTACCACGACAAAGGGAAAAGATTCGCAATGGTACCGTCAGCCGTCCCGCTCCTACAAGGAGGGGGACGGCCAGGTTCATCACAGGCGGGGGCTGACCCATTCGACGACTGCAGCCAGCGCAGTGGCAAGGGCGGGCCCGTCCTCGCCACCACCCTGGGCGAGGTCCGGGCGTCCGCCGCCCTTGCCCCCGATCTGACCGGCGATATGGGACAACAGTTCCCCGGCCTTGACCTTGCCCATTGCGCTGCCGTTCACGCCTGCGACCAGGGCCGCCTTGCCGTCCTGGGCGCCGGCCAGCACGATCACCGCGTCGCCCAGCTGCTGCTTGAGGCGGTCCATGGCGTCACGCAGGGCCTTGGCGTCGAAGCCCTCCAGGCGGGCGGCCAGCACCTTCACGCCAGCAACCTCGACGGCCTGGCCGGACAGGTCGGCCGTGGCACCGGCGGCGACCTTGGCCTTCACGGCCTCCAGTTCGCGCTCCAGCTGCTTCTGGCGCTGGCCGAGGGCACGGATCTTCTCGACCACGTCGGCAGCGCTGCCACCGAGCAGTTCAGCGGCCTCGGCCAGGCGGGCCTCTTCGGCGTCCACGTAATCCAGCGCACCCTGGCCGGTGACGGCCTCGATGCGGCGCACGCCTGCGGAGACGCCACCCTCGGAGGTGATCTTGAACAGGCCGATGTCGCCGGTACGGTTGACGTGGGTACCACCGCACAGCTCAGTGGAATAGTCACCCATCTTCAGCACGCGCACGTGCTCGCCGTACTTCTCGCCGAACAGGGCCATCGCGCCGAAGTCCAGCGCTTCCTGCATGGCCATAGTGTGCACTTCGGCGGCGTTGTTGGCGCGCACCTGCTGGTTGACCTTGCGCTCGATCACCGCCAGTTCGTCGGCACTGATCGGCTGGAAGTGCGAGAAGTCGAAACGCAGGCGGTCCGGCGCGACCAGCGAGCCCTTCTGCTGCACGTGGGTGCCCAGCACTTCGCGCAGCGCGGCGTGCAGCAGGTGGGTGGCCGAGTGGTTGAGGATGGTGGCGCCACGGCGCTCGCCATCGACCTGGCCGGACAGCACGTCGCCGACCTTCAGGCCGCCTTCGGACAGGGTGCCGACATGGCCATGGAACTGGCCGGCGAACTTCTGGGTGTCTTCCACCACCAGGCGCACGCCGTTGCCGGTCAGCACGCCGGTGTCGCCGACCTGGCCGCCGGACTCGGCGTAGAACGGGGTCTGGTTGGTGATGACGATGACTGCGTCACCCGCATCGGCCGACTGCACCGGACGACCGTCCTTGAGCAGGGCCAGCACGCTCAGGCCGTCAGCCTGCAGGCGGTCGTAGCCCAGGAATAGGGTCGGGCTCAGGGTCGCCACCAGCTCGGCCGGCAGGGTCACGCCCCCCCCGAACTTGCCGGCGGCGCGCGCGGTCTCGCGCTGCTGCTCCATCGCGGCATCGAAGCCGGCAATGTCGACGGTCAGGTCGCGCTCGCGGGCGATGTCCTGGGTCAGGTCGAGCGGGAAGCCATAGGTGTCATACAGGCGGAAGGCGTCAACGCCCGGGATCACGCCATTGCTGGCCTTGCCGGCCACGTCCTCGAAGATCTTCATGCCGGCATCGAGGGTTTCGGCGAAACGCTCTTCCTCGGCCTGCAGCGCACGGGTGACAGTGTCCACCGCAGCCGGCAGTTCCGGATAGGCCTCGCCCATCTGCTCGACCAGCGTCGGCACGAGCTTGCTGAAGAACGGCTGGCGCACGCCCAGCATCCAGCCGTGGCGCAGGGCGCGGCGGATGATACGGCGCAGCACGTAACCCCGGCCTTCGTTGGACGGCAGCACGCCGTCGACGATCAGGAACGAGCAGGCGCGGATGTGGTCGGCAATCACGCGCAGCGACTTGTTCTCCAGGTCGGCGGTGCCGGTCAGCTCGGAGGCCTTGCGGATCAGCGCCTGGAACAGGTCGATCTCATAGTTGGTGTGCACGTGCTGCAGGATCGCCGCCAGGCGCTCCAGGCCCATGCCGGTATCCACGCATGGCGCCGGCAGTGGCACCAGGGTGCCGTCGGGCTGGCGGTCGAACTGCATGAACACCAGGTTCCAGATTTCGATGAAGCGGTCGCCGTCTTCATCCGGGGAACCCGGGGGGCCACCGGCGATATGGTCACCGTGGTCGTAGAAGATCTCGGTGCACGGGCCGCACGGGCCGGTGTCGGCCATCTGCCAGAAGTTGTCCGAGGCAAACGGTGCGCCCTTGTTGTCGCCGATGCGCACGATGCGCTCTTCCGGTACGCCGACCATGTCGCGCCACAGCTCGTAGGCTTCGTCATCGGTCTGGTAGACGGTGACCAACAGGCGTTCAGCCGGCAGCTTCCAGACCTGGGTCAGCAGCTCCCAGGCCCAGGCGATCGCGTCCTTCTTGAAGTAGTCGCCGAACGACCAGTTGCCCAGCATTTCGAAGAAGGTGTGGTGGCGTGCGGTGTAGCCGACCTGGTCGAGATCGTTGTGCTTGCCGCCCGCGCGCAGGCAGCGCTGCACGTCGGCCGCGCGCACGTAGCTACGCTTCTCCGCGCCAAGGAACACGTCCTTGAACTGCACCATGCCGGAGTTGGTGAACAGCAGGGTCGGATCATTGCCCGGCACCAGCGGCGCCGAGGGCACGATGGTGTGGCCTTTGCCCTTGAAGAATTCAAGGAAGTCGCTGCGGATCTGGGATGTCGTGAATTTGGCGGATGCGTTCATTGGGGGCTGGCAGTCTGCGGGCCGGCGGACCCGGACCACCGGCCGTGTTGGCCAGGGTCGCGAGGGAGCGCCGAAAACCTAAAGGGTATCAGGCCCGGCGCCGCCAGTCTCAGTCATCCGGGTCGTAGCGGGTCGCACGGCGGATGCTGTCGCCGTCGAAGCCCCGTCGGGCCAGCAGATCGGCGGCCTTGCGCCGCTGCGTCAGGTCCTGCGGACCGGCCTCGCCAAAGCGCCGGCGGACCAGATCACGGGCATTTTCCTGCCAGTCGCCATCGTAACTGTCCATCGCCGCGGCAATCGCGGCACTGTCCAGGCCATGGGTGCCCAGCTCGGCGCGGACATGGATCGGGCCATAACCCGTATTGGCGCGCATCCGCACCAGGTTCTCAGCAAAACGGGTGTCGTCCTGCCAGCCCGCTTCGGTCAGCTTGGCGACAGCGGCCTGCGCGGCTTCGTCTTCGATGCCACGGGCGGTCAGCTTGCGGGTGAGTTCCTTGCGCGAGTGCTCGCGGCGGACCAGCAGGCCCAGCGCCCGTTGTACGGGAGTCTGCTCACGCTGCCGGCGCTTGCGGCCGGTAGGAATGTCTTCGGCGTCGGACATCGATGCTCCAAGGGTGGCGCCGTCCTTGGCGCCCTGCCCATCCCTGGGCGATTCGAACCTGCGGGACAGGGCGACGTCACTGACGGCGCCGCCCTGCCCCACAGCAAGCCTTACTCGTCGTCGCCTTCGTCGTCGCCTTCCTCGCGGGCCGCTTCGGCCGGCTGGAATTTCTCACGCAGCTCGGCCTCGAGCTTGGCGGCGACGGTCGGGTTGTCGCGCAGGTAGCCGCGGGCATTGTCCTTGCCCTGGCCAATGCGCTCTTCACCGTAGCTGTACCAGGCGCCGGCCTTCTCGACCAGCTTGGCATCCACGCCCATGTCGATCAGTTCGCCCTCGCGGCTGATGCCTTCGCCGTACAGGATCTCGGTGATGACCTGCTTGAACGGAGGCGCCAGCTTGTTCTTGACGACCTTGATCTTGGTCTGGTTGCCGATGATCTCATCGCCCTTCTTGATCGCACCGATACGGCGGATGTCCAGGCGGACCGAGGCGTAGAACTTCAGCGCGTTGCCGCCGGTGGTGGTTTCCGGGCTCTGGCCCGGCATCATCACGCCGATCTTCATGCGCAGCTGGTTGATGAAGATCACCAGGGTGTTCGAACGCTTGATGTTGCCGGTCAGCTTGCGCAGCGCCTGGCTCATCAGGCGGGCCTGCAGACCCGGCAGCTGGTCACCCATTTCGCCTTCGATTTCGGCCTTCGGGGTCAGCGCGGCGACCGAGTCGACCACCAGGATGTCAACCGAGCCCGAACGGACCAGCATGTCGGCGATTTCCAGCGCCTGCTCACCGGTGTCCGGCTGCGACAACAGCAGGTCGTCCACGTTCACGCCCAGCTTCGCGGCGTAGATCGGGTCAAGCGCGTGCTCGGCATCGATGAAGGCCGCGGTACCGCCCATCTTCTGGCATTCGGCGATGGCCTGCAGAGTCAGGGTGGTCTTGCCCGAGGATTCCGGCCCGTAGATCTCAACGACACGGCCCTTCGGCAGACCGCCAATGCCCAGTGCGATGTCGAGCATCAGCGAACCGGTCGGGATGGCTTCGACGGGCTCGACCACGCGGTCGCCCATGCGCATCACCGAGCCCTTGCCGAACTGCTTCTCGATCTGGCCCAGAGCAGCAGCCAAGGCGCGCTTCTTGTTCTCGTCCATCGTATTGGTCCTTGCAGAGGTCATGTCGTTGGGGGTGCTGTCTTTGGGGGTCTTCTTTGCCATGGGTTCACTTTAAGTCGGACGTATCGCACAGGCTGAGATTCTGCCCGGCGCTCTGAAAAGAATTATCGGACATCCGTACCAACCTCAGTGGAACCAGAGAATCGCCACAAAAGACCGCGGGGTAATGCACCATGGAGCGGGTCAACGATTGGGCCGAAGCAGGCCGCAATAGAGGCCTTCGATCGCAAAATCCTGGTCCGGCAGCACCTCGATCGGCTTGTAATCAGGATTGCGCGGCAGCAGGCGGATGCGGTCCTTGGCGATCTTCAGCAGCTTGACGGTGATCTCGTCATCGATGCGGGCCACCACGATCTGCCCGGAACGGGCGTCGCGGGTGCGGTGCACGCCGATCAGGTCACCGTCGAAGATGCCCTCATCGATCATCGAGTCGCCCTGCACTTTCAGCAGGTAGTCCGGCGCCGGCGAGAAGAACACCCGGTCCAGCACCACGAAATCGTCGGAGCCGATGTCGGCACCGATCGGCAAGCCGGCAGCGACCCGGCCCAGCACCGGCAAGCGCAGCACGCTGTCCGGAAGGCCCGGCTCGGCCAGCTTTTCGACCGGCGGTGCCTGCACCAGGCGGATGCCGCGAGCCTGGCCCGGGATGCGACGGATCGCACCGGCCTGCTCCAGGGCTTCCAGGTGGTACTGGGCCGCACGCACCCCCTTGAAGCCGAACGCGCGTGCGATTTCAGTCTGCGACGGCGGTGCGCCTTCGCTCTCGATACGCTCGGCGATCAACTGCAGGATCGCCTGCTGGGTGTCGGTCAGGTCCATGGTTAGTAGTATTACTACTAACGCACACAACTGCAAGTGCCGGGTACGACAAACAGGTGATGGGATCTGTAGTGCCGAGCCATGCTCGGCAGTTGGGCCAATGGCCGGGCGGCAAAGGCAAAAGCAAGAGCAGCCGACCAGCGGTCGGCCCTACAGGGATCGCGCAGCGATTCCACGGTTCCGATGGGGAACCGCTGCGGCAAGCACACTATGTGTGCTTGCCGCTCCTCCATATGGAGAACAGGATCCACACGCCGCAGAAGCCGGCGCCGATGAAACCGCACACGCCAAGTGCCAGCAGCCAGCGACTGGAGACCCCGCCAACGCTGTGCATCACGATCGAGGACCCGATGATCAGCGCGGCGGTGACGATACCCATCACCAGCCGGTTCGCTGCCCGATTCACCTGTTCGCCAAAGCCCTGCAGCGCAGTGGTTTCCACCTTCAGCTGGAGGCGGCCGCGGCGTGCCGCCTGGACCAGCTTGCGCAGGTCGCGCGGCAGTTCCCCGGCGAAGTCGACCAGGCCCAGCAGGCTGCGTCGGCCACGCTTGAGCAGCGCCTTGGGCGCATAGCGCTGCAGCACCACCCGTTCCAGGAACGGGCGCGCGGCACTGGCCATGTCGAAATCCGGGTCCAGCTGGCGACCCATGCCTTCCAGGGTCAGGAAGGCCTTGATCATCAGCGCCAGATCGGCCGGCAGGGTCAGGCTGTAGCTGCGCAGCAGCTGGGTGATATCGCCCAGCATCAGGCCGATGCGCAGGTCCTTCAGCGGCACGCCGCGATACTGGTCGACGAACTGGCTGATGTCGTGCTGCAGGCGGTTCTCGTCCACTTCCACGCCGCCGGCCCAGTCCAGCAGCACATCGGCCACGCTCTGCGGGTCCTGCTCGACCAGCCCGTGCAGCAGCTGCGCGACCTGGAAGCGGCGCACTTCGGACAACGCGCCGACCATGCCGAAGTCAATCACGCCGATGCGGCCGTCACGCAGGTAGAAGATGTTGCCGGGGTGCGGGTCGGCGTGGAAGCAGCCGTCCTCCAGCACCATCTTGAGCACGATGCCGGCACCGCGCCGAGCCAGTTCGCGCCGGTCCAGGCCCGCCGCATCGACGCCGGCCAGGTCACGCCCGGGAATGCCGTCGACGAAGTCCTGCACATTCAGGCTTTCACAGGTCCACTGCCAGTGCACGCTGGGGATCAGGATGTCGTCACGGCCGTTGAAGTTGCGTGCGATGCGTTCGGCGTTGCGGCATTCGGCGGCGAAATCCAGCTCGCGTCGCAGCGACACGGTGAACTGCTGCACGACCTCGGCCGGACGATAGCGGCGCAGGTCCGGCAGCCGCGCCTCGACGATTTCGGCCAGGCGCGCCAGCAACCGCAGGTCGGCCTCGACCACGTCGCGGATACCCGGGCGCCGTACCTTCAGCACCACCTCGCGGCCGTCATGCAGGCGCGCGCGATGGGCCTGCGCCAGCGAGGCGGCGGCCATCGGGATTTCATCGAGGAAGGCGAACACGTCTGCAGGCGAGGCGCCCAGGTCGGCCTCCAGCTGCTCGCGGATATCGGCGTACGGCAGCGCGGGTACCGCGTTCTGCAGCTCGGACAGTTCAGCGATCCATTCCGGCGGCAGCAGGTCGACGCGCGTCGCCAGCACCTGACCGAGCTTGACGAAGGTCGGGCCGAGATCCTGCATCGCGCTGCGTACGCGCACCGGCGCGGTCATCCGCAGCAGTTCCTGGCGATCCTCGTTCCAGTGCAGCAGGCGCCCAGCGCGCTCCAGCGTGGTGGCCAGGCCGATGCGCCGCACCACGTCACCGAAACCATAGCGGATCAGGACAACCGCAATTTCCTGCAGTCGGCCCAGGTCACGGACCGTGCCCAGCGTTTCCCACATCATGCGTGCTCCGGACGATTACCGGAGCAGCATGTCACAGCTGGGCGTCGATGCCGCGCAATGCCGCCGCCACGGTTTGCCGGCGGATGGCTTCGCGGTCGCCCTCGAACTGGAACAGCTCGGCGCGGGCGTAGCCGCCGCGCCGCTTCCAGCCGATCCAGACGCTGCCGACCGGCTTGCCAGGGCTGCCACCGCCGGGACCGGCGATGCCGGTCACTGCCACCGCGATGCCGGCCCCCGAGTTGACCAGCGCACCGGAAACCATTTCCAGCACGGTTTCGCGGCTGACTGCGCCAAACTGCTCCAGCGTCTGTGCGCGCACGCCGAGCAGGCGCTGCTTGGCTTCGTAGCTGTAGACCACCATGCCGCAGTCGAAGAATGCCGACGAACCTGCGATGTCGGTCATGCACTTTGCAATCCAGCCACCACTGCAGCTTTCAGCGGTCACCAGCTGCAGCGAGGCCTGCTCGAGGCGCTGCCCAAGCGCGGCGGACTGGATATTGAGTTCAGCGTCGGTGGGGATGGACATCGGCATGACGGTGGGGTGAAGAACCTGCACGTTGTACCGCAGATGACAGGCAGATGTCGCGCCCATCCGGGACGGTTGCGCTGCCGGCCGGCGGCCGGCACTCGCCGGCCCTGCCAGGTGCTACCTCACCACTCCGGCAGTTTCTCCGGCAGCAGCGCCCGGATCGGTGCGCCGTCGGCACTGGCGGCCAGCTTCTCGGCTTCGGCAATCGGCAAGTCGACATGCAGCAGCCAGCCTTCCTCATCAGCCTGCTCGCTGCGGATCACTTCCAGCTGGTGCAGGCGCGCGCGCAGGCGGCCGGCATCCGGCGGCAGGCGCAGTTCGCCGGTGACATGCTGCAGGCCCAGGCGCTTGCCCAGCACCGCCTGCAGCAGCTCCAGCCCCCGCCCGTCACGCGCGGAAATCCACACCCGCTCACGACGCGACTCATCCGGGATACCGTCCTGGCCATCGTGGCGCACGTCGGCACCGTCGATGCGGTCGATCTTGTTGAACACCAGCAATTGCGGCAGGTCGCCGGCACCGACTGCGGTCAGCACCTCGTCGACCTGGGCGATGCGCTCCTCGCGGTGCGGATCGGCAGCGTCGACCACATGCAGCAGGAAGTCGGCCTCGCGCGCCTCGGACAGGGTCGAGCGGAACGCCGCGACCAGATCATGCGGCAGATCGCGGACGAAACCGACGGTATCGGCCAGCACCACGTTGCCCCCCGGCACCGCGATGCGGCGCACGGTCGGATCCAGCGTTGCGAACAGTTGGTCGGCGGCATAGGCCTCAGCGCCGGTCATGGCGTTGAACAGGGTCGACTTGCCGGCGTTGGTGTAGCCCACCAGGGCCACGCGCGGCAGCTCGCTGCGCACACGCGCACGGCGCATCTGGGTGCGCTGCACTTCGACCTTTTCCAGGCGCTTCTGCAGCTGCTCCACCCGCTTCTGCAGCAGACGGCGGTCAGTTTCCAGCTGGGTTTCACCCGGTCCGCGCAGGCCGATCGAACCGCCGCGCTGGCGCTCCAGATGGGTCCAGCCGCGCACCAGCCGCGTAGCCAGGTGGCGCAGCTGTGCCAGTTCGACCTGCAGCTTGCCTTCGTGGCTGTGCGCACGCTGGGCGAAGATGTCCAGGATCAGGCCGGTGCGGTCGATCACCCGGCGCTCGAGGAAACGTTCCAGGTTGCGTTCCTGGCCCGGGCTCAATGCATGATTGACCAGGATCAGGTCGGCCCCGCTGGCGTCGGCCGCAGCCTTGATCTCGTCCAGCTTGCCGCTGCCGATCAGGGTCGACGGATTCGGACGGTCCAGGCGCGCAGTGATCGTCGCGGCGATGCTGGCCCCGGCCGAGCGGGCCAGATCACCGAATTCTTCGAGCACATCGTCTTCCAGCTTGCCGAAATGGGGCTGGATCAACAGGGCGTGTTCACCCTTTTTCGAGCGGTCAAACATTCACCGCTCCGGTGTTACTCGTCTGCTTCATCACCTGCCTGACCGCCTTCACCCGACTGCACGTAACCACCGCCCGGACCGACCTTCACGTTGCGTGCCGGAACGACGGTGGAAATGGCGTGCTTGTAGACCATCTGACTGACCGTGTTGCGCAGCAGGACCACGAACTGGTCGAACGACTCGATCGTGCCCTGCAGCTTGATGCCGTTCACCAGGTACACCGAAACCGGCACGCGTTCGCGCCGCAGTGCGTTCAAGAAAGGATCCTGCAGCGATTGCCCCTTGGACATTGCACACTCCTGATTATTGTTCTTATTGGGTTGCCGACGGTTGCCGCGGCCCCCCGAGCCGCCCGCCGACCGATGATGTTACACGGCTGGCGGGGATTCAGCGTGCGACGAAGGTCGACACCGCGCTGGCCAGGCGCTCCCCATCAACATGGGGGTCGAACCAGCGCGCATCAAGCTCGCCGCGCAGCCAGGTCAGCTGGCGCTTGGCCAGTTGCCGGGTGGCGAAGATCGCCTTGTCACGGAAACGGGCGGCATCACCCTCCCCGTCCAGGTACTCCCAGGCCTGCCGATAGCCGACCGCGCGCACTGCCGGCAGGTCCAACGGCGCCTCCACGGCTGCCATTTCCGGCATCGCGCGCAATGCCCGCACCTCGTCGAGGAACCCCTGCCCCAGCATGGCGTCGAAGCGCGCCTCGATGCGCTGGTGCAGAACCGCACGGTCGCGTGGAGCGAGGATCAGCTTGAGGGTGCGCACCGGCAATGGCGCTACGCCCGGCCGGCGCTGCCATTCAGTAATGGGGATACCGGTCAGGCGATAGACCTCCAGCGCCCGCTGGATGCGTTGCGGATCGGTCGCATGGATGCGTGCGGCGGCGGCCGGGTCGACCTTGGCCAGCTCGGCGTGCAGTGCCGCCCAGCCACGCTCGGCCGCCTCGGCGCTGAGCGCTTCGCGCATTGCCGGGTCGGCCTCCGGCATCGGCGACAGGCCCTGCAGCAGCGCCCGGAAGTACAGGCCAGTGCCACCGGCCAGGATCGGCGTCCTGCCACGCGCCACGATGTCGGCCACGACCCGTCCGGCATCGGCGGCGAACTCGGCCGCCGAGTAGGTCTGCCAGGGGTCACGCAGGTCCAGCAGATGGTGCGGCGCCTGCGCGCGCTCCGTCGCATCGGGCTTGGCCGAACCGATGTCCAGGTGGCGGTACACCAGTGCCGAGTCGACGCTGACGATTTCACCATCCAGCTGCCGTGCCAGGGCGATCGCAGTGGCGGTCTTGCCACTGGCGGTCGGCCCCATCACGGCGATCGCCAGTGGCCGCCGATCGATACCCATCAGTCTTCGTCCGGCCAGCGGATCGTCGGCGCAGCGTCGGCGCGCGGCGTCGGTACGGCTTGCACCGCCTGCCAGATCTTCAGCGCATCAACTGTGGCCGCCACGTCATGCACGCGTACGATGCGCGCGCCACGCTGGACCGCGATCAGGTGCGCGGCCACCGAGGCCGCTACCCGCTCGGACGGCGTATCGCGACCTGTCAGTTCACCGAGACTGCGCTTGCGCGACAGGCCGGCCAGCATCGGCACGCCCAGTTCCAGAAAGCGCTCCGAACGCGCCAGCAGGGTCATGTTGTGGCCGGTGGTCTTGCCGAAGCCGAAACCGAGGTCGATCAGCAGGTTCTTCCTCGCGATGCCTGCCATCTCGGCAGCGAACAGGCGCTGCACCAGGAAGCCGTGCACCTCGCCGACCACATCGTCGTAGTGCGGATCGGCCTGCATGTGGCCCGGTTCGCCCTGCATGTGCATCAGCACCACCGGCACGCCGGTTTCCGCAGCGGCCTCGAGCGCACCCTCCTGGCGCAGGCCGAAGATGTCGTTGATCATGCCGGCGCCAGCGGCCACGGCCGCGCGCATCACTTCCGGCTTGAAGGTGTCGATGCTGATCGGCACGTGGGTCCGGGCCGCCAGCTGCTCGATCACCGGAATCACCCGGCCCAGCTCCTCCTCGACCGATACCGGCGTAGCGCCCGGGCGGGTCGATTCGCCGCCGATATCGAGAAGGTCCGCGCCCTCCTCGACCAGCTTCAGGCCATGAGCGACTGCGGCCTCGGTGGTGTCGTGCGCGCCGCCATCGGAAAACGAGTCCGGGGTGACGTTGACGATGCCCATGACCTGGGCACGGTCGAGGCGCAGGATGCGGCCGGCGCAATCGAGCTGGGGCGAGGTATCGAACATCGGTAATCCTGCTGGAACAACGGCGGGTAGTTTAGTTCGGCAGGGCGGCGCCCTGCACCCGCAGAGGCAACGGCCAAAGCCAATGCGGCTCTGGATTGCTGATGGTCTGGCGGGACGGTGTGGGGCTGCAGGACCGTTGGCGCCATGGATGGCGCCATCGAGCCCCCATGGGTGAGGGCGCTTTGCCTGCGAAGCACTGCTTCGCAAGCGCCCGAACGCACAGCCGCCGGCGGCTGGGCCGGACCGCGGAGCGGGGTTTACGGCGTGTCCTGCCAACCCACACCGCCCCGCCACCCCAAGGAATGCCCGCTTCTGCTGTTGCTGTTGCTGTTGCTGCTGAGGTTGCCGGCCAACGGCCGGCACTACCACGGGTGCAGGGCGCAGCCCTGCCGACACCCTCAACGGCGGCGACGCTTGCGGTCCACGTACAGGGTCCTGGCGATGCTCAGCACGATGCCGACCGCGATACCCACCACGCAGCCCAACAGCAGATTGTCGGCTCCGAGGCCCACACCCACGCCGACCACGGTGGCGATGACCATTTCGACGGTGTGGGAAATCGGTTCGGGCTTCGGGGCAGACATGCGGGCTCCAGCGTCAGTTCGGTTCTTCGGAATGGGCCGGTAGCCCGGAAACGACGAAGCCGGGTTGCCCCGGCCTCGTCTGGTGTCACGCGCAGCGGGCCGTCAGTGCGATTCGGCCGGGCCCGCGATCGGCGGCAGCGGGCGGGCGTCGCCGCCCTTGTCGTTGCCACCATCCTTGTTCGACTTGCTCCAGCCAGCCGGCGGCGGCGGATCGCGGCCTTCCATGATGGCGTCGATCTGCGGCGCGTCGATCGTCTCGTACTGCAGCAGCAGCTGGGACATCGCGTGCAACTTGTCCAGGTTGGCCGTCATCAGCTCGGTAGTGCGCGCGTAGGCTTCGTCGAGGATCTTGCGCACCTCCTCATCGATGCGACGCGCGGTGTCGTTGGACACGCTCTTGTGCTGGGTGACCGAACGGCCCAGGAACACCTCGTCATCCTCTTCGCCATAGGCGATCGGGCCGAGCTGGTCGGACAGGCCCCACTTGGTGACCATGTTGCGGGCCATCTTGGTGGCGCGTTCGATGTCGTTGGAAGCGCCCGTGGTGACCTTGTCGGCACCGAAGATCAGCTCCTCGGCCACACGACCACCGTACAGCGAGCACAGCTGCGACTTGATCGCCACGCGGTTCATCGAATACTTGTCGCCCTCCGGCAGGTACATGGTCACGCCCAGCGCACGGCCGCGCGGGATGATCGTGACCTTGTAGACCGGGTCGTGCTCGGGCACCAGGCGGCCGACAATGGCGTGGCCGGCTTCGTGGTAGGCGGTCAGGGTCTTCTCTTCTTCGCTCATGGCCATCGAGCGGCGCTCGGCACCCATCAGGATCTTGTCGCGGGCACGGTCGAAGTGGTCCATGCGGACTTCCTTCTCGTTGCCACGCGCGGCGAACAGGGCCGCCTCGTTGCACAGATTGGCCAGATCAGCACCGGAGAAGCCCGGGGTACCCCGCGCGATCACCATCGGCTCGACATCGTCGGCGAGCGGCAGCTTGCGCATGTGGACCTTCAGGATGTGCTCGCGACCCTTCACGTCCGGCAGGCCAACCACGACCTGGCGGTCGAAGCGACCCGGGCGCAGCAGCGCCGGGTCCAGCACGTCCGGACGGTTGGTGGCGGCGATCACGATCACGCCTTCACCGCCCTCGAAACCGTCCATTTCGACCAGCAGCTGGTTCAGGGTCTGCTCGCGCTCGTCATGGCCACCGCCCAGGCCGGCGCCACGGTGGCGACCGACGGCGTCGATTTCGTCGATGAAGATGATGCACGGGGCATGCTTCTTGGCCTGCTCGAACATGTCGCGCACGCGGCTGGCGCCGACGCCGACGAACATTTCCACGAAGTCCGAACCGGAGATCGAGAAGAACGGCACCTTGGCTTCGCCGGCGATGGCCTTGGCCAGCAGCGTCTTGCCGGTACCCGGCGGGCCCACCATCAGCACGCCGCGCGGAATCTTGCCACCCAGCTTGGTGAACTTGGACGGGTCGCGCAGGAAGTCGACCAGCTCGCCCACTTCTTCCTTGGCCTCGTCGCAGCCGGCGACGTCGGCGAAGGTGACCTTGATCTGGTCCTCGCCCTGCAGCTTGGCGCGCGACTTGCCGAAGGACATCGCGCCCTTGGCACCGCCGCCACCGCCCTGCATCTGGCGCATGATGAACAACCAGAAGCCGATGATCAGGATGACCGGCAGGAAATTCATCAGGATCGCGCCGAGGGAGATGCCGCTGGACGGCTCCTCCTGCACGATCTCCACGTTCTTGGTGCGCAGCACGTTGATCAGGTCGCGATCGAACGGTGCGGTGATGGTGGATGTCTGCCCGCCACGGGTGGTGTAGGTCAGCTGGCTGGTGCCGCCGCGCATGTCGCCGCCAAAGGCGACCTTCTGCACGTTGCCGCTGTCCACCTGGTCCAGGAACTGCGAGTACGACGCACCCTGCGCGCCGGCTCCGGAGGACTTCGGCGAGAAGCTCTGGAAGACCACCATCAGCACGACGGCGACGACCACCCATAGCAGGAGGTTCTTGGTCAAGTCGTTCATCCTCATTGGCTCCGGTGTTCCTCTCAGTGCTGGCGTTGCGTGGGGGTCGAACTTGCGTACATTGCGAGCTTACTTCATGTGGGCGCGTTTTCCCTGACCCAAGGCGTACACCTCGGGAGAGCGCTTGCGCGAGGCTTCCGGCTTGCGGATGGAGACCTTGTCGTACCGGCGGCGCATGTCGCGCACGTAGTCGTCAAAGCCCTCGCCCTGGAACAGCTTGATCAGGAATGCCCCACCGGTCTTCAGGTGGTTGTCGGCAAAATCCAGGGCCAGCTCCGCCAGGTGCATCATCCGCGGCTGGTCGACCGCGCCCACACCACTCTTATTGGGGGCCATGTCCGACAGCACAAGGTCTACCGGCTGATCCCCGAGCATGGCTTCAAACTGCGATAGGACGGCTTCTTCCCTGAAGTCACCATGAAGGAACTCCACGCCGGCCAGCGGCGGCATGTCCAGGATGTCCAGGGCCAGCACGCGGCCGGTGTCGCCGATCTGTCTCCTAACCTGCTGAGACCAGCCACCCGGCGCCGCGCCGAGGTCGACCACCACCATGTGCGGCTTCAGCAGCCGGTCACGTTCAAGCAGCTCTTCGAGCTTGTAGGCGGCGCGCGAGCGCATGCCTTCGGCCTGCGCCTTCTTCACGAAGGGGTCGGAGAAGTGTTCCTTGAGCCAGCGCTGGCTGCTTTTGCTGCGGGTAGCCATTGAAAATAGGGGCTGATGGGGTCCTCATGATACCCTGATCGCCCCATTCAACCGTGTTTTCCTGCATGTCCATCGCCCTGACCGCTTCCCAGACCCGTTTCCTGCGCGGCCAAGCCCACGACCTGAAGGCCCTGCTGCAGACCGGCGGCAAGGGTGTGACCCCGGCCTTCATCGCTGAGCTGAACGAAGTGCTGGAGCGCCACGAGCTGGTCAAGGTGAAGGTCGCTGCCGAGGATCGCGACGCCCGTGACGTGATGATCGGCGAGATCGTCGAAGCCACCGAGAGCGCTCTGGTGCAGCGCATCGGCCACGTCGCCGTGCTGTACCGCCCGAGCAGGGAACAGCGCCAGATCGTGCTGCCGCGCGGCTGATCGCCCTACCGTCATGCAGCTGAACCACGAACCGCCCGACTACGCCTACAGCCTGCGCGCCGCCGATGGCCGCTCGGCCAAGGTCAATGACCAGGTGCTGGACGGGAGCTTCTTCCTGACCCCGGACCAGCTGGTCACGCATTGGCCGGTGGCGAGCGCCGCTGCGTTGCAGCTGGCGGACCTGGAGCCGATCCTGGCGCTGAACCCGGCGCTGATCGTGCTGGGTACCGGTGACCGCCAGGTGTTCCCATCGGCGGTGGTGATGGCCGCCTGCCTGTCACGCGGCATCGGCCTGGAAGTGATGAACAATCCAGCCGCCGCACGCACCTTCAACATCCTGGCAGGCGAAGGCCGCAAGGTCGCGGCTGCTTTCATTCTGGAAGGCTGAGTTCTCGAGTCACCGGTGCCTCCGGCCCCTAGCGGCCTGAAGGCGCGCAGCGGAATGCCGAGAACTCCTGGAGCCGGCCGATCAGGTGGCCGCCCTGCCCCCAGCGGATATCCATGACCTTCCAGTCCCGGTCCTGCCGCTGCAGCAGGACCCGGTCGGTCCATCGATAGTCGCCCACTGCCATGTCGACGCGGATCCAGGTCGCGTCACCCCTCGATTCGGGCATTCCCACCGCGACCGTGTCCGGTCGGTCCGGCGCCAGCAGATACAGGCTCTGGTCGAGCATGTGCGGCTTCTCGTCGCGCGCGGCCAGCGCGGTGCAGGCCCGCTCGTAAGCATGCTGCGCATCGACCGCCGAGCGCAGGGCATCGCCCAGCAACGGCGGGATGGCTGCTTCATCTGAAGCCGGCGCCTGGACTACGGCGTAAAGACGGGTGACCACGTCGCGCGGATCGCTGGCCGCGGTGACCAGCGGCGCGACGATCAGCAAGGCGAGAACGGAAGCAGGACGCAGCATGGGGTACCGGGTCGACTGGGACCGCTCAAGAATGCCGGGTATCCGGTCCGCCGTGAAGGTGAGCCTGCGGCACACAGGA
The DNA here is from genome assembly GCF_052149045.1 of Stenotrophomonas maltophilia group sp. RY12688. Classification (NCBI taxonomy): domain Bacteria; kingdom Pseudomonadati; phylum Pseudomonadota; class Gammaproteobacteria; order Lysobacterales; family Lysobacteraceae; genus Stenotrophomonas; species Stenotrophomonas maltophilia group sp. RY12688. The sequence continues at coordinate 1,596,524 of NZ_CP197389.1, read as the reverse complement.
TCGCAAACGACCGCTCCGCAGTCGCTGAGTCGAGCACGGCTCTACAGGTCAGGAACGCCAGGCATGGCCCGGCACTCCCTGTTCCAACCGCGTCAACGTGCCGGCAGGTACTGCTGCGGATCGACCGGCTTGCCGTTGTAGCGAATCTCGAAGTGGACCATGTCGCGGTTCGCACCGGTGCGGCCCATTTCGGCGATCTGCTCGCCAGCCTTCACGCTCTGCCCTTCATTGACCAGGCGCTTGCGGTTGTGACCATAGGCGGACAGCCACTGGTCGCTGTGCTTGATGATGATCAGTTCGCCGTAGCCGACCAGGCCGGCACCGGAGTACACCACCACACCGTTGGCGGTTGCCTTGACCGGCTGGCCGCTGGTGCCGGCGATGTCGACGCCCTGCTTGGTCGCGTCACCGGCCACGTAGCGGCCGACGATCGCGCCATCGGCTGGCCAGCGCCAGGCGATGTTGCTCTTCACCGGCCCGACCGGCGCCGGGGCCGGCGCGGTGCTGCCGCCACTGCTGCCAGCCGAACGCGGCGGGGTGACCACCGTGGTCGGCGCACGGCCGCTGGTGGCCCCCTGCGGATACAGGCGGATCACCTGGCCGGGGTAGATGGTCGACGGGTTGTCCAGACGATTCCAGGCAATCAGGTCGGCCGGGGTGATGTCATGGATGCGGGCCAGCGCATAGATGGTGTCGCCCTTGCGCACCACCACGGTCTGCCCGGGCTTGGGTACCGAGGTCTTCGGCGTGGTCACGCCGCCAGCGTTGCCGCCGCCCGGGCGGACCACGGTGGCGGTACCGCAGGCGGCCAGTGTGGAAACCAGCAACGCCAGCGCGCCGATGCGCACTCCCTTGCTCAGACGATCAGGATTCATGCGAACTTCGACCTCCATACAAGCCAGGCGATCAGCACCACCACCAGCACGGTGGCGATCCAGCCCAGCGGTTCAATCCAGCGACGCAGCGCCGCTTCGGCACGCGCACCACCGATACGGATGACCGCGGCCAGCACGAACACGCGCTTGCCACGACCGATCAACATGCTCAACAGGTACTGCGGCATCGGTACGCCGACGATACCCGATGCCCACGTGAAGACCTTCATCGGGATCGGCATGAAGCCGCCCAGCACCAGGAAGGTGAACACCGCCCACGGCGATTCGGCCATCTTCGCCTGCACGGTGGTGATGCCCTGCTCGATCGCCGGAAGCATGCCCAGCGCCTCGAACACCGGCTTGATCGCCTCGAAAGCGTAATGACCCAGCGCGTAACCAACCAGCGCGCCGACCATCGAGCCCGCCAGGCTGAGGGTGGCGAACCACCAGCCACGCTTGGGCTGGGCCACGCACATCGGTGCCAGCATCACTTCCGGCATCACCGGGAAGATGATCGCTTCAAAGAAACTCAGTACCGTCAGGTAGGTCGGCGCGCGTTCGTGCGCCGCCCACTTCATCGCCCGCTCGTACAGCGGCCCGAAAATCTTCATGCAACCCTGCTCCGTGGATTAGTCGAGCATGCCAGACAGCAGCGGCACGAACGTAACCGGCGCCAGCACGCGTTGTTCGATGCTGCCATCGGGCTTGCGGTCCAGCTGCACCAGCGACTGTCCGCCCGGGCCACCCACCGGCGCCACCAGGCGCCCCCCTTCAGCCAGCTGCCCGACCAGTTCATCGACCAGTGCAGGCGCGGCGGCGGTGACCACGATGGCATCGAACGGACCGTGCTCGGCCCATCCGGCGCGACCGTCGTCATGCTTGGTGCGGATGTTCATGCCCAGTGCGCGGAAGCGCTTGCGTGCCTGCCGCAACAGGTCACCGATACGCTCCACGGTGTAGACCTCCAGGCCCAGCGCGCCCAGGATGGCGGCCTGGTAGCCCGAGCCGGTGCCGACTTCCAGTACGCGCTTCGGCGCGACCTGGAGCACCGCCTCGGTCATCCGGGCGACCACCCAGGGCTGCGAGATGGTCTGGCCATGGCCGATCGGCAGCGCGGTGTCCTCATAGGCACGCGAGGCCAGTGCTTCATCGATGAACAGATGGCGCGGCACAACCCGGATTGCGTTCAAGGTGGACTCGTCGACGATGCCAGCTTCGCGCAGGCGATCGACCAGACGGTCACGCACGCGCTGCGAGGTCATGCCGATGCCGACAGCTTCCGGCTGCAGTCGCAGGCGTGGACTCATGCCGGCCGGTCCAGCGCGGCGCTGAGGCCACCCACCCAGCTGGCCACTTTCTCCAGCGCCTGGTAGCGGGTCAGGTCCACCTGGATCGGGGTGATCGAGATGTGGCCGGTGCGCACCGCGTGGAAGTCGGTGCCCGGGCCGGAGTCCTGCTCGCGCCCGGCCGGGCCGATCCAGTACACCTCGTTGCCGCGCGGATCCTTCTGCGCGATGCAGCCTTCGGCACGATGGCGGTTGCCAAGGCGGGTGACCTCGAAGCCCTTGACCTCGCTCCAGGGCAGATCCGGCACGTTGACGTTGAGGATGGTGTCGGCCGGCAGCGGATCGGCCTTGAGCCGGGCCACGATCTCCACTGCGGCGCGCGCGGCGGTGTCGAAGTGCTTCGGATCGTGGTTGCGGGTAACCAGCGAGACCGCCACCGCCGGCAGGCCGAGGAAGCGGCCTTCCATCGCCGCCGAGACGGTGCCGGAATAGATCACGTCGTCGCCGAGGTTGGCGGCGTTGTTGATGCCTGACACGACGATGTCCGGCTCGAATTCAAGCAGACCGGTCAGCGCCAGGTGCACGCAGTCGGTCGGCGTGCCAGCCACCGAGACGGTGTAATGGTCGATGCGCTTGAGCCGGATCGGCAGGTCCAGGGTCAGCGAGTTGCTGGCACCGGAGCGATCGCGGTCGGGCGCGACCACCGTGACTTCGTGTCCGGCCTCGCGCAGGACCGAAGCAAGCATCCGGATGCCTGCGGCGTCGACACCATCGTCATTACTGACCAGGATTCGCATCTTCGATTTAACCGCTTGATTTTCCAAGAATTCGATTCCGTCACCGTGCAGTGTGGGCGGGACCGTCGTACTCCCCTGCGGAAGCCGTCGACCCTGCAAGGGCATCGTCTATTGTGCCGCATGCGAGCCGCCGGTCCTACCCTGCCGGCGGTCACGGCCGACATCGAACCGTCATAGGCAGACCCGCGCCGGCGGTTTACCCTGTGCGCATGTCGCACCCTGAAGACGAAGATCCGGCCGCGTTGTTCCGTGCGGCCATCGGTGAAGTGACGCCGCTGCGCAAGGATGCCGAACCGGCGCCTGCTGCGCCCCGGCCGAAGCCGCGCGCACGCATGGCCGAACGCGACGAGGCCGAAGCCGCGGGCGAGTTTGCGCGGCTGCTGCGCGACAGTACGCCGCTGGAAGCGGGCGACGTGGCCAGCTACCGCCGCGACAACCTGCCACCGCGCCTGTTCCAGCGTCTCAAGCGCGGCCAGTATTCGGTACAGGATGAGCTGGACCTGCACGGCGCCACCGCCGCGCAGGCGGAAACCCTGCTGCGCCAGTTCCTGCTGGAAGCGCATGCACACGAGTATGGCTGCGTGCGCATCATCCACGGCAAGGGCCTGCAGTCCGATGGCGGTGCACCGGTGCTGAAGAACCTGGTCGATCGCCTGCTGCGGCTGCGCAACGACGTGCTGGCGTTTCATTCGGCGCCGACCGGGCAAGGCGGCACCGGCGCGGTGCTGGTGTTGCTGGCGCGGCGTTGACAAAAAGGGGACGGAGGGAATTAAGTCGTTTGTGGCACAAACGACTTAATTCCCTCCGTCCCCTTTTTCTGTCAGGCCTGCGCGGCGTCTTCGACGGGGCCGAGTTCGTGCAGCACGGCGGTGGCGTAGCAGCCCGGCGGCAACGCGAACGAGAGTTCCAGTACATCACTGGCCAACCACTGATGCTGCAGCAACGCCGGGCGCAGGCGCAGCGCGCGGCGCTCCTGCTTCAGCCGTGCGTCTTCCAGGCCAGCGCGCAGCGCCTTCGATTCCTCGTCGTCCAGCGCGGCCAGCTCCAGCTCACGTGCAGCGTCGGCGCTGCGCAGCTCGCCTTCGCCCCACAGCGGCGCGCTGGGATGGATGTCGAAACGGGCCAGGCGCTCGGCCAGCACGTCGGTGTAGGGTTCGGGGCCGAACACGCTGCGGCTGCCATCGAGCATCCACACTTCACCGTCCAGCGGTTGATCCCAGTTGCCCTGCTCCACGCGCGCGGCGAGCACACGATTGAACAGCGCCGAGCGCGCGGCTGACAGCAGCAGCGAACGCTGGTCCTTGCGCATGCGGCGGCCACCGAACATCGCCAATGCCGCAGGCACGTTGCCGCCGTCGCGGCCGAAGCGCTGCTCGCCAAACCAGTTCGGCAGGCCGCGCCCGGCGATCTGCTGCAGGCGCTCGCTGATCGCCGCAGCATCGCCCTGCACCTCGCGCAGCACCAGCCTGAAGCGGTTGCCGGCCAGTGCACCACGCTGCAGCTTGCGGTTGTGCCAGGTCGCTTCGAGCACTTCGATCTCATCACTGGCCAGCTCGGCCAGATCCGGCGCGACGCGCTTGGGCAGGTGCACGCTGAAACGCTGGGTGGTGACCGCATGCCGATCCTTCATGCCGGCGTAGCTCACCGCCATTTCCGGCAGGCCCGCCCACTTGGCCAGCAGCTTGGCCACATGCACGGTGTTGGCGCCGCGCTTGCGGATGTGCAGCAACAGGTGCTCGCCTTCACCGGTGGCCTCGAAGGCCGGCAGTTCATCCACCTGGAAATCGTCCGGCGTGGTGCGGATGCGCGCCGTCAACAGCGGCGCACCAAACGCCAACGGCAGCGGGATCATGCCGCCACCAGCAACACGACCGCCTGCGCGGCGATGCCTTCGCCGCGGCCGGTGAAGCCCAGCTTCTCCGAGGTGGTCGCCTTGACGCTGACCGCGTCCAGCGGCAGCTGCAGCAACCCACCAATGCGCTCACGCATGGCCAGCGCATGCGGGCCCACCTTCGGCCGCTCGCAGATCACGGTGATGTCGGTGTTGCCAACGCGCCAGCCACGCTCGCGCAGCAGGCTGTCGCAATGGCGCACGAAATCGCTGCTGTCGGCGCCCTTCCAGCGATCATCGCTCGGCGGGAAATGCTGGCCGATATCGCCCAACGCCAGCGCACCGAGCATGGCATCGCACAGGGCGTGCAGGATCACGTCGCCGTCGCTGTGCGCCAGCACGCCGCAGCTGTGCGGCACGTTCACTCCGCCGAGCATGATGTGATCGCCTTCACCGAAGGCATGGACGTCGTAACCCTGGCCGATACGGACGGGCGGGAACGGTGCGGTGCTCATGGATGCAGCCCTTGCAGCAGGGCCGCGCGGGCAGTCAGCCGGCGCGGCGGGAAAGTACGAATTCGAACCGGTCCAGATCGGCCGGGGTGGTGACCTTGAAGTTGTCCTCGCTGCCTTCCACCAGCAGCGGGCGCTGGCCCTGGCGCTCCATGGCCATGGCCTCGTCGGTGACTTCAACACCGGCAGCGGCGGCGTCGGACAGCGCGCGGCTGAGCTGGTGGCGGCGGAACAGCTGTGGTGTCAGTGCACGCCACAGCCGCTCGCGCGGTTCAGTGCCATCGATGCCACCGTCGTCGCCCGCACGCTTGAGGGTGTCGCGCACCGGTGCAGCCAGGATCGCCCCGACCGGATCGGCACGACCGACTTCAAGCAGGCGGCCAAGATCGGCCAGCGACAGGTTGGGTCGCGCGGCGTCGTGAACCAGCACGAATTCGTCGGCGCGCACCGAGTCCGGCAGTGCCTGCAGCCCGGCCAGCACCGAGGCGGCACGGGTCGCGCCGCCGATGCAGGTCAGCACCGGTTTGCCGGCCCATTCGCTCCAGCCCGGCCAGTCGCCGTCGTCCTGGCCGATCACCACCATTGCGCCGGCCACGGCCGGATGCGCCAGCAGCGCGTCCAGGGTATGAGCGAGCAGGATCTGCCCGCCCGCCTGCAGGTACTGCTTGGGCAGCGGCGCACCAAAGCGGGCGCCACGGCCGGCAGCCGGAACCACCACCCAGATCGCCGCGCTCATGGCACGTCCGCCGGGTGATCGCCGGCCTGGACAGTGACGCCTGCAGCGGGCTGCGCCGGACGGACCGGCGCATCCTCGACCACGCGGTAGAACTTCTCACCGGGCTTGATCATGCCCAGCTCGCTGCGTGCGCGTTCCTCGATGGCGGACTGGCCTTCCTTGAGGTCCTTCACTTCGGCGGCCAGCGCGTCGTTGCGCTGCTGCAGACCCTCATTGTCCCGCTCCTGGTTGGCGACCTGGGCTTCGAGCATCATCACTTCACCCGAATTGCCCGGACCGAACCAGAAGCGGTACTGCAGCCAGCCCAGCAACAGGGCCAGCACCAGCAGCATCCAGCGCCAGTCGCGCATCGGCTCAGCGCTTCAGCGAAACGAACGCGTCACGACCGGCGTAACGCGCGCCGGCGCCGAGGGCTTCCTCGATGCGCAGCAGCTGGTTGTACTTGGCCACGCGATCGCTGCGGCACAGCGAGCCGGTCTTGATCTGGGTGGCGGTGGTAGCCACGGCGATGTCGGCGATGGTGGTGTCTTCGGTTTCGCCCGACCGGTGCGAGACCACGGCCGCATAGCCGGCGCGGTCGGCCATGGCGATCGCTTCCAGGGTTTCGCTGAGCGTGCCGATCTGGTTGACCTTGATCAGGATCGCGTTGGCGGTGCCCGAGTCGATGCCTTCCTGGAAGATCTTCGGGTTGGTCACGAACAGGTCGTCACCGACCAGCTGCACCTTCTTGCCGATGCGGTCGGTCAGCAGCTTCCAACCCGCCCAGTCGTTCTCGGCCAGGCCATCTTCAATCGTGATGATCGGGTACTGCGCGGCCCAGTCGGCGAGGAAGTCGACGAACTGCTCGGAAGTCAGGCGCTTGTTCTCGCCGACCAGATTGTACTTGCCGTTCTCGAAGAATTCGCTGGAAGCCACGTCCAGGCCCAGCAGCACGTCTTCACCGGCGGTGTAGCCGGCCTTGCCGATTGCTTCGAGGATGGTGTCCAGCGCTTCGACGTTGCTGCGGAAGTCCGGCGCGAAGCCGCCTTCGTCGCCCACCGCCGTGCTCAGGCCGTGGCCCTTCAGCACCGACTTCAGCGAATGGAAGATTTCGGTACCGGCGCGCAATGCTTCGGAGAACGAGGTGAAGCCGACCGGCAGCACCATGAACTCCTGGAAGTCGACGTTGTTGTCGGCATGCGCGCCGCCGTTGATGATGTTCATCATCGGCACCGGCAGCGACGGGGTCACGCCGGTCCGGGCAGCCAGGTACTGCCACAGCGCCTGCTTGCTGGATGCGGCGGCGGCGTGCGCGGCGGCCATCGAAACACCCAGCAGTGCGTTGGCGCCCAGCCGACCCTTGTTCTCGGTGCCGTCCAGATCGATCAGGCGACGGTCGAGGCCGGCCTGGTCGGTGGCTTCAAACCCCTTCAGCGCGGCGGCAATCGTGGTGTTGACGTTGTCAACGGCCTTGCGCACGCCCTTGCCCAGGTAACGGGTCTTGTCGCCGTCACGCAGCTCGACCGCTTCCTTGGTGCCGGTCGAGGCGCCTGAGGGAACCGCGGCGCGACCGAACGAGCCGTCCTCCAGGATGACTTCGGCTTCCAGCGTGGGATTGCCACGACTGTCGAGGATTTCACGGGCGTGGATGCTGCGGATCGTACTCATGGTCGGGCCGGTTACCTGTCTGGAGAGGGGGCGACAAAACGAATGCCGCGTGATTATCCCCGGCTGCCCGCCACTTGCCAAATGGCGTGGCCTGCATCAGCCCCAGCTCGACCCGATCACGATAAGGACCAGCGAGACCAGCATCACCAGCAATGCACCGGCAATCGCCGCAAGGATGGGGCCACGCCGCCGTCGCCAGGCCAACACCATCGCGACCGGGCTGCCGAGAAAGCACAGCACCATCGTGACCAGCGCGCCCAGCATCCACCACTGCGTGGCCTGCACGCCATTGTTTCCGTCCCCGGGCGGCCGGAAGCCGGCGGTGAAGGCCAGCACGCCCACCACCAGGGCCATCCAGGTCAACACGGACAGCGCCAGCGCGATCAGGCCCCAGGGCCAGCCGCGCGCCGATGGGGTCGTATTCATCAACGCCATCCGTAGAACAGGGTGCCGATCCACAGAGAAAGCAGGATGATCGCCAGCCCTGCCGGTACCTTGCCACGGTTCAATCGCCAGGCCAGCACAGCCGAAGCGACGCACCCTGCGCTGGCCAGCAGCTCTCCGACCACAAGCGCAATGAAATACGCCCGAAGATCGAGCGCGCTGCCGCCATCACCCGGTGGGCGCACTGACGCGGCGCCGATCAGCACCAGGCAGAACAAGCCCACGGTGAACACCGCGGACAGCCCCAGCGCGATCAGGCCCCACGGCCACTGTCTCCAGTGCCGGCGGCGGCGCTGGGTTTCCAGCGCCACCCACGGGTCACGACTCACGCGAAGCGCGAAAAGCCGTGCTTCTTGGTCACCGCGTCGAGTTCCATCAGGGTCTCGAGCAGGGCCTCCATCTGGTCCAGCGGCCACGCGTTGGGACCATCGGACAGCGCCTTTGACGGATCCGGATGGGTTTCGGCGAACAGGCCGGAGATGCCCACCGCCACCGCGGCACGGGCCAGCACCGGCACGTGCTCGCGCTGGCCGCCTGAGCTGGTGCCCTGCCCGCCCGGCAACTGCACCGAGTGGGTGGCGTCGAACACCACCGGGCAACCGGTCTCGCGCATCACCGCCAGCGAACGCATGTCGCTGACCAGGTTGTTGTAGCCGAAGCTGGCACCGCGCTCGCAGACCATGATCTGCTCGTTGCCGGTGGCCTTGGCCTTCTCCACGACCGGCTTCATGTCCCACGGCGCCAGGAACTGGCCCTTCTTGATGTTGACCGGCTTGCCGGCCGAGCACACCTTGCGGATGAAGTCGGTCTGGCGGACCAGGAACGCCGGGGTCTGCAGCACGTCCACCACCGAGGCCACTTCGTCCATCGGGGTGTATTCGTGGACGTCGGTCAGCACCGGCACGCCGATCTGCTTCTTCACTTCGGCCAGGACCTTCAGGCCCTCTTCCATGCCCGGGCCGCGGAATGCGGTACCCGAAGTGCGGTTGGCCTTGTCGAAGCTGGACTTGAAGATGAAATTGACGCCGAGCTTGTCGGTGATCTCCTTCAGCTTGCCGGCGGTATCGAGCTGCAGCTGCATCGACTCGATCACGCAGGGGCCGGCGATCAGGAACAGGGGCTGGTCCAGCCCGACCTCGAATCCACACAGTTTCATGGCGTTTCCTTGTTGTCCGCAGCACCGGACGGGCCGGTGCGCTGGGGGTTGAAGCATGCAGGATGGGGGCCGAAGCCCCCATTCACAAGTCAGGCGCGCGCTTCGGAAAGCAGCTTGCCGCCGGCCTTGCGCTCGCGCGCGGCACGGATGAAACCGATGAACAGCGGGTGGCCGTCACGCGGCGTGGACAGGAATTCCGGGTGCGCCTGGCAGGCCAGGAACCACGGGTGGGCATCGCGCGGCAGCTCGACCACTTCCACCAGGGTGTCGTCCATCGACTTGCCGGCGATCACCAGGCCCGCATCTTCCAGCTGGGTGCGGTAACGGTTGTTGAACTCGTAGCGGTGGCGGTGGCGCTCGGCGACCACGTCCTTGCCGTACAGCTCGCGGGCCAGCGTGCCCGGCTTCAGGCGTTGTTCCTGCAGGCCCAGGCGCATGGTGCCGCCGAGGTCGCTCTTGTCGTCACGCTTCTCGACATCGCCGCTGGCGGTGCGCCATTCGGTGATCAGGCCGATCACCGGGTTCGGCGACTGGCGGTCGTTCTCGGTGCTGTTGGCACCTTCCAGGCCGACCACGTTGCGCGCGTAGTCGACCACGGCCGCCTGCATGCCATAGCAGATGCCGAAGTACGGCACCTGCTGCTCGCGGGCGAACTTCGAGGTCAGCACCTTGCCTTCGAAACCACGGTCACCGAAGCCACCCGGCACCAGGATGCCGTCGACATCGGCCAGCGCGGCCATGTCGGTGCCTTCCAGGTCCTGCGCTTCCAGCCACTTCAGGTTGACCTTGGTGCGCTGGCGCAGGCCACCGTGCTTCAGTGCTTCGCCGACCGACTTGTAGGCATCCTGGTGATCGACGTACTTGCCGACCACGGCGATGGTCACTTCGTCCAGCGGGTGCAGGGTCGCATCGACCGCGTCTTCCCACATCGACAGGTCGACCGGACCGGCCTTGTCGGCCAGCTTCAGCTGGTTCACCACGATTTCGTCCAGGCCCTGTGCATGCAGGCCAGACGGGATGCGGTACAGCACGTCCACGTCCGGCACGCTGATCACCGCACGCTCGGAAACGTTGGTGAACTGGGCGATCTTGCGGCGCTCCGAATCCGGCACCGCCTGCTCGGAGCGGCACAGCAGGACGTCCGGCTGGATGCCGATCGAGCGCAGTTCCTTCACCGAGTGCTGGGTCGGCTTGGTCTTCAGCTCGCCGGCGGCGCCGATGTACGGCACCAGGGTGAGGTGCATGAACAGCGCCTTCTCCGGGCCACGTTCGGTGCGCACCTGGCGGATCGCCTCCAGGAACGGCAGCGACTCGATGTCGCCAACGGTGCCGCCGATCTCGACCAGTGCCACGTCATAGCCTTCGGTGGCTTCGTCGATGCAGCGACGGATCTCGTCGGTGATGTGCGGAATGACCTGCACGGTCGCGCCCAGGTAGTCGCCGCGGCGCTCCTTGCGGATCACGTTCTCGTAGATGCGGCCGGTGGTGACCGAGTTCTTGCGGCTGAGGCGGGTGCGCACGAAGCGCTCGTAGTGGCCCAGGTCGAGGTCGGTCTCGGCGCCGTCGTCGGTGACATAGACCTCACCGTGCTGGAACGGACTCATGGTGCCCGGGTCGACGTTGATGTACGGGTCGAGCTTCATCATCGTGACCTTCAGGCCACGGGCTTCGAGAATGGCGGCCAGCGACGCGGCGGCAATGCCTTTGCCGAGCGAGGACACCACGCCGCCGGTTACGAAAATCAAGGGAGTCATGGCTGCAAGCATCCTGTCTGGAAATGGAAAACGGCAGCACCACGCGCACCCGGAGGGCGGGCATGGTGCTCAGAGGGGGTTTTCCGGTTCGCTGTGGCAGCGAGGGAGGTGCGGATCCGTGCGGCGGCAGGCGCCGGACGGGAACCATCGTGCGAGGTCGGGGCGACCGTGCCGGTCAAATCGACCGTCACCTGCGACCCGCCATGCTGGAAGCCACGCTTGGCCGCTCCAGCCCATTCGCAAAGGGTGGACACGCACTTACTCCCGGAAAGCCATAGTTTACAGATTGATGGCCGCCAACCCAAGGGGCTTGTGCGGCCGATCCAACAAAAAACGCCCCGCTCGGCGGGGCGTTTCGGTGCGCAACCCTTGTCGCAAGGGCGCCTGGCAGGTTGCGGGATCAGCGCTTCTTGCGCGCTTCCTCTTCCTCTTCCTGCTGCGGGGCCGGCTGGCCCTGCGCCTTCATTTCGGCATTGGCCTGGGCCCGACGCTTGGCCTTGGCATCGGCCTCGGCCTGCGCCTTGTCGGCCTGGTCACCCTGCTGCGGGGCCGGCTGGCCGGCGTTCTGCGCCACCACCAGCGGCACTGCAACGGCGGCAGCGGCCAGGATCGCAATGGTCAGCAACTTCTTCATGAGGTCCTCCTCGCGGTATGGCTTGGACGTTCAGACCCAACGGGCCGCCGGCGTTCAGATTCCAGCGAGGGCTATTTTACCTCCTCTGCGCCGCCGAGACTGAACCGCAGGCGTGCAAATTCCCGTGCCAGACCCCACACTTGCCCGTCGCTCCAAGCTTTCGAAGACAGATGAACGCCCGCTATAACGCCGCCGATATTGAAGTCCTGTCCGGCCTTGACCCGGTCAAGCGCCGTCCCGGCATGTATACCGACACCGCGCGCCCGAACCACCTGGCGCAGGAAGTGATCGACAACTCGGTGGACGAAGCCCTCGCCGGTCACGCCCGTTCGATCGAGATCACCCTGTACAAGGATGGCAGCGTGGAGGTCAGCGATGACGGCCGCGGCATGCCAGTGGACATTCATCCGGAGGAGAAGATCCCGGGTGTCGAGCTGATCCTCACGCGCCTGCACGCGGGCGGCAAGTTCAGCAACAACAACTACACCTTCTCCGGCGGCCTGCACGGCGTCGGCGTCAGCGTGGTCAATGCGCTGTCGACCCTGGTGGAAGTGCACATCAAGCGCGACGGCGCCGAACACCGCATCACCTTCCGCAACGGCGACCGTGCCACGCCGCTGGAAGTGGTCGGCAGCGTCGGCAAGAAGAACACCGGTACCCGCGTGCGCTTCTGGCCGGACCCGAAGTACTTCGATACGCCGAAGTTCGCGGTGCGCGCGCTCAAGCACCTGCTGCGCGCCAAGGCCGTGCTGTGCCCGGGCCTGACCGTGAAGCTGACCGATGAAGCCACCGGTGAAGTCGATACCTGGTACTACGAAGACGGCCTGCGCGATTACCTGAAGCTGGAGCTGGGCGAGCGCGAATCGCTGCCGGCCGACCTGTTCGTTGGCAACCTGAAGAAGGACACCGAGGTAGTTGACTGGGCCGTGGCCTGGCTGCCGGAAGGCGAGCTGGTGCAGGAAAGCTACGTCAACCTGATTCCCACCGCGCAGCACGGCACCCATGTCAACGGCCTGCGCACCGGCCTGACCGAAGCGCTGCGCGAGTTCTGCGACTTCCGCAACCTGCTGCCGCGTGGCGTCAAGCTGGCCCCGGAAGACGTGTGGGACCGCGTGTCGTTCGTGCTGTCGCTGAAGATGACCGACCCACAGTTCAGCGGCCAGACGAAGGAGCGCCTGTCCTCGCGCCAGGCCGCCGGTTTCGTCGAAGGTGCCGCCCATGATGCGTTCAGCCTGCTACTGAACCAGAACGTGGAACTGGGCGAGAAGATCGCGCAGATCGCCATCGAGCGTGCCAGCGCGCGCCTGAAGACCGAGAAGCTGGTCGTCCGCAAGAAGATCACCCAGGGCCCGGCCCTGCCCGGCAAGTTGGCAGACTGCATCAGCCAGGACCTGTCGCGCACCGAGCTGTTCCTGGTGGAAGGTGACTCGGCAGGCGGCAGCGCCAAGCAGGCTCGCGACAAGGATTTCCAGGCGATCATGCCGCTGCGTGGCAAGATCCTGAACACCTGGGAAGTCTCGTCCAACAGCGTGCTGGCCTCGGAGGAAGTACACAACCTGGCCATCGCCATCGGCTGCGACCCCGGCAAGGACGACATCAGCGGCCTGCGCTACGGCAAGGTGATCATCCTGGCCGACGCGGACTCCGACGGCCTGCACATCGCAACGCTGCTGACCGCGCTGTTCCTGAAGCACTTCCCGGCACTGGTCGATGCCGGCCATGTGTTCGTGGCGATGCCGCCGCTGTTCCGCATCGATGTGGGCAAGCAGGTGTTCTATGCCCTGGACGAGGAAGAAAAGCGCTCGATGCTGGACAAGATCGAGCGCGAGAAGATCAAGGGCGCCATCAACGTCACCCGCTTCAAGGGCCTGGGCGAGATGAACCCGCCACAGCTGCGCGAGTCGACCATCCACCCGGATACGCGCCGCCTGGTCCAGCTGACCGTGGACGATGGCGAGCAGACCCGCTCGCTGATGGACATGCTGCTGGCCAAGAAGCGCGCGTCCGACCGCAAGGGCTGGCTGGAGTCGAAGGGCGACCTGGCTTCGCTGGAAGTCTGATCCCTCGCGGGGTCGGATCCGTTTCCCGCCGGGAAAGGGATCCGACCCATCCGCCCCGGGCATGCCGCCCCCATCGGCAAACCCGGCGGCGCCATAATGCGCGTCCATCCGCGTGGACCACCGTATTGGCCAGCCACTCGCTGCTGTTCCCCGACCTGCCGCTGCACAGCGCACGGCTGGTCCTGAGCCCGATCCGCCGTGACGACGCCGCCGCGCTGTTCGCGCTGCAGTCCAATCCCGACGTGATGCGCTGGTGGAATCATCCGGCCTGGACGCGACAGGCCGAGGCGCGCGAACAGATCGACGATGATCTCGCCGCCCATGCCATCGGTACCCAGCTGAAGCTGGCCGTGCGCGAATCGCTGGAAGGTCCACTGCTGGGCATCTGCGTGGTGTTTGCAGTGGACCGCACTGCAGCCCGCGCCGAGATCGGCTACCTGCTGGCACCCGATCGCCAGGGCCAGGGCTACATGCACGAGGCCCTGCAGCAGGTACTGGCCTACCTGTTCGGCACCCTCCACCTGCATCGCGTGGAAGCCGAGATCGACCCGCGCAACGCACCCTCCGCGCACGTGCTCGAACGCCTGGGCTTCCGCCGCGAGGGAGTGCTGCGCCAGCGCTGGCGCATCCAGGGGGAACTGGCCGACTCGGCCGTCTATGGCCTGCTTGCCGATGACAAAGCGGCAACCGCCCTGTCCGCTTGACCCAAGCTGGCCAATAGCGGCCGCAACGCACGGCCATGCCTTTGGACACATACGACATGGGCCGCCACCGGCCTAGCATCGCAATCCCCTTCCGCTGCCCACCCGGTGCCATGAAGTCCCTGTTGCACACTGCCGCGCTCTGCGTCGGCCTGCTCATCGCCCCAGCCAGCGTGCTGGCCGCGCCTGATGCCGACGCCAAGCCCGATCCGAAGGACGACAAGACCGAGGCACCTGCGTTGCCCGCAGACGCCTCGGCCCGCCAGAGCATGCGCCTGGCCGGCCGCACCCTGGACTACACCGCCACCGTCGGCACCCTGCCGGTACGCGATGCCAAGGGCAAGGTGATCGCCGACGTGGTGTTTACCGCCTACACGATGCCGGGCAAGGACCGGCCGGTGACCTTCGCGCTCAATGGCGGCCCCGGGGCATCGTCGGTCTACCTCAACATGGGCGCGATCGGGCCCAAGGTGGTGACCTTCGGCTCCGAGGGTGACAGCGCGTCGGCGCCGGCGACGCTGCACGACAACCCCGGCACCTGGCTGGACTTCACCGATCTGGTGTTCATTGATCCGGTCGGGACCGGCTTCAGCCGCGCGCGCATCGGCGACGACGAAGCGAAGAAGGCGCTGTACAACCCCAGCGCCGACATCGAATACCTGTCACGCTCGATCTACGACTGGCTGCTGCGCAACCAGCGCATGGCGTCGCGCAAGTACCTGACCGGCGAGAGCTACGGCGGCTACCGCGGCCCACGCATCACCCACTATCTGCAGACCCGGCTGGGTGTTGCGATGAACGGCCTGGTATTGGTCTCGCCCTACCTGAGCCCGACCCTGGAAGACAACGCCGATGTCTCGCCGATGGCGTGGATGCAGACGCTGCCGTCGATCGCCGCCGCGCACCTGGAGCGCCAGGGCAAGCTGACCGATGCAGCGATGCGCGAAGTAGTGGAATACACCCGTGGCGACTACGCCACAGCGTTGATGAAGGGCCGCAGCGATCCGCAGGCGACCGAGGCAATGCTGCGCCGGGTGACCGAACTGACCGGGCTGGACCCGCAGTTCGTGCGCCGTGCCGGTGGTCGGCTGGAAACCCAGGCCTACCTGCGTGAAGTGTTCCGCGACAAGGGCACGCTGGGCAGCCGCTACGATTCCAACGTAACCGCGTTCGATCCATTCCCGAACGATCCGGAGCAGCGCGCCAACGATCCGCTGCTGGACAGCATCATCGCGCCGACCACCACGGCGATGGTCGACTTCGTGACGCGCGTGGTCGGCTGGAAGGTGGATGCGCGGTACCAGGCGCTGAACTACGACGTGAACCGGCTGTGGGACCGCAATGGCGAGCTGCGCGATGGCGCGGTGACCCAGCTGCGCCAGGCCGTGGCGATCGACCCGCACCTGCAGGTGCTGATCGTGCATGGCTGGAACGACCTGTCGTGCCCGTTCATGGGTTCGATCCTGACCGTGGACCAGATGCCGACGATGGGCAGCAATCCGGACCGGGTGCAGGTGCGCAGTTATCCGGGCGGGCACATGTTCTACAGCCGGGCCGACAGCCAGGCGGCGTTCCGCAGGGATGTGCAGGCGCTGTTCCAACGCAATTGAGGAGGGTCGGCCGGGACTGCGGCCCGGCACCCGCCGGATCAACGGCAACGGCAAGGCCCACGGCAAGATCAACTGCAAAAGCGGGCTTCCTGAGGGCTGGCGAGGTGGGGTGGATATGCAGGACACGCCGTAAACCCGTCCATGGGGGCTCGATGGCGCCATCCATGGCGCCAACGGTCCTGCATATCCACCCCACCCCGCCGCTGACAGGTTCCTGCTGCTGTTGGTGGGTGCCGACCGTTGGTCGGCACGCTTGGATACAGAGGAATGATCTGCCATGAAAAAAGCCCGCCGGTATCCGGCGGGCTTTTTCGTTTACCGGGATCAGATCCTTTTCCCGCAGGGAAAGGGCTCTGATCCCAAGGCCGTTGGCATCAGGTCCAGCCGAACATCTCGAACAGCTTCAGGATCAGGTACGCACAGCCGCCGGCGGCCGGGATGGTCAGGATCCAGGCCCAGACAATGCGCTCGATCACGCCGAACTTCAGCGAACGCGGGTTCTTGGCGAAACCGACGCCCATGATCGCGGTGGAGATGCTGTGCGTGGTCGAGACCGGCATGCCGAAGTGGGCCGCCAGGGTCAGGATGGTGGCCGAGCTGGTCTCCGCGGCGAAGCCGTGGATCGGGTGCAGCTTGACCATCTTGTGGCCCAGGGTCTTGATGATCTTCCAGCCACCCGAGGCGGTACCGGCAGCCATCACCACTGCACAGGTCAGTACGATCCACATGGCGATGCCGTCACCGGCGTGCGCGTCCGGGTGCATGAACGCCAGCCAGGACGGCAGATCGTTCAGTGCGCCGGTGGCTTCGGCACCAATCAGGGTCATCGCGATGATGCCCATGGTCTTCTGCGCGTCGTTGTGGCCGTGGGCGAAGCCCATGTAGGCCGCCGAGGCGATCTGCGCCTTGCCGAAGAAGGCATTGACGATGCGCGGACGGGCCAGGCGGCCGATGGCGCCACCGACCTTGGCCAGGCCGGCGATCAGCGCCCACAGCAGCACCATCACCACGATGCCGAGCAGGAAGCCGGCGATCGGCGAGGTGATCATCGGCACGAACACCTTCCACAGCAGGCCCTTGTTCTGCGCCCAGCTGCCCAGGCGCTCCGACCAGATCAGCGCGTCCCAGTTGTTGTGGGCCGCGGCCAGACCGGCACCGCAGAGGCCACCGATCAGGGCGTGCGAGGACGAGGACGGCAGGCCCTTCCACCAGGTGATCAGGTTCCAGATGATGCCGCCCAGCAGGGCGCACAGGATCACCTGCGGAGTGACCTCGACCACGTTGGTGTTGAGCAGGCCCGAGGCGATGGTCAGCGCCACCGCCGTGCCGGTCAGCGCACCGATGAGGTTCATGAAGGCGGCCAGCATCACCGCCCAGCCGGGCGAGAGCACCTTGGTCGCCACTACGGTGGCAATGGAGTTGGCAGTGTCGTGGAAGCCGTTGATGAACTCGAAGACGAGCGCGGCCAGGATCACCACCAGGACAAGGGTCAACATGCGGCGGCGTCCGTCAGCTGTTCTTCAACACGATCTGGTACGCCACCACGCCGGCCTCGCGGCAACGGTCGATGGCCTTTTCCAGGATCTCGAAGAATTCCTTCAGCAGGAACATCTGCAGGTTGTCCAGGCGACCGGAGTAGATGTCGCGGTACAGCTCGAGCATCAGGCGGTCGGCCTCGTTCTCCAGCGAGCGCAGCTTCTCGTTCAGCGCGGTCATCCGGTCCAGGTTCATGTGGCGCAGGTCAGCCACCATCTCCACCACCACGCCGGCGGCCTGTTCCAGCATCGCCGCGCGCGGCGCGAAGTCGATGTGCTCCAGGTGGGTCGTGGCCAGCGAATAGCGATCGGCGAACTTCTCGATCTGCTTCGGAATCTTGTACAGGGCCGAACCCAGCGCTTCGATGTCTTCGCGCTCGATCGGGGTCATGAAGCTGTCGACCAGCGCCTGGCTGATCTTGTCCGAGGCCGCGCGTTCGCGCAGGCGGGCCAGCTTGAAGGCGTCCAGCGCGGGCTGGCGGTCGGCCTCGCGCAGCATCGAATGCAGCGCCTTGGCGGCATCGGAAGCCGCGACGGCAGCCTCATCGAGCAGGGTGTAGAACTGTTTGCCGGAACCGAAAATGGTCTGCAGAGAGAACATTGAGAAACCTGTCAGCCGTCGCGGGAAGGACGGCACCAGAGCGAATTATGACGGCTAGATGACCATCACGGGTATCCCCGCGCCCTTTCCTGGCTCTGGGACCCCCAACCTGAACAGGCGGTTGCCACCCTGCCACGCCCCTTTGCTAAGATGCCAGCGCGCCTTCGGGCGCACCTTATGGACGACGACCCTTATCCCCCTGCGCCGCGCCGGACCCCGTTCCTGAGCGCCTGCCGCCATCGCAAGCACCCGCCCTCCCTGCCACCAACCGGGGACGATGCCCGTGTTTGAAATGATCCTGATTGTCTTCGCGCTGGTTCTGCTGAACGGCTTCTTCGCCATGTCCGAGATGTCGGTCATGACCTCGCGCAAGAGCCGCCTGAAGCAGATGGCCGCCACCTCCAAGCGCGCCGCCAAGGCGCTGGAGCTTTCGGAGAAGCCGGAGAGTTTCCTGTCCACGGTGCAGATCGGCATCACCGTGATCGGCGTACTGACCGGCTACCTCGGTGGTGATGCGATCGGCGACGCGATCGCCGGCTGGCTGCAGGGCCTGATGCCCGGCTTTGCGTACGCGCGCGAAGTAGGCACCGCCCTGGCGGTCTCGCTGATCACCTTCATCACGCTGATCTTCGGCGAACTGGTGCCCAAGCGCCTGGCCCTGACCCGCTCCGAGGCCATTGCCGGCCTGGTCGCGATGCCGATGAGCTGGCTTGCCAGGCTCGCCCTGCCCTTCGTTTGGCTCCTGTCCAAGACCACCCAGCTGGTACTGAAGGTGCTGGGCCTGGGCAAGGACGAGGCCGCGCAGGTGACTGAAGAAGAGATCCGGATGCTGGTGGCCGAGAGCCACGAAGCTGGCGTGATCGACGCCCACGAGCGCGACATGATGAACCGCGTCATGCGCCTGGGCGACCGCACCGCCGACAGCCTAATGACCCCGCGCAACCGCATTGCCTGGCTCGACACCCAGGCCGGGCTGGAGCGCAATCTGGACATCATGGCCGAGCACGAGTTCTCGCGGTACCCGGTGTACCGCGACAACGACATGGACGTGGTCGGCGTGCTGGAGCTGAAATCGCTGGCCACGCGCATGGCGCGCGGCGACAACGCGCTGTTCCAGACCCTGCGCGAACCGCTGTACGTCTCCGAATCGACCCACGCGATGAAGCTGCTGGAGATCTTCCGCGAGGAGCAGCAGTCGATGGCGCTGGTGGTGGACGAGTACGGCGAGATCCAGGGCCTGGTGACCATCAGCGACCTGATGGGCGCCGTGGTTGGCCGCCTGCAGGCGGTGGAGAATGCCGATGAAGACGCACTGGTGGTGACCCGCGAGGACGGCTCGCTGCTGGTCGACGGCTCGCTGCCGATCGAGGACCTGCGCGAGCTGATCGGAAGCAACGACCTGCCCGATGCCGAGGATGGCGACTACTACACGCTGGCCGGCATGTGCATCCATTACTTCGGCCGCATCCCGCACGCAGGCGAGTACTTCGACTGGGCCGGCTGGCGCTTCGAGGTGGTCGACCTGGACGGTGCGCGGGTGGACAAGCTGCTGCTGCGCACGTTGTCCGACGAGCAGGCCGATGAGCTCACCGCCTGAGGCCGGCCAGGGCCAGGGCGCGCAGCGCCCGACCTACCGCAACGAGGGCATCCGCACCCTGCTGGAGATGTTCGCCTCCGGCGATCCCGCCGAGCACATGCCGCTCGGCCAGATCCTCAGCAACCTGCAGCAGAGCGCGTTCGGCGTGTTCCTGTTCGTGGCGATCCTGCCCTCGTTCATCCCGATCCCGGGCATGGGGGGGGCGGTCAGCGGCCCACTGGTGGTCCTGATCGGCCTGCAGATGCTGTGTTGCCTGCACCGGCCCTGGCTGCCCGGTTTCATTGCCCGACGCGGGCCGAAGCGCGGCACCATGCACCGCTTCCTGGACCGTATCGATCGCCCGTTGCGGCGGCTGGACAGGATGCTGAAGCCTCGCCTGCCGCAGTTGCTGACACCGCTGCCCGCGCACGCCTTCAGCGGCCTGCTGCTGGTACTGCTGGGCATCCTGCTGTCGTTGCCGATTCCGTTCACCAACTTCCTGTTCGGCTTCCAGCTGCTGCTGTTCTCGCTGGCGCTACTGGAGCGCGATGGTGCATTGATGCTGTTCAACTGGATCGCAGCGCTGGTGGCGATCGCGTTCTTCGGCTTCAGTTCCGGGCAGCTGGTGGGCTATACAGTGGAGCTGTTCCAGCGCTGGTTCTGAAGTGGCATCCGGTAGAGCCGGCCGCTGGCCGGCTGCCACGTTTCCAGGGTTGCCGGCCAGCGGCTGGCACTTCCCGCATCCGGTAGATCCACGCCACGCATGGATGCAGCAATCACCGAAGGTCGACGAATCCGTTGTCCGCCAGCGGTGCCGGATCGTCCTGCACCGCCGACAGCACGAAGCTCAACGCCTTGCCCAGCAAGGTGCCCGGGCCATCCCAGTATTCGGCGCTATCGGCGCGCACGTGGATCAGGCGAAGGTTGGGGTCTTCCTTGCCGGCGGGGAAGAACAGCTTCATCGCCGGCGACCACAGCTCTTCGATCTTCGCGCGATCATCGACAACCCGCGCCCGCCCCGCCACAGACACATAGGTGTTCTTCGATGGCGAGGCATAGGCCACATTGACGCGCGGGTCGAGCGCGATCTCGGCCACCTTCGGGCTGTCGGCGGTGATCACGAACCACAGGTCACCGTCGAAGGCGACCTGCTGGGTGGCCAACGGCCGGCTGTAGAGTCGCCCGTCGACGCCGGTGGTGGTGAACATCGCCACCTCCACGTCCTTGATCAGTTCAGCCAGCTGGGCAATGTGTTCGGCGCGGGTCTCGGCCATGGTGGGGACTCCAGAAGTGGGGAGCCCCCATCAGACGCGGATCGGCCGCAACGGGCCGTGACGCGGTTGTTCAGCCCGCGTGGCGGCCATGCCAGGCGTTCATCGCCAGCTCGAAGGAACGCAGGCGCGCACGATGGTCATACAGGTTGGCAGTAAGCATCAGCTCGTCAGGCTTGTGCCGCTCAACGAAAGCGGCGATACCCTCGGCCACCTGCTGCGGATCGCCCAGCACGGTGCAGGCCAGGGCCCGTTCCACGCCGAACTTTTCGTGCGGCTCCCAGAAGGCTTCAATGTCGTCGATCGGCGGCGGGATCTTGCCCGGCCGGCCGCGGCGCAGGTTGACGAAACTCTGCTGCTGGCTGGTGAACAGGCGACGCGACTCGGCCTCGCTGTCGCTGGCAACAACGTTCAGGGCCAGCATCGCGTGCGGCTGCTTCAACGTGGCCGAGGGGCGGAATTCGCGGCGGTACACCGCCAGCGCTTCGTCCATCACGTCCGGCGCGAAATGCGAGGCGAATGCATACGGCAGGCCCATCGAGGCCGCCATGCGTGCGCCAAACAGGCTTGATCCGAGGATCCAGGTCGGCACCCGCAGGCCACCACCCGGAACGGCCTGCACCGCCTGTCCAGGCTGGACCGGCTCGAAGTAGTGCAGCAGCTCGCGCACGTCCTGCGGGAACTGGTCGGCGCTGTCGAAATAGCGGCGCAGTGCACGTGCGGTCGGCTGATCGGTGCCCGGCGCACGGCCCAGGCCAAGGTCGATGCGGTCCGGATACAGCGAGGCCAGCGTTCCGAACTGCTCGGCCACCTGCAGCGGGGCATGATTGGGCAACATGATGCCGCCCGCGCCGACCCGGATGCGTTGGGTGCCACCGGCAACATGACCGATCAGCACGGCGGTGGCGGCACTGGCGATGCCGGGCATGTTGTGGTGTTCGGCCAGCCAGTAGCGGCGGTAGCCCAGCGCATCGGCGTGCTGGGCCAGTTCCAGCATGTTAGCGAAGGCGGCGGTGGTGTCACTGCCCTCGCAGACCGGGGCCAGGTCAAGGATCGACAACGGGATCATCAGGCGCTTTTCCGTCACAGGATCACCTCTGCATGGGGGCGGCCGGGCGCAGCGGCCAGTGACGGTGGCGGGATGCTGATTCCCGTAGGGCGGGTTCAGCGCCCACCGCGCTTGGTCCGGTAGAGCCGGCCGCTGGCCGGCGGGCAACGTGCCCTGGCAGCCGGCCAGCGGCCGGCTCTACCGGGCAAGCGTCAGAACGCGCTGGGGCGCGGCTCGGGCAGCGGCTGGTCGACCATCGGCTTCAGCTCGGCATCCAGCGCCACGCGCTCATCGAACACGAAGCAGCGGCCTTCGTAGCCTTCGCCGCCCACCTCCTCGAAGTAGCCGAGGATGCCGCCATCGAGCTGCAGCACATTCTCCATGCCGTCATTGACCATCCACAGCGCGGCCTTCTCGCAGCGGATGCCGCCGGTGCAGAAACTGACCACGGTGCTGTCCCGCAGCGCATCGCGATGCGGCGCCAGCGCCTCGGGCAGGTCGGTGAACTTGCGGATGGGCAACACCAGCGCATCCTTGAAGGTGCCGTACTCCACTTCCTGCAGGTTGCGGGTATCGAGCATCACCACCGGCTTGCCGGCGTCATCATGCCCCTGCCGCAACCAACGCTGCACGGTGGCCGGATCAACCGCTGGTGCGCGCGGATAGTCCAGCGGCTGGCCGTCATCGCGGCGGAAGCTGATGATCTCGTCCTTCACCTTGGCCTTCAGCCGCGCGAACGGCTGATGCTTGCTCAGGCTGGTCTTGACCCGCATGTCGGCGAAACGCGCATCGGCATGCAGCGCTGCATAGAAGCCCTCAACCGCCTCCGGCGCCCCCGCCAGAAACAGGTTCAGTCCCTCGCCCGCCACCAGGATCGTGCCGCGCAGCTGCGCCGTCTCGGCAAGGGCCAGCAGCTGGTCGCACAGGGCCTGGGGGGCGTCGATGACGGCGAAATGATAGGCAGCGGTATTGGCGATCATCCTGCCATTTTAGCGCCTCCCGCCCGCACAGACAGATTCAGGGGTCAGAGCCCTCTGCGCGGCAGAGGGATCCGACCCCGGCAGGTACCCAGAACTTGTCAGAGGCGGGGCGGTGTGGGCAGGCGGGACCGTTGGCGCCATGGGCCCGAGGCATGCCTCGGGCGGGTTGGGCAGGACGCCCAACCCCGGTCTTGCCGTGTGCGCAGGACAGCGCACACGAGCAAGGCGCCATCGAGCCCCCAGGGGTGAGGCGCTTTGCTTGCGAAGCACTGCTTCGCAAGCGCCCGAACGCACAGCCGCCAGCGGCTGGGCCGGACCGCGAAGCGGGGTCTACGGCGTGTCCCGCCTGCCCACACCGCCGCGCCATCCCACGGAAACCAGCTTTTGACGTTGCCGTTGCCTCTGCGGGTGCCGGGTGCAACCCGGCCGCGCCCCCTTACCCCCGCAACAGCACGAACGGCAGCAACACCAGTGCCGCCGCACCGGCCATCGCCAGCAGCACCAGCACCACATAGGCCGGCCGGCGCCGGAACAGGCTGCCGAATGTCTCCGCCGTCCCCTCGCGCAATGCCTGCTCGCGTTCAGCCCGCACGCGCACGCCGCGCGCCGCCTGGTACTCCGCCATCAGCGCCTTCGCACGCGGATGATCAGCGTCGTCGCGCAGCCACAGGCCACCATTGGAAATGCCCCACGGGCTGGGTTCGGTGCGATACCAGGCGATGCCGTGCTGATCGAGCAGCGTGCAGACATCGGCATATTCGTCGTCGCCGACATTGCGCAGATTGAGCAGGAGTTTTGCCATGGCCCCATGATACCCGGCGCCGATGCGCTACCCTTGCCGCCCTCGCCCCGCGCCCTTCTGGAGACGCCCGATGCGCCGCCTGCTGCTTCCCCTGCTGCTGTCCCTCGCCGCCGCTGGCTGCTCGACCGAACCATCCGGCCCGCCGCCCGGCGGCACGCTGACGACCTTCGAGCGGATCGATACCGTGCCCGGCACCGGCGCCGAAGCCATCGCCGGCAACAAGGTCACGGTGCACTACACCGGCTGGATCTACGACAACCGTACCGAGACCAAGCACGGCAAGACCTTTGACAGCTCCTTCAAGCACGGCGAGCCGTTCACCTTCGCGCTCGGCGCCGGCCAGGTCATCCGCGGCTGGGACGAGGGCGTGGCCGGCATGAAGGTCGGCGGCAAGCGCACGCTGATGATTCCGCCGGACTACGGTTACGGGGACCGCAAGGTCGGCCCGATTCCGGCGGGCTCGTCGCTGGTGTTCGACGTCGAGCTGCTCGATGTCAAACCGTAATGCCGCCATGCCCCATCGGGTGGTCGTCATTGGCGGCGGCCCGGCGGGCCTGTTCGCCGCCGAACGCCTGCGTGCCGCTGGGCTGGAGGTCGACCTGTACGAGGCCAAGGGGTCGCCTGGCCGCAAGTTCCTGATCGCCGGCAAGGGCGGCCTCAACCTCACCCATTCCGATCCGCGGCCGTTGTTCGACAGCCGCTACCGCGAGCAGGCCGCTGTGGTCGGCAGCTGGCTGGACGGCTTCGACGCACAGGCACTGCGTGACTGGGCCAACGGCCTGGGCGTGGAAACCTATGTGGGCAGCTCCGGCCGCGTGTTCCCGGTCGACCGCAAGGCGGCGCCGCTGCTGCGCGGCTGGGTGCGCCGGTTGAAGGAACAGGGCGTGCGCCTGCACGCCAACCACCGTTGGATCGGCTGGAGCGACGACGGCGCCCTGCGCTTTGCCACCGATGCGGGCGAAGTCGATGTCCGCGCCAATGCCACCGTGCTGGCGATGGGCGGGGGCAGCTGGCCGCAGCTGGGCAGTGATGGCGCCTGGGTCGTGCCACTGCAGGCGCGTGGCGTGGACATCGCGCCGCTGCAGTCAGCCAACTGTGGCTTCGACGTGGACTGGACGCCGTTCTTTGCCCAGCGCAATGCCGGCGCACCATTGAAGCCGGTGATCGCGCACTGGATCGACCTGGCTGGACAACCGCGGTCGCTGCAGGGCGAGTGCGTGGCCAGCGAATATGGCATTGAAGGCAGTCTGGTCTACGCGTTGGCCGCCGACCTGCGCGAGACCATCAACCGCGATGGCCACGCAATGCTGTGGCTGGACCTGGTGCCCGGTCGCGACGAGGCGCGCCTGCTGGCCGACCTGTCACGTCCCCGCAAGGGCCGAAGCTTCGGCGAGCACCTGCGCCGCCAGGCGGGTCTGGATGCGGTGAAGGCCGCACTCGTGTTCGAGATTCTTGGCAGGGAGGCCGGCAACGACCTGCCGGCTGTGGCTGCCACGCTCAAGCGCCTGCCGCTGCGCCTGCTGCGCCCAAGGCCGATGGCCGAGGTGATCAGCACCGCCGGTGGCGTGCGCCTGGATGCGCTGGATGACGGCCTGATGCTGCGGGCCGTTCCCGGCGTGTTCTGCGCCGGTGAAATGCTGGACTGGGAAGCCCCCACCGGCGGCTACCTGCTGACCGCGTGCTACGCCAGTGGCCGGCGTGCCGCCGAGGGCGTGATCGGTTGGTTGGCGGAGCGGTGACGCCTGCGGGATAGCGTCGAGCCCATGCTCGACGCCACATCACCACGGCCTGCGCATGCTCACCGAGGCCAACGCCACACCGCTGGGATGCGCATAGGCTTCCTCACGCACGCTGACAAAGCCCTGCCGTTGATAGAACGGCACGGCATTGAGCGACGCCGACAGCACCACCTCGCGCTCACGATCGGCCATTGCCAACAGGCGCTGCATCAGCGCCTGGCCGATCCCCTCGCCGCCACGATCGGGATTGACAAACAACGCGTCGACTTCATTGGCATCGACATCAAAGACGCCGAAGCCGAGCAGGCCACCCTGCCCGTCCTCGGCCACCACGCATCCGCCCTGCGACAACAGCCGCGCGTACTGCGACGGTGGCGGCGAGGCCGACCACGGTGCAATGACCTCGGGAGGGTAATGGCTGCTGCAGGTTTCGCGCACACAGCGCGTGCGCAGCGCCCACAGCGTGGCGACATCGTCGATGCTACCGGTCCTGAACTGCATGGCGCCTCCTTGTAGCGCCGAGCCCATGCTCGGCTGCCTTTCTGTAGAGTCAAGCCATGCTTGACTGCTTTTCAATCAGTCATCGCGAGGTCGGAACGAAGAACAGCCGAGCATGGGCTTGGCTCTACAACATCACGCTACCGCGACTTGCTGGCGCGCAGAGCCTGGATCTTCGGCGGCGGCTGGAACGAGTCGCTGCGCGCATCGGCCCAGAATGCATGGAACACCGCATGGTCGGGCACCGTGTGCAGCAGCTCGCCCGGTTCCAGGTAACGGTAAAGCGACGCCAGCGAACGGATTTCCACCGGCGACACGCGACGCAGGATGTGCTCCGGCCCCAGCTCGGCCGGATCGTTCAGGCCCGCCGCGCACAACAGTTCCTTCAAGGCATGCAGCGTGTGCTCGTGATAGCTGTATACACGGGTGGCCTTGTCCGGTGCATCCAGATGCTTCCAGCGCGCGGGGTCCTGGGTCGCGATGCCGGTCGGGCACTTGTCGGTGTGGCAGCTCAACGACTGGATGCAGCCCAGCGCGAACATGAAGCCTCGGCCGGCATTGCACCAGTCGGCACCCAGCGCGATGGTGCGCGCGATGTCGAACGCACTGGTGATCTTGCCAGCGGCACCGATGCGGATGCGCTCGCGCAGGTCCAGGCCGACCAGGGTGTTGTGCACCAGCAGCAGTGCTTCATGCATCGGCACGCCGACATGGTCGACGAATTCAGCCGGTGCCGCGCCGGTGCCTCCCTCGGCGCCATCGACCACGATGAAGTCCGGCAGCAGCCCGGTTTCCTGCATCGCCTTGGCGATGCCGAACCATTCCCAGGGGTGGCCGATGGCCAGCTTGAAACCGACCGGCTTGCCACCGGACAACTCGCGCAGCCGGGCCACGAACTGCAACAGTTCGACCGGCGTCGAGAATGCCGAGTGACGCGACGGCGATACGCAGTCCACCCCCATCGGAACACCACGGGTCACCGATATTTCGGCGGTCACCTTTGGTGCCGGCAGCACGCCGCCGTGGCCCGGCTTGGCACCCTGCGACAGCTTGATCTCGATCATCTTGACCTGGTCATCGGTAGCGTTGGCGACGAAGCGCTCTTCGCTGAAACCACCCTTCTCGTCACGGCAGCCGAAGTAGCCCGAGCCGATTTCCCAGACCAGATCGCCGCCCATCTCGCGGTGGTAGGGCGAAATCGAACCTTCGCCGGTGTCGTGGTAGAAGCCGCCGCGCCGCGCACCTTCGTTCAATGCGCGGATCGCGTTGGCCGAGAGCGAACCGAAGCTCATCGCCGAGATGTTGAACACGCTGGCCGAATAAGGCTTGGCGCAGTTCGGCCCAATCAGCACGCGGAAATCATGCTTGGCAATGGAGGTGGGAGCCAGCGAATGGTTGATCCACTCGTAATCCACCGCGTAGGTACTGCGCAGGGTACCGAAGGGCACCGTGTCCATTTCGTTCTTTGCGCGCTGGTAGATCAGCGCACGCTGCTGGCGCGAGAACGGCACGTCCTCCAGGTCGCTCTGCACGAAGTACTGGCGGATTTCCGGGCCGATTGATTCCAGGCCATAGCGGAAATGCGCCATCACCGGATAGTTGCGGCGCAGCGTGCTGCGCTTCTGCAGCAGATCCCAGGTCCCCAGCGCCACCATCGCGGCAGTCAGGCCGACGCCCCAGTACCAGGCCGGCCAGATCGTGGCCAACCACAGGCAGATGGGAAACATCAGGATGGCGAGCAGGTAGACGATATACCGGTGCATGGCGTTCCTTGGTTGCAACTGCCTGCGAGTCTACCGCGCCGGCCGTCACCGGCGTTTACAGGCGACCGTCAACCACATTGCGCGGCCAGGCCGATTTCACGTCGTAGACGATGCCGCCGGGTGCCAGCAGCGCCTGGATTGCGGCGTCATCCATGGCTTTGAATCGGGCATGGGCCACTGCCAGGACTACGGCGTCGTAACTCCCCGCCACCGGCTCGGCCAGCCAGTGCACGCCCGCGTCGGCCAATGCCGCCGGGCCGACCCACGGGTCGCTGACCTCCACCTGTGCGCCGGCATCACGCAGGCGCTGCGCCAGTTCCAGCGCGCGGCTGTTGCGCAGGTCCGGGCAATCCTCCTTGAAGGTCACGCCCAGCACCAGGATACGCGACTGCGCAGGTACGCGGCCACGTTCGGCCAGCATTGCCAGCACACGCGACGCCACATGCTCGCCGACGCGGTTGTTGACCTGCCGCGCGGTGTGGATCAGGTCCGGGTGGTAGCCCACGCTCTCGGACTTGTGCAGCAGGTAGTACGGGTCCACGCCGATGCAGTGGCCGCCGACCAGGCCCGGCCGGAATGGCAGGAAGTTCCACTTGCTGCCGGCGGCGTCGAGCACATCCTGGGTGTCGATGCCGAGCCGGTCGAAGATCAGCGCCAGCTCATTGACCAGCGCGATGTTGACGTCACGCTGGATGTTCTCCACCACCTTGGCCGCTTCGGCCACACGCATTGACGGCGCCGGGAAGGTGCCGGCGGCGATGATGCGCTGGTAGAGGCCATCAATCACCGCAGCCACTTCCGGTGTCGACCCCGAGGTGATCTTGCGGATATCGGCCAGGCGGCGCTGGCGGTCGCCGGGGCTGACCCGCTCCGGGCTGTAACCACAGTAGAAGTCTTCGTTGAAGCGCAGCCCGGAAAGCTGCTCCAGCAACGGCACGCAGACCTCTTCGGTGGTGCCGGGGTAGACCGTGGATTCGTAGATCACCAGGTCACCCGCACGCAGGTGGCTGGCGATCAGCCGCGTTGCCGAACGCAGCGGCTCCAGATCGGGCTGCTCATAGGCGTCGATCGGGGTCGGCACGGTAACGATGTAGACATTGCAGGCATCGAGCAATGCCGGATCGCTGCCGTACTGCAACTGCTGTGCACTGGCCAGCTCATCGGCCTCCATTTCCAGCGTATGGTCCTGGCCGTCGCGGAGCTCGGCGATGCGATCAGCATCGATGTCGAAGCCCAGCGTGGGCCAGTGCCGGCCGAAGGCCACCGCCAGCGGCAGGCCCACGTAGCCCAGCCCGATCACCGCGAAGCGCGGCGCCGCTGCTGCCGCAAGCGGCGCGCTCAACGCCGCATCCCATGCAACGGCTGAAATCGCATGCGTACTGCCATGGGCATGGCCGACCTACTCATTCGCTTTGCCACTCCGGGAAGATCCATGCCAGAAAGGCTACAGCCTAACGGCCCGGGGGCCCGGCCGCCAAGGTGGGGTCAGGAGCCCAGTGCGACCGCGGCCGGCTCCAGTTCACCATCGGCGCCGGTCCAGGCCTGCAGCAGGCGCTCGAAGCCACCGCAGCCAAGCACGAAGCCCGGCCATGAGGCGTCGACGATCTGTACCAGCAGTTCTGCCTCAATGCGCCGGGTCCCCATCGACCAGCGCGGGAATGCCCGCTGCGCCACCGGCGCGCGGCACAGCACCTTCAGTTGTCCATGGCTGCGCGCATTGGCGATGCGCTGGTACACCGAATCGATGCCATCCTCCGGGCCTTCCAGGTACTGCAGGAAACGGCTGCCATCGAACATCAGCACACCCGTGACACCGGCTACTCGGTTGAATGCGGTGGCATCGGCCAGCAGGCGGTCAAGATCGGTTGTCTGCAGGTCGGCGCGGGCCTCGCTGGCATAGGCAATCGCGTGCAGCGACATCGGGTGGCTCCCCCCTGGGAACGATGCTTTGGACTATGACATGAATGGGAGCGACAGTTAAGCACACCGCCGCTCCACTGCAATCCGGTCGGGATTCCGCAGCTGGGCTACAATCGGCGCCGCGCTGCAGGCCCGGATGGCGAAACTGGTAGACGCATCGGACTTAAAATCCGCCGGGGGCAACCCCATGCCGGTTCGATTCCGGCTCCGGGCACCAAGGCTTTCGGGCCTATTCCGCCAGCTAGCGCAAAACATGGCTGTGCAGTTTTTGTGCAGTAGTCACTCGGCGGGCTTGATCTTCCCCGCCTCCCTAGCTGCCAGGATAGCTGCGACTTCATGTCGCAGCCTGTCCTGATGCCGGATCACCCACAACACCATCCCATCCCTGCCCGTCCACTGGTTCTGGCAAGGCCGGACAATCCGCTGCCGGTAGTCCCGATGGAAGTCCAGGAACGCCTGCCAGAGTAGATCGTCCACCCTCTGCTGGATCCGGGCCACGCAGATGAAATGCAGACAGATCATGTCTGGCGCCTGGGTGTACGTTGAGGCCTTCTGCCACGTGAAGTCTGGGGGTAGTTCCATGCCGGGGAGGATACGCCTCCCCGTCTCATGGGTTGCGATCAGGGGGACACGGCGCCCTCTCCAGAACTGGCGGTGCCGTCCCTGATGGTGGGTAGCGTCGGCCACGGCACATCAGGGAACCCTGCAAGGCTGGGCAGATCTCTCAGCGCCTGCCGGTAGGTCTGATAGGCGGCCTTTTCCAGCGCTGTCAGCGGCGCATCTGGCATTTGCGTCCAGTCGGTGGCGCGGAGGCGCTGGCTGCGCTCGGCCTTCATCTGATCGGCCTTGATCTTCTGCAGCAACTGCGGCGGGATCTCTGCAACCATCGTCTCCCCTGTGGACAGCGGCATCCCTTCCGTTACCGCCCTGAACCCCGAATCAGTGATCGCAAACATTTCAGCGCTCATAAACATACCCCAAAACCCAGACATCAAGACCTGTACTCGCAGCCGGGGCACTGTTGAACACATAGGCAATCTGCTGGTTTGAGTCGATCAGATACTGGCTGGATAGACGGCCTGAAGGGCGTACGAAAGTGATCACATCTGCAACCACATCGATGTACGGCACGCCTACATATGCGATGGCGCCGTTGGATGTAGAGTTCTCCACATAGAGTAGTGCGCGGCTTCCGGAGATAGGGATGGATGCCGCCAGACTCACGCTGGTTTGAGTTGTCGCAGCGCCAGTCGCCAACGGATGTAATGGCGAATTGTTGATGCTGGTGGCATACCCGACCATGCCCGTCTGCGAAGCGTGGTCAAAACGCATGACCTGTGCGCTGGCATTCGTCCTGAAGCTGCCGATGTACCGACGCGAGGTGTCGCCGGTCTTGGTGCGGGCGGTTCCGTTGTAAGGGGTATCCGGCGCTGTGGTAGTCACCTCCACATCAGGCGTTCCGGCATTGCTGTAGATGTAGGCGTGATACCATGTGTTGGCGGCGAGCGTCGGTGTCTTCGTGACAGCCGCAGCCAGTGTCAGCGCTCGGCCCAACGATGGAATATATGCAGAGCCGCTGGTGAACCGGATCTGCGTGCCCGATACCCACTCCATCTTCAGGCCATCGATGTAGCCAGCAGGGATCGGCTGGCCGCTCATCGGCGTGACCAGGCCAGCGTCATCCTTGTACGATGGGACGCCGGTATCGCTGACGAACAGCGTCACCTTGTTGGTGGCAGGAGTTGGCACTAGCGACGCCAGCCGCTTGAACATGGTCAGCATTACGAAACCTCCACCAGCGCGCCGTCCAGAACGATGCTGGACCCGTCGCCGAGGTTGATGGGGAGAGTGAACAGCGCCTGCTGGTTCAGCGGCACCAGGAACGATTGCCCGTCGGGGATGTTGTAGGGCACAAAGCTCCCACCTGAAGCAGTCACGACGGTCCATCCGCCGCTCTGGCGGGCGTACTGTTGGCCGTCCGTCGGCGCCTCGGGGAAATACTTGTTGGTGCTGCCTGCGGGGAGGTCATCCGTGGTGGCCGATTGGGTGCCCGACACCCTGCCCTTTGCGTCCCTGGTGATCTTGACCAGCGCGGCGCCTACGCCAGAGTTAGCGAGATCTGCCAAGCCGAAATTGGTGACGCCGTCTACGCCAACTGCCTTGGTCAACTCGCCAGCGGCGACAGTGATAGCGCCTGATACAGGGAACCACCCCTTGGCACCGGTAGGCCCTGTCCCGTAATACTGCGTATTCCCAGGTAGCGCGGCGTCTCCCTGGAGGGAAATCACCACGACGTTGCCCGGCTGAGGCACACCGTTTACGGAGACTGAGCCTTGGCCCAGGATCTGGAAATCGAGAGATTGCCCACTTTCCAACTCATCGACGCGACGCTGAAGCTCGGCGACGACAGCAGCCAGCTCGTCCTGACTCAGGCTTGAGGCCAGCCGGAGCCAGTAGTTCATCCATGCTTGGGTAGCGAAGCCCCGAGCATCAACAACCGGCTGGTCAAAGCGCGGCTGTTCGGCTGGCGTCGCCATCAGCTGGCAACCTTCCCGATGGCGCGCCACATGATCGGCAGGGGGCTGGTCAGGTTGTACTGCGATTTCACGTCATCGACGCCGAGATCCCACGACACAGTGGCTCCCGTGGTGCTGACAGCCGACACGCCGATATCGCCGATGAAGCCAGCTGCGACTACGCCCGAGCCCTTGTTGATTGTGACCTGTAGGTTCGGCACCGTGGTGTATGCCGTCGGGAACGTGATCGTGCCGGTGGCGATCTGAGCGCCGCTGGCAGGGATCGAGGCAGTATCCCACTGCTCAAGGATGACCGAGCTGGTGCCGACGTACTTGACCGAGGTGTCCGTGACCACGATTGGCGAAACCGGCGCCGTCGGCTGGGCCTGAAGGACATAGCCACCGCCACTGGCAACGACCATCTTCCCGTCGGAGCCGGTGGGGTCAGGAAGCTGGATCAGGTTCGCCCACAGCACCACCGAACCGTCATTGGTCAGGAACTTGCCTGCTTCCAGAGTCGGGAAAACGTTGTCCCCGACCGAGCCGTCATTGACATCCCGGGTCCAGATCACCGCACCCAGGCTATCGGTCAGCCGTACGGTGTAGGACCCGGACAGCCAGATGTTCACGTTGGCCCGGCCCGAGCTGTCCAGCGGCACCGGGTTGGTGTTTGGGATCGTCAGCGCCTGGTCCGACCAAGTCATGCGGGGATTGGTCGTGCCCTGGTCATAGAACTGCAGGAAGCCACCGGCCACCGGCTGATTGCTCAGGATGTCGAAATAGACCGGGTTCGGATCGTAGAAGCGGCCGCTCATGGGATCTCCCAAAGAAAAAGCCCGCTCTTGGCGGGCTTGAATGGCTGGGACCGAAAAGGGCCTATTTCTAGGCTTATCCCTTGCGGTGCAATGGTTTTGACCGGGACCGAAGTGCGCTTAGGCAGCAATCCCAGATGGGTGGTAGGATTCGGGCCAGATATCCACAGGCCCGGGCCATGAGTAAGGAAAAGTTCGACCTATCCAACGTCGGCGGACAGCCGAAGGATTGGGCTCAGAAGGACCGCGAGTATCGCCGCGACTTTTCAGCGTGGGACCGGACAAAGCTGCTGCTTGTTCCGATCATTTGCGTGCTAGCGATTGTTGGCGGTGTTGCCTATTTCGCCTTGCGCGCGTCCCAGTTCGGCGGCTAGCTCTGCCATTTCGGGATCCTGCGTTTTATTGGCCTGCTGCGTCAGATAGTTGATGAAGGCAGGGACTGCCGACTCAGGAAGTGTGGTTGCCCTTGCAAGCATCTGAACTGTCTTGGGATTAGTCAGCCATCGAGCTGCCAAATTGGCTCCGAGGCCTGATCCCACCAGTCCCGTAGTGCCACCCGTGAACAGACTGCCTACCAGCGCGGCGCCATAGGTCATCGCAGCAGCTCGGTTCGCCGTGCCTGACGGATTGGCGAAGACTTGCGAGCCGCTCTTGACGTTGTCGGCAACTCGTGCGATCCGATCTACATCACGACTGAAGTCCTTGCCGTAGCGGTCAAACAAGGCGCGCTTGGCCTCGGGACTGACCCGGTTCCAGTTGGTCAGGAACGTCGCGGCGCTGAAAGCCTCGCCGGTTGCATCCTGTGCGCCAGGATTCGCAAGGCCCATGCGCTTGATCACGGCGCTTGTCACAGCCTTCTGCCCGTCCTGCGGCAGAGACTGCATCACAGCCCGCAGCGTGGTGCCACCGTCACGGGTGCCCGACATCGCCGCGTTGTAGATCGCCTCGCCACCTCCGTTCTTGTCGATGACGCGCTGGACCTGCTCCAGACGGTCTGCCGCCGCCCGGGTGTAGTTGTTTGCGCGTTTGGCTGCTGCCACGGCCTGCGGACCTTGGGACTGCGCCGCAGCTTCCATATCCCGCGACAGGGCAGCGTAGAGCTGCTTGAGCTCGCGAGTTGGGGTCTCCGGCGAGAGCGAGAAGTCGCTGATCTGCTCGCCAATGTCGGTCCGGATGCGCTTCAAGGCCGAATACGGGATCTGGCCGCCACCAGCCTGCAGATCAGCAGCAAGGTTCTGCTGTAGGGCTGCGATGCGCGGGTTGATGAGCGAGCCGGTAGTTTCCACCGCGCCAGGCATAGGAGTGGTCAGCTTCTGAACCGTCTGCATGGTGTTGCTCAGCCCAACCGGAGTCGACTCAGGGATGAACCTGTCGGCCTGCCAGTAGAGCGCCCGCTTCTGGGCATTGACGTTCTTGGCGAACGTCTCGGCGCCACGCTCGATAGCGCGCCCTGCTCGCTCAGCACTCGGGTTACGGCTGAATTGCTCAGCCAGATTCTGCAAGCCTTCGCCAATATCCTCGCCCTGACGGGTAGCGAATCGGTTCATCACGCCAGCACTGGTTGGGCCGCCAGCCAGCAGGTTTTCGACACCCTGGACCATGCGGTTGCCAGATGCTTGGCCTACGGAAGGCGTCGCGCCAAGCCGCTCGAAGTCGGCCAGAGTGTTGCGCATCTGCTCGCCAGAGCTACCGCGCACTGCGCCACGCAATGCGGCCCCAGCACCTGTCGCCAGCGCGCTCGGCCCCAAGCTGCCAGCCAGGCCAGCCAGCAGCTGGTTTCCCTGCGACGCGCCAGACTCACGGGCTAGCGAGGATGCGCCGGCACCGCCAGCAGCGGACGCCGCCTGCATGGCCGGCTGAGCAGTCAGGAAGTTCGCCAGCTGATTGGTTGCAGGGGCAGCCGCTCCCCGTCCAGCGTTGGCAAGGGCGTTGATGCCACCACCAATCCCGAGCGTCAGGCCAGTTCCAGTCAAAGCCTCGCCAACATCACCCAGCACGCGATCACCGGAGGTCTGAGCCTGCGGCAGCCCGAGACGGTCGGCCAAGGCCATAGCCTCTTCCCGATACGGACGAGCCTCCTGTATGCCCACAGCGCGGGCCACAGGATTGACGATGTAGTTGTTGAACGCATCGCCGCCAACGGCGCCAAGCAAACCGCCAACGCCCTGCAGCACGGAACGGGCGCCATAGGCAAGGTCACGCCCTACACCGTAATTCCAACCGTCAGGGGCTACGGGTGCCTGCTGTGGCTGTTGATCAGCCACTGACTGACGCGTGCCCCCAACGATGTCGATGTTGAGTGGGGCCTGCTCGAATCCTTGCCCATCATCAGCCACGATGGGGTCGGCATCCCACGGGTTGCCCTGCGCCTGCATCTGAGGCGCAGCCGGGGCCTCAACGATTGGATCGTTGTCCCAGGGGTTTGCCATTAGCGCTTCCTCCGCTGGGTGCCATCCGGCGCAATGAAAAGGGTTCCGCTCGGAAGTGCGTTGTACTCAGCTGCGGACTGGATCTGGCGCGGGGCACCCTGCGGCTGCATCGGGGCCGGGGCACCAGCTGCCTGCGCCTTGGTCTGCGCACGGGTAATCGCAGCCTGGGCTACATCGCGCAGGTCCTGAAGCGACTGACGGAACGCCGCTTCACTCTGATCGCGGTTGAGTCTGGCAATCGCCTGTTCTGCCTTGGTGCCTTCAACCTCGGTGATAGCACCACCACCCTTGAGGCTCTGGAATGCCTGTAGGAACGTACCGCCCTTGATCTGATCCAGCAGGACGCGGAAATCAGTGGCATCTGTGCCAGGGATGTAATTCCGGAGATCGGCACGGCCAGATGCGCCGACCGCAGTTGCAAGGCCCGGATGGCTGAGTGCCTTATCGATCAGGTTGATGGCGTTGGTGGATTCCTGCATCACGCGGGGCAAGCCCTGGATCGCCTCCAAGCGCGCCTCAGCCTCACCCTTGGCCTGAGCCGAACCGCCAGCCTGCTGGATTGCAGCCTGAGTCCGCATTGCCAGTTCGTCGGGCAGAAACCGCTGCTGAGCCTCCAGACGCGCAACCTCGCTGGCTCCCGCTTTCTCTGCCGCAGTCGGGACACGAACCGGACCGGAGCGCGGCGGCAGAACCATGTTGGACGGGACCTGCTGCCCAGCAGCCTCAGCGGCTCGGATCTGCTGCTGCACCTCCGGAGGGATACTCGGGTCGATGGTGTACTGCCCTGTTGCACCCTGCGCTGGGGCTTGTCCGCCACCAATATCAACGACAGCACCAGGACGGCCGCCAGAGGTGACCACGCCATACGGCAGTGCGCCCTCCTGCTCCATGACCCGGATCGATGCATTGTTTGGGCCAAGTACGCGCTGCGAGCCATCACGCATGATGGCTACACGGTTGCCGTTGCCGTCGATGTAGGTCGACTGCACGTTGCCACCTACGCCCATGCTTGGCGCGTTCTCAGCAATGGCTAGGACCTGGTCGACAATCGGCATGACCGAGGCGGCGTCGAATTCGTCCGGGATTTCAGCGCCGAAACTGCGCTTCAGGAACGGAACCGCCGAGCGATAGATGCCCGCCTGCATCTGCGGGTTGGCAGCGGACTGCTTCAGGGACTTGGCGAGGCCGAAAAGCTGCTGCTGCTGGCGGTTCCCTTCAGCCTGATACGCCTGGGCGCGCTGAGGGTCGAGCGCATAGGCGCGGTCCGTTGCGGCAAGGTCGCCCGCAATGACCTGCGGCCCGATCTGCTGCAGTTCGGCCAGCATGTTCCGGTTCTGCCTGTCCTGCTTCTGCTGCTGCCCCAGAGCATAGCCGCGGCTGTAGCTGTCGAAGAAATCTGCCATGTCAGCGGCTCCCGAAGTAGTTGCCGGCGAAGCCGCCGATGTTGCTGAGCGCGTTGTTCCACGCCTGCCCCTGATTGAGATAGGCAGAAGCTCGGGCATTGCCAGCGTTGGCAAGCTGGTTGCCGATTTGACCTGCCGTGTTCTGCCCCAGGCTGTTCAGCTCGCTGTTTGCGGAGCCACCGAGGCCTGCCAGCCGGAATAGCGAGTTTTGGAAGTTGCCGAAAGCCTTTGACCCAAGGTTCGATGCGAAGGTCATCCGGTCAGCATCAGCGCCACCCGAGTACAGACCACCACGCGCCGCAGCACCACGGTCGAGCGCGTTGATGCCTTCATCTCGTGCTACGAGGTAGTCGGGCGTTTGATAGAACATGCTGAAGTCAGGGGTGCCAGTACCCTGATTCAGGGTCCCGCCTCCCGCCAGCGCATTGCCAGTTCCACCGCCCGTGGAGAACTGAAGGCTCCCACCGCCACCAGTGCTGCCACTGCTGAAGAAGCCCATCGGGTCGTAGCTGGTGCCGCCAAACTGCCCGGCCAGGTTCGCCGGATCCGTGATCTTGTCGAAGAGGCTGCGTTTCTTCTTCTTGGCTGGTTCAGGCTGGGTGATCTGAATGCCGCTCGAGAGCGGCGCCGAGTAGGTCGGCAGGCCATACATCTGTGCCAAAAGATTGAGCGCGCCAGTGCCAGTCACCTGATACGGCAGCGTGTCCGCACGGCTTTGGTTGTACATCGCGACCTGGGCGTTGATCGCGTCGCGAGAGGCACCCGTGGCCGCATCGCCTGCACGCCCGGCAGCGTCCGCCTGCATTTTCCCGCCAACAAGGCTTCCGGCAGCCCCCACAATTGCACCTACAGCTGGCATATCAGCTCTCCAATACCGAATAGTCGTCGTTCATCACTGCCCAGCGGTATCGCAGGCGCAGGCCCTTGTTCTTGTTGTCCATTGCGCAGCAGCGCTCATAGGCCCATTGCGGGCCATCAGTACCGCGCAGCCATAGATCGATGTCCCAGCTGTAGTGTTTCACGTCGTGGGCAACACCACCGCGCAGGAAGGCAGCAGGTCGCACGTAGTCGAGGCGGAACCCGACGCGCTCGGTCAGGCGCAGGGCTGGCACGTTGTCTACCGGCACCTTCGTCACGATCTTGGTAACTTCGGTCCCGCAGAACAGGTATTCCGCCGCCTGAGCGCAGAACCGGGCCACTCCTTTGGTGCCAGGCAGAAACACCGTGTGCACCTCAACCACGGCATCACCTAGCCGGTGGAAGAAGAACCCGCCGCCGTCGAACTCGATGCCAATGCCCTGATCGAAGATCGCAGCGAGCGGCCACGACCCCTCCACGCCATCCGGTCCAATCCACGGACGCACGGCAGGGTGATCCATGACTTCCTGCAGGAAGCATGGATCGGTCGAGATCTTCATCAGTCGTCCGTCTGTTCCGGAGTCAGCACTGCGCCGAGCAGGTCATGCTTGCGCGGCGAGGAAACACGAATGCGGAACACGCGCTGACGGGACTTGCCAAGGCGCATGAAACGCACGCGCTTGGCGTACTGCCCAACCTCACCGATGCTGCGGCGCTTCCAGTTGCTCCATGTATGGCCGCCGTCAATGCTGTAGCACATCTCTACGAAGTGATCGGTGTCAGCCATTGGTCACCACCGGGAAGGCAATCGACTGCGCTCCGGACCCAACCGGGTATGGCATTGTGGAAGTGGTCCAGGTCGCGCCACGATCAGAGGACGATGCAACGCCCGCAAGCGTGCCAGATGTAGGTGCCACGCCACTGACGACAATCCGGCCATTCGCCGCGTAGATTTCATAGATCCCGTCCAGCCCGGGCACGGTAACCCTGGTCCATGTCCCGCCGTCATCATCAGAGTAGACGAGATTATTGGTTCCAGACTGTGGCTGCCCAGCCATGAACCAACGTCCATCCATGTAGAGGCCGCACCTCGCATCAGGGAAAGCGGCTCCGCCTGGGCTAAGGGTTACCCAGGCACCGTTCTTGAAGCGCATTACCTGATTCAAGGTGCCGAACGACAGGATCACCGTGCCGCTTGTAATGATGCATCTCTCACCAGCTTGGGGAATGCCATATCCGGTGGGTGTCCAGGTGCTTGGTGATTCCTCATCGGAGTAGTACATGCCGTAGGACGGCCCTACCTGCTGGTAGGAGTACCACCGACCAGACGCCAACCTGGCAACGTCTCGGATCTGCAGACTGCTCGGAAGCGTCCTTGCGGTCCATGTCTGCCCCCCATCCTGGACCGCGTAGTAGGTGTTGGCTGGAGCACCATCAGCATTCACAAATGCGAGCGTAGTAGCCCCAAATGTGCGAATCCTGCCGATATTGGCTGGAACGGTTACCGATGTGTTGGTCACGCCGTCGGCAACGTCAAAGTCTGTCGACCTCTCCGCCGTGGTTGTGGCGCCAATGACAATTACCGCTCCACCGGCACCCAGCTGCCGGCTTGCGCTGCCAGGCGTTGTAACAATGGGTGCACGATTGTATGGCCCCTGCCATGTGATGGCGTCGAAGCTTGCCCAAACCCGTGCATCAGGCACGTTTGCGCGGAGAAGCCAGAAGGCGGCACCAATAGCTACGGTGTCCGGAACCTCTGCCCACAAGCCGTTGGCATCGGTGACTCTTACTGTGAAGGCCGACGAGCCGACTACAGAGGGGTTCCCACTAAGAACGCCGCTTGTCGCATCAAGGGAAATCCCAGCAGGAAGTGCGCCCGAAGAAACTGAGAATGTGAAGGGTGCAGTGCCACTAGTGCGGGTATACGCAAAGCTGTAGGAACCACCAATGAAGCCATCCGGAGCGTTCCCACTAAGCAGAGGCATCGGCGGTTGCACAGGGAATGGCAG
Organism: Stenotrophomonas maltophilia group sp. RY12688; assembly: GCF_052149045.1. Classification (NCBI taxonomy): domain Bacteria; kingdom Pseudomonadati; phylum Pseudomonadota; class Gammaproteobacteria; order Lysobacterales; family Lysobacteraceae; genus Stenotrophomonas; species Stenotrophomonas maltophilia group sp. RY12688. The sequence continues at coordinate 1,556,721 of NZ_CP197389.1, read as the reverse complement.
TGCTGTGGTTCCGGGGCCTTTGCCGGTATCAAGCACCAGCTCGGCGTTCGGAAGAAGCAGCGCGCTTTGATTGTCAGCCACCACGCCGGACGTGCGCTCGCTGATGATCGGCTGATCGCCCTCCAGGAAGTAGTCCCAATCCAGTTCCCAGAGCCGTCCATCCTGGAAGTCACCGCCGAACCATTCCCGCCCCCACTTCTGGGTGTGGCTCAGGCGCCAGCGGTTCAGGCCATAAGATTCACGGCGGTGCCACAGGCCTGTGATCACGTCGTAGCCGAACGTCTGGCCGTCCGGCAGGGTCAGGTAGTAGACCTTGTGGCCGCGATCCTCCCAGGTGAATGCGATGGCCTCGGACCAGTTGAAGCCAGTAATGGCCTTTTCGAGGACGCGGGTCGAGATTGGACGAGCCGCATAGCCCTCCATGCGGTAGACGACACCGTCATCGCCAAGCCAGAACAGGGTGTTGTCCAGCTTCTGGATAGTGTGCCGCGAGGCACAGCCACGGGTGATTGACTGGCGCCGGTTCTGGAACGTGCCGGTCTGACCACCCGCGTTAAAGAAGAACTCGATAGTGCGCTGACCGAAGACAACGACCTCAAACTGGCTCACTGCAAGGCCAACGATCTTGTCGGGGGATGCCTCAGCCTCGTAACGATCAAGGGTGTTGTAATCCGTGGCGTCTGCCAGATTGGAGTGGAACCAGAACCGCCCCTGCGGCTCGACGCCAAGAATGTAGGAATCCAGGTAGTCCGACGAGATCGACCCCGGATAGCCTTCGTCAGTGATCTTCGCGAAAGTGTCAGTGGATGTCGTGTAGACATAGCCGCCACCACCCTGCCCGTTCTCGATCAGCACTTGGTAGCCAGTCTTGAACTGGTTGTGCGTCATCTGCACCCGGCCAACCCCAGGAATCAGGCCAATCGGGATGCCTACCCCGGTGTTGCTTATACGGTAGAGGTATCGGCCCGACACGATCAGCCGCAGACCTTCGCAGTCGTGCATGCCGCGAATCGGACCGGTTCCGATCTGCTGATAGGGCCTCAGACCCGGTGGGGTCGCGAACATCGAGACCGTGCGCGTACCTGCCACCTCGGCCATCACCGGCAGCCAGTTCACCGTGTCCTGGCACGACCACGGCAGGCTGTCGCTGGTGTAGAAGCCACCGATCAGGTCTACGGGCTGGGCGCGCATTACCAGCGATACCCGTCGCTGCGGATGTTGTAACGGCAACGGAATCCAGGGATGCCGCGCTCCATCTCCATCGGGCTGGAAGCAAACACATCAGCCAGTACGTCGGACTTCAGCCGCCGAGCCTCTTCAAATACATCCGGGTCAATGCTTACGCCGTAGCGCGGGCGAAGCTTTACGGCGAGGTTGTACATGATGGCCTCATCGGCCTCCGGCACATTCGGCATCTCGTCGGCTGGATTGGAAACCGGAGACCAGCCCACCGAGTATCCGTTTGCTTCCCAGCGAATCATCATCTGGTTGAGGGTGAAGATGCCGGTCTCCATGTCCTCGGCCTCTGGTGCTTCAGTTGCGTCGAGAACGCGCAGCAATCCCAGGGCTCCAGCAACGATTTCGGAAACCTTCGACATGGCTACTCCCCAAAAAAGAAGGGCGCCCCGAAGGACGCCCAAATTCACTGACTACTGCGGCTTGTTACTTCTTGCCAGCGGCTTTGGATTCAGCCTTGGCCTCGCGCGCATCCAGCTTTTCCTGGCGTGCACGATTGGCCTTCTGAACCTCGGCGGCCGCATCAGCTGCAGACACCTCGTCTGCCGGAACCTCAGGGTTCCATTCCTCGCCGTTGGATCGCGGGAACTTCGGATACTCCCAGCCAGCGGCCAGTGCATCCTCTACCTCATCCCCCGCAAACAGCTTCACTTCGCCGTCCTTATGCAGGTACTTGGCGTGCTTGAACTCAGCCATGACGGCCTCCTTATGCGGTGGTCTTGATGATGCCCAGCGACGCCAGTGCGGTTGCCAGCTGGGCAGCCGTGACGCTTGCCAGGCTCAGTGCGGCGGGCTGAACTGCCGGGGTAGCTCCGAAAAAGCCGACCTTGGAGTCGGAGTTGCGGCCAACCAAGGTGCCATCGGGGGTTTCAGTCGCCGCAGCGGCGACGGTATCGGACGGAAGTGCCATCGTGTCTTCTCCTTAGAAGTTGGTCGGGTCGTTCGGAATAACAACGCCGAACTCGGGGCGCAGAACGGCCGAACCCCACAGGATGTCGACGCGATTCAGGAACTGATCGTTGACGGTGTCGTAGTCGCGGATCATGCGCAGGCTCAGGCCGTCGAACTGCATGCGGCTGGCCTCCTTGTTCTCCGGCAGCGGCAGGTCGACCGTTGCGAAGGTCAGGAAGTCGCGAGCGAAGCCGAGGTTGACGCCAGTCTGAGCGGTAGCGCCTAGGACCGAGACGGCGGCGGCAGCAGCCGGGGACGCGGTCACGTTCTGCTCCGGGCCGCTGGTGACGATTGCCGGGGAAATCTGCAGGTTGCCAGCGCCGCCGGCGTAGTTGGCCGTCACGACGAAGGTCTGCAGGACGCCGGTCGAGACCTTGGTGGCCGGGTTCACGGCAAACACGCCCGCGAAGGTGACATGCTGACCCGCAACCAGGGTGCCAGTGCCCGTGTTGACCGCAATGGAGCTGCCGGTCTGGTTGGCGCCGTTGACCTGATAGGTGCCCGGGATAGCCGAGGTGCCGTAGGCCTGTGCCGGCATGTTGGTGGTTTCGAACCAGTCGAAGCCAGCTGCGCGGGCCATCAGACCGTCTTCGTACTGCTCGGCCAGACGATCCTGGGCGTTGAAGAAGCCCTTCAGCTGGTCGACCACCTGCACGGTGCCACTGGTGTTGGTCACCATGAAGCGGCGAGTCGGTGCCAGGTTGTCGGTCAGTACCTTATTGGCACGCAACGCTTCCACGAAGTCCAGCTTGCCGTCGGCATTCGGGACGAAGTTGGCTGCAAACGGCAGGGCGCGCTGCAGAACAGTCTGCTCGATGCGCGAGGCCAGATCGGCGATGGGCTGATCCAGGTAGCGGGCGCTGAAGTCATCGATCTTCAGGGCCATGTCCGAGCTATTCCACACCAGATCGACGCCGGTCTGATCGGAGATGGTCAGCGGAACGGTCTTGTCGACCATGTTGGACGCATCCATGATGCGGCCACTGCGAATCTTGGCATGGGTCGGCACACGGATGTTGACGGTGTCGCCGATCTTGGCGCCAGTTACGGCGAACTCGCCCTTGTACTCCATATTGATCTTGCGCAGGAAGGTGAGCTTCTGACGCAGGACCGACAGGATTTCGCGAGTGATTAGCTGGGTGGTGAGAAACTGATTTGCCATGGGAGTGTCTCCTTAGAGCCCACGGGCCTTGCGTTCTTTCCTGCGCTGCGCGTCGTAGTCGGCCATTGACATCTCGGTCAGGTCTTTCACGACAGGCGGAGCACCGGAGAGCGTGGTCACCGGAGGCGGGGCTTTGGTAACGGTTTTGGTTTCGGGCTGACGCGCTTGTTCAGCGGCAGCAGGGGCGGCCTGGGATTCCAACTTCGCCTCGATGCGACCGATGGCTCGGCTGGCACCCGTGGGACTCATGGCCGCAATACGCGCGGCTTCGTCCAGGTTCTGACCCAGGTAATAGGCGATAGCAGCTGGGTTGTCCGTTTCAGTAATGGCCTCAGCCATCGCGACTGACACGGGCACGCCGCCGTGGAACACGTCGTGGAAATCAGGGTGCTGCTCGGCAAATGCCTGCACGCTGTCCTGATATCTCTTGGCGCGCTCCTGTTCGCTTTCAGCCTCTTTGGCCTTCTGCGCACTCTTGGCGTCCTGCTGCTTGTGCCATTCGTACAATGCCTCGGTATAGGCGGCGACGTCGAATCCATACTGTTCCATGGTCGGTTTGTCGGAGGCTTGTTCCGTCTGGCTTGCCTGCTCCTGGCGCTGCTCAGGCTGCCGCTGATTGCGCATAGCCTGTTCACGCCAGTAGTCACGCTCCCGCTGAGCGTCGTATTTCTCACGCGTCAGCTCATCGATGCGCTTCCCCACACCCTTGTTCTTGGGCTTATGGGCGGCCGCATCATCCGTTTCCGAAGCTGCCGATCCTTCGGTGTCGTTCTGCTCGCCGGTCTGAACCTCCACCGTCTGCTCAGTGGTCTCCTTCTCCACTGGCTTCTGTGCTTCGGATTTCTCGGCTCGCGCGGCAATGCCCGCGTCCAGGTGGCTGTTGTCCACCGGACCCGGCTTGGTCACTTCGTCACTCATGTGCGCCTCTGGCGATATTGGCCCGGTGAACCTCACCGGTACGGTTTTGGATCACTGAAAAGAGAAGGGGCCCAGATGGGCCCCTTGCATTCCGATCTGCGTTGTCAGGAACGTTCGGAATAGCTCCTGTAGCTCTGCCTGCTGTTCCTTGGACATGTTGTCCAACTGGATGGATTCAGCCTGGGCGGCGTCCTTCTGGGCCGAGGCCATGTAGCTAACCGACTGCGCTTCGGACTTCTTCGCATCAGCCTGCATCTTCTGCGCCTGAGCCAGCTGCTCAGGGCTAGGCTGCTGTTGCTGCGGAAGCTCTTCACCCTCTTCCGGCTCAAGCAAACCGGCCTGGGCGACGATTCGGCGGGCGGCCTTACGCACGTCCTCAAGGCCCGGCATGTCAAGCGACTTGATGAAGCCATACTTGGCAACCATGCCCAGTGGGCTGGGGTCATTCGCCAGCTGCATCATCGCTTCGGCGGCTTCCATCCGCTGGGTCGTGTAGCTCGGACCGATGGTCACTGCAATGTCGTACCGCCCCTGAGACAGATCATTCAATGTCACCTCGCGGCCCGTCTGCTGATCAACAACTGTCTGATTGACTCGGATCACCTTCTCTGCGCCGTCCTCACCGATGATCCGGATCTGGCGTTCGGTGTCGTAAATCTTGGTAATCAGGTCGTTCGTGATCTCGAAGTCGTACTTCATGGCGTACGACAGGTTGTCGATGTAGTCGAAGTTGGCTACATCGCCCTCACGCTGCCGCGCCAAGATTGCCCTGCCGCTCGTCTCGTTGGACCGAGCGCCCAGGCTCGCATCGTAGATACCGGTCGCAGCCTTGATGTCGTCACTGCTGATAGCAGCGGCCTGGGCCAACGCTGCCGGGAACTGCGCTGTCGGCTCGCGTGAAGGCTTACCTGCATTCGGCAAGGATGCATCGGCCTTGTAGAACAGCACGGGAGGCCGCTTAGTCTTTAGCGACTGCCATTGCCCTTCATATCCAGCAATTGACTCAGCAGGCGCCATAAATGGTGCATATGGCTGATCGGACAGAACCTCGATAAAGGTCGACCGCTCGTAGTTGTACATGCGCTGGGCGTCCTTGCCGAAGCGGACCGCCCCGAAGAACGTCTCCTTACCGCCCAGGTTCAGGATTTCGCCCCACACCGGCACAAGCGGGATGAAACGGCCGGCCCACTCGTTGGGGCCTTCCAGGATCTCCGCGCCGGACACGATGCACTGCCAGACCTTCTCGCGGGTTGCCTTGCGGCTGCGCTGGACAGTGATTCCTGCCTGGGCCATCTCGTCCAGCACATCGGCGATCTCAGCCTCGTCGTAGGAGGCGCCGTTGGACATCAGGACCAGGGTGTACGTCTCGCTGGTCTTGTACCAGTATTCCGAGACGGTCACCTCCTCTTCTTGGAACCAGTCGCGATGCGTCTCGCCGCAGTCATCAACCGAAAGGAGCTTCGCATCAGGCCACTTCTCCCGGAATGCCGAGCGTGCCCATGTGCTGTCCACGAAGGCAAAGCGGGCATCTCGGCGATCTTTTGACTTGGCCGCAGGGTCGAACACCACCGTGTACGGATTGGCGATCTCTTCCTTGCGGATGACCATGTCAAAACCGCCGTCATCCTCGTAGCCGTAGTTGACGCGCCACACGCCGTAGCCGCCGCCCACCGCAAACTGGAAGGCCGTGTCCCGTGCCCGGTCGGCCTCGCTGGTCTGATCGATGTTGCGGATTAGGCCCTGACGGATCTCGGCCAGGTCAGCATCGCTATCCTCGACTGCCCTCACCTTCGCCTGCGGCCTGTTCTGGCGCTGGTCGTTGGTGATCTGCTTCATTGCCTGACGGAGCTTGTTGACCGTGTACATGGGGCGACCAGCACGGGTCTGGGCCATCCACTCGTCCCACTGCGTATCAGGCATGAAGGCAAACTCCATGTCCTGCTCGGCCAGCCGGTACTGGTTGCGCCAGTAGTCGCGGGCGTACTGGTGCCGGGACAGCATCTCCTTGTGGAGCGCCTCCTTGTCCACGCCCGACCGCTCCGTCGCGAACTTCGGATCTTCTGGCGTGTTCTTGTACTCAGCCATTAGGCGAATTCCGATGCGAAGTTGAGGCGGATAGGGGCAGCCACTGCCACAGGCTCAGCGAACGTCAGCGCCAACGCGTCCCAACCATCGGGGCTGCTGATGCCTCGCTCGCGCATATGCTCTTTTGACTCAAGGATCAGCCGTGAATGGCTGTCGTACCGATATCCAGGCCCGCAGGCATCGGCCTGCAGCGCGTCGTCGTCGGGGATCTCCACCCCCGCGATCTCTTCTAGCCATTCCTTCGACCGCATCCACATTTCGGCGCGACGGTTGGCGGGCCCGCCCCCATCCTTAGGCGGCTCCTGCGGGGCAGAGCCGAAGTTGACGGCCACGACAACCTTGCCGTAACCCATCTCCTTCAGCCGGTCGTAGACACCTGCACCGATTCCGCCAACGTCGATGAACATCTTGGCAGGGGCTTCTTCATCAATGACCTTCTTGGCCCAGCCCGCAACTGCCATCGTGTCCCATTTGGCCCGGCGCTCCAGACCAAACGCCTTGCCGCCTCGGCGCCGGATAATCGCTGTGCTGTCGTCGCCGAAGCGCGCCGGGTCCAGGCCGATCACCAGTGGCCCAGCCGGGTCCTTGATGGTCTTACGAGCCTGGGCCACCAATGCTGGCTTGATGTAGCTGTCGTGGCCGGACATCTGGAATGCCTCAGCTGCTGTAGCCGGGTATTCCTGTTTGAACAGCGCGGCGTCCTTCAGCTCGGAAATCTTGTTCCGGCGCCACGCCATTTGCTCCAAGTCCAGGCCATACAGCTGGGCGTAGGAGCGCTCGTCCTCATCCAGCTCAAATCCGGCCGGCACCGTGCGGCGGTACTCCTCCTGCCAGTACCACGGCACGAAGATAGCTATGAAGTCGCCTTCACCGCGCTCAGCTGCCTGCCAGTTCTGGTGGAAGAAGTTGCCGATGCCGTTGGCCGTGGATTCGAGAATGACCTCGGTCCCATCCTCATTAGGCACCGCCTGCAGAACGCCAGCCGCATGTGTCTCCGCGTTCTTCCAGAACGCCACCTCAGATCCATGGAACAGCTGGATCGTGCTAGAGCGGCCGACGCCCTTGGTGCCAGCCGTTCCGACCTTGTAACCACTGTCCAGGCCATCGAACAACAGCTCCTTGGCGTTTGCCGCCCCCGTGCTGGGACGAACGAACTCGGGGCAGTTCTCGTGATACCTGTTCACCATCTCGAACAGGTTCTGAGTAGCCGCATCCTCGTGCGTCAGGATGAAGGTCCTAACCCCCCTCCTCCACGATGACGTGTGGTAATACCTAGCAGAGACGTAGGTCGAGCAACCCTGCTGACGGCCCTTCAGGATCAGCGCCCTAACCTTCCCGGTAGCGGCCTTCTGCTCCTCCAGCCGCTCATGAATGTAGGCCTGAGCCCTGTTGAACCGAAGCGCCTGGACGGCGCCCGACTTGCTGCGGATGAACATGCAGTTCTTGGAGTAGAACTCCAGGTCGTCCCGCAGCCGGCGCCGCGCCTCGACCTCCTCAGTCTTCAAGCGAGGCAAGCCACTGTTCATGGGTCAACGTCACGTTAGTGACCGTGCTGTCCAGGCGGTCGCCGTACTTCTTGGGCTTCAGCTTGCTTGCCACCCACTTGCGGGTGTCGACCCGCAGCCGATTACGAGCAACCGCCGTGGAGTCATACACCACCATGGTCGTCCCGCCGTCGGCATCCTTGACCACGGTTTCCTGTTCGTCCGAGATCGCAACCAGCTCGTCGGCAAAGGATTCAGCCTGCTCATCCCTCGCACGTGCGTATTGGTCTTGGAACTCCTTGTGCTTGCCCAGCCACCTGAACACGGTGGCCTTGCTAGGCATACCTTCACAGGCGCAGATGGCCCGTAGCGATTCACCGTCCGCTATCCGTTCGCAGATCACGTCAGCGATCTGGTCGTTGTAGTCAGTAGGGCGTGCCATGGCTTACGAAAGGGGGATGTCGGGTGGGAATGCCACCAGCTGCTGAGGGCCGGTGATCCAGTTGTCATTGCGGACATAGCGGGCGGGCAGGATGCGCAGGACATGCCACTGGCAGTAGCGCTCCCCGTTGCTCAGCTCCGCGTCTAGGCGGATGCAGCAGGCGCCGTCGATCTGGGCCTGCACATTGATCGAGACCTTGCGGCCATCTACAACCGGGTCAGACATGACGCCGGTCCAGTTGTCGAGGGTGTTCCACGTTGCCTTGGAGATGGTCACCCCTGGCGGCAGCGCACCGTTGAAGTCGGTGACCAGCTGTCGCCGCTCGGGGCTGTAGACCTGCCCGTAGTGCACGCGATCCCGGTTGTGGGCCGACACTACGCAGCGGGTCACTCGACCGATGTCACTCACGGTCAGCCCTCACCAAGGCTTGGAGCCCACGGACTTGGGCGTCACAGGCTGCTGCGGCACGAACAATTCGGCCCGCACTGTCTGCTCGGTCGTCGGCGGCACCATCAGGCTGGCCGGAGGCGGCGGCAAGGTCGGACACTCGGGCCTCACAGCCTGCCCAGCGCTGCTGCAGGCGGAGGTTACCAGCACGCAGGCCATCAGCGACAGCCGCGCCTTTCGATTCAGCATCTGCCTTCTCCTGCTCGTACTGGGTTGCGACTGCCTCGGCACGCTTGACCCGCTGGCGCTCGACCGCGATCACGGCGATGGCGTTGTCGCGCTCCTGCTCGGCCACATTCTTGGCCGTCTGGGCGTTGTCTCGGGCGCGCTCTGCCTGAGCTACCGTCCCGCGCTGCCACACGGCAACGCCCACTAGGAGCAATACGGATCCCAGCAGGACACGGGACAGGATGCTCATCTCAGGCCTGCGGTTTCCGCTGGCTGATGAACTTGGCGACAAAGCCGACGCCAGCAAAGATGCGGATGAAAGTGGTGATGGCCGATGGCATGGCCTCATCAGCCAACATGCCAAGGGCGGCTGCCCCGGCGTACAGGCCGTCCGGGCTGGCGAGCAGTGCACCCCACAGCCAGGTGGTCCAGTGCTTCAGGGTGTCCTTGATCGGGGCAATGCCCTGCGGCAGGAAACTGGCCTTCGCCGGACGCTTAGGCGGGGTGATGATTGGGGTCGGGCTGCTCATTGCTTGTCGCGCTCCTTCTTGCGCTGGAGTTCTTTTTCGATCTCTTCAGCGGCCTTGGGAGCCACCATGTAGACAGCAGCGCGGTAGGCCTCAGCCTGGCGCACAGCCACCTCAGCACTGGACGCCGTGTGGGCGATCCAGGCCGAACCCATCACCACCCCAGCCAGAGCCACGCCAATGGCGATTCCGTTCCACACGGAACCAGCGCCCTCAAGGCGGACCACATTCCCGTTGGCGGATGACCCATTCAGACGGCCAAGCGCCGAATCAAGGCGCTCCAGCCCCGCACGGAAATCCCGCGCCAGCTCATCGTTAGCGCTCATTTCCTATAGGGCTCCGAGAACACTGGAACGTCCATCTTGGTGGCGATTCGGTAGATCACGTCCCGCAGGCTGTGGATCTCTTCCTTCACTTCCTGCAGCGCGCCCTGCTTCAGCATGTTCTCGGCCACATAGAGCTTGTGCTTGTTGTGGTCCTGCCAGAGCATCCAGATCCAGCCCGTCAGTGCCCCTACGCCCAGCATCAGGCAGGGAACGACAATGGCGAGGATACGGACCAGGATGTCCATGGTTTCAGTCATGCGGCTACCGCCCCACCAGCATTACGGTAGGCAGCGATCAGCTTCTCCAGCGCACGCTCGGGCTGCCCGTAACCAGCGCCAGGCAGGCTTGCCCAGATGTTCCGGACTCGCGCTATCGCCTCCTGAATCCGTCCCGCTTGGATAAGCGGGATGGCTCGGCGCTCACGGATCAACTGAATGGCCCAAAGGTCCTGAGACAGCGGGCCGAAGTCAGGAAGCTTCAGCAGATCCCTGTAGTGGGCATAGTCCTTCAACATGAACTGGTAGCGTCCAGACGCGCTAGAGCGCAGCCCCTTCCGGGTGATCAGCTTCGATTCGCGGCCCTTGGAGAACGGGTGGACCGAGTAGTCGGAGAACGTCTCCGGCTTCCTATCCACACCAGTCACGATCACGTCGTAGCCCCGGTCCTTTGTTGCTGGGCTGGTGCTGGTCCCCTCGGACCACGCCAACATGTCAAGGAAAGCGACCATGTTCCGGCCGCCAGCTTTGGTTTCGCTGATCTCGGCCATGGTTCTCTCCAATGGGCGCCCGCCCCGCTGCCAGCTATGCGCGAGGGTTGATCTGGACGGGGAAGCGGGCAAAGAAAAAGCCCCCGAAATTCGGAGGCTTCTATGTCACAGTGCCTGAAAAGTTACTCTAGAGGTGCGCACCTCTGCAAGATGGCTTCGCCAAAAACACCTCAAATCAGGCTGCCTGAGCCATCGCGATCCCTCGCATGGCGCCTTTCACCTCTGCGAACGCCACGTCATGCAGTGTCAGGTAGTGCCGCTGGCTTACTGGCCTCTCCCCGACGTGCACCAACAGAAGGTTGGCCGTCTCCCAACGTTCCACCTTCCTACGACCCATGCCGCAGTAGTAGGCACGCAACACGCAGGCATAGACCACCTGGTCCCTGCCGATGCTGTAGACGATGTCCTCTACCCGCTGGGCGCGCAGGTCCGTCTCCAGCGGCTTGAACCCCTGCACCCGCCCAGGCATCTCGCCATGGTGTTCGATCAGGACAGCTAGCAGGTTCTTTGATTGGTGACCCAGGTACTCACAGTCGCGGTGTAGCGCAAACTCCCTGCCCCAATGCTCCAGCTCGGCCCGAACGTATGCCCCGAAGGTATCAGCTTGCATGAGGAGCCTCCTTTTCATTGATGGTGCTGCCGAAGCTGTAGCGCTTTGTTCCGTGTCGCCCGAGGCTCTGGATCTGGCCGCGCCGTGCCATCTGGTCCACGTCATGGGCGACTCGCTTGGATTCGATCCCCGCCATCCCTTGGCAGACATCGCCCATGAAGTGCCATCCCGGGTTCTCTGCCAGCCACTGCCGGATCTGCTGTGCGCGGCTCATTTCCCGTACCTCAGCTCAAGCAGTAGTTGCAGCTCATGGATGGCCTTCTCGATGTCCTGCCTACCCTTACCAGTATCGCGGTTGTGGCGGGTCAGGCGCTTGACCACACAGCCCTCCAGAAAGCCGAGCTGGTTGGCCTCGATGTACTGAACCGGCTGGATGCCGCCCTCTCGGTAATGGCTACCCCCGATCTGGGTGTCGAGCGCGCTCATGCTGCCTCCAGCGTGATTTCCAGGCGTGGATTGGCCTTGTCCAGCCCTGCCCGCCTGATGGATAGCTGCACGATCTGGCTGTCGTCGTCGTAGATGCCGGCGTGGCACAGGGCATCAAGGGGAGCCTTCAGCAGGTTGTCGACATCGCGGCGCCGGTTGTCCGGCAGCCAAGCCTCGATGCTGACTCTGACCTTTGCCGACCCGAATCGATTCCCAGTGACAGCTGCGGCGACTGCCTCCTGTCGGTAGGAGCGCCCGTCAGCCGAAATCAGCATCCGGCCCCGGAACGTGCGCCAGTAGCGGTTCACCGACGGGGGCCATGGGAGGATGACGAGACTCAAGCCGCCTCCCCGATGCCCAGCATCTTGTTCTGGCGCTCCAGCAGAACGGCGTCGCTGCCGAATGCCGCGTGGAACGTCTTGCTGCCGTCCATGAGGCTAGGGCCGTAATGGGCCCTCATTTCCTGATGGGTGCAGCCCCAATTGACCAGCCCGCGATGGTGCCAAGCGCAAAGGCCCAGCCCATCCATGTGCCCAATGCGCCGCCCGCCACTCAGCAGGTGGTGGTAGTCGCAGCCTGGGTGGACCATGAAGAACTGCGGCGCGTCTTCCTGCTCGCTGCGGATGACGCAGGCCACGCACAGGCCTTCCTTGCAGGCCGCAATGCGGGCAGCCTCGGCTGCGGTCGGGGTCCCGGTGGAGTGCTTCACGCCGCCCTCCCCTGCCGCCGATGCTCGTCCTGATCCGCCAGGCCCCAGTAGTGCTGGAACGCCTTGGCCTCGTCCGTGCCTTCATCGAACGGGCACGAGGTGATCGGCTTGCGGTCGAGCCTGGCGCTGTAACCGGCGTTGCTCGCCTCGGTCAGTCGGCTACGGGTCTTGTAGTCGGAGAAGTCCATTACGGCACCTCCGGGCGAGCGGCGAGCCACTGCAAATCAGCGATTGCGGCATGCCAGTTGCTGCGGCTGTACTTACCCTCAGTGAAATTCGGGGCGCCCCCCATGTCAGGCAGTTCTACCGGCACCAGCACGTAGCCCTCGGGCGGCCCCAACTCCGCGATCACCGACAGAATCCGGCCATCGTCGTCCTGCCGTGTGACTGCCACGGCCTGGCCTGCCTCGTTTCGGGTCACGACTACATAGCCCTCGGGCGGCGTGAGGGCTGAGCGGTCAGCTCGACGCTGGGCTATCTGCGCGGCTTCTATTGCCGCATCAGCCTGAGCCTCAAATTTATCCGCCAGCGTGAGGGCGGCGATGATTGCCGCCATTGCTTCACGGGTCGTCACGGTGCCACCCAAGCTTCCACCAAGAGCCTCGCTTCGTATTCACCGAGTTCGTCGGCCAGCAGTTCCTGCGCCCGCTTCTCGATGGCGTCCATCAGCCCTTCTCCCCAGCGAGGTCAGCGCGCGAGCCATGGAATCCGCCAACGCATGTGTATGCCATATGCACGCTCCAATGTGCGCCACAAACTGGGCATCTCATGACCTCGGCCTTCCCCGCCGTAGTGCTGGTGTCGATCTGTTCGAGGTTCATCAGTGCGCCCTTGCGATTTCCAGAGCCGAAAGATCCAGCGCTGCAAACTCGCCGTTGTCTAGTTTCACTACGGCTGATGCCAGTTCTCCGCCGTCATTACGCATGACCTCAACCACCTCGCCATAGATGGATTCCTCATGGAATGACAGACGGTCGCCGATGTTGATCGTTTCAAGGTTCATGCTGCCTCCGCAAAGTCGTTGGGGTTAAAGCCGAGTCCAAGCAGGACCACGTCTGACCAGCGCACGGGCTTGGCCGAAAGTCCTTGTTCGTCGGGGTGGTCGCCGATCTGCAGGAGCGCTGTTATTGCCTCAGCTGCCTGCGAGCGGGAGAGTTTCAGGCTGGATCCGCCCAGCATGATGAAACCCTGTGCACCTTCTCCACGGTCGATAGCGGGCATCATTCGCCAGCCCAAGACCGTGCCAGCGACCATGTGGCGCCAGTCGTCTTTGCTCAGGCGATTGCCATGCCAGGAAAGCTGCGCAGCCAGGTCTCCGCAAACGGCGTTGAGCATCTTGCGCTGCTTTTCAGTCATGCCACCATGGCCTTCCAGCTTCCAGTCGCTAGGAGATGTGGCATTCACTTCTCACCCCCAATCCAGGTTCGGATGAACCAGCGCACGTCGCACAGCTTCCAGCCCACGACTGCGGCGATCTCGGCCACGCTGCAGCGCTCGGCGTGCAGGAGGCGGACGGTTGATGCTTTGCTCATCGACGGATCCCCAAGACACTTGCCAGTTCACGGGCGGCCTGTTCGGCACGCTCCGGATTGGCCTTGATCGGCTGTTTCGTGATCGCCAGCTGTTCGCGAGGCGGCATAGCCTCCAGCAGCGAGGATGGGAGCGGCCACTGGCGGGAGTCACGGCACAACACGGCGAAGGCCCTACGGAAGCGCGGTGCGTCCAGCTGCTGGTCAAACTCGCGGCCCTCAGTGATGGCCTCCAGCCAGACGGCGGCGGTCAGCTGGATAACCTCCGCTGCCGGAGTCCGCTCCAGGCCCAAGCACATGAGCCTCTTGAGGCCCTCCGCAATTTCCCGACTGATCCAGTCCACCATTTCCAAATGCCTCCAAAGCCATGAGTGCTTGCGCGGTTTTGCCCAGCTGCGTCATCGGTTGGGCCGTTTGAGGCCCTGCCCTTGCCGACTCCTGCGGCACGTCCTCCCACCGGGCTTGGTTGAGGTAGGTCGACCCCATCGGCACGTAACCGCGCCGCCAGCCGTCGTCATGGGCTTCCATCAGCCGCACATGGCCGATCAGCTCGTCGCAGCGCCCGTCCAGCTTCCGGCGCTTCCATGTCTTCTCGGCCTCCTGCTTGCCCTTCTTGTTCGGGTAAGCAGCCCAGAAGTCGGCGAAGCGGCACCGTGCGGCCAGCGGCTGCACATGCTGTTGCTCTTGCTGTTCTTCTTGGAGATTGGTGTCTGGTGTATGGAGAGCTTTCGATTGGGTTTCTGAAACGGAACCCAGCGAAAAGGGTTGGGTTTCTTTAGGTTCTTTCTCTTGAACCTGTTGGTTCTTTGGGGGGCGACCGCCGCGACGCCCGTTCTCCCGAGCGGCTTCGATTTTGGCCTGATAGCGCGCAATCTCTTCGTCAGCGCGCTTGTTGTGCCAGCCGGTGTCGGTCAGGGTGAAGAACTCGTCCAGCACAGCCTGGACCGCTTCCAGCTCTTCCTGAGAACGAGCGCCAGCCAAGCGGGCAACCTGCTTCACATCGGCAGGCAACGCCTCTTCCTGCAGGTAGTACCGGCGCAGGAGACGGCTGTAGATGGCGTCCTCGATCAGCGACAGGTGCGCCGTCGCTGCTGCGTAGTCACCGAGGTGGAGCTCAAAATAGTTCATGGCTCAGGCGGCCTTCGGACCTTCGTCACTGCTGATCGGGAACCACGTGCAGCCGCTGCGGCCATTGCTGGCCGAACACTTGCGGACCATCCCGCGCCGAATGAGGCCCTGCTTTTCCAGCTCGGGCAGTCGACGGGCCAACATGAAGCGATCCAGCCCGGTAGCACGGGCCAGTTCCAGGCTGGTCAGGCCCGGGTACTTGCGGACCGCCGAAGCGGCCTGCGAGTGCTGCTGAGCCTGAGCGCCAGACGACACCAGGTGCGCTGCGGCTTCGTGGCTGCTGCTGGGATCGGTGTAGCGAGCTGGATGGTTCATGTGGATTCCTCAGCCCTTGATCGGGCGGGCGTGTAGCGGGATGACTCGGTCGGCGCGGGCTTTGTCTGCTCCCCGCTGTAGCCAGCCGGGTGAGAAGTTGCGCCAGGGGTGAGTCGTCTTCTTCTTAGGTGTCTGGGGCGTCACGTTTCAGGGCCTGAAAAGGAACAACGGAGCCGTGCTGGGCTGGGAGCCGATAGCGCCTATCAAGCTCAGCGCGGGCGGCGTGGATCAGTGCTTCGTGCAGTGGAAGCCCTTGGGCCTCCGCGTATTCCTCAAGCCTTCGGCGCTCATCGCGCGACAGCTGTATTTCCATAGGCCCTCCCCGGGGACTTGTATGGACCTTCAGGCGGCATCGCGGTCGGAGCTACGCTGTTCGAGAGAAGCAATCCCAGCCAGGACCAGCTCCCGCACGAACACTGCGGGCTGACGACCGTTGAAGTTGGCGAGAGCCTCGATCACTGCCTTTTCCGAGTCGTTGAAACGGACCTTGATCGGGTTGTCGCGGAGGTGTGTGGGGTCTGCGTACATAGATGGAGCCTTGTCAATGAGGGAGAAATCGAAGTGAGAAATGCCCTAGGCGGCTCTGGGAGTCCGCTTCTTCTTTGGAGCCGGTCCGAACACGTCGGGGCGGAGGTCGTGGCGGGAGACGCCAGTGGCCTCTTCAATCGCCAGCACGTATTCCGCAGGCACCCTCTTCCACTGGCTCACGGCCTGAGAGGAAACACCGCACACCCGTCCGATATGGGCGGGACCACCAAGCGCTTTGAGGGAGATGTTCTTCATGGGTAAGCACAGTAAGCCTGTCTTACCTTGCGTGTCAAGTGTCGCTTACGTGGAAACGCGTAAGGCGTTCTTACACAATGCCGGGATGAAAAGCTCCCTCTGGCAACGCATCAAGCTGGCCCGCACCACGGCGGGAATGACTCAAGAGCAAGTCGGCGCGAAGCTGGGTATCAGCCGCGCCGCCGTAGCACAGTGGGAAGCCATGCAGGCCGAGAAGAGAACTACCCCGTCTAGAGACAACCTGAAGGACTTTTCGCGGGTTACAGGCGCGCCATTGGCGTGGCTCTATGACGACGACTCCGACCTTGTGATGCCTTCTTCACATTCAGTCTCAGAAGTCTCAGAGATTGAGAGTGAGCCGGGATATGTTCGCGTCCGTCAACTAGATGCGGAGGCTGGCATGGGAAGCGAGATTGAAAACCTGGACGCCCCTGAGGTCATTCGGGCAATCGACTTCGAATCGAGCTACATCCGTAGCATCGTTGGGTATATGCCGCCGCCAGGTCGGCTGTGCCTGATCGCTGGACGTGGCGACTCGATGATTCCCCTGATCCAGCCCGGAGACACGGTGGTGGTAGACACGGGGGTTACGTCTTTTGATGGAGATGGCGTCTACCTGATCAACATGGGCAACGGGCATCAGATCAAGCGCCTACTCGACAGAGGCGTAATCCATGTTGCGAGCGAGAACCCGAGCTATGGCGCCCCATTCCCGATTCCGGACGGAACGCTGATTGGCGGGAAGGTCTATCTGCGCAACAGGATCGACAGGTTCAACTAAAGAAAAGGGGGCGGATATGGAAATCAGAGAAGTTGAGGAAAAGTGGTGGCATCGTTTGTTCAACGTCCTTGCTGGGCTTTTTTGGCTCTTCCTCACATTAGTAGCTGTCTATCTGGCCTGGGAGGGATCGAGAACCCACGAGTACAACTACTCTTGGCAGCCTGGCTACAAGGCCCAGGGTGTGGAGAGCAAGTGTTGGGCAGTCAGCTATCCAGAGACGATTAGTTCGATTGCCTATTGCGGCGACTTCACCAAGGCATCCGACATTGTGAATAGCATGGTGTCGTCGAACTTCATCACTCGCCCTGAACAGATTCCATCGCCGAGAAACGAATACTCAGACGCCAGGGTGATAGAGAGTATCGAGAAGAAGGCAGAGTTGAAGTACTCGTCTTACATGAAGACGGATCGGTCCGAATTGCTCGAGGGGCTGTTTTACGCTGGCCTCTTCTCTGCCATCGTTTGGGGATCACTTCTTGGCGTGTATAAGGCTCTTATCTACATAGTTCACGGGCCTCGAGTGCGGCTTGTGAGGCGATCGATCTAGACACAGCACCAAAGGCCCCCTAGGGGCCTTTTTTATGAACGGAATTCATGCCGTTCATAATTCGCTTACGCAACGATGTAAGTTTTGCTTGACTCCATAGTAAGCGCGGCTTACCTTATCTCCAACGCCCCACCACACCCACTACCGGGCCAGGGGCTAGGAGACGAAGGCAGTGGACAAGACCTTTGAAGTTGAGCTGGTCAGGGCATCGGAAGGAACCGACGAGCAATCCGTCGTAACCATCGAACGCCGAGAAGACGAGGTTTGGCTGTCTTCGGCCAGCGGCCTGCTGACCCTGATGATTGCCCTCCTCCCCTCCGAAGCCGTGACCATCGGCGAGCAGCTGATCGCTGCTGGTAAGGCGGAGGTCTGAGCCATGGGCCTGCACACCGCCAACGACATCGCCCGCAACGCCCAGCGGAGCTACGACGCCCGCCTGCCGGATGACTCCGAGCGTTGGGACGCGATCAACGACGTGGCCAACGAGTGCATTGAAGAGGAACGGGTCGGCGAAATGGTGCAGGCCCTGGTCGATGCGCTTCCGGTCCTTTCGAAGCTGTCACGAATCCCCGGCCTGAGCGCGCCCGAGGCAGTGAACGCAATGGCTCTGTTCAAGCTGGCCCTGAGTCTCGACAACAAGGTCGATGAGCAGGCCCGTCTCTTCTCTGACGTGAGGAACAGCTAATGGTCATCCAGTTCCCGGTACAGACCGACTTCCAGCTGCACATGTTGCAGAGCATCCGCGCCCACTGCGCTCGCAACGGGCTGGATCGCCGGAAGGTAGAACGCGACTTCATGGCTTCTGGCTGCACGAAGCAGGCGCAGAACGCGCTGTGGGAGTCGACGCGTCAACACAACCTGGGCCACGGGCCGAAGGGGGCTGCGTGAAGCCGGATTGGAAGGATGCGCCGTTTGGTGCCGAGTTTCTTGCAATGGATGGAAGCGGCTGCTGGTTTTGGTACGCGAGTGAGCCGAGCTGGGATGCGTCCCACCATGCGTGGAAAGGCGGGCAGCCAATCAAGTTTGCAGGAGATTCTGTGCCGGCCTCAAACACCTTGGAGCGCCGCCCATGACCCGCTTCCTCCTCTCCCCCTACGCCCCGCTGGCAGCAATGGCGCTGATCGCGGCCTACGTGCTGACGAAGCTGGCACTCATCGTTAATGGAGTTGTGTTGTGACTGGAAAGACGCATACGGAATTGCTTGGCGATTGGATCAAGGTCGCCGACGAGCTGTCCGCCAAGAACAGGACGCTGGAAGGCCGCGTGATGCAGCTGACCGAAAAGGTGTCGTCGCTGGAAGAGGATGCGGCGAGATACCGGTTCCTCCGCGACCAGCACAGTTGCGCGTGGGAAGAGGAACTGGATGCCGAGATTGAGGCATCGAAATGACCATCCGCGCCCACCTAGACTCTGACTTCAACCGACTCTTCCCCTCCATCCCGAAGCCCGATCCGCTGGGCGTCATGTGTGGTGGATGTGGAGAGAGAAATCCAGACAGGCGCTGCATTGGCTGCCTTCATGACTTCGGGCCGGTAGACGCCGACGAGACGAACCATGGCCCTTGCGCACAGGGGGATTGCGATGAGTAAGCACACGCCGGGCCCTTGGATCATCGACCCGAAATTTCTCTGCGAAGTGCAGACCGCTGACCACAAGACCATCGCCAGTTGCTGGGAACGAAGGGATGCGGGATCGCACATCGAGGTAACAGGAACGCTCGAGTGCAGCGAAGAGGTGAGCATCGCCAACGCCCGCCTGATCGCCGCCGCGCCGGATCTGCTGGAAGCGCTGATCCGGCTCGAAGCGGAGCTAGTCGAAGACAAGTACGGCGAGTGCTACGAGCCTTCCCCATTCGAGAACCTGGCACTCGCACGCGCCGCCATCGCCAAGGCCACGGGAGAAGCCTAATGCGCACCCACTACCTGGTATTGGCTTCGTGCATCGGCCTGATCGTCTTCCTCTGCTGGGCTGCGTGGTTCACCTACAAGTACGAGGCGTATCACATCACGGCCTGCGCACTGTTGGTCGCCCTGATCGATGCGTTCTTCATCTACGACGAGCTGCACATCATCCGCAAGAAGCGCAACGACCGATTCAAGCAGCCGCCGCTCACCACCGAACATGAAGGAGTTAGGAAATGATCAACGCATGGCAGATCTACATGGTGATGCAGCTCGACAGCATTAGCGCAGCCCTTGTTGTCATCTCTATCGCTCTAGTCATTGCAAGCATCGTAGCTGCATTCAAGTACGACACTGCAAAGACACTGAGAAAAATCTATGCGGACAGCAGGACCTCCCACGGATCTCAGGAATACAGCAAGTACGACGCAAGCGTGCGGAGTGCGGGGCGGACCTTCAAGAAGGCAATCATCATTGCAGCAACATCGATGATGCTCGCGGCCCTCCTGCCGTCCAGCAAAACAGCAGCAGCGATGATCGTCATCCCCGCAATCGCTAACAACGAGCGATTCCAGGCTGAGGCGGGCGACCTTTACAAGCTTGCTAAGCAGGGCCTGCAGAAGCTCGTAGCCGACGAACAAGACAAGAAGCCTGCCGCCGAGTAAGCGGGGCTGAGTTCTACGGAGGGAGTGCGGAGTGGTGATCCGCAGCAACGAGTGCAGCGAGAGAGACGGCAAGCTCAAAACGCCCACGGGTAGGTTGGTTTCGCACCGACTGGAGCCCGTTCTTAACAGGAACAGAAAGAGGGCAATCCGGACAAGCCGTAGCCCCAAGCCGGAGACACACCACCGGCCCCTCCACCCAATCCCCTGCCCTGTCGCTCACAAGCGCTGGCACCTACATAGAGGCACACATGAACGCAGTAGTGCAGTTCCAACCAGCGGTAGACACCTACGGGTCGCGCTCCCTGACGGCCGCAGATGTCCGCGCCCAGGTGAACCTGATGCAGGACGTCATGATCGAGGTCATGCGTGATGGGACCCACTACGGGACCATCCCCGGCACCAAGTCCAAGAGCCTCTACAAGGCTGGCGCCGAGAAGCTGATGGCGACGTTCCGGCTTGCAGCCAAGCCGGAGGTTACGGACCTGTCCGAGGGCGGCGAGATTGCCTACCGCGTGACGGTGAACTTGCTGTCGGCCAGCGGCTCATTCATCGGTGCCGGTATCGGCGAGTGCAGCAGCGCCGAGGACAAGTACAGCTGGCGCGCGGCCATCTGCGACGAGGAATTCGATGCAACGCCAGAGAACCGTCGCCGCATCAAGTTCAGCAAGTACCAGGGCCGCGTCGAGAAGAAGAAGCAGGTCCGCACCAATCCGGCTGACGTGGCTAACACCATATTGAAGATGGCAAAGAAGCGCGCCCAGGTCGATGCGGTCATCACCGCCACTGCGGCCTCCGACATTTTCACGCAAGACATTGAGGACCTGCCGGAGGAAGTGGTGGCCGAGATCGTTGGCCGGCACACCCCGCAGTCGTCGGTGGCAGCTGCAGCGGTCCAGCAGACCATCCCGTCTGGCCCGGAGCGCGAAGCCGCTGACAAGGAGGCCATGGAGGCCGCACGCAAGGGCGTGGAAGCGTTCCGCCAGCTGTGGGCTGGCTGGCCGAAGGAGAAGCGACGCCTAGTGTCCGACCTGATGCCCAAGTACCAGGCCGAGGCTGAGAAGGTAAGCGCGCCCTCCGTGGTTGCCGAGGAGGTCCAGGAATGATCGACCAGCGCAGCGACGAGTGGTTCGCGGCCCGCGCTGGCCGGATCACCGCGTCCCGGATGAATGACGTGATGGTCGAACGTGAGCGCGGCGAGTTCAAGAGTGGCCCCCGCAAGGGTCAGCAGAAGCCGCAGCCCAAGGCCCTTACTGACTACGCCCACCAGCTTGCAGCCGAGCGACTGACCCTGCGTCCGCGCAAACAGGTCAAGGCCGCAGCGCTGGCATGGGGCCAGACGGTCGAGCCTGCAGCTGTAGCCGCCTACCAAGCCGAGACGGGCGTGATCGTCACCCCGGCGGAGTTCATCCTGCATCCCAAATACGACTTCATCGGCGCGTCCCCCGACTTCCTGGTGGGCGATGACGGCGGCGGCGAGATCAAGTCGCCGGAGTCCAGTGAAGTGCATCTGGAAACGCTGCTGACCGGCCTGCCGCCCGAACACATCGAGCAGATCCAAGGCGGCCTGTGGGTCACCGGTCGGCAGTGGTGGGACTTCGTCAGCTTCCACCCGGACTTCCCGGAATCGCATCGGATCTACATCCAACGCGTCCCACGGGATGACGAGTACATCGAACGCCTTGAATCGGCCTGCCTACAGATGGAAGCCGATGTGCAAGCAATTCTCGCCCAACTGAATCGGAGTGCAGCGTAATGGCCCGTGGAATCAATAAGGTGATCTTGGTCGGCAATCTCGGCAACGACCCGGACGTGAAGTACACCCAGGGCGGCATGTGCATCACGCGCATTTCGCTTGCTACCACCAGCGTTCGCAAGGACAAGGACGGCAACCAGCAGGAACGCACCGAGTGGCACCGTGTGGTCTTCTTCGGAAAGCTCGGCGAGATCGCTGGCGAGTACCTGCGCAAGGGTTCCACGGTCTACGTGGAAGGTTCGCTCAAGTACGACAAGTACACCGGCCAGGATGGCGTGGAGAAGTACTCCACGGACATTGTCGCCAATGAGATGCAGATGCTCGGCGGCAAGCAGGAGGGCCAGTCAGGCGGCACCAGCTCCCGCCGAGGCGGTCAGGAGCAGCGCGAGAGGCCGCAGAGGGCTACGGATCAGCCGCCGATGGATGACTTCGCGGATGACAACATTCCATTCGTGTCCATGCGGGGGGGCTGGTGATGGAAAGGATCAAACGCTACCACTGGAACGGCGACCAGTCTCGAACCGGAGAACTCGTCCTCCACTCCGACCACGAGGCAGAGTTAGCCCGCCTGCGCGCTGACCTTGAAGGTTACATGATGGGTGCAGTCGCTGAGGCGCGTGAGGTTGATGCGCGTGGAGAAGAGATTAAGCGCCTGCGCGCTGAGCTACAGAACGCCGCCAAGGCCGCGCTAGATGCCGTGGCGCTGGCCTGCGAGAAGGAGCGCGAGGCTGATGCGCTGCGGGTCAAGGCTGAACGTTACGACTGGATTCGCCGTAATGCAGTTCTGGACGGAGCCAACGGAGATCAGTTTGATTCGGAAATAGACGAAGCCATGGGAGCCGACGCATGAACACCGACAACAAGACCCTGGCTGTTGATGTGCTGGCGGTGATCATGGAGTCCGCCGATGTCATGCGAGAAGACGGCTACACCCACCGGGCGATACCGCTTGAAGAAGCCCATGCCGCATTGGCCGAGATGATCGAGGAGGCTGAAAAGATTGAGGCGTTCATCCATCGGGTTGGCATGCATTGCAAGCCATTCTCTTCCGCCCTCGCCCGCGTCAAAGGAGAATCAGCATGAGCACTGACAAGACCCTGGCGGACGTGCAGCCCGGTGGGAAGGCGAGACTGGGGGACGGGCTGCCGGAAGCCGTGGCCCAAGCACTCGCCACTGTGAACGAAGCAGCCAACGATGCTCGGCACGCTGGCAACTACAAGGTAGCAAATGCACTGGTCACCGCACGCATCACCCTGAGCAAGCAGCTGCTCGCCCTCTCCGCCCAGCCCTCCCCGGGTGGTCAGGGGGAGGCGCGGGAGCAGTTCGAAACTTGGGCAACATCCCGTGGATGGCCAATCCAACAATGGGAGGGCGGTCTCCAGCGTTATTGCAGCTACGACACCGAAAGAATGTGGGAGGCATTCCAAGCAGCCCTCGCCGCCCGCCAGCCGGTGGAGTTTGAACGCGCAATCCCTACCCGCCGCCGTGAGTCAGCCGTGGAACTGCTGCTGCAACTCGGCTTCGTCTGGAACAACCAGCGCTGGGAAGATCGACGCCAGCCGGTGGGGGAGCCCGTCACCGATGCTGGTCGCTCGGCAGCATACGACGCTATCGACCGATTCCTCCGCAACAACATGGATGACGAGGCTTACGCGGCATATGTCGAGCATCTTGAAGCGCTGTGGGCGGCAGTGCCTGCGCAGGCCGTGGACCTGGGGGAAATGCCAGACGGCTGGCGCCTGAGCAAGAAAGCAACCTGCTACCAGCTCTCGCACGGGAACGAAATCATCGGCAACTTGGTCGGGCCGGATGCAGAGGAGAACGCGGCAATCATCGCTCGCGTCCTCGACAGCCAGGCGGTGGGCAAATGAGCCGTGCGCACCCTTACGCCGCACGACCGGAGGCAGCCACTCACACGTGGCTGACACCTCCAGAGATCATCGCGGCACTCGGCACGTTCGACCTGGACCCGTGCGCTGCGCCATCGCCGCGTCCGTGGCCGACCGCCTCCCGGCACATCGAGTTGCCGGAAGATGGTCTGACTGCGGAGTGGCATGGCCGGGTGTGGTGCAACCCGCCATTCGGGCGTCACACCGAGGCATGGCTGGCGCGCATGGCCGATCACGGGAACGGGATCGCACTGGCCTTCGCTCGCACCGAGACAGCGATGTTCCAGCGTTACGTGTGGCGTCGAGCCAATGCCGTCCTGATGCTGGCAAACCGGCCTCATTTCCACCGTCCGGACGGCACCCGGGCACGTGGCAATAGCGGCGGCCCGATCTGCCTGATCGCATATGGAGAGGCAAACCGCCGCGCCTTGATCGACAGCGGCCTGCCCGGTGCTGTCATCGTCGTGCACCACTTCCAGCAGAAGGAGCCGACCAATGGCTGACCAGCTGCTCACCGCTGCAATGGAGGACTACGTATGCGAGTTCTGATCGCCTGTGAGTACAGCGGCACAGTCCGTGACCAGTTCATAGGGGGGGGGCACGAGGCGATGAGCTGTGATCTCCTTCCGACCGATGTTCCTGGTCCGCACTACCAAGGCGACGTGCGCGACGTGCTGGACTACCCGTGGGACCTGATGATCGCCCATCCCCCATGCACCCACCTGTCGGTTAGCGGTGCGCGGCACTTCGAGGCCAAGCGCATGGACGGGCGGCAGCAGTCGGCGGTGTCGTTCTTCATGATGCTGGCAAAGGCAGATATCCCCATGATCGCCATTGAGAACCCGGTTTGCATCATGTCCTCGGTATGGCGAAGGCCTGACCAGGTCATCCAACCGTGGCAGTTCGGCCACGGGGAGACAAAGGCGACCGCATTGTGGTTGAAGGGCCTGCCTCGGCTGGCACCCACCAACATTGTGGAAGGCCGTGAGGATCGAATCCACCGTATGGCGCCCGGACCTGACCGCTGGAAGGAACGCAGCAAGACCTATCCGGGTATTGCCGCAGCGATGGCTGACCAGTGGGGATCAATTCTGAGCCTGAGGAGGACCGCATGACCTGGAAGCCAATCAGCAGCGCGCCGAGGGATGGGAGCTGGGTGATGCTTGGGATCGTTGGTCGCAAAGAGATTCTGCTTGCGTACTGGCACCGGCTGCATCAGGCATGGTGGGGCCAGAATGGATCAACCGGCGAATGGGAGAAGTGGCAGAAGGCGACGCACTACCAGCCCCTACCCGAGCCGCCGAAGGAGACGGAATGATCGAGAACACCGCCATCTCAGGAAAGCTGGCCGTGGCCGAGACCACCGATGGGGCCTTCTGCTTCATCGGCGAGATTGAGGGGCGCATTGAGGAGCCGTGCTACCTGATCCGGCATGACGGCAGGCAGCAGGCATGGATTCAGCGCCTGACCCGCGAAGCCACCACGGAAGAGACCATTGACTACTGGAAGCAGCGCGCACTGCGGGCTGAGAAGGAGACCGACGATGGACGTTGAACAGAGGGCGCGGAAAATGCTCGCTCACGTTTACTGCTGCGACGCATCCGAGCTTTCAAAGGAGGAAGTTAGGGCGGCACGCGCAGTGCTCGCCTACCAGTCTGCGGTAACTCCACCCGACGGCTATGTAGTCGTGACCCGCAATGAGGCAGGCCAGGCCGTGGCAGTCACACGGCAGGACGACGATGGCCGGATTCTGTCGGTGATCGCGGAGTTGGGGCCGTCTGCTGGCTGGGCTGCCGCAGCAGATCGCGAGTTGGTCGCTGCTGAACTTGGCGTGGCGAAGATTGACGACTCCACGGATGTTGCAGCCGCAAAACTGCGCGAACTGATCGACTGGCACGTCAGCGTTGCGACCGATCCTGCTGTTAACGGCGGCTACGTGCTGGTGCCGGTGGAGCCGACCAAGGAAATGTTGGATGCGGGCTACGGGTTCGAGGACGGATATCCGGTTGATCCAGACCTGTATCGAGCCATGCTCGCCGCGCGCCCGGGGGTGAAGCCGTGAGCTACAACGAGCTTATTCGCAGGTACAAGCACCAGCGCCGCCGCAATGCCAGAACTATTCGAGAGCGTAACGAAACTATCAGAAGGCTTGAGACGAGGGCGCAGGTGTTGAAAGAAGTCGTGGATGATTACCGATGGATTGTCCGCATCCTCCGCGAGGTGATAGATGAACTGCAGGAGGCTAAGCCGTGAGTACAGCACACTCAATCGCGCTGGGCATCCTGATCGCTATTGGACTACTCTCGGTCATAGGCTTCATCCAGCTGTTGATGCTTCCGCTCGATATCGCAAGCCGAGTATTAATTGGTTTTGCTGATGCCAAACTGCGGGCGCATGAGGAAGAGCAAGCCTACCGCAAGCAGATTGAAGCAGAGGTGGCGCGGGAACAAGCGAAGACGCGGTGCAGAGAGGAGGTGCCGGATGGGCGCGGCTGATCGGGTCAAGATGTTCGGCTTCTTCACCATCATGGCTTGGGCCAGTCTGTTCAAGCCAAGGAATGGGCGCGAGATGATTGATCGCGCTCAGGAAGGGGCGGATGCATACGCCCTGCGCCGGACAATGGACGCCATCCGTGGGGCCAGTCTTCGGTGGGGAACGGACCAGTGTGGGTGCCATGCCTGCGCGGACTTTGGCCTGAGCAGCCGCATGATCCTTTGCCCCACTTGCGGGAACAAGCGCTGCCCGAGGGCTAACGATCACCGCAATGAATGTTCGGGCAGCAACGAGCCTGGACAGGAAGGGAGTGCGTATCCGTGAGCGCAGCTGAGAAGTTGATGACCCTGGCGCAGGCGGCAGACCACTGCGCTTGCCACCCCCGAACCCTTCGCCGCGCCATCGATAATGGCGAGTTGGCAGCCTGCCGATTAGGCCAAGGGCCGAAGTCAGACAGGATTCACCCCGTAGACCTGGCCGTATGGCTGGGCAAGTGCAAGGTAAAGGTATGCCCGTCACCAAGCGTCCCAACGGACACTATCAAGTCACCATCGGATACGGCGGACGAACGTATCGCAAGACTTCTCGCCACTGGTCCTTCAAGGACGCGCGGGAGTACGAGCGCAAGTGGCTCGCGTCCGTCAAAGACGTTGCGGCTGGTCGTGAACCGGAACGGCTGATTGCTGAGGCGGTGGAGCGCTGGTTGACCGACCATGTGCCACGCCTGCGCTCGGCGACCAAGACGAAGGCCCACGTTCGGGCGCTGCTGCCCTATATCGCTGGTCGGAAGCTGGGGGAGATTGCCCAGGTATGGGCGGAGATCAAGGCGGCAGAGATCGGGAAGGCTCCGGCCACGGTCAACCACAAGGGTCGCATCCTGCGGCAGATCAGCCGGATGGCATGGCGCGAGTGGGGCTGGCTGGAACGTCCAGCGGCAATTAGCCTGCTTCCAGAGAAGCCGCGAGAGACGTTCCTGACGCTCGATCAGGTTGAGGCGCTGGCTAGCGCGTGCCCCAACGCTGCGGCGGGCGACTATGTGCGGCTGGCAGCGTATACGGGCATCCGGCGCGGGCACCTGCTGCGCCTGACGGCTCACGACGTACGCGGCGGGTTCATCCATCTGGACCGAACGAGCAAGACGCGGACGCTGCAACTGGTGCCTCTGCATCCGAAGGTGGCAGGGATTGCAGCGCGGCTTCCGCTGGGCACCTCAGACGATCAGGTCAGGGATTCGTGGGCCAAGGCGCGTGAGGCGTGTGGCCTGCAACACGTCCGCTGGCATGACCTTAGGCACACTTGCGCCTCCTGGCTTGTCATGGCTGGCGTACCGCTGCACACGGTGTCGGAAGTGCTTGGGCACAGCTCTATGGCGATGACCCGCCGCTATGCCCACCTGTCGCCGGAACACCTGTCAGATGCCATCAAAAAGATGGCCTGATCCTGTGCAGTTTCTGTGCAGTGAATGGGTCAAAACAGGTCATTTCAGTCCTGCCCTGGCCTATACAAATCAAATAGTTGCGCTACATCAGGTGACTTAAAATCCGCCGGGGGCAACCCCATGCCGGTTCGATTCCGGCTCCGGGCACCATCGCACTTTTCACGACGAACGTCAGATCGCACGCGAGTAGCGCGGCTGCTCGCAGGCCGCACGCAGGTACGGGTCGAAGCACATCGCCAGCAGCCGCAGCAACGGCCGTCCAGGCTCGCTGGCGCGCACTACACCGTCACGGTACTCGGCCAGACCGTCCTCCTGCAGCCGCTGCACCGAACGCAGGTCTTCGGCGAAGTACTGCTCGAAATCCACGCCATGGCGCTGGCCCAGCACCGCACCGTCCACTTCGCCCTGGCACATCAGCTGCTGGATCAGTTCTGCGCGCAGCTGGTCGTCGGCGCTGAGCGCCACGCCGCGCCACACCGGCAACTGCCCCTGGTCCACGGCATCCTCCCATGACGGCAGGTCGCGCGGATTCTGGCTGTAGGTGGCACCGATGTGGCTGATCGCACTCACGCCCAGGCCGAGCAGATCGGTATCGGCGTGGGTGGTATAGCCCATGAAATTGCGATGCAGCTGCCCGGCGCGCTGCGCGCGTGACAGATCTTCTTCCGGCAGTGCGAAGTGATCCATGCCGATGTACTGGTAGCCCGCAGTGGAGAGCCTCTCCACCGCCAGGCCCAGCAGCGCCAGCTTGTCTTCCGGCGAAGGCAAGCGGCGTTCGTCGATCTGCTTCTGTGCGCGGAACAGATGCGGCAGGTGTGCGTAGCCGTACACCGCCAGGCGATCCGGGCGCAATGCCAGCACCCGTTCCAGGGTGCGGCCAAACCCTTCCAGGCTCTGTCCCGGCAGCCCATAGATCAGGTCGACGTTGACCGAACGCATGCCGCTGTCGCGGCAGGCCTGCAGGATGTCCAGCGTCTGCTGCACGCCCTGCACGCGGTTGATCGCTTCCTGTACCTGTGGGTCGAAATCCTGCACGCCCAGGCTGGCGCGGTTGAAGCCCAGCCGCGCCAGCATGGCGACATCGCGGGTATCGATGAAGCGCGGATCGAGTTCGATCGAGAAATCGCGCTGCGGTGAATCGCTGAAATCGAAGCGCCGGCGCAGCCCTTCCACCAGCGTGGTCATCGCCTCGGCCTCGAGGAAATTCGGCGTGCCACCGCCCAGGTGCAGCTGGATGACTTCACGGCCGTCCTCGAACTGCGGCGCCAGCAGGTCGGCCTCGGCCAGCACGCGCGCGACGTAGCTGTGGCCACGGCCGCGGTCGCGGGTGATCACCCGGTTGCAGCCGCAGTAGAAGCAGGGACTGGAGCAGAACGGTACATGCACGTACAGCGACAGCGCGCGGGCCAGCTGGTTGCTGTCGGCGATTGCCTGGCGCAGCGCCGGCGCATCGAAGCCATCGTGGAAGTGAGGCGCGGTCGGATACGAGGTGTAGCGCGGCCCCGGCCGGTCATGCCGGCGCAGCAGGTCGGGGTCGAAGGTCCAGGCAAGACCGCCGGCGGCGGGTGAGAACGTGTCCATGCCGCCAGCATCGCGCCGGGCGGACGCCACCGCCTTGACCCAGATCAATCGCGGGTGGGGATTTCCAGCACCGGCAGGCCGACCTGCGGCCAGCGCAGCATCTGGTAGCGCTTCCAGAAGGTGTCACCGATGCGCGCGGCCACGTCGTTGGCCAGCGCCTGCATGGGCGGGTTGCCGCACTCGGCGGTGGTGATCCGGAACAGCACCAGCCAGCGGTCGAACAGGTCCTTGTCCAGCTCGATGGCCATGTGCTTGGACATCGGCGAGCCCTTGAAGCGGCGCGTGCCGCGCAGCATTGCCGACCAGAAATCGACCAGCTGCGCCAGATGTTCCGGCCAGTCGTGGACGTGTGCCTCGAACACAGGCCCCAACCGCTCCTCCTCGCGCACGCGTGCATAGAAGTCGTGGACCAGGCGGGTCACTTCCTGCTCAGTGCACAGCCGGGGCGAGGCGACGGGCAGGACAGGCGGCGATATTGCGTTCATCGGGGTATCCAAAGCTTGCCGGCAGTGTGCCGTAGCCGGCCGGCACCGCCGTTGATCCAGATCAATGTCGGCGCAGTCCGCTGCACCTAGTCTGGCATTCCTGCAGGAAGCATGCCCTGCGGATGCTGCGCCAGCCTCGGCGGAGTATACGCGCCGCCCTCATTCCGACCCGGGACAGCATGAACAGACCCTCTCCCAGCCGCCGCCAGCAGCTGATCCAGCACTGGGGCGCCATCCTCTGGCCCAGCTTCATCGCTGCAGGCCTGGCCAGCGTGGTGTTCTTCGCCTTTGTCGACCCGCTGCGTCTGCAGGCGATCAGCTTTCCGGGTACGGCGATCAGCCGCGAACTGGGCTATACGGCAGGATTCTTCATGTTCTGGTCGGTGACCGCACTGTCCAGCGCGGTCACTTGGTACCTGCAGCGACCGATGCCAAGCGACGACGACGACGAGCTGCCGCTGGGATGAGTACGGCCTGCACCGGAATCCCACGCCGCTGGCATTGGCGCGCCGCACTCAGCATGCTCTTGCTGGCCTTGTTCTATGCCCTGCCATGGCTGCGCTGGAATGGGCGGCAGGCCCTGCTGCTGGACATCAACGCACGGCGCTTTGACCTGTTTGGCTGGACATTGTGGCCCGGCGATGTTGGCGTGCTGATAGGGTTGCTGGCGGTGCTGGCGGTGGGCCTCGCGCTGCTCACCCACCTCGTCGGCCGCATCTGGTGCGGCCACGCCTGCCCACAGACGCTATGGCGCCGCGCCTTCGACTGGATTGCGCGCGCCATGGCCCGGGCCTTGCCAGCGCCCGCCGTGCGCCCTGCCACCCAGGTGGCATGGGGGCTGCTGTCGCTGTGGACCGGCATCACGTTCGTCGGTCTGTTCAGCCCGATCGAAGAACTGGTGGCCGCCGCGCCGCATGCCGGCTGGAGCGGCTGGGAAACGTTCTGGGTGCTGTTCTATGCCGCCGCCACCTGGGGCAATGCCGGCTTCCTGCGCGAGCAGGTGTGCCGTTCGCTGTGCCCGTTCGCGCGCCTGCAGCCGCTGCTGACCGATCCGCATACACCCCGCATGTTGTACGACGCGCGCCGCGGCGAACCGCGCGGCATGCGTCCGTCGGGGCTGGGGGGCGTGCTCGGACGCGGCCGTGGCCTGCTCGACCCGACCACCGCACAGGACTACGTGTTCCGCGCTGCACATCCGCTGCTGGCCGGACCGATGCCCACCTTCAGCGCCGACCGCCTGGGCGACTGCACCGATTGCGCTGCCTGTGTCAGCGCCTGCCCGATGCAACTGGATATCCGCCAGGGACCTCAGGCCGATTGCCTGGCCTGCGGCGCCTGCCTGGAGGCCTGCTCGCGGCAGCAGCACCAGGCCGGTTTCGGCACGGGGCTGGTGCGCTACTGCAGTCCGCAGGCCATGGCCGGGCAACCGCGGCAATGGTGGCGACCGCGGACCCTGGCACTGCTGTCGATACTGCTGGCGCTGTTGGCCTGCGGCGCCTGGCGCCTGCTTTGAATCAACGGATCAACGCGGCCCGTTGGCGTGCGGCGGCACCAGCTGCGCACGTCGGACGATGCCCAGCTGCTCGATGATCAGCGCCATTTCATTGGTGACTTCGGTACGCTCGGTCCCCTGCGGGACCAGGCGGTCCAGCACCTGCTGGTAGGTATCCCAGAACGCCGGACCGCATCCGTGTTTGTGATAACTGGCTTCCAGTTCGCGGCGTACCCGTTCAGCCAAGCCATGCATGCCGTATTCCATACGACCTCCGTTGGACTTGTTCTGCATCGTTGACGGTCTACCGACTCACTTGCGAGCTACTGAAAGACTCCCGGGCTTCACGTCCGGTTGATCCCAATTAGTCATAGATTTCACGACAGGTCAATTACATACCGCGACTTTCGTGATCGAAATTATTAATCGTTCACGAAACCACATACGGGGAGACGGGGTGCCCGGATGGGCCGGACCCGACACACTGCCCCGATTTCCCCGGCCCCGCCCTGGTAGGCGCCATTGATGGGCCAGCCCCGTTTCATCGAAGTTTCCAATATTGCTAAGCATACTTAGCAAATGCCGCTTAGGGTGCTATATGCGACAAAAGGCGGCGCAGTTTAGGCTTACTCGCCCTGCGTATCCTCAGTCGCGGGGAACAGGTTGGGATAGCGCTGATGCAGGATGTATTGGCGTAGCGCAGGAATCGGGAAGTTCTTGGGCCATTGCGACACGGCAGATCGGCTTATGCCAAAAAAGCGCGCCAGTTCGGCATCGGTCCGGAAACCCAGCCGGGCGCGTACCTGCCCCTTGCTCCAGAATTCGGTCACGGTCGGTCCTTCTGTTAACCAGACTTATTCTTGGAACAAGGGAACTTTGCGATCCACGCGTTAAGCTGGCTTGCATAGATGAATACTCTCGGCCAACGACTCGCCATTGCCATGAAGAAAGCCGGGCACCCTCGCCCGGCCGATCTGGCCCGCGCCGCCGATTCGACGACGGCAACCATCAGCAACTGGCTCAACGACCATGTCAGCCCCGCCCATGTGAAGGCCGAACAGCTGTTCCGCATCGCCGATGCGGCCAAACTGGACGCGCGTGAACTGCTGTACGGCGTGAGCGGGCTTGGCGTCGGTGAGCGGGGCAATACCTATATCCCCAGCCAGGCCCACCTGGATGTCTGGCAGGACGCCTACGAACTGGTCAGCCATCTGGTGGAGGAGAAGGGATTGCAGATCGACCATCGCCGCCACGCGGCCCTGGACCTGCTGGCCTTCGAACTGCTGATGGACGGCTTCAGCCGCAGCAAGGTCATCCGGGTGCTGACGACCTCGATGACGTGAATGCACTACCACTGGTAGCATGGTCGCGGATGGGGATGGGGCTCCCCCGATAACCGCCCGAAAGGGCTGATGGCTCCTGCCAGGACGAACCGGTCTTCGTCGATGGCGGGCCATGCCTGTCGTCGGCGTTCGCCATCGAATCAGCGAACCCGCAACCGAGGCATGTGATGCACGCATTGAACAATTATCTGCTGGTCTTCGTCGGCGGCGGGCTCGGCGCCTGCCTTCGCCATGCCTGCAACCTGATCGGTACGCGGGTAGCGGTCGGCAGCCCGTGGCCGTGGTCGACCTTCCTGATCAACATCAGCGGTGCACTGCTGATGGGCGCGCTGGTCGAAGCCTTCGCCCTGCGCAATGGCGCGTCGCCGCAGCTGCGCCTTCTGCTGGCCACCGGCGTCCTCGGCGGCTACACCACGTTCTCCACCTACGCGCTGGAAATCGGTCTGCTGCTGCAGCGCGGCCAGCATGGCCTGGCAGCGTTGTACGCCGGCGGTTCGGTGGCACTGGGCCTGGTTGGCCTGTTCGGTGGCATGAAACTGGCCCGGCTGGTGCTGGGCTGAGGCTCAGCCCGCGCCGGCGCGGGCCTGTCCGCGCCACTCCCGCGGCGACTGCCCGGTATGTGCCTTGAATGCGCGCGACAGCGCGGCTTCGCTACCATAGCCAACGTCATCAGCGATCCGCTTCAACGGGCGCCCCTGACGCAGTGCCTGCTGCGCCAGGCCCACCCGCCAGCCCTGCAGGTACTGGCCCGGGGTGGTACCCATCGCCTCACGGAAACTGGCAGCAAATACGCTGCGTGACATGCCGGCCACCTCGGCCAGGTCTTCCAGGGTCCAGGACTGTGCGGGCGCTTCATGCATCGCCACCAGCGCCAGCCGCAGCCGCGGATGCCCCAGCCCGGCAAACAGGCCACCACGCATCTTCCCCCCTTCCATCAGCTGCCGCAGCACCTGGATCATCACCACCTCGAACAGCCGGTTGACCATCGCCGCACGACCGCAGCGCTGCTCGAAGGCTTCTTCGAAAAGCAGCTCCAGCGCTGCGTTGCCGCCGTACAAATCGGCCAGCGGCAGGCAGATGAAATCGGGCAACGCCGCGCTGATCGGGTTGAGCCGCCCGCCCTCGAAATGCAGATTGGCGCAGGCCATGTCGGCGCCGTGCTGCGGATCGGTGCTGAACCGATGCGGCATCGGCCGTGGGTACAGCAGCAGGCTCGGCACCTCGACCTGGACGGTCTGCTGGCCATGGCTGACCTGCAACGGGCCACGTCGCACCAGATGCAGCTGCCCGGCGTCATCCTCGCCCGCCAGCGAGTTGATGCCGCACAGCGCGCCGGCATGGAACACCGAGGCGGTAACCGCAAAGCGTTCAAGCAGAATGGCGAGACGGTCGACCATGACGGGACCCTGGGTAAAGTAGAAAGAGATCAAGGCGACACATCGTATCGGAATCACCCCCGTAGCGGACGTGATCAACTCGGGGAGCGGGCGCCCCCCCCCCCAGCCCGCCCTTCCTGCGGCAGTGCAGCGCGCGCAACATTTCGCTGGCATCTATGCTCGGGGTCATTCCCGCATGGAATGACCCCGATGCCCGCCCTGCTTCGATGCGCCCTCGCCCTCGGCCTGCTGCTGCCTTCGACGACCTTGCTGGCGTCAGCGCCAACGGCGGCACGCACGCTGAGCGGCGAGCTGCAGGGCGCGCCGTGGCGCCTGGACGTGCCGGCCGACTGGAACGGTGACCTGGTGATGCTGGCGCACGGCTACGAGCCGGTAGGCGTGCCACGTGCTACGCCGATGGCCGCCAATGACGGCACCGCGCCACTGCTGGCTGCAGGCTACGCCGTCGCGCAGAGCGCCTATGCCAGCCAGGGCTGGGCGGTGGCCGATGCGATCACCGACATGGAACGCCTGCGCCGGCATGCAGTGGCTGAACTCAAGCATGTGCGCCATGTCTGGATGCTGGGATTTTCGATGGGCGGCGCCGTGACCCTCGCCAGCCTCGAGCGGTTCCCGCAACACTACGCCGGTGGTGTGTCGCTATGCGGCGCCAATCTCAGTGGCGAACAGATCGCGAGTAATCTGCTGACCACGCTGGTCGCTTTCGATTACTTCTTTGCCAAGGCCGAAGGCCTGCCGGCTGCGGGACTGGTCTCACGCGAAGCGGCTGCGCTGCCACAGGGCGAACTGTACCAAGGCATCTCCAATGCGCTGCAACGCAGCCCGTCACATGCCGCGTTGCTGGCACAGCGGCTGCAGGTGTCCGCTGATGCACTGGCCGGAACGATCAGCCTGCATGCACTGGTCCTGCACGAACTGGCCACGCGCAGTGGCGGCATGCCGGTGGGCAACAGAGGTGTGGCTTACAGCGGCTTCGGTGACGACATGGCGTTCAATGCCGGCGTGCAACGTGTCGATGCCGTGCCTGCCGCGCGGGCCGCTGTCCGCAGGGAGCTGGCATTGAGCGGTGCGTTGAGGCGACCGCTGGTGATCCAGTTCAACAACAACGACCCGACGATCGTGCCGCGCATGCAGACGGTGTATCCGCGGACGGCCGCTCGGGCCGGCGCCCGTCCGCTGCCACAGGTGCTGCCGCCCGTTGGCGAAGGCCATTGTGGCTTCTCCGGCGCGCAGATCATCGAGGCGTTGAAGGCCGCGCAGCGTTGAGCAATCGCGGCCCGCGCGCAGCTCAGCCGCCCAGCGTGCCCATCGTGAAGGTGTAGCCCGAGCTCATCAGGAATTCGCGCATGCGCATTTCCGCGCGCCGTGGTGAGGCCAGGTTGGCCGGCGCGTACAGGGCATATACCAGGCCCGACCCTTCGATATGCTCGCGGCGCACCCCGCAGCGGGCGGTTTCCGAGGCGATGACCCATCCGTCCTTCAGCCGATCAGGGCCAATGGATTGCCCGTTCTTCAAGCGGAAGGTCAACCAGCGCACATCTGCCGTGACTTTGCTCATTTCCGTTTCGCTCCGTGGCTGGAACGACGCGTGATGTCCTTGCTCGCCATTGCGGCTCCCTGAGACGTGGAACTCGACCATAGCGCCTTTCCATGTCGTGGCCGGCTGAGACTGGCGACCGGGGCGCGGCGAACGGCTGCAGGTGAAGCAGCGCGGCGTCGGAAATGGCGGCCGCAGGGAGCGCCCTGCCGGCGCAGTTCACAGGCAGGCAACCCGACTCACGCAGCGCAGTCGCTGCCCTGATTCAAGGCGTGCAGCGCATCGGCCAGCGCCTGGATTTCGGCACGCAGGGCCAGCCGCTGCAACCACCGCCCGGGGATTCCGCGCGCACCATGGAATGCGCCCGCCAGCTGCCCCGCAATGGCGGCCGTGGTGTCGGCGTCCTCGCCAAGATTGGCCGCCTCGAGTACGACGGCTTCAAAGGTGTCGTGGCGATCAAAGCACCAGAGTGCAGCTTCCAGACTGTCGACAACATAGCCATTGCCACGGATCTGCTCACGCGCGGCACCGCGGTAGCCGCCCGCCGCGATCTGCCGCAGCCGCGCGCTCTCGACAGGGACATTGCTGAGATCCAGCACCGCGTCACGGGTGCCACCTGCCAACGCCCGCTCCAGCGCGACCGCCAGCAAGCGGCACGCCTCCAGGCACTCCTGCGCAGCGTGCGTCGTTCGCGAACTCAGCGCGGCCATTGCCTGCAGGTCGGGAGTCCCGGCGTAGCGCAATGCCACCGGCGCCAAACGCATGATCGAGCCATTGCCAGCGCTGCGTGGGTCGTCACTACCCGCCAGCGGTTGGCCGTCCTGCAGGAACCGGTCGATGGCAGCCCGCGTTGCCATACCGATATCGAAGCACTCGCCGGTCGCACTCCAGTACCCATGCTGGTACCAGTTGGCGTAGCGGTTCATCTGATCGTGCACATCCAAGGTGTCACAACGCACCAGGCTCTCGGCCAGGCACATCGCCATGGAGGTATCGTCGGTCCATTGCCCCGGCTGCAGCTGGAACGGCCCACCACCCACCATGTCGGTGATCGGGATGAAGCTGCCACGAGGCTTGAACTCCAGCGTGGTACCGACGGCATCGCCGCACGCGAGGCCGAGCAAGGCGCCGCGGAAGTGATCAATCTGGTTCATCACACGAGTGTAGCGCCACCGCATCTGCCATGACTGACTGCCGAGCGGTGATCGCGCGAGCGGGGAATCGATCGCAGCCAAACAAAAAAGCCCTGACCGGAGTCAGGGCTTTTCAATTGGAGGCCTCAAGCGGAATCGAACCGCTGTAAACGGATTTGCAATCCGGTGCATAGCCACTCTGCCATGAGGCCAACGTACTGCGCGCCAGGAACCTAGCCCTGACAAGACAAAACCCCAAGATGGGGCCTGTCGGAACATGGAGCGGGAAACGAGACTCGAACTCGCGACCTCAACCTTGGCAAGGTTGCGCTCTACCAACTGAGCTATTCCCGCGTAAGCCGACATGCTACCGGAAATCCGGAAAACACACCAGCGATTTCACTTTTCTGACTGCGCGTAAAGCCTTGTGGCCCAACGTGCCCCGCCTTGCCGTGGCGGGAGAAAAACAAGGCCCCTACCGGGGCCCTGTAGAATCTGGAGCGGGAAACGAGACTCGAACTCGCGACCTCAACCTTGGCAAGGTTGCGCTCTACCAACTGAGCTATTCCCGCAGATTCCATTCGACCTGCGTCGAAGGAGCGCTATTGTGTCCAAATTCCTTCACGCCGTCAACAGTCTTCACATCATGCGGTCACGGGCGTCCGCACTGGGTTACGCTGCCCCGCCCAAGCACGGACACCCCCGATGCCGAGACGCTACGTCCGCCTGTTCTGGTTGCTGGTCGCGCTGACCTGGTTGGCGCTGATCGCCGCACTTGTCAATGCTGGCTTCACTCCGGACTACTGGCTGCTGCATCGCCTGGAAGGCGCCCAGCTGCCCTATCCGACCAGCACCGTCATCGTGTTCGCGTTGCTGGGCACGGTTGAACTGGTGGTGGCGGCACTGATCGTGCGCCCGTGGAAACTCAAACGCCTGTGGCTGCGCCTGCTTATCGCCTTCGCCCTGCTGCTGGTGTGGTCGATACCGTGGATGCTGTCGGCGATGCACCAGCCGCCGGTACAAGGCATGCACCTGCTGTGGTTGCTGCTGCTGGACGTGGGATTGCTGCTGGCGCTGTGCGTGGTGTCGGCGGTGAGCGCGTGGCGGGCGCTCTGGCGGCGCGGGTCACCACGGACTCCCCCGCCGCAGCGCTAGAGGCCTACTTCCGGAACTCCACCCGCACGTGCTGGCCGAAGCGCGCCTTGGCTTGCCCGTCGAACTCCAACACGCACTCCACCACCTTGGCCATGCCACGTCCTGCATCTTCAGGCAGGCGTGCCTGCGCAAACACCGGACTGATGCGCACCACGCGTGCAGGCGGCAGCGTGCCCATGTTCTCCGCACCATCACTGTCCGGCACAACAGTAGCCTTCATGCCCACCTGCACGGCATCGGCGTAGGCGGCGCTCAGTTCGGCGCGCACCTGCAGCGGGCGCGCCGGCAGCACCGAGATCGCCGGCTTGCCCGCCTGCACGAAGGCACCGACGCCCGGCACCTGGCCGACCACGGTGCCGGCTTCCGGCGCGCTCAACGACATCTGCTGCAGTTTCAGCTTCGCGTGCTCCAGCTTGTGCTGCGCCATGTCGACCTGCGCACCGGCCACCTCGACATCGGCACGCACACCGGCCAGCTGCTGCTTGGCCGCATCGGCCTGCTGGTTCGAGGACACGCCTTCGCTGGCGCCCGTGGACAGACGGATGGCGCTGCGCTCCAGTTCGCGCAGCTGCGCCTGGCTGCCCTTCAGGCGGTCATTGGCCAAGGCCAGATCGGCGGTGGCCATCGCCACCTCCTGCTGCAGCAGGGCACCATCCAGAGACAACAACAGCTGCCCCTTCTTCACCGTGGCGCCTTCGTTCACCGGTG
Source organism: Stenotrophomonas maltophilia group sp. RY12688 (assembly GCF_052149045.1). Lineage (NCBI taxonomy): Bacteria > Pseudomonadati > Pseudomonadota > Gammaproteobacteria > Lysobacterales > Lysobacteraceae > Stenotrophomonas > Stenotrophomonas maltophilia group sp. RY12688. Next base: position 1,518,411 of record NZ_CP197389.1, on the reverse strand, counting down.
CGGCGATGATCGAGCCATCCACCGGCGGTGCCAGCGCGATCAGGCCACCTTCGACGTCAATGATGCCCCGCGCCACGGCGACCTTGCCGGCGGCGGCAGTACCCTCCTTGCCTGAGGGGGCCGATGCAGCGGTGGGCGCCTCCCTGGAACAGGCGCCGAGCAGCAGTGCCGCGGACAGGGCCAGGCTGAGGGGAAGCAGATGCGACGTCTTGGTCATGGGGCGGACTCTACGGTTTCGTTCTGGCGGCGGTCATCACGGACCATGCCGTCTTCCATGGCGATCACCCGATCGGCATGCCGGATCAGGCGCGGATCGTGGCTCACGCACAGCACGGTGGCACCATGCGCACGTGCGTAGCGATGCAGGATGTCGATCACGCGCTGACCGTTCTCGGCGTCCAGCGCGCTGGTGGGTTCGTCTGCGAAGATCAACGTCGGCGACTTGGCGAACGCACGGGCGACAGCGACGCGCTGTTTCTCGCCACCGGACAGCTGCGCCGGGCGCATGTGGCTGCGGTGGCTGAGGCCGACTTCTTCCAGAGCCATGCGGGCCAGCGGCTCGCTTTCGCGATTGCGCATGCCGCGGTAGCCCAGTGGCAGCTGCACCTGCTCCAGCGCGGTCAGTGCCGGGAACAGGTTGAAGCCCTGGAACACGAAGCCGACATGGTGCAGGCGGAAACGCTCCACTTCACTGCGGGTCATGTGGCCCACATCCTGGCCCAGCGCGTGCACGCGACCGCCATCGGGCGCGGACAGGCCGGACAGCAGCGACAGCAGCGTGCTCTTGCCGCAGCCGGACGGGCCGGATACCAGGGTCAGCTCGCCGGGATAGATGTCCAGCGACAGGCCGCGCAGCACCGGCACCTGCACATCACCGGACATGAAGCCTTTTTCCAATGCGTCGGCCCGCAGGGTCGGAGCGACGGCGCGTGTAGAAGTCATCGGCCGGTCCTCAACGCAGCAGCAACGATGGATCGGAGCGGACGACACTGCGCACCGCCATGATGCTGGAGAGCATGGCCATCACCGCCACCAGCGCCACGCAGCCGAGGATCACCATCGGTGTCAGCTGCACCGGCACGCGCTGGGTCTGCGCGATCAACAGCACCACCGTGCTGAAGGCTGCCGCCAGCAACATGCCCACGCCGCCGATCAGCAAGGCCTGCTCGAACACCACCCGCGCCAGCGCGTAGCGACCGGCACCGAGCGCATTGAGCGTGGCGTACTCGCGCACTGAGCCAGCCACCACCGACGCGAACGACTGGTTGGTGATCACCGCGCCGACGAAGCAGACGATGACGGCCATGAACAACACCGCGATGCCCGCGCCGGTATCGAACAACCAGTACTGCTGAGAGCGGCTGGCGAATTCCGGCGCGGTCCAGAACTCGACCGGCGTGGCCCGGCCCATCGACGCGGACAAGCGGTCACGCACACGACCGGCCAGGTCCGGCGAGCGCAGGCCCGCCACGAAGTAGGTACTGCCCTCATGTGGGTCGGTACCGGCGATGGCACGCGCAGTATCCAGCGAGGCCAGCACGTTGACGCCGCCCAGGCCCCGCAGGCCCGGTTGTGCAGCGACCACGCGCACCGCCTTGCCATTGATCCAGGCACGGTTGTTCTGCAGGTCCACGCCCAGCGTATCCAGATCGGCGCTGTCGACGATCACCGCACCCGGCTCGCGCAGCTGCGCGCGCAGGTTGGCAGGGAGGATGCGCGCGAACATCATCGCATCGTCCCGGGTGGAGATACCGGACAGGTACACCGACACATTGCCGGTGCCCTGCGCGCCGGATCGCCATTCGCCATCGACCCACTCGTAGGGCTCGACGCGAGTGACATCCGGGTCCATGCGCAGATGGCTTTCCACATCCGCGCTGATTGCATGGCCGTAATTCACACTCTGGGTGCCGGGGAAACCGGCCCAGATATCAGCCGAGGACGCTTTCACATAGATCGCAGCGGTACCGAAGATGCCCAGCACCAGTGCGGCCTGCACGATCAACAGCACACCGGCAAAACACATCGCCAGCACCACCGGCAGGAACCGGCGCCACTCATAGGCCAGGGTCTTGCGGGCGAGTGCGATCATTGTGGTTCGCCCTCACCCTCGGCAGGCAGCGGGGCGCCGCCGAGGGCGCGGTACAGCGATGCAAAGGCCAGAACGCGCGCACCCTGCGCAGCGATCAGATCAGCCTGCGAGGCGAGTGCGGCGCGTTGCGTGTCGAGTCCATCGAACTCGCTGGACAGACCCAGCTGCACCTGCCGCGCCTGGCGCTTGACCTGCTGCCCGGCGGCGTCGTTGGCCGCGCGCAACGACTGGATGCTGCTGTCCTGCCGCGCCAGGCTGCCCAGCGCGCCTTCCACTTCGCTCACGCCTTCCAGCACCGCCTTGCGGTATCCCAGCAAGGCGGCATCCAGCTGCTTTTCATTGGCATGGAAGCGCGCGCGACGCTGGCCCCAGTCCCATAGCGGAATATCGATGTACGGGCCGATCGACGGGCTCGAATCGGAATTGGAGCGGGCGTTCTGGGTGAGGTTGTACGCGTACAGGATGGAGCCGCCAAGGCTGACCCGTGGATACATCGCTGCGCGCGCCGAACCCTTGCTGGCCGCTGCCTGCATCACCTCTGATTCGGCCAGCAGGATCTGCGGGCGGTAGCGCAGCAGATCCGCAGGGACCTGCTGCAGCGAGAATGCACCGAGCTTCGGCGGCGCGCGGTACGCGCGCCAGGCGGGATCCGGCCCGTCACGCCCCAGCAGCAGCGCCAGCGCGCGGGCCGCGTTGTCCGCATTTTCGCGGGCCTGCGCCGTCGCTGCCCGGGTCGCCGCCTGGCGCGCGCGCAGGCGTTCCAGCTCGCCCGGCTCATCCAGGCGCAGGCGCAGGCGAACCCGTGCCAGTTGTTCGCCGCGATCATCCACGGCCTGCTGTCTGACCAGCAGATCCTGCTGGGCCTGCGCTACGGTCAGGTCCAGATAGCTGCGCACCACGTCGGCAATCACCGCCACTTGTGCGGCATTGCGCAACGCCTCGGCATTGCCGGCCGAGGCCTGCGCGCTGAGATGGGCACTCTCGGCGGCGCCGAACAGGCCCAGGTCCCAGATCGCTTCGATGCCCGCATGGAAATAGGTGTCGACCGCGGCGGCGTCCTGTACCTGCTTGGCGCTGGCCGAGATCTCCGGCAGGAAGCGCGAATCCGAGGTGCCGGCGACGATCCGCACTGCCTGCAGGCGCAACGTGGCCTGCTGCAGATCAAGGTTGCCGGCGATGGCTTGATCGACCAGGCCGTCCAGCGCCGGGTCGGCCAGCACCTTCCACCACTGCCTGGCCTCCACCGCCACGCCCTGGCCCTGCGGCACCTGGGTCCAGGTGCTGGGGGTGCGATCAGGCAGGTCCGGAGCCGGCACCGACATGCAACCTGCCAGCGCCAGGCTGGTCAGCAGTGCGCCCGGGCGCAGCAATGCCTGCAGGGAGAGTCCGCGCCCGGTCCTGGGCACTGCCACTGGAGTGATACGCCTGACCACCAGCCCGCCAACGTGTAGAAGGAGCATGAAGGCTACCGTGCGATTGTGGAGCGAACATGGAGAATTGGTCCGAAAACGGTCACAACACGCGTGCGGTTCAGGCAACGATGGTGTTGGCCTTTCGCCAGCCTTTCAGTGCATGCGACGCGCGGAACGCTGGTGCAACATCCAGGCCATTGCCTCTTGTTGACGCGCTCTCCGCTTCCCTCGCCTGCGGTCGTCCCCACGACCGATGCGCCCCGCCATTCCGATTGCGACACTGACCTCGGATTCGTCACGCCGGGCGAGTGATATCACGCCCGCTATGAAGATGCCGTGGCGCGACTGTAGCGGCCCCTGCCGCCAACATCATGACAAATGAAAAACGCCCCCTTTCGGGAGCGTTCTTCATGAATCTGGAGCGGGAAACGAGACTCGAACTCGCGACCTCAACCTTGGCAAGGTTGCGCTCTACCAACTGAGCTATTCCCGCAGATTTCGTTCGACCTGCGTCGAAGGAGCGCTATTGTGTCGATATTGCTGCACGGCGTCAACAGGAATTTTCACGGGAAGCGAGGGACGGCGCCCAGGCACGCCTGCCGGCACCCTTCACGCGCGCACGCCACGACGATGGAAATAGATCTGCTCGGCGATGCGCCGCGTGACGGACGTATGCAGCAGCGCGTTGAACGGCCAGTCCACCTGCAGATGATCCATCGCCCAGCGCAGCAGGCGCTTTCCATGGAACGCCGGCGCCACCTGCTGCGCCACCCGTTCCGCTTCCGGCCCTTGCCCACGCAGATGGCGGGCAATCGCCTCGCCGACCGCCCAGCCATGCCGCCACGAGGAGTGGATACCTCCGGCGGAGAGCGGCGAGACGATGCCCGCCGCGTCGCCGGTCAGGATCAGCCGGTGGCCAGTGATCGGACCATCCGGTCGGCCGCAGGGCACCAGGCCGGCGCGGGTGGCCGAGGGGCGCGCCGAAGGCGGAATGTTGACCACACCGCGCACGTGGTCGAGGAAACCCTCAATGTCCGGCGGCCGCACCCGTTGCGGATCGTGACGCAGCGCCAACCCGACCTGCAGACCGCTCGGATTCTGGGCGACCCAGCCGATGTAGCCCGGGGCGTAGCGCTTGCTGACGAAGCAATGCAGCGCATCGCCCTGCGCCACCTGCTGACCGGCGAACTCACGTTCTACGCCGTAGAGGTTGTCACGTACCTGGCCGAGGCCGGTGCGCCGGGCCACGCGTGAGCGCGCGCCATCGGCGCCAACCAGATAGGCGCAGCTCCCTGCCCCTTCCACCTGCCAGCCGTCACCGCGGCGATGGGCGTCGGTGAAGGACTGCTGCAGGCGCAGGTCGACACCGTTCGCATGCAGTTCGCTGGCCAGCCAGCGCATCAGGTTCGGCGTATCGGTGGTGAGGAAGTAGTAACCCGGTGCGGCCAGCAATACGCTGCGCAGGTTCGGCGCATAGAGGCGCACGTTGGCGACCCGTTGCACCAGATGTTCGGGCATGCGCCCCAGCCAGGTCTGCTCCATCGCTTCCTTGACCACGATGCCGGTGGTGTGCAGCCGCCCGCCGGGGTCGGCCTTGCGTTCCAGCACGCAGACGCGCAGGCCGTACTGGGCAGCAGCCAGTGCGCAGGCGGCACCGGCGAAACTGGCGCCAACGATGACCACATCATGGTCGTAGGCGGAAGGAGTTTGGGGCATGGCTGCATCGTTCTGGAGGAACACAGATGCAGCTTCGAACTGGCGCGTGGCGAGGCGAAGGAGTGGCGGTGAAGTGGGGATGAAGCAGGCGCCAGGCAAACGAAAAACGCCCCCTGTCGGGAGCGTTCTTCTTGAATCTGGAGCGGGAAACGAGACTCGAACTCGCGACCTCAACCTTGGCAAGGTTGCGCTCTACCAACTGAGCTATTCCCGCTTGGGAGGCGAAATTTTACCTATTCCAAGGATGGCGTCAAGCGCTTTTTCGGGTCTGCCAGGAGCCCTTTCCTGCGGAAAGGGATCCGACCCCGGGGCTCAGTTGCCCAGCTTCTTCTGCCGTGCACGCTCGCGCGCGGCGCGCTCGTCATCGCGCAGGCTCGGCCAAGCGGCGTGCAGGTACTGCAGGCCCGACCACAGGGTCAGCACCGCGGCAATCGCCAGGGTCCAGTCGCCGATGTGGAACACCGGCCAGCCCATCCAGATGTCTTCCACCGGTACGTTTGGCGCCACCGAATACAGCAGGCACAGCAGCGCGACCATCTGCGCGGTGGTCTTGATCTTGCCGATCATCGCCACGCGCACCTTGGCGCGCTGGCCCAGCTCGGCCATCCACTCTCGCAGCGCCGATACCGCGATCTCGCGGCCGACGATCACCGCCGCCCAGAATGCCATCCACGGCGTCGGATGGCCCTGCACGATCAGGAACAGCGCTACTGCCACCATCAGCTTGTCCGCGACCGGGTCGAGGAACGCGCCGAAGGCCGACTCCAGCTGGTAACGGCGTGCGATCCAGCCGTCGAGCCAGTCGGTGATCGCGGCCAGGCCGAAGATCGCCGCCGAAGCGAAGTTGGTCCAGGTGTAGGGCAGGTAGAACACCAGCACCAGCACCGAGATCATTACGATCCGCAACAACGTCAGCCAGGTGGGCAGGGTCAACTTCATGCTTGCGTGCTTCTCTCTCTACTCGGCCGCATCAGGCGTGGCCAACCCGTGCAGGTTAGCGTAGATACGTGCCGCGAGGGCGTCATTGATGCCTTCCACCTTGGCGATTTCCGCTTCGCCAGCGGCTTTCAGGCCCACAAGACCGCCGAAATGCTTGAGCAGGCTGGCGCGGCGGCGCGGCCCGATGCCGGGGATATCCTCCAGCTTGCTGGTCATCCGCGCCTTCTGGCGGCGCCCCCTGTGGCCGGTGATGGCAAAGCGGTGCGCCTCGTCGCGCACCTGCTGGATGAACTGCAGCGCCGGGTTGGCCGCGCCCGGGCGCAGCTCGCGGCCATCGGGCATCACCAGCGCTTCGTGGCCGGCGCGGCGCTCCACGCCCTTGGCCACGCCCACCAGCAGCACGCCTTCCACGCCCAGGTCGGCCAGCGCGGCCTGGGCCTGTGCCAGCTGGCCGGCGCCGCCGTCGATCAGCAGCACATCCGGCAGCACGCCCTGCTCTTCCACCGCGCGGCGGAAACGGCGGTCGATGGCCTGGCGCATGGCGGCATAGTCGTCGCCCGGCTCGATGCCGCTGATGTTGAAACGGCGGTACTGCGCGCGCACCGGACCGGCGGCGTCGAACACCACGCACGAGGCCACAGTGGCCTCGCCCAGCGTATGGCTGATATCGAAGCACTCGACCCGCTTGACCGGCTCGGCCAGGCCCAGCATCTCGCGCAGTGCATCGCTGCGCGCATGCTGCGCATTGCGGCTGTTGAGTTCAGTGGCCAGGGTCAGCTGCGCGTTGCGGCTGGCCAGCTCCACATAGCCGGCGCGCTCGCCGCGCACGTTCCACTTCAGCTGCACCTTGCGCTCGGCCGAGGCCGACAGCGCCGCAACCAGCAGGTCGGCATCGGGAATCTCGCGATCCAGCAGGATCTCGCGCGGCGGCTCGAATTCGATGTAGTACTGCGAGACGAACGCGGCCAGCACTTCCTCCGGACTCTCCTCGCCGTTGGTGCGCGGGAAGAACGGGCGGGTGCCGAGGTTACGGCCATCGCGGAAAGCCAGCAGCAGCACGCAGGCCTGCGAACCCTGCATGGCCACCGCCAGCACGTCCAGGTCGGCGGCGCGGCCGTCCACGTACTGGCGCGTCTGCATGCTGCGCAGCGAGGAAATCAGGTCGCGCAGGCGCGCGGCCTGCTCGAACTCCAGGGCCTCGCTGGCGGCCTGCATCTGCTCGCCCAGCTCGCGGGTCAGCTCGTCGCTCTTGCCTTCCAGGAACAGCGCAGCACGGCGCACCGATTCGGCGTAGTCCGCGGCCGGCACCAGCTCCACGCAGGGCGCGCTGCAGCGGCCGATCTGGTATTGCAGGCACGGCCGCGAGCGGTTGCGGAACACGCTGTCCTCGCAACTGCGCAGCTTGAACAGCTTGTGCATCAGGTTCAGCGTTTCGCGCACTGCGGTCACGCCCGGATACGGCCCGAAATAGCGGCCGGGAATGGCGCGCGGGCCCCGATGCAGGGCGATGCGCGGCCAGTCCTCGCGGGTCAGCAGCACATGCGGGTAGGTCTTGTCGTCGCGCAGCGAGACGTTGTAGCGCGGCGACAGCGACTTGATCAGCTGATTCTCCAGCAGCAACGCCTCGGCTTCCGAGCGCGTCACGGTCACGTCCATGCGCGTGATCTGCGAGATCATCGACATGATCCGCGCGTTCTTCGGGCTGCCGTTGAAATAGCTGCCGACGCGGTTGCGCAGCGCGCGCGCCTTGCCCACGTACAGCAGGGTGTCGTCGGCCGCGTACATGCGGTACACGCCGGGGGCGGTGCTGAGCTGGGCCGCGAAGGCCTTGCCGTTGAAGGCCGGGGCGGGAACGTCGGTCATTCGCTGATCGGGACTTCGCTGAGCACGCCGCTGTCGGGGTCGAATCGCAGCACGGCATGGGCGTCGGTCTCGGCGATCCACACCGCACCTGCGCCCACGGCCAGGCCAGCCGGGCCGTGCAGGCGGCGCGGCAGCGGCTGGGTGGTCAGTTCACCGCCGCCCAGGCGCAGCGTGCGCAGGCGACCGTTGCCGGTGTCGGCGATCCACAGCAGCGGGGCGTCCGCGCCCAGTGCGATCGCCTGCGGGAACTGCAGGCTGGCCTGCGCGCGCGGGCCGTCTTCACTGCCGAAGCGCCACGGCCCCTGCCCGACCAGTGTCTGCACCAGGTCACCACGCAGTTGCAGTGCACGGATCGAGGATCCCAACGCATCGGCGACGTACAGCACCTGCTGCACCACGGCCAGCGCGGTCGGTTGCGCGAAGGCAGCCAGATGGCCACTGCCATCACGCTCGTCGATGGAACCACTGCCGGCGCGCCATTGCAGGCTGCGCTGGCCCAGGTGGTAGCTCCAGATGCGGTTGTCGCCGGCCATTGCGATGTGCAGCTGGTTGTCGGCGATGGCCAGGCCAACCGGATGGTCCAGCGAGACCTGCCGCGCCTGCGCCACCGGGCCCTCCACCGGCGCGCCGGGTCGCCCGTTGCCGCACAGCGTGTCGACGATGCCGGTCAGCAGATTGATGCGGCGCACGGCATGGTTGCCGGTATCGGCGACGTACAGCGAATCGCGCTCCAGCACCAGCGCCTGCGGGCGGTGGAACGCCGCTTCGGCGAGATTGCCATCCATGAAATCGGCGGTGCCGAGGCCGAACTGACGCAGGATGCGGCCGCCATGGCTGCATTCGAGAATGCGGTGATGACCGCTGTCGGCGATGTACAGACGTTCGGTGCTGACCGCCAGCCCCTGCGGGAAGCGCAGGGCCTGACGCGGTTCCGGATGCAGTTCGCTGCCGCCACGCGGCGGCGCCGAAGGTGCGCCCTGGCACAGCGCGTTCAAGGCGCGCTCCAGTTCACCGGGCGCGCCCTGCCCGACCAGCCGTTGCTGTTCACGGCCCTGCGCGTCCAGCAGCACCATGGTCGGCCAGGCGGTGACGCCGAAGCGGCGCCAGCCATCCCAGTCGGCATCGAGCAGCACGGGCATGGTCAGGCCCTGACGGCGCAGCAGCTTCAGTGCGGCCGTGGCATCGCGTTCGAAATCAAAACGCGGCACCTGCAGCACCAGCGGCTGCAGCTTGCCCGGGTGGCGCGACAGCCATTGGCCGAACTCGGCCAGGCGTTGCGCACTCCAGGCGGAGGCCGCATTGACGAACAGCAGCGCGACCGGCCGGCCGCGCAGTTCGGTCAGGGTGCAGGGGGTGGCATTGAGCCAAGTGGCGAATTCGGGCAGGTCCGGGACGGGCTGGACGTTCATGACCTGATTATGCCGGAGTCGGCGTCATGCAACAGTCGTGCCACCGCACGTTTTGCAGCATCGTCGACCAGCGACCAGACCTGTTCGAAATGATCGCTGCCGCCGGTGTAGGGATCAGGGATGGCTACCCGCCCCTGCCCGCCGGACCAGGGCAGATACAACGCCAGCCGTTCACGCTGGGCCGCCGTCGCCAGGCGCCCGGCATCACGCAGGTTGGCCTCGTCGGCACACAGGATCCAGTCGAAACGTTCGAAATCCACGGCCTGCAGCTGGCGTGCGCGCAGGCCGCCGATGTCCACGCCGTGCCCGGCCGCGCAGGCGATCGCGCGGCGGTCCGGCGGCTCGCCCACGTGCCAGTCGCCCGTGCCGGCCGAATCGACCTGCACCCGCCCGGCCAGCGGCGAGGCATCCAGGCGTGCGCGCAGCGCGCCTTCGGCCATCGGCGAACGGCAGATGTTGCCGAGGCAGACGACCAGCAGCCTCATCGCGCGGCCATCGCCTGCAGCAGCCCCTCGGCGCGCTCCAGGTCCTCGGGCGTATCGATGCCCGGTGGGAACGGCTCGGGCGAGATCGCCACGCTGATCGGGTAGCCCGCTTCCAGCACGCGCAGCTGCTCCAGCGATTCGACCTGCTCCAGCTGGCCCGGCGGCATCGCCGCGAACTGCTGCAGGAAGCCGGCGCGATAGCCATAGATGCCGATGTGGCGCAGCCAGTGATGGCCGTCCGGCAGCGTGTCGCGGCTGCGTGCGAAGCCGTCGCGGTGCCAGGCGATCGGCGCGCGGCTGAAGTACATCGCCTCGTTGCGCACGTTGCGCACCAGCTTCACGACGTTCGGGTCGAACAGGGTGTGCGCGTCCTCGACGGTCGTGGCGAGAGTCGACATCGGCGCAGTGCCAGCGACCAGCGCATCGGCCACCGCGCGGATGCCGGTCGCCGGCGCGAACGGTTCGTCGCCCTGCAGGTTGACCACCACCGTGTCATCGGCCCAGCCGGCAATGCGTGCGCACTCGGCCAGGCGATCGGTGCCCGAGGCATGCGTGGTCGCGGTCATCGCCACCTTCACCTCGGCCAACCCGGACAGCGCATCGGAAATGCGTTGGTCGTCGGTCGCCACCCAGACCTCGCGGGCACCGGCCTGCAGCGCGCGGCGCGCCACATGCAGCACCAGCGGCTCACCGCCCAGCGGGCGCAGCGGCTTGCCCGGCAGCCGCGAGGCGGCAAAGCGGGCCGGAATGGCGACGACGAATTCGGTCATGCGGGCGGTTCTCGGCAGGCTCGTTACAACGGGAATGCGGCCAGCGGCGCGTGAATGCAAGCGCCGCCGCGCCACTCAGTTCGGTCGCAGCTTGTCCAGGCGATCGGTCAACGCCACCCAGAACGCGGCGGGCAACTCGGCGCGCAGCGGAACCGCGTAGTGCCAGTCGTTGCCGAACGCCCGGCATTTCACCGCATCCTTTTCGGTCATCAGTACCGGCAACTGGCTGCCGAAGGACAGGTCCTGCGGCTGGTAGGCCTGGTGGTCGGCGAACGCATGCGGCACCACGCCGATCCCGCGCGCGCGCAGCATGTCGAAGAAGCGCTGTGGATGGGCGATGCCGGCCACCGCGTGCACCCGCTGGCCCTTGAAGTACGCCAGCGGGCGCGCGCGGCCACCGGCCAGCGGCTGCGCACTGTCGATGTGCAGGGACATTGGCCACTGGCCGAAGCCACAGGCCTGTGCCGCGGTCTCCTCATCGGCCTGGCCGAGGTTGACCACGCGGAAATCGCACTCGCTCGCGCGGCTGACCGGCTCGCGCAACGGCCCGGCCGGGATCATCCGGCCATTGCCATAGCGACGCTGGGCATCGACCAGTTCGATCTCGATGTCGCGCGCCAGCCGGTAGTGCTGCAAACCGTCGTCGCAGACGATTACATCGCAGCCGGCCTCGATCAGCGCCTTGCCGGCGGCGACACGGTCACGGTCCACGCGCACCGGCACGCCGGTCTTCCAGGCGATCAGCACCGGTTCGTCACCGCCCTTCGCGGTTGGCGTATCGGCCTGCACCCACAGCGGCTTGTCGGCGTCTTCGCGACCATAGCCGCGGCTGGCCACGCCCGGCTTCCAGCCGGCCGCGCGCAGGCGCTCGACCAGGGCAATCGTCAGCGGCGTCTTGCCGGTACCACCGGCGGTGATGTTGCCGACCACGATGACCGGCACCGGCAGCGAGTGGCGCTTGCGCCAGCCACGCCGATAGGCGCGCCGGCGCAGTGCGGTGACACCTGCGTACAGCGGCGCCAGCAGGCGCATCGCCCACGGAACCGGGGTGCCGTCATACCAGTACGGCGGGGTCTGGGTGCCCTTGCCGGCCATCAGTCCTGCCTTTCGCGGAACTGCATGCTGTGCAGATGCTGGTACAGGCCGCCCAGTTCGAGCAGCTCCTTGTGCGTGCCGCGTTCAACGATGCGGCCATGATCCATGACCAGTACCTGGTCGGCATGCTCGATGGTCGACAGCCGGTGCGCAATGACCAGCGTGGTGCGTTCGGGCATCAGGCGCTGCAGCGCGTCCTGCACCAGGCGCTCGGATTCGTTGTCCAGCGCCGCAGTGGCTTCGTCGAGGATCAGGATCGGGGCGTCGCGCAGGATCGCGCGGGCAATGGCCAGGCGCTGGCGCTGGCCACCGGACAGCAGCGCGCCGTTCTCGCCCACCGGGGTCTGCAGCTGCTGCGGCATGCGTGCGATGAACTCCCACGCGTTGGCGGCTTCGGCCGCCGCGCGGATCTGCTCGTCGGTCGCTTCCATGCCATAGGCGATGTTGGCAGCGATGGTGTCATCGAACAGCATGACCTTCTGCCCGACCATTGCCACCTGCCGGCGCAGGTCGGCCAGCGGGTAGTCGTCCAGTGCCACGCCGTCGAGGGTGATGACACCGCCGCTGGGCTCGTAGAAGCGTGGCACCAGCCGGATCAGGCTGGTCTTGCCACTGCCGGAACGGCCGACAATGGCCGTCACCGTGCCTGGCCTGGCAACGAAGCTGATGTCGTCCAGGGCGATGCCGCTGTCCTCGCGGTAACGCAGCATGACGTGGTCGAACGCCAGTTCGCCCCGCACGCGCTGCACGCGTCGCTGCCCCTGGTCGCGCTCCACTGGCATGTCGAGGATGCCGAACAGGCGCTCGGCAGCGGACACACCGCGCGAAATCGAGGTCTGTACGCTGGTCAGGCGGCGCAGCGATGGAATGATGGCCATCATCGATGTCATCAGGCCCATGAACTGGCCGGCATTGAGCCGGCCGGCCAGGGCTTCGCGGGTCGACACCCAGACGATCACCGCCAGCGCCAGTGCGGCCAGGAACTGCACCACGCTGGAGGCGGCGGCGCGGGTGACCTCGACCTTCATGTTCAGCGCCAGCATGCGGTTGGCCAGGCGCGAGTAGCGCGAGATCTCATGCTGCTGGGTGCCGTGCACCTTCACTTCCTGCTGCGCGGCCAGCGACTGCTCGGCAGTCTGCGCCATGGTGCCCATGCCGTCCTGGATGCCACGGCTGATGCGCCGGTAGCGCTTGCCCACGTAGGACACGATGCCACCGATCAGCGGCACCACCAGCAGCATCGCCAGCGTGACCTTGACACTCATCTGCAGCATCACCGCCAGCATCGCGACGATGGTGAGGGTATCGGCCACCACGGTCTTCAGCGCGTCGGCGCTGGCCTGGGTGACCTGCTCGGTATCGAAGTTCAGGCGGCTGACCATCACCGGCGTCGCTTCGGTATCGAAGTGCGACGACGGCAGGTGCAGGTACTTCTGCAGCACCTGCTCGCGCAGGTCGCGGACCACGCTGCGACCGGTCTTGGCCAGCGTGTAGTCACTGACCCAGGTGGCCACGCTGCGCATCAGGAACAGGCCGAGGATGGTGAGCGGCAGCACCACGGCCGCGCGCGGCTGCGGGTCGACGAAACCTTCGTTGACCAGCGGCTCCATCAGCTTGGTGAAGTGGTAGCCGGCCAGGGCCTCGACCACCATGGCGATGACCGCGCCCACCATGAACACCCAGTAGGTGCGGGTGTAGCCCAGCAGACGTTTGTAGATCGGCCACACCGGCGCGTGATGGGAACTCATGGACGCACCTCTGGCGCAGTTGCAATGGCGATACGACGGAAACCGAGTTGACCGAGCGCGTCCTGCGCAGTCACCACGGCCTGGTAGGGAGTGCGTGCGTCGGCGCGCAGCAGTACGGGCTGGCTGCGGTCACTGCCGGCCACGGACGCGATGGTCTGCTTGACCGACTCGACGTCGCTGCGCAGCACTTCCTGGTCATTGATGAAATAACGGCCTTCGGCGTTGATCAGCACGCTGAGCGAACGCGGCGGCTCGTTGTTGGGCTGCTGGCTGGCGGTAGGCAGCTGCACCTGCAGCGTCGAGCGCGCATCGAAAGTGGTGGTGACCACGAAGAAGATGATCAGCACCAGGATGACGTCGATCAGCGGGACCAGATCGATATGCGGTTCATCCTGGGAGCGGTCATTGCCGATACGCATCGATCAGGCCTTCGCCGCAGCGGCGTTGGCCGGTCGCGCCGGCGCGACCGGGTTCATCACCCCGGGGCGACCGTCGAGCGTGTCCAGCAGGGCACTGGCTTCCTGCTCCATTTCCACCACGTAGCCGTGGATGCGGCCCTTGAAGTAGCGATGGAACATCAGTGCCGGAATGGCCACGATCATGCCCGTGGCGGTGCACACCAGCGCCTTGCCGATACCGCCGGCCAGCTGGTTCACGTCGCCCACCCCATGGTCGAGGATGCCCAGGAACATCTGGATCATGCCGATCACCGTGCCCAGCAGGCCCAGCAGCGGGCCGGCCGAGGCAATGGTGCCCAGCGCGTTGAGGAAACGTTCCATGCGGTGCACCAGGTGGCGGCCGGTGTCCTCGATGCGCTCGCGGATCTGGTCGCGCGGACGATTGCGGGCTTCCAGCGCGGCCGCCAGCAATGCGCCCAGCGGCGAGTTGGCACGCAGGGTCTGCAGGTGCGCCGGGTCAAGCTTGCCGCGTGCGGCCCAGTTGCGCACTTCCTGGCCGAGGCCGGGCGGCAGCACTTCAGTCCGCCGCAGGGACCAGAAACGCTCCAGGATGATCGCCAAAGCCAGTACGCCCAACAGCAGCAGCGGCACCATCGGCCAGCCACCGGCCTTGACCAGTTCCCACACGTTTCAACCCTCCGGCCCAACGGCCGCTTGTTTGATCGGCGATAGGATAACAGCCGACCGCGCCCGCCCAGCGGCATCCCACCACCGGGATGCATGGATACGCTGTTCACGCAGCTGCAGCCCTTGTGCGCCAAGCCATACGCGGATCGCCCCGGACTCCGCAGTGGACACCACCTCAGCTCCCTGCGCCTGCCAGCGCCGGACCACGTCCCGGCGCGGGTGGCCGAAGCGGTTCTGGTGCCCGGCCGAAACCAGCGCCAGCCGGGCTGACACCGCCGCCACCCAGGGCGCGCTGGAGCTGCCGCCGCTGCCATGGTGCGGCACCAGCACCACATCCGCCTTCAGCGCCGCCGGAGACGCCCGCAGCAGCGCCTGTTCGGCCGGGCGGCCGATGTCCCCGGGCAACAGGACCCCACCATGCGCGCTGGCCACGCGCAGCACGCAGCTGTCCTCGTTTTCAGCCCGCTGGCTGCCGGCATCCGGGTGCAGCACCTGGAAGTCGACGCCGTCCCAGCGCCAGCGCAGGCCGCGTTGGCAGCGCCCGGCCCCGGCGATCGTGCTGCCCGGCGGCGCCAACAGGGGCAGCTCCGGCAACTGAAGGCGCAGGCTCGGCAGGTTGCCGGCATGATCGAGATCGTCGTGACTGATCAGCACGCGGTCGGGCCGTGCCTGCCCCAGCGCCCGCAATGACGGAACCAGGACCCGCTCGCTGCCCTCACCCCCGATCGGCGGCCCCACGTCGTACCAGAGCGCATGCCGCGCGGTACGCAGCAATACCGCCGTGCCCTGCCCGACGTCATGCACCAGCAGCTCCAGCTCTCCCTCGGCCGGCCGCTCGCGCAACGGCCACAGCAGCGGCAGGCACAGCAGGAGGCCAGCCAGCCAGCCCCCGGCACCGCGTGGCAGCAGCCACCAGAACACGCCCAGCAGCGCCGCCGGCACTGCCCAGGCCGGTGCCTCGGCCAACCACCACATCGCCTGTGGATGCGCCGCCAGTGGCTGCAGGGCCTGCCAGCTGGTTTCGAACAACCACGCCGCTGCGCGCCACGCCCAGCGCCCGGCGCCGTCATGCAGCACCTGCAGGGCGGTGCCGAGCAGCGACAAGGGCACCACCAGCAATGTCCACCACGGGATGACCGGCAGGTTCACCAGCGGTCCCAGCCAGGCGGTGCCACCGAACAAGGCGATGCCCAGCGGCAACAGGCCGACGCTGGCCACCCCTTGTGCGGCCAGGAACCCGCGCAGGTTGGCGACCACCCCACGCGGACGTCCCTGCGGCAGGCACCAGACCAGCCACAGGACGCCGCCGAAACTGAGCCAGAAGCCCGCGGACAGCACTGACAGGGGCGCCGGCAGCAGCAGCGCCAGCGCCGCCAGTGCAAGCCCCTGCACGAGACCCAGTGGGCGCCGCCCGCTACGCGCCAGCGCCACCAGCCCGATCATCAGTGCAGTGCGCACGGTCGGCAATTCACCGCCGGCCAGCACCGCATAGCCCGCTGCGGACAGGGCCGCGGCGCAGGCCGCCGCCTGGGGGCGTGGCCAATGCCGGGCCAGCAGCGGGCACAGCCACCACAGCCCTCGACACAGCAACGCCCCCAGCCCGGCCACCACCCCGACATGGAATCCGGAAATGGCCACCAGATGGGTCAGGCCCAGCGCCCGCAGCTGATCCCAATCGGCGTCGGACAGGCCACGCGTATCGCCCAGGGCAAGTGCCTGCACGAAGCGCGCGGCTGGATGGGCCACCTGCGCGGCGATGGCGGCGCTGGTGCGTTCACGCCATGCCGGCAGGCCATGCGCGGCCTGAAGCTCGCGCGCGCTGGCCGGCGCCCGCACCGTGCCGTTGCCGGACACGCCGCGCAGCAGCGCGTGGCGTTCACCGTCGAAACCACCGGGATTGATCCGCGAACGCGGCGCCCGCACGCGCAAGGCCAGATGCCACTGCGCGCCGGCCAGGACCTGATGGCGCCCACGCCCGGCGTCGGTGGCGTCAGCGGCACGCCAGGCATCGTTCCAGGTGACCTGCAGGCGCTTGCCGCGCAGCGATGGCAGTTCGCTGCTCTCGCTGACCTGCAGCAGGAAGCGGGTGTGCGCGGCTCCATGGTCCGGCAGATCGATGACCCGTCCACTGACCACCACATCCCGTGCTGGCTGGCCTTGCGGCAGCTGTTCCTGCATTGCCCAGTGCCCATGCATCGCCGTCCATCCGGCGCCCAGCAGCACGACCGCGGGCAGGCGCCCCCGCCAACGCAGGCCCCACCCCGCCATGCCAAGCACGATCATCACCGTGCTGACCCACAGCGGCGGCAGCCGCGGCAGCTGCACGCAGGCCAGCGCCCCCAGTGTCAGCGCCGCAGCGGCGCCACTGCCCAGCAAGGGAGACGGGGAAAGCTGGACGGCCATGGGTCCAGCCTGCCGCTACCGGCGGCAGCTTGCCTATCGGGACTTGCCCCGCAAACGCGTCAGCGCCGGACGCTGCCGCGATGGAAATTGACACGGAAGCTTGCGCCGCCTCCCGCAGCCTCACCGACACTGACCGAGCCACCGTGGTGCTGCACGATCTCCTTCACCAGGTGCAGGCCCAGGCCACTGCCGCTGCCCGCCGCGCGCAAGCGATGGAACGGCTCGAAGATCGCCTCGCGGTCGCTCACTGGAATGCCCGCGCCCTGATCGCTGACCTCCAGCAAGCCGCGCGCATCCAACCGCACGCAGATGGTGCCACGGCCACCACCATGCACGATCGCGTTGTGCACCAGGTTGGCAATCACCCGCCCCAGCGCCAGACTGTCGCCGTGGATCCACACCGGCGATTCCGGCGCGTCCACTTCGAATCCATAGCCGGCGCCGACCACCAACGGCGCCAGGTCCGCGGCGGCCTCACGCACCAGCAGCGCCAGGTCCAGCTGCTGCAATGCGCCGACATTGCGGTCAAGGCGCTGCAGATCGAGCAGGTGCTCGGCAACATTGCCCAGCCGCGCCACGTCGGTCAGCAACTGCGATTTCAACTCACCCTGTGGCAGCTGCGCCAGGCGCGCCTGCACCACGGCGATCGGCACGCGCAGCTCGTGCGCCGCGTCGGCGAGGAACTTGTCGCGCGCTGCATAGCCCTGCTGCACCTTGTCGATGGCATCGTTGAAGGCTTCCACCAGCGGCGCCACTTCCGTGGAGACCAGCCGCGCATCCAGCCGAGCACCGGGCTGGCCGATGTCCAGTTCCTTGGCCTGCTGCGCAGAACGGCGCACACCGCGCATGGCACGGTGGATCACAGTCGGCATCACCAGCAGGGTGACCACGATCAGTGGCAGGAAGAACCACAGGCCGATCAGGCGCAGCACCATCAGCGCGCCATCCAGCAGCCCGCCCTTGGGCGCGCCACCGACCATCACGGTGATGCGGCGCCCGTCCTCGTTGCGGATCATCACCCGCGCCACGTCCAGGTAAGGGGGCACCAGCGAGCCCAGTTCCGTGGCGCCCACGGTCGGCAGCCGCGCCAGCATCGGCGCGTGGATCGCTGGGATGGTGCCGCGCTCCAGCCACATGCCCTTGTCATCCACCGCGGCGAACCAGAGATTTCCCCCGGCGTTGGCATCGAGCTTGTCCCAGCGCGCCTGGTCCAGCACCAGGCGGCCGCCTTCGCTGTGCACCGCCTTGGCCACCGCCTCGGCAACGAACATGTCCATGCCCCAGGAGTCCTTGTCACCCCAGGTCAGGATCAACGCGACCACCGCGAACAGTACGGTGAAGGCCTGTGCCAGGAACAGGCGCCAAGCCAGGCCAAGGGTGATCGAACGGATCGGACGGGCCATCTCAGGCCTCCGCCAGCAGGTAGCCGACGCCGCGGATCACGTGGATCTCCACCCCCGCCCCGGCCTGCTGCAGCGCTTTGCGCAGCTTGGAGATATGCGCATCGAGCGCATTGGACTGGATCTCATCATCGAACCCGTACACTGCAGCCTCCAGGGCACTGCGGGTCACCGTGCGGCCCTGCCGCATCGCCAACGCCTGCAGCACCAGCACCTGCCGACGTGGCAATGCCAGGGGCTGGCCCTCCACCTGTGCCTGCAGCGATTCGAAATCGAACTCGAGCCGCCCCAGCCGCAGGCTCGGCGTCACCATCGCCGAAGGCCTGCGCGATACCGCGCGGATGCGTGCCATCAGTTCCTCGATCGCCACCGGCTTGACCAGATAGTCATCGGCACCGACGTCCAGGCCTTCGACCTTGTCCGACAGCGTCCCCTTGGCGGTGAGCATGATCACCGCCAGGTTCGGCCGCAGCGCACGCGCCGTCGCGACGAATCCGGCGCCATCGCCATCGGGCAGCTGGCGATCGAGCAGCAGCAGCTGGTGCACCGGTTCGCGCAAGGCGAGCGCGGCCTCGGCCAGGCTGCCGACCACATCGGCGACCACGCCCTGCCGCTCCAGGCCCGATTGCAGGGCGCGGGACAGATCAGGATCGTCTTCGACCAGGAGGATGCGCATCAGGGACTCGTCAACCGGAAACGCTGCCGATCATAGTGCCTGGCGCCGTGATTTTGCGCCCATGCATGCCGAACGCGCGGGCGCAATGTTCTGACAATGTTGCCCCGTCACCATGCGCAGCCATCCCCTGCAACGTGGCTGATCGATGCCGTCGCTGTCCCCGCACCTGCTGCGCCCGCTACTGCTCACCACGGCCCTCGGCGTGCCGTTGCTCGCCCATGCTGCCGGGCAGAACCCCGGCGTGCAGGCCGGCATCAGCGCTGGCGCGACCTCCGGTGCGTACGCGCACTATGACGTCAAACCGCTGGTGGTACCGGCCATCGCCTGGCAGGGCGAGCGCTTCTTCGCCAGCCCCGGCTCACTTGGCATGTACCTCTACAAGGATCAGGGGTGGCGGCTGTCGGCGGCGGTCACGCCCTACACCCTGCGCTTCAAGACCGGCGACGTGAATGATGCTCAGCTGCGCCGCCTGCACAGCCGGCAGATGTCGGCCATGGCGGGCATCAACTGTGAGTACAGTGCCGACTGGGGCATGGTCGAGGCCAGCGTGATGCGGGACGTGACCGGCCATGGCGGTGGTATCGAGTCGCGCCTGCATTACAGCCATCCGATCCAGGCAGGCCGCTTCACCTGGGTGCCGCGGGTGGGTGTCGTGCATTCCAGTGCACGGCTGCTCGACTACTACTACGGCATCAGTGACGAAGAGGCACTGCGCTCAGGCCTTGCCAGCTACCGTCCGGGTAGTGCCACCTCACCGAGTCTGCAGATCGCGGTCAGCACGCCACTGGGCATGAAGTGGCGCGCGACCGGCGTGGTGGCCAACCAGTGGTTCGGCGACGCAGTGAAGGACAGCCCGATGGCACGACGCGGCACGCAGACCTCGGCCTTCATTTCCCTGATGCGCTCGTTCTGAACGAGCGCCCCCGCTACGGACAAGGACCCCATGGCCTCCGTCTTCCCCACCGCAGACGCTCACGCGATCCTGCGTGCACCGGACCTGGACAGCGCAGAACGCGCCTATCTGGGACTGATGCCCGACCTTGAACATGTGAATGCACTGGCCCGCCGTGCAGTGGGCCTGTCACGCGTTGCCGACGCGGCACGCGGCTATGCGTTGTCGATGACTCTGGTCGGACTGCGCCTGCAGGAGCTGGAGATGGGCGAGCCAACGGCCAGGGAACATCGCCAGGCCACCCTGCGCAGCCTGCGCCAGGCCTTCAGCGCCTGACAGCACCCGCATAGGCACTGCCGCCGCACCGGTGGCAGCGGGAGTCATCGGGTCAGCAGGTCCCGCCACCCGGCAGGCCCGGCGCGGCAGCGTCGTTCAGCGCAGCGTGGTCCACGCCAGCAGCGCGCTCAGGATTGCGACCCAGATCACTGCCTTGAACGTGCCTTCCAGCATGTTGCCGCCGAACAGGCGTTCCATGAGCGGATTGGGCCTGGACACCGGGACGTGATCACTCATGCGGCAGTTCCTTGCAGTAATTGCGCAGTTGCGCCGAGTCTACGCCTGCGCGGCCCGGATTCATCGCCATCTGCCTGCCTTTGGCGGCCCAATCCCCGCCTTCGTCGCAGGCCGGCTGCGGTGCCCGGCCGACCATGCCAGCCTGCACGCACTTTCCCGCTGGAGCACCGTGCCATGCCGATGCTTGCCCTGATCCTGCTGTTCTCCAGCCTGTTCGGCGACGGCTGCGGGCCCACCGAGGATGCCCTGCGCAGCCAGATCCTGCGCACCGAAGATCGGCAGGCCATGCATGAAGCGCAGCCCCTTCAGCTCTATCACCTGCGCCAGGACCGCGTGCTGCGGCTGGGCAGCCAGCAATCGCCAGACGACACTGGCGCCAGCCCTC
Source organism: Stenotrophomonas maltophilia group sp. RY12688 (assembly GCF_052149045.1). Lineage (NCBI taxonomy): Bacteria > Pseudomonadati > Pseudomonadota > Gammaproteobacteria > Lysobacterales > Lysobacteraceae > Stenotrophomonas > Stenotrophomonas maltophilia group sp. RY12688. Next base: position 1,497,468 of record NZ_CP197389.1, on the reverse strand, counting down.
ATCCTGCGCTGGCCCGGGTAGGTGTGGCGCAGCTGTGGGAACGCGTCGACGGCCACTGGCGCATCCAGCGTTCGATCAGCATTACCCACTGATTTCATGCCACTGAACCGGCACGGATGCAGCTTCGCTGGAACGCCAGGCTCCCCGGAACGAAAAAAGCCGGCCCCGGGGCCGGCTTTCATCGTTTCCACCACTTCACCGGCAACGCCGGGAGCAGGTGGTGGGCGGTACAGGGTTCGAACCTGTGACCCCTACCATGTCAAGGTAGTGCTCTACCGCTGAGCTAACCGCCCATCTTGTTCTTGCCGCCCGAAGGCTGGCCTTGTTACGTAAAAACCCGGCGCCAGGGCCGGGCTTTGCAGTTCACGACAGCCCTCTTCCGAGGACTTCGTGGTGGGCGGTACAGGGTTCGAACCTGTGACCCCTACCATGTCAAGGTAGTGCTCTACCGCTGAGCTAACCGCCCGTATTGCTTCTGCATTTCCGCGATTGCGTCGGTGCAGGCCGCGTATATTACGGATGCGGGCCGTGAAGCGCAACACTTTTGTGAAGATGATGCTGCACTGCCACGTTCAGCCCAGGCTGGCTTCCTTCAGCTGCCGGATCTGGTCACGCACCCGTGCGGCATCCTCGAATTCGAGGTCCTTGGCGTGCTGGTACATCTGTTGTTCCAGCGCCTTGAGACGGGTCGCCAGCTGCGCCGGAGACAGCGAACGATAGTCGGCCGCTTCTTCGGCCACACTCGCCCGGCCCTTGCCCTTACCCTTCTTGGCTTCCTTCTCGGCGGCATCCGAACGCGCGCCTTCGAGGACATCGACGATCGGGCGCGCCACCGAGCGCGGCACGATGCCATGTTCTTCGTTGTACTCGACCTGCTTGGCACGGCGCCGGTCGGTCTCATCGATCGCCGCCTGCATCGAGCGGGTGATCTTGTCGGCGTACAGGATCGCCTTGCCGCGCACGTTGCGTGCGGCGCGGCCGATGGTCTGGATCAGCGAGCCGGTGGAGCGCAGGAAGCCTTCCTTGTCGGCATCGAGGATCGCCACCAGCGATACCTCGGGCATGTCCAGGCCTTCACGCAGCAGGTTGATGCCGACCAGCACGTCGAACTTGCCCAGGCGCAGGTCGCGGATGATCTCCACGCGCTCGACCGTATCCACGTCCGAGTGCAGGTAGCGCACGCGGATACCGTGTTCGGTGAGGTACTCGGTGAGGTTTTCAGCCATGCGCTTGGTCAGCGTGGTGACCAGCACGCGGTCGCCCGCCTTGATGCGCGCGTTGGCCTCGCTCATCAGGTCGTCGACCTGGGTACCGACCGGCCTGATCTCCACCACCGGGTCGATCAGGCCGGTTGGGCGCACCACCAGTTCGGTGATCTCGTCACCGGCTTCACGCAGTTCATAGGGCCCGGGCGTGGCCGACACGTAGATGCTGCGCGGGCAGCGCTCCTCCCATTCCTCGAAGCGCAGCGGGCGGTTGTCCAGCGCCGACGGCAGGCGGAAACCGAACTCAACCAGGGTTTCCTTGCGCGAGCGGTCACCCTTGAACATGGCGCCGATCTGCGGAATGGTCACATGCGATTCGTCGATCACCAGCAGCGCATCCGGCGGCAGGTAGTCGAACAGGGTCGGTGGCGGCTCGCCGGCATTCTTGCCGGTCAGGTGCCGCGAGTAGTTCTCGATGCCGTTGCAGTAACCGACCTCGGCCATCATTTCCAGGTCGAACTGCGTGCGCTGCGCCAGGCGCTGCGCCTCCACCAGCTTGTTCTGCGCGTAGAGCTGCTCCAGCCGCTCCTTCAGCTCTACCTTGATCGTCTCGATCGCCGCCAGCACGCGCTCGCGCGTGGTCGCATAGTGGGTCTTCGGGTAGACCGTGAAGCGCTGCATGTTGCGCAGCGTCTCGCCGGTGAGCGGATCGAACAGGGTGATCTTCTCGACCTCGCCATCGAACAGTTCGAGGCGCAGTGCTTCGCTGTCCGACTCGGCCGGGAACACGTCGATCACTTCGCCGCGCACGCGGAAGGTACCGCGCTGCAGCTCGTACTCATTGCGCGTGTACTGCAGCTGGGTCAGGTGGTTGATCAGGTCGCGCTGGTCGATGCGCTCGCCCTTTGACAGGATCAGGCGCAGTGAAAGGTAGTCTTCCGGCGCACCCAGGCCATAGATCGCGGACACCGTGGCCACCACGATCGCGTCCGGGCGCGACAGCAGGGTCTTGGTCGCGGCCAGCCGCATCTGCTCGATGTGTTCGTTGATCGAACTGTCCTTCTCGATGAAGGTGTCCGACGACGGCACGTAGGCTTCGGGCTGGTAGTAGTCGTAATAACTGACGAAGTACTCCACCGCATTGTGCGGGAAGAACGCCTTGAACTCGCCATACAGCTGCGCCGCCAGCGTCTTGTTCGGTGCCATGATCAGCGTCGGCTTCTGAACGTTCTGGATGACGTTGGCGATGGTGTAAGTCTTGCCCGAGCCGGTCACGCCCAGCAGGGTCTGCTTGGCGATGCCGGCCTCGAAGTTGCTGGTCAGCTTCGCGATGGCGTTGGGCTGGTCGCCCGCCGGCGAATACGGCGAGACAAGTTCAAAACTGTCGCTCATGGTGTTGCCAGTTCCCGGGAAGGGTCAGTATACGGGGCGAGGGGTGACGGCCGGCTGAGGGGTCTCCGGGCAGACCGCTACGGGGATTCCCGATGGCGGCCGCACAGCCGGGCGCGGAGGCTGGATGCATGCGCACTGCCCAAGCCCCCTGCCCGCTCGGCCCCCGCTCTGCGCGGGGCGTGCACCTGACCGAACTGCTGGTGGTCATCACTGTGCTGGCGGTGCTGCTGGCCGCGTCCTGGCCGGCGCTGCAGCCCCTGCTGCTGCGGCAACGCGCCGATGCACTGCAACTGACCCTGCATGCCAGCCTGTCCGGCGCACGCAGCGAGGCCGTGCGCAGACGGGAGCTGATCGGCCTCTGCGCCAGTGTCGACGGCCGGCACTGCAGTGACGACTGGAGCGCCGGCTGGATCATCTACCGCAGCGGCGACCAGCGCGGGGAGCCTGCCTCGCCGGAGGCGATCCTGAGCCACCACACCGGGCGCTCGGACGTCTCGATCCTTGCCCAGGCCAGCAGCGGGCGTCCGCTGCTGTTCTTCCAGGCAGATGGACGCAGCCCGGGGGCCAACCTGACCCTGCGCATCTGCGCGGGCAACCAGCTGCATGGCGCATTGATCGTCAACAATGGCGGCCGCGCCCGGATTGAGCGTGTGAACCGCGATACACCCTGCTGAATGCCTGCGCAGAAAAGCAGAAGCCGCGATTTCTCGCGGCTTCTGCAGTATCTGGCGCCCGAAGTTGGACTCGAACCAACGACCCCCTGATTAACAGTCAAGTGCTCTAACCGGCTGAGCTATTCGGGCGGGGAGGCGCATTGTACTGGTCGATTACAGGAAGATCAACACCTGTTTCACCAGCAGCTGGCAACGCTACCGTCGGCCGTCTTGCGGTTGGCCTGGTCCACGCTCAACTTGCCACAGCTGTCCTTGGCCTGCGTGCCCTGCGGGGTGGCGGTGATGGTGAAGCTGGTGCCGTCTCCCTTGTAATCCAGGTTGTAGCGCGCAGTACCTCCATCACGCGGCGACACCTTGGTCGGCAGTGCGTAGCCGGTGTAGGAGTTGTTGCTGGTGTGGTAGCGCTCCGCACGCTGCGCATACTCGGCCAGGTCCGCCTTCACCACGGCGCGATGCGATCGGCGCACGTACTCCTGGTAAGACGGAATGGCGATCGCCGCCAGGATGCCGATGACGATCACCACGATCATCAATTCAATGAGCGTGAAGCCAGCCGCGCGGCGAGGCATGGGAGTGTGCAACATGGGCGTGGATCCTCGCACTTGGGTTACTGGAGCTGGCGCCAGGACTGGCGACCGCACGGGTAAGGCAGATACAGCGACTGGCTGCCCGCAGCACCCACCGCCATCCAGCAGGAGCTGCCACCGGGCGGTGCCTTGTTGTCCGTCGGACGTGGCAACACCGACAGCGAAACGTCACGCACCGGCGCGGTTCCTCCTGTCTTCAATGCAATGGCCGCGGTGCCGGAGGCGGGTCGGCTGCCGGTCGGCGAGCCATAACGGACGTTCTCCAGCATCGGCAGGCCGCTGATCGACGACAACCCGAACAGCCAGTTCGAACCACTGGTCGAACAACCAACCGTTTCCATGTTGGGTACATAGGTCGGCATGAAGACAATGCCACTGACCAGGATCGGGTTACCTACTGCGCGTTCACCGTTGCCGGCAGGCAGCTGGATCATCCAGCCGCGGGCGTTGGCCGGCGCCGCACCCGCGGTGATCTTGCGCTCATCAACGCCTGCAGCGGCGGCCGCGGCCGTGTACGGTACCAGGTTGGCAGCGGTCACCGTCGAGGTCACCGTCTTGCCCGACAGATCGTTCACGGCGTACAGCGCCTGCTGCGACTTGTCATCCTTGTCGCTGGTGAAGGAGAAGCTGCCGGTGCCGAAGTAAAGCATCACGCCGCCCGAAGGACCGGTCGCGGCGGTCATGCCACCGGTGATCGGCTGACGGTAGGTCCTGTTGGAGGAGTCCTGGGCAACCTGGCTGGTGAACATCGGCACGGTCAACGTGGTATTCGCACTGCTGGTCAGGTCGAACTTCCACACGGCGCCACGCTGATCGGCGGCATAGACGGTGTCGGCCAGGCCATCACGACCGCGCGCATCCTGGTTGGTACCGGTCCAACGATCGACAACGACCACATTGCCCAATCCGTTGTCACCGGAGATGCCAGCGCCCGAGGTACCCTCGACGGCTTCGATCATCCGGATGTCGCCACTGGCCATATCGACCACGAACAACACCGCCTTGCCGTTGGCGCTGCCGTAGCCATTACCGAAGATCGCCTTCCAGGCCACGCCGGTGCCACTCTTCACCGGCACGATCACCGGCTTGCCCAGCACGAAACCGATGTTGTTGCGCACCTCATCCCGCAGCGACGAATTGATGTCACTGATTTCCCACAGCACGTTGCCGGTGCCGAAGCTGCCCGGCGTGGTGACGTCCAGCGCGAACACCGAACGGCCACCCGCACCCGTGGTGCCTACCAGGCTGGTCTGCCAGGCGGTGCCGTTGAACGTATCGGACACCGTCACCGGACCATCGACGTAGTAACGATGACGGAAGGTCTGGTCGGCCGTGTCGGATTTGTAGGGGAACAGCAGGTTGGCCATGTGGCCCAGCGCGGTGGCCGGGATGTAGGCAAAGCTCTCCGTGCCACCGGTGCCGTCCTGCTTGGCATCGGCCTTCATGCCGCCGTCGAAGGCGTGCAGCATGCCATCATTGGCGCCGACATAGACCATGTACCGCTGCGACTTGGCCTTGGTGGCCAGGTAGTCCGTATAGCTCTTTGCGTAGGTGCCACCCAACTGGCGGTAACCGTAGTCGTCCAGCGGCGAGCTCACCACCGGCGCCGAATTGACGATGTCACCCAGCGGCGTGGTGCGGTCACGATACTTGCCACCGTTGCGGACTTCGGTCGAGCTGTCGGCACTGAGATAGTTGATCGCGCTGGCCAGATCAGCCTTGATCGCCGTCAGCTTGTCGGTGGAGCACACCAGCATCGTCGCGTACTTGCCGTCAGGCTTGCTGCACAGGTCCTGCAGGCTGATGCGGGCGCTGTTGAAATCCACGGGCGAACCCAGCTTGTTGGCGACGATCCGGCGGCCGGACGATGTCAGGCGGCTGGAGGCTTCCCATACCTCGGTGAGCTCGGCCACCTGGTTGGCGTTGACCTTGACGCTGGACGCGGTCAGCTTGCTCGACCAATCAGTGCCGCTGTTGGTGATGTCATAACGCGGGGTGACCGCCAACGAGCCGGTACCGATGCGTGCACCACTGATACCGATCGTGCCTGAAGGCGACGCACCACCGGTGATCGAGGACAGTACCCGGCGCATGGCCTCGGTGACGTCGGCCGGCGTCTGCGCATTGATGAACTCGCCACGGCTGTTGACGGCCGCGTGCCACAGTTCATCGATGACCGTACCGTCGTCGACATTCAGCGGGTTGCCGTTGCCAGCCCAGTTCGGCGGGTTCTTGTAGGGATCGTCGGTCGCTGCCTGGTTGACGCCATAGATCTTGCCCTGCGCGCCCAGGGTCACGCCGTAGAAGTTCATGTGCAGGTCGGTCTGGCAGTCCAGGCGCTTCCAGTCCGGGCTGCTCTTGTCCAGCGAACTGCACTTGTCACTGACCGGCACCTGGCCGGCCGGGAAGCTGGTGCCGGTGCGTAGGGGTGTGCGGGCGCCGGCATAGGCCGCCGCCGCGATGTCGGCGATGGTATTGCTGTAGCCATCGGCGAACGGAATGGACGGCAGGTGCGTGGAATTCACCGAGTCCGCATCACCGAACGATCCGTTGGGTGCATTGCCGGAGTTGGTGTAGCCGTCGGTGAACAGCATGCCGCCATTGCGCTGGCAGGCCAGCTGCACGGGGGCGTCGGCATCGGTACGACGGAACTGGTCGACCAGATATTCAACCGCGCGGCGGTTGGGCGTGCCGCCATTGCCGGTGAGCGTGTAGATCTGCTTGTAGAGATCGGCACGATTGGTGACCATGTCATACATGGTCGCGTTGCTGAGCTTGTTGATGGTGAAGTAGCCCACGCGCATCGTATCGACGCTCACCAGCGCCGCAGTCGACGAACCGACGATCGCCAGCACGCGGTTGCGGTGGTACTGGAACCAGTTGGCAAAATTCTGGATCGCGGCGTTGTAGGCGGCCGGGCTCGAGTAGTTGCCCGGCTTGATCTGGTAGCGGCGCATGTCGCAGCCCGGACCACAGGCACCCTTGATCACCGGGCGACTGGCGTCGTCGGTCTTGTATCCGTCCGGTGCAGGCGCTGCGGCCGGCAGGTAGAAGGTGGCCGGGAAGTAGCTGATCGCGTATGTGGTATTGCCGGTGTTGCTGATCGCAGCGGTCTTCCACCCGCCATCCCACCAGTTGTCGACATAGTATTCATTGCCGGTGCCGGACAGGTCGGGAATCCGCATGCCGCTGACGAACTGGAACTTCTCCGACGTCTCGGCGCGATTGACGGTCATGTTGTACACGGCATTGTAGCCGCGCTGCCCGGACCGGGGATCGGCGCGGGTCTGGGTGATCGAGGCATTCGGCCACAGCGTGCCGTCGGCATTGGTCCACGGCCGGTAGGTCACTGCCGGATTGAAGTAACTGGCGTTGTAGACATGCGAACGCGCGAAACCGTAGATGTCCAACGGCGGAATGGCCCGGCCCGGTGAATATTCCTTGTTGAATTCCGCGTGCGGGTAAAGGTAGAGGTAACAGTCCACCGAGTTGTTGGCACACGCCGAGCCCACGCTGAAGAAGCTTCCGTCGTTGTTGAAGAAGCTGTTGGTGTTGCTGTTCCAGCGCATGCGGCCGTCACCGCCGGGGAACATGCGCTCGAAGTTCATCGAACCCGAATCGTCCACCGCCATGATGAACGCCGGTGTCGCGCGGGTCTGCACGTTCATCGGCTCCTGTGCCAGCACGCCCTGCGCCTGTGCGGCAAACAAGGTATGCGCCAGATAGCCGCCAGCGGCCAACACGGCAAGGCCAACGCCTGCCAGGATCCTGCGGTTGCGAGTGTTCATGGGTTCCCCACCCTCACAGCTTGAATACGGTATCGATCGCCGCACGCGACGTCGCATCACTGGTGGTATCACCGGCATAGGTCGTGATCTGGTAGACCGGCGTTGGCTTCTCCACCGACTTGCCCATGTCCAGCGCACCCTCCCCCTGGATGCAACCCTGGATCTCACGGACATAGATGGCCGGCTTGCTGCCCAGCTTGGTTTTCGCGACCCAGGCCGACGGATCGAAGCCGTCATCGCACTGCTGGCTGATGTCGGCGGACGCTACGGCCGGATTGGCACCGGCATCCTTGCGATTGGCGATGTTCTCCACCGCGTTCTCGGCGCTGCGTGCCGCGCCTTCGGCGTTCTGGAACGCCATGTTGGTCGCCCGGTAGCCGGCCGCCATGCGCTCCTGCATGCCGGCCACCTGCATGCCGATGACGCCCAGCAGGGCCAGCAGCACCAGCATGATCAGCGCGACGTAGAGAACGGCACCCTGCTGTCGTGCCTGGGCAACGAAGGGACGGCGTCGGGAGGAAGGATGAGTGCGCATGGTCGTCAGTTCCCGAACAAGCGGTTGCGCAGCGCAACGGACGCTTCATAGGCGCCCCGATGGCGCTGGTCGTAAGGATTGGCCGGGGCAAAGCCCACCCCGAGGATGGCCGGATAGGTGGCCGCGCTGCCCGGCGCCTCGGCCGACGCACGCTGCGGGCTGCGCGCCAGCAGGCCGACCTGCACCATGCCGACGCGGCGCCACTGCCCTGCGGCGGTGGCATCGGTACCGGTGCTGACCGCACTGGCCACGCGCTGGTCGACGATGCGACCGGTCGGCGGCGTGGGCAGGGCGATATCCGGGGTGGCATCCAGTCCGTACAGGAACTGCATGTTCTCGATGCCTTCCACCAGCTCCTCGCCATCGGCGTAGCCGCCGGCGCCATTCGCGCGTGCCCGGTAAAGCGCCGGCTCGCCATTGGGATTGGTCGCGATGTAGTACGCCATGCCATCGGCGCGATACAGCATGGTCATCGCGTTGTTGATCGAATAGTTGCTCAGGTCGACCTTGTCCACCTTCACCGTCGAACCGCTGATGGTGGCCGGGAACACGTCGGCACGGGTGCAGTCGGCTATGCCAAAGACCGTCGGCGCACCTGCGGCGTTGGCCTTCAGACGGGCCATGCCATCACTGGAGACGGTCAGCGTGGTCGCGCCCGCGGCCACGGAGATGCCGGTCACCACGGCCCCTTCCGGACTCATCAGGCGCAGCACCAGGATGTCGCTGCCCGGCAGTGGCGCCGGCTTGAGGTTGGCGATGCTCTTCGGCACCGACTGCGCCGCGCTCCACGCGCGGCCCAGGGTCAGGGTGGCGCCCGGCGCCGTACCTGCTGCCTCATACCCCTGCACCGGAACCGAGAAATCCTGCGGGTCGCCACTGCCCGAGCTGATGCCCAGGTGATAACCGACATCGCCGGTGTTCTTGACCACATGGGCCTGGTCGTTGACGCAGCCGAAGTGGCCGGCCATGCGCAGGTCGCGCTGCAGGAAGTCCAGCGCGAAGCGCGCGTTCTCCTGGGTACGGGCCGCACCTTCGGACAGGCGCGATGCCGCACGCGAGGCGATGAAGATCTGGGTGACGCCCAGCATCAGGACCAGGCCGATGACCATGGCGATCATCAGTTCGATCAGCGACAGGCCTCGGGTGCGCGAAATTGGACTCATGGGCATGTTCACAGGAAGGTCGTCAGGCCGAAGGTGGTAAGGCTGTCGGGGTCCTTCGGATCCCAGCGCTGGTCACCCCAGCTGATGGCCACGGTGACCTCGCCGGTGCTCTGCACGAAGGTCACCTGTGCGCTGGCCTTCTCGCCCAGCGTGCGTGCGACCTCGCACTGCCAGCGCGCGACGTTCGCCTGCGGCGTCACGGCGGCGCCGGTCGGCCAGGCGCAGGCGCCGCTGGGCTTCACCGAGCCGGCCGAGAACGAGGCCGAGGAATAGGCGCCACCGGCCAGGGTGTCGGTGCGCTGCGCGCGCATCAGTTCGATCAGGTCGTTGGCCAGGTTGGTCGCCTGGGTGCGGTAGTTCGCGCTCTGCACGAAGCGGACGTTGGTGGTCTGCAGCAGGGCGAAGCCCAGCAGCCCGAATGCCAGGATCAGCACCGCCACCATCACTTCGATCAGGCTGAAGCCCCCCTGCGACGAACGCGGGTGGGCCAGGTTGCGGCGGCTCATGAGCAGGTTCCCTTGGTCACCCGGACCTGGCCGGATTGGTTGATCGTCAACGTGCTTTTCGATTCGCCGGCCTTGCACGCATCCGGCGACAGCACCAGCGTCTGATCGGCGACCGCCCTGCGCCGGCCGCGCCCGTCGAAGGCGATGACCGCGCCCGGCGGGCCAACTACGCTCAGCTGCGGATTGCCCTGTGAAAAGCGCAGCGCGACGTCATTGCTGCCCATCTGGCCGTCGCCATCCAGGTCCGACCAGGCCAGCACCCCCTTGGACCAGTCGCCATCACAGGCTTTGCCATCGGCGCTGCCACAGACGCCGCCACCGTTGCTGTTGCGGATGCCTTCGCTGCGGGCCAGGTTGGCCAGCGCGATCAGCTCGTTGTTGGCGGTCGCCAGCCGGTTCGAGCGGATCATGCCGCGGAAGCTCGGATAGGCGATCGACGCCAGGACCACGAAGACGGCCAGCGTGACCATCAGTTCAACCAGCGTGAAGCCGTTTTGCCGGCGCAAAGACATTGGACGCTCCCCAGCGTGTTGGTGGCCACGATGGGCCATCGCCCCGCCACCGGCAAGCGGCGGCAGGATGAACGGTCAATCCGGGGCGACGGGCGTCAAAGGCTTGACGACCCGCCCTTCCCTGCCAGTGCCGGCGCGATCCCCATCGCGCCGGCCCGGGTTCAGGCCAGCACCTGGTAGCAGGGCTGGTACTCGCCGGAGATCTTCATCCGGCGCTGTTCGACGAAGGCGCGCAGCAGCGCATCCAGCGCCTGCATCATGTCCGGGTCGCCGTGAATCTGGAACGGCCCGAACTGCTCGATGCGGCGCATGCCGTCTTCCTTCACGTTGCCGGCGACGATGCCCGAGAACGCGCGGCGCAGGTCGGCCGCCAGCGCGTGCGGGGCACGCCCGTGGTGCAGGTCCAACGCCGCCATCGCTTCGTGGGTGGGTACGAACGGCTGCTGGTACTCCCACGGAATCTCGATCGACCAGTTGAAGAAGAACGAGTCCTTCTGCGCCAGGCGGTGCTCGCGCACGCGCTTGATGCCAGTGGCCATCTTCTTCGCAACCGCCACCGGGTCGCCGATGATGATCTCGTAGCGCTCGGCAGCCGCATCGCCCAGGGTCAGGCGGATGAAGCGATCAATCTGCTCGAAGTACGGTGCCGCTACCGTCGGGCCGGTCAGGATCAGCGGGAACGGCAGGTCCTTGTTCTCCTCGCGCAGCAGGATGCCGAGCAGGTACAGGATCTCTTCGGCGGTGCCGACGCCACCGGCGAACACGATGATGCCGTGCCCGATGCGGACGAAGGCCTCAAGGCGCTTCTCGATGTCCGGCATGATCACCAGGTGGTTGACGATCGGGTTCGGCGACTCGGCGGCGATGATGCCCGGCTCGGTCAGGCCGATGTAACGCGTCACGGTACGGCGCTGCTTGGCGTGGGCGATGGTGGCACCCTTCATCGGGCCCTTCATCGCGCCCGGGCCACAGCCGGTGCAGATGTCCAGGCCGCGCAGGCCCAGTTCATAGCCCACCTGCTTGGTGTACAGGTATTCGTCGCGCGAGATCGAGTGTCCGCCCCAGCACACCACCAGGTTCGGATCACCCGGATTGAGGATGCGCGCGTTGCGCAGCAGGCCGAACACCGCGTTGGTGATGCCCTCGGATGACTCCAGCTCGGCCGCGTAGGCCGGGCCCATTTCGATGGCCATGTAGGCCAGGTCGCGCACGACGGCGAACAGCAGTTCGGCGACGCCGCGGATGATCTCGCCGTCGACGAAGGCCATCGCCGGCGCGTTGACCAGATCGATGCGCACGCCACGATCCTGCTGCGCCACCTGGATGTCGAAATCAGGGTAGAGATCGCGCGCGGCGCGCGGATCGTCCGAGGCGCTGCCGCTGGTCAGCACGGCCAGCGCGCAGCGGCGCAGCAGCTCATGCATGCCGCCGGCGGAGGCATCGCGCAGGCGTGCCACCTCGGCCCGCGACAGCACATCCAGCCCACCGCGCGGGTAGATCCGGGCATCCTGCACCGGCAGTGCACGGGCCGATTTTTCGTTCGTGGTCATATCCAATTTTTTCGCTTCCTTCAAGGTTTCCGACTGTACTGCCGCCCCCTTAAAAAGCAAAACGGCCGGGAAACCCGACCGTTGGATGTGTGCCACCCGCGTCCGCCATTCCGGGACCGCATCGGCGGCGTTGGCACCGCGCACATTTCCGGATGCTACGCCGTTGCCCCACGCCCTGCAAGGACTTTCGCCTGAACGGGAAACGGCCGGGTTTCCCCGGCCGTTTCCACTTACCGCTTCAAGCGCTGATGGATCAGAACTTGTACTTCAGGGTCAGCTGCATCGACCAACGCGACACGGCGGTGTTGCCCTTGTCGTTGTTGTTTTCCTGCACCGACGGGTTGTCGGTCGAACCAGTGAAGGAGTACACGTACTTGCCGGTGGCCGGATCGATACCTGCGTAGTTGGCAACGCGACGGGTCGAGTAGAAGCCGTAGTCGTCGATCAGGCCCCACTTCTTGTTCAGCAGGTTGCCGACATTCATGATGTCCAGGGCGACTTCACCCTTGTGACCCTTCATGAAGCCCGGGAATTCCTGGCTGACGCGGACGTCGAAGCTGTTGACCCACGAGGCGCGGTGGCGGTTGGCCGGGACCACGCTGCCACGGTAGGCATCGAGTTCCGGGTTCTGCGCCAGCCAGTCGAAGAACTGCTTCTCCATCGCGGCACCGCCGGTGAACAGCACGTCGCCCGGACCCTTCGGCACGTAGAACAGGTCGTTGGTGGCAGCACCGTCGCCGTTGGCATCGTTGTAGAAGATGTAGCTGTACGGACGGCCCGAACGGCCTTCGTAGAACAGGCCGACGCGGGTGGCGTTGTCACCGAAGAAGTTGTGCTTCCACTCCAGGGTGCCGGTGACGCGGTCCTTCATCGCATAACGCGAGTTGTAGGCCACGTTCTCGTTGGCATTGAAGATCAGCGTGTTGTTCCAGTTCGAGGTGTTCTGCGAGCTGGACAGCGGGCTGACTTCGGTGGACTTGGTGTAGGTGTAACCCAGCGACCAGCCCCAGTTCTCGGTCAACGGCTTGGCCAGCGAGAAGGTGGCCTGGGTGCCGCGGCCCTTGTCGGTGTTGCGCAGGACCAGAACGTCGCCGATGTCGGACGGACGGTTGGCGCGGTCAACCGCACCCTTGGTACCGGTCGACATGCCGTAGTCGACACCCTTGTCGATACGGGTATTGGCCTGGTTGCGGCCAGCGGCGTTCCAGTAGATCGCGCGGCCATCCTGACCGAAGGCGGTCGGCGCCGACACGTCCAGACGGTCGAAGTAGATGCCGTCCTTGACCTTGGTGAACAGCACTTCGGCCGACGCGACGATGCCGTACCACGGCAGCTCATGGTCGAACGCCAGGTTGGCCTTCCACACCGACGGCAGGCGGGTGCCCGGCGCGATGATGTCGACGTTCTGACGGGCCGAAGCCGGGCCACCGGCCGGGATGTACGGGTTGTTGCCGTCCGGAGTGAAGGCACCGGCCGGGATGCTGCGCTCGTCGTACTCGATGTAGTTCAGGCCGGTGTTCTGGTAGGCACCTGCCAGCCACACGTTCGGGGCGGCGCCGCCGAACAGGCCCACGCCACCGCGCAGCTGGGTCGGGCGATCGCTGTCGAAGGTGTAGTTGAAGCCGACGCGCGGCTGCACCAGGTTCTTGTCGACCAGCTTGGTGTTGTTGAAGCCGTACAGCTGCTCGATGCGCGGGTTGTACAGGCGCTGGGTGCTGAAGTCAGGCATGTCGATGCGCACGCCGAACATCAGGTTCAGGTTGTAGTTGATCGCCCAGGTGTCCTGCACGAACACGCCGGTGTTCTTCAGGGTGAAGTCGGCCGGGATGTCGCTGCGGCTGCCATCGGCGCGCGGAGCGCGCAGCTGGTAGCGCGAAGCCTTGCCCGCCAGGAAATCGTTGACGCTGTTGAATTCGTACACGCCGTTGAGGTTGCGGCCGTAGAAGTTCATCAGGTCATTCTTCGAGTAATCGAAGCCGAACTTGACGGTGTGGTCACCGATGTACCAGGTACCGGCACCAAAGGCGCTCAGTTCCTTCGACTCGACGATGTTGACGTGGGTGTTCTGTTCGGTACCGACGTACAGCGAATCGTTGCCCGACTTGATGCGGATCTGCGGCATGTCCACCAGCGGGACGCGGTTGGCCGAGTAATCCTTGTGCGAGACCTTGAACTCGGTCGAGAAGTTCTCGGACCAGTCACTGAACAGTTCGCCCATCCAGGTTTCGTACTGGGTCGGCTGCTGGTACCAGAAGTTGCTCAGCGAGATGGCGCTGCTGCTGACCTGCGGGAAGCGAACGACGTTCTGCTCCATCTTGTTGTAGCGCAGGGCCGCACGGTGGTTCTCGTTGATGTTCCAGTCCAGCTTGACCGCGTACTCTTCGATCTCGGTCTTGCTGTTCGGCGCCGCCAGGCTGCCCGGGTCGTAGCCCAGCTTGCCCAGGAAGTTCTGGACGTCGGTGATCTGCTGCTGGGTGATGGTGCCACGGCCGATCGGCGTGTCGCTCAGGGCGACGCCGGCAGCCGAGCGCTCGTACTTTTCATAGTTGGTGAAGAAGAACAGCTTGTCCTTGACGATCGGACCGCCGAAGGTCATGCCGTAGGTCTTCTCGTCCTCGAAGCCGTTGAAGTCCTGCTTGTCACCTTCCAGGCGCGAGCGGACCATGTCCTTGTCGCGGTACGAACCGTACACGGTGCCGTGGAATTCATTGGTACCCGACTTGGTCACGGCGTTGATCACCGCGCCGGTGCCACCGGCGATGGTGGTGTCGTAGTTGGCCAGGTCGATGTTGATTTCCTGGATGGCGTCCATCGACACCGGCTGACGCTCGGTCGGCAGGTTGTTGGAACCCAGGCCGAACGGATCGGAGGCGCTGATGCCGTCGATGCGGATGGCGTTGTAACGGGTATTCTGGCCGCCGGCCGAGATCGCGCCGTCCGCCTTGCTGACCTGCGAGATGCGCGGGTCGAGACGCACGTAGTCCTGGATGTTGCGGCTGGCCGACGGCAGCGCATCCATCGTTTCGCGGGTCACGTTGGTGCCGGTGCCCATCTTGTTGGCACTGAACAGGTCCAGGCCGCCGGCGGTGGCAACAACGTTCACCGCGTCCAGGTTGGTTGCAGCCAGGTCACCGCCCAGGTTGGCGTTGACGGTGTTGACCTGGTTCAGGTTCAGGTAGACACCTTCCTCGGTCTTGGTGCCTTCACCGGACTTGGTGATGGTGATGGTGTACGGACCACCCACGCGCAGGCCGCGCGCGTTGTATCGGCCCGACGCATCGGTGGTGGCACGCGAAACAGTGCCCGACTCGGTGTGCGTGATGGTGACTTCAGCGCCGGCGACAGGCTGGCCTGCAGCGGACATCACCTGGCCGCCGACACCGGCGGAGGTGCTGCTCTGGGCGAAGGCGGGAGCGGCAGCAAGTGCAGCCACGAGACCAAGGGTAAGCTTGGACATCCGGAGTGGGTGGGTCATTTTTCGGTAGCCTCGATGCGAGTTGGCGATGGCGGAAAAAAAGCGCATCCAAGCAGCCCTGCGGGTGGCTGATCGGAGAGTTATCTGGGGTTCTCTACCGCTCGGCTGAAGGCAGCCCTAACGGTTAACACTAGATTAACACGCTACGCCATCAATGTGACGGTTGTGCGACAAACGGCACCGGTTCGCAACGCAATCGTGACGGGTTCTTCACTCCGTCTTCCCACAGGGCTCACCTTTCCCGAGGCGTCTCACTGGCATCGAGAATCTGTCCGCGCCAGGCGCTCCCAGCGGCGGACAGCAGGGTCACCGCAGCGGCCGCCGCGGCTTCCGGGCCTTGCGCAGCCGGGTCCTGGTCCACGGAATAGGCGCGGGCCCGAAGCGCCGTGCGCAGGGGGCCGGGGTACAGGCCGCTGACCCGGACGGGACTGCGGCCCAGTTCATCGTGCAGGCTGGCGATCAGGCCACGCAGGCCGTGCTGGGCTACGCCATACCCCCCCCAATAGGCCTGCCCCACCCGGTCGGGGGCATCGACCGCGAACACCATGGCGGCATCCTCGCGTTGCCGCAGCAGCGGCAGGCAGGCCTGGGCCAGCCAGGCCGGTGCGGTCAGGGTGACATGGACCGCACGGGCGAAACTGGCCGGGTCAGCCAGTTCAAACGGAGTCAGCCCGGGGAAATGCGCGGCGCAGACCAGCAGTCCATCCAGTCGCCCCAGCTCGCGCTGCAGGGCCTGGGCCAGTTCGGCATAGTCATCGGGGCTGGCGCCTTCCAGGTCCAGCGGGTACAGAAGCGGTTCCGGACCGACCGCCTGGACCTGGGCATAGACCCGGTCCAACCGGCGCGGCTTGCGTCCCAGCAGGACCACGGTGGCACCGGCTGCGGCTGCGGCGACCGCCGCGGCACTGCCCAGCCCTCCCCCGGCGCCGGCGACCAGTACGACGCGATCCTGCAACGGGCGGCCATCGATCGCCCCGTCAGTCGGTGACGTCGACGGCCAGGCACTCATCCCTGGGTCGCCTCTTCGACGATGCGCTTGAGCTCGCCGGATTCAAACAGTTCCATGACGATGTCGCAGCCGCCGATCAACTCACCATTGATGAACAGCTGCGGGAAGGTCGGCAGATTGGAAAAGCGCGGCAGGTTGGCGCGGATCTCCGGCTCTTCGAGCACGTTGACAGTGCGCAGGGTGACGGCGCCGGCTGCCATCAACGCCTGCACGGCGCGACTGGAAAAGCCGCACATCGGGTATTGCGGGGTGCCCTTCATGAACAGCACGAGCGGGTAACGATCGACCTCGGCCTGGATTTGCTGCATTACCGCCACAACCACACTCCTTGCTTCGCCGGACAAACCGACCGTGATGGTCGGCTAGACTGCCCACGGTAGCCGCCATTGTAAGCGGATGGAACAGGCTGCCGCCGTCCCCCTGGCCACGAACCTGTCCATGCCCGTCGAATTGCCTGCCCTGCCCTACCTCCCCGGCTCCCTGCAGCCCCACCTGTCCGCGCAGACCGTTGAGTTGCATCACGGCCGCCACCACCGCGCCTACGTTGACGCGGTCAACGCCGGCACTCTCGGCACCGAGTGGGAGGAGGCGTCACTGGAAGAGATCGTGCGCCATGCCCAGGGCACGCTGTTCGATGCGGCCGCCCAGGCCTGGAACCACGGCTTCTATTGGCAGTGCCTGCGCCCGCGCGGCGGCGGCGAGCCGCAGGGCCGGCTGGGCGAGCTGGTCAAGCGCCAGTTCGGTGACGCGCAGCGCCTGCGCGAGGAATTCAACCGCACCGCGCTGGGCCTGTTCGGCTCGGGCTGGGTGTGGCTGGTGCAGCACCCCGGTGGCCAGCTCGGCATCCAGGCCACCCGCAACGCCGGCACGCCACTGACCGGCGAAAGCACCCCGCTGCTGTGCTGCGATGTCTGGGAGCACGCCTACTACACCGATTACCAGAATGATCGCGCGCGTTACCTGGATGCCTTCTGGCAGATGGTCAACTGGGAATTCGCCGAAAGCCAGCTGCGCTGAGGCAGCGGGTCGGTCACAGGGTAGTGCCGGCCGCTGGCCGGCAACCCACTGGACGTACAAGGATGCCGGGGTTGCCGGCCAGCGGCCGGCACTACCGAAATGCAGAGCGGAGCTTCACGCGTTCTCGTGCGCAGCCACCGCGTCCATCACCCGCGCCGAGTACACCAGCGCCGCGCCGGCGTTGAGCGACACCGCCACGCCCAGTGCTTCGGTGATTTCCTCGCGGCTGGCGCCATGCTTCAGCGCAGCGTCCACGTGCACGGTGATGCAGCCGTCGCAGCGGGTGGTCACCGCCACCGCCAATGCGATCAGCTCACGGGTCTTGGCATCCAGATGGTTGGTCTGGGCACCGGCATTGGCCAGGGTGGCGTAGCCCTTGACCGTGTCCGGCGAGAGCTTGCCGATCTCGCCGATGCGGCCCTTCAGTTCCTTGCGGTAGGCATTCCAGTCGAGCATGGTCGTGACTCCTGTGAAAGGAGCTCCACGCTACCACCGACAATGGTGCGCCGATGCCTGCACCGGCGCGCCACACCGTTGCAGGCATACAAGGTTGTGCCGGCCATTGGCCGGCACGCCCGGGCTCAGCGGTTGCGCAGCGCGTGCACCGCCGGCGCCACCTGGGCCTGGCGGTCCAGCTCCAGGCCGACCTGGTCCAGCGCATCGGCCAATGCAGCGGCATCATCGTCGCGCAACGTGGCGTGGCCGACCTTGCGACCTTCGCGCGGCTCCTTGCCGTAGTCGTGCCAATGGCCACTGGCCTGACCCAGCACCGGCGCCGGATCGGGCATCACGCCCAGCCAGTTCAGCATGCAGGCATGGCCGAGCATGCGGGTGCTGCCCAGCGGCAGGCCCAGCACCGCACGCAGATGGTTCTCGAACTGCGAGGTCTCGCTGCCTTCGATGGTCCAGTGGCCGGAGTTGTGCACGCGCGGTGCCATCTCGTTGGCCAGCAGCTCACCATCACGGCAGAACAGCTCCAGCGCGAACACGCCCACATACTGCAGGTGCTCGGCGACGCGGCGGGCATAGCCGACCGCTGCCTGCTGCTCGGCGTCGGACAGCACCGCCGGTGCCACGCTGGCCGACAGCACGCCGTCGACATGCCAGTTGCCGGTGACCGGCCAGGCTTCGAAGCTGCCATCGCGGCCACGCACGGCCACCACGCTGACCTCGCGCTGGAAGGCCACGAAGCCTTCCAGGATCAGTCCGGTGCGCTCCACCTGGGCACCGAGCGCATCCCATGCGGCGTCGATGTCGGCTTCGCTGCGCAGGCGGAACTGACCCTTGCCGTCGTAGCCGAGGCGGCGGGTCTTGAGGATGCACGGCAGGCCGAACTCAGCCACCTTCGCCGCCAGCTCGTCGCGGCTGCGGATGTCGGCGAAGGCCGGCAGCGGAATACCCAGCTGCTGGAACAGGGTCTTCTCGCTCAACCGGTCCTGGGCCACCGCCAGCGCGGCCGGCGGCGGATAGACCGGCACGCGGTCGGCCAGGAACTGTGCACTGTCGGCAGGCACGTTCTCGAAATCGAAGGTGACCACATCGACCTTGGCGGCGAAGTCCGCCAAGGCCTGGCGGTCGTCGAAGGCGCCCACGGTGAGCGGCGCCAGCGGGCCGCTGCAGGCGTCGGCGGCCGGGTCGTACAGTTCGAAGCGCAGCCCCAGCGGCGCACCGGCCAGGACCATCATGCGGGCGAGCTGGCCGCCGCCCAGGATGCCGACAGTCAGGCTCATTGGCGTGGATCGTCGTGGGCCATCACGTCTTCGGTCTGGCGTGCACGGAAGGCATCGAGCGCCTGGCCGATCGCCGGCTGGTCGCTGGCCAGCATCGCCGCCGCGAACAGCGCGGCGTTGGAGGCGCCGGCGTTGCCGATGGCGAAGGTGGCGACCGGGATGCCGGCCGGCATCTGCACGATCGACAGCAGGGAATCCATTCCGTTGAGGGCCTTGGACTGCACCGGCACGCCCAGCACCGGCACGGCGGTCTTGGCCGCGATCATGCCCGGCAGGTGCGCGGCCCCGCCGGCACCGGCGATGATCGCGCGCAGGCCACGCGGGCCCGCCTGCTCGGCGTAACTGAACAACACATCCGGCGTCCGATGCGCGGACACCACCTTCACTTCGAACGGAACACCCAGGGCTTCAAGCTTCTGGGCGGCGTGCTGCATGGTTTCCCAGTCGGAACGGGAACCCATGACGATGCCGACAAGCGGCGCGATCGGGTTGGGGGTCATTGGCCGTCACCTGCCTTAAAGACGTATTCTAGCCGTCTTCCACGCAAGACGAAGAACCATGGATCGCAAGCTGCTCGACCTGCTGGTGTCCCCGGACACCCGCCAGCCCCTGTCCCTGCTGGATGGCAAGGGCCTGGAAGCCCTCAACAAGGCCATTTCCGCCGGCACGGTGACCAAGGCCGATGGCAACCCGCTGGCGCAGCCGCTGCGCGAGGCGCTGGTCACCCGTGACCGCAAGCAGGTGTTCCGCGTCGACGACGGCATCCCGGTGCTGCTGGCCGAGGAAGCCATTCCGACCGCCCAGATCGCCGACTTCCCGGCTGCATGAGCACGCTGCCGACGCCGGATGCGGCCGTTGTCGCCGCCGATGTCGCGCGCGCGCTGGCCGAGGACCTGGGCAGCGGTGATGTCACCGCCGCCCTGCTCCCCGACCAGGCCGACAGCGCCTACCTGCTGTGCAAGCAGGATGCGGTGATCGCCGGGCGCCCCTGGTTCGACGCTACCCATCGCGCGCTCGACCCTGACGTGCGCATTGAATGGCACATCGCCGAAGGCGATGCCGTCACCGCCGGCACCGTGCTGGCCCTGCTGCACGGGCGCAGCCGCAGCCTGGTTAGTGCCGAGCGCACTTCGCTGAACTTCCTGCAGACGCTGTCCGGCACCGCGACCACCACTGCTCGCTACGTGGCTGCGGTAGCCGGTACCGGTACCCGCATCCTCGACACCCGCAAGACCCTGCCCGGCCTGCGCCTGGCGCAGAAGTACGCGGTGCGCTGCGGCGGCGGCGAGAACCACCGCTTCGGCCTGTACGACACGGTGATGCTGAAGGAGAACCACATCCGCGCCGCCGGTTCGCTGGCCGCGGCGGTGGCCGCCGCACGCCGGCAGTGGCCTGCGCTGCCACTGGTGGTCGAGGTCGAAGACCTGGCACAGCTGCGCCAGGCGCTCGAAGCCGGTTGCGAACGCATCCTGCTGGATGACTTCAGTCCCGACCTGCGCCGCGAGGCGGTGCGCATCACCGCCGGACGCATTCCGCTGGAAGTCTCCGGCAGCGTCGGCCTGGGCGGCCTGCGCTCGATCGCTGAGGATGGCGTCGATTGCATCTCCATCGGCGGACTGACCAAGCATGTGCAGGCCATCGATCTGTCGTTGAAGCTGGGCCCGCCGCCGGCTTGAGGCCTACGGGACCTTGTAGAGCCGAGCCCACGCTCGGCTGCTTCTCGATCTGCGGCGCGCCCGGCACCCGCTTTGCGCGATGAGCCGAGCGTAGGCTCGGCTCTACACGACCCGGGCGCCTTCACGGCTCGGCTACGCCAGCCTCTGCGACGCTGCGGGCATCCCCCACAGGAGCCGCGCATGCGCCGGATGCTCTTGCCTGCCTGTCTGCTGCTCGCGGCAGCCCCCTTGTCCGCCGCAGCCGCTGAAGCCTGCGATGTCCCTCCCCGCTTCGGCCTGAGCCCATTGGCGGTGGCCATCCGCAATACCGCCTGCAACGAGCACCGGTTGTGGTTCCGGCCCTTCATCGATCGCGATGGCCGCGCCGCCAGCCTCAGCGTCACCGAAGCCGAAAGCGATCACCTGGCCGACAACGGCCTGATCGCCTGGCAGCGCGTGGCCGGCTACTGGCGCAACAGCGGCACGCTCAACGCGATGGGCAGCATCGCCGGCGCCAGCAGCTGTCTGGCACCACTGGGCACGAGCTACACCGACAGCGACTGCCGCGCGTTCCTGATCGACAACCCGTGGTCGGCCGCTTTCATTTCCTGGGTGATGGTGCAGGCCGGCGTTCCCGGCTTCAACACGTCGCCGCGCCACATCGACTACATCCGTGCCGCGTACCAGGGCGGCCCCTCGGGCGTGCCGTACCGGCTGGTCGATCCCGCGACCGCAAAGCCCGCACCGGGCGACCTGTTGTGCTTCCTGCGCGACCGCAGCACGACGCTCAGCTACAGCGGGCTGGTGCAGGCGCTGGGCAACGGTTCGGTGGGCCACTGGAAATCGCATTGCGAAGTGGTGGTGGCTGCCAACCTGGGGGGCGACCAGACCCTGTACCTGGTCGGTGGCAACGTGATGAACACCGTGGCGATGCGCCTGCTGCCGCTGGACCGTACCGGATTGATCAAGCTGCCCCCGGCACGCGAACGCAACAGCACCGGCATCGAGCCCAGCTGCACGCCGGGCCGCGAGGACGAATGCAGCTTCAACCGCCAGGACTGGGCGGCCCTGCTGCAGTTGACCGCGACCGCGCCATTGGTGATGCCGTCACCCTCCGCAGCGCCGATGCAGGCCGTACCGGCCAACGCGCCCGCAGCGCCGACGACGGGCCAGCCACCGCCGAGGCGGTGATACCCGTGCTTGATCCAGCGCACGTTCGCCGCCATCTTTGCCGGATCGACCTCTGACGGCTGACGCCATGCCTACCCTGCTGCTGTTGTTGATTGCCGGCGGAATCATCTACTTCTTCTGGAACGCCGCACGCTCGGCCGCCGAGCGCGCGGTCGAGCTGGGACGCAATGCCTGCCGCGCCGCCGACGTGCAGTGGCTGGACCAGGCGGTGCACGCCACCGGCCTGCGACTGTCGCGTGGCGAAGATGGCCGGCTCGGTTTCGAGCGCACCTTCAAGTTCGAGTATTCCTACGATGGCATCGATCGCCACGTGGGCCGCATGGTGCTGCGTGGCGACCAGCTGATCTCGTTCACCGGCCCCGGTGCCGCGCGGATCAGCCAGATCCGGCCGGATGTGGAGGATGCCGAGGATGTGTAAGAACTGAAGGTGTGCCGACCAACGGTCGGCACCCACACAATTCCGGCACCCACCGCCAAACGGGCAAAGAAAAACGCCGCCCATCGGGGCGGCGTCGGAAGGGTTACTTGACCACGCGCAGGTTCGGGCGGCCCTTCGGCGGCGGACTGGCCGGCGGCGTGTCGTCCGGCGGCGTGCCTTCCTCGTGCAGCAGCTCATCGCGGGTCGGTGCGGTTTCGTTGCCCGGAATGTCATCCGGCAATGCCATGCCCTGCCCGGTCTCGCGGGCGTAGACCGCCAGCACGGCGCTGATCGGCACCTGCACCGGGTAGCTGGTTCCGGAGAAGCGGGCCGAGAAGCTCACCATTTCGTTGTCGATCATCAGCCGCACCACGGCACGTTCGGCGATGTTGAGCACGACCCGGCCATCCTTGACCGCCGAAGGCGGGACCTGCACGCCGGGGACGCCGGCGTCGACCAGGATGTGCGGGGTCAGCTGGTTGTCGTTGATCCATTCCACCAGCGCCCGCAGCAGGTACGGGCGGTGGCTGGTCATGTGGAAGAAGTCTTCGGTCATGCGTGAAGTGTACGCGCCCGGCGCCCCGCCGGGGCGGATCGTCTGCACGCCGGTCGGCGTGCAGACGGGTAACGCGGGGCCGGATCAGACCGGCAGGTCGCGCAGTTTCTTTTCCTGCTCGGTCAGGCTGCGGACAAATCCCGGATGGCGGAAGATGCGGTTGCCGTAGTCCTCGATCGCCTTGCCGTCCTTCGGCAGCGGCACATCCAGCGACTGCAGGCGCCAGATGATCGGCGCCATCGCGCAGTCGGCCAGGCTCATTTCCGGGTTGAGGAAGAACTTGCTGGCCTTGAACAGCGGCAGCGAGGCGGTCAGCAGTTCCTTCAGGCGCTTGCGCCCGGCCTCGGCCTGGGTTTTGTTGCCCAGCTGGACGGCCTGCACCTGCGGCACCCAGTCGTGCTCGATGCGGAGCATGGCCAGGCGGATGCGTGCACGCGACAACGGGTCGACCGGCATCAGTGGCGGATGCGGGTAGCGCTCATCCAGGTACTCGCTGACCACCGATGCGGCGTACAGCACCAGCTCGCGTTCGACCAGGGTCGGCACCGAGTGGTACGGATTGAGGTCGATCAGGTCTTCAGGCGGGTTCTGCGGATCGACCGGAACGAAGTCGAAGGTGACGCCCTTGGCCGCCAGGACCAGGCGTACACGGTGGCACAGTACGTCGTCGTTCGAGGAAAACAGCGTCAGTGTATTGCGCATGCGTACGCTCGCCGCCATCAAAGGCTCTCCCACGACAGGAGACCGCCTGCCGCATCGGCGCCGCCGGCACCGTGCCAGCGGTCGACTCCTCCCCGAGTGTGCAACCGACCATCACAAAAGCCAATAGGCCCATGCGATGGCCGGTGGCAGAATCAGTGAACGTCCTTCCAGTATTCCTTCTTCAGCAGGTACAGCAGGAAGGTCAGCAGGGCCAGGAACAGGATCACCCACACGCCCAGCTGCTGGCGCTTGAGTGCGGCCGGTTCGCCGGCGTATTCGAGGAAGTTGGTGATGTCCCGCACGGCCTGGTCGTACTGCCCGGCGTCCACCGATCCCGGCGTTTCAATCTTCAGGCCGGTCACCGGCGGGTCCATACCGGGCGCTTCCGCCTTGCCGTGCACCGCATGCTGCAGCCCCTGCATCTCCCACAGCGGGTTGGGCATGGAGGCGTTGGCGAACAGCGCGTTGTTCCAGCCCAGCGGGCGGCTGCTGTCCAGATAGAACGACTTGAGATAGGTATAGACCCAGTCGCTGCCACGCACACGCGCGATCAGGCTGAGATCGGGCGGCATCTTGCCGAACCACTTCTCCGCGTTTTCCTTGGGCATCGCCACCGGGATCGGGTCGCCGATCGCCGAGCCGGTGAAGTTGAGGTTGTTCATCACCTCTTCTTCGGTCAGGCCCAGGTCCTGCGCCATCCGCGAGTAGCGCAGGTACTTCAGCGCGTGGCAGCCGGAGCAGTAGTTCATGTACAGCTGCGCACCCCGCTGCAGCGAGGCGCGGTCACCGAGGTCGTTGCCGGCCTGCAGCAGCTTGGTGCCGCCCTCGGCGGCGGAGGCCAGGAAACTGCCCAGCATCAGGGTGGCCGTCAGGGCCAGCCGGACCATCCAGCGCTCAGTCATGCGTGGTCACCCTCTCCGGTACCGGCTTGGTCTTGTCCAACCTTGTCCATAGCGGCATGGTGATGAAGAACGCGAAGTACAGGAAGGTCAGCACCCGCCCGATGTAGGTTTCATGCACGTCGGTGCCCGGGCCGGAGCCGATCACGCCCAGCCACACGAAGCACACCGCCAGCACGCCCAGCATCACCTTCGAGATCCAGCCGCGGTAGCGCACCGACTTCACCCTGGCCTTGTCCAGCCACGGCACCAGGAACAGGATCGCAATGGCCGAGAACATCACCAGCACGCCACCGAGCTTGTTCGGTACCACGCGCAACATCGCGTAGTAAGGCGTGTAGTACCAGACCGGCTTGATGTGTTCGGGGGTCACCAGGCGGTTGGCCTCGGTGAAGTTGTCGTGTTCCAGGAACAGGCCGCCGAAGCCCGGTGCGAAGAAGATGATGAAGGCGGCGATGATCAGCAGGAAGCCGGCGCCGACACCATCCTTGAGCGTGTAGTACGGATGGAACGGAATACCGTCGGCCGGCGCATTCGGCGACCAGCGGTTGCCCTTCGGTCCTTTCTTGATCTCCACGCCATCGGGGTTGTTCGACCCCACTTCGTGCAGCGCGCCCAGATGCAGCACCACCAGCAACAGCAGCACCAGCGGCAGTGCGATGACGTGCAATGCGAAGAAGCGGTTGAGCGTGGCGTCACTGGGCAGGTAATCGCCCATGATCCATTCGGTCAGGCCGTTGCCGATCACCGGTATCGCGCCGAACAGCGAGATGATCACTTTGGCGCCCCAGAACGACATCTGGCCCCACGGCAGCACATAGCCCATGAAGGCCTCGGCCATCAGCACCAGGTAGATCAGCATGCCCAGGATCCACACCAGCTCGCGCGGCTTCTGGTAGCTGCCGTACAGCAGGCCGCGGAACATGTGCAGGTAGACCACGATGAAGAAAAGCGAGGCGCCGGTGGAGTGCATGTAGCGGATCAGCCAGCCCCACTCCACATCACGCATGATGTATTCGATGGAGCCGAACGCCTCGGCGGCGCTGGTCTTGTAGTGCATCGTCAGGAAGATGCCGGTGACGATCTGGTTGACCAGCACCAGCAGTGCCAGCGAACCGAAGTAGTACCAGATGTTGAAGTTCTTCGGCGCGTAATACTCGGTAACGTGCTTGCGGTAGACCGGCATCAGGCCCGGCGCGCGGGCATTGACCCAGTCGGCGACGCCGCTGGCGGTACGGGCGAGGATATTGGCCATCAGGCTGCCCCCTGCGGATCGACACCGATGATGATGGTGTTGTCGTCCTGGTAATGGTGCGCGGGCACCTTCAGGTTGATCGGTGCCGGCACATCCTTGAAGACGCGGCCGGACATGTCGAAGCGCGACTTGTGGCAGGGGCAGAAGTAGCCCCCCTTCCACTGCGGGTCGTAGGGCTCAGGCCGGATCTCGGCGACCATTTCCGGCGAGCAGCCCAGGTGCGTGCACAGGCCGACCAGCACGGAGATGTCCGGCTTGATCGAGCGCAGCTCGGGGTTCTGCTTCAGCACGTAGTCCGGCTGCTGGTCCTTCTCGCCGGACTCGGGGTCCTTGAGGCGGCCATCCAGCCCGTGCAGTGCATCCAGGATCGCCTTGGACCGCTTGACGATCCAGATCGGCTGGCCACGCCACTCCACGATCAGGCGTTGGCCTTCCTGCAGGGCGCTGATGTCGGCCACCACCGGTGCACCGGCAAGCTTGGCACGGGCACTGGGGTTCCAGGATTTGATGAAAGGAACGGCGGTGAATCCGACGCCGACGGCGCCAACCACAGCAGTGGTGGCAGAAAGAAAACGCCGACGTCCGGTGTTGACTGGATCGTGTACCCCATCGTTGGCCATCCGGCACTCCGATATTGATTAGGTAGCTTTAAGGCTGCCAGCGGATCCGGTGGGGGCCAGAGCCGCATTGAATCATGGGCGAGTGTAGCGGAACCGTCGCGCGCCACACAACGCATTGCAACAACATTGATTACGGGGTTGCCGGCCAGCGGCCGGCACTACTGGTGTGTCAATGCGGTGCGGTAACGCTCGGCCAGCTGTCCGACCCGGCGCACGTAGTACTGGGTCTCGCTGTAGGGCGGCACGCCACCGTGGCGGTCGACCGCGCCTTCGCCGGCGTTGTAGCCGGCCGCAGCCAGGGTCAGGTCGCCATTGAAGCGCTTCAGCAACCACGCAAGATACTGCACGCCACCACGGATGTTCTGCGCGGCATCGTAGGAATCGCTGACCCCGAAGCGGGCTGCGGTCGGCGGCATCAGCTGCATCAGGCCCTGCGCGCCGGCGCGGCTGAGCGCGGTCGGGTTGTAGGCCGACTCGGCGTGGATGATGGCGCGCACCACGGCTTCTTCGACGCCGAACTCGCGTGCGGCCGAGGTGATCTCGGTCTGGAACGCGGTGGTGTTCAAGCGCACCGAACCGAAGTCCACGCGTGGGTTGACGCCACAGGCATAACAGCGCTCCATGAAACTGTAGCGGATGGTACGCACCGGGCCGAGGTTGGCGACCTGGGTCGGCCGCGCACTGGTGTAGTGGCGCACCCCATCCTTCATGAAGGAGTAGACCTGGCCGCTGACCATCCGCCCGGCCCGCGAGGCCGTCGGTACCGCGGCAGGCGCGGGTGCAGCAGGCGTCGGCGCGACTGCAGCGGGCGCAGCGGCGCTGGCCGCCACGGCGACCGGATTGCGTTCGATGCTGGCCACCGAGGTCGGCGCAGGCTTCGATGCGGCCACCACGGGGCGCGGTGCCGGGCGGGTATCGCGGCTGTAGCTGATGCTGCTGCAGCGCGCGCCGGCCACTCGCTTGCTCACGTAGCTGGTGACCCCGTCGGCGCCCTGGCACTTGTACAGGGTGCCAGCGCTGGCCGGCGCAGCGGTCAGCGCAGCGATGATGATCGCCGTTGTCCCCAGTATCCCCTTCATGCCGCGAGTGTCCCAGCTTCGCCGGGGCTTGCCAAGCGATGTGGCTCAGCCTGTGACCGGCGGCACAGCCAGCACCTGGCCCAATCCGGTCAAACGCTGTGCCAGCTCATCGCGCAGGCCCGGCGGTGTGGTCCACAACGCCACCGGCACCCGGTCCAGGCTGAGGATCTGCGCCAGCATCATGCCGCGGCTCTCGGCGCCCATGCGCAACAGGCAATGGTCGGCACCATCAGCCTCCAGCACACCACACCACGGCGGGATGCGCCCTTCCAGCTCGGTGCGGCTGCCGGCCAGGCGGACAATGGCCTGCAGCGCGAAGGGCGCCTGGCTGACCGCCTGCCGCACCATCACGTCCGGGGGCGCGGGCGGGCGCCGATGCATGCCCGGCCCGGCGCATTCGCGCACCGCGCCCATCCGGTCCACGCGCAGGGTGCGCCAGTCCTGGCGGCCCAGGTCCCAGGCCAGCAGGTACCAGCGCCGCCCATAGTTGACCAGGTGCTGCGCCTCGACCTCGCGCTGGGTCACCTCCTCCTGCGCACTGCGGTACTCGAAGGCCAGCCGTGACGCCTGCCGGCAGTGCTGGGCCAGCCGTCCCAGCAGGCGTGCGTCGGTGGAGGGAAGGTCGGACAGGGTGGCCGTCGCCGCATGCACCTCGCCGGCCTGCCGCCGGCGACGGGTGGGGACCAGCGGATCGAGCTTGGACAGCAGGCCCCGCGCGGTGTCGTCGATGCCAGCGACGGTCGCGGACGCGGCACGCAGGGCGATCGCCAGGGTCGTCGCCTCGTCCTCGTCCAGCAGCATCGGCAGCACCGGTGCCCCTGCCCCGAGCTGATAGCCGCCGCCGACCCCCGATGAGGCCCGCACCGGATAGCCCAGTTCGCGCAGGCGTTCGATATCACGGCGGATACTGCGCCGGTCCACGCCCATGCGCTCGGCCAGCTCAGCCCCGGACCACTGGCGGCGGGCCTGCAGCAGGGCGATCAGGCGCAGCAGTCGATGGGCGGTATGGCGCATGAAGAATCGAGGACAGAAGTCGTCCGCAATAGTGCCTCAGGATGGCTTCCAGTTCACCCACCCACCGCAAGGAGCAATGCCATGAACTCACGCCAGATCACCCTGTACCACGCCGCCAGATCCCGTTCGAGCGGCGCCGTGGCCCTGCTCGAAGCGCTGGGTGCCGACTACCGCATGCAGGTGCTGGACCTGAAGGCCGGTGCCAACCTGGCCCCGGCCTATCTGGCCATCAACCCGATGGGCAAGGTGCCGGCCATCGTCCACAACGGCGCACTGGTGACCGAGCAGGTCGCCATTTATCTGTACCTGGCCGACCTGTATCCGGAGGCCGGGCTGGCCCCGCCGATCGGCGACGCCCTGCGCGGCCCCTACCTGCGCTGGATGGCCTTCTACGGTGCCTGTTTCGAGCCGGCGATGATCGACAAGGCGATGCACCGCGAGCCGCCGCCGCGCCTGATGTCGCCGTACAACGACGCCGAGACCGTGCTGCAGGTGGTCGAGGCCCAGCTGGCGCAGGGCCCGTACCTGCTCGGCGAGACGATGAGTGCCGCCGACGTGCTGTGGGGCAATGCGCTGGCCTGGACCACGGCCTTCGGCCTGGTGCAGCCTGCGCCGGCCACGGCTGATTACATCGCACGGATGAGCGCGATGACCGCCTTCGACCGTTCGCGGCAGATCGATGCGGAGCTGGCGGCCGCGTAAGCAGCCCCCCCTTGTAGAGCCGAGCCCGCGCTCGGCTGCTCTTCCCGCTTCCCATGGGGCAGCAGCCTGGCATGGCCTGGCTCTACTGAAGCCAGCCGAGCGTGGGCTCGGCTCTACAAGGGCGCGGCGGCTGGCGCGGGATGCGGGTAGAATTGCCCGCTTTCCCGCCACCCGAATGGATTAAGCGCCATGACCGGGACGCCAGACGTCTTTCCGCCCGCCACGCCGGGCGGTACCCCGCTCGTTGCCCTGCCCGCTGGTCCGCGCAAGCCTGACCAGGTCAAGGGCAAGCTGTACATCAAGACCCACGGTTGCCAGATGAACGAGTACGACTCGGCCAAGATGGCCGACGTGCTTGCCGCCAGCGATGGCCTGGAACTGACCGACAGCCCGGACGACGCCGACGTCATCCTGGTCAACACCTGCTCCATCCGCGAGAAGGCGCAGGAGAAGGTGTTCAGCCAACTCGGCGTGTGGAAGGGCCTGAAGAACAAGGGCCGCGAGGTCATCATCGGCGTGGGCGGCTGCGTTGCCTCGCAGGAAGGCGAAGCGATCATCAAGCGCGCCCCGTTCGTGGACCTTGTGTTCGGTCCGCAGACCCTGCATCGCCTGCCGGAACTGATCCGCGCACGCCGCGAGCAGAAGCGCCCGCAGGTGGACATCAGCTTCCCCGAGATCGAGAAGTTCGACCGCCTGCCCGAGCCACGCGCCGAAGGTGCCTCGGCGTTCGTGTCGATCATGGAAGGCTGTTCCAAGTACTGCTCGTTCTGCGTGGTGCCTTACACCCGCGGCACCGAAGTCAGCCGCCCGTTCGAGGACGTGGTGGTGGAAGTGGCGCAGCTCGCCGCGCAGGGCGTGCGCGAGATCAACCTGCTCGGCCAGAACGTCAACGCCTATCGCGGCCCGTATGGAGACGGTGAGTTTGCCGACCTCGGCCTGCTGATCCGCACCATCGCCGAGATCGATGGGGTCGGCCGCATCCGCTTCACCACCTCGCACCCGCTCGAGTTCAGCGATTCGCTGATCGATGCGTTCCGCGACGTTCCGCAGCTGGCCAACTTCCTGCACCTGCCGGTGCAGGCCGGCAGCGACCGCGTGCTGTCGGCGATGAAGCGCGGCTACACCGCGCTGGAATTCAAGTCGAAGATCCGCAAGCTGCGCGCGGTGCGCCCGGACATTTCAATCAGCTCGGACTTCATCGTCGGCTTCCCCGGCGAGACCGATGCCGACTTCGAGAAGACCATGAAGCTGATCGAGGACATCGGCTTCGACCACAGTTTCTCCTTCATCTATTCGCGTCGACCGGGTACGCCGGCGGCCGATCTGGAGGACACGATCAGCGATGCCGAGAAGCATGCGCGTCTGTCGCGCCTGCAGGAGCGCATCAATGCGCACGCCGCCAGCATCTCGCAGAAGATGGTCGGTACCGTGCAGACCGTGCTGGTGGAAGGGCCGTCGCGCAAGAATCCGAACGAACTGACCGGCAAGACCGAGAACATGCGGTCGGTGAATTTCCCGGCGCCTGCGCGCCTGATCGGGCAGTTCGTGGATGTGGTGATCACCGAAGCGCTGACCAATTCGCTGCGCGCGCGGGTGGTGGCGGAGTAAGGTCCGGGTGTGCCGACCAACGGTCGGCGCCCACCGGAAATGATGCCGGCCAGCGGCCGGCACTACCGAATGACAGGCCTCAATCCAGGCGCTTGCGGAAACGCAGGATCGCCAGGGTCATCATCACCACGATGAAGGCCAGCAGCGCCAGTGCGTCGTGCCACAGCTCCCACAGCGAGGCGCCGCGCAGCATGATGCCGCGCACCAGGCGCAGGAAGTGGGTCAACGGCAGCACTTCGGCCAGCCACTGCACCGGCCGCGGCATGCCGGCGAACGGGAACATGAAGCCCGACAGCAGGATCGACGGCAGGAACAGGAACAGGGTCATCTGCATCGCCTGGAACTGCGAACGCGCGCGCGCGGAGATCAGCAGGCCCAGCGCCAGGTTGGCCAGCACCAGCAGCACCGCGGCCAGGTAGATGTCGAGCAGGCTGCCGCGAATCGGCACCTGGAACAGCCAGGTGCCCAGCACCAGCACCAGCGTGGTCTGCAGCAGACCGATCGCTGCATAGGGCAGCACCTTGCCGACCATCAGTTCGCTGCGCGATACCGGCGTGGCGATCAGCAGTTCCATGTTGCCGCGCTCGCGTTCGCGCACCACCGCCACCGCCGTGAACATCACCAGGGTCATGGTCAGGATCACCCCGATCAGGCCGGGCACGATGTTCACCGCCGAGCGCCGTTGCGGGTTGTAGAAACTGGTCACGCTGACCTGGCCACCGGCAATGCTGCCTTCGCGCAGCGGCCGCGTATTGCTGGTCGGGCGCGTATCCAGTGGCACCTGCGCCAGCTGGATCGCCGCACTCTGCACCACGGTGTCGCTGCCATCGACCAGCACCTGTACCGCTTCGCGTCCATCGAAGCGGCGACGCTCGAAGTCCGCCGGCACCACGATGCCGACGCTGATCTCGCCGCGGCGCAGCGCCTGCATCAGCTGGTCCGGCGTGTAGGCCTCGCTGCGTGGCGTGATCACGCCGGTGGCGACCATGTCCTGCACCAGCGCGCGTGAGGCGGCGCTGTTGGCCTGGTCGGCGATACCCGCATCGAGGTGGCGCAGGTTGAGGTTGATCGCATACCCGAACAGCAGCAGCTGCATCACCGGAATGCCGACGATCATCGCCAGCGTGATGCGGTCGCGGCGCAGCTGCCGCAGCTCCTTGAGCATGATCGCCCACAGCCTGCGCAGGTTCATGCCGCTGGCTCCCTGCCACGGCCACGGGTGGCGGCCACGAACACGTCCTCCAGGTTCGGCGCCACGATTTCGATATGCGCTTGCGGGTCGGCGCTGGCCAGCGCGCGCCGCAGCGCCGCGACATCCGCTGCGCCTTCGTTGCACAGCACGCGCAGATGGGTGCCGATCTGCGCCACGCTCAGCACGCCGGGCAGCTCGGCCAGCACGCGGCTGGCCTGGCGTGGCTGCGATGACGTGACCTGCAGCGTTCGTCCTTGCAGCCGTGAACAGAGCTCGGCCGGCGTGCCGTCGGCCACCAGTGCGCCGCGATCAAGGATCGCCAGGCGATGGCAGCGCTCGGCTTCGTCCATGTAATGGGTCGACACCAGCACCGTGGTTCCCGCGTCGGCCAGTTCGAACAGGGCCTCCCAGAAATCGCGGCGCGACTCGGGATCGACCGCGCTGGTCGGCTCGTCCAGGAACAGCAGTTCGGGCGAATGCACCACGGCGCCGGCCAGGGCCAGGCGCTGCTTCTGCCCGCCGCTGAGCGTACCGGCCAGCTGCGGCTGCCGGTCCTGCAACCGGTACTGCTGCAGCAGCGCATCGACCCGTTGCCGGGCCTGGTTGCGCGGCAGGTCCTGGATGGCGGCGAGGAATTCCAGGTTCTCGCGTACCGACAGGTCTTCGTACAGCGAGAAGCGCTGGGTCATGTAGCCGATGCGCCGGCGCAGTGCTTCGGCCTGCTCGGGAACCGCCAGGCCCAGCACCTCGATCTGCCCCGCACTGGGTTCCAGCAGGCCGCACAGCATGCGGATGGTGGTCGACTTGCCTGACCCGTTCGGGCCCAGGAAGCCGTACACCTGCCCGCGCGGGACGGTCAGGTCGACCTTGTCCACGGCCAGCAGTTCACCGAAGCGGCGGGTCAGGCCCTGCGCATGCACCGCGATGTCCGCACCGGTGTTCAGAAGCGCACCTGCACCGGCAGTCCGGCCGGAAGCTTCTGCATGTCGCTGGCTGCATCCACGTCGATCTCGGCGAGGTAGCTCAGGCGCTCGACGTCATCGCCGGTCAGTGCGTAGTACGGGGTGAATGAAGGCTCGCTACGGATCGCGCGCACATGGCCCTTCAGTACGGTGCTTCCTCCCTCCAGCTGTATCTGCGCCGGCTGACCGACCTTGACCTGCAGGCGCAGCGGCTGCGGCAGGTAGACGCGCGCATAGGGGCGCTCGCCGACCAGCATCACCGCCAGCGGCGCCCCGATCGGTGCCTGGTCACCCTGCCGGTAGGGCAAGGCATCGATCACGCCATCGCGCGGTGCGCGCAGCAGCAGCTTCTGCAGGTTGACGCCCTGCACCACCTGCTGCGCCTGTGCGGCGTCGGCGGCCGCCTGGCCCTGGGCGATGTCCTGCGCGCGACTGCCGTGCACCCGTTCCAGCCAGGCCTGCTCGGCGGCACGCACGCTGGCCGCGGCATTGCCGGCGGCCGCCCGTGCACGGTCCAGCTCGGCGGCGGCGATCAGGCGCTGGCGTGCCAATGGCTGCACCCGACGATAGTAGGCAGTGGCTTCAGCAGACTGCGCGCGCAACGCGGCCAGTTGTGCCTGGGCCTGTGCGATCTGTTCCTGCCGCGGGCCGAGCTTCAGCTCTTCCAGCTGGGCCTGCGCGCGCGCCGTGTCGGCCTGCGCCGCCGCGAACTGCGCGTCGCCGCGGGCGGGGTCGAGCTGCATCAGCACGGCCCCGGCCTTGACCCGCTGGCCCTCGCGCACCTCCACCGTGGCGATCACCTCGGCCGCCGGCGCCGGCACCGTGATCCGGTCCCACTCCAGTGTGCCCAGCGCCGTTGGCGTTGACTGCCCACAGCCCGCCAGCAGGCCGATGCCCGCCAGCCCGAGTCCACGCATCCCGTTGCCGATGCCCATGTCATCCCCTCCTGCGACGGCGACACGGTGCCACCTGCCCCGTGCACCCTCAATGATTCCGATCAGCCCTGACGGTTTTTTCGCCACGTACGGGCGAGCCTTTTGCTGCAAGGTTCCTCGCCACCTATCCACAGCTTGATTCAGCATCATTCCACAGCCGGTGTGGAGAACCGGACGGGGGCGGCCGTACTGGCTGCCTGGCAGCGGAAGATGCGCTGCCGTCACAGGACCCGGCCGACCGTGACGGTTTTTTCACCACCGCCTCATACGCCTTGTGGCACAAGCACTGCGAAGGCCTGTCCACAGCTTTTCGCGCCCTCCGTCCACACCGGGTGTGGAAAACCGCGTATCGGCCCGCCGCTGGCCGCATGCCCGGTACGCGCGTAACCTTGTCACCCCGAGTCCATCGTGGTGGACGGCGACCCCGCCCCACCCCAAGCAATGAAAAGCATCGATCATCGAGACT
The DNA here is from genome assembly GCF_052149045.1 of Stenotrophomonas maltophilia group sp. RY12688. Lineage (NCBI taxonomy): Bacteria > Pseudomonadati > Pseudomonadota > Gammaproteobacteria > Lysobacterales > Lysobacteraceae > Stenotrophomonas > Stenotrophomonas maltophilia group sp. RY12688. Next base: position 1,463,071 of record NZ_CP197389.1, on the reverse strand, counting down.
TCACCCTGTCGCCGGAAGACAACGAGCGACTGGCCAACCTGTGCGGCCCCTTCGACGGGCACCTGCGCCAGATCGAGCTGAAGCTCGGCGTGGAGATCGCCAATCGTGGCTTCGTGTTCCGCATCAGCGGGCCCAACGAAGCCATCGTCGAGGCGCAGAAGCTGGTTGAAGCGCTGTACGCCGAAGCCGGCGAAACCACCTTCGACAATCACGCCATCCACCTGCGCTTGGCGCAGGCCAACGTCGAGCAGATCGCCGAACGCTCCTACGAAGCGCAGGACGTGGCAATCAAGGTCAAGCGTGGCACGGTACGTGGCCGCGGCGCCAACCAGGGCCGCTACCTGCACCAGATCGCCACGCATGACATCAACTTCGGCATCGGCCCGGCCGGAACCGGCAAGACCTTCCTGGCCGTGGCCAGCGCGGTCGAAGCACTGAACGAGTCACGGGTGCAGCGCCTGATCCTGGTGCGCCCGGCGGTGGAAGCCGGCGAGAAGCTGGGCTTCCTGCCCGGCGACCTGAGCCAGAAGGTCGACCCGTACCTGCGACCGCTGTACGACGCCCTGTACGAGATGATGGGCGTGGAGAAGGTGGTCAAGCTGCTGGAGAAGAACGTCATCGAGATCGCGCCGCTGGCCTACATGCGCGGCCGCACGCTCAACGATGCGTTCGTGATCCTGGACGAGGCGCAGAACACCACCATCGAACAGATGAAGATGTTCCTGACCCGCCTGGGCTACGGCTCCACGGCGGTGGTCACCGGTGACCTGACCCAGACCGACCTGCCCAAGCACGTGAAGTCCGGCCTGCGCGACGCGATCGATGTGCTGCGCGAGGTCGAGGGCGTCAGCTTCACCTTCTTCGAATCCCGCGACGTGGTCCGGCATCCGCTGGTGGCGCGCATCGTCAGCGCCTACGACCGCCGCGACCTGCATCAGATCCAGCCTGGAGCAACGCCATGACCCGTGGTCCCGTGCGACTGGACGTCGCCGTCAGTTATGCCCTGCCGCGTACCGGGCTGCCGGCCGCAGTGAGCTTCCGCAAGTGGGTGGCCGCTGCGTTGAAGGGCCGCATCCGTGAGGCCGACCTGGCCATCCGCGTGGTCGATGCCAAGGAGGGGCAGTCGCTGAACCGCCATTACCGTGGCAAGGACTACGCCACCAACGTGCTCAGCTTCCCGGCCGACGTGCCCGAAGGCCTGCCCAAGGGCGTCAAGTTTCCATTGCTCGGCGACCTGGTGATCTGCGCACCGGTGGTGGCGCGTGAAGCTGACGAACAGGGCAAGGCGCTCAACGCCCATTACGCGCACCTGACCGTGCACGGCGTGCTGCACCTGCTTGGCTGGGACCACGAGGACGACAAGGAAGCCGACGCAATGGAACAGCTGGAGCGCGAGATCCTGGCCGAGCTCGGCATCGCCGATCCCTACGCCGGCGAGCGCTGACGGCCACGCATACCGGGTTCATCACAGAGGACACCCCCATCGCGCTGTTGCCCGCACTCATTGCCGCTCTTCTGCAGGTAACCACTGCCCCGGGCATCGACCCCGACCGGGAACGACCGTCGCCGTTCCCGGCCAGCGACAGCGCCGCCGACATTGCCGCCAAAGTCGCCGAGGTGCAGGCCTTCTTTGACGTCAGCCAGCAGACGGCCCGCCAGGCGGTCGCCGAGGCGCAGCAGCACGCGTTGATGGAACGCTTGAGGGCGCGCCACGCGGCACGCCTGGCCGGTATGTGGGTGGACAATGCGACGGGGTGGAACGTCGTCGTGCGACTGACTGGGCCGGCACCTGCGGCCGATGAGACCCATCCAGGGGCGGACGGCCCGCAACGCGTGCGCTACATCATCGGCGCTTCAATGACCGAAGCGGAGATGCAGCGCCGTCTTCAGGCGCAGCAGGGCTGGTTCATCCCGCAGCTGCCCGGCCTGACCGGCTATGGCCTGGACGTCATGACCGGTGAACTGGAGCTGGAACTCCGGGATACCGCTGGCGCGCGCGCAACGGCGGCGACCGTGCGCGACCACCTGCAGGCGCTGCTGGGCTACCCGGTCAGGCTGCGCTGGTACCCAGCGGCATCGCACCTGCAATCTCCCTGACTGCGTAGAGACGCTCGCGATAGCCGACCGGGACCGGTACGATCACCGGCCTGCCTTCCGTTGCGGATCCAGTGCCCGTGCTGCGTATTGTCCTGCCCCTGCTGCTCGTCGCGTCCGCCCCGGCCGCTGCCTTGGACCTGCCGGCGCTGATCGAATGCCGCCAGGGCGTAGCCGATCACGCTGCACTGGCACCGCTGCTGGCTGATCCGCTGAAGGCCGTCGCCCACGGCCTGCAGCCGCTGCCCCAGGGCAACCAGTTCATGAGCGAGTACCGACTGGCCCAGCCGATCAGCGTGTTCGGCGACCGCACCGAACGGGTCGCCGTGGCCGGCTCCAGCATCATGGCGATCCTCGACCAGGCTGACCCGCGGCCGTTGGCCAAACGCCTGGCGCTGGAGACCGGCTACGACCAGGACGGCAAGTTCATGGCCGGCCGCGAGCTGGTCAGCCGCGACGTGACCGACCCGAAGAGCGGCGAGGCCCAGATCGAGTCGATCATCCTCAGCGTCTCCACCGTGGCCTCCCATCCGGGCAAGACCCTGGCCGGCTGTACCTACAGCCTGGACCTGCCTGAAGAAGAAGCCCCTGCCCGGCCTGAACTGGCCCCGCCGCCGATCACCGGACCGGGCAGCGACGGTCACTGACAGGCCGCCACATCCTGCTAGACTTGGGCCAACGCCCGGCCTGCCGGGTGCCTTTTTTCCAGAGATGTCAGAAGACGACAGTAGTAGCTCCCCTGCGGAGCACAGTGAAAAGAAGCGCGGTTGGCTTGAACGCCTGACCTCGGCCTTCTCCGGCGAACCCCACACCCGCGACGAGCTGGTCGCTGTCCTGCACACCGCGCAGGAAGAGGGTCTGATCGCCGCCGATACCCTGAAGATGATGGAAGGCGCCATTTCGGTGGCCGAGCTGACCGTGGGCGACGTGATGATCTCGCGCTCGCAGATGGTCTCGCTGCCGGTCGAAGCGCCCTTCCTGGAACTGATGAAGCAGGTTGTCGAATCGGGCCATTCGCGCTTCCCGGTGCACGGCGAGAACAAGGACGACATCCTTGGCATCCTGCTGGCCAAGGACCTGCTGCGCGGCGTGGTCGCCGACAACGGCCCGGCCAACGTGCGCGAGCTGCTGCGCCCGGCGGTGCTGATCCCGGAGGCGAAGAAGCTGAACGTGCTTCTGAAGGAGTTCCGCCTGTCGCGCAACCACATGGCCATCGTGGTCGACGAGTACGGCGGCGTTGCCGGTCTGGTCACCATCGAGGACGTGCTGGAGCAGATCGTCGGCGAGATCGACGACGAGCACGACGAGGCCGAGGATCCGTCCGCGCAGATCGCCATCCAGTCCGACGGCCAGTACGTGGTCGACGCGCTGACCCCGATCGGCGACTTCAACGAGCGCTTCGGCGCGACGTTCTCCGACGAGGACTACGACACCATCGGTGGCCTGGTCACCGAGGCCGTGGGCCACCTTCCGGAAGTCGGCGATGAGCTGGCACTGGACCGCTTCATGTTCCGCGTGGCCCGCGCCGATGCGCGCCGGGTTCAGGCCTTCCACGTGACCGTGCTGCCGCCGGACGCGCAGGACGACGCTTGAAGCGCCGCGGCCTGATCCTCATGGTGTGGCTGGCACTGTGGGTGCTGGCCATGGCCCTGCCGCTGGCGGCCTTCGCGCAGCCGGCGGCAGCCGTGCCCGCACCGGCCACCGCCAACGCGGAGGCCCCGGCCCCGCGCATCGGCGTGGTGACCATGCAGCCGGGCACGGTTTTCTTCGAACGCTTCGGCCATGACGCCATCGTCGTGGTCGATCCGGCCAGTGGCGAAGCGACCTCATACAACTTCGGCTACTTCGATCCGTCCGAGGACGACTTCATCAGCCGCTTCGTGCGCGGCGACATGATGTATTACCTGGTGGCGCTGCCGCTGCAGCAGGACCTGTCGTACTACGACGAGACCGGCCGCGGTGCCAGCGTGCAGTGGCTGGACCTGCGCCCCGAACAGGCGCGTTCCCTGGCCGCTGACCTGGCCGAGCGGGCCAAGCCGGAAAACGCGCGCTACCACTACGATTACTACACCGCCAACTGCGCCACGATGGTACGCGACACGGTGGACAAGGCACTGGGCGGTGGCCTGCAGTCGCAGTTGTCGGGGCGTTCGCGCGGCAACACCTACCGCAGCGAGTCGGTGCGCCTGGCCTCGCCCGCCCCGTGGATGTGGCTGGGCTTCGATGTCGGCCTGGGGCCGTTCGCCGACCAGCCGCTGTCGCGCTGGCAGGAAGCATTCGTGCCGATGCGCCTGGCCGATGCGCTGCGCCAGGCACGCAACAGTGATGGCCGGCCGCTGGTGCAGTCCGAACAGGAACTGCTGCCGCACCGCATTGATCCGGAGCCGAAGGAGTTCGCGCGTCGTTGGTGGCCGTGGCTGCTGCTTGGTCTGGTCGTGGCCGGCGGCGTGCTGGCGCTGCGCAACCGGCCGCGCCTGCTGGCTGGGCTGGCCCTGCCGTTCTGGCTGTTGTGCGCCGTCGCCGGCAGCCTGCTGGTGTTCCTGTGGGGCTTCAGCACCCACTACGCCGCCTGGGCCAACCGCAACCTGCTGCTGCTTTCGCCGCTGGCCGTGCTGCTGCTGCCCGGAGCAATCAGCCTGCTGCGCCGGCGCGTGCCGGGGCGCATGTTCAGGATCGTGCTGTGGCTGCTGGCGGTACAGGCCGTGGCCGCGCTGGTGCTGCACTGGCTGAGCCTGCAGGCCCAGTACAACGTGCAGTGGATCGTACTGCTGTTGCCCGTGCACGCGGCACTGGCCTGGGTGTTGGGGCGCCGTCCTCACTTGTCCGAAACACGGCGCTGACGCACGATGGCGGGCATGTCATTGCCCGCCTCCGCTTCCGCCCCTGCTTCAGCCAACCCCGCCTGCGTCATCAACTGCGTCCACTATGATGACGAGGGCATACGCCACGATATCAGCCTGGACGCCATCAGCGATGTCATCGCCAGTGGCAATGGCTTCGTGTGGGTCGGCCTGTACGATCCCAACGACGATGTGCTGCTGAAACTGCAGGAAGAATTCTGCCTGCACGACCTGGCCATCGAGGATGCGCGCAACGCGCACCAGCGGCCCAAGGTCGAGACCTACGGCAATTCGATGTTCGTGGTGGTCACCACCGCGCAGATGGTCGACGAGCGCATCCAGTATGGCGAAACTCATGCCTTCCTCGGCCCGCGCTTCCTGGTGACGGTGCGCCACGGCGCCTCGCTGTCCTACGCGCCGGTACGTGCTCGGGTCGAGCGTGAGCCGCAGCTGCTGAAGATGGGCCCGTCGTACTGCCTGTACGCGGTGACCGACTTCGTGGTCGACAATTACCTGCCGATCGTGCACCGCTTCCGCGACACCCTGGACCTGCTGGAAAAGGACATCTTCGCCGAGAACTACAAGCGCAGCACCGTGGTGCGCCTGTACGAGCTCAAGCGCGAACTGAACAAGATGCGGATGGCGGTGGCGCCGCTGCAGGATGTGCTGGCCCAGCTGCGCCGTTACCAGGGCGAGCTGGTTCCGGACGAAGTGAAGCTGTACATCCGTGACGTGCACGACCACGCGGTACGCATCAGCGATGTGATCGACACCCTGCGCGAGATGCTGGGCACCGCGCTCAGCGTGAACCTGTCGCTGGTCACGCTGGCGCAGGGCGAGACGGTCAAGCGCCTCGGTGCGTGGGCCGCGCTGCTGGCGGCACCGACGCTGATCACCAGCTGGTACGGGATGAACTTCAGCCACATGCCGGAGCTGAGCCAACCGTGGGCCTACCCACTGATGATCGTTGGTGTGGGCGGCGTCTGCGTGGGCCTGTACCGGTTGTTCAAGCGCGCAAAGTGGTTGTGACCCGCTGGTGGTAGTGCCGGCCGCTGGCCGGCAACCAGGGCAATGCCGGCCAGCGGCCGGCATTGCCATTCGGCATCAAGCCACGTAAACGGTCTTGATGTTCATGAACTCATGGATGCCGTGGTCGGCCAGTTCCCGGCCAAAGCCAGACTGCTTGCTGCCGCCGAACGGCAGCCGCGCATCGCTTTTGACGATGGCATTGACGAAGGCCGCACCGCATTCCATGCGTTGCGCGAAGGCTTCGCCGCGCACCGGATCGCGCGTCCACACACTGCCGCCCAGGCCGAAGCGCGTGTCGTTGGCCACGCGCAGTGCCTCGCTCTCATCAGCGACCCGGATCACCGCAGCCACCGGACCGAACAGTTCCTCGTCGTAGGCCGGCATGTCCGGGCCGACCTGGTCGAGCACCGTGGCCGGATAGCCGGCATGGGTGCCGGCAATCGGCTCGCCGCCTATCAGCACCCGCGCACCCTTGGCCACGCTGGCCTGTACCTGCTTGTGCAGTTCATCGCGCAGATCGGCACGGGCCATCGGCGCCAGCGTGGTGCCCCGCTCATCGGGGTCGCCGTACTGGCGCTCGGCCGCAGCTTCAACGAAGCGACGGGTGAATTCATCGGCTACCGCCTCGACCACGATGAACCGCTTGGCCGCGATGCAGGTCTGCCCGCTGTTGTCGAAGCGCGACTTCACCGCTGCCGCAACCGTCTTGTCGAGGTCGGCATCGTCGAGCACCACGAAGGCATCGCTGCCACCCAGCTCCATCACCGCCTTCTTCAATTGGCTGCCGGCGTTGGAGGCGATCGAGCGCCCTGCCCGCTCGCTGCCGGTCAGCGTCACCGCCTTCACCCGTGCGTCGCGCAGCACGTCGGCGGCCTGGTCGTTGTCGATGTGCAGCACGTCGAACACGCCGTCCGGCAGGCCGCCATCACGGCACACCGCCAGGATCAGGTCGGCACACTGCGGCACGTTGCTGGCGTGCTTGAGCAGGGCCACGTTGCCGGCCATGAACGCCGGTGCGAGGAAGCGGAACACCTGCCAGATCGGGAAATTCCACGGCATCACCGCGAACACGCAGCCGATCGGCTCGTAGCGCACGTAGCTGCGCTGGGCTTCGGTGTCGATCAGCTGCGGCTTCAGATAGTCGGCCGCATGGTCGGCGTAGTACTCGCAGGCCGCCGCGCACTTGTCGACCTCGGCCAGCGCTTCGGCCTTGAGCTTGCCCATCTCGTGGGTCATCGCCTGCTGCAGGTCGTCGCGGCGCGTGCGCAGCTGCGCCGCGATCTGGCGCAGGATCGCGCCGCGTTCCTGCAGCGAACGCTCGGCCCAGCCGGGGAACGCATCGGCGGCGGCCTGCAGGCGCTGCTCGATGTCGGCAGCGCCCATCAGTTCATGGCGGTAGGTCACCTGGCCGGTGGCCGGGTCGACGATCTCGACGGTCATGGGGAATCTCCATCTGGAAGACCCCCATTGTGCGCCGCCGGCCGTGAGCCGGGTGTTGCCGGCACAGTGGACGGATCGTGTACTCAGCCGTTGTCCTGCCGCGCCAGCTGCAGGTCGCGCTGGCGCCGCTTCTCGGCGCGGGCATTGATGTACCAGCCGATCACCGCGGCGATCGATACCGCCGACACCAGCAGCGTGGCCAGTGCATTGATCTTCGGGCTGATGCCCATGCGCACCGATGCGAACACCTTCATCGGCAGCGTGGTCGAGCCCGGCGTGGCGACGAAGCTGGCCACCACCACGTCATCCAGCGACAGGGTGAACGCCAGCAGCCAGCCCGCCACCAGCGCCGGCGCGATGATCGGCAGGGTGATGCGGGTGAACACGGTCAGCCGGCTGGCCCCGAGGTCCATCGCGGCTTCTTCCAGCGACAGGTCCATTTCCTGCAGGCGCGAAGACACCACCACGGTGACGAAGCACAGGGTGAAGGTGACGTGCGCGATCCAGATGGTGGCCAGGCCGCGCGCCGGGAAGCCCGGAATCGCGCCCATCGAGGCCAGCAGCGCCATCAGCGAGAAGCCCAGGATCACATCCGGCATCACCAGCGGCGCGGTGACCAGCGCACCGAACAGCGGCTTGCCACGGAAGCGCTTGAAGCGGGTCATCACCATCGCCGCCAGCGTGCCCAGCACGGTGGCGGTACAGGCGGTCCAGAACGCCACCACCAGGCTGGTCCACATCGCATCCATCAGCGCGCGGTCGGCGAACAGGTCACTGTAGGCGCGGGTGGAAAACCCGGCCCAGACCATCGCCAGCCGCGAGCTGTTGAACGAATAGAACATCAACAGCAGGATCGGCAGGTACAGGAAGGCGAAGCCCAGCAGCAGCACGCCCAGCCCCAGGCCCTTGGCGGTACGCGGGCTCATGCCTGCTTCCCTTCCAGCAGGCGCTGCTGGGAACGGTTGAACAGCAGGATCGGCACCAGCAGCAACAGGATCATCGCCACCGCCATCGCCGAGGCACCCGGCCAGTTGCGGTTGTTGAAGAACTCGTTCCACAGCTGGCGGCCGACCATCAGCGTCTCCGAGCCACCCAGCATTTCCGGAATCACGAATTCACCCACTGCCGGGATCATCACCAGCATGCAGCCGGCGATGATGCCGGCCTTCGACAGCGGCAGGGTGATGCGGAGGAAGGCCTGCCATGGTTTGGCCCCCAGGTCGTAGGCCGCTTCCAGCAGGCGGTGGTCATGCTTGACCAGGTTGGCGTACAGCGGCAGCACCATGAACGGCAGGTAGCAGTAGACGATGCCGATGTAGGCCGCGGTCGGCGTATCGATCAACTGCAGTTTCGGCAGCCCCATCGACGTCATCAGCGCCTGCAGGCCGGTGAACTGCAGGAACTGGTCGAGCAGGCCGTTGCGGTCCAGGATCGCCTTCCACGCATACACGCGGATCAGGAACGAGGTCCACGACGGCAGCACCACCAGCATCATCGCCACGTTGCGTGCGGCCGGCGACAGGCGGGCGATGGCATAGGCCATCGGGTAGCCGATCAGCAGAGTCAGGAAGGTGGAGATGGCCGCGATCCTGATCGAGCTCAGGAAGGCCTGCGCATAGATCGAATCGCGGAACAGCGCCAGGTAATTCTCCAGGTTCAGCTTCAGCGAGAACCCGCCGTCCACGTACTGCAGCAGCCAGGTGTACGGCGGCGAGCCGACCCGGCTGAGCGAGAAACTGATCATCAGCACGATCAGGAACGGCACTGCGAAGAACAGCAGCAGCCACAGGTACGGAATGCCGATCACCGTGGCACGCAGCCCCGGCAGCCAGCGCTTCAGGCCGGCGACGCTCATGAGGTGAGCACCACGCCGTCGTTGTCGCGCCAGTGCACCCACACCTCGTCGCCCCAGGTGAAGCCATCACTGGCCCAGCGCTGCGAGTTGGCGAAGTTGGCCAGCACCTTGGCGCCGCTGGGCAGGCGCACGTGATAGACCGAGTGGCTGCCGAAGTAGGCGATGTCCTCGATCACGCCCTGCGCCTTGTTGGTGTGCCCTTCCGGCTCGTCCTTGCCGATCATCACCTTCTCCGGGCGCAGCGCGAACGCGACCGGCTGCCCTTCATAGCAGGTGATGCCATGGGCAATGTAGATCGGCGCCGGGAACAGCGGCGAGCGCACGGTCACGTACTCGGGCAGGTCCTCGTCGATCACCCCGTCAAACAGGTTGACCGAACCGATGAACTCGGCGACGAAGCGGTTGGCGGGCTGCTCATAGACCTCGTCCGGCTTGCCGACCTGCTGGATCCAGCCGGCATCCATCACCGCGATGCGGGTGGCCATGGTCATCGCTTCTTCCTGGTCGTGGGTGACCATCACGCAGGTCACGCCCGACGATTCGATGATGCTGACCAGTTCCAGCTGCATCTGCGAGCGCAGCTTCTTGTCCAGCGCGCCCATCGGTTCGTCCAGCAGCAGCAGCTTCGGCCCCTTGGCCAGCGACCGCGCCAGCGCCACGCGTTGCTGCTGGCCACCGGACAGCTGGTGCGGCTTGCGTTTGCCCAGGTGGCCCATCTGCACCAGGTCGAGCATCTCGCCGACGCGCTTGCTGATCGCGTCCTTGCCCAGGCCATCCTGCTTCAGGCCGAAGGCGATGTTCTGCTCGACCGTCATGTGCGGGAACAGGGCATAGGACTGGAACATCATGTTGACCGGCCGCTGGTACGGTGGCAGCGCGTCCAGGCGCTGGCCATCGACGGTGATGCTGCCCTTGGTGGGCGTCTCGAAGCCACCCAGGCAGCGCAGCAGGGTCGATTTACCACTGCCGGAGCCACCGAGCAGGGCAAAGATCTCGCCCTTGCGCACGTCCAGGTTGACGTCGTCGACGGCGACGAATCCGTCGAATTCCTTGCGCAGATCACGAATGGAGAGATAGCCGGGCGCACCGGTCGTGTCGACGACGGCGGCTACCGGCTGGGCTTCAACGGGCATGGGGGCTCCGGGAGCGGGCGGTGGACAGCGGCGGCCATTCTAACGGCCGGGGGCCGAAGGGGATATGACGGCAGTGGGTGGAAGCGGCCGCTGGCGCGCCCAGGCCTCCCGAGGTGTGTCGGTTTTCCCCCGCCATGGTGGCCTGTGCGCCGGGAGGCCCGGGGTCTCCTCGACGCCCGGACGGCCGTCCCGGCCAGACACCACGGGCGGCGGCCCGATCTGCAACATTTTTCAGAGCGGGATCCATTGAAAGCCCGGGACATTCCCCGCGCAATGCCCCGGATCTAGGCCTTGCATGGACCGACCCTGGTGATTTCCCCGGACAGCCCCTCCCCTTTCCCGCCCCGCCTGCCGGGCTGCCTGCCTGCACGGCTGCCGCTGGTCATCATCGGCGCCGGCCAGGCCGGGTTGTCGCTCAGCGCGCTCCTGCAGGAGGCCGGCGTCGAGCATCGCGTGCTGGAGGCCGAAACCGTGGGTGCCAGTTGGCGGCGACGCTGGGATTCGTTCCAGACCAACACCGCCAACGCGACCATGGCCCTGCATGGCCATGCCTATGCCGGGGATGACCCGGAAGGGTTCATGGGGGCCCCGGAAGTGATCCGACGGCTGCGCGACTATGCCGACGAGCGCTCGTTGCCGATCAGCGAAGGGTGCGTGGTCCATCGGGTCGGGCCCGAGTCCGGTGGCTATGCCATCGACAGCAGCCGGGGACTGATCCATGCCCAGGCGGTGGTGGTTGCCACCGGTGAATACCGCCGGGCGCGGTTGCCCCGGGCCCCGTTCGCGCCCGCAGCAGGCCTCACCATGCTGCACTCCAGCGAGTACCGCGGTCCCGGCCAGCTACCCGAGGGCGCGGTGCTGGTCATCGGCGGCGGCCAGTCCGGCGCGCAGATCGCCCAGGACCTGCGCGACGGTGGTCGCAGCGTGTACTGGTCATTGGCCGAGCGTCATTCGCACACCCGTCGGCTGCGCGGCAAGGACTCGATGACCTGGTGGGACATGGCCGGGCGCATCCATCAACACGTAAGCCAATCGGCGGCCGTACTGGCAGGCGAGCCGGACGCGCTGCGCAAGGCCCGCACCGCGGAGTTCCCCCTGATTTCCGGCAAGGGAGGCGCCGGCCTGGGCAGTTCGATCAGCCTGCTGGCGATGCACCGTGCAGGCATCAGGTTGCTGGGCCGGTTGCAGGAATTCAATGGGAACACCGCCCGCTTCGCCGATGTCCGCCCGCAACTTCGCGCCGCGATCAAAGCGACGCGGGCCGAGTATGCCTATCTCGATTCGCTGGCCAGCGCGTACTACGCCACGCGGCCCGAACCGCGCACCGACGATGCCCGCTACATTCCCGAAGAGGTCTACTTGCACTGGGAGCCGGAACCGTCCCCGTGCGAGCTGGATCTGCCGTCCACAGACATCCGCTCGGTGGTGCTGGCCACCGGTTTCGTCGCCGAGTGGCCCTGGCTCGATGTGCAGGGCGCGCTGGATGCCCACGGCTATCCGCTGGGCGAGTTTGGCGTTTCCCCGCAACCGGGCTTGTTCTTCATCGGCATGCACAACCTGCAGCGGATGAGTTCGTCGTTCCTGTGCAACGGCGGCCGCGATGCACGCGACCTGCTGCCGGCCATCCTGAGGCACCTTGGCGAGGGCGGCGGTACCGATTCCGGCACGGTGAAGCAAGGCGGCCGCCGGGCAACGCCCGGCGGCGCCAGACCCGCTTAACGGCCGGTCTTCACCTCGGTCCACAGCCGGGTGTAGAGCTTGTCGGTCTCCGGCGTGTTGATCGAGTAGGTGAACATCTTCTCGGCCACGTCAGCCGGCGGATAGATCGTCGGGTCGGTGCGGATCGCCTCGTCCACCAGCGGTGTCGCGGCCGGGATCGGGTTGGCGTAGTGGATGAAGTTGGTGTTGGCCGCGGCGACCTTCGGTTCCAGCAGATAGTTGATGAACCTGTAAGCCGCTTCCGGGTGCTTGGCGTCCTTCGGGATCGCCAGCATGTCGAACCACTGCGGCGCACCTTCCTTCGGGATCGAATAAGCCACGTGCACGCCATTGCTGGCTTCCTCGGCGCGGTCGCGGGCCTGGATGATGTCACCCGACCAGCCGACCACCAGGCAGGTGCCGCCATTGGCCAGCGAACCGACGTACTGCGAGGAGTGGAAATTCTGCACATACGGGCGGATCGACTTCAGCAGGTCGGCCGCCTTCTGCAGTTCGGCCGGGTCGCCGCTGTGCGGATCCAGGCCCAGGTAATGCAGCGCGATCGGGATCATGTCGGCCGGCGTGTCCAGGATGGTCACGCCGCAGTCCTTCATCTTGCTGATGTTCTCCGGCTTGAACACCAGGTCCCAGCTGTTGGCGATATCGGTGCTGCCGCCGAAGCGCTGCTTCAGCATGTCCACGTTGTAGCCGATGCCGGTGGTGCCGATCATGTACGGCACGCCGTACTGGTTGCCCGGGTCCTGGGTGGCGATGCGCTTCATCACCGCCGGATCGAGGTTGGCCAGGTTCGGGATCTTGCTCTTGTCCAGCGGCAGGAACACGCCGGCCTGGATCTGGCGGCCGAAGAAGTTCAGGGTCGGCACCACCACGTCGTAGCCGCTGTTGCCGGCCAGCAGCTTGGTCTCGACCATCTCATCGCTGTCGAACACATCGTAGGTCACCCTGATGCCGCTCTCCTTCTCGAAGGTCGGAATGGTGTCCTCGGCGATGTAATCGCTGTAGTTGTAGACGTTCAGGACCTGGCTGTCCTGCGCGCCGCCGTTGCCACCGCCACAGGCGGCAAGCATGGCGGAGGCCAGGCCGAGCGTGAGGATACGCAGCTTCATCGGGTGCTCCAGAATGCGGGAAGGGGGGCCGGCGGGGCCGGCGACGGGTGCCAGCCTACCCCCCGGCGGCGGATTTTTCTATTCCAGATGCTCAGACGTTCAGCAGCAGGAACTCGCGCTCCCACGAGCTGATGACGCGGAAAAAGGTCTCGTATTCCTTGCGCTTGACCGAGATGTAGGCGCGGCAGAAACGCTCGCCCAGCAGGGCCTGGAGCTCGCTGCACTGCTCCAGCCCGTCCAGCGCCTCGCCCAGCGAGCGCGGCAGGTTGTAGCCCAGTTCCTTCGCGCTGCCGGTCACCGGCGCGTCCGGCGCCAGCCGCTCGCGGATGCCGAGCAGGCCGCAGGCCAGGGTGGCCGCCATTGCCAGGTACGGATTGGCGTCGGAACCAGCGAACCGGCTCTCCACGCGCATGTTTTCCGGTGTATCCAGCGGCACGCGCAGGCCGCAGGTACGGTTGTCGAAACCCCAGTGCACGTTGCTCGGCGAGACCTCGCCGAACACCAGGCGCCGGTAGGAATTCACGTTCGGCGCGAAGAACGCCATCGCCTGCGGCGCGTACTTCTGCAGACCGCCCAGGTAGTGGCCGAACACCGGGCTGAACTCACCCTCAGCATCGGTCTCGCCAGCGAACACATTGCTGCCATCGCTCACCCGCACCAGGCTCTGGTGGATGTGCATGGCACTACCGGGCTCGTTCTCCATGGGCTTGGCCAGGAACGTGGCGTACACCCCGTGGCGCATCGCCGCCTCGCGCATGGTGCGCTTGAACAGGAACACCTGGTCGGCCAGGTCCATCGCATCGGCATGGGTGAAGTTCACCTCCAGCTGTGCTGCGCCGGATTCGTGGATCAGCGTGTCCACGTCCAGCTTCATCGCATCGGCGTAGTCGTACATCAGGTCGAGGATCGGGTCGAACTCGTTGACCGCGTCGATCGAGTACGACTGCCGCGCGGTCTCCGGGCGCCCCGAGCGACCGGCCGGTGGCAGCAGCGGGAAGTCCGGGTCGGTGTTCTTCTGCACCAGGAAGAACTCCAGCTCCGGCGCCACCACCGGGCGCAGGCCCAGTTCCGCATAAGCCGCCAGTACGCGGCGCAGCACGTTGCGCGGCGCAAGCTCGTGCGGTTCGCCGTTCTTGGTGTAGCAATCGTGGATGACCTGCGCGGTGGCGTCGGCCGCCCACGGCACCATGCGCACCGTGTCCGGATCGGGCCGCAGCATCATGTCCGAGTCCGACGGCGAGGTCAGGTCGTAGTAATCGTCAGGGAACTCGCCGGTGACGGTGGTGGCGAAGATGCCTTCCGGCAGGCGCGTACCGTAGTCGTGCGAGAACTTGTCGGCAGGAATGATCTTGCCGCGCGCGTTGCCGGTGATGTCCGGCACCAGGCATTCCACCTCGGTGATGCGCCGCTCCTTCAGCCAGCGCAGCAGGCTGCTTTCCTGCGGTGCGGGGGGCGTGGCCGTCTTGCGCGGGCGCGTTCGGGAACTCATCGGGAATCCAGTCGGTTCTGTTGGTGCTGCCGGCAAGCTTGGCCGAACGCACGGAAAATAGCGTGATAGAACGGCGTCTGCGTGACACGCCACTCCGGATGCCACTGTACGCCGAGCACAAATCCATGGTGCAGGCTGCGCGCTGCCTCGACCAGTCCGTCATCGGCCATGGCCTCGACCTGCAGGCCCTGCGCGAGGCGGGCGATGCCCTGTCCGTGCACCGAATTGACCTGCGCGCGGCCACTGCCGTGCCACTGCGCCAGCCAGCCATCGGCGGCCAGGGTCACCGCATGGGCCGGCCCATACTGCACTTCCACCAGCGCCTGCGGGTCTTCGCGATGGTCGGCCAGGCCGGGCACCGCATGCACCTGCGGATGCAGGCTGCCACCCAGCGCGACGTTCAATTCCTGGAAACCACGACAGATCGCCAGCACCGGCAGGTCCAGCGCCAGCGCTTCGTGCAGCAACGCAAAGGCATTGGCATCCCGGGCCGGATCATGCGGATTGCCTGGCCAGCTGCGGCCACCCTCGTAGTGCTGCGGTTCGATATTGCTGACCGCGCCGGTCAACAGCAGGCCATCGAGCCCAAGCAGCCAGTCGCTGGCCGGCAACGGTGGCTGCAGGCTCGGCAACACCACCGGGGTCACCTCGGCCGCCTCGGCCAGCGCGCGCACGTACTTCTCGCCGGCCACCGCGAAACGGTGGTGGCCGAGCACGGTGCTGTCGGTGGGCAGGCCCACCCAGGGCAGGCGGCGCATGGGGACACTCCTTGGCGTGCCGACACGTTACCCGTCGCCTGGCAACGGCGGCAAGTCGCTGCCGTCACACCGCAGCTGCCGCGCATCGGCGAAACTACCGGGGTGAACGCTGATCGACCTGCCCTGCTCCGCCCTCCCGCACTGCACCCGCGAGGCCTGCAGTGAGCGCCGCGTTTCCGCCCAGCTGGTATGCCTCCAGCCTGCCCGAACCGCCCGCACTGCCCTCGTTGCAGGGGCAGGTGCAGGCCGACGTTGCGGTGCTGGGCGCCGGCTATACCGGCCTGACCGCCGCACTGGAACTGGCCGCGCGTGGCCAGCGCGTGGTGGTGCTGGACGCACAGCGGGTCGGCTGGGGCGCGTCCGGCCGCAATGGTGGCCAGGCGCTGGCCGGCTATGGCTGCGAGGTGGACGAACTGGAGCGTCAGCTCGGCCGTGACGATGCGCGCCACCTGTTCGACTGGTCGCGCGAAGCGGTACAGGCGATGCGCAGGCGCATCGATCGCCATGGTATCGACTGCCATTGGGTGGAGGGCCACGCCAGCGTCGCCATCCGCGAACGCCACGAGCGCGACCTGCACGCCAACTGCGAGCATCTTCAGCGCCACTACGACTACCCGATGCAGTGGTGGGACCGTGATGCCCTGCGCGCGCAGCTGGACAGCCCGCGCTACCGCGCCGCGATGTTCGATCCGCACAGCGCGCACTTGCACCCGCTGGCCTATGCGCGTGGCCTGGCCGATGCGGCGCGCGCGGCCGGCGTGGTGATCCACGAGAACTCCGCAGTGACCCGCGTGCAGCGCGGACCGCAGCCCACCCTGCATACCGCGCGGGGCAGCGTGCGCGCTGCGCACCTGGTGGTTGCCGGCAATGCCTGGCTGCAGGGCCTGCTGCCCGAGCTGGAACGCCGGATCATGCCGGTCGGCACCTATATCGGCGCCAGCGCGCCGCTCGGTGCCGAGCGCGCCCGCGCCCTGATCGGCAACAACATGGCCGTGGCCGACACCGCGTGGGCACTGGACTATTTCCGCCTCAGCCACGATCACCGGCTGCTGTTCGGCGGTCGCGCCAGTTACTCGGCGTTGCCCCCACCCGGCCTGCACGGGGTGATGCAGCGGCGCATGCACCAGGTGTTTCCACAACTGGCCGACGTGCCGCTGGAGCAGGTCTGGGGCGGTTACGTGGACATCACCCGCAACCGCGCCCCGCATTGGGGCCGGCTGGACGGCAACCTGTACTTCGCGCAGGGGTTCTCCGGCCATGGGGTGGCCGCCGCCGGGCTGGCCGGCGAAGTCATCGCCGCCGCGATTGCCGGCCAGAGCGAGCGCCTGGACGTGTTCCAGCGGCTGCGGCATGCGCCTTTCCCTGGCGGCCGGCTGCTGCGCACGCCGCTGCTGGTGGCGGCGATGTCGTGGTACAAGCTGCGGGATGCGTTGTGGTGAAGATTCTGCATCTCCACCTGTATTGAACGTTCTGACAAGCGCACCGCAGCGCTGATCGTGCTGCACACGTCACAGATTTTCACGCAACATGTGTGATGGATGGTTGGTCAATTACCTAAATGCGCAGCTGTGCAATTGCATAATCGTTCGCAGACCGATAACGTCCTGAGAAACCGGGCCCCGCGGCGAATGGAAGCTGACAGGGGACACGTAGGAGAGGGGGACGTGCGATTGGACTGGTGGAAAGAAGGATTGTTGCTGAAGGTGCGCATTCGTCCGGCTGGCCTGATGCTTGCCTTGCTTTATGCAGTTGCCTATTGGGCAACCCGACAGCTGTCGCTGGATCAGTTCTATTTGCCAGCCGGCATCCGGGTGGCGGCCGTACTGTTGTGCCCGCCGCGCCTGTGGCCTTATCTGCTGCTGGGCGAATATGCGTACTTTGCACAGTCCCGCGTGCCAATGATCGAGAAGTACGGCCTGACATGGGTCATTGTTGCCTCCGCGTTCCTCATGCCCGCAGTGATGTTGATTGTGAAGCTGCAACGGCGACTGATGGCGGAGTCGCAGACGATCGGCCTCTTGTTGATTGCCGCCGCTTCCAGCGTCGTTATTACTCTGCTGAACCTCAGCTTTTCCCATCTGCTCTGGCCAACACCCCCTTCCACGCCCTTCCTGACCAATGCGGCGCGTTACAGCGTGGGCGACTTCATCGGCATTCTGACGGTGGCCCCCATCGCCATGCTGTGGGCGCGACAGGACGTGGGGCAGGAGTGGAACGCTGGACGAAAGACCCCGATGCTGGCGGCACTTTCGTTGATGCTGCTGATCGGGATAGCAGCAACTCAACTGCCCGCAGACTGGGTTGCGCTGAAGGCAACGCTCCTGCTGCTGTTGGCACTCCCCGCGGCCGCACTTACCTGCCTGTATGGCTGGAAGGGTGCCGCCCTTGCAGTGCCGGTGCTCAACATGGTCATCGGCCTGACCACGCCCAACACACATCCAACCGCATTCGATCCAGCGGCCTTCATCACCCAGCAGATCATGGCGATCAGCGGCATCGTATTGCTGTTGCTCGGATCACGCATCACCCACTTCTACCATCGTTACAGGCTGCGCGAGATGGGGGAAAGGGACGCCATCCATCTTGCGAGGAGCTCGCAATTGGCCAGCGAGATGGAGCTGCGTGAGCGTGCCCTGCACCTTCGCAAGCTCGGCGACGGCATTGATACGTCGCTGGTTGAGCTGGCCGACTGGCTCAAGGCCCAGGGACATCACGCAGTGGCCAGCAGCCTTCTGCATACCTCAAATGTACATTCGCGGCTCTTTCGCGAACAGACAAGCATGGTCTATCCCTCGGGCCTGGAGCATCTTGGGCTTTACGTGGCTTTGCAGGCTGGCGGCATCCGTGAGTCATGGAAGCTGACGGAGCGCGTTCTCCGCCCGGATCTGAAGGGCGACCCCTGCAACCTGAGCGTGGAACTGCAGTTGGCCGCTTACCGAACACTCATTGATGCGGTCTCCATTCTTCTCAAGCATGAAGGTGGCCAGATTCGCATTCGTGCAAGGTGCGGCGGAATGGGTTCCAGGCGCGGAATCCTCATGGTCGTGTCGCTGCTGGAGTCGCGTCGGCGCCTTTCCCAGCAGACAACCATGGCAGCGTTCGAGCGGCTGTCCGGGCGAACCCTGCCCTATGACGGGACCGTTGACTGCTATGGCAACCGGGTCAGGATTCTGTTCCTCGACCGTGAATCAAAACTTGAGGCAGTGCCCAGCGCTCCATCGCAGTACAGCTGCCCCGCACCCTCTGCGCTGCAGTAGTGCATTTCACAGTCAAGCGGCCGGAGCGAACCAAAGCAGCGGAATCGCATAAGCGTCCCGCTCATCCCCTGGCCAAGGGCGTCATGGGCACCCGGCGAACATCCGGGTGCCCATGCAGCCCGACACTCAAGCTCGCCGATATCCCGGCAACAGGCAGTATCAGGGTGCCTCTACCGCCCACAACACATCAGCTCCGCCAGCATATCTGACCAGCGTGAATGCGGAAGACCGATAGACAACCGTTCTGGTGGCTTTTGCGGGAACAGGCAGGCGCTGCTCCGGCAACGACACCCTCGCAGATGGGTCACCTGCCGGCAGCACCCAGAACGTGCCCGCAGCATTGCCGATCACGATGTGCACGTGCCCTGCGAGATCGTTTACCTGGAAATAGTCCATGCCATCGCGCTCGAACCCATAGACCAACCAGCCGGGATCCACGCTCAGGTCTTGTGCCTGCGGAATCGACTGGCCGAGTCCTTGGCCGGCCATCTTGATTCCATGGTCGTCACCCGGGGCAAAAGCAAAAACGGATACCGGCGCCAACATCAATGCACCAGCAAATGCATGAATTCGGAAACTTCTCACACTAACCTCCAGGTTGGATGCAATACGGATCAAGAAGGATGCTACCGCCAATCGCATCAGCATATACCGGGCGGACTCCGTAGTGCCCATGGGACATAATCCACTGGATCGATGCAAACCCATGCCACGCCGATGCTGCGTCCGAAATCGCCAATACCTGCATCGAAACCCGCCACGGTGCAGGTCAGTGGCATCTGAGACAAGGACCTGGACAAGCGCGTGTAACTGCAGGACATCGTCGATTGTGTGATGGGGAACACAGCGGACAGCATCAACTGCCCAATGTGCCTGGTGCAACGGCTAAAACGTGATCGAACCGTGGGCGCGCTGATTGTGGAAGATTAACCGTCCGTTGGTGGCTATGCCGCCGCACTGCCGGGCGTGTAGGGCCACGAAGCACAGGAAGCCGCCAATTGCAGCGCAAAGGGAGGCCACGCACCTCGATTGCGCCCTTCTCCAACTGTCGATAATGTCTTCGGAAGTGGCCAGTCATCATTGGCCGGGAGACGGGAGACGCGGGCTTGGAGCGATTCAAAGAATCGATTGAACTGAGCTTCCGGATCCGACCCGTCGGAATCGCACTCGCGGCCGTCTACGCCCTGAGCTGCCTTGCCTCCCGTCAGTTCTCGCTGGATCAGTTCTTCCTGCCTGCGGGCATCCGGGCAGCGGCACTACTGATCGTCCCGACCCGCCTGTGGCCCTACCTGCTGCTTGGGGAGTACGCGTACTTCGCAACCCTGCGCATCCCCATGATCGATAGCTACGGCCTGGTCTGGGTCATCCTGGCCTCGACTCTGCTGATGCCGCTGGCGATGCTGGTGGTCTACTTGCATCGCATGAGAATGCCATCAGAGTCCGCCACCGGCCTCTGGCTGCTGTCGCTGACCTTCTGCACGGCATTGTTCGTCCCGGCTCTCAATATGGGCATTTCATTTGCTCTGTGGTCGAACCCGCCGCCCAGCAACCTGCTTAGCGCAGTTGATCGCACGATCTTTGGCCACTTCGCCGCCATCATCACCCTCGTGCCGTTGGCATTCCTCTGGTCGCGACGACACGCGGATCCCAATTGGACGCGCCGCTTTGCTGCGCCTACGGTCACGGCCATCCTGGTGATGCTGGTCCTGGGCCTGTGCATGCAGCTGACGGCCATCAGCGCCCACACCACACGCACCCACCTGGTGCTGCTGTCCTCCCTCCCAGCGATCGCCCTGACCTTCATGCATGGGTGGCGTGGCGCTGCCATCGCGATTCCGCTGTTGAACCTTCCACTCCATTTCGCCACACCCAGCACCGGCCTACCGTCCTCGTTCGACCTGGGCACCTTCGCCACCCAGCAGAACATGGCCGTGATGAGTGTCGCACTGCTCGCACTGGGATCCAGCATCAGCTATCACCATGAGCGTGCACGGTCCCGTGGACTGGCTGAGGAAACCACATTGCGCTTGGCACGCAGTTCGCATCAGACCCGTGAGCGTGAGCTTCGCGAGCGCGCCTCCCATCTCAAGCAACTCGGCGAAGGCATGGACAGCTCGCTCGGCGAGATGGTCAGCTGGCTGAAGGCGCAGGGGCATCATGCCGTGGCCAACAGCCTGCAGCACGCCTCATCCGTGCACTCGCGGCTGTTCCGTGAACAGGCCAGTCTGGTCTACCCCACGGGGCTGGAGCAGGTTGGGCTGTATATCGCGCTTCGGGTTGGCGGCGCATGCGAGACCTGGAACAACTCCCATCGCGTGATTCCGCCCCGGCTGGAGGGCAACCCCTGCTTGCTGACGGTGGACCTGCAACTCGCCATCTATCGCTCGCTGATCGAGGCGGTGTCGCTGCTGCTGGAGCTGGAATCGGGACAGGTCAGCGTGCGCGCCCGGAGCGGCCAGGCTGGCGAACGCCGCGGCATCGTGGTGGTTGTGGGCCTGCTTGACCGTGGTTGCACGCTGTCGAACCGGACCGTTCAGCAAGCCACCGAGCGTCTGGCCGGCCGGATAATGGCCTACGGCGGCACGGTGCATTGCCGTAGCAACCGGCTCCGGCTCGTCCTGCACGAATCGATTGCGGGTACAGCGGCGGCATTCGCATCGCCTGCCTGACCGGGAACGACGCGCAGGGCACGCTGCTCCGCTAAAGTTGCGCCCGAAACCGCCGCTATCCGTGCCGAGCCCCTCCCTCGTGAGCCACCGCATCATGCCCGTGCTGCCGCAGGCCGCCGTCGATGGCGACCTGGCCGATCCGCTGCCGCAGCGGATCCTGCTGGTCGAAAACTCCCGTGCGTTCACCGGCATGCTGCGCGAAGCCATCGAGCAGCGCCTGGAACTGCCGGTGGTGATCGCCTCCACCCTGGCCGAGGCCGACCGGCTGCTCAGCGAAGGCGGGGGCTGGTTCCTGGTGCTGACCGGACTGGTGCTGGCCGACGGCGACCGCGATGCGGTGGTCGAGTTCTTCCTCAAGCGCGACCTGCCGACGGTGGTGGTCAGCGGCGTTTACGACGAGGACCTGCGCAAGCGCGTACTACAGCAGCAGATCATCGACTACGTGCTGAAGAACACCCCGGGCAGCATCGACTACCTGGTGTGGCTGGTGCAGCGGCTGGAACGCAACCGACGCATCGCCGCGCTGGTGGTGGACGATTCGCCGTCCGCGCGTGGCTATGCCGCCGCCCTGCTGCGGATGTATGGGCATGAGGTGCACGAAGCCGCCGACGGCAACGAGGGCCTGGCTGCAATCGAGGCGCATCCGGCGATCCGCCTGGCGGTGGTCGACCAGGAAATGCCCGGCATGCAAGGCGTGGAATTCACCCGTCGCCTCCGCACCCTGCGCTCGCGCGACAAGGTGGCGGTGATCGGCATCTCCGGCAATACCGACGCCTCATTGATCCCGCGCTTCCTGAAGAACGGCGCCAACGATTTCCTGCGCAAGCCGTTCTCGCGCGAGGAGTTCTTCTGCCGCGTCTCGCAGAACGTGGACCAGCTGGAGCTGATCGGCACCCTGCAGGACCTGGCCACCCGCGATTTCCTCACCGGCCTGCCCAACCGACGCTTCTTCCTGGAGCAGAGCCAGCGTCAGCTGCCGCAGCTGCAGCTGCACGGCCAATGCGTGGCGGTGGCGATGATCGACATCGACCACTTCAAGCACATCAACGACACCCATGGCCACGAAGCGGGCGACGACGCGCTGCGCGCGGTGGCCGGCGCGGTGACCGCGCATGCACGCAGCCACGACCTGATCGCGCGCTTCGGCGGCGAGGAGTTCTGCCTGCTGGTGCCAGACATGGAACAGGACGAGGCGCTGCTGTACTTCGAGGAGCTGCGCCAGCGCATCGCCGCACTGGAGGTGGACATCGGCACCGCTACCCTGCGCATGACGGTCAGCATCGGCCTGTGCTGCCTGCGCCCGCAGCGCGATGCGCTGCACCGGCTGATCTCCGAGGCCGACCGCCAGCTGTACCTGGCCAAGGCCGGTGGCCGCAATCGGGTCAGCTGCACCACGGTGGCCAGCCCGCTGCGTCCACGCGAGCCTGCGCTGACCTGACCGGCTCGCTTTGATCCAGATCAACGCCGTTCCCGCACGACAGCTCTACAGTCGGCCCCGACATACGCATGGAGGGGAGCCGGGGATGGCACTACTGGTCTGGCAGGACGATCTGAACATCGGCATCGATGTGATCGACCAACAACACCGCCGCATCATCGAGATGCTCAACCACCTGCACGTGGCCCAGTCCAGCCTGCAGCGCGCGGCAGTGGGTGAAGTGATCGACGAGGTGGTCGACTACACCATGTCGCACTTCGCGTTCGAGGAAGAGCTGATGGAGGAAGCGGGCTACCCGTTCTGTGCCGCGCACAAGCGCGTGCATGAGATCTTCATCAAGCGTGTGGCCGAGTACCGGCTGCGCTTCCAGGCCGGCGAGGACATCAGCGATGAACTGCGCACGATGCTCTCGCGCTGGTTGTTCAACCACATCCGCGGCGATGATCAGGCCTATGCCGAACAGGTCAAGGCACACCTGAACCAGTTCACCCGCGAGCACCAGGGCGGTGGCTGGCTGGGACGCACGCTCAAGCGCTTCTTTGGCTGAACCGCAGCGCGCGCCGGTGCAGTGCCACCAGCGCGCACAGCGTCGCTGCCGCAGTCAGGCACAGGTAGTAGCCGACCGCGACCAGACCGAAGCGTTCGGCCAGCCAGGTGGCCAGGTACGGCGCCGGTGCCGCACCCAGAATGCCGGCCAGGTTGAATGACAGCGATGCGCCGGTGTAGCGCACCTCCACCGGGTAGATCTCGGCCAGGAAGGTACCGCAGGGACCATAGGTCAGGCCCATCAGGAACAGGCCCAGGCACAGGAAGGCGGTGACCATCCACGGGCTGTGCGGCTGGAACAGCGGCGCGAACAGCACGCCGAAACCGATGATCAGCACGCTGGCCACGATCATCGTGCGGCGCGTCCCCCAGCGGTCGCCATAGCGCGCCGACAGCGGGATGCCCAGCGCGAAGAACAGCATGCCGGCCATCTGCATCAGCAGGAACTGCTCGCGGCTGTAACCCAGCACCGCCGTGCCATGGCCGAGGCTGAACACGGTCATCAGGTAGAACAGCACGAAGGTGGCGAACGCGCCCAGGGTACCCAGCAGCATCGGCACCGGGTGGTCACGCAGCACCGTCCACATCGGCAGCCGCACCGGCGCCTTGCGCTCCAGCGCCTGCTTGAAGTCGGGGGTCTCGTGGATGTTCAGCCGCACCCACAGGCCGAGGCCGACCAGCAGCGCGCTGGCCACGAACGGAATGCGCCAGCCCCATTGCAGGAAGTCGGCCTGGCTCAGGCAACGGCCCAGCACCAGGAAGATGCCGGCCGACAGCAGGAAGCCGAGCGGTGCACCCAGCTGCGGGAACATGCCGTACCAGGCACGCTTGCCCGGCGGTGCGTTCTCGGTGGCCAGCAGCACTGCCCCGCCCCACTCGCCGCCCAGACCCAGGCCCTGGCCGAAACGGCACAGCGCCAGAAGCGCCGGCGCCCACAGACCGATCTGCGCGTGCGTCGGCAGCAGGCCGATCAGCACCGTGGACAGCCCCATGGTCAGCAGCGCAGCCACCAGGGTGGCCTTGCGGCCGATGCGATCGCCGAAATGGCCGAACACTGCCGAGCCAACCGGGCGTGCGATGAAGGCCACCGCGAAGGTTGCCAGCGACTGCAGCAGGGCTGCCTGTTCGCTGCTGTCCGGGAAGAACAGGTGCGGGAACACCAGCACCGCGGCCGTGGCGTAGATGTAGAAGTCGAAGAACTCGATCGTGGTACCGATCAGGCTGGCCAGCAGAACACGACGGGGGGAATTCACGGGCGGCGCGGCAGCGGTGATCGAGGACATCGGCAACACGGGAAATGGCAGATCGACCGATTCTGCCACGGGCTGGCGGCGGTACGGCACGATGGTTTCAGCCGACACCGATGCCGACGAGGGGGCAGGCGCCTCCTGTAACGTCGAGCCATGCTCGACGGTTCTTCGCGAGATGCAGCCGAGCATGGCTCGGCTCTACAAGAACGAACGGCAGTCGAGCATCGCTCGACTCTACAGAGAGCGAACAGCCGTCCAGCAATCGCGTCGCTACAGCTGCATCCAGGTGGCCTTGATCTCGCTGTACTTGTCGAACGCATGCAGCGATTTGTCGCGCCCGTTGCCGGACTGCTTGTAGCCCCCGAACGGAGCGGTCATGTCGCCGCCATCCCAGCCGTTCACCCAGATGCTGCCGGCACGCAGCTGGCGCGCGACGCGGTGGGCTCGCCCCAGGTTCCGTGTCCACAGGCCGGCGGCCAGGCCGTAGCGGCTGTCATTGGCCACGCGCACCGCTTCGGCCTCGTCTTCGAAACCAAGCACAGCCAGCACCGGCCCGAACACTTCCTCGCGCGCCAGTGCCTGCTCCGGGCGCACCTGGTCGAACACGGTGGGCTGGACGAAGCTGCCGCCGGCTTCCACTTCGGCGCGCCGCCCACCCAGCAGCAACCGGGCACCCTCGCCTTCGGCGCGCGCGATATCGTCCATCACCTTGTCCAGGTGCGCGGCATCCACCAGCGCGCCCATCGGCGCATCGGGGTCCAATGGATGGCGGGGGTGCATGTGCTGGCCATAGGCAACCACCTGATGCACGAAATCCTCGCGGATCGAACGCTGTACCAGGAGCCGCGAACCTGCGGTACAGACCTCGCCCTGGTTGAAGAAGATACCCTGTGCCACCGCCTTCGCGGCGGCGTCCAGATCAGGGGCGTCGGCGAACACCACATGCGGGCTCTTGCCGCCACACTCCAGCCAGACCCGCTTGAGGTTGGATCGCCCTGAACACTGCAGCAGCTTCGCGCCCGTGGCCGTGGAGCCGGTGAAGGCGAGCACGTCCACATCCATGTGCAGGGCCAACGGCTCACCGACGCGCGCACCGTGCCCCGGCAGCACGTTCAGCACGCCCTCTGGCAGGCCCGCTTAGGCGGCCAGCGCCGCCAGCCGCAACGCACTCAAGGGCGAGCGCTCGGACGGCTTGAGCACCACCGAGTTGCCCATGGCCAATGCAGGCGCGATCTTCCAGCAGGCCATCAGCAGCGGAAAGTTCCACGGAACGATCGCGGCCACGACCCCGGCGGCCTCGCGCGTGACCAGTCCCAGTTCGTGCGGGCCGGTCGGCGCGATCTCGCCGTACAGCTTGTCCACGGCCTCGGCGGTCCAGCGCAGGCAGCGCACCGCGCCTGGCAGGTCGATGCGGCGCGCATCACGCACCGGCTTGCCCATGTCCAGGGTTTCCAGCAGGGCCAGCTCGTCGGCATGCGTTTCGACCAATGCCGCCAGCGCCAACAGTACGCGCTTTCGCTGGGCCGGGCTGGCCTGCGACCAGTGGCCGGCCTCGAAGCTGCGCCGCGCGGCCAGTACCGCGCGCTCCACGTCCTGTGCGTCGCAGTCGGCGACCGCCCCCAGTACGCGACCGTCGATCGGGCTGACGCAGTCGAAACGGGCGCCGCTGGCTGCATCGACATAGCGGCCATCGATGAAGGCCTGGCCTGGCATCGACAGCTGGAGGGCCAGTGCCTGCCAATGGCTGCGGTCGGGAAAATCGGCCATGGGAAGCTCCAGCATTCTACGAGCCTTGGTTATACCTGGGTCACCGCGACTCCGCCGTGACGTGGCTGCGCTACATTCGTCGCATCGGACCCGACGGAGCTGGCATGAAGCGTCCCGGAAGCGACCTGCACGACCTGACCACACAGCGCCCCGAGTCACTGGACGCTTACTGGATGCCATTCACCGCCAACCGCCAGTACAAGGCGGCACCACGCATACTGGTCCGCGCCGAAGGCATGCACTACGAAGACATCGATGGCCGACAGATCCTCGACGGCACCGCCGGCCTGTGGTGCTGCAACGCCGGCCACGC
Source organism: Stenotrophomonas maltophilia group sp. RY12688 (assembly GCF_052149045.1). Taxonomy (NCBI): domain Bacteria; kingdom Pseudomonadati; phylum Pseudomonadota; class Gammaproteobacteria; order Lysobacterales; family Lysobacteraceae; genus Stenotrophomonas; species Stenotrophomonas maltophilia group sp. RY12688. Next base: position 1,436,368 of record NZ_CP197389.1, on the reverse strand, counting down.
GCGACCGCGCATCGTCGAGGCCATCGCCGGGCAGGCACGCACGCTCGACTACTCACCCGCTTTCCAGATGGGCTCGCCGCCGGCCTTCGCGCTGGCACAGCGGCTGGCCGCACTGGCTCCGGCCCCGCTCAACCATGTGTTCTTCACCAGCTCCGGCTCGGAGGCGGTGGATACCGCGATGAAGATCGTGCTGGCTTACCACCGCCAGCGTGGCGAGGGCCAGCGCACGCGCTTCATCAGCCGCGAGAAGGCCTATCACGGCGTCGGTTTCGGTGGCATGGCGCTGGGCGGTCTGCCCAACAACCGCAGGGCGTTCGGCCTGCAACTGGGGGGCGTGGACTATCTGCGCCACACCCTGGACCTGCAGCGCAACGCGTTCAGCAAGGGCCTGCCGCGCCAGGGCGCGGAGCTGGCCGACGACCTGGAACGGCTGATCGCGCTGCATGACGCCTCGACGATTGCCGCCGTCTTCGTCGAACCCATCGCCGGCTCCGCCGGGGTGATCCTGCCCGCGCCCGGATACCTGCAGCGCCTGCGCGAATTGTGCGACCACCACGGCATCCTGCTGGTGTTCGATGAGGTCATCACCGGTTTCGGCCGGGTCGGCATGCCCTTCGCCGCACAGCGCTTCGGGGTCACCCCGGACCTGCTGACCTTTGCCAAGGCGGTCAGCAACGGCGCGGTGCCGCTGGGCGGCATGCTGGCCAGCGACGCCGTGCATGCCACGCTGATGCAGGCCCCGCCACAGGCCATTGAGCTGTTCCACGGCTATACCTACTCGGGACACCCGCTGGCCTGCGCCGCAGCGCTGGCAACACTGGACGTCTACGCCGAGGAGCGCCTGTTCGAGCGCGCCATCGAACTGGGCGAGTACTGGCAGGAACGGCTGCACGCGCTGCAGGGCCTGCCCAACGTGATCGACATCCGCAACTTCGGCCTGGTCGGCGCGGTCGAGCTGGCGCCGCGCCGCGATGCACCTGGCAGCCGCGGCTACGAGGTGTTCCGGCGCTGCTTCCACGACGGCCGGCTGCTGGTGCGCTGTACCGGTGACATCATCGCGCTGTCGCCGCCGCTGATCGTGGACAAGGCACAGATCGACCAGATCACCGGCACGCTGGGCGAGATGATCGGGGCCACCGCCTGAGCCCGGGCCGGTGGTGGCGAGCGGGTACAATGGGCGGTTCCGCTCCTGCTCGTTGCCGTGCCCATGGATATCGTCGTCAAAGAAGAACTCAAGGCCTACATCGACCCGCTGACCGCGGACGAACATGACGCGCTGGAGCGCAGCATCCTGGCCGAAGGCTGCCGCGATGCGCTGGTGCTGTGGGGTAATGTGCTGGTCGATGGTCACAACCGTTTCGGCATCTGCCAGAAGCATGGCCTGCCCTTCAACACCGTGCAGAACACGCGCTTCCAGAGCATGGAAGACGTTCACCTGTGGATGATCGAGCAGCATCTGGGCCGTCGCAGCGTGTCCGATTTCCAGCGCGGCGTGCTGGCGCTGCGCAAGCGCGACATCCTGGCCGCCCGCAAGCAGGTCGAGCAGGCGCAGCTGCAGCGCGAGAGCGACGGTACCGCCGAGATTGCCGATGAGGCGGGCGAGGACAGCCCGCCGTGGGAGCCGGCACCGAAGCTCAGCCGCGCCGAACTGGCCCGCGAAGCCAAGCTGAGTACCAGCCAGGTCGGCATGATCGAGCGCATCCATGCCCAGGCTGCACCCGAAGTGGTGGAGGCAGTGAAGGCCGGCGTGATCTCGATCAGCGCCGCCGCAGCCGTGGCCGATCTGCCCGAAGAGGAGCAACGCGCCGCCGCCGCCGGCGGCAAGGATGAGCTGAAGCAGGCGGCCAAGCGCGTGCGCGAATCCAAGCGCAAGCCGCGCGCGCCGAAGCCGGACGCGGCCGAGATGGACTTCGAGGAGCCCAGCGAGGACGAGATCGCCAGCCGCGACGCCGAGGTACTGTTGGCACTGGAACAGCTGGGCGAGGATGCCCCGGCCCTGCGCCGCCGCGTGGTCGCGTTGACCCGCGAGAACGACACCCTGCGCGTGCAGCTGGCCGCGCTGCGCAAGCAGGTAGTGCCGGCCGCTGGCCGGCAACCCCATGAAGGTATCGGGTGAACTGAAGATGCCGGCCAGCGGCCGGCACTACCAGATGCTCATGCCGTGCCGGTTAGACTTCCGGCATGACGCCTGCCCACGATCCGCGCCGCGCCCAGCTGCGGCGCCTGAAAGCCCTCGCACTGGGCCTGCTGCTGTTGATGCTGGCCGGATTCGCGGTCAGCCATTGGCACGGCGAACGCGGCATCTGGGCCTGGGTTTCGGCCTTCTGCGAGGCTGCTGCGGTCGGCGCGCTGGCCGACTGGTTCGCAGTCGTTGCGCTGTTCCGGCGGCCAATGGGCCTACCGATTCCGCACACCGCGATCATCCCGCGCAGCAAGGAACGCATCGGCGACAGCCTGGCGCTGTTCGTGCGCGACCAGTTCCTGGAACCGGGTGTGCTGCTGGCCAAGCTGCAGGTGTTCGATCCGGCCAGTCGTCTCGGTAGCTGGCTGGCCGACCCGGCACGCTCGCGGATGCTGGCCGACATGGCCCGCGGCTGGGCGCTGCAGGCACTGGATTTCTTCGACGAAACCGCGGTGCGGCGGCAACTGCATGCCTTCGTGGTGCAGCAGCTGCGGCAGTGGAACGCTGCTGCCACCGCCGGTGAACTGCTGGCCCTGCTGACCGCCGATGGCCGCCACCAGCGCGTGCTGGACGAGGGCCTGCAGCGCCTGGGACGCTGGCTGGAGCAGCCGGAGGTGAAGGAGCGCGCCTCGCAGCTGATCGTGCGCTACATCCAGCGCGAATGGCCGACGCTGTCGAGCACGGTGAACTGGGTCAAGCCAATCGACGAGATCGGCGACAGCCTGGCCGAACGCCTGGCGCGGGCGGTACTGGAAGAACTGCAACAGGTGCTGGCCGAGCCGCAGCATCCGCTGCGCCAGGACTACGAGACCTGGCTGCAGAACTACGTGCAGCGCCTGCGCGAAGACCCGGCGCTGGCTGAGCGCATCGAACAGCTCAAGCAGGACATGATCGACCACCCCGCCCTGCAGGACTACGTGCAGGGGCTGTGGGCGCGTATCCATGCCAGCCTGCGCGCCGACCTGCAACGCGAAGACTCGGCGCTGGTCGGACACCTGCGGCGCAGCCTGGCGTCGCTGGGCAGCAGCCTGCAGGCCGACCCGGCCCTGCGCGAGGCCCTCAACCAGCACCTGCTGGAAGGTGCGCAGCGCCTGACCGGCCGCCTGCGCGAGGGCGTGACCACGCATATCGCGCAGACCGTGAAGGGCTGGGACGAGCGGCACCTGGTCGAGCAACTGGAACTGAGTGTGGGTCGCGACCTGCAGTTCATCCGCTTCAACGGCACCCTGGTGGGCGGGTTGATCGGCCTGCTGCTGCATGCGGCAACCGTGGTGTTCAGGTTCTAGCCCCGGCCAACGCCCACGATCAGCACGCTTGATTCATGAAATGCGAATACATATCATTTACTGATCGGTTGTACGCTTAGCCAAACGGGCACGAAAAACGTGCCCATCGCCCGTGTACTGCCCCGACTTCTGGGCTGCCCGTCTGCGCGGGCAGTGCTTCGTCGATGGGACACGCTGGGCGACATGCGCAGGGCGCAAGGGGGCCGCGGACGCGTTCCATCCCTTCTCCTACCTTCAGGAACGCCGTGGACCGCTCGCCCACACCCGCCAGCCCCCGCACCTTGTTCTCCAGCCCGCGCTGGGGCGTGCTGTCACGTTCGTTGGCCGCGATCTTCGGCGGCTATGCGCTGGCCTCGGTGACCAGCGTGTTCTGCGCGGTGGCGCTGCCCGGCGCGCGCGGCCAGACCGTGCTGACCGGCATGCTGCTGGCGATCCTGGTCGCCGCCTGCGCGGCGTTGTGGGCGTTCGCCACCCGCAGCGCGCTGCGTGCGTGGGTCGGCATTCTCGCTCCCGCCCTGCTGATGGCTGCCATCGCGCGCATGCTGGGGGCCTGGGCATGAAGAACGGATTCCGCCAGTCGATGGCCTGGCTGCACACCTGGACCGGCCTGCTGGTCGGCTGGTTGCTGCTGCTGATTTTCATGGCCGGCACGGCCAGCTACTACCGTGAAGAAATCAGCCGCTGGATGCGCCCGGAGCTGCCGTCCAGCAACGTCAGCATCGACGTGGCCGCGCAGCGCGCGGTGGCCTACCTGCAGGCCAATGCGAGTCACGCCGAGAACTGGTTCGTCACCCTGCCGCAGCCGCGCAACCCGGCCATGCAGCTGTTCTGGCGGCTGCCACCGGAACTGGCCGACCCCAGTCGTGGCCGTCGCGGTGGCTTCGGCGACGCCACGCTCGACCCGAACACCGGCCAGGCACTGAAGGCGCGCGAGACCCGTGGCGGCGACTTCTTCTACCGCCTGCACTTCGACCTGCACTACATCCCGGTGTACTGGGCGCGCTACCTGGTCGGGTTCTGCGCGATGTTCATGCTGGTGGCGATCATCACCGGCGTCATCACCCACAAGAAAATCTTCAAGGACTTCTTCACCTTCCGCAAGGACAAGGGCCTGCGGTCCTGGCTGGATTTCCATAACGTCAGCGCGGTGATGGCCCTGCCGTACCACGCGATGATCACCTACACCGGCATCGTCACTCTGATGATCATGTACCTGCCGTGGGGGGTGAAAGTCGCCTACCCGCAGGACGAGGACAAGTTCTTCAGCGAAGCCTTCGGCGGCATGCCAGAGGTGACCGCGCCGGCGCAGGGCCGCGCCACGCCGCTGCCGATCGCACAGTTGCTGGGCAGCGCGCGTGCGCACTGGCACGGCGTGGAAGTGGCCGGCTTCACCGTGTCCAACCCGGGCGCTGCCAATGCGGTGATCGACATCCGCCAACGTGACGGCAGGCGTTTGTCCACCGACACCCCGGCGCTGCGCTACAACATGGTCAGCGGTGCGCTGCTGGAAGAGACGCCACCGTCCGGCGGTGCCACCGCCACCCGTGGCGTACTGTATGGCCTGCACCTGGCGCGCTTCGCCGACTGGGGCCTGCGCGCACTGTTCTTCCTGTCCGGCCTGGTCGGCTGCCTGATGGTCGCCAGCGGCGTGGTGCTGTGGGCGGTGAAGGAGCGTCCCAGGCATGCCAAGAGCGGGCGTACCGGATTCGGCCTGCGCCTGGTCGATGCGCTGAACATCGGCACCGTGGCCGGCCTGCCGATCGCCTTCGCGGCGTACTTCTGGGGCAACCGCCTGCTGCCGCTGCAGATCGCCGAGCGCTCCAGTGCCGAGGCCAACGTGTTCTTCTACGCCTGGGGCGGCGCGCTGCTGGCCGCCTTCATCTGGCCGAAGCGGATGATGTGGGCGTGGCAGCTCTATCTGGGTGCGGCCGCGTTCGCACTGGTGCCGGTGGTCAATGCAGTGACCACCCATGCCCACCTCGGGGTCACACTGCGCAGCGGCGACTGGGTACTGGCCGGCGTCGATCTTTCGATGATCGCGTTCGGCGCGATGCTGGCGCTGTGCGGCTGGCGCATGCAGCGCTGGACGCCACCGCTGAGTGCGGCCGAGAAGAAGAAACGTGCGGCCGCTGCGGCTGCACCGAAGGCATCGGTGAACACTGCGGAAGCGGCCGAAGCGGAGGCCAGCGCATGATGCTGCTGGCACTGGCGCTGTCGTTCTCTGCGTTCACCGCGCTGTCGCTGTCGATGGAAAAGCACCAGCACGACCTGCATGGCAAGGCCGCGGCCGCACCCGCACGGCGGATGCAGTGGCGGGTGCTGGGCTGGGCGCTGCTGGCGGCGGCGTTCGCACTGTGCGTGGCCGACCACGGCTGGGCGATGGGCCCGGTGCTATGGCTGGGCGCAATGACCCTGGCCGGCGTGACGCTGTCGTTCGGGTTGTACCCGTATCGTCCAACATGGATTGCGCCGCTGGCGATCGCGCTGCCGGTGCTGGGGTTGGTGCTGGAATTGCTGTAGCCGCAGGACGGGGACAGCGGCATCCTCGCATGGCGTGGATCTACAATGCCGGTATGGATAGCATGCTGCAGCGGATGTCTGGAATCGGCTTTTTTTCCCGGTTGGGTGAAACACTGCCCATAGCGGCCGGCGTCGTCGCCGTTCGGTCGCTGGCCGAAGCACTGCGGACCATCGATACCGATGGTTTCGAATGGATGCCCACCACACTGGGCGATTCGGATCCGTTTCACGGCGCCCTGCCCCATCCAGCCGAACTCGCCGACGCCCGACGCGAACTCAACCGCACGTTGATGCGCGCGCTTTCGGCACTGGATCTGCCGGCACTGCGCTGTGGTGCACATGACCTGCAGCTGGTGGCGCGCGATGGGGCGATGTTCGCCTTCCGGCAACGCCTGCTGGAGATGCATCTCGGCCTGCCGGCACACTGGGAGCCTGTGCTTGCGCTGTACGAACAGGGCCATTGGCCCCTGGCCCATGCGCCGGGGCGATTGTTGGTGCTTTAGGCCGATCCACGCATGGCGTGGATCTACGGACCAGACGCGGTAATGCCTGCCGCTGGCCGGCATCCCGCGGACCTTCCACGGTTCTGACGCAGTTGCCGGCCAGCGGCCGGCACTACCGGGCTTACCCCAACCGCTTCAGTTCCCACGCGCGGTGGATGCGCGCGTTGCGCTCGAAATCCGGACCAATCGTGCGTGCGGTGATCTCGCGGCACTGGGCGAACTCGGCGATGGCGTTCTCTTCCAGCTTGAAGCGGCGGAAGTTGTTGGAGAAGTACAGCACGCCACCCGGTGCCAGCCGCGCCACCGCCGCACGCAGCAGCTTCAGTTGTTCGCGCTGCACGTCGAAGTCATCGGCGCGTGCGGAGTTGGAGAAAGTCGGCGGGTCACAGAAGATCACGTCGTACTGGCCACGGTCGCCTTCCAGCCACGCCATCGCGTCGGCCTGGACCAGCAGGTGCTGGTTGCCCCCCTGTCCGTTCAACGCCAGGTTGTCGTAGCACCATTGCAGGTAGGTAGCCGACAGGTCGACGCTGGTCGTGCTGGCGGCACCCGCCACGGCGGCCTGCACGCTGGCCACGCCGGTGTAGCAGAACAGGTTCAGGAAACGCTTGCCACGCACCTGCTCGGCCATCATCCGGCGCAGCGGGCGGTGGTCAAGGAACAGGCCGGTATCGAGGTAGTCGAACAGGTTCACCTGCAGCAGCGCGTTGTTCTCTCGCACCACGATGAACTCGTCGCGCTGCTCGAAGCGGCCGTACTTGCTGCCGCCCTTGCCGCGCTCGCGCGATTTCATCGACACCTGTTCCGGTGGCACGCCGAACACTTCGCGCGCGGCGGCCAGCAGCTCATTGCGGCGGCGGCGCACGTCGTTCTCGGGAATCGCCGCCGGTGCCGCATATTCCTGCACATGCAGGAAGGTACGCCGCCTGCCCCCCTCTTCCTCGTAGACGTCGATGGCCGCCGCGTACTCCGGCAGGTCGGCGTCGTAGGCGCGGAAGCAGGTGATGTCCTCGCGGGCACGCCAGCTCTTGAACTTCTTCAGGTTCTTGCGCAGGCGGTTGGCCACCATCTGCGCGCCTTCGCTCAGCTCGCGGGGCTGTGCCGGATCACGGCCCGGAACAGCGATCGGATCGCAGACGATCAGCGCGCATTCCAGCGCGCCGTTGAACATCTGGTACTTCTTGCTGGCGCGCAGGCCGGTGGCAAAGGCCAGTTCGTCATTGCCACACAGCAGGCTGGCGCGCCACTGCGGCACCGCCTTCTGCAAGGCATTGCCCAGTGCACGATACAACGCTGGATCGGCGGCCAGGCGCTCGTCGTACGGCGGGTTGCAGACCACCGCACCGATCTCCTGTTCCGGCGCGGCCAGGTCGGCGACATCGGCGCGGGTGAAACGGATCGCGTGGGCGACGCCGGCGACCTCGGCATTCTCGCGGGCCGCCCGGATCGCAGCCGGGTCGATGTCGCTGCCGTGGATGACCGGCTTCAGCGCGGCCAGGCCGGCCGCTTCGCGCTCACGTGCTTCGCTCTGGATGGACTTCCAGGCCACCTTGTCGAAGCCCAGCCAACGGCTCGGCGGCAGGCTGCCATGCCGCATCAGGCCTGGGGCAACGTCGGCGGCCATCAGCGCGCCTTCGATCAGCAGCGTGCCGCTGCCACACATCGGGTCCAGCAGCCCACCGCCGGCGGCATGCAGGCGCGGCCATTGCGCGCGCAGCAGCAGCGCGGCGGCCAGGTTTTCCTTCAGCGGCGCCTCGTGGGCGGCACCGCGCCAGCCGCGGCGATGCAGCGGGCCACCGCCGAGGTCGATCGACAGCGAGGCGCGGCCCTTGCGCAGCGAGAGGTTGACGCGCACGTCGGGCAGATCGGTATTGACCGAGGGCCGCTCCAGGCCTTCGTCGCGCATGCGGTCGACGATCGCATCCTTGATCCGCTGCGCGGCAAAGCGTGCATGGGTGATCTTGTCGCCGGACACGTGCGCATCCACCGCCAGGGTCATCTCCGGCGAGATGTGCTCGTGCCACGGCAGTGCACGCACGCCGTCATACAGGGCCTGCTCGTCCGGGCAGTCGAACTCGTCGATCGGCCACAGCACCCGGCTGGCCAGGCGCGACCACATCACGATCCGCAGCGCCTGCGCCAGTTCGCCGTCGGCGTTGACGCCGGCAATGGTGGCGGTGGCCTTGCCAAGGCCCAGGGCCGACAGTTCATCGGCAAGCAGGTATTCCAGGCCCTTGGCGCAGGAGACGAAGAATTTCACGGGATCGGTTCGCAGGTGGTCGGGCGCGGCACAGGGGCCGGGCCGGTCGGAAAGGAGGGCCGTAGGCACGGCCGGCAGGCCCGCGCCGGGGGCGGCGGGGCTGCCATTGTAGTCAATGCGGGCGGGCGCGCCGTGCGCCCTGGCTTCACAGATGCCGCAGCAGGCGCTCGAAGGCCTGCGCGGAGGCCTCCACGTGGCGCTCCAGGCGGTGGCCATCGTCAACCAGCAGCAACTGCGCCGAACGCGCCTGCGCCCAGGCAATCACGCCGGCAGCCGGTACCACATCGTCATGCCAGGCCTGCACCACCGTGGTCGGCACCGCAGCGGCGTCCAGCGCCGGCATCGGGCCCATGGTGGTCGGCGGCACCATCAGGAACAGGCCGGCTACCGGCACCTGCAGCGAGGCGATGGCGGAGATGTAGGCGCCCAGGCTGGAGCCGGCCAGCACCACCGGCCCCTGACGGGCGGCGATGGCGGCGCGTTCAACCAGACGGCGCAGGCGGGTCGGCACGTCGCCCACCCGGCTGACCTCGCTCATCGCGTCCAGGTCGGTGTAGTCGGGGCGCTCGTGGGTCCAGCCCAGGCGTTGCGCCACCTCGGCCAGCGCGGTGACCTTGGTCGCCTCCGGGCCGCTCTCGAAGCCATGGGAGAGGATGCAGTGGCCGCGGCTCATGCGCGTGCTCCGTGGGCGCGGGCCGACGAGGAAAGGGAAGGCAGATTCATGCCGCAATGCTAGCATCGCCGGATGCCCAACCCGCTCCTGCCCGGCCTGCAGCTGCAGCCCCTGCCCTATCACGACCGACTGCCGCTGCGGGATCCCGCCTCGCTGGAAATGGTGGTGATCCACTGCACCGAGCTGCCCGATCTGGCGATGGCCCGCGAGTACGGCGAGCGCGTGCTGTACGACAGCGGCGCCGGCAACAGCGGGCACTTCTACATCGACCGCGATGGCAGCGTGGTGCAGTACGTGGCGCCGGAACGCGTGGCCCATCACGTGCGCGGCATGAACGCGCATACGCTGGGCATCGAGCTGGTCAACCGCGGGCGCTATCCGGACTGGTTCGACAGCCGCCACCAGGCGATGGACGAGCCCTACACCGAGGCACAGCTGCAGGCGCTGGAAGGCCTGCTGCAAGCGCTGGTGGCGCACTATCCGTCGCTGCGGCGGATTGCCGGGCATGACCAGCTGGACCTGGAGCAGGTGCCGGCCAGCGACGATGCGGCGCTGACGGTGGCGCGCAAGCGCGATCCGGGGCCGCTGTTCCCGTGGGCGCGAATCCTGGCCAAGGTGCCACTGCAGCCGGTTGGGTAAGCGGCAGGGCTGCGCCCTGCACCCGCAGAGGCAACGTCAACGTCAAGAGCTGGCATTCCGGGGGATGGCGGGGTGGATCCGATTGCGGGGGACGCCGTAAAGCCCCAGGCCGGCCCAGCCGCTGGCGGCTGTGCGTTCGGGCGCTTGCGAAGCAGTGCTTCGCAAGCAAAGCGCCCTCACCCATGGCGGCTTGGCCGCGGCATCCATGCCGCGGACACCCCCGCAACCGGACCCACCCCGCCTTCGACAGTTCTCCGCGATCCTTCGAATCGACACGGGGTCGGATCCCGTTGCTGCGCAACGGGCTCTGACCCCGATTTTCGGTTGATGGGGTCAGAGCCGCTTTCCGTTGGAAAACGGATCCGACCCCGCGCGGCTCAGGCGCCGGTCGCCACCGGGCGGCTGCTGTCGCTCACCCAGCCGCTCCAGGAATCGGCGTAGATGCGCGCGCCGCTCAGGCCCGCGCTTTCCATCGCCAGCAGCAGATGGCAGGCGGTCACGCCGGAACCGCACATCAGCACCACCTGCTGCGGATCGCGGTTGCCGATCACGCCCTGCAGTTCGGCGCGCAGCTCCTGTGCGTCGCGCAGGCGGCCGTCGAGTACGTTCAATGCGAACGGGCGGTTGACCGCGCCCGGCACATGCCCGGCCACCGGGTCCAGCGGCTCCACTTCACCACGGAAACGCTCACCCGCCCGCGCGTCGACCAGCCAGCCCGGCGCATGCTTCAGCCGCGCGGTGATTTCATCGGCGTTGGCGATCTGGATGGTGTCGAAGCGGCCCGGGTAGGCAGGCAGCGCTGTCACTTCAGCCTGGCCGCTTTCCAACGTGTGACCGGCGGCCTGCCAGGCGGCGATGCCGCCGTCGAGTACGGCCACCCTGCTGTGACCGATCAGGCGCAGCAGCCACCACAGGCGCGAGGCGGCCATGCTGCCGTCGCTGCCATCGTAGACCACCACCTGGGTGTCGGGGCCGATGCCCCACTGCCCCAGCTTCGCAGCAAAGGCATCGCTGTCCGGCAGTGGATGGCGACCATGGCCGACGCGCGACAGATCAGACAGGTCACGATTCAGATCGGCATACACCGCACCCGGGATATGACCTGCCAGATACTGGCTGCTTCCCGCCTGCGGGTCGGCCAGCGAGGAGCGCGCATCGACCACCCGCACCGCAGTGCTGGCAGTGGCGCGTGCGTCGACCACGCGGATGCCTTCGCCCAACGCGGCAGCCAGGGTGGCGACATCGACCAGGGTGGTCCACGGCGGATCGATCAGCTTCATTGCACTTGCTCCAGGCGGCGACGCAGGTTGTAGAGAATGGCGGCGGTCGCCCCCCAGATGCGCTGGCCCGGCCAGCCATACTCAAGCACGTGGCGTACCCGGCCGCGATGGTTGATTTCGACCTGGCGCAGGCTGTCAGGCGCCATCAGGTAATCCAGTGGCACCTCGAATACCTCGGCTACTTCACTGGGCTGCGGCACAGGCACGAACTCCGGATCGACCACCGCCACCACCGGCGTGACGCGGTAGCCGGTGATGGTGACGAAGGGATCGAGATACCCCAGCGCCTGCACCTGGCCGGGCGCCAATGCGATTTCTTCCTGGCTCTCGCGCAGCGCGGCCGCCAGCGCGTCGCGGTCATCGGGTTCGGTGCGGCCACCGGGGAATCCGACCTGGCCACCATGGGTGCGCAGTGTTTCGGTGCGACGGGTGAGGATCACCTGTGCGCCGTTGGCGCGCGGCACGATGCCGGCCAGCACCGCAGCCTCCACTGGAGGCCCGGGCGGCAGCAGGTCGACCAGCTCACTGCGGTTCCAGCCGTCGCCCGCAGGTGGTTGGGCCAAGGGGTGCAGCGCGCGCATCAGTCGTTCGTGGTCGGTCAGCGAACCGCGCAGGGACTGCTGCAGTTGTTGCCGCAGGGGCTGCACGCGATGCAGGATGCGGCTGCGTTCCTCGTTGCTCATCGACGACCACCGCGCGATCTCATCGATATGCCGCCCGCAGCCGGCGCATCGCCGGTGCGGATCCAGCGTGCACACTCCGATGCAGGGACTTGCGACAACACGCGCCGTTTCTTCCATTGTTTGCACCCGCCAACAGTAGCGCGATCGGGCTGAATTTGCGCGGGTGGCCCAGCCGGACGGTAGAGTCGACTGTCAGTCGACTCGCGCGCGCAGCGCGGGCGTTTCCCCGATGTGACCCAAAAACAGTCGACTGACAGTCGACTCTACCGTCAGGGACTGCGCAAACAAAAACGCGCCGGTGGAATCACCGGCGCGTTTCGTTTGCTGCTTCGATTTACTTGACGCTGACCAGCTTGATCTCGAACTGCACAGCCACGTTCGGCGGGAACGGGGTGCGCGGATCGGCACCGTAGGCCTGGTCCGGCGGCAGGGTGACTTCCCACTTCGAGCCTGCCGGCATCTGCAGCAGGGTCTCGCGCATGGCCTTCATTTCGACTTCGCTGACCTTGATCGACGGGATCTGCTGGGCCGGGCGGGCTTCGGTCGGGCGCTGGCCGTACGGGAACGGACCGGCCACTTCCAGCTGCACAGTGCTGGCCTGGGTCGGCTTGGCACCCTTGCCGGCCTCGATCACGCGGTACTGGACGCCGCTCGGCAGGGACTGCACACCGGCCTTGGCCTTGTTCGCCGCGATGAACTGGTCGCTCTTGGTCTTGTTTTCGGCAGCCGCCTTTTCGTACTCGGCCTTGGCGGCCTGGGCACGGCCCTGCTCGCGCTTCTGGAACGCTTCAACGGCCGGCTTCAGCTGCTCGGCGGTGATCGCCGGCTGCTTCTTGGCGTAGGCATCCTGCAGGCCCTTCACCACCGAGTTGATGTCCAGCTGCTCACCACGACCGGTCAGCTCCGCCAGGTTGTTGCCGTAGTCGTAACCGAAGTAGTAGCTCAGCTTGCCCTTTTCGGACGAGACGTCCTGGGCGAAGGCATTGCCCGTCAGGGCCAGGGCCGCGACGGCGACCGCGATAGAACGCAACTTCATCAAACAGTTCTCCAGGGGTGGTAACTCAGGGACGTTCTGCGCCGCCCTGAGGCGACGGGTTAGGATAACGGGCGCAACGTGTAACCGCTACTCACGATGCAGGCTATGACCCGTCTGCGTTTCCAGAGTTCAATATCACTTTTTTTTAACGTTCCAGGAGTTTCCCCGTGGCCGATGCCCTGATCGCTGTCGCTGACGACGGCGCCATCCGCACCGTGACCGTCCAGCGCCCGGACAAGCTCAATGCCCTCAACGCCGCGACCCTGCAGGCCCTGGCCGATGCCTTCAGCGACGCCGCCGCCGATCCGGAGGTGCGCGTCATGATATTGACCGGGGCGGGCCCCAAGGCGTTCGTGGCCGGTGCCGACATCGCGGAAATGAACACTCTCAGCGCCGTTCAGGGACGTGATTTCTCGCTGCTGGGCCAGGCCCTGATGCGCCAGATCGAACGCATGCCCAAACCGGTCATCGCACGCGTGAATGGTTTCGCACTGGGCGGTGGCCTGGAACTGGCGATGGCCTGCCACCTGCGCATCGCCGCAGATACCGCCAAGCTCGGCCAACCGGAAATCAACCTCGGCCTGATCCCCGGCTTCGGCGGCAGCCAGCGCCTGCTGCGCCTGTGCGGCCGCGCCGCCACCCTGGAGCTGTGCCTGCTGGGGGCGCCGATCAACGCCGCGCGTGCGCTGGAACTGGGCATCGTCAACGAAGTCGTGCCGGCCGACGCGCTGGACAACCGGGTGCAGGACGTCGCCCGCCAGCTGGCACGCTCGGCCCCGCTGGCCCTGCGTGGCCTGCTCGACGCGGTGCACGTGGGCGGCGAATGCAGCCTGGAGGCCGGGCTGGAATACGAAAGTGCGCAGTTCGGCCTGCTGTTCGCCACCGAGGACATGCGCGAAGGCACCAGCGCCTTCCTGCAACGCCGCGCGCCGGCCTTCCAGAACCGCTGACGCCATGGCATCCCGACCCAACCCCGCGCAGTTGTTCGCCCGGGTCCAGGCAGACGATCTCGATGGTGCCCTGCAGGCCGGGCTGATGGACTACATCGTCCGTGCCGGCGACGACCGGTTGCTGCCTGACCACCCCGACCTTCCGCAACGCCTGTGCCAGGCCCAGCAGCAACTGCGCGCGGCCTGGGCTGCACGCGAACGCTACCGTGCCCGTGCGGTGCGCCTGGCCCGCCGCGAGGCCGAGCGCGATGCACGTCGCACCCCGGCACCAGCCCCGGACGTGAAGCCCGCCCTGCCCGCTGCGGCAGCCGCGATTCTGGCCCGGGCCAAGGCCCGCGCCAGTGGCAAGGAACAGTAATGGCCACCACGAAAAAGACCGCACGCGCCCCGGCGCGGCGTGGCGGCACGATGCCACGCGCCGACGTGGTGGAGATGTTCACCCGCCTGCGCGAACTCAACCCGCACCCGAAGACCGAACTGGAGTACAGCTCGCCGTTCGAGCTGCTGGTGGCGGTGGCGTTGTCGGCGCAGGCCACCGACGTCGGCGTCAACAAGGCCACGCGCCGCCTGTTCCCGGTCGCCAACACGCCGGCGAAGATCCTTGCGCTCGGCGAGGATGGCTTGAAGCAGTACATCGCCACCATCGGGCTGTTCAACGCCAAGGCAAAGAACGTGATCGCCACCTGCGCGATCCTGCTGGAGAAGCATGGCGGTGAAGTGCCGCGCGATCGCGAAGCGCTGGAAGCGCTGCCGGGTGTCGGGCGCAAGACCGCCAACGTGGTGCTCAACACCGCGTTCGGCGAACCGGTGATGGCGGTGGACACGCATATCTTCCGCGTCGCCAACCGCACAGGACTGGCGCCGGGCAGGAACGTGCGCGAAGTGGAAGACAAGCTGGTGAAGGTGATCCCGGCCGAGTTCCTGCTCGACGCGCATCACTGGCTGATCCTGCACGGACGTTATGTGTGCAAAGCGCGCAAGCCGGATTGCCCGGGCTGCGTGATCGCCGACCTGTGCCGGTTCAAGGAAAAGACCACGGCCGAGTGACGGCAGCATCCACGCAGGGCGTGGCTCTACTGCAACCGGGTCGCAATCCGGGCGTCATACGCAAGCGGTTTCAATGGCAGGCCCTGCCGTGACGGGGCCTGCGGCGGATGTCTGCCGCGCGTGAACTGTCACATTTACGCAATCTTTACCTTCTAGCCTGCGCGCATCTTCCCACCTGCCTGCAAGGCTCCTCTCCATGAAACTGCATCACCAACTCCTGACGGTGGCCGTGGCTGCTGCGCTGTATGTGCCGGCTGCACACGCCGAAGTCGCCATCGACGTGATCGGCGGTTCGGAAATCACCTTCGAAGGCCTGGTCCAGGCCGACGGCAACTGGTTCCACAACGATGTGGTCGACCTCAACGGTGGCGACGCCGGCAACGGCAAGAACAGCGAATTCGAACTGCGTCGCGCCGAGCTGGTGCTGAAGGGCAAGGGCCCGGGCAACGTGGAGTGGGTGGTCGGCTATGACGCCAAGGCCGACAAGTTCCTCGACACCAACGTGAAGTACAAGCTGCTGGGCAACGCCAACCACTTCCTGCAGCTGGGCCAGTTCAAGCAGCCCAACAGCCTGGAAGAACTGTCCAGCACCAAGAACAACGATTTCATTTCCAAGGCAGCGGTCACCAATACCTATGCCATCGCCCGCCGCCTGGGCGGCGCGTACAGCTACGGCCAGGACAACTGGTCGGTGACCGCCAGCGCCTTCGGCCGCGAGCTGACCCGCAACCTGGCCCACGGTAGCGGCTACGGCGCGCGTGGCACCTGGGCCCCGATCAATGAAAAGGGCCAGGTCCTGCACTTCGGTCTGAGCTACGTCAACTACGACGCCGACGCCGACACCCTGCGCGTGCGTGCGCGTCCGAATGCCGACCTCGCCACTGCCCGCCTGGTTGACAGCGGCAACCTGACCGACACCGACCGCGTCAGCACCATCGGTGCCGAAGCGATGTACTTCCAGGGTCCCTTCAAGGCCCAGGCCGAGTACTACACCAGCAAGGCCAAGCGCTACGACCACGACAACTACTCCAGCGACGGCTACTACATCAGCGGCGTGTGGAACGTCACCGGCGAGACCTGGAGCTACAAGGGCGGCACTCCGGGCACCGGCCTGCCGAACAACCCGGCCGGCGGCCAGTGGCAGCTGGGCGTGCGCTACGACCACATGGACCTCAATGACGGCAACCTCGCCGCCAATCCGGTCGCCGGTCGCCCGCCGATCGTCGATGGCGTGCTGGGCGGCAAGATGGACATCTGGACCGTGGGCGCCAACTGGTACCTGCGTTCCAACTTCAAGCTGATGCTCAACTACGTGATGGTCGACAGCAAGAAGTACAGCTCCACGGCGCGCGGTTTCGTCAACGACGATCCCAACATCCTGGAAGCCCGCGCGCAGTTCTTCTGGTAAGCCCAGCCACCTGCGTTGAACCGCGAAGGCACGGCCCCGGCCGTGCCTTCGTCGTTGCAGCGATACCCGTGCCGTCCTGCCGGCACAGCGGACGCGACATCCCTCATGACGCGTGTCACGCCCGCGTCATATGACAGACGCGGACGTGTCACGCAACCGTTATGGAATGTGCACCGAAACGTCGGGCAACCGCCCTTCGACCACCACCCCAGGAGTCTCCCCGTGATCCACGCCTTCAAATCGCGCGCCGCTGTCGCCATCCTGGCTGCATCGTCCGTGTTCGCCGCCAACGCCGCCGACATCACCGGCGCGGGCGCATCGTTCATCTACCCGGTCATGTCCAAGTGGTCGGCCGACTACAGCGCCGCAACCGGCAACAAGGTCAACTACCAGTCCATCGGTTCCGGCGGCGGCATTGCCCAGATCAAGGCCAAGACCGTTGATTTCGGCTCTTCCGATGCGCCGCTGAAGCCGGAAGACCTGGCTGCTGCAGGCCTGGCGCAGTTCCCGTCGGTGATCGGTGGCGTGGTGCCGGTGGTCAACGTGGCCGGCATCGCCCCGGGCGCCCTGAAGCTGGACGGCGCCGTGCTGGCCAACATCTTCCTGGGCAAGATCAAGACCTGGAACGACCCGGCCATCGCCGCATTGAACCCGGGCGTAGCCCTGCCGAACGCCAAGGTCACCGTCGTGCATCGTTCGGACGGCTCGGGTACCACCTTCAACTTCGTCAACTACCTGTCCAAGGTCAGCCCGGAGTGGAAGAGCTCGGTCGGTGAAGGCACCTCGGTGCAGTGGCCGGCCGGCATCGGCGGCAAGGGCAACGAAGGTGTTGCCGCCTACGTGAAGCAGATCAAGGGCGGCATCGGCTATGTCGAACTGTCCTACGCGCTGCAGAACAAGCTCTCCTACACCGCGATGAAGAATGCCGCCGGCAAGTTCGTGCAGCCGAGCGACACCTCGTTCGCTGCCGCCGCTGCCAGCGCCGACTGGGCCAACGCCCGCGACTTCTACCTGGTGATGACCAATGCGCCGGGCGCCGAGTCCTGGCCGATCACCGCCACCAACTTCATCCTGGTGCAGAAGACGCCGAAGAATGCTGCCAATGGCAAGGCGACCCAGGAGTTCTTCCGCTGGGTCTACAAGAACGGCGACGCCCAGGCCCGCCAGCTGGACTACGTGCCGCTGCCGGACAGCCTGGTGCGCCAGATCGAGACCTACTGGTCGCAGAACCTGAAGTAAGCGCGTTCCCCCGCAGGAACGGGGGCGGCGGGTCCTCTCTCCCCCGCCGCTCCCACCCGGGCGCGAGATCCTCGAGATCTCGCGCTCTTCTTGTTTTCGGGGATGCACCTGCCTCTGTAGAGCCGAGCCGACGCTCGGCTGCGCTCTGGAGCATGCGGACCAACGGTCCGCACCTACCGTGGGCAGGGAGCTGTCGCGCATTGACGCTGCAAGGACCAACCCGCCGTCATATCAGTGCGCAGATCCGGGGTTTCCGGGCCCCGGCCGGATCGGCGCCAACCCTGTGAAACCCTTGTCAGAACGTGATCCAGGACACCTCTGTCATGGTCGTAATACGGCTGTAACAAAAACATCATTTCATAGCCGCATCCGCCGACCACGTCGGCTCTTCCCCGCTATGGAGTGACCATGAAACTGCACTCGGCCGGCCTTGCCGCCCTTTCCCTGGCCATCGCCCTGGGCCTGTCGGCCTGCGGTGGCGACAAGCAGGCCGCGCAGCAGCCGGCTGCCGGCGCTGCCGCTGCCCCCGCCGCTGCCGGTGCCAAGGTGACCGCCGAAGTGTCCGGCGCGGGCGCGTCCTTCATCTTCCCGCTGGTCTCCAAGTGGTCGGCTGACTACAACGCCAGCACCGGCGCCAAGATCAACTACCAGTCGATCGGCTCCGGCGGCGGCATCGCCCAGATCAAGGCCGGCACCGTCGATTTCGGTTCGTCCGACAAGCCGCTGAGCAGCGAGGAGCTGGCCCAGGCCGGCCTGGCGCAGTTCCCGTCGGCCATCGGCGGCGTGGTGCCGGTGGTCAACATCGAAGGCCTGGAAGCCGGCAAGCTGCGCCTGAGCGGCGCCCTGCTGGCCGACATCTTCCTGGGCAAGGTCAAGACCTGGAACGACCCGGCGATCGTCGCCGCCAACCCGGGCGTGAAGCTGCCGGACGGCAAGATCACCCTGGTCCACCGTTCGGATGGTTCGGGCACCACCTTCAACTTCTCCAACTACCTGTCCAAGGTCAGCCCGGAGTGGAAGAGCAAGGTCGGTGAAGGCACCTCGGTGCAGTGGCCGGACGGCGTCGGTGGCAAGGGCAATGAAGGCGTTGCGTCCTACGTGAAGCAGATCAAGGGCTCGATCGGCTACGTCGAACTGGCTTATGCCCTGCAGAACGGCATGCCGTATACCGCCATGCAGAACGCCGCCGGCAACTGGGTCGAGCCGAGCGCGGAAACCTTCGCCGCTGCGGCCGCCAGCGCCGACTGGGCCAGCGCCAAGGACTTCAACCTGGTCATCACCAACGCCCCGGGCGAGCAGGCGTGGCCGATCACCGCAACCAACTTCATGCTGATGCAGAAGCAGCCGAAGGACGCCAAGCGCAACCAGGACACCCTGGCCTTCTTCAAGTGGGCCTTCGAGAACGGCCAGGCCCAGGCCAACGAGCTGCACTACGTGCCGCTGCCGGCTGAACTGGTCAAGCAGATCGAGGCCTACTGGGCGACCGACCTGAAGTGATGGACCCGACGGTGCCCGCCCCGCGCGGGCACCGCTTGTTCCACGCCGTGCCGCCCCGCCCCTTCCTGGCCCAGCCGTCCCCATGAATGCCATCGCCCAGCCTGTAGCCGCCCCGTCCACGCGTGATGCGCGTGATGCCCGCAACGACAAACTGTTCCGATGGGTGCTGGTCGGCACCGTCATCTTCGTACTGATCGCCTTGGCCTGCGCCGCGCTGTCGATGCTGTGGGGCGGTCGCCATGCCCTGCAGATGCAGGGACTGAGCTTCTTCTTCTCCGCCGACTGGAATCCGGTCGAAAACAAGTTCGGCGCCCTGGCTCCGATCTACGGCACCCTGGTCACCGCTGTCATCGCGATGGTCATCGCCGTGCCGGTCAGCTTCGGCATCGCCTTCTTCCTCACCGAGGTCGCGCCGCGCTGGCTGCGTGGCCCGGTCGGTACCGCCATCGAACTTCTGGCCGGCATTCCCTCGATCATCTACGGCATGTGGGGCCTGTTCGTGCTGGTGCCGGTGATGACCGAGTACGTGACCCCGTTCCTCAACGAGACCCTGGGCGAATGGCCGGTCATCGGCCCGATGTTCCAGGGCCCGCCGCTGGGCATCGGCATGCTCACCGCCGGTTTCGTGCTGGCCATCATGGTCATTCCGTTCATTTCCTCGGTGATGCGCGAGGTGTTCCTGACCGTGCCCACCCGCCTGAAGGAATCGGCCTACGCGTTGGGCTCCACCAAGTGGGAAGTGAGCTGGGACATCGTCCTGCCCTACACCCGTTCGGCGGTCATCGGCGGCATCTTCCTCGGCCTGGGCCGCGCGCTGGGCGAAACGATGGCGGTGGCCTTCGTGATCGGCAACAGCGTGCGCCTGTCGCCGTCGCTGCTGGAACCGGGCACCACCATCGCCGCGCTGATCGCCAATGATTTCGGCGAAGCCACTGAAACCTACCGTTCGGCGCTGCTGCTGCTCGGCTTCGTCCTCTTCATCGTCACCTTCGTGGTGCTGGCCATCGCCCGCCTGATGCTGATGCGCCTGTCCCGCAAGGAGGGCAACTGATGTCCACCACCGCTGATTCGCTGTACCTGCGCCGCCGCATCGGCAACGTCGTTGCGATCACTGCGTCCTGCGCCACCGCCCTGTTCGGCCTGTTCTTCCTGGGCTGGATCCTGTTCACCCTGGCTGCCAAGGGCCTGGCCGGCATCAACTGGGATCTGTTCACCAAGATGACCCCGCCGCCGATGCAGGACGGCGGCCTCGCCAACGCCTTCTTCGGCAGTGCCGTGATGTGTGCACTGGCCATCGGCATCGGCACCCCGCTGGGCGTGCTGGCCGGTACCTGGCTGGCCGAGTATGGCAACGCCCGCAAGGCCGGCACCGTGGTCCGCTTCGTCAACGACATCCTGCTGTCGGCGCCGTCCATCGTGCTGGGCCTGTTCGTCTACACGCTGTACGTGATGCAGACCGGGGGCAACTTCTCGGCATTCGCCGGTGCGCTGTCGCTGGCCTTCATCGTGCTGCCGGTGGTGGTACGCACCACCGACGAAATGCTGCGCCTGGTGCCCTCGCAGATGCGCGAAGCGGCCCTGTCGCTGGGCATCCCGCAGTGGAAGGTGATCGTGCAGGTGCTGTACCGCAGTGCCTCGGCCGGCATCATCACCGGCATCCTGCTGGCGTTGGCCCGCATTTCCGGCGAGACCGCTCCGCTGCTGTTCACCGCCTTCGGCAACCAGTACTGGAACAACAACATCTTCCAGCCGATGGCTTCGGTGCCGGTGGTGATGAACCAGTTCGCCGGCAGCCCGTATGAATCCTGGCAGGTACTGGCCTGGGCCGGTGCCCTGGTGCTGACTGTCTTCGTGCTGCTGGTCAGCCTTGCCGCCCGCGGCATCCTGCTGCGCAACCGTATCTCCCATGACTGACCTTTCCGTGGATAACGCCATGAACGACCTTTCCAACGCCGTGCCGATGCAGCGCATCGCCGTGCCGTCCTCGCACGAGAGCCTGCACACCCCGGCTCCGGTCAAGCTTGCCGCGCGCGGACTGGACTTCTACTACGACAAGTTCCACGCCCTGAAGGGCATCAACCTGGAAATCCCGGAGAAGCGCGTGACCGCGCTGATCGGTCCTTCCGGTTGCGGCAAATCGACCCTGCTGCGCATCTTCAACCGCATCTATGCGCTGTACCCGAAGCTGGAAGCGCGCGGTGAAGTGCTGCTGGACGGCGAGAACATCCTGTCGCCGAAGTACCCGATGAACCGCCTGCGCAGCAAGGTCGGCATGGTGTTCCAGAAGCCGGTGCCGTTCCCGATGACCATTTTCGAGAACGTGGCCTACGGCATCCGCCACCACGAGAAGCTGAGCAAGGCCGATATGGCCGACCGCGTCGAGCAGGCGCTGCGCCAGGGCGCGCTGTGGGACGAAGTGAAGGACAAGCTGGGGCAGAGCGCACTGGGTCTGTCCGGTGGCCAGCAGCAGCGTCTGTGCATCGCCCGTGCCGTCGCCCTGCGCCCGTCGGTGCTGCTGCTGGACGAGCCGACCTCGGCGCTGGACCCGATCTCGACCAGCCGCATCGAGCAGCTGGTGGAAGAACTCAAGCACGAGTACACGATCGTGATCGTCACCCACAACATGCAGCAGGCTGCGCGCGTGTCCGACTACACCGCCTTCATGTACCTGGGCGACCTGATCGAGCACGACCGCACCGAAGTGATCTTCTCGCAGCCGTCGCAGCGGCAGACCGAGGACTACATCACCGGTCGCTTCGGCTGAAACCTCAGTCGAGCGTGGCTCGACTCTCCAGACAACGTCTGTCGAGCATGGCTCGACTCTACAGAGCGGAACAACCATGAACCTTCCCAACGACCACATCGTCAAGAGCTACGACGAGGAGCAGCAGCGCCTGGTGGCCGAAATCGTGCGCATGGGCGAGATGGCCGTCGCCCAGCTCGAAGCGGCGATGGACGTGATCGAGAAGCGCGACGAGAACGCCGCCCATCGCATCATCGCCAACGACGAAGCGATCGACGCGCTTGAGCAGCAGATCAGCCACGACGTGATGCGCCTGGCGCTGCGTGGGCCGATGGCGCGCGACCTGCGCGAGATCCTGGCTGGCCTGCGCATCCCGGCCGACATCGAGCGCATCGGCGACTATGCAGCGAACGTGGCCAAGCGCTCGATCGCGCTGGGCAAGGTGCCGCCGCTGCCGCAGATCCAGGGCCTGCGCGCGCTGGGCCGCCTGGCCGCGCAGCAGGTGCGCCGTGCCATCGCCGCCTACCGCGACAACGATGCCGAGGCCGCGCTGGCACTGCGCGAGGACGACGCCCGCCTGGACGCCCAGTACACCGCGCTGTTCCGCGAGCTGCTCACCTACATGATGGAAGACCCGCGCAACATCACCCCGTGCACCCACCTGCTGTTCATGGCCAAGAACCTGGAGCGCGTGGGCGATCACGCCACCAACATCGCCGAGAACGTGTGGTTCCTGGTGCACGGCGAGCAGCCGCTGCCACCGCGTGAAAAGCGCGACGAGACCTCCAGCACCGGCCAGCCCTGACGCTGCACTGCAACACCGGAGTCGACTCCAAGGTGGCCGCTGTCCTGTGACAGCGGCCTTTCTTTTTTTGCGGTGTTCCACCCGCGTTGTGGGCGCCGTGCTTGCCCGGCGCAGACCTTCCGGATGCTTCTGTAACAAATCTCACGAAAATTTGAGTTCTTGGCGAGGATTCGTTGAGTAGGATCGCTGCACCATCGATTCACCCCGGGCACCTGCCCACCACCCAGGAGTAAGACCGATGAGCAGTTCCAACAAGACCCTGTCCCTGCTGACCGCTACCGCCCTGGCCGCCGGCCTGGGCATGACCGCCAGTGCCTCGGCCCTGAGCATGAGCGACCTCGCCCAGGGCTACCTGGTGGCCGGCCAGGCGGCCAAGGCCAGCACCGATGCCAAAGCCGCCGATAACAAGATGGCCGCTGACGCGACCAAGCACGCCGAAGGCAAGTGCGGCGCCGACGGCAAGAGCGGCGAAGGCAAGTGCGGTGCCGACAAGGGCAAGGCTGCCGGCGCAGCGGGCGCCAAGGCCAAGGCCGGCGACACGAAGTCGGCTGAAGGCAAGTGCGGCGAAGGCAAGTGCGGTGGCAAGCACTGACGCCCGCGCCAGCCTCGTCCACCCGCGGTCGCCGCTTCGTGCGGCGGCCGCCGGGTTGGGCCTGCGCCGGGCGCTGCTGCAGGACCTGCGTGACGCCCCGGAAGGCGACTTCGACTTCCTCGAATGCGCACCGGAGAACTGGATCCATGTCGGCGGCCCGGCCGGTGATGCCCTGGCCGAACTGGCGCAGCGCCATCCGCTGAGCTGCCACGGCCTGTCGCTGTCGCTGGGCGGCAGTGCACCGCTGGATACCCAGCTGCTGGAACAGGTCGGCCGGTTCCTCGAAAAGCACCGCGTGCCGCTGTACAGCGAGCACCTCAGCTACTGCAGCGACGACGGCCACCTGTACGACCTGCTGCCGATTCCCTTTACCGACGAAGCCGTGCGCCATACCGCGCAGCGCATCAGCCGCGTGCAGGACCTGCTGGGCCGTCGCATCGCAGTGGAGAACGTGTCCTACTACCTGGCACCCGCGCCGGCGATGGACGAACTGGCCTTCACCAATGCCGTGCTTGCCGAAGCCGACTGCGACCTGCTGCTGGACGTCAACAATGTCTACGTCAACGCCTGCAACCACGGCTACGATGCCGATGCCTTCATCGCCGGCCTGCCTGCACGGCGCATCGTCTGCCTGCATGTGGCCGGGCACCTGGACGAGGCACCCGACCTGAAGATCGATACCCACGGCAGCGCGGTGATCGATCCGGTCTGGGCGCTGCTGGCGCGTACCTATGCACGCATCGGCCCGCGTCCCACCCTGCTCGAACGCGATTTCAATTTCCCGCCGTATGCAGAACTGCAGGGCGAACTGCAGACCATCCGCCGCCTGCAGGCCACACATGCCGGGGCGGCACATGGCTGATTCCGCCGACACCCTGCGCGCGCAGCAGCACGCCTTCACCGCGCACCTGCGCAACCCGCAGGCGGTACCCGCACCGGCCGGACTGGAGCCACGCCGGGTCGCGGTGTATCGGCACCTGCTGTTCAACAACCTGCTCGGCCTGTTGAGCAACGGTTTCCCGGTCTGCGTGCGCCTGCTTGGCGAACCGGCCTGGAGCGCCCTGGTGCGCCACTACTTCGCCACCCATCGCTGCCAGACACCGCTGTTCACCGAACTGGCCGCCGAGTTCGTGCAGTGGCTGCAGGCGCAGCCGCAGCTGCCGCACCCGGCGCTGGCCGAACTGGCCCACTACGAGTGGGTGGAAACCGCGCTGTACCAGCTGCAGGCCGAACCGCTTCCTGCGCCTGGCGATACTGATCCACTTCGGGTGCCGCTGCGGCGTTCGCCGCTGGCGTGGCCGCTGCTGTACCAATGGCCGGTGCACCGTCTCGGTGCAGAGGATGCGCCGACCCAGCCCCTTGCAGAACCCACCGGCCTGCTGGTCCGCCGCGAAGCCGACGGTGAAGTGCGATTCGCCGCGCTCAGCCCGCTGGCGGTACACCTGCTGGCGAGCATCGGCGAACGGCCCGGCCTGGAAGGACAGACGTACCTGCAGCAGCTGGCCACCTCGCACGGGCTGGCCGAGGACGTACTGGCCGAGCCCGGTGCCGCACTGCTGCTGCAGTTCCTGCAGGCCGGCGTGATCGGCCCGCTCGCCCCCCCGCCCTGACGCCTCTTCCACTGGAGATCCAACGATGAACCTGCCGCTCCTGGCCGCCGCGCGCGGCCGGCTGGACCGTCTCGCCCCCTGGTTGGCGCCGCTGGGCCTGCGCGTGCTGCTGGCCTGGGAATACTTCGAATCCGGCCGTGAGAAGCTGCACGGCCAGAACTGGTTCGCCGACCTGCAGGGCGCCTTCCCGTTCCCGTTCAACCAACTGCCTGCTGCCCTGAACTGGC
Organism: Stenotrophomonas maltophilia group sp. RY12688; assembly: GCF_052149045.1. Taxonomy (NCBI): domain Bacteria; kingdom Pseudomonadati; phylum Pseudomonadota; class Gammaproteobacteria; order Lysobacterales; family Lysobacteraceae; genus Stenotrophomonas; species Stenotrophomonas maltophilia group sp. RY12688. The sequence goes on along the minus strand of NZ_CP197389.1, from coordinate 1,411,188 downwards.
AGCTGGCCATCTGGTTCGAACTGGTCGGCGCGGCCTGCCTGCTGTTTGGTTTCGGTACCCGTTTCGCCGCCGCCAGCCTACTGGTGCTGACCGTGGTGGCGACCTATGCGGTGCATTGGCCGATGCAATGGAATTCGCTGGGTGACCTCGCGATGGGGTATGCCATCAGCGACCAGGGCTACGGCAACTTCAAGCTGCCGGTGTTGTTCATGGCCATGCTGCTGCCGCTGATCTTCACTGGCGCCGGCAAGCTGAGCGTGGACGCCTGGTTGGCCCGGTGGCAGCCATCGGTCACGACGGCACGGCCTGCGGTGCGCTAGATGACGACCGTGGTTGGCGCGCCGTGTGCCAACCAAGGTTGGCACCTACCGGAATCCAGAGCGTGCGGTGCCCGGTAGGTGTCGACCTTGGTCGACACACGCCCACGCAGGGAGCCCATGCACAGAAAGCTGGCCGGGCGCTCAGGGTCGCTCTGCTAGAATTCACGCATGACTGACTCCCCCTCCGCACCTGCCGCCGCTCCCGATTCCGCAGTACCCCAGGCGCAGCGCGCGATGTCACAACGCTTCCGCGGCTTCCTGCCGGTGGTGGTGGATGTGGAAACCGGCGGCTTCGACAGCCAGCGCAATGCGCTGCTGGAAATCGCTGCGGTGCCGATCGAGATGGACGAGAACGGCCTGCTCTACCCCGGCCAGACCGCCAGTGCCCACGTGGTCCCGGCCGAGGGCCTGGAGATCGACCCGAAGTCGCTGGAAGTGACCGGCATCATCCTCGACCACCCGTTCCGGCTGGCCAAGGAAGAAAAAGCGGCGTTGGACCACATCTTCACTCCGGTGCGTGCGGCGATGAAGAAGTACGGCTGCCAGCGCGCGATCCTGGTGGGCCACAACGCCCATTTCGACCTCGGCTTCGTCAACGCGGCCGTGGCCCGCACCGGCCACAAGCGCAACCCATTCCACCCGTTCAGCGTGTTCGACACGGTCACCCTGGCCGGTATCGCCTACGGCCAGACCGTGCTGGCGCGTGCGGCCACCGCCGCCGGGCTGGGTTGGGATGCCAACGAGGCACACAGCGCGGTGTATGACACCGAGCAGACCGCGCGGCTGTTCTGCACCATCGCCAACGCCTGGCCGCGGTGAAGCGGCCAACGGCGGAGCCCCTCGTGGCGGGCTGACAGCGATTCCTGGTAGGGCCGGGCGGGTGGACTGCGCAGGGGACGCTGCAAGTACGTCCCTGTAAGCTCGGTCGCCGCTTGCTCGTGTGCGCTGTCCTGCGCACACGGCAAGACCGGGGTTGGGCATCCGGCCCAACCCGCCCGAGGCATGCCTCAGGCCCATGCGGCTCACGCCCCTGCGCAGCCCATCCGCCCGGCCACGGACAGTTTCCAGCGAGCACCACGGAAAGATCAGAAAAAGCGGGAGCAACAGCGGGTCGCTGCGCTCGTTGGGGGCTGCCGCTCACTGGGTCACTTCTCTGGTGGGTGCCGACCGTTGGTCGGCCCCCCCGGGTGGTACGACAACACCAGTAGATCCACGCCATGCGTGGATGCGATCAACCAATACTCGTGCGATCGCGGCCGTCGCTCTTGGCGCGGTACAGCGCGCGGTCGGCGCGCTGGTACAGCAGCGCCGGGGTGCGGTCGTCGGCATCCAGCTCTACCAGGCCCGCGCTGAAGGTGACACGCAGGCCCGCCACGCCGGCCCAATCGGGATGATCATGGAACAGGCCACGCAGGCGCGCGCACAGCTGTGCGGCTTCCTCCAGGCGGGTGTCGTTGAGCAGCAGCGCGAACTCTTCGCCGCCGGTGCGCGCCGGCAGGTCGGAGTCGCGGCAGGCCGCTGCGATCAATGACGCCACCTGCACCAGCACGGCATCGCCGATGCTGTGGCTGTGGCGGTCGTTGACCTCCTTGAAGTGATCGATGTCGAGCACCACCAGGCACAGCGGATGACCACTGCGCTGGGACCGGGCGAAGTCACGCGCCAACGTTTCGTCGAAGGCGCGGCGATTGGCCAGGCCGGTCAGCACATCCTCGCGGGCCTGGCGCTCGAAGGCTTCGGCCTGGCGCGCCAGGCGCTCGGCCAGTTCGGTCTTTTCCTGGTTCAGCGCCTGCAGGTGCACCGTCTTGGCCTGCAGGTCGAAGGTCGCTTCGTCCACCCGCCGTGCCAGGCGCAGGTTGCTGGCCTTCAGCTGCTGCAGCAGCAGCCGGTACAGCGCCACCAGTCCAGTCAGCAGCAGCATCCCCGCCAGCACCTGCACGCTGCGGCGCTGCCACCAGAACGGTTCCACGGTGAAGCTCCACACCGCCTCCTGTTGGCCCCAGCTGCCGCCGGGATGGGCGGCCGCCACATGCAGGGTGTAGTCGCCCGGCGGCAGGCCGACGAACTCAACGCTGCGCTGCGGGCCGCGCTCGACCCAGCCGGCATCCAGCCCGTCCAGCCGCGTGCGGTAGCGGATCCGGTCAGACATCAGGTAGCTCAGGCCGACATAACTCACCGCCAACCGGCGCCCCCCTGGAATATGGTTGCGATCCGGCCCTTCCCAATGCACCGGCGCGCCATCCACCTGCACGCTCTCGATCGCGGCCGGCGGCGATGGCCGCTCGCGGAAACGCTGCAGGCGCTGCGGGTCGACCGTGCTCAGGCCGCCTGCGGTGACCACCCAGAACGTGCCGTCCTGGCGCAGGATCGCCGATGGGCTGGAGCTGCCGTTGGCCTGTGCATTGGCCATACCGTCGATCTCGTTGTAGCGCTCCACCCCCACCCGCGGCGTGCGGCCATCGGCCACGGCGTTGAGGGTGGCCATATCGGTGCGCAACACACCGCGATTGCTGCTGATCCACACATTGCCAAGGCGATCCGGCACCAGCTGGAACACCGCATCCACCGGCATGCCCTGCTCAAGGCCGACCCGCGCCAGCGCACCGTTGCGCCAACGGTACAGGCCACGATCACTGCTGATCCACATCGCGTCGCCCAGCTGGTGGAAGCCGAACACGCTGCGGCCACCGCCCAGCGGCGCCAGGTCGATCGACTGCACGTGGTCGCCGCGCAGCACGCGGATGCCTTCGATGGTGCCGATCCACAGGTTGCCCTGATGGTCATGCTCAAGCGCGGTGATCAGGCCGCCGGGCATGCCCGGCGCGTTCGAGACCTGCACATGGTCGCCGTCGATGCGCACCACGCCCTTCTGCGTGCCGGCCCAGACCACGCCCTGGGAATCAACGCTGATCGCACGGATGTTGCCACCCGGCATGCCGTCGGCTGCCGCGTAGTTGTGGCGCAGGTGGCCGTCACGGCCGAGCCGGTAGACCCCATCGCCGAAGGTTCCGACCCACAGGTCACCGTCCGGCCCCTGTGCCAGGCTCAGTACCGAAGGTGCCTTGCCGCCGCGGTTGTGCAGCGGCATCGCCCGGAAACGGCCGTCCGCGGTCCGCATGTCAAGCCCGCTGGCGCTGCCGACCCACAGCTGGCGATCGCGATCCTCGAATACCGTGCGCACGTAATCGCCACTGAGCCCATCGCGCTCGGTGTAGCTGCTGAACAGTGTTTCGCGCAGGCGATAGAGCCCGCCGTTGGCGCCCACCCAGATGCTGCCTTCGGCATCCTCGCGCAGGCTGACCACGCGTCCGCCCGGCAGGTTCAGACCGGCCGGCAGTCGCTCCAGGCCATGTGCGGAGATGCGCAGCAGGCCCTGGTTCTCGGTGCCCAGCCACAGGTCACCGTGCCGGTCCTGCAGCATCGAGGTCATGTGCAGCTGGCCCGGCAGGCGGTGCACCAGCACCAGCTGGTCGTCCTCCACCCGGTACAGGCGCTCACCGGCGACGATCCACAACGCGCCATCCGGCGCACGGTAGGGCCACGACAGGCCACTGCCGGCACCCAGCCCCCATGCGGCGGGGGCGCGCTTGAGCACGCCATCGTTGTCGCGCAGCACCAGCCCGTCCAGCGTACCGACCCAGACCCGGTCCTGCGCATCGACCACCAGTCTGGTGAAGCTCATCGCCATCGGCAGGTCCGCCGCCGGCGCCTGGTAGACAATGCCGCTGTCCGGCGTCAGGTAGCCGATGCCCTTGCCTTCGTACAGCAGCCACAGCCGCCCCTGGCTGTCCATCTGCATGGACTGGATCAGCACCTGCGGCGTATCGGCCTGGTGCTCCCACACCCGCCATTGGCCATCACTGCCACGGTGGCTGACGTTGCCGCGCGAATCACTGATCCACAGTCCGCCCTGGCGGTCGACGAACAGGGCGCCGATGCCGTTGTCGCGCAGGCCCGGGCGCGTGCTGCGGTCGAACACGGTGAAATCCAGGCCGTTGTAGCGCACCAGCCCTTCCCAGGTGGCGAACCAGAGATGGCCTTCCGGCGTCTGCGCGATGTCGCGCAGCGAGTTGTGCGGCAGGCCGTTGCGCGAGGTCCATACATCGATGGCGTAGTCGCGCAGCGGGGGCGCGCCCTCCTGCGCAGCCAACGGCAGCGCAAGGGCCAGCAGCAGCCACAACAGGCCCTGCCGCAGTGCCCGCCTGAATCCTGATGCGCGGCGCTCCACCCAGCGCCTCTTGTCCCCCTGCCCGCCCATCACCGCAGCGGCGGCGGCCAGGTGCGGCTGCAGGACGCGGCAGCGTGCGGGAACAGCCGGGCAGCGTGCAATGGCATGCCGGCAGGAACGGGCTGGCTCATCGTGGGGAGACTGGGGAGATGCGCAGATGATAGGCCAAACCCCGGCCCCGGCGTCACCGTTCGCAGCGCGCCGACTCAGCCGGCGCGGCCGGGCGCCACCACCTGGGCACTGGCAGGCCACTGCACCACCGCCTCCAGGCCACCTTCGGCCCGGTTGCGCAGCCACAGCCGGGCGCCGTCCTTCTCGGCCAGGGCGCGCGCGATGGTCAGGCCCAGGCCGGCCCCGCCGGTTTCGCGCGAACGCGAGGTCTCCACCCGCACGAACGGATCGAACACCGCCTCCAGCTGCTCTTCGGCCAGGCCCGGGCCGTCATCGGCCACCACCACGGTAATCGCACCTCCGCTGCGCTCAACCCGCACCCGTGCCCGCTGCGCGTACATCACCGCGTTGTCCACCAGGTTGGAGAACAGCCGGTGCATGGCCAACGGACGCAACATCAGCACCGAACCACTGCCCCCTTCGAAGACCACATCACCGCCGCCTTCGGCGGCGTCCTCGACAATGCTCTCCAGCAGCGAATCCAGGTCCAGTGCGGCGCGCTGCTCGGCACTCTCGGCGCTGCGCGCCAGTTCCAGGCCCTCGCGCACCAGCGCCTGCATCGCCGCCAGGTCGCCGATCAGGCGCTCACGCAGGGCCTCGTCGCTGACATTCTCCAGGCGCAGGCGCAGCCGTGTCAGCGGCGTCTGCAGGTCGTGGGTGATCGCCGCCAGCATCTGCGTGCGTTCGGCCAGGTGCCGCTGCAGGCGGTGCTGCATGGCGTTGAAGGCTTCGGCGGCACGCTGCACTTCGCGCGGCCCGCGCAGTGGCAACGGGTCGCGCTGCAGGTCATCGCCAAGGTCTTCTGCGGCTGCGGCCAGTTCCTGCAGCGGCGCGCTGGCCATGCGCGCGACGATATAGGCCAGCACGGCAATCGCCAGCACCAGCAGGGTCAGGAACCATGGGTCCACGGCGAGGATGCCGTTGTGCGCCACCGCCGGCGAGTCCAGCGCCAGCTTCAGCAGCGTGCCGTCGTTGAGGGTCACGTCCACCGCGCGGCATTTGGGCGGGATGAACGCGGGGTCGCGTTCGCGCGGCGGCCGCCGGTGGCCCGGCGGCGGCGGCGGCAGCAGCTCCTGCAGTTTGGGAATGCAGGAGCGGAACGAAGCGAAGTGCACGTGCGCGCGCGACACCGGCCCGGGGCGGTCTTCCAGCACTTCCATCAGCGCCGTGTCGGCACGCCCCAGGCGTGCGCCCGGCTGCAGCGCGCGCACGCTCGGCCCGCCGATCGCCAGCAGGCGCTCGCGCAGCTCCGGATTGCCGTCCAGCAGGTTGACGTAGCCCTGCAGGCGGTCGGCGATGCGGTTCAGGTTCTGCCGCTCGAACTCCTGCTGGCGCTTGGAGGTGGCCAGCATGGTCGCGCCGATCGCAGCCACCGCCATGCCCAGCAGCAGGATCACGAACAACCGCCCGACCATCGAGGACAGGAAATGGCGCAGGCGCGTCATCGCGGTTTATTCCAGGTTGACCGACGAGGCCAGCACGTAGCCTTCGTTGCGCACGGTCTTGATCAGTCCATCCGGGCCACCATCGTCGCCCAGCTTGTTGCGCAGGCGGCTGACCTGCAGGTCGATCGCGCGGTCCTGAGCCTCGTAGTTGCGGCCACTGCTGAGCGCGACCAGCTGCTCGCGCGACAGCACCTTGTTGGCGTGGGCGATGAACACCCGCAGCAGGCGGAACTCGGCGCCGGACAGCACCACCACGCGGCCATCCGGATCGACCAGGTGGCGATGCTCGAGGTCGAATACCCAGCGCGAGAAACGCGCGCGGCGTACCGCCAGTGGTTCCAGGTTGGCCGGCAGCGCCTCGGTCCGGCGCAGCACGTTGCGGATGCGCGCCAGCAGCTCGCGCGGCTCGAACGGCTTGGCCAGGTAGTCGTCGGCGCCCATTTCCAGGCCCAGCACGCGGTCGATCGGCTCGGCCCGCGCGGTCAGCATGATCACCGGCGTGTTCGAACGTGCACGCAGGTCACGGCACAGGGTCAGACCATCCTCGCGCGGCAGGTTGAGGTCCAGCACGATCAGGTCCACGTGCTCGCGGTCCAGCAGTTGGCGCATGGCGGTGCCATCGGCCGCAGTGCTCACCTGGTAGCCGGCGCGGCCGAGCTGCTCGGCCAGCAGCGTGCGGATGTCGTTGTCGTCGTCGACGATCAGCAGTCGATGCATCGGGTTTTCAGTCTCCATGTCGCGATCATCCCGTGTCGGCAGCTGAACCGCATCCGGGGCAATGCGTACCAGTGTATCCACCCGCGGGCGGGATACCTGTGGTTACGCCTGTTCACCGACAGTGTTACATACAGACATACCCCGAGGATTGAGCCGCCTGTCGCCCGGTCTTCACAATGCCCACCAACGCCGCCCTCGCGGCCTCGAGAGTGAAGCCACGACGTGACGTTCCGCCTGCTGCCAGCGACCCGCCGGAGTCGCCTGATGCTGATCGCCCTGCTCGCCCTGATCGTCGCCGCGACCGCCTGGTGGCTGCTGCGCAAGCCCGCCGCCCCGGCGGTGGCAACCTCGCCGGTCAGCCGCGGTGACATCGAACAAACGGTGGATGCCACCGGCGTGATCGACGCCTACAAGCTGGTCAGCGTCGGCGCGCAGGCCTCGGGCCAGATCAAATCGCTGAAGGTACAGCTGGGCGACACCGTGAAGGAAGGCGACCTGATCGCCGAGATCGATGCCACCACCCAGCAGAACCAGGTGCTCAACGCGCAGGCCTCGCTGGACCAGGTCACCGCCCAGCGCGCGGTGCAGCAAGCCACCCTGCGCCAGGCCGAACTGGAGTTCGCGCGCCAGCAGCAGATGCTGGCCGCCGAGGCCACCTCGCGCCAGGAATACGATGCCGCAGAAGCACAGCTGAAGACCGCCCGCGCCCAGCTGCAGTCCTACGAGGCGCAGATCAAGGGCCGCGAAACCGAGCTGGGCACCGCCCGCGCCAACCTGGCCTACACCCGCATCACCGCGCCGATGGACGGCACCGTGGTCGCGGTGGTGGCCGAGGAAGGCCGTACCGTGAACGCCAACCAGACCGCACCGACCATCGTCATGCTGGCGCGGCTGGACGTGGTCACCGTCAATGCCGAGATCTCCGAGGCCGACGTGGTCAAGATCAAGCCCGGCATGCCGGTGTACTTCACCACCCTGGGCGACCCGGACCGCAAGTATCACGCCACGCTGCGCCAGATCAATCCGGCGCCGGCCTCGATCGCCAACGAGAATTCGTCCAGCTCCAGCAGCTCCTCCAGCTCCAGCTCCAGCAGCGCGGTCTACTACAACGCGCTGTTTGATGTGGAAAACCCGGACGGCACGCTGCGCATCGACATGACCGCGCAGGTCTCGGTACTGCTCAAGCAGGCCAAGGGGGTGCTGATGGTGCCGGCGGTGGCACTGGGACCGAAGCGCCGTGGCGATGAGCGGATGGTGCGGGTGCTGGACGAGAAGGGCCAACCGCAGCCGCGCAAGGTCACCGTGGGCATCAACAACGGCGCCTCGGCCGAGATCCTGTCCGGCTTGAAGGAAGGCGAGCGCGTGGTGGTCGGCGAAGCCGGTGCGGCCGGTGCCAGCGCCGGCGGCGGCAACCGCGGCGGCATGCAGATGCGGGTCGGCGGCCCGGGCATGGGGCGCCGATGAGCACGACGGCGCCGCTGCTGCGGCTGCGCGACCTGCGACGTGAATTCCCGGCCGGCGACGATGTGATCGCCGTACTGCGCGACGTGAACCTCGACATCCACGCCGGCGAGATGGTCGCCATCGTGGGCCAGTCCGGCTCGGGCAAGTCGACGCTGATGAACATCCTCGGCTGCCTCGACCGTCCCACCCGCGGCAGCTACCAGGTGGCCGGCCGCGCAACCGGAAAGATGGAGCCGGACGAACTGGCCGAACTGCGCCGCGAGCATTTTGGTTTCATCTTCCAGCGCTACCACCTGCTCGGCGACCTCGACGCGCGCGGCAACGTGGAAGTGCCGGCGGTGTATGCCGGCAGTCCCGGCCCGGTGCGCAACGCGCGTGCCGAGCAACTGCTGCAGCGGCTGGGCCTGGGCGACCGCATGCATCACAAGCCAGGCCAGCTTTCCGGTGGCCAGCAGCAGCGCGTGTCGATCGCACGCGCCCTGATGAACGGCGGCGAGGTGATCCTGGCCGACGAACCAACAGGCGCGCTCGATACGAAATCCGGTGAGGAAGTGATGGCGATCCTCGGCGAACTGCATGCCGAAGGCCACACCATCATCATCGTCACCCACGACATGAGCGTGGCCCAGCACGCACAGCGCATCATCGAGATCCGCGATGGCGAGATCATTGCCGACCGCGCCAATCCGGATGCGCCGAGTTACCGCGCCCAGCGCGAAGCCAGTACCGGCGTCGCCCACGGCAATAGCTGGCGGGCGGCCCGCGACCGCTTCACCGAAGCATTCCGGATGGCGCTGCTGGCGATGAACGCCCATCGCCTGCGCACCTTCCTGACCATGCTCGGCATCATCATCGGCATCGCCTCGGTGGTCTCGGTGGTGGCGCTGGGCAATGGCTCGCAGCAGCAGATCCTGCAGAACATCAGCGCGCTCGGCACCAACACCATCGACGTTTATCCCGGCCGTGGTTTCGGCGACATGCGCTCGGCCCGGGTGCAGACGCTCAAGGCCAGCGATGCCGATGCACTGGCAAAGCAGAGCTATGTGGACAGCGCCACCCCCAGCGTATCGACCTCGGTCACCGCGCGTTATCGCAACCAGTCGTCGACCGCCCAGGTCAGCGGCGTCGGCGAGCAGTTCTTCCGGGTCAAGGGGGTAACCCTGCTCAGCGGCAGCTTCTTTGATGCCGATGCCGTGAGGGGCCTCGGCCAGGTAGCGGTGATCGACGAAAACACCCAGACCCAGTTCTTCCCCGATGTCGACCCGGTCGGCCAGGTGATCCTGCTCGGCAACGTGCCGGCACGCGTGGTCGGCGTAGCCAAGCGCCAGAGTTTCGGTTTCGGTGGCAGCACCAGCCTCAGCGTCTGGGTGCCCTACACCACGGTGATGTCGCGCATGCTCGGCCAGAGCCATGTCTCCAGCATCACCGTGCGCGTGGACGACAACACACCGATGGATGCCGCTCAGGAAGCGATCACCCGCCTGCTGACGATGCGCCACGGCACCGAGGATTTCTTCCTCAGCAACAGCGCGGAGATCCGCGACACCATCGAGCAGACCACGCGCACGATGACCCTGCTGATCGGTGCCATCGCCGCCATCGCGCTGCTGGTCGGCGGCATCGGCGTGATGAACATCATGCTGGTGTCGGTGACCGAGCGCACCCGAGAGATCGGGGTGCGCATGGCCGTCGGTGCACGACAAAGTGATATCCGCCAGCAGTTCCTGATCGAAGCGGTGCTGGTTTGCCTGCTCGGTGGCGTGCTCGGCATCGGCCTGGCCCTGCTGCTGGGCTCGATGATCGGCCGCTTCGCCAGCGACTTCCAGGTGCTGTTCTCCACCGCCTCGATCATTGCCGCCTTCGCCTGCTCGACCCTGATCGGCGTGGCGTTCGGCTTCCTGCCCGCGCGCAATGCCGCGCAGCTTGACCCGGTGGAGGCCCTGGCACGCGAATGAAGATGATGACCCGACTGCCCTTCCCTGCCCCTTCGCGCCGGCTGCTGGCGGGTGCCGTTCTGCTCGCCCTGTCTGGCTGCGCCTCTGTCGGCCGCTATCCGGTGGCCGATCCCGATGTGGCGGCCCAGTATGGGCGTGGCGATGCCACCCTCAACGCACCGGCCGACGACCCGCGCAGCAGCCTGGACACACCGGGCCACGACATCCGCCAGGACACCTGGTGGACCGGCTTCGGCGATGAACGCCTGGACCGCCTGGTGGCGCAGGCGCTGGCCGCCAACAGCGACCTGGCCGCCGCCGGCCTGGCCGTGCAGCGTTCGCGCCTGCAGGCCGGCCTGGCCAGCAACGCGCTGTGGCCGCAGCCTTCGTCATCGGGCGTCAGCGGCAATGCCAGCCGCGCCACCGACCAGGCCGACGACTGGCGCCGCAGCTACTCCACCGGCGTTTCGCTGGGCTGGGAGGTCGATCTGTGGGGACGCCTGCGGACCCAGCGCGACATCGCCCGCTGGGAAGCCGAGGCCAGCGAGGAAGACCGGCAGAATACCGCCCTGCTGGTGATCAGCGACACCATCACCCAGTACTGGAACCTGGCCTACCTGAACCAGTCGATCGCCACCGGCCAGGCCAACCTGGAGCGGCTGGAGCGCACCCGCGAACTGGTGCAGGCCCGCTTCGACGCCGGTGCGGTATCGCGTCTGGAAGTGCGCCAGGCGCTGCAGAACCTGCAATCGCAGCGCGCCTCGCAGAGCGCGCTGGAACAGCAGCGGGTGGAGGTGCGCAACGCACTGACCGTGCTGCTGGACGGCACGCCCTGGCCCCAGCAGGACGAACCCCGGGACCTGCTGGGCGCACGCAGCCCGCGCATTGTCGAGGGGCTGCCGGCCGACCTGCTCGGCCGCCGCCCCGACCTGCGTGCGGCAGAACTCCGCCTGCGCAACAGCCTGAAGACCATCAAGGTCACCGCCACCCAGTACTACCCGGCGCTGAGCCTGACCGGCAGCCTCGGTTCCAGTGCGACCTCGCTGGGCGATGTACTGCGCAATCCGGTGGCCACGCTGGGTGCCGGCCTTTCGCTGCCATTCCTCAACCTGCAGCGCGCGCAGCTGGATACCGATATCGCCGGCACCAGCTATCAGATCGCCGCGACCAATTTCCGCAAGACGCTGTACACCGCGCTCTCGGAAGTGGACAACGCACTGTCCGCGCGCGAGCAGCTGGCGCGCCAGGTCGCTGCCTCGCAGGCTTCGTACGAGGAAGCGGTGGAAGTGGAGCGCGCGCAGGAAGTGCGTTATCGCGTGGGTGCTACCGATCTGCGCACCTGGCTGGAAGCGCAGCAGACCCGGCGCGATGCAGAGCTGTCGCTGGCGCGCGTGCGCCAGGGCCAGCTGAACAACGACGTGACCCTGTTCAAGGCACTGGGTGGCAGCGCGGGCTGAGGCGGCAAGAGCGCCAACCAAGGTTGGCGACTACCGGTAGGTGTCGACCTTGGTCGACACGGCAACGATCTGGTAGGTGTCGACCTTGGTCGACACGGCACATGGAAAAGGCGTCGGATCCCTCGCCTGCGGAGAGGGATCTGACCCCGATCACGTCGCGCCGGCGGATCAACCGCGCTGGCGCACGGCCTCGAACAGGCTGACGCCGGCGGCGACGGAGACATTCAGGCTCTCGATCTCGCCCGGCATCGGGATCTTGACCAGGCCATCGCAGTTCTCGCGGGTCAGGCGGCGCAGGCCGTCGGCTTCGCCGCCCAGCACCAGCGCGATGTTGCCCTTCAGGTCCAGCTGGTACAGCGAGGCGGTGGCTTCACCGGCCAGGCCGTAGATCCACACGCCCTGCTTCTGCAGGTCCTTCAGGCAACGCGACAGGTTGGTTACCGCCACCACCGGGATGAGGTCGGCGGCGCCGGCCGAGGTCTTGCGCACGGTGGCGTTGACCGTGGCCGACTTGTCCTTGGGGATGATCACTGCAGTCGCACCGGCCGCAGCCGCCGAGCGCAGGCAGGCACCCAGGTTGTGCGGGTCCTGCACCTCATCCAGCACCAGCAGCAGCGCCTTGCCCTCGGCCGCAGTGACCAGGCCTTCCAGCTCGTTCTCGCTGTAGGTGCGGGCGGCGGCATAGCGCGCGGCCACGCCCTGGTGGCGCACCGAGCCTCCCACACCGTCCAGCGCCTGGCTGTTCACCTTGCGCACGTCGATGCCCTTGCGGCGGGCGTTTTCCTCGATCTCGGTCAGGCGCGGGTTCTTCGCTCCGGCCTCGACCAGCACTTCGCGGACGTTCTCGGCGTCGTTCTCGATGGAGGAGGCGACGGCGTTGACGCCGACGATCCACTGGCTGTTCTTGCTCATGCGGGCGGGGACCGGAAAAGGGGTGGCTATGGTAGAGCATCGGCGGTCCGGGCGCTGCCGCGCCCCGCCTCCCTGTACAGCCGAGCCTGCGCTCGGCTGTCCACAGCGTGGAGATGGCGCTACAGGTGCGTCACCGGCTGCGCGGTGGCCAGTGCGGCGTGTCGTGGTCGGGGTGCTGGTGGGACACGATCGTGGCCAGGAAGTCCAGGGCCGCGATGTCCTCCTCGGTACGCCGTACGGGCAGGCTGGCCAGGCCGTCGACGAAGGGCAGCTTGCGCTCGACCCCGTACTGGATCGTCGGAGGCAGGCGTTCGGCTTCGTCGAACGCGCCGGCAGCCACCGCCACGCCATCGGGCGCTTCGTAGGTCAATGGCGTGCCGCAGTCGGCGCAGAAGCCACGCCGCACCACGTTGGACGACTGGAAATAGCGCGGCTGGCCGCGGGTCCAGCTGAACTGCACGCCGCGCACCGACACCAAGGGCGCGTAGAAGGCACCAAAGGCCTTCTGGCACATCCGGCAATGGCAGATCGAGCTGTCGGTCAGCGCACCACGCACGTGGAAGCGGATCGCGCCGCACTGGCAGCCGCCGCTGTATTCGGGTTGGCCTTGCATGCGATGTCTCCTGGTGGTGCCGGCCGCTGGCCGGCAACCCGTCGGTGCCGAGGGTGCCATGGATGCCGGCCAGCGGCCGGCACTACCACGGTCATCAATATTTCTCTTTCTTCCGCTTGGCCGGCTTGCCCCGCTCAGGCAGCGGCGGCAGCCCGTCACCCTCGTCCTCGCCCCTGTGCTCGACCAGCCGGAAGTCGATCTTGCGCTCTTCCATGCTGGCCTTCAGCACCAGGATGCGCACGCGGTCGCCCAGCCGGTAGCTGCCGCCGCGGCGCTCGCCGGTCAGCGTCTTGCGGGTCGCGTCGAACTTGTAATAGTCCTGCGGCAGCTGGGTCACGTGGACCAGGCCCTGCACCTTCGACTCGTCCAGCTCCACGAACAGGCCGAAGCTGGTCACGCCGCTGATCACGCCGTCGAACTGGCCGCCCACGTGCTTTTCCATCCACGCCGCGCGGTAACGCTCGTCGACCTCGCGCTCGGCCTCGTCGGCACGGCGCTCACGCTCGGAACACTGCAGTGCCAGCGCGGCCATCTCGCGGGCGTTGTAGGTGAACTTGTCCAGCGGCTTGCCGGACAGCGCGTGCTTGATCGCGCGGTGTACCAGCAGGTCGGGATAGCGACGGATCGGCGAGGTGAAGTGCGCGTAGGCCTCCAGCGCCAGGCCGAAGTGGCCGTGGTTCTCCGGGCTGTAGATCGCCAGACTCTGGCTGCGCAGCAACACCGATTCCAGCAGCGTCGCATCGGGGCGGTCGCGGATCTTCTTCAGCAGCTTGGTGTAGTCACCCGGGCGCACCTTCGACCACGGCGGCAGGCTCAGCTTGAACTCCTTGAGGAATTCCAGCAGGTCGGCGTACTTGGTTTCCGGCGGCTTCTCGTGGATGCGGTACGGCGCCGGCACGTGGCGCGACAGCAGGTATTTCGCCGCCTCCACGTTGGCCGCGATCATGCATTCCTCGATCAGCTTGTGCGCGTCGTTGCGCACCAGCATGCCGGCCTGGGTGACTTCACCGCGATTGTCCAGCACGAAGCGCACTTCGCTGCTTTCGAATTCGATGGCACCGCGCTTGGCGCGTGCCTTGGACAGCACCTTGTACAGCTGGTGCAGGCGCTGCACCTGCGGCAACAGGTCGCCCATCCAGGCCTTGGTATCGGCATCGTCCTCGCCGACCGCCTTCCACACCTGGGTGTAGGTCAGGCGCGCGTGCGAATTCATCACCGCCTCGTAGAAGCGCGAATGCGTGACCAGGCCATCGCGGTCGATCTGCATGTCGCAGACGAAGCACATGCGGTCGACTTTCGGCATCAGCGAGCAGATGCCGTTGGACAGCGTCTCCGGCAGCATGGGCACCACGAAGCCCGGGAAGTACACCGAGGTGGCGCGCTTCTGCGCTTCCTCATCCAGCGGCGTACCGGGGCGCACGTAGTTGGAGACATCGGCAATGGCCACCACCAGGCGGAAGCCATCGGCATTTGGCTCGCAGTACACCGCGTCGTCGAAGTCCTTGGCATCCTCACCGTCGATGGTGACCAGTGGCGTGCTGCGCAGGTCGACACGGTCGCCGATCATCGCCGGCTCAACCACCAGCGGCACCGATGCGGCTTCGTCCAGCACCTCCTGCGGGAACTCGAACGGCAGCTCGTGACCGTGGATGGCGGTCTCCACCACCAGCGACGCGGTCAGCTTGTCGCCCAGCACGGCGATGATGCGGCCGATCGGCGGGCGGCGGCTGTCCGGGGCCTGGGTCAGTTCGCAGACCACCAGCTGGCCGTCGCGCGCGCCACCGGTCTGGTCCGGCGGCACCTGCACGTTGCGCTGCACGCGCTTGTCATCGGGCACCACGTAGTTGATGCCCATCTCGATGCTGAAGCGGCCGATCAGGCGGGTCATGCCGCGTTCGAGCACGCGCGCAATGCTGCCCTCGCGACGGCCCCGGTGATCGATGCCGGTCACGCGGGCGAGCACCTTGTCGCCGTGCATCACCTTGCGCATTTCATACGGCGGCAGGAACAGGTCGTCGCCGCCCTCGACCGGACGCAGGAAACCGAACCCTTCCGGGTTGGCGATCACCACGCCGGTGACCAGGTTCAACGTCTGGATCGGGGCGAAACCGCCGCGGCGGTTCTGCACCAGCTGGCCATCACGGACCATGGCACCGAGCCGGCGAGACAGCGCCTCGGCCCGATCCGGTGCGGTCAGGCCCAGGCGTGCACCAAGTTCCTCGGCGGTCTGCGGCCCTTCGCAACGCTCCAGCAGGGCCAGGATGGCCTCGCGGCTGGCGATGGGCTGTTCGTATTTCTCGGCTTCGCGGGCGGCGTAGGGATCGTCGATCACCTTGCCGGTCGGCGGCAGCTTGCGGCCCGGGGCCGGGCCGGGCGCTGCCGCATCAGCGGTGCGGACCTTGCGGCCGCGTGGCGGCGTACCGCCTTCATTCAATTCGGGGAACCAGCCTGGCAGCGGCTTGCCCGGCTTGGGGGTGCGGGCTGCGCCCGCCTTCGGGCCCTTCTTCGGGGCTTGGCTGCGGGACTTGCTCCCGCCCTTGCTTGGTTTTTTGGTAGTCATCGCCCTACATGGTAGCCGTTGATGGCGTGCAGAACGGGTCAGCGCCCGCCCTGGAGGCGTTGGATGAAATAATTTCAGGAAGTCGTTGACAGCTCCCGGATTCATCTTCACAATTGCGCCTCTGGAACGCCCAGGTGGCGGAATTGGTAGACGCACTAGTTTCAGGTACTAGCGGGTAAAACCGTGGAGGTTCGAGTCCTCTCCTGGGCACCAACGAAAAAACTCCTCGCTTCGGCGGGGATTTTTTTTGCCTGCGATCCGGTAGCGGGGTCGGATCCCTTTCCGAAGGAAAGGGCTCTGACCCCAGCGAGTGAGATGGGGTCGTAGCCCATCTCGCAGGCGAAACCGGATCCACCCCAGGCCCACAAAAAGTGTTGACACCCCCGTAACAACACCCCATAATCTCGCTCCTCGACGCCCAGGTGGCGGAATTGGTAGACGCACTAGTTTCAGGTACTAGCGGGTAAAACCGTGGAGGTTCGAGTCCTCTCCTGGGCACCACGTCGAGAATGAGAAAGACCCGCGAAAGCGGGTTTTTTCATGCCCGGAATTTGGCATCAGAACAATGGCCGCAGCACCAGCTCCAGGCCGAGCAGCAGCAGGAAGCCAAGGAAGCACGCCCGAAACACCCGTGCGCTGATGCGCTGCCGGATCACCTGCCCCAGCCACATGCCCAGCAGTGCCGGCACCACCGCCAGTGCACTCAAGCCCAGCTGCTGGATGCCGAACGCACCGTGCAGCACCAGGCCCGTGGTCAGTGCAATCGTCGATACGGTGAACGCCAGCCCGAGCGCCTGCACCAGTTCTTCGCGCTGCAACCCCAGTGATTGCAGGTACGGCACCGCCGGCATCACGAACACGCCGGTGGCGCCGGTCACTACGCCGGACAGCGCGCCCACCAGCGGCCCCAGCCAGCGCTCGCGCCGCTGCGGCACGCGGAACACCGGCGCAAGCAACGCATAGGCGGCATAGACCATCAGGACCACGCCCAGCGCAACGCGCGACCCGCTGCGATCGACCCGTACCAGCAGCGCTGCCGAACCCAGCGTCACCACCACCACGGCCAGCATCATCGGCCACAGGCGCCGCACGATGGGGCCCAGCGCTGGCCCGGACAACAGCTGCCACACATTGGTGACGAAGGTCGGAATGAACAGCATCGACGCTGCCGCCACCGGCGACAGCGTACTGCCCAGCACCCCCATCGCCACCGTCGGCAACCCCATGCCGGTCACCCCCTTGACCACGCCGGCCAATACGAACACCAGCACCAGCAGCACGTAGAAGTACATCGATTCATCCATGCCTTCATTGGATCGGGCGGAGCAACGGCGCACAATGCGGTCTTTCCGGCCCTGCCTTCGGCTGATCCGAAGGCGGTGGCCCTGCGATGAGGGCACCCACATGCGGATGGACATCGCCGACCTGCGCCTGTTCCTGGCAATCGCCGAGGCCGGGAGCATCACTGCCGGCGCAACGCAGGCGAACCTGGCCCTGGGTTCGGCCAGCGAGCGCCTGCGCACGATCGAAGCCGATGCCGGCACCCTGCTGTTGAACCGGCATCCACGTGGCGTCATCCTGACTGAAGCCGGCGCCGCCCTCGCCCACCATGCACGCCTGATCCTGCAACAGCAGGCGCAGCTGCGCGGCGAACTGCAGGCATTCGCGCAGGGGGCGCGCGGCACCCTGCATCTGTATGCCAACACCGCAGCACTGACCAACTACCTGCCCTCGCGGCTCGCACCGTGGTTGGCCGAACGACCCCGCCTGCACGTCGAACTGCTGGAACGCACCAGCCCCGAAGTCGTGCGTGCAATCAGCGCTGGCCAGGCCGAGGCCGGCATCATCAGTGATGCGGTCGACGCCACCGGCCTGCAGCAGCATGTGGTGGCCGAAGATCCGCTGGTGATGCTGCTGCCGGCCGACCACCGCTTCGCCACACGGCGCACGCTGGCCTTCGCCGATATTGCCGGCGAGACCTTCGTTGCCCTGGCCGATGGCAATGCACTGCAGACCTACATCGAAGACCAGGCGCGCGACATCGGTCGCCGACTGGACGTGCGCATCCGCATGAAGACCTTCGAGGGCGTCTGCATCATGGTCGGCCACGGCATCGGTGTCGGTATCGTGCCGCGTACCATTGCGCGCCAGCATCGGCGCAGCACGCATACCGTTGCGGTGCCGCTTGCAGATGCGTGGGCACAGCGCCGCCTGTGCGCCTGTTTCGCCGAGTGGGCGCAGCTGTCACCGGCGATGCGCAGCCTGCTGCACCACCTGGGCGTGCAAGCGCAGAAAATAGTGTGAAATGTTGTTGACACACTCTCTGCCGTGCCGCACAATTCATCTCCTGAGTCGCCCAGGTGGCGGAATTGGTAGACGCACTAGTTTCAGGTACTAGCGGGTAAAACCGTGGAGGTTCGAGTCCTCTCCTGGGCACCACGACTCAAGATGATCAAACCCGCGAAAGCGGGTTTTTTCGTTTCCGGAGGCTGGGTGGCACGCGATGACGTGGATCCACCAGACAGAAACCCCGCCTTGCGGCGGGGTTTTGTGCGTTTCAACGCCAATGGTCGATCAATGCCCACCGCCCGCGGACGCCGCACCTGCGCCTGCGCCGAACGGCGGCTTGGCCAGCCAAAGGAAGGTGATGATCGCCAGGAAGATCCAGCCCAGCAGGAAGAAGATGTCGTTGAAACCCATCTGCGATGCCTGGTGGTTGATCATGTTGTTCAGTACCGCCGCGCCATGTTGCAGGTCGCCCTGCCCCATCGCAGTGACCTGCTCCTGCATGCCCGGCTGATAGGCCGAGATGTGCTCGGTCAGATCGGCATGGTGCACCTGGGTACGCCGCGCCCACAGCCACGTCGTCAGCGAGGCCGCGAAGCTGCCGCCCAGCGTGCGCAGGAACGTCGCCAGGCCGGAGCCCGCCGCGATCTCGCGCCCATCCAGGTCCGACAGCAGGATCTGCAGCACCGGCATGAAGAACAGCGCCACGCCAATGCCCATGATCAGCTGCACGCCGGCCACGTGCATGTAGTCCACCTGCAGATTGAAGTTCGAGCGCAGGAAGCTGGTCATCGACAGCACGATGAACGCCACGGTGGCCAGCATGCGCATATCGAAGCGCGACGCATACTTGCCCACGAACGGCGTCATGATCACCGGCAGGATGCCGATCGGTGCGGTCGCCAGGCCTGCCCAGATCGCGGTATAGCCCATGTCACGCTGCAGCCACTGCGGAATCAGCAACGCCACGCTGAAGAACGCCGCATAGGCCACCACCATCGCCAGCGTGCCGGCACGGAAGTTGCGGTGCCGGAACAGCTTCAGGTCGACGATCGGATCCTTGTCGGTCAGTTCCCAGATCAGGAACACCGTCAGCGTCACCACCGCCACGCAGGCCAGCACCACGATCTTCATCGACGAGAACCAGTCCTCGTCGTTGCCCAGGTCGAGCACCAGCTGCAGCGCGCCGACACCGATCACCAGCGTGATCAGGCCGACGTAGTCCATCTTCGGCTTCTCGATCTGCTCCGGGCGTCCCTTCAGCTGGTTGCCCACCACCAGCGCGGCGAAGATGCCCAGTGGCACGTTGATCAGGAAGATCCATTCCCAGCTGTAGTTGTCGGTGATCCAGCCACCGAGGATCGGGCCGCAGATCGGCGCCACCACCGTGATCATCGCCAGCAGCGCCAATGCCTGTCCGCGTTTCTCGCGCGGGTAGATCGAGACCAGCAGCGACTGTGTGATCGGGTACATCGGACCGGCCACGAAACCCTGCAGCGCACGCGACACCACCAGCATGCCCATGCTCTGCGCAAGGCCGCACAACAGCGAGGTGATGACGAAGGCCAGCGTGGCCCAGACGAACAGTTTGCGTTCGCCGAAACGGCGGCTGAGCCAGCCGGTCAGCGGCAGCGCGATGGCCGTGCTGACCGCGAACGAGGTGATGACCCAGGTCGCCTGCTGCGAACTGGCACCGAGGTTGCCGGCGATGGTCGGCAGCGAGACGTTGGCGATGGTGGTGTCGAGCACCTGCATGAACGACGCCATCGCCAGGCCGACGGTGCACAGGGCGACGCTGGGCGGCAGGAACCCGGAGGCTGCAGCCGGCGCCGCCGGTGCGCCCGGAGCGCCGGGCGCGGCTGGAGCTTGTGCGGACATGGCGACCTCAGCCCACCTTCGCCTGTTGCTGCGGCAGGTTGCCCTGGATGATCGTGTGGATCACCTCGTCGGCATCATGCAGCTGCTTGGCATACACGTCGGTGTCGAACACCGTGCCCTTGGCCGGGGTGCTCGGCAGCACTTCGCCCTTCTGGTCGCGCAGGCTCACTTCGGCCTTCATCGACAGGCCGATGCGCAGCGGGTGCTCGGCCAGCTGCTTGGCATCGATGGCGATGCGCACCGGTACGCGCTGCACGATCTTGATCCAGTTGCCGCTGGCGTTCTGCGCCGGCAGCAGCGAGAACGCCGAGCCGGTGCCCAGGCCCAGGCTCTGGATGCGCCCCTTGTACTTCACGTCG
The DNA here is from genome assembly GCF_052149045.1 of Stenotrophomonas maltophilia group sp. RY12688. NCBI lineage: Bacteria > Pseudomonadati > Pseudomonadota > Gammaproteobacteria > Lysobacterales > Lysobacteraceae > Stenotrophomonas > Stenotrophomonas maltophilia group sp. RY12688. The sequence continues at coordinate 1,390,844 of NZ_CP197389.1, read as the reverse complement.
CCGGCGTACAGGTCCGACTTCAGCTCCACTTCCTGGCCCAGGCGCATGTGGCGCAGCTGGGTTTCCTTGAAGTTGGCCTCGACCCACATCTGCTCGGTCGGCACCACGGCCATCAGCGCATTGCCCGGCTGCACGCGCTGGCCGACCTGCACCGAACGACGGGCGACGTAGCCGGAGACCGGCGCAACGATGCCGGCGCGGGCATTGTTGAGGAAGGCCTGGCGCAGCTGCGCAGCGGCGGCCTGCACATCCGGCTGGGTGGCGATCACGGTGTCGTCGACCAGCGCGCGGTTGCGCTCGACGGTCTCGCGTGAACCAGCCACGGCGGCTTCGGCCGCGGCCAGCTCGTCGCGGGCGTGGGCCAGTTCTTCGTTGGAGATGGCGCCGGTGGCGGCCAGGTCCTTGCGGCGGGCGTAGTCTTCGCGCACGCGCTTCAGGGTCACCTGGCGGGCGTTCAGGTCCGCCTGCGCGCCTTCCACGCTGCGGTACAGGCCGCGGGTCTGGCGCACGGTCTTGGCCAGGTTGGCTTCGGCCTGCTGCAGCGCCACTGCGGTGTCGGACGGGTCCAGCTGCACCAGCAGCTGGCCGCGCTCCACGCGCATGCCGTCATCGGCATTGATGGCGACCACGGTGCCGGCCACCAGCGGGGTGATCTGCACCTGGTTGCCCTGCACGTAGGCATCGTCGGTCTCTTCGAACCAACGGCCGAACATGAAGTACCACAGCGCCAAAGCGGCAAGCAGCAGCACGACGATCACGAACAGGCCGCGCAGCAGGTTGCCGCGGCGGTTGGGGGCGGCCGGGGCCGCGGTGTCTTGGGTCTGGCTCATGTCGGAGATCTTCAGGAATGCGAGGAATCGGAATGGGAGGCGATCGGTGCGCGGTCGGCGTCAGTGGGCTGGAAACCACCGCCCAGCGCCTTGCTCAGGCGCACCGAGGACTGCACCTGCTGCGACTGCAGGCCGGCCAGCTGCTGCTGCGACTGCAGCAGGGTGGACTGCGCGGTCAGCACGTCCAGGTAGCTGCCGATGCCGGCACGGTAGCGCTGCTGGGCCAGGTCGAAGGCAGCGCGTGCAGTGTCCACCGCCTGCTGCTGCGACTGCGCCTGCTGTGCCAACGAGCGCACCGCGTTGACCTGGTCGGCCACATCACGCAGCGCATCGAGCACGGTCTGGTTGTAGTTGGCCACCGCCAGGTCGTACTGCGCATCGGTATTGGCCAGGTTGGCGCGCAGCTTGCCGCCCTCGAAGATCGGCAGGCTCAGCGCCGGGCCGATATAGGCAAAGGTGGAGCTGCTCTTCAGCAGGTCGCCCACGTTCGGGGCGACCACGCCGGCCAGCGCGGTCAGGTTGAAGCTCGGGTAGAACTTGGTCTTGGCAACCTTGATCTGCTTGTCGGCCGCTTCAACGCGCCAGCGTGCGGCGACGATGTCGGGGCGGCGGCCAAGCAGTTCGCTGGGCAGCACGCCCGGCAGCTGCAGTGCCACCGGATTCAGCGGCTGCGGGCGCTGGATCGACAGGCCACGGTCCGGGCCCTTGCCGACCAGCGCGGCCAGCGCGGTGCGGGCGGCGTCGATACGCTGCTGGGCGGCCTGCACCTGCTGCTGCGCGGCCGGCACACGGGCCTCGGCCTGGCGCACCTGCAGATCACTGTCGATGCCGGCGCTGCGGCGCTGGCGGGTCAGTTCAAGTGACTTCTGCGAACGGCTCAGCTCTTCCTCGGCTACGTCGTTGAGCTGCCACGCGTAGGCCAGGTCGGCATAGGCCTGGGTGATGCCAGTGGACAGGTTCAGGCGCGCGGCCTGCGCTTCAACGGTGGCGGCGTGGGCGCCGTCCACGGCGGCTTCCCAGGCGGCGCGCTTGCCGCCCCACAGGTCCACGCCATAACTGAAGTCGAAGGCGACCTGGCTGCTGCCGCCGTAACGGCCACCCATCTCGCTGCCGACCATCGATTCGGGCAGGCGCAGGCCGGTGTAGCCACCGGACACCGACAGGCTCGGCAGTTCGTCGGCACGTGCGGTGCCGACCTGGGCCTGGGCCTGGCGCAGGCGGGCATCGGCGGCGTCAAGGCTCGGGTGGCCGGCCAGGCCCTCGGCGACCAGCGCGTCCAGCTGCGCATCACCCAGTGCCTTCCACCAGTCCTGCGCCGGGAAGCCGGTGGCGCTCAGGTCGGTGTCGGCCAAGGTGCGTTCGCTGTGCAGGCTGTCCACGTCAAGCACGTGGCCCTGCGGGTTGAGGCCACGACTGCTGGCGCAGGCGGCCAAGGCCAGGGCCAGCGCTGACACCAGCAGCGCGCGCCCGGACCGGCGGAGAGTGGAATGCGGGATCGGGTTCATGGGGTCGTCAGTGAATCGCGGATTCGGGTAAGGAGGGACAGCAGCAGCGTGCGCTCGTCGGCGGAAAGATCACGCAGGGCGTAATCCATCACCGCGTCGCCACGCAGCTTCAAGCGCGCCCACAGCGCGCGGCCTTCGTCGGTCAGCACGATCTGCAATGCCCGCCGGTCCTGCGCATGCGGTTCGCGGCGGACGCAGCCCAGCGCTTCGAGCTTGTCCAGCAGCCGGGTCACCGCGCTGGGCACCTGATCGATGGCCTGGGCCAGTTCGTTGGCGGTGCACGGCGCCATGTTCGAAAGCACCTTCAACCCGATGTAGTGGGTGAAGCCGATGCCCAGATCTTCTTCAGCCATGGACGCGTCGAGTTGGCGGACCAGGCCGTCGCGCACCTGGCGCAGCAGCAGGCCGAAGCTGGGGGGAGTGGTTGCAGGACAGATCATGGGGGAGCATTCTCTTCCAAAAAAAATATTTCTCAATGGAAATATTTGATCTGGCATCGAATGCTGTGTTGCAGCAGTGGGCTGGATCAGTGAAGGCGCCTACCTTAATGACCTGGCCAGGTGGCCCGGTAGTACAATCTAGCCAATGGATGACACATTTCAGCCAGCAGACATGATGAACAAGGCAGAAATCCCCGCTCCCAGACGCCTGCTCAGGGACGAGGCACTGGACTGGTTCGAGCGCAACGACGGTCCCCCGGTGGTCGGTTTTCGTTTCGACAGCCCGCAAGGGCTGGTCCGTGAAGTGGATTGGCATCATCACCAGCGCGCGCAGCTGATCTGCGTCGAGCGCGGCCTGCTGACCACCCGTACCTCGCACGGCACCTGGTCGCTGGCGCCGGGCTCGGCCGGCTGGATGCCACCGCTGGAGCCGCACACGGTCACCCTCGACGGCCCCCTGCGTGGCTGGGGCATGGCGCTGGCGGCTCCGGTCTGCGCCACCCTGCCCTCCGATCCCTGCGTGCTGGGCCTGTCCAAGCTGGCGCAGGCGCTCGCCGACCGCATCTGTGACTGGCCACCGGGCTACGACACCACCTCCGAACGCCAGCACATCATCGAGGTGCTGGTGGACGAGATCCGCACAGCGCCACGCCAGCGCATGCACCTGCCGATGCCGCATGACCGGCGCCTGCTGAAGATTGCCTCGCAGCTGCTGGCCGACCCGTCCGACGAACGCAGCCTGGCCGAATGGGCGCACTGGGCCGGCCTGTCACCGCGCAGCCTGACCCGCCACTTCCGCGACGAGACCACGCTCAGCTTCGCCCAGTGGCGGCAGCAGGCCCGGCTCTCCGAAGCCCTGCGCCAGTTGACCGATGGCCGCAGCGTCGCCGACATCGCCCACGCACTGGGCTTCAGCAGCGCCAGCGCCTTCGTCACCGTGTTCCGCCGCCACTTCGGGCTGCCACCGGGGCGCTACCTGGCGCGGGCCGGCCACGGCCTGGAAACCGGGCTGGACCCTGCGCGCGGCTTGGCATCCCCCGCCGCATCCGGATAATCACAGGATTGCGAGCGGCGACCGCCGTCGCCGCCTCCCGACATAGGTAACAACGCCGCATGACCGAACTTGCCCGCCCCGTGTTCCACGGATTCGAACAACTGCCGCTGCGCGAGTACGCCGAACGCGCCTACCTCGACTACTCGATGTACGTGGTCCTGGACCGTGCCCTGCCGTTCATCGGCGACGGCCTGAAGCCGGTGCAGCGCCGCATCATCTATTCGATGAGCGAGCTGGGCCTGAATGCCGCGTCCAAGCCGAAGAAGTCCGCGCGCACCGTCGGCGACGTCATCGGTAAATACCACCCGCACGGCGACAGCGCGTGCTACGAGGCGCTGGTGCTGATGGCGCAGCCGTTCTCGTACCGCTACCCGCTGATCGAGGGCCAGGGCAACTTCGGCTCCAGCGACGACCCGAAGTCGTTCGCGGCGATGCGATACACCGAATCCAAGCTGACCCCGATCGCCGAAGTGCTGCTGGGCGAACTGGGCCAGGGCACCACCGACTGGGCACCGAACTTCGACGGCACCCTGCAGGAGCCGACCTGGATGCCGGCGCGGCTGCCGCACCTGCTGCTCAACGGCACCACCGGCATCGCCGTGGGCATGGCCACCGACGTGCCGCCGCACAATCTCAACGAGATCGTCAGCGCGCTGCTGCACCTGCTGGACAACCCCGACGCCACCGTGCGCGACCTGTGCGAACACGTGCAGGGCCCGGACTACCCGTCCAGCGCCGAGATCATCACTGCGGCCAATGACCTGCGCAACATCTACGAGACTGGCAACGGCAGCGTGCGTGCACGCGCGACCTTCACCAAGGAAGCCAGCAACATCGTGATCACGGCGCTGCCGTTCCAGGTGTCGCCGTCGAAGGTGATCGAGCAGATCGCCGCACAGATGCGCGCCAAGAAGCTGCCGTGGCTGGAAGACATCCGCGATGAATCCGACCACGCCAACCCGGTGCGCGTGGTGCTGGTGCCGCGTTCGAACAGGGTCGACGCCGACCAGCTGATGGGCCACCTGTTCGCCACTACGGACCTGGAGCGCAGCTACCGCGTCAACCTCAACGTGATCGGGCTGGACGGCCGTCCGCAGGTGAAGAACCTGAAGACGCTGCTCAGCGAATGGCTGACCTTCCGCAGCAACACCGTCACCCGCCGCCTGCAGCACCGCCTGCAGAAGGTCGAGCGCCGCCTGCACCTGCTGGAAGGCCTGCTGGTCGCCTTCCTCAACCTGGACGAGGTGATCCACATCATCCGTACCGAGGACGAACCGAAGGCGGCGCTGATCGCGCGCTTCGGACTGTCCGAGGAACAGGCCGAGTACATCCTGGAAACCAAGCTGAAGCAGCTGGCCCGCCTGGAAGAGATGAAGATCCGCGGCGAGCAGGAAGAGCTGGCCAAGGAGCGCGAGAAGATCCTCGGCATCCTCGACAGCAAAGCCAAGCTGAAGAAGCTGATCCGCGATGAACTGACCGCCGACGCCAGGAAGTTCGGCGACGCACGCCGTTCGCCGCTGGTGCAGCGCCAGGCGGCGCAGGCCATCGACGAGACCGAGCTGGTGCCGAGCGAACCGATGACCGTGGTGCTGTCGGAGAAGGGCTGGATCCGTGCCGCCAAGGGCCACGACGTCGATGCATCTGCCCTGTCCTACCGTGAAGGCGACGGACTGCAGGGCGCGGTGCGCGCACGCAGCACCCAGCAGGTCGCGTTCCTCGACAGCGAGGGCCGCGCCTACTCGACGCCGGTGCACACCCTGCCCTCCGCGCGTGGCAATGGTGAACCGCTGACCGGCCGCTTCTCGCCGGCACCGGGCACCAGCTTCGTGACCCTGGCCAGCGCCGAGCCGGACACCCGCTTCGTGCTGGCCTCCAGCCACGGTTATGGCTTCGTCACCCGCTTCGAGAACCTGATCGGCCGCAACAAGGCCGGCAAGGCGATGCTGAACCTGTCTGCAGGTTCGTCGGTGCTGACCCCGTCGGCAGTGGCCAACGTCGCCACCGACCGCATCGTTGCAGTGACCAGCTCCGGCAACCTGCTGGCGATCGCCGCCAACGACCTGCCGGAACTGGACAAGGGCAAGGGCAACAAGATCATCGAGATCCCGAAGGCCAAGCTCGCCACCGAACGCGTGGTCGCCATCGTGGCGATCAGCCCGGGGCAGACCCTGCAGGTCCGCGCCGGCCAGCGCACGATGGGGCTGAAGTTCAACGAGCTCGACGCCTACCTCGGCGCCCGCGCCACCCGCGGCCACCTGCTGCCGCGCGGCTGGCAGAAGGTGGAAGGGTTGTCGGTGGAGTGAGGAGCACCGGGGTCGGATCCCTTTCCACCGGAAAGGGCTCTGACCCCGGACACCGCCCCTGGCAGGTGTCAACATTGGTTGACACGCATTACCCCGGTCCACGCCAACCTCGGTTGGCGATTTCCATCCCAATGGGGTCAGAGCCGTTTTCGTCGAAAACGGATCTGACCCCAGACACGAAAAAGCCGGGGATTCCCCGGCTTTTTCGTTGTCGGCTGGCGGGCGGTGGAGCAGCTGGCGGGCGAAGGCTGGCTGGCGGTGCTCCGGTGCTGGCGGGCGACAGAACGCTGTGCTTCGTCTGGTAGAGCTGACTGTTAGTCGGCTGCCCTTTGGAGAGCGGCCGACTAACAGTCGGCCCTACCGGATCGGGGTGCCGGCTCAGTGCGCCGGGGCGCCGCTGCCGTCGATCTTGCTCAGCTGGTACAGCTCCAGGCCGATGCGCTTGATCAGGCCCAGCTGCTGTTCCAGCCACCAGGCGTGGTCTTCTTCGGTGTCCTTCAACTGCGCCAGCAGGATGTCGCGGCTCACGTAGTCGCCCTTCTCCTCGCACAGCTTCATGCCGGCGGCGAGATTGTTCCGAACGGCGTATTCAGTGTCGAGATCCTTCTGCAGCATCTCTTCGACGGTTTTGCCCGGCTCGGTGGCATGCGGGCGCATGTCCGGGTCGCCGCCCAGGAACAGGATCCGGCGCAGCAGCGCATCGGCGTGCTGGGTTTCCTCTTCCATCTCGTGGTTCAGGCGTTCGTAAAGTGCGAACAGGCCCTGATCCTCGTAGCGGCGGGAATGGATGAAGTACTGGTCGCGGGCAGCGAGCTCGCCACGCAGCAGTTCCTTCAGGCAGGCGATGACGTCCGGGTTGCCTTTCATGGGGGGGGCTCCTGTGAATCGATGTGGCATAGGGTGCCGCATTTCAGAATACGGTGATCTAATCGGAATCAGTCGCAGTTGCGCCTGCGGCTACAATCGGCCCACGAGTTCGGAAAGGACGTGCGATGCGACGTACATGGCGTTGGGTGCTGGGCGTATTGATCGCCATCGTCCTGGTCACCGCCCTGGTGCTGTGGCTGCTGCTGCGCGGCAGCCTGGCCGATCTGGACGGCGAGCATGCGTTGCCGGGACTGGCGAAGCCGGTCACCCTCGAACGCGATGCGCTGGGCGTGGTCACCATCACGGCCGGCAGCCAGGCCGACGCGATGCGCGCACTCGGCCGCATACACGCGCAGGAACGCTACTTCGAGATGGACCTGATGCGCCGCAGCGCCGCCGGCGAACTGTCCGCACTGTTCGGACCGAAGGCCATCGACGCCGACAAGCGCATGCGCGTGCACCGTTTGCGCGCACGCACCGAGGCACACATGGACGCTGCATTGGGCGACAACGGCGACGCCGTGCGCGCCTACGTGGACGGCGTCAACGAAGGCCTTGCCGACCTCTCCGTGCGGCCGTGGGCGTACCTGCTGCTGCGGCAGTCACCGCAGCCTTGGCAGGCCAGCGACAGCGTGCTGACCGGGCTGGCCATGTACGCCGACCTGCAGGATCCCGGCAACCAGACCGAGCTTGCGCTCAGCCGCATCCGCGCGGTGGTGCCGTCGGCGCTGTACGCACTGATCGCCCACGACGGCACTGAATGGGATGCACCGCTGTTCGGCGAACCGACCGGCAACGCCACGCTGCCCGATGCCAGCCAGCTGGACCTGCGCACGCTGAAGGGAAAACCGGGCACCGGGCAGGAAGAAGCCGACGCCGTCGGTAGCAACAACTTCGCGGTGGCCGGTGCGCTCACCGCCGACGGCCGCGCCATTGTTGCCGACGACATGCACCTGGGCCTGCGCGCACCCAGCCTGTGGTTCCGCGTGCGCCTGCGCTACCCCGACCCGCAGGCCGCTGGCGGCCAGGTCGACGTCACCGGCTTCTCGCTGCCGGGCCTTCCGGCCGTGATCGTCGGCAGCAACGGGCACGTCGCCTGGGGTTTCACCAACAGCTACATTGACACGGCGGACTACCGCACCGAACCGGCCAATGCCGCAGTGACGGTGCATGAAGAACGGATTGCGGTGGCCGGCCAGGCCGATGTGCGGTTCCCGGTACGCGAAACCGCCTGGGGACCGATCCTGCACACGCATGCCGATGGCAGCGGCGACGCGCTGCGCTGGGTCGCCCAGCTGCCCGGTGCGGTGCGCCTGGACTTCGGTGACCTGGCCCGCGCCGGTGATCTGGACGCAGCCCTGCAGTTCGCCGACCACGCCGGCATTCCCGCACAGAACCTGGTGATCGGCGACCGCAGCGGACGCATCGCCTGGCGCCTGATCGGCGCCCGCCCGGATCGCGGTCCGGGCTGCGCGCCGGCCGGCTTCAACGCCGCCCACAACCAGGACTGCGCCCCCTGGCCGATCCGCAGCGATGCCTCGCCGGCATTGATCGATCCCCCCAACCATCGCCTGTGGACCGCCAACGGCCGCGTCCTCGACGGCGAGGCGCTGGCTACCGTCGGCAATGGCGGTTATGACCTGGGTGCCCGTGCGCGGCAGATCCGCGACCTGCTGGCGATCCAGGAGCGCTTCGATGAACACGACCTGCTGGCGATCCAGCTCGACGATCGCGCGGTGTTCCTGCAGCGCTGGTGGGCGCTGCTGCACGACGTCATCGAACGCAGTGACGACCCTGCACTGAAGCGCTTGAAGGAGGCCAGCCATCAATGGGGCGGCCGTGCCTCGGCCAGCTCGGTCAGCTACCGGGTGGTGCGTGAGTTCCGTACGCAGGTGATGAACACACTGTCCGATGCACTGCTGGCACCGGCCAATGCGCAGCTGGGCGATGACTATCTGGAGCCGCGCCTGGCGCAGCTGGAAGGCGTGGCCTGGCCGATGCTGCAGCAGCGGCCGGCCAATCTGCTGCCACCGGCCTTCGACAGCTGGGATGCACTACTGATCGACGCCGCACGCCGTACCGAGAGCGAGCTGGCCAGGCAGGGCCCACTGGCCAAGCGCAGCTGGGGCGAACGCAATACGGCGGCGATCTGCCACCCCATCGCACGGGCGCTGCCGGACATCGCCAAACACTGGCTGTGCATGCCGGCCGACCGCCTGCCCGGCGACCGCGACATGCCGCGCGTGCAGACGCCGAACTTCGGCGCTTCCGAGCGCATGGTGGTTTCACCGGGCCACGAGGCCGACGGCATCGTGCACATGCCCGGCGGCCAGAGTGGGCATCCACTGTCGCCCTACTGGGGTGCCGGCCACGAAGACTGGGTGCATGGCCGGCCGACGCCGTTCCTGCCCGGCAAGGCGCAGCACACCATGACGCTGGTGCCAGCGCGGTAGTGCCGGCCGCTGGCCGGCATCCATGCAGGTGCATCCAGCATCATGAGGTTGCCGGCCAGCGGCCGGCACTACCGTTCAACGCTCAGCCCCTACGCCGCTCGATCAGGTTCAACAGTGGCCCAGTCATCGCCGTTGTCACCAGCGCCATGATCACCAGCACGGCGAACAGCCGGTCACCGAGCAGGCCAAGTTCGTAGCCCAGGTTGAGCACGATCAGCTCCATCAGGCCACGGGTGTTCATCAGTGCACCCAGCCGCCACGCCTCACGGGCGGGCATGCCGGCACTGCGTGCGGCACTGAAGGTGCCCAGCAGCTTGCCCGTCGTGGCTACCGCGATCACCACCACGCACAACAGGCCATCGCTGGCCTGCAGTGTATCGGCGCGCATGCGCAGGCCGGTCATGGCGAAGAACAGCGGCAGCAGCAGCGTCACCGCGAACGGTTCGACGCGCGCCATCAGCAGCTCGCGCAACTGCACATTGGACGACACCGCCACGCCCGCTGCGAACGCACCGAACAGCGCATGGATGCCGAGCATCTCGGTGACCAGGGCACTGGCCAGCGACAGCAGCAGGGTGCCCAACAGCCACCGCCCCTCACGGCCCGGCGCGATCTGCTGGCGGGCGAACCACGGCCTCACCAGCCCCAGCATCAGCGCCACGAACGCGACCACGCACAGCAGGTTGAGGCTGGCCGGCAGCCATCCGCTGGCCTGGGCGGCGGCCACGATCAGCGCCAGCAGGCACCACGCGGTGGCATCACCCAATGCAGCGCAGGCGATGGCGGTCTGACCCAGCGGGGTCTGCGTGATGCCGCGATCGGCAAGGATGCGCAGCAACACGGGGAAGGCGGTGATGCTCATCGAAATGCCGACGAACAGTGCGAATGCCGTGAAGCCCACCCCCTGTGGGCCGTGCTGCGGGTACAGCCAGATCGCCAGGGCGACGCCAAGCACGAACGGCACCGCGATGCCGGCATGGCTGACCGTAAAGGCGAAACGCCGGCGTCCACGCAGCGCCGCCAGGTCCAGCTCGGCACCGGCCACCAGCAGGAACATCAGCACACCCAACTGGCTGAGCATGCCCAGCGGGCCCAGCGAGCTGGGCGGGAACAGGGCTCCATGCAGCGGCGGCAACAGGCTGCCGAGCATCAATGGGCCCATCATCAGGCCGGCGGCCATCTCGCCGATCACCGCCGGTTGTCCAAAGTGCTTGAGCAGCGCGCCTGCGCCCTTGGCCACCAGCAGCAGCACCAGCAGCTGCAGCAGGAACAGGCCCAGCGGCGACGCCAGATGCTGCACCCAGGTGGCTTCAGCCGTGGCCGTGGCACGGGCAACAGCTTCGGGCGCCGCCGGCCCGGCATAACGGGCCAGCAGCACGCCGACCAGCAGCGGGACCCCGGCCCAGGCCAGGTAGCGCCATCCCCACTTCGTCGGTGGCACCTGGCCCCCGCTGTGTACGTCCATGAACATTCCCCAATGTGCAGGGGGGCGATCATACAAAAAGGGGACGGAGGGGATTAAGTCGTTGGTGGCACAAGCGCCCCGGCCCCCCTCCGGCCCCTTTTCGGGGCTTACGCCAGTGCCTGCTCGTGCACGCCAGCGATCGCACGCCCCGACGGATCTGCAGCAGCGGCGAAGCTGGCATCCCACGCGATCGCCGCTGGCGACGAGCAGGCGATGGACTTGCCACCCGGCACGGTCTCGGCGGCCGCCCGGCTCGGGAAGAACTGCTCGAACAGATGACGGTAGTAGTAGGCCTCCTTGGTCTGCGGCGGGTTGTGCGGGAAGCGCTTGTCGGCCGCTGCCAGCACACGGTCGCTCACCTGAGCTTCGGCATGCGCCTTCAGCCCATCGATCCAGCCATAGCCAACGCCATCGCTGAACTGCTCCTTCTGCCGCCACAGGATGCTGTCCGGCAGGTAGCCATCGAACGCCTCGCGCAGCACCGCCTTCTCGATGCGGCGGCTACCAAAGCCTGCACCGACCATCTTGTGCGCGGCGTCGAAGCGCATCGCCACATCGAGGAATTCGCGATCCAGGAACGGCACCCGCGGCTCCACACCCCAGGCCATCATCGACTTGTTGGCGCGCAGGCAGTCGTAGTTGTGCAGCGCGTCGAGCTTGCGCACCAGCTCGTCGTGGAACTCACGCGCATCCGGCGCCTTGTGGAAGTACAGGTAACCACCGAAGATCTCGTCGCTGCCCTCGCCGGAAAGCACCATCTTCACCCCCATGGCCTTGATCCGCCGTGCCAGCAGGAACATCGGCGTCGATGCGCGGATGGTGGTGACGTCGTAGGTCTCGATATGGCGGATCACTTCCGGCAGTGCATCAAGGCCCTCCTCGAAGGTGTACTCGAAGCCGTGATGCACGGTGCCCAGCGCTTCGGCGGCGATGGCGGCAGCGGCCAGATCGGGAGAGCCCTTCAAGCCGATCGCGAACGAGTGCAGGCGCGGCCACCAGGCTTCGGTCTGCCCCCCATCCTCGATGCGACGGCGTGCATAGCGCGCGGCCACCGCCGCCACCAGCGACGAGTCCAGGCCACCAGACAACAGCACGCCGTACGGCACATCGCTCATCAGCTGGCGTTCCACCGCATGCTCGAAGGCCTGGCGCAGTTCGGCCAGATCGGCCTGGCGACCCTGCACGTCAGCGTAGTCGCGCCACGGCTGCTGGTAGTAGCGCACCAGCTCACCACTGGCACTGTCGAAATAGTGGCCCGGCGGGAACTGCGCGACGTCGGCACAGGTATCGACCAGTGCCTTCATTTCCGAGGCGACGCGCAGGCGTCCCTGGGCATCGTGGCCCCAGTACAGCGGCACCACGCCGACCGGGTCGCGCGCCACCAGCACACGACCGGCACCACGGTCCCACAGCGCGAATGCGAAGATGCCATTGAGCTGCTCCAGCCACTGCGCCGGCGAAGCGCCCTGGCGGTACAGCGCATTGATCACTTCACAGTCCGAACCGGTCTGGAAGTCATAGGCGGTGGTCAGTGCGGCCTTCAGTTGCTGGTGGTTGTAGATCTCGCCGTTGACCGCCAGCGCCAGCTGGCCGTCGGCCGACAGCAGTGGTTGCGAGCCGCCGGCCGGGTCGACGATGGCCAACCGCTCGTGGACCAGCAGCGCGCCTTCGTCAAGATACACGCCGCTCCAGTCCGGGCCGCGGTGGCGCTGGCGCTGCGACAGTTCCAGCGCATGGCGGCGCAGGGCCGGAAGATCGTCACCGGCCTGCAGGCCGAAGATTCCGAAGATCGAACACATGGGGGAGCTCCTGTTGGGGGAATTTCACGGGTGGGAGGGTGTTCGACCGGCCATCCAGGCCCGGGTGGGGCTGCGCCCGGGCACAAAAAAAACCCGCATCGACCGATGCGGGTTTTCTGGTGTCCGGGCGTGTGTTGCTGTCTATCTACCCAGGGCGCAGTCCCGCATCGGCCGCGCACGATTATTCGCGCGCAGATTATTGCGGTTGTTGTTATTGACGGCGGTGGCCAGGCGGATCGACATGGCATCGACCCTACCCCGGTTTCCGGCACGGCGCAACCGTTGCGTTGGCAACCACTCCCCGCGCGCATAATGGCCCGCCGCGAAACGTGTAATGGAAATGCAACACCGCACTGGACGCAGAGCCGCGCTGGCCGCCCTGCTCTGCCTGGGCCTGGCCGCCTGCCAGACCCCGCCCCGTCCGTCGCCCCTGCCGCCGGCTCAGCTGCAGGGTCTGGAACAACGCGGCGCCGATGGCAGCTTCGAGGGTGCCTTTGATACCGCGCAGACCTTCGAGCGCTTCAACGATCCGCGCGCCATCGCCTACTACGAGCGCGCCGCAGCGGTCACGCCGTGGACCTTCCACAACACCAGGGCGGAAGAAGCACTGGGCAGGATCTGGATCTCCGGCACGCTGCGCCATGCCGACAGCCCCCACATCAACCCGGCACCGGTGCTGCGCGCGTCCTGGCGACGCGGTGAACGTGCCTATCTGGCGGCCGCCTACCACGGCAATCCCTATGCGTTCCACGAACTCGCCAAGGCCTATCGCCAGCAAGGCGACGCGCAGCAGGCACTGCGCTGGGACCTGCGCGGAATGATCTACGAGCGCTATCCGAGTTCATCGTCACGACTGCCGGATGCGGTCGCCGCACAGGGTGACACCGTGCATCCGCGGGTTGCGCAGATCCAGCGTCGCGCCGAGCGTGGCGATGCCGACGCACAGGTCGATCTGGGCGCGCTGCTGGAACAGGGCGTAGGCCTGCCACGCGATCCGGCGCGTGCGCTGCAGCTGTACCAGCGCGCTGGCGAGAAAGGCAGTGTGTTCGGCAAGTACTTCGCCGGACTGCTGCTGGGCCGCGGCGCGCCCGGCGTGGAGAAGGACACCGACGCAGCCGCGCGCTGGTTCGCCAGGGCCGAAGCACAGCACTTCTACATGGCCGCGCCGAGTTACTGGAAGAAGGCGGTCGAGCCGCCGTTCTTCCTTTTTTCAGAATAGTAGAGATGTAGCTCCGGCGGGGGGCGTGCCGACCAACGATCGCCCCCCCCCTCCTCACACCAGCAGCCGCTCCACCAGCCGCTGGTACAGCCCGGGCAGTGCTTCCAGTTCGTCCACGCGCACGTTCTCGTCCACCTGGTGGATGCTGGCGTTGACCGGCCCCACTTCGATGCACTGCGCGCCCAATGGCGCGATGAAGCGGGCATCGGAGGTGCCGCCGCCGGTGCTTTCCTCCGGTGCACGGCCGATGTGCTCGGCCAGCACCGCACGCGCAGTGGCGCGCAGCGTGCCTTCCGGGGTGTAGAACGGTTCGCCGCTGCGATGCCACTTCAGCGTGTACTGCAGGGCATGCCGATCCAGCAGCGCGGTGATCTCCGCTTCCAGTTTCGGCGCATCCCAGTGCGGGTTGTAGCGGATGTTGAAATCCACCTCGAGCTCGCCGGGAATCACATTGTTGGCGCCCGTACCGGCATGGATGTTGGAGACCTGCAGGCTGGTCGGCGGGAAACTCTCGTAGCCGTCATCCCAGCGCCGTGCGCTCAGCTCGGCCAGGGCGGGCGCCGCCTGGTGGATCGGGTTGCGTGCCTTCTCCGGGTACGCCACATGGCCCTGTACGCCCTGCACCCGCAGCTTGGCCGACAGGCTGCCACGACGGCCCACGCGCAGCAGGTCACCGAGCGTCGCGGTCGACGACGGCTCGCCGGTGATGCACCAGTCGATGCGTTGGCCGCGCTCGGCGAACAGCCGTGCGACGTGGCGCACGCCATCGATGGCATCGCCCTCCTCGTCGCTGGTCAGCAGCACCGCCAGCGTGCCGGGATGATCGGGATGCGCGGCCACGAACTGCTCGGCCGCCACCACGAACGCCGCCACGCTGCCCTTCATGTCGGCGGTGCCACGGCCGTACAGCACGCCGTCACGGATCTGCGGCGTGAACGGGTCGCTGGCCCAGGCCTCGCGCGGCCCCGCCGGCACCACGTCGGTGTGGCCCAGCAGCACCAGCACCGGCGCGCCCTGGCCGTGGGTCGCCCACAGGTTGTCGACCTCGCCCAGCCGCAGGTGATCGCACTGGAACCCGGCCTGCTTCAGGCGTGCCGCCAGCAGTGCCTGGCAGCCGGCATCGTCCGGCGTCACCGAGGGCCGTGCGATCAGTTCGCAGGTCAGGTCGAGGACCGCGCTCATGCGTCACCCACGCCGAAGCGGGCCTTGAAGCCATTGTCACTGAAACCCTGGCTGACCGTGCCGTCGGCGGTGACCACCAGCGGGCGCTTGATCAGCTGCGGGTACTCGCGCAGCAGCAGCTTCCATTCCGCTTCGGAATCTGCGGCCTTGCGGTTGTCCGGCAGCTGCCGCCAGGTGGTTGAGGACCTGTTGACCATCGCGGCCAGGCCACCCAGCTGCTCAGCCCACGCCAGCAGTGTTTCCGGGCTCGGCTTGTTGTCGCGGTAGTCGACGAAGGTGTACGGCACGCCGAAGCGGTCCAGCCACTTGCTCGCCTTCTTGCAGGTATCGCAGTTCTTCAAACCGTAGACAGTGGTACTCATGGCCATCTGTGATGCTGGAAAACAGAGGCCCAGAATCTCACAACAGGCGCTCGGACACGACCCGGAACGGTACCCTTGGCAGCCGGAAGGCCAGCCCCTCGTGCAGCGCCACGTCCATCGCCTGCAGGCGCGGGCACTGCAGTTCGCCTTCCAGCTGCAGCGGCTGCAGGCTGTCGACATCCACCTGCAGTGCGATGCGGGTGCTGGCCCAGCGCCGGTCGCAGGTGCGCGCAATGGCCTCATCCTGGCAGGTCAGGAAGCGCAGCAGGGCCTGATGGCCCCCGAAGCCCCCCCGCCACGCCCCGTCCTCCCAGCCCGCAGCGGCCCGCCACTGCAGGTGCAGCGCAGGCGCACTCCCCTGCCCGCCTTCGATCAGGGTGTGCCCATCGCCATCGACGCGCACCACATGCTCGAAGCGCGTGGACAGGTGGGGCTGCATGGCATCGCTGAAAGCGCGCGCGCCGGCGACGAAGGCCAGCTGGTCCATCACGTTGCGATCGAACAGCACGACCGGGGTCCCGCCCGGATCATCGTCACGGCGCAGGTACCAGCGCCAGTTGCTCTGCCCTGGCGACGGCATCAGGCAGCGCAGCGGTCCCGCCAGCGCCGGCCCGAAGTGGCCATGGCGATAGCTGAGAACGGTGTAAGGCGTGCGTCCGGCATGGACCACGTAGTGACGGCCTGGTGGCGCTGGCGGGGCATGGCGCACATCGACCCACCAGCTCGCGTAGACCACGTCGCGCACGTCGCTGACCAGCACCGGCATCGGCCAGCGCCGCGACAGTGCCCGGCGCAACCGGGTCCAGCGCGGAGCGTGCAGCAGGCGCGGCAGCATCCGTCCGAACGCGTTGTCGGACGGATGCCGGTAGATCGCGGACTGCGCCAGCTCCTCCGGCGCACTCACCTTCAGTCGGCCAGGCCGCGCAGCAGGTCGTTGACGCTGGTCTTGCTGCGGGTCTTGGCATCAACCTGCTTGACGATCACCGCGCAGTACAGCGAGTGGGTGCCGTCCTTGCTCGGCAGCGAGCCGGACACCACCACGCTGTACGGCGGGATGTAGCCGTAGCTGATCTCGCCGGTGGCGCGGTTGTAGATGCGGGTGCTCTGGCTGAGGAACACGCCCATGCCGATCACACTGTGGTGGCCCACCACCACGCCCTCCACCACTTCCGAACGCGCACCGATGAAGCAGTGGTCCTCGATGATGGTCGGGCTGGCCTGCAGCGGCTCCAGTACGCCGCCGATGCCGGCGCCGCCGGACAGGTGGCAGTGCTGGCCGATCTGGGCGCAGGAACCGACGGTGGCCCAGGTATCGACCATGGTGCCTTCGCCGACGTAGGCGCCGATGTTGGTGAAGCTCGGCATCAGCACTACGTCCTTGCCGAAGTACGTGCCGCGGCGGGCGATCGCACCGGGCACAACGCGCACGCCGCCACGGCGGAACTTCGCTTCGTCATAGCCGGCGAAGCGCGATTCGACCTTGTCCCAGAACGGTGCCGGTCGTGCATCGACCACCGCCATGTCATTGACGCGGAAATACAGCAGCACGGCCTTCTTCAGCCACTCGTTGACCTTCCAGCCGCCTTGGCCGTCCGGCTCGGCGACGCGGAATTCACCGCTCTCGAGACCGTCGATCACGCGGTTGACCAGCGGCTTGGTCGAGCCTTCCAGCTCATGCAGGGTCAACGTGGCGCGGCGCTCGAAGGCGCTTTCGATACCGAACTTGAGTTCTTCCACGCCGGGTGCCGACGGCTTGCGCAGCGACTTGCGGGCGATGGTTTCGGCGCGGACGGCTTCGGCGCTCTTGGCCGGGGCCGGCTTCTTCACAGCACGCTTGACCGCAGCCATTTTCTTCGCCGGGGCCTTCACCGCAGCGGCCTTCTTCGGCGCAGTGGCCTTCTTTGCGGCCGGTGCGGCTACAGCAGGTTTCCGGGCCGCTGCGCTCTTGGGGGTCGCAGCGGTCTTCTTGGCGGGCTTGGTGGCCATCAGGCGGGGTCTCCGGCGTTTCGATCAGGGTCCAGGCAGGCCAGCATTGCGTCATGCAGCTGCTGCCGGGCAGGTTCAGTCAGGGGGAGGTCGTGTTCGTCACTGATCACGAAGGTGTCTTCGGCGCGCTCGCCGAACGTGGCAATGCGCGCATCATGCACGCGCAGTCCCTGGTTGCGCAGCACGAACGCCACATCGGCCAGCAGGCCGGGACGGTCGGGAGCGACCAGGGCAAAACGGGTTGCGCCCGGTTCATCGCGGAACTCGATGCGCGGAGCGAAGCGGAAGTGCCGCAGTTGCCGCGGTACCACACGGCGCGACGGCCGCAGGCGCGCCAGGTCACCACTGAGTGCCTCGCGCAGCGCCGCCTCCAGGTTGGCACTGCTGCCATCGGCAAACGTGTCGGCCGGGTTCACTTCGAAGGTATCGAAGATGGTATCGGCCGGACCGTCCAGCACGCGTGCGCGGTGAATGCCATAGCCCTTGCGGTCCAGGGTCATCACGATCGCGGCGAACAGGCCGTCGCGGTCGGGCGAGTGCACGAACACTTCCAGCGCCGGGTCATCCACACTGATCCGGCGCACCTTCACCAGCGCCTGGCCCTGCTTCACCGGTACCAGCGCGGCTGCCTGCCAGGCCAGCTGCTCGGGGCGCAGACGAATGAAGCCCTCATCCGGCATCACCGCGAACTGGCGATCAATGGTGGCATCGTCGTAACCCTGCTCGCGCACCAGTGCGCGCACGCTGTCACGTGCCTCGGCCACGCGTTCGGCGGCCGGTACCGGATGCTCCAGCCCCTCGCGCAGCGCGCGCCGGGTGGCGAAGTACAGGTCGGCCAGCAGGCGGTCCTTCCAGGCATTCCACAGCTTCGGGCTGGTGCCGGCGATGTCGGCACAGGTCAGCAGGTACAGGTAGTCCAGGCGGTCGCGGCTGCCGACCAGAGTGGCGAAGCGATGGATCACCACCGGATCGGCGATGTCCTGCTTCTGCGCGGTCACCGACATGCGCAGATGCTGTTCGACCAGCCATGCCACCAGCTCGGTATCGGTGCCACTGAGCGCATGCGCCTGGCAGAACGCACGCGCGTCCACCGCACCCAGTTCCGAGTGGTCGCCGCCGCGGCCCTTGGCGATGTCATGGAACAGGCCAGCCAGCAGCAGCAGTTCCGGCTTGCGCAGGCGTGGCCACACTTCGTGCGCGATCGAGAAGCGCTCGTCGGCACGGCTGCTGGCGAACTGGCCGATGTTGCGCAGGACCATCAGCGTGTGCTGGTCGACCGTATAGACATGGAACAGGTCGAACTGCATGCGCCCGCTGACCTGGGCAAACGCGGGGATCCACTGGCCAAGCACGCCCAGCCGCGCCATGCGCGAAAGCGTGTCGACCGGGCGCTGGCCGCGCAGCAGGGACAGGAACTGCTCGCGTGCATCGGCATCGGCCTGGTCGTAGGCCGGCAACAACGGCAGCGCTTCGGCCAGCGCGCGCGCGGTCAGCGAATGCAGGCCTCGCACCTGTGGATTGTTGGCCCAGCTGGAAAACAGGGCGAACACCTGGCCGATGTCACCGCGCGGCCAGTCGGCCTCGTTGGCGGCCAGGTAGCCGCGGCGCAGGGAGAAGCCCACGGTCAGCGGTTCCGGCTGGGCCTCGCCATCGAACTGTTCCTCGAAGCGCTGCAGCAGGCGGTCGCTGATCCGGCGCACCACCAGCGCGGCGCGGTAGAAGCCCTGCATCATTTTCTCGACACCGAGATTCTCGGCATCGTCTTCGAAGCCCAGGCGCGCGGCCAGGGTCTTCTGGTAATCGAAACGCAGGCGCTCTTCCGGGCGGCGCGCGACCAGGTGCAGGCCGAAGCGCAGCCGCGCCAGCACCGCACGCTCGCGCTTCAGCGCAGCCGCTTCGTCGGCACCCAGGTGGCCCAAGCCGACCAGCGCTTCCAGGTCGCGTACGCCGAAGGCGCGCAGCGCCATCCAGCCCAGCGTGTTGAGATCGCGCAGGCCGCCGGGACCATCCTTGAGATCCGGCTCCAGGTTGTCGGCAGTATCGCCGAAGCGCTGGTGGCGGTTGCGCAGCTCTTCCAGCTTGGCCAGGAAGAAGGCACGCGCCGGCCACAGCTCGCGGTCGTCGATGGCCTCGCGCAGCGCACGGCGCGCTGCATCATCAGCCAGGATCGGACGCGCCTCGATCAGCGCGGTCAGCACGGTCTGGTCAGCCGCCGCCTCGCGGCACTGCAATGCAGAACGCACCGCATGGCTGACCGCCAATCCGCAGTCCCACAGCAGCGCGAACAGGCGTGCCAATGCCGCTTCATGCGCCAGTTGTGCGGGCGGGTCGCCGAACACCAGCAGGTCGATGTCCGAACGCGGAAACAGTTCCCCCCGGCCATAGCCACCGACCGCGAACAGCGACAGGCCGCTGTCGGCCGGCAGGCAACGCTGCCAGGCTAGGCGGATCAGATGGTCGGCCGCGCGCGCCCGCAGCGCCAGCAGGCGCTCGATGTTGTCGCCCTGGTCGAAGCGGCGATACAGGCGCGCGTCGGCCTGCTGCAGCGCCTGGCGCGCGGCAGCAGCCCAGTCCGGGTCGTTGAGCGACGCGGCCGGCGTGTCCAGCAGCGAACTCGCCGGCAGCATCGTCAGGAGACCTGCGACTCGCCCGGCGACAGCGTCAGCACGTCGACGCCGGTCTCGGTGACCGCGACCATGTGCTCCCACTGCGCCGACAGCTTGCGGTCCTTGGTCACCACGGTCCAGCCATCCGGCAGCACCTTGTTGTAGCGGGTGCCCTCGTTGATCATCGGTTCGATGGTGAAGGTCATGCCGGGCTGCAGCACCAGGCCCTGGCCCGGGCGGCCGTAATGCACCACCTGCGGCTCGTCGTGGTAGACCTTGCCGATGCCGTGGCCGCAGTACTCGCGCACCACGCTGAAACGCTCGCCTTCGGCATAGCTCTGAATGGCATGGCCGATGTCGCCCAGGGTGGCCCCCGGGCGCACCGCGCGGATGCCGCGCCACATGGCTTCGTACGTGGTTTCCACCAGGCGGCGGGCCATCACCGACGGGGTGCCGACGAAGTACATGCGGCTGGTGTCGCCGTGCCAGCCGTCCTTGATGACGGTGACGTCGATATTGATGATGTCGCCATCCTTGAGCACCTTCCCTTCGCTGGGGATGCCGTGGCAGATGACATTGTTGACCGAGGTGCACACGGTCTTCGGGAAGCCGCGGTAGCCGACGTTGGCCGGAATCGCGCCCTGCACGTTCACGATGTGGTCGTGGCAGATGCGGTCCAGTTCCTCGGTGGTGACACCGGGCTTGACGTGGGGGGTGACGATGTCGAGCACTTCGCTGGCCAGGCGGCCGGCGATGCGCATCATCTCGATTTCCTGCGGGGTTTTCAGATTCACGCTCATGGCACCCATTATCGCCGATCCGGCCGCAATCTGAACGAACGCCACCCAACTGCCGATCCGGGTCATGCACGGTTCCGGCAAGGAAAGTGAAAGCGTGATGGCCTCCGCTCTTTCGTCTGCCTAATTATCACGGATTACAGACACTTACGCCTCCTAAGCTGGACCCACCGTCGTCCAAGCGGCACCGAACGTGCCGTCTTCGCCTTGTTCAACGGACCTTCGGGTCAGGGAGGTTGTTCATGCGATCCCCAGTTCGATCCCCGCTGGCATGGGCCGTGGCCGGGTTCCTGCTGTCCAGCCCGGCAATGGCCGCCGACACCACCACCTTCAATGTCACCCTGGTGGTCACCAAGGCCTGCACCATCACGGCGGCGGCCGCGACCAACGTGGACTTCGGCACCGCGGCATCAACCACCACCACGCCCACCCTGGGCCAGGGCACGGTAACCGCCCAGTGCTCGGCACTGACCCCGTACACGATCTCGCTGAATGCGGGCGCCAATGCCAGCACCGCCAATGACGTCACCACTCGGCGGATGAAGAACACCAATGCGGCGGTGACCGCCAACAACTACGTCGGCTACCAGCTCTACCAGGATGCCGCACATACCCTGGTCTGGGGCGCCACAACCGGCACCAACACCCAGGCCGGCATCGGCACCGGCCTGGCCGTGCCTTACATCGTCTACGGCCAGATCCTGAACCTGAGCACCAACAACCCGGCCGCCGGTAGCTACCTGGATACGGTTACCGCCACGATCACCTATTGATGGAGCACGCCCGCATGGCCGGATCCCGCCCGTGGCGCGCCACCGGCGTGGCGCTGCTCGCCCTGTACCTGCTCGCCATCGCGGCCGCCGGCGCTACCAGCCTGCAGGTGGCCCCGACCAGCCTGCAGCTGGAAGCCCGCCAGCGTGCCGGCGAATTGTGGCTGACCAACAGCGGCACCTCACCGGTGAAGCTGCAGGTACGCGTGTTCCGCTGGGTGCAGCAGGACGGCCAGGAACAGCTGCTGCCCACCGATGCGTTGATGGCCACTCCGCCGATGCAGGAACTGGCCGCCGGACAGCAGCAGCTGGTGCGGGTCATGCGTGCGGACAAGGAACCGCCAGCGGCACAGCAACATTACCGCCTGATCGTTGACGAGGTGCCCGACCTGGCCACCCGCGCGGGTGGCATGCAGTTCGTCCTGCGCTATTCGATCCCGGTGTTCGTGCAGCCCTCGGCCGGCACGCTGGCGCCGCAGCTGCAGGCCCGGCTGGTAAAGCTGGCGGACGGCCGCAACGGCGTCGAAGTAGCCAATTCGGGCAACAGTTACGCTCAGATCGCCGATCTCGCGCTGGGCAGCGCCACGCGCCCGCGCATCGTCCATCCCGGGCTGCTGGGCTACGTACTGCCCGGCCAGGTGATGCGCTGGCCGATCGAACGCACGGCGATCGACCGCGACAACGACCAGATCACGGCCAAGCTCAATGGCGAGTCGGAACAGACGCCACTGTCGCCCCCACCAGCTCGCTGAGGCGTTGATGGGCGCGCTGTTGGCTGCCCTGGCTCCCGCGGCGACCGAGGCCGCCGATGTGTCCGGCGTGGCCACGGCTGCTGATGTATCCGGCGTGTCGGCCGATGCGATCCTGCCCGCCCCCACCCCACTGACCGCCAGCCAGACGCTGTACCTGGATGTGTCGCTCAACAGCACGCCGCGCGGCCTGCTGCCGTTCACCGAGAACCGTGGCCGGCTGCAGGCCAGCCCCGAAGTGCTGCGCCAGCTCGGCTTCAACGCCAGCGGCGATGCACCGGTCTACCTGGACCAGATCAGCGGTGCGGTGGTGCGCTACGACGCCCACATGCAGACCTTGGCGCTGGACGTGCCACTGGACCAGCTGACACTGCCCACCACCGTGCTCAGCCGCCCGCAGACGCGCGCCCCCACCGGCAGCGCCTCGCCCGGCGTGCTGCTCAACTACGACGTCTACGGCAGCCGGGTGGACACGCTCGGCACCCTCAGCCTGAGCTCGGAGCTGCGCGTGTTCGGTATCGGCAATGGCACTTTCGAGAACACCGCCATCAGCCGCCGCTACCAGCAACCCGGCGATCGCCATTGGCGCGGCTCCAGCGTGCGCCTGGACACACGCTGGAGCCTGGATTTCCCCGATAGCGCAACGACCCTGGAGGTCGGCGATTTCTACAGTGGGTTCGTCGACTGGACCCGCCCCGTGCGCCTGGGTGGCCTGCAGATCGGCCGCAACTATGGCCTGCAGCCCTACCGCGTGCTGACGCCCACGCCGAGCTTCCTCGGCCAGGCCGTGGTGCCCTCCACGGTCGAGCTGTATGTCGATGGCCTGCGCCAGTACAGCGGGCAGGTGCCGGTCGGTCCCTTCCAGCTCGCAGCACAGCCCGGCATCAGCGGCACCGGCAACGCGCAGGTGGTGGTGACCGACGCATTCGGACGCATGCAGACGCTGGACTTCAGCTTCTACGGCACCCAGCAGCTGCTGGCCAAGGGCCTGTCGGACTGGTCGGTCGGCGTCGGCCACCTGCGCCGGGATTTCGGCGAGCGCTCCTTCGCCTATGACGATCGCACGGTAGCCAGCGCCAGCTGGCGCGGCGGTGTCACCGACGCGTTCACCGGCGAGGCGCATGCCGAAGGCGGCGGCGGCCTGGCCCAGGGCGGCATTGGCGGCTGGTGGCTGCTCGGCGCCGCCGGCGTGTTCAATGCCGCCTATGCGCACAGTAACTACCACGGCCTGCAGGGTGGGCAATGGGCGCTGGGCTACAGCTGGAACAACCGTCGCTTCAACGTCAATCTGCGCAGCGTGCGCAGCCACGGCGACTACCGCGACCTGGGCGCGCTGCAGGGCAACCTGCCACCAAGCATCAGCGAGCAGGCCACGGTCGGCCTGGACCTGCTGCGGCTGGGCACGCTCAGCGCCAGCTATCTGCGCCTGCGCTACCCCGACGGCGACGACAACCGCTATGCCAGCCTGTTCTGGTCGCGCACCTGGAGCCAACGCTGGTCGGCCTACCTGTCGGTGAACCAGAACCTGGACCGCAGCGATGACCGCAGCATCTACCTGTCGATGACTGCCAGCCTGGGCAACAATCGCCAGGCCAGCCTCTCCAGCCAGCGCAACGGCGACAGCCAGAGCTGGGTGGCGGACGTGACCCAGCCGGTGCCCGGCGATGGCAGTGCCGGCGGCGTCGGCTGGCGCGCACAGCTGCGCCACGGCGAGGACGGCAACGGCGGCCTGGCCGAAGTTGGCATCCTCAACGATGTCGGCCGCTATTCATTCGGCGCCTCGCGCCAGGGCGGGCTCAACTATGCCTACGCCAGTGCCAGCGGCAGCCTGGTATGGATGGGCGGGCACGCCTTCGCCACGCGCGAGGTATCCGATGCGTTCGCGGTGATCAGCACCAATGGCGTCGGCGGCGTCCCGGTGCGGCTTGAGAACCGCCTGATCGGTGTCACCGATGATCGCGGCCTGCTGCTGGTCAGTCCGTTGCTGTCCTGGCAGCGCAACCGGGTCTCGATCGACACCCTGGACCTGCCCGAAGACATGCGTGCCGACCGCATCGAGGACTGGGTCACGCCGCGCCAGCGCGCCGGCACCCGCGTGACCTTCCAGCTGCGTTCGCGGTCGTCACTGAGCCTGACCCTGCTGGCGATGGACGGCCAGCCTCTGGAGGTGGGCAGCGAGGTGCAGCTGCCTGACGGTCGCCAGGCCACGGTCGGCTACGACGGCCTGCTCTACCTGGAAGATGTCGCCGCCGGAAGCGTGCTGTACGTCACCACCAGCCATGGCCCGTGCCGGGTGAAGGTACCGGACCTGCCCAAGGTGGTGGCGTCCGGTGCCCGCCCGGAGCCGGCACCGCAGCAGTGCATTCCGGAGGTGGCGCCATGAGGGTGCTGCTGCTCTTCCTGCTGCTGTGGGCCGGCCTGCTGGCAGCGGCGCCGGCCGGCGCCACCGCGGTCTGCACGGCGGTCGCCGATCCGACCCTGCCCTTCGGCAACATCAACAGCAATGCACCCGGCCCGAGCACGGCCAACCTCAACATCACGGTGACCTGCACCACTGCCGCGCTGAGCCTGCTGGCCACCACCGGCGTGCGCGTCTGCGTGGGCATCGGCGCAGGCAGTGGCGGCGGCAGCAGTTCCACGTTCCGCACGATGGCCACCTCTACCAGCGACACGATGAATTTCCAGCTGTACAACAACGCCAGCTTCGGCCAGGTCACTGGCCTGGTCCCGCGCGGCACGCCGCCAGCGCAGGAGCTGACCATGAGCTACAACGTACCGCTGCTGACCGGCGGTAGTGGTGCGCAGACTGTGCAGCTGTTCGGTCAGATTCCGGCCAACCAGGTCCTGGCCTCCGGCGCGTACAGCAGCACTTTCAGCGGTGCCAGCGTGGTGCTGACCTGGGCCTGGAACGAGGTGCTGGCCGGTAGCGCCACCGTCCCCGCCACATGCAACGGCGGCGCCACCGGTACCAACAGCGCGAGCGCGGCCTTCAGTTTCACCGCTACCGCCAACGTGCTGCCGCAATGCGGCAGCTACGTCACCACCAACATGAATTTCGGCAACGTCACCGGCGGCATCCCGGCCAACGTCGACCAGACCGCCACCCTCACCCTGACCTGCCTGAAGAACACCGCCTTCCAGGTCGGCCTGAACAACGGCCGGAACAATCCCGCCGCCACCACCACCCGGCGCATGGCCACCACCATCGGCAACAGCACCTACTACCTGCCCTACGAGCTGTACCGGGATCCGGCACGAAGCCAGCGTTGGGGCAACACCCTGACGGTCGACACGGCCAGCAGCACCGGCACCGGAAGCGCACAGCAGCTGACCATCTACGGCCGGGTACCGCCGGTCACCGGCCAGCCCCCGGCCGGCACCTACAACGACCTGGTGACGGTGACGATCACCTACTGACCTGCGTGCCGACCAACGGTCGGCCCCCACCGGAGCGAAGCCCGTGCCAAGCGCGGGCTCGGCGCTACAGTTGCGGGGCGTCCGGCCGATACCGCGCAGCGAGTCTTTAAGCACGGTGGGTGGCAGGTGGTTCGCGCATTTCTGATCGGGGCGATGCTGGTCGCCAGCACGCCGGCCCGCGCCGAACCGCGCAGCAGCACGCTGCAGATCCGGCTGACCGTGGTCGAATCCTGCAGCGACGATGCCGGCGCTCCCCGTTGCGCGGCGCCACACCAGCGCAGTGACGCCCCCAAGGTGCCGCCCCAGGTCCGCGACCTCGCACCACCGGCGACAGACGACAGCGCAATGCCTTCCGTGACCCTCATCTACTGATGCGCGCGCTGCTGATCCTGCTTGGACTGCTGCTGGCGCAGCCCTCGGCGGCGCTGGAGCTGTTGCCGACCACCCTGCAGCTACCCGCCGAAGGCGGCCGCGCGGAACTGTGGCTGCGCAATCCGGGGCCCGGCCGCTGGCAGGGGCAGGTGCAGGTGCTGGCCTGGGAGCAGCAACTGGACGCCGAACGACTGCAGCCCAGCGACCGGATCCGGGTCAGCCCTGCGCGGCTGGACCTGGCCCCTGGCAGCACCCAGCGCGTCTGGCTGCTGCCAGGCGGTCCGCCAGCATCGGTGGGTGAACAGGCCTATCGGATCGTGCTGGCGCCGGCCTTGCCGGGATTGCCCCGCTACTCGCTGCCGTTGTTCCGCAGCCCAGCGGCGCCAGCGCTGCATGCCCGGCTGCAGGCCCGCGTCGAGGCACTTGGGCCTCAGCCCATGCTGCGACTCAGCAATTCCAGTACGCTGCATGGCCGCCTGCACGATCTGCGATTCATAGCGGCCGACGGCCAATCGTCGCTGCTGGTGGCCGGGCTGGCCGGCTATATCCTCGCAGGCCATGAACGCCGCTGGCCCCTGCCTGCCCGCCCCGATGGCTATGTGGGCGGCCACTTCCGGGCCCGTCTGCAGGACGGCCGCGAGGTCGATCTGGCCGCATCTGACCCTGCAATTGCAGCGGACGCCCCAGCGGGCTATAATCGACCGGATTCCTGCCGCCTGCGTGCGCGGGAGCCCGTCCACACCGGACGTCACCGGTGAATCCACACCTGCTGCCCCCATCCGTGCCGGGGTGCTCCGCGAGGAGTTCGGCCACGGAGGCAACAGGGAAGCCCAACCCCGGAACCGATCGCGCTTCCACGCGTCCCGCATACCTATCCCGCGGGCGGAATCGCTGGTTCCATATCAGGAGTATTGCAATGCCCCAGGTCACCATGCGTCAGATGCTGGAAGCCGGCGTCCACTTCGGCCACCAGACCCGCTACTGGAACCCGAAGATGGCTCCGTACATCTTCGGCGCCCGCGGCAAGATCCACATCATCAACCTGGAAAAGACCGTCCCGCTGTTCAACGATGCGATGAACTTCATCTCGTCGGTTGCCCAGAAGCGCGGCACCGTCCTGTTCCTGGGCACCAAGCGCAGCGCCCGCGAAACCATCAAGGAAGAAGCCGAGCGTTGCGGCATGCCGTTCATGAACCAGCGTTGGCTGGGCGGCACCCTGACCAACTTCCGTACCGTCAAGCAGTCGGTTGCCCGCCTGAAGGAACTGGAAGCCGGTGAAACCGACGGCACCTTCGAGAAGCTGGTCAAGCACGAAGTGCTGGGCCTGCGTCGCGAGCGCGACAAGCTGGAAGCCTCGCTGGGCGGCATCAAGGACATGAACCGTCTGCCGGACGCCATCTTCGTGATCGACATCGGCCACGAAGACATCGCGATCAAGGAAGCCAAGAAGCTGGGCATTCCGGTCATCGCCGTGGTCGACACCAACTACAACCCGGAACTGGTGGACTACGCCATCCCGGGCAACGACGACGCCATCCGCGCTGTGCAGCTGTACGCCCGCGCCGCTGCCGACGCCGTGCTGGAAGGCAAGGCCGCTGCCCCGCACGCCGCTTCGGTGCGCGAGGAAGAGTTCGCTGAAGCCGCTGCTGAAGGCGAAGAGAAGCCGGCCCGCCGCGCTCCGGCCAAGAAGGCTGCCAAGAAGGGCGACGACGCCCAGGCCTGATCCAGGCCCCGGGTGGACGCCCGGCGTCCACCCTCCCTGCACGCAGCCCCTGGCGCGTGACAGGACCGTGTCACACGGGCCGGCCACCATGCCGGCCCAACCCCTTTCTTTCGTGAGGTAATCCCGTGGAAATCACTGCTTCCCTGGTCAAGGAACTGCGCGAGCGCACCGGCGCCGGCATGATGGAATGCAAGAAGGCGCTTACCGAAGCCAACGGCGACATCAACGCCGCTGCTGAAGCCATGCGCAAGTCCGGCGCTGCCAAGGCCGACAAGAAGGCTGACCGCGTGGCCGCCGAAGGCCGTCTGGGCCTGGCCCAGGACGGCGGCAAGGCCGTGCTGGTCGAAGTCAACTCGGAAACCGACTTCGTCGCCAACGATGACAACTTCAAGTCCTTCGTCAACGCCGTCGCTGCCGCTGCCCTGGCATCGGGCGCCACCGACGTCGAAGCCGTGAAGGCCGCCACGCTGGCCGACGGCCGCACCGTTGAAGAAGCCCGCGCCACCGCCGTGCAGACCCTGGGTGAGAACATCCAGATCCGCCGCATGGTCAAGGTCGACACCACCGGCAACATCGGTGCCTACGTCCACACCAACGGCAAGGTTGGCGTGCTGGTCGACCTGATCGGCGGCGACGTCGAGCTGGCCCGTGGCCTGGCGATGCACGTGGCCGCGCTGAAGCCGCCGCACAACAAGGCTGCGGACGTTCCGGCCGAGTTCGTCGAAAAGGAAAAGGAAATCGAGCTGGCCAAGATGACCGAGAAGGACAAGGCCAAGCCGGCCGACATCCTGGAAAAGATCATCAGCGGCAAGATCAACAAGATCGTCAGCGACGTGACCCTGTACGGCCAGACCTACGTGCTGGGCGACACCACCGTCGAGCAGGTGGTCAAGGCCGCTGGCGCGGACGTGGCAGGCTTCAAGCTGCTGATCGTCGGCGAAGGCATCGAAAAGGTGGTGGAAGACTACGCCGCCGAAGTTGCCAAGGCGATGCAGGTCTGATTCCAGCCCTTCGGCTGTGAAACGACCAGAAGGAGCCGCGGGAAACCGCGGCTCTTTTTTTATGCATGGGCCTAGGGATTAACCCATGGCCCATCGGTGGGTGCGCACCGTTGGTGCGCACAACCGGCACCTTTGCGTTGCGCTCGAATCAAGCCGATACTCAGTCGCAGGGAATCCTCAGTCACTTAGCAGGAACGAAAATCGCGGACTGTGATGCATTCCTAGGTATTCTTGCCCCAATGGAATTGAACGACCCGACATGCCTCCCGAGCTGACAGCTGCCCTGGCGCTCTGCCGCAACCTGCCTTCGCCACCCGGTATTGCCCTGCGCATCATCGAACTGGCTCAGGACCCGGAAGCGGACATCGCCACCGCCGCCGACATCATCGCCATCGACATGGCGCTGAGCGCTCGCATGCTGCGCATCGCCAATTCGCCGCTGTATGCCAGCCGCCGCCGCATCGAGAACCTCGGCCAGGCGCTGACCATGCTGGGCCTGAACGCCACGATCAGCCTCGCCCTCGGCTTCACCGTCACCCAGGGCCTGACCGGCGGTGGCGCCGATCATGACCTGCGCCAGCGCGCGTGGAAGCGCAGCATCCTCAGTGCCCTGGCGGCCAGCCAGCTGGGCCAGGCGCGCGGCCTGCGCCGGCTGGAGGAGCTGATGCTGGCCGGACTGCTGCAGGACCTGGGCGTGCTGTGCCTGACCCAGGCCGAGTCGGAGCGCTACCTGCCGCTGCTGCGCGAAGCACGCGACAACATCGACCTGGTTTCCCTCGAGCGCGAGGCGCTGGGCTGCAGCCACGCCGACGTCGGCGCCTGGGTGGCCGAGCAATGGGGCCTGCCCCGCTACCTGGTGGAGAGCATCAGCCACAGCGAGGACGAGGACGCCGCCGAATCGCCATTCCAGGCCTGCGTGCAACTGTCCGGCGCAGTGGCCGACATCTGGCTGGATAGCGACGCCGATGCCGCGCGCGAGCGCGCCCTGCAGCAGGTGCACGACCGCCTGGAGCTGGACAGCGCGCGCTTCGACCAGGTGCTGGCCCGCATCAGCGAGGCCCTGCCCGACATCGCCAGCCTGTTCGATGCCGGCCTCAATTCTCCGGCGCGGGTGCGCGAGCTGATCGATCATGCGCAGGAACTGGCCACGCTGCGCAACCTGCGCGAACTGCAGGATGCCGACCAGGCACGCCGCCGTGCCGACGAATTCGAGGCGCGCGCCAAGCGCCTGGCCGACCAGGCCCATCGTGATGCATTGACAGGCGTGCTCAACCGCCGCCAGCTGGAAGCGGTGCTGGAGCAGGAATTCCTGCGTGCCGGCCGCCAGGGCTGGCCACTGTCGGTGGCCTTCATCGACCTGGACGACTTCAAGAAGATCAACGACGCCCACGGCCACCTGACCGGCGACGAGGTGCTGCGCGCCTTCGCCGGCAAGCTGCAGGGCCAGTTGCGCAACAGCGACACCGTGGCCCGCTTCGGCGGCGAGGAGTTCGTCGCGCTGCTGCCCAACACCAGCGAAAGCGTGGCCCTGGACGTGATCCGCCGGGTGCTGGCCAACATCGTCGCCACGCCGATGGCCGAGCTGGAGGGTGGTCCGCTGTTCGTCACCTTCTCCGCCGGCGTGGCCACCCAGGGCGGCTACGAGCGCTTCGCCGACGTCCAGGACCTGCTGCGCGCCGCCGACGATGTGCTGTACCGCTCCAAGAACCTGGGCCGCAACCGGGTGATCGCCCGCTCGCCGGGGGCGCTGGGCCATGACGAGCTGTCGGCCACGGCCAGCGCCGAACTGGGCTGAACGGGGCGCCCCGGCAGACCGGGCGAACCACCAGATTCTGCGCCGCAGTGCACAAAACACTTTGGCACAACGCCGCATGCGCGTAGAATCGCCCGCGATTTCCACGCACCCGAGGTCCCCATGTCCAAGCTCGCCTATCGCCGCATCCTTCTGAAACTCTCCGGGGAGGCGCTGATGGGAGACGAGGACTACGGCATCGACCCCAAGATCATCAATCGCCTCGCCCGTGAGGTCATCGAAGCCCAGCAGGCCGGTGCCGAAGTGGCGCTGGTGATCGGAGGTGGCAACATCTTCCGCGGCGCCGGCCTGGCCGCCGGCGGCATGGACCGCGTAACCGGCGACCAGATGGGCATGCTGGCCACCGTCATCAACGCCCTGGCCATGCAGGACGCCCTCGAGAAGCTGGGTGCCAAGGCCCGGGTGATGAGCGCGATCAAGATCAACGACGTGTGCGAGGACTACATCCGCCGCCGCGCCATCCGCCACCTGGAAAAGGGCCGCCTGGTGATCTTCGCTGCCGGCGTCGGCAGCCCGTTCTTCACCACCGACTCCGGCGCCGCACTGCGCGCGATCGAGATCGGAGCCGACCTGCTGCTGAAGGCCACCAAGGTCGATGGCGTGTACGACAAGGACCCGAACAAGCACAGCGATGCGGTCCGCTTCGACAGCCTGAGCTACGACGAAGTGATCCGCCGCGGCCTGGAAGTGATGGACACAGCGGCCTTCGCTCTGGCCCGCGACAGCGACCTGCCGATGCGCGTGTTCGACATGGGCCAGCCGGGCGAACTGCTGAAGATCCTCAACGGCGCGAACATCGGCACCCTGGTCCAGGGCCGCGACCCGGCCTGAGCCTGAGCGCAAAGCGACGACCGGGCCGATTCAGGCCCGGCAGCGTCCCGTATTCGCCTATAATCGCCCGATTCCAGATACATCCAGGACCGGGCGATGCTCAACGACATCAAGAACAACGCGCAGACGCGCATGGCCAAGAGCATTGACGCTCTGAAGCACACCCTCACCTCCATCCGGACCGGCCGTGCCACCCCGGCCCTGCTGGACCGCGTGACGGTCAGCGCCTATGGCAACGCCAGCACCCCGCTGAACCAGGTCGCGTCGATCTCCAACGCCGACGCCCACTCGCTGCTGGTCACCCCGTTCGACAAAGGCATGATCAAGGAGATCGAAAAGGGTCTCTACAACGCCGAGTTCACTCCGAACACGCTGGGCACCGCGATCCGCATCAACATGCCGCCGCCGACCGAAGAGCGCCGCAAGGAGCTGGTCAAGCAGGTGCAGAAGGAAGGGGAAGGCGCCAAGATCGCGATCCGCAACATCCGTCAGGACGCGAACAAGGAAATCGCCAAGCTGGTCAAGGACAAAGCGATCAGCGAAGACGAGAAGAAGCGCGGCGAAGACGACATCCAGAAGCTGACCGACGCCAACATCAAGGACGTCGACAAGGTCGTTGCCGACAAGGAAAAAGAACTGCTGTCGGTCTGAAGTCGATGCCTTCAGTCCCGCCTCCGTTGCCTGCCTCCCTGCCCCGCCACATTGCCATCATCATGGATGGCAATGGGCGTTGGGCACAGCAGCGCCGTCGCCCCCGGGTGATCGGCCACCGTGCCGGCGCGCGCGCGGTCAACCGCACCATCGAGCGCTGCCTTGAACTGGGCATTCCGGCGCTGACCCTGTTCGCCTTCTCCAGCGAGAACTGGGGCCGGCCGCAGGAGGAAGTGGACGCGCTGATGAAGCTGTTCCTCGGTGCACTCGACCGCGAAGTGGACGAGCTGCACCGGCGTGGCGTGCGCGTGCGCTTCATCGGCGAACGCGAGCGCTTCGGCGCCGGGCTGGTCAGCCGCATGCAGCTGGCCGAGCAGCGCACCGCCGACAACACCACCCTGACCCTGTCGATCGCTGCCAGCTACGGTGGCCGCCAGGACATCGCCCGCGCCGCGCGCGCCCTGGCCGTCGAAGTGGCGGCCGGTCGCCTGCTGCCCGAGCAGATCGACGAAGCGCTGCTGGGCAGCCAGGTGGCCCTGGCCGACCTGCCGCCGCCGGACCTGTTCATCCGCACCGGCGGCGACACCCGCATCAGCAACTTCCTGCTGTGGCAGCTCGCCTATACCGAACTGTGGTTCACCGAGGCCCTGTGGCCGGACTTCGACGCCGGGCAGCTGCAGCAGGCGCTCGACGCCTATGCCGGTCGCGAGCGTCGTTTCGGCCTGACCAGCGCCCAGATTGCCGCACTGGCCACCGAGACTTCCAGCCCATGACCAAGACCCGAGTCCTTGCCGCGCTGATCATGGCGCCGCTAGCCATTGCGGCGATCCTGCTGCTGCCCACGCAATGGCTGGCCGCCGCCGCCGCCGCCGTGCTGCTGATCGGCCTGTGGGAATGGCTGAAGCTGGCCGGTATCGAAGACACCCTGGCGCGCACCGTGCTGCTGGTGCTGAACCTGCTGCTGATGGTGCTGCTGGTCTGGGCCGATGGCAGCACCCTGGTCCTGTTCCAGATAACCACGCTGGCCGGCGTTGCCTGGTGGCTGGCCGCGCTGCTCTGGTTGCGCTTCTTCAACTTCGGTGCACAGCCGTCGGCACCCTCGCGGATCCTGAAGATGCTGGCCGGTACCCTGGCCATCGTCCCGGCCTGGGCCGCGCTGGTGCTGATCCATGCCGGCGGCGATCCGCCGGGCCAGCAGGGCCACCTGTGGCTGCTGGCTGCTCTGGCGCTGGTGTGGGCGGCCGACTCGGGCGCCTATTTCGCTGGCCGCCATTTCGGCAAGCACAAGCTGGCGCCGCGGATCAGCCCCAACAAGACCTGGGAAGGCCTGTTCGGCGGCCTGCTGGCCGGTGTCGCCGTGGCCCTCGGCCTGGGCTGGCTGGCTGGCATCGATGCCGCACACCTGCCCGGCCTGTTGATCACCGCGGTGGTGGCGGTGTTCGCCTCGGTCCTGGGCGACCTGTTCGAGAGCCTGATCAAGCGCCATGCCGGCGCCAAGGACTCAGGCCACCTGATCCCGGGCCACGGTGGCGTGCTCGACCGGGTCGACGGCGTCCTCGCCGCCGTGCCGGTGTTCGCGCTGGGCAAGGAAATCTTCGGGTTCTGACCATGAATGCTGCTGCAGACCTGCGCCGGGTCGCCGTGTTCGGCGCTACCGGCTCGATCGGCGCCTCCACGCTGGACGTGATCGCCCGCCACCCGCACCGCTACCAGGCCACGGTGCTCGCTGCCGGCCGCCAGGTGCAGGCGCTGCTGGCGCTGTGCCGCCAGCACAGACCCGCGCACGCGGTGATCGCCGACGCATCGCTGTTCGCCGAACTGCGTGACGGCCTGCGCGAGGCCGGCCTTGCCACCGAGGCCCATGCCGGCCAGGCCGCGCTGGACCAGCTGGCCGCCAGCGATGCCTGCGATACCGTGGTCGCGGCCATCGTCGGCGCGGCCGGCCTGTCCTCGACCCTGGCTGCCGCGGCCGCCGGCAAGCGCATCCTGCTGGCCAACAAGGAATCGCTGGTGCTGGCCGGCGAACTGCTGACCCGGACGGCCGAACGTGCCGGTGCCGAAATCATCCCGATCGACAGCGAGCACAGCGCGATCTTCCAGTGCCTGCGCTCGCGCGATGCCAGTGTCGACGGCGCCGGCGTGCGCCGGATCCTGCTGACCGCCTCCGGCGGCCCGTTCCGTGGCCGCAGCCGCGCCGAACTGGCCCAGGTCACCCCGGCCCAGGCCGTTGCCCACCCCAAGTGGTCGATGGGGCCGAAGATCTCGGTCGATTCGGCGACATTGATGAACAAGGGCCTGGAAGTCATCGAGGCCCACCACCTGTTCGGCGTGCCCGGCGAGCGCATCGAGGTGCTGGTGCACCCGCAGAGCCTGGTCCATTCGCTGGTCGAGTTCGTCGATGGCTCGACCCTGGCCCAGATGGGCCTGCCGGACATGCGCACCACTCTCGCCGTCGGCCTGGGCTGGCCGCAGCGCATCGAATCGGGCGTGGCCGGGCTGGACCTGCTGGTCCAGGGCCGCCTGGATTTCGAGGCCCCGGATACTGACGCCTTCCCCTGCCTGGCGCTGGCCTGGCAGGCCATGCAGGCCGGCGGCACCGCACCGGCGGTGCTGAACGCCGCCAATGAAGAGGCGGTTTCAGCGTTTCTTCAGGGCCGGATCGGTTTCCTGACGATCCCGGAGCTGGTTGCTAACGCTCTTTCAACACTGCCGACCCAGCCAGCCGATACACTGGAGATCCTGTTGTCCGCCGACCAGCGGGCACGCCAGCTCACCCTGAACGCCATCGACGCCGCCTGAACGACCGCCTCGCCCAGCATGACGCCGCCGCCCCTGCCCACCACTGTGAGCCTGCATGACTGACTTCATCGGATCGGTCTGGTGGATGATCGTCAGCCTCGGGCTGCTGGTCACCTTCCACGAGTTCGGGCATTACTGGGTCGGGCGCCTGTGCGGGGTCAAGATCCTGCGTTTCTCGGTCGGCTTCGGCCGGCCGCTGTGGTCGCGCCGCGACAGGCACGGCACCGAGTTCGCCATCGCCGCCATCCCGCTGGGCGGTTACGTGAAGTTCCTCGACGAACGCGAGGTCGAAGTCCACCCGCACGAGCGCGGCCAGGCCTTCAACCACAAAACCGTCTGGCAGCGCATCGCGATCGTTGCCGCCGGCCCGATCGCCAATCTGCTGCTGTGCATCCTGCTGCTGTGGGCGATGTTCGTGATTGGCAAGCAGGATTACTCGCCCACCATCGGCCGTGTCAGCGGCATCGCCGCCAGTGCCGGCCTGGCCAGCGGCGACCGCGTGCTGCGCGTGGACGACCGCCAGGTGGTCACCCTCGGCGAGGCCAGCATGGCGCTGACCGCAGCCGCGATGGACCGCCGCGACGTGAAGCTGGAAGTGCTGGATACGGCCGACCAGGTACGCACGCGCACCCTGCCGCTGTCGCAGCTGCCGGCGGGTTTCGATGAGCGGCGGGTGCCGATCCTGGCTGGCCTGCACTGGCAGTCGTGGCTGCAGCCGGCGCAAGTGGAGTCGCTGACTGCGGACTCCGTGGTGGCAGGGCAACTGCAGCCAGGCGACCTGATCGTGGCCATCGATGGCCAGCGCATCGACAGCGTCGACCAGGTGATCGGCGAGATCCAGGCCCTGGGCCGTGCCGGCGGGCCCGGAATGATCGAGGTCCTGCGTGGCGGCGAGCGCCTGGCGCTGGAAGTCACCCCGCGCCAGGGCAAGGACGGCAAGGGCAATCCGGTCTGGCAGATCGGCGTCGGCTTCCCCACCAGCTACAGCCCCGCCTACGACACCCTGCTGCGCTATGGCCCGCTGGATGCGGTGACCGTGGCGGTGCGCGAGACCGGCCGCCTGGCCGCCGACTCGCTGGGCATGATGGGTCGCATCGTGACCGGCAAGGCCTCGCTGCAGAACGTTTCCGGGCCGGTCACCATCGCCCGCGTGGCCAATGTCTCGGCCAAGCGCGGCCTCGACTGGTTCCTGCAGTTCCTTGCCCTGCTGTCGCTCAGCCTGTGCATCATCAACCTGCTGCCGATCCCGATCTTGGACGGCGGCCACCTGCTGTATTACCTTATCGAGTTGGTCAAGGGCAGCCCGCTGAGCGAGCGTGCCATCGCCGCCGGCCAATACATCGGCCTGGCGTTGCTGGCCGGGCTGATGGGGTTGGCGTTCTACAACGACATCCTCGGCCTGGTCCCGCGATGAACTTTTCCACGTTGTTGCCGTCTACAGCGTCGGCATCCCGCACCAATGAAATCGACCTTCCTACCGGACGTGACATGACGCGACTCCCCAATCGC
The DNA here is from genome assembly GCF_052149045.1 of Stenotrophomonas maltophilia group sp. RY12688. NCBI lineage: Bacteria > Pseudomonadati > Pseudomonadota > Gammaproteobacteria > Lysobacterales > Lysobacteraceae > Stenotrophomonas > Stenotrophomonas maltophilia group sp. RY12688. The sequence goes on along the minus strand of NZ_CP197389.1, from coordinate 1,354,341 downwards.
CGCCTGCTGGCCCTCGCCCTCGCCGCCGTCACCGGCGCTCCCGCCCTGGCCCAGGCAGCCGAGCCCTTCACTGTCAGCGACATCCGCGTCGATGGCCTGCAGCGCATCAGCTCGGGCACGGTGTTCACCTACCTGCCGGTGGAACGCGGCGAGACGATCACCGACAACAAGGTCGGCGAGACGATCCGCGCCCTGTACAAGACCGGCTTCTTCGAAGACGTGCAGCTGGACCGCCAGGGCACGATCCTGGTGGTGACCGTCAAGGAACGCCCGGCGATCAACAAGCTGACCGTGACCGGCAACAAGGACATCAAGTCCGACCAGCTGCTCAAGGGCCTGTCCGACATCGGCCTGACCGAGGGCGGCACCTTCGATCGCCTGAGCCTGGACCGCGTGACCCAGGAACTGCGCCGCCAGTACAACGACCGTGGCAAGTACAACGTCGACATCACCCCGACGGTGAGCCCGCTGGACCGCAACCGCGTGGACATCGCCATCGCCATCAAGGAAGGCAAGGCCGCCAAGATCCGCCACGTCAACCTGGTGGGCACCGAGAAGTTCGAGAGCAAGGACATCCTGGAGACCTGGGAGTCCAAGGAGCACAACTGGGCGTCGTGGTACCGCCGTGACGACCAGTACTCCAAGGAAAAGCTGTCCGGTGACCTGGAAAAGCTCAACTCCTGGTACCTGGATCGCGGCTACGTCGATTTCAGCATCGATTCCACCCAGGTCTCGATCAGCCCCGACAAGCGCGACATGTTCCTGACCGCGGGCGTGACCGAGGGTGCGCAGTACAAGATCTCCGAGATCAAGGTCAGCGGCGACACCATCCTCCCGCAGGAGGACGTCGAGCGCATGGTGATCCAGAAGTCCGGCGACACGTTCTCGCGTGCCCTGCTGGAATTCAGCTCGGACACCATCACCAATTCGCTGTCCAACATCGGCTACGCGTTCGCCAAGGTGAACCCGATCCCGACCACCAACCGCGCCGAGCAGACCGTGGCCATCAACATGCAGGTCGTGCCCGGCCCGCGCGTGTCGGTGCGCCGCATCCTGTTCCGCGGCAACACCCGCACGTCCGATGAAGTGATGCGTCGCGAAATGCGCCAGTTCGAGAACAGCTGGTACTCGCAGGCCGCGATCGACCGCTCCAAGATCCGCCTGCAGCGCCTGGGCTACTTCGAATCGGTGGAAGTGGAGACCCCGGCCGTCAGCGGCAGCAACGACCAGGTCGACGTCGTCTACAACGTCAAGGAAACCACCTCGGGCAGCTTCGTGTTCGGCCTGGGTTACTCGCAGTCCTACGGCATGACCACCTCGGTGCAGCTGTCGCAGAACAACTTCCTCGGTGGCGGCAACCGCGTGTCGGTCGAAGCCTCGCGCAGCAGCTACCTGCAGCGCTACGGTTTCAGCTACACCAACCCGTACTTCACCGATGACGGCGTGTCGCTGGGCTACAACCTGTCCTGGCGCGAACTGGATTACTCCGACTTCAACACCGCGCAGTACAACAGCACCAACGGTGCCGCGCAGGTGGTGTTCGGCGTGCCGCTGACCGAGACCGACACCGTCTCGCTGATGTTCGGCATCGACAGCAACCAGATCACCACCTACGAAGGCTCGACCCCGCAGTCGATCATCGACTACATCAACGCCGTCGGTAAGCGCACCTTCCATGCCTGGCGCACCGAGCTGGGCTGGGCGCGCGACTCGCGCAACGACTACTTCATGCCGACCCGCGGTACCTACCAGCGCGTGGGCCTGGAAACCACGCTGCCGGGTTCGACCATCGAGTACTACAAGCTGAACTACCAGATCAGCAAGTACTGGCCGATCATGCCGTCGCTGGTGATCAACACCCGCGCCGAAATCGGCTACGGTGATGCCTACGGCAAGGACTACACCCGTACGCTGACCAATCCGGATGGCACCACCCGCACCGTCACCGCCAGCGGCCTGCCGTTCTTCGAGAACTTCTACGCCGGTGGTACCAACTCGGTACGCGGCTTCGAGGACAACACCCTCGGCCCGCGCGAAGTTACCCGCGGCTACCCAGAAGGCCAGCCGCTGGGTGGCTCGCTGAAGACCGTCGGTTCGGTGGAAGCCTACTTCCCGCGCCTGTTCGACAGCCCGTCGGCGCGCGTGTCGGCCTTCGTCGACTTCGGCAACGTGTATACCGGCGTGGACAACTTCAAGGCCAACGAGCTGCGCGTATCCACCGGTGTGGCCCTGCTGTGGCGCGCCCCGGTCGGCCCGATCTCGATCAGCTACGCCTTCCCGCTGAAGAAGGAAGACGATGACAAGATCGAACGCCTGCAATTCACGTTCGGTGGGCAGTTCTGACGAACCGCGAGGCGGTTCGCCAGAACTGCCCCCGCATTCCACCTATCCCCCGCGCCGCTACGCATGCCATCCATGGCATGCGCCCTTCGGGCCGTTGCATAGCAACGTTGGGAATCGCTCCTGCGATTCCCAGGGGCGCGCCCCCCCCTTAACAAAGGGGGCTCTCCACCAGACGGGGTGCGAAGCGCCGGGCTCTGCCCGGCGTTTTCGTTTGGCCTGGATGCCGGAAGCGCCCGCTCTGCTTTTGATCTTTTCTGTTTTTCCGTGGCTGGCACTCGCGCCAGGCCGTCGGAGGTCGGACGGGGTGGGGCTGCGGGGGTGTGAGCCGCATGGATGCGGCGACCAAGGCTACATGGACGTACTTGCGCCGCCCCCCGCAGCCCCGCCCCGTCCGACCCAGCCCATGACACTGGCTCTGCCGGCCGTGAGGGGCCCTGCCGTTGGCTGCATATGCCCCCCCGCATGACCGAAATGGCGTCACACGTTAAACTCCCGCCGTGAATACTCCCACCTACACCGCCCAGCAACTCGCCGAGCAGTTCGGCCTGCAGGTCCATGGCGATCCCGCTACCGCCATCCATGGCGTGGCTACCCTCGCCCATGCCGGTCCTGGCCAGCTGACCTTCCTTGCCAACCCCCGCTATCGCGTCCAGCTGGCCGACAGCCGGGCTTCGCTGGTGGTCCTGCGTGCCGATGACGTCGAGGCCGCCCCCGGCGCCGCGCTCGTCGCCAAGGACCCGTACACCGCATTCGCCAAGATTGCCGCGCTGTTCGACATCGCGCCGACCCGCCCGCCGGGCATCCATCCCAGCGCAGTGATCGATCCCAGCGCCCAGGTCGCCGCCAGCGCCCATATCGGCCCGTTCGTCACGGTCGGTGCGCGCAGCGTCGTCGGTGAGAACTGCATCATCGGCACCGGCAGCGTGATCGGCGAGGACTGCAGCCTGGATACCGGCTGTGAGCTGATCGCCCGCGTGACCCTGGTCACCCGGGTCACGCTGGGCAAGCGCGTGCGCGTGCATCCCGGTGCCGTACTCGGCGCCGATGGCTTCGGCCTGGCGATGGACGCTGGCAAGTGGATCAAGGTGCCGCAGCTCGGCGGTGTCCGCATCGGCGATGATTGCGAGATCGGCGCCAATACCTGTGTTGATCGTGGCGCGCTGGAAGACACCGTCCTTGCCGAGGATGTTCGCCTGGACAACCTGGTGCAGATTGCCCACAACGTGCAGATCGGCGCCCACTCGGCCATTGCCGGCTGCACCGGCATCGCCGGCAGCGCCAAGATCGGCCGTTACTGCCTGCTCGGCGGCCACGTTGGCGTGGTCGGCCACCTCGAGATCTGCGACAAGGTCGTGATCACCGGCAAGTCGGTGGTCCGCAACTCCATCCATGAGCCGGGCGAGTATTCGTCCGGCACCCCATTGACCGACAACCGCACGTGGCGCAAGAACGCCGCGCGCTTCAAGCAGCTGGACGCATTGGCTCGCCGCGTTCTGGCTGCTGGCAAGGAGAAAGAATGAACGATTCGCTGCAGCTTCCGATCGACGTCTGCCAGATCCAGGAACTGCTTCCGCACCGCTACCCGTTCCTGCTGGTGGACCGGGTGCTTGAACTCGACGTCGAGGCCAAGCGGATCCTGGCGCAGAAGAACGTCAGCATCAACGAGCCGTTCTTCCAGGGCCACTTCCCGGGCCGCCCGATCATGCCCGGGGTGCTGATCATCGAAGCGCTGGCGCAGGCTGGCGGCGTCATGACCCAGCTCACGCTCGGCCGCGATGCGCAGTCCAAGCTGTTCTACATGGTCAAGGTGGAAAACGCCCGCTTCAACAAGCAGGTCGTGCCCGGTGACGTGCTGATGCTGGACGTGCAGATGAAGCGCCTGATCCGCAACATGGGCTGGTACTACGGCGAAGCCAAGGTCAACGGCGAAGTCGTCGCGTCGGCCGAGGTCATGTGTGCCGGCGCCAAGGGCTGATCCACTGGAGGCAGCAATGACTGACAACGCACCGCGGATCCACCCCACCGCCGTCATCGACCCGGCCGCACGCCTGGCCGACGATGTCCAGGTGGGCGCCTTCACCCTGATCGGCCCCGATGTTGAAATCGGTGCCGGCACGGTGGTGGGCCCCCATTGCAGCATCCACGGCCCGACCCGGATCGGCCGCGACAACCGCTTCGTCGGCCATGCCGCGATCGGTGGCGAGCCGCAGGACAAGAAGTTCGGCGGCGAGCGTACCGAACTGGTGATCGGCGATCGCAACGTGTTCCGCGAGTTCGTCACGCTCAACCGTGGCACCGGCGGCGGCGGCGGCATCACCACCATCGGCAACGACAACTGGATGCTGGCCTACACGCACGTGGCACACGACTGCCATGTCGGCAACTTCTGCGTGTTCTCCAACAACACCACTCTGGCTGGCCACGTGACCGTGGGCGACTACGTGATCATCAGCGGCTTCGCCGGTGCCCACCAGTTCTGCCGCATCGGCGCGCATGCCTTCCTCGGCATGGGCGCGCTGACCAATGGTGATGTACCGCCGTTCACCATGGTCGGCACCGATTCGCTGGGACGCCCGCGTGGCATCAACAGCGAAGGCCTGAAGCGGCGCGGCTTCGACGCTGACCGCATTTCGGCCATCAAGCGTGCGTACCGCACGCTGTACGTCGCGGGCCTGCCGCTGGCAGAGGCCAAGGTGCAGCTGACCGAACAGGCGCGTGACAGCGACGACGTGAAGGCGATGCTGGACTTCATCGAGCACGCCGAGAGGCCCCTGCTGCGATGAGCAGCTCGACCGGCCAGGCGCCGGCCGGCGCCGCGGTGATCCCGCTGGCCTCGATGGCCGGCAGCGTTCCCGCGCAGCGGGTGCTCAGCGAGCGCCCGTTGCGGATCGCGCTGGTTGCCGGCGAAGCCTCCGGCGACCTGCTCGGTGCGGGCCTGGTGCGTGACCTGAAGGCACGCTTCCCGAATGCCGAGTTCGCCGGTATCGGCGGCGATGCCATGCGCAGCGCCGGCTGCCAGACCTGGCACGATGCCAGCGAGCTGGCGGTGATGGGCCTGACCGAAGTGCTGCGCCACCTGCCGCGCCTGCTCAAGCTGCGCTCGGCGTTCCGCCAGCGTGCGCTGGACTGGCAGCCGGACGTGTTCATCGGCATCGACGCCCCCGACTTCAACCTGGGCATCGAGCGCTGGCTGAAGCAGCGTGGCGTGCGCACCGTGCATTACGTCAGCCCGTCGGTCTGGGCCTGGCGCGAAAAGCGCGCCGAGAAAATCGGCAGCAGCGCCGACCTGGTGCTGTGCCTGTTCCCGATGGAGCCGCCGATCTATGCCCGGCACGGCATCGACGCGCGCTTCGTCGGCCACCCGATGGCCGATGACATTCCGCTGCAGGGCAACCGCGAGGAAGCACGCGCCGCGCTCGGCCTGCCGGCCTCGGCCAAGGTGCTGGCGGTGTTGCCGGGCAGCCGCCTCGGCGAGATCTCGCGCCTGGGCGAACCGTTCTTCGAAGCCGCCTGGCAGGTCTCCGAACGCATTCCGGGCCTGCATGTGGTGGTGCCTGCCGCCAACCCGGCCTGCAGGCAGCTGATCGAAGAACAGCTGTCGCGCTCGGCGCTGCCGGTGGCCTACTCGCACGTGCTTGACGGCCAGGCGCGCAACGCGATGATCGCCGCCGACGTGGTGGTGCTGGCCTCCGGCACCGCGACCCTGGAAGCCATGCTGGTGAAGCGGCCGATGGTGGTCGGTTACCGCGTCAACGAACTGACCTATCGACTGGTCAAGGCGCTTGGCCTGATCAAGGTCGACCGCTTCGCCCTGCCCAACATCCTGGCCGGCCAGGACCTGGCACCGGAGCTGATGCAGCACGACTGCACGCCGGACAGGCTGGCCGCGGCCATCCAGCAGTGGTTCGACCACCCGCAGCGGGTGATCGACCTGCAGGACACTTATGTGCGCCTGCACGAGCGACTGCGACGCAACGCCTCGGCGCGTGCCGCCGATGCCGTCGGCGAGCTGCTGATGCGCGACCAGGCGCAGGCATGAGCCGCCGCCACGCCGCAGCAGCAAGCCTGGCCCTGTTCGACGGTACGGCAGTGGTCGAGCCGGAGCGCCTGGTCGCCGGTGTCGACGAGGCCGGGCGTGGCCCTCTGGCCGGGCCGGTGGCGGTGGCGGCGGTGGTATTCGATCCGTCACGGCCACGGATCAACGGCCTGGATGATTCCAAGCAGTTGACCGCTGCCCGCCGCGAGCAGCTGCATGACCGCATCGTCGAGCGCGCCCTGGCCTGGCATGTGGTGCTGGTGGACGTGGACACCATCGACCGCCTGAACATCTACCAGGCCACCCTGCAGGGCATGCGTGACGTCGTTGCAGCGGTCGCCCACGTGGCCGGCTTCGCCCGCATCGACGGCAACGTGGTGCCCAAGGGCCTGGTACTGCCGGCGCAGGCGCTGGTCGGCGGCGATGGCATCGACCGCGCGATCATGGCCGCCTCGATCCTGGCCAAGGTCTCGCGCGATCGCTACATGCAGGACGTGCACGCCCGCCACCCCCAGTATGGGTTCGAGCAGCACAAGGGCTATGGCACTCCGGCCCACCTGGCCGCCCTGCGCGAGCACGGCCCCTGCGTGGAGCACCGGCGCAGCTTCGCCCCGGTGCGCGAGTGCCTGGAAGCGCCGGCTGTCGCGGCCATCGCCTGAGCCTGCTGGCGTTGTAGCGCCGAGCTCATGCTCGGCAGCTGTGGACAGCCGAGCATGGGCTCGGCGCTACAGAAGGCGGCCTCCCGCACGCCTGAATCCGGCGCCACGCCGTGCCCCTGTCAAGCCTTGTGGCAACCCCCTGCCCTCGCTACCCTGACCGGGCATTCCAGCGCTTCCCGACCCCGGCGACGAACCTCCGTCAGCACCCGGGGCCCGCGCGCTCCAACCTGGTCCGGCATGTCCAACTCCCGCTTCGTACATCTCCACGTCCACACCGAGTTCTCGCTGGCGGACTCGACCATCCGCGTGCCGGCCAAGCCGGACCAGGCGGACCCGAAGAAGGCCAAGCAGGCCAACCTGCTGTCGCGCTCGGTGGAGCTCGGCCTGCCCGCGCTGGCGGTGACCGATCTCAACAACCTGTTCGCCCTGGTCAAGTTCTACAAGGCCGCCGAAGGCGTGGGCATCAAGCCGATCGCCGGTGCCGACGTGCTGATCGCCGAGGAAGGCCAGGACCCGTGGCGGATGACCCTGCTGTGCCGCGACCGCGAGGGCTACCTGAGCCTGTCGCGGTTGCTGACCCGCGCCTGGATGGAAGGCCATCGCCCGGAAGGCGGTGTGGCCATCCACCCGGACTGGCTGAAGGCCGGCAACGCCAACCTGTTCGCGCTGGCCGGACGGCAGAGCCTGGCCGGGCGCCTGGCACTGGACGGCAAGCATGAACTGGCCGAGCAGCAGCTGGCCGACTGGCAGCGCGTGTTCGGCGATGGCCTGCACCTGGAGCTGACCCGTACCGGCCGCGAGGGCGAGGAAACCTTCAACCAGTTCGCGCTGATGGCCGCCGGCCAGCGCGGCCTGCCGGTGGTCGCCAGCAATGACGTGCGCTTCCTGTCGCCGTCGGATTTCAGCGCGCACGAAGCGCGCGTGTGCATTTCCACCGGCCGCGTGCTGGACGATCCCAAGCGCCCGCGCGAGTACAGCGACCAGCAGTACCTGAAGTCGGCCGAGGAGATGTGCGCGCTGTTCGCCGACATCCCCGATGCGATCGACAACACGCTGGCGCTGGCCGAGCGCTGCAACATCGAGATGCGGCTGGGCACCTACTTCCTGCCCAACTACCCGGTGCCCGACGACGAGACCCTGGACACCTGGATCCAGAAGATGTCGCGCGATGGCCTGGAAGAGCGCCTGGCGAAGAATCCGCTGGCGCCGGGCAAGACCCGTGAGGAGTACTTCGAGCGCCTGGAGTTCGAGCTCAACACCATCATCAAGATGGGCTTCCCCGGCTACTTCCTGATCGTGGCCGACTTCATCCAGTGGGGCAAGAACCAGGGCATCCCGATCGGTCCCGGCCGTGGTTCGGGTGCCGGCTCGCTGGTGGCGTGGGCGCTGAAGATCACCGACCTGGACCCGCTGCCGTACAACCTGCTGTTCGAGCGATTCCTGAACCCGGAACGCGTGTCGATGCCCGACTTCGACATCGACTTCTGCATGGACCGCCGCGACGAGGTGATCGACTACGTCGCGCGCAAGTACGGGCGCGAGCGCGTCAGCCAGATCATCACCTACGGCACCATGGCCGCAAAGGCGGTGGTGCGCGACTCCGGCCGCGTGCTCGGGTTCCCGTACGGCCTGGTGGATGGCGTTTCCAAGCTGATCCCCAACATCCTGGGCATCCACCTGAAGGATGCGCTGGGCAAGGGCAAGGAAGGCCCAAGTTCGGAAATGGCGTCGCCGGAACTGATCCAGCGCTACGAGACCGAGGACGATGTCCGCGACCTGATCGACCTGGCGCTGCAGCTGGAAGACCTGACCCGCAACGCCGGCAAGCATGCCGGCGGCGTGGTGATCGGGCCCGAGCCGCTGAGCGAGTTCTGCCCGCTGTACGCCGAACACGACGAGAACGGCCTGGGCAAGAACCCGGTCACCCAGTTCGACAAGAACGACGTGGAAGAAGTGGGCCTGGTGAAGTTCGACTTCCTCGGCCTGCGCACGCTGACCATCATCGACTGGGCGGTGAAGGCGATCAACAAGCGACACGAACGCGCGGGCATTCCGCCGGTCGACATTGCCGCGATCCCGCTCGACGATGCGCCCACCTACAAGGACATCTTCGCCAATGGCAACACCGGCGCGGTGTTCCAGTTCGAATCCTCGGGCATGCGCCGCCTGCTGAAGGACGCGCGCCCCGACCGCTTCGAAGACCTGATCGCGCTGGTGTCGCTGTATCGCCCCGGCCCGATGGACCTGATTCCCTCCTTCAACGCGCGCAAGCACGGCCAGGAAGAGATCATCTATCCCGATCCGCGCACCGAAGCGATCCTGAAGGACACCTACGGCATCATGGTGTACCAGGAGCAGGTGATGCAGATGGCGCAGATCGTCGGCGGCTACTCGCTGGGCGGCGCTGACCTGCTGCGACGCGCGATGGGCAAGAAGGTGCCGGCGGAAATGGCCAAGCACCGCGAGATCTTCCGCGAAGGCGCAGCCAAGGGCGGCGTCGACGGCCCCAAGGCCGACGAAATCTTCGACCTGATGGAGAAGTTCGCCGGCTATGGCTTCAACAAGTCGCACGCCGCTGCATACGCACTGGTCAGCTACCAGACCGCCTGGCTGAAGCGCCATTACCCGGCCGAGTTCATGGCGGCCACGCTGTCTTCGGACCTGGACAACACCGACAAGGTGGTCGGCTTCCTCGACGAGGTGCGCAACCTCGGCCTGACCGTGCTGCCGCCGAAGGTGAACCAGTCGGCCTTCATGTTCGAAGCGGTCACACCGGACACGATCCAGTACGGCCTGGGCGCGATCAAGGGCGTCGGCCAGGGCGCCTGCGAAGCGGTGGTCGAGGAACGACTGAAGGGCGGACCGTTCAAGGATCTGCTGGACTTCTGCACCCGCGTCGGCTCGGCCAAGCTCAACCGGCGCACGCTGGAAGCGATGATCAACTGTGGCGCGCTCGATGAGCTCGGCCGCAACCGTGCCTCGCTGATGCTGCAGCTGCCGGAAGTGATCAAGGCCACCGACCAGATGGCACGCGAGCGTGCGTCCGGGCAGAATTCGCTGTTTGGCGGGCCCGATCCGAGCACCGTGTCGATCCAGCTGGACCTGCCCGAGGCCGAAGAATGGCCGCTGCTGCAGCGCCTCAACGGCGAGCGCGACACGCTGGGCTTCTACCTCAGCGGCCACCCGTTCGATCCCTGGCGCGACGATGTGCGCGACCTGGTCGGCAACGACCTGGGTTCGGTGGAGAAGATCTGGAGCGCCAACAGCGGCGGCGGCGGCGGTGGCGGCGAGAAGCGCTGGCGCCCGGAAGTGCAGACCGTGCTGGCCGGCCAGGTGGTCGGCGTGCGCCGCAAGGGTGAGAGCCAGATCTTCATCCAGCTGGAGGACGGTCGCGGCCGCGTGGAGTGCAGCGCGTTCTCCGATGCGATGGCCGAGTTCGGCCACCTGATGACCAAGGACCGCATCCTGGTGGTCAAGGGCGGCCTCCGCGAGGACGAATTCAACGGCGGCTACGCACTGCGCATCCGCCAGTGCTGGGACTTCGACGAAGTCTGCGCCAACTACGCCACGCGGCTGTCGTTGCGCCTGGACCTGCGCCAGCAGCGCCCGGTCTGGGAGCGCATCAATGCCCTGCTCGACCGCCATCGCCCGGGGCGGACGCCGTTGCGCCTGGACCTGCTGCTGAAGGGCCCGCACGGCGGTGTCGCCGGCATGCTGGATGTCTCCGGGCAGAGCGCAGTGCGCATCGATTCCAAGCTGATGGAGGCGCTGCGCGCCGACCCCGCCGTACGTACGCTGAAGGTGCGCTACAGCCCGCCGTGGGCCAGCTGAGGCTGGCTGCTTCGTGTTCCTGTTTTCCCGTTCCAGTCATCAAGGACGATCGCCAATGAAGACCCTGCTGTTCCCGTTCGTTGCCGCACTGGCGCTGGCCGCCTGCTCGCCGTCGAAGATCGAGTTCCAGATCGACAACCCGACCGACACGCCGCTGGCGCTGAGCATCGACGGCCAGGACCTGCCGGTGGCCGCGCACGGCTCGCGCCCGGTCTCGCTGGCCATTGGCGAGCATCGCCTGCATACCGACACGCTCGGCGACGTGCGCTTCATCGTCTACGTCGACGGTCGTGGCGGCCTGATCAACCCGACCCTGAGCGAATACGTGATCGCACGCGAGGTCTACGTCACCGACGAGAGCAAGCTGAAGAACTTCGGCACCGGCAAGGCCGGCATCGAGCTGGGCGGCGTCGACTTCGAGGGCCCCTTCGAGAAGCACCACGACCTGTTCATCGACAAGACCTGGACCTACGGCGTGCGCGAACCGTTCCCGAAGGAAAAGGTGGTCGCCCACGTCGATTCCAGTGGTGGCCAGATCATCGCCAAGGTGTTCACGGCACCGGATTTCATCGCCTACGTCGAGGAAGGCATGGGCGAGCCGGGCGCGTTCAAGCGCGAACAGCCGGCCGGCTACGTGGCCCCGGCATACAGCCTTGAACCGGCACCGGCCAGCCTGCCGGCGCTGGCACCGGCCTTCGAGGCGCATGCCGCGCCGCTTCGCGCGGTCTACGCGCGATGGCTGAAGGCCACCACCGCCGATGAACAGAAGGCCCTGCGCAAGCAGGACTTCGCTGCGCAGATGGCCTTCACCTCGGCCACTGCCACCCTGGGCAGCGGCCTGGGCCGGGAGGCCAACGAGGCCTACAACGACTTCGTTTCCCAGCGCAGCCAGTTGATGGGCCGCAGCGCCCTGGTGGTGCCCTGAGCTGACTGGCGCCGCCTGCCCGGCTGCGCTACCGTCGCCTTCCAGACGAAGGCGTACGGGTGGTTTGCACGCATTCGGCTAGAATTGCCCCCTTCTTTACACGACGGCTTCCGATGAATCCGAACTACCTCGACTTCGAGCAACCCATCGCCGACCTGGAAGCCAAGATCCAGGAACTGCGCAACGCCAGTGCCGGGCCGGCGGTCAATGTCGAGGCGGAAGTGCACGCGCTGCAGGACAAGCTGCGCATGCGCACCGCGCAGATCTTCCGCAACCTGACCTCGTGGCAGGTGCTGCAGCTGGCCCGGCACCCGTCGCGTCCGTACACCGCCGACTACATCCGCGTCATGTTCGATGAGTTCCAGGAGCTGGCCGGTGACCGCGCCTTCGCCGACGACAAGGCGATCATGGGCGGCCTGGCCCGCATCAATGGCCGCGCGGTAATGGTGATCGGCCACCAGAAGGGTCGCGACACCAAGGAAAAGATCAAGCGCAACTTCGGCATGCCCAAGCCGGAGGGCTACCGCAAGGCGCTGCGCCTGATGAAGATGGCCGAGCGCTTCGGCCTGCCGGTGCTGACCCTGATCGACACCGCCGGTGCCTGGCCGGGTATCGACGCCGAATCGCGCGGCCAGTCCGAAGCGATCGCGCGCAACCTGATCGAGATGGCCGAGCTGAAGGTGCCGATCATCTGCACCGTGATCGGTGAAGGCGGCTCCGGCGGCGCGCTGGCGCTGGGCGTGGGCGACCGCACCGTGATGCTGGAATACGCGGTGTACTCGACCATCACCCCGGAAGGCTGCGCCTCGATCCTGTGGAAGGACGCCAGCAAGGCCAAGGAAGCCGCCGAGCAGCTGGGCCTGACCGCGCCGCGCCTGAAGAGCCTGGGCCTGGTCGACAAGGTCGTGCGCGAGCCCACCGGCGGCGCCCACCGCAACCCGACCCAGATGGCCAAGCGCCTGAAGGCCGTGCTGCTGAACGAACTGGACGCGCTGGACAAGCTGTCCACCGAACAGCTGCTGGAGCAGCGCTACACCCGCCTGCGCAGCTACGGCACGTACGAAGCGGCCTGATTCATCGGCTTGTTACTTTCTTGCTCGTGCAAGAAAGTAACCAAAGAACACGCCGCCGAACGCGAACCGGTGCTATGTACCGGTTCCCTGCGCTTCTCGGTGAATCAGGGGACGGCGCCGAACTCGCTGCGCTCAGACATCGGCACCTCTTCGCCCCTGGTTCACCTGCGATGCTCGGCTCGCTCATGGCGGACCTGAACATCAAAAGCCACAGCTGCGCCCAGTAGATCCACGCCATGCGTGGATGCCTCTGCTTTGGCGAAGAATCACGCGAACCCGTAGAGCCAAGCATGGCTCTACGGATAACGGACGGTCAGAACGGCTTTGCCAGCACCAGCCACACGATCGGAATGAACGCCAGCAACGGAATCTCGTTGATCCAGCGCAGCGCGCGCGACGACGGCAGCGCCCTGCCCTTGGCCACGCCCTTCAACAGACGGCCGATCCAGCTGAAATACACCAGCAGCACCACCACCAGGCCCAGCTTGGCGTGCAGCCAGCCAGCGCCGCCCGGCGCGACCATGGTCGGGAAATCCGGGATGACCTTGTAGCCCAGCCACAGCACCAGGCCCAGCACAAAGGCCAGGCCGAACATCGAGTGGCCGAAACGGTACAGGCGCAGGCCCATCAGCTGCAGGCGCTCGGTCACCGCCGGCTGGCCTGCGGTCTCGGCCAGGTTGACCAGGATGCGCGGCAGGTAGAACACCGTGGCCATCCACGCCACCACGAACACGATGTGGAAGGTCTTGACCCAGTAGTAGCTCTGCATGCGCTCGCTCCGGCGGCTGGCGTAGATGGGCGCCTATTGTCGCAGTAGAGCCACCTCATGGGTGGCTGCCGCGTCCAATCGCCGCATCAGGACAGCCATGCATGGCGTGGCTCTACTGCGGGTCCGCCACACCCGGGGGCGCAACGCCGTACGATAGGCACCGTTTTCCCTGATCGCGCACCGCCCCATGGACAAGACCTACGACGCCGCCTACTTCCAACGCTGGTACCGCCGCGCCGACATCGGCGGCAGCGCCCGCCTGGCGCGCAAGGTCGCGTTGGCCGTGGCCAGTGCCGAGTACTACCTGGAACGACCGATCCGCAGTGTGCTGGACATCGGCTGCGGCGAAGGCGCCTGGCGCGCACCGCTGCTGAAGCAGCGTCCGAAGGTCGAATACCTGGGCTTCGACAGCAGCGAGTACGCTGTGCGCCGCTATGGCCGCACCCGCAACCTGCACCTGGCCAGCTTCGGCGATTTCGCCTGGCTGCGGCCCTGCGCGCCGGTCGACCTGCTGGTGTGTTCGGACGTGATGCACTACGTGCCCGACCGCGAGCTGCGCGCCGGCCTGGCCGGCGTGGCCGAGCTGACCGGCGGTGTGGCCTTCCTGGAGACCTTCGCCGCCGAGGACGCGTTCGAAGGCGACCACGACGGCTTCCAGGCCCGCCCAGCACGCTGGTATCGGCGGACGCTGGCCCGGCACGGCCTGCAGCCGGTAGGGTCGCACTGCTGGCTCGGCCCCGCCCTGGCAGGCGATGCCGCCGCGCTGGAACGGATGTGAATCCGGATTCATTATTTTCAGCCAACTTAACCTGCGGGACACCCGGATGGGATATGCTGCGCGGCAACATATGACCATACATATTCGGTCGTCATGCTCTATCAACTGCACGAACTGACCCGCAACCTGCTCGCCCCCTGGGTGCACCAGGCCCAGGCCAACGCCAAATTCTTCGCCAACCCGGGCCACTGGTGGTCGCAGATGCCCGGCGCCGATCGTCTGGCGGCGGTCAATGAGCTGTTCCACCGCATCGGCAAGGATTACGAGAAGCCCGAGTGGGGCATCAACGAAATCGAGGTCGACGGCGAGCGCGTGCCGATCGTCGTGCACGAGGAAGTGAGCAAGCCGTTCTGCAAGCTGCTGCGCTTCAAGCGCCACAGCAATGAAGCCGACCAGCTGCACACCATGCTCAACCAGCCGTTCGTGCTGGTGGTGGCACCGCTGTCCGGGCACCACGCCACGCTGCTGCGCGATACGGTGCGCACGCTGCTGCGCGACCACCGTGTGTACGTCACCGACTGGGTGGACGCGCGCATGGTGCCGGCCAACGAAGGCGAGTTCGGCCTGGACGACTACATCGCCTACATCCAGGAGTTCATCCGCCATCTGGGCGTCGAACGCCTGCACGTGGTCAGCGTGTGCCAGCCGACGGTACCGGTGCTGGCCGCGGTTTCACTGATGGCCAGCCGTGGCGAGCCGACACCGCGCACCCTGGTGATGATGGGCGGCCCGATCGATGCCCGCTGCAGCCCGACCGCGGTGAACAACCTGGCCACGCAGAACCCGCTGTCGTGGTTCGAGAACAACGTCATCCACACCGTGCCGGCCAGCTATCCCGGCGCCGGCCGCCGCGTGTATCCGGGCTTCCTGCAGCACGCCGGCTTCCTGTCGATGAACCCCAGCCGCCACTTCAGTTCGCACTGGGATTTCTACACCGACCTGGTCAAGGGCGACCTGGAAGACGCCGACGCGCACCGTCGCTTCTACGACGAGTACAACGCGGTGCTGGACATGCCGGCCAAGTACTACCTGGATACCATCCGCGTGGTGTTCCAGGACTTCCTGCTGCCGCGTGGCGAGTGGGTGGTCAACGGCGAGAAGGTCGACCCGTCGGCGATCCGCGATACCGCGCTGCTGAGCATCGAGGGCGAACTGGACGATATCGCCGGCCTTGGCCAGACCGAAGCAGCGCAGGCGCTGTGCACCGGCATTGCTACTGACCGCCGCGAGCATTTCATCGTCGAAGGCGCCGGCCACTACGGTATCTTCAGCGGCCGTCGCTGGCGCGAGGTGGTGTATCCGAAGGTGCGCGACTTCTTCGCTGCCCATGCCGAGGCACCGGCGGCGAGGGCCACGAAGAAGAAGAGCAACGTCACTCCGTTGCGGCGAAAGGCGGGCTGATTCCCGGCAGGGGTCGGATCCCTTTCCAACGGGAAGGGCACTGACCCAGCATGATGGGATCCGGGGTCAGAGCCCTGTTCTGCGAACAGGAATCCGACCCCTGGCCTGTTACAACCGCACCAGCAGGTTCTTGGCAATCAGCCCGTGCAGCTTGCCGATGCCCCGTGCCAGGTGCATCGTCAACAGCAGCAGCAGCACGCCCACAGCTGCGATCACGATGCCCACCAGCGGCGAGGCGGCCATCGGCAGCACGTTCACGCCATCGACGTAGACACCCGGAATGTCACCGCTGAACAGCGCGGCCACCGGCGCCCAGATCAACCCCAGCGACAGCGACAGCAGCGTCACCGCGATGGTGAAGTAGACCACGCCCAGCGGCAGCATCAGCACGAAGTACAGCAGGGTCAGCCAGGTACGGCCATCGGTGAACATGTCGCCGATGCGCTGCAGCCACGTGCGGCTGCGGTCGGTGTAGCGCGGACGGCGCGGCATGCGCTCGCCCAGCAATGCTTCCACCAGCCGCCCTTCCAGCAGCGCCAGCCCGCGCACCGAGCCGAAGAACAGCACGGTCAGCGGAATGCCGACGATCAGGATCAACAGGCCGAGCGAGAGCGACAGGCCGGTCACCACCCAGGTGAAGAAGAAAATGCCGGTGGCCAGCGACAGCAGCATGTAGAACAGCGCGCCATAGGTATGCGGATCGGCCACCACGCCGAAGAAGCGCGCCAGCAGCGAGCGTTGCACCGGCGCCGGCGGCGGTGAGGCCGGCTCGACGCCACTGGCTTCCGCCGCCGCACGCAGCACCGGCGCGGTATCCGCACGCGGCGTGCGCAGCGCGCGGTTCACTGTCACTTCGGTCTCGCGGTAGATGTCGGCCACTTCGTCCGGCGCGCCATAGCTGCCGGCAACGTCGGCGATCACCTCGGCCTCGCTGCGGCCGGGCTGCGCGGCCAGCTCCGAGCGCAGGTATTCCTCGGCGTCGTACAACGCGTCCTGCACCATCGCCGGATCGGCACCTTCCAGCGCAGCGCGCAGCTGCGCCAGGTACTGCGGAATGGTGGTCGGCAGGGCGCGGCCTGCCAGGCTCGGGTCGTTCATTGCGGTACCCCCTCCAACACGGAATCGACGGAATCGCGGGTGGCCTGCCACGCCTGGCGCCACTGCGCCAGCACCTCGCGGCCACGTTCATTGATGCGGTAGTAGCGCCGCGGCGGCCCGCTGCTGGACGGCTCCACATGGCTTTCCAGCAGGCCGGCGCCCTCCAGGTTGCGCAGCACCGGGTACAGCGCGCTCTGCTTGCCGCTCAGCACGCCCTCGCCCACCCGCTCCAGCTCCTTGGCAATGAGGTAGCCGTACAGCGGCTCCCCGGCCCGGGCCAGCACCGCCAGCAGGGCCAGCGACACCGTTCCGGCGCTGAGCTCCTTCTGGAACTTCTTCAGGTGGACATCGTCCTCGGACATGGCCGGCCCTCCACTACGTTGAAGTCCACAGTAGTGCGAAGTTCGGTATAGCGAATGTGTCGTTAGTCACTCTGCCGGTTGGCGTGACCGGATTGCTCGCGCAGAATCGAAGCCTCGTTCATGTTCCGGGGTTCCCATGCCGCACCGCCGTCGCCTTGCCCTGACCGCCCTCGCCCTCGCCTGCCTGCTGCCCGCCATGGCCAGCGCGGCCTCGCCTTACCGCAGCCCGCAGCAGATCTTGGACGCCTCGCCGGCCAGCGACTGGCGCACGCCGGACCCGGCCAACCTGCTGTACATGGACCTGCCGGCCGGGCGCGTGATCATCGAGCTGGCGCCGCAGTTCGCCCCGCGCCATGTCGCCAACATCCAGACCTTCGCCCACGAGCACTTCTGGGACGGCACCAGCATCTACCGCTCTCAGGACAACTTCGTGGTGCAGTTCGGCGATGCCGACGCCGATGACGCGGCCAAGGCCAAGCCGTTCGGCAGCGCCGCGCGCAAGCTGCCGGCTGAATTCGAGCGCGCCAGCGCTGGCCTGAAGGTCAGCGTGCTGCCGGATCGCGATGGCTGGGCCGCGCAGACCGGTTTCGTCGACGGCTTCCCGGTCGGCCAGGACCCGCAGGCCGGCAAGGCCTGGCTGGCACATTGCTACGGCATGCTGGGCGCCGGCCGCAGCAACGAAGAGGACAGCAGCATCGGTGCCGAACTCTACGTGGTGACCGGCCAGTCACCGCGTCAGCTCGACCGCAACATCACCCTGGTCGGCCGCGTGCTGAAGGGCATGGAACTGCTCAGCGCGACCCCGCGCGGACCGGCGCCGATGGGCTTCTACACCGACCCGAATCTGCGCACGCCGATCGTGGCGATCCGCCGTGCCAGGGACGTGCCGGCGGCCGAGCGCACACCGATCCAGGTACTGCGTACCGACTCGAAGACCTTCGCCGATACGGTGGAGGCGCGGCGCAACCGCGTGGATGATTTCTACAAGCGCCCGGCGGGGCATATCGACCTTTGCAATATTCCGGTGCCGGTGCGGTGATGGTTTCCGCACGTTACGCGTGCTGAAGGTACTTCACTGTTCATGGGCGTCACTTTTCTTTTCGCGCGAAAAGAAAAGTAACCAAAAGAAACGCGCCGCCAGGTCGCGAGCCGCCGTGCTTCGCACGTCGGTCCCCTGCGCTTCTCGGTGAATCAGGGGACGGTGTACAGAAGGCAGCCGACTAACAGTCGGCTCTACAGGACATCGGCGCCTCTTCGCCCCTGATTCCCCTGCGATGCTCGGCTCGCTCAAGGCGGACGCAGTTCAAAGGCCACAGCTGCACCCAGTAGATCCACGCCATGCGTGGATGCTCTTGCTGTTGATCTTGACCTTCCAGTCCGCCTTGAGCGAGCCGAGCACCGCAGGTCCGGCGAGGGCGAAGAGGCGCGGGTGTTTGAGCGCAGCGAGTTCCCGCGCCGTCCCTCGACGGGCCGAGGAGCGCAGGGTACCGGTGCGCAGCACCGGCTCGCGACCTGGCGGCGTGTTTCTTTGGTTACTTTCTTTGCACGAGCAAAGAAAGTGACACCTCCCCGCAGGCGCGGAAATGGGCCCGCCGGGCATGGCGCGGTGCTACCGCTGCGCGCGCGCGCTCAGCCCTTCTGACTCACCGCCACGCTACCCAGAATCAACGCACCGGCAATCAGCATCTGCAGCGTCACCGGCTCATCCAGGAACAACCACGCAAACGCCGCACCGAACAACGGAATCAGGTAGGTCACCGTCGACGCCCGCGACGGGCCGATACGACCGATCAGGCGATAGAACATCAGGAACGCCAGGCCGGTACAGGCCACGCCCAATGCGATCGCCGCGCCCCAGGCCTTCAACGGAATCGCCGCCTGCGGCCAGTGGCTGACCGCCATCGGCAGCATCCACAGCGAGGCGCACGACAGCGTTGCCGCCGCGGCGGCGGCCGACGGCAACCCGGTCATGTGCCGCTTCACCAGGTTCACGCCCAGGCCGTACAGCAGCGATGCCGCCGCACCGGCCAGCACTGCGGTGCCGATGCTCAGGCCGGAGACCTTGGCCGTGGCCAGCACCACCACGCCGGCGAAGCCGACCAGCAGCGCCCCGGCACGACGCATGCCGATCTTCTCGCCGAAGAACAGGAACGCGATCAGCGCGGCGAACAGCACCGTCATCGCATTGCAGATCGCACCGATCGCGGCCGGCGCCTGCTCGGCGGCGTAGGCAAACAGCACGAACGGCAGCGCTGAGTTGATCAGGCCGATCGGTGCCAACCACAGCCAGCGGCGCGGCGGGAACTGCGCGCGAGCGCGCCACAGGAACGGCAGCAGCACCAGCGCGCCCAGCACCAGCCGTACCTCGACCAGCGCGAATGGGCCGAACGACGGCACCGCCACCCGCATGAACAGGAACGAGCAGCCCCAGATGGCGCCCAGCAGGGTCAATTCCAGCGGCGTGCGCCAGTCGCGCTCGGCCGCCTGTGGGATCGCATTCATGTCCTGCCTCCGTCCATCGTCTGTTCCTCGCCAAGGCAGACAGGATCAGGCGCAGACGCCCGCCGCACAAGCGCGTAGTATCGCTGTCAGCCACAAATATGGTTTGAGGCTCGACATGCTGCTCCGTCCTTCCCTGCTCCCCGCACTGGCCGTGTTCGCGGTCGCCGCACGCCACCAGAATTTCGCCCAGGCCGCGCAGGAGCTGCACCTGACCGCCAGCGCGGTCAGTCACCACGTGCGCCGCCTGGAAGAAGTACTTGAAGTTCGCCTGTTCCTGCGCCACGCCCGCGGCGTGCGCCTGACCGCCGAGGGCCGGCAGCTGGCCGACGCCGCCAGCGCCGCCTTCACCGATGTCGCGGCGGTGGCCCATCACCTGCAACCGGATGCCGACAGCGTGCCGCTGCGGATCACCACGCTGCGCTCGCTCTCGTACTGCTGGCTGCTGCCGCGACTGCCACGCTTCACCCAGGCCTATCCACACATCCGCATCGAGCTGCACACCGGCAGCGGGCTGGATCGCTACGACGACAACGGACCGGAAGTCGGCATCCGCTACGGGCTGGGCCAATGGCCGGGCCTGCGTGCGCAGCACCTGATGGATGACTACCTGTTCCCGGTGGCCTCACCGGCACTGGCCGGGGTCGAAACGCTGGTCGATCCGGCGCGCATCGCCGAGCTGCCGCTGCTGACCGACCTGTCGCCGCAGGGCTGGCGCGACTGGTTCCGCCACGCCGGCGCGCGCCCGCCGTCGCCGATGCCGCCGATGCACACCTTCGCCGACAGCACCGACGCGATGCGTGCAGCGGTGTATGGCATGGGCGCGGTGCTGGCGCGCACCCACATCGCCCAGCCCTACCTGCAGCGCTACGAGGTGGTACGCCTGCCCGGCCCGGCATTGAAGGCGCGCTATGCCTATCACGTGGTGCACGCAGAAGGGCAACCGCCGAGCCCGGCCGCGCGCCTGTTCATCGACTGGTTGCTGGAACAGGCGCAGGACGAGCGCACGCCGATTCCGGCATTGCCGGACAGCCTGCTCGGGCGGCCGGCAACGCACGCCTGACTGCGCCCTCACCCGTTCTTTGCCTCACGCTGGCTAGGCTGCTGGCGAACCCACAACGTACCTATGCCATGGCCATGCTGCGACTGCGCATCACCGGAACCGAAGACGACGCCCGCGCCATCAGCGACCTGCTGCTCGGCCTGGACGGCATCGAACATGTCGAAGAAACCGACGACCTGATGCCGCACATGGACGACGACGATTCCAGTTCGGCCGGGCTGTCCGATGACATCGGTCCGGGCATCCACGAGCTGGAAGTGGAAGTCGGCAATGAAAGCACCGCGCAGAAGGTGCGCGATGCGGTGCAGGAACTGGCGCTGGAACTCGATGTGTTCGTCGAGTACGAGACCGACGAGGGCTGATGCCGGCTGACGGCCGGCATCGGCCTTCATCTCAGGGGTTGGGCGGTAGCTTGCGACGGCGGCGACGCCACCATGCCCGCACACCCCAGGCCGCGATCAAGGCCAGCACCGCCACCGGCAGCAGCGCGGCAGCAGCGCGGATCAGGAACGCAATGCTGGTGCTGAGGATGCTGCCCGACTCGCTCAGCGCCTCGCCGATCTCGCTGCGGCTGCGCTGGCCAGAGGTGGTGTCGAAGTGGATCGCCACCAGCTGAGTATCGATGCGCCGACGCTGCTGCGCGGCGTCCTTGTTGGCCTGCTCGACACCCGCCTCGATCTCCGACAGGCGCGTGGTGATCGCCATCAGGTCGTCGACCTTCAGGTCCTTGCGGTCCTGGTAGGACAGCAGGCGGGCGTGCTCCTTTTCAAGCCGCGCCTTGGTCAATGCCGTGTCGGCCACCGCCTGCGCGAGATCCTCGGCGCGCGTATTGCGGGACTGCAGCTTGCCGCCTTCACCAGCCATCGCGATCAGCGGCTCGGTGCCCTTCGGGGCGATGCGCACCTTCACTTCACCGCTGGGCTGCTCGCCGCCGTGCTGCTCGACCTGCAACACTGCACAGTCACCGAACTTCGCGCTCTGGCAGGCCTGGGCGATCTGCTGGATGCGCGGTGCGATCTGCGCCGCCTCCAGCTGCACCTGCACGTCGTGTTCGTAGGCCAGGAAGGCGCCTTCCGGCGAAGCGATGGCCGCCTCCGCGGCCGTGGCGCCCGCATCCCCCACCATGTCGCCCTGCTTGGCGCAGGCGCCCAGCGCCAGCAGCAGTACCGGCAGCGCCGCCCTGCGCGTCCACGCTCGCACCGGCCTCACAGTGCCGCTCCGTCGTAGGAGGTCACCGAAAGGCCAGCCAGATCCACCTGCGGCACGCAGCGCACGTTCACCGCCACCATCGGTGTGCCGGTGCGAGGGTCGACCGCTTCGCTGTAGGGAGCGATACCACACTGGCGGCAGTGGTGGTGGTCGATGTGGGCCTTGTTGAAGTGGTAGGTGGCCACGTCAGCCGGATCGGTGGCCAGCTGGAACGCCGCACGCGGGGCGAACCACAGCAGGCTGCCGCGACGCCGGCACATCGAACAGTTGCAGTCGATGACGTCGCTGATCGGCGCCTCGGCCTGTACGGTGAATGCGATCCTGCCGCAATGACAGCTTCCTTGGTATTCCATGTCCTGCGCTCCTTTGGAGGGTCCTTGAATCCGCCCATGGTAATCCTATGGCACGGGGACAAAGCAGCGACGGGGCCCTATGCTCAGGGTTTGACCCCGTACAGGAATGCCGATGCGCCCGCATCTTCTTGCCCTCGCCCTGGTCGCCGCGCTGGCCGGTTGCCAGCCGGCCGACGCCCCGACCAATGCTTCCACCCCGGCCGCCAGCCAGCAGGCCGGTGACGCGGCGGTCGACGCCGCCTTCGCCGATCTGTCCAAGCGCGCGCTGGACACCTGGATGCAGCTGTCGCCAGTCAGCGCCACCCAGATCGGTGACCACCGCTACGACAGCGAGCTGGACGACCTGAGTGCCGCCGGCCAGCAGAAGACCGTGGCCGCCTACAAGGCGCTGCTGGGCGAGCTGGACAAGATCGAGGTGGCCAAGCTGGGCCGTGAGAACCAGGTGGACGCAGCGATCCTGCGCAACCAGCTGCAGTCGGAAATCTGGAACGCCGAAGTGCTGCAGTCCGGCAAGTGGGACCCGCAGCTGTACAACGGCATCGCCGGCAGCGCGATCTACGGCCTGATGGCGCGCGAGTTCGCACCGCTGCCGGAGCGCCTGAAGGCGGCCACCGCGCGCATGGAGAAGCTGCCGGCGATCTTCGCCCAGGCCCGCGAGAACCTGGACCCGGCCCGCGTACCGAAGATCCACGCCGAGACCGTTGCCAAGCAGAACAAGGGCATCCTCAGCATCGTCGATACCTTCATCACCCCGCACATCGGCGAACTGCCGCAGGCCGACCAGCAGCGTCTGCAAGCGGCCATCGACGGCCTGAAGAAGGCCGTGGACGAGCAGCAGACCTGGCTGGACAAGACCCTGGTACCGAACGCCAAGGGCGACTTCCGCATCGGTGCGGAGAAATACGACCAGAAGCTGAAATTCGCGCTGAGCTCCTCGCTGTCGCGCCAGGAGATCGGTGAGCGTGCGCGCGCCGAACTCAAGCGCGTGCGCGAGGACATGTACGGCATCGCGCAGACCGTGCTGAAGGACAAGCCGGGTGCACCTGAGATGCCGGCCCAGCCGACCGACGAGCAGCAGCAGAAGGCGATCGAGGCCGCGCTGGAACTGGCCTACGCCGACAAGCCGGCACGCGACAAGGTGGTCGACGATGCCAAGGCCGCGCTGGAGCAGTCCACCGCGTTCGTACGCGAGCACGATCTGATGACGCTGCCCGATGCGCCGGTGGACATCATCCTGATGCCGGAATTCCAGCGTGGCGTGGCAGTGGCCTACTGCGATTCGCCGGGCCCGCTGGACAAGAACCTGAAGACCTTCTACGCCGTGTCGCCGATTCCGGACGACTGGAACGAGAAACAGGTCGACTCGTTCCTGCGTGAGTACAACTCGCGCATGATCCACCTGCTCAGCATCCATGAAGGTACTCCGGGCCATTACCTGGAAGGCTGGCACTCGGCCAAGTTCCCCTCGACCCTGCGTGCGGTGTTGCGTTCAGGCCTGTTCGCCGAAGGCTGGGCGGTCTACACCGAGCGCATGATGCAGGAGCAGGGTTACCTCAACAACGATCCGCTGTTCCACCTGGTGCAGCTGAAGTTCTACCTGCGCACGATCTCCAACGCGATCCTCGACCAGGGCGTGCACGTGGACAACTGGGATCGCGAGAAGGCGATGCACCTGATGACCCACGACGCGTTCCAGCAGGAAAGCGAAGCGGCGGGCAAGTGGGTGCGTGCACAGCTGACCTCGGCACAGCTACCGACCTACTTCGTCGGTGCGCAGGAACACTTCGACACCCGCAAGGCGGTGCAGGAGAAGCTGGGCGACAAGTTCAACCTGAAGGCGTACCACGACCAGGTGCTGTCCTACGGCGCACCCCCGGTGCGTTTCGTACGCCAGCTGATGCTGGACCAGCCGATCGAGTGATCGGGGTGGTGTAAGTTGGAAACGGAACGGCCCGGGCAAACCCGGGCCGTTTCTGCAGGCCGCCCCGAAATGACGGAACGGAGAACTCAGACGACCACTGCTGAGTAGACTCGAGCGGCGAGATCATGCGCGACGCCCATATTGACCAGTGCAAAATCAGACTCGTCTTCCCCACCGGTCTTTTTGACAATCTCCTGCAACTGGTACCTGCGCTCATACGAGGCCAGCACATCGCCAACGTCGCCTTTCGAACGGGCAGCACAAACGATCACCTTGCATCCTGCCTGTGCAAGTTGGTCGATCAGACCATCCACGGTTCCGGAAACATCACCACGGTTGAAAATTCCGATCTTGCATCCGTTGATCTGAACTATTGCACTGAAGTCGAGCTTGTGGCCAATAGCCTCAAACGAAATCAATCGCGTGGCAGAGTGCGCAGCCAGCAGTCGGTACAACATGAGAAGCGTCGAGCTCTTTCCCGAGTTGCTGGCGCCACGAAGCGCGATCAGCTGTTTTTTCATTTTCGAAGTCCATTTTCAGGGTTGAAATAATGCTGCCGGAACCTGGCAGCGAGCACACACATCATGCCACCGAGTTGCACCGGATTCAGCGGCATTGAATGGCGGCAATCCAAGTGTCGGCACCCGCCTGGTTCACGGGACTCTGCGGTCTTCAGACACCATCGACAGCCCTTTTGCCATCTCCGCTGAAGGCCCTCACTTTAGCTCCAAGTAGTTGCCTAAACTGCGCTTCAGTGCACCCAGTCTTCGCACACCCTTGCGGCACCAGCGTCGCCCGTACCGGCGGCTGCATTTCACTCAGTGGCACCGCGTCACGCAACTGCTCCTTGGTGGGATAGACATATACCAACCGGTAGTGCGCCCTCCCGCTGTGCCCACGCCAGCGTTCGAACTGCAGCAGGCCACCGATCGGTGTCTTCTCGTACTGCCCCGGCAGGCTGTAGTCGCTGATTCCCAACGCCGCCAGCACCGAGCCGATGTTGGAATCGTGACCGACCAGCAGGGTCACCTTCGGCGACGCCGGGTCGTCGAACAACGCATTCACTCTTGTCAGCAGCGGAGCGGCCACATCACGCGCCACCTCGGGCGTTCCGAACAGGATGTCCTGGTAGCGGTTGCGGATCTGCGCCAGCGCCTGCCATTGCGCCTCGGTGGTCAACCGGCCCCAGCCTTCGCGGGGGATGCCACTGCCCTGGTAGTGCTCCATCAACAAGGCATCGACCAGCCCGCTGGCCAGCGCCAGTGATCCGGACGCGCGAGGCTCCTTGCCCGGTTCCGTACTGAAGGTGGTATCGGCCAGCGCCAGATGGCAGTCGCTGTGCCCCTTGCATGCCGCCGACTGCGGATAGCGGGTGATCTCCTCCACCACGGACAAAGCCGGTGCCAGGTCCACTGCGGCCAGCTCTCGCTGCATTGACTCCAGCACGCGCGTGCGGAATGCCGCGTCGTCGTTGTGGATCACCGGATCGAACAGCGGATCCATCGTCCCCAGCGCCATGCGCTGTTCGACCGTGACATGGCAGCCCGGAAACGCACCGGCAATGAAGAACTGCGCGGTGGCCTGGGTGCGCTGCAGGCTGTTGGCGTACGCGTGGAAGTCATCCTCCTGCGGGCAACCCGACACCGGCAACAGCTGCGCCTGGCGCAGCCACTGGCCGATGTAGCGCCCCATGTAGACCTCCAGCACACCGCCCTTGGTGGTCAGCTCGCCCGGTGCCACCTCCCAGCGCGGCCAGTCCTCGGGCGTCGCATTGGCCAGCGCACCGGAGGCGACCACTGGCGCGCGCAGGTTGTGGCGGCTGAGCAGGACGACCTGCTCGAGCTGGTCGCCGTCCATCGGTGCCGGCGCAGCCGTGGCAACCGTAGCAACCGTGGCAACCAGGCTGAGTGCCAGCAACAGGGAGCGCAGGGGGCGGATCATGCAGGTCTCCGGAAACACGCTAGGGTCAGAGCCCTTTCCTGCGGAAAGGGATCCGACCCCGAAACGATCATTGATCGGCAGCAACAAATCCACCGGTCTGTCGTGCCCACAACCGTGCGTACAGACCACCGGCCGCGATCAGTTCGGCATGGCTGCCGGTCTCGACGATGCGGCCCTGGTCCATCACCACCAGCCGGTCCATGCGCGCGATGGTCGACAACCGGTGCGCGATTGCGATCACCGTCTTGCCGCCCATCAGCTCATCCAGGCTGTCCTGGATCGCCGCTTCGACTTCCGAGTCCAGTGCCGAGGTCGCTTCGTCCAGCACCAGGATCGGCGCGTCCTTCAGCAGCACGCGGGCAATGGCGATGCGCTGGCGCTGGCCACCGGACAGCTTCACCCCGCGCTCGCCGACATGCGCGTCGTAGCCACGACGCCCCTGCCCGTCCACCAGCGTATCGATGAAGGCTTCGGCACGCGCCTTGGCTACGGCAGCACGCAGCTGCTCCTCGGTCGCATCGGGGCGGCCGTACAGCAGGTTGTCGCGGATCGAGCGATGCAGCAGCGAGGTGTCCTGGGTGACCACGCCGATCTGCTGGCGCAGGCTTTCCTGGGTGACGCAGGCGATGTCCTGGCCGTCGATCAGGATGCGGCCACTCTCCAGGTCGTACAGGCGCAGCAGCACGTTCACCAGGGTCGACTTGCCGGCACCGGAAGGACCGACCAGGCCGATCTTCTCGCCCGGCTTCACCACCAGGTCGAGGCCGGCGATCACGCCGCCCTTCTTGCCGTAATGGAAGTGGATGTCCTGGAACTGCACGCCACCGCGGGTCACCTGCAGCGGCACCGCGTCCCCGCGGTCCTGCACGGTCAGCGGCTGGGCGATGGTGGTGATGCCATCCTGCACCGTGCCGATGTCCTCGAAGATGCCGTTGATGGTCCACATGATCCAGCCGGACATGTTGTGGATGCGGATCACCAGACCGGTCGCCAGCGTGATCGCGCCCACGGTGATATGACCGCCATTCCACAGCCACAGCGCGAGCCCACAGGTGCCGGCAATCAGGAAACCGTTGACGATGGCGATGGTCAGGTCCATGCCGGTGGTTATCCGGGTCTGCGCGCGGTGCTTGACCGCCAGTTCCTGGATCGACTCGGCCACGTAGGCCTGTTCGCGCCCGCCATGGGCGAACAGTTTCAGCGTGGGAATGTTGGTGTAGCCATCGACGATCCGGCCCATCGCCTTGGAGCGCGCTTCGGACGCAATCCAGGCCCGTTCCTTCGCGCGCGGCACGAAGTAGACCATGATCACCGCATAGGCCAGCAGCCACAGGACCAGCGGCACCATCAACCGCCAGTCCGCCTGCGCGAACAGGTACAGCGCCGTGCCGGTATAGACCACGATGTACCAGAGCGAGTCGACCATCTGTACCGCCGACTCGCGCAGCGAGGTACCGGTCTGCATCACCCGGTTGGCGACGCTGCCGGCGAAGTCGTTCTGGAAGAAGCTCAGGCTCTGCCGCACCACGTAGTTGTGCATCAGCCAGCGCGAGCGGTTGCTCAGGCCGGGCACGATCGCCTGGTTGACCAGCAGGTTGTGCAGGCCCACCAGGATCGGCCGCGCGATGACCGTGATGAACAGCATCCAGCCCAGTTCATTGGCATGGCGCTTGAAGAAATCGGCACCGGGCTGCTCGGCGACCATGTCGACGATGCGGCCCAGGTAGTCGAACATGGCCACTTCCACCAGCGCCAGCAGCAGGCCGGCAATCAGGGTCGCCAGCAGCACCGGCCAGACCGGGCGCAGGTAGTGCAGGTAGAACGGCAGCACCTTGCGCGGTGGCATGCGCCCATCCACGGGCGGGAAAACCGGGATCAGGGATTCAAACCAACGGAACATCGCATTCCCTCGCCATCAATAGCCGGCGGAGTATCCCACGCCGGATGTGTACGCCGGCCGACGATGCCGCGGCGCCGGTAGTGCCGGCCGCTGGCCGGCAACCTCGCGACGTTTCCAGGGATCATGAGGTTGCCGGCCAGCGGCCGGCGCTACCCTCATTCTTTGACCGGGGTGAACAGCAGGTCCTGGAAATCGAAACTGAAATCGGTCAGGTCGGAAATCGGCTGCATGCGCACCTCGCGCACCTTGCCATCCGGGTCCAGGCTGAAGTTCACGAACGCATCGGCGTTGAGCGAACGGTCGTCCCAGCGCACGATGAAGGTGTCGTGCTGCCAGTGCTCCAGGCGCCCGCTCAGCTGCGCGGTCTTCGCAAAGCGCAGGCGCAGGCCCTTGCCTTCGGCGCTGATCTGCATGTCGCCATACCAGCGGTCACGGAAGCTGCCGGTGTAGCCGGCCAGCGCCAGCGATGGCCTGCTGCCCTTGTCGCGTGCGCTCTGGTGCTTGGCCCAGGCCTCGTCGGCCTTGTCCTGCCCCTTGGCCACGGCCTTGGCATAGGCATCCACCCAATCGTGCTTTTCTCCGCCCAGGTAAGCGTCAAGCACGCTCAGGGTGATCGCATTGAACGCCGCGCCCACTTCCTGGTTGGTCAGCACCACCACGCCCAGCTTCTCGCCGGGCACCAGGGTCAACCGCGAGACCATGCCCGGCCAGCCACCGGTGTGCCAGACCAGCTTCTGCCCGCGGTAGTCGCTCAGGCTCCAGCCTTCGCCATAGCCGGCGAAGTTGGCCCGCGCCGGTGCCAGCTCCGGCACGCTCGGCGCCGGGATCGACTGCGGGGTGATCATCCGCCACATCTGCTGCTGGCTCTTTTCACTGAACAGCACCGTGCCATCGGCGAGCTTGCCTCCGGCCAGCTGCACCTGCATCCAGCGCGCCATGTCGTGCGCGCTGGAATAGATGCCACCGGCGCCGGCATTGTTCGACCAGGTCAGCGGTGCAACGGTGCGCAGGTCCTTGAAATCGTACTTGGCGTGGCCGACCGCCGCCTTGTCACCTGGCTTCAGGTGGTCGGCGTTGTAGCGCGTGCCGGCCATCCCCACCTTGTCGAAGATGCGCGTCTGCAGGAACTGCTGGTAGCTCATGCCGGACACGCGCTCGATCACCTGTTGGGCGACCGCGTACAGGATGTTGTCGTAGGCATAGCTCTCGCGGAAGCCGCCCTTCAGCGGCACCCTGCCCAGTCGCTCCACCACTTCGGCGTTGCTGTAGGAGGTGGCCGGCCAGAACAGCAGGTCACCGGCGCCCAGGCTCAGCCCGCTGCGATGCGACAGCAGGTCGCGGATCGTCATCTGCCCGGTCACGAACGGATCGGACATGCGGAACGACGGCAGGTGATCGATCACCTTGTCATCCATCTTCAGCTTGCCGTCCTCGGCCAGCAGGTTCAGCGAGGTGGCGGTGAACGCCTTGGTATTGGAAGCGATGGCAAACAGGGTGTCGGCCTGCACCGGTTCCGGCTTGCCCTGCTCGCGCACGCCCCAGCCACGTTCCAGCACCACCTGGCCATCCTTGACTACGGCCACGGCGATGCCGGGCACGTCGAACT
This sequence comes from Stenotrophomonas maltophilia group sp. RY12688, assembly GCF_052149045.1. Lineage (NCBI taxonomy): Bacteria > Pseudomonadati > Pseudomonadota > Gammaproteobacteria > Lysobacterales > Lysobacteraceae > Stenotrophomonas > Stenotrophomonas maltophilia group sp. RY12688. The sequence continues at coordinate 1,324,574 of NZ_CP197389.1, read as the reverse complement.
GCGTGCGCACGCGCTCGACGGTCGCATCCAGGTCCTGCAGCTGCTGCGGGGTCGCCGCATTGGCCATGGTCGTGCACGCCAGCAGCACGGCTCCTCCGATCCAGGTTTTCATCCAGCACCATCTCCGAACAGGGGTAGCGGCCATGTGCAGGCCGTCACCGGGGTTTCGCAGGATGGTAACGGTCGTCGATGCACCCTGCCCCGTGCCATAGGAGGGGTGTCATGGGCGGGAATGGCCAACCAAGCAACGGCTCCACCATCATTCCGTGCCTGCGCTACCGCGACGCGCTGGCCGCCATCGACTGGCTGCAGCGGGCCTTCGGCTTCCATGCCCAGGCCGTGTATGCCGATGGCGATACGGTTTTCCATGCCCAGCTCACCTTCGGCAGCGGCATGATCATGCTGGGCTCGGCCAGCAACCAGAGTGCGTGGAGCAAACACGCGGCCCTGCCTGACGAGGTCGGCGGCCGCCAGACCCAGAGCGCCTGCGTGATCGTCACCGATGTCGATGCGCACTATGCGCGGGCCAAGGCGGCTGGAGCGCGCATCGTCATCGACATTGCCGACCAGGACTACGGTGGCCGCGGCTACGCCTGTGCCGATCCTGAAGGCTACCTGTGGTGGTTCGGCAGCTACGACCCCTGGCGCGAGGACCACAGCCAGTGACCGCTGCCGGCCAGATGGCGATCCGCTGCGGTATTGGCGGCTGGGTGTTTCCCGAGTGGCGCGGCGGCATGTTCTATCCGGTGGGACTGCCGCAGCGCGAGGAACTGGCCCATGCCAGCCGCGCCCTGCGCTGCATCGAGATCAACGGCACCTTCTACCGCACGCCGACTGCGGCCCAGTGCGCGCAGTGGGCCGCGCAGACGCCGGAAGGCTTCCGTTTCTCGATGAAGGCGCCACGCTACCTGGTGCAGCGCCGCGACCTGGCCAGCACCGTGGAAGCGGCCACGCCATTCCTGCAGGCGGCACTTGCGCTCGGTGACCGGCTCGGCCCGCTGCTGTGGCAGTTCGATCCGCACCATCCGGCCGACGCCGATGCATTGGAAGCGCTGATGGCGCAGCTGCCGAAGCAGCTCGAGGGCGTGCCGTTGCAGCACGCTCTGGAAGTGCGCAACGCCAAGGCACATGGACCGGCTCTGGTCACCGCCGCGCGCCGCCACGGCGTGGCGCTGGTGATCGAGGACAGCGACGAGGCGCTATTGCATGGCGATGTCAGTGCGGGCTTCGTCTGCGCGCGGATCAAGCGCAGCCAGGCCCGCTTGAACGAGGGCCTGCCTGCGTCCGTCCAGCAGCGCTGGGCTGAACGCGCACGACGCTGGTCACGCGGCGAGCCGGTGGACGACCTGCCCTGCCTGACCGGGCCCGCCCCGGAAACCCCGCGCGAGGTCTACCTGCTGTGCATCGGTGCCGGCAAGGCCCGCAACCCGGCCGCAGCGATGGCCCTGCAGCGCCTCATCGACGGCGCCAGCGGTCCAGCCCCCACAGCAGGGTCCAGCCCACCACGAAGACGCCCGCAACGCGCAGCACGTTGAGCAGGAAGGCCGCCAGGCCCAGGCGTTGCAGTTCGAGGAATGGATACGGCGCCTGTCCGGTCATTGCAGCGACCAGCATCGCCCAGCCAAGGTAGACCAGCGGTACCAGCAGCACGCCGCCCAGCGCGCGCCAGCGCAGCGCCCCATGCGGCAGCAGCCACCACCACCCCAGCAGGTACAGCGCCGGCACAGCGTAGTGCAGGCCGGCATCGACCCACCATTGCAGCCCGGTGGGCTGCCACAGCCCCTGCAACGCCAGCATGTAGATGCACGCGGTCACACCGATGCACAACGCGATCACCGCGGCGACAGTCGTGTCCAGCACACCCGCACGGATCAGCCTGACGCATCCCAGGCACACCGCCAGGTTGCTGAGAATCGTGAAGTAACCAACGAAGCGCAGTGTCGCCATGCCGACCCCGGCAGCCGCCCCGGGGCCGCGTAGCAGCAACAGGTATTGCAGCAGCAACGCGGTGGCGGCCGCCAGTGCAGTCAGTGCTGCCCATGCACGCAGGGCGGAGCGGTTGGCAGCCATTGCAGGGTTCCCCTGAGGAGTTTCCGCGAGCATGCCACAGGCGTCGCCGGCGACCGTACGATTGCCTCACAATAGGCCGATGAGCACACCCGACACCCGCAAAGCGCTGTGGCAGATCCATTTCTGTGTCCTGCTGTGGGGCATCACGGCCATCCTCGGCAAGCTGATCACCCTGCCCGCACTGCCGCTGGTGTGGTGGCGCATGCTGCTGGTGACGGCGATGCTGGCCCTGCTGCCGCGGGTCTGGCGCGGGTTGCGCACCCTGCCCCTGCGGCTGGTGGCAGGCTACGCCGGCATCGGCGCGCTGGTCGCCCTTCACTGGCTGACGTTCTACGGCGCGGTGAAGCTGGCCAATGCCTCGGTGGCTGCCACCTGCATCGCACTGGCACCGGTGTTCACCTCGATCATCGAGCCGTGGGTGGCCAAGCGGCCGTTCCAGCTGCGTGAGCTGGCGTTCGGCCTGGCGGTGCTGCCGGGTGTTGCGCTGGTGGTCGGTGGCGTGCCCGATGGCATGCGCCTGGGTGTGTTGATCGGCGCGATCTCGGCGCTGCTGGTGGCGGTGTTCGGTTCGCTCAACAAGCGCATGGTCAGCCATGCCGATCCGCTCACGGTCACCGCGCTGGAGCTGGGTGCCGGCACCCTCACCCTGACCCTGCTGGCGCCGCTGATGCCCTATCTGCTGCCGGCGCTGGCCAGCCCGCTGTGGGTGGTCCCGAATCTGCACGACGGGATCCTGCTGCTGGTGCTGGCCGGGTTCTGCACGCTGCTGCCGTTCGCCCTGGCCCTGGTCGCACTGCGCCACCTGAGCGCCTACACGGTGCAGCTGGTGACCAACCTGGAGCCGGTCTATGCGGTGGTACTGGCGGTGGTGCTGCTGCGCGAGCAGCACGAAGTCACCCCGTGGTTCTACCTGGGCGTGGCGATCATCGTCGGCGCGGTGTTCCTGCATCCGCTGCTGAACCGCCGCAAGCCGGTGCAGCATCCGGAAATCCTTGGCACGGCCGAAGCGCGCAACATCGCCGATTGAGTGCATCCACGCATGGCGTGGATGGCCGCATCAACGCTGCGGCCAATGCCAGGCCGGCGCATCCAGCAGGCCCTGCCCGCTCAACAGCGTGCGGCCCTGGTCCTTGTACAGATGCAGCGAATGGCACCCTGGCGCCTGTTCCAACGCCGCGATCAGCCGGCTGGCGTGCGACACCACCCATACCTGGCTGCGCGCACTGGCTGCGATGATGAGCCGCGCCAGCGCCGGCAGCAGGTCCGGGTGCAGGCTGGTCTCCGGTTCGTTGAGCACCATCAACGGCGGTGGGCGTGGTGTGTGCAGCGCCGCCGCCAGCAGCAGGAAGCGCAGCGTGCCGTCGGAGAGCTCGGCCATCGACAATGGCCGCAGCAACCCAGGTTGGTGGAAGCGCAGCGCCAAGCGTCCATCCAGCGCCTCGAAATCGACCGTGGCGCCCGGGAACGCGTCATCGACGCTGCGTGCCAACGCAACCGGGTCCCCGATCTCGAGGATGGTCACCCAGGCCGCCGCCAGGTCCCGGCCATCGTGATGCAGCACCGGCGTGCGCGTGGCCATCGCCGGTTGCCGCGCCGGGGCGTCGCCATCGCTGCGGAAATGGTCATAGAAGCGCCAGCAACGGATGTACTCACGCAGGGTGATCGTTTCGGGCATGCGCTGCGGATCGCCGACCTGGGTGAACAGGCTGTCGAACAGCGACAACCGGTCATCCACCAGATCCCAACCGCGCGCATGGCGCTGCCGCACCATCCCCCCGCGACGATCGACCAGCAGGTTGGCGCTGCGCAGGAACGGCCCGGCCCAGATCGCCTCGGCCTTGATCTGCGGATCCAGCGCAAACGGCGAACGGCTGGGCGGCGGATAGCCGAGATCGATGGCATAGCCCAATTCTTCGGTAGTGAAACCCAGCTTCAGCCCCACCGACACCTGCCGGAGCCCGCCCTGCAGCGGAATCTCGCCGGCCGCAACCCTGCGATCGATGGATTCGGGACCTGCCCACAGCGCCGAACCAAGCCCACCTTCGCGGGCCAGCACCGCCGCGACTCCGCCCTGTGCGGTCTCCGCCAGCAGGCGCAGCGCGCGGTACAGGCTGGACTTGCCACTGCCGTTGTCGCCGGTCACCACATTCAACCGCTGCAGCGGCAGTACCAGCCCATGCAACGAGCGATAGTGGGCGATGGCCAGGGTCTGCAACATGGTCGGCGTCCGGGAAGACAAAGCGTCATGCTGCCCACTCTTGATCGCAGGCGCTGCGACGCGATGTGAATCGGGAAGAGCATCCACGCATGGCGTGGATCTACCGGGCGGGGCACTTCAGCCCGCTACTTCCACCCGGTTGCGGCCATTGCCCTTGGCCCGGTACAGCGCCTTGTCGGCACGTGCCAGCGTGTCGTCCACGCTTTCACCGGGCTGGTGCTGGGCGATGCCGATACTGATCGTGACCGGGACGCCCAGCGGCAGGTCGGCCACGGCCAGGCGCAGGAACTCGCACTGAAGTTCGGCGGTGCGCAGGTCGGTTGCGGGCATCACTGCCACGAACTCCTCGCCGCCGTAGCGCGCCGCCATGCCACGGCCGGCGAAGTGCGAACGCAGCAGTGCGCCCAGTTCGGCCAGCACGCGGTCGCCGGTGGCGTGGCCCTGGAAGTCGTTGATGTGCTTGAAATGATCGATGTCCAGCAGCGCGACGCAGGCCTCAGCGGGCTGCTCCCCGGTCATCGCCACGGCCTCGTCCAGCGCCGCTGCCATCGCGCGGCGGTTCGGCAGGCCGGTCAGCGCATCAGTGCGGCTCTGCTCGGCCAGGTCGGCGTTCTGCGCCAGCAGCACGTCGTGGTACTCCGACAGCAGGCGCTCATAATCATCGCGTTCCAGCATGTGGTTCTGGATGTCGAGCGCGAAACGGCGCAACTCCATCACCAGCATCACCTGCCGCGACAGTGCGGCCAGCGCCTCGGCCTTGTCGCTGGCCAGGTGTTGCGGCTGTGCGTCGAACACGCACAGCGTACCCAGCGGCAAGCCGTCGGAGCTGATCAGCGGCGCGCCGGCATAGAAGCGGATGTGCGGATCGCCGACCACCACCGGATTGTCGTGGAAGCGCGCATCCTGCAGCGCATCCTCGACCACCATGATCTGCTGCGGCTGCAGGATGGCATGGCCACACATCGATTCGCTGCGCAGGTTTTCCGCCGCATTGATGCCCTGGATCGACTTGAACCATTGCCGTTCGACATCGATCAGGGTCACCGCCGCCATCGAGGTGCCGCAGACCGCCTTGGCGATCACCACCAGGTCGTCGAAGGATTTTTCTCGCTCCGAATCGAGGATGCGGTAGCGATACAGCGCCTCGAGCCGAAGGGCTTCGTTGGCGGGCTTGTCGGGCTTGATCATGCAACGTCACGTTCCGGCAGGTCACCGCGAAGTCTAGCGGAAGCCGGTGAGCAATCCGCATGGCGGTGGTGCCGGCCGTTGGCCGGCATCCCGGATACATCGCGCGCCCATTGCAGCCGGCCAGCGGCCGGCACTACCAGTCCAGCTGCTTCGGCAGCAGGCCCTGCAGCTCCTGCTCGGTCAGGTTGCGCCACTGGCCCGGCTTCAGCGCACCAATCTTGATGTTGTCGATGCGCACGCGGCGCAGCTGGGTCACGCGATAGCCGAACTCGGCGGCCATCAAGCGGATCTGCCGGTTCAGGCCCTGCTGCAGGGTGATGCGGAAACCGAACTTGGCGATGCGCGAAGTCTTGCATGGCAGCGTCATCTGGTCGTGGATGCGAACACCACGCGCCATGCCGCGCAGGAACTCATCGGTGACCGGCTTGTTCACCGCCACCAGGTATTCCTTCTGGTGGCCGTTCTCGGCCCGCAGGATCTGATTGACGATGTCGCCGTTGCTGGTCATCAGGATCAGGCCTTCGGACTCCTTGTCGAGGCGGCCGATCGGGAAGATGCGCTGTTCATGCCCGACGAAGTCGACGATGTTGCCCTTGACCGACGTCTCGGTCGTGCAGGTGACGCCGACCGGCTTGTTCAGCGCGATGTAGACGTGGCGGCGGGCGCCGGGCTTGCGGGCCACGCGCGCGCGCAGTGGCTGGCCATCCACCAGCACCTGGTCTTCCTCGCCCACCACCGCGCCGGTGCCGGCCGGATGGCCGTTGACGGTGACCCGGCGGGCGGCGATCAGGCGATCGGCCTCGCGGCGGGAGCAGAAGCCGGTGTCGGCGATGTGTTTGTTGAGTCGGGTGGTCATCGCCCTATTATCCGGCATCGCCGCCCGCCGCGCTTCATGCCAGGCCGGGTGGATCGAGTTCTTCGCCGTCGAACACCCGGTTGCGGCCGGCACGCTTGGCCACGTACATGGCATGGTCGGCCCGGCGCAGCAGCGCGGCGAGATCGTCCTCGCCCGGCCGCCACTGCGCCAGGCCGATGCTGGCGGTGACCTCCAGGCCGGGCACCTGCAGCGCCCGGGCCGCCTCCGTGATGTGCCGGCGCAGGCGATCCAGGCGCGCCGACGCCGCCTCGCGGGGCATGCCCGGCATCAGCAACAGGAACTCTTCGCCCCCCATCCGCACTACCTGGTCCTGGCTGCGTACCGCGGCACGCAATGCGCGCGCCACCGCCACCAGCACCTGGTCCCCCACGGCGTGGCCATGGCGGTCATTGATGTCCTTGAACAGATCGATATCGAGGAAGCCGATCACCAGCGGGCCACGCTCGCGGTCAACCCGCTCCAAGTGGCGGGCCAGCTGCTGCAGGCCGGCACGGCGGTTGGGCAGGCCGGTCAGGCCATCAGTCTCGGCCAGCTGGCGCAGTTCATCGCGCTGCTGGCGCAGGCGACCCAGCCGCTGGTTCAGTGCGTAGGCGGCCATCATCAGCAGCCAGGTCACCGCCAGCTGCAGGGCCTCCACGCGGTATTCCAGCAACCACGCCGCGCGGCAGGCGTCGGCCAGGATCAACACCAGCATCGGCGCCAGCGCCGCCAGCCCCGCCTGCGCCCAGCGGTCACCGCGCAGCCGTGCCCACACCCCGGCCATCAACGCCAGGCCACAGCCCAGCAGATAGGACACCTGCAGGCCCTGCGCCACCCAGGCCAGGCTGTCCCATGGCAGCCAAGGCACCAGTGCAGCCAACGCCAGCAATCCCCAAAGCGCCACCAGCTGGAACGGACGCGAACGCGGCAACAGGCGATCACCGCCATTCAGCCGCCACAGCGCCGGCAGCACCAAGGCCTGCGTGGCCGCAGTCAACACCAGCAGCCACCAGGCACCGCGCTCGCCCACCGGCAACCAGGGTTCCGGATAGCCGCTGAGGCCACCGAGGATGGCCTGCCAAAGCACCAGCACGGTGGTACCGGCGATGTAGACCAGGAAACTGCGGTCGCGGGTGGTGAGGAAGGCCATCAGTGCCGACAACGCCAGTGCGATCGCCACGGCGATGCAGGCCGCGCGCACCAGCAGGCGGGCGGTATCGTTCTGCTGCACTGGACTGGGCGCGCCCAGCCGAAGGGTGGGTACCCAACGCGCCTTCAACGGCGTCTGCCACGACACCAGGAATGGATCGTGACTGCCCGCTGGCGGCACCGCCACCAGCCCGATGCCTGCGCGGAAGCGTGAGTCTCGGGTACGGGCATCGTGCATGTTGCCGCAGATCTCGCGATCGCCATACTGCACGCGGACTTCGCCAGCGAACACATTGAACACGTCCAGGGCCTGCGGTTGCCCCGACCAGCCGCCCGGCGGCGCAGGCACCTGCACCTGCTGCCGGTGACCGGCCAGCATGTCCGGCGTGCATGCGCGATGTGGAGTGGGTTCATCGGTGGCTGCGCCGACCAGCAGGTAATCGCGGCCGGCTTCGACGGCAGCAGCCCACAGTGGCCACGGCGTGGCCAACCACACCAGCAGCACGACCAGCACCGCCCCTGTTCCGTACTGCCACTGCCTGCCGCCCACGCCACGTCCTGTTCCTGCTTACGCCCGCGCCCACTGCGCGTCGCCCCTGGCAGGCATTATCGCAGCCGCGGCTGCAACGCATGTGTAGACCAAAGTCGCCGACGGCGTTCAACCTGCGGCAGGCGGGCCCTGCACCGCCACCAGGCGCACCGGCCGCAGGTCGGCCAGGGTCATCCGTTCCAGTGGCTGCGGTCGCTCGACCGCATAGCCCTGCAGGCCCTGCACCCCAAGCCGGGTCAGCGCGGCGGCGACTTCGGCGGTCTCTACCCATTCGGCCACCACCTCCATCTGCAGCTCGCGCCCAAGTTCACTGATCGCGCGCACGGTGGCGTGGCTGACCGGATCGGTATCCATGTCGCGCACGAAGGCCCCGTCGATCTTCAGGATGTCGGCCGGCAGCTGGCGCAGGTAGCCGAACGAGGACAGCCCGGAGCCAAAATCGTCCAGCGCCATCCGGCAGCCGCGCGCCTTCACCGCATCGATGAACGCGCGCGCCTGGCTGAGGTTGCTGATCGCTGCGGTCTCGGTGATCTCGAAGCACAGCTTGGAGGCCAGCGCGCGATTGCGCTCCAGCAGGTCGCAGACGAAGGCGAGGAAGCCGGGTTCGGCGATCGACTGCGCCGACACGTTGACGTTGCACAGTCCCAGCTGCCGCACATGCGCCGGGCACACCTGCAGGTGCCGGAACAGCAGGCCGAGCACGTGCCGGTCCAGCGCCACGGCCATGCCATAGCGCTCCACCGCCGGCATGAACTGGCCCGGCAGGTGCAGGCTGCCATCGCTGCCGCGCATGCGTACCAGCACCTCGTAGTGCAGGTAGGTGGGATCGCCGACGCGGGCGATGCGCTGCGCATACAGCACCATGCGGTTCTCGGCCATGGCCAGGCTGACGCCCTGCAGCCGCTCGGCTTCCCGGCGCCGTTCCTCCAACGCCATGCGGTTCTCGTTGAAGCAGTGCACGCGGTTGCGCCCGGCCTGCTTGGCCGCATAGCAGGCACTGTCGGCGGCGCTCATCAACCAGTTCACATCCGGTGCATCGGCGCTGACCTCGACCACGCCGATGCTGCAGCTCAACTGCGGGCTGCCCTCGCTCACCGGGAACGTCGCCTGCCCCAGATTGCGGATCACCCGCTGCAGCACGCGCTTGGCCTCGTCCTGCCCGGCATGGGCGAGGAACACCGCGAACTCGTCCGCACCCAGCCGGCCCACCCAGTCACCATCGCGCACCGCCGCCACCAGGTAATCGGCGAAGCTGCGCAGCATCTGGTCGCCGGCGGCATGGCCGAAGCTGTCATTGACCAGCTTGAAATGGTCCAGGTTGATGTAGCACAGCGCGTGCGTACCACCTTCGCTGCGCACCTGCAGCAGCGCGCGTTCGAGCAGGCGCTCGATCTCGCGCCGGTTGATCAGGCCGGTCAGCGGGTCATGGCTGGCGTGGTGCTCGATCTCGCGCGCCAGTGCATGGTTCTGGCTGACGTCTTCGATGATCGCGAACACCGACAGGGCGCCGCCGGCGCTGCGCACACCGGTGCCGCTCCAGCGGCCCCAGACCAGGCTGCCATCACGACGGCGGAAGCGCAGCTCGCTCGGGCGCAGCTGGCGGTCCCAATCGATGCGCCCCACCCCGTCAATGACCAGCTCGCCGTCCATCAGCAGGTCAGCCAGCGACAGCTGCAGCAGCACGTCGCGGCGATGATCGAGGATGTCGGCCATCGCCTGGTTGGCCTCGATCACCTTGCCTTCGGTATCGAGCTTGAGCATGCCGACGTTGGCCTGGTAGAACGCTGCGCGGAAGCGGCTCTCGTGTTCGGTCAGGTCCTTGCCGACGCGGCGCGCCAGGGCCACCGCCATCAGGCTGATCGCCAGCACCGACAGGCCCGCGACCATCAACGTGGCCAGCCTCACCAGCGTCGCCATCCGCAGCAGCGCCTGTGAGAACGCCTGGCTCTGCACCTTCATCCGCTGGTCCAGGTCGCGCAGCTGCTGCAGGTAGTGGTCACGCATGGCTGCCACTACGGGGCCACCCTCGTGCCGCCGCTGCAACTCATCGACCAGGCGCTGCAGCGCCATCAGGTCCCCGTCGGTCTGCCGCCATAACGCGGTCGCTTCGCGGAAGGCACCGATATCCCGCGCGTAGCGGAACGAAAACACCAGGCGCGGAATGTCGGCGTGCGCGTTGCCCCCCTGCAGGAAGCCCTGCCGGGCCTTCTCTTCGTCAGGCTCCGCCTGTTCCAGCGCCAACCGCGCCTGCAGATCGCCCAACGGCACCTGCAGGGCCTGGCGTGCATCGTCCAGGTCCTGGGCATCACCGCGCGCCAGGTAGCGACTGAGCGCGGCGGTCGCATCCTGCTGACCGCGCGACCAGTATCCCTGGCCGGCGATCCAGGCGGTGGAGGCCGCCTGCAGTTCCTGGATCAACGCCGACAGTGCGACCAGTCCGATCGCCATGCCGGTCAACAACGCAAAACGCAGTCCCAGCCCCCGGGTCATCGGCACCCGCCGGCTCTGTTGGTCCGTGCCACTCCTACCCATCCCGGATCCCCCCGAATGTGCTGCGGTGACAACCTCCTTTGGAACCGGGCCAGCCTATGACCGGCAATGTGTTGACCATGCGAAAAAGGGGACGGAGGGGATTAAGTCGTTTTCGGCATAAGCGCATGGCCTGCCAAATACGACTTAATCCCCTCCGTCCCCTTTTCCTGTGCGCCAGCCCGGGGGCTGGCGTTGTTCTTGACGGCTGCGGGTGCGGCTTAGAAGCTGCGCGGGCCGCGCGGCTTGAAGCCGTCACGACGTGGCGGGCGGCTGTCGCGGTCACCGCCGCGGTCGCCCCCATGGCCACCCGGACCACCACGACGCGGGCCACCCGGGCCGCCCGGACCACGCTTGTCGAAGCGCGGCTTGAACGGACGCGGGGCCGGATTGATCTCTTCACCGGCCGCCAGCGGACGCATCTGCAACTGCTGGCCGGACACCCACACCTTCTGCAGGTGCGACAGCACGTCCGGCGGCATCTGTGCCGGCAGGTCCAGCAGCGAGAAGTCGTCGTGGATGTCGATGCGGCCGATGAAGCGGCTTTCCAGGCCGGCTTCGTTGGCGATGGCGCCGACGATGTTGGCCGGCTTCACGCCGTGCTGGTGGCCCACCGAAATGCGGTAGGTCTCCATGCCCTGCTCCGGCGCACCACGCGGCGGAACCTCGCGGCGCGGACGCGGCTCGAAACCACCTTCGGCGTCGTCGCGACGCGGGCCACGCTCGAAGCGCGGCCCCCGCTCGTTGCGGTCGAAGCGATCGCCACGCTCCGGGCGGTCGCCACGGTCGAAGCGCTCGCGCGGCGCGCGCTCTTCACGCGGGGCACGCACCGGCGGCTGCAGCAGGAACGGGGTATCGCCCTGCAGCATCCTGGCCAGCGCGGCGGCGATCTCGATGGCCGGCACGTTCTGCTCGTTCTCGAAGCGCTCCAGCAGCTGGCGGTAGAAGTCCAGGCCGCCGGCGCCGAGCGTTTCGCTGATGCGCGAGGTGAACTTGTTGATGCGGGTGTCGTTGACCGCTTCCACGCTCGGCAGCTGCATCTCTTCGATCGGCTGGCGGGTGGCACGCTCGATCTGGCGCAGCATGCCCTTCTCGCGCGGGGTGGCGAACAGGATCGCCTCGCCGCTGCGGCCGGCACGGCCGGTACGGCCGATGCGATGCACGTAGCTCTCGGTGTCGTACGGGATGTCGTAGTTCAGCACGTGGCTGATGCGCTCCACGTCCAGGCCGCGGGCGGCCACGTCGGTGGCGACCAGGATGTCCAGCTTGCCTTCCTTCAGCATGGCAATGGTCCGCTCGCGCTGGGCCTGCTGCATGTCACCGTTGATGGCGGCAGCGGCCAGGCCACGCGCCTGCAGCTTGCTGGCCAGTTCTTCGGTGCCGGCCTTGGTGCGCGCGAAGATGATCATCGCGTCGAAAGGCTCGACTTCCAGGATGCGGGTCAGCGCGTCCAGCTTATGCATGCCGCTCACCCACCAGTAGCGCTGGCGGATGTTGGCCGAGGTGGTGGTCTTGGCCGCGATGGTCACTTCCACCGGGTTCTGCAGGTAGGTCTGCGCGATGCGACGGATCTGCGGCGGCATGGTGGCCGAGAACAGCGCCACCTGGCGCTGCTCCGGCAGCTTCTTCAGCACCGCTTCGACATCGTCGATGAAGCCCATGCGCAGCATTTCATCGGCTTCGTCCAGCACCAGGGTCTTCAGCTCGGACAGGTCCAGGGTGCTGCGGTCCAGGTGATCGATCACGCGGCCGGGGGTACCGACCACGATATGCACGCCACGGCGCAGCGCCGACAGCTGCTGGCCGTAGGGCTGGCCGCCGTACACCGGCAGCACGCGGAAGCCCGGGATCTTCGACGAATAGGACTGGAACGCCTCGGCAACCTGGATGGCCAGTTCGCGGGTCGGCGCCAGGATCAGGGCCTGGGGCTTGATCTGCTGCAGGTCGATGTTGGACAGTACCGGCAGTGCGAACGCAGCGGTCTTGCCGGTACCAGTCTGGGCCTGGCCCAGCACGTCGCGGCCTTCCAGCATCGCCGGGATGGTAGCGGCCTGGATCGGCGACGGGGTTTCGTAGCCGATGGCGGTGACCGCCTGCATCACGGGCTCGGACAGGCCGAGCTGCGCGAACTGCAGCGGCGCTTGGGAATCTTGGGACATGGGGAACTCCGAAGGCACTGCCGTCTTCCTGGCAGTGCGATAAAAAGGGTGATGGTCCGCGCTTTGGGCGCCCTTCTTATCGCGTGCCCTGGCGCTGCTCGGTCGGAGGAGATTTCACTCGCTCAGAGCGGAATGATACCGCATTGATCCTGAACGAGGCGTACAGCTTTCCATGCGCGTGCCGTCATGCCCCGTGCTAGCGCACAATACGCGCCCTTCTTTCCGGCCCGGCCGCTGGCCTGCGCCCTCTTTCCAGGACCCCTCGCTCCATGCAGATTCTCGAATTCGACCTCGACGGCGACTACGTCGAACTCAAGCAGCTGTTGAAGCTGGCCGACCTGGTCACCAGCGGCGGCGAGGCCAAGATGGTCATCAGCGAGGGCCAGGTGCGGGTCGACGGTGAGGTCGAACTGCGCAAGGCCTGCAAGATCCGCGCAGGCCAGGTGGTCGAGTTCGCCGACAGCCAGATCCGCGTGCTGGCCGCTGGCTGATCCGAGGGTGTTCAGGCCACGCGCTGGGTCAGGTGCGAGGCGATCAGCTGCCTGAACGGCGCCACGCCCTGCGCCAGGCGCAGGCCCGCGGCCCGCAGCAGGCGTGCCGGGCGACGATCGTCGGTGTACAGGCTGGCGATCGCATTGGTGGCCTCGTACAGCGGCCGCGACGCCAACCGATGACCGCGCTGGTAGCTGGCCAGCATGCCGGCGGCGGCAATGTCGGCACCGCGCCGCTGCTGCGCGACGATGCCCTGTGCCAGCCGCTGTGCGCTGGCCAGTCCCAGATTGAAGCCGTGCGCGGTGACCGGGTGCATGCCCACCGCGGCATCGCCGATCAGCGCGGAACGCTCGCCGACGAAACGGTGCGCGTACACACCTACCAGCGGATACGCCTGCGGCGTGGCCACCGGCTGCATGCGGCCCAGCCGATGCTCAAAGCAGGCACTGATGGCATCGCCGAAGGCCACCTCGTCCATCGCCAGCAGTTCTTCGATCTGCCGCGGCGGCAGCGTGATCACCGCCGATGCCTGGCCCTCGTTGAGCGGCAGCAGCGCCATGGTGCGGCCGTAGCCGAACCACTCCCAGGCCGTGTGGTGATGGTCGCGCTCGACCTGCATGCGGCATACCAGCATCGACTTGCCGAAGTCGCGCATCTGCGCACCGATGCCGAGCATGCGGCGGGTGGCGGAGAAGCGGCTGTCAGCCGCGACCAGCAGTCGCGCGTGCAGTTGACTGCCGTCATCGAGTCTGACCACGTGGCCCTGCGCATCGGCCTGCACGCCCAGCACCTTGCGCCCATCGAACAGCTCCAGCGCATCCTGGCCCTGCACGGCATCCCAGGCGGCGCGGCGGATCAGGTGGTTGGGCACCAGCCAGCCCAGCGGCTGGCCATCAACCTGGCTGCTGGCGAAGGTCAACGCGAACGGCGAGCCGCCGTTCATCACCCTGGCATCGCGCAGCTCGGCGACTTCGGCCTGCGGCAGGCGCTGCCACAGCCCCAGTTGCTCCATGCTCTGCCGCGAGGCATGGGTCAGCGCGATCTCGCGGCCATCGAAGGCGGCTTCGGCCAGGGCCTGGCGCGGCTGCACTTCGACCAGCCCGACCTGCAGGCCACTGCCGGCCAGCGCACGCGCGAAGCACAGGCCCGCCGGTCCAGCGCCGACCACCACCACGTCCATCCTGCGCATGCGCGCCTCCTGCCGTTGATTCAGTCCGGGCCAGCATAGCGCCGCGCGCATGACTGGCCTTGATCTGGATCAGGCCCGGCTACAGCAGTGCGAACACCAGCGCCAGGATCGACAGCAGCGATACGAGCCAGACCAGGCTGCGCAGGTAGGGCACGCCTGCGGCATACAGCGGCAGGTAGACCACACGCGCCCAGACGTAGGCCTGCGCAGCCAGCGCCGTGGTGTCGTTGCTGCGCCCGGCCACGACCACCGCGATGGCGGCAGCGGCGAAGAACGGGAACGTTTCCAGGAAGTTGGCCTGCGCACGCTGCAGGCGACCGGCCAGCGCGCTGAGCGGCTTTGCATCGCCATCGCGTGCCGAGGCATTCCACTTCATCCCGCGCTCGCGGGTGACCACGGTGGAGGTGGCGAAGATGTAGACAAAGCCCAGCAGCACCGACCAGGCCAGCATTGTCAGCTCAGTTGCCATCGTTCATCTCCTCAGGGTGCCGACGCGCGCAGGCTGTAACCGGCCAGGCGCCAGACCTGGTCTTCGTCGAAGCGGAACGAGACCAGCTCGCGCACCGGCTGCGCGCTGTTGGCGAAACGGGTCGGGAAGCTGACGTTGATGTACAGCCCTTCCGGCACTGCGGCGCCGGGGCTGTACTTGACCCGGGTGATGGTCGGCTGGCCACGCCCGGCCAGCGCACCCAGGCGCGTGCGCTCGGCGGCCAACTGGCTGACGAAGGTGGCTTTCGGCACCGCACGGCGCGCGACGGCCGAAGCGCCATCCCACAATTCGCCGGCGCGGTTGGCATCGACCAGCTGCGCCGCCTTCAACGCAGCCGCGCCCATTTCCGCGTCCTGCTTCTGCACCTGGGCCTGCTGCGCAGCGGTCAACGCCGGGGCACCGGCAGTGGCGGGCTTCGCAGCCGCCGGCGATGCGGGGGCCGGGCGTGCCGGAGCTGGTGCAGGCGTGGCCGGCGCAGGTGCCTGCGCCAACGCAGTCAGGGGCAGCAGGGACAGCAGCAGGAGCACGCGCTTCATGGACACCGCCGGTTTTCTGGAGAGAACCGCAGTCTACGCCAGCGCGGTGACTATGCTGTCAGCGTGCCGGGGCGTCGCCCTCCACCGCTGCCGCATCAGCCTGCGCGGCGGGCGCGGCGGCGTTCCCTGGCGCCTGTTCGGCCACCGGCGGGGGCTCCGGCGGCGCTGGTGGCAGCGTCGCCACATCGATCTCCGACAGCGGGCTTTCGTCGGGACAGACCGCGTCCGGGAAGCCGAAGCGCTGCTTCAACGCCTGGCCACAACTGTTGATCGACTCCATGTCGGCGCCTTCGCGCTTGCACTGCTGGTCGAAGGCGACCAGGAAGGCGTCCTTGCGCTGCACGAAATCGTCGCCGCAGGCACGCATCTGCTTGATCCGTTCCAGATCGTCCTGCACCGCATTGGTGCCATCCAGGCCGTACTGGCGCAGTTCGTCCGGGGTCAGCAGGCGCAGGCTGCGGTTGGGCACGGTCATCATCAGATCGGCCACACCGACCGCCACGCCGTTGCGCTGCAGGTAGTCCTTCACGTTGTCGTAGACCTCGTGCAGCTCGCGGTTGAGCTCGGCGCGCGAGGTGGCCTTGGAGCTGATGCGCATCATGCGGTGGATGCCGACCTTGCCCGACAGCAGGCGGTTGTCGCCGGCGGCCAGCACGAACACGCAGGCGCTGTGGCAGATCGAGCCTTCGCGCACCCAGATGGTCCAGCCCGATTCACCGATGCTGTCACCGGCGACGATCGCCGACTCCACCTGCCCGCCACTGGAATCCAGGTCAAGGATGCGCTTGTGGATCTTCTGCTGGTCGGCCACCACCGCCAGACGCCACATCATCTCGGCGAAGCCCGGATTGATCTTGCCGGCGTAGCGCACGCGCATCAGGCCACGCTCGGCGCACGGGGCCAGGGCCTGGGTGATCTGCTCGCGCTGCAGGCCTTCCAGCTCGACACCGTCGCCAGCTTCGCCGGCGTACTCGGTGCTGCAACTGATCCAGGCGCGTCCATTCTCCAGCTGCGCCTGCGGCCACGGCCGGTCCTGCCGGCTGCGCGGCGGTGCCGGCGGCGGCGGTGCGTCAGCCGCATTGATCGACACCATGTTCTCGCCATCGCTGGACGGCGCCCGCGCGGCCTTGTCGGCGGCAGTCACATTGCCCGGATTCTCCAGCTGGCTGCAGCCCGCCAGGGCCAGGCACAACAGGGGCAACCAGCGGAGTTTGGCGGACATCGGGCAACCGGTCTTCACGTGAGCAAGAGCCACAGTCTACCCGTCCAGGCCGCGCATTCAGTGCGTGGTGATGAACCCCTTCTGACCCTTGGGGAAAAAGCGTGTCGACCAAGGTCGACACCTACCAGAGCGGGATGCCCTTCCGACAGATCGCAGGAACCTGTCGAAGGCGGGGTGGGTCCGGTTGCGGGAGTGTCCGCGGCATGGATGCCGCGGCCAAGCCCCCAAGGACGGGTTTACGGCGTCTCCCGCAACCGGGCCCACCCCGCCTCCCCACAGAAAACCAGCTTCTGCCGTTGCCGTTGCCGTTGCCGGCCAGCGGCCGGCACTACCGCGGGTGCCGGGCGCAGCCCAGCCTGCCCCCCTTTCAGCATCCATGTCCGAATGTGGCGAGTATCGCCGCCCGCGCGGGCCTAGACTGGCGCCATGGACACCGCCCTCGCCCTCGACACCGCCGCCTGCGACCGCGCCCGCCTGGCCCGCGACGCACGCTTCGACGGCGTGTTCTTCACCGCCGTGCGCAGCACCGGCATCTACTGCCGCCCGGTGTGCCCGGCACCGCCGCCGAAGCCGCGCAACATCACCTACTTCCCCACCGCCGCGGCCGCCGCGGCCGCCGGGTACCGCCCCTGCCTGCGCTGCCGCCCGGAATTGGCACCGCAGGCCCAGCAGGCCCTGGCCGGACAGACCGTGCAGCGCGCACTGGCGCTGATCCACGGCGGCTTCCTGCAGGAGCAGCCGGTGGCCGATCTTGCAACGAAGCTCGGCCTCAGCGCGCGCCAACTGCAGCGCCTGTTCGTCGAACATCTCGGCGCAACGCCCGGGCAGATCCACGCAACCCATCGCCTGTTGCTGGCCAAACAGTTGCTGACCGAAACCACGCTGGCGGTGACCGACGTCGCGCTGGCTGCCGGCTACAACAGCCTGCGCCGCTTCAGTACCGCGTTCCTGCAGGGCTGTGGGATGGCGCCGACCGCCCTGCGTCGCCAGCATCAACCGTTGGCTGCAGATGATGGCGGCCTGGTGCTGCGCCTGGGCTACCGTCCACCACTGGACTTCCCACGCATGCTGGCCTTCCTGCGCAAACGCAGCCTGCCCGGCATCGAACTGATCGGTGAAGACAGCTACCAGCGCGTATTGGGCGCGCCGGAGCGCCCCACCCTGCTGCGCGTCACCGCCGATTCGAAGCGCCCGGAACTTCGCCTGCAATTGGGCGCGGTGGATCCGCGCTTGATCCCTGACATCGTGCGCCGCGTGCGTCGCGTGTTCGATCTGGATGCCGACCTGCAGCAGGTGCATGCCGCGCTCGGCGAGGAACCTCTGCTGGCGCGCGGGATCGCCGAGCGCCCCGGGCTGCGCGTGCCCGGCGGCTGGGATGGCTTCGAGGTGGGCGTACGCGCGGTGCTCGGGCAGCAGGTCAGCGTGGCCGCGGCCACCACCTTCGCGCGGCGCCTGGTCGACGCCTATGGCGCGCACCTGCCGGGCATGCCATCCGACTTCGATCGCCAGTTTCCAGCGCCCGAGGTACTGGCCGAGGCACCATTGGAGTCAATCGGCCTGCCGCGCAGCCGCGCCGCCACCGTGCGCGCCCTGGCCGCCGCCTGCGCCAGCGGCCGGCTCGACTTCGGGCCCGGCCAGGCCTTGGAGGAATTCGTTGCGCGCTGCGTTGCACTGCCCGGCATCGGCCCCTGGACCGCGCAGTACATCGCCCTGCGTGGCCTCGGCCAGCCCGATGCCTTCCCGGCCGGCGATCTTGTACTGCAGCAGGTGCTCGGCCACGCGCAGGGCCAGCGCCTGAACGAACGCGCGACCGAAGCGCGCTCGCAACCCTGGCGCCCGTGGCGCGCCTACGCGGTGCTGCACCTGTGGCACCTGTCCGGCACGTTCGTTGGAGAACCGACATGACCCTGTTGTTCGATCGTTTCGACAGCCCGATCGGCGTATTGACCATCGCCGGTGACGAGCGTGGTCTTGCGCACGTGCTGTTTCCGGAGAACCGTCACCCCGCACGCGGGCGCGACGGCTGGCATTACGCACCGGATGCACTGCCGGAGGCACGCGAACAGCTGCTGCAGTTCCTGCACGGTGAACGCAGCCGGTTCGACCTGCAGCTGGCACCACGCGGCACGCCGTTCCAGCTGCGCGTGTGGCAGGCGCTGGCGTTGATTCCGTTCGGCCAGACCTGGAGCTATCTGCAGTTGGCGCAGCACCTGGGCCAACCCAGCGCGACCCGCGCGGTGGGCGCGGCCAATGGCCGCAATCCATTGCCGATCATCCTGCCCTGCCACCGCGTGATCGGCAGCAACGGTGCACTGACCGGCTTCGGTGGCGGCCTGGAAACCAAGGCCGCGCTGCTGCGGCTGGAACAGCGCCAGGCCCCGCTGTTCGCCTGAGAGGGCCGGCCGGGCTGCGCCCGGCACCCGCAGAGGCAACGGCAAGGTCAAGAGCCAATACAGCTCCGATTTTCTACGCGTTGGGTGGGGCGGTATGGGTGGGCAGGACACGCCGTAAACCCATCCATGGGGGCTCGATGGCGCCATCCATGGCGCCAACGGTCCTGCCCACCCACAC
This sequence comes from Stenotrophomonas maltophilia group sp. RY12688, assembly GCF_052149045.1. Lineage (NCBI taxonomy): Bacteria > Pseudomonadati > Pseudomonadota > Gammaproteobacteria > Lysobacterales > Lysobacteraceae > Stenotrophomonas > Stenotrophomonas maltophilia group sp. RY12688. The sequence goes on along the minus strand of NZ_CP197389.1, from coordinate 1,305,355 downwards.
CGCCCCACCTTCGAAAGATTCCCGCGGCGGCTGGCAGGTGTCGACCTTGGTCGACACGATAGATCCACGCCATGCGTGGATGGAGGTATCTGGAATCTGTCTGGAGAAAAGCCCCCTTCTTGTTGAAGGACGCGCGCCGACAGGCGCGGGGATAAGGAAAAAATGCGCGGACACCGCGCGCGATAGCGCGCCGTGTCTTGGGCGCGTCATTGCGCCGGCTTATCATGCGCGGATGACTTCCGTACGCCTGACCTGTGCGCTGGCGCTGCTGCTGCCCCTGGCTGCCTGCACCACCGCGCCCCCCCCCTCCGCCTCCGTTCCCACTTCCATCGCTGCGGCGGCACCGCCGAAGCTGCTGCTGATCTCCATCGACGGCCTGCGCGCCGATGCGCTGGACCGCAGCCTGACCCCGAACCTGCAACGCCTGATCGATGGCGGCGTGCGCGCACGCTGGATGACCCCGTCCTATCCGTCGCTGACCTTCCCGAATCACTACACCCTCGTTACCGGCCTGCGCCCGGACCACCACGGCATCGTCAACAACAGCATGGACGATGAAGCACTGGGCCGGTTCGAGCTGAGCAATCGCGAAGCGGTTACCACCAGTGGCTGGTGGGGCGGAGAACCGATCTGGGTCGGCGCCGAGAATGCTGGCGTGCGTTCGGCCACCACGTCATGGCCGGGCAGTGAATCGGAGATCCGTGGCGTACGCCCCAGCCAGTGGCGCATCTACGACGGCAAGGAGCCGCTGGAACAGCGCGCCGGCATCGTGCTCGATTGGCTGTCACAGACCGACGCCGATGCCCCCCGCCTGACCACGCTGTACATGGAACACGTGGACAAGGCAGGTCACAACTACGGCCCCGAGTCGAAGCAGTACGCCGACGCCATCGTGCGCGCCGACCAGATCGTCGGCCAGGTGCTCGACGGACTCCAGCAACGTGGGCTGGCCGCAACAACCAATGTGATCGTGGTCTCCGACCATGGCATGGCCAGTGTCCCCGCTGGCCAGGTGATCGCCACCGAATCGATGGTCGACCCGGCGATTGCGCGCAATGTCAGCCAGGGCCAGTCGGTCGGCTTCGCACCGGTGGTCGGCCATGAAGCCGCCGCCGAACGCGCTCTGCTCGGCCGCCACGCGCACTACGAATGCTGGAAGAAAGAAAAACTGCCGGCGCGCCTGCACTACGGCACCCATCCGCGCATTCCCGCCATTGTCTGCATGATGGATGAAGGCTGGGATGCCCTGCATCAGGAAAAGATCGCCAAGCGCGAACAGCAGGACCGCGGCTCGCACGGCTACGACAACGCGCTGCCGTCCATGCGCGCGGTGTTCGTGGCCAGTGGCCCGTCGTTCCGCCAGGGCCTGGTGATCGATGGCTTCGACAATGTCGATGTCTATCCACTGCTGGCACACCTTCTGCAGGTACCAGCCGCGCCGAACGACGGCAACCCGGAAACGCTGAAGAAGACCCTGCGCTGATCCGGTTGTAGAGCCGAGCCCACGCTCGGCTGCATTGCGCCAGCCGGGCATGGGCTCGGCTCTGCAAAATCATGCATAAAAAAACGCGGCGCCAGGCGCCGCGTTTTTCCTTGGACCAGTCGCGCGGCCGGATCAGGCCTTGGCGACGGCCTTCTTCGCCACGGCCTTCTTCGCCGGAGCCTTGGCCACGGTCTTCTTGGCAACCGGGGCGGCGGCGCCTACGGCGACCTTGCTCGCGGTATGCGAACGGGCGTTGCCGTAGCTGGCGTTGTAGCGCTTGCCCTTGGCGGTCTTGCGGTCACCCTTACCCATGTCTTCAACTCCTCAAGTGTGAAATCTGGTTACCCCGTACTGACACGGGTTCGGCGGGGCCGCCTTGCTGGGCGCCCCCGCGCACGATCGAAAATCCTATCATGGAGCGCCTAGTGCGCGCAGCTGGCGTCGTGTACGTGGCCGTGGTTCAGGCGCAGGTTGACCAGATGGGCAACGCCCACCAGCAGGCCACCGATGGTCATCACCACCGCATGCGGCACGGCGTTGTGATGCAGCGGCTCGTACAGCACGCCAGCCCACAGCGCGACCAGGCCGGGGATCAGGAAGCCCAGCGCACGCAGCGCGCCATGGCGGCGGTAACCCCAGACCAGGCTGAACAGCCCAAGCAGGGTCACGAACAGCACCAGCGCCTGTTCAACGCCGTCGCTCAGCCAGAACGACAGGCCCAGCGAGGGCGCTGCCGCCAGCAGCACCGGGATGACTGCGCAATGCACCGCGCAAAGCATCGAACCGGTGGCACCGAAACGGTCGAGCAGGTGGCGCAGGCGTGAGGACAAGGACATGACTTCCAGCAGGGTCGGCGAATCGTTATGGAATAATATAACATCCCTTCCCGACCCGCACGCTTTCCCTCCCCCTGTCCCATCGACGGGATTCGTGCGCCCCGCGATTGATACAGTGTAACAAAGGACCCATCCATGCCCGCCCACACCGCACGGCTCAAGCCGCATTCCCTGGCCCTGGCCCTCGCCGCCCTGCTGCCGTCCGTCGCCTTCGCAGCCGGTCAGGACACCGCCCATCGTGACCGCCACCTGACCGAGCTGTCCTCGGTGCAGGTCACCGCGTCGCCGCTGCAGGGCGATGCCGAATCCCTTGCGCGCCCGGTGGAGGTGCTGGCCGGTGAGCGCCTGGACGAACAGAAGGCCGGCACCCTCGGCGATACCGTGGCCAAGCTGCCCGGCGTGCAGAGCACCTTCTTCGGGCCCGGTGTCGGGCGCCCGATCATCCGTGGCCAGGAAGGCCCACGCGTTGCGGTGCTGTCCAACGGCATGGGCAACATGGATGCATCCACCGTCAGTGCGGACCATGCCACCAGCATCGAGCCGTTCCTGGCTGACCAGATCGAAGTGCTGAAGGGGCCGGCCACGCTGCTGTTCGGCAGCGGTGCCATCGGTGGTGCAGTCAATGTGGTCGACGGCCGCATCGCGCGGGAGCTGCCCGAGCGCCCGCTCAGCGGCCGCGCCGAGCTGCGTGGCAATTCGATGAACAACGAGCGCAGCGGCATGTTCCGCCTCGATGGCGTCAGCGGCAATGTCGTGCTTCATGTGGACGGCCTGGTGCGCAATGGCGACGACTACCGCATTCCCGGCTATGCGGTGATCGACAGCCTGGAAGACCACCACGACGACCACGACCACGATCACGCGGGCGAGGAAGGCGAAGAGCCGCGTCGCGGCCGCCTCGACAACAGCTCCATCCGCACCCGCGCCGGCGGCGTCGGCGCCACCTGGCTGGGCGAAGGCGGCTACTTCGGCGTGTCGGCCAGCACCTACCGCACCAACTACGGCATTCCCAACGGCGCACACGTGCACGCCGACGGCGACGATCACGGCCATGGCCACGGTCACGACCACGGCGATGAAGAGGAAGGCGGCGACGAGCATGACGTGCGCATCGACATGGTGCAGAACCGCTTCGAGACCAAGGCCGGCATCTACAACCCGGTCTCGTTCCTGAAGAACATCAACGCTCGCGTGGCCTACACCGACTACGAGCACGTGGAGCTGGAGGCCGGCACGCCCTCCACCCGCTTCACCAACCGTGGCATCGAAGCGCGCCTGGAAGCGGTGCAGCAGCAGATCGGTGGCTGGGACGGCGCCTTCGGCCTGCAGTTCGGCAACAGTGATTTCGGCGCCAAGGGTGAAGAAGCGTTCGTACCGGATACCGGTACGAAGAACATCGGCCTGTTTGTACTGCAGGAAAAGCAGTTCGGCCCGTTCAAGCTGGAACTGGGCGGCCGCCACGACCAGGTCAAGCTGGACCCGACCGGTGACTATCGCCGCCGTACGTTCGGTGCCACCAACCTGTCTGCCGCCGGTATCTGGAAGCTCAACGACGCCGTCGACCTGCGCATCGGCGTGGACAGCTCCGAGCGTGCACCGACCAACGAAGAGCTGTATGCCGCCGGCGCACACATCGCCACCCGCTCGCTGGAAATCGGCGACGCCAACCTGAAGACCGAGCGCGGCCAGCGCGTGGAACTGGGCATCCACACCCACAGCGAGCGCCTGGACTTCTCCGCGTCGGTCTACCAGACCAGGTTCAAGGACTTCATCTACCTGGCCGACACCGGCGTTACCGAAGGCCTCCCGGTCCGCGCCTGGACCCAGCAGGACGCGGTGTTCCGCGGCGCCGAAGCCGAAGCGCTGGTGCACCTGTTCGAGGGTGGCGCCGGTGACTGGGATCTGCGCCTGTTCGGTGACTACGTGAAGGCCAAGCTGGATGGCAGCGGCAGCCGCAACCTCGACATTGCCGTTCCGCATGGCGACCACAACCACAACTACAGCGTGGAACTTGCCAACACCGGCTACCTGCCGCGCATCGCCCCGGCCCGCGTCGGTGCCGACCTGCGCTGGTCGAAGGACGGCTGGCGCGCCTCGGTCGGTGCGGTGCGTTACAGCCGCCAGAAGGACGTCGCGCAGAACGAGGAGCCGAGCAACGGCTACACCCTGGTCGACGCGCACCTGGCCTATCGTTGGGACCGCAACGCCAGCAACAGCTACGAGGTGTTCCTGGATGGCAGCAACCTGACCAACCGCGAAGTGCGTCCGCATACCTCGCTGCTGCGCGACTACTCGCCGCTGCCGGGCCGTGGTGTCGCGTTCGGCATCCGCGCGTTCTTCTGATCGGCTTACGCCGTCGGAACATTACCCGAGGGGGCCGAAAGGCCCCCTCTTTTTGTCGTATATGGCATGAACTGGTGAAAGCGGCGCACTACCAATGCGTCACCATCTACTACGCGGCTAGACTCAGCCCGGTATCAATCCAATAGAAAAACTGAGCGGAAACACTTGCATGACCATGAGTCTCGATGCCGAACTGAAAGAACGCATCCTTGCAATCGCCAAATGCGGGAGAACCGCTTGGCTGGCCGGTGACATCGCGGAGGCAGAGCATCGCTTCCTTGAAAGCTGGGACATGATTCCAGAGCCCAAGTCATCCTATGACCACGCCCAGAGTTCATCGTATGGAATAGCAGTTTTCTATCGCGATACCGCCCAGTTTGAGAAGGCCAGAGCGTGGGCGATGGTCGCCAGAGACATTTATGGACAAGGAGAAGCCTCAAGCGAGTACATGGACGAGCTCCTTGCAACGATTGAGTTCGAATCGGGAAACCTTGATGCAGCCTACGCGCTGTTCGAACCGCAGCACCGCAAGTACGGCAGACGTGCCTTTGAGGGCCATGAGAAGGGGTTCATTGATTTCATCAAGAGCAGGAAGAAGGCCAGATGAGCGGATCAGCCACCGGCTAGCCGCATCCGTTCCGGCTCCAAGCCTTTTCATCCACGCATGGCGTGGATCTACAGCAACTCCAGCGGTGGGCCTTCGGGCCCCGTTTTCGTTCAGATTCTCACCATCACGCATCCGTCACAAAGATGTGCGTACCACAACAAGCGGACAATCCCGTCACTCAATGTCTCGCCAAACGGACACTTTTGTCCGAAAATAACTCCATGACCGCCCAACGTGCCGATGCTGCTGCCCGCCGTGCCCTCATCCTCGACGCCGCCGATCATGTCTTCGGCCAACATGGCGTCACCGCCCCGCTGGATCTGGTGGTCGAACGCGCCCAGGTGGGCCGCGCCACCCTGTACCGCAACTTCCCCGACCGCACCGCGCTGATCCAGGCGCTGCTGCAGCGTACGGTCGACCGCATCCGGCGCCAGGTCGAACAGCTCGGCGACCGCGACGACGCCCTGTTCGAGGTGTTCGAGGGCATGGCCCAGCGCATCATCGATTCGCCGGCGCTGGCCGATTACTGGCGTGCGGTCGATTCGGACGTGCCGGCCATGCGCGCGGCGCGCGAGACCGTGCGCGACCTGCTGGAGGAGCCGATCGCCCGCGCCAAGGCCGCCGGGCTGTGCCGTGCCGATCTGGAGAAGACGGATATTTCACTGATCTCGGGCATGCTGGGCGCAGCCCTGCGCGGCAAGACCCGCGACGAGCGCGCCCACCTGGCCGGGCGTGCCCTGCAGCTGCTGCGCGGGGGTCTTCAGGGAGCAACCAGCGAGGCCCGCTGATGGTCCAGCCGTATCTGAAGCCGGTTCCGGATTGGGAGGAGCACGAGAAGCCGACCATGCCCGGCTCGGCGTCGATGCCCTGGCACCCACCGTACCGGCGTGTGGCTTATGCGCTGGTATCGCTGCTGGTGGCGATCACCGGCGGGCTGGGCAATGCGCTGGTCACTGCCAACCTGCCGTTCCTGCAGGGCCAGCTGGCGCTGACCCCGACCCAGGGCAGCTGGCTGGTGGCGGCCTATGCAATGGTCAATGTCACCGCCAACCTGCTGGCCTTCAAATTCCGCCAGCAGTACGGCATCCGCCTGTTCGCCGAAATCGGGCTGGGCCTGTACGCGGCGCTGGCGGTGCTGCACCTGTTCGTCGGCAGCTTCGAGACCACGATGCTGACCCGTGCCGCCAGCGGCTTCGCCGGCGCGGCCTGTTCGACCTTGGGCACGCTGTACATGCTGCAGGCCCTGCCCCGCCGCTTTACCGGCAACCTGCTGGTGGTCGGCGTCGGCCTTTCGCAGCTGGCGGTGCCGATCGCCTGGATCGTTTCACCAGGCTTGGTGGATACCGGCCAGTGGCACCAGCTGTATTCGTTCGAGGCCGGCCTTGCGTTGTGCGCATTCGCCGCCGTAGTGGTGTTGAAGCTGCCGCCCGGCATCCAGGTGAAGGCCTTCGAGCCGCTGGATTTCCTTACCTTCGCGTTGCTGGCGCCGGCGGTTGCGCTGCTGGTGATCGTACTGGCGCAGGGCTACACCCGTTGGTGGCTCAACACGCCGTGGCTGGGCTGGGCGCTGATCGCCTCGATCGTGCTGTCCACCACCGCCTTCATCATCGAACACTACCGGCGCAATCCGCTGCTGCAGACACGCTGGCTGGCCAGCCTGCCCGTACTGCATTTCATCGTCGGCGCGTTCCTGATCCGCTTCCTGACCACCGAGCAGTCCTACGGCGTGGTCAACCTGATGCGCACGCTCGGCATGGGCCCTGATCAGTTGCGGCCGCTGTTCGTGGTGATTCTTGCCGGCGTGATCACCGGTATCGCCGGCACTGCACTGACTTTCGGGCCCAAACGGCTGATCCCGCAGCTGCTGATGGCGATCCTGCTGCTGGGCGCTGCCGCCTTCTTCGACCAGCACCGCACCAGCCTGGATCGGCCGCACGACTTCTACGCCAGCCAGTTCCTGGCCTCGGTCGGTGCCGGCATGTTCATGGGCCCGCTGATCATGCTCGGCATTTCCGCTGCGTTGAAACAGGGTGTGGACCACATGATCACCTTCCTGGTGACGCTGTCGATCACGCAGACGCTGGGCGGCCTGGCAGGTTCGGCGGTGCTGGGGACCTTCCAGCTGCATCGCGAGCAGTTGTACTCCAGCGCGTTGACCAGCCAGCTCGATCCCGCCGATCCGGTGGTGGCGCAGCGCCTGCGCATCCAACAGCAGCTGTATGCCGCCCAGATCACCGACCCGGTGCTGCGCAGCGCGCAGGGCAGCGCGCAGCTGGCGCAGACCACTCGCCGCGAAGCCAACGTGCGCGGCTTCAATGATGTGTTCACGCTGAGCGGCTGGCTGGCGATCGGCTTCCTGTGCTGGTTGCTGCTGCTGTCGCTGCGCACCGCCGTGCTCAAGCAATGGCGCAAGCGCCACCCCGCCCTTTCCACTGCGGCCACGCCAGCCGCGCCCCGCTGAGTTCTCGACCATGCCCCCCGTCCCGCCCCGATCCGACGACGCCGACAACGTGACCCCACCGCCGCCGACCGACGCGGCGCCTGCGCCCACGCCCGTTGAACCGGCGGTCGCGCCGAAGTACCTCAAGCCCAGCGCGCGCAGCGTGGTAGTGATGGTGGTGGTCGCCCTGCTGGGCATCGCGCTGATCCTGCGCGCCTGGCACCTGTGGCCGTTCACCAGCAGCGTGATGGTGACCGACAACGCCTATGTGCGCGGACAGATCACGGTGATGGCGCCGCAGGTGAATGGCTATGTGACTGAAGTGCTGGTGAAGGATTTCCAGCACGTAAGGCAGGGCGAGCCGCTGCTGCGCATCGATGACCGCATCTATGCCCAACGCGTCGCCCAGGCGCAAGCGACGCTGGACAGTGCGCGCGCGGCGCTGGCCAACTCCGACCAGTCGCAGGCGCAGAACCGTGCGCAGATCGCCTCGGCGCGCGCCACGCTCTCGGCTGGCCAGGCCGAACTGCAGCGCGCGCGCAACGAGCTGAAGCGCTACGAGGAACTGGCCGCGCAGCAGTTGGTGTCGATCAATGACCGCGACAAGTTCCGCACCAGCCAAGCCTCGGCGCAGGCCAGCGTGCAGCAGTCGCAGGCGCAGATCCGAATCGCCGAGGAAACACTGGTGTCGACCCAGGTCGCGCGCAAGAGCCTGGAGGCCCAGGTGGAAAGCGCACAGGCGCAGCTGGAACTGGCCCGCATCGACCTGGCCAATACGGTGATCCACGCACCGCGCGACGGCCAGATCAGTGAAGCCAGCGTGCGCGTGGGCCAGTATGTCGCCGCCGGTTCGCAGCTGCTGTTCCTGGTACCTGACACACTGTGGGTGGTGGCCAACTACAAGGAAGGCCAGACCTGGGGAATGGCGATCGGCCAGCCGGCCACGTTCTCGGTGGACGCGTTCCAGGGCCAGGTGCTGCGCGGCCGCGTGCAGGAGATCGCGCCCGCCACCGGATCGGAGTTCAGCGTGTTGCGTCCGGACAATGCCAGCGGCAACTTCACCAAGGTGGTGCAGCGGCTGCCGGTGCGGATATCGATCGATGAAGGCCAGAAGCTGGCCGCGCAGCTGCGGCCCGGCATGTCGGTGATCGTGCGGGTGGATACCGCAGGCAAGCCGAAGGACTAGCCCTTGTCATGAAACGGGGTCAGATGCCTTTGCCAATGGCAAAGGGATCTGACCCCACTCAGGATGCCGGCCAGCGGCCGGCACTACCATTGCGTTACCCCGCGCAGCGCGCGCAGAGACCGTGCACTTCCAGGGTCTGTGCCTGCGGCTGGAAGCCCAGTTCCTTGGCCCGCTTCTCCAGCTGGCTGACGATCTCGCGGTCTTCCAGCTCCACTGCGCTGTGGCAGCTGTTGCAGATCAGGAACGGCACCGAATGCGCAGCGCTGCTTGGATGATGGCAGGCCACGAAGGCATTCACCGACTCCAGCTTGTGCACGAAGCCATTGGCCATCAGGAAGTCCAGCGCGCGGTACACGGTGGGCGGGGCATCAGCGCCCACGCCCTTGCCGTTGCGCACCCATTCCAGCAGCTCGTAGGCCTTGACCGGCTTGCCGGCCTCGGCGATCAGCTTCAGCACGTTGGCGCGGATCGGGGTCAGGCGCAGCCCGCGTTCGCGCGAGACACGCTCGACCACCGCCACGAAATCCGATGCGTCGTGGACGTGGTGGTGCGGGGCGGTACAGGCAGTGGCGGTCTTGGCGGGCATGCGTGTTCTCCGGTTCGGGCCTGGCAAGGATGCCTCAGGCCGTTGCTACCTTGGTGATGGCCACATCAATGCGTTTCAAGGCCTGCTCGCGGCCGGCCAGGTACACGGTATGGGAAATGTCAGGGCTGACCTGGGTGCCGGTGATGGCCACGCGCAGCGGCTGGGCGACCTTGCCCATGCCGATCTCCAGCGCTGCGGCCGCGTCATGCAGGGCGACGCCCACCGACTCGGCGGTCCATTCCGGCAGCGCGGCCAGCAGCTCGCGGGCCTTGCCCAGCGCCACCTCGGCACCGGCCTTGAAGTGCTTGGCCACCGCCGCTTCATCGTACTCGGTCAGCGGCTGGTACCAGACCACGGCCTTCTCGGCCATTTCCTTCAGGGTCTGCACGCGTTCACGCAGGGCGATCACCACATCCTCCGGAGCCGGGCCGGCGGCCACGTCCAGCCCCAGCTTCTGCAGCTGGTAGACCAGGTGCGGCACGATCGCGGCCACGTCCTCGGTCTTCAGGAAGTGCTGGTTGACCCAGCCCAGCTTGGCCATGTCCAGGCGCGAGGCCTTGGAATTGCAATCCTTCACGTCGAACAGGTCGATCAGTTCCTGGCGGCTGAACAGCTCCTGGTCACCATGCGACCAGCCCAGGCGGGCCAGGTAGCTCAGCAGCGCATCGGGCAGGTAGCCGGCGTCCTTGTACTGCATCACGTCAGCCGCACCGGTGCGCTTGGACAGCTTGGCGCCCTGCTCGTCCAGGATCATCGGCATGTGGCCGAACCTGGGCACCGGCGCGCCGATGCCTTCATACAGGTTGATCTGGCGCGGGGTGTTGTTGATGTGGTCGTCGCCGCGGATGACCTCGGTGATGCCCATGTCCCAGTCGTCCACCACCACCGCGAAGTTGTAGGTGGGGTAGCCGTCCGGGCGGAAGATGACCATGTCATCCAGCTCGCTGTTGGCGATCTCGATGCGGCCCTTGATCAGGTCATCGAACACCACCGTGCCTTCCAGCGGGTTCTTGAAGCGGATGACGCGGTTCGGGTCGTCCCGGTAGGGCAGGCCCAGATCGCGCGCAGCGCCGTTGTAGCGCGGCTTTTCCTGCCTGGCCATGGCGGCCTCGCGCATGGCATCCAGCTCCTCGCGGGTCTCGTAGGCGTAGTACGCCTTGCCCTCGGCGATCAGCTGCTCGGCCACTTCCTGGTAACGGGCGACGCGGTCGGTCTGGTAGATCGGGCCTTCGTCGTAGTCCAGGCCCAGCCACTCCATCGCCTCCAGGATGGCGTCGATTGCGCCCTGGGTGCTGCGTTCGCGGTCGGTGTCCTCGATGCGCAGCACGAACTCACCGCCGCGGTGACGGGCCTCCAGCCAGCAGTACAGCGCGGTGCGGGCACCACCGATGTGCAGGTAGCCAGTGGGACTGGGGGCGAAGCGGGTGCGGCAGGTCATGGACGGCTCGAGGAACGGGAATCCCCCGATTTTACCAGCCCACCGCCCCCGACGGAAAAAGGGGACGGAGGGGATTAAGTCGCGATTGCCCAGCCCTGGGGTGCTGCAACCGGGAAGCGGAGGGGAGATGCGACTTAATCCCCTCCGTCCCCTTTTACGGTTCTGCCTTTCGCGGGAAGGACGGCTCGCGCATTGCGGCGTTGTAGGCGAACGAAGCGACGATGGCCGCGGCCTGCTTCAGGTCTTCCGGTTCGGCGTGGTCCCAGGTGTCCAGGTGGCTGTGGTGGACGTTGGTGAAGTAGTCCAGCCGGTCCTGGATGAACTGGAAGCCCGGCAGGCCGATGCGATCGAAGCTGATGTGGTCGGTACTGCCGGTGTTGCGGGTGGCCACGGTGGTGGCGCCCACGTCATGGAACGGCGCCAGCCAGGCTTCGAAGATCGGCATCGCCGCCAGGTTTTCCTGCGCGTAGATGCCACGGAAGCGGCCCGAGCCGTTGTCCATGTTGAAGTAAACCTGGAACTTGCTGTAATCGCGGGTCTTCTGCAGTGCACCGGTCGGCTCGCGCAGCGACGCCGGCAGCGCCTTCTGCGCCGCGTCAGTGGGTTCGGGGAAGCGACCGAAATGCTTGGCGACGTAGGCCTGCGAGCCGATCAGGCCCTGCTCCTCGCCGCTCCACAGCGCCACGCGGATGGTGCGCTTGGGCTTGGCGCCGGTGGCCTTGAGGATGCGCATCGCCTCCATCATCACCGCCACGCCGGCCGCGTTGTCGGCCGCACCGGTGCCGCTGTGCCACGAATCCAGGTGCGCACCGATCATCACCACTTCATCGGGCTTGCTGCTGCCGCGGATCTCGGCCAGCGTGTTGTAGCCGGGCTGGTCGGCCTCGTCGGTGAAGCGCGCCGCTACATCCACGCGCAGGCGCACCGTCTGCTTGGCCTGAAGCGCGCGCACCAGCGGATTGAAGTGTTCGCTGATCATCGCCAGTTCCGGGATGCCCACCGGCTCACCGGCCTTGCGCGAACCGCCGCCGGCAACGCGGATGATGCCGTTGTCCCAGCTGCTGATGCTGATCGAGGCCAGCGCGCCCTCTTCGACGAAAAACGCATTGACCTTGGCCGCCAGCTGCTGGCGTTCCTGGTACTCCTTGACCCGCTTGGCGCGCTCGGCGGTAGCGTCCTTGTCCTTGGGCAGGGTGAACTCCTGCAGGCCCTCGAGCGAGGTCGCGTCGTGGCGGTGCGAATCGGGCTCGGTGCCCCGCTTGTATTCGCGTGCCTCGCCCAGCAGGAGGATCTTGCCGCGCAGCTTGCCGCGGTACTTCTCGATGTCTTCGGGCTTCTTGATGTCGACCTGCACCAGCTCGCCTTCGACCGGGCCCTTCGTACCGCGGGTCCAGGCTTTGGGCAGCGCATGCAGCGGCTGCACGCGGTCACCCAGCATTTCCACGCTCGCCGAGGTGAATTCCCAGCCACGGCCGAAATCATCGAAGGCTTCGTCGTGGACGTTGTCCAGCTTCCATTCGTTGAACTTGCCGCGGGTCCACGCATTGGCGCGGCCCATCGCCGGCGAATTGCTCAGGCGCGGGCCGATGCGCTCGGTGAGATAGCTGAAGGTGTCCATCACCTGCGAACGGTGGAATGCCTCCTGGCGGATGCGGCTGACCATGTCCAGGTCCACCGTTTCGCGCTGCTGCGCCGCTGCATTGCCACCCATCGCCAGCGCTACGGCCAGCACGCCCCACTTCAACACATCGCACCCCTGCCCTTCGGCTCGATCATCAACCCATCGAGTCTAGCCAGCCGGGGCGCGGCGATACCGTCCCATCGGTCATGGGCGGCGCGGAAGCGTGCGAGCCGAGGTTCGCACCCACAGGAGAGTGGTTGGTTCGCACCCACAGCAGAGTCTTGGTTCGTACCCGCAAAAGCCGAATCACCCGCTCCATCCCAACCACAACTGCGCCCGCTCCGGCAGCAACAGCAACCAGTGCCGCCGGTCGACGCTGCTGCAGCCGTACACCGCCGCGTGTGCCGGCCAGTCATCCGGAAGGCCGCCGATGCCGATCTCGGCCAATGCCTCCGCGCCGGCCTTCCATGGCCGATAGCGCGGCACCCGCCCGGCCACCGCGCCGCGTCCCTGCCGCGCACCCTGCAGCCAACGCAATCCCTGCCCCTGCAATCCTTCGCAGGTCACCGCCGCCAGCTGGAAGCGGACCAGACCGGGGGCGATCCGCGCCCCCGGCAGGGCCGCCAGCACGCCATGTGCCTGCAGCAGCGCATCCACTTCCAGCAGGGCCGGAATGCCCTGCCGTGCCCGTTGCCGCAATCCCTGGCGCCAGCCCATGGCGTGCTCCTTACTTCAGGTCCGCGCCGAGCGCGTACCAGTCGACCCGGCGGGTCACCCACATCGCAAGCGCCAGGATCACGAACAGCAGCAGCGACCCCATCAGCAGTGCGTTGTTCTCCGACACCAGCAGGCCATACAGCGCGCCGTACAGCACGGTCAGCAGGGCCGCGAAGCCGAGGCCGCGCCTCCAATGGCCCAGCACGTTGGCCAGATACACCGCCTGCAGGCCGATACAGGCCACCGCCGAAACCAGGTAGGCCTTCCAGAACGCGATGTGCTCGGACAGGCTGATCAGCAGCAGGAAGAAGATCGCCAGCGCCAGGCCGACCATGAGGTACTGCAGCGGGTGGATGCGCAGCGACTTGATCAGCTCGAACAGGATGAATCCGACGAAGGTCAGCAGCACGAACAGCACCCCGTACTTGGACGCACGGTCGGCCTGGGTGTAGGTATCGACCGGATCGACCAGCGACACCGTCACCGCCTGCGAGTCGACCGAACCTTCATTGCGCAGCTGCCGCTGTGCGTCGGAGGCCAGCGATGACACCGCCCAGCGCGCGTCGAATCCCTGTGCATCAACGCGCCGCTCGTTGGGCAGGAACGCACCGCTGAACGACGGATGCGGCCAGCTCGAACGCAGCGCGATGTGGGTGTCATCGCCCACCGGCACCACCGACAGCATGCGGCTGCCATCCAGGCGCAGCTCCAGTTCAACGGTGCTGGCCGCCAGCGTGCCGCCCTGATCCGCAGCGAAACCGGCCACCGGCGCATGCAGGCCACGGCCAACTTCGCTGGCCACGCCGACGCCCGGCAGCAGGCGCAGCTGCTTGCCATCCACGCGCAGGTTCGGTGTACCGACCAGGCCGCGCACATCGGAAACGCCCACCGCCACATACGGCTGGCCATACGTGCGCCCTGCCTTCACGGGATAGTCGTCAGCGGCGAAGCTCGCCTTCATCTGGCCGTTCCAGCTGTACACCGGCACCTTGAACAGGCCGACTTCGCGCTGGCTCGGCAGCATCTCACCGCCCACCTCCAGCGACGCCGGCATCTGCAGCCAGTGCCCCTCGGTGACCTGCACCTCGGTCTTCTTGACGCCCAGCGGGTCAACCAGTTCAACCTGCTTGCGTTCCACCCACGGCACCACCCGCACCGGACCAACCAGCTGCTGCGTGCCGGCACGGCTGTCGGCCACCCGCGCAAAGGCCTCGTCGCGGTACTGGCTGCGCTCGGTGATCACCCCGCGGATCATCATCAGCGGCACCAGCAACAACAGGATCAGCCCGCCGACAATGGCGAACCGCAGCAGCATCTTCAGGGATTTCATGGTCCATCCTCGTTGGAGAGGGCTGCAGGATGGACCGCTGCGGTGAGCAGGGTTTGTGGCGAATTTGAAGCGAGTGTGAAGTCAGCGGCGCGGGCGCTGGCCCGCTGCACCCAACGGCAGCCACAGGCTGGCCACCGTGCCACCGCCATCGCGGGCGTCGAGGCTGGCGCGTCCGTCATGCAGGCGAGCCACTTCCTGCACGAACGGCAGGCCCAGGCCGGAACTGCGCCGGCCGCTGCCGGGGCGGGCCAGCGAATAGAAGCGTTCGAACACCCGTTCGCGCGCGTAGTCGGGAATGCCGGCGCCGCGATCCGCTACCTGCAGGCGCACGCCCTGCCCGTCCACCTCGGCCTGCAGCGCGATGTCCGCGCCGGGCGGTGAGAAGGCAATGGCGTTGTCGATCAGGTTGTGCAACGCCTGCCGCAGCAGATAGGCATCACCCTGCACGCGCATGTCGGGCACGCTGCCGATGCGAACCTGCACGCCGGCCGCCTGCGCACGCACCTGCGCCGCCGCCGCCGCATCGGCCAGCAAGGTTGGCAGCGCGATCGGATCGCGGGTCTGCAGCCAGCCGTGCTGTTCCACTTCGGCCAGCGCCAGCAGCTTGTCGATCGTCTCGGTCAGCCGCTCCTGCTGATCGACGATGCTGCGTGCGAAATGCACGCGGTCGGCCTCCGGCAGCGGCTCCTGCAGCAGCTCGGCGGCACCGCGGATCGCCGCCAACGGGCTTTTCATTTCATGCGTCAGCGACTGCACGTACTGCTCGACGTAGGCCTTGCCCTCCAGCTTGCGGCGCATTGTTTCCAGTGCCTGGCCCAGGTCGCCGATCTCGTCGCGGCGCCGCCGCGGCGGTGGCACCGGTTCGCCGGCGCTGACCGCCCGTGCATAGCGGCTGAGCTGGCCAAGGCCCGTCGTGAGCCACATCGTCACCAGCACGCCGACCAGCGCCGACAATCCGATCAGCCAGGCGCCGCGCTCGATGATGGCGCGCTGGCTGGCCGCAATGAACGGATCGATGCTGCGATTGGGCTGGGCCAGGCTGAGCACGCCGATCAGGGTGCGGCCATCGGCCGGGTCGTACACCGGCGCCGCCACATGCATCACCGTATCGCCTTCTTCGCCTGGCACTTCCGGGCTGGAGCGGGCGCCGTACTCGCCACGCAGGGTGCGGTAGACATCGTTCCAGCGCGAATTGTCACGCCCCAGGTCGCGGCCCAGCGAGTCGTAGATGACGATGCCCTTGGCATCGGTGATGGTCACCCGGTAGTCCAGTGAGCGCTTGGGAAAGCGCCAGACCATCGCTTTCAGGTCACGCTGCCGCGCCTTGGCGAGGTTGCGGGTGAAGCTGCCGCTGCGGATGGTGCCGTCCTTGACATCGGCCGCCGCCATCTCGGCCAGCACGTTGGCGGCATCGACCAGGGTCGATTCCATCGCCTGGCGCACACCCGGCTTCACTTCGTTGACGAACACGCGCATCACGAAGAACGCGGCGATGCCGGTGATCAGGAAGAAGCCGAGGAACAGCTTCAGGACCAGGCGCATCGGCTAGACCTCCAGCGCGTAGCCGAGGCCACGGTGGGTGCGGATCGGGTCGTCGCTGGCACCGGCTGCGCGCAGCTTGGCGCGCAACGTCTTTACATGGGTGTCGACGGTACGGTCGGCACTATCGGCGCTGCTGTCCCAGCCGCGATCCATCAACTGGGCACGACTGAGGATGGCACCCGGCCGCTGCAGCAACGCTTCCAGCAACGCGTACTCGTAGCGGGTCAGGTCCAGCGCGTGGCCGCGGAAGCGGATGCGCCGGCCTTCACGGTCGATGGCGAAGGCACCATGTTCCTGCCAGCCCGTATCGGCGCCGGGGGCTGCCGCGACCGGTGCGGCGCGACGCAGGCGCGCACGCACCCGCGCCACCAGCTCACGCGGCGAGAACGGCTTGGTCATGTAATCGTCGGCGCCCAGTTCCAGGCCGAGCACGCGGTCCACTTCATCGTTGCGGGCGGTCAGGAAGATCACCGGCAGCTGCGCCGCCGGCCCGGGCTGCGCGCGCAGCCGGCGGCACACCTCGAAGCCACCCAGGTCGGGCAGGCCCACGTCCAGCACCACCACGTCGATATCCCCGGCCTGCAGCCGTTGCAGCGCCTCGCCACCGAGCAGGCAGTGGCTGGCGGCATAGCCCTCGCTGCGCAGCGCATAGAGCACGGTTTCGGCGATGGCGGCTTCGTCCTCGACCACCAGGACATGGGCAACAGGAGCTGTCATGGCGCGCAGCATAGCCGCTGCGGCCGCCGCCCCGTACACTGCGGCCCATGAACTATCGCCACGCCTTCCATGCCGGCAACCACGCCGACGTGCTCAAACACATCGTGCAGCTGGCCCTGATCGACAGCTTCAAGCGCAAGGACAGCCCGTTCTTCGTGCTCGACACCCACGGCGGTGCTGGCCGCTACCTGCTGGCCAGCGAAGAGAGCCGCAAGACCCTGGAGGCCGAATCCGGGATCATGCGGCTGATGGCCCAGCCCAGGCTGCCGGAGGTAGTCGAGCGCTACCTGAAGGCGGTGCAGGCCGACAATCCGGTGGGCGCACTGACCAATTATCCGGGCTCGCCGCTGCTGAGCGCGCAGGCCATGCGCCCCCAGGACCGCATGGCGGTCTGTGAGCTGCAGGAAGCCGAAACGGCCACGCTGAAGGCCCTGTTCGCCCATGACAGCCGCGTCGACGTTCGGGCGGGCGATGGCTATGCCCTGCTGCGTTCGCTGCTGCCGCCGAAGTTCAACGGCAGCAAGATCGGCCGCGGCCTGGTGCTGATCGACCCGCCCTACGAAGCCCAGGATGCCGAGTACCAGGCGGTGCTGGCCGCCCTGGCCGAAACCCTGGCACGCTGGCCGCAGGCCACCTGTGCGGTCTGGTTCCCGATCAAGCAGCGCCGCACCATCCTGCACTTCCTGCGCAAGGCCACCGCCCTGCCGGTGAAATCGGCGATGACGATCGAGTTCCTGGTGCGCCCGGACGACTCGCCGCTGCGCCTCAACGGCAGCGGCATGCTGCTGCTCAACCCGCCGTGGCAGTTCGACCGCGTGGTCGGTCCGGCCCTGCCGGCGCTGCGCCAGCACCTGGGCGAACCGGGAGCCAGCACCCGCCTGGATTGGCTCAAAGCCCCCGAATAACGGCCTTCACGAGGCTGTACCGCCGTGAGCCTTTCGTTCACGGAATGCAGCCCCGGTGATGCCACAATCGATGGACCACCAAGGAATCACCCGGTATGGCCACTCGCAACCGCATGCCGCCCTGGCATGAGATCTTCAAGGCTCCCAGCGGCCACGAGCTGCTGATCCGCCCCATCCGCCCGGAAGACGGCGCACCGCTGCAAGCGGCGTTCAGCCTGTTCGGGCCGGAAGAAATCCGTGATCGTTTCCTGCAGGCGGTGACCGAGCTGTCACCGGAAACCACCCAGCGCCTGACCCACCCCAATCCCAAGACCGAGATCACCCTGGTCGCAGCCGAATCCCTGCCCGCTGGCGAAGCGGTGGTCGGCGCGGTCGCCCGGGCCTCGATCATCCCCGGTACCCGTGAAGCCGAGTACGCGATCCTGATCAGCCGCTTCCTCATTGGCCAGGGCCTGGGCCGGCAGCTGATGCGCAAGCTGGTGAAGTGGGGCCGCGGCAAGTACCTCGACCGCCTGTACGGCGACGTTGCCGCCGAGAACGAGCCGATGAAGCAGCTGGCCGCCTCGCTGGGCTTCAAGCCGGTGCCGCACCCGACCGGTGCCGAAGGCCTGGTGCGGATGGTGCTGGAGCTGGACAACTGACGGATGCGCCGGGCCCTGCCCGGCCATACCTCCCGGTAGTGCCGGCCGCTGGCCGGCATTGTGTTCCCCCAACGGCACGTGAGGCCGTCGGCAAACGGCCGGCACGACCCACCGGGCTTCGATCGGGCTTCTGCTAAAATCCGGGGTCCATGTCGCGTACCTCATACCCCGCCCCGCCGCTGCCGCGCGCCGGCCAGCTCCGCGCCTGGTGGCGCGCCCCCGCCTCGCCGACCGCCCTGGCCTGGTACCTGGCCCAGGCCGCGCGTGCGCATGACGCCCCGCTGCTGGTGATCGCCCGTGACAACCACGGTGCCAACCAGCTCGAAGCCGACCTGCAGACCCTGCTTGGCGGTGACCCGGCCCTGCCGGTGGTCGCCTTCCCGGACTGGGAAACCCTGCCGTACGACCGCTTCAGCCCGCATCCGGACATCATCTCGCAGCGCCTGTCCGCCCTGCACCGCCTGCCGGCGCTGAAGCGCGGCCTGGTGATCGTGCCGGTGCAGACCCTGCTGCAGCAGCTGGCCCCGCGCAGCTATGTGATCGGTGGCAGCTTCGACCTGAAAGTCGGCCAGCGCCTGGACCTGGAAGCCGAGAAGCGTCGCCTGGAAAGCGCCGGCTACCGCAACGTGCCGCAGGTGATGGACCCGGGTGACTTCGCGGTGCGCGGCGGCCTGCTCGACGTGTTCCCGATGGGCGCCGACGAGCCGCTGCGGGTAGAACTACTGGACGAGGACATCGACTCGATCCGTGCCTTCGATCCGGAAAGCCAGCGTTCGCTGGACAAGGTCGAGGCGGTGCACATGCTGCCCGGCCGCGAAGTGCCGATGGACGAGGCCAGCATCGCACGCGTGCTGGCCACGCTGCGCGAGCGTTTCGATGTGGATACCCGGCGCAGTTCGCTGTACCAGGATCTGAAGTCCGGGCTGGCCCCGGCCGGCGTCGAGTACTACCTGCCGCTGTTCTTCGAACGCACCGCAACCCTGTTCGACTACCTGCCCGACGGCAGCCTGCCGGTGGTCTGTACCGGTGCGTATGAAGCATCCGTCGCGTTCTGGGCGCAGACCGCGGACCGCTATGAGCAGCGCCGCCATGATGTGGAGCGCCCGCTGCTGCCGCCTTCGGCGTTGTACCTGTCGCCGGAGCTGCTGCGCGAGCGCCTGAACGATGCCCCGCGCATCGAGGTGTGGTCGGCTGACCACGCGCGCATCGCCGATGCCCACGCGCTGGGTGACCAGCCGCTGCCGCCGCTGCCGGTGGCCGCGCGCGAGGCCCCCGCTGGCGACGCGCTGAAATCCTTCCTCGGCCACTATCCGGGCCGGGTACTGATCGCCGCCGATTCGCCCGGGCGTCGCGAGGCCCTGCTGGAAGTGCTGCAGGCCGCCGAACTGAAGCCGCCGGTGGTGGCCGACCTGCCCAGCTTCCTCGCCGACGGTGCGCGCTTCGCGATCGCGGTGGCACCGCTGGAAGATGGCTTCGCGCTGGACGACCCGCGCATCGCGGTGCTGACCGAGCGCCAGCTGTTCCCCGAGCGCGCCGGCAGCACCCGCCGCACGCGCCGTGCCGGCCGCGAGCCGGAGGCGATCATCCGCGACCTCGGCGAGCTGACCGAGGGTGCGCCGATCGTGCACGAGGACCATGGCGTCGGCCGCTACCGTGGCCTGATCGCGATGGACGTCGGCGGCATGCCCGGCGAGTTCCTCGACATCGAATATGCCAAGGGCGACCGCCTGTATGTACCGGTCGCCCAGCTGCACCTGATCAGCCGCTACTCCGGCGCTTCGGCGGAAACCGCACCGCTGCATTCGCTCGGTGGCGAGCAGTGGAGCAAGGCCAAGCGCAAGGCCGCCGAGAAGGTGCGCGATGTCGCCGCCGAACTGCTGGAAATCCAGGCCCGCCGCCAGGCGCGTGCCGGCCTGGCACTGCAGGTCGACCGCGCGATGTACGAGCCGTTCGCCGCCGGTTTCCCGTTCGAGGAAACCCCCGACCAGCTGGCTGCGATCGATGCCACCCTGCGCGACCTGGCCAGCAGCCAGCCGATGGACCGCGTGGTCTGCGGCGACGTCGGCTTCGGCAAGACCGAGGTGGCGGTGCGCGCTGCATTTGCTGCGGCCAGTGCCGGCAAGCAGGTGGCGGTGCTGGTGCCGACCACGCTGCTGGCCGAGCAGCATTATCGCAACTTCCGCGACCGTTTCGCCGATTACCCGCTGAAGGTCGAAGTGCTGTCGCGCTTCAAGACCAGCAAGGAAATCAAGGCCGAACTGGAGAAGGTGGCCGCTGGCACCATCGACGTCATCGTCGGCACCCATCGCCTGCTGCAGCCTGACGTGAAGTTCAAGGACCTGGGCATGGTCATCGTCGACGAGGAGCAGCGATTCGGCGTGCGCCAGAAGGAGGCGCTGAAGGCGCTGCGCGCCAACGTACACCTGCTGACGCTGACCGCCACGCCGATCCCGCGCACGCTCAACATGGCCATGGCCGGCCTGCGCGACCTGTCGATCATCGCCACGCCGCCGCCGAACCGGCTGGCGGTGCAGACCTTCATCACCCAGTGGGACAACGCGCTGCTGCGCGAAGCCTTCCAGCGCGAGCTCGCGCGCGGTGGCCAGCTGTACTTCCTGCACAACGATGTGGAGAGCATCGGCCGCATGCAGCGCGAGCTGTCCGAGCTGGTGCCGGAGGCACGCATCGGCATCGCCCACGGGCAGATGCCCGAGCGCGAACTGGAAAAGGTGATGCTGGATTTCCAGAAGCAGCGTTTCAACGTGCTGCTGTCGACCACGATCATCGAATCGGGCATCGACATCCCCAACGCCAACACCATCATCATCAACCGTGCCGACCGTTTCGGCCTGGCCCAGCTGCACCAGCTGCGTGGCCGCGTCGGCCGTTCGCACCACCGTGCCTACGCCTACCTGATCACCCCCGACCGTCGCGCGATCACCCCCGACGCCGAGAAGCGCCTGGAAGCGATCGCCTCGATGGACGAGCTGGGCGCCGGCTTCACCCTGGCCACCCACGATCTGGAAATCCGCGGCGCCGGTGAACTGCTTGGCGAGGACCAGAGCGGGCAGATGGCCGAGGTTGGCTTCAGCCTGTATACCGAGCTGCTGGAACGCGCGGTACGCAGCATCAAGCAGGGCAAGCTGCCCGACCTGGATGCCGGTGAGGAAGTGCGCGGCGCCGAGGTCGAGCTGCATGTGCCGGCACTGATCCCGGAAGACTACCTGCCGGACGTGCACACCCGCCTGACCCTGTACAAGCGCATTTCAAGCGCGCGCGACAGCGATGCACTGCGCGAACTGCAGGTGGAGATGATCGACCGCTTCGGCCTGCTGCCGGATGCAGCCAAGCACCTGTTCGCCATCGCCGAGCTGAAGCTGAAAGCCAATACGCTGGGCATCCGCAAGCTCGACCTGGGCGAGAACGGCGGCCGCATCGTGTTCGAGTCCAAGCCGAACATCGATCCGATGGCGGTGATCCAGCTGATCCAGAAACAACCGAACCTCTATGCCATGGAAGGGCCCGACAAGCTGCGCATCAAGCACCCGCTGCCGTTGCCGGAAGACCGCTTCAACGCGGCCCGCGCCCTTCTGACCACCCTCGCCCCGGGTTGATCCCCCCCCCGAACACCCCGCACCGGCCCCCACCCGGTGCGGGCGGATGACAATGTTCCCTGACGCCGTACCCGCCCCCGACCTGCTGCACGCGCAGGCCTGCCTGATCGATGCCCTCGCGATGTCGCTGCAGATGCGCGACGCCTATACCCGCCACCACTGCGACCGCGTTGGCCTGCTCGCGCAGTGTCTGGCCACGCACTGCGATCTTGATGACGAGGCCCGTGCGCAGATCGGCCTGGCCGCGCGCTTCCATGACATCGGCAAGATCGGCATACCCGATGATGTGCTGCTGGCACCCCGCCGGCATACCGATGAGGAGCGCGCGATCATGCGCGAGCATCCGGTACGCGGCGAACACATCTTCCTGGCCACCGGCCGCAGCGACGCCTTGCCGGTGGCGCGGCTGATCCGCGCCCATCACGAAGCCTTCGATGGCAGCGGCTATCCCGATGGGCTGCGCGGCGAATCCATCCCGCTGGGCGCGCGCATCGTCACCATCGCCGATGCCTACGATGCGATGACCAGCGTGCGCCCGTATCGCAATGCGATGGAGCATGAGGCCGCATTGCGGATCATCGACGAGCAGGCCGGCGGGCTGGTGGATCCGTACGTGCTGCAACGCTTCCATCGCATGCTGGAGCGGGAACCGGCGCTGGCCTGAGATCTTCCCGACGGTGAAACGACCCGCCGGTAGAGTCGACTGTTAGTCGACTGCTCTTCGTCCAGATCGCGAAAATCCCGCGCTGCGCGCGATAGTCGACTAACAGTCGACTCTACCAGCCGGCGCTGCGCTGCCGGCCTGGAAGACAAAAGGCCCGGCGTTCGCCGGGCCTTTCGCTCCACGCATCACGGGTGATCGATTACCAGATCACCACGCGCTTGTCGTCGGCGCGCACCATCGCATCACCCGCCTTGCACTGGAATGCAGCAGCGAACGAGGGCATGTTCGACGGCGCACCGTTGGCACGGAAATTGGCCGGCGCGTGCGGATCGGTGTTCAGGCGCACGCGCAGCTCGCCATCGGTGAAGTTGCGGCGCCACACGGTGGCCCAGTTCATGAAGAAGCGCTGGTCCTGGCTGTGGCCGTCAACCTCGACGTTCGCCTTCGGGTCTTCCTTCAGCGCCATCTGCAGCGCGTCGTAGGCCACGGTCAGGCCGCCCAGGTCGCCGATGTTCTCGCCCAGGGTCAGCTTGCCCTTCACGAACACGCCCGGCACCGACTCGTAGCCGTCGAACTGGGCGACCAGCTGGTCGGTACGCTCGGTGAAGGCCTTGCGGTCGGCGTCCGTCCACCAGTTGTCGAAGTTGCCGTTGGCGGCGAACTGGCTGCCCGAGTCGTCGTAGCCGTGCATCATCTCATGGCCGATGACTGCACCGATGCCGCCGTAGTTCAGCGCCGGATCGGCCTTGGCGTCGAAGAACGGCGCCTGCAGGATCGCCGCCGGGAACACGATCTCGTTCTTGGTGGCGTTGTAGTACGCATTGACGGTCTGCGGGGTCATGCCCCACTCGGTCTTGTCCACCGGCTTGCCGATCTTGTCCAGCATGTAGCGGTAGTTG
The DNA here is from genome assembly GCF_052149045.1 of Stenotrophomonas maltophilia group sp. RY12688. NCBI lineage: Bacteria > Pseudomonadati > Pseudomonadota > Gammaproteobacteria > Lysobacterales > Lysobacteraceae > Stenotrophomonas > Stenotrophomonas maltophilia group sp. RY12688. Next base: position 1,281,786 of record NZ_CP197389.1, on the reverse strand, counting down.
AACGCGCGTGCTGCCTGCATGTTGCCCAGGTAGCTGTCGCCGTTGGTCTGCAGGCCCGACCAGTCACGCCACTTGTCCGGGTAGCCGATCTTCGGGGTGAAGCTGGCCCATTTTTCCAGTGCCTTCTTCCTGGTTTCCTCGCCCATCCACGGCAGCTGCTCCAGGCGCGCCTTCAGCGCCTGCGACAGGTTTTCCACCAGGTGCTGCATGGCGACCTTCGACTCGGCCGGGAACACGGCGTCGACGTACAGCTGGCCCAGGGCTTCACCCATGCCGCCGTTGACCGACTCCAGCACGCGCTTCCAGCGCGGCTGCATTTCCTTCTGGCCACGCAGGGTCGTGCCGTAGAAATCGAAGTTGGCCTTCTCGAACTGGCTGCTCAGGTATGGCGCGGCATCGTCGATGGTGTGGAAGCGCAGGTAGGCCTGCCAGGTGCTGGCGGGCACATCGGCCAGCATCTTGTCCATTTCACCGAAGAAGCCCGGCTGCGCCAGCGAGAACTTCTGCGCGGCCGGTACCTTCAGGGTGTCGAACAGCGCGGTCCAGCTGAAGTTCGGGGTCAGTTTGTCCGCGTCGGCGGCACTGAGCGGGTTGTAGCGCTTGGCCGGGTCACGCATTTCGATGCGTGACATCGAGGCCTTGGCCAGGCGGGTTTCGAAGGCCATCACGGCCTTGGCCTGCTCGGCGGCCTGCGCCGCGTCCACGCCGGACAGGGTCAGCACCTGTGCGATGTAGGCCACGTAGGCGTCGCGGATCTTGGCCTGCGCATCGTCGAAGTAATAGCCCTTCTCCGGCAGGCCCAGGCCGCCCTGGCCGACATAGGCGATGACGTTGGCCGAATCCTTGTAGTCGGCATTGGCGAACAGCGAGAACAACACGCCCTTGCCTTCGGCCTGGCTGTCGCGCAGGTACTGGGTGATGGCGGCGGTGTCGTTCAGCGCGGTGATCTTGTCCAGCTGCGGCTGCAGCGGCGCCAGGCCGGCGGCTTCGATCTTGGCCTCGTCGTTGCCGGTCTTCCAGATGTCACCGATCTTGGCTTCCACCGAGCCGGCCTTGGCCTGGCTGGCGGCGGCCTGCTGCACCAGCGCGTGCTGCACTTCCAGCGAGCGCTCGCGCAGGATCTCGAAGCTGCCCCAGGTGGTCTGGTCGCCCGGCACCGGGTTGGCCTTCAGCCACTTGCTGTTGACGAAGCCATTGAGGTCGGTACAGGCCGAAATGGCCGGATCGAGGTCGGCGCTGTTGAGCGAGATCAGCGGCGTCTTGATCTGCGACAGGTCGAAGGCCGGCTTGGCGTCGGCACTGGCCGCCGGCGCGGTTTCGTTCTTGCCACAGGCGGCCAGCGAGGCAGCGATGGCGATGGTCAGGCCCAGCGGGACCAGGTTGCGGACGTTCATGAGGCTCTCCTGCGGGTAATTTCACAGGGTAGCCGGGGGCGTGAGATTGGGGACCGGCCAAAGGTCACAGAGCCCACGGCGCAGCTCCCGCCGCGCGCCGGTATGCTCTGGCCTCTGCGATCACTGGACCTCATGACCATGGACGAACCTGCGCTGCTGCTGGCCCTCGACACCTGTGAGTTTCTGTTTCTTGCTGAGATTGGCGAGCCGGAAGCGAATCGTCTGCGCCTGGTCGTCGAGGAGGGCCGGGTGGTCGGAAAGCCCTCCCGGGTGGAGCTCGGTCATGGACGTTCAATCGATGATGTGCGTGCGATAGAGGTGGTGCCCCACTCGCAGCGGTTTGAACTGATCTGGGACCACTACATCAGCTACGCCGTGCACAACGAGTCCTACCAGAGCTGGGACGACTCCGAAGCCTGGAGCGGCAACCTGTTCCGCCGCTACAGCCATTCGAAGTTCCTTGAATATCTGGGCCGTGCCACCTTCGCTGATACCCGTTACCCGGGCCCATTCACGCATTATCAGGTGATATGCCAGGACCACGTCATCGACATTGCTGCGCTGCAGTCGCCGAAGGTGCGCCTGCTGGGTCCTTCGTAGCTGGCACATGCAGCCCCAATGAAATGGCTCTACCGGGTTGCGACAGCGTCAGCCGAGCGTGGGCTCGGCTCTACAAAAAGAAGGGCCGGCTTGCGCCGGCCTTCTGTTTCTTATTTCGCCTTGCCCTGGTTGGCTACGGCTTCGGCGGCCTTGCGCGCCGCTTCCGGGTCGCCCAGGTAGCGGAACGACTGCACGGTCAGGTCATCGTTCAGTTCGAACAGCAGCGGGATGCCGGTCGGGATGTTCAGCTCGAGGATTTCCTCGCGCGAGACGTTGTTGAGGTACTTGTACAACGCACGCAGCGAGTTGCCGTGGGCGGTGACCAGCACGGTCTTGCCGTCCTTCAGCTGCGGCGCGATGGCGTCGTGCCAGTACGGCAGCACGCGGTCCAGGGTGGTGGCCAGCGATTCGGTGCCCGGCAGCGCGTTGCGGTCCAGGCCGGCGTAACGGCGGTCATGGATCGGGTGGCCCGGATCTTCCAGGTCCATCGGCGGCGGCGGGATGTCGTACGAACGACGCCACACCTTGACCTGCTCTTCGCCGTGCTTGGCAGCGGTCTCGGCCTTGTCCAGGCCCTGCAGGCCGCCGTAGTGGCGCTCGTTGAGGCGCCAGGACTTGTTCACCGGCAGCCAGTCCTGCTCCAGCTCGGCCAGCGCCCCCTGCAGGGTGTGGATGGCGCGCTTGAGCACGGAGGTATGGGCGACGTCGAACTGCAGGCCTTCCTCGCGCATCAGGCGGCCGGCGGCCGCCGCTTCCCGGCGCCCCTGCTCGGTCAGGTCGACATCGACCCAGCCGGTGAAGCGGTTGTCCAGGTTCCACTGGCTCTGGCCATGGCGCAACAGTACGAGTCTACGGGTCACTGCAGGGTCTCCAACGCGAGGAAAGGCAGGCCGCCATTGTAGCCCCGGCGGCCGCTCACCGTGCCGTGGCGCCACGCATGCGATGCTGCAGCCAATGAATACGGTGATCGACCCCGGGCGCTGGGAAGGCAGCGTCACCGCCGCTCGAGCGCAACAGCTGCAGCTGGCCGGCCGCGTGGAACGCCAGGACCGCCTGCCACGCAAGGTGCGCTGGCTGGCCGGGCTGGATGTCGGATTCGAGGACAACGGTGCCATTACCCGCGCCGCGGCGGTGCTGCTGGATGCAAGGACGCTGCAGCCCGTGGCGCAGGAGATCGCGCGGATTCCTACACTCATGCCCTATATCCCGGGCCTGCTCAGCTTCCGCGAGCTGCCGGCACTGCTGGCCGCACTGGCACTGCTGCCACGAACGCCGGACCTGGTGTTCGTCGATGGCCACGGCATCAGCCATCCACGCCGGCTGGGCGTCGCCGCGCATCTGGGCGTGGTCACCGATCTGCCGAGCATCGGCGTGGCGAAATCGAAACTGGTGGGAAGGTTCGTCGAACCGGGCGCCGAAGCTGGTGCGCATACACCGCTGCTGGATGGCGACGAGCAACTGGGCTGGGTGCTGCGCAGCAAGGTGCGCTGCAAGCCGCTGTTCGTGGCCGGTGGCCATCGGGTCAGTGCCGATACCGCGCTGGGCTGGGTGCAGCACACCCTGCGTGGCTATCGGCTGCCGGAGCCAACCCGGCTGGCGGATCGGCTGGCCTCGCGGCGGGACGAATAGCTGCGCCGGGCGTCTCCCGGCGCGCGCGTCATCTTCGATCAACGATGCACATGGCCACGATGGCCCTGCGCGTCCTCGCCGTGGTCGTGGCCCTCATGGCCCTCGTGTCCGCCGCCCTTGGCCGGCGCCGGCCCGCCACAGGCTTCGCCGCAGTGGTCCGCTTCGATCTGCAGTGTCACGTGCTCGATACCGAAGTCATCATGCAGGCGTCCGCCCAGCTCACGGCGCAGCGCATCGGCATCGGTGCCCTCGCGCATCACGATGTGCGCGGTCAGCGCCGGGGTGCTGGAAGCCAGCGCCCACACGTGCAGGTCATGCACGTCCAGGACTGCGACGTGGCCGGACAGGCTGTCGCGCACCCTGGCCACGTCCATGCCCTTGGGCACGCCTTCCAGCAGTACGTTGATCGCCTCACGCATCAGCACGTAGGTACGCGGCAGCACCCACAGGCCGATCAGCACGGCCAGGATCGGGTCGATCGGTTTCCATCCGGTCCACTTGATCAACAATGCGCCCGCAATCACTGCCACCGAGCCGAGCATGTCGGCCCACACTTCCAGGTAGGCGCCCTTCACGTTGAGGCTCTCGCCACTGCCCGCCTGCAGCAGGCGCATCGAGATCAGGTTGATGACCAGGCCCGCAGCCGCGATCACCAGCATGCCGGAGGAGGCGATCTCCTGCGGCTGGCGGAAGCGGCCGATCGCCTCCCACAGGATGTAGGCGGCGACCACGAACAGCATGGCACCGTTGATCATCGCGCCCAACGCTTCCAGCCGTGCATAGCCGTAGGTGCGGCGCGCATCCGGCGGGCGCCGGCTCAACCGTACCGCGACCAGCGCGATCATCAGCGCCAGCGCATCGGTGGCCATGTGTGCGGCGTCGGACAACAGCGCCAGGCTGTTGGTCCAGAACGCGCCCACCACTTCGACGACGAGGAAGGTGGTGGTCAGGCCGAGTGCCCACCACAAGGGCTTCTCGTGGCGGATCTGGGATGGCAGGTGATCGTGGTCGTGGCCCATGGCAACAGCTCCTTTGCGATGCGGTGCAGGCTACGCGGTGCCGGCGGAGGAGACTATTACGATGTTTATAACATTGCAGGCCACACGAGCCCTCGTCGGGCATGGCCCGGCGAGGGCTGCAGATCGACGCCGGCCTGCGGTCAGAACCCGAAGCGCAGGCTGGCCCAGTAGGCGCGGCCCGGCTCGTTGTAGGTCGCCGCCCCGGCATCACTGCTGTTGGCCTCGCGGAACAGGCGCTTGTCGGCCAGGTTGTTCACGCCGAAGCCGAAGCTGACCGTCTCGGTCACCTTGTAGCGCGCGCTCACGCCCCAGATGTTGTACGCGCCACGATCCTGCAGCGCGATCGATGCATCGCAGCTGCCGGTGCAGCGCGGGTCGTTGTTGATGTTGGTCGTGGCCGGTTCCTGCTTGCCGTAGAAGGTGCCGGTCAGCAGCACGGACAGCCTGTCGGTGGCCTGCCAGTCCAGCATGGTGTTGATCGTGTACTTCGGGATCACCGACAGCGGCTGGTGCGTGGTCTTGTTCTCGTTTTCCACCATGTAGGTGAAGTTGTTGCTCCACTTCAGGCGGTCGCCCTGCTCGCCCAGCAGCGGAATGACCAGGTTGCCTTCCAGCCCCTGCACGATCGCCTTCGGCGCGTTCTCCCAGCGGAAGATGCGGCCCTTGGTGTCGGCGGTCAGCCCGATCTGGGTGTAGCCGGCCTGGATCTTGTCCTTGTAGTCGTTGTGGAAGTAGGTCAACGACGCCTGCCAGCCGCTCTGCGGTGCCCACTCGATGCCCAGTTCCTTGTTCAGGCTGGTTTCCGCCTTCAGGTCCGCGTTGCCGCGCATGTAGCAACCGGCGCCCAGGCTCGGCAGCGCATTGGGGCAGCCGTTGCCGCGGGTGTAGTAGAGATAGTCCGGATTCGACTGGTACAGGTTCGGCGCCTTGAACGCGCGGGCAATGCCGCCCTTCACCACCCAGTCGCCGCTGATACGGAACTGCGCGTTGAGGCTGGGGCTGGTGTTGTTGCCGAACTGGCTGTGGTGGTCGAAGCGCAGGCCCGGGGTAACGATCCAGCGCTCGCCCAGGTAGATGTTGTCTTCCACGAACACCGCCGTGGTCTGCGCATCGGCCTTGCCGCGCGCACGATCAGCGGACAGCCCCGGGATGCCACCGCCGCTGCTGCTGGACTGGCTCATCGAGTACGGGTCGGTCAGGCGGCTGTCCAGGTATTCAAAGCCCAGCGTCCAGATGTTCTCGGCACCACCCAGCGTGGCCGGGAAGCTGACTTCACCGTCCAGCTGGTAGTTGCGCAGGCGCGAGGTCGACCAGTCGGTGCCGTTGAAGCTGCCTTCCGGGCCACCGGCCAGGCCTTCGTTGATGCGCGAGTTGTTCACCGCTTCCACCGCAGCCGTCACCCGCGAGGTGACATCGCCCCAGCGACCACGATGGCTGATCGCGCCGGTGTTGCGGTACATGCGGTTGGTCTCCGCCTTGCCGTCGGCCAGCGCCGCCAGATCAACGCCGGTCGAAGTGCCGGTGGTGCTGACCGCACGGTCGCCGGCGTAGATGTTGCCCTGGCGGCTGGTGCCCGCCTCGAACTCGACCACCTGGTTGGCGGTCACGTCCCAGCGCAGCAGCGCGTTGACGTCACGGTTCTTGACGCCCTCGCGGCCAGCCGGTGGCACTGCGTTCGGCTGGGTGGCGTACTGACGGTTGAGATCGAGTGAATCGGCGTCGGTCTTGTTGAGGTTGCCGTAAAGGCGGAACGACAGCGTGTCGGTCATCGGCCCACTCAGCTGCAGGCCGACGCGCTCGCTGCCACCTTCGGCGCTGTGTTCAGGCACCAGCCCGTACAGGTCGACCGCACCGGCAAGGTCGCCGGTCGGGCGCTTGGTGATGATGTTGACCACGCCACCGGAAGCACCGGAGCCATAGCGTGCCGCCGCCGGTCCGCGCAGCACTTCGATGCGCTCGATCATCTCCGCCGGCACCCAGTTGGTGTCGCCGCGTGTGTTGCGCTCGCCGCTGCGCCCCATGCGCACGGCATCGCGCGCACCGATACGCTTGCCGTCGACCAGGATCAGGGTGTTTTCCGGGCCCATGCCGCGCAGGTCGATCTGGCGGTTGTTGCCGTACTGGCCCGAGGCGCTGTTGCCGGTGAGGTTGACGCCCGGCATGGTGCGCAGCAGTTCGGCGATGTCGTTGGCCGGTGGGCGCCTGGCGATGTCCTCGGCGGTGATGGTCGAGGTACCCAACGCCTGGCGGGCAATCTGCGAGGCGGTGACGTGCACCGTGTCGATATCGGTGGCGTCGGTTTCAGCCTGGGCGGTCAGCGCGCTGCCCGCCAGCAGGGCGGCAACGGCGAGCGCCAGCGGGCGCGGCGAGAGGACAACGGCAGGAGACATGATCTGGACCTTCTGGCAGGGCAACGGGGCCTCTGGCAAAGGGCTTGAGGCAACGACGAGGGGGAGGCGGAGCGTCGCTGCAGTCGCCTGCGGCCCGATCCGTGCGTGCATTCTCCCATCAATGCGAGTGATTCTCAAATGCGTTCACTCATTGCTACCGCAGGCGTGATGTGCCCTGCGTGCCGAACGACCCTGCATCGGGCTTAAACTGGCTGGCTTGCCCACCATCAACCGCACGCCGCCGCGGCCGATACCCGTGGTTTGCCGTACGCAGTCAGAGATCGACGTGGAACCACCTCAACTGGACGATGCCAGCCAGCCGCTGGCCGAGGCCTGGCAGCACTGCCTGCAACAGGCCGGCCCGGCCGCCACCGCGCTGCTGCACGCCGCCGCAACCGATGCCCCGCCGGCGCTGGCCCAACGCTTCTACGAAGTGCTGTTGCAGGACGGGCGTGCACGCCGCTTCCTGTCCCACGATCAGGTCAAGCAACGCCTGCAACCGGCCATGCAGCGCTGGCTGGTGCAGCTGCTGACCACTGATGCCGACGGCATTGCCGCCACCGTTGCCTCGCAACGCGTGATCGGCGATGTGCATGCCCGGGTCGGCATTCCGGTCGACCTGGTCACCCGCGGCGCGCGCGTACTCAAGCACGAGCTGTTCGTGCGCCTGCGCGACGACGCGCCCGACAGCGCCACCGCGTTCGCCGCCATCGACTGCCTCAGCGCGATCATGGACATCGCCATGGAAGGCATGACCTTGGCCTACACCCATGCACGTGAGCGCTCCACCCGTGCCGATGCTGCCTACCGGCTGTTCTCGCTGGTGCAGAATGTCGGTACCGAACGCGAGCGCCAGCGTGCACTGCTGCTGGACTGGGAGAACGCCCTGCTCTACGCACTCGCCGGCCACGTGCAGGCCGGCGAAAGCGCCAGCCTGGCGACCTCGGAATTCGGCCTGTGGTTCACCCACAAGGGCATCCCCAGCTTCGGCGAGAGCAGCGAAACCCAGCAGGTCGGCCAGCTGATGGCCCGCATCGACGGCAACCTGCAGCGGGCAAGCAATGACACCCCGGCGCAACGACTGGCGGTGCTGCCGGCCATTCGCGAGGACCTGGCCGCCATCCGTACCCTGATGACGCTGTTGTTCGAACGCATCGGTGAACTGGATGCCGGCAGCGATGCCCTGACCAACCTGCTCAACCGCCGCTTCCTGCCTACCGTGCTGCGCAGGGAGATCGAGCTGGCCACGCGCAATCGCACGCCGTTCTCGCTGCTGCTGCTCGACCTGGATCACTTCAAGGCGATCAACGACGGCCACGGCCACGATGCCGGCGACCGCGCGTTGCAGCACGTCGCCGGCCTGCTCGGCCAGCTGACCCGCGGCAGCGACTACCTGTTCCGCTACGGCGGCGAGGAGTTCGTGGTGGTGCTGGTTGCCGCCAGTGAGTCACAGGCCTCGGTGATCGCCGAGAGCCTGCGCCGGCAGATCGCGCAGTCGCCAGTGGCACTGGCCAACGGCCAGGTTCTGTCGCTGACTGCCAGCATCGGCGTGGCCGGCCATGATGGCCACCCGGACTACGAACGGTTGATGGCACGTGCCGACGCGGCGATGTACGAGGCCAAGCGCAGCGGCCGCAACCGCGTGGTGGTGGCCAGCGGGGACCTGCAGGAAGCCCCGGGCCGGCGTGCGTTGCAGCGATGACGACAGGACAGGTAGAGTCGACCGCTGGTCGACTATCGCGCGCAGCGCGGAATTTTTCGCACGCGGGGCGAAGAGCAGTCGACTGACAGTCGACTCTACCGACAGTCGACTTTACCGGTCCGCGCGCCAGCCGATGCATTGAACGCCACCACTCCCCACCCCGCCCACCACAGCAGCGCCAGCAACGCGATGCCTGCACCCAGCAGGCACACGGCAGGCCAGCCGTGCCAGGCCTGCATCCAGGGCCCGGCAGCCGCACCGGCACCACTACCCACCGCATAGAACAGCATGTACAACGCCACCAGGCGCCCATGCTGTTCCGCCGGTGCACGCAGCAACAATGCCTGGTTCGAAACATGTAGTGCCTGGCCGCCGAGGTCGAGCACGATCACGCCCAGCAGCAGCAACGACAGCGACTGCGGCAGGCCCAGCAGCGGCCACCACGCAACCAGCATCAACAGCAGCGCGCCAAGACTGACCCGATCGGCAAAACCGCGGTCCATCCAGTGCCCGACCCGCGACGCCATCAATGCACCTGCCACCCCGGCCAGGCCGAGCGCACCGATGGCCGCAGTGGACCACTGCAGCGGCGGGGCCGACAGCGGCAAGGGAGCCGCCGCCCAGAACACGTTGAGTCCGGCAAACAGCAGCAATGCCAGCGGACCACGCTCGCGCAGCGTTCGATCCCGGCGCAGCATGCCCAGCATCGAGCCCAGCAGGTCGAGCCACCGCGGCGGTACCGCGGGTATCGGCACGGCCGGCAGGCGCCGCCACAGCAGTACGGCCAGGGCTGCCATCAGCGCTGCCGACAGCAGATAGACCGCTTGCCAGCCGGCAATGGCCGCCACCGTGCCGGACAGCACGCGCGCCAGCAGCAGCCCGATGAACACCCCACCCTGCACCACCCCCACCACGCGTCCGCGCTGCACGGCCGGAGCCATCGCTGCCGTATAGGCGATCAAGCCTTGGGTCAGCGCGGTGCCCAACAGCCCGGCCAGCAGCATGCCAGACAACAGCCAACCGGCCGTGCGTGCCGCTGCCAGCCACAGCAGGGCCGCCACCAGTGCCGCCAGCTGCAGCCGCAGCAGGCGCCGCCGGTCACCGCGATCAGCCAGCGGCAGCAACCCGAGCAATGCCAGCACGCTGCCGGCCTGGGTCGCGGCCAACACCGCGCCGGCAACCGCCCGTTCCAGCGCGAAGGCGTGTACAAGCTGATCCAGCAGCGGCTGCGCGTAATAGACGTTGGCAACGCTGGCGCCGGCGGCAACCGCAAGCAGCACCAGCAGGGGGCGTGGAATCGGCATGGCATTCGTCATCTGGTTTCATATTGAAACCAGATGCAGGCTAGCCACTTTGGTTTTAAACTGCAACCACATTCGGAGGCCACAGCATGCACGCCAACAGCCCCTGCCCCGTTGCCCGCAGCGCCGACCTGCTCGGTGATCGCTGGGCACTGCTGGTGATCCGCGATGCCTTCGACGGCGTCCGCCGCTTCGGCGACTTCCAGCGCAGCCTGGGCGCCGCCCGCAACATCCTCAGCGATCGCCTGCGCAGGCTGGTCGAGGCCGGCATCCTGCAACTGCAACCGGCCTCCGACGGCTCGGCCTACCAGGAATACGTGCTCACCGCCGCGGGCCAGGCGCTGTTCCCGGTGCTGGTCGCGCTGCGCCAATGGGGTGAACGCCATCGCTTCGGTGCAGACGAAGCTCATTCGCAGCTGATCGAATCCAGCACGCGGCGACCGCTGCCGTACATGCAGCCGCGCGGGCGCGACGGTCGGCCCCTGCAGGCCGCCGCCACCCGTGTGCGCAAGTTCAGGGACGACGGGCACAGCGCCTGACCCGCCCATTCGCGCACACCGCGACCCGGTCGCGCCGGTTAGCATCGGATGTTTCCGCCGCCGGACAACGACGATGTCGCGCTATCGCCCTTCCCTGATGACCGCCCTGCTGCTGCCGTTGCTGGCCTGCAGCGCCGGAACCACGCAGGCCCGCGAGGTTGCCGCGCCCGCCGACCACGTGCAGGCCGATGGCCCCTATGTGTTCCGCCAGGGCGACCGGGTGCAGGCCAAGTGGATCTGCGCCGACAAGGTCGAATCGCGCACGCTTGCCTCCGGGGCAACAGGGACCGATATCGCACCGCGCTGCGGCTACGAACACACCGTGCATGTGGCTGCGCCGAATGCAGCCTCGGTCTCGGTGCTGCCGGCCACACCGCGCATCGTCGCGCTGTCCGACATTCACGGCCAGTACGGGTTGCTGGTGCGCCTGCTGCGTGCCCATCACGTGATCGACGCGGAGGATCGCTGGGCGCTGGGCAAGGACACGCTGGTCATCGCCGGCGACGTGTTCGACCGCGGCCCGCAGGTGACCGAGGCGTTCTGGCTGCTCTACGGCCTGCAGCAGCAGGCGGCCGCCGCCGGTGGCGCCGTGCACTTCGTGCTCGGCAACCACGAAACCATGGTGCTGTACGACGACCTGCGCTACGTCAACCCCAAGTACCTGCGCAGCGCCCAGCTGCTGGGCCGCAGCTACCCGCAGCTGTATGGCGCCGACTCGGTGATCGGGCAGTGGCTGCGCACCCGACCGGTACTGCTGAAGATCGGCGATACCCTGTTCCTGCACGGCGGCATCTCGCCCGAGGCGGTGCAGCTGGCGCTGGACCCGGCACGCACCAACGCGGCCTACCAGGCCTCGCTGGGCCTGCCCAAGGCCGAAGTGAAGGCCGACCCGGCCACCGCACCGCTGTATGACGGCAAGACCAGCCCGATCTGGTACCGCGGCTATTTCGATGGCCGCCTCGACGCCGCGGGTGTGCAGGCTGTGCTCGACCGCCTGCAGCTCAAGCGCATCGTGGTTGGCCATACCTCGATGCCGCACGTCAGCAGCTTCCACGGCGACCGCGTGATCGCCATCGACAGCAGCATCAAGAACGGCGAGAACGGCGAACTGCTGTTCATCGAGGGTGGCAAGCTCAGCCGTGGCCTGCTGGATGGTTCGCGGGTGCCGCTGGCGCTCGGTGAGCCGGGCCTGCAGGACTGAATGGAGGGACAGCGCGACGGTGCCGGGAGGTGCCGGCGCGCTCCACCTACAGCCGGTTTGCGGCTACCCTCGGCAGCCGAGAGGCCCACCCCGTCCATCCGGTGGGCCTGACCGTTACAGGAGCCCCGCGCATGCGCGTTCTGATTGCTGAAGACGACCCGGATATCGCCTCCGGCCTGTGCGCCTCGCTGCGCCGGCAGGGGCACGTGGTCGACCACGTCGACAACGGTGCGCACGCCGATGCTGCACTGGGCTCGACGCAGTACGCGCTGCTGGTACTGGACCTGGGGCTGCCGCAGCTGGATGGCCGCGACGTGCTGCAGCGCCTGCGCCAGCGTGGTGATGGCCTCGCAGTGCTGGTGGTGACCGCCCGTGACGGCCTGGCCGAGCGCGTGCGTGTGCTCGACCTGGGTGCCGATGACTACCTGGTCAAGCCGTTCGCGCTGGACGAGTTCGAAGCGCGCGTGCGCGCCCAGCTGCGCCGGGTCACCAGCAATGGCAACCCGGACCTGCGCATCGGCCGCCTTCGCATCGACCTGGCCGGGCATCGGGTGTGGATCGACGACCAGTCGCTGGAACTGACCGCACGCGAGTTCGGCCTGCTGTCGGCACTGGCAGTGCGCGCCGAGCGCATCGTGTCACGCGCGCAGTTGGTGGAAGCGCTGTGCGACTGGGGCCAGGACCTGACCGACAACGGCCTGGACATCGCCCTGCACCGCCTGCGCCGCAAGCTGCAGCCCGGCGGCATGGGCATCCGCACCGTGCGCGGGCTGGGCTACATGCTGGAAGACGCCCAGGACGACAGCACCCCGTGATCAGTGGACCGCCCAGCCTGCGCCGGCGCCTGCTCGCCTTCCTGGCGCTGCCGATGCTGGGTCTGCTCACCTTCAACACGATCCTGGCCTATTACGTTGCGCTGGACTATTCCAACCGCATCCACGACCGCAACCTGATCGACGACACGCATTCGTTCGCGCAGATGCTGAGCACCATGCCGGTGACCAGCGACCTGTCGCCGCAGGCACGCTTCCTGATCGAGTACGACCCCGACGGCCATCGCTACTTCAACGTCGACAGCAGCCGCATGGGGACGCTCAGCGGCAATGCCGACTTCAGCCCGTATGCCCCTTCGCAGGACTGCACCGGCGTGCATCCGGCCCTGTACGACGGCAACCTCAATGGCCAGCAGGTGCGCATGGCCACGGTCTGCACGCAGGCGATGAACGATCCGCAGGACCAGCTGGCGGTGACCGTGGCCGAGAGCATGGCCGACCGCCGACAGCGGGCGCGCGAGATCCTGATGATCATCATCCCGCTGATGACCATGCTGGCGCTGGGCACCGCAGCACTGGTCTGGTTCGGCGTGACCTACGGCCTGCGCATCCTCACGCCGCTGAGGACCCGCCTGGCGCAGCGCCGTGGCGAACTGGCACCGATCTCCGACGCCGACGTACCGGAGGAGATCCAGCCACTGATCAGCACCATCGACGATCTGTTTGCCCGCCAGGCGGAAATGATCACCCTGCAGAACCGCTTCATCGCCGATGCCGCGCACCAGCTGCGTTCGCCGCTGGCGGGCATGGCCCTGCACGTGGACCAGGCGCTGGCACACGGTGACCCCGATACGGTGCGCGAGGCGCTGCAGCACATCCGCCGGCTCAATCAGCGCACTGCCCGGGTCAGCACCCAGCTGCTGGCGCTGAGCCGGGCGCAGACCGTGCCCGATACCGTGGAAGCACTGGATCTGTGCGAGCTGGTGCCGCAGTGGGTTGGCATGCGCGTGCCGGAGGCGATCCGCGATGGCATCGACCTCGGCTACCGCGGCAGCCCCCATCCGCTGCGTGTACTTGGCAACGGCGCCATGCTGCAGGAGGCGCTGGACAACCTGATCGACAACGCCCTGCGTTATGCCGGCCGCAATGCGACCGTCACGGTGGGCGTGCACGCGCTGGACGACAATGATGTCGAACTCTATGTGGAAGACAACGGCCCCGGCGTGCCCGACGACGTGATGCCACGGCTGGGCGAGCGCTTCTTCCGGGCGCCGGGCACCGCTGCCAGCGGCACCGGCCTTGGCCTGGCCATCGCGCACGAGGCGGTGGAGCACTTCGGCGGCCGCCTGAGCTTTCTGAACCGCCCGGGCGGGGGCCTCAAGGTCGCCATCATGCTGCCGCGGCTGAAGGCCCCCTGACCCGGCCCGGCGCGCTGAAAGGCTGGTGAAAATCGCGCTTGCGATCCTGCCATCCCCACTGCCGTCCCGGAGCCGCCAGGTGACCGAATCGCACGACTTCTTCCTCCCCGGTGGCCCGCAGGGCGTGCTGCTGGTTCACGGCCTGACCGGTACCCCGGCGGAAATGCGCATGCTGGGCAAAGGGCTGAACAACGCCGGCTTCACCGTACACGGCGTGCAGCTGCCCGGCCATTGTGGCACCGTGGATGACCTGCTGGCGACCACCTGGGAACAGTGGTACCAGGGCGTGGAAGATGCGGCGGCAAGCCTGCGCGGCAAGGTCGACCAGCTGTTCGTCGGTGGCCTGTCGATGGGCGCGGTGCTGTCGCTGGCACTTGCTGCTCGACGACCGGACTGGGTGTCCGGCGTCGGCGTGTATGGCGCCACGTTCCGCTACGACGGCTGGAACATACCCGCTGTCGCCCGCCTCTCGTTCCTGCTGCCGTGGTTCAAGCGCTTCAATATCGGCCGCGACCGCATGTTCATGGAAGAACCGCCGTACGGCCTGCGCGACGAGCGCCTGCGTGCGCAGGTCAGCGCCGCCATGCTGTCCGGCGACAGCGCGGCGGCAGGCCTTCCGGGCAATCCCTGGCACGCGCTGGCCGAGATGCGTGCGCTGAGCAACTGGACCCGCCGCCACCTGCACCAGGTCACCGCCCCGTGCCTGGTGATGCACGCGCGCGAAGACGACGTGGCCAGCATGGGCAATGCCGAACTGGTGATGTCGCGGGTCAGTGGCCCGAAGGAACTGGTGGTGCTGGAGGACAGCTACCACATGATCACGATCGACCGCGAACGCCGCGAGGTGATCCGCCGCAGCGCGCGCTTCTTCACCGGGATCGGTGAACGCAGCGGCGTCCTCAAGGCGGTGGCCTGAGATGGGGGCACTTGCCACGCTGCTGTGGCTGACCAATGTCGTGCTCGATACCGGTGGCCAGCTCGCCTTCAAGGCCGCCGCCAGCGACCCGCAGGAGGGCGAGGGACTGCAGCGCTGGAAGCACATGCTCAGCCGCCCCTGGCTGTGGATCGGCATCGCCTGTTACGTGCTTGAGTTCGTCGCCTGGATCGCCTTCCTGTCACTGGTTCCGCTGTCCAAGGGCGTGCTGCTGGGCTCGATCAACATCGTGGCGCTGATGATCGCCGGCCGCATCCTGTTCCGCGAGAAGCTCACGCCATTGCGGGTGACCGGGATGCTGCTGGTCACAGCAGGCGTGGCGGTGGTGGGGGCCGGCTCATGAGGCGCCTGTATGTGATCGGCTTCCCCCTGCTGATGGCCTTCGACACCCTGGCCCAGCTGTGCTTCAAGTACGCCGGCGATGCTGCGCTGCCGGTCGAGGCCAACACCACCTGGCTGCTGCGCGTGCTGTCGCAACCATGGGTGTACGGCGCCATCCTCGGCTACGTGGGTGCGTTCTTCACCTGGATGAGCCTGCTGCGGCATGCGCCGATCGGCCCGGCATTCGCGGCCTCGCACCTGGAAGTGATCAGTGTGCTGCTGCTGTCGGCCTGGCTGCTGAAAGAGCCGCTCACCCTGCACCACCTGGTCGGTGCGGTACTGATCGTGGCCGGCATCGTCTGCCTCGGCCGCGCGGAAGCGGACGACCCGCACAGCCCCGCCGAAAGCACCTCGTGAGCGGGCTGCGATGAGCCTGTTCGCGCGCGAACTGCCACCGACCGCCGGCCTGCCGATGCAGGCCAGCGACTTCCTTCCCGGTGGTGGTGACCTGCGCGGGATCCTGGCCAACCAGCTGGGCACGCCGCCGCTGCAGCTGACCTGTTCCGGCACGCACGCGCTGCTGATCGCCCTGCGCACCTTGCGCAAGCGCGCACCCAGGCGCGACACAGTGATCATGCCGGCCTACACCTGCCCGCTGGTGCCGATCGCGGTGCACAGCCTCGGCCTGCGCGTGCAGCTGTGCGATACCCGGCGCGGCCACTTCGACTTCGATCCCGGCCAACTCGAACGGTTGGCCGATGCGCGTACGTTGGCCATCCTGCCAACCCACCTCGGCGGTCGCATCGCCGATGTCGAACGGGCCTGCGACATCGCCCGCAGCGCCGGCGCCTGGGTCATCGAAGATGCCGCACAGGCGCTGGGCGCACGGGTGGGCAACAGCAGTGTCGGCCTGCGTGGCGACATCGGATTCTTCAGCCTGGCCGCCGGCAAGGGGCTGAGCCTGCACGAAGGCGGCCTGCTGGTCAGCCGCGATGACGAACTGCGCGCCGAACTGGCCGAGCATGCCGCCGAACAGGTGCGCTTCAACCTGCGCTGGGAGCTGCTTCGCAGTGTGCAGCTGCTTGGCCTTGCCGCCTGCTATCGCCCCTCGCTGCTGTCGCTGGTGTACGGCAATCCGCTGCGCAGCGCACTGCAGCGTGGCGATCTGGAAGACGCGGTCGGTGACATTTTCCCGCTGGACATACCGCAGCACCGGGTCAGTCGATGGCGACAGAACATCGGTGCCCATGCCGTGCGGCGATTGCCGGCGTTCCTGCAGGCCGGGCGCCTGCGCGCACTGCAGTTGCGCGTGCAGCTGGCACAACTGCCAGCGGTGGAGGTGGTCGATGGCTTGGCCGGCACCGGCGGCACCTGGCCGATGCTGATGCTGCTGCTGCCCAGCCAGCGCGCGCGCGATGCCGCGCTGGACGACCTGTGGCCGCGCGGCCTCGGTGCCAGCCGCATGTTCATCCATGCCCTGCCCGACTACGCCTACCTGCGTGGCATCGTGCCGCAGGAGGACGTGCCCAATGCACGTGACTTCGCCGCACGCATGCTCACCCTTGGCAACAGCGCCTGGCAGACCCGTGAGGAAACGGGCGAAATACTGCAGGTCCTAGCCCGCGCCTGACCCGCACGTGCATGCGTGGCCTGCGCTCCGCGCATTCATCCATGTACTTTCCTGAACGCTTTCCCAGCCCGTCAAAAGCGCCTTTCAACAGGAAAGGAACGAGAAAGGCGGCCTGCCTACATTGAGCCTGCCCCGGCAATGTGCCGGACGCCTTTCTCATCGACGGACCTGCCCATGCATTGGAGCATCCTGTGTGACTTCGACGGCACCATCAGCCTCGAAGATGTCATCGACTCGCTGCTGGAAAAGTACGGCCAACCGGGCTGGCAGGAACTGGAAGACCAGTGGAAGGCGGGAAAGATCGGCTCGCGTGAATGCATGCAGGGCCAGGTGCGGCTGCTGGAACTGGATCCGGCCACGCTTGATGCCCATCTGGACCAGGTGCAGATCGATCCAGGTTTCGTCGCCTTCGTCGCTCGCACCGAGCAGCTGGGCCTGCCACTGCGCATCGTCAGCGACGGCCTGGACTATGCGATCCATCGCATCCTCGCCAACCACGGCCTGGCGCAGCTGCCGGTGGTGGCCAACCACCTGCGCTGGTGCGATGACCACTGGGAACTGGAATCGCCCTACCAGGCCGAAGGCTGCCGCAGTGGCACCTGCAAATGCGCCTGCGCCGCGCAGGCGCGCGCCAACGAAGCACCGCGCGTGCTGATGATCGGCGACGGCAGCTCGGACTTCTGCGTGTCCGAAGACGCCGACTTCGTGTTCGCCAAGCGCCGCCTGATTACCCATTGCACGAATGCCGGCATCGAGCATGCCGCCATCGACACCTTCCACGATGCAATCGCACTGCTGCCGCGCTTGCTCGATGGCAGCCTGCTGCAGCCACGTCGCCTCGACGCCAGCCCGCAGCCCGCCGCACTGCCCCTGCTGCTTGCCACCGCCTGAGCACTCCCTTCCAGGCGCGCTCCCCTGTTACCCCTTTCGAACGTCCTTCACGGAACCGAACTGCATGAATATTTTTGACAAGAACGCCGACGCCGCTGCCTCCGATGCGCAGCTGCTGGCCGACGAAGCCCGCTACAGCTCCTTCGGCGACACCGTCCACTACGTCGATCCGCCGAAGATCTTCCAGCGCGGCGAAGGCAGTTACATGTTCGACGGCGCGGGCGTGCCCTACCTCGACCTGCAGATGTGGTACTCGGCGTGCAACTTCGGCTACAGCAACAAGCGCCTGAACGATGCACTGAAGGACCAGATCGACACCCTGCCGCAGGTCGCCAGCCAGTACCTGCACCCGACCCGCGTGCAGCTGGCCAAGACCATTGCCGTGGACATGCACGAGAAGTTCGGCCTCGACGGCCGCGTGCACTTCAACGTCGGCGGTGCGCAGGCCATTGAAGACTCGCTGAAGATCGTGCGCAACGCGCGCGGCGGCAAGAGCCTGATGTTCGCCTTCGAGGGCGGCTACCACGGCCGCACCCTGGGTGCGTCGTCGATCACCTCCAGCTACCGCTACCGCCGCCGCTACGGCCACTTCGGCGAGCGCGCGATGTTCATCCCGTTCCCGTACCCTTTCCGTCGCCCGAAGGGCATGACCCCGGACGAGTACTCCGACCACTGCGTGTGGCAGTTCGAGCGCCTGTTCGAAAGCGAGTACAACGGCGTGTGGGATCCCAAGGTCGGCCAGGCCGAGTACGCCGCGTTCTACGTCGAGCCGATCCAGGGCACCGGTGGCTACGTCATCCCGCCGCGCAACTTCTTCACCGGCCTCAAGCGCGTGCTGGACAAGTACGGCATCCTGATGGTCGTCGATGAAATCCAGATGGGCTTCTGGCGCACCGGCAAGCTGTGGTCGATCGAGCACTTCGGCGTGACCCCGGACGTGCTGGTGTTCGGCAAGGCGCTGACCAACGGCCTGAACCCGCTGTCGGGCCTGTGGGCGCGCGAAGAGCTGATCAACCCGACCGTGTTCCCGCCGGGCTCCACTCACTCCACCTTCAATTCCAACCCACTGGGCACCCGCCTGGGCCTGGAAGTGCTGAAGCTGGGCAAGGAAATGGATTACGAGCGCACCGTGCCGGAAAAGGGCGCGTACTTCCTCGACGGCCTGCGCGGCCTGCAGAAGCGCCACCCGGAAATCGGCGACGTCGACGGCCTGGGCCTGGCGCTGCGTGCGGAAATCTGCCAGGCCGACGGCTACACCCCGAACAAGGAGCTGCTGGACCGCATGGTCGACATCGGCCTGGCCGGTGACCTGCTGCACGACGGCAAGCGCATGGGCCTCGTGCTCGACGTGGGTGGCTGGTACAAGAACGTGATCACCTTCGCGCCGTCGCTGGACATCAGCTACGAAGAAATCGACCTGGCGATCACCCTGCTCGACCAGGCGCTGACCAAGGCCAAGGGCTGAGGTCGATGCGCTGCCGGTTCCCGTGCCGATGGAGATGACGTCACGCCCATCCAGCACCGCGCTGGAACCGACCGCGCTGCTGGAGGGCTTCCTGGCCCACCCGCCGCTCGGATTCGAGGCAGGCCGCCTTCCCAGCGGCCTGCCGACCTTCCGTGCGCCGCTGGACCTGACCACCACGATGGATGACGAACTGCGCAGCAGGCTGCTCGGCCTGCCGCTGTCGCGCCTGTGGCGGCCGTGGATCACCTGGAAGACGCGCTTCGTCGGTGCCACCAGCACCGAGTACACCCCGCTGCCGGCACACGTTGCCCCGGAGGCGCTGGCCGAGGACGTGACGCGTCACGCGATCGGCGATACCCGGCTGCTGGTGGTGAAGGACCTGGCAGTCGAATCACCGCTGCTGGACGACGCGGCCAACGCACACAGCGGCGCCTTCCTGCAGGCGCTGCTGGCACGCGGCTTCGTCGAACTGGAAGGCATGCCGCTGGCCTGGGTGGCGATCGATTTCGATTCGCTCGACGACTATCTCGGCCGCCTGTCATCCTCGCGCCGCAAGAACATCCGTCGCAAGTTGCGTTCGCGCGATGACCTGCAGATCGACTGCATCGCCACCGGCAACCCGGCCCTGGCCGACCCGCAACTGCAGGCCGAACTGTACGCGCTGTACCTGGACGTATACGCGCAGAGCGCGGTGCATTTCGACCAGCTCGACCTGCCCTATTTCCAGTACCTGCTGGCCGACAGCCAGGGCCAGGGACGGATGTTCCTGTACCGCCACCAGGGCCGGTTGATCGGCTGGAACCTGTGCTACGTGCATGCCGGCAAGCTGGTGGACAAGTACATCGGCCTGGCCTATCCGCAGTCGCGCGAGCACAACCTGTACGCGGTCAGCTGGATGCACAACCTCGAGTACGCGCTGCGGCACGGCCTGAGCCACTACGTGGCCGGCTGGACCGACTCGCGCATCAAGGCCGAACTGGGTGCGCGCTTCACCTCCACCCGGCACGCGATCCACGCACGCTCCCCGCTGCTGCGCGCTGCGCTGCGCAGGCTGGCACCCTATCTGCAGGGCGAACCTGATGGAGGCGGTTGAATGATGCCGTTGCGTTCCCCGCTGATCCTGGACCTGGACGGTGGCGTGCTGCCGCTGCCACAGGCGCAGACCCTGGCCCTGCCGCAGTGGCATGACCCGCTGCGCTTTGCCTGCAGCAATGCCACCCTGGACCGTTTCGCCGCTGACGTGCTGGCACCACTGCCGGCCCAGCTCGGAACCGTCATGCTCGGCAGTGGCGACTTCCACCACCTCAGCCTGCCACTGCTGCGCCGCATGCGCGGGCAGGCCCCGTTCCAGCTGGTGGTGCTGGACAACCATCCGGACAACATGCGGTTCCCGCTCGGCATGCACTGCGGCTCGTGGGTGAACGCCGCCAGCAAGCTGCCGCAGATCTCGCACATCCATGTGCTCGGCATCACTTCCAGCGATATCGGCCTCGGTCATGCCTGGGAGAACCACTGGCGACCGCTGATGGGTGGACGCCTGACGTACTGGTGCATGGACGTGGACGTGGGCTGGGGCCACCGCCTCGGCATGGGCCGTGCGTTCCGACGCTTCGAGCACCCGGAGGCACTGGTCGCCGCGTTCGCCGCCGAGCAGGCCACATCCCCGCAGCCCACCTACCTGTCGATCGACAAGGATGTATTCGCCGAGGACGTTGCGCGCAGCAACTGGGACCAGGGCCGCTTCCAGCTGGAACACGCACTGGTGGTGATCGAAGCACTGCGCGCCGGTGGCCTGGTCGGCAGTGACATCACCGGCGAAGTTTCGCTGGCCAGCTACCAGAGCCGCTTCAAGCGCTGGCTGTCGTCGCTGGATGGCCAACCGGACATCAGGGCCGATGATCTTCCCGTCTGGCAGGCGCGTCACCAGAAGGTGAACCGCGAACTGCTGGCGGCAATCGCCGCCGCACCGACGGCCTGCTGACCGCGTCGGCAATGCCGGCCGTTGGCCGGCGTGGCTTCGGTAGTGCCGGCCGCTGGCCGGCAACCTCGTTGTTCCCGGGCTCACAGGAATGCCGGCCAGCGGCCGGCACTACACTGGACTCCCGACCCGGAGCCCTCGCCATGCCCCAGACCGTCATCCCGCAACTGCGCATGCGCCATGCCGATACCACCCTGCCGTTCTACGTGCAGGGGCTGGGTTTCGTGGTCGACTGGGAACACCGCTTCGAAGCCGGTTTGCCGTTGTTCGCCCAGCTCACCCGCGATGGCCAGACGATCTTCCTCACCGAGCACAGCGGTGACTGCGAGGTCGGCGGCGCGGTGTACTTCATCGTCGACGACGTCGACAGCCTGTACCGCGCCTTCAGCGCCGCCAACGTGCCGATCGAGCAGCCACCGCATGACACCGACTGGGGCAGCCGCGAGATGCTGCTGCGCGACCCCGACGGCAACCGCCTGCGTTTTGCCACCCACCTGGACTGAACAATGCGGACTTGAGGCATATATACGAAACATATATGCTTCGTATATCAACTCCGCCAGGACCGCCCATGGGCATCGTCAACATCGATGACACCCTGCACGACCAGCTGCGCCGTGCCTGCACTGTCTCCAGCCGTTCGATCAACGCCCAGGCCAACTTCTGGATCCGGGTCGGCATGCTGTGCGAAATGAATCCCACGCTGAGCTTCCAGGACATCGTCGCCAGCGAACTGCGGGCTGCCGGCGTGCAGCCGCCGCTGCTGGCACCGGGACAGGTCTGAGCAGATGGCGATCATCAAGCGCCCCGACGAGATCGCGCTGATGGCCGAATCCGGGCGCCTGCTTGCGCAGGTGTTCGCCGCGCTCGACCGGCTGCCACTGCAGGGCCGCAGCACGATGGAGATCAACGATTTCGTCGAACGTATGATCGTTGACGAGCTGCAGGCGCGGCCGGCCAGCAAGGGCCAGTACGGCTTCCCGTACGTGCTCAACGCCTCGATCGACAACGTGATCTGCCACGGCGTACCCAGCACCACCGACGTGCTGCGTAACGGCCAGATCGTCAACCTCGACATCACCCTGGAGAAGAACGGCTACATCGCCGACTCCAGCACCACCTACCTGGTGGGCGAGGTCGACTACGCCGCGCGCAGGCTGGTGCGGACCGCCTATCAGGCGATGTGGAAAGGCATCGCTGCGGTGCGCCCCGGTGCACGCCTGGGCGACATCGGCCACGCCATCGCCCGCCACGCGCGCAGCCACGGCTACAGCGTGGTGAAGGAATACTGCGGCCATGGCATCGGCCAGGAAATGCACGAGGAACCGCAGATCCTGCACTACGGCCATCCCAACACCGGCAGGGTGCTGGAGGAGGGCATGGTGTTCACCATCGAGCCGATGCTCAACCAGGGCAAGCCGGCCATCCGCCAGCAGCCGGACCAATGGCCGGTCTACACCCGCGACGGCAAGCTGTCGGCGCAGTTCGAGCACACGGTGGCGGTCACCCGCAACGGTGTGCGCGTACTGACCCTGCGCCCCGGCGAAGCGCCATTGTGCGCGGTGGATGCGGCCTAGAGCGGACGCAACAGAAGCACCGTTGCCAGGCAGAACATGAAGATCGCGACGCCCCCATCCAGCACCCGCCAGGCGTCCGGCCTGCGGAACACCGGCTGCAACAGGCGCGCGCCATAGCCCAGCGTGCAGAACCAGGCCACGCTGGCGGCGCACGCACCGGCGGCGAACGCCCAGCGCAGGTCACCCGGGTAACGCGTGGACAGGCTGCCCAGCAGCACCACCGTATCCAGATAGACATGCGGGTTGAGCAGGGTGAACGCCAGGCAGGTCAGCAGCACCTGCCGTCCGCTGCCGCCCTGCGCCTCGGTGGCGGCCAGTACGCCACCACCGCGCCACGCACGCAGTCCCGCCTGCACGCCATACCAGAGCAGGAACGCCGCACCACCGAAGCGCAGCACCTGCAGCAGCAACGGCCACTGCAGCACCAGCGCGCCCATGCCACCGACGCCGGCCAGGATCAACGCGATGTCCGCGCCGGCGCAGGCCAGCACCACCCTGCCCACATGCCGCTGCTGCAGGCCCTGGCGCAGCACGAAGGCATTCTGTGCGCCGATGGCGATGATCAGGCCGGCACCTGCGAACAGGCCGGCGGCGGTAGCGGCGATCCACATCAGGACAGGCCAGGCAGCGAGGGGACACGCAGGGTGAGGCCAATGGCGATGTTTAGACAATCTGATTTTTCTTTATCCTGTGCAGGAAAACTGAAGGGGCACCGGCATGGATCTGGTACATCCACAATTGGCCGCATTCGCTGCGGTGCTGGAAGAAGGCAGCTTCGAGGCTGCGGCACGCCGCCTGTCGATCAGCCCATCAGCACTGTCGCAACGGATCAAGGCGCTGGAAGACAGGCTCGGGCAGGTCCTGGTGGTGCGCCAGGCACCCTGCCGACCGACTGCTGCGGGGGAAGCGCTGCTGCGCCGGGTACGCCCGATGCAGGCACTGGAAGCCGAGGCGCTGGCCGAGCTGCTACCCGAGCGTGGCAACGACGCTACGCGTACGCCCATCCCCCTGGCGGTCAACGACGACTCGCTTGATACCTGGTTCGTGCCCGCCATCGCTGACCTGCACCAGCGCCATGGCTACCTGTTCGACCTGCGCATGGACGACCAGGACCACACCCTGCAGTTGCTGCGCGATGGCAGCGTGCTCGGCGCAGTGACCGCCGAAAGCCAGCCGGTGAAGGGCTGCAACGTGCACCCGCTCGGCGCCATGCGTTACCACGCGATCGCTTCGCCCGGCTTCGCCCGCCAATACTTCAACGATGGCATGCAGGCCGCGGCCCTGGCGCGCGCACCGATGCTGGTGTTCAACCGCAAGGATGAACTGCAATGGCGCTTCGTGCGGCGCCTGACCCGCGCGCGACTGCAGCCGCCGCTACACTACCTGCCCTCTTCCACCGGTTTCGTCGAAGCCGCCGCGTGCGGACTCGGTTGGGGCATGGCCCCGGAAACCCTGGTCGCGCCCGCCGTGCGCGCCGGCCGCGTGGTGGTACTGGAACCCCGCCGCTGGCTGGATGTGCCGCTGTACTGGCAACATGCCGCCGTGCGCTCAAGCACGCTGCAGCACATCACCCAGGCGCTGCGCACTGCAGCCAGCGGCACCCTTCGTTGAGGACAATCCGATGACCGCAGACTCGGGCTTCACGCCGCGCGCACTACCGTTTGCGCACTTCTTTACCACTGGGACGGCATGGGCGTGATCGGCCGACGTACAAGGATGCACCGCGCGAAGGCCGCGCTGGCGCTGGTGCTGGCGACCTGCCTGCCAACCGCTGCGTCCGCGCAGAACAGCAACGACACCCCCGCATTGGACTGGGAACAGGCACGCCAACGCCTGGAGCAGGTCTCCGATGCGCTGGCGGCGGCTGATGCAGCGGTACGCAACAAGCAGGACCTGCAGGACGCCACGCGCCTGCTGCGCCTGCCGGAGATCACCGGCGAAGTACGCCGCCTGCAGTTCCAGAAGACCCTGACCCTGCCACTGGGTTCGCTGGCGCCCGTGGCTGAAGCCTTCGGTATCGATTCGCCGCTGTCGTTCACCGAGCGCGACTGGCGTACACGCCCGGTAGTGACCGCGGTGCTGCCGCTGTACACCGGCGGCGTGATCCCGGCCGCGCAACGTGCGGCCAGCGCCGCCCATGAGCAGGCCAACGCCGAGCGCGAGGCACAGCGCCAATCATTGACCGTGCAGCTGGCCCAGGCCTACTTCGGCCAGCGCCTGGCCGAGCAGGCGGTGGACGTGCGCCGCGACGTACGCGACGGCCTCAACCGCCACCTGTCCGATGCAGAAAAGCTGGAGCGCGAGGGCTTCGCCACCCGCGCCCAGCGCCTGCAGGCCACCGTGGCCCGCGACAAGGCCGAGCGCGAATACCAGAAGACGGTGAACGATCTGGCTACGCTGAAGGCCGCGCTGGCCACGCTGCTGCGCAGTGGTGGCGAGGTGCAGCCGGTGTCGCCGCTGTTCGTGCAGCGCGTGCCGATGGAACCGGTGGCCAGCTTCGAGCGCACGGCGCAGGCGCGCCAGCCGCAGATCGCGCGCTTGCGCGCGATGGTGGCGCAGGCCGAACAGGGCGTGCGCGTGCAGCAGGCCAAGCTGAAGCCGCAGATTTTCGCCTTCGGCCAGTACGACTTCCGCCGCCGCGACGAGATGCTGACCGATCCGGACTGGGCGTTCGGCATCGGCCTGAAGTACACCTTCCTGTCGCCGAACTCGCGGCCGGCGCAGATCAGCGCCGCGCGTGCGCAGCAGGACCAGGCCGAAGCGGGCCTGCGCGAGGCCGAGAACCAGGTCGCACTGGGCGTGCGCAAGGCCTGGAACGAACTTGAGACCGCGCGCCAGCAGTTCGTGCTGCTCGACAGCAGCATCACCCAGGCACAGGAAAACCTGCGCCTGCAGGAGCTGGCATTCCGCGAAGGCCAGGCCACCTCGCTGGATGTGATCGATGCGCGGCTCGGCCTGGGCGGCGCCCGTGTCGAGCGCGCACAGGCCGCCTACCAATACGACATTGCGCTGGCACAGTTGCTGGAGATCAGTGGACAGATGGACCGTTTCGAAGAATTCCGGCGGCGTGCGGACGAGGTGATCGACCATGAGTGATGTGCTGCACGACGATGCGACGACGCCCCCCGGCAAGCGACGGCTGGGACCGATCCTGCTGGTGGTCCTGCTGGTCGCGGTGGTGCTCGGCCTGTGGCTGGCCTGGCGCAGCCCGGCCGACCAGATCCAGGGCATGGCCGATGCGGACACGATCAACGTGGCCGCCAAGATCACCGCGCGCGTGGCCGAGCTGAAGGTGCGCGAGGGCGATCGCGTGCAGCCCGGGCAGGTGCTGTTCCTGCTCGACAGTCCCGAAGTGGCCGCCAAGGAACAGCAGGCGCACGGCGCATTGGCCGCTGCGCAGGCGGTGGCCGACAAGGCCGACGAAGGCGCGCGCAGCGAAGACATCCGCGCCGCCGAAGCGAACTGGAAGCGGGCCGAAGCCGGCGCGACGCTGGCCGAAGCGACCTACCAGCGCGTGCAGAACCTGTTCAACGAAGGGGTGATGACCCGGCAGAAGCGCGATGAAGCGCATGCCCAGGCCACCAGTTCGCGCGAACTGGCCCGCGCCGCCCGCGCGCAGTACGACATGGCATTGGCCGGCGCCCGCGAGCAGGACAAGCGCGCCGCGCAGGGCCAGGTACAGCAGGCGCAGGGCGCGGTGGCCGAGGTCAACGCCGCGCGAGCAGAAGTGGAAGGACGCGCGCCGGTGGCGGGCGAGATCAACAAGCGCATGGCCGATCCGGGCGAGCTGGTGCCGGCCGGCTATCCGGTGTTCACCCTGGTCGACATCGACCGCATGTGGGTGGCGATGAACCTGCGCGAATCGCAGATGCAGGGCCTGAAGGTCGGCAGCAAACTGCAGGGAAGCGTGCCGGCGCTGGGCCTGGATGGCGAGTTCGAGGTCTACTTCATCAATCCGGCCGGCGACTACGCAACCTGGCGTACCACCCGCCAGTCGTCCGGCTATGACGTCCGCAGCTTCGAGGTGCGGGTGCGCCCGGTACGCCGCATCGAGGGCTTCCGCCCCGGCATGAGCGTGCTGTTCGCATGGCCCCAGCACTGAGCCCGGACCGCAACGGCTTCGCCGCTTCGTGGCGGCGCGAGCTGCAGTCGCTGCGCGGCAACCGTGCCGACCTGCTGCTGGTCACCTTGCTGCCACTACTGATGCTGGTAGTGATGGCATGGATGTTCACGCCGTCGGTGATGCGCGATATCCCGATTGCTGTGGTCGACCTTGACCACAGCAGTGACAGCCGCCTGCTGCTGCGCATGCTCGACGCCAGTCCCGGCGTACGCGTCGCCAGCCAGCCAGCGGACCTGGAGGAGGCACGTTCGCAGCTGCGCAGCCTGGACGTGTTCGCCATCGTGCTGGTGCCGCGCGATGTCACCCGGCAGGCGCTGCGTGGGCGCCAGGGCACGGTGTTCGCCTATTACAACGCCACCTACATGACCACCGGCCAGTCGGCGTCGCGCGACATCGGCGACGCGGTTTCCGCATGGAACGCACGCCTGCTGCGCGAGCGCATCGGCCTGCAGGTCGGCCCGGGCAAGCTGCGCGCGGCGCCGATCGCGGTGCAGTCTGACATCCTCTACAACCCGGCTCGCAGCTACGAACTGTTCCTGCTGCCACTGATCTTCCCGGCGGTGCTGTCACTGGTACTGGCACTTGCGGTGGCCGGCAGCCTCGGCCGCGAGATCCGCGATGGCACCCTGCCCGCCTGGCTGGCTCGCACGCCGTGGTCGGCGATTGCCGGCAAGGTCGCGCCGTACCTCCTGCTGTTCTCGCTGTATGGCGCGCTCGGCATCGGCTACCTGGCCTGGCTGCGCGGCGATGGTGTGGCCGGCAGCGTGCTCCTGCTGCTGCTCGCACAGCCCCTGTTCTACCTGGCCACGGCCACCTACGCGTTGTTTTTCGTCGGCGTCACCCGCGACATGGGTACCGCACTGTCCGCGGTGGGTCTGAGCATCGGCACCGCACTGGCGTTTTCCAGTGCCACCTTCCCGGTGCTGGACGGGCCGTTGTTTACCCGCGTCTGGCACCAGCTGCTGCCATTGAGCGCCTACATCAAGCTGCAGACCCAGCAGCAGTTCATCGGCTCGCCGCTGCAGGTTTCGGCATGGCCGCTGGCTACGCTGCTGTTGATGACGGTGGTGGCCGGTGGCATCGGCGGCCTGCGCCTGATCGCCTTTGCACGCACGCCTGCCGCCGCACAATCCGCAGGGGCTGACGCATGAGCATGCTCTGGCGCAGCCTGCAGCAGACCCTGATGGCGGTGCTGTGCGACCGCTACGCGATCGTGGTGATGGTCGGTGCGGTGATCCTGTATTCGTTCTTCTATCCAGCCGCCTACCGGCACCAGGTGGCCGGCAACCTGCCGGTGCTGGTGGTGGACGAAGACCATAGCGCGACCAGCCGCGAGCTGCTGCGCAAGCTCGACGCACTGCGCGTTGCGCGCGTGGTCGGGCAACCGGCGGACGTCGACAGCGCACGCCAGCAGCTCGAAGCCGGCCACGCCGAAGGCATCGTCGTGATCCCGGCCAACCTGGAGCGCGACATCCTGCGCGGCCATCCGGCCAAGCTGGTATTGCTTGGCAACGGCGCCTACCTGGGCCGTGCCAGCTGGGTGCTGGGCAGCGTGGCCGATGCACTGGGCGCATTCGGGCGCGACGCCGTGGTCGGCCAGGCCGCCTTCATGGGCGCGCCACAGGCACCGCCGGTCACCCTGGTACAGCGCCCGCTGTACAACACCCAGGAAGGCTATGGCAGCGCCATCGTGCCCGGCGTGGCCGAGCTGATCGTGCACCAGACGCTGTTGATGGGCATCGGCGTTCTCCTCGGCGGCCGCCGCCGCGCGCTCGGCCGGCGCCTGCGCTTCGACCTCCCGACCCTGGCCGGCATGGCGATGGGCTTCGGCCTGATCGGCCTGTTCGGTTTGTTCTGGTATGCCGGGTTCACCGCCTGGGTGCAGGACTATCCACGAGGAGGCAACCCGCTGGGCCAGCTGCTGGGCGGCACCTTGTTCATCGCCGCGACGGTGGCGTTCGGCCTGTTCATCGGCAGCTTCTTCCGTACCCGCGAACGCGCCTTCCAGTACATCATCGCCACCTCGATCCCGCTGTTTTTCCTCGCCAACCTGTCGTGGCCGGCGGTGATGACGCCGCAACCGCTGGTCTGGCTGGCACAGCTGCTGCCGACCACCTCGGGCATCAACCTGATGGTGCGCCTGAACCAGATGGACGCCCGCCTGGCCGACATCAGCCACGAACTGATCACCCTCACCGTCCTGCTGCTGCTCTATGGCAGCCTCGCCACCTGGCGCCTCCTCGCCAAAAAGGGGACGGAGGGAATTAAGTCGTAAGCGGCTGGTTTGGGAGATTGCGACTTAATTCCCTCCGTCCCCTTTTCCTGCAACGAAGAACGCCGGCGCGGGGCCGGCGTTCGAGTACTGCGATGTGCAAGGGGGGAACGGGCGCTGTCGGCAACCGATCAACGATAGACGCGCTCGCAACGGCGCTCGACCACGCGGTCGCCGTTCTTCTGCTGGCTGTTGCCCTGGATCTGGCGACCGGCCGCACCACCGGCCACAGCACCGGCCACGGTAGCGAGCTTCTTGCCATTGCCGCCGCCCACCTGGTTGCCCAGCAGGCCGCCGATCACTGCACCCGTGGCCGTACCCGCAATGCGGTTCGGATCGCGCGAGTTGCGCTGCACTTCCACGTTCTTGCAGACCACGCGGCTGCCGTCGTTGAACTTGCGTCCCTCATCGCGCGGGCCATACGTCTGCGCGCCGGCCACCGACGAAGCCGCCAGCAGGGTGCCCAGCACAAGCAATCGGGTCGAGGTCTTCATGGCCATCTCCTGAGTTCCGGTATGACGCAAGTCTCCTCCTGCGGTTGGCAACCGGAAGTGAAATGCGCGTGTCCGCCACCTCATCGGCCATCGCGCGTTCAGGAAGAAAGTTGCGCCCATCGCGATCAGCCGTCGTGATGGGCGCCGTCTCCCTACCGGCATGCCACGTTCTAGAACTCTTCCCAGCCACCGGCGTTGGCCGCCAGCGTCGGCTCGATGCGCGGCGACAGTGCCGCCGGCCTGCGCACCGGAGTGACCGTTGCGGCCACCGCAGCCAGGACCGGACGCACGGCTGCAGCCGCGGTTACCGCACCGGTGCGGAACACCGAAACCGCCTCGGCCAACAGGTTGGCCTGCTCCGCCATGGAGCGTGCCGCCGCGCTGGCTTCTTCCACCAGCGCCGCATTCTGCTGCGTGGTTTCGTCCATCTGCACCACCGCCTGGTTGACCTGTTCGATGCCCGAGCTCTGCTCCTGCGACGCGGCAGAGATCTCGGCCATGATGTCGGTCACGCGCTGCACCGACGCCACGATCTCACCCATCGTAGTGCCTGCCTGGCGGACCAGCGCCGATCCATCGGCGACCTTACCGACCGAATCCTCGATCAGGCCCTTGATCTCCTTGGCCGCTCCGGCCGAGCGTTGTGCCAACGTGCGCACCTCACTGGCCACCACCGCAAAGCCCCTGCCCTGCTCGCCGGCACGCGCGGCTTCCACCGCCGCGTTCAAGGCCAGGATGTTGGTCTGGAAGGCGATGCCGTCGATGACACTGATGATCTCGGCGATCTTCTTCGACGAGGCTTCGATGGCCGACATCGTGGTGACCACCTGGCCGACCACCTCGCCGCCCTGCGACGCGACACCGTGCGCGCCAATCGCGAGCTGATTGGCCTGGCGTGCATGCTCGGCGTTCTGCTTCACGGTGGAGGTCAGTTCCTCCATCGATGCTGCGGTCTCTTCCAGGTTTGCCGCCTGCTGTTCGGTACGCCGCGACAGATCGGTGTTGCCCGAGGCAATCTCGCCCGCTGCCAGGTTGATGCTGGACGCACTGGACTGGATGCGGCCGACAATCTGCTTGAGCTGATCGACGGTGGCATTGCAGTCATCGCGCATGCGGGCGAACACGCCGTGGAAGTCACCCTGCATGCGCACGGTGAGGTCACCGCGCGAAATCGCCTGCAGCAGCGTCGACACCTGTACCAGGTTCTGGTCGGTGGTCTGCATCAGGCGATTGAGCCCGGCCACCATGTCGCGGAAATCGTAGGCGAAGCGATCTTCATCGCCGCGCAGGCTGAAGTCGCCCGCCGCCGCGGCCGTCGCCAGCCGGCGGATCTCGCCGTTGATCGCCGACAGGCTGGTCTTGGTCTCGTCCATTGCCTGAGTGATCGCCGCCTTCTCGCCCGGCAGCGGATCCATGTCCACCGACAGGTCGCCACGGGCGTAATGCTTCATCACTTCGATCAGCCGGTTCTGCACTTGCACGTGCGAGCCGACCAGCGCATTCGTCTCGTGCACCATGCGCCCGTAGTCGCCGGGGAAGGCAGCCTCGTCCATGCGATAGCTGAGGCTGCCGGCATCGTGCTGGCGGGCCAGCTCGCCCTGCGCCGCCATCACCGACTGCAACTGCGCCTGCATGCGCTGCATCGACCTGAGCAGCTGCGTCACCTCATCGTTGCCGGACGCGTCGATGCTGTTGTCCAGCCGCCCGTTGGCGATGCCGTCGGCCAGCTTCACCGCACCTTCCAGCGGGCGGGTCAGGCTGCGGGTGATGGCCCACGCGGCCAGCGAGCCCAGTATCAGGCTCAGCACGCCGAACACGATCGACAGCGTGCCTGTCCAGGATTCGGTTGAACGGTATTCCTCGCGGCTGCGCGCGGTCAGTGTCTCCTGATGCCGCAGCAGGGTCGAGATCGTCTCGTT
This sequence comes from Stenotrophomonas maltophilia group sp. RY12688, assembly GCF_052149045.1. Taxonomy (NCBI): domain Bacteria; kingdom Pseudomonadati; phylum Pseudomonadota; class Gammaproteobacteria; order Lysobacterales; family Lysobacteraceae; genus Stenotrophomonas; species Stenotrophomonas maltophilia group sp. RY12688. Next base: position 1,250,216 of record NZ_CP197389.1, on the reverse strand, counting down.
CCATGCGGTAGCCAGTCCGTGCTCGGCGAGCAGTTCCTTGGCCGCACCGTCGAAATCACCGGCCTTCATGCGCTCGTGCAGATGCTGGGTGGAGGCGTCGGTGGCCTTGCGTGCCGCGTCGATCTTCGCCACCAGGGCATCACCGGTGGCATCGCGTGGAATCTTGATGTACTTGGCCCAGATGCCGTCGTAGGTCTGCGACAGCTCCTGCGCCTTCTGATAATCCTTGTCGAAATCCTCACCGCGCTTGATCACCATCAGCCGGCGATGCATCAGCACCGCGTTGTTGGTATCCAGCATCTCGTTCAACAGCCGCATCTTCACCATGTTGACGTCCACCACTTTCGAGAACTGGGCAGACTTCAGATGGTTTCCGTACAGCGCCAGGCCGACGATGGCCACGATGAACAGCAGCAGCAAACCGAACCCGGCCCCCAGCCGGGATCCCACACGGAGGTTGCGTAAGGCGAGCATCTCAATTCCCTTGATCATGGCCGTACGATCGATGGCGGCGCAGGCAGGGGAAACTTTATGGGTCGATATTATTATATCGATCTAAAACTCTGGAACTGTGCAGACAGGTGTGAAATAGGACGACTCACGAGGGCTTTCTATCCATAAGGTATATCGCCACGGGTAGCGAGATGGGATCAGACAGGGACCTGCCAGCCCGTTGCGCGGCATTACGGGGTAGCTGGCCCCGGGAAGACCAGATCCTTCCCGAGCCTTGCCGCATAGACGCTCTCGAACTGGAAGGAGAGTACAAACCGGAACCCGCACGCCGCAGCGTAACGCTTGATGAAGTGGCATATTTCCTCCCAGGCGCTTTCAAACCCGCACGCGCGGAAATGGAACGAACCCAGCAGGCCCACCTGCCACGAGGCCTCAATCCCTTCCGCTACGACAGCTTCCGGCGGGTCGACGATGCCGAACCCGAAGCCGGTGTTGGATGCTGGAAGATATCCACGCAGACCGTCAGTACCGTCGGAGTACTCGGCCTGGATCGAATCCAGAGCGTGCAGCACGACACCCAGATCTGCACCGGCTTCGACTTCCAGAAACAGCGAAATGCTCATTATCGAACCATCAATCTGAAGCCAACAGCTTCATGACTCGGCATGGCCGCTTTCGTCTTCGGCTTCATTTCTGTCCTGAAGAATTCCTGATTCATACGGACTACCCCTGCCCACCTCACCCATGGGAGCTCGCAACAATCCGGCTACCGCTTCAGATCAGTGTAGGTAGCACTCATATCCTTTATTCCCTCCTCGCTGTTCCCCATGGACGCTCTCACCGCGTCCAACCAGTCCTCCCACGCACCTGGATCCGTGGGGCTTCGATCCTCCTTAAGACTCCAGCCAAGTGAACCCAGCAGCCCCCGATCTCATCGCTGGGGCCGCGGGAATAGTCGATCTGGAGGAAGTAGAACATCGCCATGTGAGCTTCCTCGATCGTCAAGAGCTGTTCTTTCACCAATAATCTCCCTGCATGCCCCATTTCCAGAGCGACTCTCGCCGGATGTCAGCGATCACAATCCAATGAGGGTATGCCGGTTGAAGAACCGCATCTTCCCCTCGATCGTGAAGTCCGTGCGCCTGATCTCGCCCAGCATCATCTCGCGCTGCTCCTCGCTCAACGTGCACGGCTCCAAAACATTGGCCTCCAGCACTCGCCCCGGGGGCGCCAGTCGCAGCTCGACAACGCAGGCATTGCCCTCGATGGGAACACCTGCTGGCCACGCCGTCATTGCGATCGCACGCATTTGCTCCTGATACGCGACACGCTCCGCTTCCTCTATCTGCGGGTCCGGCAGATCCGGCGGGCTCGCCGCCACGTGCAGAGCAGACTGCGTGGGCGTTGGCTCTGATATCGAACCAACGATCAGTTTGATCAGGGTGTTCTGTGAGGCCGTTACCGCCAAGGCGATCACCAGAGCGGTGTAGCTGACACCACCAGCCTTCTGCAGCTCAAGGTGCCGCCGATGTGCCCCGCGATGCTCAGCATCAACCTTGCGGACAATCCTTCGGCAATGCGCTAGGTACAGCGGATTCGCCAGGATTCCTGCGAGTACGCGAAACACCACGAAGGAGAGCAAGGACAACCATGGCAGCCCCAGCAGCACGAAGGTGGTCATCAGCAACGGCGAAAGGATGAACCAGATCGCGCCCCACGCATGCATGCGCCGGAAGAAGAGCCAGAGTGACGAGAACAGGAATGCCGGCCAGTTCCAGCGCCTTGGCGCCCCGCCGCTTGCGTCGTACAGCCTCCAGTAGTGGAGGTAGGTGGAGAACCGGTCTCCTACCACGATCGCCAGTGCGTCCTTCTCGCTCGGCCCATCAGAGGTTGCATCTGTGCTCTGCACCGCTTCACCGACGGCGCTGCCGAAGGTGGGTTCAATCCTTACTTTCATTATCTTTTATCCAAACTCGCCACGGATTAATTCAAGACCGCTTACGCAGATTGCAGTCACGACCTGCTCCGGCTCATCCTCGAGCGGCAGGAACTGTCACTGTAGCCCCGGAAGGTCTAGCGGACCGTTTTGCAGTTCGTAACGATTGATATAAAACGCATTTCTCCAGCCACTCGTACTGCAGTAAATCCACCAGCATATGCAGCAGTCGCGATGTTGACGACGGTTATAAATCGAGCATCAAATGCACCGAAACCGACTGCAAGCACCCCATCCACTCCGACATCACCGCGCGCATCATCAAAGCTCAAATAGCCTCCAATCAAAAACCGGAAGGAATTCGCTCACCATCTCCGACAAATCCCCATACCCCCCAATGCGGCGGCCACCCTCTCGACATCACCATTAAAATGATCCCGATCATCACCCTGCAGCAACGCAGCGCCCGCCCTAACCCCACCCCCCGCATAGCAATCCATAAATCCAACTACGAACTCATCCGCATCTTTATATTTTGACAGAACCCCCCGCTCCATAATGACCGCAAGAACGGCAGTCACCGCAAACACAACCTCATCGGGATCATGTTGAAGCTTAAGCTCGAGAGAGCTATACGCAAAATACAATGACTGAAACACATCATACTCAAGCACCTCCAAGCCCTCAGCAACATCGGCCTTTATGGAATTCAAATAATCCAGGTAACCCCACCTTCTCACACTCATTTCCCAGTAGATATATTCAACTGAATTTCCGGATACCGCTCACCAAACCGCATTATCACACCTGAGCAGCTTGCGCACGCCTTTAACTCCGAAAACAAGTCAATTCGCTCTGTTGCCGCTCTTTTCTCACCCAAAGTCCGGGCAACGTCATCAAGGACCTTGAACTCACCATCGACGTCTCTCCGGACTTGCCACCTCACGCAGCCCGCTCGGACTCCATGAGTGCGATTTCCGGCCTGCCAAGCCAGTTGCTCTCAACCGAATTCTTTGCAATCCCCACATTCAACGCGACCCCAGCCAGACCCAGCCCTGAAGCACCCGATAATATTCTGGCGATGACACAGGCACAGCGAGCTCGCCAGCAATGCGTAAGCAGACGGCTCACCAGCGATGGCAACAGCGCCAGCCACGGCTCCCGCATTAACGATGCTGCCATCATCAGCAGGGCCGCAGTCTGGATTAGCCATTTCCCGGCTCATTCCGGCACAGCATTGAGCGAACGTACTCAGCCGATCCCGGAGTTCTTTCTATATACTTGAGACATGCCATACCCAGGTATCTATTAAACTCTTCATCACTAACAATTACAACGTCCGGGTCGTACTTGAGCCCATATGAAAATTCCACCCCAGAAAAATGATCATCCACGTCGAAGCTATTGTTATCCGGAAATCTACAATCAACATCATCGGTACCAAAACCCCACCCCCTTGATAGACACTCGAGCATCTGAATAAACATTCCCGACGAATAAATCCAATCAAAGTAGGCAAAAACCACCCAATCAGAATCTCTCTTATCCATCCAAGATCCAAACAACTGATCACTCATAACAGCCTCACTTAGGGTGGAAATTTTTAACTACACCAGCATCATCGATGTACACAACGAAAGAGACGCCTCCCGCATTGGACTCATATATCCTCTTCCCCGCAGCAACAGCGTCCTTGTAACCCTTCGCAGCAGCCCCCTGGCCGAGCGCCAAAACCTTCCTATCTGACATTATAGCCGGATCATAAACCGTCTTCGTCTGGACTTTATTTTTATAGCCCACAATTACTTTCCCAGTAGGATCCAATGCCGGCACCTGATAAGAAATAACGGAAACACCCGGAACATCCGTGGAAACCTCGCTTACGATTTTCACGCCACGAGCCGCAGCCTCCGACCTGAATTCCACTGAATTGTGCGCCCCAGAAATTCCGTTCTTCTGAGAATAACCATCTGGACGAGAAATATGCGCATCAATATCGACCTTGAATGATATGCCGTCCGGATAATTAACACCCCCCCCCCAAGTGAGCAATACTTCCATCCCCAACAATGTTATCTGGCAGCAAATGCGGCGGCAACGAGCCATCCGGCTCCAATTTTACCGAGCGCGCCACTCGAGCTCGTTCGAGCGCCTCCGAGGCAGCGGCCTCCAATGCGGTGGTCTTAGCCCCCTTTGCAAGGAACGCCTCAGGCCCTAACAAAGAGGTTCCGATATCAACAGTGAGCTTTCCGCCAACGTTCGCTGCTTGGTCGACATCCTCAAAGTTCCACGAGTTTCGTCCACCAGCTAAGTAGTAGGCCAACCCCGCAGTCTTCTCCATGTACTCATTGATGGCCTGGCTTATCGCGTTGTTGCGTTTTTGGGAGAAGGCCTGCAAGCCAAGCTTGTCCATCTCCTTGTAATCCGAGACCAAACCCAGCAGAACACCGATCTGGTTCATGCTTGCAGCACCCGCTACCAGGTCTCTTCCCCCAGTCCAGAGCCCATTTACAAAGGCAGCACCAGCGACTGCTCGATTCGTCGACGACAGCCAGTCAGCTTCCGCACCGTAGCCTGCACCACGCAATAGATCGACAGTGTTCGAACCACACTCACCAACGAGCGAACAGTACACCTTCCTTTGCAGATCTTCGGTAGAAGAGTGAATGGCAATTTTTTCAAGGCTTACCCCAGAACCGGCATTCTTGCTTGCAGCGATGAGCTTATCGGCGTTTTCCGCCATCCATGCGTCATACTCTCCCTTATATATAGGTGAGTTATGCGATTCCAATGCAATTTTCGCAAGTGAGCGCTGTTCAGCACATGCGGCAGATCCTGGCACTTGGCACGCCATCAACAGCTTGTAATCGCGCTCAGCGGAGAGCCGCTCGAAGTTTTCCTTGATATCGCAGTCTTTACCTGCATCAGAGCAGATAACGGTCGCCTGAAGGTACTCCATCCGCTCGTCGTGATTCAGGTAGTTATTCTCAACGGAATTTTTTGCAATACCCATGCCCAATGTCGCGCCAGAAATTCCTGCAGCGGAAAGTCCTCCCGCCATTGCGCCGACTGCCTGCCCGAGCACCCTTACTTGCTCCGCCTGCTCGGGCGACAACTGCCCCTTATTCTGTTTGGCGTAGTAGTCACCCAGGAATTTCGCCGCCAACTCACCACCACCGGCAGCCAACGCCCCACTCCCCGCCTTGCCACCATTGGCCTCTGCCAACAGCGCGCCCAGCAGCGCGTGCGACAGCATCTGCATGGCCTCGCTAGGCACAGCACTCTGCTTGTTCGGGTCAAAGGTCTTGCCGATCAGTTCAGCCGCATACGGTGCCAGCGCGTTGGAACCCAGCTGACCCAGCCCCTGCCCTTCAACACCACCGACCAGCGCGCTGATCACTGCGCCGAGCGCGCGGCCATAGACACCATCAGGCGCCCACTTCTGCTGGGTCATCAGCGCATCGGGGTAGGATGCATCGAACGCGACCAGGCGCTTGAACTGCTCATCGGGAAGAAGCGCGTCGAATGCCCGTTTCTCTTCGGGACTCATCGGCTCCCGATACTTGTCCGTGATCTTCTTCGCATCCGCACTGCCAATATCCCAGGCAATCTGCTGGCTGGTGGCCATCACCGTCCCAGCGGCAGCCGCCATCGCCTGCTGGTCTGCCAGCAGCTTGCTCGCATCCGGCAATGCGTCCAGCACGCGATGCGCTCCACTGGCGTCGGTGTTGATGCCCAGCTCGGCCGCCGACGTCTGCTTGCCACCGATGGTGATGTTGCCCTCGGTCAAGGTGGCAAGGGTGGAGCTGCTGTCGCTGCCCTTTTCCATCATCGGCAGGCCCGGACCACCTCGCGGTGCGGCCGTTCCCGGCTTGGGCGCCCAGCCATCCATCTTCCCGCCCGCACCACCACTGATGCTGCCGGAGCTGGCTGCGTAGTCCATGTGGTTCTGCAGGTCGGTGAACGTCAGCGAGTCCGCAGTCAGTTCACTGTTGCCTGCATTAGTGCTGGCAATCGCCCCGCCCACCAGGTTCACGTGGCCGGCATCGACGTGGTACCCGCCATTGCCGGCAAACAGGCCGCTCTGCTGGCCAACACCCTGATAACTGCCGCTGGCCTTGCCTGCACTGGCGTAACCGTCTGCATTCCACGCGGTGCCGAACGACACCTGTACGCGGCCACCCACCTGGCTGTTCCTGGACATGCTCTCGGCGATGTCCTGCAACGACTCGATCGTCAGCGCGCCGCCGGTCTTGACGTCAATACGGTCGGCGGTCGCGGTCGCACCACAGCGTGGTATCGCTCGCGGCCTTCATCGAGATGTTCTTGCGCCGCCATGCCTCGCATGTTCGGCAGGCGATCATTGGAATTTCGCATCGCGACGACGTTGTTGATCGGATCGATCAACGGCGAATTAACCCGCGCAAAGGCACCGAAGATAACGCGACCATCAACCATTAAAATTCAATCATCATAGGCTGCCAAGAAAGCTCTTGCGGCCTTCTCAAGATCGCCCCCATCCACGGCCCACGCCTGCAAATCACGAACCGAAATCAATCCCTCACCAAGATTCGAAATGAACTCATGTGTCTGGATCGAATCTCTAACTGCAAGGACACCCAACTCCTCGTAAACACTTTCAAAGCCGATCCAACGCCCCTCCAGATCCCCAAAGATAACTGGATATCCTAGGTCCATCAAATTATTTTCATAAGCATCAGCGACCGAATCACATGCCCGCTCGACGCAAGAACTATCAATCACCAAAAATGAATTCAAATCAGACGATCGAGAGAATTTTACAAAAATACCTGGACCAAAAGTTCTTGATGAACTTTCAATCAAATTTGACATAACTTCATCATTCAACAGAGCTGGCCTCTCAAAGAAACTGAAGCGCCAGCCAGACCTCCTAAAAACCATTTGAGGAAGATCCATTTCAAGATCGACTAGGCGAGAAACGAATCCCGCCACCTTTTCTTTTATTTCAAATAGATAATCATTTTCCATTTTCATTCCCGATGACACAAATCTTCAGAACAGGCTTTTTCTGGCCAGAAATGGTAAGCGATGCAGATGGAACACCATCCGAAGAAGACTTCGGATAGAACCTGTAGATATTATCCCCTTTCTGTAAAACGGTCACGGCCCCATCCTTGGAAACAGTCCTGGAATATCCATTACCCTAAAGAGTTCGGATCGCATCACCAACGGAAACGTTTGTTTGCGTCTGATCCGCACTATACCTGGTCTGACCCTTTGAGAATTTGACATCGGTCAGAAGTGGATTTTCCCAAAATGCCATAACCTTGGGCTGAGGAACGCCTCCCCCACTGCTGCCGGGTCCTTTGTCGCCCCACTCCGAGAGCTTGTTGATTTCGGGCCGAAGGCGACCGCAGCTCCAGCCACATCCCATGCAATGGATCCAATTTGATTGGTTAGGGAAATTGTCTCCGGACTTGCCCCCCCCGTGCGAAGAAAGCACGCTGGGCATTGCAAAGACAGGACCCAACACCGCCATTTCCAGACGATTCCTGTCTGCAAGGCGCATGCCCGCTGGAATTCCGCCAACCAAGGCACCAACCCAATCGTTCTCTCTCAGAAGCGATACGTCCCGAGCGAAAATCGAACCATAGTCTGGCGATTTTCCACTCTCACGAATAACTGCTAGAGCAATGATCTCATCATACGCGACGGTTCCGGGCTTCAGATTAAACAGCACAGATCTCTCGTCTTCAGACAGATACGAGAGATAGCGATCTTTCATTTCCCGACTTTGACCTTGACTGACATCTACCCAACGATCCTCAACCTCACGGCGGCAGACATCATCCTTGCCGCACTTCGCCCTTTCAGTATCTTTGGCAGTTCGTTGCTCAAATGAAAGGTAGTTATTCTCAACCGAGTTCTTGGCAATCCCCGCATTCAACGCGATCCCGGCCAGATCCTGCCCTGACAACCCACTCGCCAGTGCACCAACCGCCTGCGACAACGCCAGCACCATCTCCTTCTGCTCCGGGCTCAGCCTGGAAGGATCTCCCCCGGTCAACGTACTGGTCAGTACACTCGCGGCCAACTCGCCGCCAGCCGCGGAGACCGCTCCGGTTCCCGCGCTGCCACCATTGGCTTCCGCCAACAGCGCACCCGACACCGCATGCGACAGCAATTGCAGAGTCGCATTGGGATAGCTGCCGTGGTTCGGGTCCAGCTTGCTGCCAATGAAGTAAGCGGCATTTGGCGCCAGCGCACCAACTATTCCTGCGCGCCCCAAATTGGACCCAACAAAGAGACGACATGGCCCTAGCTACTAACTCCCCAGCCGTCACCCTCATAAGATAGTGGCGGGGCGTACTCCCCATCCCGAATCACCGGACACCACCCCATGCTGGCATAGAAGAACTGCAGATCAATAACATCATAGAGACCCAAACTCACCGGCCGAATCGTGATAAGCCCTCTCGCATAATGAGAGTACTTCCCGCCGGCGCCCGCAACCGCCCGCAGCGCCAGCTCCCGACGATCCCACTCCTCCATAACACCTGTGACTTCAGGGCTGCTGTCGAAAATGACCACCTCAAAGCAATCAGCCACTTTACACAAGCACGGAATTCGCTCCTGATTTATCAGACCCTCAGAAGCAAGATTATCTGGAAAGCTAACCCTCAATTTCATTTTTGCACTCCCCTCGGAACTACAACATCACCTGAGAAATTTCTCTCGAACGTGGACAATGCACTGAAGTACTGAACACCATGAGGATCTCGAATAGCTACAACCTTGACACCGGCGCGCTCTGTCACACCATCGACCACGACAAAATGGGAGAACGTGGAACCTCCACTTGGCAGGATCGCAAGATAAGCAGCCATCTCTTCGGTCTTCGTCATGACCGACGATTGATCGATAGCACCCTGCATGTAGATGTCAGGGTGAAGAGATGATACATAGCCCCGCATCAAGCTCAACGTCGAAGATAGACCCTCCAAAGTTGCCTCGAGGTTTCGCCGACTCTCGTCCATGAACCATCGATCGAGACCCTTGTCCATCACCTCTCCGACGGCTGTCATACCCGAAGCGAGGGCGACATTTTGAAGCTGACGATAAGCAAATTCTGCGTCCGCTCCCGGCGTGGGTCCAGCGACCCTATCCTCAACCGCAACACCGTACTGTTCCCAGTATTGATCGACACGAGTCGCCCACTCGTGCTTCCAGTCGTCCTCTGAAGTAGCTGGAGAGGAGCGCATGCTCAGCTCAACAGCAGCACCGTACGCAAGCAGCTCACGGTCGCGTTATACGTTCAACTCGTCATACGCACGTGTCACAGAGTCCTTGCAGGCTCGGACATCGCCCCCTTCTCCATCACACGCGGCCCGCTCGGACTCCATGAGTTCGATTTCCTGCCTGCCCAGCCAGTTGCCCGCATGGGTGCTGGCAATCACCCCGCCCACCAGGGTTCACGTGGCCGGCATCGACATGGTAGCCGCCATTGCCGGCAAACAGGCCGCTCTGCTGGCCAACACCCTGATAGCTGCCGCTGGCCTTGCCTGCGCTGGCATACCCGTCGGCATTCCACGCGGTACCGAACGACACCTGCGCATACGGATTGCCCCCTTCCCCACATCCTCACCAGCCGGTCTCACCGGCAGCCATCGCCACAGCTATCAGCGCGAAGCGCCCGGCTGTGATGGTGAGGCGTAGCAATCATCATGACTCAACCTTAGCCCAGCGTTCGATGACTTCGTTCAAGGGCCTGATTGGCGTACGACCTCCCCAAAGACGCCTTGGCGTGCTTCGCCAGCTTGCTGTCGAACATCCCTCCTAACAAGCGTAGACCAGGAGAGATGTATCGTTGGTTCAAGCACCAACTCAGCCCTGGATAGGCCCAACCCAGGAATAAATTCAATACGCAAACCGGACCTTCCATTATTTTCAAATATCGAAATAGAATTCACACCCTCCGATGAGATAACAGAAACACCCCCCCCCCCATCAATAGAGATCAAAGCCTGAAAAGACCGCATTACCAAGCTAAAGGAGAACTCAACCTCAACCCGCCCCTCCGAGCCTGCCCTGTAAACAAACAGGCCAATCTCCGGATCCACTTTAAAAGGCTCAAGCCCAAACCTATCAAGAAACTCCTCCCGCGCAGGATACTTCATAGACCACCTTATTTATCTAGATCGCATGCAATCCACAGCCAAGAAATCTCGAAAGACTCAAGCTCCTTCAATGTAATGAATCGAAGCCTTTCACCCCTCAAAGCCGAACCATTCAAGAATTCGCCATAGCCGCATACATCACACTGAAATGCGGGCGTAAAACTGATCAACCCCATATATGCCCGCATATACGCCTCCCCGCAGCGGAAACACACCCTGTCAATCTCGACGGCGACCAACTCCTCCATCAGATCTCTGACAAACTGCGCGACACCGTCATCACTTGCGTTTCTCAACTGGGTCGCACGCAAATACACGCGCCCAACATCCGCTTCCCCGATCTCTGCGAATGGATATTCATCCAATCGACCGTCCATGTTCACCATCAAGTCAAAGCCATAGCTTAGGAAGGGTTCTCTGCGAACCTCGCCTTCGCATTCCATAACCCATTTGATCAGTGCCTCAAGAACACCCCTCGCACCCGAATTATTATTTACACCCGAAAGACCTGAAATCAGCCCATCCCTCAAAATTTCCGACAAGCGAGCCATCACTCTCCGCCCTTTGCTAGAAACGTTGCACTCAAGCCCCGCCGCCTTATCTCTAAATAATTTAATGAATAAGTTTCCCCACCCATCAGTGAAAATATCCCAATCACTCTTCCAATATTACCCCCTTCAACTCCTATCGCCATCAGAGAAGCAACCACCCAAAACCCTATACCCCAACCTTTCGAACCGAATCCGTCCACTCAACCCATACAGAGGAATCACTCAGACAACCGGAATCACTTAGAGGTGACATTAGACGCCCAATAACTTCGAGCAACGGAAGATCCTCACCAGATCGATCAAAAATACCCTCAAGGAATACCAGCATCACTGAGAATGCATCGAGCAACGTTAAACGCCCGCCTGACGAATTCATTTGCGCGCTACAGAATTCAGAACTAAGCGCATTTCCAGCGACGGCAACCTCTGCAAATGCGTCGCGCCAGTCATCCCACATTGCCGGATCGTTAGGCAAGCCATTCGCCCACAAAAATGAGCTCGCGGAAGATAATAGATCAACGAGAGTGTCCTGCCCACCCCCTCTCTCCATATACTTTCGCAAGAAAACGCACATCAGCACATATGCAGCCTGAGTAGAAATTTCACCTGAATCTTTCGCATCAGTAACATTCATTTCGTAACCTTTTTTGAACCGGCTTTACCGGCGACGCAAATCCATAATCCTGATGATAAGGCAGCGGATTTTTATTTACCCCACCATTAACCACCACCCCCTTACTAACCCGAACCCATACCTGGGTTCCCTCTGACTGAGTTGAAGAAGACCACCTCACACCGAACTTGTCCACCCCATTGATTGCCGCCGGATCATTGGCAACACGGAGGAGAAGCTCTCTGTTTGCAGGAGTATCGGGCAGGTGACCTCTATCATCTCTAAACATGTGGTCAATTCGCCCCTCATCGATAACCACTCTATCTGCGGTAGCAACCCCCTTTACTCGCAGAACATTAGAGAATTTATTTCCAGATCTTGCGATCAATGCCAGATATGCCTGCGCCTTCTCGACCTCGGTAAGAACAGCCCCTTGGTCCACCATCGCCTGAATGTCGATCGATGGGTACTTAGACGTAACCAAACCACTAATCAGATCAAACTGTGCAGCGACCCCATCACGCATCTTTGCCGCGTCTGCTGCCACCATATCCATGTACCACGAACTAATCCCCTTCTCGGCAATAGAGGAGATGGCGGTCAAGCTGCTCGCAAGTGCCTGACCACGCAACTCACGGAACGCATAGGAAGCGTCGGCACCTGGAGTTGGTCCCGCTATGCGGTCTTCTACGGAAACACCTGGATAGCGCAGCTGCCAGTAGGCGTCGATCCGCGCTGCAAACTCGCGCTTCCAGTCGTCTTCTGAAGTTGCTGGATAGGACCGCATACTCAGCTCAACAGCAGCACCATGCGCAAGCAATACGCGATCGCGCTCTGCGTTCAGCTCGTCATACGCACGAGTAACAGAGCCCTTACAGGCTTGGTCATCTCCCCCTTGCCACCGCACGCGGCCCGCTCGGACTCCATGAGCGCGATTTCCTGCCTGCTGAGCCAGTTGTTCTCAACCGAATTCTTGGCAATGTCCTGCAGCGATTCGATGGTCAGCGTGCCGCCGGTCTTGACGTCGATGCGGTCAGCCGTGGCGGTCGCGCCGCGCAACGTGGTGTCACCCTCGGCCTTCATCGAGATGTTCTTGCCGGTCAGCGTGGTGTTCTGCCAGGTGCTGCTCTCGGCATTGGCCTTGCTGCTGCCAACACTGGCTTCGGCGTACACGTACACGCCGTACCCGCCATTGCCGGCGAACAGGTCGCTCTGCTGGTCAACACTCTGATAGCTGCCATTGGCCTTGTCTGCACTGGCGTAACCGTCTGCATTCTCGATTATGCTGAACGACACTTGCGCGTACTGATGGAGGCAGCGCTACCTCAACAGTCTCGACGCGAACATTTGGTTCAGTTCGGGCGGATTCAACAGGCCCGCGCAGACAGCAATCATCGACAGTGGCGTAGTCGCTCGAGAACCTCCTCCCGAGCAGGAAAGCGTGAAATGTACTCACCATCAATCTCAGAAAGCCCACCACGCCACTGGAAAACTCTGTTACCCGGCATGAAAACCGACACAAGATTTACCAATAGAATCTCGTCAATTTCACCACCATCATCATCCATTTCAATACTGAGCAACGCCCCCCCCTCTACCACCAAGGAAAGCCCCTGCGCCACCAAGTATTCTGCGACTGCCCCACCCCTCAATATTTCAATTCTGATCCACGGCTCAACCTCCGACTTCCGACTCCACTCAGCATTGATCTCCCACTTATTCACCTTCAAATCAATAAAACTACATTCATTCAAACTTTCGTGATCTTGAAAGTATGAAATCGGAACTTCACCCCACGCCTGACAGACGAGAGATTCCCTCTCAGGAATTACCCCTTCAGCGACCAGCACAACCACATATCTAGTTCCCATCACATATTTCCCGTTTCCTGAAGACGTCGCAGCCCCTTTTCGGCGTTTTTAACCAACTGATCCCTCGCTGATTGCGGCAATCGCTTGAATGCTTTGTCTATCTGCGGGGCTAGCGGCAATGAAAGGTCTGGACGGAAGTCTACGATTGAGTCCTTGCCCCCGCCGGATTGTATTTGAAGCTTACCATTGGGCTCGATATCCACTCGCAACAACCTCTTTCGGCCACCAATAACAGCCTCAACTGGCTGGCCAATGGTCTCGCTCGCCTTGATTACACCCTTGGTTCCGGAAACAGCCGAACCCATGCCGGGGCTTTTGATGCCCCAGCTGCCCCGCAATGCTCCCAATCCCCTATCTGCCCCTCGTGACAAGATCGCAAGGTAAGCAGCCATCTCTTCGGTCTTCGTCATGACCGACGATTGATCGATGGCACCCTGCATGTAGATGTCAGGGTGAAGAGATGATACATAGCCCCGCATCAAGCTCAATGTCGAAGAAAGACCCTCCAAAGTTGCCTCGAGGTTTCGCCGACTCTTGTCCATAAACCATCGATCGAGACCCTTGTCCATGATCTCTCCGACGGCTGTCATAGCCGAAGCGAGGGCGTCATTTTTAAGCTGACGATAAGCAAATGCTGCGTCCGCTCCCGGCGTGGGTCCAGCGACCCTGTCCTCAACCGCAACACCGTACTGTTCCCAGTATCGATCGACACGAGTCGCCCACTCGTGCTTCCAGTCGTCCTCTGAAGTCGCTGGATAGGAGCGCATACTCAGCTCAACAGCAGCACCGTACGCAAGCAGCTCACGATCTCGCTCTGCGTTCAGCTCGTCATACGCACGTGTCACGGAGTCCTTACAGGCTTGGACATCTCCCCCCTTACCGCCACACGCGGCCCGCTCGGACTCCATGAGTGCGATTTCCTGCTTACTAAGCCAGTTGTTCTCAACCGAATTCTTGGCAATCCCCGCATTCAACGCGATCCCAGCCAGATCCTGCCCCGACAACCCGCCCGCCAGAGCTCCCACCGCCTGTGACAGCGCCAGCACTGTTTCCCTTTCCTGTGGGCTGAGGTTCGAAGGGTCCCCGCCGAACAACTTGTCCGTCAGGAACTTCGCCGCCAACTCACCACCACCGGCCGCCAACGCCCCACTCCCCGCCTTGCCACCATTGGCCTCTGCCAACAGCGCGCCCAGCAGCGCGTGCGACAGCATCTGCATGGCCTCGCTAGGTACAGCACTCTGCTTGTTCGGGTCAAACGTCTTGCCGATCAGTTCAGCCGCATACGGCGCCAGCGCGTTGGAACCCAGCTGACCCAGTCCCAGCCCTTCAACACCACCGACCAACGCGCTGGTCACTGCGCCGAGCGCGCGGCCATAGACGCCATCCGGGGCCCACTTTTGCTGGGTAGCGAGCGCATCGGGGTAGGTTGCATCGAACGCGACCAGGCGCTTGAACTGCTCATCGGGAAGAAGCGCGTCGAATGCCCGTTTCTCTTCGGGACTCATCGGCTCCCGATACTTGTCCGTGATCTTCTTCGCATCCGCACTGCCAATATCCCAGGCAATCTGCTGGCTGGTGGCCATCACCGTCCCCGCCGCAGCCGCCATCGCCTGCTGGTCAGCCAGCAACTTGTTCGCGTCCGGCAATGCATCCAGCGCACGATGCGCTCCACTGGCGTCGGTGTTGATGCCCAGCTCGGCCGCCGACGTCTGCTTGCCACCGATGGTGATGTTGCCCTCGGTCAAGGTGGCAAGGGTGGAGCTGCTGTCGCTGCCCTTCTCCATCATCGGCAGGCCCGGACCACCTCGCGGTGCGGCGGTTCCCGGCTTGGGCGCCCAGCCATCCATCTGCCCGCCCGCACCACCACTGATGCTGCCGGAGCTGGCCGTGTAGTCCATGTGGTTCTGCAGGTCAGTGAACGTCAGCGAGCCCGCAGTCAGTTCACTGTTGCCCGCATGGGCGCTGGCAATCGCGCCGCCAATCAGGTTCACGTGACCGGCATCGACGTGGTACCCACCATTGCCTGCAAACAGGCCGCTCTGCTGGCCAACACCCTGATAACTGCCGCTGGCCTTGCCTGCACTGGCATAGCCGTCGGCATTCCACGCGGTGCCGAACGACACCTGCACGCGGCCACCCACCTGGCTGTTCCTGGACATGCTCTCGGCGATGTCCTGCAGCGACTCGATCGTCAGCGTGCCGCCGGTCTTGACGTCGATGCGATCAGCGGTCGCCGTGGCACCACGCAGCGTGGTATCGCCCTCGGCCTTCATCGAGATGTTCTTGCCGGTCAGCGTGGTGTTCTGCCAGGTGCTGCTCTCGGCATTGGCCTTGCTGCTGCCAACACTGGCTTCGGCGTACACATACACGCCGGTCTGCGCGCCCACCGAGACGCCCACGCCGACTTCGGCGCCGGCATTGCTGCTCTTGCTGCGGTCGGCTACATGCGCCTTGCCTGCTTCCAGCAGAATGTCGCCGGCCGAATCCAGGCTGAGCGTGTTGCCTGCACTGAGGTTGCCCTGCACCACATGGATGTCGCCCTGGGTGCTGGTCAGGTTGACGTTGCCGCCGCCCTGGATGGTGGAGCCACGCGACACCCTGCTGCTGCCATCGGCACTGCTGTTGGCGGTCTTGAAACCGATGCCTGCTTCAGCACGGAACAGTTCGCCACTACCGCCACGGCCGGACAGCGCCGAGATCGCACTGGCTGCCTGGTACGCGTTGGCGCCCGCCGCCATGCCCTGCATCTTCTGCAGGCGATCATCGGACTGACGGGCCGCGTCCACGTTGTTGATCAGATCGATCAACGGCGACTTCACCCGCGCGAACAGGCCGATCTTCAGGTCCTTGTCGCTCTGCGAGTAGTGGCCGCTTTCGTCGGCGGTCAGCAGCTCGATCTCGGCGGCGGTGATGTTCACGTCCTTGGCGGCCACCACGTTGCTGGCCGTCTGCGCGTACTTGCCACCGGCGGTCAGGTTCACGCTGCCACCCAGACTGCCGATGCTGCTGGCCACCTGTGACACCTGTGCGCTATCGTCCTGGTGCTGCTCGCGGTGCCAGCCAGAGAACTTCTCGGTATCCGATATCTGTACCGTGCCGATCGCCTTGCTGTCCGACGTATTGGCGTTGCTGACCGTATCCTGCCCGCTGCGGACCCGCAGATCGCCAGCCGCACGAATGTTCACGTCCTTCTCGGCCGCGATGTTGGCTGCGGTCAGGCTGATGTTGCCCTCGGTGGTGGCCATGCGCACGCCGCCACCGACCGACAGCTGCGTGCCGGTGATGGTGTCACTGCTGCCGCTGCCCTGGCTCTGCGAGTTATTGGTACCGAACGGCAGGCCGCTGGTGTTGTTGGCAAAGCCCCAGCCCTTGCCACGGCTGCTGCTGTCGCTGCGCTCGGTGTTGTGGGCCACGTCGAACACGATGTTCTGGGTGGCCAGCAACACGGCGTTGCCCTCGGCAGACATCTGTGTGCCTTGGCTGAGGATTGAGCCGCCGTTGGCAATCAACGTGAGATCGCCGCCTGCAGCCAACTGGCTGACGCGGGCATCACTGGTCGAATGGCTCTGTTCGCTGTTGGTGCGCTGGCTGCCGGCAGTCACCACGGTCGACGTGGTGGCCGCGCGCAGGCCGGAGGCGGCGCCTTCAGCGGTGCGGGTGATCCGCCCCATCGCCGAGCCACTGTCGGCCATGCCGTCGGTGGTCGAATCGCGGGCGCTGCGGTAGGCCTTGGTCGGGTCGTAGGTCACGCCCACCGAGAAGCCGCTGGACTTGCTGGCCTGGCTGGATTGGTTGTCCGTGGTGTCCTGTCGCGCAAGCAGCGCAATGTCCTTGCCCACCAATGTCAGGTTCTCGCCTGCGGCGACATCCGACGCCTCGATCATCAGTGTGTTGCCAGCATTGATCAGCACATTGCCGTCGCGCGAGGCGATCGCCGATCCCACCTGGGTGGTGGACTGCTCGGCGCGGGTGCTGCTGTTCTTCGCGCTGCTGTAGCCGACCGATGCCACGCCGTTGCCGAAGCCCCCGGTAACGCCGGATTTCTTTTTGCTTTCGTTGGACTCACTGCTGTGATGGTCCTCGGCGGCAGTGATCAGCACATTGTTGCCAGCCCCCAGAATCACATTGCCGGTGGCATCGACCACCGCACCTACCGCAGTCAGATCGCGGCCAGCCGTGATGTTGATGCGCTCGCCCTGGATCGCCGTGCCGATGGCATAGCTGTCGCTGGCGTCGACGCTGCGCGTGGTGGTGGTGCTGGAGAGCGTCTTCTTTTTCTTGTCGTAGCTGTCCAGGCTGTAGTCGTGCGTCTCGTTTGCCGAGAGCAGGTTGACGTCGCGGCCAGCGGCAACGCTTACCGCGCCGTCATTGCTGTCGACCAGCGCAGCCGTCAGGTTCACGTCCCGGCCCGCGTTCAGCAGCAGATTGTCCCCGGCCTGCAATGTACTGCCACGCACCGTCTCATCACGCTGGCTGACCTGCAGCGAGCTGCGCTTGCCCGCGTTCGCAAAATCCCGGCTCTCGCTGTCCACCAGCGCCTGGCTGTTGATGTCCCCACCGGCCTGCAGCGCCAGACCGCCCGCCGCCTTGATCTGCGCGGCGGCCAGGTTGATGTCCTTGCCGGCGGCCAGCACCACGTCGCCAGCGCCCTGCACCGACGAGGCAGCGTGTGTCGTCTTGCTGCTGCGCTGGTGGTTGCGTTCATCGAAGGTGGCGTCGCGGCGCTCCTCCAGCGCAATCGCACCAACATCCAGAGTGCCGCCTGCGGCCAGCTGGGTCAGGCCGTCGGCGCCGGCGTTGCGGATCTGTGCGGCCTGCAGGCTGATGTCACCGCCAGCCACCACCGACAGCATGCCGTCGCCACTGGGGTTGGTCACATACAGACCAGCAACCCGATCAATGCGGTTGGTCTCGTACTGGTAGGTGCCACCGCCCTGCTGTGTCTCCACCGTGGAGGCCACCGTGACATTGCCCGCAGCCTTGACCGACAGCGCATCGGTGGCCGTCACGGCGGCACCGACAACACGGATGTCCTTGTCCGACGACAGCCCGACGTACTGGCCGGAAATGCTGCCGCCGAGGTGCTCGATGTTGCCGGCATCGATGGTCACCAGCTTGCGCCCGGCGATGTTGCCGGTGTTGACCAGGCCATTGCCCAGTTTGATATCGACATTGGCGCCGGCCAGCAGTGCACCGTTGCCGTCCAGGTCGCCCGGGCGCAGGCGCAGGTAGACCTGCGGCACCAGCGCGGTGGTGGTGCTGCCATCGGCCAGGGTGACGGTCTGCTCGACCAGCCAGACGATGTCGCTGGTCAGCTGTGCCATCTGCGCTTCGGTCAGCGCCACGCCGGGGCGAAGGCCCCATTCGCTGGCGACCGTGGCACCGGCCTCCAGCAGCGCGCGGTACTGCGCCTCGTCACTGGCGTAGCCGTCGAGGAAGCGGCGACCGGTCAGCTGGCCGATCTGCTCGCGCACCAGCTTCTGCTCGTAGTACCCATCACCCAGCCGCTTCTGCACGGTATCGGGCGAGTAGCCCATCTGGCCCAGCAGGTGGTCCGAGCTCAGCCAGGTCTTGTGGTCGGTAAAGCGCGGATCGGTCTCGACCAGGTAGTGGCCACCGTTGGGATTGACGTTGAACAGGCTGGCGCTCGGCACGCGCGTGTCCGGTGCACCCATCGCGATGCGATCCGGCGATCCTCCAATGGCTGCGACCACGCGCGGCCCGGACGTACCGGTGTTGCCGCTCACGCCGCCGACGCTGCTCCCTTGCTGGGTGCCGGCGGCATCGGCCGCCTGCGCCAGCGCGCGTTCGGCACCGGTGCCGGTGGACTGGCCCGGCCCCTGCGCACCGCCGTGGCCCGGCCCATCCGGCAGCGCTTTGGGACCCTGCACGTTGAGGTTGGCCATCGCCGAACCGTTCTGCACGTTCGGCGCGTTTCGCCCCTGGTTGAGGTTGCTCAGGTCACCGACGTCGATGCTCAACGAGCCGCCGCTGACAATGCTGCCGCCAATCTTACCGGTCACCTCGGAAATGGCCGGAGCACTCCAGGTCATCACATCCCCGCCGAAGGTGTGGCTGACGTTGGAGAACTGGTGCGTGCGATACAGCGTGGCCGCCAGGTTCTCCACCTTTGCCGCGCCGGTCAGGCCGATAATGTCCAGATCGCCGCCGGCGGCAATGCTGCCGTAGTGATTGCGCAGGTCATCGCTGCGGATGCGCATCGCACCGCCTGACCGGATGACCGCATCGGCACCGACGCTCGGCTGCAACACATCTTCGGTCACGGTGCGCGTGGCCAGGCGATACTGCTCGTTGGCACTGGTGGAGTTGCCGCCCGCAAACTGTGGGCTGGTCAGAATGCGGTCGGGATCGTAGTCCTTGTAGGTCCACAACTGCACGCAGTTGGTCGTACAGGTGCCATACGCTGACGAGTAGGTGAGCTTGTCATCGACGTAGCGGAATGCCGGCGAATCGGGATGCAGGGTGGCCAGCTCGGCAAACGGATCGTCGGCACCAGCGGCAACCTGGTCCGGATTGACCTGGTTGTCCTGGCGGCCGACGTAGTACATCACCACCGTGCCGTCCTGCACGTTCAGCCGCGCACGCTCACCCAGCGCGGCATACAGCCCACCGCGCCCGAAGAAGTAGGCACTGGTCTGCGCGGTCAGTCGTACCACCGCACGGTGCACGGTGAAGCCATCCGGCGTGATGTGCGGCGTGTCTTCCAGGATATCGGTCGGGTTGAGGTAGTACACCTCGTGCGCCGAATAGTGACTGGTGCTGCGAATGTCCTCGGTGCCATTCTTGCCGTTGCGCCACCAGGCGGGTCGATCCATGCGCACCGGAGCGTTCACGGTGGTGGTCTGTGTGATGACCACGTTCTCGCGGATGTTGTTGACCACCTGCGCATCGATGGACAGGTTGCCGGTGACGTCGATGACCGAGCTGATGTTGTCGATCCGCCCGGCAATGCCGCTGGCGATGCGATCGGCACTCAGCGTGCCGCCGATGGCAGCATCACCGCCGCTGTAGATCAGGCCCTTGCCGGTGTTCTGCAGCTCGCGCACGCCCAGGTCCAGGCGCTCGCGTGCAGCCACGGTGCCGACGCGGGTGGCACCACCGGCCTCTTCGGCGCGATTCTTCAGCACGCCGGTGGAGATCGCCACGCGATCACCGTAGATGCGCCCGGTGCCGAGATTGTCGATTTCGCCGGCCTCCAGGTGGGTCAGCGCGCCATCGATCAGGCCGCGGTTGGTCAGCTGGCCACGGGCATTGAGGTGGGTCGTGCCCTGGCTGGAGATCTCACCCGAGGCCGCATTGGTGATGTTCTGGGCGTTGAGGTCGAGGTTGCCACCGCGCACCACACCCTGGTTGTCGAGGTCGCCGGACAGGTTCAGCGACAGCGTGCCGTTGGCGATCCATTCGCCACGATGGCGCATGCCCTGCTGCAGGGTGAGGCCGAGGTCACGCTGCGCCTGCACCTGGCCGTCTTCGCTGAGCGCACGTGCCACCAGGGTCTGGCTGCCATCGGCGCGCAGCAGGCCACCGCTGTTGGCGACGTTGTCCGCGTGGCTGTCCAGGTTGCCGCCGGTGCTGATCACGCCGCCGGTGTTCTGCAGCTGGCCGTTGATCTGCAGCCGCGCACCGCCATCGGTGACGACCTGGCCCTGGCTGTTGTCCAGCCACTGTGCACCGAACTGCAGCTGGCCCGCCTGCAAGCCACGCGTGCCGTCGCCGCCACGGGTGTTGCGGTTGTCCATGCTGGCGGCCGTGAGGGTCAGCAGCTGGCCGGCAGCGATCGCGCCGTCAGCGTTGTCCAGGTGCCCGTCCAGGGTCAGGTCGAGGTTGCGCCCGGCCTGCACGCGCCCACTGGCATTGGCCAGGCTCGCCGCCTGCAGCGACAGATTCGCGGCGCTGGCAAGTGTTCCACCGGAACTGTTGTCGACGCGGGCCAGCAGCAAGCGCGCATCGCCTTGTGCATTGACTGCGCCGCCACGGTTGTCCAGCACGCCACCATCCAGCTGCAGCTTCCCGGCCGCCAGCAATCCGCCGCTGCCGGCGGTGGCGCGGTTGTCGATGTCCTGCCCGGCCGTGTTGATGGCCAGGTCGGCCGCCGACTGCACGCGACCGCCCTGGTTGTCCATCTCGCCACTGCGAACGATCAGGTCGCCCTTCTGCGTGCCCAGCGTGCCGGCGCGGTTGTCCAGCCGCTGGCCGCGGGTATCGATGT
Source organism: Stenotrophomonas maltophilia group sp. RY12688 (assembly GCF_052149045.1). Taxonomy (NCBI): domain Bacteria; kingdom Pseudomonadati; phylum Pseudomonadota; class Gammaproteobacteria; order Lysobacterales; family Lysobacteraceae; genus Stenotrophomonas; species Stenotrophomonas maltophilia group sp. RY12688. The sequence goes on along the minus strand of NZ_CP197389.1, from coordinate 1,228,403 downwards.
CCAGCTGGCCGCCCAGCAGCGTGCCGCGCTGGTTGAGCAGGCCGTTGCCCTGCAACTGCAGCCGTTCGCCGGCCTGCATCGCGCCGTCGCTGTTGTCCACGGCTGCCGCCGTGGTCGCGCTCAGGTCCTTGCCAGCGACCAGGGTGCCGTGGCGGTTGTCGAGACTGCCGGCGCCCAGGGTCATCGTGCCGGTGCTGGACAGCAGCCCCTGCTCGCCATTGTCGAGACGACCCTCAACGCTCAGCACCAGCGCGCTGCCGCCCGCATGCACGGTGCCGCCCTGGTTGCCGAGGCTGGCCGCGGTGACCGTGCCGGCACCGCCGAGCAGGATGCGGCCCTTCTGGTTGTCCAGCGCCTGGCCAATCGCCAGCGTGGAGTGACCCGCGCCTGCACCCTGCAGCGTGCCCTGTGCATTGATCAGCTGCTGCGCGGTGACAGCCAGCGCGCCATTGCTGGCCAGCGAACCGCCGCGATTGTCCAGCACACCCTGTACGCGCAGGCGCAGCGCGTCTTCACCGGTTGCGGTGAGCGTGCCACCGGCGGTGGTCAGGGTATCGGCGGTGATGTCGACGCGGCGCGCCGAGGCGGTTGCCGCGGTCAGATCGAGGTTGGCGCCGTCCAGCGCGAAGCTGCCATTGCTGAGCACGCTGCCGCCGTTGCCCAGCAGGGTCTTCGCCGAGACCTGCAGCTGGCCGCTCCCCGCGTGCTGGATCCTGCCTGCACGGTTGTCCAGCACCTGTGCCAGCAGGGCCAGGTCGCCATTGCTGGCCAGCGTGCCACCGGCATTGCCCAGCGTCGTGGCCTTGATGCGACTGGCGCCTTCGCCGCTGGCGATGATGCGGCCACCGGCGTTGTCGAGCGTGGTTGCCTCAAGGTCGAGGCGATCGGCGCCCAGCGTCGCGTCACGATGATCCACGTCGCCAGCACGCAGGGTCAGCGTGGCCGAGGAGACCAGCGTGCCCTTGCTGCCGTCCAGGCGGCCGGTGGTGATGTCCAGGCCCTGGTTGCCGGCCTGGCGGATGCTGCCGCCACTGTTGTCCAGCCGTGCGGAAGTGACCGTCAGGCGATTGGCGTTGCTGGCGATCGTGCCTTCGTGGTTGTCCAGCGCAGCGACGATCTGCAGCGTGCTGTCAGCCGTTCCGGCACCGCTGAGCGTGCCCTTGCGGTTGATCAGTTCACCGGCCTGAACATCCAGCGCGCCGTTGCCGGCGATCGTGCCGCCGCTGTTGTCCAATGCCTGCGCCACACGCACTAGCAGCGCCTCGCTGCCAGTCGCACTGAGGCTGCCGCCGGCATTGTCCAGGCGCTGCGCATCGATGGCGGTGCGCTCGGCCTGGGTAACGCTGCCGGCGCCGAGCACAAGCTCGCCCCCTTCCAGCGTCAGCGACGACTGGCTGAGGATCCGGCCCGCCGCGCCCTGCAGGCTGTCGGCCCGGATCTGCAAGGTGCCTCTGCCCGCGTGTTCGATCGCGCCGCCGCGGTTGTCCAGGCGCGCTGCCTGCAGCTGCACATCACCAGTACCGGCCAATCGGCCACCGTTGCTGTTGTCCAGCAGCTCGCGGGCCAGCACCTGCAGCGCACCACTGCCTGCGGCCAGCACCTTGCCGCCCTGGTTGACCAGGCTGCCAACCTGCAGCTGCACCTGGCCATTTCCGGATATCGCGCCGCCCGTGTTGTCCAGGGAGTCGCGCACCGTCAGCGCCACACCCTGCGTGCCGGCCGACTGCAGCGTGCCCTTCTGGTTGTCGATGCGACCGGCGTCGATGCGCAGGCCGCCGTTGCCGACGATCTGGCCGCCCTGATTGTCGAACGCATCGCGCACGTCCAGCGCCAGCGCCGAGACACCCTGCGAGACGATCTGGCCCTGGCGGTTGCGCAGTGCCCCGGCGTGGATCTGCACACTCTGCGCCGATGTCGTGCCACCACTCACGTCCAGCTCGCCGCCGGACAGCACCAGCGCGCCGTTGCTGAGCAGACGCCCTTCGCTGCCACGCAACGTATCGGCCTGCACGCTCAGGATGCCGGTGCCAGCCTGCTGAACTAGGCCGTTGCTGTTGTCCAGCGTGGTCGCGACCAGTGCCAGATCGCCGTTGCCGGCCAACGTGCCGCGGGCACTGTTGTCCAGCGTCGTGGCCTTCACCGAACTGGCCCCGCTACCCAGCGACAGCAGGCTGCCGCCCCGGTTGTCCAGCGTCGCGGCCAGGATCTCGAACCCGGCCGCACTGAGCGAACCGTTGCGCAGATCGGCGTTGCCGACCAACCATTGCAGGCGGCCCAGGGTACTCAGTCGCCCACCGCTGCCGGCCCAGTCGCCCGTATCCAACGCGAGACCACCGCCACCGGCATGTTCGATGCGGCCTCCCGCATTGCCGACCTGGCCTGCGCGCAATGCAAGCCGCGTGGCATTGGTGGCCAGCAGGCCACCGTCGTTGTTGAACAGGCCCTGCACCGTCCACGACGATGCCGCCTTGCCGGCGTGGCGCAGTTCACCACCGCGGTTGTCGAGCGCCTGCGCATCCAGCGACAGGTCGCCGGCCACGCTCAGCGCACCCTTCTGGTTCGACAACAGGCCCACCTGCAGCGCGGCATCGCCATGCACCTGCAGCGTGCCGCCGTCATTGCGCAGCTCCCCCCCAGCCTGCAGCGCGCTCACGCCCAGGCGACCGCCGCTGTTGTCGAGACCGTTGCGTGCGGCCAGTGACACCGAGCCGCCGTTGCTGATGCTGCCGCCGTCGTTGTCCAGCGTACCGGCGATGGCGATCAGGCCCTCGGCCAGGGGCAGCTCCGGCGACGTCGGCGTGCCCGCCGAGCCCCCATTGCCGCCTCCGGTTCCCGGCGTTCCCGGCGTGCCGGTTCCGGGTGTTCCACCGCCATTGCCGGGCGACGCGCCGCTGCCAGCGCTGCTCCCGTTACCACTTGATGCCATGGCATCCAGTGCACCCAACAGGCCATTGCTACGGTTGCTGGCTGCGTCGGCCTTGAGTGCCAGCGCTTGCACACCGGTCTGTTCAATGGCGCCGCCATGGTTGCGCAACCCCTGCGCCTGCAGCTGCAGGCGCTGTGCATTGAGCGTGCCGTTGCTGTTGTCCAGCGTGCCACCGGCGGTGATCGCAACTTCGCGCGTGGCGGCGATGGTGCCGCCATTGGCAAGATCGCCACCGGCCTGCACGCGCACGTTCTGCCGCGACTGCAGGGCGCCGGTGTTTTGCAGCCGGCCATCCACCGTCACCACCAGCTCGCCGGCCTGTGCGCCAATGCTGCCGGCATTGCGCACGCCCACGCCGTGCTCATTGCCGACCAGCCAGATCTTGTTGGCGAACATGCCGCCCAGCGCACCAACGTCCAGCGCGAAGGCCGGCGCCTCGCCGCTGGCCGCGGTCGCACTGGCCTGGCTGTGGTCGGCACTGACCACGTTGTTGCCCAGCGTCGCCTGCAACTGATTGGCCCAGATGCCGGCGTTGACCTGCAACGAACGGGTGATCAGGTCGGTGTAATCGGCACGGCTGGTGTCCAGGCCATCGCCATCGATCTGGATCGCGCCCCCTGTGACGCGGTAGCCCTCAAGTGCGCCTGCACCCGTGAACATCGGCGTGCCGGTGGTCAGGGTCACCCGGCTGGCATTGAGGAAACCGCCGCCATTGACCTGGATGCCGGCCGGGTTGGCAATGATCACCTCGGCGCGCTGCCCGGCCACTTCCACATAGCCGTTGAGCCGGCTGGCCCGACCATTCACTTCATTGAGGATGACCCGTGCACTGCCGGTGGCAAGCCACGGGTTGCCCGGCACCCAGCCGCCCAGCTGCGTCTGCACCTGGCCGCGGGCGTTGTTGAGGATGACGCCATCGCGGCCCACGTCGAACTGCGAATAGCGGTTGCGCGACACACCCGCTGCCGACGGCGTGGTGATGTTCACCATCGGCACGCCATTGGGTGCCGTCACCATCGTCGGCCGTTCACGGCCCGGCGCATTTGGATCGGAAATGATGCGCGCATCGGACTGCGCCAGCGCAGGCGTTCCCAGGCTGACCCAGCCCAGTGAGCACATCAGTGCGAAGCCCAGCCGCGACAGCGCAGCGCTCTGCCGGCCCGGCACTTGGCCGACCAGGCCACCGCCGCCCTTCACCAGCTCCGAAGCCACCTGCCAGACGCGCAGCGCGCGGTTGAGAACCAGACGATAGATAGTGTTCATGTCACGTGTCCCTGTGGCAGATCAGTAGCGCCAGGCCAGGCTGAAGCCGAATGTGGTGTAGTCGGTGGGGAAATGGGCGGGTTTGCGCAGCGCCGAACCCACGAAGCCATCCCAGGAAAGCTGCTGCCAGCCGCCGCGCAGGCCCAGTGCCATGCCGGCCAGGTCATGGCCGGACTGCCACTGCGCGGATGGGCCGCCGATGCGGCCGTAGTCGGCAGCCACGTAGAACTCCTGGCCGCCACCGATACCGAGCGAAAGATCGTTGCGCAGCGACCAGCCACGCTCGCCGCTGAGCGAGCTTTCACCGTCGAAACCGCGCACGGTATAGCGGCCACCGATGGCGAAGCGATCCTGCGGCGAGAGTGGCGTGCGGTTCCACTGCGCCCGCCATGCGGCGGTGTAGCGCAGGCGCTGCCTGCCCAGCTGGAACGGCACGCTGAACTGCGCGTCGGCAGTGATCAGCTTCATCCGCGAGGTGCCTTCCAGCGGCAACGTCGGGTCCCACAACTGCGCCATCTCTTCCGGCGAACGCAGTGCGTGGAAGGCGCCCGTGCCACGCCGGTAGGCCACGCTGGTATCGAGCGTGGCAGTGCCGATGAACTGCTTGTGGGTCAGGCCCAGTTCCCAGCCAGCGGTGCGGCGGCGCTGCACTTCGATCTCGGTATCGTCGATGTAGTTCTTCGACTCGCGCTGCCAGCCGCGTGCGTAGGCACTGAACTTGATCTTGGCATTGCGCAGCAGCAGCCGGTCCACCCGCGCTTCGGCGTTGCGGCTGCGGCCACTGTACTCGTAGCGTTCAAAGGCACCGACCACGTTCTGGCTGTAGTCGTAGGCGCTGGCAGTAGCACCGAACAGCCAGTAGCCGTAGGGCACGTCGTAGTGCGCGGTCCAGCTGTCGGTGTCCTTGCCGCGGCCGTTGAACACGCCACGGCCCGCACTGACGTAGAACAGCTCGTTCAGGCCCAGCGGATTATCCAGCGACAGCGTCGCGTTGGCCTGCAGCTTGCCGGTGCCGCGGCTGCCGGCATCGTCCAGGGTGACGCTGGCGCGCACCGGCGAGCGCTGCGTCCAGTCGATCTGCAGGTCGCTCTGGCCCGGCGCCGCGCCCTCGCCGTCGGCCGGCGCGATCTTGATGTCGGCGCTGACGGTGGGCACGCGCTGCAGGTTCTCCAGACCCTGCTCGATGTCACGCAGGTTGAGCAGGCCGCCGCTGCGGATCGGCAGTGCATTGGCGAGGGCCGGATGCCGTCCCTGCGGATCGGAGAACACGGCCTCGCGGAACCGGCCCGGCACCACCGACAACGCCAGCGTGCCCTGGTTGAGGTCCTGCGGTGCCGACAGCACGCGAGTGGTGACATAGCCACGGGCGATGATCGCGTTCTGCACACGCTTCATCACCACGTTGATGCCTTCGGTTCCCAGGCAACGGCCAGTGGCCGGATCGTCCGTCGGGTCGGCCGCCGCCAGTGCCCAACCGAAGCGCTGGCTGTCTTCGCCTTCCAGCACGATGCGATCGATGCGTACGCACGGGTGCTCCTGCGCCGGCAGGCGGTCGCTCTCCTTCTGCGCGTCCCGCTCCAGGCGGACGTCGGGACGTTGTTCCTGCTGCTCGCGCAGCACGCGTTCGCGCTCCTGCTGCCGCAGCAGTTCCTGCGCGGCGGGATCACCGGCCTGCTGGGCGGTCGCCGGCCATGCGGCAACGGCGAGCATCAACGACCAACCACGATGGAGCCTCGGCCCCGGGTGCTTCTTCCCTGTTTCCACGCTACGTTCCATTCGAAATCGTCCTGCCAGCCGCGGTGCTGCAGGAACGTGAACCGAGGCTGCGCCACCATGGACAGCCACGGCATCGCGCGACAGGCGCAATGCCGCAGTACAGATCGGCCGGCGCGGGAGTTTCTGAAGAATGAATTTCCGCAGGGCGCGCGTCAGCCCGGTGCAAGGGCTCGCGGCAAAGCGTTGGCAGGTTGCGGAACGAGCGTTCGCCTCGTGCCTGCAAAGCGGCGCATGCGGCTGCACGACAGCCGTGCAGCGAAGTGCAGCCGCGAAGTATGCGGTGCACGGCCCACGCCCGCAAAGCGAATCCGTTCAGCCGCACACACCCTGCGCGCGGGTCACGCTACAGTCGGCGCATGACCATCGTCCTACAGATTGAAGGCGCCGCCATCGATGACATCGCCAGCCTGTACGCGGAGATCAACCGCGTGTTCATGGCTGGCGAGGCGTGGCAGCTCGGGCCAAGCCTTGATGCGCTGGACGACCTGCTGCATGGCAGTTATGGCGCGTTGGCCGGCCAGGCGCAGGCCACGCTGATCTGGCGCGATATTGCCCACAGCCGCACGGCCCTGGGCATGGAGACCACCCGCCAATGGCTGCAGGCAAAGCTGGACACACCGGGCAGCTTCAACACGCAGGCCATTGCCCACCAGCTGCAGGCCCTGCAACGGGGCGAAGGCCCGACCTACTTCGAGATCGTCATGGAGATTTTCACCAGCCACCGGCAGATCACGCTGGTCCCGGCCTGACTCCTTTACGTGCCGTACCGGCCTGCCACCGGTGGCGGCAGCCCTGCGCCCCAGCAGTTACCATGGACGGCCCTGTACCCGCTCCGCTGCGGCCGCCCTCCGGCGCGGCCGGATGCCCAGATCCACGAGTCCCATGTCCAAAGACAAGTCCGCCGAACACACCCCGCTGATGAAGCAATTCTTCGCAGCCAAGTCCGAGTACCCGGACCTGCTGCTGTTCTTCCGCATGGGCGACTTCTACGAGCTGTTCTACGACGATGCGCGCAAGGCCGCGCGCCTGCTCGACATCACCCTGACCCAGCGTGGCAGCTCCGGCGGCGCACCGATTCCGATGGCCGGCGTGCCGGTGCATGCCTACGAGGGCTACCTGGCACGGCTGGTGGCGCTGGGCGAGTCAGTGGCGATCTGCGAGCAGATCGGTGACCCGGCGCTGGCCAAGGGCCTGGTCGAACGCAAGGTGGTGCGCATCGTCACCCCCGGAACCGTCACCGACGAAGCGCTGCTGGACGAGCGCCGTGACACCCTGCTGATGGCGCTGTCGCGCACGAAGCAGGGCTACGGCCTGGCCTGGGCCGACCTGGCCGGTGGCCGCTTCCTGGTCAACGAAGTGGAAACCGACGATGCGCTGGAAGCCGAACTGGCCCGACTGGAGCCGGCCGAGCTACTGGTGCCCGACGAAGAAAACTGGCCGGAATTCCTGCGCCAGCGCACCGGCGTGCGCCGCCGTGCGCCGTGGCTGTTCGATGCCGACAGTGGCCGCCGCCAGCTGCTGAACTTCTTCAAGCTGCATGACCTGAGCGGCTTCGGCATCGATGACAAGCCACGTGCGACCGCTGCCGCAGGTGCCCTGCTCGGCTATGTCGAGGAAACCCAGAAGCAGCGCCTGCCGCACCTGACTTCGATCGCGATGGAAACCGCTGGCGAGGCGATCGCGATGAATGCCGCCACCCGTCGCCACCTGGAACTGGATACGCGCGTCGACGGCGATACCCGCAATACCCTGCTGGGCGTGCTCGACAGCACGGTGACGCCGATGGGCGGCCGCCTGCTGCGGCGCTGGCTGCACCGCCCGCTGCGCCTGCGCGAGGTGCTGGTGCAGCGCCACCATGCGGTGGAAACCCTGATCGATCGCGGCAGCGACGCCGACATCCGCGAACAGTTCCGCCGCCTAGGCGACCTGGAACGCATCCTCACCCGCGTCGCGCTGCGCTCGGCGCGCCCGCGCGATTTTTCCACCCTGCGTGATGGCCTGGGGCTGCTGCCCGCCGTGCGCGAGGTGCTGGCGCCACTGGACTCGCCGCGCCTGCAGGCCCTGCACGCCGCGCTGGGCGAGCATGACGCGTGCGCGCAGCTGCTGGCCAGCGCCATTGCCGAAATGCCGCCACTGAAGCTGAGCGACGGCGGCGTGCTGGCCGAGGGCTTCGATGAAGAGCTGGACGAGCTGCGCCGCCTGTCCACCCATGCTGACCAGTTCCTGGTCGATCTGGAACAGCGCGAACGCGAAAGCAGCGGCATTCCCACCCTGAAGGTGGGCTACAACCGCGTGCACGGCTACTACATCGAGATCAGCAAGGGCCAGTCCGACCGTGCGCCGGTGCACTACACCCGCCGCCAGACGCTGACCAATGCCGAGCGCTACATCACCGAAGAACTGAAGGCGTTCGAAGACAAGGTGCTGTCCGCGCGCGACCGTTCGTTGTCGCGCGAGAAATACCTGTACGAGCAGCTGCTGGACACCCTCGGCGAACAGCTGGAACCGTTGAAGCAGTGCGCCGCTGCGCTGAGCGAACTGGACGTGCTGGCCGCCTTCGCCGAGCGCGCGCAGGCGCTGGACTGGTCGCGGCCGGAACTGGAAACGGCACCGTGCCTGAAGATCGAGCGTGGCCGCCATCCGGTGGTCGAAGCGGTGCGTGAGCAGCCGTTCGAACCGAACGACCTGGACCTGCATCCCGACCGTCGCATGCTGGTCATCACCGGCCCGAACATGGGCGGTAAATCGACCTACATGCGGCAGAACGCGCTGATCGTGCTGCTGGCCCACATCGGCAGCTTCGTGCCGGCCAGCCGTGCGGTTATCGGTCCGATCGACCGCATCCTGACCCGCATCGGCGCCGGTGACGACCTCGCCCGCGGGCAGTCGACCTTCATGGTCGAGATGGCCGAGACCAGCTACATCCTGCATCACGCCACCGCCCATTCGCTGGTGCTGATGGACGAGATCGGCCGCGGCACCTCCACCTACGACGGCCTGGCGCTGGCCGATGCGGTCGCACGTCACCTGGCCTACCAGAACCGCTGCTATACGCTGTTCGCGACCCACTACTTCGAGCTGACCGCGCTGGCCGACGAACAACACGAGGGCGGCCGCAGCGGCATTGCCAACGTGCACCTGGATGCCGTCGAGCACGGTGAAGCGCTGGTGTTCATGCACGCGGTGAAGGACGGTCCGGCCAACCGCAGCTTCGGCCTGCAGGTGGCCGCACTGGCCGGCCTGCCGCGCACTACCGTGGCGCAGGCACGGCGGCGCCTGGCCGAGCTGGAGCAGCGCGGCGGTGAAAGCCATGCCGCCGAGCTGGCGCCGCAGGCATTGGATGCGCCGCAGCAGTTCGGCCTGTTCAGCGCCCCGGCCAGCAAGGCGCAGGAAGCGCTGGCGGCGATCGACCCGGACGAACTGACGCCCAAGCAGGCGCTGGAAGCCCTGTACCGGTTGAAAGCGCTGCTGTGACTGCAACGCATAGAGACGGCCTCCGGCTGCCATGCAGGAGGCCTCTTGAAAGTCTCTGCAAATCCGATTTTGCGTTTCAATTGACGGAATCTATCAATCTGAACGGATCATTCGATTATTCATTTCATCTGGCCCTAGCTAAAGTCGAGTGAAGATGTTCCACCCCGTCTTCACCCGCAGGAGCCAGCCATGAGCCAGTCCGATAACAACAGTCCCAAGTGCCCGTATCACACCGCTCCCTCGCCGGCAGAAGGCGCCCAGCAGCAGCGTGAGCTGAGCACGACGCCGAAGCAGAAGCACGGCGACGATCCGGTCACGCCGATGACCACGGCCTTCGGCGCACCGGTGGTGGACAACCAGAACAGCAAGACCGCTGGCCCGCGCGGCCCGCTGCTGATGGAAGACGTGTGGCTGCTGGAAAAGCTGGCCAACCTCAACCGCGAGATCATTCCCGAGCGCCGCATGCATGCCAAGGGATCGGGTGCGTTCGGTACCTTCACCGTCACCCACGACATCAGCAAGTACACCCGCGCCAAACTGTTCGAGAAGGTGGGCAAGCAGACCGAGATGTTCGCGCGCTTCACCACGGTGGCCGGCGAGCGTGGTGCCGCCGACGCCGAGCGTGACATCCGCGGCTTCGCACTGAAGTTCTACACCGAAGAAGGCAACTGGGACCTGGTCGGCAACAACACGCCGGTGTTCTTCCTGCGCGACCCGCGCAAGTTCGCCGACCTCAACAAAGCGGTCAAGCGCGACCCGCACACCAACCTGCGAAGCGCGCGCAACAACTGGGACTTCTGGACGCTGCTGCCCGAAGCCCTGCTGCAAGTGACCGTGGTGATGAGCGACCGCGGCATTCCGCGCAGCTTCCGCCACATGCATGGTTTCGGCTCGCACACCTACAGCTTCACCAACGCCGACAGCGAGCGCTTCTGGGTCAAGTTCCACTTTGTCAGCCAGCAGGGCATCGAATCGCTGACCGACGCGCAGGCGCAGATCCTGGTCGGCCATGACCGCGAAAGCCACGGCCGCGACCTGTTCGACGCGATCGAGAAGGGCGACTTCCCGAAGTGGAAGCTGTTCATCCAGGTCATGCCGGAGCTGGAGGCGGAAACCTACCGCATCCATCCGTTCGACCTGACCAAGGTATGGCCGAAGAGCGACTACCCGCTGATCGAAGTGGGCCAGTTCGAACTGAACCGCAACCCGGTCAACTGGTACCAGGACGTGGAGCAGTCGGCGTTCGCACCGAGCAACCTGGTGCCGGGCATCGGCCCGTCGCCGGACAAGATGCTGCAGGCACGCCTGTTCGCCTATTCCGATGCGCAGCGCTACCGGCTGGGCGTGAACCACCACCAGATTCCGGTGAACGCCGCACGCTGCCCGGTGCACAGCAATCACCGCGATGGTGCGATGCGCGTGGATGGCAACTACGGCGGCCTGCCGCATTACGAACCGAACAGCTACGGCCAGTGGCAGGAACAGCCGCAGTACCGCGAACCGCCGATGAAGATCCGCGGCGACGCCGACTTCTGGAACTTCCGTGAGGACGACGCCGACTACTTCAGCCAGCCCGGTGCGCTGTTCCGCAGCTACAACCAGGCACAGAAGGACCGCCTGTTCGCCAACACCGCCCGCGCCCTGGGCGATGCACCGGACTTCATCAAGCAGCGCCACATCGACAACTGCAGCAAGGCCGACCCGGCCTACGGTGCCGGCGTCGCCGCAGCCCTCAAGGCGCTGGCCAGCCAGCCATCGGATCCGTTCAAGCCGGCGCAACCGGAAGCGGACTTCCCTACTGCGACCCCGGGCGCGGAAGACATCGAGCTCTGATCGCCCTCCCCGTGTACGGCACGCCGCCCCCCTGTGAGGCGGCGTCGCCGTTTTAACGGTCCGCGTCGTACCTTCTGCACGCCCCACCCCAATCAAGGAATCCGCAGATGAGCCTGACCGATGAACTTCTCGCCAAACTGCAGGGCGCGCCGCTGCAGCAGGTCTCCCAGCAGCTCGGTATCAGCGATACCCAGGCTTCCGGTGCGATCAGCGCCGCACTGCCGGTGCTGATGGGCGCGCTGGGCAACAACGCCTCGCAGCCACAGGGCGCACAGGCGCTGCTCGGCGCACTGCAGAACAACCACAGCGGCCTGGACCTGGGCAGCGTGCTTGGCTCGGTACTGGGCGGCGGTGGCGGTGGTGCCGCCAGCGATGGCGCCGGCATCCTCGGCCACATCTTCGGCGGCAGCCAGCAGAAGGTCGAAAGCGGGCTGGCGCAGGCTACCCAGCTGGACAGCGGCCGCACCAGCCAGTTGCTGCAGATCCTCGCACCGATCGTGATGGCCTTCCTCGCCCAGCGTCTCGGTGGCGGCCAGGCCGATGCCGGCTCGCTCAGCCAGGCGCTTGGCCAGGAAAAGCAGCACGTGCAGCAACAGGGTGGTCTTGCCGGTGGCCTGCTCGGCAGCCTGCTGGACCAGGACGGTGACGGCCAGCTCGGCGTGGGCGATCTGCTGAAGATCGGCGGCAGCCTGCTCGGCGGCAAGCGCTGACGCCTGCGGGCGCCGGACCCGGTCCGGCGCCGCATCATTTACAGCGCGTCAATATCGCCCAGCGCGCGGATCAACCGGCGCGCGCGCTTGTCCGGCTTGTGCTCCGGCGGCTGGAACCCATCGCGCGCGGCGATGCGCAGCGCACGCTGTTCGGCACGACGCGCCTTGGAGGCCTCGCTCTCGGCATACAGCTGCTGCGCCGTCGCTGCGGGCCCGCGCTGATCGCTCAGGCCGAGCACCTGGACCTCGAAATGCTCTTCACCACGGTCGACCTGAAGCTGCTCGCCCACGCGCACCGCGCGTGAGGATTTCGGACGCTGCCCGGCAACGCTGACCTTGCCGGTCTCGATCGCCTGCTTGGCCAGGCTGCGGGTCTTGAAGAAACGGGCCGCCCACAACCAGATGTCCAGGCGGACACTGGGTGACAGCGGGGAAAGCTCGGGCATGGGGGCAGGCTACTCCAGTGGCTTGTTGAGGGGACGCGGGTTGTCCGGGTCGGCCCGGCAGCCGGTGCCGCCGATCAATGGCCGCACCCCGGAGGCCAGGTCCTGGCGCTGGCTGCCGACCAGACACTCGGGACGGTCGGTTGGCCGGATCTGGGTATCACCCAGCCGGTCGTCCATCGAACATGCGGCCAATCCGACGCTGATCAAGGCCAGCGCCAGCCTCCGCTCCACCTGCAGTCGTTGATGCATTGCCACATCCCGCAAACCGGCGTGGTGCTAGTGTGCGCCTCCCGGGATTCGATCACCACTCCATGGCCAAGGCACCGCTTGACCTGACCTCCGGCCCGATCGGGCGCAATCTCCTGTTGTTCTCCCTGCCGATCCTGGCAGGCAACATCGCGCAGTCGCTGAACGGCTCGGTGAACGCGGTCTGGGTCGGGCGCTTCCTCGGCGAGGCGGCGCTGACCGCCACCGCGAACGCCAACAACATCATGTTCTTCCTGATCGGCTCGGTGTTCGGTTTCGGCATGGCCTCCACCATCCTGATCGGCCAGGCGATCGGCGCGCGCGACCTCGTGCAGGCGCGGCGCGTGGTCGGCACCAGCGCCACCTTCTTCATCGGCCTGTCGGTGATCATCGCCCTCGCCGGCTGGTTCATGGCCCATCCGTTGCTGGCGGCGATGGGCACGCCGGCCGCTTCGCTGCCATTGGCCGAGGCCTACCTGCAGATCATCTTCCTGGCGATGCCGACGCTGTACGCGTTCGCCTTCCTCACCGCCGCGCTGCGCGGTGCCGGTGACTCGCGCACGCCGTTCCGCTTCCTGATGGTGTCAGTGGCGCTGGACATCGTGCTGAACCCGGTACTGATCTTCGGCATGGGGCCGTTTCCCGCGCTGGGTATCGCCGGCTCGGCGTGGGCCACGCTGGTCGCGCAGACGCTGTCGCTGGCCGGCCTGCTGCTGTACATGCGGCACAAGCGCCACACCCTGTGGCTGGGCCGCGCCGACATGCGCCTGTTCAAGCTCGACATGACCATCCTCAAGGCTCTGGTGGTCAAGGGCGTGCCGATGGGCCTGCAGATGGTGCTGATCTCGCTGTCGGTGATCCTGCTGATGACCATGGTCAACCAGTACGGGACCGACACCGGCGCGGGCTACGGCGCTGCCCTGCAACTGTGGAACTACCTGCAGATGCCAGCGATGGCGATCGGTGCAGCATGCTCTTCGATGGCCGCACAGAACGTGGGTGCGCAGCGCTGGGACCGCGTGCGCGGCACCGCACGCCAGGGCGTGCTGTTCAACTTCCTGCTGACCGGCGCGTTGATCCTGCCGCTGGTGGTGTTCGATCGCCAGCTGCTGGCGCTGTTCCTGCCACCGGCCAGCCAAGCGCTGGAGATCGCGCGCCACCTCAACCACGTAGTGATCGGCTCGTTCCTGTTCTTCGGCGTCAGCTTCGTGATCTCCGGCGTAGTGCGCTCCACCGGCGCGGTGATTCCGCCGCTGCTGATCCTGGCTGGCTCGCTGTGGGGCGTGCGCGTGCCGTTCGCCGAACTGCTGCAGCCGTACTGGGGCGCCGATGCGATCTGGTTGAGCTTCCCGGTCAGCTCGCTGGTGTCGATGCTGCTGTCGCTGGCGTATTACCGCTGGGGCGGCTGGCGCAAGGCGAAGATGATGGGCAAGCCCTCGCATGCCGAAGAACTGGCCACGCCCTCTGAGATTCCCGCCTGCCCACCCTCGCCGGTGGCCGACCCGGATGCCGCACCGCTGCGGTAGTGCCGGCCGCTGGCCGGCAACTTCCCCCCACTCCGCAAGCATCGCAAAACAGCCGGCCAGCGGCCGGCTCTACCGCTTCTTCGCCGCCGGGGATTACCACGGTAGTGCCGGCCGCTGGCCGGCAACTTCAAACCCCTCCGCAAGCATCGCAAAGCAGCCGGCCAGCGGCCGGCTCTACCGCTTCTTCTTCGCCGCGTTGAGCGTCGCCGCCGCGCGCAGCAGCGCCTTGAACGCAGCGGCATCCGGCATCGCGCCTTCATGGATGTCGATCGCACGCCGCGTGTTGCCGTCCAGGCTTGCGTTGAACAGCCCCTTTGGATCGGCCAGCGCCGCACCGTTGGCGAAGGTCAGCTTCACTGCCTGCTTGTAGGTCTCGCCGGTGCACAGGATGCCGTTGTGCTCCCACACCGGTGTACCCCGCCATTTCCAGGTTTCCTGCACGTCGGGCAGCGCTTCATGGATCAACGCACGCACGCGTGCCAGTGTTTCACCGCGCCAGTCTGCCAACTCGGCGATGCGTGCATCGATCAACTCGGTGGCCGGTGTTCCGGCATCGGCCGGGTTGGGGGCATGCGTGGCCATCAGGAGCTCTCGTCGGGAAAGGAATGAGAAGGTCGGGGTTACATGCGCTCGCCGGGCAACGCGGCGGCCTGGCGCACCCAGTCGAGGAACTGTGCCTCATCCAGCAGGCCGTCCTGCGGGATGTGCAGGTAACGCGTATCGGCGCTCCTGGACGGCTCGGGCGGCACTGGCGCCAGTGCCGCGCCGCGGAAGAACGCCACCTTGATGTAGCGGGTGAAGCAATGGAAGCTGAGAAACCACCCTTCGCCCGGCGCAACCGCATACATCGGCGAGTTCCACTTCACTGCCTTGTGCACCCCAGGTACGGCCTGCTCGATCAATGCATCCAGTCGCGCGCCGATCGGACGTTTCCAGTCCGGCATGGCGGCGATGTATGCCTGCACCGGCGCATCGCCCTCGCCCTTGGCGATCTGAGGGTTGCCACCGGACAGCAGCGTGGGCGCAGTGGAAGGTGCGGTTCGCTTGGCAGGCATCGCACGCTATGTCCATCGGGATGAAGCTGCAGCCTAGCGCGGGCCCGCCCGGTGGTCACGGCGCAGTGCGCCATCGGCTCAGCCCGCCTGCCGTGCGCGGAACCGGCGCCAGTCCGGCAGCTTGCGGTGGCGGCGCAGCGAGCGCATCAGCGCTGCCATCACGATACCGAACAGCACGCCAGCCGACAGGCCGGCCACCAGCAACAGCGCCAGCGGGCGCTCGCTGCCCTGCCACAGCATCAGCCACATCAGCGCGGTCCAGAACAGCCCGAACAGCAGGCCCTGCACCAGCGCATTGGTGCCGAAGCCGGCCAGGATCGGTGGCGGCAGGGCAATGCCCAGGCGCCATAGCAGGCGGTGCAGCAGCGGCGCCGACTGCACGCGCACCAGCCCCTTGCCGTCGAGAAAGCGCAGTGCCGACTGGATCACGGCGGGATAGCGCGGGTTGATGTCGCTCATCAGCTGATCGTGGCCGATGCGATGCCGGAAACGCAAACGGCCACCCGAAGGTGGCCGTCGCGGCAACAACCGAAGTTGTTTATCAGGCCTTGTCGGCCAGACGGGCAGCCTTGGCGGCAGCAGCGGCAGCCAGGTCTTCCTTGATGCGGGCAGCCTTGCCTTCCAGGCCGCGCAGGTAGTACAGCTTGCCGGCGCGGACCTTACCACGACGCTTCACTTCGACCGAGTCGATGATGGCGCTGTGGGTCTGGAAAACGCGCTCGACGCCGTAGCCGTGCGAGATCTTGCGCACGGTGAACGAGGAGTTCAGGCCGGCGTTCTTGGTGGCGATGACGACGCCTTCGTAGGCCTGCACGCGCTCGCGGCTGCCTTCCTTCACCTTCACGTTGACGACAACGGTGTCGCCCTGGCTGAACTTCGGCAGTTCGCGGGTGATCTGGGCGGATTCGAATTCCGCGACGATGGACTTGTTCAGCTTGCT
The DNA here is from genome assembly GCF_052149045.1 of Stenotrophomonas maltophilia group sp. RY12688. Lineage (NCBI taxonomy): Bacteria > Pseudomonadati > Pseudomonadota > Gammaproteobacteria > Lysobacterales > Lysobacteraceae > Stenotrophomonas > Stenotrophomonas maltophilia group sp. RY12688. The sequence continues at coordinate 1,212,208 of NZ_CP197389.1, read as the reverse complement.
CATGGGTTACACCGATTCTTGTTCGGGTGGGCGTGTCGTATCGACAACGTGGGCTCATGCAGTCACCGGACTGTGCTGCACGTTTGTTTTGGGTACTGCGCGCGCCAACCGGGGCTGGCGGGAATTAGGCATGATAGCCGATAAAGCCAGCCCTGCGCTAGGGGCTGGCCTTCTGGTTCCGGGCCTGGCGGCCCTGCTCCAGCAGTTTGCGGTCGGCCTTGCCCAGTGCCTGTTCATCCAGCAGGTCCGGGCGCCGCTGGGCGGTCCGGAGCAGCGACTGCTGGCGGCGCCAGGCGGCGATGGCCGCGTGGTTGCCCGAGCGCAGCACCTCCGGCACGTCCCCCAGCGGGTGCTGGGCCGGCTGGCTGTAATGCGGACAGTCGAGCAGACCGAGGTCGCCCTCGAAGCTGTCCTGCGCCGCCGACTCCGCATCGTTCAGGGCACCGTCCTGCAGGCGGGCCACGGCGTCGATGATCACCGCCGCGCCCAGCTCGCCCCCGGACAGCACGTAGTCGCCGAGGGAGATTTCCTCGTCGACATTGGCCTCCAGGAAACGCTCGTCGATGCCCTCGTAGCGGCCACAGAGCAGGACCATGCGCGGCAGCGCCGCCAGTTCCCGCACCTTGGCCTGGGTCAACGGCGCGCCCTGCGGACTGAGGTAGATCACCCGCGCCGGGGTGGGATCGGCCTCTCGGATCGCCTGCAGGCAGGCCTGCAGCGGCTCGATCAGCATCACCATGCCCGGGCCACCACCGAACGGACGGTCGTCCACCCGGCGGTAGTTGCCTTCGGCGTAATCACGGGGGTTCCAGCCATGCAGGCTGAACAATCCCTTCTCCTGCGCGCGCCCGACCACGCCCAGTCCAGCGGACTGGGCGAGGAACTCGGGAAACAGGGTGATGACGTCGAAACGCATGCTCACACTCAGAACTCGGGATCCCAGTCGACCACGATCAGGTTGGCCTCGAAATCGACCGATTTGACGAAGTCCGGCTGCACGAACGGAATCATCCGCTCGCGGTCACCCCGGACCACAACCACGTCATTGGCGCCGGTGCTGAACAGGTGCGAGACCTGGCCCAGGGCGACGCCCTCGGCGGTCTTCACATCCAGGCCTTCCAGGTCCACCCAGTAATACTCATCGGGCTTCGGCGGCGGCAAGGCACTGCGGGCCACGTAGATCTCGGTGCCGCGCATCGCTTCGACCACATCGCGATCCTCGACCCCGGGGAAACGGGCCACCAGGTGCTTGCCGCTGTCGCGGCCGCGCACACCTTCAACCGTGGTTTCCACGCCGGATGGGCTGCGCACGATCCACGGCTGGTAACGAAAAATGGCGGAACGTGGCTCGGTCCAGGACTCGAGCTTGATCTCGCCGCGCACACCAAAAGCGCCGACAACCCTGCCCAGCAGGATGCGGCGCTCGATATCTTTCATCTGCTTCAACCAAGAGGGCCACGCCGAAGCGTGGCCCGTCAGGATCAGGCCGCAGCGGCCTGGGACTTGGTCGCTTCCTTGATCAGGTTGCGGACCTTGTCGGTCGGCTGGGCGCCGTTCTTGACCCAATGGTCAACGCGGGCCAGGTCCAGCTCGATGCGCTTCTCGGCGCCCTGGGCGACCGGGTTGTAGAAGCCAACGCGCTCGATGTTGCGGCCGTCGCGCGCGCTGCGCACGTCGGTGACGATGATGTGGTAGAACGGACGCTTCTTGGCGCCGCCGCGGGTCAGTCGAATCTTGACCATGGTGTTTTTCCTATTGCCCAGTCGCCAGGATGGCGAGGTAAGCGGGCGATTATAGCGGCAGAGCCCGGCCGAGCCAACCCCGGGGATGAACTCCCGGGGTCAGATCCCTTTTGCGGCGCAAAAGGGATCTGACCCCAATTTGTCCCAAGCCACCGCCGCCAGCGCCGCCCTGCCCTGTTCAGCCAGTGCCTGCGAGCCGGGCAGGACATGCCCGTCAATGGCCTCCAGCGCCCACAGACCACTGGCGTTGCAGGCAAAAGCGGCTTTCACGCCAGCCATATCCGCCAGCCGCAATGGCTGCGTGGCCTGCGCCCGCGGCCAATGCTGCTTCAGCAGCGCCTCGGCGGTCCCGCGCAGGGCCGGCGCCTGCGGCCAGAGCAGCCGTTCACCATCGTGCACGGCCAGGTTCCAGGTGCTGCCTTCACTCATTTCGCCATCGACGGTCACGAACAGCACATCGTCGAATCCTTCCGCCATCGCCGCGCGGCGCTCGGCGAACAGGCCGAAGGTGCCCACATGTTTGATCTGCGGCAGTTCACGCTGCCAGGCCACGCTGCGCACTCGCTTGGCGACGGTCAGCGTCACCGGCGCTGACACCGCCACCAGCACGTCCACCGGCACCGCCGCCAGCGGATTGCGGAAATCGAAGCGGCGCGAGTACACCGTCACCCGCAACGAGGCATCGGCCTGCCCTGACTGCTGCAATGCCTGCGCCATCCACGCCTGCACCTGCACCGTGTCCAGTTCGCTGCCGAACAGTTCGCGCGTAGCCTGTGACAGCCGCGCCAGATGCAGGTCCAGCCCCTGCACTGCACCACCACGCACCTGCAGCGAGGTGAAGTGGCCGTAATTCACCAGCGCCGGCAGGAGATCCTCCACCTGCGCCGCCCGGCCGTTGCAGCTCACCATCATGGCAGCAGTGCCTGCGCCTGTTCCCACATGCCGCGCAGCACGTCGGCGGCCGGCTGCGCCGGCGCCATCCACGCCGACTGCCCGGCCCAGGCCTGCATCGCCGCCAGACGATTTTCCTGTGCCGCCTGCCTGCGCATCGGGGCGGTCAGGCCGCGCTGCACCGGGTATGGACGCGGCGCGGGGGCGCCTTCTGCAGCAGCGGCGCGCACATAGGGCGTCGCCAGGCCACGGCCCAGGCGACCACTGAAGGCGCGGGTCGGCCAGGTATCTTCCGGTTCGCTGGCGGCCAGCCCATCGGCCCACGCCGAAGCGATCGCCGCTTCCGGCGTGCGCAGGAAGGCGGTGCCGATCTGCACCGCACTGGCGCCCAAGGTGAGTGCGGCAGCGATGCCACGGCCATCGGCGATGCCGCCGGCGGCAATCACCGGAATCTGCAGCTGATCGGCCAGGCGCGGCAGCAGCGCAAACAGTCCCACCAGCTGGCGCTCGGCCATCGCCGGATCAAAGGAACCACGATGGCCGCCGGCCTCCGCGCCCTGCGCCACCACCGCGTCGGCGCCGGCGTCCTGTGCCGCGCGCGCTTCGGACAAGGTGGTGGCACAGGCGATCCAGGCGATGCCGGCGTCCTTCAACTGCTGCACGTGGCGCGGCAACAGCACGCCCATGATGGTCGAGGCCACCGCAGGACGCGCCGCCAGCAGTGCGGCGAACTGTTCTTCGAAGTCGGCCGGCGTGGCGTCGGCGGCGCTGGCCGGCACCTCCGGGCCCCATTGCGCGAGGAAGGCGCGGCTGGCGGCCTCGGCGGCAACGTCACGGGCAGGTACAGGGTCCGGCATCCACAGGTTCACCTGCGCCGGACCGCTGGAGGCTGCGCGGAAGTCATCCATCCAGCGACCGATATCGGCCGAAGAGGACAACACCGCGCCCATTGCGCCCATGCTGCCGGCGTTGGCCAGCGCAGCCGACAACGGTACCGGGCAGGCACCGGCCATCGGTGCCAGCAGGATCGGAACGGAAACGCCAAAGCGCCGGCAGAACGCCTCGGCGCGGGAAGCTACAGCGGAACTCTGCATGACGGCCCATCGTTTCGGACAGGCCCCCATGGTGCGCGCAGGACAGGGGAAGAGTCGAGCCTGCTGCCCGACGGCCTGCTGCGGCGCTTGTGCGCCGCCGCCCGAGCGTGGGCCCGGGCGCTACATCAGATTGCGGACGGGGCCGTCATCAACGGAACGGCATGCCGCGGCCGCCCATGGCGCCCATCATCCCCTTCATGCTGCGCAACATGCCCTTCATGCCACCGCCGGCCATCTTGCTCATCATCTTTTCCATCTGCATGTACTGCTTCATCAGCTTGTTGACGTCGGCCGGCGTCACGCCCGAGCCCTTGGCGATGCGCGCGCGGCGCGAGCCGTTGAGCAGGTTCGGATTGCGCCGTTCCTTCTTGGTCATCGAGCTGATGATGGCGATCATGCGCGGCACTTCCTTGCCCTGGCTGACCTGCTGCTTCAGATGGTCGGGGATGTTGCCCAGGCCCGGCAGCTTGTCCATCAGGCCGCCGATGCCGCCCATGTTCTGCATCTGCTCGAGCTGGTCACGCATGTCGTTCAGGTCGAATTTCTTGCCCTTGGCGACCTTCTCGGCCAGCTTGGCGGCCTTGTCCTTGTCGACCTGCTGCTCGACCTGCTCGACCAGCGACAGCACGTCCCCCATGTCGAGGATGCGGCTGGCGATACGGTCCGGGTGGAACACGTCCAGGCCTTCCGGCTTTTCACTGACACCGACGAACTTGATCGGCTTGCCGGTGATGTAGCGCACGCTCAGCGCGGCGCCGCCGCGGGCGTCACCGTCGGTCTTGGTCAGTACCACGCCGGTCAGCGGCAGGGCATCGCCGAAGGCCTTGGCGGTGTTGGCCGCGTCCTGGCCGGTCATGGCGTCGACCACGAACAGCGTTTCGGCCGGATTCACCGCAGCGTGCAGGGCCTTGATCTCGGCCATCATCGCTTCGTCGATGGCCAGGCGGCCGGCGGTATCGACCAGCAGCACGTCGACGAACGACTTGCGTGCATCGTCGATGGCTGCGCGGACGATGGCTTCCGGCTTCTGGTCGGCACTGGACGGGAAGAACAGCACGCCCACCTGCTCGGCCAGGGTTTTCAGCTGCTCGATCGCGGCCGGACGGTAGACGTCGGCCGAGACCACCATCACCTTCTTCTTGCGCTTTTCCTTCAGGTGCTTGGCCAGCTTGCCCACGGTGGTGGTCTTGCCGGCGCCCTGCAGGCCCGCCATCAGGATGATGGCCGGAGCGGGCACATTGAGGTTCAGGTCGCTGGCTTCAGCGCCCATCACCGCAGTCAGCTCGTCGCGCACGACCTTGATCAGCGCCTGGCCCGGGGTCAGCGACTTCAGCACTTCCTGGCCGACCGCGCGCACCTTGATGCGCTCGATCAGCGCCTGCACCACCGGCAGCGCAACGTCGGCCTCGAGCAGCGCGATGCGCACTTCGCGGGTTGCCTCGCGGATGTTCTCCTCGGTCAGGCGGCCGCGGCCACGCAGGCGCTCGATGGTGCCGGAAAGGCGCTGGGTCAGGGACTCGAACATGCGGCGCAACCTGTCTGAAAGCGGGGGACAATAAGGCAGACAGTATAACGGGTCTGGCTGTCTCCCCGGACTGCGGCCACGGGGCCGTCGCCAGCATCACGGGGGTATGCGAAACTGCAACGATGACAATCGTTCTCATCGCCGTCCTGCTCTACCTGGCTGCCAGTGCCCTGCTGGTGCGCGCGCTTGGCCGCGATGAGACGACCGGCTCCCCCATCTGGCTGTGGCCGGCCCTGCCCGCCATGCTGCTGCACGGCGGCTACCACGTGATGGTGGCGATGCGCACCAACGGCGGGCCGGACATGCACTTCTTCGCCGCACTGTCGCTGGTCGGCCTGGGCATGGCCTGGCTGACTTCGCTGGTCGGCGCGCGCGGGCGGATGTCGGCGTTGGGCGTGGTGGTGTTCCCGCTGGCCGCCGTGCTGCTGCTGGCCTACCACGGTTACGGCCACGAACCGAGCAAGGTGCTGGGCTGGCGCCTGGCCAGCCACGCCTGGCTGGCCCTCCTGGCCTACGCCACGCTGAGCATCGCCGCGCTGCTGGCGATCATGCTGTGGCTGCAGGAACGCGCCCTGCGCCGCCGCGAGTTCCGGCCTTGGCTGCGCGCGCTGCCGCCGCTGGCCGACCTGGAATCACTGCTATTCCGGGTGATCACCGTCGGCTTCGCGCTGCTGACCCTGACCCTGGTCACCGGGGTGCTGTTCGTCGACGACCTGCTGGCGCAGAAGCTGGTGCACAAGACCGTGCTGAGCGTGCTGTCGTGGATCGTGTTCGGCGTGCTGCTGATCGGCCGCCGGCGCTACGGCTGGCGCGGCATGAAGGCGGTGCACTGGACGCTGGCGGCGATGCTGTTGCTGCTGCTGGCCTTCTTCGGCAGCCAGTTCGTGATCGAACTGGTGTTCGGGCATTCGCGATAGGCGGTGTGCCGACCAACGGTCGGCACCCACCGGCGCTACCGTCAAGGCTGGGCCAGGATCTTCCGCACCGAACGACCACTGTTGGTGACGATGTCATCAACCTGCCAGCATCCCTGCCCGTGGCGCACCATCGGCAGGCGGGTCAGGTAGGCCTTCTTCCACACCGAATAGCGCATCTCGACCTGGCCGGCGGAGACCGAAGCCTCCTTCCAGCTGTAGCGCACCGGGGTTTCGATGTCACCGTCCTGCGCATCCAGCCACGGATCCGAATCGATGGTGCAGATGCCCTCTTCGCGCTGCTGGCAGGCGCGCTCTCCACGCAGTGCCTTGCCGAAGGCAGGGCTGACCAGCGCCGGGGGTGGCTCCAGCAGATCACCATCGCCCGTCGTTGCCTCGTAGAAGGCGCGGGCCACCGCCTCTGGTTCCTGGCAGGCGGGTGACGCCTGCACGGCAGGGGCCAGCAGCAGCCCGGCGATCATCAACATCCCTGTCTTTCGCATGTATTTTTCCCTGAGGTAGTGCCGGCCGCTGGCCGGCAATACAGGATCTCCCGGTGCTGCCGGCCAGCGGCCGGCACTACCCGATATCCGGCCTACAACCCGTAACGCTCGATCACGTCCAGATGCGGCTGGCGATCCTGGTCACAGGCTTCAGCCAGGCGCAGCCAGCAATGCGGATGCGGCCACGTCGCGGTGTGCTGCTGCAGGAAGCGGTGCAGTGCCAGCGGTGCGTGGTCCTGCGGCTGGGCCACGGTGAACAGCAGGCCGGGCAGCGTACCCTCTTCCACATCGGGGTCGGTGACGGTGTAGTCCGGCCGGCTGTGTGACCACACCTTCCAGCCCTGTGCTTCGGCCGCCTCGACGAAGGCATTCCAGGCATCTTCGCCCGGGTGCGCGCCATCGATCATCCAGCTGCGGGCGAAGCCGCCGCGCTCCAGCACATGCACCTGCGCATAGGTCGGGATGAAATGCTCGCGTGCTTCCTCCTCCTCTGGTGCCGGATGCACCAGCGCGGCATCGAACACCACCCAGTCGCCCACCTGCTGGGCGCGGTTGGACGGCGCGTTCTCGACGATGCGCGCGGTCACCGGACCGCTGCGACGGGCGTAGTACTCCATCGGCTCGCCGTTTTCTTCGCTGCGGATGATCACCCAGCCCCACGGCTCCTCGACCACGCCATCCTGGCTGGACAATTCCATGCCAAGCGCCGCCGCCGAGCGGCGCACGGCGTCCCAGTCGCGCGCGGCGCTGGCTGCGCTCATGTGGTCCCAATGCGCGGCATTGGGCTCGTCCAGCAGCTCCACCAGCTGTGCATAACAGGCCTGGGCCTCGCTGAAACGGCCGGTTTCCATGTACATGCGCGCCAGCGTGCCGCGCGCGCCGTGCGAGCCCGGAGACAGCTCCAGAAGCGATCGGGCCGCCTGCTCCAGCGCCGGCCAGTCGGACACGCGGCGTGCACGCTGCACCTCGCACCAGTGCGCGAACACGGGCACGCTGCCGCGATAGAGATCGGCCAGCTGGTGCAGTCCGTCGTCGTCGCCCTGTTCGGCCAGCCAGCGCATCAGCGTGTAGGCCGCGGGGCCATCGTGCTGCACATGGCCGCGTACGAACCGCCACAGCAGCGACCGCGCCTCGGCCTGCGCGCCGCAGGCATTCAGCGCGGAGGCAGCCATCTCGGCAAGCGCCTCGTCATCGGGCAGCTCGGCATGCGCCTGCAGCAACCACTGCGCTTCGCGCTCGGGATCGCGCGACTGGTTCTGTTCGCCCTGCGCGTCCAGCCATGCCAGCAGCTCGCCCGCCGGCACCGGCAGCGGCGCGACGTCCGGCAATGCCTCGATGCGCGCGGCCAGGCCGGCCACCAGCGCCGCAGCACCCCGATCCTGGCGCAGCTGCGCCAGATGGGTGCGGGCCAGTTCCAGCTGCCGCAGTGCGACCCAGCGCGCGCCACGCTGCAGGGCGAGTTCCAGGCTCAACGCCGCGACTTCGATCAGCAGGCGGTGCGAACCGACCCGTGCGAAGTGCTCGATGATGGTGTTGAAGCGCGTGCCCAGATCCCACGTATTTCGCGCGGGATCACGCTGGCACAGGGCTGCGGCGGTGTTTGCCCACAGCCGCCAGTAGTTCGGGGTCAGCTCGCTCCACGGCACCAGCTGCTGCAGCGCCTCTTCGTCGCGGCCCAGCTGGGCCAGCGCCCAGGCCTTGGACAAGCGACGCGGCACCGTGCAGTTGGCCGGCTCGTACTCTCCGGACGCGGCAACTTCGGCCTCCCGTTTTTCGATCAGCGCCAGTGCCTCATCGGCACGGCCCATGCCCAGCAGGATCTTGATCTGCATCTCCGGGAAGCTGTCGAACACTTCCTTGCCACAGGCTTCCACGGCATCGGCCTGCACCTGCAGGTAATCCAGCGCCGCCTGGCCACGGCCATCATCGAGCAGCGCATCGGCCTTCTCGCAGCTCAGGCACTGGAAACAGGCCCAGCTCGGATCGATGCGGCCAAGGGTTTCGTCGCAGACCTCGATGCGCTCGGGCACCCAGCCCGGGCCGTCGATGTTGCCATAGCAGGCGGCCAGGTCCTGGGTCACGCAGATCGACTGCGGGCATTCCAGGGTGTCCTCGCGGTGCGCGCGCTCGAACAGCGCTACGGCTTCGCCGAGTGCGCTCTCGCCTTCCACGCGGTTGCCGACGCGGTTGCGCAGCGCCCAGTGGCCGACATAGACGTCAACCCACGGGTTGTCCAGTGCCTTGCCCAGGGCGCGTGCTTCGGGCAGCAGCGCATCGACGCGGTCGATCTGCAGTTCACTGACCTCGTCGGCGAGACGGTTCAGCAGGTGCGCGTTCTGCGCCTGGCCGGCCTGGCGCAGGTCACCCTGCAGCTTTTCGACCCAGTTCCAGATGTCCATGGGGATAATTGCTCCTGTCTAGCGAAGGCTGGATGAGAGGGTGCGGTGCTCAGCGCAGCATCTGCTGCAGGGCACCGGCGATATCGGTGAAGGCACCATTGAGATCCGGGCCCGGCGTAGCGGTCGCGCGTGCCAGCGGGCGGCCCTGCGCGGCGACGATGACTTTCAGCGAGCGCAGCAGGCGCGCCGCAGCCTCGGCCTGTGGGTGGCCCTCGCGCTGGGCGCGCAGCAGTGCCTGCACCGCCGGGTTGTCGAGGTTGAGGTAGAGCCGCGAGGGTGCGCGTGATTCGATGCGCGCGGTGAACTGGCGCGCCAGGCGCAGCGCGGCCATCGAGACGCGCTTGTCGTTCTCGTCGTCTTCCAGCCGCTGCTTCAGCTCGGCCTCGCGGTCGGGCACCACCACCACCGGCAGCGCCTCCGGGCTGAAACGTGCGGGCAGCAGCTGCTCGCCGTCGCCCAGCTGTTCGCGCAGCCACGCCAGCTGCGCCTCGTCGAGGCTGTCATCACTGCGGAACAGTGCGCGGTTGCCCTGCTCGGTGCCGAGCTCGACCAGGCGCAGGCCCTTGGCCTGGGCCCAGCGCCGCAGGAACGGCACCACCGCGTAGCGATGGCCATGCGCGACCGGTACGCCCATCGCGCGGAACAGCATCTCTTCAAAGCCGCCGCCGTTGTCGAGGATGACATGCACGGCACCGCGCGCCGGCAGCGCACTGGCCGGCAGGTCGCCCTGCGAGGTCGGTACCCGCACATGCTCCATCAGCAGTTCGAACAGGCGCTCATCGCACAGTGCCGCACCCAGCAGGGCCTCGTTGTGGCGGGTCAGCACGCGCCGCCAGGCTTCCGGTTGCTGCTTCGCAACGTCGGCCAGGCCGTCGATCAGCGCCTCCAGCAGTGCATGCTGCACCGCGCGGTACTGGTCATCGCGCTGCAGGTCTTCGCGGCTGGCGGTGGGCGTCAACCGCGAGGATTCGATCACTCCGCCGATGAATCCAGCCCACGGCGGCAACAGGTCGCGCGCGTCGTCATCCAGCAGCATCCCACGCACGAACACCGACAGGTTGCGGTTGTCGCTGGTGCCATAGGTGGCGCCATCCTGCACCCACAGCAGGCCAGTGGCATCGCTGTTGCCATCGGCGCGCAGCGGCACGGTGACGATCGGTTCGAAATCGTGCTCGAACCGCGCGGCGAACTGCAGCGCCTGCCGACGCGCCTGCACCGGATGCACGGCGACCTCCCCCTGGCCGCGCCACGGCGGCGGCTCGGGATTGAGCGCCTCGCCCGCAGCACCGATGAAGATCGGCTCGGACAGCAACGCGCAGTAGCGGCCCAGCACCTCATGCAGGCGCGCCTCGTTGGCCAGCGGCAGGAAGTCCGGATGCAGCTCCAGCTCCACCTCGGTGCCGACCGCGCGTGCAGGCACTTCGCTGACGGTGTATTGCTCGGCGTTGCTGGACACGTACAGATGGCCCAGATCCGGCGCCTGGTACGAGGTGGTGCGCACACTGACCCGGCGCGCCAGCACGAAGGCCGACAGGAAGCCGAGGCCGAACATGCCGATCAGCCCTTCATCGTCCTCACCGCCCTGGCGCAGGCCACGGGTGTAGCCGACGCCGACGGTGGCCAGGTAATCGTGGATCTCCTGGCGGGTCAGGCCGGCCCCAGTATCGGTGATGCGCAGCACGCCGGCACCGGCATCAACCTGCACCGAAATGCGCGAAGGCACGTCAACACCGGGCTGCTCGATGCGGCGGCGGATGATCGAGTCATGCGCGTTCTGTACCAGCTCACGCAGCGCCACCACCGGGGTGGAATACAGGTGCTTGCCCAGCACCGTCATCAGTCCATTGAGATCGACCCCGGCACGACGGATCTCGGCGTTGGGGGCGGTGAGTGCGGTGTCCTGCATGTAATCGTTTACTCCTGGGCACGGAAAGACGCCAGAGGGCGTCTTCGTCGAGCGGGAAAAACTAGCACAAGGAAGCTGACCGTTGCCGTGATTGACGTTTGTAGAGCCGGCCTCACGCCGCGTCGATGGCCTCGGACAGGCGTTCCACCGCGATCACCTCCATGCCTTTCACCGAACCGCCCTTGGGCGCATTGGCCTTGGGCACGATGGCGCGCTTGAAACCATGGGTGGCGGCCTCGCGCAGGCGGTCTTCGCCATTGGGCACCGGGCGGATCTCGCCGGACAGGCCCACTTCACCGAAGGCGATGGTCTTCTCCGCCAGCGGCCGATCCTGCAGCGACGACAACACCGCCAGCAGCACCGGCAGATCGGCGGCAGTCTCCTGCACGCGGATGCCACCGACCACATTGACGAACACGTCCTGGTCGCCGACCAGTACGCCGCCATGGCGATGCAGCACCGCCAGCAGCATCGCCAGGCGGTTCTGCTCCAGGCCGACCGCGACACGGCGCGGGTTCGACAGCGGCGATGCATCGACCAGCGCCTGTACCTCCACCAGCAGCGGCCGTGTGCCCTCGCGGGTGACCATCACGCAGCTGCCCGGCTGGTGGGTGCTGCCGCCGGAGAGGAAGATCGCCGAAGGGTTGGAGACCTCCTTCAGGCCCTTGTCGCCCATCGCGAACACACCCAGTTCGTTGACCGCACCGAAGCGGTTCTTGAACGCGCGCAACAGGCGGAAGCGGCTGCCGCTCTCGCCCTCGAAGTACAGCACCGCGTCGACCATGTGTTCCAGCACGCGCGGGCCGGCGATGCCACCCTCCTTGGTCACGTGGCCGACCAGGAACACGGCAGTGCCGGTCTCCTTGGCGAACCGCACCAGCCGCGCCGCACTCTCGCGCACCTGGCTGACCGAACCCGGCGCAGCGGTCAGGCTCTCGGTCCACAGGGTCTGCACCGAATCGGCCACGATCAGCCGCGGCCCAGCCCTGGAGGCATGCTGCAGGATCGACTCGACCCCGGTCTCGGCCAGCGCGTTGACCCCGTCCAGTGGCAGCTCCAGGCGGTGCGCGCGGCCCGCCACCTGGGCCAGCGACTCTTCACCGGTGACGTACAGCACCGGCAGTTCGGCCGCCATCTTCGCCACCGCCTGCAGCAGCAGCGTCGACTTGCCGATACCCGGGTCGCCGCCCACCAGCACCACCGCGCCTTCGACCAGGCCACCACCCAGCACGCGGTCGAACTCGCCGATGCCAGTGGAGACCCGGCGATGCTCGGTCTGCTCCACGTCCTTCAGCGCGGTGATCTTCGGCGGATCGATCTTGCCGGCCCAGCCCGCCCGCCGCGACGCCGGTGCCTTGGCCGCCGCCGCGCTCTCCAGCACGATTTCAGACAGCGAGTTCCAGGCGTTGCACTCCGTGCACTGGCCCTGCCATTTGCTGAATTCGGCGCCGCATTCATTGCAGACGTAGGCGGTGCGGGCTTTGGCCATCGGATGATTTCCAGCAACGGGAACAGGCGTGGCAGGATAGCCGAGCCCGGTCGCAGCTGCTGCGACCGCTCAAGTCCTGCCCACCCGCGCCGATAGGGGTCGCGGGCGTGCGCCTTGCGGGCGCCCCCTTCCTCCCCCACTGGATTCAACATGACTGGCAGTTACAGTCAGAGCCTGGTCATCATCTCCCTGCTGGTGGCCATTCTTGCTTCGTACACGGCGCTGGACATGGCCGGGCGCCTGGCCACCGCCGAGGGCCGCGTGGCCCGCTGGTGGCTGGCGGGGGGTGCGGCGGCGATGGGCCTGGGCATCTGGTCGATGCACTTCATCGGCATGCTTGCCTTCGACCTGCCGATTCCGCTGGGCTACGACCTCGGCATCACCCTGTACTCGCTGGCGGTCTCGATCGGCGCCTCCGCCTATGCGCTGTGGCTGGTGTCGCGCCCCACCTTGCCGTGGCGCCGGCTGTTGGCCGGGGCCGTGCTGATGGGCCTGGGCATCGCAGCCATGCACTACCTGGGCATGGCTGCGATGCGGATGCAGCCCGGCATCGACTACCACCCGGGCTGGTTTGCCGCCTCCATCGCGGTCGCCATCGGTGCCGCTGGCGCCGCACTGTGGATCGCCTTCCGCCTGCGCGCCGAGCAGCGCCACACCCTGCTCCTGCGCGTGCTCGCATCGCTGGTGATGGGCCTGGCCATCGTCGGCATGCATTACACCGGCATGGCGGCGGCGCGCTTCCCCGAAGGCAGCATCTGTGGCGCCGTCGGCAGTGGCGGCATCGACACGCGCTGGCTGGCCGTGCTGGTGATCGTCACCACCGTGGCCACGCTGGGCATCGCCCTCGTGGCCTCGCTGTTCGACCGGCAGATGCGCGTGCGCACCGGGCTGCTGGCCGATTCGCTGGCGCACGCCAACGACAAGCTGATCCAGGCGGCACTGCATGATCCCTTGACCCAGCTGCCCAACCGCATGCTGCTGCAGGACCGCATCGAGCAGGCCATCGAGAAGGCGCGGCGCCGCAATCATGCGGTGGCGGTGATGTTCTGCGACCTGGATGGTTTCAAGGCGGTCAATGATGCCTATGGCCACCAGCTTGGCGACCGCCTGCTGGTGGCGGTGGCGCAGCGCATCGGCGGCCTGCTGCGCCCGCAGGACACGTTCGCCCGCCTCGGCGGCGACGAGTTCGTGATCGTGCTGGCCATCGATATTCCCGACGATGCGGTAGTGGTGGCCGAGCGCATCATTGCCGCCGCCGGTGAGCCGTTCACGCTGGATGCGGCCGAACTGCAGGTCAGCGCCAGCCTGGGCATCGCCCTGTATCCGGATGACGCCAGCAACGAGCGCGAGCTGATGGCGCACGCCGATGCGGCGATGTACCACACCAAGGAGACCGGGCGGAACGGCTATACCTTCTTCACCCCCTCGATGCAGCTCAGTGCCAATCGCCAGCTGCGCCTGCTGCAGGACCTGCGCAAGGCCATCGCCCGCAACGAACTGATCCTGCATTACCAGCCCAAATTTCCGGCCGCGGGCGCACCGGCCACCGGGGCCGAGGCGCTGCTGCGCTGGCAGCACCCGGAGTTGGGGCTGCTGGCACCGGATGTCTTCATTCCGATCGCCGAACGCAGCGGCCTTATCCTGCCGATCGGGGACTGGGTACTGGACCGGGCCTGCGCGCAACTGCGGGCATGGCACGATGCCGGGCATGCGGAATGGACCATGGCAGTGAATCTCTCGCCGTTGCAGTTTGCCTCGCCGGCACTGCTGGACAGCGTGCGCGAGGTGCTGGAGCGGCACCGGATCGAACCGGCACGGCTGACCCTGGAGATCACCGAAACCACGGCGATGAAGGACGTCGATGCCAGCTTGGCGATCCTCAGCGACCTGACCGCAATGGGCGTGCACATCGCCATCGATGATTTCGGTACCGGCTATTCCAGCCTGCTCTACCTCAAGCGGATGCCAGCCACCGAACTGAAGATCGACCGTGCGTTCGTGCACGACCTGGAACGCAATGACGAGGACGCCGCCATTGTCTCGTCGATCATCGCGCTGGGCCGCACCCTGCAGCTGCAGGTGGTGGCCGAGGGCGTGGAGACCCAGGCGCAGCGCGAGTACCTGAGCGAGCTCGGCTGCGACCAACTGCAGGGCTACCATCTGGGCCGGCCGATGGAGGCCGAAGAGTTCCTGCGCCGGGTGGGGTGAGGCGAGCGTCTCCTCCACGCACGGGGTGGAACCACGGGTAGAGCCGGCCGCTGGCCGGCGTCCCGCAATTGCCGGCCAGCGGCCGGCACTACCGGACAACGGAAAACCAGAAAGGCCGCCCGAGGGCGGCCTTTCTGTGTGGCAACGTCGCGAGGACGTCAGTGCATCATGTGCACGTTCATGTTGTGCATGACCCACAGGGTGCCGATCACGATGATGCCGATCACCACGACGGTGAAGGCCGCAGCGTTGACGTTCCAGCGACTTTCCGAAGAGCGGTCCAAGTGCAGGAAGAACACCAGGTGGACCAGCATCTGCAGCACCGCGGTGACTGCGATCACCACACCGTTGACGGTGCGCGAGAACACGCCGATCCAGATCAGGTCCAGGAAGTGCCAGAACAGGCTCAGGCACGCCATGCGGGTCTTGTTGGTCGGGGTCAGGCCGTACTTCTTCAGCTGCACGAACATCACCAGCAGCCACAGCAGGCCGGCGCTGACGTGCAGACCGTGGGTACCGACCAGGGCGAAGAACGCCGACAGGAAGGCACTGCGGTCCGGACCGTAGCCCTGATGGATCAGGTGCTGGAACTCCCACACTTCCATGCACATGAAGCCGAAGCCCAGCAGCCAGGTGATGCCCAGCCACAGGTACATCTGGCCCATCTGCTTGCGGTGCATGGCAATCATGCCCAGGCCGAAGGTCAGCGACGAGGTCAGCAGCAGCGCGGTTTCCCACGCCACGAACGGCAGCTCGAACAGGTCCTTCGCGGTGGGACCACCATCGGTACCGCCCGCCAGCACCACGTAGGTGGCGAACAGCGAGGCGAAGATGAGGCAGTCGCTCATCAGGTACACCCAGAAACCGAAGACGGTGTTGCCGCCGGTATCGTGGTGCTCGTGGTCGTCATGGCCATGGGCCGCCGCATGCGCGGCGTGCCCGTGGCTCAGGGTCGAGGTATTGGTGCTCATGCCTTCAGCTCCGACTTCACCAGGCCCTGGGCTTCCAGGTGCTTGCGGTGTTCGTTCTCGATGCGTTCCACCTCGGCGGCCGGGACCCAGTAGTCCACGTCCTGGTCGAAGGTGCGGTAGATGAACGTGGCGATCATGCCGACGAAGCCGACGATGGCCAGCCACCAGATGTGCCAGATCATCGCGAAGCCGAACACCAGGCTGAAGGCACCGATGACAACGCCCGTGCCGGTGTTGCGCGGCATGTGGATGTCGGTGTACTTGGCCGGCTTCGGCCAGGCTTCACCCCGCTGCTTGCGCTCCCAGAAATCGTCCAGCTCGGTGACTTCCGGCAGCGTCGCGAAGTTGTAGAAGGCCGGCGGCGAGGAGGTTTCCCACTCCAGCGTACGGGCATCCCACGGGTCGCCGGTCAGGTCGACGGTCTTCTTGCGGTCGCGGATCGACACGGCCACCTGGATGATCTGGCACAGGATGCCGGCGCCGACGATGAACGCGCCGCAGGCGGCAACCAGCAGCAGCGGCTCGTAGGCCGGGTTCACGGTGCTCTGCAGGCGACGGGTCATGCCCATGAAGCCCAGCACGTACATCGGCATGAAGGTCACGTAGAAGCCGATGAACCAGCACCAGAACGCGCACTTGCCCCAGAACTCATTGAGGCGGAAGCCGAACATCTTCGGCCACCAGTAGGTGATGCCGGCGAACATGCCGAACACCACGCCGCCGATGATGACGTTGTGGAAGTGGGCGATCAGGAACAGGCTGTTGTGCAGCACGAAGTCGATGGCCGGAATCGCCAGCATCACGCCGGTCATGCCGCCGATGACGAAGGTGACCATGAAGCCGATGGTCCACAGCACCGGGGTGGTGAAGTGCACGCGACCGCGGAACATGGTGAACAGCCAGTTGAAGATCTTCACGCCGGTCGGGATCGAGATGATCATCGTCGTGATGCCGAAGAAGGCATTGACGTTGGCACCCGAACCCATGGTGAAGAAGTGGTGCAGCCACACGATGAACGACAGCACGCCGATGCAGGCGGTGGCGTAGACCATGCCCTTGTAGCCGAACAGCGCCTTGCGCGAGAAGGTCGCGATGACTTCGGAGAACACACCGAACGCCGGCAGGACCAGGATGTACACCTCCGGGTGACCCCAGATCCAGATCAGGTTGATGTACAGCATGGCGTTGCCGCCACCGTCATTGGTGAAGAAGTGCGTACCCAGGTAACGGTCCAGGGTCAGCAGCACCAGGGTGATGGTCAGCACCGGGAACGCGGCCACGATCAGCACGTTGGTCACCAGGGCGGTCCAGGTGAACACCGGCATCTGCATCAGCTTCATGCTCGGGGTGCGCATCTTGAGGATGGTGATGAAGAAGTTGATACCACTGAGCGTGGTACCCAAACCCGCCACCTGTAGACCCCAGATGTAATAGTCCATGCCGACGCTTGGACTGTATTCGATGCCCGACAACGGCGGGAACGCCAGCCAGCCGGTGGCAGCGAACTCACCGATCCACAGCGACAGCATGATCAGCACCGCGCCCGCCACGAACAGCCAGAAGCTGAGCGAGTTGACGAACGGGAACGCAACGTCACGCGCACCGATCTGCAGCGGCACGGCCAGGTTCATCAGGCCGGTGATCAGCGGCATCGCCACGAAGAAGATCATGATCACGCCGTGGGCGGTGAAGATCTGGTCGTAGTGGTGCGGCGGCAGGTAACCCTCGGAACCACCGACGGCGATGGCCTGCTGGGTACGCATCATGATGGCGTCGGAGAAACCGCGCAGCAGCATGACGAAGGCGACGATGAGGTACATCACGCCGATCTTCTTGTGATCCACCGAAGTGAACCACTCCTTCCACAGATAGCCCCACAGCTTGAACTTGGTGATCAGGGCGACGACGCCCAGGCCACCAAGAACCGCGCCGACCAGGGTGGTCAGCACGATCGGATCGTGGGGGATCGACTCAAGAGAGAGTTTTCCCAACATGTTCATTCTCCCGAACCCGCGTGGCCGGCATGGCCTGCGTGTTCGTGTTCGGTGGCATCCAGGTTTTCACCCGATTCCTTGGAATCATGCGCGTCACTCGGGGCGTGGCCCTCGTGCGCTTCATGGGTGGCGGCATCGGCAGCGGCGGCACCGGCATGCGAGTGCTTCATGCCGTAATGCTTGTTGTCGCCCATGTGCTTGGCGATGACCCAGTCGAACAGGCCTTCTTCGGTCTTGCCGAAGTAAGTGACCGGATACCACTCGGCGTTGCGTGCTTCACCCAGGGCCTTGAACGAGGCCTTGTCCAGGGTCTGCTCGCCGGCGCGGACCTGGTCCAGCCACTGGCGGTACTCGGCATCGGTGACCGAGTAGGCGGTGAAGTGCATCTTGGCGAAGCCCGCGCCGCTGTAGTGCGAGGACATGCCCGGGAATTCACCGGTCTCGTTGGCGATCAGGTGGAGCTTGGTCTCCATCGCAGCCATCGAGTAGATCATGCTGCCCAGGTGCGGGATGAAGAAGGCATTCATCACCGAATCGGACGTGATCTTGAAGTTCAGCGGGGTGTTGACCGGGAACTTGATTTCGTTGACGACCGCCACCTTCTCTTCCGGATAGATGAACAGCCATTTCCAGTCCAGCGAGATCGCCTCGATGGTGACCGGCTTGACGTCCGAATCCAGCGGACGATACGGGTCCAGTGCGTGCGACGAACGCCAGGTCAGGACCGCCAGCACCAGCACGATCATGCAGGGAATGGACCACACCACCACCTCGATCGCCGTCGAGTGGGACCACTTCGGCTCGTAACGGGCCTTGGTGTTGGAGGCGCGATACTTCCACGCGAACGTCAGGGTCATGATGATGACCGGGATGACGACCAGCAGCATGAGCACGGTGGCCGTGATCAGCAGGGTCTTCTCATCCTGGCCGATCTGGCCCTTCGGACTGAGGATGGCCACGGCATCGCAGCCGGTGAGCATCACCAGCAACGACAGCAGCAGGCCCGGGCGCAACCAGCGCCCAAGGGTTTTCAACGGAATCATCGGTCGATCCAATTGCGAGGGAATGCCGTTCCCCGTCCCTGCCTGTTCCGGCCAAAGCCGGTCCCACCGGTCCGGAAGACAGGCAGGGAGGTGGGGTCGAGTCAGCCTTTCAATTTTAGGCCGTCACCCACCATTTAAGAAAGGCATTGACATTGATCGAGCGCAGGAAAGGCCCGATTCTGGCTGCGACACGTTGTCGCACCGCGCGGGCGCGGCCAGCAGGACGCCTGCGGGCGGCATCCTGGCATCAGCTGCTGGCAGGTGGTCCGCCCTCGTTCGGCAAAGTCACCTGAACCTGTTCAGGCGTGCTGGCGGGTGCCTGGCGTGGGATGCTCGGCGCAGGAGGAAGGCCCGTGGACAAGATCGACTTCAGGAAGCGCGACGGGGCGCTCTATCAACCGCCCGCCGGCAGGTTCGTACGCGTGGATGTACCGCCCATTCCCTACGTGATGGTCGATGGTCGCGGCGACCCGAACACGGCCCCCGCCTACCTGCAGGCCGTCCAGTGGCTGTATTCGGTGAGCTATGCACTGAAGTTCGCGCTGAAGGCCGAAGGGCGCGACTACGTGGTGCCACCGCTGGAGGCGCTGTGGAGTGCCGAGGACCCGGCCAGCTTCCTCGCGCGGCGCAAGGATGAGTGGGCCTGGACCGTAATGATCCGCACGCCCGAGGGCATCGGCCCTGCACAGTGGCAGGCCGCGATCAGCAAGGCGCGCGCGAAGCTGGGAGAGGCGCCGCCCAGCCTCCGCCATGAAGTCCTTGCCGAGGGCCCCAGCCTGCAGACCTTGCACGTGGGCGCCTACGACGACGAGGGACCCGTCCTGGCGCAGCTGCATGACGAAGTGATGCCCGCACTGGGATACACCTTTGCCGGCCCCCATCATGAGATCTACCTGAGCGACCCGCGCAGGACCGACGCAGCGCGGTTGAAAACCGTGCTGCGGCAGCCGGTGCGACCGATCGGGACTGATGAGGACTCGCACACGTGACACAGGGAATCCCATGCGCCTGATCAGCCGACTGCTGCACTGGACCACCCTGCCCGCCGGGCGCCGCCTGATGGCCATGCTGGGTGCCGCGCTGGTGATCGTGCTGGCCTGCAATCCGGATCTGCTGCCGTTGTTGCCGGTCGTGGATGCGCTGGGGCTGGACGTGCTGATGCTGTTGCTGGGTGCGCAGGTGGTGGCGGTCCTGCCTTGGGTGCGGGAGCGGGCCGCGCGCGGAACCAGAGTGCTCGCACGCCTGCTGATCGCCGCATCGGCGGGAGCAGCAGGTGGTTATCTCCGGCAGCTGGCGTGGTGGCTGGCGCGGGACGCGGTGATGGCAGGCCGTTGATGGAATCCCGCTGCTAGACGCCCAAACAAAAGCCCCGACCTGAGCCGGGGCTTTTCATGCAACTGGTGCCGGAAACAGGAGTCGAACCTGCGACCTACGCATTACGAATGCGCCGCTCTACCAACTGAGCTATTCCGGCCTAGCTGGGCATTGTAGGACTACAAGCAACATGCGGTCAATGGCTGCGCATCTACCCTCTTCATGGGCCAACAAGCCGCTACCAGCTACTGATAGTGGCTTTCACGGATGACCTTGGAACATCGCTGGTCGAGATCAACATGAAATGACTTCAGTCCACCTTCTGGCAGCAGAACCCTGTCATGGACGTGCTGGACTGAGAAGCCAATATCTGCGGTGCCGGAAGACTCCTCCGCAATGCGATACATCTCCCGTCTCCATCCCCTCGTCTCTTGAACGTAAGTCTCGATTGTTGTCACGCATCGTTCTAGCCCTTCCCACCCCTTCTCGCCTCGGGACTCCTCCGCTGCACAGCCGCCCGCCATCAGCAATGGAAACAGCAGCTCAACTTTCAAGGTGACTAAGCGTTTCATCTGCGCCCCTCAATGATAGGTATGAAAACGCACACCCCTCATGACTTCCAATCATCTCAGCGATGTCTCCACCCGGTTCGCACACACCCGCCCCTCGGCGAAATCCCGCAGGTTCCCCAGCGTGATTGCCGAGATCTCCTGCAGCGCCTCCACGGTGAAGAAGCCCTGGTGGCCGGTCACCAGCACGTTGGGGAAGGTCATCAGGCGCTGGAAGGCCTCATCGTCGATGATCTCGCCGGAAAGGTCCTGGAAGAACAGCGCGCTTTCCTGCTCGTAGACGTCGATGGCCAGGTGGCCGAGCCGCCGCAACTTCAGCGCGCGGATCACCGCGTGGGTGTCCACAAGCGCGCCGCGTGACGTGTTGACCAGCATCGCGCCGGTCTTCATCCGCGCCAGCGAGGCGTCGTTGATCAGGTGCTGGGTATCGGGTGTCAGCGGGCAATGCAGCGACACGATATCGGAGCGCGCCAGCAGTTCATCCAGCCCAACCATGTCGCCCACGCCGGCGAAGGCCGGCGACGGGTACGGGTCGTGCCCCAGCACGGTGCAGCCCATGCCGTTGAAAATACGCGCGGTGGCCAGGCCGATCTTGCCGGTGCCGACGATGCCGACCGTGCGCCCATGCAGGGTGCGCCCGAGCAGGCCATCGAGCATGAAGTTGCCCTCGCGCACGCGATTGTAGGCGCGATGAGTCTGCCGGTTGAGTGTCATCACCAGCGCCAGCGCGTGCTCGGCCACGGCTTCGGGGGAATAGGCCGGCACCCGTGCGACGAACAGGTCCAGCGCTTTCGCGGCTGCCAGGTCCACATTGTTGAAGCCGGCGCAGCGCAGCAGTACGGCGCGCACGCCCAACGCATGCAGCGCGTGCAGAACCGGCGCGTCGAGACGGTCGTTGACGAACACGCAGACGGCGGCGCAGTCCTGCGCAAGCGCGGCGGTATGCACGTCCAGCGCGGCATCGAAGTACACGAACGCAAAGCCCTGCCCGGCCGTATCGCGCTGATTGGCCTCGTCCAGGAAGCGACGGTCGTAGGGGCGGGCACTGAAGACGGCGATCTGCATGGACGGGCCTGGCTGGAATTCCCTGCCGACCATACCGCAGCACCTGCCCTGATGGGATGGCCCCGGCGATACGGATATCGCCGGGGCCGAGTACCGCTTAGAACCGATAGCCCAGGCCCAGCATCACGCCGTTCTGGATCTGCCCGTCCCGGCGCTCACCCACGTAGTCGGCCATGATCGACAGGCGCTCGCTGGCGCGGCTGGTCACGCCGACGTTCCAAGCCAGCACCTGCTCGCCCACGGCCTGGCTGCTGGCACCGAACAGCAGGTCCGGAGCTGCGGCGAAGCCGGTGCTGTAGCGGGCCTGGGTGTCACCCAGTTCCTTCTGCCAGACCACGCGGGCACGCGGGGTGATGCGCTCAGCGTTGTTGCCTTCGAAGGTCTTGAACAGCTGCAGGCCGGCACCCACACGAATGCTCTCCAGGCTGCCGCTGCGGCCCACCAGCGCACCGGCGCCCTGCCCTTCATTGAAACGGGTGGCCGAGGTCCGTGCGTAGTCCACCACCGGCAGCAGCGGCTGGATCACCAGACCCTTTCCAGTGGTGAAGGAGAACGCATGCTCCACCCGTGCCGAGATGGCATCGTTGCTGTACTTCGCGCGCAGAGGCTGCTGCAGCCCATCAATGCCGCCGACACTGCGGCGGGTGTCATGCCGCAGGTCGGTGTAGCGCACGGCCGCCGACAGGTAGCCCCGCGAATAGGTCGCATCCAGGTAGCCGCCCACATCCAGCGCGCGTACGTCGCCACTGAAGCCGGAGCCGTCGCTGGCCTTGGTCGACATGTCGGCGGCGGCCACGCTCACGCCGAGGGTCACGCGGTCATCGGCCACGCGGGTATCGGCACCGATCACGATGCCGCCGACAGTGTGGCTCAGGCCGGCCACACCACCGTCGGCGTCGATGCGGCCATGGCTGGCGAAACCGCGCGCCCACAGGCCATGGCTGCGCCCCGCCACGTTACTGTCGCCAGTACCGTCGCCCGCCGGCTCGACCAGATGCATGGCCAACTGATTGAACAGGCTGCCATGGCGCATGCCCGGCTGCGCCGAGACCGACTGCGCCGCCTGCGAAGCCAGGCCATCGGCATCGCCGCCACTGCGCATCGCCGCCTGGTGCTGCTGCACCACGTTGCCGATGCTGCCGATCAGTGCATTGTCGGCCAGGCGCAGGCTGGCATGCGCATCACCGCGCAGGGCGCCAGCCTGCTGTGCGATCACATCGCGGTCGCTGAACTGCAGCGCGCCGAGCAACGACTTCAGGCCGCTGTCCTGGCGGTCCGCTGCAGCGGCCAGCGCGCGCCCCAGGCCGTCGCCGGAGGTGCCGTTGGCGAACAGGCCCAGCTGATCGAAGCCCGGGTTGGCGGTCAGCCACAGGCCGTCGGCGGTCTGGTTGACGTTGAAGCTGAGCAGCGAATTGTGGCGCGGGCGGAACACTTCACCGGCCGTGATGCTGGCGCTGTAGCCGGCATCGCCCAGCCGCACGGCATCCTGGAAGCCCCCCTGGTAGATCGGTCCTTCCACCAGGTCGCGACGGTAGGTGCCGGCATAGAAGCCCTGGGCCACGTTCAGCGCCAGATGTGCGCCCTGCGCGATCACCAGCGCGCCCTCCTCGGAGCCGCCATCGTAGAAGCTGCCGACGCGCAGGCGGCCACTGCCGGTACCACCGGTTTCGGTAACATCGAACAGCACCTGCCCGCCGGGCATGATGTTGACGTAGCCGTGGGTCACCAGATCACCACCACGCGGCATCAACGTGCCGAACACGCGCAGTCGGTTGAAGCCGTCTTCGCGGTAGGACGGGCCGGTGCCATCCAGCAGCGCATCGCTGTCGGTGCCGACCGATGCGATATCACCATGGCCGACCACGATGCTGCCCGGCATCACGCGCAGCTCGGGGGTGCGCAGCGCACCACCCTCCAGTGCGATGGTGCCGTTGTCCACCAGAATGAAATCGGCGCCAGTGGTTTCGGCGGTGCGCCAGGTAGCGCCATTGCTGACACGGATCACGCCCGCCGAACTGGCCAGGGTTGAGGCATCCAGATCGGCCAGCCGCAGCTGACCGCGCAGTTCATTCTGGACGTCGGGATCGGCGAGCAGCTGCTGCAACGACTGCGCGCCGATACCGTTCGCCCCCCGCGTGGAGACGTTGTACAGGCTCACCGCATCGTTGATGTAGGTGCTGGCCCAGTCGGTGTTCCAGCGCGCGAAATCGTCGTCGACGAAGGCCTGCAGCTGGCGCGCGGTGCGCAGGTAGCCCGGGTTGATGTCGCCGCTGACGTTGCTGGTGACACGGAGGGTGTCGCCCGGATCGCGATAGCCTGCCGTGTTGATGATGTTGTTGCCGCGGATGTCCTGGCCCGGGAACGACTCCAGCTTGCTGCCGCTGCCATCCGGATCGAAGGTGACCGACGTACCCGTGGTGCGCGCCGGGTCGCGGAATACCAGCAGGCCATTGGGTTGAACCACTTCATACATCGCCTTGTGCAACAGGCCCGCATCCATCCCGCCGCCGTAGTTGCCTGTGTAGATCTGGGTCATGCGCGCTGACGGCGCATAGGTGATCCTGCCGCCACTGCTGGCGGCGTGGATCTGCACCGAGTCGACCAGTGGCAGATCGCCGCCGAGGTAACGGTTGACGCCACCGGACTGCATGATCGAGCAGGACGAGATGCAGTGGCCGGACACGACGGTGTCCAGGCCCTGGGTGCGGATCACCGCCTGCAGCCACTCGCCGGCGATCAGCGCGCCACCATTGGATGTGCGCAGCACGACTTCGCGGATCGGACGGCCTTCAGCCTGTGCCTTGGCCAGCAGCGCGGGCAGCGCCACCACGTCAGCAACGGTGACGCCGCCGCTGAGGAAGACGCGATCGTCCCGCACGTGATAATTCATTGCCATGACGTCATCAACCGCCGCCATGGCGGTGACGCCCATCAGCCCGGCCAGGGCCAGGCTCAACTTCGAATGTTTCATGCGTTCTCTCTCCACCCGCAACACACGGGTCAGGAGTTCAACGTCCGGGCGGCGCAAACTCCCCCAGCGCACCAGCCGCCGAAACATGAATGCATTCACAATGAAATCAGGGGCCATGCACACTCTTCCCCATCCGGTCATCGTCGCGTAAAACTCGAAGACGCACCCGCCACCGACGCCCGAGGCCAGCCCTGTCCACCCCCTCTCCTCTGATCCATCGCGCGCCGGACCTGTCCGTGCCGACGGACGCGTTCATTGCGTTCGTACGGGAAGAACGCGCGCCGTTGTGCGCTTTCCTGCGCACGCGCGGCGTTGGGCCGGAGGATGCCGAGGACATCGCGCAGGACTGCATGGAGCGGCTGATCCGCTATCGCGCGCACAGTGCCGACGAGCTGCGGTTGCTGCTGTATCGTATCGCCCGCAACCGCCTGGCAGACCGTGGCCGCTCGTCGCAGTCGCGGCCACACCTGTCCCTTGCCGAACACGATGGCGGCGACGAGCCCTCCAGCACGTCGCCCGATCCATTGCGCCAGGCCGAGTCCGGGCAGATGCTGTCCCTGCTGCGGCAGGCCCTGTTCAAGCTGCCCGAGCGCGCGCGCGAGGTGTACCTGCTCAACCGGATCACCGGCATGAGCTATACGCAGATCGCGCGGCACTGTGGAATCACCGCCAAGACCGTGGAAAAACATATCGCCCGCGCCCTGCAGGGCCTGCGCCAGGAACTCGGATCGGATCCGCTGCACAACGACAGGGACAACGGATGAGTCACGCCAGCCCCAGGGAAGACACCCTGCTGTTTGAACGCGCCAGCGCCTGGGTGGCGCGGCTGGAGGCTCCGGACTGCACGCCGGGCGAGCGAGAGAGGTTCGAGGACTGGCTGGCCGAGGACCCGGCCCATGTCAGCGCCTGGATCCAGGCCGAGACCCTGTTCCAGCGGGGCGAAGAACTGGCCGCCGACCCGTGGCTGCGCACCGCCGCAGCACGTGCGGCACGGCCGGCACAGCGTCGCTGGCTGCCGGCAGTGGCCGCCGCCGCAGGCGTCTGCCTGGCCATCGGGATCGGCTGGATGGTCGCCATCGACGGCAACCCCACGCCGCTGCGCTATGCCAACGATTCCCACCAGCCCCGGCAGCAGACGCTGGCCGATGGCAGCGTGGCCACGCTGGATGCGGGCACCACGCTGCATGCCCGATTCGGTTGGCGCCATCGCAACCTGGTGCTGGAACGGGGCCGCGTGCAGCTGCAGGTCGCACCGTCGAGCAAGGCGCTGCAGCTGCGCGCCGGCGACAGCACCATCCGCGACATCGGCACCACCTTCCAGGTGGAGCGCCTGAACGACGGCCTGGTCGAAGTCGCACTGCTGGAAGGTGCGGTGGAAGTCAGCAATGGGGGGACGCAGCACACCCTGGCACCCGGCCAGCAGCTGCAGGTGCTGCCATCGGGCCGCTTCCAGCCCGGCCCGGCGCTGTCGTCCAATGCCGCTGCCGAAGGCTGGCTGCAGGGACAGCTGGTGTTCGATGCCACGCCGCTGTCGATCGTGGTCGAGCGCATGAACCGCTACGGTCGCACGCCGCTGGTGATCGCCGATCCCGAGATCGCCAGCCTGGCCGTGAGTGGCACCTTCCGTGCCGGCGATGCGCAGGAACTGCTGTCGGCGCTGGAAC
Organism: Stenotrophomonas maltophilia group sp. RY12688; assembly: GCF_052149045.1. Taxonomy (NCBI): domain Bacteria; kingdom Pseudomonadati; phylum Pseudomonadota; class Gammaproteobacteria; order Lysobacterales; family Lysobacteraceae; genus Stenotrophomonas; species Stenotrophomonas maltophilia group sp. RY12688. The sequence continues at coordinate 1,185,946 of NZ_CP197389.1, read as the reverse complement.
TGGGCTGGTCGGTAGCTGGCCAGACGCGACCGGATGGCGCGCTGGAACTGCGCCGCACGTACTGAGGAGGCCTGCAGTGAAGGCAGTACCGGGCGCGCTGCGGGAGGGGCTGCTCTGCACCCTGTTCTGCTTCGCGCTGAGCATCGCCGCGCTGCCCTCTGCCGATGCAGCCGAACAGGCCGGCACCCTGGAGGTCCATGTGGGTTCAGGCCCACTCGCACCGGCCCTGCAGCAATGGGCGCGCCAGAGTGGCATCGCCCTGCTGTTCGATGCGCGTGAACTGGATGGCCTGCGCACGGCCGGCACCCATGGCCAACGCGATGCGGCCGCGGCCCTGAAGGAACTGGTCGCCGGCATGCCGGTGACCATCCTGCGCACGCCTGCCGGTGGATTCGTCGTCCGCCGCACCCGGCCAGCACCGCCATCGCCCCCGCCGGTCGCGACGCGTGCGATGCCCGCGGTACCGTCGCCGGGCGGGGTGCCCGAGACGCCACCGCAGGTGGAGCTGGCGCCGATCCATGTCACCGGCAGCCGGCTGCCGCGCACCTCCGTGCAGACCACGCTGCCGGTGACCATCATCGACCGCGATGACATCCTGCGCAGCGGTTACGGCAGCCTGTTCGACCTGCTGCGGCACTTGCCGGGCATGAACGGCCATCCGGCGATGAGCACCTCGCGCAGTGGCGATTCGCAGTACCTGCCGGTGGGTGCGGCCACCACCACCAGCCTGGACGGCATGGGTCCGCGTGCGACCTTGTTCCTGGTCAATGGCCGGCGCCTGCCACGCTATCCGATGGTGTCGCTGGAACAGGGCGGGCTCACCGACCTGGGGGGCATCCCGCTCAGCTTCGTCGAGCGCATCGAACTGGTGCGTGGCGGTGCGTCGGCCATCTATGGTGCCGACGCGATGTCCGGCGTGGTCAACATCATCCTGCGTGACCAGGCCGATGGCCCTGAAGCCATGCTGCAGACCGGCCTGAGCGGGCGCGGCGACGCCGGCCAGTATCGCCTGCAGGCGGCCACCGGTGGCGTGCGCGACGGAGGGGACCGCTGGTTCGCTGGCGTCGACCTGCATCGCATCGACCACGTGGCCGGCGATCGCCGCGAATGGCATGCGGAAACCTCGCAGTACCTGATCGGCGCGTTCCGCGATGGACGCTACTGGCCGGCAAAGCGCTGCGAAGGGCCATTGAAACGGCGCGATGGCGCCTGCTGGTTTGACAGCGCACGCCCGCGTTCGCTGCAACCGGCCTCGGACACCGCCTCGGCCTACCTGCGCTATCGGCATGAGCGCGGCGAAGGTCGCTACGCCTACGCCGAGGCGCGGGCCAGCCACAACCGGCAACGCTTCGACCTCGGCCCGACCGCCGTAGCCATCGGGCTTTATGGGTTCACCTTCAACAGCGTGCTGCGCGAAGCCGGCAACGTGCGTCCGCATGTACGTGCCACCGATGCCGACGTCACCTTCGGCATGGGCCGCGACCAGGGCCGCCGCAGCTGGGATGCCGGCATCAGCGCACAGCGCAGCGATGTCACCCTGACGACGTCCGGCACCGTGCGCGCCCAACCACTGCTGCGCGCTGCCGAGACGATGGATTTCCTGCCCGGCTTCACCTCGTTGCCGGCAGAGACCGCCGCGCAGTTGTTCCCGTCGATCCGCAACCGCGGGCGCACCGAGCAGTGGCAGGGCTGGTGGGGCATGCAGCGCGAGTTGATGCCATTGGCCGGCGGTGCTGCACAAGTGGCCACCGGCATCGACCTGCGCCAGGAACGCTGGACGTCGCATCCCGACGCGCTGCTGAGCCAGGGCGACCTGGCGCTGGGCCTGCCACAGGAACAACGCCACCTGTCACGCCGCAGTGGCGGTGCCTACGCCGAACTCGGCCTGCCATTGGCGCGCACGCTGCGCATGGACCTGGCAGCACGCTGGGACCGCGATGGCGATTACCAGGCTTTCTCGCCCCGCGTGGGCGTACGCTGGAGCCCGACACCGCAGTGGTCATTCCTGCTTGCCACCGGGCGCGGCTACCGGGCCCCCAGCCTGTTCGAGCAACGGCGGCCGCCGGGCTATTTCGGCGCGATCGAACTACCCGCCTCCAGCGCACTGCCCAACTGCGCGCAGAGCAACGGCAACGGACGCTGCAGCGTAACCGTGGACGTGGTGGAGAACGATGCGCTGAAAGCGGAGCGGTCGCGCAGCCATTCCCTGGGTGCGACCTGGACACCGACCGATGCGTTTTCACTGTCGCTGACCCACAACATCGTCGAACTGCGCAACGAGATCCTGGCCCTGCAACCGGCCGACGCAGTGTGGAATTCAAGCACGTGGGAGTTGGACGAGGACGGCAACCTGCACAACCTGCGCCTGTCCTTCGACAACATCGGCCGCACCACGTCGCGCAACCTTGTTCTGCGCGGGGAGTACCACATCGACACCGGCAGCACCGGCCAGTGGCTGTTCTCGCTCGATGCGCTGAAGCAGCAGGAACTGCGCCGCGAGCGTGGCCATGAAGCGACGGTGGACCTGCGTGGCCATGTCACGCCAGCGATGGCCGCCGTGCTCAATGTGCAGTGGCAGAACAGCAACTGGGACATCGCCCTGCGCGGCAACCAGGTAGGGCGCACGCGTGCCTGGCTGCCCGGTGCGGAATGCCCGGAGGAACAGCGCGAGCAGAACCATTGCATGAATCCGCGGCAGCTGCGCTGGAACCTGCACCTGGCAAGGCGGCTGGGGCCGCGCGTGGTCGCCGCGCTGGACGTGCACAACGTGCTCGACACGCAACCGGTGAACTACCTGGTCGGCAATGGCGGCCAGATGCCGGGGCTGGACGATCCACTTGGCCGCTACTTCCTGCTGACCCTGCAGATCCGCTGAGCGTAGTACCCTACGCGCCCTGTTCCATCGGTCCCCCACCACCCCATGAAGGCCTATCTCTGGTTCTGGGGCGCGTTCCTGCTGTTCTTCGCGTTGCCCTTCCCCTGCATCCTCTACTTCGGCACGTCGTGGCCGGTGCCACTGGCCGACCGCAGCGCGCCATGGCTGGCCCTGCTGCTGCTCGCCCTGTCGCTGGCCCTGTGGCTCGCGTTGCTGCTCGCCTTCCTGCACTACCTGCTGCTGGGCCCGCCGCGCGCGCTGCATCGGGTGCGCACCATCCTGGCCGACGGTGAGCCGCGTGATGCGTTGATCGAACAGGCCGAGCAGACCGGCGTGCACGTGCGCGGCTTCGCGCAGTGGAGACTGAAGCTTGGCTTCCAGAACCTGTCCGGCACGCCGATCAATGAACAGATGCTGGTGGTGGACAGCAAACCGCAGCTGCAGCGTTTCGTGGCCGGCCAGCGCATCGAGGTTCGCCTGAGCCGGACGCCGGGTGCGTTCCCCAATGTGGTGCTGGAGGGCGCCCAGCCCGAACTTGATGTCGCCAGCCTCTGGCGCCGCGGCGCCGGCGCGGTCATCGGCATCGTCGTGGTTGCCAGCGCCTACGTTCTCGCCTATCGGCTGCAGAGCGAGGGCCTGGGCTGGACGTTCATGTCCTTCGGCCACCCACTGCTGGTGTGCCCGCTGGTGTTGTGCGGCTACGCCCTGGGCCTGCGCGTCCTGGGGCGCCTGCTGCAGGCCGATGCACGCGGAGACGCGCTGAAGTACCGCGGCATCGGCGTGGATGCGAAGGTGCTGAAGCTGCGCCAGACCGGCACCTACCTCAACGAGCAGCCGCAGGTGGAGTTCCAGCTGGAGTACACCGACCGCGAAGGTGGCATACAGCAGGCGAGCGTGCGCCGCTTCATCCCGTTGATCGAGCTGGCCAACCTTCCACGCGAGCAGGTCACGCTGCTGTACGACCCGGAAGATCGCGGCAGCGTGCGCCTGGAGGGTATATGAAGCAGCCACCCTCGACGCGACTGGTATTTTCGATGGTGCTGCTGTTGCTGGCCGGCGTCGCCGTTGCCGGCGGGGCACTGCAGACCCTTGCCGAAACTATGGGCCATGCGGTGCAGGATGACCGCGCAACCACGCCGATCACCACGCCCCCACCGCGCGAGAGGCCTGCTTCGGCCGCACCGATTCCCGAACCGCGGTCGATGCCGGTGCCCGAACGCAGCAACCGCTTGTTCGATGCGGACTACCTGCTGGCCGCCCGCCAGGCACTGGAACAGATGCCAGCCCTGGCCGGGCACCGGTTGATGGTGTTCCACAGCATCCACTTCTACGATGACGGCCGCATCAATCTGGACCTGGTCGATCCGCAGCAACCCACGCACGTGGACAGCTACCACTTCGAGCGCGGCCAGTGGCGCAAGGGCGGGCCGGTCGATCCGCAGCGCTTCGCGCCCACCATTACCCTGCGCCGCAGCAGCACGGCGCTGGCCAACATCGATTTCGAGGCGGTGCCACGCGTGGCCCAGGCGCTGCAGGCACAGCGGAACGCGCTGATGGGCACGCCGGGTGACGTCGGCCACGTCTATGTGATCGTGCGCAAGGGCGGCAGGCTGGTGTGGCTGCCGGACGAGGTCGCCGGCGATCGCCAGTCCGCACGACTCTCGTTCGACGCACAGGGTCGTTCCGGCCACGCGAACCGACGATAGTCAACGCAAAAAGGGGACGGAGGGGATTAAGTCGCATGTGCCTTGGTGCGGTCTGCGAGTTAATCCCCTCCGTCCCCTTTTTCTATTTCACCGAACGGGCGATGGCGTACTGCGCGCCGTAATAGGTGGACAGCACCAGCAGGCTGGCCAGTGGCAGGCCGCCGGCGAAGCGGTCCCAGGCCAGCAGCGAATCGCTGGCCACGAACAGCAGCGCACCGACGGCAGCCCAGGGCGCACTTCGGGCTTCCACGGCAGGCTGCGGGCTGCGCCATTGCCGTGCCAAGGCCAACACCGCCATCGAGGCCAGCACCACCACGTACGCCAGCACCGGCGTACGCATCGGTGCAGGCAGGTGCGGCCACAACCCAAGCACATTGAGTACAGCGAACGCACCGAGCAGGATGCTGGCGGCGAGCAGGCCACGCCCGGCACGCAGGCCCTCACGGAAGGCGACGATGTAGCAGAGGTGCGCCAGCAGGAACGCCACCAGCCCCGGTACGAACGCGTCCATCGGCAACATCAGCGCGATGTCACCCAGGCACGACAGCAGCATGCCGGCCAGCACCGCGCGCCGGTAGGACGGCTGCGCAGGATCACGCACCCGCCAGGCGATGGCAGCGATCAGCAGCGTGGTCGCCGGCTTCGCCAGCCAATGCAGCCAGCGCCCGTCACCGTGAAAGAACGCGCCGACGATGGCGAGGATCGCCATCAACAGGATCACGCCATCGCGGGCGCGCGGTTTCATCGCGCCTTCCACAGGTCCGCCAGGCGGTCAGGCTTGCCGGCGATACGCTCCAGCACCGGATACTGCAGGCCACCGTGGTAGTCGATGTTCATCGTCTCGATGCGGTCGAACTGCTTCACCAGCAGGACGATCGGCGCCTTGTCCTTGGCCGCCGTCGCCACCGCATCCTTCAAGCGCTGGCTGCTGTACTCGCGCCCGCCAACCGCAATCACCTTCATGCCGGGTGCAAGACCGGCGTTGAACGCCGGGCTGTCCCAGATCACGTCGCCGACCACGCCGCTGTCGAGCACGGTCGCGCCCAGCGAATAGGCCAGCAGTGCGGCCTTGGCACGCTTTTCCTGCGCCTTGTAGGCGTCGTTCGGGGTATCGCGGTAGACCAGCTTCCAGCCCGCCAGTTCCAGCCCCCCGGTCAACGAACCGTGGCCGTCCAGGCGCCCGCGCAGGAACGTCGTCCAGTCGTACGGCACGATGCCGTTCAAGGTCGCCACCACGTCGTCGAAGGTGTAGGGGTTGACGTCCCAGTCACCGTTGCCAACCCCGAAGAAGGCGCGCGCGAAGTCATCCAGGCTGCGGCGGTTGCCGCTCAGTTCGCGCAGCTTGCCCTCCACTTCCAGCCACAGCATCTGGCCACCGGAGTAATAGTCTTCGCTCATCTGGTAGTTGCGGTACGGCAACGTCCGGCGCTGGGCGATGGTCGGGTCGTTGGTGGTGTCCTGCAACGGGCGCCAGGCCAGGCCCGGGCGGCCGCGATCATAGGTCGCGGCCACATTGGCCAGCATGTCGCGCGCCTGCGCCGTCGACCACAGCCCCGAGCGTGCCGCCAGCACCTGTCCCCAGAACTGGGTCTGGCCTTCGTAGACCCACAGCAGGCTGTCGCCCATCGGCGTGTTGAAGTTGGCGGTGGTCAGGTCAGCGCCACGCCGGTACTTGCCGTTCCAGGAATGGGTGTACTCGTGCGGTAGCAGATCGCGCATCCAGGCGTTGTCGTCCCACTCGGTGAAGTAACCCGGGTCGGCACTGTTCTCGCTGGAACGGTGATGCTCCAGGCCGATGCCACCAAGACGGTCGGTCAACGCCAGCAGGAATTCATAGTGGTTGTAGTGGCGCGCACCGTAGAGCTTGTCGGCCTGCCGCACCAGTGCGCGGTGCAGGGTGATCTGTGCCTCGCTCGGCTTCAGCGACTTGGCCTCGTCGGCAAACACATTGAGGTGGACCGGCACTTTCGCGCCCGGATCGAGATCGATGCGCTGGTAGTGCTCGCCGGCAAACAACGGCGAATCGACCAGGTGGTCATAGGAGATCGGCTTGAACACCACGGTATCGCCGTCGCGGCGCGCGGTTTCCAGCGCAGTGGCAAACGACCAGCCCTTGGGTAGGATCACGCTGGCCTGCGCCTGCAGGTCGCGTGTATCGACGCCGGCCGGATACAGCGAGTTGGCATTCCACTGCAGGTTGAGCATCTCCGGGGTCATCACCACCCGGCCTTGGCTGCCGCCCTGCGAGGACAGGAAGTCGAAGTGGGCGACGATCTCGCTGACGCCCTCGGGCACGTCTACCTTGAACGCATAGACGTTGTACTGGTCGCGCTGCCAGGCCAACGGCTTGCCGTTGGCGGTCACGCGCAGGCCGGCCAGCTTGTCGATCGGGCCGGTGGGCGAATGGTTGCCGGGAATCCACTGCGGGTACAGCAGGGTCATCGGACCGGGTTTGACCGGTACGGTGGCGGTCACCTTGAAGATGCGGCGAGCGAGATCGCGCGCATCCACATCGATGCGCAGCAGGCCGGGAGCCGCGGCGTCGGCAGGCGGCGAGGTCTGCGCCAGTGCAGGCGAAGCAGCCAGCGCGAACAGCACGGACATCACCAGGGCTCGGGTCTTCATCGGGCAGCATCCAACAGCGGAGAATCCTCCGATGCTAGGCCTGTAAAGTGCCCTGCCCCATGGCCAAAGGTCATGGGCGGGCCGGCCATCCGCGCATGACAAAAAGCGTGCGAACCAAGGTTCGCACCCACCAGAGCAGTTTCAGTAGATCCACGCCATGCGTGGATGAGGCGCTTCCCGGTCAGTCGACCAGGCGCAGACGCAGTTCCTTCGGCAGCGCGAACACCATCGATTCCGGTTCGCCTTCCAGCTCGCCCACGCCGGTTGCACCCAGCTCGGCCAGGCGCGCCAGCACGCCATCGACCAGTACCTGCGGCGCCGAGGCGCCAGCGGTCACGCCGATGTGCTGCTTGCCCACCACCCACGCCGGGTCGATCTCGTGCGCACCGTCGATCAGGTACGACTCCACACCTTCACGGCGGGCCAGTTCGCTCAGACGGTTCGAGTTGGAGCTGTTCGGCGAACCGACCACCAGCACCAGGTCGCAGCGCTTGGCCAGGTCGCGCACGGCGTCCTGGCGGTTCTGCGTGGCGTAGCAGATGTCGTCGTTCTTCGGGCCCTGCATCGCCGGGAAACGCTCGCGCAGCGCATCGATGATGCCGCGCGTATCGTCCACCGACAGCGTCGTCTGGGTGGTGTAGGCGAAGTTGTCCGGCTGGTTGATGTGCAGCGTGGCAACCTGCTCGACATCCTCGACCAGGTAGATCTGGCCGGTACCGGCTTCGCGGTTCCACTGGCCCATGGTGCCTTCCACTTCCGGGTGACCGGCATGGCCGATCAGCACCACGTCACGGCCGGCACGGCAGTGGCGGGCGACTTCGAAGTGGACCTTGGTCACCAGCGGGCAGGTCGCGTCGAACACCTTCAGGCCACGGCGCTCGGCTTCCTGGCGCACGGCCTGGGAGACGCCATGCGCGCTGAAGATCACCGTGTTGTTGTCCGGAACCTCGTCGAGCTCTTCGACGAAGATCGCACCGCGCTGCTTCAGGTCGTCGACCACGAAGCGGTTGTGCACCACTTCATGGCGGACGTAGATGGGCGCGCCCAGCGTTTCGATCGCGCGCTTGACGATCTCGATCGCACGATCGACACCGGCACAGAAACCACGCGGGTTGGCGAGCAGCACATCCATCAGTTCAATCTCCCGGCAGCGGCCGGCTTACGGTTTCGGATTGGCATTATCCGCCTTTTTGGCGGACTTGCCGTCGAACAGGCCAAACAGGGCGATGCCGATGGCACCCACCACGATGGCCGAATCGGCGATGTTGAACGAGGGCCAGGTATAGCTGCCCACGTACCACTGGATGAAATCGACCACATGGCCGTGCACCTGGCGGTCGATCACGTTGCCGATGGCACCGCCGATGATCAGCGCATACGGCACCGCGGCCTTCCAGTTGCCACGGGCGGTGCCGCGCAGCCACCAGGCCATCAGGCCGCTGATGGCGATCGCCAGCGCGGTGAAGAAGTACTTCTGCCAACCACCGGCGTCACTCAGGAAACTGAACGCCGCACCGGTGTTGTAGGTGCGGTACCAGTTCCAGAAGCCGTCGATGACCACCACCGGCTGGAACTCCGGCAGGCTCGACAGCACCCAGGCCTTGGACCACTGGTCCAGGCCGATGATGGCGGCCGACAGCAGCAGCCAGACCAGGGCGTTCGGATGCGGACGGGACGCGGCCATCAGAACCAGCTCCGCACTTCACCGGCACCGGTGATGTTGCTCACGCAGCGGCCGCACAGTTCCGGATGGTCGGCGTTGCTGCCGACATCGGCGCGATGGTGCCAGCAGCGCACGCACTTGGTCTTGGTGGTCGGCTGGGCGCTGACGAACACCTCGTCGGTGGTCGCCGGCCGCACCTGCACGTCGCCGCTGATGAACAGGAAGCGCAGTTCATCGGCCAGCGGCTGCCACTTCGCGGCCTGCTCTTCGCTGGCGGCGATGGTGATTTCCGCTTCCAGCGCGGCACCGATCGCGCCGTTTGCACGCATCGGCTCGAGCACCTTGGCCACCTGCTCGCGCACAGCCAGCAGCTGGTCGAAATCGGCGGCGTTGAGCTGGGCACCGGCCGGCAGCGGCGCCAGGCCGTCGTACCAGGTGGTGAACAGCACATGGCCGGCACGTTCGCCCGGCAGGTAGCCCCACAGCTCGTCGGCGGTGAAGGTCAGGATCGGCGCCACCCAGCGGGTGAACGCTTCGGCGATGTGGTACATCGCGCTCTGTGCCGAACGGCGACCATGCGAATCGGTCGGCATGGTGTACAGGCGGTCCTTGGTCACGTCCAGGTACAGCGAGCCCAGATCCACGCTGCAGAAGTTCAGCAGCAGCTGCACGATCTCGGCCATGTTGTAGCCGTCGTAGGCCGTCTTGATCTTCTCCTGCAGCTCCCAGGCGCGATGCACGATCCAGCGGTCCAGCGCGACCATCTGCTCGAGCGGTTGCAGGTGCCGGGCCGGATCGAAACCGTCCAGGTTGCCGAGCAGGAAGCGTGCGGTGTTGCGCAGGCGGCGGTAGGCGTCAGCATTGCGCTTCAGGATTTCCTGCGACAGCGACATCTCGTTGCTGTAGTCGGCCGAGGCGATCCACAGGCGCAGGATGTCCGCGCCCAGCTTGTTCATGATGTCCTGCGGCTCGATGCCGTTGCCCAGCGACTTGGACATCTTGCGGCCGTGCTCATCCACGGTGAAGCCGTGGGTGAGGCACTGCTTGTACGGCGCGCGCTTGTCGATCGCCACGCCGGTCAGCAGCGAGGACTGGAACCAGCCGCGGTGCTGGTCGGAGCCTTCCAGGTACAGGTCGGCCGGCTTGCCGAAGCCACGCGCGGCGAGCACGCCTTCATGGGTCACGCCCGAATCGAACCAGACGTCGAGGATGTCGGTGACTTTCTCGTAGTCGGCCGCTTCGGCGCCGAGCAGTTCGGCGGCGTCCAGCGAGTACCACACATCGATGCCCTCGGCTTCGACGCGGTCGGCGACCTGCTGCATCAGCTCCACCGAGCGCGGGTGGATCTCGCCGGTCTGGCGATGGGTGAACAGTGCGATCGGTACGCCCCAGGTGCGCTGGCGCGAGATGGTCCAGTCCGGGCGACCGTCGACCATGCTCTGGATGCGCGCCTTGCCCCAGGTCGGGAACCAGCCGACAGTGTCGATCGCAGCCAGCGCATCGCTGCGCAGGTTGGCCTTGTCCATCGAGATGAACCACTGCGGAGTCGCGCGGAACACCACTGGTGTCTTGTGGCGCCAGCAGTGCGGATAGCTGTGGCGGATCGGGTGGAAGGCCAGCAGCGAACCATTGTCACGCAGCACGCCGACGATGGCCTCCTGCGCCTTCCACAGGTGCTGGCCGGCCAGCACCACCTCACCGGCCGGCGGGGTCGATTCCAGGTACACGCCACGGCCGTCGATCGGGGTCACCTGCCCGGCGTTGTACTTGTCCAGCAGGCCGTACTTCTGGCTGACCACGAAGTCTTCCTGGCCGTGGCCAGGGGCGGTGTGCACCGCACCGGTACCGTCCTCGTCGGAGACGTGGTCGCCATTGAGCAGCGGGATGTCGCGCTCCGGATAGAACGGATGCGCCAGCAGCTGGTTCTCCAGCGCCGCACCGGTGGTTTCACCGTGCAGCACGACGCTCTCGACGCCGTAGCGCTGCAGCGAGCGCTCGGCCAGCGCGGCGGCCAGCACCAGCCAACGGCGCTTGCCGTTGTGGGCCGGGCCTTCGGCCAGCACATAGTTGATTTCCGCGCCCAGCGACACCGCCAGCGAGGCTGGCAGCGTCCACGGGGTGGTGGTCCAGATCGGCACGGCCACTTCGACGTCGGCCGGCACGCTCACACCGAACGCCTTGCCGATGGCCTGGGCATCGCGCGCGGCGTAGGCCACGTCGATCGCCGGCGATTCCTTTTCCTGGTACTCGATCTCCGCCTCGGCCAGTGCCGAGCCACAGTCGAAGCACCAGTACACCGGCTTGGCACCACGCACCAGGTGACCGTTGGCGACGACCTTGGCCAGCGCACGGATCTCATTGGCTTCGAAGTCGAAACTCAGGGTCTTGTACGGGTTGTCCCAATCGCCGGTCACGCCCAGGCGCTTGAAGTCCACGCGCTGGATGTTGATCTGCTCTTCGGCGAACTCGCGGCACTTCTGCCGGAATTCAACCGCATCGAGCTTGGTGCCGACCTTGCCCCACTTCTTCTCGACCGCGATCTCGATCGGCAGGCCATGGCAGTCCCAGCCCGGCACATAGGGCGCATCGAAGCCGGCCAGGTAGCGCGACTTGACGATGATGTCCTTCAGGATCTTGTTGACCGCATGGCCCAGGTGGATGCGGCCGTTGGCGTAGGGCGGGCCGTCGTGCAGCACGAACAGCGGGCGGCCGGCGGCGTTGTCACGCAGCTGCTGGTAGAGCCCCTGCGCTTCCCACTGCGCCAGAATGCCCGGCTCGCGCTTGGGCAGGTCGCCGCGCATCGGGAATTCGGTGGCTGGCAGGTTCAGGGTGGTCTTGTAGTCCTGGCTCACGCAGTGGCTCGCAATCTATGTTCGGAAAGGAGGGCGCGCGCCTGTTCGGCGTCGCGGTGCATCTGGTCGGTCAGTGCCGCCAGATCATTGAATTTCTCTTCGTCGCGCAGCTTGGCGACAAACTCCACGTCGATGTGGCGCCCGTACAGGTCGCCCTGGAAATCGAACAGGTGCGCTTCCAGCAGCGGCTCCACGCCCTCCACCGTCGGCCGAGTGCCGAAGCTGGACACCGACGGCCACGGCTGGTCGAACACGCCGTGCACCCAGGTTGCGTAGATGCCCGACAGCGCCGGGGTCTTCGGGAAGCGCAGGTTGGCGGTGGGGAAGCCCAGCGTACGGCCAAGCTGGCGACCGCGCACCACGCGCCCGCTGATCGCATACGGGCGACCGAGCAGGTCGTTGGCGCGGGCGAAATCGCCCCCCTGCAGCAGCTGGCGGATGCGGGTGCTGGAGATGCGCTCGCCATGCAGGTCCACCGCTTCAATCTCGCCGGCGCTGAAGCCCAGTTCGGCGCCCATCTCCTGCAGCAGTGCCAGATCACCGCGGCGGCGGTTGCCGAAGCAGAACTCCGGCCCGATCCAGACTTCGCGGGCGCCCAGCCGGTGCACCAGCAACCGGCGCACGAAGGTCTCGGCCGGCATCGCCGCCATCGCCGCGTCGAAGCGCAGCAGGCCGACCGCATCGACACCGAGCTCGCGCAGGATCTCGACCTTGCTGCGCGCCAGGGTCAGCCGCGGCGGCGGCGTGCCCTGCGCGAAGAATTCACGCGGCAGCGGCTCGAATGCCACGGCCACTGCGGCCACGCCCAAGGCGCGCGCGCGGGCGACCGCGTGGCGGACCAGCGCACGATGGCCCAGGTGGAGGCCGTCGAATGCACCGATACAGACCACGCTTCCGTTGGGGAACAGCTCCCCGCCCTCGACGCTTCTGAACAGCCTGCTCATCAACTCTCGTTCCGGCCCGACCGGGCCGCCGCTTCAATGGTGTAACCCTGAAGTATAGCCGCCACGGGCCGCGATCAATGCCCGCGCAGGTCGCGCGGACGGAAGCCCATCGCCAGCATGGCCACGGCATAGGTCGCGCCGCCGCCGCCGACCAGCAACGCAAGGGCACCGATCCGCTCCCAGACACGCATCGCGGAGAAACCCGGCAGCCAGTGCAGCAGGGCCAACAGCACGCCAACCATGGCCGCACAGGCCAGCAACAGGCGCAGCAGATAGCCGCCCCAACCCGGCCGGCGCTGGTAGACATCGGTCTTGCCCAGCCAGTACCAGAGCAGGCCCAGGTTCAGGTAACTGGACAGCGCGCTGGCGATGCCCAGTGCCAGGTGCAGGCCCGGCTGCTTGCCGATGGCCGCCATCACGCCCTGCGCCTTCAGCGCGTCGGGCACCATCACTTGGTACAGCACGGCCAGCAGGGCAAAGTTGAACACCATGTTGGCCACCAGCGCCGCCACGCCGGCGCGCACCGGGGTCTTGGTGTCCTGGCGGGCGTAGAAGGCCGGCAGCACCACCTTCAGCAGGGCGAATGCCGGCAGGCCGAAGCTCAGGCCATACACCGACAGCGCGGTCATGCGGGTGTCGAAGGCGCTGAACTGGCCGTGCTGGAAGATGGTCGCGATCAGCGGCTCGGCCAGCAGCAGCAGGCCCAGCATGGCCGGCACCGAGATCAGCAGGGTCATGCGCAGGCCCCAGTCCAGCGAGCGCGAGAAGCCCTCGCGGTCGGTGCTGACATGGTGGCGGGCCAGCGCCGGCAGGATCACCGTGCCCAGCGCCACGCCGAACACGCCCAGCGGCAGCTCCAGGAAGCGGTCAGCCAGCGACAGCCACGACTGCGAGCCGTCGGTCAGCTTGGCCGCGATCACCGTATCCAGCAGCAGGTTGATCTGCGCCACCGAGGAACCAAACAGGGTCGGCACCATCAGCGTCATCACCTTGCGCACACCCGGGTGGCGCCAGCCCCAGCGCGGCAGGGTCAGCAGGTTGATGCCCTTCAGCGAGGGCAGCTGGAACAGCAACTGCAGGATGCCGGCGGCCAGCACCGCCCAGCCCAGCGCCAGGATCTGCTTTTCCGGCGTGCCGCCCAGCCGCGGTGCCAGCCACAGCGCGCCGGCGATCATGCACAGGTTGAGAATGACCGGGGTCAGCGCCGGCATGGCAAAGCGCTGGAAGCTGTTCAGCGCACCACCGGCCAGTGCGGTCAGCGAGACGAACAGCAGGAACGGGAAGGTCAGGCGGAACAGGTCGACCAGCAGGCCCTGCTTGACCGGGTCGGTATCAACGCCACTGGAGAAGACCGAGGCCAGCTGCGGCGCGAAGATCAGCGCCAGTGCGGTGACCAGCATCAGCACCCCGCCCAGGGTGCCGGCGGTGCGGGCCATCAGTTCGCGCAGCTCGGCGTGGTTGCGGGTTTCCTTCACTTCCGTGAACACCGGCACGAAAGCGGTGGCAAATGACCCTTCGGCGAACAACCGGCGCAGGAAATTGGGTACCCTGAAGGCGACCCAGAAAGCATCAGTGATGGCGTTGGTGCCGAACGTGGTGGTCACCACGAAGTCCCGGACAAGTCCGAGAACGCGCGAGACCATGGTCATGCTGCTGAACGACAGCAGGCCCCGCAACAACTTGGGTGAACTCACTCAGCGTCCCTCTTGACAATCGACTTGACGTGCATTTCTTACGCCATCATACTAGCTAGCTTGCTGTTCCCATAACACCGATTTTTTCAGGAAACCACCACCGTGGCCAATATCAAGTCCGCCAAGAAGCGCGCCAAGCAGACCGTCGTGCGCAACGCGCGCAACGTGGCTCAGCGCTCGATGCTGCGCACCGCTGTCAAGAAAGTGATCAAGGCGCTGGACGCCAACGATGCCGCCGGCGCCGAAGCCGCCTTCGCCGTTGCCCAGCCGATCCTGGATCGCTTCAGCGCGCGTGGCCTGATCCACAAGAACAAGGCTGCTCGCCACAAGAGCCGCCTGAACGACCGTATCAAGGCCCTCAAGGCCGCCTGATCCGGCGTTGCCGCCCTGCCCTTCGGGGTTGGGCTGCAGACAAAAGCCCGGCCCCGGCCGGGTTTTTTGTTGCCCGCGATCCGGGACTTTTGACACGTCCGGGGTCAGATCCCTTTTCCAGCGGAAAAGGGATCTGACCCCGGCAACAAAAAACCCGGCCGAAGCCGGGTTTTCCGCATGGAACCACAACGCCATCATTGCGCGTCGCGGGCTTCCTGCTCTTCTTCCTTCTGGTGATCGAAGAAGGCCATGATCCGGCTCATGATCGGGAAGGTGCCTTCGCGACCCAGTGCGGAGACCAGGAACCACGGCTCCTTCCAGCCCAGCTCGGCAACGATCTGCTCGGCCGCGGCCTGCGCCTCGTCTTCGAACATCAGGTCAGCCTTGTTCAGCACCAGCCAGCGCGGCTTTTTCAGCAGTTCCGGATCGTGCTTCCCCAGCTCGCGCTCGATCGCACGCACCTGCTCCACCGGCGAAATGCCCTCCACGCCGCCTTCCATCGGCGAGATGTCCACCAGGTGCAGCAGCAGGCGGGTGCGCTGCAGGTGGCGCAGGAACTGCGCACCCAGGCCGGCGCCGTCCGCAGCGCCTTCGATCAGGCCCGGAATGTCGGCGATCACGAAGCTGCGGTGGTTCTCCACCTTCACCACGCCCAGGTTCGGGTACAGCGTGGTGAACGGGTAATCAGCCACCTTCGGCGTCGCCGCCGAAACGGCGCGGATCAGGGTGCTCTTGCCGGCGTTGGGGAAGCCCAGCAGGCCGACATCGGCCAGCAGCTTCAGCTCCAGCTTCAGCGTGCGCTCCTCGCCCGGCTCGCCCGGCAACGCCTGGCGCGGCGAGCGGTTGGTCGAGCTCTTGAAGTGCATGTTGCCCAGGCCGCCACGACCGCCCTTGGCCACCAGCAGGCGATCGCCGTGCTGGGTCAGGTCGCCGATGACTTCATCGGTCGCCACGTTGATCACCACGGTGCCGACCGGCACGGTGATGGTCAGGTCTTCGCCACCCTTGCCATAGGCCTGGCGACCCATGCCGTTCTCGCCGCGCTGCGCCTTGAAGATGCGGTCATGGCGGAAGTCGACCAGGGTGTTCAGGTTTTCGTCGGCGCGGATGTACACGCTGCCGCCCGCACCGCCGTCGCCGCCGTCCGGGCCGCCGAGCGGAATGAACTTCTCGCGACGGAAGCCAATGCAGCCGTTGCCGCCGTTGCCGGCGAACACTTCGATTTCTGCTTCGTCTACCAGTTTCATTGTTTCGATGCCTGCGATGGGCGTGGCCTGCAGGCCGCCGCCTTGAATGTTATGCCTGCCGATGGCCGGCAGCCCGGCCTGGCCGGTCTTGCTTCAACTCTAACGAAAAGCCCCGCCGAAGCGGGGCTCTTCATGCAGCACTCCCATGCCGGGGCACGGGTGCCGGCGATGCCTGGATCAGGCGTCGGCCGAGACGATGCTGACGGTGCGACGCTTCTTGGCGCCCTTGACCGAGAACTCCACCTTGCCGTCCACGAGGGCGAACAGGGTGTGGTCACGGCCCAGGCCAACGCCCGAACCCGGGTGGAACTGGGTGCCGCGCTGACGCACGATGATGTTGCCGGCTTCGATGGCCTGGCCGCCGAAGATCTTGACGCCCAGGTACTTCGGGTTGGAGTCGCGACCGTTGCGCGAGGAGCCTACGCCCTTTTTATGTGCCATGACTGCTTCTCCTGATGCTTAGCCGGCGATGCCGGTGATCTCGATTTCGGTGTAGTACTGACGGTGACCCTGACGCTTCATGTGGTGCTTGCGGCGACGGAACTTGATGATCCGGACCTTGTCAGCACGACCCTGGGACAGGACCTTGGCGGTGACGGCAGCGCCCTTCAGCGCATCGCCCAGCTTCACGCCGTCGCTGTCACCCAGCATCAGGATGTTGTCAAACTTGATCTCGCTGCCGACTTCGACTTCGAGCTTTTCAATGCGGAGCTTTTCGCCCTGCGCCACGCGGTATTGCTTACCGCCGGTGACCAGTACTGCGTACATGACCAGGCCTTCCTCTGTAGTTATTGTGGTCTGAGCTGCCGCCATCGAGGGCGGACAGGAGCGGGATTGTACGCAGATCATCGGGCGCGGGTCAAGTCAACCCCTGAACGCCGCAGGGGGCGGCGTCGGAACGGGGTCAGATCCCTTTTCACCCCGTGAAAAGGGATCTGACCCCTGCCTGTCGGCCTGTCTCACAAGGTGAGACACCGGGCTGGCATTGTCGCCCATTGCCCCCATCTGGTCACCTCGGTAGGCTGACCGATTGCCGTTCCCCGCTGGCCCGGCACCCAGCCAACGCCCCCACAACCGGATCCCCCATGGCGATGGATTTCATCCGCATCCGCGGCGCGCGGACGCACAACCTGAAGAACCTCGACCTCGACCTGCCCCGCGACAAGCTGATCGTGATCACCGGCCTGTCCGGCTCGGGCAAGTCCTCGCTGGCGTTCGACACCATCTATGCAGAAGGCCAGCGCCGCTATGTCGAGTCGTTGTCGGCCTATGCGCGCCAGTTCCTGAGCGTGATGGAAAAACCGGACCTGGACCACATCGAGGGCCTGTCCCCGGCGATCTCGATCGAGCAGAAGTCGACCTCGCACAACCCGCGTTCGACGGTCGGCACGATCACCGAGATCTACGACTACCTGCGCCTGCTGTACGCCCGCGTAGGCACCCCGCGCTGCCCAGACCACGGCTACCCGCTGGAAGCGCAGACGGTCAGCCAGATGGTCGACCAGGTGCTGACCCTGGACCCGGAACAGCGCTACATGCTGCTGGCGCCGGTCATCCGCGACCGCAAGGGCGAGCATGCCCAGGTGTTCGACCAGCTGCGCGCGCAGGGCTTCGTGCGCGTGCGCGTGGACGGCGAGCTGCATGAGATCGACGCGGTGCCGCCGCTGGCGCTGCGCCAGAAGCACACCATCGAGGCGGTGATCGACCGCTTCCGCCCGCGCGAGGACATCAAGCAGCGCCTGGCCGAGAGCTTCGAGACCGCGCTGAAGCTGGGCGACGGCATGGCCTCGGTGCAGAGCCTGGACAACACGGAAACCGCGCCGACCCTGTTCTCCTCCAAATACTCCTGCCCGGTCTGCGATTACTCGCTGCCGGAGCTGGAGCCGCGCCTGTTTTCGTTCAACGCACCGATGGGCGCCTGCCCCGGCTGCGATGGCCTGGGCATGGCCGAGTTCTTCGATCCCTCGCGCGTGGTGGTGCACCCCGAGCTGTCGCTGGCCGCCGGCGCGGTGCGCGGCTGGGACCGCCGCAACGCCTACTACTTCCAGCTGATCGCTTCGCTGGCCAAGCACTACCGGTTCGACGTCGACGCGGCCTGGAACTCGCTGCCGGACAAGGTGCAGCAGGCCGTGCTGTACGGCAGCGGCGATGAAGCTATCACTTTCACCTACTTCACCGAAGCCGGTGGCCGCACCCAGCGCAAGCATCGCTTCGAGGGCATCATTCCCAACCTCGAGCGCCGCTACAAGGAAACCGAATCGCCGGCGGTGCGCGAAGAGCTGTCCAAGTACATCAGCGAACAACCCTGCCCGGAATGCCATGGCGCGCGCCTGAACAAGGCTGCACGCAATGTGTTCGTGGCCGACCGCCCGCTGCCGGAGCTGGTGGTGCTTCCGATCGACGAGGCGCTGAAGTTCTTCAGCGAGCTGAGCCTGCCGGGCTGGCGTGGCGAGATCGCGGCGAAGATCGTCAAGGAAATCGGCGAACGCCTCGGCTTCCTGGTCGACGTGGGCCTGGATTACCTGACCCTGGAGCGCAAGGCCGACACCCTGTCCGGTGGCGAGGCGCAGCGCATCCGCCTGGCCAGCCAGATCGGTGCCGGCCTGGTCGGCGTGATGTACGTGCTCGACGAACCGTCGATCGGCCTGCACCAGCGCGACAACGAACGCCTGCTGGGCACCCTCACCCGCCTGCGCGACCTCGGCAACACGGTGATCGTGGTCGAGCATGACGAGGACGCGATCCGCCTGGCCGACTACGTTCTGGACATCGGCCCGGGCGCAGGCGTGCATGGCGGCGAGATCGTCGGCCAGGGCACCCTGCAGGACATCCTGGAGGCACCGCGCTCGCTGACCGGCCAGTACCTGTCGGGCAAGCGCGCGATCGAGATCCCGGCGCGCCGGCACAAGCCGAACCCGAAGATGACCCTGCACCTGCGCGGGGCCAGCGGCAACAACCTCAAGGGCGTGGACCTGGCGATTCCGTCGGGCCTGCTGACCTGCGTGACCGGCGTGTCCGGCTCCGGCAAGTCGACCCTGATCAACGACACCCTGTTCTCGCTGGCCGCCAACGAGATCAACGGTTCCTCGCACCCGATCGCCCCGTACAGGGAGATCGATGGCCTGGACCTGTTCGACAAGGTGGTGGACATCGACCAGTCGCCGATCGGCCGCACCCCGCGTTCGAACCCGGCCACCTACACCGGCCTGTTCACTCCCCTGCGCGAACTGTTCGCACAGGTGCCCGAAGCGCGTGCACGCGGCTACTCGCCGGGCCGCTTCAGCTTCAACGTGCGTGGTGGCCGCTGCGAGGCCTGCCAGGGCGATGGCCTGATCAAGGTCGAGATGCACTTCCTGCCGGACGTGTACGTGCCGTGCGATGTCTGCCATGGCAAGCGCTACAACCGCGAGACGCTGGAGATCCTGTACAAGGGTTTCAACATCAACGACGTGCTGGAAATGACCGTCGAGGATGCGCTGAAGCTGTTCGAGCCGGTGCCGTCGATCGCACGCAAGCTGGAAACACTGGTCGACGTCGGCCTGAGCTACATCAAGCTGGGCCAGAGCGCGACCACGCTGTCCGGTGGTGAAGCGCAGCGCGTGAAGCTGTCCAAGGAGCTGTCGCGCCGCGATACCGGCCGCACCCTGTACATCCTCGACGAGCCGACCACCGGCCTGCACTTCCACGACATCGAAGCGCTGCTGGGCGTGCTGCACAAGCTGCGCGACGAAGGCAACACGGTGGTGGTGATCGAGCACAACCTGGACGTGATCAAGACCGCCGACTGGATCGTCGATCTGGGTCCGGAGGGTGGCCACCGCGGCGGCACCATCCTGGTCACCGGCACGCCGGAAGACGTGGCGGCCTGCCCGCAGTCGTACACCGGCCAGTTCCTGGCCCGCATGCTGCCTTCCACCAGCGCGCGCCCCGAGCAGCCGGCCGCCGTGGCCAACAAGCCCGACGCCCGCCCGCCGCGCAAGGTGAAGCCCGAGAAGCCGGCCAAGGTGGCGAAGAAGGCCGTGGCCGCCAAGAGCGCCGGCAAGGCCAGCAAGAGCACGTCGAAGAAGAAGGACGCCTGATGAGCAGCGAACACAAGATCCTGGCCCGCATCCCGATCAGCGTGCGCTGGCGCGACATGGACAGCATGGGCCACGTCAACAACGCCAAGTACATTTCCTACCTGGAAGAAGCGCGCGTGCGCTGGATGCTGTGCGTGGACGGCGTGTCGATGACCGACCGCATCGCCCCGGTGGTGGCCGCGACCAACGTCAATTACCGGCTGCCGATCGTGTGGCCCAACGACATCGTGGTCGAATTGTTCGTCGAGCGCCTGGGCAACAGCAGCGTGACCATCGGCCACCGCATCGTCGACCAGCAGGACGCGTCGAAGCTGTACTCGGATGGCAACGTGGTGGTGGTCTGGATGGATACCCAGACCGGCAAGAGCGCGCCGCTGCCTGAGGCGATCCGCAACGCTTCCACCTGAAGGTAGTGCCGGCCGCTGGCCGGCAACCTCCAGACGCTTCGCGCATGCCGGCCAGCGGCCGGCACTACCGATCCAATTCAAAGGACTGACATGATCCACCAGACTGAACTGAGCGACCTGCTGCCCGGCATGGTCCCCTTCCCCACCGACGTCTTCCCCGCCGACCAGGCCTGGCTCGGCCAGCACCTGCTGCCGCTGCTGAAGATCGACCTCGGTGTGCTGCGCCCGGAACTGGCCGGCCAGGTGGCGACGATGCTGTGCCCGATCGAGCCGTACGACGGCTGCATCGGCGAAACCACCGAAGAACACCACAACGATTTCACCGCCACCAACTGGATCGCCTTCGAGCTGACCGCCGGCAACCAGATGCGCTTCCTCGGCAACGAGGGCTATTTCATCGGCGATGCAGTACAGGACAAGGACGCGCAGGAACACATTGCGCAGATGCGCGACAGCTACGCCAAGGCCCGCGACTACCACGCCATGCATGGCCGCCTCGCCTGCTACTCGCGCTACGGCAAGGGTGAGGCCAGCGAGCGCGCTTATCTGGATACGCTGGGGGGACAGATTTCCTGTGGCAACTGGATCGAAACGGCCGATATTCCTGCCGCCTTCACCCTGGAATTCACCGACGCCGCCAACGACCGGCATGCTCCAGATGATGCCGAACTGGCGATCATCCGCCGCGATGGCCACAAGTTCTTCGCCGTCGCCGAAGTCGCCGGCTACAACTGGTGCGCCACCGGCGCCGACGCGATCGTGATGCTGTATGAGCCGGTGAGCCGCACGGTGCTGTTCTCGTACGACTGGTCGTAAGACCCTGCGGCAGTGCCGGCCGCTGGCCGGCATTTCCTGTGCTGCCGGCCAGCGGCCGGCACTACCATCCCGCTACGGCGCGGCCTTGCGGACGGTCAACGTCGCGCTCGCTTCGCCACCGCCTTCCAGCTGCAGCCGCAACGGCAGCGCCTGGCCTTCCTTCAGCGCGCCCTTGCCCTGCATCAGCATCAGGTGCAGGCCGCCAGGCTTGAGTTCGGCACGCGCGCCGGCTGCCAGCGGCAGGCGCTCGATCGCGCGCATCCGGCTGACGCCATCGACGATCGTGGTCTCGTGCAGCGACACGTCGCCGAAACTACTGCTGGTCGCACCGGTGATCACCACCGCCCTGCTGCAGCCGTTGTGTATCACGCCATAGCCGGCAGTCATCGGCATCGCCGGATTCGGTGGCAACCGCGCCCAGCCCTGCTCCACCGTGACGCAGCGTGATTCCGCAGCCGAAGCCGATGCTGCGGCCGCACACAGCACCCACAGTACGCCAACGAATGGTTTGGTTATCATCGCCCAGGTTCCTTCTTCGCAACGAGACCGCAGCATGACGACGCTCATCGAGGTGATCAACCACGGCCCCATCCGCGAACTGCGCCTGGCGCGGCCGCCGGTCAATGCACTGGACACCGATCTGTGCCGGCAGCTGATCCATGCCATCGAACTGGCCATGGCCGAAGACGCGCACGGCATCGTACTGTCGGGCAGCGAGCGCATCTTCACCGGTGGAATGGACGTGCCGCACCTGCTCTCGCATGGCGATGACAAGCACAAGCTGCTGGACACCTGGAACGCTTTCTTTGGCGCCGTGCGCACACTGGCTGAGAGCCGCATCCCGGTGGTCGCAGCGATTACCGGCCACGCGCCGGCCGGCGGCTGCGTGCTGGCCCTGTGCTGCGACTACCGGGTAATGGCGCGCAGCGCCGATCCGTCGCGGCCGTATGCCATCGGCCTGAACGAGGTGCAGGTGGGCCTGATCGCGCCGGAGGGCATCCAGCGCCTGCTGCGCCGTGCGGTGGGCGTGCACCGCGCCGGCGTGCTGCTGACCACCGGCTCGCTGGTGCCGGCCGAACAGGCGCTGCAGATCGGCCTGGTCGACGAGCTGGCTGAGGGTGACCTGGTGGTGGCCCGCGCCGTGGCCTGGCTGCAGAACCTGCTCAAGCAGCCTCGGCAGCCGATGCTGCTGACCCGCGCCATCGCTCGCGCCGACCTGCACGAAGCGCTGCACCCGGACCTGATCCAGCTGGACCGTTTCGTCGAGGCCTGGTTCGCCCCGGACGCACAGAACGCCCTGCAGGCCCTGGCGGCGCGCCTGGGCAAGTAGCGGTTGCCCCGCCCGGGGTCAGATCCCTTTCGCCGGGCGAAAGGGATCTGACCCCTGACCGGTATAATCAGGCCCTCTTTCACTGCTGTGGCCGCCCCCTTGAACGACACGCCCGAACCCGTCGTCTCCGAGCTGATCGACCTGCTCACGCTGGAGCGGCTGGAGGACAACCTGTTCCGCGGGCAGAGCCGCGACATCGGCACCAAGTACGTGTTCGGTGGGCAGGTGCTGGGCCAGGCCCTGGCTGCGGCGCAGGCCACGGTCGACAACGGCCGCCACGTGCACTCGCTGCACGCCTACTTCCTGCGCGCCGGCAACATCGACCACCCGATCGTCTACGACGTGGACCGCACCCGCGATGGCGGCAGCTTCTCGGTGCGACGGGTCACCGCGATCCAGCACGGCAAGGTGATCTTCTTCTGCGCGGCCTCGTTCCAGCAGGCCGAGACCGGCGCCGAGCACCAGCACAAGATGCCTGAAGTGCCGCAGCCGGAAGACATCGAACCGAACCGGCCGCTGCCGGCCGAAGTGCTGGAGCGGCTGCCGATCAAGGTGCAGCGCTGGCTGTCGCGTGGCGGCCCGTTCGAGTTCCGCCACGTCTACCCGCGCGACGAGTTGAACCCGCCCAAGCGCCCGCCCTACCACCAGGTGTGGCTGCGCCTGAGCGAGCCGGTCGGCGATGCCCCGGAGCTGCACCAGGCGCTGCTGGCCTATGCCTCCGACTTCCACCTGCTGGGCACGGCGACCTTCCCGCACGGCATCAGCTACTACCACCCGCACGTGCAGATGGCCTCGCTCGACCACGCAATCTGGTTCCACCGCCCGTTCCGCGCCGACGACTGGCTGCTGTACTCGCTGGACAGCCCCAGCGCGCAGGATTCGCGCGGCCTGGCCCGCGGCCAGTTCTTCACCCGCAACGGCGTGCTGGTGGCCAGCACTGCGCAGGAAGGCCTGATCCGCGTGGTTCCCGACCAGGCCGCGGCCGCCGCCGTGCCGGCCAAGGAGTAACCCATGCGCCAGATCTTCAGCAGCCAGCGCGTGGAAACCGTCGAAGGCGTGGCCGAGCTCCTGCGCGGGCATGGGATCGACGTCAAGGTGACCAACGGGCGCTCGTACAAGACCCGTCGCCGCGGCCAGTTCAGTTATACCGACCTGGGCAACGCCAACGCCTATCCGGCGGTATGGATCGTGCGTGCCGACGACCAGCCGCGCGCGCGCGAAATCCTGCGCGAAGCGCGCCTGCTCGACACTACCCGCCGTGACCACCCCACCGCCGAATTCGCCTTCCGCGACGCGCCGGAACCGGGCAGCGGCGGCCGCAGCTGGGCCTGGCGCATCCGCATCGCGCTGCTGGTGGTGATCGCTGGCGTGGCGCTGGTGATCGGCCTGCGCCATCGCGGCGCCCCGGTGCCCACCCCGCAGGCCCAGCCGCAGCAGGCGCAACCGGCCCCGCAGGCCGCGCCGGAAGAGGAAGAAGTCCGGGTCCGCATCCAGCCCTCGAAATGATTCGCGGGTGAATGAGGATGCCGGCCAGCGGCCGGCACTACCGCACAGAATGCTGGTCACACTTCGCGCGCGGCTCCGTCACGGGACACAATCCCCGCAGGAGAGCCGCCGCCATGACGACGTTCACCGTATCGATCGACCAGACCTTGGAACGTGAACTGCCCGCCGCCGCCAGCGGTTGCCAGCACGCCTACGGCCGCATCGTGCTGGCCTGCCAGAACACGGTCACCGCCATCGCGCTGGCCATCACCCGGGACCGCCAGGCCAGCGAGGACATCGCCCAGGAGGCCTTTGTGAAGGGCTGGCAGCAGCTGCACCAGCTGCGCAGCGCGACCAGCTTCCTGCCGTGGCTGCGGCAGATCACCCGCAACCTCGCCCGCGACTGGCTGCGCGCCCAGCGCGGGCGCCCGCTGACTGGCGAGGCGGCCGAGGTGGCGATGGGCATGGCCGCCGACCCCGCCCCGGGTGCTGCCGACCGCCTGCAGCGGGTGGAAGAGGAGATCGCCGCCGAGGAGATCATCTCTGCCCTGCCCGCAGACAGCCGCGAAGTGCTGCTGCTGTACTACCGCGAGGGCCAGCGCTCGCAACAGGTGGCCGACCTGCTCGGGCTCAGCGACGCTGCGGTGCGCAAGCGCCTGTCGCGCGCCCGCGCGCTGGTGCGCGACGGCCTGCTGCAGCGCTTCGGTGAGTTCGCGCGCAGCAGCGCGCCGAGCGCCGCCTTCGCCACCGCCGTGGTGTCGATGGTGCTGGTGGCCGCACCCGGCACCGCCAGTGCCGCGATCCTGCTGAGCGCCGGCGTCGGCGTGGGCAGCAGCAAGCTGGGCCTGGGCGGGGCCAGCGTGGCCGGGGGTACAGCCATGGGCTCGGTCACCGCCACCCTGGGCTACCTGCACATGATTCCGGCCAGCACTTGGGGCGCGTTCGCTGGTGGCGTTGCCGGCGGCGTGATCGGCAGCTACCTGGGCGGTCGATTCCTGCTGTCCTATGCCAAGACCGATGCCGAACGCGCGCGGGTCTGGCGCTTTGTGCGCATGAACACCTGGACAGCCATGGCCTGCTGCCTGGCAGTGCTGGCGGTGGTACTGCTGCAGACCCCGACGTGGGTGCATCTGCTGGTGCTGGTGCTCGGCATGGGTCTGGTGAACTACCAGTGCCTGGGACCGCTGCAGCAGATCATGGCGCCGCTGATCGCGCGCGATTCGTCGCGGCGTGGGCGCACCGGCACCAACTGGGTGTATGAATCGCTGTATGGGCGTACCGGGATCATCGCCATGAACATCGTGGTGCTGGGCGTCGTGCTGTATGCCATGGCCCATTCCAGCGGCCGCTAGGGCCTCAACGCACGACGCCGGCAGTACGCCGGCGTCGTGGTCGGTCAGCGCGCGATGAATCAGCGCTGCGACTTCGGTGCACCGCCGTCGCGCGGACCGCCTTGGCGCGGGCCACCGTGCATCGGACCCTTGGCCGCGTCGAACTCGGCCTTGCTCAGCTGGCCATCCTTGTTGGTGTCGGCGGCAGCAAACCAGGCATCACGATGCTGCTTCATGCGCAGCTCGCGGTCAGCCTTGTCCAGGTAACCGTCCTTGTTGAGGTCGAGCTGGTCGAAGCGCGCGGCCAGGCGCGGGTCGGCCTTGGCCTCGTCGCGGCTGATGCGGCCGTCCTTGTTGAGGTCCAGCCTGGCCCAGCGCTCACCGCCGTGGCCACGGCGGCCATGCTGCCAGCGCGGCATCTCATCGCGCGAGAGCTTGCCGTCCTTGTTCCTGTCCAGCTCGTCGAACTTCGCGGCCAGGCGCGGGTTGGCAGCCGCCTCGCTGCGGTCGATCACGCCGTCGCCATTGGTGTCCAGCTTGGCCGGGCGCTGCGCCGACGTGGCCGGGGTGTCGGCCGCCAGCGCGATGCCGGAGGCGGAAGTGCCGAGCAGCAGGGCCAGCAGCAGGGGGGTACGGATCATGGGGTCACTCCTGGGAATGGGAATTGCGTCGGGGTGATCACTTCACCCTCGAGTGACAACAACGCCCGGGCGCGACATCGGTTGACGCCGTGGCCGGTTCCATTCATCCGCCGGACAGTCGCCGCCACTGCGACGGGCTGGGGCTATGCTGTGCCCATGGCACTACACGGCGATAGAGACGACGAACTGCGGCTTTTCCAGACCGGCGAGCACCCCTGCGGGTACTGGTCCGACCGGGTGGCGCGCGACCTGGTGCTGGATCCGCACGATCGCCGGCTGGGTGGCCTGTACCCGCTGGCACTGAGCTGGGGCTTCCGCCGCAGCGGTGATCTGGTCTACCGGCCGCACTGCGCGCACTGCCAGGCCTGCGTGGCGGTGCGCATCCCGGTGGCCCGCTTCGCCCCGGACCGCAGCCAGCGCCGCTGTGCCGCCCGCAATGACGACCTGGAGGTGCGGATCACCGCCGCCACCGCCCGTGACGACCTGTTCGCGCTGTATCACCGCTACCTCACCCACCGCCACGCCGATGGCGGCATGGACGACCATGGCCCGCACGAGTTCGAGCAGTTCCTGATCGGCAGCTGGTCGCACACCCGCTTCATGGAGATGCGCCTGCCCGGCCACGACGGCCAGCCCAGCCAGTTGCTGGGGGTGGCGGTGACCGACGTCACCGAGCATGGCCTGTCGGCGGTCTACACGTTCTTCGACCCGGACCACGCCGCGCGCGGGCTGGGTACCTTCGCGATCCTCCAACAGATCGAGTGGGCGCGCCGCGAGGGGTTGCCGCACGTGTACCTGGGCTACTGGATCCGCGGGCACCAGAAGATGGACTACAAGCGCCGCTTCCATCCCCTTGAGGCCTACGACGGCCGCTGCTGGCACGATTTCGACAACGAACTGGACGGGCGCTGACAAACCGCTGACACCGGGCCGGGTGCAGAATAGGGGGATGAACGCCAAACCCCTGATCCTCGCCCTGGCCCTGCTCTGCGGCGCCACCGCCCCCGCCTTTGCCACGTCCCCCGCGATGACTGAGAAGCCGTCCACTGCGCTGCGCCTGGCCACCTACAACACTTCGCTGTACTCCGATGATGCCGGTGGCCTGATCAAGGAACTGGAGGGCGACAGCGAGCACGCACGCAAGATCGCCGCCGTGCTGCAGCAGGTGCGCCCGGACCTGGTACTGCTGAATGAATTCGATTTCGACGATGCCCATCGCGCCGCCGACCTGTTCCAGAAGCGCTACCTGGAAGTCGCCCAGCCCGGCGGCGGCAAGCCGCTGCACTTTGCCTACCGCTACCTGGCGCCGGTCAACACCGGTGTGCCCAGCGGCCTGGATCTGGACAACAACGGCGTGGTCGGCGGCGAAGGCCGCAGCCGCGGCAACGATGCCTGGGGCTACGGCCTGCACCCGGGCCAGTACGGCATGCTGGTGCTGTCGCGCTACCCGATCGACGAAGCCAAGGTGCGCAGCTTCCAGCTGCTGAAGTGGAGCGCGATGCCCGGCGCGATCCGCCCGGTCGACCCACGTACCGGCCAGAGCTTCTACAACGACCATGTGTGGTCGCAGCTGCGCCTGTCGTCGAAGTCGCATTGGGACGTGCCGGTGAAGACCCCGGCCGGCGTGGTGCACGCGCTGGTCTCGCATCCGACGCCGCCGGTGTTCGACGGCCCGGAAAAGCGCAACGCGGCACGCAACCACGACGAACTGCGCCTGTGGCAGGAATACCTGTCCAAGGGTGAGAAGCCCTGGCTGTGCGACGACAAGGGCCAGTGCGGCGGCTTGGCGGAGGACGCGCGCTTCGTGATCCTCGGCGATCTGAACAACGACCCGGTCGATGGCGATGGCCGCCACGAGGCGATCGTCGAGCTGATCGAGAACGCGCGCGTGCTGCGCTACCCCACCCCGCGCAGCGTCGGCGGCGAGCAGACCAGCCTGGCCTATGCGGCCAAGGGCATCGAACGCAAGGGCGCACCGTTCCACGCCACCGGCGATTTCGGCCCGAAGTCCGGCACCATGCGCCTGGACTACGTGCTTCCCTCGACCGGTTTCGAGTACGTGGGCAGCGGCATCTTCTGGCCGGCCAATGAAAGCCCGGAAGCGAAGATCGCCGACGGCAGCGACCACCACCTGGTGTGGGTGGACGTGCGGTAGAGTCGACTGCACGTTGAGCGTACCGACCAACGGTCGGTACCCACCGGGTTTCGGTAGGCGACGACCGTTGGTCGTCGCTCCTTTTTCAGGGGCGCAGCTCGACGCCGATGGCGTCGGCGGCATCACGCGCGATGGCGCGTGCTTCGTCGATGGTTTCCGCGCGCGCCAGGGTCACACCGACGCGGCGGTGGCCATGCACGCTCGGCTTGCCGAACAGGCGCACGGCGGTATCCGGTACCTGCAGCGCGGCGGCGACATTGTTGAAGTACGGCACACCCTCGCCGTGTGCCAACAGCGCGCACGACGCCGACGGGCCACTCTGGCGGATCACCGGAACCGGCAGGCCGAGGATCGCGCGCGCGTGCAGCGCGAACTCGCTCAGTTCCTGCGAAACCAGGGTCACCAGGCCGGTATCGTGCGGGCGCGGCGACACTTCGCTGAACCACACTTCGTCGCCCTTCACGAACAGCTCGACGCCGAACAGGCCCCAACCGCCAAGGTCGTCGGTGATCGCACGTGAGATCTCCTCGGCACGTGCCAGTGCCGCGCTCGACATCGGCTGCGGCTGCCAGCTTTCGCGGTAATCGCCATCCTTCTGCAGGTGGCCGATCGGCGCACAGAATGAGGTGCCGCCGGCGTGGCGCACGGTCAGCAGGGTGATCTCGTAATCAAAATCGATGAAACCTTCGACGATGCAGCGGCCGGCACCGGCACGGCCACCGGTCTGTGCGTACTCCCAGGCCGGAGCGATGTCCGCTTCGCTGCGCAGGGTGCTCTGGCCCTTGCCCGAGGACGACATCACCGGCTTGACCACGCACGGCAGGCCGATGGCAGCCACGGCAGCGCGGTATTCGGCCTCGGTATCGACGAAGCGGTAGGGCGAGGTCGGCAGGCCCAGGGTTTCGGCGGCTAGGCGGCGGATGCCCTCGCGGTCCATGGTCAGGCGTGCGGCGCGCGCAGTCGGGATCACCCGCAGGCCCTGCTCCTGCTCCAGCTGGACCAGGGTCTCGGTATGGATGGCCTCGATCTCCGGCACCACCAGATGCGGCTGCTCCTGGGCGATCAGGGCGCGCAGCGCCATCGCATCGAGCATGTCGATCACGTGCGAGCGGTGGGCGACCTGCATGGCCGGGGCATCGGCGTAGCGGTCAGCGGCGATCACTTCCACGCCCAGCCGCTGCAGCTCGATGGCCACCTCCTTGCCGAGTTCGCCCGAGCCCAGCAGCAGCACGCGGGTGGCGGAGGGGGACAACGGAGTTCCAAGCTTGGCCATGGCGGTTCCAGCAGCGACGTGAAGGCGGGTGGGCATTCTAGCTGGCCGCGCACCCTGACCATGGCATCCGACGAACGGTAGTCGACAAGTGATATCAATTTGATATCTTCAATTCGAACCCTCAAGGACGTACCGCCATGAAAGAGAAGTCGCTTGCCTCCCTCAACGGCCTGGGCACCCTGGCCGGATCCCTGCTGGTCGCGCTGGCGGGTACCGCACTGTTCGTACTCGGGGCGACGACCAGGACCGGTTCCGGCTCACCGAACCTGCTGCTGATGCTGGCCGGCATGCTGGTGATCTTCGCTGCGGTCTTCATCCTGGCCGGCCTGTACACCATCCAGCCCAACCAGGCGGCGGTGCTGAGCCTGTTCGGCAAGTACGTCGGCACCGTCAAGGACAACGGCCTGCGCTGGAACAACCCCTTCTATGCCAAGCGCCGGGTCAGCCAGCGCGTGCGCAACTTCGAGAGCGGCAAGCTGAAGGTCAACGAGCTGGACGGCAGCCCGATCGAGATTGCTGCGGTCATCGTCTGGCAGGTGGTCGATGCCTCCGAGGCCGTCTACAACGTGGACGACTACGAGAGCTTCGTGCACATCCAGTCCGAATCGGCGTTGCGCGCGATGGCCACCAGCTATCCCTACGACCAGCACGAGGAGGGACAGCTGGCGCTGCGCAGCCATGCCAGCGAGATCTCCCAGCACCTGAAGAACGAGCTGGCCGAACGCCTGGCCGACGCTGGCGTGCAGGTGATCGACGCACGCATCAGCCACCTCGCCTACGCCGCCGAAATCGCCCAGGCGATGCTGCAGCGGCAGCAGGCCAACGCAGTGATCGCTGCACGCACGCGCATCGTGGCCGGTGCGGTCGGCATGGTTGAAATGGCCCTGGCCGAACTGCAGAAGAACGGCGTGGTGCAGCTGGATGAGGAACGCAAGGCGCACATGGTCAGCAACCTGCTGACCGTGCTGTGCTCGGACCGCGGCACCCAGCCGATCGTCAACGCCGGTTCGCTGTACTGAACCACCCTCGCAACGGGGCGCCCCACCGCCCCGCCAGGAGCTTGCATGAGTGAGAAGAAAGCCTATCCGCTGCGCATCAACGCCGAGGTCCTGGCCGCGGCGCAACGCTGGGCTGACGACGAGCTGCGCAGCCTCAACGCACAGATCGAATACGTGCTGCGCGACGCCCTGCGCAAGGCAGGACGCCTGCCGAAACCCACGCCATCTTCGGAGGACAAGGAATGAGCAAGCGTTGGAGCTACCAGACGATCGAGGTCAAGACGTCCATGATGGGCCTGCTCAAGGCCGAGGACATCCAGAGCGAGCTGAGCCGCCAGGGCCAACTGGGCTGGGAACTGGTCAACATCATCATCCCCGCACCGATGCGCCCGGCGATGCTGGTGTTCAAGAAGGAGGCCTGAGCCATGGGCGCCAGCGATCCGAAACAGTACGAGGTGGCCGAGAGCTCGCCGTTGCGCGTGCTGTGGATCGTGCTGCCCCTGCTCGCCGCCTTCGTGGCCTGCCTGTATGCGCAGTTGTACAAGGCGCCGGCGACGGCGCCCTGGATCGAAGTAACGCTGTCGCCACCCTGGTTCCGGATGGGCGGCAGCGCCGCCTGGAGCCTGCTGGTCATTGCAGCGCTAGGCATCGGGCTGGGCGCAGCATTCTTCCGCCGCCGGGTGGAACTGGCCGATGGCATGCTGGACGTGCGTTCGACGATGTACCGCCGCCGCGTTCCGGTGGCGCAGTTGCGGCTGGACCAGGCCGAGGTGGTCGACCTGCAGCGTGACCCCCGCTATGGCATCCGCTTCAAGACCAACGGCTACGCGATGCCGGGCTTCTATTCCGGTCACTTTCGCCTGCAGGGCGGTGGCAAGGGTTTCGCCCTGGTCACCAACCGCGCGAGCGTCCTCGCCCTGCCGGTCCGCGATGGCAGCACCCTGCTGCTCAGTCTCGATCGGCCACAGGCGCTGCTGGAAGCACTGCGCAAGGTGGCCGTGCCGGGCCCGCGGCAGTAAGCTGCGGCGATGCAACGACGCCTGCCCCTGCTGATCAATACCGAAGCCATCGAGTTGTGGCCGGCCGGCCTGCTGCGTGCGCGCAGCAATCTCGACGCGCGCCTGCTGTCACGAGCGAACTGGGTGCTGCGGCGCAAGTGCGATGGCCGTTACCTGGCGGCGGTGGTGGAACACGGCGTGCACGCCATGGTGCCGCGCCTGGCGCGCGAGCCCGGGGCCGAGGAAGCACTGGCCTTGCTGGATGCAGCTGCGGCCCGGCCGTTCGGTGCAGATCTGGAAGCGCAGTGGCTGCCCCTCGCCGGGCTGCAGCAGCGCCTGCGGCAGCTCGGCCTGGATGCGCAGCGCTATGCCGACGACAGTGGCCTGCCGCTGGAACCCGAACCGTGCCTGCTGCACTTCGCTGGCCGCGACCGCTTCGGCCGCCCGTTGTGGCTGCGCCGTGGCGCCGCGCAGGGCTGGCGACGGATGCGCCTGCACGCCGCGCAGGATGGCATCGCACTGGATGCAATCTCCGGCTTCCGCAGCCATGCCTACCAGTTGGGCATCTTCGAACGGAAGCTGGCACGCGGGCTGAGCGTGACGGAGATCCTGAAGGTGAATGCCGCGCCGGGGTTCAGTGAACACCACAGCGGCCACGCGCTGGACATCGGTACGCCGGGCGATGCCCCGGCCGAGGAATCATTTGAAGCCACCGACGCGTTCGCCTGGCTGCAGGCCCATGCCGCTGGGCACGGCTTCCGGTTGAGCTACCCGCGCGACAACCCGCACGGCATCGTCTACGAACCCTGGCACTGGTGCTGGAGACCGGCCAACGGCTGAGCCCCTCGTGACGGCCGCAGGGCGAAATTCATGGAGCTGTCCGGGCGGATTCCGCGCGCGCCCACCACGAGATGGAACAAGAAGGTAAAGACAGAAGCCGGTCGCTTCGCTCGAAGTCTCTATAAGGGATCAGCGCGCGGCTGTTGGATCCGCCTTCAAGCGAGCCGAGCACCGCAGGTCCGGCGAGGGCGAAGAGGTGCTTGCGATTCTGTAGAGCCGAGCCATGCTCGGCTGCTCTCCGCACCGCCCCTCGACGGGCCGAGGAGCACAGGGGACCGGTGCACAGCACCGGCTCGCGACCGGCGGCGCGTTTCTTTTGGTTACTTTTCTTTTCGCGCGAAAAGAAAAGTAACGCCCATGAACCATCACGATCGCATCGGCATGGATCGGAGCGACAGCCCTGCGACCCTCACCGCCTCAACGCATTGATCGCCAGCAATACCCACCCGGCCATCATGCTGGTGCCACCGATCGGCGCCATCCGTGTCGGCCACTGCCACAACGCCCCACCCACCAGGCTGCCGGAAAACAGCAGGACCCCCAGCAGCAGCACGTACAGCGCCAGGTGTGCGATCACCCCCTGCGCGCGCGGCCCAAGCGCGACCAGCACCGCGCCATGCGCGAACGCATACAGCGCCGCCATGTTCAGATGCTGCTGCGCCAACGGGTCGGCCACGCCATGCGATGCATAGGCAGACAGGCCGATCGAGACGGCAGCCAACAGCGCCCCGAGGCAGGCCAGCAGGGAAGGCTTACGTGCGCGACGTTCCAGATTGAACATGAGGGCTCCTTGCGCAGCGCCCCTTGCCGGGCGCCGGATGAAAAAAAAACGCGCCGCAATGAGCGGCGCGTTTTCGTGTCCAACACTACATGGCTCAGCCGGGGATTACTTGACGGCCCAGTAGATGTCGTAGGTACCTTCCGGGGTGAACGACTTGTCGATGCCGTCCTTCCAGGTTTCGTACGGACGGTCGATGACTTCGTTGCCCGAGGTCACGGCCCAGGCACGCAGGCCGTTGCGCGCCACGTCCAGACCCGCCATGTGGCCGGTGTAGGCCGCATGCGCCGAACGGTGCGGAGCAACGTGCACGTACTTGACCGGAGCGCCGCCGTCGATCTTGACGGTCAGCTCGTCGGCAGCAGCACCTTCGGCACCCTTCTTCTTCACCGGCTGGGCAATGTCGAAGGCGTACTTCTCCTGGCCGAAGTCGGTGGTGATGATGCGGAACGGACCGGCAGCTTCAAGGCCATTGGCCTCCATCACGCGCTTGATCCACTCCTGGTTGTCCTTGATGGACTTGGTGATGGTGTCCTGACCGCGGTCCACGTTGCCGGCGTTGACCACCAGCAGGTTCTCGGCCGGCACTTCAACGATGGCCAGGTCGGTCAGCGGGGCTTCCGGCGTGCGGTAGTCCACGTTCGGCACGGTTGCGAGCATGTTGGCCATGCGCGACAGACCCATCTTGATGTCGTCGCCGATCTGGCGGCTGACATACAGGCCGGCGTAACGGCCGAACAGGTCGAAGCCGTACTTCACCGAGTAGTCCTGGGTGATCTTGACGTTGCGACCGCCCTTGCCGGTCGGCTCCAGGTTGAAGGTGGTGACCTTGTCGTGACCCTTGGTGGCGTCCTCGATGGCGATCACAACACGCTTGTTCTCTTCGGCTTCGGTGATCTTCCAGGAACCGGTACCCAGGTCCTTGGAGGTGAAGTCGAGGGTGGCACCGACACCCGAGGCCGGGCCGGACAGCTTCAGGTCAACGGCGGGATCGCGCAGTACCAGCGGGTTCCAGTCCTTGAAGCGGCGCAGGCTGCTGACCGTGTCGTACACGATCGTCATCTTGCGGTTGGTCTCGATGCTTTCGGTGATGTGACGCTCGCCCGGCAGACATACGCCAATGATGACGAACAGGCCAGCCACGATCCCCAAGGCGATCAGGAACTCGATAATACGGGTCATTCAGAGAGTCTCCGGGGCCGATCCCACGGCCGGGTTGATTGAAGCGAAGCGCCAATCCTAGCAGGCTTCGCGGGCATTGTTTATCGGGATTGGCGCACCGGTTTCCCTGCCGGCTGCGTATTTGTATGGACAAAGGATTCGAAGGGTAACGCATACCGCTACCCGGCAAGTAGGGGTCAACCCTGGCGGAAACCCCCGGCCACGACCCAAGTCTTTGTACTTGAAAGATTTTTCTTATACCAGCTGGAGTTCGAAGGCCTTCAATACGGCACGCGTACGGTCGCGCACACCCAGCTTGGAAAGGATGTTGGACACGTGGTTCTTGATGGTGCCCTCGGCGACGCCCAGCGAATTGGCGATCTCCTTGTTGGAGAAGCCGCTGGCCATCAGCCGCAGGATCTCGGTCTCGCGGTCGGTCAGCGGGTCCGGGCGGTCCAGGCTGACGAATTCATTGCGCATGTGCTCCAGGCCGGACAGCAGGCGCTGGGTTACCGCAGGCTGCACCAGCGATCCCCCGTCGGCCACGGTGCGGATGGCACCGACCAGCTGTGCCAGGGTGACGTCCTTGAGCAGGTAGCCCTTGGCACCGGCCTTGAGCCCGGCCAGCACCAGCTGATCGTCGTCGAAGGTAGTGAGGATGATGGTCGGCGGCAGCTGTTCCTGCCTCGACAGCACCTGCAGGGCCTCCAGCCCCGACATCACCGGCATGCGCATGTCCATCAGCACCACGTCGGGGCGTACTTGGGGGATCAGCTCGACCGCCTGCCGGCCGTCGCCGGCCTCGGCCACCACCTCGATGCCGTCGTCGAGCGCCAGCAGGGAGCGGATTCCCTGCCGCACCAGGGTTTGGTCGTCGACCAGGCAGACGCGAATCATCAACGCACTCCTTCAGGAACCTTGGTAAGGGCCGCCACCAGCACCGTTGCCGGCACCGTCGCCCGCAGCCGGAAACCCTCACCGGGGCGGGTTTCGATCTGCAGCTGGCCACCACATTGTTGCAGGCGCTCGCGCATGCCGCGCAAGCCATTGCCCACATTGACCATATCCGCGCCGACACCGTCGTCGCGGGCCTCGACCACCACCCGATCGGGGGCTTCACGGTACACCTTGATCCACAGGTGGCGGGCACTGGCATGGCGCACCGCGTTGGTGATGATCTCCTGGGTGCAGCGCAGCAGTACGTGGGCCCGCTGCGGGTCCTCCACGTTCAGCGGATCCTCGATCTCCAGCTGGATGTCCAGCGAGGGCACGTTCTCGGTCAGCGGGCGCAGCGCCGCAGCCAGATCGATCGCGCCGGTCTCGCGCAGCTGGCTCACCACCTCGCGCACATTGCCCAGCAGCAGCTTGGCCAGCGCGTGCGAGCGCTTCACGTGGTCGAGGGCCTGGCCCTCGGCCAGGTGCCCGGCGACCTCCAGGTTCAGGGTCAGCGCGGTCAGCTGGTGGCCCAGCAGGTCATGCAGTTCGCGCGAAATGCGGGTGCGCTCGTTGACCCGCGCGCTCTCGGCCAGCAGGGCGCGGGTGGCGCGCAGCTCTGAATTGAGCCGGCGCTGCTCGTCGCGGGCCTCGGTCTGCTGACGCGCAACCAGGCTGGTCACGAAGATGAACATGGAGAAGCCGCCGTAAAGCAGCGACTGCATCACCGCTTCGAACAGCGGGAAGCGCAGCAGCATGTAGTAGACCGGAGCCACGGCCAGCTGGCTCACCAGCAGCCACAGCACCCCCAGCCGTACCGACAGCATCCACGGAATGACCCCGGCGGCCACCATCATCAGGATGCTGCCCAGGCCCGACCCGCTGAGGAAGCTGACCCCCAGCGCCGAGACCGTCAGCAACAGCAGCAGGCTGCGGTCCAGCCAGCTGGTGTGGCTGTCGCTGCGCAGGATGCGGGTCAGCCAGTAGTAGGCCGTGCCGAAGGACAGGTAGGCAACGAACAGCAGGATCGCCCAGCCGCCCATGTCAGCGCGGCTGTGCAGGTTCTCGAACTGCGAGTACGCCAGCGGCAGGCCGACCATGACCCAGGTGAACAGGCCGGCCAGGCGGAGGACGCGGGTATGGCTGAGGACTCCCAACATGCCAGCACTCTACGGGCCCGGCCTGCGTCGCGCACTCCCACGGAAGTCATGCCCCTGCAGTCGCCTGTTCATGCCGCAGCCCACCCCGGGCATGCAATAATCGTGCGCAGGGTCCCTTGATGGACCAACCGCGTTACCCCACGGAGTCACAATGTCGATTGTCATCCGCGACGTGCGCGAGCACGAGCTCGATTCCGTCCTGGCTTTGAACAACAATGCTGGCCTGGCCATCCTTCCCCTGGATGCGGCTCGCCTGCGCCTGTTCTATGAAACCGCTGAATACTTCCGCGTCGCCGAGCGCGACGGCAACCTGGCCGGCTTCCTGATCGGCTTTGGCAGCGACAGCCAGCACGACAGCAGCAATTTCGCCTGGTTCAAGCAGCAGCTGGACACCCCGTTCTTCTATATCGACCGCATCGTGGTCGCCAGCCGCCGTCGTGGCGGCGGCGTCGGCCGTGCGTTCTATGCCGACGCGCAGAGCTTCGCCGAACTGCGCTACCCGCAGATGACCTGCGAAGTCTTCCTCGACCATGGCGCCGATGCCGCCCTGCTCTTCCACGGCAGCTTCGGCTTCCGCGAGCTGGGCCAGAACACGATGCCGCAGGTCGATGTGCGCGCCAGCATGCTGGCCAAGGAACTGTGCAGCTACCCCTGGGTCAAGGAGACCTACGGCGGCAAGCTGCCGGATGTGGCATGGACACGCGCACGGCAGCTGCCGGCGCAGGCACAGCGGCCGACGGGGACCTGAGCGTGGCGGTGAATTTCGATTACGAACAGGCCGGTGAACTGAAGATCGGCCAGGTGGGCATCGCCAACCTGCGCATCCGTACCCTTGATGTCGAACGCCTCGTGCAGGAAATGCGCGAGCGCGTGACCCGCGCCCCGAAGCTGTTCGGCCGCGCCGCGGTGATCCTCGACTTCGGCGGCCTGAGCCAGGTGCCGGATGTGGCCACCGCGCAGGCGCTGGTCGATGGCCTGCGCAGCGCCGGCGTGCTGCCGGTGGCGCTTGCCTATGGCACCAGCGCGATCGACCTGCTCTCGCAGCAGCTCGGCCTGCCGCTGCTGGCCAAGTTCCGAGCGCAGTACGAGCGTGCCGAGGCCGAACCGGCCCCGCCGCCGCCTGCACCGGAGCCGCGCCGCGCAGCCCGTGCCGAACCGAAGCCGGCCCCGGCAACGCCGGTGGCCAAGGTGGCCGACGCGGCTGCACCAAAGCCGGGCCGCATGCAGCTGGGCAACGTGCGTTCGGGCCAGCAGCTGTACGCGGAGAACTGCGACCTGACCGTGATGGCCACCGTCGGCGCCGGCGCCGAGGTCATTGCCGATGGCAGCATCCACATCTACGGCACCCTGCGCGGCCGCGCGCTGGCAGGGGCCCAGGGCAACACTGCGGCACGCATTTTCTGCCGTGATTTCCATGCGGAACTGGTCGCCATTGCCGGCCATTACAAGGTACTGGACGATGTCCCGGACAACCTGCGCGGCAAGGCCGTGCAGGTCTGGCTGGAACAGGACCAGATCAAGATCGCTGCGCTGGACTGACGCAGCCCCCAAACAGAATCATCAGGAGAAGTCCTTTGGCTGAAATCATCGTAGTCACCTCCGGCAAGGGCGGCGTCGGCAAGACCACTTCCAGCGCGAGCCTGGCCTGCGGCCTGGCGCGGCGCGGCAAGAAGGTGGCGGTGATCGACTTCGACGTCGGCCTGCGCAACCTCGACCTGATCATGGGCTGCGAACGCCGCGTGGTGTATGACTTCGTCAACGTCGTGCACGGCGAAGCCACCCTCAAGCAGGCCCTGATCAAGGACAAGCGCTTTGACAACCTGTACGTGCTGGCCGCCTCGCAGACCCGCGACAAGGACGCACTGACCCAGGAAGGCGTGGGCAAGGTTCTGAAGGACCTGGCCGCCGACGGTTTCGACTACATCATCTGCGACTCCCCGGCCGGCATCGAGAAGGGTGCCTTCCTGGCGATGTATTTCGCCGATCGTGCGGTGGTGGTGGTGAACCCGGAAGTGTCGTCGGTGCGCGACTCCGACCGCATCATCGGCCTGCTCGACTCGAAGACCCACAAGGCCGAGTCCGGCCAGGACGTGCCGGCCTTCCTGCTGCTGACCCGCTACACCCCGCTGCGCGTGGAAAGCGGCGAGATGCTGAGCATCGCCGACGTCGAGGAAGTGCTCGGCCTGAAGGCGATCGGCGTGATTCCGGAATCGGGCGACGTGCTCAACGCCTCCAACAAGGGCGAGCCGGTCATCCTGGATGTCGAATCCGCTGCCGGCCAGGCCTATGAAGACGCCGTCGCGCGCATCCTCGGCGAAGAACGCCCGATGCGCTTCACCAACGTCGAGAAGAAGGGCTTCTTCAGCAAGCTGTTCGGAGGGTAAGCATGGGCCTGTTTGATTTCCTCAAAGCGAAGAAGACCACCGCCGAAACCGCCAAGAACCGCCTGCAGATCATCATCGCGCAGGAACGCAGCCACCGTGGTGGCCCGGACTACCTGCCGCTGCTGCAGCGCGAGCTGCTGGAAGTGATCAAGAAGTACGTGAACATCGACGTCGATGCGGTGAAGGTCGACCTGGTAAAGGATGGCCAGCACGACGTGCTGGACATTTCCGTGGCGCTGCCCGAAGGTCCGGACAAGCCCTGATCCCCTGCCCCGCCCGTGCCTGCATGGGCGGGGCTGTCTGACCCGCATGACCGATACGACAACCGCCGTGGACATCACCTGCGTGGGCGACATCGCCTTCGCCGACGCGCAGCGCCTGCTCGCCGCGCATGGCCTTCGGCTGCACCACGTGGCGCCCGGCGAACCGATTCCCGGCAGTTACTGGGGCGAGCCAGAGGCCGGCATCATCGCCAGCAACGTGTACGTACGCGATGACACGCCCGTGCACTCGATGCTGCATGAGGCCTGCCACCTGATCGTACTGCCGCCGGAACGGCGTGCGCAGGTGCACACCGATGCCACCGACTCGGTGGCCGAGGAAGACGCGACCTGCTACCTGCAGATCGTGCTGGCCGGGCAGCTGCCCGGTGTCGGCAGCCAGCGGCTGATGGCCGACATGGATGCGTGGGGATATACGTATCGGCTGGGATCTACCCAGGCGTGGTTTGAACAGGACGCCGAAGACGCGAAGGCGTGGTTGATCGAACGCGGCTTGCCGGTGGCGTGATTCACCGGGAACCGGGGTCAGATCCTTTTTGCGTCGCAAAAGGGATCTGACCCCATCACCGTATCAGCCCTGCCCGGCCAGCGCGCGCAGGGTGATGCCGACGATGTAGGCCAGGTACGTGCCGGTGGCATAGCCCATCGTCCCCAGCAGCACGCCGACCGGCGCCAGGGCCGGATGGAACGCCGCGGCCACCACCGGCGCCGAGGCTGGGCCACCGATGTTCGACTGCGAACCGATGGCGAAATAGAAGAACGGTACCTTCAGCAGCTTGCCCAGGCACCACAGCAGCACGATGTGCACGCTGATCCAGATGATGCCCAGCAGGAACAGCCACGGGCGGTCCAGCAGCGCCAGCAGATCCATCTGCATGCCGATGCAGGCGATCAGGAAGTACAGCAGCAGCGAGCCCAGGCGCGATGCGCCCGCGCCTTCCAGGTTGCGCGCACGGGTGAAACTCAGGCTGAGGCCGAGCGTGGTCGACAGCACCACCACCCACACGAACGGCGCGTCCAGGCTGAACTGCGCAGCCCAGCTGACATTCGCCTTGAACCACGCCGCCAGCGGTGCGCCAATGGCGTGAGCCAGGCCGACACCGCCGAAGGCCACCGCCACGATCAGCATCAGGTCGGTCAGGCTGGGAATGCGTTCGTGTTCGGCCTGGAAGCGCGCGATGCGCTCCTTCAGCTCATCGATGGCCGAGGTATCGGCGCCACTGCGCGCGTCGATCTTCGCCGCGCGCCCGGCCAGGAAGATCAGCGCGGCCATCCATACGTAGCCGACCCCGACGTCGACCACCGCGAACTGTCCGAAGGTGGTCGCATTGACGTCGAACACTTCACGCATCGCCAGCATGTTGGCGCCGCCGCCGATCCAGCTGCCCGCCAGCGCGGCCATGCCGGCCCAGGTGTCTCCGGCCACGGTTTCCGGATGCACGGCACGCATCAGCAGGAACGCCACCACCGCACCGAGCATGATGCTGGCCGAGGCACCCAGGTACATCAGCACCAGCTTCGGGCCAAGCCGCAGGATGCCCTTGATGTCGACCGCAAGGGTCAGCAGGATCAGCGCCGCCGGCAGCAGGATGTCGCGCGCGATCGGGTTGTAGAGCCGGGTGTTCTGCCCGTTGATCAGGCCCACAGTGTTGTAGATGCCGGGAATCAGGTAACACAGCAGCAGTGCCGGCACGAAGGTGTAGACGCGCTTCCACAGGCCCTGCTCTCGCGAGGCGGTCCAGAACACGGCGCCAAGGGTGGCGGCAATCAAACCGAAGACGACGATGTCGTTCTGGATCAGGGCAGTCGAAGGCATGCAGGCGCTCTGGTAGAGCCGGCCGCTGGCCGGCTGCTGTTGGCGGCAGATCCGGAAGGTGCACCGACCAACGGTCGGCACCCACCGGTAAAGCAGAGGGTGAAACAAAAGCGCCGCCCCGAAGGGCGGCGCTGCAATCATCAATTGCCGATGTGCTGCTTCAGCCAGGCATTGACGGTGTCATGCCACAGGATGCTGTTGTTCGGCTTCAGCACCCAGTGGTTTTCATCCGGGAAGTACAGGAACTTCGATTCGATGCCCTGGCGCTGGGCGGCGGTGAACGCGGCCAGGCCCTGCTCGACCGGAATGCGGAAGTCCTGCTGGCCGTGGATGACCAGGATCGGCTTCTTCCAGTCCGCCACGTGGTTGACCGGGTTGAACTTCTCGTAGTTGGCGGCCTTCTGGTACGGCGTGCCGCCCTGCTCCCACTCGGTGAACCACAGTTCTTCGGTGGCGTAGCCCATCATGCGCTGGTCGAACACGCCGTCGTGGTTGACCAGGCACTTGAACGGGCCGTTCCAGTTGCCGGCGATCCAGTTGACCATGAAGCCGCCGTAGCTGGCGCCCAGCGCGCAGGCCTTGTCACCGTTGAGGAAGGAATACTTCTTCAGTGCCGCATCCCAGCCCTTCTGCAGGTCTTCCAGCGGGCGGTCGCCCCAGTGCTGGCTGATCGCATCGGTGAATGCCTGGCCATAGCCGGTGGAGCCGTGGAAGTCGATCATCACCACCGCGTAGCCCTGGCCCGCGTAGGTCTGCGGGTTCCAGCGGTAGCTCCAGCCATTGCCGAAGCTGCCCTGCGGGCCGCCGTGGATCAGGAACGCCACCGGGTAGGACTTGCCTTCCTGGTAGTTGTGCGGCTTGACCACGTAGCCGTGCACGGTGTCGTTGTTCCAGCCCTTGAACTCGAACTGCTCGTAGTCGCCGAAGGACACGTCCTTCAGCACCTCGCCTGCGGCCGGGGTCAGCGCGCGCAGTTCGCCGATGGCTTCGCCCGCGGCCGGCAGCAGGCCGACCAGCACCTGGTCGTTGCTCTTCAGGCTGTTGCGGGTGATCGCCACGCTGTTGCCGGCCACGTCGACCGCGGTCACGCTGCCGTCGCCGATCAGCTTGGTGGCCTTGCCGCTGGCCACGTCGATCTGGAACAGCGGGTGTTCGCCGAGGTCGTCGGCGGTGGTGTAGATGCTGGCGCCGTCGGCGGACAGGGTGATGCCACCGGCCGAACGATCCCACCGCGGGGCAATCTCGCGGGTCTTGCCGCTGGCAACGTCCATCGCCATCAGGCCGAAGCGGTCGGCCTCGAAGCCCGGGCGCTTCATCGCGCGGTAGAACAGCGTCTTGCCGTCGGCACTGAACACCGGGCCGGCATCCCAGGCCGGGTTGGAGGCCGTCAGGTTGACCGGCGCCTGCTTGCCGGCGGCGTCGAAGCGGTACAGGTCGAAGTTGGTCGACCACGGCTCCTGCTTGCCGGCCACGCGGATGCTGGCCACCACGCTGGCGCCGTCCGGCGACCAAACGAAGTCGTCATTGCCGCCGAACGGCTTGGACGGCGCATCACCATCGATGGTCGCGCTCAGCGCCGAAGCGCCCTTGACTGCACCGGCCTTGGCTGCCGGCAGCGGAGCGACGAACAGGGTGTTGCGGCGACCGTCGTTCCAGGTGTCCCAATGGCGCACGAACAGCGAATCCCACACCTGGCCGCTGGCTTTGGCGTCCTTCTTTTCCTTCAGCTTCTTCTCGGTGCAGGCCAGGTCCGAGGCGCAGGCCTGGAACACGCCGGCGCTGAACAACACGCGGTCGTCCTGCGGCGACACACGGTAGCTGTCCACGTCGACCGGGAAGTCGGTCAGCTGGCGCGGGGTGCCGCCGCTGATCGGCTGCGCGTACAGCTGCTGGCTGCCGTTCCTGGCACTGAGGAAATACACGGTCTGGCCATCGGCCGACAGCGAAGCGGAATTGACGTTCCAGCCGGCCGGGGTGATCTGCTTCGGCGGCGCTGCGTCGCGGGTGCGCAGGTTGCGCGCGTACAGCGCGGTGGAGGCCTTGAGATTGGCATCCACGCTGCGCTTGGCGAACACCACGGTGCCGCCGTCAGCGGTCAATACCGGCGCGGAGACGCGGTCCATGGCCACCATGTCGCGGACTTCCAGGCCACGGGCAGCGGCGACGCTGGGCAGGGCGGCCAGCAGGCTCAGTGGCAGCAGGGCATGACGCAGTTTCATCGGGGTCTCCGCAGGACGGCAAAAAACCGATGGTAGGCCCGCATGGCCGGGGCTGCCAAGGCCATCGGTCATGGCTGCAGGCGGGCAATCGCCAGAAACAGCAAACCCCGCCGAAGCGGGGTTTGTGGGGACGCCGGGGTCGGATCCGATTCCGGCGGAATCGGCTCTGACCCCAGACGCCGTCAGCGCGGGGTCGGAGCCCTTCCCTGCGGGAAGGCGTCCGACCCCATTGCTTACGCCTTGGCGTACTTGCCGGTGCGGTAGATCAGCCAGCCGACCAGGAACAGCACGGCCAGGCCGATCCACTGTGCGCCCGGCAGGTGGAACGGCACCGCCAGCACGTCGGCGCGGCTGCTGACCACGATCGGAATCGCGATGGCGATGCCCATCAGTGCCTCACCGGTGATCAGGCCGGCGGCAAACAGCACGCCCGGCTTGTGCACGCGGTCGCGGCCTTCTTCGTCATCGGCGCGCACCTTGTGGAAGCGCTCGACCAGATGGGCGATCAGGCCGCCGAGGAAGATCGGCACCATCAGTTCCAGCGGCAGGTAGATGCCGATGGCGGCAGCCAGCACCGGCACGCGGAAGCGCGCGTTGCGCGACTTCAGCCAGCTGTCGAAGGCGATGATGGCAGCGCCGACCACAGCACCGATGCCGATGAAGGTCCACGGCAGTTCACCACCGAACAGGCCCTTGGCCACCGAGGCCATCAGGTTGGCCTGCGGCGCAGCCAGCGCGTTCGGGTGCAGCTCGGACTTCACGCCGATGCCGTAGGCAGTGGCCAGCAGGTTCAGTACCGGGGCCATGATCAGCGCGCACGAGAACGCACCGATGCCCAGCATCAGCTGCTGCTTCCACGGGGTGGCACCGACGATGTAACCGGCCTTGAGGTCCTGCAGGTTGTCACCACCGACCGCAGCGGCACAGCACACCACCGCACC
The DNA here is from genome assembly GCF_052149045.1 of Stenotrophomonas maltophilia group sp. RY12688. Classification (NCBI taxonomy): domain Bacteria; kingdom Pseudomonadati; phylum Pseudomonadota; class Gammaproteobacteria; order Lysobacterales; family Lysobacteraceae; genus Stenotrophomonas; species Stenotrophomonas maltophilia group sp. RY12688. The sequence goes on along the minus strand of NZ_CP197389.1, from coordinate 1,141,942 downwards.
AATCATGATCGCGGCCACCGCGCCCAGCGGCGCCCCGCCGGCACCGACCGGCTTGAGGCCGTCAGCGCCCAGCAGCACGACCAGCACGGCCGAGGCGAACAGGATGGTGGAGATGGTGATGCCCGAGACCGGATTGTTGGACGAACCGATCAGGCCGGCCAGGTAGGCCGAGACCGAGACGAACAGGAAGCCGGCGACGATCATGATGAGGGTCATCGGGATCGACACGTGCCACTGGCCGACGATGGCCTGATACAGGGCCAGCAGCGGCAGCACGAACGCCACCAGGGCGACCAGCATCCACTTCATCGGCAGGTCGCGCTCGGTATGCGCCAGCACCGGGCCACCACTCTTGCGGGCCGCGGCGAAACCGCTCTTGACGCCGTTGAGCAGCGACTTGCGCAGCGAGATCAGGGTCCAGATGCCACCGATCAGCATCGCACCAACGCCCAGGTAGCGCATCTTCGCGCCCCAGATGGCGAACGCGGCCTCGGTGGAGGAAGCCGCAGCAACCGACGCGGCCAATGCCGGATCGGTGTTCATGAAGAACGCCTGGTAGATCGGAATGGCGATGTGCCAGGTCAGGATCGAGCCGGATACCACCACGATGCCGACGTTGAGGCCGACGATGTAGCCCACGCCCAGCAGTGCAGGCGACAGGTTGGTGCCGATGAAGGCGGTGACCTTGGAGCTGCCGACATAGGCCGAGGTGGCCCAGGCGTCCGGGATCAGGCGCATGCCGCTCTCCGCAGCCAGCTTGACGAAGGCGCCGATCACCGCCGACAGGCCGAGGATCTTCAGGCCCGGACCCGGGTTCTCACCGGCCTTGAGCACTTCCGCCGCCGCCTTGCCTTCCGGGAACGGCAGCGGGTCTTCAACGATCATCGAACGGCGCAGCGGCACCGAGAACAGCACGCCCAGCAGGCCGCCCAGGCCGGCGATGCCCAGCACCCACCAGTACTTGAAGTCCGGCCAGTAGCCCATGATCACCAGCGCGGGGATGGTGAAGATCACACCGGCGGCGATCGACGAGCCGGCCGAGGCGCCGGTCTGCACGATGTTGTTCTCGAGGATGGAACCACCGCCCAGCAGGCGCAGCACGCCCATGGAAATCACCGCGGCGGGAATGGCGGTGGCGATGGTCAGGCCTGCGAACAGGCCGAGGTAGGCGTTTGCGGCCGACAGCACCACCGCCAGCACGATGGCCAGGGCCACTGCGCGGAAGGTGAGCTGCTTGGGCGCAGCGTCGTGGTTCATGGAAGCCCCTGCTGGCAAAAAATCCCTGTCACGCTAGCGTTCAGGACAGATCAAGTCCAGCGTGCCAAAGGATGGGGCAGCCGCCACAGCGCAATGAGGCTGTGCGTGAAGCCGGAATCGGCAGACACGGCAAAGTCCGGCTGGGATCACCTGAATTGATATGTTATATCTTAATACTACCCTGTAGCTTCCGCATCGCATGCCCCCTTCCCCCTCCTCTCGCCTGGCCTCCATCGACCAGCTGCGCGGCACCGTGATGCTGCTGATGCTGCTGGACCACGTGCGCGAGACCTTCTTCCTGCAGCACCAGGTGAGCGACCCGATGGACGCAGCCACGGTCTCCCCTGCGCTGTTCGCCTGCCGTCTGCTGGCCCACCTGTGCGCACCCGTGTTCGTCCTGTTGACCGGCCTGTCGGCCTGGCTGTACGGCCAGCGCCAGCCGGATCCGCGCCGGGCCACGGCCGCCTTCCTGCTCAAGCGCGGGTTGTTCCTGGTGGTGCTGGAACTGACCCTGGTGAACTTCGCCTGGACCTTCCAGCTGCCGCCGCACACGCTGTACCTGCAGGTGATCTGGGCCATCGGGCTGAGCATGATCGCGCTGGCCGGCCTGCTGTGGCTGCCACGCCCGGCCCTGCTGATGCTGGCAATCGCGGTGGTGGCCGGGCACAACCTGTTCGACGGCCTTCGGGTGCAAGGCAATGGCCTGCTGGCGGTGCTGTGGAAAGTACTGCACCAGCGCGACTGGATCGAGGCTGGCACGCTGCGCCTGCGCACCTCCTATCCGGTACTGCCGTGGATCGGGGTGATTGCGCTGGGTTATCTGATGGGGCCCTGGTTTGGCCGCGCGCGCGCGCCGGAGCAGCGCCAGCGCTGGCTGCTGTGGGCAGGCGTCAGCGCGCTGGCCCTGTTCGCATTGCTGCGGTTGGCCAACCAGTACGGGGATGCACCGTGGCAGTACCAGGCCACCACGCTGCGTACCTGGCTGAGCATCTTCAACGTCACCAAGTACCCGCCGTCCTTGCAGTTCCTGCTGCTGACCCTGGGCGTGGGAGTGTTGCTGCTGCGGCTGTACGAATGGCCGCCGCTGGCGCGGGCACTGCAGCCGCTGGCCGATATCGGCGCTGCGCCGATGTTCTTCTACCTGCTGCACCTGTACTTACTGAAGGGGCTGTACCTGGCCGCGTTGGCGGCCTGGGGGCCGACCCATGGCGAGCTGTATGCCCTGGATTCGGTCAGCGGCCTGCTGCTGGTGGCCTGTGCGCTGGCGGTGGTGCTGTACCCGCCGACGCGGGCCTTCGCGCGGTTCAAAGCGCGAAGGCGCGATCTGCCGTGGTTGCGATACCTGTGATCGCCCAGGCCAGTCCGGCAATCCACGCATGGCGTGGATCTACTGAAAGCGGATCAGGTCACAGGCCTATAATTCCGCGATGAATTCCACCGCTATCGCTTCCGACGACTTCCTGGGCCATCCCAAGGGCGTCTACGTCTGCTTCTTCACCGAAATGTGGGAGCGCTTCTCCTTCTACGGCATGAAGGCGCTGCTGCTGCTGTACCTGACCAAGTACCACCTGTTCGGCGACAAGGCCGGCCTGGACCTGCTCGGCGCCTACGGCGGCCTGGTGTACTGCATCCCGGTGTTCGGTGGCATGCTGGCCGACCGCTGGCTGGGCATGCGCCGGGCAGTGCTGTTCGGCGGCATCCTGCTGGTGCTGGGCCACCTCGGCATGGCCTTCGAGGGCCACGCCGCGTACCGGGTGAACGGCGAAGTGGTGCGCGACACCTCCGCACTGGCGGTGACCTACCTGTCCCTGGCGCTGATCATCATGGGCGTCGGCTTCCTGAAGCCAAACATCTCCACCATCGTCGGCAAGCTGTACGCCAAGGACGACCCCCGTCGCGACTCGGGCTTCTCGCTGTTCTACGCCGGCATCAACCTCGGCGCGCTGTTCTCTTCGCTGGTGTGTGGCTTCCTCGGTGAGGCCTACGGCTGGAAGTACGGGTTCGGCGCCGCCGGTATCGGCATGCTGGCCGGTCTGGCGATGTTCCTGTGGGGCCAGAAGTACCTGCAGGGCCACGCCGAACCACCGCAACCGGCCGCGCTGAAGCAGAAGGTGCTGGGCCTGCCACGCGAATGGTTCATCTATCTGTGCGCGGTGCTCGGTGTGCTGCCGGTGGCGTGGCTGATGTGGGCCGCGGGCAACGGCGCGTTCGCGCTGGGCGGTGAAATCAGCCTGGCGCTGATGCTGATGCTGGTGGTGCTCGGCGGCGTACTGGTCTGGTTCGCTTGGTTCACCGGCACGAAATGCACGCCGGTGCAGCGCCAGCAGATGATCGCGCTGATGGTGCTGATCTTCATGGCGCTGGTGTTCTTCACGATGTACGAGCAGTCCTACGGCTCGTGGGTGACCTTCACCGACCGCCTGTTGACCAAGGACATCGTGCCCTCGCTGGTGATCACCGGCGGCACGCCGCTGCCGTGGTCGATCATCTCGCTGCTGCTGGCACCGCTGGGCTTCGTGATCAGCGCGCGGTTGTCCGAGCGCCGCCCGGGCTCGTCTGCGCCGCGCACGTTCTTCGCCGCCATTGTCGTGCTGATGCTGGTGCTGCTGGTGCGCGACTGCCTGGTGATCCCGCAGACCGCCGGCTCGCTCACCTATCTCGGCGGCCTGTTCCTGGTGCTGCTGGCGCCGGCATTCGCCGCGCTGTGGACGTGGATGGACCGCCGCGGCTGGGAGCCGGGCAAGCCGGTGAAGTCGGCCTGGGGCCTGGTGATCGGCGCACTGTCGTTCTTGCCGCTGGCACTGGCGGCGCAGCAGGTGGGCGCCACCGGCGAGATGGCCAGCGTCTGGTGGCTGGTGCTGGCCTACTTCCTGCTCGCCAGCGGCGAGATGTGCCTGTCGCCGGTCGGCCTGTCGGCAGTGACCCAGCTGGCCGTGCCGCGGGTGATGAGCCTGATGATGGGCACCTGGTTCCTGGCCACCGCATTCTCGGAGACGCTGGCCGCGCTGTTCGGCAAACTGGCCGCGATCGAGGTGCCGGAAGGCGAATCGCTGGACATGGTGGCCGCAGCCGGCGCCTACGCGCACCTGTTCTGGCTGCTGATGTGGATCGGCCTGGGTTGCGCACTGGCGGCCTTCATCGCCGCACCGCTGCTGAAGAAGATGATGCACGGGGTGAAGTAAACCCCGCGCTTGCGGAAAACCAGGGCGGCGGAACGTTCATCCGCCGCCCTGTCAGCTCAGGGCGCCTTGTCCTTGCCGGTCGCAGGCGCGGTCGTCGCAGTCTTGCCACCCAGGCTGCGCGCCAGGAAGGCGAGCAACTTGTCGTAGTACTCGCTGCGATGGGCCTCGGTGTAGAAGCCGTGGCCTTCGGTCTTGTAGTACAGGCTTTCCACCGGCGTGCCGGCGCGCTTGAGCGCCGCTTCCATGCGTTCGGTGTGCTGGATCGGCGCGCGCTTGTCCTCGCCACCGGCGGCCAGGAACACCGGCACCTTGATCCGTTCGGCCAGGTTCACCGGCGACACCGCACCCAGCTTGGCCGGATCCCCCAGCCATTCGCGCAGATAGGTCACGCCTGAACCCCGGTCCTGGATGTCGCCGCGGGTGTACATCATCGGCAGGTCGTAAACCCCGACATAGCCCGCCGCGCACTGATACAACCCGGGTTCGCGGGCGGCACCCATCATCGCCGAGTAGGCCCCGTAGCTGGCGCCGTAGATACAGATGCGACGGCCGTCGGCGATGCCTTCGCTGATTGCCCAGCGGGTGGCATCAGTGACATCGTCCTGCATTGCCGCGCCCCACTGCTGCGCACCGGCCTGGGTGTGGGCCCGGCCGTAGTTGCCCGAACCACGGAAGTTGACCTGCAGCACGGCATAACCGGCCGCGGCCAGCATCTGCGTTTCGCGGTCGTACTGGCCGGAATCGAAGATGTCGAACGGGCCGCCATGCGGCATCACCACCATCGGCAGGTTGCGCCCGTCGCTGCCGGCCGGCAGGGTCAAGAAGCCATGCAGCGGCAGCCCGTCGCGCGCCTTCAGTGCAATCGGCTTCACGCTGGCGCTACGGTCCACGTCGATCCAGTCGCTGCGGCTGATCAGGTGATCGGCCTTGCGCGCCACCGTGTCGTACACATAGAAATCGCCTGGGTTCGAGCCCGACCAGGTTTCCACCAGCACGACACGGCCATCGCGGGTGCTGGAGGTGATGTAGACGGGCCCTCCGAAGGCGGCTTCCAGGCTGCGGTACAGGCGCGCATCGGCCGAGCCTTCATCGAAGAAGCGCGTGCGCGGTTTGTCACCCAGGTACAGCGCGCCTACCGGCACATGGGTGCCGGGCCGGTGGATGATGCGGTACGGATTGACCACCTCGTCGCGCAGAAGCGTCGCGCGTTCGCCGGTCTGCGGGTTCCAGCTGACGATCGCATCCGGGCCCTGGGTCTGCTCGACGTTGAGGTAGGCCAAGCTGTCATCGGCCGAGAAGCCGAGGGCGGTTTCGATGCGCTTGCTGACCGCCTCGTCGTTGATCAGCTTCCAGGTGTCGCCGCTGCGTTCGCGGAAATACAGCTTGTTGATGTTGTCGCTGCCCGAGCCGTGCACGAAGCGGACCTCGCCGGCGCCATCGGTGGTGAATTCGCCGCGCCGTACCGGCGAAGATGCCACCCGCGCACGGCGGCCCGTGGTCACATCCATGCGATCGACGCGGGTAAACGGGTCCTCGGCCAGCGGCCATACGGTCACCAGCACGTTGCGCTCGTCGCCCGGCAGGTCGTCGGCCAGGAAGGCGGCCACTGCTTCGACTTTCTTCGGCTGGATGCGGGTCCCCGGGCCCTTGCTTTCGACGCGATAGCCGACCAGCAGCTCGCCACGGTTGCCGTTGGCGTCGACGGCATAGAGTTCGCCGGTGGGATTGGGTTGGTCGAGCGAGCCCCACTTCTGGGCCAGGCCGATCAACAGGCGTTCGTTGCTGACCCAGTCGAATTCCTGCGCGTGGTTGCGGCTGGGTGGCCAGAAACTGCCGACCAGCTGCTTGTCCTTCAACCGCAGGATCGCGATCGCGGTGCTGTCCTCTCTCGGAACCGTTGCCGCTACGTACTCGCCCCCCGGCGAAATCTTGATGTCGGTGAAGGTCTCCCGACGCAGGTACTGCGTCAGATCCACCGCCCCCGCGCTGCCTGCGGCAACGCCCCCGATGACGGCCAGCGCGGCCGCCAGAATGGTCTTGTGCATCCTTCCCCTGCTCCTGTGGACACCTTGTCCTGGTGGCCGATTCTAGGCAGCGCCGAGCGTTTGACGCCAGAGCCGGAAAAGACGACGGCACCGTTGCCGGTGCCGTCGTTGCCACTACCTTGGAGAGAGAGTCAGGACGTGGGTTCGGGGGGCGTACGCCGGGTCAGTGGACCCCGCGCACCGCCAACATGAGGGCCAGGATGCTGAGGATCACGGCGATGGTGCCGTCGAGCACGCGCCAGGTGCCGGGCTTGGTGAACAGCGGCGCCAGCAGGCGTGCGCCGAGGCCCTGCGCGGTCAGCCACAGGCAGCTGGCGGTGACCACGCCAGCAGCGAAAGCCATGCGGGCGTTGCCGAAGTTCTCGGCGATCGAGCCGATCACCATCATGTCCAGCCAGAAGTGCGGGTTGATCAGCGAGAAGCCGACCGCGGCCATCAGCACCGCGCGGCGGCTGCCGTCGTCGCTGTCGGCCTCGCCCATGCCACCACCCCCGGCGATCGCACGGCGTGCCGACTTCATCGCATACCAGGCCAGGAACGCGACACCGGTCCACAGCACGGCGGTCGTCAGCCACGGCAGCGCCGAGGTGAGCGTGCGCAGGCCGGCCACGCTGGCGAAGATGAAGATGGCATCGATGGCCGCGCAGGTGGCGACCACCGGCACGATGTGCTTGCGCAGGATGCCCTGGCGCAGAATGAAGGCGCTCTGGGCGCCGACCACCGCGAACAGGCCGACGCCGGTGGCTGCACCAGAGAACCAGGCACCGAGGCCGGTGCTGGCGGAGATGACCGAGAACATGGGATTCACTGCCTTGTATTGCTTGGGGGGACGGTGCCTCGCGAAGGCGGACAGCACCGGAACGGACGCCATTGTCGCGCCGCAACATGGAAAAGACGAGCTAAACTTCCTAAACCAACATTAGCGGAGCTTAATTCGATGCGCATCGATCATGCCCAGCTGCGCGCCCTGGCCGCGGTGATCCGCGAAGGCAGCTTCGACCGCGCCGCACAGTCGTTGAATGTCACGCCCTCGGCCATCTCGCAGCGGGTCAAGGCGCTGGAGGACCGGATCGGCCGCCTGCTGGTCAAGCGCGGCACGCCTGCCACGGCCACCGCCGAGGGGCAGCTGCTGGTGCAGCTGGCCGAGCAGACCGCCCTGCTCGAACACGATGCGCTGCACCGGATGGGCCTGGCCGATGGGGACCTGCCCCAGGCCAGCATCCCGGTGGCGGTGAACCACGACAGCCTGGAAACCTGGTTTCCGCAGGCCGCCTACCAGTTCGCGCAGACCACCGGCACCACCCTGGACCTGCGTGTGGAAGACCAGGACCACACCGTGGAGCTGCTGCGCCAGGGTACGGTGCTGGGCGCAGTGACCACGCTGGACGAGCCGGTGCAGGGCTGCCAGATCCATGCGCTGGGCAGCATCCGCTATGCAGCGACCTGCACGCCGGAGTTCCGCGAACGCCACTTTGCCAAGGGCGTGACCGCGCAGGCGCTGGCGCAGGCACCGGTGCTGGTGTTCAACCGCAAGGACGAAATGCAGTCGCGCTTCGCCCGGCGCATGGCCGGCGACGACCTGCCCAGCACCGCACCGACCTGGTGGATCCCCTCCACCCGCGCCTTCGTGCAGGCCAACCTCGGCGGCATGGGCTGGACCATGAACCCGCTGCCGCTGGTCAAGCGCCACCTGGACGCCGGGCGACTGGTCTACGTGCGCCAGCGCGCGTGGGAAGACGTGCCGCTGTACTGGCAGCACTGGAAGGGCGACGTGCAGACCATGGCTCTTCTGACCCGCGCCGTGCTGGATGCGTCCTCGGCGCTGATCCGGCGCAAGCGCTGACGCCCAGCGGGAAAAAGGGGACGGAGGGGATTAAGTCGTCTTTGCCCCGGATGTCGTTTGGGTCTTAAACGACTTAATCCCCTCCGTCCCCTTTTTTGCTCCATCGGATCTCCACGTAGGCTCCACACTAGGTCCATGCGTGATGCGGATACTGGTCGGCCGATCACTGCAAGGATGCCCTGCATGCCTGTATTCGTCCGCGACGCCCGCCCCGAAGATGCCGCCGCCTGCATCGACCTGCGCGGGCGCACCCGCGAGAACGCTTTCAGTGCGGCCCAGCTGGCAGAACTGGGCATCACCGAGGACAGCTGGGCAGCCGGCATCGCCCAGGGCAATTCGATCGGCCGCGTCGCCTGGGACGGCGAGCGCATGGCCGGTTACTGCTTCGCCGATCGTGACAGCGGCGAGGTGCTGGTGCTTGCCCTGCTGCCGGACTACGAGGGCCGCGGCATCGGCCGCCAGCTGCTGCAGGACGTGGTCAGCCTGACCCGCGATGCCGGCCACCAGCGGCTGTTCCTGGCCTGCTCGGCCGACCCGCGTTCGCGCTCGCATGGCTTCTACCGCCGCCTGGGCTGGCGCCCGACCGGCGAGCTCGATGAGGCCGGCGACGAGATCCTTGAGCTGGTCCCCACCGTCGCCGGGCGCCGCCTGCCGCCCACGTGACAGCGTCGCGAAACGTCGGATGCTGCGTTGCATCAAAAAACGACCGGATCCGGTTAGAATCGCGGATGGATGCTGCAAGGCGTTGTTTCTTCACGCCCTTTCCCTGCCCCACGCGCATCCTGACCCCTTCCCCTCCGCCAACGATCCCGCCCCCATGAAGAAATTTGGCAAGGCCCTGCTCGCCCTGCTCGTGCTGCTGTTGCTGGCCGCCGCGCTGTTCCTGTACTGGCCACTGACCCAGCGCTCCGTGCCCGCCGCCAGCAACGACAAGCCCGTCGATGTTGTGCTGGTCGGCGCCGGCATCATGAGCATCACCCTGGCCACCTACCTGCAGGAACTGCAGCCGGACTGGAACATCCAGGTCTACGAACGCCTCGACGGCGTCGCCGGTGAAAGCTCCGATGGCTGGAACAACGCCGGCACCGGCCACTCGGCGTTCGCCGAACTGAACTACACCCCGGAACTGCCCGACGGCAGCATCGAGACCAAGCGCGCGGTCGGCATCGCCGAATCGTTCGAGGTCTCGCGCCAGTTCTGGTCGCACCAGGTGAAGGAAGGCCGGCTGAGCCAGCCCAGCGACTTCATCAACCCGACCCCGCACATGAGCTTCGTCTGGGGCGATGACAACATCGCCTACCTGCACAAGCGCCAGCAGGCCCTGGTGAAGAACCCGCTGTTCTACGGCATGCAGTACTCCGAGGATCCGGCGCAGATCAAGCAGTGGGCCCCGCTGCTGATGGAAGGCCGTGACCCGAAGCAGAAGGTTGCCGCGACCTGGATGCCGCTCGGTACCGACGTCAACTTCGGTGTGATCACCCGCCAGCTGACCGCCGGCCTGCAGCGCAGCCCGAACTTCAGCCTGCACCTGAACCATGAAGTGACCGCCCTGCGGCAGAACGCCGACAAGAGCTGGAACGTGACGGTGAAGGATCTCAAGGCCGGCACCGAAACCACCACTCACACCCGCTTCGTGTTCATCGGTGCCGGCGGCGCCGCGCTGAAGCTGCTGCAGATGTCGGGCATTCCGGAATCGAAGGACTACGCAGGCTTCCCGGTCGGTGGCCAGTTCCTCGCCTTCCAGGGCCAGGACGTGACCTCGCGCCATGGCGTAAAGGCCTACGGCATGGCCGAAACCGGTTCGCCGCCGATGTCGGTGCCGCACCTGGATGCACGCAAGCTGGACGGCAAGCCGGTGGTCCTGTTCGGGCCGTTCGCGCTGTACAGCACCAAGTTCCTCAAGCACGGCTCGTGGTGGGACCTGTATTCCTCGGTGACCCACAACAACGTTGGCCCGATGCTGGAAGTGGGCAAGGACAACCTGGACCTGGTGCAGTACCTGATGGGCCAGGCGCGCCTGAACGATGCCGACCGCCAGGCCGAACTGGTCAAGTACTTCCCCAATGCCAAGCCGGGTGACTGGAAGCTGGTCACCGCCGGCCAGCGCGTGCAGATCATCAAGCGCGATCCGCTGAAGGGCCCGGTGCTGCAGTTCGGTACCGAGATCGTGACCGACAAGGACCACACCATCGCCGCACTGCTCGGCGCGTCGCCGGGCGCGTCGACCTCGCCGCCGATCATGCTGGACCTGATGGCCAAGGCCTTCCCGGACCAGATGAAGGCCGGTTGGGAAACCCGCCTGCGCGAGATCGTGCCGTCGTATGGGCGCAAGCTCAACGACAGCCCGGCGCTGGTGAACGAGATCCGTACGCTGACCAGCCAGACCCTGCACCTGCCGTACCTGGAGGTGCCGGTGGATGCGAACGCGGCGGTGCCGGCTCCGGCCGCTGCGGCTCCGGCTCCGGCGAAGGAAAAGCGCAATGCCAATGAGGAACTGCAGGCGCTGTAAGCCCGCGCGTTCCTTCGATGCAGACGGACGGCCACCTTCGGGTGGCCGTTTGTTTTTGTGCGAGGTGGGTCGGATCCCTCCCGCACGGGCGGGCTCTGACCTGCGATTGGGCGTCGATGATGGGGTCAGAGCCCATTGCCTGCAGCAACGGGATCCGACCCCAGCCCGCCACCGCTCTGCGCCGGGAAGCCCCTGCGCAGTGACGCGAATTGTAATGGTGTTAAGAATTATTTACATTTGCACCCTGCGCAGTGATCGCGCCGCTCCAGATGGACCTGACCGTGCCCGAAGCCGCCGCCCCGGGTGCTGGACGACTGTTGCCGCCCTTCCCCCGTTTCCAAGCCTCGAGCCCACCATGCCCCTGCCTGTCCGTAACCGCCTGCCCCGCCGCGCGCTGCTGCCGGCTGCCCTGCTTTCGTCGCTGACCCTGCTGACCACGCCCGCCGCGTTCGCCGCCACCGATGCCGCCGGCGATGCCAAGACCCTGGACCGGGTCAGCGTCCGGGCCGAGCAGTCCGCTCCGCCGGCCAGCACCACGCGCCTGCCGATCACCCTGCAGGAAACCCCGCAGTCGGCCACCGCGATCAGCCTGCAGCGCCTGCAGGACGAATCACTGTTCAGCATCAACGATGTGATGCGCAACGTGACCGGCGTCAGCGTGTCCTTCTATGACACGCAGCGCCCGCTGTACTACGCGCGCGGCTTCGCCATCACCGACTTCCAGGTCGACGGCATTCCCACCTACAGCGGCTCCACCAACCAGGAATACGACACCGCCTTCTACGACCGCATCGAAGTGATCCGCGGTGCCAACGGCCTGCTCAGCGGCGCCGGCGTGCCGTCGGCCACGGTCAACCTGCTGCGCAAGCGCCCCGGCAAGGAATTCGACGCGTCGTTCGCGGTCAGCGCCGGCAGCTGGGACTACCGCCGCATGGAAGCCGACGTCACCGCGCCGCTGACCGATGACGGCCGTTTCCGCAGCCGCGTGGTCGCCGCCTACACCGATCGTGGCCTGTATTATGACCGTTACGACGAGAACAAGATGGCCGGCATGGCGGTGCTGGAAGGCGATGTCACCGACGGCACCACGCTCACCCTCGGCTACCAGACCCAGGACAACAACCCGACCGGTTCGACCTGGGGCACCGTGCCGTTCTTCGACAGCCAGGGCAATTTCGCCCATCTGCCGCGCTCGACCAACCTGTCGCCGAAGTGGAGCTACTGGAAGCGCGAGAGCAACACCGCCTTCGCCAACCTGGAACAGCGCTTCGGCGACAACTGGCTGCTGAAGATCAACACCGCCTACACTCGCGGCAACGTGCAGAACGTGCGCCTGTACGGCACCGGCAACCCGGACCCGGTGACCGGCTCGGGCATCTTCCTGCGTGCGGCCGCCGGTGATTCGAAAGACACCCGCCGCAATGTCGATGCTTACCTGACCGGCAACTTCCCGCTGTTCGGCCGCGACCACGACCTCACGGTCGGTGCCCAGTGGTCGGATCTGGAAGGGACCACTAACACCGTGGCGCTGAACTTCCCGAGCGACTGGGCAACGTGTGTCAGCGCCACGGGTGCACGCGAGCGCTGCTACTACATCCCCAACGTATACAGCTGGAACGGCGATATCTCCGAGGTGACCTACCGCCGCACCGGCGCGCGCCGCGTGGCCAAGACCACGCAGAGTGGCGTCTATCTGGCCACCCGCCTGCACCTGGCCGATCCGCTGTCGCTGATCGCCGGTGCACGCCTGAGCCGGTGGGAAACCCTCACCCGCTCCTACAACGCCGCCGGCGCCTATACCGGCACCAGCGGTGCGTACAAGGTGAGCGATGAAGTCACTCCGTACGTGGGCCTGGTCTACGAGATCACCCCGAACGTGTCGGCCTATGCCAGCTACACCGAGATCTTCAATCCGCAGAACTACAAGGACCGCAACGAGAACCTGCTGGCGCCGGTGCAGGGCTCGAACCTGGAAGCGGGCATCAAGACGCAGTGGTTCGATGGCCGCCTGACCGCAAATGCCGCTGTGTTCGAGGCCAAGCAGGACAACTACGCGGTGCGTGACATGGGCGTGCCGGAGGGTTCGCTCAGCGACGGCAGCTCGGCCTACATCGGCGTCAACGGTACCAAGGCGCGTGGCTGGGAGATGGATATCAACGGCGAAATCCTGCCGGGCTGGACGGTCAATGCCGGCTACACCCACGTCAAGGTCACCCGCGCCGCCACCGACCTGCTGTACGCCAACCCGCCCAAGGACCTGCTGCAGCTCAACACGCAACTGCAGCTGCGCGGTGCGCTTGAACGCCTGAGCATCGGCGGTGGCCTGCAGTGGCAGAGCAAGGTGCAGGGCTACAACATCGCCTACCCGCTGGGCGGCACGGTGACCGTGAACCAGCCGGCGTACATGCTGGTGCAATTCAATGCCAACTACCGCATCAGCGACAGCTGGACTGCAACGCTGAGCGTGCGCAACGCGCTGGACAAGACTTACTGGGCCAACCTGGACTACAACAACTACGGCGAGCCGCGCTTCGTGTCGGCCAGCCTGCGCTGGAAGTTCTGAGCCACCTGCGAACCGGTGGATGCCTGGTGGGTGCCGACCGTTGGTCGGCACGCCCTCCGCCACGACCCACCGTCGCGGCCTACCTGAATGGGCCCGCCTCCGCGCGGGCCCTTCTTTTTGCTGCACTGCAGGTTGTACCCACTTCGTAATTATGACGTAATTATACCAACACCCGTCGGAAGCCGGTCAATGAACCCGAGCTGGGATACGTTGGAACGCAGTCGCCAAGCCCGCCTGGAACGTGCCGCGCCGTGGGCCCGGGGACGCGAGGTCGCCAGCAGCGACGTCGGCGAGTTGCTGCACGCAGTGCTGGAGCCAGGCGACAAGGTCTGCCTGGAGGGCAACAACCAGAAGCAGGCAGATTTCCTCGCCCAGGCGCTGGCCGACCTCGACCCCGCCCGCGTGCATGATCTGCACATGGTGCAGTCGGTCCTCTCACTGCCCTCGCACCTGGACGTATTCGAGCGTGGCATCGCCTCGAAACTGGATTTCTCGTTCTCCGGCCCGCAATCGGTGCGACTGGCCAACCTGGTGGCCGAAGGGCGCATCCAGATCGGTGCCATCCACACCTACCTGGAACTGTTCGGCCGCTACTTCATCGACCTTACGCCGCGCGTAGCGCTGGTCGCCGCGCAGGCCGCCGACCGCCACGGCAACCTCTATACCGGGCCGAATACCGAAGACACTCCGGTGATCGTCGAAGCCACCGCCTTCGGTGGCGGCATCGTCATCGCCCAGGTCAACGAGATCGTCGACAGCCTCCCCCGCGTCGATATTCCTGCGGACTGGGTCAACTTCGTGGTGCAGGCGCCGAAGCCGAACCATATCGAGCCGCTGTTCACCCGCGACCCTGCGCAGATCTCCGAGATCCAGGTGCTGATGGCAATGATGGCCATCAAGGGCATCTACGCCGAGTACGGCGTGAATCGTTTGAATCACGGCATCGGCTTCGATACCGCCGCCATCGAACTGCTGCTCCCCACCTACGCCGAATCGCTCGGGCTGAAGGGAAAGATCTGCCAGCACTGGGCGTTGAACCCACACCCGGCACTGATTCCGGCGATCGAATCGGGCTTCGTCAGATCGGTGCATTCGTTCGGTTCGGAACTGGGCATGGAGAAATACATTGCCGCGCGGGGCGACGTGTTTTTCACCGGCGCCGACGGCTCGATGCGTTCCAACCGCGCGTTCTCGCAGACCGCAGGCCTGTATGCCTGCGACATGTTCATCGGTTCCACCCTGCAGATCGACCTGCAGGGCAACAGTTCCACTGCCACCCGCGACCGCATCGCCGGCTTTGGCGGCGCACCGAACATGGGCTCGGACGCGCGCGGCCGCCGCCATGCCAGCGAGGCCTGGATCAAGGCCGGCCAGCAGGCCGCACGCCCGGGCGAGATGCCACGCGGGCGCAAACTGGTGGTGCAGATGGTGGAAACCTTCCGCGAGCACATGGCCCCGGCATTCGTTGACCGCCTCGACGCCTGGGAACTGGCCGAACGCGCGAACATGCCGCTGCCGCCGGTGATGATCTACGGCGACGACGTCAGCCATGTGCTGACCGAGGAAGGCATCGCCAACCTGCTGCTGTGCCGCACCCCCGAGGAGCGCGAACAGGCGATCCGTGGCGTGGCCGGCTATACCGCCGTGGGCATCGGGCGCGACCGCGCGATGGTGGAGAACCTGCGCGACCGCGGCGTGATCCGCCGTCCCGGTGACCTCGGCATCTCCGTGCGCGATGCCAGCCGTGACCTGCTGGCGGCGCGTTCGGTGAAGGACCTGGTGCGCTGGTCCGGCGGTCTGTACGACCCGCCCAAGCGCTTCCGCAACTGGTAAGGGGCTGAGCATGGAAACCCTCGACTATCGATTCGAAGGCCGCACCGACGTGCCGTTCGCGCGCGATGCGGTGCTGGTGGGCGTGCTGGCGTCAGGCAACCTGGAAATCCTGCTGGAACCGGCGGCGCAGCAGGGCGCGATGACGGTGCGCGTCATCACCGCCGCGCAGGGCTTCGGCAGCATCTGGCAGGCGGTGATCAACGACTTCGCACAGCGTCATCCGCTGCGCGATGTGCGCGTCTCGATCAACGACGCCGGTGCGACCCCGGCCGTGGTCAGCCTGCGCCTGGACCAGGCCGTGGAAACCCTGCTGGCCGGAGGCGCGCCATGAACCACGTACAGCGCCACAGCTATTACGAAGCCGATGCGCGCGAGCGCATCGCCGGGCTGGTCGACGCCGGCTCGTTCCACGAGTTCCTCGGCCCGGCGCGACGGATGATGAGTCCGCACCTGGCCCAGCTCGACCAGCCGGCCGCGTTCGACGATGGCATCGTCGTCGGCGAGGCCAGGCTGCAGGGCAAACACGTGCTGCTGGCCGCACAACAGGGTGAATTCATGGGCGGCGGCGTGGGCGAAGTGCATGGCGCCAAGCTGACCGGGCTGCTGCGCCGTGCGGCGTACACCCGCCCTGACGGCGTGCTGCTGCTGCTCGATACCGGCGGCGTGCGGCTACACGAAGCCAATGCGGGCCTGATTGCGATCTCCGAGATCATGCGCGCCACCCTGGACGCGCGTGCAGCGGGCGTGCCGGTGATCGCGCTGATCGGCAGCGGCAACGGCGCCTTCGGTGGCATGGGCATCGTTGCCCGCTGCTGCACCACGGTCATCATGTCCGAGGAAGGCCGGATGTCGCTGTCCGGACCAGAGGTGATCGAAACCGTTCGCGGCGTGGAAGAGTTCGACTCACGCGATCGCGCGCTGGTCTGGCGTGTGACCGGTGGCAAGCACCGGTACCTGATCGACCAGGCGCAGGTGCTGGTGCCCGATGCCCTTGAAGCATTCGCGCTCGCCGCGCGCGACGCGCTGCACCCCGATGCGGGCAGCACTGACCCGGATGCTGCACTGGCCGCATTGCAGGAACGCCATGCGACCTTGAAGGCGCGCGTGCGGGCCTGGGGCGATTGCCGCGATGGCCTGGAGATCTGGGCGCGGCTGGGCATTGCCCACCCCGAACGCCTGCCACTGCTCGACACCGATGAATTCCTCACCGCCACCGGCGACCGGAGCCTGCCATGAGCATGCCGTTGCAGACACTGCTCGATGCCCTGTTTCCGCATGGGCATGCCATTGCGGTGAGCGATTCGGTGCTGACCGGCAGCGCCACCACCGACAACGGCGATGTGACTGTGATCGGCACCGCCAACAAGCTCGAGGTGGGCGTGGACCACGCACTGGCACTGGCCGAAACGGTGCTGGCCAGCACCGCCGCGCATCCGCAGCAACCGATCGTGATGCTGGTCGACACCGCCGGCCAGCGCCTGGCACGCCGCGACGAACTGCTCGGCATCAACGGCTGTTTCGCGCACCTGGCGCAGACGCTGGATCTCGCGCGTCGACGTGGCGCGCGACTGGTCACGCTGGTCTACGGTGAATCCGTCAGTGGTGGCTTCCTCTCGTTCGGGCTGATGGCCGACCACATCCATGCCCTGCCGGATGCGCAGGTGCGGGTGATGGACCTGCGCGCGATGGCCCGGGTGACCAAGCAGCCGCTGGATAAACTGCAGGCGCTGAGCCAGACCTCACCGGTGTTCGCACCGGGCGTGGAGAACTACGTGGCGATGGGTGCGGTGGAATCGTTGTGGGAGGGTAATCTTGCCCAGCACCTTCTGCAGGCCCTGCGCACGCCCGCCCATGGCGACCGCCGCGCAGTGCGCGGAGCCGAACGTGGCGGGCGCATGCTTGCCGCACGCGTGGCTGAAGCCGTGAGCCCGGGCGATGCCTGAGCGGCTGCCCCGACATACGCTGGTCTGGCTGTCAGCGCACGCCGGCTGGCAGGCGGACATCGCCGCGCATGAGTCGCGCTTGGCCGACTGGTTTGCACAGGGCCGGCCGGCCATCGTCGCGCGGCGTGCCGCCGACGATGCCGATCCACGCCTGCGTCTCGGCGTGCCGCTGCCGCCCGCCGAGGACAAACTGCGCCTGGCCCTGCGCGTGCCAGCACACGATGTGCTGCGCACCACCCCGCCACCGGCACTTCAGGCGGTGCTGAAAGGCGACGTTCCGCAGGACTGGCGGCGGCCCCTTGAAGTGCTGCAGAACATCGCTGAGGCGCGCGTATTCGGTGCCTTCGCGTGGCAGCACCTTACTGGCCTGCGCTATGTGCACGCGCGCTCGGACGTCGATCTGCTGTGGCCGATCGACACCACCGCGCAGGCCGATGCCCTGGCTGCACGGCTACAGGCATGGGAAGCCGAACACGACCGGCGGGTCGATGGCGAGCTGTGCCTGGGCGGCGACGCCGCCGTGAACTGGCGGGAGTACGCCGGACGCAGCCGCGAGGTACTGGTCAAGCGCCTCGATGGTGCCGCACTGGAACTCCGCGATGCGTTGTTCGCCTCCGCCGGGGTGAGCGCATGAACGCCGTCGTGCAATCGGCAGTCAGGCCGGCAGCTGCCGTGGACAGCGCGCGTCTGGGGCGCCTCGCCGTCGCCAGCCTGCATGCGGAGCTGGCGCTGGCACCCAAGCCCGGACTGGTCACGCCATTCGACAGCGGCAGCCATCACGACATGGACGCCGGCACGTTCCTGCGCAGCCTGTTCGCACTGCGCCACTACTTCACCGCCGTGGCCCGCCTCGGTGCCGCCGGGACGGACTTCGACGCCTTGCGCCGGTGTGGCATCGCCGCCGAGATCGCGATGCTGCGCGCGACCGCCGGCGTCAATACCCATCGTGGCGCGGTCTTCAGTCTCGGCCTGCTGGTGGCGGCCGCCGCGGCCTGTCGCTCCCGCCTGGGCCATGCCGCCACGGGCGAGCAGGTCTGCCAGGAAGTGTGCCGCTGGTCTGCCGAGCTCGCCGACGCACCTCTGGATGCGAACAGCCCTGGCCAGCGCGCGCGCGCACGGCACGGCGTGCAGGGTGTGCGCGAACAAGCGGCCACCGGCTATCCGCTGCTGCGCGGCGTGGCATTGCCTACTATGCGTCACGCGCTGGCCAGCGGCCTGCCACGCGAGGCCGCGATGTGCCAGACCCTGATGCAGCTGATCGCGTGCGTGGATGACCTCAACCTGCTGCACCGTGGCGGCGCCGACGGCCTGCGCTGGGCCCAGCGGCAGGCCCGCACCTTCCTGGAAGCGGGCGGTACCTTCGCGCCGGACTGGCGGACACATCTGCGTCGCATCGGTGATGGCTTCGTCGCGCGCCGGCTGAGCCCGGGCGGCAGCGCAGACCTGTTGGCCTGCAGCGGGTTCCTGCTGCTGCAGGAGCGCGCATGAGCCTGGCCCTGCTCTGCCCCGGCCAAGGCGCGCAGCATGCAGCGATGTTCGACCGCGTGCGCGATCTTCCGGCTGCGCGCCACACCCTTGATCGGGCCAGCACGGTGCTCGGCCGCGATGTGTTTTCCGCCGCGGCGGCCGACGACCGTTTCGACAATGCGCAGGCACAACCGCTGCTGTGCGCGGCCACTCTGGCTCAGTGGCAGGGGCTGCGCGACAACGTGCCAACGCCGACGCTGGCCGCCGGCTACAGCATCGGCGAGTTGGCCGCGCATGCCATCGCCGGTAGCTTCGATGCGGCCACCTGCCTTGCCCTGGCGGCGCAGCGCGCGCAGTTGATGGACGGCGCCAGCCCGGCCGATGCAGGCCTGCAGGCGGTACTTGGCCTGGAGCGCCATGTACTGCAGCCACTGTGCGATCTGCACGGTGCGTACGTGGCCATCGCCAATGGGCAGGACCATTTCATCGTGGGCGGCACGCACGCCGCATTGCAGCGGCTGGCCGGTGCCGCACGGGCGCAGGGTGCCGGCATCCGTCCGCTGCCGGTGCACGTGCCTGCACACACACCGTTGCTGGCGGCGGCGGTAGCACCGTTTGCTGCCGCACTCCATGCCTCGCCACTGCAGGCCCCACGCCTGCCGCTGCTGGCCGGCATCGATGCGCGACCGGTGCGGGATCGCGCAATGGCGGTCCACACGCTGTCGGCGCAGCTGGCGCAGACCATCGAATGGGCGCAGGTGATGCGCCAGGCCTTCGAGCGCGGCGCGCGGGTTTTCCTGCAGCTGGGCCCGGGCAACGCGCTGGCGCGCATGGTCGCACCGGCCTATCCGTGCTGCGAAGTGCGCGCGGTGGAAGAGTTCCAGAGCCTGGAAGGCGCCGCGGCGTGGGTCCGCAGTGCGCTGGAGCGGCTGCAGTAACGGGTTCGAGCAGTACGTATCACGCAACACGCAGTACGTCGCCTTACCCCGGGGATGGCGGGTCTCCATCCGCGCTGTACGTGAGTCACGTGTCTGGGAGGGCGCATGAGTCCACAAATCGCAACGATCATCGGCCTGGTGATCATGTTCATCGTCGCCACGGCGATGCCGATCAACATGGGCGCGGTCGCCTTCGCGTTGGCCTTCATCATCGGTGGGCTGTGGGTCGACATGGGCGGCAAGGAGGTCCTGGCCGGCTTTCCCGGCGATCTGTTCCTGACCCTGGTCGGCATCACCTACCTGTTCGCCATCGCGCAGAAGAACGGCACCATCGACCTGCTGGTGCACTGGGCTGTAAAAGCCGTGCGCGGCCATATCGTGGCCATCCCGTGGGTGATGTTCGTGATCACCGCGGTGCTGACCGCGTTCGGTGCGCTGGGCCCGGCGGCGGTCGCGATCATCGGTCCGGTCGCGCTGCGCTTTGCCAAGCAGTACAACATCAACCCACTGATGATGGGCCTGCTGGTCATCCACGGCGCACAGGCGGGCGGCTTCTCGCCGATCAGCGTGTACGGCAGCATCACCAATGGCGTAGTGCAGAAGGCCGGGCTGGAAGTGACCGAGATGGCGGTGTTCCTGACCAGCCTGGGCTTCAACTTCATGATGGCGACGATCTGCTTCTTCGCCTTCGGTGGCATCGCCCTGCTGCGTCGCGGCTCGATCACCGCGGCAGGAACGATCGGCAATGCCGAACTGGCGATGGCCGGTGGCCCGCAGGCGTCGTCGCGCCAGTTCGCGATCGAAGGCCATGGCGCGCTGGTCGCAGCAGGCGGCGGCACGCTCAGCAATGATCCGGCGGCACTGGATGCGGTGGGCCTGACCCGCGAACGGTTGTTCACCCTGATCGGCCTGCTCGGCCTGGGCGTGGCCGCGCTGATCTACAACCTCAACGTCGGCCTGGTCTCGATCACCGTCGCGGTGGCGCTGGCGCTGCTGTCGCCACAAAGCCAGAAGGGCGCGGTCGATGGCATCAGCTGGTCCACCGTGCTGCTGATCTGTGGCGTGGTGACCTACATCGGCGTGCTGGAACATGCCGGCGCGGTGGACTTCATCGGCAATGGCGTGTCCGACATCGGCATTCCGCTGCTCGGCGCGCTGCTGGTCTGCTACGTCGGCGGCATCGTCTCCGCATTCGCCTCGTCGGCCGCAGTGCTGGGCGCCACGATTCCGTTGGCGGTGCCGTTCCTGATGCAGGGTCACCTCAGCGCCGCCGGCGTGATCTGCGCGCTGGCGGTGTCGTCCACCATCGTCGATGTCAGCCCGTTCTCCACCAATGGCGCACTGGTGGTGGCCTCGGCAGCGAAGGAAGAGCGCGAAACCCTGTTCCGCCGCTTCCTGGTCTACAGCGGTCTTGTGGTGGCGCTTGGACCGCTGCTGGCCTGGCTGGTATTCGTGGTGCCCGGCTGGATGTAACCGCCCAGCGGTAGTGCCGGCCGCTGGCCGGCAATCCCATGAAGCCATCCAGCGATCACGGGTTGCCGGCCAGCGGTCGGCACTACCTGGCGGTACACTTCCTCCATGGCCATTGCCCCCGCCCCGCGATCACCGAAGAAGCGCGCGCCTCTGTATGAAGAGGTGGCCGACCACGTGCGCGAGCGCATCTACGACTACCGGCTGCCGCCGGGCGAGTGGATCGACGAGCCCGCGCTGTGCGAAGAACTGGGCATCAGCCGCACGCCGCTGCGCGAGGCGTTGAAGCTGCTGGCCGCCGAAGGCCTGGTACAGATCGACGCAGGTCGTGGCAGCCGGGTCACCCGGTTGACGCTGGAAGACCTCAACCAGCTGTTCCCGGTAATGGCCATGCTGGAAGGCCGTTGCGCACACGAGGCGGTCAGGCACATCGACGATGCCGGCGTGCAACAACTGGAGGCCCTGCATGCGGCGATGGAAGCGGCGGCGGCCGAGGGCAACATTGCCGAGTACTACCGCAACAACTACCTGATCCACGAAACCGTGCAGCATTACGCGGGCAATCCGTGGCTGATCCGCATCACCCACGACCTGCACCGCATCCTGAAGATGCATCGCGGCCGCCAGCTGCTGACCCCGGGCCGCACGGCGCAGTCGCTGGCCGAACACCGCGAGTTGATGGAGTGCTTCCGCCGCCGCGATGCGCAGGCTGCCGAACGCACCATGGAGCGCCATCTGCTCAGCCAGGGCCAGGCATTGGCCGCCTATGTGGCAGCGGGCGGGTTGTTGAACGTGCCAGCGCCCTTGCCGACCGAAGGCGGCGGTTGAGCGGATGAGGTTGCCGGCCAGCGGCCGGCACTACCGGCCGCAGCCAACCGCTGTTCTGTAGAGGCGGTTGAGCGGATGAGGTTGCCGGCCAGCGGCCGGCACTACCAGGGCGTGACCTCGGCTGGGTAGTGCCGGCCGCTGGCCGGCATCCTGGAACATCTCGTCAATCGCCACCACCGCAGCTGCCGCCGTCACCGCTGCCACCGTCGCTGCTGCAGTCGGAGCTGCTGTGACTTTGATGGCTGTAGCTGTCGCCGGATTGGCCGCCCGGATGATCGTAGCCATCGCCGAAACTGTTGTCGCCCCGGATCCCGGAGCCATCGGCCGTAGCCACCGCCATGCACAGGATGGCGCCGACCAGCGGCAGCAGCCAGACCAGCAGCAGCTGCACCGTCCGGCCACCCGCCGACAGCCCATCACGCCTGACGATCACCACGGTGGCCACCACGTTCAGGCCCAGCACCAGCAGGACCAGCAGAAGGGCAACGATCAGCATTCGGCGACTCCATGCCTGGACTGGAGGCATTATGGCCTGCCACCCCGGCAATGGCCCTGCCTGTCATGAAGATGGGACAATGTGGGGGCGCGCCGGCCTGCCCCGTGGCCGCCGGCGCCCCTCGCACCACACGGAAGAAGAAGAACAACAACATGCTGAAAGTCATTTTCGATACCGACCCGGGCGTCGACGACGCCCTGGCCCTGCTTTACCTGCACAAGCACGCCCAGATCGACCTGATCGGTGTCACCACCACCTTCGGCAATGCCTCGGTGGAGTCGACCACGCACAACGCGCTGTACCTGAAGCAGGCCTGGGGCTTCGCCGCCCCGGTCGCGCGCGGTGCCGATGGCCCGCTGCAGCCGGAAGCCACCCCGGAAGCGTGGCCGGTGCACATCCACGGCCACAACGGCCTGGGCAACCACCCGGTGCCGGCCAGCCTGGACGTGGCCGCCGATGCCCGCCCGGCCCATCAGCTGATCATCGATCTGGTCCGCGCCCATCCGGGCGAAGTGACCCTGGTCGCGGTCGGCCGCATGACCAACCTGGCCTTGGCCCTGCAGCAGGCCCCGGACATCGCCGGCCTGGTACGCGGCGTGGTGATCATGGGCGGCGCCTTCCACGTCAACGGCAACATCACCCCGGCCGCCGAGGCCAATATCTGGGGCGATGCCGAAGCCGCCGACGTGGTGTTCACCGCCAGCTGGCCAGTCACCGCGATCGGCTTGGACGTGACCACCCGCGTGGAAATGGACCGTGACGGCCTGGATAAGCTGGCCACCATCGGCGGTGCCGACGCCGAGCTGGTCCGTGCGCTGTCGCAGGATTACGTGGACTTCTACCTGCAGGCCGGCCACAAGGGCATGGTCGTGCATGACTGCTGCGCGTGCATCGCGCTGACCCGCCCGGAACTGTTCCAGTTCGAGCGCGCCAGCGTGCGCGTGGCCACCGACGGCGTCGCCCGCGGCATGACCATTCCCAAGCCGGAAGGCCTGGCATTCGGCCCCAGCGTGTGGGACGGCCACGTGGTGCAGTCGATCGCCATCGGTGTGGATGCGGCCGCGGTACTGGCCGACATCGAGCAGACCCTGAAGGTCTGACCGGCTAGCGCCTGGCCCTGCCCGGGACCGTCTCGGGCAGGGTCCACAGCACCGGCAGCACCAGCACCGCCACCAGCGCGATCATCGCGCCCGGCGCCGCCGCCCAGCCGCTGCGTTCCACCCACCATTGCGCCAGCCACGGCGTCGCACCGCCGAACACCGCCGTGGCCATGGTTACCCCCAGTGCCAGCCCGCTGACCCGGCCTTCGCCGGGGAACTGCTCTGCCGTGGCCGGGGCCGCCACCGCGCTTACACCGCCGGCCACGCAGGCCAGCAGCACCGCCGCCAGCACGATGCCCAGCGCCGTCGCCTGTGCCATCCACGCAAACAGGGACAGCGGCAGCAGCGCTGCCAGCACGGTCAGGCCCAACAACACCGGACGTCGTCCGATGCGGTCCGACAATGCGCCACACAGGGGCGTGATCGCGATCACTGCCACCGCCGCGATCGTCGACAGCCACAGTGCGTCACCCTCATCGTGGCCCTGCGCGTGCAGGAATGCAGGCACATAGGTGATGCCCACGTAGTAAGTGATCGATCCCAGCGCCGAAATCGCGAACGTGCGCGCCACCGCCAACGGATGATGCCGCAGCACATGCCGCAGTGGTGTGGCGGGAATGCTGCCTTCGCGGCGCTGGCGCTCGAACTCCGGCGACTCGTGCATGCCCGAACGCGCAATCAGGATCACCAGCGCAAGCGCGGCGCCGACGAGGAACGGAATCCGCCAGCCCCAACGGTCCAGCTGCGCGGTGGGCAGCAGCGCGACGGTAAGTGCAGAGATCGCCACCGCCAGCAGTGCGCCCACTTCGCTGGCCGCCGAAGCCAATGACGTAACCAGGCCGCGTCGGCGCGCCGGTGCGCTTTCCAGCAGGTACGCCACCACGCCGGTATATTCGCCGCCCACCGAGAACGCCATCACGCAGCGCAGCACCAGCAGCAGCACGCCGGCCGTGGCGCCTGCGGTGGCCGCGGTCGGCAGCAGCGCAGTGGCCAGCATTGCCGCTGCCATCAACGCCATCGACGCCAGCAACATCCAGCGTCGGCCGAGCCGGTCACCCAGGTGACCAAAGCACAGCGCGCCCAGCGGACGCATCAGGTAGGACACCGCGAAGCCGGCCAAGGTCACCAGCAACGCCTGCTCGCCACCGCCGAAGAACACCCGCGACAGCACCGTGGCGAAGTACAGGTACAGGGTGAAGTCGTACCACTCCACCACCGTGGACAGGCCCGCCACCCACATCGAGCGCTGCCGCGCCGCCGTCATTGCGTGTTCGCCTTCAACAGCCTCGGTCCCGGTTGGGCAGGTTCCGCGCAGCGTGGCATGGACGGGGTGAAATGCCGGTCATCGGCTGTCGGCTGCGTGCATGCACTGAGTTTCATGACCGGTGAAGCGCTCACCGCCAAGGCCGAAGCAGAAGCATCCTTGCTGGAACACAAGGCCGGGCAACTCAGCCCGGCAGCTGCAGTTCCGCCCGCAGGCCGCCACCCTCGCGGTTGTGCAACCGCAGCGAGCCGCCCAGCGACTGCGCCAGCTGCACCGCGATGGCCAGGCCCAGGCCGGTCCCGCCGGTATCGCGATTGCGCGAGCTTTCCAGCCGGTGGAACGGCGCCAGCACTGCCTGCAGCTGGCCCTCGGGAATACCGGGGCCACGGTCGGAAATGCTGATCCAGACCCTTCCGGCCTTATCGCGGCCCGCCTCGATCTCGGCGGCGCCGGCGTAGCGCAATGCGTTGTCGACCAGATTGCCGACCACGCGGCGCAGCGGCTGCGGCCAGGTCTGCACGACCAGTCCAGCGGGCGCACCGCCAGTGACCGGCTTGCCCATGTCCTCGTAGTCGCCGACCACACTGGCGAGGAACGCGCCCAGGTCCATCGACACCGGCGCGCCAGCGGCAACGTGGCTGCTGCGCGCATAGGCCACGCCCTCACACACCAGCTGCCCAAGGTGATCGAGGTCGGCCAGCAGGCGCTGCTGGGTGCTGTCTTCAGGCAGGGTCTCCACCCGCAGCTTCATGCGCGTGATGGGGGTCTGCAGGTCATGCGAGATCGCGGCCAGGATCTGCAGGCGCTCACTGACATGGCCACGAATGCGTGCCTGCAGTGCATTGAGTGCAGCCGCCGCGCCGCCCACTTCCGCAGGGCCATCTTCAGGCAGTGCAGGCCCGTCCTTGCCCGGCTGCAGATGCTCCACCGCATGCGACAGCTGCTGCAGCGGGCGCAGGGCCAGGCGCACCGCCAACCACGCGCACACCAGCAGCAGCGCCAGCTGCACCAGCAGCACGGCGGGCAGCCAACGTGCCAGCGGCAGGCCCGACGGAGTGACTTCAATGGTCAAGGGTGTGCCGTCGTGCAGGCGCAGTTCCACCTCGAACCGCTCCGGCAGGCGAGCCACCTGGCGCGCCTGCAACGGATAGCGGTGCTGCAGGCTGTCGTCGATGATCGCCGTGACCTGGCGTGCACGATCGGTCTGCAGCCCTGGTCCGGCCGCGGCCGGGCGCAGCAGGTAACGGTAGGTGCGCCGCTCCAGCCGCGGCACCCAGGCCTCACGCTGCGCCACAGGCAGGTGCTCCAGCAGCGCGACACTCACCGCCACATCCTCGTCGAGGTTGCGCAGCATCATGCTACGGGTGGACTGGTAGCGTTCGAAGAACAGCAGGCCGAAGGACAGCGCGTGGGCCAGGGTGAGTCCGCCCAGCAGGACCAGCAGCAGCCGCGCCGACAGCGTGCGCGGCCAGCGTGGACGGCGTGCGCAGGTGTTCATTCGTCCGGCCCCAGCAACTGCACCGGCACGCTGAACACATAGCCTTCGCTGCGCACGGTCTTGATGTAGGTCGGCTCGCGCGCGTCGTCACCCAGTCGCTGGCGCACGCGGCTGACCAGCAGGTCGATCGAGCGATCAAACAGTTCGGCATCGCGGCCCTGGGTGAGGCTGAGCAGCTGGTCACGGCTAAGCACCCGATTGGCGTGGTCGAGGAACACGCGCAACAGGCGGAACTCGGCGCCACTGAGCGGATACGCAGTGTCCTGCGCATCCAGCAGATGGCGCGCGGTGGTGTCCAGGCGCCACTCGCCGAAGGCGAGCTGGCGCCCGGCCTCGCTCACCTGCAGGTTCGGCGGCAGCATCTGCGTGCGGCGGATCACGGCGTTGATGCGCGCCAGCAGTTCGCGCGAGGAAAAGGGCTTGGTCACGTAGTCGTCAGCGCCCATTTCCAGGCCGATGATGCGATCGGTTTCGTCATCGCGGGCGGTCAGCAGCACCACCGGCACCGCACGATGCTTGCCGGCGCGCAGGTTGCGGCACAGGCTCAGGCCGTCCTCGCCCGGCATCATCACGTCCAGCACCACCAGATCCACCGCATGGGTATCCATCAGCGCGCGCATGGCCCGGCCACCGTCGGCCTGGCTCACGCGCAGGCCGTTGCGCTGCAGGTAGTCGGCCAGCATCTGGCGGATCTCGCTGTCATCGTCGACGACCAGGATGTGCGGTACATGGTTCATTGCGTTCTCGATGAAGACGGAGGCCAGGGCCGCGCTGCGCGGCCATGGTAGCGCGGCTCAAGGGCTGGCCAGCAGGCGCTGGATCTCGCTTTCGGTACGTGCGTAGTCGCCCTCGCCGTAATGGCGGTAGACCACCCGCCCCTGCCGGTCGAGCAGGTACAGCGCGGGCCAGAAGCGGTTGCCCCAGGCGTTCCAGATCCGGTACTGGTTGTCCTGCACCACCGGCCAGGTGATATCCAACCGCGCGATGGCCTTGCGCACGTTGCCGGGCAACCCTTCATGGGCGAATTCCGGCGTATGCACGCCGATCACCTTCAGGCCCTGCGGTGCGTAGCGTGCATGCCACTGGTGGACATACGGCGCCACGTTGAGGCAGTTGCTGCAGGTGTAGGTCCAGAACTCGACCAGCACCACCTGTCCCCGCAACTGCTTCAGTGTGAGCGGTGGGCTGTTGTGCCAGGGCCCGCCACCGTCGAACCCGGTGGCGGGAACGGCCTGTGCCGGCCGCGCATCGGCCTCCGGGCTGGGCCATGCCAGCAACAACACCGCTCCGCCCAGCAGGCCCAGCAGCAGCGGCAGTGCGTACCCTCGCAGTGCGGCCATCGCTCAGCCCCCCTGCTCAGCCAGCGGCAGCTCCACCGGCTTCACCCCGGCCGCTTCCAGGATGCTGTCGGCCACCTGCGCCGGATGCGAAAGCAGCGACACATGGCTGCTGCCGATCGATTGCAGCTGAGCACCGATGCGACGTGCGGTCGCGGCCTGCAGCTGTGGCGACAGCATGCGGTCATCACGGCTGAGCACGTACCAGCTCGGCTTGCTGCGCCAGGCCGCCACGTTCACCACCTCGCCCAGCGCGCTTGCCTTCAACGGGACCTGCGTGCTGTACAGCAGTGCGGCCGACTTTTTCATCACGTCCGGGGCGAAGTCCTGGGCGATGGCATCGGCCGGCAAGGTCAGGTAGCCATCCCTCTCCTGCAGCCGGGCCAGGCCCGGCCCGACCGGGAAGCCTTCGCCCTGTTGCGCCGAAGACTGCCCTGCATCCGGTGCGAAGGCCGCCACGTACACCAGCGCCTGCACCTTCGGGTCATTGCCCGCTTCGGTGATGACCGTGCCACCCCAGCTGTGGCCGACCAGCACCACCTTGCCAGGCGCGGCGGCAATCGCGCGGCGGGTGGCCGCCACATCGTCGGCCAGTGAGGTGAGCGGGTTCTGCACCGCCACCGCCGGCACCTTCCAGTCGTGCAGCGTGGTGAGGACCTTGCTCCAGCTGGAGCCATCGGCGAAGGCGCCGTGCACCAGGATGACGGTGGGCGGTGCAGCGGTATCGGCCTGGGTAGCGAAGGCGGGGGCGGCAGCGCCGGCCAGGGCGAGAGCGGCGGCAAGCAAGGAGGTACGGATCATG
Organism: Stenotrophomonas maltophilia group sp. RY12688; assembly: GCF_052149045.1. NCBI lineage: Bacteria > Pseudomonadati > Pseudomonadota > Gammaproteobacteria > Lysobacterales > Lysobacteraceae > Stenotrophomonas > Stenotrophomonas maltophilia group sp. RY12688. The sequence continues at coordinate 1,113,567 of NZ_CP197389.1, read as the reverse complement.
GGTGTCACTCCGGTGTTGGGAGTGGCCATTTCCGCCTGCCGGTGTATCGGCGCTGTTTCTCCGTGGCGCGGAGTTGTACCGGACTGTAGGGCGCAGGCGGGTTTCTACACTGGGATACATTTGCGCGACGGGCCAGGCCGGCTACTACCGGCCGGACATCGTTCCCCGCCCGCGTGCGCACAACGCCCCGATGTGCATCCACGCATCGTCTTTGTATCGGACTGTACGAAACCCCGGTCGCGGCCACAGTCGCTGACAAAACCCCGGGCAACGGCACACGTTGCCGATACCTGCACCGCCTGGAATGGCCTCCATCGACCACTGGCCCGCAGGACACCACCATGATCAGCACCGCCTCTTCCGTGTATACCCCCCGCCTGGACGCCGTCGGCCGCTGGCTGTCGCCATTGGCGCTGCGCACCCTGCTGGCCTGGGAGTTCTTTGAGTCCGGCCGCGAGAAGCTGGGCGGCCAGAACTGGTTCGCCGACCTGGAAGGTCGCTTCCCGTTCCCGTTCTCCACCCTGCCCGCATCGTTGAACTGGCACCTGGCCACCTGGCTGGAACTGGTGGGTGCGGTGATGCTGCTGCTCGGCCTGGCCACGCGCTCGGTGGCCTACGTCTTCTGGGTGTTGACGGTGGTCGCCATCGCCGCCGTGCACTGGCCCGACCAGTGGAACGGCCTGGGTGAACTCTGGCAGGGCTACGCGATCACAGACCAGGGCTACGGCAACTTCAAGCTGCCGCTGCTGTTCCTGGCCATGCTGCTGCCATTGATCCTCAACGGCGGTGGCGCGCTCAGCGTGGACCGGCTGCTGGCCGGCCCACAGCATGCCCCCGTCGGCAATGACGGCCTGGGCTGGGGCGTCAGCCTGATCGCCCTGTTGCTGCCGGTTGCCGCGCTGTTGCCCGGCGTCGGCTTCGGCGGCGCCCTGCTCGGTGGCGTGCTGCTGCTGGGCTACGCGCTGCGCCGTCGTCGCACCGTCTGACCTGCTTCGCCCCTTCCCGCGCTTCTTCCTTTCGTTTCCGTCGCCTTCAGGCGGCGTCCATCCCGCACGCCTGGCGTGCCATCCCCAAGGAGTCACCACCATGTCCGTCTCGACCAAGAACACCCCCTCCTCCCGCCTGCCGCGCATTGGTGCCATCGGCATCGCCCTGGCCGGTGGCCTGCTGCTGGCCGGCCAGGCCGCAGCGATCCAACCGCTGGCGATCAGCGCCGTCGCCATGGGCGCCGCCGCCGAAGGCAAGTGTGGCGAAGGCAAGTGCGGGGCCAACAAGGCCACCACCGGCAAGCCCGCCGGCAAGGCCAAGGTGGCCGAAGGCCAGTGTGGCGAAGGCAAGTGCGGCGATGCCTCGTTTGCCCGCACCGACCGTGACCACGACGGCAAGGTCTCGCGTGCCGAGTTCAACGCGGTGGCCGCCAAGCGTGCCGCCGAGTTCGACCGCATCGACACCGACCACGACGGTTACATCAGCGAACAGGAAGCGCACGACTACCTGCGCAGCGTCTACACCGCCAACGGCAAGCCGATGCCGAAGGGCCTGTTCTCCCGCGTTGCCGATTGATCGACGTCCAACCGGCGCTGCCTTCAAGGCGGCGCCCTCTCTCTGGAGCATCCGCCATGTCCCTGCCCCTGCCCTCCAATGCCGCCGGTCTTGGCCTGCGCCGTGGCCTGATCGACGAACTGCTGGCAATGCCGGCCGGCGCCATCGACTTCCTCGAAGTGTCCCCTGACAACTGGATCGGCGTCGGCGGTGCACACGGCGCCGCGCTGCGCCAGCTCAGCGAGCGCCACCCCCTGACCTGCCACGGCCTGTCGCTGTCGCTGGGAGGTCCTGATCCGCTGGACCGCACCCTGCTGGCACAGACCCGTGCCTTCCTCGACCTGCACCAGGTGCAGCTGTACAGCGAACACCTGAGCTACTGCGCCGCCGGCGGACATGTCTACGACCTGCTGCCGCTGCCGTTCACCGCCGAAGCCGTACAGCATGTCGCCAGTCGCATCGCCCAGGTGCAGGACATGCTGGGCCGGCGCATCGCCGTGGAGAACATCTCCTACTACGCCGTTGCCGGCGCGGACATGAGCGAGATCGACTTCATCAACGCCGTGCTCGCCGAAGCCGACTGCGACCTGCTGCTGGACGTCAACAACGTCTTCGTCAACGCCTGCAACAACGATTACGACGCTTTCGAATTCCTGGCCCGCGTGCCGTCCCACCGTGTTGCCTCGCTGCATGTGGCCGGCCATTTCGATGAAGGTGATGGCTTCAAGATCGACACCCACGGTGCCCCGGTGAAAGGCGTGGTCTGGGCGCTGTTGCGCGAGGCCTATGCGCGGGTCGGCGTGCGCCCCACGCTGCTCGAACGCGACTTCAACTTTCCGCCGCTGGCGGAGTTGCTGGCCGAGGTCGCGCAGATCCGCCAGGCGCAAGCCGAGGCACGCTGGCCCGAGGTGGCCCATGGCTGAGTCGCTGGCTACCCTGCAACGGCGCTGGGCCGATCATGTGCGCGACCCAGCAATGGCCGCACCCGACAGCGTCGAGGCGGGCAGGCTGGCGGTATACCGCCGCCTGTGCATCGACAGCCTGGACGCCCTGCTGGCCGGCAGCCTGCCGCGCCTGCAACAGCAGTTGGGCACGCCACACTGGCGCGACACAGTGGAGCACTACTACGCCCACCACGCCTGCCAGACCCCGTTGTTCCCACAGATCGCCGGCGAGTTCACGGCCTGGCTGGCAGTGCAGGACGCGCTGGCACTCCCGGCCTGGGCAGCGGAACTTGCGCACTACGAGAGCACGCTGCAGTCGCTGCGCATTGAAGCGCGTGACGCCGGGCAGTCGCTGCACAGCGTTCCCGAGGGCAGCGATGTGCTGGCGGTTTCGCCGCTGGTGCGGGTGCTGGGCTACCGATGGCCGGTGCATGAGGACGAGGCCCTGGAGCCGGTGCCGAGCGCTGCGCCCACGCTGCTGCTGATCCGGCGCCTCGCCGATTTCAGCCTGCAGGTCGAGCAACTGTCGCCGCTGGCCTACGCGCTGCTATCGATCTTTGGTGACGACGGCGCAGCTGTGGAAGCAGCACTCCGGGCGCTGTCCGAGGCACATGGCGTGGCAACGGACGCATTGCGCGCGGCCTGCGCGCCCGTACTGGGCGAGCTGTGTGCGGCGAGCGTGCTGGTTGTGCCGAACGACTGTTGAGGGTGCCGGCCAGCGGCCGGCGCTACCCACTCATCGCCCGGCCAGCGGTCGGTGCTCCCCATTCCTGCTTCGAGGTCTCACCATGCCTGCTTCCAACACTTCCTTCCTGCACGGCTGGCGCCTGTTTGTGGCCATGGCCGTGGTCCTGATCGCATTCGCGCTGGCGGCCTTCGCCCTGTATCCCGATGCAGCCGAAGGCAGCCGTGCGGCGATACGGGTCACTGCACGTACATCGTTCCTGTTGTTCCTGGCGGCGTTCACCGCATCGTCGTTCGCCAGTCTTCTGCCCGGCCCATTCACCCGGTTCCTGCTGCGCGAACGGCGCACCGTCGGTTTGTCCTTCGCGTTTTCGCACCTGCTGCATGCCATCGCCATCACCAGTTTCGGCATCCTCAACCCGGCGTTCTGGCCAGCACGATCCGCGCTGGCCAACCTCCCGGGCACGGTGGGCTACATCGCCATCGTGGCGCTGGCCATCACCTCGCATCGGGGGATCGCCCGCCGCATGGGCCCCACCGCTTGGCGTCGCCTGCACCTGACCGGCATGTGGATCATCGCGGCGGTGTTCACCTACTCGTACTTCAAGCGCGTGCCAGGCAACTTCTGGTATGCGGTGCCGTCGGCCCTGCTGTTCACCGCCTTCGTGGTGCGCTGGATAGCCAAGCGGGCGCAGTCACTGCGGCGCAATGCGCATGCGCGGCCACCGCTGCGGAGTTCTTGAGGAGGCGGTTACTTGTGGAGCCGAGCCCATGCTCGGCTGCCTTTCTGGTTCAGCCGAGCATGGGCTCGGCTCTACAGAGGGATCCCAGCGCGATAGGCAGCGAACTCCCTGCGCAAAGGGACCTGCCCCACTTCAGGTCACAGCGCGCGGCGCAATGTCACCAGGGTGATCTCCGACGGCACGCCGATGCGCGCCGGGAAACCGGCCCAGAGGCCCGCACCGTTGCCCACGTACAGCGTCATCCCATCCACGTCATAGCGGCCGGAGACAAAACCGCCATTGGCGCGCTTCACCAGCTGGTCCATGCCGATGATCTGCCCACCGTGAGTGTGCCCGGACAGCTGCAGCTTCACCCCACGCGCCGCCGCCTCGCGTGCATTGCGCGGGCGATGATCGAGCAGGATCACCGGCGCGGACGGATCGGCACCCTCCAGTGCAGCCTGGAGATCCGGCAGCGGCAGGCCGTAGCGTGCCGCCACCGGGTCGGTGACACCGGCGATGGTGAGCGCCGCATCGCCGCGTCGTACCTGCAAATGACTGTTCTCCAGCACCTGCATGTGCAGCGCGCGGAACGCCTGCATCCATGCCTGGTACTGCGCGTAATACTCGTGGTTGCCGGTAATGGCAACGACACCGTCCGGCGCCCGCAGATCGGCCAGGGGTCGCGCGTCGTCGCGACGGGCCTCGACGCTGCCGTCGATCAGATCACCGGTGATCACGATCAGGTCCGGCTTCAGCGCGTTGCCCTGGTCCACCACCCTGCGCACCCAGTCACCTGTAAGCAGGCGGCTGGCATGGATGTCGGTCAGCTGCAGCACGCGATAGCCGTCGAACGCCGCTGGCAGCCCGGCAATGCTCACCTCGATCTGCCGCGGCTGGGGCACTGCCATGCCCTGGCTGACACCATAACCACTGACCAGCAGGGCCAGCACGCCGGCCGCCGGCCGCAGCTGCGGTGCACGCAGGGCCGATACCATGCGCGGCCAACGCAGCAGGCGCGAAACCAGCAGGCCGGCGTCCAGTACCAGCATCACCAATGCCAGCAGCAGCACCGCCGTGGAGCCGGTGGCCAGCGTGGCGATGGCCAGTTTCGGAATTTCCGGCGACGCCATCGTGCCCCAAAAGGTCGCCACGATGCGCAGCTGCACGGCCACAGCCACCATCAGCAGCGACAGCACGACCTTCAACCCGATGGGCATGCGCAGCGGCCAGAACAGGCGCCAGGCCACATACAGGCCCATCAACAAACCGATCGTACTCAGCACTGCAACCATCCATGACAGAAAGCGGGCCCGCCATGGTGACGGCTGCGGGCCATGTTGTGTAGAGCCGAGCCATGCTGGGCTGCATCCCCGAAGCCCAGCATGGGCTCGGCTCTACAACGGCTGGTCGAGGTGTTCCACCCGCAGGCGGGCAATGCGGCGCTTCTCCATCGCCAGCACGGTGATGCGCACACCCGCCACCTCCACCGCATCGCCGGTGTCCGGCAGCCGGCCCAGCTGCTCCAGCACCAGCCCGGAGATGGTCATGTAGTCGGCACTGCGTGGCAGCGATACGCCGGTCAGCCGCTGCAGGTCGTCCAGGGTCAGCGCACCGTCGGCCTCCCACTGGTCCTCGCCCTGCGCGACCACGCCATAGCGCTCGTCCTGGGTATCGACCAGATCGCCGGCAATCGCCGCCAGCAGATCGTTGGCGGTCACCAGGCCTTCCACGCTGCCGTACTCATCCACCGCCACCGCCAGCGGTACCGGATGCTGGCGGATCAGTTCCAGCGCCTGCAGCGCACTGGCGCTGGACAGCACGTACTGCGGCTCGCGCAGGTTGCCTTCCAGCTGCAGCGGCCTGCCCTGCAGCAGGTCAGCCAGCAGGTCGCGGCTCTGCACCACGCCACGCAGGCTGTCCAGGTCACCATCGCCCACCAGCAGCCGGGTGTGTGGCGATGCCACCAGGCGGGCCACCACATCCTCCTGGCCCCGCGCCAGGTCGATCCACTGCACATCGGCGCGCACGGTCATTACGCTCGACACCGGACGGTCAGCCAGGCCGAGCACGCTACGGATCATCTCGTGCTCGGCCGGCTGCAGGCGCTCTTCGGCATCTACCGGCTCGTCCACGCCGTCATCGGAATGGCCGTTGGCCGGGCGCGCCCCGAGCATGCGCAGCACCGCATCAGCGGTGCGCTGGCGGAACGGCTGGCGGCGCTCGTTGCGCTCACGATTGAAACGCACCCACTGGTTGAACGCCTCGACCAGGATCGAGAAGGCGATCGCGGCGTACAGGTAGCCCTTCGGGATCTTGTAGCCCAGGCCCTCGGCCACCAGGCTGAAACCGATCATCAGCAGGAAGCCCAGGCACAGCACCACCACGGTGGGATGCTTGTTGACGAAGCGGGTCAACGGCTTGCTCGCCAGCAGCATCAGCGCCATCGCGATGGTGACGGCGGCATACATCACGCCCAGGTTGTCGACCATGCCGACCGCGGTGATCACCGAGTCCAGCGAGAACACCGCATCGAGCACCACGATCTGCGCCACCACCATTGCGAAGCTGGCGTAGACCTTCTTGCCGTCTTCGTGGTGCGCGCGGCCTTCCAGCCGTTCGTGCAGCTCCATGGTGCCCTTGAACAGCAGGAACAGGCCACCGCCCAGCAGGATCAGGTCACGCCCGGAGAAGCTGTGCTCGAACAGCGTAAGCAGCGGCGCGGTCAGTTTCATGATCCAGGCCAGCGCCGCCAGCAGCACCAGCCGCATCAGCAGGGCCAGTGCCAGGCCGATCACCCGCGCGCGGTCGCGCTGGTGGGGCGGAAGCTTGTCGGCAAGGATCGCGATGAACACCAGGTTGTCGATGCCGAGCACGATCTCAAGCACGACCAGGGTTGCAAGGCCCATCCAAATCGAGGGGTCAGTCAACCATTCCATTTCAGGTCCGTTTCGTCAGTGGGCAAGGGAGAAGAAGAAACACTCAGTCTGCTTCCTGCGCCCGCGCCGGGTCGTACCCGAGCAGGTCGCCAGGCGTGCATTGCAGCTCCCGGCAGATCGCATCCAGCGTGGAAAAGCGGATGGCGCGCGCCTTGCCGGTCTTCAGGATCGACAGGTTCGCCAGGGTGATGTCGATGCGACCGGCCAGCTCGGACAGGGTCATGCCCCGTTCCTGCAGCACGCGGTCCAGGGTGATGACGATTGCCATCAGATGACACCGTCGAGGTCATCGCGCATCGCCGCGCCCACGGCGAAGACGCGTGCCAGCACGAACAGCATCAGCACCGCCACCAGCCCGGTGATCGACATGCCGCCGCCTACCTCCATCCAGCTGAAGTCCGGGCCCATCCAGGCCGCGTAGGCGCCGATCAGGATCGACAGCAGCTCCATCGCCAGCATCAGCCACGCCATGCGTTGCAGTCGCTGCGCATTGGCGTGGGTGAACGGCCTTTCGCGCGCCGCCGATTTCAGCAGCCGCAGCAGATGGCGCAGGAACAGCAGGCACAGCACCAGCAGCGCGACGATCACAGCCAGCCCCAGGCAGAAGTGCAGGAACAGGGCGTTGCCGTGCGCAGCAGCGGCAGCGGCATCGTGGACGCTGTCGAGCAGCCAGCGACGGTCGTGCGCGACCAGCGGCACGGCCAGCAGTGCGGCCAGGATGCCCAGCCAGCACATCGCCCGGACGGCCTGGACGGCGGCCTGGGCCAGGGTGAACAAGCCTCGCGCGGATCTGGCGCGGGCGGGACGAGCGGTCAAGCGGCCTCCGGCATTGGGGCGGCCTCGCCGCCCCGGGGTGTATTTATCGATAAACGATATATCACAACCAGCGTGAAAGGCTGAATCGCGGGCATGGGCAGCCTGCGCGGCGCGGGGCCAGCGTTACCGACTGGGTGCAGCCTGTTCCAGCATCGCTTCGCCCGGCGTCACCGAGGCCATCGCCTGCACGCCGGCCTCGGCGGCCTGCCGCGTGACCAGCCGGAAACGCACCTGCAGCTTGGCCTGCCCGGGCGTGGCCCAGCCGTACTGGATCGCCACCTGGTCCGCCGACAACGGCCCACGGCCTGGCAGCGAGCGCGCCTGCAACGGCGTCGGCGCCGCCTGCACCAACCGGGCAAAGCCCTTCTGCACGACCGCCGCGTCGGCCTTTTCGGCGTAGACCGTGCACGTGCCATCGTCAGCCCAGCTGACTGCATAGCGGCCGCTGGCCAGCGGCACCATCCAGGCCACGCCCGACTGCCCCTGCAGCAACGTTGCCGCCTCGGCAGGCTGCAGCGGTGACAGCCCGTTGGATTCCATCAACGACTGCAACCGCGCTGGCGCGCCGATGTGCTGCATGCAAGCGGTATCGAACAACTCACTGAAAGGGTCCTGCGCCTGTGCGCTGGCCTTGGGTGCACGCGCAGGCTGCGCCGCCGCCAGGGCAGGCAGCAGGGCCAGGATCAGCCAGGAGGCAGGGCGCATTGGAACTCCAATGTACGGAACGCAGCGGGGAGGATGGCAAAGCCCGGGCGTGGCGTGCAACGGCCGCGTTGCCGCCGGCCTCCCCGCGCCGGGATCAGGTTGTGATTTCGCCCTCGTCCTCGCCATCCCAGTAGTGGATGCGGCTGGCGCGCACATGGATCAGTACCAGTCCTGGTGTATCCACTCCCTGTTCGAACCACCGCTCCAGGTCCTTCACCCAGTGCTCGCGCATCGTGGCCCGATCGCGCACCAGCGCTGCCCTTCCCTGCACGTGCACGAACAGCGGCGGCTTGCCCAGCAGCGACTTGCTGCCGGAGAAACCCAGTGCGACGGCAGGGTCAGCCTCGATCTCGCGCACCATGTCGGTGTCTTCCATGGTGAAGAACCAGCTGTCACCGTCATAGTCCACGTCACCGTTGTTGCTCATGGGGCGACCGGCAATTTCTCCACCGGCGTGGGTCTGCAGCATCGTGAAATCGATGCCGGCCATTTTCTTGGCAAGTTCTGGGAGGGTGAGCTGGGTCACGGCGTGGTCCTTGATCGGAGGGACGCCCAGCGTCTGCGCAGAGCGGTGACCGGAAAGTGGATGAGCACTTGCGGCCTCTTCACGGGAAACGAGATACGGCGCATGGTCCGTGCGTGACGCACTCCACACCACCATACCCACGTTAAAAGCAGATGGAGGAACGCCCCTGCGAAGCACCACAGCCGGCTAACAGGGGGCTGCCGGAGAATCGCGCAACCCCGTGGCACGACCGGCATGGCAGCCGGCATCCGCGCGGCGACTCCTTCGCAACCGCATGGCCTCCACATGGATCTGTTCGCCTGGCTCGCGTTCGGCTGCTACCTGTTGGCGTTCTTCATTGTCTCGCTGTTTGCTGCAGCCTATCTGAAGCGCTCCGACTTCATGCCCTACCACGGGCAAGCCGTGGGCGTGCCGTGGGCGGAGATCGAACCGCGCATGCAGGTGCTGCTGATGGCGCTCATCCGCGTGGTCGGCGCCGGGTGGATCGCACTGGCCGGTGCCGGCGTGATGCTGCCTGCCTGATCTTCTTCGGCGGTCACTTCGCACTGCCGCAGCTGCTGGCGTTCCAGCTGTTCTGCCTGGTCGCCACGCTGCCGCCGGTGCTGGTCGCCTCCGGTGTGCGGCGGCGTACCGGCGCACGTACACCGGTGCCCGCTGGCGCCGCGGTGGTGCTGCTGTCGGTCATCGGATTCGTGCTGGCCCTGTTGTCGCTACCGCAGTGAGTCCCCTTTCTCTCCCCTCCCCCCACGAGGCCCCACAATGAATCCCGAATCGATCTTCTACAGCGTGGTCAACGGTGATCTGCCCCCCTCCCAGGCCGGCACCCTGCTCGGCTGGCGCTTCGTTGGCTACGACGATGCATTGCGCCGCATCCAGGTCGAATTCGAAGCCGGCGCCGTGCTCACCAACCCAATGGGCAATGTGCAGGGCGGTTTCCTGTCAGCGATGCTGGACGACTGCATGGGGCCGGCGATCTACGCCACCCTGCCCGCCAACCGCATCGCGGTCACGGTGGAATCCAAGACCAGTTTCGTCAGCCCGGCGCGGCCCGGGCGGATCATCGGGTGGGGCGAGGTCGAGCACAGCAAGGGCAGCATCGCCTTCACCCGCGGCTGGCTGACCGACCCGGCCGGCAAGGTGCTGGCCACCGCCAGCGCCACGTTCCGGGTGGGTGCACTGCGCTGGCGTGGGCTCTCGGTGCCGCGTCCCATCGCGCGCCGGATGATCGCGCGCACGCTGCGCCGCGTGCATGCGCGGATCGGCTGATGGGTGCCGTCAACGTGCCTTGCGGCCGCCACCGGCCACGCGCACGCGGTCGCGCCCCTGTGCCTTGGCCTGGTACATGGCCGCATCGGCGGCACGCAACAGGGTGCGCCAGCCCAGCGCATCGGTGCCACCCGCGGCCACGCCGAAGCTGGCGGTGACCCGCAGCACGTTGCCACCGGCCAGTGCGATGTCCAGCTGCCGCAGTGCCATGCGCAGCGACTCGGCCAATTGGCGTCCGCCGGCCAGGTCGCCGTCGGCCAGCAGCACCAGGAACTCCTCGCCACCGTAGCGGGCGATGCTGTCGCTGCGGCGCAGGTGGCGCTGCAGCAGCTGCGCCACCTGCACCAGCACCTGGTCGCCCGCATCATGCCCATGGCCGTCGTTGATGGCCTTGAAGCGATCGACATCCAGCAGGATCACCACCGCACTGTTGCCGCCGTCGGCATGCCGCTGCTGTACCCTTTCTTCCAGCGCGCGCCGGTTCAACAACCCGGTCAGCTCATCGGTGCCGGCCAACTGGCGCAGCTCGCTGGTCAACGCCGAGCGCTCGCGCGACTTCTCGCGCAGCACTTCAATGGCATCGAACAGGCGCTGCATCTCGGCCAGCGGGTGGGTCACATGCTGCTCCGGGCCGGGCGCTTCCGAGGCGATCTGGATGACCTGCTTCTGCGCCTGCAGCAGTGGCCGCAGGATCTGCAGGTGAGCAATGCGCAGCGCCACGCCAAGCACCACCAGTGTGCCCAGCACCGTCGCCACCAGCACCACCAGGCGCGTCGCTTCGCGGTTACGGGTGCGCTCGAAGCGGGCGATGGACACGCTCAGGTAACCGTCGCGCAGCGCCTCCAGCGACTGCAGGGTCGGCACGTAGCGCGTGGTGAACTCGGCGGCGGTCCACGGCGGCGGCACGCCACGCCGGCCATCCTCGATCAGCTGTTCGATCATTGGCAGCGATTCGCCGAAGAACTGGCGGCGTGCCATGTCCCAATGCCAGGACAGCGCCGGATCACTGCGGAACACCGCTTCATGGCTGCCTGCCAGCCGCCACAGCTCCAGCAGGCGGCCTTCGGTCTGCAATGCAGCCCGCACCTGTTCGTCACGCCAGGCCCCCGGCACCGCGACCGGCGCCATCACGTTCGAGGCCAGGCGGCCACCATGCTCGCGCAGGTCGATCAGCACCTGGCCCTGCATTGCCGGGATCGCCGCTTCGCGGTCGGCACTGACCAGCACGCCGATCTGCGTCGAGGTCAACACGTGCAGGCGATCGACCACGGCGAACATGCTGCTGATCGCGCGCTCCACGTCTTCCACCCGGCGCGCGTCGTGCGGCTGTGCCGCCACCTGGTCCACTGCGGCCCGCGCCGACTGCAGGCGACGTTGCACGTCGGCCAACAGCCCATGTTCGCCGACCACGCCGGGATCGGCCTTGAACACGGTGTCCAGTTGCAGCAGGGCGGTGTCGACCCGCTTGCGCGCAACCGCCAGCTGCGCGGTCAGCCGGGCCTGTTCGGCCGCATCGGCCGTATTGGCTCCCAGCAGGCTGTTGGCGGGGCCGCGCTCGGCCGACACCTGGTTGGCCAGGTCGAAGGTCTGCTGCAGCCGGCGCAGGCTGACCAGGTTGTCCTCGGCGGCGGTGAAGCGCAGCGTGCCCTGCACCAGTGCGATGGCCATCAGCGGCAGCGTACAGACTACGAACAGCCCGGCCAGGATCCAGACCCAGGTCCGCAATCCGATGGGCGACGCCTTGCGGGCCATGCACATTTCCCCTGTCGTGCGGAACACTGTAGCGGCCGCCTGCACAGGCGCCAAGCCGCTAACGGGCCAACCGTGGCCGTGGGTACACCGTGCGCGCCGCGAACGCACCGACAAGGCCGCGCGGACGCTCGAATCGGGACAAATACGTCATGCCCCGCCGCGTCAGATCCAGCGCTGGTCGACCAGTTCGCGCTTCACGTAGGCATAGAACACCGGCGCGGCGACCAGGCCCGGCAGGCCGAAGGCCGCCTCCATCACCAGCATGGCCAGCAGCAGCTCCCAGGCCCGCGCCTGGATTTCGCCACCCACAATGCGCGCGTTGAGGAAGTACTCCAGCTTGTGGATCACGATCAGGTACAGCAGCGCCGCCACCGCCACATAGAACGAGACCGACAGTGCGACGATGGTGATGATCGTGTTGGAGATGATGTTGCCCACCACCGGCAGCAGGCCGGCCAAGAAGGTGATCAGCACCAGGGTCTTGGACAGCGGCAGGTGCACGCCGAACAACGGCAGCACGCCCAGCAGGAAGATCGCGGTGAACACGGTGTTGAGCAGCGAGATCTTCACCTGCGCGAACACCACCTGACGGAACGCGGTGGCCAGGCGGCTGGTGCGCCCGACCAGCTCCTGCGCCAGCGGACCCATCTTCGGCAGCGGCAGTTCGTCATACAGTGCGATCATCGCACCCAGCACCATGCCGATCAGTACGCGCACACCCACCTGGACCACCGAGGTACCGGCCACGCCCAGCTGGCGCTGATGCTCGGCGGCCCAGTCGTTCAGCGCCGCGCGCAGCGCTGGCATGTCTTCGGGAATGTAGGGTTGCAGCAGCGCCGGCACCTGGTGCCGCGAGGTGTTGAGGATCTCCATCAGGCGCGCCAGCAAAGCGTCCGGGCCACCGGTCTCGTTGCGGAAGAACGAGGCCACGCCGATCCCGGCCAGCACCAGCGCGCTGATGATGATCGCCGACAGCACGATCACTGCGATCGCCCGTGCGCGTCCCAGCGGCAGCCTGCCTTCCACGGTGGAGGCCAGCAGGTGGGTCAGCTGGAACACCAGCAGGCCGGACAGCAGGGTGACCACCAGGCCCAGTTTCAGCGCCAGCCACATGCCCAGCAGCATCATCAGCCATGCCGCGATCCTTGGGATGGGGGGCTTGGGCTGGGCAACGAGAGCGTCTTGCATGGGAGCGCGTCCGGGCGGGGTGGCCCATGGTAGAGGATTGGCGTGCTGATTCCGCGTGCAGGATGAATGGGCATTTCATCCGCGTTCGGCGGCAGCCGTGCCGTCCCCACGCGCGCTCACTCGCCGTAGCTGGCGGTGTTCTTGCCCTGGCGCTTGGCGTGGTACAGCGCGCGGTCGGCCAGTGCCAACCAGTCCTCGACACTGCCGCCACGCGGCGTGGCCGCAATGCCGATACTGACGCTGAATTCCACCCCCGGCGTGGCCTGCCGCGCGGCCTCGAGCAGGTGCAGGCGCACCCGCTCGGCCACCTGCATTGCATCGACGGGCGCGCAGTCGCGCAGCAGCACGACGAACTCATCGCCCCCCAGCCGCGCGGGCGTATCACCCGGGCGGGCAACGGTGCGCAATGTCGCCGCGATATGCCGCAGCACCTCGTCACCGGCGCGGTGGCCGTGCGAGTCATTGATGCGCTTGAAGTCGTCCACATCGAGCATCAGCAGGCAGGCAAAGCCGCCCTGGCCCTGTGCCCGGTCCAGCGCCTGCTGCGCACGCAGGATCAGGAAACCGCGGTTGGCCAGCTCGACCAGCGGGTCCATCCGGCTGAGACGCTGCAGCTGGCGGTTCTGCGATTTGACCCGGCGCGCCAGCTGCCAGCTGAGAATGCTCAGGCCGATGCCATACACGAACAGGAACGGGACACTCAGCATGATCGTGCGCTGCGAGGTGACCGGCTGGTAAGGGAAGCCGAGCGCCCACCAGGTGAGCGCAAAGCCCACCAGCAGGGCCAGCGTGGCGCGCATCGCCAGGCGAACGCCACCGGCAGCGATCTTGTCGGCCACCAGCAGTGCGGCGAACAGTGCACTGGGCACCGCGCTCAATGCCATGAAGGCGATCCAGCCACCGCCGAACAAGGAGTCGGCCACCATGCAGCGGAACTGGACGAGCGCGGGCTGGCCGGAGCGCTGGGTCAGCTTCAATGCCAGCGCAGGCCACGCCAGCGCGTTGAGCAGCAGCAGGACCCATGCCAGCGGCCCATCGTGGCGCTCGAGGATGATCGAAGCGATGGGGATCGCCCCCAGCCCATTGCCGACGAAACGCATCCAGCCGATGCGACGTGCCGCGCCAATGCCTTCGACCGCGCCTTCCGCCGAATCGGTAAAGAATGGCATTGCCCCCCCCCTGCGCGATCGCACCCGCTGCTACGGCCCTTGCCGGGCTGCCTGCGATGAGTCTGACAGCTTTGCGTCAATTCGGGATCAAGGTCGCGGGACGACGCGCGGGCCGGCCGCCCCGCTCCGGCTGCCCTGCCTCGCCTCCGCTACCGCCGAGGCGCCGCTGTCGAACCGCGCAGCATGAAGCTGAACTCCAGCGTCTGCTGAAGCGGTACATCGACCTGTTCAATGATGGCGAGCAGCAGGTTGACCGCGCGCTCGCCGATTTCACGCATCGGCTGCTGGATGGTCGTCAGCGGCGGGGTGAGGTAACGCGACGAGGCCAGGTCGTCGAAGCCGACGATGGAGAGCGCTTCCGGAACGCGGATGCCCCGGTCGCGACAGGCCGCCAGTGCCCCCAGTGCCATCTGGTCGCTGAAGCAGAACACCGCGGTCGGCACGGGCGTGCCGTCCAGCAGCGCCATCACCGCCGCATGCCCGGACTCAACGGAAAAGTCCCCGGGCACGATGCTCAGCTGGCGCAGGCGACCCCGCGCCTTGCCGGCGGCCCGGACCCCTTCCAGCCGCTGCTGGTGCAGGGGGTTGTCAGGTGGCCCGCCGACCACGGCGATCCGTTCGTGCCCCAGGCCGTACAGGTGCTCCATCACCGCGCGTGCGGCGGCCGCGTTGTCGATATGGACGCTGGGGATGCCCAGTGCGGGGTCGAACTCGCATCCATTGACCACCGGCGCAGCTGCGCCGCGCTGCTCGACGATCTCGCGCGCGGTCGGTGGCAGGCGATGGCCCAGCACGATCATGCCGTCTGCCTCGTTGCGCCGGAGCATCTGCGCGTAGCGCTCCTCACGATCGGGTTGATGCTGGGTATCGCCCAGCAGAACCGCGTAGCCGACCGCCTGCGCGGCCTCCTCCGCACCCTGCAGGATCTGTGCGAAGAACGGATTGGCGATGTCCGGGACGGTGACCAGGATCTTGCCGCTGCGCTGGGTCTTGAGCGTGCGGGCCACCGTGTTGGGCACATAGCCCAATGCGACGGCGGCCTGCTCGATGCGCGCACGGGTAGCCGGCAGCACCTTGTCCGGCCGGGAAAGCGCCCGTGACACCGTGCCTGCGGAGACGCCGACGTGCCTGGCGATGTCGTAGATGGTGGCCATGGCGTTAGTTCTCCTGTCCGCTGTGCAGTGCACAACAGGTCCTGCGTGCGCCCCTGCTAGGATAATGCAATCGATTGCATCGAGGGCGAATCACGTTGAAGACGCTCAAGGGTCCAGCGCTGTTCCTGGCGCAGTTCATCGGCGACACAGCTCCTTTTGATCGGCTGGACACGCTGGCCGGATGGGCCGCGGGTCTGGGCTATTCTGGCGTACAAGTTCCCACCTCCGCGCCCTACCTGTTCGATCTGGCCGCGGCGGCACGCAGCCAGGCGTACTGCGACGATGTTGCCGGCATGCTGGCCGGGCACGGCCTGCAGATCACCGAACTGTCGACCCACCTGCAGGGGCAGCTGGTCGCGGTCCATCCCGCCTACGACAGGCTGTTCGACGGATTCGCACCCGCCGACGTGCGCGGCAACCCGCCCGCGCGCCAGGCCTGGGCCGTGGAGCAGCTGCGGCTCGCCGCGCAGGCCAGCCAGCGCCTGGGGCTGACCGCGCACGCCACCTTCTCCGGTGCGCTGGCCTGGCCCTACTTCTATCCGTGGCCGCAGCGCCCGCCGGGCCTGGTGGAAGAAGCCTTCGCCGAACTGGGCCGTCGCTGGCGCCCGATCCTGGATGTGTTCGACGCCTGCGGCGTGGACCTGTGCTTCGAACTCCATCCCGGCGAGGACCTGCACGACGGCGCGACCTTCGAGCGCTTCCTCGATGAGGTCGACCATCATCCCCGCGCGAAGATCCTGTACGACCCCAGCCACCTGCTGCTACAGCAGATGGACTACCTCGGCTTCATCGACCGCTACCACGCCCGCATCGGCATCTTCCACGTCAAGGACGCGGAGTATCGCCCCAGCGCGCGCAGCGGCGTGTATGGCGGCTACCAGGACTGGATCGATCGTCCGGGCCGGTTCCGCTCACCCGGTGACGGCCAGATCGACTTCAAGGCGATCTTCTCGAAGTTCGCCCAGTACGACTTCCCCGGCTGGGCGGTGCTGGAATGGGAGTGCTGCCTGAAACACCCGGAGGACGGCGCGCGCGAGGGTGCCGCCTTCATCCGCGATCACATCATCCATGTGACCGAACGCGCCTTCGACGACTTTGCCGGGAGCGACACGGACGCTGGATCACTGCGCCGCATGCTGGGAATCTGAGCCACGACCGCCCCGGGAGGGCAAGCCATGACGCACGCCATGTCGCGCCTGGGCGCGATGATGTTTCTGCAGTTCTTCATCTGGGGGGCGTGGTTCGTCACCCTGGGTACCTACCTGGTACAGGGCCCGCTGCAGGCCAGCGCAAGCCAGGTGGCAACGGCGTTCCTCAGCCAGTCCATCGGCGCCATCGTGGCGCCGTTCCTGGTCGGCCTGATCGCAGACCGCTACTTCGCGGCGCAGCGCATCCTGGCGATACTGCACCTGGCAGGCGCGGTGCTGATGTGGCTGGCGTCCACCGCCACCAGCTTCAGCATGTTCTCCGCCTGCGTGATGGGCTACATGCTGCTGTTCATGCCGACGCTGGCACTGGCCAACAGCGTCGCCATGCGGCACATGCAATCGCCGGAGAAGCAGTTCCCGCTGGTACGCGTGGCCGGCAGCATCGGCTGGATCATCGCCGGGGTGCTGATCGGCTGGCTGGGCTGGGAACAGGCGCACCGGCTTGAACTGACCTTCCGCATGGCCGCATTGGCATCGCTGGTGCTGGGCCTGTATGCGTTCACCCTGCCGCACACGCCGCCGCTGGCGCAGCAGCGCGATGCCGGGCTGGGACAGATCCTGGGGCTGGATTCATTGCGGTTGCTGAAGTCGCGCGCCTACCTGGTGTTCTTCCTGGCTTCCATCGCCATCTGCATCCCGCTGTCGTTCTACTACAACTTCACCAATCCGTATCTCAACGACCTCGGTGTGCACGGCGCCGCCGGACTGCAGTCGCTGGGCCAGGTCTCCGAAGTGCTGCTGATGCTGGCCATGCCGTTCCTGTTCGTGCGGCTGGGGGTGAAGACCATGCTGGCGGTCGGCATGGCGGCCTGGGTCGTGCGCTACGCGCTGTTCGCCTTCGGCGATGCGGGCAGTGGCTTCTCCCTGCTTGTGATCGGCATCGTACTGCATGGCATCTGCTACGACTTCTTCTTCGTCACCGGCCAGATCTACACCGATGCCCACGCCGGCCCCGCCGCGCGCAGCAGCGCGCAGGGCTTCATCACCCTGGCCACCTATGGCGTGGGCATGCTGATCGGCACCTTCCTGTCCGGCGCGGTAGTGGAGCACTTCACCACTGCAGCGGGCCCGGACTGGCAGCAGATCTGGTTGTTCCCGGCCGGCGTCGCACTGGTGGTGTTGATCGCCTTCCTGCTGCTGTTCCGCGACCGCCCGGTAGCTGCGGCCGCGTCGTCCACCCCCTGAGGAGACCAGCCGATGCCCCCGCTTGGAATCGCCATCATTGGTACCGGCATGATCGGTGCGGTGCATCGCCGCGCGGCACTGCTGGCTGGCGCCGAGGTGCGCGGCGTGGCCGCCTCGTCGCCGCAGCGCGCGCGCGAGGTGGCGCACGCGTGGAATGTCCCGCGCGCCTATCGCGATATCGAGGACGTCGTCGCTGATCCCCAGGTACAGGTCGTGCACATCTGCACGCCCAATCATCTGCACCGCACGATGGCGCAGGCCGCACTGGAAGCCGGCAAGCACGTGATCTGCGAGAAACCGTTGGCGACGACGCTGGACGATGCGCAGGCGCTGGCGGCGCTGGCCGCCTCGACCGGATTGATCGCCACCGTCCCCTTCGTCTACCGCTACCACCCGGTGGTCCGCGAGGCACGTGCACGCATCGCGCAGGGCGATCTGGGGCCACTGCACCTGATCCATGGCAGCTACCTGCAGGACTGGCTGCTGGACCCGGCCAGCAACAACTGGCGGGTTGACCCGGCACTGGGTGGTACATCGCGCGTGTTCGCTGACATCGGGTCGCATTGGTGCGACCTGGTTGAATGGGTCAGCGGCGAGTGCTTCGCCGAAGTGAACGCGGCGTTTGCCACGGTGATCGCCGAACGCAGCGCAACCACCTCCCAGAGCTTCAGCACGCCGGCGACAGACGGCGCAAAGCAAGCGGTCGAGAGCGAGGACGTGGCCGCAGCGATGTTCAGGACCGGCGCGGGCACGCTGGCGTCATTGACGGTCAGCCAGGTCTCGGCCGGACGCCACAACCGGCTCTGGTTCGAGATCGACGGCGCCAACGCCAGCGTGGCGTTCAACCAGGAGGATGCCGAGCGGCTGTGGATCGGCCTGCCCGAACAGCGCGAGGAAATCTTCGTGCGCGGCCCGGGCGCCGGCAGCGCCGAACAACGCCGGTTGTCGCCGCTGCCAGCGGGGCACGCGCAGGGCTACGGGCAGTGCTTCGAAGCGTTCGTGGCCGACACCTATCGCGCCATTGAAGGCGAGCGGCCGCAGGGCCTGCCCACCTTCGAAGACGGCCTGCGCTCGGCGCGGATCGTTGATCGTGTCATTGCATCGGCCAGGTCACGCACCTGGACCACCATCGGTTGAATCCCGGGAGGATCTGTTGATGAACATCCCTGTCCGTAGAACTGCAACCCTCGTCCTGCTGCTGCTCGCAGTCCTGCCCGCCTTCGCAGGGAACACAGCCGGTGCGCAGAAGCCCATCGCCGTGCAGATGTACACGCTGCGCAACGCCGGCCCGCTTGACCAACAGCTGAAGATCGTCCACGACGCGGGCGTGCGTGCGGTGGAAACCGTCGGTACGCAGAATGCAAGCGCTGCGGAACTGAAACAGTTGCTGGACCGTTACTCGATCAAAGCGGTTTCGTCGCACGTTCAGCTGCCCGAGCTGCGCGACAACCTGGATGCCGTGGTGGCCTTCAACCGCTCGATTGGCAACAGCACGCTGGTGGTGCCCTACCTGGACCAGAAGGACCGCCCGCGCGATGCCGCCGGCTGGACCGCATTGGGACGGGAGCTGGGCCGGATTGCCAGGCAGGTGCGCGGCAGGGGGATGCAGCTGGCCTACCACAACCACGACTTCGAGCTGGTCGACTTCAATGGCAGAACCGGACTGGAGCTGCTGTTCGACGCCGCCGGCCCCGAGCTGCAGACCGAACTGGACCTGGCCTGGGTCGCGCGCGCGGGCCTGGACCCGGCCGTGATGCTTGGCAAGTTCCGCGGCCACGTATTTGCGGTACACGCCAAGGACAATGCGCCCAAGGGCCAGGCCGAAGACGAAGGTGGATTCGCTGCGGTCGGCCAGGGCGTGCTGGACTGGAACGCGATCCTGCCAGCCGCCGCCAACGCTGGCGTGCAGTGGTACATCGTCGAACACGACCAGCCACGCGACCCCGCCAAGGTCATCCAGGCCGGCGCGGACTACCTGCGTGAACACCTGACTACCAACCCGCCCACCCGCGCCGACCGCTGACGCATCAAGGAGCCCCACATGAAAATGATCCTGGCAGTGGCCGTGGCTCTGGGCGGCATGAACGTTGCGACGGCAGCGTGGGCCAAGGACGACCCGGCCGCGGGTGCGAAACTCTACGCCCAGCACTGCACTGCCTGCCACGGTGCTGAACGCACCGGTGTACCACCGACGTTCCCGGCGCTCACCGATGTCGGCAAGCGGCTGCAGCCCGCCCAGGTCAAGGACAGGATCAGGAAGGGCGGCGGCCTGATGCCACCCTTCCCGCAGCTGTCACAGCAGGAGATCGATGACATCGCCAGCTACCTGGCGAAGTAGCCGGTGAGCGCTACAGCTCGCGCACCCAGATGTTGCGGTAGCTGACCTTGGAGTCATGTTCCTGCAGATACAGCGGCGCGCACCCATGCGGTGCGTACGAAGGCGCACCGATGTATTCGGTCCTGCCCGCCAGCACGGTGTCGTCCTGTACCAGCACGCCGTTGTGCAGCACGGTGATCCGTGCGGGCGACGTCAGGCCGCCGCCCGGCGAGAAGCGCGGGGCCTTCCAGATGATGTCGTAGACCTGCCACTGGCCCGGTGCGCGCGAGGCGTTCACCCGTGGCATGGCCTGCTTGTAGATGGAACCCGCCTGGCCATTGGCATAGGTCGGGTTGTGGTAACTGTCGAGCACCTGCAGTTCATACAGTTCCTGCAGGAAGATCCCGCTGTTGCCCCGGTTCTGGCCGTCGAAGCCCTTCGTTTCGGTGGGCGTTCGCCACTCGACATGCAGCTGGACATCGCAGAAGCGTTGCCGGGTGCGGATGCCCTTGCTGCCCGGAACAACCGTCATGGCGCCTCCGGCAACCTTCCAGGGCACGCGGCCACCCTGCTCCGCCTCCCACGCGGAGACATCCTTGCCATCGAACAGCACGATCGCATCGGACGGTGCCTTGCCAGGTGGCGTTGCCACGGTCGCGGGCACAGGGGTCCACACTTCGGTCTTCTTCGGGTCACGCACAGCGTCGGCATTATCCTGTGCGAACGCAGATGCAGCGGCCAGCAGGCCGGCGGTGATCAACGCAGGGCGGATCATCAGGTTGGTGTCCATCAGCTGGTCCCCCAGGCAGGTGTGCCGGGGACATAGGCGAGGTCACCGTCGTAGCGCCCCGGCACGGCGACGTACTGCAGCACCCCGGTCGCACCGACCTTGGAGGTGAAGAAGCCGAAGATGGCCAGCTGCTTGATCATCGTGAAGTAATGCGGCATGGCTTCGCCCTCTTCGGGCGTTCCGGTCTCGGTCACGTCTGCGTTGCGCGCCTTGGCTTCGGCATCCAGTGTACGCAGCAACCCGGTGCGCGCCTCCGGCGTGAGCGACACGAAGCGGCCACCGGCGCGCTTGTCGATGTCCGCCAGCCCGGCGCGGAACACCGCCTGCTGCCTGGCGGTGTAGCAGTCGCTGACGAACGTCGCCATGAACGCACCGGCGCCCGCGTCCTTCGCCCCGGGTGTCCGGGTCCGCGGCAGGATGGTTTCGGCAATCTCGTCCAGCGTGCCGATTTCGGCATCGGAGAACGCGGCCATCATCCCGGCCGCTGGTGCTTTGCCATGTACCAGCGCTGGCAGGCCAACCATCGCCGCACCGGTGGCGGCGACGATCATCTTCAGCAGTTCGCGGCGATCCATCACAGGTTCCCCGCTTTCAGTTCGTGTACCGCGTGGTCGGCCGCGCGCGCGGTCAGCGCCATGTAGGTCAGCGACGGATTCACGCAGGCGCTGGAGGTCATGCAGGCACCGTCGGTGACGTACACATTGGGCGCATCCCACACCTGGTTGTGCGCGTTCAACACCGAGCTCTTCCGGTCACGTCCCATACGCGCAGTCCCCATCTCATGGATGCCCTTGCCCGGGGCGTAGTCGTTGTCGTGCATCTTCACGTCCTTGACCCCGGCCGCCTCCAGCATCTCGGCGGCGTCAGCGGCCATGTCCTTGCGCATCGCCAGTTCGTTGGCACGCATGGCAACGTCCATCGCCAGCACCGGCAGCCCCCACTTGTCCTTGCGGTCGCGGTCCAGGCGGATCGTATTGTCGTGGTGCGGCAGCATTTCACCGAACCCGGTCATGCCGATGCGCCAGTCACCCGGCACGGTCAGCGCCTCCTTCAGGTCGGCACCGATGTTCAGCTCGGCGATCTCGCGCGACCAGCCGGTGCGGCTGGCACCGCCCTGGTAGCCGAATCCGCGCAGGTAGCCACGCTTGTCGGCGGCGACATTGCGGAACCGCGGAATGTAGAAGCCGCACGGACGGCGGCCGAAGTAGTACTTGTCTTCGTAGCCCTCGACCCGGCCCGAGGCACCCGCACCGAAATGATGGTCCATCACGTTGTGCCCCAGCTCGCCCGACGAAGAACCCAGCCCCCCCTCCCAGACATCGGTGGCCGAGTTCATCAGCAGCCAGGTCGAGTTGAAGGACGACGCGTTGAGGAAGATGACCTTGGCCGTGTACTGATAGGTCTGCCCGGTCTCGGCGTCGATCACCTCCACGCCACGCGCGCGCTTGCGATCCTTGTCGTAGAGCACTTCCTTGACGATCGAGAACGGCCGCAGGGTCAGGTTGCCGGTCTTCATCGCCGCCGGCAGCGTCGCCGACTGGGTGGAGAAGTAGGCACCAAAGGGACAGCCCAGAATGCACTTGTTTCGATACTGGCAGTTCACGCGCCCCTGCTCGGGCATCGGCTGGGTGATGTTGGCAGTGCGCGAGTGGATCATGTGCCGCGTGCCACCAAAGGCCTTCTTGATCCGTGCGGCCACGTCCTTCTCGACGATGTTCAACGGGATCGGCGGCAGGAACTCACCATCCGGCAGCACGTCCAGTCCCTCGCGCGTGCCGGCGATGCCCGCAAACTTTTCCACATGGTCGTACCACGGCGCGATGTCGGGGTAGCGTATCGGCCAGTCGGTGGCGATGCCGTCCTTGAGATTCGCCTCGAAGTCCAGGTCGGAGAAGCGATAGCTCTGCCGGCCCCACAACAATGAGCGGCCACCGACGTGGTAGCCACGGAACCAGTCGAAACGCTTGGTTTCGATGTAGGGTGAGTCCTGCTCGTTGGCCCACATTCCTTCCAGGTTCTCGGCGAGGCCGTAGTCGCGCATCAGCACCGGAAAAGCGGCCTTCATCGCCTGCGTCGGACGGTTGCGATGCGGGAAATCCCACGCCTCCTTCATCGAATTGACGTAGTCCTTGACGTGCTCGATGTTGCGTCCTCGTTCCAGCATCAGGACCTTCAGGCCCTTCTCGGTCAGCTCTTTTGCCGCCCAACCGCCACTGATTCCTGAGCCAACAACGATGGCGTCGTAGTGATTATCTGCCATGGGTCTCTCACCTGGGTGGATATCGTTTCAGACGTCGCAGAGGCGGATCGCCTCGCGTAATGAAGCAACGGCATCGGGCGCGGCAGGCATGAACTCCTGCGCCAGATACCCCTTGAAACCGGTGTCGCGGATCGCGCGACAGATGGCCGGATAGTTCAGCTCCTGCCGGTCCCCGATCTCGTTCCGGCCGGGCACGCCTGCGGTGTGGTAATGCTTGAAGCAGGCGTGGTGTTTCCCGATGGTGGCGATGATGTCGCCTTCCATGATCTGCATGTGGTAGATGTCGTAGAGCAGGCCGAAGTTGTCCGAGCCGAGCCGCTGGCACAGCTCCACGCCCCAGGCAGAGTGGTCGCACAGGTAGTCGCGATGATCGACCCTGGAGTTCAGCAGTTCCATCACCAGCACCACACCGCGCTTCTCGGCATGCCCGAGGATGCGCTTGAGGCCGGCCTCGGCATTGGCCATGCCGTCCTGCGGGTCCATACCGTTGCGGTTGCCGGAGAAGCAGATGAGGTTGCGGTAGCCGGCATCGGCGACCAGGTCGATGTGCCGCGTGTAGCGCTCCACCAGCGGGTCGTGGAATTCGCGGCCGGCAAAGCCCTTGGTCAGGCCCAGCTCCGCGCCATTGCACATCGAGCTGTAGACGCCGTTCGCCTTCAGCGTGGGCCAGTCTTCCGGGCCGACCAGGTCGATGGCGGCGAAGCCGATGTCCTTCACCGTCGTGCAGAGCTGGGCGACCGACAGCTGCGGGAAGGTCCAACGCGCCACGGAGTGCTTCAGGTTGCCCTTGAGCGCTGCGGTGGCGGCGAATGCAGGCAACGCTCCCGCAGTACCCAGGGCTACGCCTCCAGCAACCGCCATGCGCAACGCATCACGCCGCGTGAGGCCCGTCGCCGGAGCCGGTCTGATCGAATGGATGGACATCCACCTGCCGGCCTCCCAACCGGTATCAAACGCAACGATTCACAGCAATGCAATCGATTGCACCATAGGGGATGAAATTGGATGCTTGCAAGTTGCGGTGCACGAAAATTGATGCTGCGAAGCACAATGCCAACGACATCGCGCAGAAAGAAAAGCCCCGCATTGGCGGGGCTTTCTTTTCTAACCAGATCAGTCGCCTGAGATGAAATCTACTGGCTTTTTTCTCAAGCGAGCGAGCAAAGTCAGTAGAACTTCGATGCCCCGAGCCAAGGCATTGGCCCTATTCTCAGAGGCATTGAATGATCACCGGGCGTTCGTAGCCTCACGAACCATATCAGCCAGTTCCTGGATGTCTTCGTTCTGCATCCGGGTGCACCCCACCGCCAGGGCCCAGCCCTGCCTCGGAGCCGGCGGATTGCAGAACTGTATAGCTCGCGACGTCGAGCGACATTAGTCAACCAAGCCAAGGCTTCGCGAATCACGTACGCATCAGCTTTTTCCGACGACCGACTCAGAAGCCGTCACATTCACCGCCTGCATTGGCTAGCCGGACAGCTTCACGCAGGGATCGCTGGATGTCCGCCACTGAGCTGCAAATATTCTCGGGCGCCACGTCGAACTTTGCAGCGCCGGCCCGACGTTTGAAAGCAGCAAGTTCGGACATGCATTGCCCTGCCAGCTTTTTGGCATCCAGCTTCGACGCGGCCTGAACCGTTGAATTGCCATGCGCGGCGAGGTAGCACTTGTAGTCCTCGGAAAGCGCTCCATCCATACGAAATCGCGACAGCTCAACCAAGTGCCGAGGAGCGGCAGCACTCCTGCTGCCCCCTATCAAGGCGAGACCAAGCTCAGCACCGTCTGCTCCTACACAAGCATATGGCGTCTGAGAGCACAGTGACTTGCTCTCGGAACTTTTGTGCACCACCAGCGAGGCAAGAATAGAGTGTTCGGCCATCTCAATGTCCGCCGCGAGTCTCTCTGCAAGCGGCCGCGCGGACACGGAAGACCCAAGCAGAACGCAAAGGATGAGGCACGAAATTTGCGCAGTGGTATTCATCGGCTCACCAGAAACGTGGGGGAAGACGGACCAAAAGGCGTTTGCACAGCTGTGTGACCTTATCAGGGATCTGCCAAATGTATTGGTTCCTTGAGCGGGCTCCAAGGCTCGGCCATTGGGCTTGCTTTGGTGAAGAACAGCGCAATTGGGCATAGGCCCGCGGTGACCGTGTCCGCAGGATCTGCGACAGTCCCGCGCCAGTTCGCCAGGCTTATGGCCGTCCTTCGCACGCCGTCATCAAGACCCGCCGAGACCCTGCACAGATCCATAGTCGAAACGGGCCGATGCTGATGATTGCCTCCCCGGCCAGCGATGGACTCGAGCAGACTTCTTCCCGTACTGCTCTCCGTTCTCAAATCTGATTAGCTCAGATGTTTCGTCCCTCATCCATCAACATCTCGCCGTAGGTAGAAGGCTGGGGCACGACCGGATACTGCCAAACGAAAAAAGCCCCCATTCATAAAGATGGGGACCTCTATCAACACTAAAAGTGTCCAGTAGGAATCAGAGCGGTTGTGACTACCAAACGTGTAAACAAATCCTCGCTGGTCAAGCAAGACAGGCGTTCTGTTCGATTGAGCCTGTTCGAACGTAGTCATCTGCACTCGTCAGGTGCACCCGCCAGTCAAGAGCATCGACACAGCCCGGCAGGCGCGCGCCAGGGATATCCCCGCCTTCTAGCCATTCCTTTACTTCATCCAGGCCCAAGAACTTCGCCATCCTCATCATCCAAACCAAGGCAACGCCTGCCTTGGGACGAATCAAAAATAATGTACTCGCGCAAAAGCTTGAGAAATTCATCGAAGACAACGCTGCCAGCCACGCACGGCTGGGAGAGCAACCTCATCAAGGCGTAGAGCTCGTGACGTCGAGCGAAAGTAATCGATCAAGCCAAGGCTTCGCGATTAGCGAACGCGTCAGCTATTCGTCTTCGTCACCTGCAGCCTCAACGATATCGTTGATGAACTGAAGGGCCCTGCGATGCTCTTCGAGGACTGCGTCATGGGCGGGTACACCAGGACAAGCAATCTTGGAGAAGGCATGAATGACCTCCTTAGCTTCCTCATATCGTTCCAGCCGAAGCAGGCAGTCCACGAGTCCAGACGCGACCAACACATCGCGAGGACGAAGCTTCTCAAGCGCACGAAGCGCCCAGAGGGACAACTCCGCATCATCGCTCCGAAAACCAATCCCAACAAGAAACAACCACGCGACCGCACTAGCGGGATCGCGCCTTACAAGATCCAAAAGGTGGTGACGCGCGCCATTGTCGTCACCCGCCTCAAGCATCTTGGTAATTTCATTAATATCCATCAAGGTCGCTCTGCTTCATTAACTTCTGACACCGATAGGGAACGCACCCAAGCATGCAGCGTGCCAAGTTCCCACCCCAGACGCCCGGCTGATCGAAATCAACCTTAGCGCGCGTGCAGGTAGTCTTACAGCCCTGAATATGGCTTTGGCAGTCAGCAATGAAGTCATCGTCATCCCCGTCGGCACACGCAGATCTGATCAATGCAACAGCCATCCGCGACGCTGGGCTATTCGGATTCAGAATGCCGTTCGGACCTGCCCCCAACATCTCACCCACCTTAACGGCATTTCTGAGGCTATCGCTGTTGATCTTTGGGCCAAAACCCCAGTTACCGTTCGGGTTGCTGAGGTCTGTCCCATTGTACGCCCCAACGGCACCCGGGCCGCCCGTGACCGCGGGGGGCGGGGGCAGCAAAGGAATTGCCTGCATCCCATCGGGGTCAATCGAGGTAAGCGGGTTGCCCTTCACGTAGCCATAGGTGCTGATTCCCCCCTGCAATCCGAGCGGGTCTGACGTCACGAAGCGGCCACTGGCGGGATCGTAGTCACGCTGAAGGTTGTAGTGAAGGCCGCTCTCAGCGTCGTATCGCTGCCCAGGGAAGCACATCGCGAACTCAAACAGCGTGCCATCCTGGTCCGGATCCTCGTTTGGTGCCGTCGCACCGAACGCTTCCTGGCCATCCACAGATTGCCCAGTGCAAACAGCATCATCAGGCGATCGGTGTTCTTCTGCAGGCCCCGGTAGCGCACTTTGGCGTAGCCAAACTGCTGTTTGATCACTCGAAACGGATGTTCCACTTCCGTCCGCACGCTGGCTTCGATCTTCTCGGCCTCATCCAGCAGCTGGTGCTGTGTCTGCTTGAGGTCCAGTGCCTTGCGCTTGCCTGGGCGCATGGCCGCGTGCTATTTCGCCTTGCTGCCCTGCAGTTCCTGGCGCTTGTCCACGCCTTGGTAGCCCGCATCGCCCCACGCATGCTTTTCCTTACCGTGCAGCAAGCCCACTGCCTGCGTCACGTCGTTGACGTTGGCCGCCGTGCCAATGACGGTATGCACCAGGCCTGTGTCGGCATCCACGCCAATGTGCGCCTTCATGCCGAAGTACCACTGATTGCCCTTCTTGGTCTGGTGCATTTGCGGATCGCACTGCCCATCCTTGTTCTTGGTCGAGCTGGGCGCGGCAATGAGGGTGGCATCGACAATGGTGCCGGTCTTGAGCATCAAGCCTTGCTGAGCCAGGCCGGTGTTGATTGCAGCCAGTATCTGCGGGGCCAGCTGGTGTTTTTCCAGCAGATGGCGAAAACGCAAGATGGTGGTTTCATCAGGCATGCGTGCTGCGCCATCAAGGCCGGCAAAGCGCCGATACAGCGGCCGCTCGTGCAGTTCTTCCCCCATCGCAGGATCACTCAGGTTCCACCACAGTTGCAGGCAGTGAATGCGCAACATGGGCTCAATGGGAAACGGCGGGCGCCCGCCCAAGACTCGGTGCGCACCGCGAGCGAACGGGGCAATGAGGGCCACCAGTGCTGCCCAGGGCACAACCCGGTTCATTTCGTCGAGAAAGACTTGCTTGCGGGTCTTCTTGGGCAGTGGGTCCAAGCTCAGGGTGATTTGATCCATAGAGCAATTGTCATGGATGCTTGACGTTAATTACAGATCTGCCAGGGGAGGTTTTGCAGACTTTCCCTAAGCGACCCAGGCAAGTTCTACCCGTAGATCTGCAACTGTTGCCTGGGCCTTACCGAATTCTGAAGGAGGGCTTGGGCGCCCCTGCGAGCGTTCGCATCGGATTCCATTTGGAATTACCCTAAAGCCCTCACCGCTCGGATCAAACAGATGACCATTGATGTCAGCGGCCTGTTGGCCAAAGAACTCAAAGCCCTCATCACTCAGGCAGAAAAACAGCAAACCAAAGTGCTGACTCGGCCCAAAGCCGCAGCCATGCGAGCTAAGATCAACAAATAAGTCAAGGATCATGCTTACACGATAGAGGAGTTGTATGCCCTCCCCTCAGCAGCGACGGCAGACAAGCCAAAGAATGCAAAAGGTCGGAAAATCACCCAAAGCCGTAAGTTGGGCAAGGTGGCTCCGAAGTATCGCAATCCGGCGAATCCTGAAGAGACCTGGACTGGGCGCGGAAGGCAGCCTAAGTGGATGGCCCTGCTGGTTGCTAAGGGAGCATCGCCTCAAGATTTCCTGATTAGTTAATCCTGCCACCAACCAAGGCGGCCGGCTACTGCATTGCATGCAGCCGGCCGATGAATGACGCAGGACCAGCTGTCAGGGTGAGCCTGAGCTCCTGTCTATAGCCTCAAGTCTATCGTTGATGAACTGAAGTGCTCTGCGATGTTCTTGCAGCACGGTATCGTGAGCAGGAATTCCAGGAACGGCTGCATCCGAAAAGGCGCGAATGACCTCCTTCGCCTCGCCATAGCGCTCCAGCTGAATCAAACAGTCCACCAACCCAGAAACAACGAACGCATCACGCGGTCGGGTTTTTTCAAGCTGGCGCAACGCTTGCAGCGATAGATTCGCGTCATTTGTTCGAAAACCGAGGCCGACCAACAATAGCCAAGCGCGCTCGGAAGAGGGATCACGCTCAACGATCTCCAACAGTTGCTTACGAGCACCATCCAAGTCGCCCGACTCCAGCAGCAACTTGGCACTCCTAATATCCATTGACATCGCTCTCCTTGATCAAGTCTTGACAGCGGTGCGGGACGCAGCCGGTCATGCAACGAACGAAGCTTCCCCCCCACACACCAGGCTGTCTGAAGTCACCGCCTGCGCGCGTGCATGTCACTTTGCAGGCTTGAATGTGCTCTTGGCAGTCTGCCTCGAGATCATCCTCCCCATCCGCACATGCCGACCGAATCAACGCAACCGCCATCTTGGACGCGGAACTCTGCGGGTTCAGGATACCATTCGGTCCAAGAAGACCGTTTGGCCCAACCCCCAGCATCTCACCCGCCTTAAGGGCATTACTAAGGCTATCGCTGTTGATCTTTGGACCAAAATCCCAATTGCCGTTCGGATTGCTGAGGTCGCCCCCATTGTACGCCCCAACGGCACCCGGGGCGCCCGTGACCACGGGGGGCGGGGGCAGCAAAGGAATTGCCAGCATCCCATCCGGGTCAACCGAGGTGAGAGGGTTGCCCTTCACGTAGCCATAGGTGCTGATTCCCCCCTGCAATCCGAGCGGGTCTGACGTCACGAAGCGGCCACTGGCGGGATCGTAGTCACGCTGAACGTTGTAGTGAAGGCCGCTTTCAGCGTCGTATCGCTGCCCAGGGAAGCGCATCGCGAACTCAAACAGCGTGCCGTCCTGGTCCGGATCCTCGTTTGGTGCCGTCGCACCGAACGCTTCCCCCTTCAGATCCCAACTCCAAACTGCGACGTCACGGGCTGGGTCAACGACAACGCGAGGGGTGCCCAGATGATCCGGCTGAACGTAGTAGAGCGCGCTACCCTTCAGCAATCCGACAGGCAGGTTGTCCAACCAAATCACCTGCTGACGCGCAATACCCGCCTGGTCGTATTCCCCCAGCCATTGCCCGCGCTCATCGTAGAGACTCAGCGCTGAGGCATCTCCGGCCTTACGGGCGATCTGCTGGCCAAGATCGTTGTAATGGTATTCCGCAGCAACCGTGCCGTTTCGCTTCACGGCACTCAGGCGTCCCATTGCATTGTAAGCAAACTCCCGTTCCACGCCTTGGATCGAAAGCGTATTGCCAGCCGCATCGTAGGCACGCGACACGCCCCCGACGCTTTGCAGGCGATGACTGTCTGACGGATAGACGTAGGCTTGATCAACTCCATTGACCTTCGCGGACGTGCGATTGCCCGTGGCGTCGTAGGTGTAGCTGTCGATGATCGAGCCAGTCGCCGCATCCTTGAAGGCAGTCAGTCGGCTCAATGCGTCATAGGTCAGCGATACGGACGTTGCCCCAGTCCCTCCGGAGGTGAGGCCGGTCAACTCGCCCACGGCACTGAACGAGAAGGCTGCATTCAGTGCTCCCGAGCCACTGCCGATCAACGCTGACGGACGGTAATCCTGGTCAACGTCTCGCGCCAGCGTACGCCCGTTGCCGTAGGCCCAGCCCGCAGTGGGGCCGAAGGGATGGCGCTTTGCACTGGAAAGCAACACGACACGAGCAGCCCCCGGTCGCGTCACGCCGATCTCGGTGACCATGCCGGCTGCATCTCGCTTGTAGTCCGCCACCATTCCGTCAGGATAGGTGACAGAACGAAGTCGGCCAGCATTGGTATAGGCATAGCTGACGCCTACGCTCGGCCCCGATGACGTCTGCACCTTGCGCGTCACATTGCCGGCGCGATCGTAGCAATACTGGGTTTTAGCGCCGTCATCCTGCATGGATGAGAGCCGCCCGCTTGCAAACGACTCACCAGCTGAGCAGATGTCCTCGACTTGGTCATACACGTATGACGCAACAATCGCTTGGTCCCCATAAACCTTGCGCACCACGCGTCCCAGGGCATCGTATGTGTAGCTGCTAGCCGTGCCATTGGCGTCAACCTGCTTCGCCGGCTGCCCTGCACTGTTGTAACTGGCAGTGGTTGCGCCCGTGTCAGGACTCTGGCGGCTCAACAAGTCGCCCAGCCCTGAATAGCCGTAAATGGTCGCCAGGCCTTTGGGATCGACCACCTTGGTGGTCCGGCCTTCGACGTCATACTCGTATCGCGTCTCGACCGCCATTCCGGAAACGTCCTGAAGCACCCTGCTGGGCCTTCCATAGGGATCGTAGTCAAACTGCGTCTTGCGCTTCAGGGCATCGGTGATGAGCTGGACGTTGTTCGCCAGGTCATACGTAAAGTCGGTTGAATTCCCCGCTGCCGTCTTCTGGGACACCAGTTGCCCCAACTTGTTGTAAACGCGAGAGAGCGAACGCTTCAGTCCACCACCTGCGTCGAACACCTCCTCTTTGGTGCGATTGCCTGCCACATCGAGGGTGTAGCGAATGTGGTTCCCGGCCCCGTCATTGATCTGGACGAGACGGTGCGCATCATCGTAGGTGTAGCTGAGGGATACTCCATCGGGGTCAACAAGCGATGCGACATTACCTGTCGCATCATAGGAAAGGGAGGTCACTCGATCGTTGGTAGACGCAGCTCCGTCCACGCTGTTCCGCGCAGTTATCGAGGTGAGCTTGCCTCGAGTGGAATAGCCAAAATCATGGATCGTGCCGGTCGCGTCTCGAAGGCGGCTGACACGTCCATTTCGGTCGTAGGCCAGCCGTGTCGTCACTTGACCGAGAGCATTGATCTCGGACTGAAGGTCACCAGCGCGGTGGCAGGAGCCCCCGAGAACGCCGCAACCCGACTCATCCGCGGTCAGGTAGTAGCTGTACCTGGTAACGTCCTGAACATCGGACCGCGGCCCGTCTTCGGCAAGGACAAGACCGACTTGCGGGCATTGGGTGGCATCCACCGCCGAGCAGTAGGCGGCGGTCCATTGACGAACCCCAGCGGGCGCATTGGTCGCAGCTCCGCACGCATACCCGACCGCAGCCGAATTGGCAGGATCCACCTCGCACCGCGCGACCTCCAGGCCCAACGCGTTGTACTTCCATGAACTGCTGGAAACGGCCACGCCCGCAGAGTTCTTTACCACCCGACTCAGGGGCAAACGGAGTGCGCTATCCCACGTGGTCGTCGTGGTGCGCTGCTGTGGGGTGTCGGCGGCGTCAACCTGTTCGGCCAGTAGCCCGTCTGCCGTGTACGTGGTCCTTGTGGTGATTCCCTTGAAGTCCGTGACCGACGCCGGGTAGCCGTTCGTGTCATAGGTCATGGCTTTGTAGGGTTGGTTGCACTGGTCGCCACAGGGGGCCGAACCGCCCGCGGGCATCAAACGCCCCTTTCCTGTATCCACGAAGCCCAACTTGGAAGTGGCTCCGAGCGGCCCCTTGACGGTTACTGGCAGCGTTCCCTTCCAGGTGGAAGCGGCGTAGTCCAAGGTTGTGGTATCAACTCCGCCAGCGAACTCTGCGTGATAGGCGCGATGGTTGTAGTCGAACTTTATGGTCTCGTAACGGACGCCTTTCTCATCCACAATTCCTGTGAGGAAGGACGTGCCTGCGACAGTGGGACTGTTTGCTGTTTCGTT
Organism: Stenotrophomonas maltophilia group sp. RY12688; assembly: GCF_052149045.1. Taxonomy (NCBI): domain Bacteria; kingdom Pseudomonadati; phylum Pseudomonadota; class Gammaproteobacteria; order Lysobacterales; family Lysobacteraceae; genus Stenotrophomonas; species Stenotrophomonas maltophilia group sp. RY12688. Next base: position 1,080,984 of record NZ_CP197389.1, on the reverse strand, counting down.
GTAGATGTAGCCCTTGCTTGTGGTATCCGGATAGGTCACCGAGGCAAGCTGTCCTGCGGGGTTGTAGCCAAACGTTTGCGATGCACCGTCTGGCAACATCATCGTGGTCAAACGCGATGATGCATCATACTTAAAGTTCAAGGTGCGCCCGCTGACGTCGCCAACAGTCAACAGGAGCCCAGCGACTGGCGCTACGTCTGCCGGCGTGGTTGCGTCTGAATACTGCAAGGACAGAAGCTTCCTGCCTGCAGAGTCATAGACCTCCTTCAGCAAGCCTGTTGCATCGTAGATTTCGGTCTGGCGGTTGGCCGCTAACTGCAATGCATAGCCAGTGCCCGCCTCTCGATCGACGAGCACGTCTGCGACATCAGCATCGACGATCCAGCCGCTCGGGGTTCGAGTGAACAGCTCTGAACTGCCATCCGGCCGAATGGCACGGATGAACGTGCGGTCTCCGGCCGCTCCCGTGGTGGGTGCAAGCACTTCGAGTCGCCGATCAAAAAGATGGCGCCACTGACGACCCAAAGAAGAACCCGGGGCACGAGCAGAACTGTTGTAGAACCGCCGGAACATCAGGCCTGACGGAGACTCGAAGTCCGTTTCCTGCCGATAGAAGTTGCCAGTGGAGGTATTGATCGGATCACCCTCAAACGGGCTTCCTGGATCACGGGCGTTAGCCTTTGAAGCACTGTCAGCAGCACCTCGAGCACCAGTTCCATCGGTAGCGGAGCCAAGCCCGGCCGAACAACGCTTCTGGCACCCGCCGAAGTTCTTCTGGGGCTGTCCAATCAGTATCTCGGAAGCAAAAACGTTGTCACTAACACTTCCATTGACGTAGATCGTCGCAGCCCAGCCGTCGGTGCCGTATCGCACCGTGACAACGGGCGGCTTGGTGCACTTGGGGTCCTGTTGGCAAGGGGCTTGGATCTTCCCAACCAGGAAATTGACCGCAGCACCGATGCTCTCAAACGAGCCAACCCCGCGAAACGACTGGACCTTGTAGGGAGGACCGTAGTAGGTGGCTGCACTTGCCGTCGATGTGCCGCCTAATGCCAGGCAGAAGGAGAGAATCGCGGCAGCCTTGTGACTGCGCAGGGGCATTGCAAATGCCATTGGTACACGCTCCATGTGAAATACAGCTGGCAAGTCCGGCCAAAGGACTCCATCCGACATCAATCCTTAATGCGCGGAACGAACATCTTCTCTCCCCCAACCTTGCTGGGGATGGGCAAATCCTAGAGCAAGCTAATGACAGATTTTGTGCGACAAGACAAGCTTTGAAGAAGCACACCGCAATTGAGCATAGGCCCGCGGTAACCGTGTCCACAGAGTATGCGACAGCCCCGCGCCAGCTCGTTAGGCTTATGCCTGTCCTTCGCACGCCGTATCAAGACCCGCCGAAGCCATGCACCAGCGATGGGTTCGAGCAGACGGCTTTCCCGTGCCGCTCTCCATTCTGATTCGCTATGGTGTGTCGCCAGTCATCCATCAACACCCTGCCGCAAGTAGATGGTTAGATCACGGCCGGATTCTGCCTAACGAAAAAAAGCCCCCATCCACAACGATGAGGGCCTCTATCAACACTAAAACCGTCAAGTAGGAATCAGAACGGAATATCGTCGTCAGCAAAGTCGTCCATCGGCGGCGCCTGCTGCGGCTGCGGACGCTGGTTGCCGCCCTGGTTGCCGTAACCGCCACCCTGGTTGCCGCCCTGGTTTCCATAGCCACCGCCCTGGCCGCCACGCTGGCCACCGCCGCCATACTCCTGGCGCGGCGCCTGCTGGCGCTGCGGACGATCGCCGCCGTAGTTGCCGCCACCACCGCCGCCGCCTTCACCGCGGCCGCCCAGCATCTGCATTTCATCGGCGATGATATCGGTGGAGTACTTCTCCACGCCGTCCTGGCCGGTGTACTTGTCGTAACGCAGGCTGCCTTCGACGTAGACCGAGCTGCCCTTGCGCAGGTACTCGCCGGCGATCTCGCCGAGCTTGCCGAAGAACACCACGCGGTGCCATTCGGTGCGCTCCTGCTGGTTGCCATCCTTGTCCTTGCGGACGCTGGTGGTGGCCAGGCTGATGCGGGTGATCGCCATGCCGCCCTGGGTGTACTTCACGTCCGGGTCGTTGCCGAGATTGCCGACCAGGATGACTTTATTGATGCCGCGCGCCATAGGTACCTTCGTCCGTTGTCCAAGGGCAGACCGCCAGTGATAGCACAGCCCCGGGCGGGGTGCAGTACGCTGGGCCGCCCCTGGTGAAATTTTGGGGAATGCGAGAACGACGCATCTTACCATTGCCGCCGCCGTCCGCCCGGTCAGGAGACCCCGACCGCACCGAAGGGTCAGGCTGATTTCCTTGTCCGGCAATGACTTACCTTCGCCCCGACCGACGTCCAGAGAGGCATTCGCGTCTGCGCATGGCATCATGCCCGGGCACCTTCCACCTGCCCGCTCCGCCCGCCCATGACGATCAAAGGCAAAGCCACCTCCCTGGACATCGCCCACCTGGCCGGGGTCTCCCAGCCGACCGTGTCGCGGGCCCTGCGTGGCAGCCCGATGGTCAACGCCGAGACCCGCGAGCGCATCCTGCGCATCGCCCGCGAGCTGAATTACAAGGTCGACAAGAACGCCTCCAGCCTGCGCCTGCGCAATGCCGGCACGCTGGCCCTGCTGTTCTTCGAGGACCCGACCAACGACGATTCGCTGATCAACCCGTTCTTCCATTCGATGCTGGGCTCGATCACCCGCGCCTGCGCCCTGCACGGGCAGGACCTGCTGGTGTCGTTCCAGCAGCTGTCCACCGACTGGCAGGCCGATTACGAAGACAGCAACAAGGCCGACGGCATCATCCTGCTCGGCTACGGCGACTACCACGAATCGCGCGACCGCCTGCAGCGGCTGGTTGAACAGGGCACGCACTTCGTGCGCTGGGGCGCCGCCCTGCCCGGCCAGCCCGGTGTCTCGATCGGCAGCGACAACTTCCAGGGCGGGCATGACATCACCACCCACCTGTTGCTGCAGGGCTGCCAACGCATCGCTTTCCTCGGCCATGCCTCCAGCCATTACCCCGAATTCCAGGAGCGCTACCGCGGCCATGTCGCGGCGCTGCAGGACCACGGCCTGGCCGCCGAACCGGCGCTGCAGCACGATGCGATCACCACCGAGGCCTCCGGCCAGGAGGCCTGCCAGGCGCTGCTGGCGCGCGGCGAGCCGATCGACGCGATCTGCGCCGCCAGCGACCTGATCGCCATCGGTGCGATGCGCGCCCTGCGCGAGGCCGGACTGCGGGTGCCGCAGGACGTGGCGGTGACCGGCTTCGACGATATCCCGCTGGCCGCCTCGGTGTCCCCGGCGCTGACCACGGTGCAGCAGGACACCAAGCAGGCCGGGCAGCTGCTGGTGGAGCGCCTGCTGACGCTGATCGGCCGGCAGCCGGTGGACAGCCAGAGCATCCCGGTGAAGCTGGTCGTGCGCGAATCATCCCTGCGCGGGTAGGCGCCGCTGGGCCGGCGCTCCGGCCAACGCACGATGGCGGGATTCTCCCCCCATGACCAACGGCGGATGACGCCTGCCTGCTCGTAAGCGATAAACACGACGCACGTGTGGCATATCGGTGGCACCCCTCCTGAACTGCCAGCTGGTGGTCGAACGGGAGCCCATCGCATGCGATCCGGTGTTGCAGCCCTGCGCCTGCAGGACATCCGCGAAGATCGGTGATCTCTGGGACATGTCCTATAGGACGTTGCAGCTGCACGTCCCAGAGTTTCAGCCTTCAAGGCCGGCAACCCGATTTCAGGTCGCCCGGTCGATTCCACCTCGGTCCGCCTCTTCTCCTGGAGCTGCCAAGTGCTGAAGATCGATTCGCTGTCCAAGACGTACGCCAACGGCGTGCATGCCCTCAACAACGTCACCCTGGACATCCCGCGCGGCATGTTCGGCCTGCTCGGCCCGAACGGCGCTGGCAAGTCGTCGCTGATGCGCACGCTGTCCACCCTGCAGGAGGCCGACAGCGGCACGGCGACGCTCAGCATTCCGGGCGAGGCGCCGATCGACGTACTGCGCGACAAGGAGGCGGTGCGCCGCCGGCTGGGCTACCTGCCGCAGGATTTCGGCGTGTACCCGAAAGTCAGCGCGCTGGACCTGCTGGAACATTTCGCGGTGCTCAAGGGCCTGACCCAGCGCGCCCAGCGTCGCGAGGTGGTCGATGGACTGCTGCAGCAGGTGAACCTCTGGGACGCGCGCAAGCGCAAGCTGGGCACCTACTCCGGCGGCATGCGCCAGCGCTTCGGCATCGCTCAGGCGCTGTTGGGTGACCCACGCTTGGTAATCGTCGACGAACCCACCGCCGGCCTCGATCCGGAGGAACGCAACCGCTTCCTCAACCTGCTGGCGGCGATTGGCGAGAACGTGGCGGTGATCCTGTCCACCCACATCGTCGAGGACGTGACCGACCTGTGCCCGACGATGGCGATCATGAACAAGGGCCAGGTGCTGCTGACCGGGCGACCGGCCGATGCCATCGATGCCCTGCAGCAGCAGGTCTGGCGCAAGCAGGTCGATCCTTCGGAACTGGCCGACCATGAAGCACGCTACGTGGTGCTCTCGACCCGCCTGGTCGGGGGCCGCCCAGTGATCCACGTGCACAGCGCCAACGACCCCGGCGATGGCTTCGCGGCCGTGGCTCCCGACCTTGAGGACGTGTACTTCCAGCGCCTGCGCCTGCAGGCCCGTGCCCGCGCGGCAGCCTGAGCGGAGCACACCATGATCCTCGATTTCTTCCGTTTCGAGCTGCGCGAGCAGCTGCGCTCCCCGCTGCTGTGGCTGCTGGCCGGGCTGTTCGCCCTGCTCGCCTTCGCCGCCGCCTCCAGCGATGCGGTGCAGATCGGTGGCGGTAGCGGCAACGTGCACAGCAACGCGCCCACCGTGATCGCGCAGATGCTGGGCATCTTCACCCTGCTCGGCATGCTGGTCACTGCACTGTTCGTCAGCAATGCGCTGCTGCGTGACTTCGAACTGGGCACCGCCGAACTGATCTTCGCCAGCCCGGTGAAACGCCGCGACTACCTGGCGGGGCGCATCGCCGCTGCCCTCGCCGCCGGGCTGCTGGTTTACGTGGTGATCGCGTTCGGGCTGTGGCTGGCACCGTTCATGCCGTGGGTCGATCCCGAGCGCATGGGCCCGATCAGCTGGCATGGCTATGCGTGGACGTTCGCGGTCATCGTCATTCCGAACCTGTTGTTCACCACCGCACTGCTGTCGCTGCTGGCGGCACTGACCCGCTCGATCCTGTGGGTCTACATCGGCCTGGTGGCCTACCTGGTGCTGTACGGTGCCAGCGCGGCCCTGCTGCGTGACATCGACAATACGTGGATCGCGGTGCTGAGCGAACCGCTGGGCATGCGCGCCCTCGGCCGCACGATCCGCTACTGGTCCACCGCCGAACGCAACAACGGGATTCCCGAGCTGGCCGGTTACCTGCTGGCCAACCGTGCTCTGTGGTTGGGTGTGGCTGCCGCGCTGTTCGCCGCCACCTTCGCGCTGTTCCGTACCGAACGCAGCGGCAGTGGTCGTCGGCGCTGGGGCCGCAGGCAGGCGCAACCGGTTGCCGATGCCGCCAGTGTCCGCCCCACCCGCGCAGCACTGCCGCGCGTGGTGCCGGCGTTCACCGCCACCACGGCGTGGCGGCAGTTCCTGCGCCAGGTGCGCTTCGATACACGCGGCGTGCTGCGCAGCGTGCCGTTCATCGTGCTGCTGGTGCTGGGCCTGGCCAACTTCCTGCCCAGCGCGCTGTTCCGGCAGACCCTGTACGGCACCTCGATCTGGCCGGTCACCTCGCAGATGATCATGGCCCTGCAGGGCGCCTTCAGCTGGCTGCTGGTGATCATCGTGCTGTTCTTCGCCGGTGAACTGGTCTGGAAGGAACGCAGCGCGCGTATCAACGAAGTGACCGATGCCATGCCGGTGCCGAACTGGGTGCCACTGCTGGCCAAGTTCACTGCGCTGCTGGCGGTGATCGTCTGCTTCCAGGCCGCCGGTGCGCTGGCCGCGATGGGCGTGCAGCTGGCCAAGGGCTACACCCATCTGGAGCCGCTGCTGTACCTGCGCAGCCTGGCGCTGGATTCGGTGGTCTACATCCTGATGGGGGGCCTGGCGCTGGTGCTGCAGGTACTCACCAACAACAAGTTCGTCGGTTACGCGCTGCTGATCGTGGTGATGATCGGCCAGGGCGTGCTCGGCCTGCTCGACTACACGCAGCACCTGTACAACTTCGGCAGCTGGCCCAACGCGCCCTATTCGGACATGAACGGCTACGGCCACTTCCTGCCGGGGCAGCTGGCCTTCCAGGGCTACTGGGCGCTGTTCCTGCTGACGCTGATGTGTCTGGCGTCAGCCTTCTGGGTACGCGGTGTCAGCCAGGGCCTGCGCCAGCGCCTGGCGCTGGCTGGCCGTCGCCTGCGCGGCCCTACCGGCGCCTTTGCGGCGCTGGCAGCAGTGGCGTTCGTCGGCGTGGGCGGCTGGCTGTACTGGAGCACCAACATCCGCAACGAGTTCATCCCGCCCGACCAGCAGCTGGACCTGCAGGCCCGCTACGAGCGCGAGCTGTCGAAGTACCGCAACCTGCCGCAGCCGCGCATTGTCGCCGTGGACAACCGCGTGGACCTGTTCCCGGAATCGCAGTCAATGGTGATCGATGCGAACTGGACCATCCGCAACCTGCACGCGCAGCCCATCCAGGACCTGCATGTCTCAATGGGCGACGACAAGCAGCTGCTGGCCGCCGACCTCGGCGGGCAGAAGTTGACCTTCCACGACAAGGATCTCGGCTACCGCATCTACCGGCTGGACAGGCCGCTGCAACCCGGTGAAACCCGCAGCGTGCATTTCCGGGTGGTGCAGAAGCCCAACGGCATCACCGCTGGCCAGGCACCGAGCAACATCGTCGACAACGGCACCTTCTTCAACAGCCGCGTACTGCCGTCCTTCGGCTATAACGAGGGCGCCGAGATCAGCGACCGCAACGAACGCCGCAAGCGCGATCTCGGTGAACCGCGGCGCATGCCCAGGCTGGAAGACGAGGCAGCGCGGGCCAACACCTATATCTCCAATGATGCCGACTGGCTCGATTTCCGCACCACGGTGTGCACCGCGCCGGACCAGGTCGCGCTGGCGCCGGGCTACCTGCGGCACGAGACCACGGTGAATGGCCGGCGCTGCTTCAGCTATGCCATGGACCGGCCCATGCTGAACTTCTACGCGTATCTGTCGGCACGCTGGGAGGTGCGCAAGGCGAAGTACAAGGACATCCCGATCGAGGTCTACTTCGACCCGGCGCACGGCTACAACGTGGACCGGATGATCGAGGCGGTGCAGAAATCACTGGCCTACTACGAGGCGAACTTCACGCCGTACCAGCACCGCCAGGTACGCATCATCGAGTTCCCGGGCTATGCCCGCTTCGCGCAGTCGTTCGCCAACACCATCCCCTACTCCGAGGCCATCGGTTTCATCGCTGACCTGCGTGACCCGGACAAGGTGGACTACGTGTTCTACGTGACCGCGCACGAGATCGCACACCAGTGGTGGGCGCACCAGGTGATTGGTGCCAACGTGCAGGGCGCAACGGTGCTGTCCGAATCGTTGTCGCAGTACTCGGCGCTGATGGTGATGGAGCAGGAGTACGGCCGCCAGCATATGCGCCAGTTCCTCAAGCGCGAGCTGGACGGTTACCTGTCCGGCCGCGGCGGCGAGGCCATCGAGGAACAGCCGCTGGAGCGCGTGGAGAACCAGCAGTACATCCACTACCAGAAGGGTTCGCTGGTGTTCTATCGGCTGCGCGAGGAAATCGGCGAGCAGGCCCTGAACCGGGCGTTGAAGCGCTTCCTGCAGGACAAGGGCTACCAGCAGCCGCCGTACACCACCTCACGCGAGCTGCTGGGCTACATCCGCGCCGAGACCCCGGCTGACCGCCAGCAGCTGGTCACCGATCTGTTCGAGAAGATCAGCTTCTACGACAACCGGGTGATGGCCGCCAGCGCCCGCAAGCGCGATGACGGGCGCTACGACGTGACCCTGGACCTGCACGCCGCCAAGCAGTACGCCGATGGCAAGGGCAAGGAGAGCGACGCGAAGATGGATGACTGGGTCGAGATCGGCGTGTTCGCCAACGGCCCGTCGGGCAAGGAGCGCGACCAGAAGGTGCTGTACCTGCAGCGCCACCACATCACCAGCGCCGAGCCGAAGATCACGGTGACGGTGCACGGGAAGCCGGATGAAGCGGGCTTCGATCCCTACAACAAGCTGATCGACCGGGTGAGCGATGACAACCGGCGCAAGGTGACGATGTGAGGGAGGGGGCGCCGGCCTGTGCGCCGGCGCTCCACGCAACGCGTGCGGGCTTGGCTCGGCCTTGCTGTGGTGCCGAGCCCTGCTCGGCACCTTGTCCAGGACAGCCGGCGAAGGTTCAGCGCACCGGGGACTTCGGCCCCAGCAACGCCAACAGCACATAGACCACGATCGAGGCGACCGTACCTAGCGCTGCCGGTACCCCGAACGCCCAGCCCGAGCGCCCCTGCTGGCGCGCCCACTGGGCCAGATGCCAAGCCGCGCCCAGGTTGATCAGCCAGGCGATGACAAACACCGGCCACTGCACCATGCCTACCGCGCGCAGCAGGGGCATGGCCACCAGCGCCGCAACGATGGCCACGATCAGGAAGATCAGGGCCGAGCGGGAATGGCGTACCGTGGATGCGCTCATGCGGCCAACCTGCGCACCATCACCAGCACGCGATAGCTGCGGTTGTCGGCTTCCTGCACCGGCTTCCAGCCCAGCCGCGCATACAGACCACCATCCAGGGCCTCGGTCTGCAGGTACAGGTCGGAAACGCCCATCCGCGCGGCCTGTGCCGCAGCCTGTTCGACCAGACCACTGGCCAATCCGCGGCCGCGATGGCTGTCGGCCACGAATACGCTGCCCAACCAGTACTCGTACTGTGGAAAGGCCTGCATCTCGCGGCGCTTGAGCTGGACTGCACCGACCACCTGCCCATCTTCGAAAGCGGCGATCAGGTGCGGGAAACCTTCAGCATCCTGCGGCGGGTCGAGCCGTTGCAGTTCCTGTTCCAGCGTCAGGCCGGCGTCCCGGCCCCATTGCGCGTGGTACCACTGCGCCAATTGCTGTCGTTCCGCTGCGTCTGCAGGCAATACCCTGAACTCCATGACCAAGCCTCGATCCCGATGTCGCCCAAGGGGATCACGGACGGCGTTCGAAGGGAAGCCTTCTGTAGCGTCGAGCCTTGCACGACTGAGCGGGCATTGCGCGAACGGCAGCCGAGCATGGGCTCGGCTGTACAGGACAATCAGCCCTGGGCGAAGTCCTTCAGGATCTCGCCGATGCCGCTGGGCGAGATCTCGAAGCCCAGCGGGGTGCCCGGATTGATCACCACGCCGTAGCCACCCGGCACGCGGCGCAGCACGTCCAGCATCAGCCAGCGGATCTGGTGTTCGGCCTGCTGGCTGTAGATGCCCACCCGCGATGGATCGGTGAACACGGCCACGTGCAGCGTGCCCTGCTTGTCGAACAGCAGCGGGTCGAAACCGCTGCCATCGGGGGTCACCAGGCTGCCGGTCTGCAGCACCACCTCGGAGGCGACGAAGGCTTCCATGAAGGCGCGGATCGGCACCGCCCCGTCCATCGCCGCCTTCAGCAGGGTTTCGATCGGGGTCTGCGGGACGAGGTCGGTCATGGCGGTACGGCAGGGCGTGAGGGGTGCCTATTGTGCCGGATGTGGTCCCCCCGGTAGTGCCGGCCGCTGGCCGGCACCTGAAGGGACCATGGATTCATGAGTTGCCGGCCAGCGACCGGCACTACCGCCCCAGGCGCTGGTCCCGCGCCTTCTGGTCGGCCATCGCCTTGTCCAGTTCGGCCTGCAGTGCCGGCTGCTGCACGGTGGCGTCCAGCACATAGACCTTTACCCCATGCGCCGGCACGTCAGTCTTCAGCTGCTGCTCGACCTTCACCGTGCCGCCATCCAGCGCATCACGCCACGTGCCAGCCTGCAGGTAGCGGTCCACCTCGAAGGTGCGCGCCGCATCACCCTTGTTCAGCAGCACCAGCGCGGTCTGCGTCACGTCACCGTGCTGCAGCACGCGGAAGAACACGGCCTCATCGCCCTGCAGCCGCTCGTTCACCTGCAAGCCACGCTGCAGTGCCGGGGTCGCTTCACGCAGTTTGGCGATACGCTGCAGCGGCGCGAAGATCGGGCTCTGCGGCGCAGCGTCCACACGCGGCTGGCCGAAGTAGGCACGGTTGCCTGCGTGCTCGGCGCGGCCACGCATGAAGCCGGTCTCCGAGCCGTAATAGACCACCGGAATGCCGCGCGCGGTGAACAGCCAGTTGTGCGCGTCGATGAAGCCATTGTCGCTGGCCTGCAGGCGCGGCATGTCGTGGTTGTCGTAGAAGCTCATCAGCTCGTACGGATTGGCATACGGGCCACCGCTCAGGTGCAGCGGCTCGGCCAGCGTCTCAAAGCCCTTGCCGGCGGTGCCGAAGGTCTGCTCCAGAGCACCGCGCAACGGGAAGTCGAGCACGCTGACATTGGCGTTGGCCGGCCAGGTGTGCTCGGCAATGGTCGCCGCGTTGTAGTCGAAGGCTTCGCCGAACATGAACATGCCCGGGTGCTCGGCGCGGATGCGCTTGACGAATTCATGCCACCACGGGTGCGGCAGCCAGCCGATGGTATCGATGCGCAGCGCGTCCACGCCCTGCGCGGTCCACTGCAGGTAAGCGCCGACCAGATAGTCCATCACCGCCGGATTGTCCTGGTTGAAGTCGGACAGTTCGGCGAGGTTGCCGTCGAAGATCGAGCCGTCCTTGCTGTCGACCGGGCCGATGTTGTTGTAGAACGCGTGCAGCGGGTTGTGCTTCGGGTCCAGCTTCTGCGGTGGCAGGTTCTGGTGGTCGGCAATCAGCGTTCCGTCCTTGTCGAAGATCTGGCCGAACTGCGGTTGCCGTATCGGCATGGTCCAGGCCGGCGAACCGTGGTTGCCGACGATGTCCAGCACCACCTTCAAGCCGGCACCGTGCAGGCCCCTGGTCAGTCCGGCGAAGTCCAGGTCCCTGCTGGGCAGGTGCTCATCGAGTCTGTAGAAGTTGATGCCCCAGTAGCCGTGGTAGCCGGTCTTGCCGCGGTCGGTCAGCGTGCTGGTGCAGCTGATCGGCTTGCTGCCGGTGAAAGCTTGGTCAGGGTTGTCGACGATCGGCGTGATCCACACCGCGCCGAAACCCAGGTTGCGGATGTACTGCGCATTGTCGAGCACGCCACGGAAGTCGCCGCCGAGGTAGCCGATGTTGCCGTCCACCTTGTCCGGGCATGGCACCGGGATGTCGAAGGTGCGGTGCGCGCCACCCTGGTCGCGATGATCGTTGGATGGATCACCGTTGACGAAGCGGTCAGTGACCACGAAGTACACCGCATCGCTGGCGAACGGTTCGGTGGTGCCGACGTAGTCCGGGCGCGGCGTGGCCACGGCCTGGCCGGCGAACAGGGCAAGGGAAACGGCAACAGCCAGGACACCACGCATCACACCACCTCCGGACGGGACGGAACCCGCAGCACGCACAGGCCGGCGATGAACAGGCTGCAGCCGCCCAACACCAGCACATGCATCGGCTGGCCACCCAGCCATGCGCGCAGGGCAAAGCCGAGCGCACTGGCCGCGACCAGCTGCGGGATCACGATGAAGAAATTGAAGATGCCCATGTACACGCCCATCTTCGACGCCGGCACGCTGTCGGACAGCAGTGCATACGGCAACGACAGGATCGATGCCCAGGCAAAGCCCACACCTACCATCGACAGCAGCAGCCAGTGCGGGTCGCGGATGAACATCAGCGAGACCAGGCCGGCAGCGCCCAGCCACAGGTTGACCAGGTGGCTCCAACGCAGGCCGATCGCACGCACCATCGGCGGAATCAGCACCGCGGCCAGCGCGGCGAAGCCGTTGTAGGCGCCAAACAGCACGCCCACCCAGTTGGCACCTTCGTTGTAGGCCGCCGACTGTGGATCGGTCGAACCGAAGTGGGTACCGGCCACCGCAGCAGTGGTGTAGATCCACATGGCGAAAAGCGCGAACCATGAGAAGAACTGCACCCACGCCAGGCGGCGCATGGTCACCGGCATCGCGCGCAGGTCGCCGACGATGGCGGCCAGCATATGCGTGGCCGGCAACGCGCGCGCGGCCGCCAGCAGCAGGCCGTAGCCGGCGCACAGGCCTGCCAGCACGTACAGCATCCTGTCGCCTTGCCGCCAGGTGATCAGCAGCGCCAACAGCACACCCAGCCCTAGCCACAGGGCCACCCGCGTCCATGGCGCCGGGCCGTTGATCACCGCTCCCGCATGATGCGCCGGCGGCTCGGCATCATCGAAGGCAGCCAGTTCTGCTGGTGAATATTCGCGGGTGCTGACCACCGTCCAGGTGATCGCCGCCAGCAGCACCGCCGCGCCGAAGTAGAACGCATAGCGCACGGTGTCCGGCACCTCACCGGCGGCGGCCGTATTGGCAACGCCGAAGTGGGCCAGGATGAACGGCAGGAAGCTGGCGACGATGGCGCCCACGCCGATGAAGAAGCTCTGCATCGCATAGCCGGCCGGACGCTGGCGTGGCGCCAGCTGGTCGCCGACGAAGGCTCGGAACGGCTCCATCGATACGTTGATCGAGGCATCGAGCACCCACAGCGTGCCGGCCGCGATCCACAGCGTCGGTGAATTCGGCATCACCAGCAGGGCCAGCGTGGTCAGCACCGCACCGATCATGAAGAACGGACGGCGCCGCCCCCAGCGCGTCCAGGTGCGATCGGACAGGTAACCGATCACCGGCTGCACCAGCAGGCCGGTCAGCGGCGCGGCGATCCACAGCCCCGGTACCGCGTCGATGTCCGCGCCCAGCGTCTCGAAAATGCGGCTGGCGTTGGCATTCTGCAGGGCGAAGCCGAACTGGATGCCGAGAAAACCGAAACACATGTTCCAGATCTGCCAGAACGACAGCTGGGGTTTGGCGGGGCGATTCATCGTGCGTCCTCTACAGCCACGGGCGCCACCGTCAGCGCCTGCACCTGCGCCTGGTTGAGCACGCCGTCGCGCCCGCCCTTGCCCCCGGTGTAGTGCGCGAAATGCTGCAGTGTGCTCATGTTGAAGCCCTCTTCAAGCGTGACCGTGCATCGGCCCTTCGGCACCGGGAACGTCGCCGAGGTCGAGTCCTGCACGGCCACGCTGTGCGGCAGGGTGACGGCGTGCCGCTGCAACGGCTGGCCAGGGCACTGCAGCGCCAGCTGCTTCACAGCGGCGGTCACGCCCGTGTTGATCGGCCCATTCGCGTTGCTGTACTGCAGGCGCAGGCGCACCTGCCCCGCCTTGGCCGAGGTGAACTGCCAGCGCTCGGCACCCTTCAGTCGCTGCTGCGGACCGACGCAGACCATCGGACTGTGCAGCGATTCCAATGCGCCGTCGCGCCGGGTCAGGCTCAGGCAATGCTGCAGGCCATCGTCACCGATGCGTGCCAGGCCATTGCTGGCGGTGAGCGCGCGACCGTCCTGCCACAGCACCTGGCCGGCAGCGACCTCGATGTTCCAGCCCCTGCCCTTGCGTCGCGCCTGCGGTGCGGCCGGCGTGACCGGTGCGCGCGCATTGGCGTCGGCCGTCGTCGCCACGCTGCGCGGTGCCGCTGCGGTGGCCACCAGCTGCACGGTGGTGGTGGCACCACGCGTCTTTACCTGGCCCGCCACCAGCAGGCCATCACCCACCTGCTTCGGCCGCTCCAGCACATAGCGCTTGCCATCGGCCTCCAGGGAGATGCGGCGCTGCTTGCCGAACAGTTCGGGGACCAGCGCGGCCGGCAGCTTGGGCTGCACGCGGCCATCGTCCTGCACGCCGAACACGCCTTCGACCACCATCGACAGATACCCGGCCACCGACCACAGCTGGCGTTCGGAGTTGACCACCGGGCCGCTCAGCGCGCCTTCCTCGACATGCACGGCCTGGCTGACCAGCTCGTAGTTCTCCATGTTGGAACCGGCCAGCGCGGCACCCTGCATCAGCGAGCGGATCTCGGCGGCGATGCGCGGCGCATCGTCCAGCTGCCGCGCCGCACGCAGCGAGTAGGCACTGACGAACGGCCAGATCGCCCGGTTGTGATAGATCGGCTGTTGTGCTTCCTGCGGCCAGACCACCGGGCTGCCGGCTGGCCCCATCGGATACGCCGCCAGCGCACGCCGCGCGCGCTCGGGCGGCAGCACCTCGGCAAGGATGCCCAGCGAGAGGCCGAGCAGATCGACCTTGGCGTACGGCACCGGGTGCGCCGCTTCGCCGATGTAGCTCATGTACTGGCCGATATCCTCGCGCCAGAAGCGCGCATCGATCTGCTGCGCCAATGCGTCGGCCCAGGCCTTGTAATCGGCCGCGCGGGCATCGCCGTGTTGCCCGGCCAGGCGTTCGGCCAGGCGCAGTGCCTGGTAGTGCAGCACGTTGGTGGACAGTGCATAGGAATCACCGATGAAGCGCACGTCCTCGCGGGTCCAGTCCGGATAGGTCTGCTCGCGCCAGTCCAGGAACGAAGTCTCGCCACGGTACAGGCCCATCTGCGCGTCGAACACTATCGCGCGGTCCTGCGCCAGCGTGCCCTGCAGCGCCTGCCAGACCTGGTCGGCAAATGCGCGATCCTCCAGCAGCTGACGAGCCGCCAGGAACCACACCACGCGGTCGCTGCTGATCGGCCAGCTGCCACCGGAACCGGTGTCCTGCGCCACAAACAGGCCGGGCGTGTGCCCGTCGCGCGCCGCCGACAGTTTGAACTGCAGCGACTGCCGGGTGCGCTTCGGGTCCAGGCGTGCGAGCGCCAGATCGGCGGCAAAGCTGACATCGCGCGTCCACACATAGGGCCAGCGCGCGCCGGTCTGGAAGCACTCGCACGGCACCGGTCGGCCTTCGTCGTACGCGGGATCGCGAATCGCGTCCACGCGGTCCTGGTCCATCTCCTGCTGGGCCAGCGCGAACAGGGCATCGAACATCACGCTGCCGGTCTGGCTGCGCATCGGCATCGGCGCGATATGCACATCGCCCTTCGGCGCATGCAGCACGAAGCTGCCGTTGGCAGCGGCTTCGGCACGCGCATGGCGGCCATCGAATTGCAGGTCGGCCGCCTGCGCGGTCGATCCCAGCGCTGCCCCCAGGGCAGCGGTCAGGCAAATGATCTTCAGCATCGAAGCGGCGGACCGGCTTGCGCCCGTCGGCCTCCCTCCCTCTCTGCACGCGTTGTAGGTCCGCACCGACGTTGCCGGCGGGCGGGCGCGGCCCCTCCCTCAAGGTGCCCTGGCCCCATGGTAGACGCGGGGCTGTCGGCTGCGTCCAGTTGCATACGTATTCATGGCGTCACGCGGTAGCGCACCTGCCGCGCTGGCTTATGGTCCGGGTCTGCCAACGGCGCCTTGGGAGGGGAAATGCCGATGTCACTCACTGCTGTACGTACCGCGCTCGCGCATCTGTTCGGTCTGGCGCTGCTGGGAATAGCCACGCTGGCGCAGGCCGCGCCGCAGGTGGTCAGCGTCGACTCTCCGGGCAAGGTGTTGAAGGTCAGCCTGGTGCTGGACGGCGGCACGGCCCGCTACCGGGTCGAGCGCCTGGGCGACACTGTGGTGGAGGATTCGAAGCTCGGCTTCGCCCTGCGCGACGGTCGCCTGGACCGCGATTTCACCCTGTTGGGCCAGCAGCGGCACAGCGTGGATGACACCTGGGAACAGCCGTGGGGCGAACGCCGGCTCACCCGCAACCACTACAACGAGCTGACCGTGCAGCTGGCCGAAACCACCGGCAGCAAGCGCCGGCTGGATGTGGTGTTCCGCGTCTACGACGATGGCCTCGGCTTCCGCTACGTGTTTCCCGAACAACCGAACCTGCACGAGGCGATCATCGATGACGAACTGACCGAGTTCGCCATCGCGCAGGATTCCATCGCCTGGTGGATTCCCGCTGGCGAACCGATCCACTACGAGTACCTGTACCAGCGCACCCCGCTGCACGAAGTACCGCTGGTGCATACGCCGATGACCCTGCGCAGCCGCGATGGCCTGCATGTGGCCATTCACGAGGCCGCGCTGGTGGACTACGCCGGCATGTGGCTGCGCCGCAGCGGGGGACAGCGCCTGCGCGCGGAGCTGTCGCCCTCGGCCGAAGGCTGGAAGGTGCGCCGCACCCTGCCCTTCGCCACGCCGTGGCGCACGCTGCAGATCGCCGACCGTGCCGGCGGCCTGGTCGAATCGGACCTGATCCTCAACCTCAACGAACCCAACGCGCTGGGCGATGTGAGCTGGGTGAAGCCAGCCAAGTACCTGGGCGTGTGGTGGTCGATGCACCTGGACAACGAGAGCTGGGCGACCGGGCCGAAGCACGCGGCCACCACCGCCAAGACGAAGAAGGTGATCGATTTCGCCGCTGCACACGGCTTCCGCGGCGTGCTGGTGGAAGGCTGGAATCCGGGCTGGGACGGCAACTGGGTCGGCAATGGCTACGACTTCGATTTCACCCGCGCCACGCCCGATTTCGACATTGAAGCGCTGTCGGCGTATGGCCTAAAAAAGGGTGTGCACCTGATCGGCCACCATGAAACCGGCTGCGCCATCGAGCACTACGAGGACCAGCTTGGCGCCGCGCTGGACCTGTACGCACGGCTGGGCGTGGACCAGTTCAAGACCGGCTACGTCTGCGACGACGGCCAGGTCGACCGCCGCAATCCCACGGGGGGCCCGCCGTGGCGCGAGTGGCACGACGGGCAGTTCATGGCCCGCCACCATCTGAAGGTGGTGCAGGAAGCGGCGCGCCGCCATCTGTCGGTGAACCCGCATGAGCCGATCAAGGATACCGGCCTGCGCCGCACCTATCCCAACTGGATCTCGCGCGAAGGCGCACGCGGCATGGAGTACAACGCCTGGGGCCAGCCACCGAACCCGCCGGAGCACGAGGTCAACCTGGTGTTCACCCGCATGCTGGCCGGGCCGATGGATTACACCCCCGGCATCCTCAGCCTGAAGGGCCGCCACGGCCAGGCCATCCCCAGTACGTTGGCCCGCCAACTGGCGCTGTACGTGGTGCTGTACAGCCCGATCCAGATGGCCGCCGACCTGCCCGAACACTACCTGCAGCATCGCGAGGCGTTCCGTTTCATCGAGGACGTGGCGGTGGACTGGGAGCAGAGCCGCGTGCTCGATGGCGAAGTGGGTGACTACGCGACGATCGTGCGCCGCGACCGCAACAGCCGCGACTGGTTCCTCGGCAGCATCACCGACGAGCACGGCCGCGTGCTGCCGGTGTCACTGGGCTTCCTGGAACCTGGCGTACGCTACCGCGCCGAAATCTACCGCGATGGCGAGGGCGCGGATTTCCGCAGCAATCCATTCGCGTTCGTTCGTGAAACCCGCGAAGTGACCAGCGCCGATGCACTGACGCTGGTGCTGGCACCAGGCGGTGGCCAGGCCATTCGCTTCACGCCGCTGTGAATGCCCGGGTAGTGCCGGCCGCTGGCCGGCAACCCGGCGAACGCGATTACCTGCCAGCGGCCGGCACTACCGGAAGCACTGCATGAAAGCGATTACACCCCTGCAGACGCCATTGAATACGTATGCAGGGTGATTCCCGCGAAGAACGCGCTGCCTACCATAGCGGCGACGACAGCGGCCACCGCGTCGCACGTTCACGGCGCCGCCGGAACGCTCACAAATCGATCTGCAACATTGCCTGGGAGGGGAAAATGTTGAACCACAAGCGCAGCGCGCTCAGCATCGCGCTGGCCGTTGTCCTGGCGCCGACGCTGGCGTCGGCACAGTCCACGCAGAGCACCACCACGCCGGCCGGCACCGCCGCCACCAACCTCGATACGGTGCAGGTCACCGGCATCCGCCGCGGCATCGAGAGCGCGATCGCGGTCAAGCAGGACGCCACCTCGGTGGTCGAAGCGATCTCCGCCGAAGACATCGGCAAGCTGCCCGACGTCAGCATCGCCGAGTCCATTTCGCGCTTGCCCGGCCTGGCCGCCCAGCGCGTTGCCGGCCGTGCGCAGGTGATCAGCGTGCGCGGCCTGTCGCCGGACTTCGCCACCACCCTGCTCAATGGCCGCGAAGTGGTCAGCACCGGCGACAACCGTGGCGTCGAGTTCGACCAGTATCCGTCCGAACTGGTCAACGGCGTGACCGTGTACAAGACCCCGGACGCGGCGCTGGTCGGCCAGGGCCTGTCGGGCACCATCGACATGCAGACCGCTCGCCCGCTCAGCTTCGGCGAGCGCGTGATCGCGGTCAGTGGCCGCTACCAGAAGAGCTCGCTGGGCCGCGCCGCCAACACCGATCCGTACGGCAACCGCTTCAGCGCCAGCTACATCGACCAGTTCCTGGACAAGACCCTGGGCATCGCCATCGGCTATGCGCACAGCGACATGCCGATCCAGGAGAACCAGGTCGGCCTGTACGAACCGTGGACCACCGAGCACACCGACAAGGGCGACCGTCCGGGCGTGGGTGCCGGCACCTACTTCTCCGATGGCATCAAGGCGCTGCGCCGCACCGGCAACAACAAGCGCGACGGCGTGATGGCCACGATCCAGTTCCGGCCGAACAACAGCTGGACCAGCACCTTCGATGCATTCCACACCGAAGCCGAGCAGATCGACACCGCCAACCAGTTCGAGCTGAACCTCAGCAACTACAACGGCAACTACACCCCGGGCCTGCTGGTCAGCAACCCGCAGGTCAACGCCAATGGCTCGTTCACCGGTGGCACTGCCAGTGGCGTGTATCCGCTGGTTCGCGGCATGTACAACAAGCGCAAGGACAAGATCGATGCGTTCGGCTGGAACAACGAGTTCAACTTCAGTGGCGTCAAGCTGGTCGCCGACCTGAACTACTCCAAGGCCACGCGCGACGAGCTGAATCTGGAAAACAACCTGCAGCTGACCCCGATGCCGCAACTGGATACGGTCGGCGTGACGATCCGCCAGGACGGGTTCTCGCAGATCAGCCCAGGGCTGAACTATTCCAACCCCGACGCCCTGTTCCTGACCAACACCATCTACGGTTCCGGCTACGGCAAGGTGCCGAAGGTGGAAGACCGCGTGAAGGGTGGCAAGCTGGCCGCCACCATCGCCCTGCCCGATGCCCTCGCGTCGTGGGCGCCGGACATCGACATCGGCGTGAACTACGCCGACCGCCGCAAGGTGAAGACCCAGTCCGAAGGCAACATCCTGCTGGGTGCGCAGGGCGACGCCAACATCGCCTCGGACCTGCAGTACCGCCCGGTCAACCTGGGCTTCGCCGGCCTCGGCACCATCCCGGCCTGGAACGTGCCCGCTGCGGTGGGCCGCTACATGACCTTCAACCCGGTCGACAACCTGGACTACCTGATTCCCAAGTCGTGGACGGTACAGGAGAAGATCACCACCGCCTGGGCGCGCCTGAACATCAACGCCGACATCGGTGAAGTCGGCGTACGCGGCAACATCGGCGTGCAGATGCAGCACACCGACCAGAGTTCGGATTCGCGCTACTGGGACAGCTCGCAGTCGGCCGGCAACAACGTGCAGCCGTACTCGAACGGCCGCACCTACAACGATTGGCTGCCGAGCCTGAACCTGGCCTTCCTGTTCCCTCACCAGCAGACGCTGCGCTTCGCCGCTGCAAAGCAGGTCGCACGCCCGCGCGTGGACCAGATGCGCGCCGGCCTGGAGTTCGGCGTGGACACCGGCACCGGCCGCCCCGGCGGCAGCGGCGGCAATCCGCTGCTGGACCCGTGGCGTGCCACCGCGCTGGACCTGTCCTACGAGAAGTACTTCGGCGAGAAGGCCTACGTGGCCGCCGCGATCTTCTACAAGGACCTGAAGAGCTACGTCTACACCCAGTCGGTCGACAACTACGACTTCACCGCGCTGCTGGGCAGCTACGTGCCGCCGCCGGGCATGACGGCACCGGTGCTGACCACCGGCACCTTCTCCGCCCCGCAGAACGGCAAGGGCGGCACGCTGAAGGGCCTGGAACTGACCGCATCGTTCCCGCTGGAGATGCTGACCGACAGCCTGCGTGGCTTCGGTGTGCAGGCCAGCGCGACCTTCAACAAGAGCGACATCACCATCCTGGACCCGGAGAGCGCCTCCAGCGTGGGCAGTGATCCGATCAGCCTGCCGGGCCTGTCCAAGCGCGTGTACAACTTCACCGCCTACTACGAGCGCAGCGGCTTCGAAGCACGCGTCAGCCAGCGCCGCCGTTCGGACTTCATCGGTGAGATCGGCAACTTCAACGGCAACCGCAGCCTGCGCTACGTGGTCGGCGAGAACGTGACCGATGCGCAGATCAGCTATACCTTCAGCGACAGCAGTGCCCTGCGTGGCCTGACCCTGCTTCTGCAGGGCAGCAACCTGACCAACGAGCCGTACCGCACCTACGCCGTCAGCAAGGACCGCCCGCTGGAGTACATCGAGTGGGGCCGCACCTACATGCTGGGCGTGAACTACAAGTTCTGATCACGGCCGGGTCGTGCCGGCCGCTGGCTGGCACCCCGAACCCGGTAGCGCCGGCCGCTGGCCGGCAACACAAAGGGAGCAGGACCGGAAACCCGCTGCGCAGGCAGCGGGTTTTCTTTTGCGCGGATGCCGGCACGTGATCAGCAAGGCCCATGCAGCGACATTCCAAGCCGTAGATCCATGCCATGCGTGGATGCCGTTCACCGGAATTCCACCCACAAAAAAGGGACGGGGCGCTTCGGCCCCGTCCCCGCAAGTACCGCCACCGGAGAAAACGGTCAGCTGCGTCGGGCGCAATACACCGCGCACGGCGGCAGCTGGAGTTCGTTGCCCTGCACCGTGCCCGCATCCGGGCCCGGTACCGCCACCTGCTGCCAGTTGCCCGGCGGCAGCGGATGGGTCACTGCCTCGGCCGACAGGTTGAAGGCCAGCAGGAGGGTTTCATCTGCAAGCATACGCTCGAACAGCAGCACTGGCTCGGCGCTTTCAAGGAATCTGATGCTGCCATGCAGAAGCGCCGGCTGGGTATGCCGCCAGGCCAGGAACGCCCGGAACGCCGCCAGCACCGAGTGCGGGTCGCGTTCCTGCACAGCCACCGCCGCCGCCCGGTGCTCGGCCGGAATCGGCAGCCAGGGCTGGCCGCTGGTGAAGCCGGCCAGCGGTGCATCGGTCCACGGCAGCGGGGTGCGGCAGCCATCACGGCCCTTGAAGTTCGGCCAGAAGGTGATGCCGTAGGGGTCCTGCAGGGCCTCGAATGGCACCTCGGCCTCGGCCAGGCCGAGCTCCTCGCCCTGGTACAGGCAGACCGAACCGCGCAGCGAGCACAGCATCGCCACCAGCATCCGCGCCAGGCGCGGGTCAGCCGGGTGACCGCCCCAGCGGCTGACCGCACGCTCCACGTCGTGATTGGACACCGCCCAGCACGGCCAGCCTTCGGTCATCGCCGCTTCCAGCCGCGAGACCGTGTCGCGGATGTAGGCCGCGCTGTAGTCATCCACCAGCAGCTCGAAGCTGTAGCCCATGTGCAGGCGGCCTTCGCGGGTGTACTCGGCGGTGGTCGCCAGCGAGTCCTCCGAGGAGATCTCGCCCAGGCTGACCGCGCCCGGGTACTGATCCAGCAGCGCGCGCAGGCGCTCCAGGAACGGCAGGTTCTCCGGCTGGGTGTTGTTGTAGTAGTGGTACTGGTAAGCGTACGGGTTGTCCGGGCTGAAGCCGCGCCCCACCCGCTTCTCCGCCGGCTTGGGCGGGTTGTCACGCAGCTGCGCATCGTGGAAGCAGAAGTTGATCGCATCCAGGCGGAAGCCATCCACGCCGCGATCGAGCCAGAAGCGCACATTGTCCAGGGTGGCCTGCTGCACGTCCGGGTGATGGAAGTTCAGGTCCGGCTGGTCGACCAGGAAGTTGTGCAGGTAGTACTGCTCGCGGCGCGGCTCCCATTGCCAGGCGCAGCCGCCGAACAGTGACAGCCAGTTGTTGGGCGGGGTGCCGTCCTCGCGCGGGTCGGCCCAGACGTACCAGTCCGCCTTCGGATTGCTGCGGTCCTGGCGGCTCTCGCGGAACCAGGCATGCTCGATCGAGGTATGGCTCAGCACCTGGTCGATCATCACCTTCAGGCCCAGGCCGTGGGCCTTGGCCAGCAGGCGGTCGAAGTCGTCCAGGCTGCCGAACAGCGGGTCGACGTCGCGGTAGTCGGCGATGTCGTAGCCGAAGTCGGCCATGGGGGACTTGAAGAACGGCGAGATCCAGATCGCATCCACGCCCAGCGCGGCAATGTGGTCCAGGCGCTCGATGATGCCCGGCAGGTCGCCCACCCCATCGCCGTTGGCATCGAGGAAACTGCGCGGGTAGATCTGGTAGATGACGGCTCCGCGCCACCATGGATAGTGCGACATCGACAGCCCCCCTCCGGGCATGCGGGACCCGCCGGCAGCGGGCCGAAATCCTGATCCGGCAAGCTTAGCGGTGGCCTCGCGGGCATGGCGCAACCTGCATACGTATTCACGCGAAGGGCCGCGCAGGCCGGGCTGGAATTGCCGCTCGGGCCGGTTTGCGCCCGAATTCACGGCCAGCGCCTATAATCGATGGTGAGCCTGAAAGCCTGATCGCATGACCATCACCGAAGACACCCGTCCCGCCCTGGGCCTGCCCCAGATCCAGTCGCTTGCCGCGGCCGACATGGCCGCCGTCGACGCCCTGATCCGGCGCCGGCTGTCCTCGGACGTCGTGCTGATCAACCAGATCGCCGACCACATCATTTCCGCCGGCGGCAAGCGCCTGCGCCCGATGCTGGTGATGCTGGCCGGCCACGCGGTCGGCCAGGCCGGCCCGGAGCACCACCAGCTGGCGGCGATCATCGAGTTCATCCACACCTCTACCCTGCTGCACGACGACGTGGTGGACGAGTCCAGCCTGCGGCGTGGCCGCAGCACCGCCAACGCGCTGTGGGGCAACGCGCCCAGCGTGCTGGTGGGCGACTTCCTGTACTCGCGCAGCTTCCAGCTGATGGTCGAGCTGGGGCGCATGCCGGTGATGCAGATCCTGGCCGATGCCACCAACCGCATCGCCGAGGGTGAAGTGCTGCAGCTGCTGCATGTGCACAACCCGGATACCGACGAAGCCGCCTACCTGCGCGTGATCGAGCGCAAGACCGCGGTGCTGTTCGCCGCCGGTACCCGCCTGGGCGCACTGGCCAGCGGCGTGGACGAAGCCACCCAGCAGGCCCTGTTCGACTACGGCATGCACCTGGGCTACGCGTTCCAGATCGCCGATGACGTGCTGGACTACTCGGCCAATGCCGAGGAACTGGGCAAGAACCTGGGCGACGACCTCGCCGAGGGCAAGGCCACGCTGCCGCTGATCCACGCGATGGCCCACTCCGACGACGCCACCCGCGAGCGCCTACGCACCATCGTGCAGGACGGCGACGCCTCGGCGATGCCGGAAGTGCTGGCCGCGATCCGCGTCACCGGCGGCCTGGAGTACAGCCGCCGCCGTGCCGAAGAGTACGCCGAAGCCGCCGAGCGTGCGCTCGACGGCCTGGGCGACAATGACGCCGTGGCTGCCCTGCGCGGCCTGGCCCGCTACGCGGTGCAGCGCTCGCATTGATGGAGGCGTGCCGACCAACGGTCGGCACCCACCAAACCGGCATTCCGGTGGGTGCCGACCGTTGGTCGGCACGCCGTTTATTACCGGAAGCGCTCCTCGAAGAACTCATCCAGCGCCTTCCATGCGCGCTTGGCCGCACGCTCGTTGTACTGGCAGCCCGGCGGACTGTTGGCATCGCGCTCGGCGAAGCAGTGCACGGCACCGCTGTAGTTGGTGAACTCCCAATCGACCTTGGCCGCGTCCATTTCCTTCTGGAAAGCGGCGATGTCCTCGGCGGTCACGCTCTTGTCATCGGCGCCATTGAGCACCAGCACGGACGGATGGGTGCCACCGGCCTGCGCCGGCAAGGGCGAACCCAACCCACCGTGCAGGCTGACCACAGCGGCCAGCGGCGCACCGGCGCGGGCCAGCTCCAGCACCGTGGTGCCACCGAAACAGAAACCGACCGCACCGATCCGGCTGGCATCCAGCGGCACCTTGCCGGCCTGCGCCTTGAGCACGTTCACCGCTTCCAGTGCACGCGCACGAAGCAGCGGCCGGTCATTGCGCAGCTTGCTGGCCACCGGCCCCGCCTCCGCATCACTCTTCGGCCGCACGTCCTTGCCATAGACATCGGCCACCAGCACCACGTAGTCATCACCGGCCAGCTGCTTGGCCTTCTCGATGGCCGACTCGTTCACACCCTTCCAGTTCGGCACCATCACCAGACCCGGGCGCTTGTCGTGCCCACCATCGTCATAGACCAGCACGCCACTTAAGGTCGTGCCCTGGTGCTTCCACTCCACCGGCTGCGTCTTCATCGCCGCCCAGGCCGGCATCGCCGCCAGCCCCAGCATCATCGCCACACCGCATCGCCAACGATTCATGCGCCTGCTCCGCAAGAAAAAGGGGACGGAGGGGATTAAGCCGTATTCGCCCCTCCCGCGTCGCATTCTGCATTGGCGGCGTGACGCAGGTGTGGTTGGATACGACTTAATCCCCTCCGTCCCCTTTTTTCGCATGAATCTTGTTGATCGCTTTCTGTCTGGCCTGATCCCGCGTTTGCCTGCCGAGGATGCCCAGCAGTGGGCACATGTCCAGGGCGCCAGCGCCGAGGACCTGCAGCGCCTGCGAGCGCAGTGGCCGCAGGTGCCGGACAGCCTGGTGGAACTCCTATCGCGCGTGGATGGCACCCACTACCGGGAGTACCCCGGCGGCAAGGTCTGCGTACTGATGCTGGGCTCGGACGTGGAGGACGGTGGCTACCCGTACTACCTGCGATCAGTCGCGCAGATCTTCGAGGACCAGCAGCAGTGGGACGACAGCATCCGTTCCATCTACGAAGAGTGGCTGGATGACGAGCCGGAGATCCTGGGTGAAGGCATCGACGGTGATCTGCCGATGAGCAGGCGCCTGTGCTTCTCGCACTGCATGAACAACGGCGGCACCTCGATGCTGTACCTGGATTTCGATCCGGCACCGGGTGGTACGGTCGGCCAGGTGGTGCGCTACCTGCACGATCCGGACAGCTACGCAGTCATTGCGCCGAGCTTCGATGCGTACCTGCAGCAGCTCATTGACGGCGGTTACGCGTTCATCGACGAAGACGAATGAAGGCCGCCGAGCGTGGGCTCGGCGCTACAGTAGAGCCACGCCATGCGTGGATGAATTTCCCCGCAGGTTGCCGGCCAGCGGCCGGCACTACCCACGCTCGATCCAGTGCAACGTGCCCGGCTCGAATGCCAGCAGATCCGACGCCGCCAGATGCGCGCGCGACCAGCGCCGTTCCGGCGGCTTCGGCTGCCGGGCACCCACCGAACCGTCATAGTCGCGCACCAGCAGGCCGATGCGCGCGGCCCCAGCCTGCAACAGCGCGTCGATACGCTGCAACCACTGGCCGGCATCGTCCAGGGCTTCATCGCGGCGTGCCTGCTGATCCTGTTCATGCCGCGCCAACTGCGCCGCCAACGCGCGCGCGATCTTCGCTTCGCTCCAGCCCTTCCTGCGCCAGCGTTCGGCATCATCGCCGTTCCACTCACGAACCGCCTGCGCCGAGGCCAGCGACGTGCCGCAATCGCAGTGCGCGGCACTCAGCCACGGCTGCCAATCCGGGCCCACCGCTGACTGCAGGCTGGGCGAATCCTGCGCAAACAGGCGCCGGCCACTGCGCTGCATGATCGCGGCGGCTTCAACGTGCGATAAGGATGCGGGCAGGAACAGGGTAATGAAGGTGCACATGCGGCTATCCGGGTCCGTCCGGGGATGCCTGCATGATAAACGCACGATGGGGTCAGAACCCTTTCCTGCGGAAAGGGATCCGACCCCGATCCCGCCGGTCAGGCGATGCCCAACCCCGGAATCGCGCTGATGCTGTCCGGATCGAACCCAGCCAGTTCGGCGAAATGGCGTCCGCGCGCCACGTAATCGCGGTAGGCCCCGAAGCTCGGCGCACCCGGCGACAGCAGCACCACCCCGCCCTGTGCGCCCAGCGCCGTGCGCGCCAACGCCATCGCCTCGGCGAGATCGCCCGCAGCGTGCAGGCCAAAGCGGCCAGCATCGGCCAGCGGCTGCAGCATCGCGTGGATGCGCGGGCCGTTGCTGCCCATGGTCACGATCTCCACCGGCGGCACATCGTGCGCCATGTGCTGCATGAAGTCGGTCCAATCCAGGCCACGGTCGTGCCCGCCCACCAGCAGCGCGATGCGCTGCCCAGCAAAGCACTCCAGCGCGGCCAGGCTGGCATGCGGCGTGGTGCTGATCGAATCATTGACGTAGGTCAGGCCATCGGCCACGCCGATGCGCTGCAGGCGGTTCGGCAGCGGGCGGAAATCCTGCACTGACGGTGCCAGCGCCACGGCATCCAGGCCCAGCGCTTCCAGTGCAGCCAGCACCGCGCACAGATTGCCGCGGTTGTGGCGTCCCGGCAGCGGCGTGTTGCGGGTATCGAACACCGCCTGTTCGCCGCGATGCACGATGTCGCCCCGCATATGCCAGCCCTGCGGCTGGTTGAACCAGACCACCTCACTATCGGGCAGCGACAGTGCCGCCAGGTGCGGATCGGCCGCATTGAGCACGGCAATGCGCGGCGCGGCTTCCGTCACCAGCCGCAGCTTGTCTTCGATGTAACGCCGTTCGCTGCCGTGCCAGTCCAGGTGTTCCGGGAACAGGTTCAGCACCACTGCCACCTGCGGGTGGGCGCCACTGCGCGCCACTTCACCGGTCTGGTAGCTGGACAGCTCGACGGCCCAGTACTCGGGCGCCGGCTGCGGGTCCAGCACCTCCAGCAGCGGCAGGCCGATGTTGCCGACCAGTCCGGTGCGGTGGCCGGCCGCGCGCAACAGGTGCGCGACCAGCGCGGTGGTGGTGCTCTTGCCCTTGGTGCCGGTCACGCACACGGTGTCGTGCACGATGCCATCGTCAGCCGCATGCTCGGCGAACCACAGCGCAGTGCCGCCGATGAAGGTGGTGCCCTGCGCTGCCGCCGCCAGCGCGATCGGCTGATAGGGACTGATGCCGGGCGATTTGATCACCACGTTGAACGCGGCCAGCGCTTCAGCGGAAGGCTCGCCACGCACGTCCAGGGCGCCCTGTGTTTCCACGCGTGCGGCCCCGACTTCGGCCGCCGGGCAGAACAGGCTCAGCGGCAGCGTGGGCAGGCGCTCACGAAGTACCGCAAACGCGGCGCGGCCCTCGCGGCCCCAGCCCCACAGCGCGACGCGCTTTCCTTCAAGCTTCGAAATCTTCACGCACCCGGTCCCACAGCGCAGCCGGAACGCGGTGCTCGCCCTGCAGCTGCAGCAGCGGCGCCAGTTCCAGTTCGGCGGCATCCAGCTGCGGCTGGATTTCATTGCAGAAGCGCTTCACCAACACGTCTTCCTTCCATTCCGGGCGCTGGGCCAGGGTCGCCATCGCCGCACGAGATTCGCGGCCTTCGCCCACGCACTCGAACGGCTTGTGGTCCTGGAACTCCAGCAGCGCGTCGAAGCCAGCGGCCTGCTCGGCATCGTCCAGCAGGTTGCGGCCGAAGATGCGCACCAGGCGCGTCTTGGGCATGAACGGAGCCAGCGCCAGGAACACGAAATGGCACTTCGGGCAGACGCCGCACCAGCGGTTCACCGGGCGCTCGCCAAGAATGTGGAAATTGCGGTTGCAGCTGGAGAAGTGCGCGTCGTAGAAATCGGTCTTGGCGAACTGGCGGGCCACCGCCAGCTCGGACAACGGGCGCAGCAGCGAGTAGTACTGCAGGTCCGCCACAACGTGCGCCTGTACATGGCTGCCGAAGGCCTGTTCAAACACCCAGCCCTTGGACCACTGGTGGTTCACTTCGCCGGTGCCTGGAATCTGGCTGCCGTAGCTGGCCGAACGCTCGTTGGAGAACACCACCTGGTCCACGCCCTGCAGCAACGCGGCCAGCACCATGATTGCCGAGTTCACCGCAGTGACCGGGATGTGGCCGTTCCAGGCGCCCTGGCGGTTGAGCTCGAACAGTTCCGGCGCCAGCGCACGGCCCAGGTTCAGTGTCGGCAGGCCGGTGCGCTCGGCACAGGCGCGGATCAGCTGCGAGCCACCGATCCAGGTCACCGTTTCGTCCACGCCGGCACGGCGCAGCGCTTCGATGCTGACCAGCGAATCCTTGCCGCCGCCGATGGCCACCAGTGCGTGCGGCTGCAGGCCCAGCGCCGGCGCCTGCACGGCCTCGCCCTGCACCGGCAACCGGAAGCGGCCGCGCAGGTTCAGGCCGTTACGGTAGGCGAATTCGCCCAGGCCATTGAGGTAAATGGTCTCCACCAGTGCGGCGGTATCGGCATCGATGCTGTAACTGTCGATGCTGACCGTATCCGGTACGCCGGCCTTGTAGTAGCTGACGCCGGCGATCAGGTGCAGCAGCTGCAGCGCACGCTGCACGGCAGCGGCGCGCGCCTCGTCCAGCACGAACGGGGCACCCGGCACGGTGATGGTCTCCACCATCTCCGGGCCGTCGTCGAAGGCGTAGACCAGCCGGGCCACGCCGGTATCCGCTGCGAAGTCGCAGCGGACGAAGCGGAAGCGGGAAACCTGGTGTTTGTCGAAAGCAGTCATGGTGTATCCGGTCAGGCACGGGCCCGCGCGAGGGCGCGGGGCGTGTCGGTGGGCGGGTGCAGGGCGCGGGCGGTGGTCATTCGATCACGTCTTCGCGCGGCAGCATCCGCTGGTTGTAGGTGTTGGCCATCACATAGCCGTAGGCACCGGCATCGGCGATCAGCATCACGTCGTCCGGCGCGGTCGACACCGGCAGCTTGCGGCGCTTGCCGAACACATCGCTGGATTCGCAGATCGGCCCGACCACATCGAACGCCGCTTCGGCATAACCGCCCTGGCGGCTGAGATTCTCGATGTCATGCCAGGCGTCGTACAGCGCCGGGCGCATCAGTGCGTTCATGCCGGCGTCCAGGCCGACACGGCGCACGCCGTCCTTTTCCACCACCTGGGTGGCATGGGTCAGCAGCACGCCCGATTCGGCCACCAGGTAGCGGCCCGGCTCGATCGCCAGGCGGAATGCCGGGTGCAGTGCCTTGACCTCGGCCAGGCCCTCGGCCCAGGCGTCCAGGTCGAAGGGTTCGTCTTCGTCGCTGTACGGAATCGGCAGGCCACCACCGATATCGATGGTCTGTACGCTGCCGATGCGGCGAGCGAAACCGGCCAGCTCATCGCACATCAGCCGCCAGTGCTGCGCGGTTTCCACGCCGCTGCCCAGGTGCGCATGCAGGCCCACCACGCGGCTGCCCAGTTCGGTGGCCGCGCGCACGAACTCGTCGACGCGAGCGATCGGCAGGCCGAACTTGGACTCCTTGCCACCGGTACGGACCTTGGCGTGGTGGCCCTCGCCCCGGCCCAGATCGACGCGCAGCCACAGCTCGCGGTTGCGGAACAGGTCCGGCCAGCGCTGCAGCGCTTCCACGTTGTCGACGGTCACAGTCACGCCCAGCGCGAACGCCGCCTCGTACTCGCTGCGCGGGCAGAAGCTGGGGGTGAACAGCACGCGCTTGGGCGACAGTTCCGGCAGGTGCTGGAACACATGCTTCAGCTCACCGTGCGACACGCACTCCAGGCCGAAGCCCTCCGCTTCCAGCAGTTGCAGGATGGCCGGGTGGCTGTTGGCCTTGATCGCGTAGTAACGCTGGTCGATCGGCTTGATCGCGGCCAGCGCACGGGCGCGGGCACGCACCGTCGGCAGGTGGTAGACGTAGCGCGGCGTACCAGCATCGGCCAGCTGCAGCAGGTGCGCACGCTGGCCACGCCACCACGGCGTGCCGCGCGGGCGCACGGTGCCGGCAATCTCGCGCCAGCGCGGGCCGAACACTTCGGTCTCTTCCACCGGCATCGCGCCGCTGTCGATCAGCTCTGCGTGCAGCATCGGCAGCAGGCCATCGGCATCGGCCTCGTCGATGACGAAGGTCAGGTTCAGGTCGTTGGACGACTGCGAGATCATGTGTACGCGCTCGCGGCCGAAGGTCGCCCACACGTCCGACAGCTTGTGCAGCAGCGACCGCATGCCGCGGCCCACCAGGGTGATCGCCGCGCACGGCACGATCACCTTCACCTTGCAGATCTGCGACAGGTCGGCCGACAGCGCGGCCAGCACATCGGTGTTGACCAGGTTCTCGGACGGGTCCAGCGACACGGTGACGTTGGTCTCGGCCGAACCGATCAGGTCCACCGACAGGCCGTGCTTCTTGAACAGGTTGAACACATCGGCCAGGAAGCCGACCTGCTGCCACATGCCGATGCCTTCCATCGACACCAGCACGATGCCATTGCGGCGGCTGATCGCCTTCACCCCCGGCACCGGTGCGGCGCTGCCATCGATGCTGGTGCCCGGCAGTTCCGGGCGCTCGGTATCGAGGATGGCCATCGGCACGCCGGCATCGCGGCACGGCTTGATCGAGCGCGGGTGCAGCACCTTGGCGCCGGTGGTGGCGATTTCCTGCGCTTCGTAATAGTCCAGGCGGGTCAGCAGGCGTGCGTCGGGCACGTCCTTCGGATTGGCGCTGAACATGCCCGGCACATCGGTCCAGATCTCCACCCGGCTGGCGCCGAGCAGCGCACCGAAGTACGCCGCCGAGGTATCCGAGCCACCACGGCCGAGGATGGCGGTACCGCCATCGGCATGCCGCGAAATGAAGCCCTGGGTGATCAGCAGGCGGGTCGGCTGCGCGCGGAAGCGCTGCATCCACTCCGCGTCGGCGCGCCACTGGCAGTTCACCGACAGCCGCTGCGACCAGTCGCTCTGGTTCGGCTGCGGCGGCATCGCGTCCAGCCACTGGCGGGCGTCCATCCAGCCCATGTCCAGGCCCGAGGCGCGCAGATAGGCCGCGCCCAGGGTGGAGGACAGCAGCTCGCCCTGGCCCAGCACTTCGGCCTGCCAATCCAGCGGACGGGTAGCCGCCCGCGCATCGTCGAGCAGGCCCTGCAGCGCCGCCAGCCGTTCGGCCAACACCTCGCGGCCCAGGCCGAGTTCGGCCAGGAAGCCCTCATGGCGCTCGACAAGCGCTGCCACGCGATCACCGCTGTCCGGCGCGCCGTCGGCAATCGCGGTCAGTTCGTTGGTGACCCCGGACAGCGCCGATACCACCACCAGCACGCGCGATCCGGTCTCTTCCGCGCGTTTTTTCGCCAGCTTCCCGATCGTGTCCCAGCGGTGACGACGCGACACCGAAGTGCCGCCGAACTTCAGTACGATCCAACGATCGACAAGGGGGGAAGCTGACATGGATTGGCTATGTAGAATGTGGGGAAGCCGCCCTCGGGGGCGGAACCTTTGATTCTAAGCGCAATATCCCCGTAGATGGCCGTCCTCCGTTACCTGCAGCTCGACGTCTTCGCCCCCCGCCCCGGAACCGGCAATCCACTGGGCGCCATCCTGGACGCCGACGCGCTCTCCAGCAGCCAGATGCAGGCCCTGGCCGCCTGGCTGAACCTGTCCGAGACGGTGTTCTTCCTGCGCCCCACCGCGCCCGGCGCCGACTACCACATCCGCATCTTCACCCCGACCCGTGAGCTGGCCTTCGCCGGCCACCCCAGCGTCGGCGCCGCCTGGGCGGCGGTGACCTGCGGCCTGGCCCAACCGCGCGACGGCGCCCTGCTGCAGCAATGCGCGGCAGGGGTGCTGCCAGTACGGGTGAGCGGCCCGGCCGAGGCACTGGAGATCCAGCTGGCCAGCCCGCCGGCACGGCAACTGGACACGGAGGCAGACGGAGCGCCCGCCGCGCTGTTGGCGCTCGCTGCCGACGGGCAGGTGCCCGAACTCTGGGACAACGGCGCACGCTGGTGGCTGCTGCCACTGCGCGATGCCGCCGCCGTTCGCGAGCTGGCACCGGACATGGCCGCGCTGGCCGACTGGAACCTCGCCACCGACGCTACAGGCCTGGCCGTCTTCGCCGATGAAGCCGGCACCGGCCACACCCGCGTGGTGCGTGCCTTCTGCCCCGCTGATGCGCCCGCCGTGCCCGAGGATCCCGTGACCGGCAGTGCCAATGCACTGATCGGCGCCTGGCTGCGGCAGCGCAATGCCCTGCCCGGCCGCGAGGGCCGCTACGTGGCCAGCCAGGGCCGCGAAGTCGGTCGCGATGGTCGCGTGCAGGTACAGGTCGATGCGCAGGGCACGGTGTGGATCGGCGGCCAGGTGCAGCCGGTCATCGACGGCCAGATCCGTTGGCTGTAGAGCCGAGCGTAGGCTCGGCGCTGCAGCGGCGCGTTAAGCTGCGCGCCACCCGATCATGGAGTTTCGCCCCGATGACCACCCGCCGTTTCCTGCAGCTGGATGTGTTCTCCCCGCGCGCCGGCGCTGGCAACCCGCTGGCCGTGGTACTCGATGCCGAAGGCCTGGACGACGCCAGCATGCAGGCCATCGCACGCTGGACGCGCCTGCCCGAGACCACCTTCGTGTTCCCGCCCCAGGCCGCCGGTGTCAGCTACCGGCTGCGCATGTTCAGCCCGCAGAAGGAAGTGCCGTTCGCCGGCCACCCCAGCGTCGGCACGGCGCATGCAGTACTGCAGGCAGGCCTGGCCACACCGATCGATGGCGTGCTGGTGCAGGACGGCATTGCCGGCGCCCTGCCGCTGCGCGTCAGCGGTGAGGGCGCGCAGCAGCGCATCGCCATCCGCACCCCGCGCGCGCAGTTGGCGGAGACCGCTGAAGCCACCGATCCGCGCCTGCGGGCAGCACTGAAGGACTGGCCACTGGGCTCGCTGCCGCCGGCGCGCATGCAGGGCGGACGCAGCTGGTGGGTGGTGCAGGTGGCCGATGAAGCAGCACTACGCGCGCTGCGCCCTGACTGGAACGCGGTGGCTGCGCTGGCCGAGTCCACCGACAGCATGGGCGTGTTCGCCTATGCCTTCAGCGATGGCAGTGAGGGATTCGATCTGGCCGTGCGCGCTTTCGTCGGCAATGGTCGGCGCTTCGAGGACGCCGCCTCGGGGGCCGCCAATGCAGTGCTGGCCGCGTGGCTGGACCTGCGCGACGCGCTGCCACGTGGCCGTGCGCCGTTCGAAGTCAGCCAGGGCCGCGAAGTCGGCCACGATGCGCGCCTGACCCTGCGGGTCGACGAGGACGGCGAGGTCTGGTCGGGCGGCCAGGTGCAGACGGTGATCACCGGCACCCTTGATTGGTAAAGGGATACTGTAGAGCCGAGCCCACGCTCGGCTGCTCCTCGGCCAGATCACGGGACCTGCAGAAGCCGAGCATGGGCTCGGCTCTACAGATGCGCCGGCTCAGCCCAGTTCGGCTTCCAGGCTGATCGGCACCGCGCTCAGCGCCTTGGATACCGGGCAGTTCTGCTTGGCGTCATCGGCAATGGCACGGAACTGCGTCGCATCGATGCCGGGCACCACCGCCCTGACCTTCAGGCGGATCTGCGACAGCTGCGGACCGCCTTCCAGCGACAGGTCGACCTTGGCTTCGGTGTCCAGCGAGGTCGGGGTGAAGCCTGCTTCGCCGAGCTTGGCCGACAGCGCCATGGTGAAACAACCCGCGTGCGCGGCGGCGATCAGCTCTTCCGGATTGGTGCCCTTTTCGTCGCCGAAGCGGCTGTTGAAACCGTAGCGGGTCTTCTCCAGCAGCCCACTCTGCGGCGTGCTCAACTGGCCCTTGCCCGTCTTCAGATCGCCTTCCCAGTGCGCGGTGGCGTGTCGCGAGATTCCCATTGTGCTGCTCCTGCGTGGCGGTGATGAACGGCTACCCTCGCACGCCACGCGTTAGCCCTGCGTCGCTCCGCCGCACGCCGGACGTCGTCCCCGAGCCCGGCGAGTGGACACTTCCTCGCCAGCCCGGAACGCATTTTCCTCTTGTTTTCAGTGGTTTCGCGCACCCCACCGATCGGCGGGCGCCGGCGATCGAACACGCTGGCGTGCCCCCATCCCCCACCGCCGACCATGTACTGAATCGGCCTGGATATGAAAAAACATGCACTTTCCGCGCTTCGGGCTATTGGCGGCGCCCAAGAGTTGCCCTACATTGCGCTTGCCGACGGGGTTCGGCGCCGACCAAACAACCAACCGTTCACGGAACAGGAAACCATGGCAAAGACCGCTAAGAAGGCTGCCCCGAAGAAGGCAGCGAAGAAAGTCGCGACGAAGGCAGCCGCCAAGCCGGCCGCTCCGAAGCCGATCAAGGAAGTGCTGACCAAGTCCGGCCTGGTTGCACACATCGCTGAAGCCTCCGGCGTCATCGCCAAGGACGTCCGCGCTGTGCTGGCCTCGCTGGAAAGCGCCGTCGCCTCCTCGGTGCACAAGAAGGGCGCTGGCTCCTTCACCCTGCCGGGCCTGCTGAAGATCACCACCGTCAATGTGCCGGCCAAGCCGAAGCGCAAGGGCATCAACCCGTTCACCAAGGAAGAGCAGTGGTTCGCCGCCAAGCCGGCCACCACCAAGCTGAAGGTGCGTCCGCTGAAGAAGCTGAAGGACGCCGCGCTGTAAGCGCGCGCCCCAACGTGGATTCCGACGGGACGGCTCTGGTCGTCCCGTTTTTTTTGCGTGCCCGGCGGTAGATCCACGCCATGCGTGGATGCGTCGCGCTGCGGCAATCCGCAACACAGCGTTGCCGCCTCCCCGGCAATGCCCGTACAGGCCCGTCGCCACTGGCCGAGCGCGGCTTGGGCAGGTGCTGGAACGTACCGGGTGGAACACTGCGTGCAGCGCCGGCCGTCGCCTCAGGCCGTGGCCTTGCCTATGGTGGGCACATCCTCCACAGCTACGGCGAGCACACCCTCATGGCCAGCCCCTCCACCCGCTACCGGATCTCGGTGACCCCCATCGAAAAGGACGGGCTGCAGTGCACAGGGCGCTGCACCATCGAACTGGAGCATCGCGCCAGCCGCGACCTGATGCGCCTGCTGGAGGCGGCCCCGCGTACCGCCGGTATCAGCGGCGACGAGCGTGCGACCCTGGTGATCGCCACCCAGCTGCTGCGCGATATCGTGCAGCGCCATGCCGAGACCGGCGGCCACGCACTGGCGGCCATCGCCGGCCAGGTCCTGCCAGCGCTGGACGCTCTGGATCAGCTGCCCTCCTCCCGCTGATCCCGGCGCAATCGCTACACTGCCGCCCTCCAGGTTGCCTCGCGGAGGAGGCAGACATGCGCAGGAACCTGTTGCTGATCGCACCCTTGGTGCTGCTGGGCTGTTCACGCCCGGCAGCACAGACGACCGGCGACATCGCGGCAGCGTCCGCTCCCGTCGCTGCCACCGCAGCCGCGGACACTCGCACCGGCCCCGATCCCGCAGCAGTGCAGGCAAGTGAAATGCCGGTGCTGTCTGCTGTCGCCGACGGTGCCGAGCCGCCATCGACGATGCTCAACCGCTACGTAGCGGCGTTGCTCAACCGCAACCGCGCCGCCAGCGATGCCGCCTGGACGATCCCGCCCAGCGACCCGCGGCATGCGGACGACGCCGCGCTGCGGCAGCTGCAGGACCTGCGCACCCTGCGCCTGCACAGCGATCCCCCGCTCGCCCGCGACGATCGGCAGCCACCGCAGCTGCTTGAAGTGCCGGTGCAGATCCGCGCGGTCACCGCCAACGGTACGTTCCGCTTCGGTGGCTGGTACCGCGTGCAACCCAGCAGCGATGGCAGCGCCTGGCAGATCCAGTCGGCGCAACTGCGTCCGATGCTGGACTGAACCGTTACAGCCGCATGCACGCGCGATTCAGCCTGCACGGCTACTCTTTGATCCATCCATTCCCTGCCATCGGTCACCGCCATGCGCCTGCGTTCCCTGATGACCCGCCTCGCTGCCTCCACCGTACTGATCGCCGCTGCGATCGGCGCGCAGGCGGCTCCCTCCATTTCCGGCCGCGAACTGTCGGTGGGTGCCAGCGACGTGCAGCAGTACCTCGATGGCAGCTTCCCGCGCACCCAGGACGCCCTTGGCGGCCTGATCTCCCTGACCATGAGCCACCCTCAGCTGAGCCTTCCGGCCGGCGAGCGCCTGAACCTTGGCATGGACGTGGCACTGGCCACCGCCGGCGGCAACCCGGCCAAACTGGGTACGGTGAAGCTCAGCAGCGGCCTGCGCTACGACGCGCAGACCCAGGGCTTCCACCTGCAGCAGCCCAGCGTGGATGACTTCACCCCGGCCAACCAGGGCGGCCGCCTCGACTCACGCACCCGCGGTCTGCTCAATGCCTGGCTGAGCGACTACGCCCAGCGCGAACCGATCTACAAGCTGGACCCGGCCGTGGCCGGGGTGCTCGGCGCGCTGCAGGTGCAGGCGGCACAGGTCAAGAACGGCAAGCTGGTGGTCACCTTCAACCAGAACCTGGGCAACCTGGTGCCGGCAGGCCTGCTGGGCAAATAAGGTAGTGCCGGCCGGCGGCCGGCACTACCGGCAAGGCATCACGCGGCGAGTGCCTTGACCACCGCCTCGCTGAAAGCAGGAATGTCATCCGGCTTGCGGCTGGTGATCACGTTGCCGTCGACCACGACCTCGGCATCGCGCCAGTTCGCGCCCGCGTTGGCCAGGTCCTGCTGAAGGGAGGGCCAGGAGGTCAGCTCGCGGCCATCTGCCAGCCCGCTGTTGATCAGCAGCCACGGACCATGGCAGATCGCCGCGACGGGCTTGCCGGCTTCATCCACTGAGCGGATGAAGCTGAGCACCGCGTCGTCGGTGCGCAGTGTGTCCGGATTGATGACGCCCCCTGGCAGCACCAGGGCATCAAAGCCCGCCGGATCCGCCTCGTCCAGCGGAATGTCGACCGCGACGGCGTCGCCCCAGTTCTTCTCTTTCCAGCCCTTGATGGTCGCCTCCTTTGCGGGCGACACCACGCTGACCCGCGCACCTTCCGCTTCCAGCAGCCGTTTGGGCTCGGTCAATTCGGACTGTTCAAAGCCGTGGGTCGCGAGGATTGCGATCTGTTTGCCCTTCAATCGCTCTGCCATGGGTGCACTCCAGTTGGGGGAGTGCACAGCGTGGACGAACGGCCCTTGCACGGCGGTGACCCTGCTGTGCACGGCAGGTGGAGAGGACCCATGCCGGCCAGCGGCCGGCACTACCGGAAGGATCAACGCTTGGGCTGCAGCATGGTGCCGGTGCACTTGGGCGAGCCGCAGCGGCATTCCCAGATCTTCTTCAGCTTGGCGGTGTGGCGCTCGGCCAGCGTGATGCCGTAGTTGTAGGTCAGCTCTTCGCCAGCCTTGATATCGCGCAGCGCCTCGATGAACACCTTGTCGCCACGGCTGTCGCCGTCCTCATCCTCCTCGATCACCGCCTCGCAGTTCGGGTCGCAGCTGTGGTTGATCCAGCGCGCATCGTTGCCCTTGTAGTTGGCATCGATCACCCAGTCGTCATTGAGGGTGAACAGGAAGGTATGGCCGCTTTCGACGTCGCCGCTGTCATCGGCATCAACGTCGCCATGGCTGCGCAGCAGGCCCTTGTACTGGATCACGCGCTCGCCCTGCTTGATCGGGGCGACGGCGAACACGCCGTTGCCATGGATGGCGGACTTGCGGGCTTGGATCTTCTTCGGCATCGGCACGGGCTGTTTGCAGCGGATGGAACAGGGATTCTCGCCCATTCCGGGTGATTGCGAAAATCACCCGGTTGGCGCAGCATGGCGCCCCCGGCAGCGCCCGCTGGCAAAGCCTCCCGGCCCGGCCCCAGCGCCGGCTGAATGCCCGGGTTGGATGGTGGCGAATAAAAGCGTACAATTTCAGTCCGCTTTAAGAACCACTCGCATCCCCATGTTGCGCGTCACCAAGCTCACCGATTACGCCACCGTCGTGCTGACCGTGCTCGCCGCCCGTCCGGGCGAGGTGCTCAGTGCCACCGAACTGGCCGAATTCACCGGCCTGGAGCCGCCCACCGTCAGCAAGGTACTCAAGCCGCTGGCCCAGGCCGGCCTGGTCGAAGGCCTGCGCGGCGTGCGTGGCGGCTACCGGCTGACCCGCCCGGCCATCGAGATCTCGCTGTTCGAAGTGGTCGAAGCGATGGAAGGGCCGCTTGCCCTGACCGAATGCAGCCACGACCACCACCAGTGCGGCATGGCACCCAAGTGCGGCGCGCGCAGCAGCTGGCGGTTGATCAACGACGTGGTCTCCGAGGCCCTGCGCGACGTCAGTCTTGCGCAGATCCTGCCCCCCCTTCCCCTTGCCGATGACGAACAGCGCCGCACCATCGCTGTTGACGTCGTCTCCTGATCCACAGGCAGCCCCCCCATGGCCACCGAAACCATCGAAAACGTCGCCCACGACGACACCCCCAACCGCGAGATCCACGAGCAGCTCGGCCGCAAGTATTCGGCCGGCTTCATCACCGAGATCGAGTCGGACTCCCTGCCGCCGGGCCTGGACGAGGACACCATCCGTGCCCTGTCGGCCAAGAAGGACGAGCCGGAGTGGATGACGCAGTGGCGCCTGGACGCCTACCGCCACTTCCTGACCATGCCGATGCCGGACTGGGCCAAGCTGGAGATCGCCCCGATCGACCTGCAGGCGCTCAGCTACTACTCCGCGCCGAAGGGCCCGAAGTACGCCTCGCTGGATGACGTGCCCAAGGAGCTTCTGGACACCTACGACAAGCTGGGCGTGCCGCTGCACGAGCGCGCCAAGCTGGCCGGCGTGGCGGTGGATGCGGTGTTCGACTCGGTGTCGGTCGGTACCACCTTCCGCAAGGAACTGGCCGAGAAGGGCATCATCTTCTGCTCGATGTCCGAGGCTATCAAGGAACACCCGGAGCTGGTGCGCCAGTACCTGGGCACCGTGGTGCCGGTGGGTGACAACTACTTCGCCGCGCTCAACTCGGCGGTGTTCTCCGATGGCAGCTTCGTGTTCATTCCCAGGGGCGTGCGCTGCCCGATGGAACTGAGCACCTACTTCCGCATCAACGCCGGCCACACCGGCCAGTTCGAGCGCACCCTGATCGTGTGCGAGGACAAGGCCTACGTGTCCTACCTGGAAGGCTGCACCGCGCCGATGCGCGACGAGAACCAGCTGCACGCCGCAGTGGTCGAGCTGGTCGCGCTGGAAGATGCGGAGATCAAGTACTCCACCGTGCAGAACTGGTACCCGGGCGACGAGAACGGCGTCGGCGGCATCTACAACTTCGTCACCAAGCGTGCCGAATGCCGTGGCGCGCGCAGCAAGGTCACCTGGACCCAGGTCGAGACCGGCTCGGCGATCACCTGGAAGTACCCCTCGTGCGTGCTGCTGGGCGACGATTCGGTCGGTGAGTTCCACTCGGTCGCGCTGACCCATCACCGGCAGCAGGCCGACACCGGCACCAAGATGATCCACGTCGGCAAGCGCACCAAGAGCAAGATCGTCAGCAAGGGCATCAGCGCCGGCCGCGGCCAGAACACCTACCGCGGCCTGGTGCGGGTGGACCGCAATGCCGATGGCGCGCGCAACTACACCCAGTGCGATTCGCTGCTGATCGGCAAGCAGTGCGGCGCGCACACCTTCCCCTACATCGAGGTGAAGAACCCGGGTGCCACCGTCGAGCACGAGGCCACCACCTCGAAGATCTCCGACGACCAGCTGTTCTACTGCCGCGCCCGTGGCATCAGCCAGGAAGACGCGGTGTCGATGATCGTCGACGGCTTCTGCAAGCAGGTGTTCCGCGAACTGCCGATGGAGTTCGCGGTGGAAGCCAAGAAGCTGCTGGAAGTCTCGCTGGAAGGTTCGGTGGGCTGACCGCCCGCCCCTGCCCCTCGCAAACGCATTCTCTTTACCGGCGGGCCGCGGCCCGCCCCACGGAAACCCCACCATGCTGAAGATCGAAAACCTCCACGCCCGCATCGGCGACAAGGAAATCCTCAAGGGCCTGTCGCTGGACGTCCAGCCGGGCCAGGTGCACGCCATCATGGGCCCCAACGGCGCCGGCAAGTCCACCCTGGGCAATGTCCTGGCCGGCCGCGACGGCTACGAAGTGACCGAAGGCAGCGTGCAGTTCGACGGCGTCGACCTGCTGGAGCAGGACCCGGAAGCGCGTGCCGCTGCCGGCCTGTTCCTGGCGTTCCAGTACCCGGTGGAGATCCCGGGCGTGAACAACACCTACTTCCTGCGCGCGGCACTGAACGCCCAGCGCAAGGCACGCGGTGAGGAGGAACTCGATTCCATGCAGTTCCTCAAGCTGGTGCGCCAGAAGCTGGCCGTGCTGCACCTGAAGGACGAACTGCTGCACCGTGGCGTCAACGAAGGCTTCTCCGGCGGCGAAAAGAAGCGCAACGAGATCTTCCAGCTGGCCGTGCTGGAACCGAAGCTGGCCATCCTCGACGAAACCGACTCGGGCCTGGACATCGATGCACTGAAGAGCGTGGCCGATGGTGTCAACGCACTGCGCGCTGCTGATCGCTCGTTCCTGGTCATCACCCACTACCAGCGCCTGCTGGACTACATCAAGCCGGA
The DNA here is from genome assembly GCF_052149045.1 of Stenotrophomonas maltophilia group sp. RY12688. Lineage (NCBI taxonomy): Bacteria > Pseudomonadati > Pseudomonadota > Gammaproteobacteria > Lysobacterales > Lysobacteraceae > Stenotrophomonas > Stenotrophomonas maltophilia group sp. RY12688. The sequence goes on along the minus strand of NZ_CP197389.1, from coordinate 1,040,477 downwards.
CGTGGTGCACGTGCTGGCCGATGGCCGCATCGTCAAGAGTGGCGGCCCGGAGCTGGCACTGGAGCTGGAAGCGCACGGCTATGATTTCCTGAAGGACCGGGTCGTGCCCGAGGCGGCGGTCTGATGAGCGCCCTGCTTGATTCGATGGCCCAGGCCTTCTGCGGCAGCGATGCGCGCCGCGAAGTGCTGGATGCGGCCCTGCGTGACGGCCTGCCGGCCGCCCGCAACGAAGCCTGGAAGTACACCTCGCTGCGCCAGCTGGAACGCCGTGCGTTCGCGGCTGCACCGCTGCAGGGCCCGGCGCTGGACGCCGCCCTGCTGGAGGACATTCCGGCACCGCGCCTGGTGTTCGTCAATGGCCGCCTGGACGCCGCACTGAGCGACGTGCAGGCCCTGCCGGCCGGCGTGCAGCTGCAGCCGCTGTCGGCTGCACTGGCTGCGGGCGAGGACGCCGTGCGTTTCCTCGGCCGCCGCTACGAGCGCAGCGAAGAGATCTTCGCCCGCCTCAATGCCGCGCTGGCCGATGAAGGCGTGGTGCTGCGCGTGGATGAAGGCGTGCAGGTCGAAGCGCCGCTGCAGCTGGTGTTCGCCAGTGTGGCCGGCGAGACCGACCTGGCCTGGCATCACCGCCACCTGATCGAACTGCGTGCCGGCGCCAGCCTCGGCGTGGTCGAGCACCGCTTCAGCGTGGGTGACTCCGCCCACCTGGACAACACCGTGCTGCATGCCCACGTCGCGCGCGACGCCGTGCTCAAGCACGCCCGCGTGCAGGCCGGCAGCGCGCGCCAGACCAGCTTCCTGCGTACCGACGCGGTGCTGGCCCGCGACGCGCAGTACCACCGCGTCGACCTGGAACTGGGCGCCGCGCTCAGCCGCCATGAACTGAACGTGCGCCTGGAAGGCGACAACGCCCAGCTGACCGCCAACGGCGTGCTGCTCGGCAATGGCCGCCGCCACGTCGAGACCCGGCTGGGTATCGATCACATCGCGCGCGATACCGCCTGCGAACTGCTGTGGCGCGGCGTTGCCGCCAACCGCAGCCGTGTGGTGTTCCATGGCGGCATCCAGATCCGCGAAGGCGCCGACGGCACCGATGCGAACCTGTCCAACAAGAACCTGCTGCTATCGGCCGACGCCGAGATCGATACCCAGCCGACGCTGGTGATCGACGCCGATGAAGTGAAGGCCGCGCATGGCGCCACCGTCGGCCAGCTCGATGCCAATGCGCTGTTCTACCTGCGCTCGCGCGGCCTGCCGCAGGCACAGGCGCAGGCGCTGCTGAGCGCCGCGTTCTGCCATGAGCCGCTGAAGATCCTGCCGGAAGCCCTGCGCGAGCAGCTGGCACGCCGTTTGGACAAGGCCCTGGCCGAGGCAGGTGTGGCATGAACCTGTCCACGCCGCGCCCGATCGAAGAACGCACCGGCGCCCCCGACTGGGACCGCGTCCGCCTCGACTTCCCGCTGCTGATGCGCGAAGTGCACGGCAAGCCGCTGGTCTATTTCGACAATGCCAACACCGGCCAGAAGCCGGTGCAGGTGATCGGCGCGGTGGACGAGTTCTACCGCCGTTACAACGCCAACGTCAGCCGCGCGGTGCATGCACTGGGCAGCGAAGCTACCGACGCCTACGAAGGCGCGCGCAACACGCTGGCCCGCTTCCTCAACGTGCGCCCCAGCGACCTGGTGCTGTGCAGCGGCACCACCTTCGCCATCAACCTGGTGGCGTATTCGTGGGCGCTGCCGCGGCTGAAGGCCGGCGACGTGATCCTGGTGTCGCGCATGGAGCACCATGCCAACATCGTGCCGTGGCAGCTGGTCGCGCAGCGTACCGGTGCCACCATCCGCGTGGCCGAGATCACTCCCGATGGTGCGCTGGACCTGGATGCGCTGCGCGCGGCGATGACCCCGGAGGTCAGGCTGCTGGCGGTCACCCATGTCTCCAACGTGCTGGGCACGGTCAACCCGGTGCGCGAGATCTGCCGCGAAGCGCGCAAGCGCGGCATCATCACCGTGGTCGATGGCTCGCAGGCCGTGCCACACCGCAAGGTCGACGTCGCCGCGATCGGCTGCGATTTCTACGCGATCACCGGCCACAAGATGTGCGGTCCGACCGGCACCGGCGCGCTGTGGGCCCGTCGCGAGCACCTGGACGCGATGCCGCCGTTCCTCGGCGGCGGCGAGATGATCAAGGAAGTCAGCTTCGACGGCACCGTGTTCAACGACGCCCCGCACAAGTTCGAAGCCGGCACCCCGAACATCGCCGGTTTCATCGGCCTGGGCGTGGCCGCCGACTACCTGCAGCAGCTTGGCCAGGACAACGTGGAAGCGCGCGAAGCCGAACTGCTGGCGCACTTCACCGAAGAGCTGCGCCGCGTCGATGGCCTGCGCATCATCGGCCAGGCACCGGAGAAGGCCGCCGTGGTCTCGTTCCTGATCGAGGGTGCGCATGCCCACGACCTGGCCACCCTGCTCGACCTGGAAGGCGTGGCCGTGCGATCGGGCCAGCACTGCGCACACCCGCTGCTGCAGTACTTCGGCGTCGCCGCCACCTGCCGCGCCTCGCTGGCGTTCTACAACACGCACGCCGAGATCGAGCGGTTCATGACCGCGCTGACCAAGGTACGCAAGCTGCTGGGGTAACCCCGGCAGACGGGGTCAGATCCCTTTCGCATCGCGAAAGGGCTCTGACCCCGCTAGCGAACCGGCCAACCGTCGCTGCGACCGCAATGCTCGCCGGATCGCCACCACATCCGCGGCAGGAATTCCCTCCTCGATGAACGCCGCATAGCGCCTGCGCCGTTCATCCAGATCCAGGGCAATCAGTTCGAATGCCGAATGCGGCTTGAGCAGCGCATTCGGCCTGCCGTGCGCATTCGCCCGATAGCTCGACCAGCGATAGTCCCCTGGGCGCGCCACCCTTCCCGCACGGACAGGGTTGAGCTCGATGTAGCGCTGGCAGGCCAGCAGATAGCGATCCGTATCGACCAGCGTCGAGTAGAAACGCCCCTCCCACAGGGTTCCCGTGCGGCCCTGCCGATCATTCACCCGCCGCACGTAGGTCCGGCTCACGGCCTGTAGGTCCGGCTCACGGCCTGCATCATCCGTGACAGCCCGCCGGAGACATCAGGCGTCACCAGCAGATGAACGTGATTGTCCATCAGCACATACGCGTGGACCCGGCAGTGCTGCTGGTCCGCGTGCTGGCACAGCAGGCGCAAGTAGGCCACACGGTCGCCATCGGTGAAAAACACGGGCTGGCGATTGTTGCCACGTTGAACGACATGTTGCGGGTGACCGGGCGCATCGATGCGTGGTGGCCTTGGCATGGGCTTCTGCTGGGAACAGGGGTCAGAGCCCTTCGCTGCGCAAAGGGATCTGACCCCGAGCATCTGCCGATTCCGGGCCCGCGCCAGTCGGTCCATGGCCTGCCGTTGAGTCAGTAGATACCGGGGTCAGATCCCTTTCGCGTTGCGAAAGGGATCTGACCCCACTCCCCCATTTGCGCCCGCCCACTGCCCACCTAAAATGCCCCCATGAGCACCCTGACCTTCCGCGCCGCCACGCCGGCCGACATCCCCGCCCTGATCGCCCTTGTCACCTCGGCCTACCGTGGCGACGCCAGCCGCGTGGGCTGGACTACCGAAGCCGACCTGCTGGATGGCGCCCGCATCGACGCCGAAGGCATCCAGGCCGACCTGGACCGCCCCCGCTCCACCATCCTGCTGGCCGAGCGCGAAGGCGTTCTTGTGGCCTGCGCCCACGTTGCCGACGTTGAGGGCAAGGGCTACTTCGGCATGTTCTCGGTCGACCCCGCACAGCAGGGCGGCGGCGTCGGCAAGCAGCTGATGGACGCCGCCGAAGCCCACGCCGCACGCGAATGGAACGTGCCGGTGATGCAGATGACGGTGATCGACGTACGCGACGAACTGATCGCCTTCTACGAGCGTCGTGGCTACCAGCGGACCGGCATCAAGAAACCCTTCCCATATGGCGACGAACGCTTCGGCATCCCCAAGCGCGACGACCTGCGCTTCGAGATCCTGGAAAAACCGCTGGCCGGAGCGGCCGCGTGAGCGATACCTGGACCTTCGTGTGCGCCAGCAACGAGCTGCTGCCCGGTGAAATGAAGAGCGTGTTCGACGAGGTGACCGGCACCCCGATCGTGGTGTTCAACCTCGACGGCGAGCTGTACGCGCTGGAAGACCAGTGCACGCACGAGGAATTCGAGCTGTCCTCGGGCGAGTTCAACACCGCCGAAGGCAGCGTGGAGTGCGTGCTGCACGGCGCGCGCTTCGACGTACGCGATGGCCGCGCCCTGTGCGCACCGGCCTATACCCCGGTGCCCAAGTTCCCGGTGAAGCGCGAACACGACGCCGTCTGGACGCGCGACGACCGGGATTGAGGCGGCGCCCCGACCTGGGGTACCCACCCATGGGCTGGATCTGCAGGAGGCCCCGCAAGGGCCTTCGCAGGGCGTTCCCCGGCCGCCCCGGCGTCCCGCAGCACCCCGTACATGCGAATCATTATCGTTGATGTTATTCTACGTAACATCTTCGTAACGACTTCGCCCTCGCGCCATGGCATCGCCCGCGCCCACTGCCACGTTGTGCCAGCTCGCCCGCCAGGGGTGGCCACTGGCCGTGGCCGTGCTGCTGACGCTGCTGCTGGGCTGGTCGGCGCTGCACGAAGGACGCAGCAACGCCCCGACTACCCAAGGGTGGCAGGCACATGCCGAAGGCTTGCGCCAGGTCATGCCATTGCCGGCGCCGTCGGCAGACGAATGCCCGCAACATGCTGCACCTGCACCGGAGCCGCCGATTGAGGGTGAGGGCAACACGCCCTGCACCGGAGTGGCACTCCTGCGCGCGCCCCTGGTCGCACATATCCCGCTATGGCGCTCCGATGCCCTGCGCCGGCAACTGCACGATCCCGCACTGCGCTTGAACCCCGGCCACGCACCGCCCGCACCGCACGCCAGCTGAGGCGCCCTGCGGCTGTTGCCGTGCGCCTGAAGTCGTTCGCCGCATCGCCGGGCATCAGCTCGGCTCTACAGAAGACGCTCCCTCCCTGTCGTCGCGCTGTCTGCGCTTCGGCCTTCGCCGTTTCCCGATCCACGCCACTACCCAAAGCCATGACCCACATCACGTCCCGCAAGCACGCCCCGCGCGTTTCCCTGCTCGCCACCGCCACCCTGGCCGCAGGCTTCGCGCCGCTGGCCGCGCAGGCTGCCGACAGCGCTGATGCCGCATCCAGCAAGGCCACCGACCTGGACAAGGTGCAGGTGCGCGGCAGCTGGTTCAATCCGTCCTCGCCGAAGTTCACCGCCGAACTGCTGGACACCCCCAAGTCAGTGTCGATCGTGTCGGAGAAGCTGATCGCCGAAACCGGTGCGACCAACCTGCAGGATGCGCTGCGCATGGTGCCGGGCATCACCTTCGGTGCCGGCGAAGGCGGCAACCCGACCGGCGACCGCCCCTTCATCCGTGGCTTCGATTCGCAGAGCAACGTCTTCGTCGACGGCCTGCGCGACGTCGGCTCGCAGACCCGCGAGATCTTCGATCTGGAGCAGGTGGAAGTGGTCAAGGGCCCGAGCTCGGCCTACGGTGGCCGTGATTCCGGTGGTGGCAGCCTGAACCTGGTGAGCAAGACGCCGAAGCTGAAGAACGAGACCAACGCCAGCATGGGCATCGGTACCGACAGCTACGCACGCGGCACCGTGGACGCCAACTACGTCCTGGGCGACGGCATCGCCGCCCGCCTGAACCTGATGAAGCACGAATCGGACATCGCTGGCCGCGACGCCGCCAATGTCAGCCGCTGGGGCATCGCGCCGTCGATTGCATTCGGCCTGAACGGCCCGGCGCAGCTGATCGCCAGCCACTACCACATGCAGAGCGATGACCTGCCGGACGCCGGTGGTTTCCCCTACGGCAACCCGAACGGTGCGCCGGCCTCGAAGTGGGTCGACGGCCGCCCGATGGTGCCGGACCGCAACAACTACTACGGCCTGGTCGACCGTGACTTCCAGCGCACCCGTGCCGACATCAGCACGCTGGATGCCAGCTACGATTTCGGCGGCCACAAGCTGCGCAACATCGCGCGCCTGGGCAACACCAGCAACGATTACCTGTGGACCCAGCCGGACGACAGCCAGGGCAACCCGAACAACTACGGCACCTTGTGGCGCCGTACCAACGCCCGCGCCGTCGACGTCAAGAGCTTCGCCGACCAGCTGGGCCTGACCGGTGCCTTCCAGACCGGCGCGCTCAAGCACAGCTACAGCGCTGGCGTGGAATACAGCGACGAGAAGATGACCCGCGGCAGCTACCTGATGACGCCGGGCACCAGCAACCCGCTCACCGGCAACAGCAAGTGCCCGACCACCGGCGCGGCCACCGGCTACAACTGCACCGATTTCGCCAATCCGGATCCGCGCGATCCGTGGGCAGCCACCCATTCGGTGTACCGCAGCGACAAGGCACTGGACGTCGAGCAGCGCACCAGGACCACCTCCGCCTACGTGTTCGACACCATCGAGCTCAATGAGCAGTGGATGATCAACCTCGGCCTGCGCTACGACGACTTCCGCACCACCCTGACCACCCCGGTGGCCGGCAAGGCACCGACCCGCGTGCGCAACAGCAACGACTTCCTGAACTACCAGGCCGGTGTGGTGTTCAAGCCGGCCGCCAACGGCAGCATCTACCTGTCGTGGGGCACCTCCTCGACCCCGCCGGGCATGGACGGTGGTGACGGTTCGGACGGCCTGAGCGCCGCCGTGGCCGACCTCAAGCCGCAGGACACCAGGAACCTCGAACTGGGCACCAAGTGGGACCTGTTCGACCAGCGCCTGAACCTGACCGCAGCGATCTTCCACACCGTGATGAACAACGCACGCGTGACGGTCGACAACGGCACCAGCCAGAACGCCGGCAAGAAGGAGATCAACGGCTTCGAACTGGGCTTCACCGGCCAGCTGACCGACGCCTGGAGCCTGTACGGCGGCTACACCTACCTGGACTCGGAACTGAAGGACAACGGTTTCGTCTGTGGCGCACCGGTGGGCCGCACCTGCCCGTCCAACGTGTACGTGCCGTCGCCATACAACGGCAACGTGTTCCCGAACACTGCCAAGCACAGCGCCAACCTGTGGACCACCTACCGCTTCCCGATCGGCCTGACCATCGGCGCCGGCGCGTTCTACTCGGACAAGCAGTACGGTGATGTCGCCAACACCAAGTGGATCCCGAGCTACACCCGCTTCGACGCGATGGCCAGCTACGCGATCCAGGACAACATCAGCCTGCAGCTCAACGTGCAGAACCTGACCGACAAGACCTACTTCACCAAGGCCTATGCCTCGCACTACGCGAGCATCGCCCCGGGTCGCTCGGCCACCCTGGCACTGAACGTCAAGTTCTGATGTAACGGCGCTCCACCACGGCGGCAGGGGCTCCTGCCGCCGTTTTTGTTTCCGGCGATACTCACCCCATCATGGCACCCCGTACCCCCATCGACAGCGACGCCCTGGCCGAGCTGCTCCAGCACGATCCACAGGCTGCGTTCGCACGCGTGCGCGACGCCGCACAGGCCGGGCAGGTCGAGGCGCAGCTGCTGCTCGCGCAGATGCACATGGAAGGTAAAGGCACCGCGCAGGACGCCTCGGCTGCGCTGCTCTGGTACGAAACCGCCGCCAACAACGGCGCGCCGATGGCGATGAACATGCTCGGCCGCTGCCATGAGCTGGGCCAGGGCACCACGCCCGATCCCACGCTGGCCGCGGTGTGGTACCGGCGCGCGGCCGACACCAGGCTGGACTGGGGCCTGTACAACCTGGCCAACCTGCTGGCCACCGGCCGCGGCGTGCCCCAGGACCGCGCGCAGGCACTGGCCCTGTACACCCGTGCCGCGCACCTGGGCCATGCCAAATCGATGAACCTGCTGGCCCGGCATCTCGAAGACGGGCTGGATACCGCGGCTGATCCGCAGGCGGCGCTCGCCTGGTACCAGCGCGCGGCCGAGGCCGGTGATTTCCGCGGCCAGGCCAACTACGCCTCGATCCTGCTGCAGGCCGGCCAGGTCGAGCAGGCCGTGCACTGGCTACGGCTCGCCCTGGCGCACGGCAGCCCGGCGTTCATGGCGCACATCGTGCCGGAACTGGCCGCGTCGCCGCATCCGCAGGTGCGCGCCCTGGTCGCACCGCCGTCCCTCTGAGGAGCCCCGCATGCTGCTGCACATCCCCGACATTCTCAGCGCCGACCAGGTGGCCGGCTTCCGGCGCCGCCTCGACGACGCCGATTGGACCGATGGCCGCGAAACCGTGGGGCATCTGGGCGCACAGGCCAAGCACAACCAGCAGCTGCCCGAGGCTTCCCCGCTGCGCCGCGAACTGGGCGAGATCATCCTCTTCGCGCTGGCCCGGCACCCGCTGTTCTTCAGCGCCGCGCTGCCGCTGAAGTACCTGCCGCCGCGCTTCAACCGCTACAGCGGTGGCGGCGCCTATGGCTACCACGTCGATGGTGCGGTGATGAACCTGGTCAATGGCGAGCAGCTGCGCTCGGACATCTCCTGCACCCTGTTCCTGTCCGCGCCCGAGGAGTACGAAGGCGGCGAGCTGATCATCAGCGACACCTACGGCGAGCACGAAGTGAAGCTGCCGGCCGGCGACCTGGTCGTGTACCCGTCCAGCAGCCTGCACCAGGTGCGGCCGGTTACCCGTGGCGCACGCGTGGCTTCTTTCTTCTGGGTGCAGAGCATGATCCGCGACGACGTGCAGCGCCGCCTGTTGTGGGAAATGGATGGCTCGATCGAGCGCCTGCGGCAGACCGGCGGCGACGCCGAGGCGATCCTGCAGCTGACCGGCGTGTACCACAACCTTTTGCGGCGCTGGAGCGAAGTCTGAGCCTTGCCGGGCCGGCCTGCGGCATTTTGGCAATCATTCTCATTTGCAACAGCTAACGGCTCTCATTACAATCACGCCCCGTTGATGCCGGCCGCTGCCGGCAGACCCCTGGGGACCCCTGCTTGCTGCGTCCGCTTCGCCCTCGCCCACTCATCCATCGCAAGATGGGCACCGCCATGCGCGGCCAGCGTCCGGCGCTGGCCAGCCTGCTGGCATGGGTGGCGATGCTGGCGTTGCTGCTGGGCACCCTGCCACTGCTGCCACAGGCCCAGGCCGGAATGGCCATGCAGATGCCGCTGGAAGAGCGCGGTGGCGAAAGTCCCCTGCAGGAAGAGGCGCCGGCCAAGCTGCGCCGCTGTGCCGCCACCCCGGTGAAAGCGGCCGAGCAGGCACACCCGCCGTTGCTGCTGGCCAGCCACTGGCTGCGCACTGAACTCGAACTCGTACCCGCCACGCCGGCCATGCCCGGCGTGCGCCCGGACTGGCCGCTGGCCGCTCCGGACACGCCCTGGGCCGATGCGCCCGGGCGCCGCCAGCAACGCGGCCAGGCGCCGCCGCTCGCCTGATCCACGGCCTGGCGTGACCGCCTGCGCGGTCGCGCCTGCACGCCGCTGTCTGCTTCATCCCTGCCGCCCCTGACCGGGCCTTCCGTGCCTGCCGCGCCCTTCGCGCACGGCATCGCGCCACCCTGCATCCTTCGAGGTAACTGCCATGGCCCAGCGCCATCGTGTCCGTTCGTCCCTGTCCCGTACCCTGCTGACCAGCGCCGTGCTGGCGGCTTTCGCCAGCCCCGCCTTCGCCCACGGTGACGCCGCCGGCGCACCGCAGACGCTGGACAAGGTGGTGGTCACTGCCTCCGGCTTCGAACAGAAGGTGATCGATGCCCCGGCCAGCATCAGCGTGGTCAGCCGCGAGGAACTGAGCAAGCGCCCCTATACCAGCCTGGTCGACGCGCTGCGCGACGTCGAAGGCATCGACGTGGGCCTGGAAGCGACCGACAAGAACGGCCGCGCCACCGTGTCGATGCGCGGCCTGCCGTCCGAGTACACCCTGGTGCTGATCGACGGCCGCCGCCAGAGCAATGTCGGCCAGATCTATCCGAACAACTTCGGTGGCGGCCAGTTCGCCTACCTGCCGCCGCTGGAGGCGATCGAACGCATCGAAGTCGTGCGCGGGCCGATGTCCACGCTGTACGGCTCGGACGCGATGGGCGGCGTCATCAACATCATCACCCGCCGCAACCAGGACAGCTGGCACGGCTCGGTCAGCCAGAGCTTCACCGTGCAGCAGGACGACCAGTTCGGCGATGCGCGCACCACCGACCTCTACCTCAGCGGCCCACTGCTGAAGGACCGCCTCAGCCTGGCGGTACGCGGCAGCTACTACGATGCCAAGGCATCGAACCCGGAATGGGATGCATTGTCCCTTCCCGACGGCAGCCTGTGGGAGCGCAGCATCGGCTTCGGCGGTGGCGGCAAGTCGGTCGCCAACACCAACTGGAATACCGGGGTGCGCCTGGACTTCCGCATCAACGACGATCACGAACTGTGGCTGGACTACGACGTGTCGCGGCAGAAATACGACAACAGCGAAGGCCAGACCGGCACGCTGGACAGCCTGGCCAGCCTGTGGCGCGTCGGCAATGCGGTGATCCCCAACCCGAACGGCAGCGGCACCGTCACCCGCCGTGTGGTGCAGCCGCGCGTGGGCTACACCGCCTACCAGCGCTACGAGCGCGATCAGCTATCGTTGACCCACCAGGGCCGCTACAGCTTCGGCACCTGGCAGACTTCGCTGACCCACAGCAAGAGCAGCAATCTCGGCCGTTCTCTGCCGCTGACCCTGGACGAGCGTGCCAACCTGCAGACGCTGTGGAATGACGTCTGCCGTCGCACCGGCGCTTCCAACAACTGCGCGGCCGGCCGTGGCAATGCGCTGGCCGCACTCCATCCCAGCGAGATGGCGCGCCTGCAGGCGTTCCTGCCGCGCCCGCTGCGCACCATGGAACTGGAAGGCTACGTGCTCGACACGATGCTCGACCTGGACTTCGGCGCACACAAGCTGACGGTGGGTGGCCAGTACAACAACACTGACATGGTCGATGGCGTGTTCGGCATGGATGGCGCCGGCTACCGCAGCAACGTCAAGCAGAAACACCGCATGTGGGCGCTGTTCGCCGAGGACAACTGGGCGCTGACCGACACCCTCACCGCCACCTTCGGCCTGCGCTACGACGACCACAACGTGTTCGGCAGCCACGTTAGTCCGCGTGGCTACCTGGTGTGGAACGCCAGCGATGCGTGGACCTTCAAGGGCGGCGTCAGCACCGGCTACAAGACCCCGCGACCGGACCAGCTGTTCCCGGGCATCACCGGCTTCGGTGGCCAGGGCGTGCTGCCGTTGGTGGGTTCGCCGAACCTGAAGCCTGAAACCAGCACCAACTACGAGCTGGCCGCCTACTACGAGGGCCAGCGCTGGGGCTTCAACGTCACCGGCTTCTTCAACACGTTCGAAGACAAGATCGCCAGCGGCGGCACCTTCCCCAACTGCGAAGTGGCGCGCGCCGGCAGCGGCTACTGCGTGGACATCGGCCCGGGTTGGGCGGCACTGGGCTACAGCACCTTCACCCAGAGCGTGAACATCGACAAGGCCGAGACCCGCGGTGCCGAACTGGCCGCGCATGTCGACCTGCTCGACACTCTGCAGCTGCGCGGCAACTACACCTGGACGAAGAGTGAGCAGACCAGTGGCGCACAGAAGGGGTTGCCGATCAGCGGCACCATGCCGGCAAGACACATGGCCAACGCCAGCCTCAACTGGCAGATCAATGAAGCGGTCAGCCTGTCGCTGATCGGTGAGGGCCGCTACGACCGCTACCGCGACACGCTGCTGGATGCCAACGGCGCCAGCCACACCCGCTACTACGAGGACTACACGATCTTCCATCTCGGTGGCAGCTGGAAGGCCACGCCCTGGCTGACGGTGAACGCGCGGGTCAACAACCTGCTCGACAAGGATTTCGTCTCGCAGTCGTGCCTGTTGATCAGCCAGAGCGAATTCAACTGCGTGGACGACTATGCGACCAAGGACCAGCGCCGCAGCTACTGGATTTCGCTGAACGCGAAGTTCTGATCGCCGCGCCCTGCTCCTGCTCCACGCATGGCGTGGATCTACCGATCGGTAGTGCCGGCCGCTGGCCGGCACCCCGGAATGCCTGCTCCGGGATACAGAACGACACGCAATTGCGAGCTATTCTCATCAATGATGTAATGGGCAGTCCCCGTCCGCTTCGAACCGTGCCGTGAGCCGTCCTGCCTCTTCCACCGTGCAGCAGCAACAGAACCGTGGCTTCTGGCTGCGGACGCTGCACCAGTGGCACTGGATCAGCTCCGCGGTTTGCCTGATCGGCATGCTGCTGTTCGCGGTGACCGGCCTGACTCTTAACCATGCCGCGAAGATCGAGGCCAAACCCCAGGTGCAGAACCAGCACCTGGAACTGCCGGCCGCGCTGCTGGGCCAGCTGGGCACGCGCGAGGACGGCAACGCGCCGATTCCGCGCCCGGCCCGGCAATGGCTGGACACGCAGCTGGGCATCGCCATCGGTGGGCGCCCGGCCGAGTGGTCGGCCGAGGAGATCTACCTGTCGCTGCCGCGCCCCGGTGGCGACGCCTGGCTGAGCATCGACCGCGAAACCGGCGCGGTGGAGTACGAATCGACCTCGCGCGGCGTGGTCTCCTACCTCAATGACCTGCACAAGGGCCGCAACGCAGGCCCGGCGTGGGGATGGTTCCTGGACCTGTTCGCCGTGGCCTGCCTGGTGTTCTGCATCACCGGCCTGTTCCTGCTGCACCTGCATGCGCGGCAACGGCGCATGACCTGGCCGCTGGTCGGCCTCGGCCTGATGATCCCGCTGTTGATCGCCCTGCTGCTGATCCACTGACTTCCACCGTGAATTCCATCCGTTCCTCCGGAGCCGCCCCATGCGCGTCACCCTGACCATCGCCCTCAGCGGCCTGCTGGCCACCTCGCCGGCCTATGCCACCACCCTCGACATCAACGTCGAAGTGCCCAAGCTCAACGTGGCCGAGTACCACCGCCCGTATGTGGCGGTGTGGCTGGAAGGCGCCGACCAGAAGGTCGCGGCCAACCTGTCGGTCTGGTACCAGCAGACCAGCAACAGCGAGGGCCACGGCACCAAGTGGCTGCCCGACCTGCGCCAGTGGTGGCGCAAGAGTGGCCGTACCCTGCAGGTGCCGGTGGACGGCGTGACCGGCCCGACCCGCCCGGCCGGCAGGCACGCACTGTCGTTCAGCGACAGGCAGCCGGCACTGAAGCAGCTGGCCCCAGGCAACTACACACTGGTGGTGGAGGCGGTGCGCGAAGTCGGCGGCCGCGAACTGCTGAAGATCCCCTTCACCTGGCCGGCCACCGCCGCGCAGAACGGCAAGGCGCAGGGCGCCACCGAACTGGGTCAGGTCACCCTGTCCGTCAAACCGTAATTGTCTGAGCCGGGGTCGGATCCCTTCCACAGGAAGGGCTCTGACCCCATCGCCACATCCCCGGGATCAGAGCCCTTTCCGTTGGAAAGGGATTCGACCCCTTCCAACTGGAGTCTTCCGCATGAAGCGCACGCTCGTCCTCGCCGCCGCCCTGGCCGCTGCCCTTCCCTTCTCCGCTCTGGCCCACAAGGCCTGGCTGCTGCCCTCGCAGACCGTGATCGCCGGCAACGCACCGTGGATCACCGTCGACGGTGCGGTCTCCAACGACCTGTTCTACTTCAACCACGTGCCGCTGCGACTGGAATCGCTGGTGATCACCGCGCCGGACGGCAGCACCGTGCAGCCGCAGAACGCGACCACCGGCAAGTACCGCAGCGTGTTCGACATCGAACTGAAGCAGCCGGGCACCTACCGCATCGCGTCGGTCAATGACGGCCTGTTCGCCACCTACGAGCAGAACGGCGAGCGCAAGCGCTGGCGCGGCAGCGTGGCGACCCTTGGCGAACTGCCCAAGGACGCGAAGAAGCTGGAACTGAGCCAGTCGGTGGGCCGCGTGGAGACCTTCGTCACCAACGGTGCGCCGAACGACACCGCGCTGAAGCCGACCAACCGGGGGATCGAGCTGGTCGCTGTTGGCCACCCGAACGACCTGTTCGCCGGCGAAGAAGCCACCTTCCGCGTGCTGGTCGATGGCAAGCCGACCGCCGGCCTGGAGTTCGAGATCGTGCGGGGTGCCACCCGCTACCGCAACGCACAGGACGAACTGAAGCTCACCAGCGACGCCAGGGGCGAGATCAAGGTGACCTGGCCGGAAGCCGGCATGTACTGGCTGGAAACCGGCACCGAAGACAACAAGACCTCGGTGAAGCAGGCCGCCAAGCGCCGCCTGAGCTACGTCGCCACGCTGGAAGTGTTGCCGCAGTAATAGATGTGGACCGCGATGCCGGGCAGGCCCCGGCATCGTGCCTGCGGTAGACCACCATGACCGATCCCCAGCTCGACATCGCCCGCCTCGGCGGCACCACCATGGGCACCACGTGGAGCGTGTCGCTGGTCGCGCCGCGCCAGCGCGACCTGCATCCACTGCATGCCGGCATCCAGGCGCGGCTGGATGCGGTGGTGGCGCAGATGAGCACCTGGGAGCCCGGCTCGAACCTGAGTCGCTACAACCGCGCCAACGCGGGCCAATGGTGCGTGCTGCCGGCCGAGACCCGCCACGTTCTGGCCTGCGCACAGGCCATCGCTGCCGCCAGTGGCGGCGCCTTTGATCCCACCATCGGTCCGCTGGTTGCGCTGTGGGGCTTCGGTGCACACGCCGGCGAACGCCGCCAACCCGATGCCACCACCGTACAGGCCACGCGCGAGCGCTGCGGTTGGCGGCGCCTGCAGTGGCAGGGCGATGCGCTGCTACAACCGGGTGGACTGCAACTGGATCTCTCTGCGATCGCCAAGGGCTTCGGCGTCGATCACGTGGCTGCCTGGCTGCGAGGGCAAGGCATTGCGGCAGCGCTGATCGAGGTCGGCGGCGAGCTGGCCGGCTACGGCCGCAAACCGGATGGCCAGCCGTGGCGCGTGCTGGTGGAGTCCGCACCGGAAGAAGATGCGCGGACCGACACCCCGCCTCGCGTGCTGGCACTGGATGGCCGGGCGGTGGCCACCTCCGGCGATCGCTGGCACCAGTACCACGCCGATGGCGAGGCTTACAGCCACAGCCTCGATCCGGGTACTGGCAGGCCGGTGCGCCAGGTCGCTGCGGCAGTCACGGTGGTGGCCGGCGATGCGATGCACGCCGATGCCTGGGCAACCGCGCTGACCGTACTCGGTCGCGACCAGGGCATGGCGCTGGCCGAGCGCGAAGGCCTGGCGGCGCGCTACCTGCATCGCGCAGCGGATGGCCCACTCGAATTTCTCAGCAGCGCCTTCCAGCGCCTGCTCGACGAGCAAGGCGCATGAGCACCCGTCCGTCGCGCGCGTGGCTCGGCAACGCTCTGGTGCTGTTCCTGCTGGCAGTGATCGGCTGGGCGCTGCTGCGGCTGCATCTGGGCGAAGCCTGGTGGCAGGGCGCGCCACCGGCGCGGCAGTCGCAGATCGCGGTGCTCGCTACGGCGTTGTATGCGCTGGCCTGCGCCGCACTGTGGTGGCGTGGGCGACCGCGCGACCATGCTGCCTCTGGCGATGCCGCACCGATCCTGCTGGTCTGGTCCAGCCAGACCGGCTTCGCGCGCGAGCTGGCCGAACGCAGTGGCGAGGCATTGCGTGGTGCCGGCGTGCCGGTGCGCGTGCGCGGTCTGCATGAGGTCGACGCCGCCTTGCTGGCCGGCAGCCAGCGTGCATTGTTCATCGCCAGCACCACCGGTGAGGGCGATCCGCCTGACCACGCGCTGCCGTTCCTGCGCGATGTCATGGTCTCGCCGCCTTCACTGCAGCACCTGCACTACGGCGTGCTCGCGCTGGGCGACCGCAGCTACGGCCACTTCTGCGGATTCGGCCACCAGCTTGACCAATGGCTGCGGCAGCACGGCGCGCATGCGCTGTTCGATGTGATCGAGGTCGACAACGCCGATCCGGCAGCGCTGCGTCATTGGCAACAGCTGCTGGGACAACTCGGTGGTGGCGCCAGTGAAATGCCCGACTGGAGCCCGGCCGAATACCAGCCGTGGACGCTGCTGCAGCGCGAACATCTGAACCCGGGCAGCCCCGGCGGTCCAGTGTACTGGTTGCGCCTGCGGCCACCGGCCGGCGCAGATGTGCAGTGGCAGGCCGGCGACATCGCCGAGATCGGCCCGCAGCATGCGTCGCACACCGTGCGTGCCTGGCTGGACGCACAGCGCTTCGATGCGGACAGGGTGCTGGATGACGGGCAGACGTTGCTGGCACGCGTCGCGCACTCGCACCTGCCTTCATTGGTCCCCCCGGGCGATCTGCCCGCGCTGCTGGCGACCCTGCAGCCGCTGCCGCATCGCGAGTACTCCATCGCCTCAGTGATGGCCGACGGCGCGGTGGAGCTGCTGCTGCGTCGCCAGCTTCGCGCCGATGGAACACCCGGCATCGGCAGCGGCTGGCTGTGCGACCACGCCGCACTTGGCGAACCGGTGCAGCTGCGCCTGCGCCGCAACGACAATTTCCACGGCGTCGCCGCCGAGGTACCGCTGCTGCTGATCGGCAACGGCACCGGCATCGCCGGCCTGCGCGCGCACCTGCACGAACGCGTGCGCAGTGGCGCGCGCCGTACCTGGCTGCTGTTCGGTGAGCGCACTGCTGCGCATGACTTCCATTTTGGCGAAGAGCTGCAGGCAATGCTGGAAGACGGCACGCTGGCGCGGCTGGATGCAGTGTTCAGCCGCGATGGCGGTGTGCATCGCTATGTGCAGGACCGCCTGCTGGCCGAAGCAGCAACACTGCGGCAGTGGGTGGATGAAGGCGCGACGATCCTGGTCTGTGGCAGCCTGCAGGGCATGGCCCCGGCGGTGGATGCGGTGATCGAGCAGGTGCTGGGGACTGCGGACAAGGAAGCGCTACTGCTGGCCGGTCGTTACCGGCGCGATGTGTATTGAGGTTGCCCCATCCACGCATGGCGTGGATCTACTGAACCGCGTGTCCAGGCAGGGTGGCAACCGCAGTGCAAGTAGATCCACGCCATGCGTGGATGGTACCCACCGGCGCCCAGGAATCATCCCGCCGCACTCACCCTGATCGCCAACAACTCGCCCCCGCCCTGCAACGCATGCCTTTGCCGTTCACCGGCCGCCAACCACGCGGTATCGCCAGCGTGCATCGGCGGCAGACCGCTGTCAGCCCCAAATTCGGCATGACCGGCCAACAGGTAAAGCGCCCAGGCCTCGCCTGGTTCGCAGAAGAAGAACATCGAGCCCACCAGCGGCCGATGCAGTAGTTCGGCCTGCAGCAGGTCGCGCTTCCACATCAGGTTGAAGTCGTGGGTGGTGCCGTCGACCAGTTCGCCGTGCAGCGTTTCCTCGCCCGCAAAGCGCACGCGCCCATGCGGCGGCAGGACTTCGGCCACGCGGCCATCCTCGAAGCGCAGGCGCACGCCATTGCCCTGCAGCAGCACCAGCTCACGCTCCACACCGGGAAACGCGGAGAACGCCGCGTCCTGCTCGATCTCGGCCACCGACAGGCGCAGCGCCCAGTCATCCCCCTGCGCGGGCAGGCGCAGGATCTCGCGGGTCCAGCCCAGGCCGTTGCGCCAGCGTTCGCGGCGGTAGTCCAGGCTGGAGATGACCTGGCTCGGAGTGTGCAGCAGGGAGTCGACGTTCATCGGCGCATTGCATCACGCCGCGCGCCATCGTGCATCACCGCGTGGCCAGCGTACCCTGGCCGCCGCACCCGCCGGCCAGCAGCTGCGAGTGTTTCAACCAGTCCTGGTCGGGGTAATAGGCGAACACCATCGTGCCGCCACGCAACGCATCGATCAGTGGCTTGGCCACCGACAGGCGCACCGCCGGACAGCCCAGGCTGCGGCCCAGCCGCCCCTGCAGCTGCGCGGTGGCCGGGTTCACATACGGCGCGCCGTGGATGACGATCGCGCGATCGCGCGCGCGGTCATTGAAGCCCGGCTCCAGCCCGGCCAGGCGCAGCGAATAGCCGTTGCCGCCCATGTAGGTCTCCTGCGCGGTGAACGCGCCGAGGCTGGACATGAAACTGCCATCGCGGTTGGAGAAGTGCTCGGTGCGGTTCTCGCCGCTGTTGCGGCCATGCGCCACCCATTCCTCGAACAGCAGGCGCTGGTGGGTCAGGTCGAACACCCACAGGCGCGGCTCGGTGGACGGTCGCGAGTAATCGATAACGCTCAGTCGGTCACCGTTGATGCCAAGCTCCGGCCGCTGCAACGCACAGCGCATGGCGCGCGCCGCCAGCTGCAACACGTGGCGGTCGGCCTTGGGCGCACTGCGCGACAGCAAGGCAGCCAGATCTTCGGCACTGGTGGCGAGGGCGGGCGTCTGTGCCAGCGCCGGGGCGCTGGCCGAGGTCGCCAGCAGGCCGAACGCGGCCAGCCGGCACAGGCGGGATGCAGTCATGGGCACAACGAAGGGACTCAGTTGCCCTTGAGGGTGGACCCTGGCGGCTCGGATTCCAAGACCGGCTGCATTCCGGATTCAGCCGGGCTTGGGCGGACCGCCGGCAGCGAGGTCACCAGCAGCGTCGTGCCTGGCACCAGCACCCGGTACAGCTGGCGGGCGAACTCGGCCGGCAGCGCCATCGGCAGCGAGGGCGTGGCCAGCAGGTCCGGCGTGGCCTGGGCGCGGTCCTGGCCCAGCAACGGGTAGGCCGTCCACTGGTGCAGGCGCTGGTTCGCGTCCAGCGGGCTGGGCGTATCGCTGAAACCCTGCCCCATCACGAACAGGGTGGTGCCCTGGAAGGCCGGCAGCGCGTCGGCCTTCAGCGGCGACTCGCCGATCATCACGCCATCGCGCAGCACGTACAGGCGCTGGTCGTGCAGGCTGACCAGGATGCCGACCTGCCCGGCCGGCGCCGCGCTGTCGTTCCACCAGGCCTGTGCCGGCGCCCCACCCTCCGTCTCCGGCAGGGCCTGGCCGCGTGCATTGACCGGTGCCAGCACCGACGGATAGGCCAGGGTCATCGGCGAGCTCTTGGCATCGGCCACCACGACGGTATCGCCGCGCTGGGTTTCGCTGAACAGCTTCTGCGCGAAGGCCTGCGGCAGGCGCACGCAGCCGTGCGAGGCCGGATGCCCGGGCAGGCTGCCGCCATGCAGGGCGATGCCGTCCCAGGTCAGCCGCTGCATGTACGGCATCGGCGCGCTGTTGTAGAGGTTGGACTTGTGGTCCTTGTCCTTCTGCAGGATGGTGAACACACCGGTCGGTGTCTCGTGCCCGGCCTTGCCCGAGCTGATCGTGGTCAGGCCGATGGCAATACCGTTGCGGTAGACGTAGGCACGCTGCTCATCGAGGCTGACCACCAGCACGATCGGGCCGGTCGGCGAGATTTCCGGATGCCACAGGTATTCGCCCGGTTTCAGGTCGGTCGGCCCGCGCACCTCGGCGGTGCCGGCAGTGGCAGCTGCGGGCTTGGCAGCCGGTGCCGGCGCAGCGGCATGGGCCAGCAGCGGCAGGGCCAGTGCAAGAGCGAGCATCAGAGTGGTTGGACGGTGCAGAAGCATCCAGCGGGGATCCTTTCCATGCGGAGCCGCCACCGTACACCATCGGCCCGTGGTGGCCGCGGCAAAACCTGGCGCCGGAAATGAAACTGCCCGGCGACACAGCCATGTGTCGTACCGGGCAATCGTTACGTCCTTGTCGGCCTGCTGCCGCCCCCTCGCATCCTGCGCTGTGGGGGAAGCGTTGCGTCCTGCACGCGGCCGCGTCTGTCCTGTTTGTATCTCAGCCCCTTCCACAGGTCTGTGATGCCACCATCCTGGTGATTGGTGCCGCATCCTGCGGCGGTCGGTGGTCACGGCCGTCCTGTCCGTGACCGCTGAACCAGCCTCCTGCCGGTTCCGACGATTCCTGCTGTCAGCGCCTGGGTACGGTCCGCACCGGTACCGATCCGGGTACCGGATCCGCCGGCAACAACCTGTTGCCTACGGTGATCCGCTGTCGATTCCGTTCGACGATCGCTTTCCCTATCCCCTTCACCTGCGCCAGGTCCTCGACGCGATGAAACGGGCCGTGTCTGCGCCGGTGCTCGACGATCGCCTCGGCCTTGGCGGCTCCGACCATCGTCAATCCCTGCTGCAGCGCCTGGGCATCGGCGCGGTTGATGTCGATCGGTTCGGCGGCATGCGCCCCAGCGATCCCCACTACCAGCACCAGTGCCCTCAACACGACACTCCAAGGCACGACGTGTATCTCCCTGTGATTCTGGCCGCCCCGACCGGCAATCCCGTCGGCAGGAACAGTGTCCGTCACCACATGTGCACAGCCTATCGGTTTCCCGGATTTCCGTAAGCCAGCCAAATACCCGACGTGATGTAGGAAAAACCCTACCCGTGGCACAGGCGTAGAATGGCCGGATCAGCCCATGCAACCGGAGTTTCAGATGGACAGCGCCAAGCTCGGCCAATTCGTCAATGACAAGTGGGACAGCGAAATCGTCCCGCAGTTGGTCGACTACATCCGCATTCCCAACAAGTCGCCGATGTTCGACGCCAATTGGGTGCAGAACGGCTATATGGAACAGGCGGTCACCCTGATGGAGAACTGGGCCAGGGCCCAGCAGCTGCCCGGCCTGAAGGTTGAAGTGGTGCGCCTGGAAGGCCGCACGCCGCTGATCTTCCTGGAAATTCCAGCGACCGGCGCCGAAACCGGCGACGACACCATCCTGCTCTACGGCCATCTGGACAAGCAGCCGGAAATGACTGGCTGGGATGACGATCTCGGCCCGTGGACGCCGGTCCTTCGCGGCGACAAGCTGTATGGCCGCGGCGGTGCGGACGACGGCTACGCCATCTTCGGCTCGCTGGCCGCGGTGCTGGCGCTGCAGGCCCAGGGCCTGCCGCACGCCCGCTGCGTGGTGCTGATCGAGGCCTGCGAAGAGTCCGGCAGCTACGACCTGCCGGCCTACGTCGACCACCTGGCCGAGCGCATCGGCAAGCCCTCGCTGGTGGTCTGCCTGGATTCGGGCTGCGCCAACTACGACCAGCTGTGGTGCACCACCTCGCTGCGCGGCCTGACCGGCGGCAACTTCACCGTGAAGGTGCTCAACGAAGGCGTGCATTCCGGCGATGCCTCCGGCGTTGTGCCGTCCAGCTTCCGCCTGCTGCGCCAACTGCTGTCGCGCATCGAGGACCAGGACACCGGCCGTATCCTGATCGACGGCATGAACGTCGAAATCCCCGCCGAGCGCCAGGAACAGGCCAGGCGCGCTGCCGAAGTGGTCGATACCGAGATCTTCGAGAAGTTCCCCATGGTCGACGGCCTGCGTCCGATGAACGAGGACCTGACCGAGCTGGTGCTCAACCGCACCTGGCGCCCGGCGCTGTCGGTCACCGGCGTGGGCGGCATGCCGCCGCTGGAATCGGCCGGCAACGTGCTGCGCCCGCAGACCTCGGTGAAGCTGTCGCTGCGCCTGCCACCAACCGCCGATGGCAAGACCTGCGGCGAGCTGCTGAAGGAAGCGCTGCTGCGCGATCCGCCGAACGGCGCGCAGGTCACCCTGGACCTGGAAAAGGCCTCTACCGGCTGGAACGCCCCGGCGATGGCGCCGTGGCTGACCCAGGCCATCGACGACGCCAGCCAGGCCTTCTTCGGCAAGCCGGCGATGTACATGGGCGAAGGCGGCTCGATCCCGTTCATGGGCATGCTGGGCGAGAAGTTCCCGGGTGCGCAGTTCATGATCACCGGCGTGCTCGGCCCGCACTCCAATGCGCACGGCCCGAATGAGTTCCTGCACATCCCGATGGGCAAGAAGGTCACCGCCTGCGTGTCCAAGGTGATCAGCGAGCACTACGCCGCCAGCCTGCGTGGCGAGACCAGCGGTTCGCCGGTGGCTGCCGACAGCGGCACCCGCCACGGCGACCACGGCTGCTGCTGATCCGGCACCGGTGACGGACGCAGCCTGGCCTTGCTAGGCTGCGTCCACACTCAAGCGGAATCCGCGCGCATGAATGGTCTGTTCGGCAGCAGCAGCTGGTTGTACATCCTGCTGGTCGGCTTCTTCGTCGGCCTGCTCGGGCGTTTCTTCATGCCCGGCAACAACCGCATGGGCTGCCTGCTGACCATCGTGCTGGGCATCCTCGGTGCGCTGCTGGCCGGTTGGTTCGGCCAGTACATGGGCTGGTACGCCCCCGGCGAACCGGCCGGCTTCCTCGGTGCGGTGGTGGGCGCGGTGGCCGTGCTGGCCGTCCTGCGCCTGTTCAGCGGCCGCCGCTGACCCCGTCCCCCTTCCCTTCCTGTTCCCGACGTTGGCGCGCCCAGCGCCCCCGGATATGCCCGCATGACCGAACCCGCCTCCGATCCCCAGCGCAGCGCGCGGCGCCTGCAATGGGCCCGTACCCAGCTCGACGATGCCAGCGCGGTGGTCGAGCGCGCTTCGGTCGATGCCGGCATGCGCAGCTACTGGCGCACCACCAGCACCCGTGGCAGCCACATCGTGATGGACGCCCCACCGGGGCTGGAAGATCCGCGGCCGTGGCTGCGCATGCGCGGCCTGCTGCACGACCACGGCCTGCGCGTGCCCGCGCTGTTGGCACAGGACCTGGAGGCCGGCTTCCTGCTGCTGGAAGATCTCGGCGGTCCGACCCTGGCCAGGATCCTCGACGCGCGCAATGCCGATGAATGGTTTGGCCGCTCGATCGAACAGCTGCTGCGCCTGCAGGCGATTGCGGTGCCAGCCGACTTCGGCCAGTTCGGCGAGGCGCTGCTGCAACGCGATGCCGGGCTGTTCGACGAATGGTTCCTGCAGCGGCACCTGAACCTGGAACTGGACTGCGGTGAGCTCGAGGGGCTGCAGCTGGTGCATCGCCGGTTGATGGACAACGCGCTGGGCCAGGCCCAGCTGATGACCCACCGCGATTACATGCCGCGCAACCTGATGCCGGTCGACGACGGCCCCGCGGTGCTGGATTTCCAGGACCTGGTGCGTGGCCCGATCGCCTACGACGCGGTGAGCCTGTTCAAGGACGCCTTCCTGAGCTGGCCGCTGCAGCGCGTTGACGAGTGGCTGGCGCAGTACCACGAACGCGCGCGCGACGCCGGCCTGCCGGTGCCCGACCGCGCCACCTTCCTGCGCGATGCCGACTGGATGGGCATCCAGCGCCACGTGAAGATCCTCGGCCTGTTCTGCCGCCTGCGCTACCGCGACAACAAGGGCCATTACCTGGACGACGCACCGCGCTTCATCGGCTATCTGGATGAAGTGCTGCCACGCTATCGCGAGCTGGCCCCCCTGCAGCAGCTGCTGGAAAACCGCATCAAGCCGGCGCTGGCCGACCTCGGCGCACCAATGCGCGTGGCCCGATGAAGGCGCTGGTGTTTGCCGCCGGGCTCGGCGAGCGCATGCGCCCGCTGACCCTGCACACACCCAAGCCGCTGCTGGAAGTGGCCGGCAAGCCGTTGATCGTCTGGCACCTCGAACGCCTGGCGGCGCTCGGCGTGCGCGAGGTAGTGGTCAACACCGCGTGGCTGGCCGAGCAGTTCCCGGCGACGCTGGGTGATGGCAGCCAGTGGGGCCTGCGTCTGCATTTCCTTTACGAAGGGCAGACCCCGCTGGAAACCGGCGGCGGCATCCTCAACGCATTGCCGGTGCTGGGCGATCCTCCGTTCCTGGTGGTGAACGGCGATATCTGGACCGATTTCGATTTCGCCACGCTGCCGCGCGAGCCGCAGGGCCAGGCACACCTGGTGCTGGTCGACAATCCGGCGCAACACCCCAACGGTGACTACCGACTCGATGCGCAGGGCCTGCTGCACCACGACCACGCAGGGCCGTGCCTGACCTATGCCGGCATCGGCGTGTATCGCCCCTCCATCGTGGCCGACTGGCGCACGGTGATCGGCGATGCGCCGGGTAGCGAGCGTGTTCCGCCGAAGTTCTCGGTGGTGCCGCTGCAGAAGCATTTCATGGCGCAGGGGTTGATGACGGGGCAGCACCATCGCGGGCGTTGGACCGATGTGGGTACCGTGGATCGCCTGCGCGCGCTGGATGTGGAGTTGGCAGCGAACGGCTGAGCCCCTCGTGGCTGGATGTTTTGAGAGCAGAAGCCTTGCTTGGCCGGGCGGGGTGGATTCGCGGGGGACGCCATGAACCCGTCCCTGGGGGCTTGGCCGCGGCATCCATGCCGCGGACACCCCCGCGAACCCACCCCGCCCGGCCTCTGACAGTTTCCGTGCGCGTCCAGCCACGGAAGAAAGAAAGAAGAGCAAAAGCGTGTCGCTTCGCTGCGCTTGCTCCAGTGACGACCAACGGTCGTCACCCACCACAAGCAAGACACGTGTCGACCAAGGTCGACACCCACCAACAGCAGTGCAGTACGCAGTCCCGGCAGACCGCGGGAAGCTGTCGAAGGCGGGGTGGGTCCGGTTGCGGGGGCGTGAGCCGCATGGATGCGGCGACCGAGCTTACATGGACGTACTTGCAGCGTCCCCCGCAACCGGACCCACCCCGCCATCCCACGGATAGCCCGCTTTTGACGTTGACGTTGCTTCGGCTTCGGCGGGTGCAGGGCGCAGCCCTGCAAACAAACCCCACCCTCAGTAACGAGGCCGGCCTTCTTCCAGCACCTGGCGCAGGAACGGCACGGTGATCCGCCGCTTCGCCGCCAGCGATTCGCGGTCCAGCCAGTCCAGCAGGGTGATCAATCCACCCAGCTCACGGCCGGTGTGCGACAGCAGCCATTCGATGGCCGCTTCGTCGATGGCCAGGCCACGTCGCAGTGCACGCTCGCGCAGCACCGCAGCACGACCTTCCTCATCCAGCGGCTGCAGCAGCACGCGCACGCACTGGCCCAGGCGCGAACGCAGGTCCGGCAGCACCAGGCCCAGCTCGCCCGGCGCCTTCTGCGCCGTGTACAGCACGGTTACACCTGCAGCGCGCGCGCGGTTGTGGAAATCAAACAGCGCGATCTCGTCCTCGCGATTGCCGGCAACCTCGTCCAGCCCGTCCAGCGCCACCAGTTCGCGTGCGTCCAGCCCATCCAGCGCTGCACGGACGCGGCCTGCTGCGCTGGCCAGTGGCACGTACGTCGGCAGGCGCCCGGCCTGCTCGGCGCTGGAGCACATCGCCAGCGCCTGGTGGGTCTTGCCGGTTCCCGCCGCACCTTCCAGGTAGACCCAGTCGTGGCTGGCACCAACCGCGATCGCGCGCAGCTGCGCCAGCGCGCCGTCCGGCGCGCCGATGAAGGTCTCCAGGCGCTGGTCCCGCGGGTAATGCAGGGCCAGCGGCAGTTGCGGCACACCCATCACTTCAGGTCGGGGCCCTTGTCGTTCGGAACGATGATATGGGGGGCGTCCACTACGCCATCAAGCACGATCGCCGGCTTCTCGCCCACGTACAGCTCGCTCTGGCGGTAGCGCTGATGCGCATAGCGCAGCAGCACGTTGGTCACCGCCGCCACCGGCAGCGCCAGCAGCATGCCGAGGAAGCCGAACAGCTGGCCGCCGGCCATCACCGCAAAGATCACTGCCACCGGGTGCAGGCCGATCTTGTCGCCGACGATACGCGGGGTCAGCACGTAGCTTTCCAGCAGCTGGCCCACGGTGAACACCACGCCCACCAGGATCAGCAGCTTCAGGTCGAAGCCCTGCGCCTGCACCAGTGCCGCGATCACCGCCATCAGCACGCCAGTGGTCGCGCCCAGGTATGGGATGAAGCTGATGAGGCCGGCAATCAGGCCGATCAGCAGGCCCAGCTTGAGGCCGACCAGCGACAGGCCGCCGGCATAGATCACGCCCAGCGCCAGCATCACCAGGAACTGTCCGCGGATGAACGCCCCCAGCACCTCGTTGGACTCGCGCGCCAACGCGCTGATGGTGCCGATGTGGTTGCGCGGAATCACCGACGCCACCCGCTCGACCAGCTTGTCCCAGTCGCGCAGGAAGTAGAACGCCAGGATCGGCAGCAGCAGGATGTTGACCACCCAGGTCACCATCGCAAAGCCCGAACGCGAGACGTAGCCCATGAATGTGGTGGCGAAGCCGCCGGCCTGCTGCCAGTGGCTGCGCACCCATTCGATCAGGCGGTCCGGATCCAGCCACTGCATCACTTCCAGGCCGGTCTTCTGCTCGAACCAGGGGATCCCCTTCTCCATCAGCCACGCCTGTGCCTGCGGCGCGACCGCAATCAGGGTGGTGATCTGGCGCTCGATCATCGGCACCAGCACCAGCAGCAGCGCCACGATCACCAGCACCATCGCAGCGAACACCAGCACCACGCCGGTCATGCGCGAACGGCCGGTGGCCTCGATGCGGTCCACCAGCGGATCGCCCAGCCACGCCAGCGCCAGCGCCAGCACGAACGGGGTCAGGATCGGTGCCAGCAGCCACACCACCCAGCCGACCAGGCCGGCAAACAGGATGTACTTCAGGCGGCGCAGGAACTGCGCGATTTCGGCTTCCGGGGTCAGGGTCATCGCAAGCGGTACTCGTTGCTGACCGGCGCGGCCACCGGGGCACCGGTGGTGTCATCGATCGGGGTCGGCAGGGCCGGCAGCGTCGCGCTGGGCACCAGCACGCCATTGTCGCCCAGCATGCGGTTGAAGCCGGCCAGGCCGGTGGTCATCTCCAGGCTCAGCTCCAGCTGGCCGGCCGAAGCGTGCAGCGGGGTGACGTTGCGCACCACCGGCACCTCGCGCAGGCCGGCGGCAAGGCGCAGGTAGTCGTCGGCACTGTTGATGCCGGTGACCACCACGCGGTAGGTCCCGGCCTGACCGACGGCGGCACCCGCCTTGGCATAGCGCTTGACCAGCGCGTCGGCGGCGCCATCGGCACCGGCGGCCATCGCACGCATGGCGTTGGCGTCCTTGCTGGTCCACTTGTTCAGCTCGCGGCCGTTGTCGACGAACACCCAGTCCGCCTGCCAGCCGCCGTTGGCGCGGTAGAGCTTGCCGATCAGCTGCATCGGCGGCGAGTAGCGCGACGAGGCGCGGGCCACGGCGGCACTGTCCTGGCGCCAGATGGCACCGGCCAGCGCCTGTTCGGCGGCACCGCCGCTGGGCAGGCCCAGCTTGTAACCCCGCTCGATGGCGCGGTTCAGCAGCGGGCGGGCGGCGTTGGCCTGCTGCACGCTGACCAGGCGCGGGCCACTGCCGTCGTCGACGGCCAACCACACCACCGGTTTCGGCCGCGGCTGCGGCCACAGCGGCAGGCCCAGCGCCGAGACCAGCGAGTCGACGTCATCCTCGCGGAAGCGGGCCACCAGCAGGGTCCTGAAGCTCGGCGCGCCGCTGGCGCCCACGCTCTGGTCCTGCTTGTAGTCGTAGCTGGCCACGTAGTCCTTGGCGTTGCGCAGCGCCTGCACCACGCCGGGGCGGGACATCACGTTGCGGTCGCCGGACAGTTTGCCCAGCACCACGCTCAGGGCACGGGCCAGGGCGCCGTTGCGATCGGTTTCGGCCTGGCTGTTGACGGGCACTTCGGCCTCGTACGCACCCGAGGCGGTGGCAACATCTCCCTCGGTGCGCAGGCCGCTCTGGGCCATCGTGGCCACCGGCAGGCTCAGTGCAAGGAGCAGGGTCAGAATCAGGCTGCGGCGCATCAGGACATCCATTGGCTCGACGAATCCGGGGGAATTGTTGCCCGAATACGGCCTTTGCGCCAATGCGGCCTGTTAAAATCGCCCGTTCAACCCCTGCCAGCGCCGACGCCCGTGACCAACACCCCGTCTTCCGCCCCCTCCCCCCTCACCTACCGTGACGCGGGTGTCGACATCGACGCCGGCAACGCGCTGGTCGAGCGGATCAAGCCCCTGGTCAAGCGCAGCTTCCGCCCGGAAGTGATGGGCGGTCTGGGCGGCTTCGGCGCCCTGTTCGACCTGTCCAACAAGTACCGCGAGCCGGTGCTGGTGTCGGGTACCGACGGCGTGGGCACCAAGCTGAAGCTGGCCCATCAGCTGAACCGCCACGATACGATCGGCATCGACCTGGTCGCGATGTGCGTGAACGACGTGCTGGTACAGGGCGCCGAGCCGCTGTTCTTCCTGGACTACTTCGCCACCGGCAAGCTGGACGTCGATACCGCCGCGGCGGTGGTGGGCGGCATCGCCAACGGCTGCACCGAGGCCGGCTGCGCGCTGATCGGCGGTGAAACCGCTGAGATGCCCGACATGTACGCCCCGGGCGAGTACGATCTGGCCGGCTTCACGGTGGCTGCGGTCGAGAAGAGCGAGCTGAAGGACGGCGCCAGCGTGGCCGCCGGTGACGTGCTGATCGGCATCGCCTCGTCCGGCCCGCATTCCAACGGCTACTCGCTGGTGCGCCGCATCTACGACCGCGCCGGCCGCCCGGCCGATCTGGAACTGGAAGGTGGCGTGAAGCTGGTCGACGCGCTGATGGCACCGACCCGCCTGTACGTGAAGCCGATCCTGTCGCTGCTGAAGTCGCACGGCGATGCCATCCACGGCATGGCCCACATCACCGGTGGCGGCCTGACCGAGAACATCATCCGCGTGGTGCCCGATGGCCTCGGCCTGGACATCCAGGCCTCGTCCTGGACCCTGCCGCCAGTGTTCCAGTGGCTGCAGAAAGAAGGCACGGTCGCCGACAGCGAGATGTGGCGCACCTTCAACTGCGGCATCGGCTTCGTGCTGATCGTGGCAGCGGAGCAGGTCGCTGCCGTGTCCGAGGCGGTCCAAGCCCAGGGCCTGGACCACTGGACCATCGGCCAGGTGGTCACCGCCGAAGGCGCCGAACGCGTCCGCATCGGCTGAACCCGACCCCGAGGAGCCCGCATGGACGCAACGCCCCCCCTG
Source organism: Stenotrophomonas maltophilia group sp. RY12688 (assembly GCF_052149045.1). Classification (NCBI taxonomy): domain Bacteria; kingdom Pseudomonadati; phylum Pseudomonadota; class Gammaproteobacteria; order Lysobacterales; family Lysobacteraceae; genus Stenotrophomonas; species Stenotrophomonas maltophilia group sp. RY12688. Next base: position 1,011,696 of record NZ_CP197389.1, on the reverse strand, counting down.
GCACCCACCCCGGTACCGCCGCCGTTGGCGGCCGTGCCGGTCTTCAGCAGGCAGGACGCTGACCACCTGCGCGCGCTGTCCATCGCGCACTACGTGTTCGGCGGCCTGATCGCGCTGCTCTCGCTGTTTTTCATTCTGTACATCGTGCTCGGCATCAGTGCGCTGAGCGGCCATCTGCCGATGAACTCCGGGGGTCAGCCCTCGTCGCCGGCCGAACAGCGCCTGTTCGGCTGGGTGTTCACGGTGCTGGGGACCGTGTTCGTCGCCGGTGGCCTGGGCATGGCCGCATTCGTCATCCAGGCCGGACGCTGCCTGGCCCAGCGTCGTCGCCACCTGCTGTGCCTGATCGTGGCCGGCCTGCTCTGCCTGTGCGCGCCGCTGGGCACCGTTCTGGGGGTATTCACCCTGGTTACGCTGCTGCGCCCGCAGGTCAAGGCCGCCTTCGATGCAAGTGGTGCAACGACATGACGACACCCGGCGCACCACCACCGCTACCACAGCAGACCCTGGCGCAACTGCAGCTGGCCAGCCACCTGCAGACGCTGAAGGTGCTGTTCTACGCGCTGGCGGTTTTCCACTGGATGGCCGCGCTGGCGTTCCTCGGTTTCATCGGCCTGGTCGCCAGCTCACGCGGGCTGGCCGATGGCGCGGTACTGGCCACGGTGTACGGGGTCATTTCGCTGTTGGCGGCCGCGCTTGGCGTCGTGCAGCTGCACACCGCACGCCTGCTGTCGCGCCGCACCGGGCTGGCCTGGTGCCAGCGCGCGGCCTGGCTGGCGGTACTGGCTGGCCCGCTGGGCATGGCCCTGACCGCCTATGCCTGGGTGTTTCTGTCCAAGCCTGACATGGCCGCACTGTTCGACCGTGGCGACCATCTCAGCGTCTGAGCTTGCCGGCAGACGCCCCCCTCCCCTGATCGACTCCCCATGTCCGCGCCTGCCCTCTCCACGACCGCCTCGCCTGCCGCTTCCCGTTTCACGGGCCCCAAGAAGCTGGCCTTCGCCGCCGTGCTGGCGGTGTTCGCGATCAGCTGGATCCACCCGCTGTGGCCCACCGAGCAGGCCCTGCACAGCACCCTGACCGTGATCGGGCTGGCCGCACTGCTATGGGTCGACCGCCGGGGTGGCTGGCTGGGCAACGGTGCCTTCATCGCGATCTGCGGCTTCATTGCACTGCACTGCGTGGCTGCGCGCTGGCTGTACTCGAACGTGCCCTACGACGCATGGGCGCAGGCGCTGACCGGCTGGTCGCCGAATGCGGCGTTTGGCTGGCAGCGTAATCATTTCGACCGGCTTATCCACTTCCTGTTCGGCGTCTGCTTCACGCCTGCGCTGCTGCAGCTGGCACGCCATGCCTGGCCGGCGCTGCGCCGCCGCCAGGCTTTCACCCTGGCGGTGATGGCAGTGATGTGCGCCAGCCTGGTCTACGAGTGGTTCGAGTGGGCCATCGCGCTGGCCCTGTCGCCGGACGCCGCCGAGGCCTACAACGGGCAGCAGGGCGACATGTGGGACGCCCATGCCGACATGCTGCTGGCGACCGTGGGCAGCCTGCTGAGCTGGCCGTTGATCCGCCGGAGTCCCGCGCAATGACCGCGCCCACCCGCATCGCGGTGCTCGCCTCTGGGCGCGGCAGCAACCTGCAGGCCATCCTCGATGCCATCGCGGCCGGGCGCCTGCCCGCCGAGGTCGTCGGCGTGTTCTCCGACCGCCCGGCCGCCGCCGCGCTGCAACGGGTCGGCGCCAGCCTGCGCTGGGCACATGCGCCGAAGGAATTCGACGACCGCGCCGCCTACGAGCAGGCCTTGGGCGATGCACTGGCCGCGGCCGCGCCGGACTGGATCGTCTGCGCCGGCTACATGCGCATTCTCGGCGCCGCCTTCGTGCAGCGCTTCAATGGCCGCCTGGTCAACATCCACCCCTCCCTGCTGCCACTGCACAAAGGGTTGGATACGCATGCGCGAGCTTTGGACGCCGGCGATGCCGAGCACGGGGCCAGCGTGCATCTGGTCGTTCCCGAACTGGATGCCGGCGCCGTGCTGGCCCAGGTACGGGTACCGGTGATGCCCGGCGATGACGCCGACAGCCTGGCCGCGCGCGTGCTGGCGGTGGAGCATCCCCTGCTGATCGCCACCCTCCAGCTGCTGTGCGCCGGCCGCCTGACTGAACGGGAGGGGCAGCCGCACCTGGACGGTCACCCCCTGTTTAGCCCACTGGCCCTAGATTCCGCCGGGAACCTGAACCGGTAACGCCCACGCACACGCCCCGCTGACTGCGGGGCTGGCATCCTGCCCCCCTCCTGCAGCTCCTGTCCTCCATGAAGACCACGACCCTGCTGTCCACTTCATTGCTGCTGTCGCTTGTCGTGCTTCCCGGCGTGGGTTGGGGCCAGGTGCAAGCGCCTGCGGCCCCTGCGCAGCCGGCGCCTGCAGTCCAACCGCCTGCGGAACCGGCCGTGCCGATGCCGCCGGCGCTGGCCTGGGAGCCGCCGCCGCTGCAGCCGTTCACCGCGACCTACCAGGCCTTCTACAAAGGCAAGGAGGCCGGCGACGCCAGCATGCAGGTCACCCACACCGGCGGCAACCAGTGGCGGGTGGACATGCAGGTGGTTGGCCGCCGCGGCTTTGCAAGCGTGCTGGGCCTGAACATCGAACAGAGCACGGTGTTCGAAGAGCGCAGCGGCGTCTATGCGCCGCTCAGCCAGAGCACGGTGCGCAAGGGCCTGTTCCTGGGCAAGAAGGCGGTCGGCACGTACAACTGGCAGGCCGGCACCGCGCAGTGGAGCGGCGACGTCAAGAAGGAACGTGCGCAACCGATCCCGCTGCAGCCGGGCGACCAGAGCGCGCTGCTGATCAATCTGGCGATCATGCGTGATGCCCGCCCGGGCGCCACCATGCATTACCGCTACGTGGACATGGGCAAGGTCCGCCAGCACGACTACCAGGCCGCGCCGCAGACCGAGAACGTCGAGGTCGGCGACCTGTCCTACAACGCGCTGCGGGTCTACCGGACCAACGGCGGCAACAACGAAACCATCCTCTGGATCGCCAACGGTGTCCCCACCCCGGTGCGCATCCTGCAACGCGAAGACGGCGAAGACCGCGTCGATCTACGCCTGATCGAGTACCAAGGAGTCTGAGCATGAGCACCCTGACCCGCCCCCTCACCTGGATCGCTGCAGCCGCACTGTCGGTGGCCAGCCTGCCGGCCATGGCCCTGCAGCCATTCAAGGCCGATTACCTGGCCAGCTACATGGGCATGCAGGCCAATGGCAGCATGACGCTGAGCAGCGAGGGAGCCAACAAGTGGCGCTACACGCTGCAGGTGAAGAACCAGCTGGCCGACCTGAGCCAGAGCACCGTGTTCGAAGAGGTGCGCGGCCAGCTGCGCCCGCTCAGCAGCCAGGACCGTTCGGCACTGCTGGTGAAGAAGCGCAATGTGCAGGCCAACTACAACTGGACCAGCAACCAGGCCACCTGGACCGGCGACATCAAGCCGGACCGTGCGGGCCCCATCGCGTTGAAGACGGGCGACATGGACGCGCTGCTGATCAACCTGGCAATCGCCCGCGACCTGGCCGCCGGCAAGCCGCTGACCTATCGCATGGTCGACGAAGGCCGCATCAAGAACATGACCTACCGCGTGGTCGGCAAGGAATCGATCACCGTGGGCGGCAAGAGCTACGAGGCCACCAAGGTCTCGCGTGCCGACGGCAACAAGGAGCTGATCGCCTGGATCGTGCCGGAATTCCCGGTGCCGGCGCGCATGCTGCAGCGTGAGAGCGGCCGCGATGCGCTGGACCTGACCATCAAGGCGATGAACTGAGCGCCCGGGGTCGGATCCCTTCCCAACGGGAAGGGCTCTGACCCCGACAGCGACCCGGCGCCTTCATCCACGCATGGCGTGGATCTACCGTAAAAAAACGCCCGCTTTCGCGGGCGTTGTTCTTACTTCTTTTGCTCGGCCGCGGCCGGCTTGAACTCGGTGCGGCAGTCCACGCGGATCTGCTCGCCGGTGCTGCGCCAGATGAAGGTGCGGCAATGGCGGTTGCCGTCCTGGCTGTCGTTCACCGCGACCGCGTAGAACGATTCGATGATCTCGTCACGCGAGACCGTGCCGTCGCCGTTCCAGTCCATGTCCTTCTGCTCGATGCCCTGGGTGATGGCGATGTTGGCGTACCAGGCATAGCCCAGCCACGCCAGCACGATCAGCACCAGGGCCAGCAGCGCCTTGCGGCGCGGGCTGAACTTGCCGCGCAGGATCATGGCACGCGCCGGATGGTGGCGCCGAGCGAAGACAGCTTCTCTTCGATGTTCTCGTAGCCACGATCAAGGTGATAGATGCGGTCGATGGTGGTCTCGCCGCTGGCCATCAGGCCGGCCAGGATCAGCGAGGCCGAGGCACGCAGGTCGGTGGCCATTACCGGCGCACCGCTCAGGGTCTCGCTGCCACGCACGATGGCGGTGTGGCCTTCGACCTGGATGTCCGCGCCCAGGCGCAGCAGTTCGTTGACGTGCATGAAACGGTTCTCGAAGATCGTTTCGTTGATCACGCCGACGCCGTCGGCCACGCAGTTGAGCGCCATGAACTGCGCCTGCATGTCGGTCGGGAATGCGGGGTACGGCGCGGTGGTCAGGTTGACCGCCTTCGGTCGCTTGCCCTGCATGTCCAGGGTGATGGTGTCTTCGGTGGTCTCGATCTTCGCGCCGGCCTCGACCAGCTTGGACAACACCGCGTCCATGGTGTTCGGGCGCGCACGGTTGACCGTGACCTTGCCGCCGGTCATCGCCGCAGCGACCAGGAAGGTACCGGTCTCGATGCGGTCGGGCAGCACTTCGTGGCGGCCGCCGGACAGGCGCTCGACGCCTTCAATGACCAGGCGGGCAGTGCCCAGGCCTTCGATCTTCGCGCCCAGCGCGATCAGGCAATGCGCCAGATCGGTCACTTCCGGTTCCATCGCGCAGTTGTCGAGGACGGTGGTGCCTTCGGCCAGCACCGCGCCCATCAGCACGTTCTCGGTGCCGGTGACGCTGACCATGTCGAAGGTGAAATGGCCGCCCTTCAGCCGCTTGGCAGTGGCCTTGATGAAGCCGTTCTCGACCACGATCTCGGCACCCAGCGCCTGCAGGCCCTTGATGTGCTGGTCGACCGGACGCGAACCGATCGCGCAGCCGCCGGGCAGCGACACTTCCGCCGCGCCGAAGCGGGCCAGCAGCGGGCCCAGCACCAGGATCGAGGCGCGCATGGTCTTGACCAGCTCGTACGGCGCAACGTGCTGGTTGACCGAACGCGGGTCGACCACGATCGCACTGCCACGCGACAGCGTGCCCTGGTCGATGGTGACCTTGGCACCCAGTTCGCCCAGCAGCTTGACCGTGGTGACCACGTCGTGCAGGTGCGGCACGTTGGTGATCTCCACCGGCTCATCGGCCAGCAGGGTCGCGCAGAGGATGGGGAGGACGGCGTTCTTGGCGCCGGAGATGCTCACTTCACCGTGCAGCGCAGCGCCGCCGGTCACAACGATCTTGGCCATGTATTCGGGATCTTCTGCGGTTCAGCCGGCTTCGGCCGGGGTCACGGTTTTCAGCGCCAGCGCGTGGATCGCGCCGCCCATCAGGTCGCCCAGCGTGGCATAGACCATGCGGTGGCGGGCCAGCGGCATCTTGCCGGCGAACGCCTCGCAGACCACGGTCGCTTCGAAATGCACGCCATCATCGCCCTGCACGTCGGCGCGGGCGCCAGGCAGGCCGGTTTCGATCAGATTGCGGATGGTGTCGGCGTCCAACGGGCTTTCCTAATAAAATGTGCCTCCATTCTACTTCCGCTGCGTGGCGTCCGCATGGCCGAATCCCTGTTGCCCCCCCGTTCCGTCGACCCTGCCGGCCTGGTCGCCAGTGGCCGCCGCGTGTTCGAGATCGAGCGGCAGGCGCTGGATGCCGTCGCCGACCGCCTTGGCGAGGCCTTCCAGCAGGCCTGCGAGGCGATCCTGGCCAGCCGCGGCCGGGTGGTCGCCACCGGCATGGGCAAATCCGGCCACATTGCCCGCAAGATCGCCGCCACCCTGGCCTCCACCGGCACACCGGCGTTCTACGTGCATCCCGGCGAAGCCGGCCACGGCGACCTGGGCATGATCACCGAAGCCGACGTGGTACTGGCCCTGTCCTATTCGGGCGAGTCCGATGAGGTGCTGATGCTGCTGCCTGTGCTCAAGCGCCAGGGCAACGTGCTGATTTCCATGACCGGCCGCCCGCAGTCGAGCCTGGCCACGGCGGCCGACATCCACCTGGATGTGAGCGTGCCGGCCGAGGCCTGCCCGCTGGCGCTGGCGCCGACCTCCAGCACCACCGCCTCGCTGGCGATGGGCGATGCGCTGGCCGTAGCCCTGCTTGATGCGCGTGGCTTCACCGCCGACGACTTTGCCCGCTCGCACCCGGCCGGCAGCCTCGGCCGTCGCCTGCTGCTGCACATCACCGATGTCATGCACACCGGCGAGGACCTGCCCAGCGTGGGCGCCGATGCCAGCCTCAGCGAGGCGCTGGTGGAAATGAGCCGCAAGCGGCTCGGCATGACCGCCGTGGTCGACGCCGATGGCGTGCTGATCGGCCTGTTCACCGACGGCGACCTGCGCCGGGCGCTGGACAGCGCGCTGGACGTGCGCACCGCGAAGATCGCCGATGTGATGACCCGCAACCCGCGCACCATCGGTGCCGACCAGCTGGCCGTAGAGGCCGCGCGGCAGATGGAGACCCAGAAAATCAACGGCCTGATCGTGGTCGATGGCCAGGGCCGTGCGGTCGGCGCCCTGAACATTCATGACCTGTTGCGGGCCCGGGTGGTTTAACCGACAGTCCGTAGACCCCATTCAGTCTGTAACGCCCCACCCGCCCCCACCGAGCCTGATCGCCTGATGCCCTGGTCCCCGCTGCCCGCGTTCCCCGCCCACCTGCATGCCGCTGCGGCCCGCGTCCGCCTGGCCTGCTTCGACGTGGACGGTACCCTCACCGACGGTCGGCTGTACTACGACAAGGACGGCAACGAGAGCAAGGCGTACTTCGTGCAGGACGGTCTGGGCCTGAAACTGCTGCAGCAGCACGGCATCCACCCCGTGCTGATCACCGCGCGCAACAGCCAGTCCGCGCTCAAGCGCGGCGCCGACCTCGGCATCGACACCCAGATCGCCGTGGGCGACAAGCTGGCCAGCGTGCAGGCGCTGTGCGCACAGCATGGCATCGGCCTGGAGCAGGTGGCCTTCATGGGAGACGACCTGCCGGACCTGGCACCGCTGGGCGCGGTCGGCCTGGCGGTGGCGCCAGCCAACGCCCACCCGTGGATCGCCGAGCGCGTGCACTGGCAGACCCGCGCCGATGGCGGGCGTGGCGCCGCCCGTGAACTGTGCGACATCCTGCTGGCCGCCCAGGGCCATGTGGACGCGGTGCTGGCGAGGTTCGGCGCATGAACCTGCCCACCCTGAACTGGCGCACCGTGCTCGGCATCGGCCTGCTGCTGGCGGCCCTGCTCAGCAGCTGGGCGGCCCTGCGCAACCGCGACAAGGGCACGGCCACTGCCGGCCAGGACGCCGGCGTGGACTACATCCTGCACGACTTCCAGATCGTCGCGCTGGATGAGCAGGGCAAGGAATCGACCACCCTGCGCGCACCGCGGCTGGAACGCCAGCGCGGCGACCAGACCATCAACATCGCCACCCCGCTGTTCGAGATGCCGGACAAGGATGGCAAGCACTGGACCCTGCGCGCCGAGACCGGCTGGCTCAGTGCCAAGGGCGACGAGATGAAGCTGCGCGGCAATGTCGCCGGCGACAGTCCGGCCGATCCGGGCGTGGTGCCGACCACTTTCCGCACCGACCACCTGGACGTGTTTCCGAAGGAGAACCGCGCCCGCACCGATGCGCGGGTCACCATGACCCGCCCCGGCATGGAACAGTCCGGCGTCGGCTTCGAGGTGGATTCGAAGAACAACACGTATCATTTCCTCAGCCAGTCCAAGGGCCGTTACACGCCCCGACGCTGATTCCGCCACCCTCCTGCGACGTCCCCGGACCGGCGCAAGGAAGGCGGCCCACCCACCCGCCGCCGGTTTCCCGGACGGCCCCACCGGTAGAACGGACCCCGATGAAGATCCCCTTTGCAGCCGTACTCGCGCTCGGTCTCCTGGTTCCCAGCGCCGCCTTTGCCAAGTCCACCGATCGCAACGAGAACATGAACATCGAGTCCGGCGCCCAGTCGGGCGTGCTTACCGGCGATGGCAAGACCGTGCTCTCGCAGGGTGTGACCGTCACCCAGGGCACGCTGGACATCCGCGCGTCCGAAGCGGAGATCTACCTGAAGGACGGCGAGGCCGTGCGTGCGGTGTTCTCCGGCAAGCAGGCCACGATGAAGCAGCAGCTTGACGACGGCACCTGGATGGACGCGGTGGCTGATCGCATCGACTACGACATCAAGACCGAGATCATCACCCTGACCGGCAACTACAAGGTCACCAGCGCGCGCGGCACCAATGCCGGCCAGCGCATGGTCTACAACACCCGCACCGGGGAGATGAACTCCGGTGGTGATGGCAGCCGTGTGCGCACCGTCATTCCGCCGAAGAACAAGAACGCGGCAGCACAGCCGGCCGCCGCACCCAAGGCGGCGGCTCCGGCCAGTACGCCGGCCAGGCCGGCGGGGAGCAAGAAGTAATGCTCGTCGCCAAGGGCCTGCGCAAGCGCTACAAGCAGCGCGAAGTCGTCAAGGACTTCGGGCTGACCCTCGACGCCGGTGAAGTGGTCGGTTTGCTCGGCCCCAACGGTGCCGGCAAGACCACCTGTTTCTACATGATCGTCGGCCTGGTCGCCGCCGATGCAGGCAGCATCGTGCTCGACGGCAAGGACATCACCAGCGACCCGATGTACACCCGTGCCAAGCAGGGCGTGGGCTACCTGCCGCAGGAGCCGTCGGTGTTCCGCAAGCTGACCGTGGCCGACAACCTCCGCCTGGTGCTTGAACTGCGCGAAGACCTGGATTCGGCCGGCCGCGAACGCGAATTGAACAGCCTGCTCGACGAGCTGCAGCTGGGCCATGTCGCCGACCAGCTCGGTGCCAGCCTGTCCGGTGGCGAACGTCGTCGCTGCGAGATCGCCCGCGCACTGGCCGCGCAGCCGCGCCTGATCCTGCTCGACGAACCGTTTGCCGGTGTCGACCCGATCTCGGTGGGCGAAATCCAGCGCATCGTCACCCATCTCAAGCAGCGTGGCATCGGCGTGCTGATCACCGACCACAACGTGCGCGAGACCTTGGGAATCTGCGACCGCGCGTATATCCTCGCCGAGGGCACCGTGCTGGCCCAGGGCTCGCCGGAGGCGATCCTGGACAACGCTGACGTACGTCGCGTCTACCTTGGGGATTCCTTCAAGCTGTGACCGCAGGTGCTGGGTCCCTTTCCTTCCGTTCGGCACAGGCATGAAGACTCGGCTGCAGACATCGTTGGGACAGCAGCTGGTGCTCACCCCCCAGCTGCAGCAGGCGATCAAGCTGCTGCAGATGTCCACGACCGAGCTGGAGCTTGAAATCGCCCAGGCCGTGGAAAGCAATCCGCTGCTGGACTGGGCCGACAGCAACGACAGCAGTGCCGCCAATGAAGGCGGCGACAACACGGACGCCGACACGCCGGCCGAACGCGCCGACAATGGCGACGACTGGGCACCGGCCGAGCTCGACTGGAGCGCTGCCGGCAGTGGCGGCAGCTTCGACGATGACGACGACAACGGCAGCGCTGCCGAGCGCGTAGCCGAAACCGAAACACTGGCCGACCATCTGCTGTGGCAGCTGCATCTGTCGCATCTGTCCTCGCGTGATCGCAGCATCGGCGCGGCACTGATCGATGCATTGGACGACGACGGGTACCTGCGCGAGCCGCTGGCCACCATCGCTGAAACCCTGTTGCCGGCGATCCACGCCGACGAGCACGAGATCCTCGCCGTGCTGCATCGCATCCAGCGCTTCGACCCGGTCGGCGTTGCCGCGCGCACGCTCGGCGAATGCCTGCAGCTGCAGCTGGATGTGTTGCCTGGTGACACCGCGGGCCTGGCGCTGGCGCGGCAGATTGCCGCAGGCCCGCTGGAACGGCTGCCACGCAGTGGCGTCGCCGGTCTGGCCCATGAACTGAAACAGCCGCTGGACGAGGTCGAGGCAGCGGTCGCCCTGCTGCGCTCGCTGGACCCGCGTCCAGGGACTCAGATCGCGCCGCTTTCGCAGGATACCTACGTGGTGCCCGACGTGGTGGTGTGGCGGCAGAACGGCATCTGGCGCGCGGCGCTGGCCGCCCATGCCGGGCCAAAGGTGGTGATCCACCGTGGCTACGAACAGCTGATCCGCCGCTGTGGCGAGGCCGACGCCGGCTACCTGCGTGGCCAGCTGCAGGAGGCGCGCTGGCTGCTGAAGGGCCTGCAGCAGCGCGGTGAAACCCTGCTGCGGGTGGTGCGCAGCCTGATCCACCAGCAGGCCGGTTTCCTCGAGTTCGGCGAACAGGCGCTGCGTCCGCTGACCCTGCGCGAGATCGCCGCCGAACTGGGCCTGCACGAGTCGACGGTGTCGCGCGCGATCGCCCGCAAGCATGTGCGCACGCCGCGCGGCACGCTGCCGCTGCGTGCCTTCTTTGCCTCGGGCATCGATACCGAAGGCGGTGGCGAGGCGTCCAGCACCGCCATCCAGGCGATGATCCGGCGCCTGATCGACGACGAAAACCCGCGCAAGCCGCTTTCTGACGCCAAGCTGGCTGACCTGCTCAAATCGTCGGGAATTCCAGTAGCGCGGCGCACCGTGGCGAAGTATCGTGAAGCCATGAACATCTCCGCCTCGCACGAAAGGGTCAGAATCGCTTGACGCACCGCCGCGCCCGGCGGAGAGGTTCATTGGCACATCCGAACACAGGAGAAACCCGATGCGCATCGAAACGTTTGGCAAAGACGTCGAAGTCACCCCGGCCCTGCAGTCCTATGTGGAGGAGAAGCTGGCCCGGATCGGAAAACACTTCGACCAGCACTGCGAAGCGCGGGTGACCCTCAAGCTGCAGAAGACCGAACACCACGTCGACGCCAGCCTCAACATCCCGGGGCAGACCCTGCACGCCGAGGCCGGCGGCCAGACCATGTATGCCGCGATCGACCTGCTTGCGGACAAGCTTGACCGCCTGGTCATCAAGCACAAGGAGAAAAAACAGCAGCACGCACCGCTGCCGGTGGGCGACAATGGTGGCTGATCGCCACCGTTCCCCGCAGACATGCCCCTGACTGACCTCCTGGCGGCCGTGCAGACCCAGCTCTGCACGGCCACCGACCGTGACAGCGTCCTGCAGGCCGCCGCCGGGTTGCTGGCCTGCCGCCAGGCCAATGCCGAACAGATCTATCTGAACCTGTGCCAGCGCGAAGCCCTGGGCAGCACCGCGATCGGCCACGGTATCGCCATCCCCCACGGCCGCGCGCCGACCCTGGACCGCCCCCGTGGCGCCCTGCTGCGTCTGGCGGCCCCGGTCGACTTCGGCGGCGAAGAGCCGGTGGACCTGGTGTTCGCGATGGCCGTCCCGGCCCACTACACCCACCAGCACCTGATGCTGCTGTCCGAGCTGGCCGAGCTGTTTTCCGCGCCGGATATCCGCCAGGCCCTGCGTGCGGCCGGCGATGCCCGGGCCCTGCGCGAGGCGCTGGACATGACCCCACCTGCGAGCGCCGCATGAATACCAGCATCACCGCCCGTGAACTGTTCGAACAGCAGCGCGAGCGGCTGGGGCTGCGCTGGGCCGCAGGCAAATCCGGTGAGAAGCGCGAGCTGGAGGCCGGCAATACCGTCTCGCGGCGCCCCTCGCTGGCCGGCTACCTCAACGCCATCTATCCCAACAAGGTGCAGATCCTGGGCACCGAGGAACTGTCCTGGCTGGATGCGCTGGAACCGCGCCAGCGCTGGGAGACCATCGAAAAGATCATGCAGTCGCACCCGCTTGCGCTGGTGCTGACCCGCAACCAGGCCTGCCCGGAAGACCTGCGCGCCGCCGCCGATGAATCCGGCACGCCGCTGTGGTTGTCGCCCAAGCGCGGCCACGAACTGCTGAACCACCTGTCCTACCACCTGGCGCGCACGCTCGCGCCGAGGGTGATCCTGCACGGCGTGTTCATGGAGATCTATTCCATTGGCGTGCTGATCACCGGTGAGGCCGGGTCGGGCAAGAGCGAGCTGGCACTGGAACTGCTCAGCCGTGGTCACCGCCTGGTCGCCGACGACGCCCCCGAGTTCACCCAGATCGCCCCGGACGTGCTCGACGGCACCTGCCCCGAACTGCTGCAGGACCTGCTGGAAGTGCGCGGTCTGGGCGTGCTGAACGTGCGCGAGATGTTCGGCGACACGGCTGTAAAGAAGAACAAGTACCTTCGGCTGATCGTCCACCTGACCAAGCCGATGACCGAACCCACCCCGCATGGCTACGAGCGCCTGACCGGCGACTCGGGCACCCGCCATGTGCTGGATCTGGACGTTCCGCTGATCACCCTGCCGGTGATGCCCGGCCGCAACCTGGCCGTGCTGACCGAAGCCGCCACCCGCCTGCACATCCTGCGCACCAAGGGCATTGACCCGGCGGCCATGTTCATCGCCCGCCACAGCAACCTGTTGGAACGGCGAACTCCCTGATCCTCCTGCCCCTCGAAGAGCCTGTCCATGAGCACCGCAATCCCCACCGCCCCGACCCTGATCATCGTCAGCGGCCTGTCCGGCTCGGGTAAATCCGTCGCCCTGAAGACCTTCGAGGACCAGGACTACTACTGCTCGGACAACCTGCCGATCCACCTGCTGCCGGAGTTCGTGCGCAGCCTGCTGGCCAACCACGACGGCAGCGCGCCGCGCCGGCTGGCGGTGGGCATCGACGTGCGCGGCCAGGCCGACCTGAGCCAGCTGGGCGACTGGCGGCAGCTGGCCACCGACGCCGGCGTGGAAGTGAAGGTACTGTTCTTCGAGGCCAGCGACGAAACGGTGCTCAAGCGCTACGCCGACACCCGTCGTCGCCATCCGCTGAGCCAGCTGGGCCTGTCGCTGCCCGAAGCGATCGCCCGCGAGCGCGAGCTGACCGCACCGTTGCGCCGCGAGGCCGATGCGGTGATCGATACCAGCACCCTCAACGTGCACCAGCTTCGGCGGCGGATCATCACCGAGTTCGCGATGGACCATGCCACTGGCCTGTCGCTGCTGTTCGAATCATTCGCCTACAAGCGCGGCGTACCGGCCGAGGCGGACTTCGTGTTCGATGCGCGGGTGCTGCCCAATCCACACTGGGACCCGGACCTGCGCGCGCTGAGCGGCCGCGAGCCGGGCGTGCGCGACTATCTGGAAGCGCAGCCCGACGTGCAGCGTTACCTGGCCCAGCTGATGGATTTCCTGGATACCTGGCTGCCGAAACTGGGGGATGGCACCCGCAGCTACGTGACCGTGGCGTTCGGCTGCACCGGCGGCAAGCACCGCTCGGTGTTCCTGGCCGAGCGCATGGCCCGGCACGCCCGCGAGATGGGCTGGCAGGACGTGGCCACCTACCACCGCGAACAGGATTGAGGGTGGTCGGCCGGGCTGCGCCCGGCACCCGTTGGTAGTGCCGGCCGCTGGCCGGCAACAGCAACAGCAACAGCAACAGCAACAGCAACAGCAAAAGCAAAAGCGGCATTCCGTGGGATGGCGGGGCGGTGTGGGTAGCCAGGACACGCCGTGAACCCGTCCATGGGGGCTCGATGGCGCCATCCATGGCGCCAACGGTCCTGCCTACCCACACCGCCCCGCCTCTGACAGATTCCGTGCGCTGTTGGTAGGTGTCGACCTTGGTCGACACGGTAGATCCACGCCATGCGTGGATGAATCGCTGCCAGGCATCGAAAAACGCATGGGGTCGGATCCCTTTTCCAATGAAAAAGGTCCCCGACCCGAGCAACACTGAATACGGGACACAGTACCCCTCATCTGCTGCTATCGCCGATTCACCTTGACCTGTTAACGTGCAGTAATGACCTGTGGCATTCTCCTCGTAACACATCCCGGGGTCGGGACCGCCCTGCTTGACGTGGCGACCCGGCTCCTGCGGCAGTTGCCGCTGAAAACCGAAGCTTTCGAAGTACCGTTCGACGCAGACCTGGACGCCCTGCTCCCGCTCGCCTCGGCCGCTTTGCGGCGGGTCGATGGAGGTGACGGCGTGCTGATCCTGACCGACCTGTACGGCGCCAGCCCCGCCAACCTTGCCGGGCAGCTGGCCCGGCTGGGGACCCCGGTTCGCCGGGTATCGGCGCTGAGCCTGCCGATGTTGCTGCGGGTGATGAATTATCCGGAACAGGGACTGGATCAACTGCCTGCCACAGCCGCGGCGGGTACCCGTAATGGAGCGATAGTCGACGATGCTTGAACGAGAACTCACCGTCAGCAACCGCCTGGGCCTGCATGCCCGGGCCACCGCCAAGCTGGTGCAGACCCTGGCGCCGTTCCGCTGCAACGTGACCATGGCCGCCAAGGGCCGTGAGATCAACGCCAAGAGCATCATGGGCGTGATGCTGCTGGCCGCCGGCCAGGGCACCCCGGTCACCGTGCGCATCAACGGCGAGGACGAAGCCGCCGCGATGGAAGCGGTGGTCGGCCTGTTCGAACGCCGCTTCGACGAGGACAGCTGAGCGTGCCGCGCGCACGCGCCAGCCAGGTCCCTTCCGGCCAACGGCCGGTACAGCTGCTGGCCGGCCACGGCGCCGCGCGCGGAACGGCGATGGGCCGGGCACGCGTGCGGCTGCCGCATGCGCTGGAGGTGGCCGAGCAGCGCGTGGCCGCCCACCAGGTCGAGGCCGAACTGGCGCGCCTGCACCGGGCGCTGGATGCCGCGCGTACGGAAATGCACGAGCTGCGCCAGCGCCTGCATGGCGCCCTGAACCAGGAAGTGGGCGAGTTCCTCGACCTGCACGCGCTGCTGCTGGACGACCCCGAGCTGCTGTACGGCCTGGACGAGCTGATCCGCAGTGGCCCGTACAGCGCCGGCTATGCCTTGCGCCTGCAGCGCGACCGCCTGGCCAAGGTCTTCGATGGCATGGACGATGCCTATCTGAAGAGCCGCATGGACGATCTCGACCATGTGATCGGGCGCATCCACGCCTTCCTGCAACCCGAACGGCCGTCGGCAGTGAAAGGCCTGGCCGGCGAGATCCTGGTCTGTGACAACATCGCGCCCTCCGAGCTGGCGCAGCTGCAGGCACAGGGCGTAGTCGGCATCGTCACGGCCGCCGGCAGCGCGCTGTCGCACAGCGCGATCCTGGCGCGCAGCCTGCACCTGCCCCTGATCGTCAACGTGCCGCAGCTGCTCAGCCGCATCGCCGATGGCGATGTGCTGATCATCGATGGCGCCGACGGCAGCATCACCGTCAACCCGCAGGCCGACAACCTGCGGGACTACCGCGTCCGGCTGAAGGAACATGCGCGCGAGCAGCGCGAGCTCGGCCGCCTGCGCAGCAAGCCCAGCCGTACCCGCGACCACGTCGACATTGCCCTGCTGGCCAATGCCGAATCGCTGGAAGACGTGACCCAGGCGCATGCACTGGGCGCGCAGGGGCTCGGCCTGTACCGCACCGAATTCCTGTTCCTGCAGCGCAATGAGCTGCCGGACGAAGAAGAGCAGTTCCAGACCTACCGCGATGCCGCGCTGGGCATGAGCGGGCGGCCGGTCACCATACGCACGCTGGACCTGGGCGCGGACAAGGCCGACCGTACCGGCCTGACCCTGAGCAACGAAGAGAACCCTGCACTCGGCCTGCGCGGGGTGCGCCTGTCGCTGGCACGGCCGAAAGTGGCCGACACCCAGCTGCGCGCGATCCTGCGCGCGTCTGCATACGGCAAACTGCGCGTACTGGTGCCGATGGTCAGCACCCGCGAGGAGCTGCTGGCCGTGCGCCGGCGCATGCTCAAACTGACCGAACAGCTGCGCGGCGAAGGGCACATGGTGTCCGACCACGTACCGCTGGGCGCGATGATCGAAGTCCCCGCCGCTGCGCTGGCGCTGGAGAGCTTCATCGACCTGGTCGATTTCCTGTCGATCGGCACCAACGATCTGGTGCAGTACCTGCTGGCTGCCGACCGCAACAACGAGGCGCTGGGCGAGTTGTATTCACCGTTGCACCCGGCCGTGCTGCGGCTGCTGCAGATGGTGATCGAGACCGGCGCGCGTCACCGCATCCCGGTGGCGGTCTGCGGCGAGATGGCCGGTGATGCCCGGATGACCCCGCTGCTGCTGGCGCTGGGCCTGAGCGAGTTCAGCCTGCACCCCGGTACGTTGCTGGAGGTACGCCGCGCGATACGCGAAGCCGACCTGTCCGTGCTGCGCGCGCGCGCGCCGAAGCTGCTGACCGCGCGCGACCGCCGCGCCATCGAACGCTGGCTGACGCTGGTGGCCGATACGCCCTGACACCACCCGCTCGCCGGGCATGCACGCCTGGGGTCAGATCCCTTTCCCGCGGGAAAAGGGATCTGACCCCGTCTCGTTGAAGGCCAAGAGGTTGCCGGCCAGCGGCCGGCACTACCGCCATCCGGCGGCTATGCGCTGAAACATCCCCTTGCGATAATGACGCGCTGAACACCCCTGTTGCCGCATCCTTGCCGGGATCGCGGCTTTTCTTATCCCGCGGGAGCTGCGATGGCTGAAGCTGTACGCCACGACAAGACTGCGCGCCAACTGCGGATGCTGTCCGATGCACTGGACAGCGGCCGGCTGGGCCCGGTACGTCGCCTGGTCAACACCCTGGCCCCGGCCGAGATCGGCAACCTGCTTGAATCACTGCCGCCGGGCAAGCGCGAGGTGGTGTGGGGCCTGGTCGATCCTGAGGACGACGGCGAGGTGCTGGTCCACGTCGGCGAGGACGTGCGCGAAAGCCTGCTCGCGGACATGGACCCGGACGAGATCATCGCCGCGGTCGAAGACCTGGACATCGACGATCTGGCCGACCTGGTCGAAGACCTGCCGGATACGGTCATCGATGAAGTCCTCAAGTCGATGGACCGCGAGAACCGCGAGCGGCTGGAACAGGTGCTGTCCTATCCCGAGGACAGCGCCGGCCGCCTGATGAACCCGGACGTGGTGACCGTGCGCGCCGACGTCAACGTCGACGTGGTGCTGCGCTACCTGCGCCTGCGCGGCGAATTGCCTGACCACACCGACCACCTGTTCGTGGTCAGCCGGCGGCACCAGTATCTCGGCCGGGTGTCGCTGGCGGCACTGGTGACCCACGAGGACACCACCCCGATCAACCGCCTGATCGACGACGAGCAGCCGGCCATCGACGTCGGCGAGAGCGACCAAGAAGTGGCACGGCAGTTCTCCGACCATGACTGGATCTCCGCACCGGTAGTGGACGAGAACAACATCCTCGTTGGCCGCATCACCATCGATGACGTGGTCGACATCATCCGTGGCCAGGCCGAGCACCAGGCGCTGGGCGCAGCCGGCCTGGACGAGGACGAGGACCTGTTCAGCCCGGTCTGGCGCGCCATGCGCCGCCGCCTGATGTGGCTGTCGATCAATCTGTGCACGGCGTTCCTGGCCTCCAGCGTGGTCGGCCATTTCGAAGGCACCATCGACAAGCTGGTGGCGCTGGCGGTGCTGATGCCGATCGTCGCCGGCCTCGGCGGTAACGCCGGTACCCAGGTGCTGGCGCTGATGGTGCGCGGCCTGGCGTTGGGCCAGGTGGGCGCCTCCAACGCGCGCACGCTGCTGTGGAAGGAAGTGCGGGTGGCCGCGCTCAACGGCCTGCTGCTCGGCTCGATCCTGGGACTGATCGTGCTGGTCTGGTTCCACTCGCCCGGGCTGTCGGCGGTGATCGCCATCGCGCTGACCTGCAACCTGCTGTTTGCGGCGCTGGCCGGCGTACTGGTGCCGCTGACCCTGAAACGCTTCGGCTTCGACCCGGCGCTGGCCAGTGGCATCTTCCTGACTGCCGTGACCGACTCGATGGGCTTCTTCACCTTCCTCGGCCTGGCCACGCTGGTGCTGCTGCACTGATCCCTGCCGGGCCGGATCCCCGCAACGCGGAGCTCCGACCCACACCAAGACCTAGGGTCGGATCCCCGCAGCGCGGGGCTCTGACCCGATTCCAACTGGACCCTCATGGCCACCACGATCGAAAACTATTTCCAGCCCGGCTGGCGCGACCAGCAGCACACCTGCCCAGCCTGCGAATGGAAGGGCAGCTCGCGTGCCATGGAGATGGAGCTGGACGAGGACGCCACCGAGTACGACTGCCCGGTCTGCGAAAACCCGTTGCTGGTGGTGCTGCACCCGGACATGGCGCAGGTGCAGGCTGCGGCGGCGGCAGGCAATGCCGAAGCGCAGGAACAACTGGACATCATTGCCAGCTTCCCGCGCCCGCAGTGATGCGGCGCAAGATGCCGCGTTGACCTGCGGCGGACTAGGATGCGGCTGAACCCACCGCTCCTGGAACGTCGATGGTCCGTACGATGATGCGCTGGCTGCCAATGCTGGCGATCCTGATGATGGCCGGCTGCGCCTCGCACCCGGACAGCGCACGTGGCCGCTTCGAATCGCGTGCGGTGAAAGTGGATGGCCGCACCGCCTATTACCAGGTGTTCATTCCGGCCACCGCGGCGCGCACGCCTGGCGCGCTGCCGGTGGTGCTGTTCCTGCACGGATCGGGCGAGCGTGGCGGCGACGGCGTCAAGCAGACCCATGCGGGGCTGGGGCCGCACCTGCGCAGGCACGCGGCCGACTTCCCCGCGTTGGCCGTATTCCCGCAGGTGCCGGGCCGCCAGGAATGGAGCGGGCGCAACAACCGCGTTGCGCTGGCCGCCCTGGACGCCACCATCGCCGAGTTCGGTGCCGATCCCTCGCGGCAGTACCTGACCGGGATGTCGATGGGCGGCTATGGCAGCTGGAACATCGCGCTGGATGACCCCGGGCGCTTCGCCGCGATCGTGCCGGTATGCGGCGCGGTGCTGGCGCCGCGCGCGGTGCGTCCGACGCTGTTCGTCGAACAGGTGGCCCAGGAATCCGATCCGTATGCCGCGATCGCCAAGCGGCTTCGGCACACACCGATCTGGATCTTCCATGGTGCGCTGGATGACGTGGTGCCGCCGGACGACGACCGCAGGCTGCACGCCGCCTTCCAAAGCGCCGCTGCACGCGACGTGCGCTACACCGAGTACCCGGAGGGCAACCACAATGCCTGGGACGCCACGTACGCGGACCCGGCAATGTGGGCATGGCTGTTCGCGCAGAAGCGCTGAACCGCGGCTTCTGCTGGGAAACATCTGTTGGTGGATACCTACCGTTGGTCGGCTTGGGTATTGGTGGGTGCCGACCGTTGGTCGGCACTATCTCTCCGCTTCGGGGTAATCCATTGCTTGGTACCTCCCATCAATCTCCCATCGGCACCAGGCATACGGATACTCTCCCACGCAGCTCGCCAAGTTCGCCCTGACCGGGTTGGCGACGATTACATCGCATGGCGAAACAGTGATTCTTCAGAACGAATGGCGTGATCGTGATAGCTCGATTGCCAAAATGGTCCTGTCTTGCCCAGCATGCGGTTGATCCGCAATGCACTGCTCGATTTGAAGCGTTGCATGATGTAGTCCAGCGAGAACGCACGGATCTCCACAAGCCAATGGATGTGGTCCGGCATGACCACATAGGCAAGTGAGTGCGTCAGGCCATCATCATCAATGCGACGGAACACATCCATCACCTCCTGTGCCGCAGTGGCATCATCGAAGTAGCGTCGACGTTCCTGGGTGACGGTGGTCAGGATGTAGGATTGCCCGATCCGGGAATGGCGGCCAAGGCGTAGGCGAGCGCGGTTCATGGGCCCAAGCGTGCGCCTGCCGGTATCTCTCTTCTATCGGGCAACACGTCAATACAGGTAGGCCCGAAACCATTCAATGGCCAGGCCCGCACTTCAACGCACTGATGGTTCAGTGCCGACCAACGGTCGGCACCCACCGGATCGGCTGAGAACAGATCAGCCGTGCCGACCAACGGTCGGCACCCACCGGGTCGGATAAGGACAGATCAGCCGTGCCGACCAACGGTCGGTACCCACCGGGCCGGATGAGGACAGATCAGCCGTGCCGACCAACGGTCGGCACCCACCAAAGTGCTCAGCCCAGCAAGGTTTCCAGCACGGCCATGCGCACCGCGACGCCGTTGGCGACCTGGCGCAGCACCCACGATTGCGGGCCATCGGCCACGTCATCGGTCACTTCCACGCCACGGTTGATCGGGCCCGGGTGCAACACGGCCGCATCCTTGCCGGCACGCGCCAGGCGCTCGCGGGTCAGGCCGTACTGCGCGTGGTACTGCTCCAGCGACGGCACCAGGCCTTCTTCCATGCGCTCGCGCTGCAGGCGCAGCATCATCAGCGCGTCGACGCCTTCCAGCATCGCGTCGAAATCATCGCCGACCACGCAGCCCTTCAGGGTCTCATCATCCGGCAGCAGCGACTGCGGGCCGCATACGCGGATCTCGCCCACGCCCAGCGTGCGCAGCGCGTGCAGGTCGGTGCGGGCCACCCGCGAGTGCTTCACATCGCCGACGATCACCACTTTCAGCTTCGAGAAATCCGGGCCCTTGGCCTGGCGCAGGGTCAGCATGTCGAGCAGGCCCTGGGTGGGGTGCGAACTGCGGCCGTCGCCGGCATTGATCAGCGCGGTGCCCTCGCCCGCAGCGTCGGCAAGCGCGGCCACGGCGCCGTCATCGGGGTGGCGCACCACGAAGCCGCGCACGCCCATCGCTTCCAGGTTGCGCAGCGTGTCGCAGGCGGTTTCGCCCTTGCGCGTGGACGAGGTCGAGGCATCGAAGTTCAGCACATCGGCCCCGAGGCGCTGCGCGGCCAGCTGGAACGAGCTGCGGGTGCGCGTGGACGGCTCGAAGAACAGCGTGCACACCGCCGAACCAGCCAGCACGTGGCGCTTGTTGCCGACACGGCCGACTGCGGCGTCGCGGATCTGCCCAGCCCGATCGAGCAACTGCAGCAGGGTTTCGCGCGGCAGGCCCTCCAGGGTCAGCAGGTGGCGCAGGCGTCCGGAGACATCGATTTGCTGGGCAGTCATGGCGGGAGTCGTGCAGTCAGGGAATGGGGGTGGCGTCGTCGGGGGACGACAGCCAGCGGTCGATGATCACCGCCGCGGCCACGGCGTCGAGGGCGGCCGCATCACGGCGACGCTTGCGCCCTTCGGCGCGCTCGACGGCGAAACGGCGCGCAGCCTCGACCGAGCTGGAACGCTCGTCGATCATCACCACCGGCAGCTTGAAGCGCTCCCGCAGCTGGCGGGCAAAGCCCTGCGCACGCTTGCGGTTGGGCTGGTCCTGGCCGTCCAGGGTCAGCGGGTCGCCGACCACCAGGCCGTCGGGCTTCCATTCCTTGAGCAGGCGTTCGATCGCGGTCCAGTCCGGGCCGTTGCCGTGCACATCGACCACCGCCACCGCGCGCGCATGCGCGGCAAAGGCACTGCCGATGGCCACGCCGATCCGCCGCGAGCCGACATCAAAACCCAGGACCGTGCCGTCACGACGGATGGCCGGGGCAGCAGAATCCGGTGCGGGCGTGATGGGCTCAGACATGGCCGCTGTAGTCAGTCAGCCGGAACAGGTCGACACCGATACGCGAAGCCGCACCCTGCCAGCGCTGCTCCAGCGGCAGCTGGAACACCAGCTCGGCATCGGCCGGCACGGTCAGCCAGCTGTTCTCGGACAGCTCGCTTTCCAGCTGCCCTGCGCCCCAACCGGCACAGCCGAGGGTGACCACCGCATTGGCCGGGCCTTCGCCGCGCGCCATCGCTTCGAGGATGTCGCGCGAGGTGGTCAGGTACAGGCCGTGGCCCACGGTCAGGCTGGAATCCCACGCGCGCGCGTCGTCATGGATGACGAAGCCGCGCTCGGGATGCACCGGGCCGCCATTGAGCACCATGCGCGCCTGCAGGTCGCCATCACCGGTGGTGATGTCCATCTGCGCGAGCACTTCACCCAGCGTGTATTCGGAAGGCTGGTTGACCAGCACGCCCATCGCCCCGTTCTCGTCGTGCTGGCAGATCAGCGCGACGCTGCGGGCAAAGGTCGCGTCGAGCAGCGACGGCAGCGCGACGAGCAGGTGATCGGCAAGGGAGGTCGGCATTACAGGCATGGGCCCATTCTACCTGCTGGGGGCGGGATGGTCGCGCGATGGCGCCGAACCACGATGGGCTAGGATGGTGCTTTGCCACGGAAGGTCATTGATGCCGTCTTCTTCGCCCCTGACCCTGCCGGCACGCAGCGCCATCGTCCTGCTTGCCCTGCTGCAGGGCCTGATGCTGTATGCCGCGCAGGAGCTGTCCGATGCCTGGCCATTCCGCGATATCGGCTGGCGCTACTGCTGGTACGCCTGGGTGCTGGCCATTCCCAGCGCGGTGGCGCTGAGCCTGGTCGAGCTGGGCCAGCGCCGACTGTGGCTGCAGGCCGTGCTCGGCTCGGCGGTGGTGCTGGCGCTGGCCGCCTGGATCGGCTGGAACCTCAATGGCGAGACCGCACTGGAGTCGGGCGCGCTGCAGTTTCCGTTGACCCTGGGCATGGGCGTGGCGGTGTTCGTGGCACTGCCCTGGTGGCAGTTCCAGCTGCAGCATGGGCACTGGCGCGCCAGCTACCCCGAGTTGTTCGAGCGCGCCTGGCAGAACGGTTTGACCCTCGCTTTGGCGGCGCTGTTCACCGGGCTGACCTGGCTGCTGCTGTGGCTGTGGGCAGCGCTGTTCCAACTGCTGGACGTGAATGTCTTCCGCGACCTGTTCCGGCAGGACGCTTTCATCGCACTGGCCACCGGCAGCCTGGCCGGGTTCGGCGTGCTGATCGGGCGCACCCAGCACCGTGCGATCCAGATCACCCGCCAGGTGCTGTTCGCGATCTGCCGCGGGCTGCTGCCGCTGCTGTCGTTCATCGCCGTATTGTTCGTGCTGAGCCTGCCGCTTACCGGGCTGGAACCGCTGTGGAAGACCCGTTCGGCCGCCAGCCTGCTGGTGGTGGTGTCGCTGCTGCTGGTGACGTTCACCAATGCGGTCTACCAGCAGGGGGAAGACAGTGTCTCCTACCCTCTGGTGCTGCGCAGGCTGGTCGAAGCCAGCCTGCTGACACTGCCGGTTTACGCCGCGCTGGCACTGTATGCATTGGGCCTGCGCGTGGCGCAGTACGGCTGGACCCTGGATCGCTTCTGGGCGGTGCTCGTCGCATTGGCCACGGCCGGCTATGCCGTGGGCTACGCGCTGGCGGTGCTGCGCCGGCAGCGCCGCTGGCTGCAGATGCTGGAGCCGGTCAACCGCTGGATGTGCTGGGCGGTGCTGGCACTGGCACTGCTGGGCAACTCGCCGCTGCTGGATCCGGTGCGGCTGACCCTGTCCAGCCAGCTGGCGCGCCTGCGTGCGGATCCGCCGGCGATCACCAGCAGCGACGTCAACGTGCTGCGCTTCGATCTGGGGCGCCGTGGCGTGCGGGCGCTGCGCGAACTGCAGCGCGATCCGGCCATCACCGCCGATGCCAACGCGCCACAGGTGATCGCTGCTGCACTGGCACGCACCTCACGCTGGGACGACGGCCACCGCCTCGACAAGGGGCCGCAGGACGTCGCCGCCCTGCAGCGCGCGCTGAAGCTGGCCAAGGGATCCAGTTCTCCACCGGACGACTGGTGGAAAGCTCTGGCCACCCGATCGATCAATGGCGAATCCTGCGCCCAGAGCGAGCGCGACTGCCTGATCGTGCATCGCGACCTGGACGGCGATGGTACCGGCGAGGTGCTGCTGTGCGAGCTGAACACCCACCGTGGACCGGACTGCGTGCTGTACGCACGTGGCAAGGATTCCCAGTGGCGCCGGGCCGGTGCGCTGTTCGGCACCGTCAGCGGCCAGGCCGAGACGATCAACCAGGCCCTGCGTGACGGCAGACTCACGCTCATTCCACCGCGCTGGCCGATGCTGTCCATCGGCGGGCACCCTGCGGTGGCCATCGATCCCGAATCCGAATCCGATTCCAACGAGCCTTCCCCATGAGCGGCTACTGCCTCATCGCCCCGGGCCATCCGGTGCACGACTATTACCACGCCAACGAGTACGGCTTCCCGCAGCGTGACGAGCGCGAGCTGTTCGAGCGGCTGGTGCTGGAAATCAACCAGGCCGGCCTGAGCTGGGAAACGATCCTGAAGAAGCGCGAGGGCTTCCGCGCGGCCTACGACGGCTTCGATGTCGACCGCGTGGCGGCGTATGCCGAGCAGGACATCGAGCGCCTGCTGTCGGACGCAGGCATCATCCGCAACCGGCTGAAGGTACGGGCGGCGATCCACAACGCGCAGGTGATCCAGCAGTTGCGGGCCAGCCATGGCAGCTTCGCGGCGTGGCTGGATGCGCACCACCCGCGCAGCAAGGCCGACTGGGTGAAGCTGTTCAAGAAGACGTTCCGCTTCACCGGCGGCGAGATCACCGGCGAATTCCTGATGAGCCTGGGCTACCTGCCCGGTGCGCACGCCGAGGATTGCCCGGTGCATGCGCGGCTGCTGATGCTGTCGCCGCCGTGGTTGAAGGCTGCCGCCCGCTGATGGATATCCGCCGGGCATGGCCCGGCGCTGCCATGCCTGGGTTCCGGTAGTGCCGGCCGCTGGCCGGCAACACCGTTGAACGTCACACGCCCATGTAGCGGCCGGGGCGGTGGTTGAACATCAGCACCAGGCTGAGCACCACCGCGCCGATGGCCGAATACAGCACCTTCGACGGCGACAACACGAAGAACGCGGCCACCATCAGGCACGCGTCGTAGGACATCTGCACCTTGCCCGCGCTCCAGCCACGGGTGCGCTGCAGGTACACCGCCAGGATGCCGATGCCGCCAAGGCTTGCGCGGTGGCGGATGAAGAACAGGATGCCCAGGCCGGACAACGCACCGCCGACAATCGCCGAGTACAGCGGGTTGATGTGCGAGAAGTCGATCCAGCGCGGCAGCAGGTCGGTCAGCACGCCACAGGCGGTGACCGCGGCGAAGGTCTTCAGGGTGAATTCCCAGCCCATGCGCCGCAGCGCCACCCAGTAGAACGGCAGGTTGACCAGCACGAACACCAGGCCGAAGTTCCAGCCCATCGCGTAGTGCAGCAGGAAGGCCATGCCCGCCATGCCGCCGATCATCAGCCCGCCCTTGGCGAAGATGGCCAGGCCCAGCGAGGCCACCATCGTGGCCAGCACCATGCCCTGCACGTCCTCGGCGATCGAGTGACGCAGCGCTTTGTCGTCGGCGGTGGTGCCGGCGCTGTCGGGCGGCGGGGTCAGCGGACCGGCGGTGACCAGGTGGCCGTCAGCGTCGTCGCACGGCGCGGGGCCATGGGAGGGAAGGGACATGCGGGTGGGGAACAGCAGGTGGGGAGCGGTATTAGACACGATCTGCATGACAGTTGCAGATGAAATCGTTCAGCTGAATGCGCCCCAGCCCGCTCCGCCGGCCGCCGGTCACCCCTTGCCGGCCAGATGGTGCGCCACCAGCGCGTTGGCGTGGCCATGGCCCAGGCCGTGCTCGCTCTTCAGGAAGCTGACCAGTTCCATGTGTTTCAGGCCCTTCTTCCCCGCCAGCAGCCCGAACCAGTGCGCCACCGGCTGCCCGTAGGTCTTCTCGATGGAGGGGAAGTACGAGGCCGGGCCTTTCGGCTTGGTGCCAGTGCTCATGTGCAGCCCCCGTTGTTGAAGTCATTCATTTGACGAACCACAGACGCAGAAATCGACACACCCTCACGTAGTGGGGCCGGATCCCGTGCCGACCAACGGTCGGCACCCACCGACAGCAGCGGGAAACTGTCGAAGGCGGGGTGGGTCCGGTTGCGGGGGCGTGAGCGCCATGGATGGCGCGACCGAGGCTACATGGACGTACTTGCGCCGTCCCCCGCGACCTGAGCCACCTCGCCTTCCACAGGAAGCCAGCTTTTGACGTTGACGTTGTTTCGGCAGGTGCCGGGCGCAGCCCGGCCGTATCATCCCCGCATGCCCCGCGAAAATCTCAACGATCTGCAGGCCTTTGTCCACGTTGCCCGCGAGGGCAGCTTCACCAAGGCTGCCGCCCAACTGGGCGTGTCCCAGTCCGCGCTCAGCCATGCCATGCGCGGACTGGAGCAGCGCCTGGGCGTGCGCCTGCTGACCCGCACCACCCGCAGCGTCTCGACCACCGAAGCCGGTGCCCGCCTGCTCGATACCCTGGCCCCGCGCCTGGCCGAGATCGAGGACGGGCTGGCCGCGCTGGCCGAGTACCGTGAACGCCCGGCCGGCACCATCCGCATCAATGCCACCGGCCACGCCGCCGAGTACATCGCCTGGCCCAGGCTGGCGCCGTTGCTGCGGCAGTATCCGGATTTGAAGGTGGAACTGGCGGCCGACTACGGGTTGGCCGACATCGTGGCCGAGCGCTACGACATCGGCATCCGCCTGGGCGAGCGGCTGGCGCGCGACATGATCGCCGTACCGATCAGCCCGCCGCTGCGCATGCGCGTGGTCGGGGCGCCCAGCTACTTCCGCCAGCACGTGGTGCCGCGGCATCCGGACGACCTGGCCGGGCACAACTGCGTGACCCTGCGGCTGCCTACGCATGGTGGGCTGATGCCGTGGGATTTCGGCCAGGACGGCAATGAACTGAGCGTGCGCGTGAGCGGCCAGTGGACGTTCAACACCATGGGCATGACCCGCACCGCTGCGCTGGCCGGCAGCGGATTGGCCTGGCTGCCGCAAGACCAGGTGCAGCCGATGCTGGACGATGGACGGCTGCAATCAGTGCTGGACGACTGGTGCCCGCACTTCGATGGTTACTACGCGTATTACCCTTCGCGCCGCCACGTGACCGTGGCGATGCGGACGGTGCTTGATGCGCTGCGCGGGCCGATGGGGTGTTGAGGAGTGCGGACCAACGGTCCGCACCCACCTGGTGATCAACCCTTGGCCTGTGCCGCACGCTGCGGGTTGTAGCGCTCGCCAACGATCGACACTTCGTCCAGCGCCTGCGCGATGCGTTGCAGTTCTTCCGGCGCCAGCTGCAGGTCGGCCGCGCCCAGGTTTTCTTCCAGGCGATGAACCTTGGTGGTGCCCGGAATCGGCACGATCCACGGTGCCTGCGCGAGCAGCCAGGCCAGTGCGACCTGCGCAGGCGTCGCACCGCGCGCTGCCGCAATCGTGCTGATGCGATCCACCAACGCCTGGTTGGCGCGGCGCGCCTCCACTTCGAAACGCGGCACGGTATTGCGGAAGTCGTTGGCGTCGAAGGTGGTATCGGCGTTGATCGCACCGGTCAGGAAGCCGCGGCCCAGCGGGCTGAACGGCACGAAGCCGATGCCCAGCTCCTGCAGCGTCGGCAGCAGCTCACGCTCCGGCTCGCGCCACCACAGCGAATACTCACTCTGCACGGCGGCGACCGGCTGCACGGCATGCGCGCGACGCACGGTGGCAGCACTGGCCTCGGACAGGCCGAAGTGGCCGACCTTGCCCTCGGCGATCAGGTCGCGCACGGTGCCGGCCACATCCTCGATCGGCACGTTCGGGTCGACGCGGTGCTGGTAGAACAGATCGATATGGTCGGTACGCAGGCGCTTGAGGCTGGCTTCGGCCACGGCACGGATGTTCTCCGGGCGGCTGTCCAGGCCAGCATCGGTGCGCGCGTCCTTGAAACCAAACTTGGTGGCGATCACCAGCCTGTCGCGGTGGGGCGCCAAGGCCTGGCCGAGCAGGTCTTCGTTGGTGTACGGGCCGTACACCTCGGCGGTGTCGAAGAAGGTCACGCCGCGCTCGACGGCGGCGTGCAGCAGGGCGATGCCCTGGCTCGGTTCAACCGGCTGGCCGTAGGCATGGGTCAGGCCCATGCAACCCAGGCCCAGGGCGGAAACCTTCAGGCCGCTGCGGCCGAGTTCACGTGTCTGCATCGTCGTACTCCAGAGGGGGAGTGCTGACGATACGCCTGCGGTGGCGATGGATTGAGCCGGCTGGACCGCAGTCGGTCATGACTGGAATTCATCAATCCGGTCATGACCGATGCCGGCCGGGTCAGCGGATTTCGGAGATTTCCACTCCATCCAGCCCCTGCGACAGGGTGCGCGCGTCGCCGCCCTGGCTGAGCTTGATGCGCAGGCGCACCTCGTTCTGCGAATCGGCGTAACGCAGCGCGTCCTCGTAGCTGATCTCGCCGGCCTGGTACAGCTCGAACAGGCTCTGGTCGAAGGTCTTCATGCCCAGCTGGACCGAGTCCTTCATCACTTCCTTCAACTTGTGGATCTCGCCGTCGCGGATGTAGTCCTGTACCAGTGGCGTGCCCAGCAGGATCTCCATCGCCACCTTGCGCGAGCGGCCATCGGGCGACGGCACCAGCTGCTGCGCGACCACGCCCTTGAGGTTCAGCGACAGGTCCATCAACAGCTGGTTGCGGCGGTCTTCCGGGAAGAAGTTGACGATGCGGTCCATCGCCTGGTTGGCATTGTTGGCATGCAGCGTGGCCAGCACCAGGTGGCCGGTTTCGGCGAACGCGATGGCGTGGTCCATGCCTTCGCGGGTACGCACCTCGCCGATCATGATCACGTCCGGCGCCTGGCGCAGGGTGTTCTTCAGCGCGGCTTCCCAGCTGTCGGTATCGATGCCGACTTCGCGCTGGGTGATGATGCAGCCCTCGTGCTTGTGCACGAATTCGATCGGGTCTTCGATGGTGATGATGTGGCCGGTCGAGTTCTGGTTGCGGTAACCGATCATCGCCGCCAGCGAAGTCGATTTACCGGTACCGGTAGCACCGACGAACAGGATGATGCCGCGCTTGGTCATCGCCAGCGTCTTGATGATCGGCGGCAGGCTCAGCTCTTCCACGGTCGGAATGCGCGTCTCGATGCGACGCAGCACCATGCCGACCTGGTTGCGCTGGTAGAAGCAGCTCACGCGGAAACGGCCGACACCGGACAGGCCGATGGCGAAGTTGCATTCGTGGGTCTTCTCGAATTCCTCGCGCTGTGCCGGGGTCATCACGTTGAGGACCAGGTCGCGGCTCTGCTGCGGCGTCAGTGGCGTCTGCGTGATCGGCGAGATCTTGCCGTTGACCTTCATCGCCGGTGGCATGCCGGCGGTGATGAACAGGTCCGAGGCGCGCTGGTGCGCCATCAGCTTGAGGAACGAAGTGAAATCGATGGTGGTCGCGGTGGTGTTCACGGCGGGCTCCCGGAAAGCGGTTTACCAGGTAACGGTCGGTGGAGGAAACAACACGGAGCGGCCGCGCCATTGCGCGCGCCGCCCGTCGCTGTCCCGCCTTACTCGAACAGGCGCTTGTCCTTGGCGTACTCGCGGGCCTGGTTGCGGGTGATCAGGCTGCGCTTGACCAGGTCCTGCAGATGCTGGTCCAGGGTCATCATGCCGTACTGCTGGCCAGTCTGGATGGCCGAGTACATCTGCGCCACCTTGTCCTCGCGGATCAGGTTGCGGATGGCCGGGGTGCCGACCATGATTTCCCACGCTGCGGTACGGCCGCCACCGACCTTCTTCAGCAGTGCCTGCGAGATCACCGCACGCAGCGACTCGGACAACATCGAACGCACCATCGGCTTTTCGCCGGCCGGGAACACGTCGATGATACGGTCGATGGTCTTGGCCGCCGAGCTGGTGTGCAGGGTGCCGAACACCAGGTGGCCGGTTTCCGCGGCGGTCAGTGCCAGGCGGATGGTTTCCAGGTCGCGGAGTTCGCCGACCAGGATGATGTCCGGATCCTCACGCAGTGCCGAGCGCAGTGCTTCGTTGAAGCCATGCGTGTCACGGTGCACTTCGCGCTGGTTGATCAGGCACTTCTGCGAGGTGTGCACGAATTCGATCGGATCCTCGACGGTGAGGATGTGGCCGTATTCGTTCTTGTTGATGTAGTCGATCATCGCCGCCAGCGTGGTCGACTTGCCCGAGCCGGTCGGGCCGGTCACCAGGATCAGGCCCTGCGGTTGCTGGATCACCTCGCGGAACAGCGGCGGGCAGGCCAGGTCCTCGAGGGTGAGCACCTCGGACGGAATGGTACGGAACACCGCACCGGCGCCACGGTTCTGGTTGAACGCGTTCACACGGAAGCGCGCCAGCGACGGAATCTCGAAGGAGAAGTCCACTTCGAGGAATTCCTCGTAATCGCGGCGCTGCTTGTCGGACATGATGTCGTACACCAGCGCATGGACCTGCTTGTGGTCCAGGGCTGGGATGTTGATCCGGCGAACGTCGCCGTCCACGCGGATCATCGGCGGCAGGCCTGCAGACAGGTGCAGGTCGGACGCTTTGTTCTTTACGGAAAACGCCAGCAGTTCGGCGATATCCATGAGCGGCTACTCCCCAATAACGGCTTCGACTGGAAGGATCTTTCCCCGGGCGGCAGTATAGCCTCCTGATTCAACGGAACGCGTTACGTGGCCACTCCCCTGCCCCAGATCCTGAGCAACCTGCATGCCGCCGCCGAGGCGGCCGGCCGGCCCGATCCGCGCCTGCTGGCCGTTTCCAAGACCCAATCGGCCGAGGCCGTGGCTGCGCTGGCCGCACAGGGCCAGCAGGCCTTCGGCGAGAACTATGTGCAGGAAGCGCTGGCCAAGATGCAGGCGCTGCAGCACCTGGGGCTGGAGTGGCACCTGATCGGCCACCTGCAGTCGAACAAGGCCGAGGCGGTGGCCACCCACTTCGACTGGGTGCAGAGCGTGGACCGGCCCAAGCTGGTAACGGCGCTGGCGCGCCACCGCCCGGCCGCACGCGGCCCGCTGAATGTGCTGATCCAGGTCAACATCGACGATGAATCCAGCAAGCACGGCTGTGCACCGGAGGATGTCGAGGGGCTGGCCGCGGCGATTGCCGCCGAGCCCTCGCTGTGCCTGCGTGGCCTGATGGCGATTCCCGCGCCATGGCCCGAGGCCGAGCGTCGCCGCGATGCATTCGTGCGCATGCGCACACTTTTCCAGTCGCTGGCCGCCCAGCGCGCGCAGGTCGACACGCTGTCGATGGGCATGAGCAGCGACTACGCCGAAGCCATCGCCGAGGGCGCCACCCTGGTGCGCATCGGCACCGCCCTGTTCGGCGCGCGCGCGCGACCGGCCTGATTTTC
The DNA here is from genome assembly GCF_052149045.1 of Stenotrophomonas maltophilia group sp. RY12688. NCBI lineage: Bacteria > Pseudomonadati > Pseudomonadota > Gammaproteobacteria > Lysobacterales > Lysobacteraceae > Stenotrophomonas > Stenotrophomonas maltophilia group sp. RY12688. The sequence continues at coordinate 980,581 of NZ_CP197389.1, read as the reverse complement.
CAAGGAGACATCCATGGCAGCTGATTCCATCACCTTCATCGGCGGCGGCAACATGGCGCGCAGCCTGATCGCCGGCCTGATCCGCCAGGGCGTGCCCGCCGCGCACATCCATGTGGCCGAACCGGTTGCAGCGCTGCGCGAGTCGCTGGCTGCCGACTTCGGCGTGCAGGTCCACGACAACGCCACCGATGCCGCCGCACAGGGCGGCACCTGGCTGCTGGCGGTGAAGCCGCAGGTGCTGCGTGAGGTCTGTCAGTCGCTGCTGGCACTGGCCCAGGCAAACCGGCCGCTGGTGGTGTCGATCGCCGCCGGCATCACCAGCGCGCAGCTGGAACGCTGGCTGGGTGGCAACCTGCCGGTGGTGCGTGCGATGCCCAATACCCCCGCTCTGCTCGGCGCCGGCGTGACCGGCCTGTATGCCACTGCATCGGTGGATGCGCAGCAGCACGCGCAGGCCGAACAGGTGCTGGCCAGTGCCGGGCGCACGGTGTGGATCGATAGTGAGGCGCTGATGGATTCGGTGACTGCCGTGTCCGGCAGTGGACCGGCCTATGTGTTCCTGCTGGCCGAAGCGATGGAAGCGGCGGGTATCGCCCAGGGCCTGCCGGCCGACGCCGCGCGCACGCTGGTGGTGCAGACCCTGCTGGGCGCCTCGCGCATGCTGGATGAGGCCGGTGAGAGCCCCGCAGAGCTGCGCCGACGCGTGACGTCACCCAACGGCACTACCCAGGCCGCGATCGAGAGCTTCCAGGCTGGCGGCTTCGAGGCACTGGTGGACACCGCACTGCGCGCCGCGCAGGTGCGTGGACAGGAATTGTCTGCGGCGAATGATTGATCCCCTGGGGTCAGATCCCTTTGCCGAGGCAAAGGGATCTGACCCCATCTACCCCGATGATCACTGCCCCAACGTGGCCATGACGAAATCCACGAAGCACTGCAAACGCGGGCGCGGGCGTCGATCGGGCAGGTAGATCAGGTGCATCGGCCGCGGTTCCGGCAGGTAGTCGCGCAGCAGCGGCTTCAACCGTCCCGCTGCGATCTCCGCCGCCAGCAGTGCGGTGGGCTGCAGTACCAGCCCGGCCCCGGCCACGGCGGCTTCGCGCAACGCGAAGCCATCGTTGCTGCTCAGCCGTGCCTCCCAGTCGACCTGTTCGCCGTTGGCCAACTGCCAGCCATGCCCGCCGCGCCAGGCCAGGTGGCTCAGGCAGTCGTGCCCCTGCAGGTCATCCGGTGTTCGCGGCGTGCCGCGCCTGCGCAGGTAAGACGGCGCCGCGCACAGGCTCATCGCATACGGCGGCAGCGGCCGCGCCACCACCTCCTGCGATGGCAACGGCCCGACCCGGATCGCCGCGTCGAAGCCATCTTCGATCAGGTCCACGCGGCGGTTGCTCAGGTCCAGCTCGATATTCAACTGTGGCTGCGCACGCAGCAGGCCAGCCAGCTGCGGCGCCAGCACGCAGCTGCCCCAGGTGGTGGGCGCGCTGACCCGCAACAGGCCACGCGGCTGTACCTGCAGGCCGGCCACATCGGCCTCGGCCTGCTGCACCTGCTCCAGCACCTGCCGGCACCCGGCCAGGTAGGCGCTGCCGGCTTCGGTCAAGCGCTGGCGGCGGGTGTTCCGTTGCAGCAACGCGGTGCCCAGATGTGCTTCCAACTGCTGGATGTACTTGCCCACCATCACCGCCGACACCTGCAGCTCTTCGGCGGCCCCTGCAAAGCTGCCGCGTTCGGCCACGGCGACGAAGGCCTGCATGCAGCGAAGGGTATCCATTGCTAATCCAGAGTTAGGAATCTGCAAATCATACGCCGCTTACCTAACCACGCTGTGACGGCGCAGACTGCGCTCACTCCCACACGCAAGGAACGGCCATGAAGATCCTCCTCGTCGGTGCCAGCGGCACCCTCGGCCAGGCAGTCGCCCGTCAGCTCGGCCAACAGCATCAGATTCTCGCCGCCGGCCGCCGCAGTGGCGAACTGCGTGTGGACCTGACTGACGACGCCAGCGTCGCCGAACTGTTCGCCCGCACCGGTGCAGTCGATGCGGTGATCTCCACCACCGGCTCGGTGCATTTCGGACCGCTGCAGGAGATGACGCCGGCACAGTTCAACAGCGGCCTGCAGGACAAGCTGCTGGGCCAGGTGCGGCTGGCACTGGCCGCCCAGCACCACCTCAATGCCGGTGGCTCGATCACCCTGACCAGCGGCATCATCAGCGCGCAGCCGATCCGCGACGGCGTCAACGCCACCGCAGTGAATGCCGCACTGGAAGGCTTCGTGCGCGCTGCCGCACTGGAGCTGCTGCCGCGCGGCCTGCGCATCAACGTGGTCAGCCCGAACGTACTGATCGAATCGATGGCGGCCTACGGCCCCTACTTCCCGGGCTTCGAAGCGGTAAGCGCGCAACGCGCGGCGCTGGCCTTCCAGCGCGCGGTGGAAGGCATCCAGAGCGGCGAGACGATCACGGTCTGGTAAGAAAAAGGGGACGGAGGGGATCAAGTCGTTTTCGTCCGCCGGGCATGGCCCGGCGCGACCGGGAGCGCGTCCCCTTTTTCATTCCCAGCGCATCGGGCCATCGCCGCGTTCGCCGAGAACGTCGCCAGGGTTGGCCAGGCGGCAATGCTGCAGTGACAGGCAGCCACAGCCGATGCAGCCGGTCAGTTCATCGCGCAGCAGCTGCAGCATGTGGATGCGCTCTTCCAGCTCGGTGCGCCAGCGCGCGGACAGCTTGGCCCAGTCAGCCTTGGTCGGTGCACGGCCTTCAGGCAGGCTCTCGAAGGCGCGGCCGACCGCTTCCAGTGGCATGCCCACCCGCTGCGCAACGCGGATCACCGCCAGCCGGCGCAGCACGTCGCGGCTGTAACGGCGTTGGTTGCCCGAGGTGCGCAGGCTGCTGATCAGCCCCTTGCGCTCGTAGAAATGCAGTGCGGAAACGGCCACGCCACTGCGCTGCGAGACCTCGCCAACGCTGAGTTCCTGGGATGCCATTGCTTGACCTCAACTATAGTTGAGGTGGCATGCTGCTATCTTCGCCGCCCGTTGACAAGCGCGGCCCGCCCCTAGACCGGTATGACCCCGACCCTCTCTCCCGCCGACACCCGCCTGCCGGCTGACACATCGATCCTGTCCGCGCGCTACCGCGCCACCACCCTCGGCATGGTCGCGCTGGTCGCGCTGCACGCCTTCGAAGCATTGGCCGTCGCGGCCGCGATGCCCACGGTGGCCGAAGCACTCAGCGGCCTGCGCCTGTATGCGCTGGCCTTCGGTGGCACACTGGCCACCAGCGTGATCGGCATGACCCTGGCCGGACGCTGGGCCGACCGCCAGGGCCCGGCACGGCCGCTGTGGTACGGCCTGGCCTGCTTCGTGCTGGGCCTGCTGCTGGCCGGCTTCGCCGTGCGCATGGGCATGCTGGTGGCCGGGCGCCTGCTGCAGGGCCTGGGTGCGGGCGCGATTTCGGTCTCGCTGTACGTGATGGTCGGCCGCAGCTACCCCGAGCACCTGCGGCCGAAGGTGTTCGCGGCATTCTCGGCGGGCTGGGTGGTGCCCTCGATGGTCGGCCCGGCGCTGAGCGGCCTGATCGTCCAGCATCTCGGCTGGCGCTGGGTGTTCCTGGCGGTGCCGCTGCTGGCAGTCCCTGCTGCCCTGTTGCTGCGGCCTGCGCTGGCGCGCATGCAACCCTCCGCCGACAGCAACGACGACGAGGGGCGCGGCAACGTCGTACGTTGGGCCAGTGGTGCATCGCTGGCGGCGCTGCTGCTGTACTTCGGCGGCCAGCAGCACGGTCCGACCGCCCTGCTCTGCATCAGCGTGGCGATGCTGGCGCAGCTGCTATGCGTGCATCGCCTGCTGCCGGCCGGAACGCTGATCCTGCGCAGGGGCCTGCCCAGCGTGATCGCACTGCGCGGCATCGCCGCCGCCGCATTCTTCGCCTGCGAAGCCTACCTGCCGCTGCTGCTTCAGCGCGAACGCGGGCTCCCGCCCAGCTGGGCCGGCGCGGTGCTCAGCCTCGGCGCACTCGGTTGGTTCGCTGGCTCCTGGCTGCAGGGTCACCAGCAGCGCGGCTGGTCACGCCAGCAGCTGCTGCGCGTCGGCACGGCGATGATGACGGTCGGCATCGCCGCAACGCTTGCGGTGTTGTTCAATGCAGTGCCATTGCCGGTGGCACTGGTGGGCTGGACGGTCACCGGTTTCGGCATGGGCATGATCTACGCCAGCCTCTCGGTACTCACGCTTTCGCTGTCAGCAGCGCATGAGCAGGGTGCCAACACGTCGGCCCTGCAGCTGAGCGAGGCCCTGTCGGTGACCACCGCGCTGGCGGTCTCCGGTGCGTTGTTCGCGCTGTTCGTGGAAAGCGCGCCGCACACCGGCTACCTGCTGTGCCTGGCGATCACCTTCGGCCTGGCGGTGCTGGCTGCGGTGATCGCGCGGCGGGTGTAGCGCCGCCGGGTTTCGGCAGTGCCGGTCGCTGGCCGGCACCATCACGGGATTCCCGCGTGCGCGGAGAGTGCCGGCCAGCGGCTGGCACTACCGCGTCCCCGTCCCCACGTCATCGATATCCCGGTGCAGGATGCGCCGCACTTCCAGCACCGCTTGCGGGGTCTCCTGCACGCTGTGGCCGGAAATGATGACCTTCTCCGACTGTGCACCCGGCAGATGCGCACTCCAGTACGGCACCAGTCCGTCATCGGACTTGTCCACCGGCAGCTCCGGCTTGCGCTGGGCGATGATCGAGTGGTACTTCAGTCCCGCTTCGATCGGCAGCTGCGCTGCGGCCTTGACGAACGGATCGCTGGCCTTGAGGTTGTCGATGCTGTTGGGAATCTTCGGCTTGGCCGTGCCATCGACCTGCTGCTCGGCCTGCGCCAGCGCCATGAACACGTCCTCGAACTTGCCGAGGATGGTCAGTGGCAGGCGCACCAGCCGGCCCAGCAGGCGCCCGACCTTGTTGCCGGCAATATCGGTGCCCTGGTGCGGCGCAGCGATGAAGATCGCACGCTCCACGTTCGGCTGTGCCTTGAAATGCAGCAACGGCCCCAGCTTGTTCTGCACGCGCTTCAGACGCTCGCCCTTCAGGTCATAGTTGGCCAGCAGGTCGTTCCACAGCACGTCACCGGAATCGCTCACCAGCAGCCGCGCGAGCACGCCGCCCATGCTGTGGCCGATGTAGACCATGTCCTTCGATGCACGCGTGCTGCCATTGGGATCGAAGTGCTTCAGCGTGTCGTTGAACGCATTGGCGATCTCGTAGCGGTTCAGCGCGATCGGTGCGTTGGTCGGGTAATAGACCTGCCACACCTGGAACTGCTGGCGCAGCTCGGGGTCGCCCATGATCTCGTTGGCCAGGTTCACCCAGGCTTCCGGGCTGCTGGCCAGGCCGTGCAGCATGAAGATGATGCGGCGGTTCGGGTCCCACGGCTGCATCAGGTAGATGTGTGGCTCGCCGATGCCCTCGCTCATGCCGAACAGGGTGCGCAGTGACTGCCGGGCGAAACCGCTCTGGGCAAGCCACAGGCCGTAGGCCGCGGTGAAATTGCCGGCCAGCGGCACCTGTTCGCCGTGCAGGGTGATGCGCTCGGTAGCTTCCGGCGAATAGGCATCCAGTTCAACCCGGCGCGTCCGCATCACATCGTCCAGGCTGCTGCCTTCGAAGCGCAGCAACGCGGTGACGTTGATCGAGGACATCTCGCTGAACTCGGGCACCGAATCGTCATGCCGATGACGGCGGCCACGGCGTGCGCCCTCTTCGTCATCCTGCGGTGTCTCCGCCTTCGGGCCCTCAGGCGCGATCACCGGTGCGACCAGCTTCGGCGGGTCCATCACCATCACCAGCTCGGCACCGAAGCCATCACGGCGATAAGTACTGCGCAGCCCGACGAAGCTGACCGTGCCGGCCGGCACCAGCTGCGCGGGAATGCTCTTCAGGTTCAGCTGCTGGTAGTTGGAAGCCAGCGACCAGCTGCCAACCGAGATCGGCTTCGTGTAGTCCTCGCCAGCCAACGCAGCGGCGCGCGCGCGGACGAACAGCACCACCGCCGCCTTCTCGGCCGCGTAGTTGTAGTAGTCACGCACCTGCGTCTGCCGGTCTTCGAAGGCGCGATCCGATGGTGAGCGGCCGCTGTAGAACAGGTAGGCATAGGCGTAGCGCGCGGCTTCCAGCCAAGCGTCCAGCGCTGCGTCGCTCATCGGCGGATCGCCGGCTGCGGTCTTCTTCGGCGTCAGCGCCAGCGCGGCCTTCACCCACAGTTCGGACAGCGCAGACAGCCGCTGCTCGACATTGAGATCGTCGGTCATCAGCAGCGTGCTGCGGCAGACCAGGAAGTCCTTCTCGCACTGCGATTCGTCCAGGCCTGCCGCGCTTAGCGTCTCGCGCGCAGCGGGGCTGAGCTTGCCGGTATTGAGCACGTCGGCACGCTTGTTGACCAGCGAATCGCTGGATTTGACCTGCTTGACGGTGACCATCGCGCAACCACTGCTGCCCAGCAGCAGGAAGGCGGCGAACAACACCGGCAGCGCACGCTGCCAGCGGATCAGGAGGAGTCGAGTCATTACTGCGGGTCCTGCTCGGTGCCAGGTACGCCCTGGCGGATCACGGTGGAGAAGTGGTCGCCGCTGCCCAGGTCCAATGCACGCTGGGTGATGCGGCCCTTGTCATGCAGCTCGGCATAAGGCACGCCTGGGGTGAGTGCGCCGACCTCCTGCGCATACTCGGCCAGATACCCGGACAGCAGCAGGCGGTAGTCCAGCGGCAGGCGCGGCGCGATGTGGCGGGCCAGGTCGAAGACGATGGTGGTGCAGTTGCTGGTGAGCGTGTTGTAGAAGCCCGGCCTCGCATCCAGTTCGCGCGCCTGCGCGATGTACGCGGCAAACAGTTCCTTCAGCTGCGCGTGGTCCATGCCGTGCAGGCGGTACAGATAGACATCCTCGCCACGCGCGTTGGTGCGGGTGCGGATGATGTCGGTCTCTTCCGAGGCCACCAGGGTCATCTCGAACTTGCGGAAGAACCCGCCCAGTGCCGAAAACGATTCGCCGCGCTCCTTGCGGATCTCCAGCGAGAACACCACGTGGCGACCGTCCTCGAAACCGAACGAGATGAGGGTGTGGGCGATCGCCGGGCCCATCCAGTACGACAGCACCAGATCGGCCGAGCGCAACTGGTCCAGGTCGTATTCGCGGCGCACCCAGCGCGCGTCGTAGTCGGTTTCGCTGCGCCAGGTGAAATCGCGCACGTTGTCGAACACCACGTGGCGCCCGTCGAAGGACACCACATGCAGGCGCTGGGCCACGTCATCGGCCCACACGCGGTCCTGGCGTGGGGTCAGCAGCAGCCACCACAGGCCGGCCAGCACCAGCGCAGCGCCATACGCCATGCCGAGGCGGCGGTTGCTGCGACCACGCGCGACCCGCCACGACGCCCACAGCGCAAACAGCAGCCACAGCACCGCAATGCCCTTCGCCAGCCAGCCCGGCCCCGGCATCTGATAGGCCAGCAGCCCGGCCACCCACAGCGCTGCCAGCGCCATGGCACTTCCTGTCATCCAACGTCCTGCGGCTTTCACTGGCATCCTGTCGCGGTCCCGAAGCCGCATAGTTAGCCACAAGCGGGTTCACCGTGGCATCTACGGCCTGTTCAGGCACGCCGGCGCACCGTCTGCGGCGGTCCATGCGGCCAGGTTCACTTCACAGGAGCAACGATGGGCATCACTTCCGTGGCCGGCGTTCCGGTCCAACCCCAGCACCGCGCAACCTGCCACTGCGGCACGGTCGAGCTGCTGCTGGACCTGCCGGACGGCATCGTCGACCCGCGCCGTTGCGACTGCTCGATGTGCCGGCGCCGGGGTGCCATTGCAGCCAGCGTTGCCCGCGCGGGCCTGCAGGTCGTGCGCGGGCAGAACCACCTGCAGCTGTACCAGTTCAACACCCATGTGGCCGAGCACTACTTCTGCGACGTGTGCGGCATCTACACCCATCACCGGCGCCGCTCCAACCCGGACCAGTACGGTTACAACGTGGCGTGTCTGGAGGGCATCGACCCGTTCGCGCTGGGGGTGATCCCGGTCAACGACGGGGTCAACCACCCGGCCGACCGCGGCGCCTAGTGGCGCGCGCGCCGCAGCGGCGTGGCGACCTTCTGCCAGGGAGCCATGCCGCTGCGCCCGGCCCGCACAGGGCGTTTCAGCCAGGGCCGGCGTGGCGGCACCTGCGGCGCGTCCGCGACCGGGGGAGGAAGCGGTCTACGGCCGGGCCAGAGATGGTCGAGCAGCCACATGGCGGGTCTCCGTGGGGGACGGGGACGATCAACATTAGACCTGGGTGGGCATGGGCGGCGTGAGCGGAAGACGACAACGGGATGACGGCGGAGGGGGCGATGAGCCTGCTACGCCGTATGCTCGGCCAACGTGCCTTTGCGTTTCCGCAGCAACAGGTGCAACAACACAGCACACACAGCCGTCAGCAGCGCCAGTACACGCAGCAGTGTTGCCAGCGCCTTGGCGCTGACCTGCTGCAGCTGCTCACCGCTCATCGCCGGCAGCAGTGCCGCCGCCTGGTCGCGGGACCCGCTCGCCAGATAGGCACCGGCACGCGCCAACGACGCGGGCGATGCCCCATGCAGCTGCTGGTCGACCAGCATCGCCAGCAGCGCCGTCACTGCGGCCAGGGCGATGCCTTCGCCCGCTACCCGCACGGTTCCGAAGATGCCGGCGGCCATGCCCGCACGCTGTACAGGCACCACGCTCACCGACAGCCCATCCATCAGGCCCCATGGCAAGGCCGTCCCTGCACCGACCAGCATCAGCAACGGCACCCACTGCAAGGGCGACGGCTGCGATGCGTGGCGCGACAACAGGTACAGGCCAGAGGCACAGACCAGCAGTCCCAGCGTGCACAGCCGCGCACTTCCAACGCGCTCCGCCCAGCGCGCAGCCAGCATCGGCAGCACCAGCATCGGCGCGGACAGCGCCAGCATCTGCAGTCCCACCAGCGTCGTGCTCTGGCCATGCACGCCCAGCAGTTGCAGAGGCAACACGACCAGCAGCACCACGTAGCCCAGACAGGTCGCCACCGGCAGCAGCTGGACGCCGAGAAACGCCGGTTGCCAGAACAGTGAGAGGTCCAGCAACGGGGAAGGATGCAGCCGTTCGGCACAGACGAACGCGCCGCCCAACAGCAGCGTCGCCAACAGCGCCAGCTGCACGCGACCGGCGTGCAGGCCGTACTCTCCCAGCCACAGCAGGGCCAGGGTCAATGCCGCCAGCATCAGGCTGAAGCCCAGCATGCCGGCGATGTCCAGCCGTCCGCGCTCGCCCCGGCTTTCGGGCAACGCGCGCGCGGCCAGTGCGAACGCCGCCAACGTCAGCACACCGCCTGCAGCGAACACGCTGCGCCAGCCCAGCGCCTGCAGCAACAGGCCCGCGAGCAGCGGCCCCAGCGCCAGGCCCGCACCGAATGTCATGCCCAGCAGGGCGAAGACACGGGCACGCCTCGGTCCCTGCCAGCCCTGCGCCAGCGCAGCGGTGCCCGAGGCCAGCGCTGCGGCAGCGGCAACGCCCTGCAGAGCGCGCGCCAGATCCAGCCACAGCAGCGTAGGCGACAGGCATACAGCGGCCGTCGCGACGGTGAAGCCGGCCGTGCCCAGCAGGAACATCCGCCGTCGGCCATGGCGATCAGCCAGGCCACCGGCAGCGAGCAGCAGGCTGCCGAAGGTGAGCATGAAGGCGTTGGTCACCCAGGCCAGCGCAGTGGGCGATGCCACTGAGGAGCGGGACAGCACCGGCACCGCGACGGCGCCGGCGGTGAAGGACAACGGCAACGCCAGCGCGGCCAGGCAGACCGCAAGCAGGGCCCAGCGCTGCTGCGCGCGGACAGGTACAGGGAGCATCGAATCCGGGGCCATGCGGGCCTCCATCCATCAGGGGCATTGATGATGGACAGGCCGCTATTCCAGAAAAACAGGCTCGATGGACGTTGATTACGTCCAACCGTTCCGCAATCATGCTCCCCATGGACTCCATCTCCGCCCTGCTCGCCTTTGTCCGCACCGCGGAGGCAGGCAGCATCGTCGGTGCGGCCCGCGTACTCGGCCTGTCAGCCTCGGCCGTCGGCAAGCGCATCGCCCGCCTTGAGCTCGACCTGGGCGCGCGCCTGTTCCAGCGCACCACCCGCCGCGTGCACCTCACGGACGAAGGCGAACTGCTGCTGCAACGCTGCCGGCGTGCGCTGGACGAACTTTCCGAAGCGCAGGCAGATCTGGCGCAACGACAGCACGCCCCCAGCGGACTGCTGCGCATCGGCCTGCCCACCATCGGCTACCGCTTCCTGCTGCCGGTGCTGCCCGGCTTCCAGCAGCGCTACCCGCAGGTGCAGCTGGAACTGGACTTCAACGACCGCATCGTCGATGTGGTCAGCGAAGGCCTGGACGCGGTGATACGCAGCGGCGAACTGGCCGATTCCAGCCTGACCGCGCGGCGACTGGGTGGCTTTCGTTTCATCCTCTGTGCGGCGCCGGGCTACCTGCAGGCGCACGGCACACCCGGCGATGTAGGCGACCTGCGCATGCATACCGCGCTGCGCTTCCGTTACCCCACCACCGGAAGGCTGCATCCGTGGCAGCTGCCGGGTATCGAAGGCGATGCCGGCGCGCGCCTTCCCACGGCGATGACCTGCAACAACATGGAAGCCGTGCTGGCCGCTGCGATCGGTTGCATGGGCCTGGCCTGGATGCCGGACTTCCTCGCCGCTGACGCGCTGGACGATGGCCGCCTGCAACGGGTGCTGCCTGCGCTGCCCACGTACCAGGGGCAGTTCTCGTTGCTATGGCCCGGTGGGCGCCATCCCAGTGCACGCCTGCGGGTGTTCATCGACTACACCGTTGCCAACCTGTTCCAGGACGCCTCATAAAAAGGGGACGGAGGGGATTAAGTCGTAATCGGACCTACTGTGCCAGTTACGACTTAATCCCCTCCGTCCCCTTTTTCCTAGCGACTGAAGCGGCGGGCGCCTGCCACGCAGATCACCGCGACCGCGGTCACCAGCACCATGCTGAGGCTGACCGATTCGTGCAGCAGCAGCGCGGCCAGGGCCAGGCCGAAGAACGGCTGCAGCAACTGCAACTGGCCGACAGCGGCGATGCCGCCCTGCGCCAGCCCGCGGTACCAGAACAGGAAGCCGATCAGCATGCTGAACACCGCCACGTAGCCCAGCGCCCACCACGCCGAGGCACCGACCGCAGTGAACGAGGCCGGGCGCATCAGCACCGTCAACGGCAGCATCACCGGCAACGCCAGCAGCAGTGCCCAGCTGATCACCTGCCAGCCGCCCAGATGACGGGCGAGCCGGCCGCCTTCGGCATAGCCCAGCCCGCACACCACGATGGCCGCCAGCATCAGCAGGTCGGCCTGCAGCGAGGCCTCGATGCCGTTGCGCACCGCATAGCCGACCACGCAGGCACTGCCCAGCAACGAGAACAGCCAGAAGGCAGGACGCGGCCGTTCGCCACCGCGCAGCACGCCGAACAGCGCAGTGCTCAGCGGCAACAGGCCGAGGAACACGATGGTATGTGCCGATGACGCGTGGCGCAGCGCAAGCGCGGTCAGCAGTGGAAAACCGACCACAACGCCGAGGCTGACAACCACCAGCCCAGGCAGGTCACCGCGCCGCGGCCACGGCTGGCGCAGCATAAGCAGCAGCGCCAGGCCAAGCACGGCGGCGATGGTGGCGCGTGCGGCGGTGACGAACCCGGCATCCAGCTGCAGCACCGCCAGGCGGGTGGCCGGCAACGAGCCCGCGAAAATCACCACCCCGATGAAGCCATTGATCCAACCGCTCGCCGACCGTTCCACGCCTGTGATCCTGAAGTGCCAGGCGACGCCTGGCGGAGCCTGTATGGAAGCATCCATGGCGGAACCGCCCCAGCTACAATCCAGTACAGTCGCAAAGAACTGTATTGCCCACACTTCCACTACAGTGCTGACATGCCACGTCCGCTTACCCGCATCGAATCGGTCATCCAGGCGGTCCGCAACCGCATCACCGCGCGGGTCGATGGCCCCGGCTCCCGCCTGCCTTCGGTGCGCGCGCAGGCGGCAGCGATGGGGGTGTCGGTCTCCACCGTGGTCGAGGCCTACGAGCGCCTGGCGGCCGAAGGCCTGATCAGTGCACGCGCAGGCTCGGGCTTCTACGTCAGTGGCCCGGCCGCACCGCTGGCGCTGGCCGAAATGGAGCCACGGCTGGACCGCGCGGTGGATCCGCTGTGGGTGTCACGGCAATCGCTGGAAACGCCCGCGGGCGATCTCAAGCCAGGGTGCGGCTGGATGCCCAGTAACTGGCTGTATCACGATGGCATGCGCCGCGGCCTGCGTCGGCTGGCGCGTGCCGATGCAGTGCATCTGGTCGACTACGCCGGCCCACTCGGGCTGCCCGCGTTGCGCCAGCTGCTGCAGAGGCGCAGCGCCACGCTCGGCATCGATGCACCGATGGAGCAGATCCTGCTGACCGAATCCGGGACGCACGCGGTCGACCTGATCTGCCGTTTCCTGCTCAAGCCCGGCGACTGCGTGCTGGTCGATGACCCGAGCTACTTCAACTACCACGCGCTGCTGAAGGCGCACCAGGTACAGGCAGTGGGTGTGCCGTACACGCCCACCGGCCCGGACCTTGAAGCGTTCGATCGTGCATTGCAGGACCATTCGCCGCGGCTGTACATCACCAATTCCGGATTGCACAACCCGACCGGTGCGGTGCTTTCGGCCAGCACCGCGCACCGCCTGCTGGGCCTGGCCGAACGCAGCGAGTTGATCATCGTCGAGGACGACATCTTCGCCGACTTCGAACTGCAGCCGGCGCCGCGGCTGGCTGCGCTCGACGGGCTGTCACGGGTGATCCACGTCGGCAGTTTCTCCAAGACGCTGTCGGCAGCCTCGCGCTGCGGCTACATCGCTGCACGCCATGACTGGATCGAAGCGTTGACCGACCTGAAGCTGGCGACCAGCTTCGGCGGTGGCCATCTGGCCGCGCAGCTGATGCACATCGCGCTGACCGACAGTGGCTACCGACGCCACATGCAATCGGTGCGTTCGCGATTGGCCGATGCCCGCCGGCACACGCTGCGCAAGCTGCACACGCTGGGAATCACGCCGTGGCTGCAACCGGAAGCGGGCCTGTTCCTGTGGTGCCGGCTGCCCGATTGCCGCGATTCCGCCGCGCTGGCCCGGCAGTGCCTGCGCGAGGGCATCGTGCTGGCACCGGGCAACGCGTTCAGCCAGTCGCAGCGCGCGGCCGACTATCTGCGCTTCAACGTATCGCAATGCCAGGACGCACGGATCTGGCAAGTGCTGGCGCGGGCATTGCGCTGAGCTGGATGCAAGCCGGTCAACGCAGCTAGGAGTGTTCCGCGGCAAAGGCACTTGCATGCCACGGTACAGTGGTATGTCCCCTGCTGCCGGAATCCGCGCATGTCCACGTTCTCCGACCCACAGGCGGTGGCCCGCTATGCCGAAGCGCCACTGCGCCAGGTGCCTGGGTTCCTCGCGTTGCAGCAGATGAGCCGCCTGCTGCTGGCCGAACGCGTTCCCGCACACGGCCGCGTGCTGGTTCTGGGTGCCGGGGGCGGGCTGGAGCTGAAAGCCTTTGCCGAGGCGCAACCGGGCTGGCAGCTGCTGGGTGTGGATCCGGCCGCGCCGATGCTCGCGCTGGCCGAGCAGACACTGGGCCCGTTGAACGCACGCGTCGAACTGCTGGAAGGCTACATCGACGATGCCCCGGACGCGCGCTTCGATGGTGCCAGCTGCCTGCTCACCCTGCACTTCCTAGATGCCGCGCAGCGCCTGCACACGCTGCGCGAGCTGCACAGGCGCCTGCAGCCCGGCGCGCCGCTGGTGGTGGCGCACCACAGCGTGCCGCAGGATCCGGCCGGCAAGCTCCGCTGGTTGCAGCGCTACGCCGCGTTCGCCCATGCCTCGGGTGTTGCCCACGCCGATGCGCAGCGCGCGATCGAGGCCATTGCCGAGCGGCTGCCGCTGCTGGCGCCCGAACAGGAGGTCGCCCTGCTGCAGGAGGCCGGCTTCGACGGCGTGGAGCTGTTCTATGCAGGCTTCAGCTTCAGGGGCTGGGTGGCGTACGCCGGGTGATGCCTACGGCACCACGGTGATGCCGATGCGCTGCATCAACAGCGCCACCTGCTGCACATCCAGCGTGGCGCCGCGCAGGTTGGTGCTGCGCAGGTCCAGCTCACCCAGCTCCGAGTGGGTCAGGTCACAGCCGGTGAAGTTGGCGCTGTTCCAGTCGATGCCCTCGAACTGGCCACCGGACAGGTCCGAGCCGGCGAAGCTGGCGCCGCTGACGTTCGCACCGTCCCAGCGGTTTTCCCACAGCTCGCACTTTTCCAGCGTCACCCGCGAGAAATTGGCATAGCGCAGGTTCGACTTCTTGATGAAGGCACTGCAGAACCCGCTGCGCGGGGTGATCTGGTTCATGAAGCTGGCGTTGCTGAAATCCGCGCCCTGCGCGCGGCACTCGCTGATTTCCAGGCCCAATGCCTTGACGAAATTGAAGTGGCACATGCTGATGTCGCAGCTGCGGAAGCTGGCTTCCTTCAGCGTGGCGCCGTTGAAGCGGCAGCCACTGCGGCTTTCGGCGTCATAGAAGCTGCAGTTGATGAACTCGGTGGCAGTCAGGTCCACGCTGGAAAAATCGCATTCGTGGAACTGCTGGTCGACCACTTTCTGGCCGGTGTACTGGTCCGCGCCGATGCGCAGCTTGCGGTGAACGGTGGGGGACATCGTGGATTCCATGCCAGGTGCCCCGCCATGATGCCGGGCCGCGAGGGCGATCCATAGACGTGGGCGCGGGAGGATTCACCGGCAGTCCAGCCGCGCTGTGTCCCCGATGCCAATTGCACGTTGTTGCACATTTATGCACGAATGTGCAGACTTATGGCATGAGCTCAGACCCCAGCCCCCTCCCCGCCCAACGCACTCGGCAGATCCTCGAAGAACTGCGCCAGCAGGGCCGCGTGGTCGCTGCCGAACTGGCGCGCCGCTATGCCGTCTCCGAAGATTCGATCCGCCGCGACCTGCGCGAGCTGGCCGCACAGGGCCTGTGCCAGCGTGTCTACGGCGGCGCCGTGCTGCCACCGCCCAAGGAACGCCCGCTGCGCGAGCGCCTGACCCGCGACCGCGGCGACAAGGCCGAGCTGGCCGCCCGCGTCTGCGCGTTGCTGCAACCCAATCAGGTTGTACTGCTCGATGCCGGTTCAACCAACCTGGCGATCGCCCAGCAGTTGCCGCCCGCCCTCGGCTTGACGGTGATCACCAATGCGCCACAGATCGCCACGGCCGCCAGCATGCTTGATGGCACCTCGGTGCAGCTGATCGGCGGCCGCCTGGCCAGCGGTGGCGGTGCGGTCGGCGCAGAAGCACTGGCCCAGGTGCAGCGCCTGCGCGCCGACGTGTACCTGCCCGGCCCCTGCGCGGTGGACGGCGATACTGGTGTATGGGCAATGGATGCAGAAGAGGCCACGCTGAAGCGCGCGATGGTCGCGTGCAGCAGCCGCGTCATCGTCGCCGCCACTACTGAAAAGCTCGGTGCCCGCGGCCACTGGCAGATCGCCAGCCTCGACGAGATCGACGACCTGGTGCTGACCACCACCGCGCCGCCCGCATTGGCGGCACGCTTCCGCGCCGCAGGCATCGCGGTACACCCCACTCCGCCCTGACCGTACCGCTCATGTCCGTTGCCAACCGCGCGCGTGCCGAACAGCACGCGACCCGCGCTGCGTTCTTCATTCCCGGCTTCGCCACCGCGCTGTGGGCCACCCTGGTGCCGTTCGCCAAGGCACGCACCGGGATCAACGACGCCACGCTGGGGCTGGTACTGCTCTGCCTCGGTGCCGGTTCGCTGCTGGCAATGCCGTTGTCCGGCGTGCTGGCCGCGCGCCTGGGTTGCCGGCGGGTGATGGTGGCCAGCAGCCTGCTGATCTGCCTGACCGTGCCCGGCCTGGCGCTGGCCGGTTCGGCTTGGACACTCGGGCTGGTCCTGTTCGTGTTCGGTGCCGCCGTGGGCGCAATGGACTGCACGATGAACGTGCAGGCCGTCATCGTCGAGCGCGAAGCACGGCGCGTGATGATGTCCGGCTTCCATGCCTTCTTCAGCATCGGTGGTTTCCTCGGCGCGGCCACCATGACCGTGCTGCTGTCCGCACAGCTGCCGCCCTTGGCATCGGTGCTGATCGGCGTTGGCGCCATGCTGCTGGTGATGCTGTTGTCGGCAGCGCACTGGCACAGCGAACGCATGCCGCACGACACACCGATGCTGGCCCTGCCGCACGGCATCGTGTTGTTCATCGGCGTGCTGGCGTTCGTCGCCTTCCTCGGTGAAGGCGCGATGCTCGACTGGAGCGCGGTGTTCCTCAGCGATGTGCGGCGCGTCGATGCCAGCCTGGCCGGCGTCGGCTACGTGACCTTCACTCTGACCATGACCGTGGCGCGCCTGTTCGGCGACGCACTGGTGGCGCGCGTGGGCCGCCAGCGCGCGATCGTCTTCGGTGCTCTGCTTGCCGCTGCGGGCGTGCTGGTACTGACCCTGGTCACGCCGTGGCAGGCGTCGCTGCTCGGCTACGTGTTGGTCGGCCTCGGTTGCGCCAACATCGCGCCCGCGCTGTTCTCGCTGGCCGGTCACCAGACCCGCATGCCCGGCGCGCTGGCGATCACTGCCGTGTCCACGCTCGGCTTTGCCGGCATCCTTGCCGGGCCGGCGCTGATCGGCTTCGCCGCAGATCATTTCGGCCTGATCGCCGCGTTCATCGGCGTGGCCACGGCCTTGTTGCTGGTGGCCGTGTCCACGCGTTGGCTGCAGGTGTAGCGCGGCGCATCAACGCCGCCTGCGGCGCAGCTTCATCCGCACGCGCCGATAGCCGATCACCGTCGCCGTGGCACACAGTGCGGTGCCAGCAGCGCTCAGCAGCAGCAGCACCGCCAGCCGGGTACCTTCCTGGCGCAGCATCGCCGGCAGGTCCCAGCTGTGCAGGAAGTAGAACAACCAGCGCCCCACCCGCTCGCGATGCCCCATCGTCAGCAACGGATCGCCGGTCGCCAGATCGAGATAGACGCGCGTCGCCTCGGCATCACCGAAGTCCACCACGGCCACCGGGAAGCGGCGCACTGCTGCGCCGTTCATGGCTTCCGGTGCACGCGGATAGAAGTAGGCATCCGCTGTCTGCTGCACCACGAAGCCCTGCATCGGCGCAGCGGACAGCGCACGCGCCTTCTGCTGCAGCCACGCGGCCGGCAGCAAGTGCGCAACCTGCAGATGCTCGTCGCTGCCGGACACGATGCGGGTCTCGCCCTGCCCGTCCAGCAGCACCGCGAACAGCTCACCACCGATGCGCCGCCACTGGATCTCAACTGGGCGGAAGCACTCAGCATCGGCCACCGCCAGAAGCTTCGCCGGATCGCCCAACGCGCCATCCACCGCCACAGCGCCGCCACGATAGCGCCCACCGTCGATCGCAGCATGCGTGCTGCTGAAGACACCCAATGGATTCATCGACATCAGGCCACTGAAGATCCAGGTGAACACGAAGGCCGCTGCCACCAGACCGATCAGATGGTGCCAGCGCATCCACGGCTCGACGTACGGTGTCTTCGCACCGGAACGATAGTGCCCACGGAAACGCCAGCGCCACACACCCACCACGATGCCGCTGACCGCCGCCAGCGTGCACAGTGCGGACAGCACGATCACCACCCACGTCCACACCGGGTCCACCGACTGCATGCGCAGGAAATACAACCAGTGCAGCCAGGCGCCCACATAGTTCCAGCGCTGCTGCACATGCGGCGCGTCCAGCACCACTTCACCGGTACGCGAGGACACATACAGGTCGCCCGGCTGCGCGCCGCCCACCTCGACGCGATAGAGCGGTCGATGCACATCCAATGCGCGCGAATGCGTCCAGCGGTCCTCCTCCACGCGCATCGCTCCCACGAAGGCCGGGCCTACGGCGAACTGTGCAGCGGATGCTTCGGCGCGCTGTGCCGACACCGGCGGCAGCACCTGACCGGTGTATGCAGACCAGGCCCCCATGTGGCTGCCACTACGCACCACATAGGCGGGCTCGCCACGCAGCGTGGTCAGCGCCACGGCCTCCGGCTCGGCCTGCAGAGCAGCCGGCAGTACAGACAGCCCCTGCAGGTCGCGGGCCTCACCCAGCACTGGCAATGCCGCCAGCCGCTCGCCGGGCGTCAGCTTCGGGTAACCAATGAACAGCATCACCATGCCGCTGACGAACCACAGCAGCATCAGCAGGCATCCGCCGATGCCCAGCCAACGATGCACCAGGTAGGTCCAGCGCTTGGCGGTGGATCGCAGCGACATCGCCGGCGTCCTCAGAAGCGGTGGTCGAGCGTGAACTCGACGCGGCGGTCCGCACCCAGCAACCACTGTGTGCTGGTGTAGTACGCCGTCGCGTAGTACGCCTTGTCGAACACGTTGAACAACCGCGCGGACAGCCGCGTGCGCGGTGCCGCCTGCCAGGTCAGTGCCAGGTCGGTGGTGCTGTAGCCGGGCAGCTCCAACGTGTTGGCGTTGTCGGCGTAGCGCTTGCCGACGTAACGCACGCCACTCGCCGCACTCCAGTCCGGTGCGAACTGCCAGCCCAGCCACACACTGGCCAGGCGCTCGGCTACGTTCGGCGGCACGTTGCCATCACGCGATACCAGCACCGCCGGCGAACCCGTGGTTTCCAGGAAGTCCGCGAATTCGGCCTTCAGCACCGTCGCGTTGGCATCCAGCGTCCAGTGCGGCGCGACATTCCAGGTCAACGACGCTTCAATACCGCGCGAGGTCTGCGCGCCCACCTGCACGCGGCGATCCGGCAACAGCGGATCGCGGCTGAGCAGGCCGGTCTTGCGGATCCGGTACGCCGCCAGCGTCCACTCGCCACCGTCGAACGCCTGCTTCAGGCCCACCTCGATCTGCCGCCCATTGGCCAGATCGAACGCTCCATTGGCGGGGCTGATCATCAGCAGTCCACTGACCGGATCTGCCGCCTGCGAGTACTGCGCATACAGGCTCAGCGTCGGCTGCAGCGCAAATACCGTGCCGGCGCGCCAGCCGGTGCTGCTGTAGGTTTTCGAGAACGCATTCTGGCCGCTGATCAGATCGGTGCGATCAATGCGCGCGCGGTCGTGGCGCAGCCCACCCAGCACCAACCAGCGCTCGCTCAGCGCCAACCGGTCTTCCACGAACAGCGCGTACTGCTCGGCGGTGTTGCGATAGCGCGGCAGGTTCGGCGCGTCGCTGGCAAACTGGCCCGGCACCGGATGGAACGGATCGACCGGGCCCGAGCTGCCGGCATAGGTGTTGTTGGTGTGCTTGAAGTGCGCGCGGTTGACATCCATCCCCACCGCGACACTGTTGGACAGACCGCCCACTTCACCCTGCACGCGCAGCGTCGAGGTCAGCCCGGTCTGGTCCTGGTTGTGGGTGATCTGGGTGTTGCCCGAGCGATCGATCAGGCCGGTGCGCGGGTTGTAGACATAGGTCTCGGCGTTGCGCCAATCGCGCTGGCTGTCGATCTGGTAGAGGCGCGTGCGCCATTCCACGTTCGCGTTCGGTGTCCACAGCGCATCAAGCTGGGTCCAGCGGTCGCGATAGCGGATCTCGCTGTCGTCCACGTTGTAGTTGCGATGGCGCAGCGCGTCCAACTGGCGTCCCTCCACCAGCGGCGTGCCGAAGTAGCGCATCGGCTTCTGATGGCCCTGCGCGTGGGTCAAGGTCAGCTGCAGGTCGGTGCGCGGCTGCCACAGCAGCGCGCCGGAGAAGGTGGCATCGCCGTTGCGTCCCCGATCGACCCAGCCACCGCTGTAGTTGCCGCTCACATCCAGCCGGTAGGCCAGCTCGGGCGTCAGCGCGCCACCACTGCCGAAGCCCAGCCGCGCGGTGTCCTCGCTGCCCGCTGTCACACTGATCTCGTTTTCGATGGCACCGCGCGAGGGCTTCTTCGGCACGATGTTGATCACCCCGCCGATCGCACCGTCGCCGTGGATGACCGAGGCCGGCCCGCGCAGTACTTCGATGCGCTCGATCGACCAGGTATCGAACGGGAAGGTGATGCCCACGCCGCCGTACTGGCGCAGCCCGTCGTACAGGCGCATCACCGAGGCGCCATCGGTGAAGCCGCGGCTGGACAGCGCACTCAGGCCATTGCCCGGATGCGGCATCGCACTGATCGCACCCGCCCGGCTGATCGCATCGTTGAGGTTGCTGTCGCCGCGCTGCTCCAGTTGTTCGCGCGAAATCACCGTCAGGCTGGCCGGCGTCTGCAGCACGCTCAGGCCCAACGCAGAGCCGGCGCTGGCGGTGGACGACAGCTCGCCGCTGCGGGCATCGACCACGCGCACGGTCTCCAGCGTGGTCGGGGGTGCCGTGTCGGCGGCAAGCAGGGGCGCAGCATGCAGGAGCAACGCGCACAGGACAGGCAGCGTCGCCCGGCGCAGGCGCGCGGAGTTGGGGTTCGTTTTCATTTTTTCACGGCATGCAAGGCCACCCCGCAATGGCAGGGCAGCAATCAGAAAGGGACAGACACGCGCGTGCGGGCACCGGCCGTGGCCGGCAACCTCATGGAAGAACGTTCAATGCAGCGCGCGTGCGGCTCAGGCAGCCATCAGTGCCGGCGGCCCACGCGCGCCCAATGTGCCGCTGATCCGTTGCGGCAACGCCTGCACCGCATCGCGCAACGCGCGGCACACCGGTGCCATCGGCGCCAACAGCAGCACGGCCGCCACCAGCAGGGTGATCAGCCGCGCAGCGATCAGGCAGTAATCGCAGTCCACACCCATCTCATGATTGGCATGTGGATCGGCGGGCGGCTTCCTTGCGGTCTCGCCGTGCGGCATGGCCATTGCGTGATGGTCGTGGTGCCCTTCCATCGCGTGCAGCGCGTGCTCTGCGTGCATTGCGTGGTCCATGGCTGCCACCGGCGCAGCGGCAGCCACGTGACCATGCGCAAGCCAGCGGCTCACCAGCGGGGCGAGCAGCACCAGCAGCATGGCAAGCCAAGCCAGGGCCTGGAACCGGCGGTGGAGGACAGAATGACGCACCCGGTCATTCTACGGGCCCGCAGCCAACCTTGGACCCCGTTCAGGGTTTGCCCCCTGCGACACGGTGACGCAGGAGCTCGCCTCGCGCGGCGACATGTGAATGCACCACACCGCGGTCCCTTCGCTTGCGGGCTCTGCCTCGCCAACGTTAGGGTTCAATTGGCCACGGCAAGGAGCCAGAGGAATCTGCATGACCACCCGCATCACACACCGGCAGCGCATCAGCCTGCTCGGCCTGACCGCGCTGCTTGCCGCCTGCGTCGACAAGGGGCCGCCCCCACCGCCAGAGCCTCTGGAACTCTCACAGCCCATCGCCGTGGACGCGCCCGGCCAGCAGGTGCAGTTCGAGTTCGAAACCACGGCGCGCAATTTTGCCAGCTACCGCACTTATGCGGTGGAACTGGAACTGCAGCGGCGAAGTCCAGCCACAACGGGCACGCCCGATATAGCAAGTATCAACATCCCATTCGAAGTATCCCTGCAGCGTCGGGAAGGCACTACCTGGCAGGAGATTGCAACACAGGACAGCTATCAGGCACGCGCGCGCAACGGTGTTGAGCCGCTCCCCTCGTGGCACCACTCTGAGAGCTGGCGCTATGCCTCGCTCGCATCAGGCAGCGACGGCAACTACCTCCTGAACGTGACAGCGCTGCCGCTGGAGCTCGACAGCAGATACCGGCTGCAGATTCAAACGGTCCATGCCATATCAGGACTGCAAGACTATTCGGCAAGGCTAGTCGTGCACGCCTCGCGTCCTGCAGGGAAGTGACACCATTCATTCGAAGGAACGAAGGAGTTTCCATGAACAAGCCCCGCTACAGCCTGGACATTGTCATTGCCGCACCCGGCACCCCACTGCTCGATCCCGATTCGGGAAAGCAGCAGCTGACGCCCGATGGCACTCCTGATACTTCCGGGCCTGGCCACATGTTCTATGTTCTGCATGCTACAGGTAAAGCGGCGCAGAGTTTCGGCTTCGCACCCGTCGAGCATGGCAGCATGAATGGTCCCGGGCGCATCGTCAGAGACGACGTGAAAGTCTATAAGGACCCCGCCCATGTCCGCACCATCGAAATCACCGAAGCCCAGTACAACAAGCTCAAGGCGTTCGGCGACGATCCAGTGAAGTACGGCTTCAGCAAGCACTATGCCGACGTGCGCCACAACTGCGTGGACTTCACCTGGGGCGCATTGAATCACGCCGGCATCCAGCGCAAGCACAGCCTGGACGTGAACAGCATCGGCGGCCCCGTTGGCCAGTTGCTGCCCGATGTCCGCATTCCGCTGGGCGTCCAGTCACAGGGCAAGGACGGCTATCGTCCGCTGCGCAACATCCATGGCGTGGACAGCATTGAGCCCCCTTTCCCCAACAGCGAACTCAACCGCACCACCACTCATCCCCTGCCCGAGCGCAGCTTGAAGCAGCGTCTGCTCAGCGAAACCGATGGCATTGATGGCCCCTTGGGCGAGCGTCTGGCTGCGGACGCGCGCGCACCGGGGCACAGCCTTCATGCCTTGGACCAGAAAGTGCGTACCGCACTCGCCCAGGCCAGCGAACAGCAGGGACTGCCCCCCGGCCAGGAGCACGAACGACTGGCAGGCCATCTGACCCACGCGGCGGTGCAGGCCGGCTTCAGCGAAAAGGACACGCTGCAGGTGGCATTCAGTTCAAACAGCACCGCCGAGG
Source organism: Stenotrophomonas maltophilia group sp. RY12688 (assembly GCF_052149045.1). NCBI lineage: Bacteria > Pseudomonadati > Pseudomonadota > Gammaproteobacteria > Lysobacterales > Lysobacteraceae > Stenotrophomonas > Stenotrophomonas maltophilia group sp. RY12688. The sequence continues at coordinate 957,799 of NZ_CP197389.1, read as the reverse complement.
CACCCGGCTACGTATTCCTGCATCGCAGCGGCGACACCGCCTCGCCGGACCCTGCCGCCAATCGCCAGCGCCTGTCCCTGCTCGATACGCAGCAGGGCGATGTGGATATGCTGTATCAGAAGGCCAACGTGCAGCAGCAATCCCGCGACGCAAGCCGACTGGCGCAGGACGAGCAACAGGCACAACAGCAGGCGTCGCCGCCCATGGCCTGACCCAGCCGCATCAGGCGCTGACACCGTTCCCGCATCAACTCACGTACTGCGCCTGACCGTTCCCGAACGACCAGTTCTCCTTCTTCACTTCCACCAGATTGATGAACACATCCTCGCGGCGGATGCCCACCGCCACATGCAGTCCATCGGCGATGCCGGCGTACAGCGCCTTTTTCTGCTCCAGCGTGCGCCCTTCGTTCCAGGTGATCTGGATGCAGATGACGTCGTCGGTGCGATCCACGCCCAGGTAGCCGGGATCGTAGATCAGCGTGCCGGGCGCGTGTTCCTGGAAGATCTGGAAGCGATCGTTTTCCGGCACCCCCACCGCGCGCATGGCCTGGTAGATGGTTTCGCCGACGCGTTGCAGGTAGTCGGCGGATTTGCCTTTGCGAAGATCGATGCGGGCGAGCGGCATGGTGGCACTCCAGAGTGGATGGGTACGACGACAGGCTGAGACTACGCCTGCCCGGGGCGGTGGGACAGCACAGGGATGGAACCCTCTGGCTCCACGCGTGGCATGGTCCCGCGTCCGCCGCGCGGGGTGACGCGATTGCCGTGGCGGCGCCGCTCTGGAGTCGTCTCGTGTACGGTCGGCAGGGGCGGCGATGCGCGCCATCAGTGATGGGCCGCACTACTTGCAGGTGTCGGACGACACACAACGGGAAACGTCTGGCCTGCCTAGGGACAGTTGAGAATTTCCCTTACAGACCGATGTGATTGCCCGGCTTGAAGATCGCCATGCCGAGGCAAGACGCCTTGGCCGGGATTGGCGTCTCGAAAAAGCAAACCGAACGGATAGGTTGCGCAGCAGTGCGTAGCCGCAAGAATGCACCAACTGCCCTCAATGGCGGGCGGTGTGTGGGGATCACTCGATCCGCCGGGTGATTTCTCACTCCGTTGTGTTTGCCCCGGTACGCCAACCCGCACCGTCCGCCACCTTCACTCCGGAAGGTGGCCCTACGCCAGTGAGGGTTTCGCCATGACCAACCGCATCGCCATCCATCCCCGCCTGCACGCGCTTATTGGCGACGTCGCAGCCGACGTGCCCGGGGACGTCGCACGCGAGATCGAGTGCGCCCTGAACGAACAGAACCTTCCGGCGCAGTCGGCCACGTTCTTCGCCCGTCTCAATGCGATCAACCAGGCCGACGGTGATGACGGACAGCCGTGCATCAGCCTCACCCTCGGCGCCAGCAATCACGCTTCGTTGCGCCGCTCGCTATCTGGGCTCGGCGCGTTGCTCGATCTGCTGCAGGCCGCCGACCATGCGCGCAACGAAGGCGGTCCTAACGAGCAGTTGGGCGCCTTCCATATCGACGGACTGATCGTGGCCGCACGCCAGCTGGTGCGCGAGGCACATCATTGCCTCTCCAGCGGCGATGCCTGATCGGCCCGGATGTGCTCCCGCTACAATCGCGCAGGGAGCGCAGGAGACCGCAATGGACGCCGAACACCTGGAGTACTTCAAGGCCGCACTGGAAGGCCGCGCAAGCGTAGGCTGGAACGTCTGGTTCGCCGCCAACCAGCACGCGCTGGCACAACAGCTGAGCCGCCCTGCACTGCTGCGCTTGAAGTTCAGCACACTGGATGAAGCCGAACGCCTGCTGGCCGAAGCCGGCATCGTGCCCCGCAGCACAGCGGGCAAGCGCTACGAAATGTACTGCGCGCAGTTCTCGCCGGACGTGGTGGACGCGAACGGTCGCCCGCTACCGGCCCTCTGGCGCGCGGCGCACGGCGGTGCCATCGGCCTGCTGGCCGATGGTGGGCAGGAGGCCGGCCAGGCGAAGCTGCTCGCGGAGTTCCGCCGCGTCCGCAAGCGCGGGCTGCAGCAGGCCCATGAATGGTTGGCCGATCTGTGCTTTGAGGGCGAGATGGAACTGACCAGCGGCAATGCCGAGGTGGGCCGTGGTCTGCTTGCAGTGGTGGTGCAGGCGGGTAGCGGCCATGACCTGCTGGATGCCACGGCGATGATCGCGCGCGAGCTATTGGACGAACACGCCTGAGACAAGGCCTGTTCCCATTCACAGAAGAAAACCCCTGAGTAAATGAAGGCCAGCAGTGAGCTCAGAGAATGGCTGGGACCGCTGTAGAGCAGGACTTTCCGCCCCCTCCCCTGCGTGGCCCGCATCGACCAACAAGCTTCATGATCGTAATATCCGGTCAAGCCTTCTCGAAGGCGTTTCCGGGGATGCGAAGAATGCGTAGGTGCAGGGATGCTGCAGGTGGTGCAATTTCGCGCTTCAGGAGATTTGAATCTCAATTCCGCCAGTTGGCTGCCATAGGCACCTGGTTGTGCTTTGCGCTGCCATTCGGCCTTGGCCTATTACCATCTGCCATCGCCGCAGGCCAGGAAACAGTCACTTACATCCACACTGACGCCCTTGGCTCCGTCGTCGCCGAAACAGATGCCAATGGGAAAGTGATCAAGCGCTACGACTATGAGCCCTATGGGGCCTTGGTAGGTGGCCAGGCCACAGACGGACCGGGATACACGGGACATGTGAGCGACTCGGTCACCGGACTGAGCTACATGCAGCAGCGGTACATGGATCCACAGTTGGGGATTTTCCTATCGGTGGACCCGGTAACGGCCTATCAGAAGCCAGTTGAACAGTTCAACCGGTATCGATATGCCAACGGAAACCCTTACAAGTTCACGGATCCTGATGGGCGGGAGAGTGGTGCAGCCTTCAAGGTAGTCAACGACGCCACGAATGGGCAACCGATTACTCCTCCGCCGAGAAATCCAAGCGATAGCCTCGGACCGGCAATTGGTGTCGCGTTAACCGCAATTCTGGCGGCTCCAGTACTCGCAGAGGGTGGTCTGGCCGCAATGGCAAATCCAGGAGCGGTAGCCACTGCGGCAGAGATTGGCGCAGGAGCCGCCGGTGTCACGGGCACTTCTGGCGCAGTAGCGGGAAAGATCACCGGCTACACTAAGCACGGCTTGAATCAGGCAATCTCCCGCGATGGAGGCAGGGGGGTCTCTGCAAAGGCCATACTATCGGCAGTGAAAGAACCCGCGAAGGTTGCCGAGCAGGCCGGCGGCAAGACGGCGTACACAGGGAAGGATGCGAAAGTAGTTTTGAACGGCGAAGGGAAGGTCATAACGGCCTTCCCGAAGAATAGCGAAGGACTGAGAGACCCGAAGGTAAAGTAAAGATGAAGAAGGATATCTCACCCAGCCTGCGCTCGATGTTGGTTGAAATCGCAGCGAAGCACAATTTGCTCCTACCCGAGAATGGCGTCAGATACCTCGTTGAGCGTGATCGCGAGTCGCTGATTGATGCGTTGCTGGAAGAACTGTCAGAGAGCGGCTTGGGGCCTGATGATGAACCTAATCAACGAGGCATTGAGATCGAAGAAATCATTGACTTCGTCGGCCCCGTCGTTGATCGGCCCGATGCGTCGGGTGACTGAAGGCACGTTGATGCGGGCACGGCCTGATTGACGCACGGCGAAGATCAAGCGCGCCGCTGGAAGAACACGGCTGAGACGGAGCGCGCATTCGGCCGATCCTGCTGGATCGCAGGTAACAAAAAAGCCCCCATTGCTGGAGGCTTTTTTCGTTCTGCAACATGGTGGGCGGTACAGGGATCGAACCTGTGACCCTTGCCGTGTGAAGGCAATGCTCTACCGCTGAGCTAACCGCCCGGTGTGTTGCTGAGCCGCTCATTATAGGGGCTTTTCTGAGGCCGTCAACACTTTTTCACATTCGTGTTCACGGGTGTTTTCGGGGTGCGCAGCCGAGCATGGCTCGGCTCTACAGAACAGCGGGTTCACAGGCGTTTCGGGGCATGCAGCCGAGCCCAGCCCGGCGCTACCGGAATCACATCGTATGGGTCGGCTTGTCCGAGCTGGTAAGCCCGGCCAGCAGGGTCTCGATCTTGTGGCGCACGCCCTCGCCTTCGGCGCCGTCGGCCAGCTGCACGCCGATGCCGGCGGTGCGGTTGCCCTGCGCGCCGGCCGGGGTCACCCAGATCACCTTGCCCGCCACCGGCAGGCGCTCGCTGGAATCGGGCAGGGTCAACAGCAGGAACACCTCGTCGCCCAGGAAGTAGCGCTTGGGCGTGGGCACGAAGATGCCGCCATTCTTCACAAACGGCATGTACGCGCTGTACAGCGCGGCTTTGTCCTTCACGGCCAGGGACAGGATGCCCTGGCGGGCGTTGCTGGCACTCATCGATTTCCCCTTGCGGCAGGCCGCTCGTTCACCTTGTTCCAGGCCAGCAGCAACTCGACCACCGCAAGGTCTGCACGCACCGTGGTGCGCAGCAGGTCGCGGGTGCGGTTGGCCGCATCGAACCAGGCTGCAAGCTTGTGCAATCGCTCCGGCGTGGTCAAGGCATCGGTGCTGGCCTGAGCCAGCGCCAGGTCGGCGGCAAAGCGCAGGCGCAGCGCCGCGTTGTCGTCACCGCACCACTTCTGCGCCAGCTCCACCGCGCCGGTCTTGCCGGTGACCAGCTGTTCCAGATCTCGACCGACTTCGCGGCGCAGGCTCAGGCCGTCTTCGCGCAGCCAGTTGTCGGCCTGGCCGGGATGGCCGCGCGCGGCCTCCAGCGCTTCGCGCGCCGATGCCTCGCTATGGCCCCGCTGCTGCAGCCAGGCCAGTGCTTCGTGCTGCGGCGGCAACTTGAATTCCAGGCGCTGGCAGCGGCTGCGGATGGTCTGCGGCAAGCGTGCCGGGTCGCTGCTGATCAACCACAGGTAGCGGCCGGGCTGCGGCTCTTCCAGGGTTTTCAGCAGCGCGTTGGCCGCCGAGCGGTTGATCGCATCGGCCGGGTCGACGATCACCACCTGCGCCACGCCGTACTGCGGGGTCAGCGCCAGCTTGTCGGTGATCTCGCGCATCTGCTCGATGACGATCTCGGTACGCAGCTTGTCGCCGCTCTTGTTCGGAATGAAGCTGACCAGCTGCAGGTCCGGGTGGGTGCCCGCCGCGATCAGCTGGCGCGTGCGCGTGGCGTGGGCTGCATCGCCCTGCGCCAGCACGTGGTCGGCCAGCGCCAGCGCCACCTCATGCTTGCCCAGCCCGGCCGGACCGCAGATCAGCAGGCCATGACCGAGGCGACCGGCGTCGAGCGCGGCCACCGTCTGTTCGAACGCGCGCTGCTGCCAGGGCGAAAACGTGCTCATGCGCCCTCCCCGTCCCGCAGCCAGCGCTCGACACGCGCGACCACATCGGCGGCCACGCGCGCCTGCTCCTGGCCCGCATCAATCAATGCGAAGCGCTGCGGATCCTGCTGTGCGCGGCTGCGGAACACTTCGCGCACGCGCTGGAAGAAATCGTCCTGCTCGCTCTCGATGCGGTCCGGCCACAGGTCGCGGCCGTTGGCGCGCGCGCGGCCGACGGCCACGTCCACATCCAGCAGCAGGGTCAGGCCCGGCAGCAGGCCGACCGCGCGGCGCTCCAGGTCGGCAATCCACTGCGGGTCGAGGCCACGGCCACCGCCCTGATAGGCGTAGCTGGAATCGGTGAAGCGATCGCTCAGCACATAGGCGCCGCGCTGCAGCGCCGGCCGGATCACCTGGCGCACATGCTGCGCGCGTGCGGCGAACACCAGCAGCAACTCGGCTTCGGCGCTGAGTGGCTCGGCAGCGATCTCGGCATCGGGCTTCAGCACCAGGCCGCGGATGCGCTCGGCCAGGGGCGTGCCGCCCGGCTCGCGGGTCAGCACCACCTCGTGGCCGTGGCTGCGCAGGCAGTCACGGATGGCATTGATGGCGGTGGTCTTGCCCGCGCCTTCGCCGCCTTCCAGGCTGACGAAACGCGGGTGGCGAAGCAGCGCGGGACTCATTGCGCCGGGGTCTCCTGGGTACGTTGCTGGCGCAGCTGCTGCAGGTAGCGGGCTACGGCCGCGTTGTGCTGGTCCAGGCTGGGCGAGAACACGTGCGCGCCACTGCCATCGCCCACGGCGACGAAATACAGCGCGTCGCCCGCTGCGGGTTGCGCGGCGGCCATCAGTGCATCGCGGCTGGGCATGGCGATCGGGGTCGGGGTCAGGCCGGCACGGGTATAGGTGTTGTAGGGCGTATCGGTGGTCAGGTCGCGGCGGCGGATGTTGCCGTCATACGCGGCACCGAGGCCGTAGATCACGGTCGGGTCGGTCTGCAGGCGCATGCCGATCTTCAGGCGACGCATGAACACGCCGGCAATCTGCGGGCGCTCGCTGGCCAATGCGGTTTCCTTCTCGATGATCGAGGCCATCGTCAGCAGTTCGTAGGGCGTGTTGATCGGCAGGTCCGGCGCGCGGCTTTCCCAGGCTTCATCCAGCGCCTTTTCCATCGCGGCGTGCGCGCGCTTGAGCACGTCCAGATCGCTGTCGCCGCGCTGGTAGACGTAGGTCTCCGGCAGGAAGCGGCCTTCCGGATGCTGGCCACCGAAGCCGAGGCGCTGCATCAGCGCGGCGTCATCAAGATTGTCGGTGGTGTGCAGCAGCGGCTCGGCGCGCTTGAGCGCGGCACGCAGCTGGCGGATGTTCCAGCCCTCGACAATCGTGACGCGGTGCTGCAGCACCTTGCCGGCACGCATGCGCAACAGCAGCTCGCGCGGGGTCAGCTCGCCGCTGAGCGCGTACTCGCCCACCTTCAGCTTGCCGGCGGCATCGAGCTGGCGCGCCAGCAGTTGCCACTGGGTGTCCTGGCCCTCGTCCACGCCGGCATCGCGTAGCTTGCGCAGCACGCTGTTCATGCCATCGCCGCTGGCGATGACCACGCTTTCGGCGGTGGGGGTGATCGGGGCATCGGCGAAGCGGGTCTGCTGGTAGAAGAACCACGCGCCCGCGCCGGCCACGACAGCGGCCAGCACCACCACCAGCGTTACCACGAACAGACACCCGCGCTTGGCTCCCGCCATGGACTACCTCTGAACTCGATTCCGTCGTGCAGGATACCGTGCCGGTGGATTGGGGTCATGACCGGGGTGGCGTCGCCGTGCCGACCAACGGTCGGCACCCACCACAATCCATGCCTGGCGCGGCGATCAGTAGATCCACGCCATGCGTGGATGAATGGCCATGGAGGACTCCGTGCCGACCCACGGTCGGCACCCACCGTGGGGGAATGGCGTTGCCGGCCAGCGGCCGGCACTACCCCTACTGGCCGAGCGCGCGCAACAGGCCGCGGGCCTTCGCGCGGGTCTCGTCCAGTTCCTTGTCCGGGTCCGAATCAACCACGATGCCGGCGCCGGTGCGGAAGCTCACCTCGTGGCCATCCACTTCGGCGGTACGGATCAGGATGTTCAGGTCCAGGTCGCCATCGCGGTTCAGCCAGCCGAACGCGCCGGTGTAGGCACCGCGCGGCACCTGCTCCAGCTCGCTGATGATCTGCATGCATCGCACCTTGGGGCAGCCGGTGATGGTGCCACCCGGGAACGTGGCGGCGATCACCTCGCCGGGCGTGACCTCCGGGCGCAGGTGGCCGCTGACATTGCTGACGATGTGGTGCACATGGGCGTAGCTCTCCACCGTCATCAACTCATCGACCACCACGGTGCCGGGCAGGCAGATGCGGCCCAGGTCGTTGCGTTCCAGGTCGATCAGCATCACGTGCTCAGCACGCTCCTTGGGGTGGCCGACCAGCTCCCGGATGCGCGCGGCATCATCGTCCCCCTCGAAGCGCGGACGCGTGCCGGCAATGGGACGCGTCTGCGCGTGGCCGGCATGCACCGACACCAGCCGCTCCGGCGAGGAACTGACCACATGGCGACCGTGCGCGCTGAACAGGCCGGCGAACGGTGCCGGGTTGGCACGACGCAGCTGCGCGTACAGCGCCTGCGGCTGGACCGGCGCAGCGAACTGCGCGCTCCAGCGCCGCGACAGGTTCACCTGGAACACATCGCCGGCACGCAGGTAGTCGATCACCCGGCGCACGCCGTCGGTGAAGCGCTGTGGCGCATCCTCGCCCACCGACTGCGGCGGCTGCCAGCCCTGCCCGGCCTCCGGCAGTGCCTGCGACGCCATGGTCACCAGCGCCTCCAGCAGGGCCTGCTCACCGGCTTCGGCGATGACGAAGCTGGCGTCGTTCTGGTGGTCGTGCAGCACCGCAGCCGGGCAGCGCAGCGCCAGCGCGGTCGGGCGGCCGTCCTCGCGCGCGCGCGCCGGCAGCACCGGTTCAATCTGGCTGGCCACTTCGTAATCGAGCATCAACGCCCAGCCGCCACGGAACGGCAGGCTGTGGCTGCCGTCGTGCGGCAGGCGTTCGTGCTGCCAGGCACGGTCCAGCACCTGCAGGAAGCTGCCGGCGTGTACCGCGTCGTGCTGGTCGCGCACCTGGCCATCGGCATCCAGCCGCAGGCAGTCGCCCTGCGCGGCCAGCAGCAGGCTCCAGCGGCCCTGGGCGGTGCCCGAGGCGGTGGATTCCATCAGCAGCGGGAAGCGTGCCGGGTCATGATGCTGCAGGGCCAGCAGATCGATCGGGTGCGGCAGCGGTTGGATCAGCGGTGCGTGGGTCATGATGGCCAGTTCAGGGATTCAGATGCACGGAAGCCGCCTTGCGGCGGCCTCCTCGTGCGTAATGCACGTTCAGTCGAGCATGGCCCGACGCTACAACCCGGTCAGACGCGCTTGAAGATCAGCGTGCCGTTGGTGCCGCCGAAGCCGAAGCCATTGGACATCACCACGTCAACCTTGGCCTGGCGTGCTTCGTTGGGCACGTAGTCCAGGTCGCAGCCTTCGCCCGGCTGCTGCAGGTTGATGGTCGGCGGAATGACGTTGTCCTGCAGCGCCATCACCGAGAAGATCGCTTCCACGCCGCCGGCCGCGCCCAGCAGGTGGCCGGTCATCGACTTGGTGGAGCTGACCATCATCTTGTAGGCGTGGTCGCCGAAGGCGGTCTTCATCGCCATGGTCTCGCCCAGGTCGCCCAGCGGCGTGGAGGTGCCGTGCGCGTTGAGGTAGCCGACCTGTTCCGGGGTCACACCAGCGTCCTTCATGGCCATGACCATGCAGCGGGCGGCGCCTTCGCCGTTCTCGCTCGGGGCGGTCATGTGGTACGCGTCGGAGCTGGCACCGAAACCGGCCAGTTCGCAGTAGATCTTCGCGCCGCGTGCCTTGGCGTGCTCGTACTCTTCCAGGATCAGGATGCCGGCGCCGTCGCCCAGCACGAAGCCGTCACGGTCCTTGTCCCACGGGCGCGAGGCCTGTTCCGGAGCGTCGTTGCGGGTGCTCATGGCCTTCATCGCGCAGAAGCCACCCAGGGCGGTCGGCGACGAGCCACGCTCGGCACCACCGACCACCATCACGTCGGCGTCGCCGTACTGGATCATGCGCATCGCGGTGCCGATCGAGTGGTTCGAGGTCGCGCACGCCGACACCGCCGAGAACGACGGGCCCTTCAGGCCGGTGATGATGCTCAGCTGGCCCGGCAGCATGTTGATGATGGTCTTGGGCACGTAGAAGGGCGAGATCTTCTTGCCCTCGTGGAACTCGATGGTCTGCTCTTCGATGCCGAGCAGGCCGCCGATGCCGGCGCCGACAATGGCGCCGATGCGCTCGGCATTGGCGTCGGTGATCTCCAGGCCCGAGTCGTGCAGGGCCATGAACGAGGCACCGAGGCCGTAATGGATGAACGGGTCCATCTTCTTGGCATCCTTGCCGCTGACCCGGTACTTGCCGAACAGTTCGTTGTCGGCGGTGATGTCAAAGCCCTTGACCTCACCTGCAATCTTGGTGGTGAACCGGTCCAGGTAGGCATCAGAAACGTTGGTCAGCGGACCGATGCCCGAACGACCCTGGGTGATGCCTTCCCAGCTGCTGGCCAGATCATTGCCCAACGGCGAGACGATACCCAGGCCGGTTACGACGACGCGACGCTTCATTGCTGATTCTCCTGACCCGAAGGTTCAATCGGGTAACACGGTTTGCTTCGGTGTGATGCTCAAACACACGGGGCCGCAACTGCGGCCCCATGGGGTGCGGTGCGCGGCGAGCGGAGACCCGCGCGCACTGCCGTCTGACATCAGGCCTTGACGTGGGCCGTGATGTAGTCGATGGCGGCCTGCACGGTGCTGATCTTCTCGGCTTCTTCGTCCGGGATCTCGCACTCGAATTCTTCTTCCAGGGCCATCACCAGCTCGACGGTGTCCAGCGAGTCAGCGCCCAGGTCATCGACGAACGATGCGCTGTTGGTGACTTCATCTTCCTTGACGCCAAGCTGTTCGACGACGATTTTCTTGACGCGTTCTTCGATGGTGCTCATGGGATCTCGCTCCAGATGGAGTTGTGGTTCAAAAGTGGTCGCCATCAAGGGCGATGGCCGTGGGATAGTGTAGTGGAAACCGGCGCGGCCTTGCATTGCAGCAAAAACCTCCGCAGATCAACCACTTGCGGCGCAATCCCTGCGCCCCTTGCTTACGGCATGTACATGCCGCCGTTCACATGGAGGGTTTCGCCGGTGATGTAACCGGCAGCCGGGCTGGCCAGGAACGCCACCGCATGGGCGATGTCCTCCGGCGAACCCAGGCGTTCGAGGGCGATGTCGTTGATCAGCGCGGTACGCGCTTCTTCCGGCAACGCCTTGGTCATGTCGGTGTCGATGAAGCCGGGTGCGACAACATTGACGGTGACGCCGCGCGAGCCGATTTCCTTGGCCAGCGACTTGCTGAAGCCGATGATGCCGGCCTTGGCGGCCGCGTAGTTGGCCTGCCCGGCATTGCCGGTCACGCCCACCACCGATGCGATGTTGATGATGCGGCCCTTGCGCGCCTTCATCATGCCGCGCATCACCGCCTTGCTGGTGCGGAACACGCTGGTCAGGTTGGTGTCGATGATCGACGCCCAGTCCTCGTCCTTCATGCGCATCAGCAGGTTGTCGCGGGTGATGCCGGCATTGTTGACCAGGATCGAGATCGGGCCGAATTCCTTGGCGATGCCATCGAGCACGCTGTCCAGCGCAGCGGCGTCGGTGACGTTCAGCGCGCGGCCGTGACCGCCGTGGGCGGCCAGGCGCTCACCGATCGCGGCGGCGCCGGATTCGGTGGTGGCGGTGCCGATGACGGTGGCGCCCTGGGCGGCCAGCAGATCGGCGATGGCGGCACCAATGCCACGGCTGGCACCGGTGACCAGTGCGATTTCACCCTGCAGGGGCTTGCTCATGTTGTTTTCCTCAGACGGGAGCGGCCGCCGCACCGTGCCGCTTGCAGCGGCCACCGGTACGGTCGGCAGGAAACAGGGAAGGTCAGGCCGACCATGCCTCGCGGGCGGCTTCAAAGTCGCCCGGCGTGGCCAGAGGACGGCCGTCGATGGCCTTGTCGATGCGCTTGACCAGGCCGGTCAGCACCTTGCCTGGGCCGCACTCGGCGATCTGGGTGATGCCACGGGCGGCCAGCGCCTGCACGCAACCGGTCCACTGCACCGGCTGGTAAAGCTGCTGGACCAGCGCGGTGCGGATGGCGTCCACGCCGTCGTGCACCTGGGCATCGACGTTCTGCACCACCGGCAGCTGCGGCGCCTGCCAGGACAGGCCAGCCATCACTTCGGCCAAGCGGTTGGCGGCTTCGCGCATCAACGGGGTGTGCGAGGGTACGCTGACGGCCAGCTTGACCGCCTTGCGCACGCCCTTCTCGGCCAACAGCGCCAGCGCACGGTCGACCGCGTCGGCGTCGCCACCGATCACGATCTGGCCCGGCGAATTGAAGTTGGCCGGCACCACCACCTGGCTGCCTGCGGCTTCGGCGCAGACATCCAGCACCAGCTGGTCTTCGGCACCGAGCACGGCGGCCATGGCGCCGACACCGGCCGGCGCCGCTTCCTGCATCAGCTGGCCACGCAGGCGCACCAGGTGCGCACCGTCATGCAGGCTCAGCGCGCCGGCGGCAACCAGGGCGGTGTACTCGCCCAGGCTGTGGCCGGACAGCACCGACGGGCGCGGACCGCCCACGGCGTTCCAGGCACGCCACACGCCGATACTCGCGGCCAGCAGGGCCGGCTGGGTGTATTCGGTACGGTTGAGCATTTCCTCCGGGCCGCCCTGGGACAGCGCCCACAGGTCGACGCCGGCACCATCGGATGCCTCGGTGAAGGCTTCACGCACCTGCGGATGCAGTTCGGCCAGCTCGGCCACCATGCCCACAGACTGCGAGCCCTGGCCGGGGAAGACAAAAGCGAGGGTGGATACGGTCACGCGGTCATCCGCTTGCTGCAATCGAAGCGGGCCATGATAAGGGGGAATCCGCTGTGTCGTCTGTACGTGCGCGTATGCAGGCGTATGGAGGGCGGCCGGGCAAGCGCAATGGGGTCAGATCCCTTTTCCGCAGGAAAAGGGATCTGACCCCGATCAGCCATCAGCAGAACAGCTGCAGCACGTCCAGATCGCCGTCGGCGAGGAAATCCACGCACAGGCCCACCAGCAACAGCACGCCAGCAGTGCTGGCACCGTGGGTGATGAAGATCGAATGGGCCAGCGCGCGTGCTGAGCGGCCCAGCTTCATGCAGACCCTGGCCAGGCTGCGCAGGCGGCCACTGACCGCATGCACGTGCTCGCGCACCGGCGCCTGGACCTCGCCCATCGCCTCGGCCATCATCGCCTGCAGATGTTCGGGGCGATCAGCGTAGTACTTGGCCACGCCATAACCGAACATCAGCCAGTCGCGGGCCTGCGCTTCGGACAGGTCCATCACTTCCAGCGGATCTTCCTCGAAATCGATGAAGCCGACCTGCTGCCCATCCCAGGTGAGATTGCGCGGCAACGGCTGGCCGAAATAGGCGCCGCGCGCATGCGCTTGGGCAATGGCCTGCATCGCCGCCATCACCAGCCGATCACGACCGGCCTCATCCGCTTCACGCAGGCAGGTATTGAACGAGCTGCCGTTGTCGCCAATCACCAGCGCGGCATGGCCGGTGCCCAGCACGTCCGGCACGTTCACGCCTTGCGCCTGCAGCTCTGCAAGGCGGCGGGCCTCGGTTTCGCGCGCGGCGTCACCACCACGGTGCGGCGGCGGGCGCAGGGCATCGAGATGGAAACGGCGCGCAACAAAATTGAGCAGGCCCAGGGCCAGTGCTCGGCTTCCCTTGCCGTACTGCTTCAGCCAGGCACGTTGCCCTTCGATGACGATGGGCTCAACCATGACAGGTCCTCCTTAAACGCGTTACGGCCCCGGAGGGCCGTAACGACAAGACTTCACATTGTCGTAACTTGCACTATCAATAGCGCAGCAGGGCCGAACCCCACGTGAAGCCACCGCCGAAGGCTTCCAGCAGCAGCAGCTGGCCGCGCTCGACCCTGCCCGACCGCACGGCGGCATCGAGCGCCAGCGGCACTGAACCGGACGAGGTGTTGCCGTGCTTGTCGACGGTCACCACGACCTGGTCCATCGACATGTCCAGGCGCTTGGCGGTGGCTTCGATGATGCGCAGGTTGGCCTGGTGCGGAATCAGCCAATCCAGGTCGGACTTGTCCAGGCCGTTGGCGGCCAGGGTCTCGTCCACGACCGAGTCCAGCGCCTTGACGGCGTACTTGAACACGTCGTTGCCCTTCATGTTGATGGTGCCACCACCGTTGGCGCCGTCCTTGAAACCGCTCGAGACGCCAACCGGGTTCCACAGCAGTTCCTTCTTGCTGCCATCGGCATGCAGGTGGGTGCTGAGGATGCCGGTTTCTTCGTCGGCCTTGAGCACGACGGCGCCGGCGCCATCACCGAACAGCACGCAGGTGGTGCGATCGTTCCAGTCGACCATGCGGGTCAACGTTTCGGTGCCGATCACCAGCACGTGCTTGCAGTCGCCGGAGCGGATGAACTTGTCGGCCACGCCCAGCGCGAACACGAAGCCGGAACAGGCTGCGTTGACGTCGAAGGCGGGGCACCCGGCCACACCGAGCTTGGCCTGGATCAGGCACGCGGTGGACGGGAAAATAAGGTCAGGGGTGGTCGTACCGACCACGATCATGTCGAGCTGCGAGGCATCGATGCCTGCGGCTTCAAGCGCGCGCAGGGCGGCGTTGTAGCCAAGGTCGCTGGTGGTTTCGCCTTCGGCCGCGATGTGCCGTTCACGAATTCCGGTGCGCGACTGGATCCACTCATCCGAGGTTTCGACCATTTTCTCCAGGTCGGCGTTGGTCAGGACTTTCTCCGGCAAATAGCTACCGGTGCCCGCGATCCTCGAATAGATCCGCTTGCTCATCATGTTTCCTGTTGCGCGGGCCGCCGATCACCGGCACGCCCGGGAAAGAAGGCAAAGGCCGCTGCCCGGAGGCAGCGGCCTTCCCGGCACATCAATCTTCTTCGACGGCCGAGGTCTTGGTCTGGATGACCTTCTTGCCGCGGTAGAAACCATCGGCAGTGATGTGGTGACGCAGATGCACTTCGCCGGTGGTCGGGTCGGTCGACAGCTGCTTGGCGCTCAGGGCGTCATGCGAACGGCGCTGGCCGCGGCGGGACGGGGTAACACGGGATTTCTGGACAGCCATGGGATTGCTCCAAACTCGGTTCGTTTTGCTTCGTCGTTTCGTCGCACAGGACGCCAGCGCCCAGCACACTTTTCGCTTTCGCCGCAGCCGCCGACGACAACCGGCTGCTATTGTTTCTTCAATGCCGCCAACGCCGCAAACGGGTTGGCCTTCTTTGTTTCTTCTTCGCTCGGTGCCCAGTCCTGATCGACTGCCTCACCGTCGGGCGACAGCGGCACCACAGGCACCGCCAGCACCAACTCGTCCTCGACCAGGTCCAGCGGACGCAGCTGGCCGTCTTCCGGCACCAGCAACGCCTCGTATTCCTCCGGCAGGGACGATTCCTCGTCCTCGTCGCGGATCAGGCCAAGCCTCTGGGTCACCTTCACCGGCAACAGGAATCGCTGCATGCTGCGCTGACAGGTCAGCGGCAACGCGGTGTCGATGGTCAGTTCCACATAGGATACCCGCAAGACGTCGTCGCGACCGAATTCAAGCGAGTAGACACACTCGCCGTCGGTATCTGCGACCAACCCCTGCAGGCGGGTCAATTCAGCCAGGGAGACCTGACCGTCGAAGCGCCTTCGCGCTACAACCATCCGCCAGGCATCCAGCGTTTCGGGCACGTTCGCGGACATAAGCCGCTGAATACTAAGGATCGCACCGCCTGCTGTCAAATGCCCGCCATACAGGACTTGCTGCTGGCGTTGCCGGCGGGCCAGACTGCCGCACCCTGCCCCGGTATTCTCGCATGTCACTGGTCCTGGCCTCCACCTCCCGCTACCGTCGCGAACTGCTGCAACGGCTGGGCCTGCCCTTCGACTGCGCACGCCCGGAGGTGGATGAAACGCCGTTGAACGGCGAGGGGCCGCTGGCCTTGGCCACGCGCCTGGCCGCCGCCAAGGCGGCCAATGTCGCCGCGCGCCATCCGGGTGCCTGGGTGATCGGCTCGGACCAGGTGGCCGACCTGAACGGCCAGCCGCTGGGCAAGCCTGGCACGGTCGAGGCGGCCTGTGCGCAGCTGGTGGCGATGTCCGGGCAGACGGTACGCTTTCACACGGCAATCAGTCTCAGACGGGATGGAGAATCCCTCGCCGCCCTGGATCTGACCGAAGTGCACTTCCGCGCGCTGGACTCGCAGGAGATCGCCCGCTACGTCGCCACCGAGCAGCCACTGGACTGCGCCGGCAGCTTCAAGTGCGAGGGCCTGGGCATCAGCCTGTTCGAGGCGATCGACAACCGCGACCCGACCGCGCTGGTCGGCCTGCCACTGATCGCGCTGTGCGGCCTGCTGCGCAGGGCCGGATTCGCGGTGCCGTGAACGGTAGAGCCGAGCCCATGCCCGGCTGCTTTTTTCGAGGATGCCTGCCATCTGAATCGGAAGCAGCCGGGCATCGGCTCGGCTCTACAGGACCAGAGGACCTCAACGAACCTCGAACGGTTGCTCCTGCCACGCCTCCACGCTGCCATCGCGCCCGTGCAGGCGCAGGCCGAGCCAGTGCCGGCCCGGCGCCAGCGTGGTGGTGTCCAGCGACGCGTCGAAGCCCACCGCCGGATGCTGCGGATCGGTACTGTCCGGCCAGGCGGGGCGAATGTCGAACACGCGCCCGTAACGCGCGTCTCCGATCGAGCGGCCATCAACCAGCACTTCAACCCGCGCCAGCCCGACCCCATCCTTGAATGCCCAGCCCTTGATGGCGAGCGTTCCGGAGACCTTTTCACCGTTGGACGGCGCATCCAGCCAAGCCATTGAGGGCGTTACGCAGGCCCCCTGTGCACGCTTGGCCGGCAGCCGGAACAGCAGGAACCGCTGGAAGCCATGATCGCTGCTGACCACGCGTGGCGCCGGCAACGGCCCCACCTGCTCGCAGATGGTGTGATAGCGCGCCAGCAGGTCGCGGTAGCGCTGGTCACTGGGTGACAGCACCAGCAGCATCGGCACACTGCGCGGGCCTTCGTGCAGCAGGTCCCACTGCGCCAGCTGTGCGGTGCGCCCATGCTTGTCGTTGAGCGGATGTGGCAACACCTCGATATCGCCATTGCCCAGCTGGAAGCCCAGTTCGGCACCGACCTTGAAGTTGCCCGCCAGGACACGCGTACCCGGTGGCATCTGCCGCAGTTCGTCACGCACCGCCACGGCCAGTGGCTGCCAGCCGGCAAAGTTGCGCGGGTAGTACTTGCTGCCGGCCATCTGCTCGCGCAGTGCCGGCGTGGACGCCATCAGGTAGTAGCCGAACGCCAGCACGGTACCTGCAGCAGCCAGCCACCAGCCGGTACGGCGCAACCAGCGCGGCCAACCGTTGAGGACCACCGGCACGGCCACCAGCAACGCCAGGTAGCCTGGCAACGGCCAGTGGAAACTGATCCGTTCGACATCGGTGAAGAAGCCCAGCAGGAAGATGCCCAGCGTCGACACCCCGCCCACCAGGCCGAAATAGCGCCACTGCACCCGCGCCCCACCGCCACTGCGGGTACCCGCCAGGGCGACCTTCCACATCGCGATGCACAGGATCGGCGTCACCAGCATCGGCTGGATCACCAGGAACCACAGCCCCTCCCACTCGAACGTCCACGGGTGGCGCTCGACCACCTGGAACTTCAGGCCGGCGTCGTGGTTGTCGGCATTCCACGCCAGCAACGGCAGCCAGGCCAGCACGCCCACCGCCAGCGCCACCCATACGCGCGGGTCGGCCAGCATGCGACGGCCCTGCGGCAACGCCAGCAACGCAATGAAGCCGACACCGATGACACCAATGAAACGGTAGTGGCTGAGCGCACCGATCAGCAGGCCCAGCGCCAGCTTCATCGCCGAGGACGCGTCCACGCTGTGCAGCAGGCGTGCACCTGCGTGCAGGCAGATCACCGCCGCCAGCGCCATCGGTACGTCCGGCACGGCCAGCAGGCCCAGCGTGGCCGACAACGGCATCAGCAGCGTCAGGCTGCCCGCCTGCCAACCGGCCACGTTGCCGAACCAGCGCGTAGCGATGCGCACCACCAGCAACGGCAGCAGCGCACCGATGGCCAGGAACGGCAGGCGCAGTGCGAGTACGTGATGGCCACCGATCTCCACGCCCAGGCGTGCAAGCCAGGCGGTCAGCCCCGGCAGGTCGGAATAGGCAGCGGCCAGGTGCTGGCCTTCCTGCCAATAGAACGCCTCATCGACGAACAGCGGCAGGCGCGCAGCCACCACCAGCTTGGCCGCTGTGATCAGCGTCCATAACCAGAGAAATATTGTCCGCGCGCGCTGTTCGCCTTGCATTGCTCTATGGATAATCGAGTGGATTCCAGACCTGAGACGATCATGCCAGCCTCGTCCCCCAATCCCAGCATGCTAACCGATCAACTGCGCCAGGCCCTGCGGGAGGCACAGGATCAGGTGAACGCACTGGTGCTGGGCAAGGTGCCGGAAGTCAGGCTGGCCTTTGTCGCCCTGCTTTCTGGCGGCCACCTGCTCATCGAGGATCTGCCCGGGCTGGGCAAGACCACGTTGGCGCATGCATTGGCCAGCAGCCTCGGCCTCAGCTTCCAGCGCGTGCAGTTCACCTCTGACCTGCTGCCGGCCGATGTACTTGGCGTTTCGGTGTACGAGGCCGGCAGCCGCCAGTTCCAGTTCCATCCCGGCCCGGTGTTCACCCACGTGCTGCTGGCCGATGAGATCAATCGTGCACCGCCGCGGACACAGAGTGCGCTGCTGGAAGCGATGGCCGAGCAACAGGTCACACTTGATGGACAGACACATCCATTGCCCGACCCGTTCTTCGTGATCGCCACGCAGAACCCGGTCGACCTGTCCGGTACCTTCCCGTTGCCGGATTCGCAGCTGGATCGTTTCCTGCTGCGCCTGGCGATGGGCTACCCCAGCGCGCAGGCCGAGCGCGAGCTGCTGCGCGGCACTGATCGCCGCGACCTGATCGCACGCGCGCTGCCAAAGCTGGACGACACCCAGGTGCGTGCATTGCGTGAAGCGGTTGACCAGGTGCATGCCAGCGACGCGTTGATCGACTATGTGCAGGCGCTGCTGACCCGCAGCCGACACCATGCCGGCGTGCGCGTAGGCCTGTCACCGCGCGCGGGACTGGCCCTGCTGCGTGCCGCCAGGGCACATGCGCTGCTGCTCGGCCGCGGGCATGTGGTGCCCGAAGACGTGCAGACCCTGTTCGTGGCGGTGGCCAGCCATCGCCTGGTGGCCGAAGCCGAATCCAGCTCGGGGCCGGCGCTGGCGCGGGCGATCCTGCAGACCGTCGCGGTGGACTGAAGGTGGCCACACGCTGGGCACGCATGCAGCTGCTGGCACGCCCCCGCAGGCCCGAAGCCCTGCCGCAGCGACTGGACCGCCATCGCATCTATGTACTACCAACCCGCTTCGGCCTGTTCGTCGCCACCCTGCTGTCGGCGATGCTGCTGGGCGCATTGAACTACAACAACAACCCGGCCCTGCTGCTTGCGCTGCTGCTGGCCGCGGCAGCGATCGCCAGCGCCATCGCCGCGCACCTGCAGCTGTCCGGCATACAGATCGATGCAATCTCCGCCGAACCGGTACCGGCCGGGCATCCCCTGCGCCTGCGCGTGGACCTTTCGTTGCGTGACCCGCGCGCGCGCCACGGGCTGCACCTGCAGCTGGGCGCAAGCGAGGCCTGGGTTGCACTGCCTGCACACGGTCGCGGCGAAGTGGAGCTGGATGTTCCCAGCGAGCGGCGCGGCTGGCTGGAACTGCCCCGCATCCGCCTGTCGAGCACGCAGCCGCTGGGACTGGTGCGGGCATGGTCGTGGGTGTGGCCGGAGCAGCCGCTGCTGGTCTATCCACTTGCCGAGGCACTGGCACCGCCGCTTCCGGAACGTGGCAACGACCCACTGCACACCCGCGCCCATGCCAGTGGCGATGAGCTGCACCAGTTGCGCCCCTATCGTGCCGGCGATGCCCCGCGCAGCATTGCCTGGAAACACTCGGCGCGCCGCGACAGCCTGCTGGTACGCGAATACGAGAAGCCGATCGGCATCGAAGTGGTGCTGGACTGGCGCACGCTGGCGGCGCTGGGCCATGAAGCGCGCATCGCGCGGCTGGCACGCTGGGTCGACATGGCCGAGCGCGAAGGCCGTCGCTATACGCTGCTGCTTCCGGCCCATCCGCCGTTGGGGCCCGGCCAGGGCGCCAGCCACCACCACCTGTGCCTGCGCGCACTGGCATTGATGCCCCATGACTGAGCCTGCCGTCCTGCTCGACCGCAACGCCCGCAGCTGGACCCTGGCCAGCGCAGCGCTGGCGCTGCTGCCACTGCTGCTGCAGCTGCCACCGTTGCTGGCCAGCGTGATCGCGATCACTGCGGTGCTGACCGCTGCGCTTTCGTGGCGGCGGGTGCTGCCGATGCCGGTTCGCCTGGTGCTGGTGCTGGCCATGCTTGCCACCATCGTCTGGCAGATGGGCATGGTGCGGCCGGGCCGCGATACCGGCTGCGCATTGCTGGCGGCGATGCTGGCGATCAAGTCCAGCGAACTGCGCAACCTGCGCGATGCGCGCAGCCTGCTGGGCTTCGCGTTGTTCTCGCCGTTCGCCGCCTTCCTGCTCGACCAGGGGCCGTTGACCACCGGGCTGGCAGCGCTGGCCGCAGTTGCCGCACTGCTGGCCCTGCAACGGCTGGCCCTGGACGAGGGCCACAGCCCTCGACTGCCGCTGCGCGGACAACTGCGTGGTGTCGGCCGCCTGCTGGGGATCGGCCTGCCACTCGCGCTGGCCTGCTTCTGGCTGTTCCCGCGCTTGTCCACGCCGCTGTGGGGCGTACCCGAGCGAGCGGTGGGCACACCGGGCCTGGCTGACAGCATGGCGCCGGACCAGTGGCTGGACCTGATGGCCGACGACACCCCGGCGTTGCGCGTGCAGTTTTTCGGCGCGGTGCCCGAGCCTGCGCAGCGCTATTGGCGCGGCCCGGTGCTGACGTCGTTCGACGGCCACCGCTGGAGCCGCGATCGCGCGACGGCCGGACGCCCCGCACCGGTGGTCGAAACCGCCGCACAGGGTTGGGACTACCAGATCGACTACGAGCCCACCGACCGTCGCCTGCTGGTGGCACTGGACCTGCCCAGCCGCGCACCGGAGGGCAGCAGCTTCGATGCCGACATGAGCCTGCGCAGCGACCGCACGCTGTCCGCGCTCAGCCGCTGGCGGTTGCATTCGGCGCCGCCGCAACGGTTCGACACCGATCTGTCGCCCTACCTGCGCCGCGCGGCGCTGCAGCTTCCGCCCGGCTTCAATCCGCGCACCGCCCAGCTCGCGCGGCAATGGCGGCAGGAGGCAGGCAGCGATGACGAGGCCATCGTCCGCCGTGCGCTGCAATGGATCACCCGCGACTTCTCCTACACGCTGGATACACCGGTGGCGGGGCGCGATCCGGTCGACGATTTCCTGTTCAACTACAAGGCCGGCTTCTGCCAGCACTTCAGCTCGGCCTTCGTAGTGCTGATGCGCAACGCCGGCATTCCGGCCCGGGTGGTGACCGGCTTCGCAGGCGGTACCCGCAACCGCATCGGCGACTACTGGGTGGTGCGTCGCATGGATGCCCACGCCTGGGCCGAAGTCTGGCTGCCGCAACGCGGCTGGGTGCGGGTCGACCCGACCGCGGCCGTGGCACCGGAACGCATCCTGGACACCCTGGACGACCGCCTGCGGGCCGGCACCGATACCCCGCTGCAACAGCGCTGGCTGCAGCTGGGGCAGATGGGTGACTGGCTGCGGCGCGGCTGGAACGACCTGGTGCTGTCCTTCGATGCACGCCGCCAGCAGCAACTGCTCAAGCCGTTCGGGCTGGATGACCTCGGGCCGGCGCAGCTGGTGACCGGATTCGTGGTCGCCGCCCTGCTGGCACTGGCGTGGATGGCCTGGCTGCTGGCCCGCGGCGAGCGCGAGCGCGACCCGCTGCTGCGCGCCTGGCACCGGCTCGGGCGGCGGTATGCGCGCCTTGGCCTGGCCCGCGAACCGCACGAAACCGCACAGGACTGGGCACAGCGGGTTCACCGGCAGCGACCCGACCCGACCCTGCTCGCGCTCAGCCAGCGTTTCGCCGACGCGCGCTACGCTGGAACTTGCACCGACCTCGCTTCATTATTGCGGGACCTGCGCAGGCATCGCCCGACTTCCGGAGCCTCCCCATGAACACCAAGTTCCTCCTCACCGCTGTGGCCACGCTGGCCCTGTCGGCCTGCGCCACGGCCCCCAAGCCGCTGCAGGGACAGTTCAGCCTGGTTTCCCCGCGCGACTCGGTCGCCACCCAGCAGGTCGGTACGCCGGTCCGATGGGGCGGCCGCATCATCGAGACCAAGCCCGGCCAGGGCGAGACCTGCTTCCAGATGATCTCGCGCCCGCTCAACGCCAGTGGCCGCCCGAACACCACCTCGTCCGACGCCAGCGACGGCCGCTTCATTGCCTGCCGCGCCGGTTTCTACGACCCGGCCGTGTTTGAAGCCGGGCGTGACGTGACCTTCATCGGCAAGATCGACGGCTACCAGAACACCCGCATCGGGGACTACGACTACCGCCTGCCGAAGCTGTCGGCCGATGTGATCTACCTGTGGCCGGAACAGCGCCAGGTCGATGTGGTGCCCTACCCCTATGGCCCGTGGGGCCCGGGTCCGTGGGGCCCGTACTGGGGTGGCTACGGCCGTTGGGGCTGGTGGTGATCGCCACCCAGCCCGCATGATCGGAAAAGGCCGCCTTCGGGCGGCCTTTTTCATCCACGCATGCGTGGACAGGGCTTCAACGCCCCGGCGTACCGAAATGCCCCAGCGGCGCGCCGGCCAGCAGGTGCATGTGGATGTGGAACACGGTCTGCCCGGCGTGCTCGCGGCAGTTCATCACGATGCGGTAGCCGTCCTGCGCGAAACCCTCGCGGCGCGCGTATTCGGCAGCGGCCAGGGCCAGCTTGCCGACCAGGTGCGCCTGCGACGGCTGCAGGTCGTCCAGGGTCGGGATGATCTCGTTCTTCGGAATGAACAGTACGTGCACCGGCGCCTGCGGTGCGATGTCCTTGAAGCCCAGCACCTCGTCGTCCTCATAGACGATGGTGGCCGGGATCTCGCGACGGATGATCTTGCTGAAGAGGGTTTCGTTGCTCATGGTCGGCCTCGGCGGGAGTGTCTTCCGCATTGTAGGCCGGCCGCGCCGGGCGATGCCCGGGTGGTGCTCAATCACGGAATTCGCTGCGCGTCCCGAACGCGTGCGACAGCGTGCCGCGGTCAACGTATTCAAGCTCGCCGCCAAGCGGCAGGCCCTGTGCCAGCCGGCTGGGCTGCACCTTGCGCGCGCGCGCCAGCTGCGCAAGGTAATGCGCGGTGGCTTCGCCTTCGACGGTGGCACTGGTGGCGATGATCAGCTCCTGTACCTCACCTTCGGCCAGCCGCTGCTCCAGCTGCTCCAGGCCCAGCTCGCGCGGGCCGACGCCATCAAGCGGCGACAGCCGGCCCTGCAGCACGAAGTAGACACCGCGAAAACCCGTCGCGTTCTCGATCGCGAGACGATCGGCCGGCGATTCGACCACGCACAGCTGGCTGCGCTCGCGGCTGCTGTTGGCACAGGTCGGGCACAGCTCGGTTTCGCTGAAGTCGCGGCACTGCGCGCAGTGGCCGATACGCTCCACCGCCAAGGCCAGCGTTTCGGCCAGGCGCTGGCCGCCTTCGCGCTCGCGCTCGAGCAGGTGGTAGGCCATGCGCTGCGCCGTCTTCTGGCCTACGCCAGGCAGCACCCGCAGTGCGTCGATCAATTGTTCAAGCAGGGGTGCGGACACGGCGGCATGCTTTGATGGCGCCGAGCGAGCTCGACGGCTACAGATTCTGTGGCACCCGCTTGCACGGATGCCACGCTGGCAATCAGAACGGCAGCTTCATGCCCGGCGGCAGCTGCATGCCGGCGGTGGCCGAACCCATCTTCGACTTCGACTCGGCATCGATCTTGTTCGAGGCATCGTTGAAGGCGGCGGCGATCAGGTCTTCCAGCATCTCCGGGTCGCTGGTCAGCGACGGGTCGATGCGCACCTTGCGGCATTCCTTGGCGCCGGTCAGGGTCACGCTGACCATGCCGCCGCCGGCACTGCCGGTCACTTCGATCCTGGCGATTTCTTCCTGGGCCTTCTGCAGGTTTTCCTGCATCTTCTGGGCCTGCTGCATCAGTTGGGCGATATTGCCGCGCATAGTGTCTTACTCGTCAAAAGAACGGATGGAATCGGAAACAACCCGGGCACCGTGCTGTTGGATCAGCACCTGCACTTCCGGGTCGTCCATGAAAACGGCCTCTGCCACCTGCTGCCGCTCGCCACGCTGGCGGTCGGCACGCTGATGCAGGGTCTCGGCCGGAACGTGTTCGGTTTCCACGGTCTCGACCACGATCTTCGGCGCCTGGCCCAGGGCCTTTTCCAGCATCTCGCCCAGGGCGGCCAGCGCGCGCTCCGAGCGCAGGTATTCAAATCCGGGCGAAAGGCCCAGTTTCAAGGTCCCGTGCTGGCAGCTGATGAAGGCGGCATTGGCGGCCAGCTGGCGCGACGGGCCGCTGAGGCCGCTGTTGGCGACCAGATCCAGCCAGTCTTCGGCAGTGGCCAGCTCGCTGACACCTTCCTGCGGCGTGGCGGCATGCGCCGGGGCCGGTTCGGCCGGCGCAATGGCAATACCTTCGGCGCGGAACGAACGCTCCGGCGGCGCAGGCTCGACTGGATCCGCGCCGGGAGCCGGCGGTTCATGCCAGGGCGCGACCATGGCGGCATCCGGGCCGGCCATCTCGGCCGCCAGGGCCCCATCCCGCGCCTCGGCTTCGTCGGTGGCCCACGGCGGCAGCTCATCGCTTGCCTCTGCTGCGATGGCAAACGCCGGTGCCTCGGCCTTCACCGGCGGCGGTGACACGGGCTCTTCCACCGGAACCGGCTCGGGCTCAGGCGTCGGATCCGGCTCCGGTTGCGGTGCCGGCTCAGGTTCGGGTTCAGGTTCGCGCGGTGCAGCCGCCGGAGCGGCCACCTGCGCCGCCACGGCCGGGCTGGCCGAAGCGACGGCAGCAGCCGGCGTCGCTTCATGGTTTCCGGCATGGGCGCCACCACCGGCAGCGTTGCCACCCGGCGTGCCACCCACCGCACCGTCGACGGCCTTCGGCACCGGCGGTACCGCTGCGGCCGGGCGGAACGCCAGCATGCGCAG
Source organism: Stenotrophomonas maltophilia group sp. RY12688 (assembly GCF_052149045.1). Taxonomy (NCBI): domain Bacteria; kingdom Pseudomonadati; phylum Pseudomonadota; class Gammaproteobacteria; order Lysobacterales; family Lysobacteraceae; genus Stenotrophomonas; species Stenotrophomonas maltophilia group sp. RY12688. The sequence goes on along the minus strand of NZ_CP197389.1, from coordinate 933,041 downwards.
CACGGCCATTTCAAAGCCGGCGCGCGGGCTCGGCGCCAACGGCAGGTCGCGTCGACCATTCAGGGCCATCTGGTACCAGAGCTGCACCACTTCCGGGCGCAGGCGCTCGGCGAATGATGCGACATCCAGGCCTTCCGCCACGGCGGCACCCGGCACCAGCTGCTGCACCTGGATGCGGTGCAGGCCTTCGGCGAGCGCTTCCAGCACGCCACTCCAGTCCGGCGAGAATTCGGCCAGCGCGGCCACCACCTGCAGCAGGCGCGGGCCATCACCCTCGGCCAGCGCATCCAGCATCGCTGCCACCTGGGTGCGGTCCACGGTACCCAGCATGGTGCGCACCACGTCCTCGCGCAGCGCGCCGCCGGCATAGGCGATCGCCTGGTCCAGCAGTGACAGGCCGTCACGCAGGCTGCCATCGGCGGCCTTGACCAGCTGCACGATGGCGCTGCCGTCGGCCTCGATCTCTTCCGCCGCCAGGATGCGGGTCATCTGGCCCTGGATCTGGTCTTCGTCCAGGCGCTTGAGATTGAACTGCAGGCAGCGGCTGAGCACGGTGACCGGCAGCTTCTGCGGGTCGGTGGTGGCCAGCAGGAACTTCACGTGCTCCGGCGGCTCTTCCAGCGTCTTCAGCAGTGCGTTGAACGCCGCCTTGGACAGCATGTGCACTTCGTCGATCAGGTAGACCTTGTACTTGCCGCGCGAGGGCATGTACTGCGCGTTCTCGATCACCTCGCGCACGTCGTCCACGCCGGTGTTGGACGCGGCGTCGATTTCCAGCAGGTCGATGTAGCGACCGGCGTCGATGTCCAGGCAGGCGGCACACTGGCCGCACGGGTCGGCGCTGGTGCCCTGCTCGCAGTTCAGCGACTTGGCGAAGATGCGCGCGATGGTGGTCTTGCCCACGCCACGGGTACCGGTGAACAGGAACGCGTGGTGGACCCGGCCGCTGTCCAGCGCATTGCTGAGCGCACGGACCACATGCTCCTGGCCCACCAGCTCGGCAAAACGCTTCGGACGCCACTTGCGGGCAAGGACGAGATAGGACATCAGGCCACCGTTTTCCATCGGATGTTCCATTGTGCCATGCCTGTCCAGCCCCCTCGCCAACAATGCCCGTGGATGCGCCTCTGATCAGATGTGCTTGTGTCCGGCCGCGCCGCCCGCTAGAATCTGCGCCCCTGCTGAGGCGTTTGCCGATGGCAGGGATCCGGAGAGGTGTCCGAGTGGTTGAAGGAGCACGCCTGGAAAGTGTGTAAGCGTCTAAACCGCGCTTCGGGGGTTCGAATCCCCCTCTCTCCGCCAGACAAACGCAAAGGGCCGCCCACAGGGTGGCCCTTTGCGTTTGTCTGGCGGATGGGATGGGTGGTGAGAAGCCCCGCCGGGGTTCGACGGTTCTGCAGGAGCAGAACCGGACAGCCGCAGGCTGGTCCCGGGGCGCAACGCGCATCGGGATCGGGTGCAGGGATGCACCCGACAATCCCCCTCTCTCCGCCAGATAAATGAAGAAGCCGCCCAGTGGGCGGCTTTTTTGTTTGGCTGGCGGGAATCGTCGCAGGTACTACCGGACTGAACAGGGCCTGCCGTCGTGGCCGGTCCAACGGCCCGCCCGCCGACGGCGCGCGATCCGCCGCAGGTCATCTGCGCCGGAGCAGTCCCCGCACGCAGGCGCCGACGAACGCCAGCCCCAGCAGCACCCACACGACCGCCATTCCCCACAGCGCACCGAACGTGTCCAGGACCGGATCCAGCCGCGGTTGCGCCGGGTCGTACAGCACGCGTACCGGCTGCCCAGTCTCATAGCCGAAGATCATGCCGCCCTGCGGATACGAGACGCGTTGGCCGGTCGCGGTGGTGAACGCGACCTGCGGATGCGATCCGCCGGCGTTCAGGCCCTCGACCTGGCCATCAACGGCCTGCGCGACCGCCAGGAACTCAAGACGATGTGTCACCTCGAAGGCGGCCACAGCAAGGATCAACAGACCCACCACGCCAAACAGCAGACCGCGCATGAGCTGGGCAGTCCGGAAAAAAGAAGGGTCGGGCATCGCTGGGCAGCTCCGTTGCAGGCGGGAAGACGAATGCGGCCGGCGGATCCTGCCGCGCGGTCAGTCCCACGTGTGGAAAGCATAGCCCAGAAGCCACTGCGCCCCACTGCACGCCATCGCCACCGGATGCGCCTCGCCATTGCCCGCCACCGACGCACCCGCCTGGTACAGGCGCCTGCATTTCGCACGCTCATTCGAGTGGGGAGACGTCACCTGTAAAGGGATTGGCATCGCTCCATGTACACTTGAACGTTTCGCCCCCTCCCAACGTCTGGACGGTTGAAATGCAGCCGGGCAACTCCATGGCATTTCCCATGAATCTCCGCCTCTACCGCCCCGCCGATGCCAGCGCCTGCCTGTCGATTTTCGACAGCAACGTACCCACCTACTTCGCGCCCGAAGAGCGCAGCGACTTTGAATGCTTCCTGCGCGAACAGGCCACGGACTGTGCATTCCAGGTGATCGAGCGCGATGGAAACGTCGTCGCCTGTGGCGGCCTCTCGCGCCGTAGCGACGGCAGCGCCGGCTTCTGCTGGGGCATGGTGCAGCGCGCGCTGCACCGCCAGGGACTGGGCCGCGAACTGGCACTCGCGCGCCTGCACCAGGCTGAAAGCGATCCGTCGATCGACCGCATCGCGCTCAGCACCAGCCAGCACACCCAGGGCTTCTATGCCGGCCTGGGTTTCCAGGTGACGCGCATCGTGCCCGATGGGCATGGCGCCGGGATCGACGCCGTTGAGATGGAGCGGGAGCTCTAGCGCTCCCGCCCCGGTGCCATCCACGAAGGGCGTGGATCTACCGCAGGCATCCCCTGCTCAGAACCCGACGCGCAGGTTGATCTGCCCACCCACATCGCGGCGGCCATCGCCATGCTGGCCCTGTACGAACATCGACAGCTGGCTGTTGCGGCCGAGGCCGACCGCCACGCCCACCTGGCTGACCAGGGCATTGCGTGCCATCACCGCACTGTAGACATCGAAGGCATCGCCACCGACCGCAAAGCGGTTGCGGCTGGCCACATCGGTATCCCCCGACGCATGCTGCCAACCCAGGCCGACCGTCAGCTGCGCCGGGAAGCGCTCGCCGCTGCCCACGTCCCAGCGCCCACGCACGCCCACGGTGCTGACATTGAGCGTGTCCTTGCCGCCTTCCAGCACCAGTGCCGCGCTGCCGCCCTGCTCCACCGCACGATCGCTGTCGACCCAGTGCTTGGTGAACTGCACATAGGGCTGCAGCTGGGTCCTGCCATGGGTCCATGTCCAGCTGCCTTCCACCTGGGCGATGGTCACATCGGAATCCTGGCGGCTGTACAGGGTCTGGCCCAACAACGGCACTTCACGCGTGGCGCGCGTGCGGTAGTCACCGCGCGACACGCTGCCACCAACCGCAAAGCCGTTGTTCCACTGTCCCTGTGCATACAGGCCGAACGTGTTGCCACGCAGGCGGGCCCGCGAGCTGCGATCATACAGCCGCGTATCCAGCCGTTCGTTGCCGGCCGCTGCACCCAGCACCACATGCTCGCCCAGCTGCCAGTCGACACCGGCCATCAGCGCATTGCGATTGGCGCGGATCTCATCGCCATTGCCGTCGCCATCCTGCCTGAACACCTTGCCACTGCCGGCCAGCCAGGCCGAAGCGCGCTCGCCACGCACGGTCGGCAACTCGCTGCCGAGTCGCTGGCGGATGCCTTCTTCCAGGTAGTTGTCGTACAGCAGCACCGCGCGGCTGGCCGCGTGCACTTCACCGGAGAGCTGTTCGAATGCGCTGCGCGCAGTGCCGGCGTCATACATCAGCACCGTGTTGTACAGGCCCAGGGCCGCGCCACTCTGCGGCAGGCTGTCCAGCGCCGCGGCGGTGTTGTACTGGTTGCGCGTGTTGGCCACGGTGGTGAACGCTGCGGTCTGTGCCACGTCGATCTGCAGGTTGGCCGTGTTGGCGGTGTAGACCGGGGTGATGGTCAGGAAGGCCGACGGCGAGGTTGCCGAGGCGAACTGCCCACTCACGCCACCGCCCGCATTGACCACCGTGTACTGCTGGCCCTGCTGGTAGCTGGTGCTCGGCGAAATGGTATTCACCCGCACGGTGCTGCCGCCCACATTCGCGCTGCCGCCCACCTGCACCGTGTCGCTGCCGGTGGCGCCCAGGTCGATGCCCAGCGTGCTGCCCGGTGACAGGTTCAGATTGCCGCCCACCGTGATCGTGCCGGTGCCATTGCCTGCACCACTGCCATTGCCCGCGCCATTGCCCGGCGACAGCACGCCGCCGCTGGACACCGTCACGCCACCGCCGGTACCCCCGATGGTGCCGGTGCCGGACAGGGTCGTACCACTGCCGATGGTCCACTGGCCGCCGATCGTGCCGGTGACATTCAAACCGCCGCCGGTGACCTGGCCGGTGCCGCTGAAGCCACCACTGTTGCCGCCCAGATTCAGCGTGCCCGGGCCGGCCTGCACGATGCTGCCGCCGCCGGTGATGTTGCCGCCAAGCGTGGTGGTGCCACCGGTGTTGATGACCAGGCCGCCGTTGTTGGTGATGTTGCCGGTGATCGAGCCACTGGCCCCACCATTGCCGACCTGCACGGTGCCGCCGGCATTGATGGTGGTGCCGCCGGTATAGGTGTTGTTGCCGGTCAGGGTCACGGTGCCGGTACCGGCCTGGGTCAGGCCGCCACTGCCGCTGATGGTGCCGCCCACCGTGGTGTTGCCGCCGACGTTGAACACCAGGCTGCCGTTGTTGCTGACATTACCGGTGATCGCACCACTGGCGCCCCCATTGCCGACCTGCAGCGTGCCGCCGGTGTTGATGGCGGTGCCGCCGGTATAGGTGTTGTTGCCGGCCAGGATCACGGTACCGGTGCCGGCCTGGGTCAGGCCACCGCTACCGCTGATGGCGCCGCCGACGGTGGTGGTACCGCCCACGTTGAACACCAGGCTGCCGTTGTTGACGACGCTGCCGCCGATGGCGCCGGTCGCACCGCCATTGCCTACCTGCAGCGTGCCACCGGTGTTGATGGTGGTCGGGCCGGTATAGGTGTTGTTGCCGGTCAGGGTCAGCGTGCCGCTGCCGGCCTGGGTGAGGCCGCCACTGCCGCTGATGGTGCCGCCCAGCGTGGTATTGCCCGCCACGCTGGACACCAGCGTGCCGTCGTTGGTGACATCACCGACGATTGAGCCCGTTGCCCCGCCATTGCCCAGCTGCAGCGTACTGCCGGCGTTGATGGTCGTGCCGCCGGTATAGGTGTTGGTCCCGGTCAGCAGCAGCGTACCGCTGCCCGCCTGGGTCAGGCCGCCGCTGCCACTGATGGTGCCGCCCAGCGCGGTGTTGCCGGCCACGTTGGAAATCAACGCGCCATTGTTGGTGATGTCGCCAGCGATGGCGCCGGTCGCGCCGCCGTTGCCCACCTGCAGCGTGCCGCCGGTATTGATGGTGGTCCCGCCGGTGTAGGTATTGTTGCCCACCAGGGTCAGCACACCGCTACCGGCCTGGGTCAGGCCACCACTGCCGCTGATCGCACCGCCGACCGTGGTGTTGCCCGCAACGTCGAACACCAGGCTGCCGTTGTTGGCAACGTTGCCGGTGATCGCGCCGGTCGCACCGCCATTGCCCACCTGCAACGTGCCACCGGCATTGATGGTGGTGCCGCCGGTATAGGTGTTGTTGCCGGTCAGGGTCAGCGTGCCGCTGCCGGCCTGGGTCAGGCCGCCACTGCCGCTGATGGTGCCACCGAGCGTGGTGTTGCCGGCCACGTTGGATACCAGCGCGCCGTTGTTGGTGATATCGCCGACGATCGCGCCGGCCGCACCGCCGTTGCCGATCTGCAATGTGCCACCGGCATTGATGGTGGTACCGCCGGTGTAGGTGTTGTTGCCGGTCAGCACCAGCGTGCCGCTGCCGGCCTGGGTCAGGCTGCCACTGCCGCCGACTACACCGCCCACGGTTGCCGTGGTGCCGAGGTTGTAGACCAGGCTGCCGTTGTTGGTGATGTCGCCCAGCACCGAACCGGTGCTGCCGCCGTTGCCGATCTGCAGCGTACTGCCACCGTTGATGGTGGTGCCTCCGGTATAGGTGTTGTCGCCGCTCAGGGTCAGCGTGCCGGTACCGCTCTGCACCAGGCCGCCGGTGCCACTGAGCACGCCGGCGAACGTGGTGCTGGCGTTGTTGCCGCCGGTAGTCAGGGTTGCACCGCCCAGCACCACGCTGGAACCGGTCACGCCAGCGAGGCCTCCGATGCTCTGGCTGCCACCGGCACTGATATCCAGCGTACCGGCACCGGCCAGGTTGACCGTGCTGGCACCGGACAGGCTGCCACCGGCCGCCACCGCCAGCGTGCCACTGTTGATGGTGGTGGCACCGGTATAGGTACTCGCACCGCCGAGGGTGACCGTCGCCGCGCCATCCTTCAGCAGGCCGCCAGCGCCGCTGATCGGGCCGTTCAAGGTCAGTGCGTTGCTGCCGCCCAGAGTCAGCGTGCCGCTGGCCAGCTGCACGGTGTTGGCCAGCGTCAGCACGCTGGTGCCATCCAGGCTGGCGTTGCCGCCTACGGTCAGCGCACCGGTTCCCAGCGAACCGTCGTTGCCCAGTAGCAGGCCACCGGCATTGAGGGTCACGCCGCCCGTGAAGACGTTGACGCCAGTCAAGCCCTGGATGCCTGCGCCGTTCTTTACCAGCCCCCCTGCACCTCCGATGGTGCCGGCGAAAGTGGTATTGCCCACGCCATTGAGGGTCAGCGTGCTGCCACCCAACGCCACTGAAGAGCCTGCCACGCCTGCCAGCGAACCGATCGCCTGCGCGCCCCCCGCACTGATGTCGAAGGTGGTACCGGCGTTGGCCAGGTTCACCGCACCCGTCGCAGCGAGGCTGCCACCGGCGCCGATCGCCAGCGTGCCGGCATTGATGGTGGTGCCACCGGTGAAGGTGTTGGTGCCGGTCAACGTCTGGGTACCGGAGCCTTCCTTGATCAGCCCACCGGAGCCGGCCACCGAGCCACTGAACGTGCCATTGGTGGCGTCTCCGATCGTCAGCGTGTTGGCGCCCAGATTCACCGTGCCGTTGCCGATCAGGGTGCCGAACTGCTGCGTGCCGCTGCCTGCCGACAGATCGAAGGTCGCCCCCGAGGCCAGGTTGACGATGCCACTGGCGTGCAGGCTCGCGCCCGCACCCAGTGCCAGCGTACCAGCGTTGATGTTGGTGCCGCCGGTGTAGGTGTTGGTGCCGTTCAAGGTCAGCGTCGCGGCACCCTCCTTGGTCAGGCTGCCGGTACCACTCAGGTTGCCGTTGAGGGTGAGGTTGTTGCTGCCCAGGACGGTCAACGCGTTGTTGAGGATGAAGTTGTTGCCGAGGATGACCGCAGTGTTCGAATCGAGCGTCGCAGCGCCTCCGACCGTCACCGTACCGGTGCCCAGCGCAGCATTGTTGCCGACCACCAGGCCACCGGCGTTGAGCGCCACGCCACCGCTGAAGGTGTTGGCACCATTGAGCGTCTGCACGCCCGCACCGTTCTTGATCAGGCCGCCACTGCCGCCGATCACACCGCTGAAGGTGCTGTCCACGGTGCCGCCCAGGGTCAGCGTGCTGCCACCCAGCGCCACCGTGCTGCCCGCCACGCCGGCCAGCGAACCGATGGCCTGGTTACCCGCGGAGATGTCGAGCGTGCCCGCACCGGCCAGGTTCACCGCGCCGGTTGCGGCGAGGCTGCCACCGGCACCGATTGCCAGTGTGCCGCTGTTGATGGTGGTCCCCCCGGTGTAGGTGTTGGCACCGCTCAGGGTTACGGTGGACGCACCGTCCTTGATCAGCCCGCCCGTGCCGGAAATCACGCCCCCCAGTGTCAGCGCCTGGCTGCCGAGCAGATCGAGGCTGGCACCCGCTGCCAGCCCGATGTTGTTGGCAAGGCTGACGCCGGTCGTTGCATCCAGCGTCGCGTTGCTTCCGACCGTCAACGCACCGCTGCCGAGCGCAGCGTTGTTGCCGACCACCAGGCCACCGCCGTTCAGTGCAACGCCACCACTGAACAGATTGGCGCCACCCAGCGTGAGGATGCCGGCGCCATTCTTGACCAGGCCACCGGTGCCGGAAATCGCGCCATCGAAGAGGCTGTTGCCCACGCCACCGAGTGTCAGCGTCTGTGCCCCCAGGCTCACCGTCGAGCCGGCCACGCCGTTCAACGACCCGATGGTCTGGCCGGCCCCTGCGGTGGAGATATCGAAGCCGGTGCCTGCAGCGCTCAGCGTCACCGCGCCGGTCGCGGCCAGGCTGCCGCCCGGACCAATCGCCAGCGTGCCGGCATTGATGAAGGTGCCGCCGGTGTAGGTGTTCGCACCGGTGAGCGTCTCGATGCCCGCACCGACCTTGGTCAGGGCACCCGTGCCTGCGATCGAGCCACTGAAGGTGCCATTGGTGGCGCCACCGACCTCGATCGAATTGGCGCCGAGGTTCACCGTACCATTGCCGACCAGGGTGCCGAACTGCTGCGTGCCGCTGCCGGCAGACAGGTCCAGCGTGGCACCGGTGGCGAGGTTCACGGTACCGCTCGCCGCCAGGCTGGCACCGGCGCCCAGCGCCAGCGTGCCGGCGTTGATGGTGGTGCCACCGGTGTAGAGGTTGGCGCCGGACAGGGTGAGGCGGGCCGCGCCGTCCTTGATCAGCCCACCGGCACCGAATACCGGACCGGTGAGCGTCAGGTCATTGCCGCCCAGCACGGACAGATTCGCACCGGCGGCCAGGCCGATGAGGTTGCCTACGGTGAGTGCAGACGTTGCATCCAGCGACGCGTTACCGCCCACGTCCAGCTGGCCGGTACCCAGGGCCTGCGCATTGCCCAGCTGCAGCAGGCCCGCGTTGAGGCCGACCCCCCCGCTGAAGGTGTTGGGTCCATTCAACGCCAGCGTGGCCGTACCATTCTTGACCAGGCTGCCAGTGCCACTGATGAGACCGCCCAGTGACACGTCCTGGCTGCCCAGCAGATCCAGCGCCGCGCCTGCCCCGAGGTTGACGTTGTTGGCGAGGTTCAGCGCTGCTGAACTGTCCAGCGTGGCAGTGGCGCCCACCGACAGTGCACCGGTGCCCAGTGCGCCGGCGTTCCCCAGGAACACGCCGCCGCCGTTGACGGTGAGCCCACCACCGAAGCTGTTGGCGCCGTTGAGGGTCAACGTGCTGGCACCGTTCTTCACCAGCCTGCCGGTACCGGACACCACGCCACCCAGCGTGATCGCCTGCGAGCCCGGCAACGACAGCGCCGCACCCGCGCCCAGGTCAACATTGTTGGTCAGGCTCAACGGGGCGCTGCCATCGAGCGTGACGTTGCCGCCGATGCCCAGTACTCCAGTACCGAGCGCGCCGCTGTTGCCCAGCAGCAGGCTGCCGGCGTTTGCGTTCAGTCCACCGCTGAAAGTGTTGGTGCCGTTCAAGGTCAGTGTCGACGCGCCATTCTTGACCAGGCTGCCGGTGCCAGTGATGTTGCCGCCCAGGGTCAGGTCCTGGCTGCCCGGCAGGGTCAGGGCCGCGCCGAGGTTGATCGCATTGCCCAGGTTCAGCGCCGCAGTGGCGTCCAGCGAGCCGTTGCCACTGACCGTCAGCGCACCGCTTCCCAGCGCACCGGCGTTGCCCAGCACCAGGCCACCGGCCGCAAGATTCACCCCACCGCTGAAGGTATTGGCACCGGTCAGCGTCTGCACGCCGGTACCCTGCTTGATCAGCCCACCGGTGCCGCCGATCACGCCGGCGAAGGTCTGGTTGGTGGCATCACCGAAGGTGAGCGTGCTGCTGCCCAGCGCCAGGGTGCTGCCCGCCACACCGGACAATGCACCGATGGTCTGGTTGCCACCCAGCGCGATATCCAGTGCGCTGCCAGCGCCGGCCAGGCTGACCGCGCCGGTCGCCGCCAGGCTGCCACCACTGGCCAATGCCACCGTTCCGGCATTTACTGCCAGCCCACCCGTGAACGTGTTCGCGCCGCCCAACGTCAGCGTGGCAGCGCCGTTCTTGACCAGGCTGCCGCTCCCACCAATGACACCCCCCAGCGTCAGCGCATTCGAGCCCAGCACATTGAGCGAACCACCGGCGCCAAGCGTGATGCCATTGCCCACGGTGAGCGCGGCGCTGGCGTCGAGCGATACCGCACCGCCGACGTTCAGTGCCCCGGTTCCCAGTGCACCGCCGTTGCCCAGCACCAGGCTGCCCGCGTTGAGTGCCAGACCACCGTCGAACGTATTGGCGCCGTTGAGGGTCAGTGACGATGCACCATCCTTGATCAAGCCGCCAGCGCCACTGATCACCCCGTTGAAGGTGAGCGCCTGCCCGCCAAGCAGATTCAGGCTGGCACCCGATCCGAGGCTGACCGCATTGGTCAGCGCCAGCGCCGTGGTGCCGTCGAAGGTGGTGTTGCCGCCGACAGAGAGTGTACCGCTGCCCAGCGCGGCGGCATTGCCCAGCAACAAGCCACCGGCGTTGAGCGCAACACCGCCCGTGAGGCTGTTGACGCCCGACAGGGTCTGCACACCGGTGCCGACCTTGATCAGGCCGCCGGTGCCTGCGGCGAACGTGCCGCTGTAGCTGGTATTGCCCAGCCCGCCCAGGGTCAGGGTGTGGCTGCCGAGGTTGACCGAACCGCCGAGGCCGGCCAGCGAGCCGATGGTCTGGTTGGCCGCCGCCGAAAGATCCAGGCTGGTGCCAATGTCCAGCGAGATCGCACCGGTGGGCGACAGGCTGCCGCCCGCGCCCAGCGCCAACGCGCCCCCGGCCAGGTTGAAGCTGCCGCTCAGCGAATTGGCACCGTTCAAGGTCAGCGTGCCGGCACCGTTCTTGGTCACGTTGCCGGCACCGGACATCGAGCCACTCAATGTCAGCGCATTGCTGCCCAGCAGGTTCAGCGAGCCCCCGCCATTGACCACCAGGTTGTTGCCCAGGGTGAAGCCCGCCGTCGTATCCAGCGAGGCGCTGCCACCGACGGTCAGGTTGCCGCTGCCGAGTGCACCGGCATTGCCCAGCAGCAGGCCGCCGGCATTGAGGTTGACGCCACCGGAGAACAGGTTTGCGCCGCCGAGAGTAACGATGCCGGTGTTGCTGACCGTCAGCCCGCCTGCGCCTGAAAGCACGCCATTCAGGCCGAACGCATTGGTCCCGGCCAGGGACAGATTGCCGCCGAGGTTGAACGCATTGGTCAGATTCAGACCGGCCGTGGAGGAGGCGATGGCACCGCCGTTGGCCGTGAACAGCCCTGTGCCGAATGAACCGGCGTTGTTGAAATTGACCAGGCCATCATTGAGCGTCGTCGGGCCGGATCCGCCCCATGCGCCCTGCAGGTTCCAGGTACCGCTGTTGACGGTGAGCCTCTGGAAGTTGAGGTACTGGTTCCAGCCCAGTGTGGTCACCGCTCCGCCGGTGCCGGCCCCCGGACCGCTGACGACGTTCTGCAACACCAGCGTGTTGTTGGCCGCACCACTGCCGGTACCGGCGTCGACCGATCCCGCAGCCGCAACCTTCACCCCGGTAACACCGGTAATCACGCCGGCAACAGCGCTGCCGCCACCGGTCACAACGCTGGAACCCGACACTGCGGTGAAGGTGTTGCCGCCGGTTGAATCACCCAGGTGAACGCTGCCACTGACCGCCCCCGCATTGAGGAACGTATTACCGCCAGAAGCGCCCAGGCCAACACGCCCGTCGATGGTGCCGGTGTTGGTCACATTGGCTGCCGCACCACCGTAGGCCACCACCGTGGTCGCGTCGGAAACGCTGCCTGTGCCGATCAACGACGTGCTGATCAGGCCGGCGTTGTTGATGGTGGTGGTGCCGTTGACATTCTGCGCCACCAGCGCCTGTCCACCGAAGCCCAGCAGCGTTGCGATGTTGACGACACCCTTGATCTGTCCGCTGGCGTTGTTGTTGACGACGATCGCGCTGTTGTTGGCAGAACCATTGCCGATGACCAGGCCGGGCGAGGCAAGGACGATCGAGCTCGGATCGATCGTGCCATTGTTGTTGACCGTCACGTTGTCGCCGGTCAGCGTTGCTGCGTTGCCTCCACCTACGAACGGCGGCGTACGCAGCAACGCACCCGCGGCAATGTTCAGCGTGAGGCCGCTGGTCGCGTTGGAGTAGTTGTTGATGTTGGTGGTGCTGTCGCAGTTTACGGTCGTGGTGCCCGTACACGCCGCGAATGCCGATCCGCTGGCCAGTGTGGCGGCCAGTGCCGCCGCCAGCTGGTGCGCCCGCAATCGCGGCACCCGCCCTGCGCCGACCGCGCTTCCGCCGGGATTCCGGGTGACCTCCGAAGCAACCTGCATTACCCCAAGGGCGCGATTGAAAACCAGACGGTAAATGCGGTTCATCGGCAAATCTCCATGAAAAGACCGGATGGCACAGCTGGCAGGTTTTTCGAGACAATGCGGTCCACCCCTGCTCCCGATACGGGAACAAGGCCTGAAGGCATTAACTCCTGAAAATCTTCACATCTTCACGTGATCGCACCCCGGGACAGGTACGTCAGCGTGTCCACCAGGACGAAAACTCCCCGATTTCGCCCGACGAATGGCGGCACTGTGCGACCGGCCGTGCCAGCGGCATGTGAATCGCGCGCGTTATTTTCATGACGCACGTCAAATAAAAGAGGCAGCCAGAATGGTTTTGCCGAAAATGCATATCGCTGCATGTGGCGGAGAATCCATTCCCCGCCATGAGTAAATAAATTCAGCTGCTGGAGAGTTTCATCAGCACCAGGCCGGAAACAATCAGCACCGCTGCACCGATCCGCATCGGGCTGACCTGCTCCCCCAGGAACACGATGCCGACCACGAACGCGCCGACCGCGCCGATGCCGGTCCAGATCGTATAGGCGGTGCCCAGCGGCAGGCTGCGCATGGCCACCGCCAACAGCCAGAAGCTGGCGATCATGCCGATGATGGTGACCACGGTGGGGGTGAGACGGGTGAAGCCTTCGGACTGCTTCATGGACACGGCCCAGACGATTTCCAGCAGGCCGGCAAACAATAGATAGATCCAGGCCATGACGGCCCTCCTCTTGGTAGGGCCAGGCCGTCCTGGTCTTTGATTCCCGATGTGGGGGAGGTCGTTCCTCCTGGCCGGCATTCTAGCAACGGGAGCCACGCCCGGCCGCCGTGGCCGGGAACGGGTTACAGCCGATTCAGTGCGTGAAGCTGGCATCGACGCACCCGCCTGCGCTAGAATGAGCGCCTGCCATCGGCTAGCCGATGTGCGGTCCGGCTGTGGTCTCCGGCGCATCGCGCGCTGCTTCCCCTGATCCGTGAACTGGCCGCCCTCGGGGCGGCCAACGTCTCTATGGTGGCCCCGTCGGCCCCTCGCGACGCTAGGTCGAAAACCCCGCCAGGGCCGGAAGGCAGCAACGGTATCGATCGACGCGGGCGCCGAGGTCAGCCGGCGGGGCCATCGCCTTTTCTGGCGACACCCGGCCCTGGCAGCTGCCAACCCTGGTTGGCGCCCCTCGCCGGGCATGGCCCATCGCTACTGCAGCGCTCGCTCCAGCGCCTCCAGTTCGGCAGCCCGCGCCGTATCAGCGGGCTGGCCGGTCCTGCTCACGGCGGATCCTGCACCAGTACGTGCGGCGCGGTCGGGTCGGCCAGCGGCACGCACTGCCCCGGCTGCGCCACGCGGTGCCCGCGCACGGCCAGCGCTTGGCCATCGGCCACGCTGGCGTAGTGGTAGAGCATCATCCGCGCCTGCAGTTCGATGCTGTACTCACGCTCCAGGTCGTCCACGCCCGTGTGTGACGGGTTGCCATGCAGGCCGCAGTCGTGGGCGATCAGCTCGTTGTCGTTGGCGTAGCGCGCCAGCATCTCCGGAATCGGCCGGGTATCGCCGCTCCAGGTCAGCGCGCCCTGCAGGCGCAGGCCATAGGCCGTCTCCGGCCAGTGATGGCGCACCGGAAACACCTCCAGGCGCATCCCCTCATGCCAGAACGCCTCGCCCACCACGATCAGGTGGAAGGCATCCCAGAAGTTCGCACCGCCCTCGGCCAACACGTTCGGATAGTCAGCAATGCGCTTGTGCAGCAGCGGCACCACCGTGGCAGGCACGTACAGGCGCACCTTGCCGCGCCGGTGCGCATTGAAGAAAGTGTCCACGAACAGGCGCTCGAAGCCGGCCACATGGTCCAGGTGCACATGGGTGACGAACAGCGCCTGCGGCATGTGCCCGTAGTGCGCCTTGAACGCGGTGAGGCCTTCACCGCCGCAATCGATGGTCAGCCACGGGCGACCACCGCGCTCGATCACCGACATCGGCGATCCCAGCTCGACCGCCGACGCATTGCCGACGCCGAGGAAACGCAACGACCAGTCCATCAGGTGCCCCGGTTCCACGCCATGTCATAGGCACGGCGCAGCCGTGCGTAGTCCTTCTGCACATCTTCCACGCTGCGCTCGCCGCGCAGCTTGACCAGCGAACGCAGCAACCGCTTGAGGTTGCGTTCGCGCCAGCCGGTGGCCGGGATGCGGATCACCCCACGGTCGAAATCGATCAGCCAGCCATGGCCACTGCCATCGAACAGGATGTTGTGCGCGTTGAGGTCGGCATGGTCCAGGCCGGCACGGTGGAAACGGGCGATCAGCCGCCCGGTCTCTTCCCAGGGCGCGCCCCGGCCCGCAACCAGTGCGCGGTCGGCCAGCGAGCGCACGTCCTCGATCCGTTCCATCAGGATCGCCGCCCGGTAGCGCAGGCCTTCACGCATGTAGAACGCGGCGATCGGCCGTGGCACTGGCAGCTTCTTCTCGCGTAGCGCGCGCATCAGGCGGAATTCGGCGAAGCTGCGGGTCCGGTCCGAGCCGCGCCAGAGGTACTGGTCGTGGCTGATCCGGGCCGCCATGCCGCCGCGCAGGTAGTGGCGCAGCACGCTGGCACCGAACGGCGCATCGACGAACCAGGCGCTGCCGCGGCCGCCCTCGCCCACCGGGCGGGCCTTGCTGCCCCAGTGCTGGGGCGAGAACAGGCCAATATCGGCTTGCCGCAGCCGCTCGCGGTCGAACAGAATGGCCCCGATGCCGCGACCCTCGCGGCATGGCGTCAGCGCTTCATTGGCGTCGAATGCGACCATTTCATTGAGTCTAACAACACATGGCATCAGCGTCCTCCTCCTTGTGCCTCCTGCGCTTGTCCGCACTTGGCGATGTCACCCACGTGGTGCCCCTGGTGCGCACCCTGCAGGCCGCACGCCCGGACACGCCGATCCACTGGATCATCGACAAAGCCGGCCACAAGCTGCTCGACGGGCTGCCCGGCGTCACCTTCCATGCCTACGACAAGAAGAGCGGCATGGCCGGGGTCAAGGAACTGCGCAGGCACCTGCCACCGGGGCGCTTTGAAGCGCTGTTGCAGATGCAGGTCGCGTTCCGCGCCAACCTGCTGTCGGCCTTCATTCCGGCCGAGCGCCGCATCGGATACGACCGCAGCCGCTCCAAGGACCTGCACGGGCTCTTCATCAACGAGCGTATTCCCGATCGCCCCGGCATCCACGTGCTGGATGCCATCGGCAGCTTCTGCGAGCCGCTGGGCCTGCGCCAGACCGAAGTCAGCTGGGATCTGGCCGTGCCGCCGTCCGCCTTCGAGTGGGCCGCCGCGCAGTGGCAGGACGATGGCCGCCCGGTGCTGATGATCTCGCCCTGTTCCAGCCACGTGCGCCGCAACTGGTACGCCGACCGCTACGCCGCGGTGGCCAACCATGCCGTCCAGCGCGGCTGGCGGGTGGTGCTGTGCGGTGGCCGCAGCGAACTGGAGCGCCACATGGCCGATGCGATCCAGGCGCAGCTGCAGACGCCTGCATTGGACCTGGTTGGCAAGGACACGTTGAAGCAGCTGCCTGCCCTGCTGGCCCGCGCCAATCTGGTGATGACCCCGGACTCGGGCCCGATGCACATCGCCAACGCAATGGGCACCAAAGTACTGGGGCTGCATGCGGCCAGCAATCCGGACCGCAGCGGCCCGTACTCGGACCGCCGCTACTGCGTGGACCGCTACGACGACGCAGCGCGCAAGTACCTGGCCAAGCAGGCCACCGATCTGAAGTGGGGCACCAAGATCGAGTTCGACGATGTAATGGAACTGATTACCGTCGAAGACGGTATCGCCGCCTTCGAACGCTACGTCGCCGACCACCTGGGGTGAGCGGCGGACTGCCCGGGATCACGTGCGCTGCGCGTAATCCTGATAGGACTTCTCTTCCACGTACGCCGAACCCAGCGCCAGGTTGATCGCCTTCTTGATGCGCGCGCGCTCGTCGTTGCGCAGGTAGACACTGCGCGCCAGGTCGATGAAGCCCTGGTCGAACGCCTGCGCCTTCTCCTTCAGGCGGATGTCGTCCTCGATGTCCCACAGCTGCTCGTTGACCGCCTTCAGCTCGGCACGCAGCTTGGCGATGTCCTTCACCGCAGCCGGGTGTGCCATCCAGGTCTGCTCCAGCGCCGACAGCTCCCTGCGCACATTGGCCAGCTTGCCCTCGTCGCTGATGCGCTCGGACTTGATCTGCAGGATCGAGATCTTGTCCAGCAGCTCGCCGAAGGACACGGGGACGAGGATTTCAGCGGTCATCGGGAAAAGCTCCAGCAAGTGATGTGTGCAGTTTAACCCGCGACTGGCGATGGGACAGTTCAGGTAGAGCCACGCCGCGCGTGGATGGTCCAGCCCTGCAGCAAGTGCATCCACCCATGGCGTGGATTTACTGATGCATCTGCTGGAACAAGCCCCTCTGTTGAGGGGCTGCCCCGGCAGGGGCGGGGAGAGGCCGGCAAAGGGAGGGGCCCGAACGTTGCACGGCAACGTTTGGGGAGACGCGCAAAGCGCGTCGCGTCCCGCGCCAGATCAGGACATGGTCACTACAGCGCAACTCGCGCTGTCCATCCACGCATGACGTGGATCTACGGATGCATCTGGAGAAACAAGCCCCTCTGTTGAGGGGCTGCCCCGACAGGGGCGGGGAGAGGCCGGCAAAGGGAGGGGCCCGAACGTTGCACGGCAACGTTTGGGGCGACGCGCAAAGCGCGTCGCGTCCCGCGCCAGATAAAGAAAAAGGGCCGCCTTTCGGCAGCCCTTTTTCTTTATCTGGCGGAGAGGGGGGGATTGTCGGGTGCATCCATGCACCCGACCCTTCCGCGCTACGCGCTCCAGGGCCAGCCTACGGCTGTCCGGTTCTGCTCCTGCAGAACCGTCGAACCCCGTCGGGGGTTCTCATCCCCCCGCATCAGAGGTGTCGATCACTACAACAACCGCCTGCATCTCCCGAACGTTGGCCAAGAAAAAAGCCGCCCAGTGGGCGGCTTTCTTCTTTATCTGGCGGAGAGGGGGGGATTCGAACCCCCGAGGCGCTATAAACGCCTGCCTGATTTCGAGTCAGGTACATTCAACCACTCTGCCACCTCTCCGGGTGGTCCCCGGCGGACCGGGGACGCGCATCATACGAGGAAGTGAGGCCGGCGACAAGTCATTCCGGTCAACGAAGTGAAAATTTCCTGAGTGCATGCCTTGCCGGATGCCTGCAGCCCCCCGATGATGCCTGTCTCCCCAGCAATACCCCGCCCCCGCACCCCATGATCGAATTCGGACACCTCACTCACCCCGGCCTGCGCCGCGAGCTCAACGAAGACACCTACTACGGTGACAGCGAGCTGGCCCTGTGGCTGGTGGCCGATGGCATGGGTGGCCACGCCTGCGGCGAGGTGGCCAGCGCGCTGGCGCGCGAAACCATCGTGCGCGAGATCCGCCGTGGCGCGCCGCTGGCCCAGGCCATCCGCACCGCTGACGAAGAGATCATCCGCGCCTCGCGCCGGCGCAACGACACCCTGCCGATGGGCACCACCGTGGTCGCCGCACGCGTGCAGGGCAATCGCTATGAAGTGGCATGGGTCGGTGACAGCCGCGCCTATCTGTGGCGTGACGGCCAGCTGGCCCAGCTCAGCCAGGACCACAGCGTGGTGCAGGAACTGGTCGCGCAGGGCAACCTGACGGCCGAACAGGCGCGTGCGCATCCACATCGCAACGTGGTCACCCAGGCGCTGGGCGTGACCGACCCGGCGCATCTGAACGTGGCCACCACCAGCGGTGAGCTGCGCCCGGGCATGCAGCTGCTGCTGTGCAGTGACGGCCTGACCGAGGAAGTGGACGACCGCAGCATCGCCCGCACCCTCGCCTTCGACGATGCCAGCGCGCAGGAATGCGTGGACACGCTGGTCGCGGCCGCGCTCGACGGCGGTGGCCGCGACAACATCAGCGTGATCCTGGTGCGCTGCCATTAAGCGGCAGATCCACGCCATGCGTGGATACGGCACTGCCGGCCAGCGTCCGGCAGTACCCCATGCCAGGCATTACGCGCTGGCGGGCTCTTCCACCTTCGGGCCATCCCACAAGGCGTAGCCGGCCTTCTTGCGCAGTCGTTCCAGACGCGCGCTGTGCGCTTCCAGTTCAGACGGGGTGGCCACCACGCGTGGGCGCGGCAGCAGTTTGCTGGTATCGAAGGCCTGCAGCGCGGCACCGGCGCCACCACCGTCATCGTCGCCCATGCCGAAGCCGATCTCTTCCTGGCCCGAGGTCAGCGCGATATAGACGTCGCCCAGGATCTGCGCGTCGAGCAGGCCGCCATGCAGCGCACGGTGCGAATTGTCCACGCCCAGGCGCTTGCACAGCGCATCCAGCGAATTACGCTGGCCCGGGAAGCGCTCGCGCGCCATCACCAGGGTATCGATCACCGTGCAGCGATCGGTGATCTTTCCATACTGCGGGCCCAGCAACGACAGCTCGTTGTCGAGGAAGCCCAGGTCGAACGCCGCGTTGTGGATGATCAGCTCGGCGCCATCGATGAAAGCCAGGAACTCATCGGCGATCTGCGCGAAGTCCGGCTTGTCAGCCAGGAACTCCAGGGTCAGGCCGGTGACTTCCTGCGCGCCCTGTTCGAATTCGCAGTCCGGCTTGATGTACTGGTGGTAGTTGTTGCCGGTCGGGCGGCGCTTGAACAGCTCCACGCAGCCGATTTCAACGATGCGGTTGCCCTTCTTCCATTCCAGGCCGGTGGTTTCGGTATCGAGGATGATCTGGCGCATGGACTCAGTTTACCGGGCTGGCGTCACGGATCTGGATGGCCGCGTTGCGCGCCAGGGTATCCACCCGCTCGTTGTCCGGGTCACCGGAGTGGCCCTTCACCCAGCGCCAATCGATCTGGTGCCGCAGCGTCGCCGCATGCAGGCGCTCCCACAACTCGCGGTTCTTCACCGGGTCGCCGCCGGCGGTCTTCCAGTTCTTGCGGATCCAGCCGGGCATCCATTGGGTCAGACCCTGCCGCACGTACTGCGAATCGGTATAGAGCACGATGTTGCACGGCTCGGTCAGCGTTTCCAGGCCGGAAATGGCCGCCATCAGCTCCATCCGGTTGTTGGTGGTGTGCGCTTCGCCGCCGCTCAGTTCACGCTCGTGGCCCTTGTAGCGCAGCAATGCAGCCCAGCCGCCGGGGCCAGGATTGCCAAGGCAGGAGCCGTCGGTGTGGATTTCAATGGTTTTCAATACAACTCCAGATCAGGTAGCAACGGTGCCGTGCCAACGCACCGGCAACGGTTTCGGCCCGGGCAGGGCCAGCGTTCGCTTTTCAGCATGGAACAGGCAGGCCGCGCGCAGTGGCGACCAACCGCCCGGGCGACGGCTGCCGGCGCCGCGCCAGAGCGGGCCGAGGAAACGCATATCGTCGCACTCCAGCCCGTGGCGGCCGAGCAGCAGGCGGATCCGCTGCGGCGTGCGCACCACCAGCCCGTGCTGGCGCCAGTGCGTGCGGTAAGGGCTGAACGGGTTGAGGCTGCTCAGCCACAGATGGCCGCCCGGCATCAGCACGCGCTCGCACTCATCGAGCAACCGATCAGCGTCAGCTGCGGTGACATGCTGCAACACGACCGCATTGATGCTTTCATTGGCCAGCGGCAGCGGCAACGCACAGCGGGTGTCGCCGGCATAGCCGTGCCCCTGCCGGTACAGGCGCAGGCCGCGCCCGCCAAGCTGCGCATCGTCCAGCCATGCGGCACTAGGCGCGATCCACAGCCAGGGCTGCACCGGCAGCAACGACAGCTGCGGCAGCAGCAGTTGCCGCTCCAGAACGCGCAGGGCTTCCGCCGGTTCGCTGTCGAACCACGGGGTCTGGCTCGCTTGACGGGTGCTCTGCAGCGCGGGCATGGTCCAATTCTATGCGACTGACTGCCCTGCCCGCATTTGCGGACAACTACATCTGGACCTTGATCGACGACGACGGTAACGCCGTGGTCGTCGATCCCGGCGATGCCGCGCCGGTGCTTGCGCTCGCCGATCAGGGCCTGCGCGTGGACACGATCCTGCTCACCCATCATCACGATGACCACATCGGTGGCGTGCCGGTGCTGCAGGCACGTTTTCCTGGAGTCCGGGTGATCGCACCCGTCGAGGAGCGCATCCCCACGGCAACCGAACGGGTCGGCGAAGGTGAACGCGTTCAGGCACTGGGTCAGGCGTTCCACGTACTATCCGTACCCGGGCATACCCGCAGCCACATCGCGTTTCACACTGCTGAACATCTTTTCAGCGGAGATTCGTTGTTCAGCCTGGGCTGTGGACGCCTGTTCGAAGGTACGCCGTCCCAGCTGCTGGCATCGATGCGCAAGCTGGGTACCTTGCCCGCGCAACTGCTGCTTTGTTGCGCTCATGAGTACACCGTGTCAAATGCCGTCTTCGCGCGGCATGTCGACCCCGCCAACGCTGCCTTGCGGCAGCGCCAAGAGGAGGCTTTGGCCATGCGCCGCGATGACCGTTCCACCCTGCCGGTAACCCTGGCCAGCGAATTCGACTGCAATCCGTTCCTGCGTGTGCACACTGCGCCGATCCGCGCGTCGGTGTCGGCGCACCTGGGCCGTGACGTCGTTGACGACGTCGACGTGATGGCCGGTCTCCGGCACTGGAAAGACGGCTTCCGCGCATGATGCGCCGAAGTCTGCCGCTGGCCCTGGGCCTGGTCCTGGGCCTGGCCGGAACCGCCGGCGCCCAGTCGCTGGGCGCTGGCATCGGCCAGAACCTGACCGCCGCCGCGGCCCTGCCGCTGGATCCGGCCGCGTTGCCGGCCGCGTCGGTCCGCAACGGCCAGGAGATCTTCTCCAGCTTCCGCGACGGCCTGGCCGAGCCCACCTGCAATGCCGAGGCCACCAGCCCGCGCTGGCAGAAGCAGTTCGCCCACGCCCCGTCGCGCCTGGCCAACCAGGATGACGATGCACTGGTGCTGTTCGGCTATGTGGTCGAAGAGCTGCGCAAGGCCAACCTGCCTACCGAGTTCGCGCTGATTCCGTTCGTGGAAAGCGGTTACCGGCCCAATGCACGCAATGGCAGCGGCCCGACCGGCCTGTGGCAGTTCATCGCCACCACTGCGCGCAATCACCGCGTGCCCATGGCCAACGGCTACGACGGGCGCCTGTCGGCGGTCGATTCCACACAGGCCGCAGTGCGCTACCTGAAGACCCTGCACGGCATGTTCGGCGGCGACTGGCGCCTGGCCACCATGGCCTACAACGCCGGCGAGTACCGCGTGCTGCAATCGATGCGCAAGGCCGGCATGAACGCGCAGAACGCCAAGCCCTCGGCGCTGCCCGGCCTGTCGCCGGTCACCCATGCCTACGTCGAGAAGCTGCATGCCCTGGCCTGCGTGCTGGAAGATGTGGAAGACCAGCCAGGTGTCATGGCCTCGCTGGACCGCACCGTGCCCGTACTGAAGGACCACACCCTGCCCGCCGGCACCAGCGTCCAGCAGTGGGCCGCACAGCGTGCCCTGGACCCGGCCAGGATCGTCCGCCTCAACCCCGCCCTGGCGGGCGGTGGGCGCGTCTCGTCCGGCACCACCCGCGTGCTGGCGCCGGTCTCGGCCGCCAGCGCGACCGTGGCGGACACCGCCACCGCACTGGTGGCCAGTAGCGTACCTGTTGCCGCCGCCTCGCCAGCGCCACAGGTCGCCAAGACCGTGGCCGCGATCGCCGATCGTCCGCGCAGTCGTCGCCACACCGTGCGGGATGGTGAATCGGCCTGGACCATCGCCCGCCGCTATGGCATGCCGGTCAAGGCGCTACTGTCGCTGAACGGCCTGAGCGGCAGCAGCGTGCTGAAGCCGGGCGCCGTGCTGCGCGTGGAGGACTGAGTCCGGCGCGGCACCGCCGCGCCCTGCCCGCCCCTTTGTTCTGGAGAGCCGAGCCCACGCTCGGCTTTTTTCATGCCTGCGCCCAGCAGGCGCAGTCGAGCATGGCTCGACGCTACGCATCGGCAGGCACAAAAAAGGCCCGGCATTGCCGGGCCTCTCTCATGGGTGCCGCCGCGAGGCTTACAGGTTCGCTTCGGTGGTCTGGATCATGAACTTCTTGCGCATCGCTTCGATGTAGGCCTTGGCTGCGGCCATGCCGTCGATCTGGCTCAGCTGTTCCTTCAGCTGCTTCTGCTGCTCTGCAGTCACTTCCTTGATGTCGCCCGGATTGACCTTGTTCACCGCGAACAGCAGCGCGTGGCCATTGACGTCGACCTTGCCATAGCTCGGCTTGCCTTCAGCCGGCACCGGCGCACTGAAGATCGCGCGGTTGATTTCCGGGGTCGGCACCGGCTGGCTGCGCGGCAGGCCCGGCATCGGGCTCAGCTGCAGCTTCTCGCTGGCGGCCAGCGACTGCAGGGTGGCGCCCGCCTTCAGCTTGGCCAGGATGGCATCGGCCGCCTTGTCGCTGGCCTGGCGCTGGCGATCAGCACGGATCGCAGCGATCACCTGGTCACGGGCCTTGTCCAGCGGCAGGGCCTGTTCCGGGGTGTGTGCAGCCACACGGATGACCACGCTGTGGTTGGTCGCGCCGCCCAGGGCGATCGGGTCACTGGCGGTACCGTCCTGCACCAGCACGTCGGAGAAGGCGGCACGCAGCACGGCCGGGTCAGCGGCGATGCCGCTGGCGGTCGCGCGGGTGATCGGGCCCAGGGTCTGCAGCGGCAGGTTCACTTCCTTGGCGGCGGCCGCCAGGTCGCTCGGGCTCTTGTTGATGGCATCGACCAGGCGACCGGCCAGTTCGTTGAAGCCGCGCTCGCCGTCGGCCTTCAGCTGCTCGGCAGCCAGCGTGTCACGCACTTCCTCGAACGACTTGCCCTGGCCACCGCGCACAGCGGCCACCTTGATGATGTGGTAACCGAACTCGGTCTTGACCGGGCCGATCACGTCACCGGCCTTGGCCGCAAACAGCGCGTCCTCGAACGGCTTGACCATCGCACCGCGCTCGACCCAACCCAGCTCACCGCCCTGGTCCTTGGAGCCCGGATCTTCCGAATTGGCCTTGGCCAGCGCAGCGAAGTCGGCACCGGCCGCCTTGGCTTCGGCAGCGATCCTGTTCGCCTTGGCTTCGGCGCCGTCACCGGTGATCAGGATGTGCGAGGCCTGGCGCTGCTCCGGCGAGGTGAACTTTGCCTTTTCCTCTTCATAGCGCTTGCGCAGGGTCGCTTCATCGGCCGGGGTCGGTGCCGGCAGGTTCGCACCGTTGATCTCGACGTACTCCAGCGACACGCTCTCGGCCTGGCGGAAATCCTTGCCGTGGCTGTCGTACCACTGCTTGATCTGATCATCGGTGACCGGCGCGGTATCGGCCGGTACGGGCGGCAACGCGGCCAGCTCGACGTCGCGGGTTTCGCCCAGCAGCTTCAACAGGCGCTCGGTCTCGGCCTGGGTGACGAAGCCGGAGCTCTGCAGGCCCGATGGGATCACCGACTGCTGCAGGCTCTCACGCACCAGTTCCTGGAACTGGGTCGGGGTACGCGGCGGATTGCCACCGGCCAATGCCAGCCGGTAGTTGTTCTCGTTGAACTTGCCGTTCGAATCGAGGAACGCCGGCATGGTCGCGATGTATTCGCGCACAGCGCCGTCGCCGATCACCACGCCCGCCTGTTCACCGACCAGGCGCACGACCTGTTCGTCGATCAGCTGATCGAGCACGGCCATCTTGTTCTCGGTGCTCTCGAACGCGCGCGGGTCGAAGTTGTCGCCCTGCTGCTGGCGCTCACGCATGCGCTCCTGCTCGAAACGCGTGCGGAAATCCTGCGAGCTGATCTCATGGTGCTGCCACAGCATGCGCACCGGCCACCACGACGGCGCCGAACGCCACCAGGTGGGCGGCGCGGAAACCTTGGCCACGTTCTGTGCGCCAACGCCACCGAGGTAGCTGTTGTCGATCACGAACAGGAACGGAATCATCAGCAGCCCCAGGATCACGGTGACGATCCAGCCTGAGGTCTTGTCGCGGAGTTTCTGCAGCATGGTGAGGAATCACAAGGCCTGATTGGCGAGCCCGGCAGTGTAACCCGCTTCGCCGCAGGGACCAAAAGCAGCACCGACGCGGCCTGCGCCCACTTGCGCAGGCACGCACCATCAGTGCATCGGCCAACTCCATCCTGGCGCAAAGAAAAAGCCCCCGGCTTGCGCCGAGGGCTTTTAGAGTTGGCGGAGCGGACGGGACTCGAACCCGCGACCTCCGGCGTGACAGGCCAGCATTCTAACCAGCTGAACTACCGCTCCGCGCTTGAACTTTGCAGGTGCCCAGTATATCCGAAGACTCGCTGGAAACCCAGCCCGATGAACACTTTTTTCAAAGTTTTTTCACAGGGACTTAAGAAGTCTGCAATGGCGGAGCGGACGGGACTCGAACCCGCGACCTCCGGCGTGACAGGCCAGCATTCTAACCAGCTGAACTACCGCTCCGTTCTTGCAAAGACTTTTCGCCTTCCTCCCGAACCTCTCGGTGAGAAGACAAGGCCCCCAGCCTTGAACCGGGGGCCTCGATGTACTGGCGGAGCGGACGGGACTCGAACCCGCGACCTCCGGCGTGACAGGCCAGCATTCTAACCAGCTGAACTACCGCTCCGCGTTGTTACTTTTTTGCTTTCAGCCGGCCTGGACCGGGGAGAAAACAAAGCCTCCAGCTTTTGGCCGGAGGCCTCGTTGAATGGCGGAGCGGACGGGACTCGAACCCGCGACCTCCGGCGTGACAGGCCAGCATTCTAACCAGCTGAACTACCGCTCCACACTCAAACTTTTACCGCGGTGCTGTGGTGGGTGCTGAGGGTTTCGAACCCCCGACCCTCTCCGTGTAAAGGAGACGCTCTACCGCTGAGCTAAGCACCCCAGCGAGCCGCTTAGTTTACAGCATCCTTCAGGGCCTTGCCAGCCTTGAACGACGGATTCTTCGAAGCAGCGATCTTGATGGTGTCGCCGGTCTTCGGGTTGCGGCCGGTGCGGGCAGCACGGTCGCGGACCTGGAAGGTACCGAAGCCAACCAGGGTGACCGCATCGCCGTCCTTCAGCGCCTTGGTGATGGCAGCAACGACGGCATCGACAGCGCGGCTGGACTCTGCCTTGGTCAGGTCGGCAGCTTCAGCAACGGCATCGATCAATTCGGTCTTGTTCATTCTCTACAACTCCTTTGGCGGTGGGTTCCGCTTATTCGACAGGGAAGCAACCGCACGCCATCTGCATGCGGCCGCCATGTGGAAACGGTTCGCCGAATTCCAGCGATCACCAGACTGCGACCACTCATTCGCGAGTGCTGCTTTTATACCAGTGGCCCTACCCCCACGCAAGCTGGAAAGCCAGCAACGACGCGGGTTTCGGGCCATTGGACAGCGCGCGTCAATGCTTGACGCGCGCGTTTCCACTCGGTTTGGCCTTGCTGCGCACCGTGACACGCTGCGCACTCTTGCGCGCCTTCTTCGGTGCCAACGGACGCTCCAGCGCCAGGTCCAGGACTTCTTCGATGTACTTCACCGGCACGATCTTCAGATCGCGGGTGACGTTGGCCGGGATGTCGGCCAGGTCCTTGCGGTTCTCTTCCGGGATGATGACCGTGCGGATGCCGCCACGCAGTGCAGCCAGCAGCTTCTCCTTCAGGCCACCGATGGCAGTGACGCGACCACGCAGGGTGATCTCGCCGGTCATCGCCACATCGGCGCGCACCGGCACCCTGGTCAGCATCGACACCAGCGAGGTGACCATCGCCGCGCCGGCACTCGGGCCATCCTTCGGCGTGGCGCCATCGGGCACGTGCAGGTGTACGTCGTGCTTCTGCAGGAAGTCGCTGTCGATGCCGAAGCCGACCGCGCGCGAACGCACCACCGACAGCGCCGCCGACGCCGATTCCTTCATCACGTTGCCGAGCTGGCCGGTCAGGATCAGCTGGCCCTTGCCCGGCACCAGGGTCGATTCGATCTGCAGCAGGTCGCCACCGACTTCGGTCCAGGCCAGGCCGGTGACCAGGCCGATTTCATTCTCTTCCTCGGCACGGCCGAAGTCGAAGCGACGCACGCCCAGGTACTTGTCCAGGTTCTTGCTGGACACGCTCACCAGCGCCTTCTTCTTCGCGCCCTTCTTCGCCTTCGCTGCCGGCTGCGGGCCAGCCAGCGCGATCTCCTTCACCACCTTGCGGCAGATCTTGGCGATCTCGCGTTCCAGGTTGCGCACGCCCGATTCACGCGTGTAGTAGCGCACGATGTCCTGGATGGCATCACTGCCGATCTCCAGCTCTTCCGGCTGCAGGCCGTTGGCCTTGACCTGCTTCGGCACCAGGTAGCGGGTCGCGATGTTGAGCTTCTCGTCCTCGGTGTAGCCGGGGATGCGGATCACTTCCATGCGGTCCAGCAGCGGGCCGGGAATGTTGAGCGAGTTCGAGGTCGCCACGAACATCACTTCGGACAGGTCCAGGTCCACTTCCAGGTAGTGGTCGTTGAATGCGTTGTTCTGCTCCGGATCGAGCACTTCCAGCAGCGCCGAAGACGGATCGCCACGGAAGTCCATCGACATCTTGTCGATCTCGTCGAGCACGAACAGCGGGTTCTTGCTGCCGACCTTGTTGAGGTTCTGCACGATGCGGCCCGGCATGGAACCGACGTAGGTACGGCGGTGGCCACGGATTTCGGCCTCGTCGCGAACGCCGCCCAGCGACATGCGCACGAACTTGCGGTTGGTGGCCTTGGCAATGGACTGGCCCAGCGAGGTCTTGCCCACGCCCGGCGGCCCGACCAGGCACAGGATCGGGCCCTTCATCTGCTTCACGCGCGACTGCACCGCCAGGTATTCAAGAATGCGCTCCTTGACCTTCTCCAGGCCGTAGTGGTCGGCATCGAGCGTATCCTGCGCGACCTTCAGGTCCTTGCGCACCTTGCTGCGCTTCTTCCACGGCACGCCCAGCAGCCACTCCAGGTAGTTGCGCACGACGGCGGCTTCGGCCGACATCGGCGACATCTGCTTGAGCTTGTTCAGTTCATTGCGCGCCTTGGCTTCAACCGCCTTCGGCATGCCGGCCTCGGCAATCTTGCGGGCCAGTTCTTCCAGCTCGCCCGGCGCGTCGTCCAGGTCACCCAGTTCCTTCTGGATGGCCTTCATCTGTTCGTTGAGGTAGTACTCGCGCTGGCTCTTCTCCATCTGCGACTTCACGCGGCCGCGGATGCGCTTCTCCATCTGCTGCACGTCGATCTCGCCGTCGACCAGGCCGACCAGCATCTCCAGGCGGTCACCGACGGCCAGCGTTTCCAGCAGGCGCTGCTTGTCGGCCAGGCGCACGCTGATGTGCGCAGCGATGGTGTCGGCCAGGCGCGCCGGCTCATCGATGCCCGACAGCGTCTGCAGCAGCTCCGGCGGCAGCTTGCGGTTGGTCTTCACGTACTGCTCGAACAGCGACATCAGCGAGCGGGCAATCGCCTCGACCTCGCGCGCCTCGCGCTCGTCGGTGGCGTCGATCTCCACGGCCTGGCCATGCAGCGAGCCGTCGCGCTCGTCGACGTGGGTGACCTGCACGCGCGACAGGCCTTCAACCAGCACCTTGATGGTGCCGTCGGGCAGCTTCAGCAGCTGCAGCACCTGCGCCAGCGTGCCAACCTGGTAGAGGTCGGCCGCATGCGGGTCGTCGGTCTCGGCCGACTTCTGCGCCAGCAGCAGGATGCGCTTGTCCGCCTCCATTGCCTGTTCGAGCGCGTGCATGGACTTGTCACGGCCGACGAACAGCGGGATGACCATGTGCGGGAACACCACTACGTCGCGCAGCGGCAGGACCGGCAGGTCGAGGGTTTCACTTGGGGAACGGGCCATGGGGGCTCCAGGGAAGGGGGAAAACCGCCTCCGGGAGGGCATCTTCCGGAGACAAAAAAAGCCGATGGCCCCGTTATGGGGCCATCGGCTTTCAGATGCAAGGCATTCCTTGAAAATCCTTTCCAATCAACAACCTGGAAGGATCACTCGGCGCCTGCGGCCTTCTGTTCAGGGGCCGCCGGGGTCTGGTAGATCAGGTACGGCTCGGACTTGTGCTCGATCACCGATTCGTCCACGACCACCTTGCTGACGTTCTCCTGCGACGGCAGGTCATACATGGTGTCCAGCAGGACCGATTCGACGATGGTGCGCAGGCCACGGGCGCCGGTCTTGCGCTTGAGCGCCTTCCTGGCGATGGCCGACAAAGCGTCCGGACGGAACTCCAGCTCGACGTTCTCCATCTCGAACAGCTTCTTGAACTGCTTGGTGATGGCGTTCTTCGGCTCGGTCAGGATCTTGATCAGGGCCGGCTCGTCCAGCTCCTCCAGGGTCGCGACCACCGGCAGGCGGCCGACGAACTCGGGAATCAGGCCGAACTTGATCAGGTCTTCCGGCTCGACTTCCGCCAGCACCTTGCCCACTTCCTGCTTGCGCTCGCTGCTCTTCACCTTGGCGCCGAAGCCGATGCTGCCGACGTCGGTGGAACGCGCCTGGATCACCTTGTCCAGCCCGGCGAACGCGCCGCCGCAGATGAACAGGATGTTCTTGGTGTCCACCTGCAGGAATTCCTGCTGCGGGTGCTTGCGGCCGCCCTGCGGCGGAACGCTGGCCACGGTGCCTTCGATCAGCTTCAGCAGGGCCTGCTGCACGCCTTCGCCGGACACGTCGCGGGTGATCGACGGGTTCTCGCTCTTGCGCGAGATCTTGTCGATTTCATCGATGTAGACGATGCCCTGCTGCGCCTTCTCGACGTCGTAGTCGCACTTCTGCAGCAGCTTCTGGATGATGTTCTCCACGTCCTCGCCCACGTAACCGGCTTCGGTCAGCGTGGTGGCGTCGGCCATGGTGAACGGCACGTTGAGCAGGCGGGCCAGGGTCTCGGCCAGCAGCGTCTTGCCCGAACCGGTCGGGCCGACCAGCAGGATGTTCGACTTCGCCAGTTCGACGTCGTCGTTCTTCTGCCGGCTCTCGATGCGCTTGTAGTGGTTGTACACGGCCACTGCCAGCGTGCGCTTGGCACGGTTCTGGCCGATCACGTACTGGTCGAGGACCTCGAGGATCTCGCGCGGCTTGGGCAGCGAACTGCGCGCCGACTGCGCCTTTTCCTCAAGTTCCTCACGGATGATGTCGTTGCACAGCTCCACGCACTCATCGCAGATGAACACGCTCGGACCCGCAATCAGCTTGCGCACTTCATGCTGGCTCTTGCCGCAGAAAGAGCAGTAGAGGATCTTGCCGGTGTCCGTGGAACGACCTTGGCGGTCTTCGCTCATGCTTCGCTTACCCAGTTACCCCCCCCGCTGAACGGGGGTTCGATTCGAGAATAGCACAGGGCCGAGGGGACACCAGTCCCACCCGACCCTGCAGGAACGAGGCCTCCCTGGCCCCGTGAAGGCCGGTCAGCCGGCCTGGATCGACTCATCCGGACGACGCTCCAGGACCTGATCGACCAGACCGTAGGCCTGCGCCTCGAAGGCGCTCTTGAAGTTGTCGCGCTCGGTATCACGGGCGATCGTCTCCAGCGACTGGCCGGTGTGCTTGGCCAGCACCTCGTTCAGGCGCGAACGCAGGGTCAGGATCTCGCGCGCGTGGATGTCGATGTCGGTGGCCTGGCCCTGGTAGCCACCCAGCGGCTGATGGATCATCACGCGCGAGTTCGGCAGCGCATAGCGCTTGCCGGCTTCGCCCGCGGCCAGCAGCAGGGCGCCCATCGAGGCGGCCTGGCCGATGCAGGTGGTGCTCACATTCGGCTTGATGTACTGCATGGTGTCGTAGATCGCCATGCCGGCGGTGACCACGCCACCCGGCGAGTTGATGTAGATGTTGATGTCCTTTTCCGGGTTTTCCGATTCAAGGAACAGCAGCTGCGCCACCACCACGTTGGCCATGTGATCGTCGATCGGACCCACGAGGAAGATCAGGCGCTCCTTCAACAGGCGCGAATAGATGTCGTAGGCACGCTCGCCGCGGCTGGTCTGCTCGACCACCATCGGAACCAGGTTCAGGGCTTTGGTTCGGTTGTCCATTACGTGAGGTACCTATCTTGGGGGGCAACAACCCCGCGCCGGCAAAGGCGCGGGGCATCCGGTGATCCGCCCGGGCTTACTGGCGGATCGCGTCCTGGAACGACAGCTTCTCTTCGGTGTGCTGGGCACGCTCGGCGATCCAGTCGATCACCTGCTCTTCCATCACACGGTTCTGCAGGCCAGACATCAACTGGGGGTCGTTGCGGTACATCTCAATGACCTGCTCCGGCTCTTCGTAGGTCGAAGCGATCAGACGCATCGTTTCATTCAGGCGCTTGGCTTCCAGGCGCAGGTCGTTGATGCGGGCCACTTCACCGACCAGCAGGCCGACCAGCACGCGCTTGGCGGCAGCGTCCTTGAAGCCTTCGTGGGCATCGGCCGGGATCTCGCCGACGTTCTGGCCGTTGCGGCGCAGCTGCTCGACCTGCTGGGCCAGCATGGCGCGGGCTTCGTTTTCGACCAGGCGCGGCGGCATTTCGACCGAGGAGTAGGCCGCGATCAGCTGCTCGCCCACTTCGCGGCGCAGGCGGTTCATCAACGCACCCTTCAGCTCGCGCCCCAGGTTGGCGCGGATGTCGCTGCGGAACTGCTCCACATCGCCGCCCTTCACGCCGAAGCTCTTGATGAAGGCTTCGTCGACCGCCGGCACGACCGGCTCGGAGACCTCGGTGACCTTGACGGTGACCTGCACGGTCTTGCCGGCCAGCACCGGCACGCGCCAGTCAGCCGGGAACTCGACGTCCAGGGTCTTCTCTTCGCCCTTGGCCAGGCCGACCAGGCCCTTCTCGATGGTGTCGAACATCATGCCCTGGCCGAGCACGATCGAACCCTTCTCGGTGCCCTCGGCCGGCAGGCGCTCTTCGCCGGCCTGCGACCAGGTTTCCACCGCGACCAGGTCACCGTCCTGCGCGCCACGGCTGACCGGGGCCCAGGTACGGCGCTGGTTCTGCAGGTTCTCGATCATCTGGTCGATGTCGGCGTCGGTGATCTCGGCGGTATGGCGCACGACGGTCAGCTTGCTGACGTCGATGTCGCCGAAGTCCGGCACCACTTCCACGGTGGCGACGAAGGAGAACTCACCCTCGTCGCCCTTGTCGATGCGCGGGCTGCCGACGATGCGCAGGTCGTGCTCGCGCACGGCTGCATCGAAGGTTTCGCGCAGCAGGCCGTCCAGCGCCTCGCCACGGACCTGCGCGCCGAAGCGCTGCTCGATCACCTTGGCCGGCACCTTGCCCGGGCGGAAACCCTTGATGCGGGTGGTACGGGCGATTTCGCCGAGGCGGCCGACGATGTGGCTCTGCAGACGCTCTTCCGGCAGCGAGAAGCTCAGGCGGCGTTCCAGGTTGCCGGTGGATTCGATCGAAGCTTGCATGTTGACTCCTGCCACCGGTGGCCCAGGCCCCCGGCTCGATGATTGGGATGAAACGGTTGTAAGGACGCGACGTCTGGGACGCGCCTGCTTGCCGCAGCCCTTTAGTTTCGCCCAATTCGGCTTGCACTGCCAGCGCGTGCCGGTCAAGGGGGGCGCAGATGGCCCTATCAGGGCGGGGACAGGCCGGCACTGGTGCGAAAGGGGGGACTCGAACCCCCACGCCTTGCGGCACTGGAACCTAAATCCAGGGCGTCTACCAATTCCGCCACTTTCGCGTGGCCGGCGCAGGTGTTCATTGTCGCAGGCGATGACGGGAAGCGGAAGGCCTGCACAAAACTGAACATGGCAATTGTGCGCAGCCCGCGCGTTGAACCACCCCGGCGAGCGCAAGCTCATCCGGGGTGGCGGGGTTCACTGCTGCGGCCTGGCCTTGGCCGACGCCGTATCGGCACCCTGCCCGGCTGCAGGATCCACCTCGCGGATCTCCACGCCCCCGTCGCCGGTGCGCCGCAGGGCCGCCGACTCCGGCGTGGCCTTGCGCACATCCACCGAACCATCCGCATTGCGCTGCACGTCCACCGCATCGGGCAGGGCCTCCCGCTCTGCCGGCTGAGCCGGCTGCATCTGCATGGCCTCACCGACCGGGCGTGCAGGAGCACTTTCAGTGCCAGCATCGCGTTCGACGGTCTGCGCGGGATCGTCGGCGGGCGCGCAAGCCGCCAGTGCCAGCAACGCGAAGGAAACCCACAGCGTGCGGTGCAATCGATTGATATGAGCCATCAACATCGTCCTTCGTGCATGCGCCGTCGGCGCGGAAGATCCATTGGGTGCGATGCAGGATGCGATGCGGTGAGATGCAGCGCACAGCATTGATAACACTGATGACGCGTATGACCCTGATTTCAGCATTGCTTCAGTCGATCCACGCCATGCGCGGATGAAATGCCCCCCAGCGAACAGGCAAGAAAAAAGCCACTTGGCGGACCAAGTGGGAAGCTGCCGCGCATTCGCGCCGCAGCCCCACGCTTTGCGCGGCAAAGCGCGGGCCCCACTTCATCAGCCGCCACATCCCCGCGGCTTCGCCGTGCCCCCTTGACTCAAGGGGGCTCCACTCCAGCCAGCACCGCTGGCATCTGCAGATGCCCCTCAGCGAACAGGCAAGAAAAAAGCCACTTGGCGGACCAAGTGGCTTTTGTCTGGTGGGCTGTCAAGGATTCGAACCTTGGACCTATTGATTAAGAGTCAACTGCTCTACCAACTGAGCTAACAGCCCGAAATCGGGGCGCGAATTATGACCCGATCCGCTCGGTGGGTGCAAGCACTTTTTTCAACGTGGTTGAAACCAGCACTGCGGGGCCCGCTCCTGCTGCAGATCCACGCCAAACGGGTTCTGCAACGCGTGATCCATCGGAACGATGGGAGTCACACCTATAAGAAAAAAGCCACCTGGCGTACCAGGTGGCTTCTGTCTTGGTGGGCCGTCAAGGATTCGAACCTTGGACCTATTGATTAAGAGTCAACTGCTCTACCAACTGAGCTAACGGCCCGTGAAACTCAGACGCACATTGTAGCGTGCCTTCTGTTTATTGCAATACCGTTTCGGCTGCGCCGATGCGGTTGAATCAGTGGGGTGGCTGAGGGGATTCGAACCCCCGACCACCGGAATCACAATCCGGTACTCTAACCAACTGAGCTACAGCCACCACTGAAACTTTCGCTCCATCGCCGATATCACTGACGCTGGAACCTTGAACATTGCCTGGGGACTGTCACCGAAGCTGCGGTCCGCCGAAGCGAGTCCGATATTCTGGTGGAGTCCTTGCGCTTTTGCAAGCACTTCTTCACATCCGTCGATGCGATCCCGGTGCTCGCCAATGGCGCGCCCGACAGGAATCGAACCTGTAACCGCCGGCTTAGAAGGCCGGTGCTCTATCCAGTTGAGCTACGGGCGCCCGAACCGGAACGGTGTCCAATCCGACGTGGCGTGGGATTGGTCGGGGTAGAGGGATTCGAACCCCCGACATCCTGCTCCCAAAGCAGGCGCGCTACCAGACTGCGCTATACCCCGGTCTTGCAATCCCCTCGGGTTGGACCCGGGGAGTTGGTCATTGTCGCCAAGCGCGTTGGGAACTGTCAACGAAGGATGCACAGATCCCGGGCCTGCCACAACGCCGAAAGCAGTCATCGGCTATGCTGACGCCCATCGGCCGGATGGCCGTCCCGACCTTCATTCGCACGGAGAACACGCATGCGCAGCGGCAACCCGGCTCTTTCCGAGTCGACTTTCCTCGACCTCGCCAGTGGCTCGGTAGTGACCAGCCCCGACCAGGCCATGACCCTCAACGGCACCGCCAACAAGACCGGCATCCTGCTGCTGTTGACCGTGCTGACCGCGGCGTTCGCCTGGAGCCAGGCGGTCGACGAGTACGGCCAGATTTCCGGCAGCGCGAGCCTGTACGCCATCGGTGGCGCGATCGGCGGCCTGGTGCTGGCATTGATCACCATCTTCAAGAAGGAATGGTCGCCGGTCACCGCGCCGATGTACGCACTGGTCGAAGGCCTGTTCCTGGGCGCCGTGTCGGCCCTGTTCAACATGAAGTACCCGGGCATCGTGTTCCAGGCGGTGCTGCTGACCTTCGGCACCCTGGCCGCCCTGCTGTTCGCATACCGCAGCGGCCTGATCAAGGCCACCGAGAACTTCAAGATGGGCGTGGTGGCCGCCACCGGCGGCATCGCCCTGCTCTACCTGGCCTCGTTCGTGCTGGGCTTCTTCAACATCAACGTGCCGGTGATCCACGACTCCAGCTGGCTGGGCATTGCCTTCAGCCTCTTCGTGGTGGTCGTGGCCGCGCTGAACCTGGTGCTGGACTTCGATTTCATCGAGACCGGCGTGGCCCAGCGCGCGCCCAAGTACATGGAGTGGTATGGCGCATTCGGCCTGATGGTGACCCTGGTCTGGCTGTATGTGGAGTTCCTGCGCCTGCTGTCGAAGATCCAGCAGCGCTGAACCAGGCAGAGCCATGAACGACAAAGGGCGCCTTCGGGGCGCCCTTTTCTCTTTGTAACGCGTGGCTGCATTTCCCGGCTAGCCAGCCACGCCAGCCTGTGCAGCGTAGTGCGCCGCAAGGTGTTCGACCAGCGCTCGCACCTTGGGCGCGAGCGCACGTGCATGCGGGTACAACGCGAAGTAGCGCCGCTGGCCGGCATGCCAGGCCGGCAGCACGCGGATCAGACGACCGGCGCGCAGATCCTCCTGCACGGTCAGCGCGGTGAACAGGCTGATGCCCATTCCGGCCAGCGCGGCGGCGTACAGCGCGGGCGTGGCATCCACGCGCAGGCGCTGCCCGGCTTCAACGCTCACGCTGGCGCCGCGCGGTCCCAGCAACCGCCAGGGCGGCATTGACGGCGTGGGACTGAAACCCAGCAGCGTGTGCTGCTCCAGATCCACAGCGTGCCGTGGCAGGCCATGGCGCGCCAGGTAGACCGGTGCGGCGACCAGGATGCGCGGGCAGCTGGCCAGCTCGCGCGCAACCAGTTGGCTGTCCGGCAATGAAGCTGCAATGCGCAGCGCCAGGTCGAAACCACCACCGACCACATCCACCACCTGATCATCCGCCGACAGGTCCAGCGTGACCTGCGGGTAACGCTGCAGGAACGAGGGCAGCCAGTGGGGCAGCTCCTGGCTGGCCACCACCTGCGGCACGCTGATCCGCACGCTGCCGCTGGGCTGCGCCTGCCCGGCGCGAGCACGATCATCCGCCTCCTGCAGGCGGTCCAGCAGCGTTGCCGCCTCGCGGTAGTAATCGCGCCCGGCCTCGGTCAATGACAGCCGACGGCTGTTGCGATCGAGCAGGCGTACCTGCAGGTGCTCTTCCAGCTGCCGCAGTTGCCGCGACATCGCCGAGTGGGTGGTCCCCAGGCGCTCGGCGGCCGCAGTGAAACTGCCCGCGTCAACGATGGCGCGCAGCGCACGCAGGGCGGCGAAGTGATCCATCGGCGGGCAGCTCCACGTGGCGGGGCCCACGGCATGCGGGCCCCGCCAGCTTATCAAGCGCCGTCACCGGCCTTGCGTACCGGCAGCGCGAGGATCGCGTCGGTGCTCATGACATCGCCGAAGGCGTCTTCGATCTGCGCCAGCGAGGCCTCATGCAGCGCGCGATGGCCGATGCGACGGCCGCCGGCCAGATCCAGATCGCGGCTGGCGCTGGCATCGGACGAGACGATCACCCGGTAGCCGCGCGGAGCCGCTGCCGCGTCGCGCGCAGCACCGGCCACGCAGGCGTGGGTCTGCAGGCCGGTGACGATCAGGGTGTCGATGCCGGCGTTCTTCAGCATCGGGTCGAGCACCGCGGCGGACGCGCCGGCGAACACGCTGACATTGTCCTTCTGCACCACGGTCTCGCCCTGGCGCGGCTGCAGGTCGCGATGGAAGGCGGCATTGACGCTGCCCTGCGCGAACAGGGGTGCGCCGGCCGGCAGCACGTGCTGGACATGGATCACGCGGATGCCGTGGGCATCGGCGAATTCGACTACCCGCCTGGCCTGGCGCAGTGCGGCCTCGCCATCGGGAATGACCATGCGGCCACCCGCAAAGCCCGGTACAGCCTTGGCATCGAAGTACTCGTTCTGGAAGTCGATCACCAGCACGGCAGTCTTCGCCGCATCCAGCGAGGTCGCGACCGGCGCACCCGCCATATGGCGGATGGTGGGATGGGTCGGCTCGGCAGCAGCAAGCGGGAGGGTGGCGGTCATGCCGATCAGGCTGGCCAGGCCGAAGGCGGTGAGGTTCATGTTCAAGCTCCGGTGCATTGGGAAGTGGGCACAGGATGCCGATCACATTACGCACGAACCAGCCGCCCAGCGGCACATGATCTGTGCGATATACGCACAGAAAATCCCCTGTAGAGGCACCCCATGGGTGGCTGCGGACCGTAGGGGCCCCGTCATCCACGCATGGCGTGGATCTACCGAACCAGCCCACAACGCAACGGGGCGCCCGAAGGCGCCCCGCTGTGGATCCAACCGAGGTCGGCCGGCCGCTTACAGGCGGCTGGCGATGGCCTGGGCAAAGCTCATGGTGGTACCGGTGCCACCCAGGTCGCCGGTCAGCGAGTCCTTGGCTTCCATGGTCGCCACGATGGCCTTGCGCAGGCGCTCGGCATTCTCCGGCTGGCCGATGTGGTCCAGCATCTGCGCGGCCGCCAGCAGCAGCGCACACGGATTGGCCTTGCCCTGGCCGGCGATGTCCGGCGCGGTGCCGTGCACGGCTTCGAAGATCGCCGCGTCCTTGCCGATGTTGGCACCCGGAGCCAGGCCCAGGCCGCCGACCAGGCCGGCGCACAGGTCGGAGATGATGTCGCCGAACAGGTTGGTGGTGACGATCACATCGAACTGTTCCGGACGCATCACCAGCTGCATGCAGCAGTTGTCGACGATCATTTCCTGGAACTCGATGTCCGGGTACTGCGCGGCGACTTCACGGGCGACATTCAGGAACAGGCCCGAGGTCGACTTGATGATGTTGGCCTTGTGCACGGCGGTGACCTTCTTGCGGCCGGTGCTCTTGGCCAGCTCGAAGGCGTAGCGCACGATGCGCTCGGAGCCCTTGCGGGTGATGCGGGTGCCGGAGAAGGCGGTCTCGCCATCGGCCGACACTTCCTGGCCTTCGGCCAGGTAGGCACCTTCGGTGTTCTCACGGACGGTGATCAGGTCGACGTTGTCGAAACGCGACTTGGTGTTCGGGAAGGTGTGGGCCGGACGCACGTTGGCGTACAGGTCGAAGTGACGGCGCAGGCTGACGTTGATCGAGGTGAAGCCACCGCCGACCGGGGTGGTCAGCGGGCTCTTCAGCGCGACCTTGTTGCGCGCGATCGATTCCAGGGTCACCGCCGGCATCAGGTCGCCGTGCTTTTCCAGGGCCACCAGGCCGGCGTCGGCGTCTTCGTACTCCAGGCCAGTCTTGAGCTGGTCGAGCACGAACAGGGTGGCGTCCATGATTTCCGGGCCAATGCCGTCGCCGCGGATGACCGTAATTTTCTGCGTCATTGATCGATGTTCCGAACAGGGGGAAAAACGCCGTCCGGACGTGCCCGGAAACGCCGGCGCAAAGGAAGTTTCACCGGCAATTATGCCTGAGCCGGGGCCGAGGTCCCAAATAGACCATGGTCCCAGTCCCCGGCTCAGGCAGAATTGCCCGCGCATCCCTCCTCTACCCCCGCCTGTCGGCGCGCCCCTTCAACAAGAAGGGGCTCCTGGGCTGTTGGATCGCGGGACAGGCCCCCTCGCGGGCCCGGTAGTGCCGGCCGCTGGCCGGCAACCCCGGCCATGTCGGGTTCAGGGGATGCCGGCCGCTGGCCGGCACGACCCTCAGTGCTCGTGCGCGGCTGGCGCGGCGGCGCCGCCTTCCAGCTGGTCGAGGAAGGCGACCGCGCGGCGCAGGTGCGGGATCACGATGGAGCCGCCCACCACCAGGCCGACCGAGAAGGTCTCGAAGAACTCCTCGCGGGTCACCCCGGCGTCCTTGCACTGGGCCACGTGGTAGCTGATGCAGTCGTCGCAGCGCAGCACCATCGAGGCCACCAGGCCCAGCAGCTCCTTGGTCTTCACGTCCAGCGCGCCGGCCTGGTAGGTCTGCGTATCCAGCGCGAAGAAGCGGCGCACCACCTGGTTCGGTTCGCCCAGGATGCGCTCGTTCATGCGCTTGCGGAACTCGGTGAACTCGGCGATGCGGTCCTTGCTGCCGTCGTCGGCCGCGCTCATGCCTGGCCCTGCCCGGCCAGCAGCGGCTCGAGCTTGCCTTCACGGTGCAGGGCCATCATGTCGTCGTAGCCGCCGACATGGACGTCGCCGACGAAGATCTGCGGCACGCTGGTGCGGCGGGTCAGCGCCATCATCTTCTCGCGCTCGGCCGGGTCCAGGTCAATGCGGACCTCGGTCCACTGCTGGCCCTTGCTCTTCAGGAAGTTCTTGGCGGCCACGCAATACGGGCAGACGGCAGTGGAATAGATGGTGATGGCGGGGGCACCGCCGGCGGTCTGGGCTGTCACGGGAAACTCCACGATGGATCGACGGTCTACATATGGTACCGGTGCGCTGGAATTTCCACGCCACGGCCGCAACACTGTGGATTAACGAATGGTTGCCCCCCGCCCTGCCACGCTTGGCGCGCCCCGCCCGAGGACCTTCTGCTTGCGAGCCCTGCTGCTGACTACCGCCGTCACCCTGGCCCTGGCCATGCCGCTGGCCCAGGCCCAGGAGAAGCTGCCCGACATCGGCTCTTCGGCCGGCGAGCTGCTGACCCCGGCCCGCCAGGCCGAGTACGGCGCGATGATGCTGCGCGAGCTGCGCAACTACGGCTACCTGCTGGAAGATCCGCTGGTCAACGACTGGCTGCAGACCATGGGTACCCGGCTCGGCTCCAACAGTGACCAGCCGCGGCAGCCGTACACCTTCTTCGTGATGAACGACCGCCAGATCAACGCGTTCGCCACGCTGGGCGGCTACATCGGGGTCAATGCCGGACTGGTGCTGACCGCCGAGCGCGAGGACGAGGTCGCTGCGGTGCTGTCCCACGAAATCGCCCACGTCACCCAGCAGCACGTGCTGCGCGGTGTCGAGCGCGCCCAGCGCGACCAGATCCCGATCCTGCTGGGCATGCTGGCGGCGGTAGTGGCCGCCCAGGCCAGCAACAGCACGTCGTCCGGCAACGCGACGATGGCCGCGATCAGCTCGGGCATGGGCCTGATGCAGCAGCGGCAGATCAACTACACCCGCTCCAACGAGTCCGAGGCCGACCGCCTGGGCATCCGCACCCTGTCGCGCAGCGGCTACGACGTGGATGCCATGGCCGGCTTTTTCGAGCGGATGTCGGCAGCCATGCGCGGCAACGAAGGCGGCTACAGCGTGCCCGAGTTCCTGCGCACCCACCCGGTCAACATCACCCGCATCAGCGAGGCCAAAGCCCGCGCCGAGCAGATGAAGAAGGATACGGTGCTGCTCACCACCAGCACCCCCACCGGCGAGCGCAAGGAGCGGGTGGACCCGGCAGATCCCAGCCTGGGCGAGCCGCTGTTGCGCGGCAACAACCCGCTGCTGCCCGGCAGTGTGCTGCGCCTGCCGATCGGCCAGCTCAACCGTGGCGCCAGCGGTGACTTCGAGTGGGCGCGTGAGCGCCTGCGCGTGCTCAGCGCGGACTCCCCCCCCGAGCTGGAGCGCGAGTACGCCGACCTGGCCAAGCGGCAGAAGGACGGCCTCAACGATGCGCAGCGCTACGGCCAGGCGCTGGCGGTGATGCGCGGTGGCCGTGCCGGTGCCGGCCAGGCCCGGCAGACCCTGGCCGGCCTGCTGCAGAGCCACCCCGGCAACCTGTGGCTGGCGCTGGGCCTGGGCGAGGCGGAGTCGCGCGCAGGCCAGGCGGCCCAGGCCAACAGCCGCTTCGAGCAGCTGCTGCGCGAACACCCCAACAGCCGCCCGGTGGCACTGACCTATGCCGAGATCCTGAACGAACAAGGCAGCCGCGAAGCCGGCCAGCGTGCGCAGGCAATGTTGCGCCCCCTGCTGTCGCAAAGCGGTAACGATCCGGTCTTCCAGCAGCGTTTCGCCCGCGCCAGCGAGTTGGCTGGCGACAGCGTGCGCGCCAGCGAGGCCTATGCCGAGGCCGCCTTCCTCAGCGGGCGGCCAGAACAGGCGCTGATGCAGCTGCAGGCGCTCAAGCGCAACCCGGCGCTGGATTACATCGGCCGCGCGCGGGTTGACGCGCGCATCGAATCGATCACCCCGACAGTGCTGGAGCTGCGCCGGCAGGGCGTGCAGGACCCGGACCTGGACCGCCGCTGAGCACCGCATGACCGGCCGATGGCAATCCAGGTCGGTTCCGGCCGGGTAGTCACAAACATGTCATCAAACCGTAGTCTACTGGCACCACTCCAGTAACCGAGCCCTACGGTGTCCTCGTGCAGAAACGCATCCTGATCGTCGATGACGAGCCCGCGATCCGTGAAATGGTCGCCTTCGCCCTTCGCAAGGGCGATTACGAACCGGTCCACGCCGGCGATGCCCGGGAGGCCCAGACCGCGATCGCCGATCGCGTTCCCGACCTGATCCTGCTGGACTGGATGCTGCCCGGCACCAGCGGCCTGGACCTGGCCCGCCGCTGGCGCAAGGAAACGCTGACCCGCGAAGTACCGATCATCATGCTGACCGCCCGCGGCGAAGAGAATGATCGCGTCGGTGGCCTCGAGGCCGGTGTCGATGACTATGTGGTCAAGCCGTTCTCGGCACGCGAACTGCTGGCCCGCATCCGAGCGGTCATGCGCCGCGCCCGCGAAGATGACGAGGACGGCAGCGTAGCCGTCGGCCCGATCCGTATCGACGGCGCCGCCCATCGCGTGTTCGCCAACGACCAGCCGGTGCCGATCGGCCCGACCGAATACCGTCTGCTGCATTTCTTCATGACCCACCCGGAGCGCGTCTACACCCGCGCGCAGCTGCTGGACCATGTATGGGGCGGCAGCGTGTACGTGGAGGAGCGCACCATCGACGTGCATATCCGCC
The DNA here is from genome assembly GCF_052149045.1 of Stenotrophomonas maltophilia group sp. RY12688. Classification (NCBI taxonomy): domain Bacteria; kingdom Pseudomonadati; phylum Pseudomonadota; class Gammaproteobacteria; order Lysobacterales; family Lysobacteraceae; genus Stenotrophomonas; species Stenotrophomonas maltophilia group sp. RY12688. Next base: position 891,785 of record NZ_CP197389.1, on the reverse strand, counting down.
GCCTGCGCAAGACGCTGGAGCCGTTCAACGCCGAGAACATGGTGCAGACCGTGCGCGGCGCCGGCTACCGCTTCTCCACTGCTACCTGAGTCTCGTCGTGCCGGCACCGCGCACCTGCGGGTGCCGGTGCCGGCAACTCTGCTATAACCCTCGGTTCACCCCAGTGAACCGCCGCACCTCAACGACGAGATCGCAATGCCCCGCCACATCCGCTCTGCCTGGTTGAAGACCCTGGCCACCGTTGCCGCGGTGCTGCTGTTCGCCGGACTGGTGGGGTGGTTCACGGGCCATCTGTGGTTGTGCATCGCACTGGGCGCGCTGGCGGCCCTGGCCTGGCATTACTGGCGCCTGCGCAGCGTTCTGCGCCGGCTGACCGCTCGCCAGCGCTGGGACACCGCCGAAGAAGGCACCGGCGTCTGGAACGAACTGGACCGCCTGCTGTACCGCAACCAGGTGGAAATGCGCGTGCGCAAGCGCCGCCTGCTGGACATGCTGCGCAGCTACCGCGCTGCTGCCGCCGCGCTGCCTGATGCCGTCGTCGTGCTGGATCGCAACAGCCAGCGCGTGCAGTGGTTCAACGAAGCGGCTACCGCTCTGCTCGGCCTGCACCATCCCGGCGACCTTGGCGAGGCCCTGGTCGAACGCCTGCAGCCGATGCCGCTGGCGCATTGGCTGGCCGGCGGCCGCAATGCCGAGCCGATCCTGGACGTACCCTCGCCGGTCGATCCGGCGATCCGCCTCAACCTGCGGCTGATTCCCTATTCCTCCGATTACTGGCTGCTGATCGCGCGCGATGTCAGCAAGCTGCTGCGCCTGGAACAGGTGCGCCGTGACTTCGTGGCCAACGTTTCACACGAGCTGCGCACGCCGCTCACCGTGGTCCACGGCTACCTGGACATGATGGACCCGGAGGATTTCCCGGGAACCGGACCGATGCTGGAAGAAATGCGCAAGCAGAGCCAGCGCATGGCCCAGCTGGTGGAAGACCTGCTGACCCTGTCGCGCCTCGAATCGCAGGAACACAGCGAGGACGAGACCGTGGCCATGCAGCCGATGCTGGCCACCCTGCGCCGCGAAGCCGAAGCGCACAGCCAGGGCCGCCACCAGATCAGCATCGACGACCTCGCCGGCGTTGACCTTCAGGGCTCGACTAAGGAACTGCACAGCGCATTCTCCAACCTGGTCACCAATGCGGTGCGCTATACGCCGGCCGGTGGCCGCATCGCGGTGGAGTTCCGCCGCGAGGGCGACGGTGCGGTGCTGGCGGTGCGCGATTCCGGCTACGGCATCCCGGCCACCCACCTGCCGCGCCTGACCGAACGCTTCTACCGTGTCTCCAGCAGCCGCTCGCGCGAAAGCGGTGGTACCGGCCTGGGCCTGTCCATCGTCAAGCACATCCTCGGCCTGCACCACGCGCGGCTGGAGATTGAAAGCGAAGTCGGCAAGGGCTCGGTGTTCTCCTGCCATTTCGATGCCGACCACGTGCGCCCGCGCGAGTCCGCCCCCCTGACCTCCCTCGAAGAATGACGCCATGAGCAGCCTCGGATCCCTCCCCCTCCCCGTGAGCCCGGACAACGATCCGTTGCGTGACCCGGCGCTGTACATCAACCGCGAGCTGTCGCAGCTGGATTTCAACTTCCGCGTGCTGGCCCAGGCGATGGACCCGCAGGTACCGCTGCTGGAGCGCCTGCGCTTCATGTGCATCTCCTGCACCAACCTCGACGAGTTCTTCGAGATCCGTGCCGCCGCCGTGCGCCACGCGCAGGAGTACGGCCTGCCACCCGCACCGGACGGGATGAGCCCGCAGGCCATCCTGAGCGCCATCCATGACCGCGCCGCCGAACTGGTGGACCAGCAGTACCGCTGCTGGAACGAGACGCTGCGGCCGGCGCTGATGGAGGCCGGCATCGGCGTGCTCGGCCGCCACTCCTGGACCGACCGCCAGAAGCGCTGGCTGCGCGCCTACTTCCGCAACGAGATCATGCCGGTGCTGTCGCCGCTGGGCCTTGACCCGGTGCACCCGTTCCCGAAGATCCTCAACAAGTCGCTGAACATCGTGGTGGTACTGAAGGGCACCGACGCGTTCGGCCGTGCCGGCCACCTGGCCATCGTGCGTGCGCCGCGCTCGCTGCCGCGCATCATCCAGCTGCCGGAAAAGCTCGGCGGGCCCCAGAACTTCGTGTTCCTGTCGTCGGTGCTGTCGACCTTCGTCGATGAGCTGTTCCCGGGCATGGAAGTCCAGGGCGCCTACCAGTTCCGCGTCACCCGCAATTCCGAGCTGGTGGTGGACGAGGAGGAAGTGGAAAACCTGGCGCTGGCGCTGCGTGACGAGCTGGTCGACCGCGGCTACCGGCCAGCGGTGCGGCTGGAGATCGCGCACGACATGCCGCGCGAGATCGTGCGGACCCTGCTGCAGAATTTCGGCCTGACCGAGAACGCGGTGTACCGCATCGATGGCCCGGTCAACCTCAACCGCATCATCCAGCTGTACGATCTGATCGCGCAACCGGACCTGAAATACCCGCCGATGACCGCGCGCACGCTGCGCGACAGTGACGGCATCTTCGAGACGGTGGCGCGCCAGGACCTGCTGCTGCACCATCCGTTCGACGCCTTCACCGCAGTGCTGGACCTGATCCGGCAGGCGGCAATCGATCCGAACGTGCTGGCGATCAAGCAGACCCTGTACCGCACCGGCAAGGACTCACTGATCGTCGATGCGCTGATCCAGGCCGCGCGCAACGGCAAGGACGTGACCGTGGTGGTCGAACTGCGCGCCCGCTTCGACGAAGAAGCCAACCTCGGCCTGGCCGATCGCCTGCAGGAAGCCGGCGTGCAGGTGGTGTACGGCGTGGTCGGCTACAAGACCCACGCCAAGATGCTGCTGATCGTGCGCCGCGAGGGCCGCAAGCTGCGCCGCTACGTGCACCTGGGTACCGGCAACTACCACAGCGGCACCGCCCGCGCGTATACCGACATCAGCCTGATCACCGCCGATGCGGACATCGGCAATGACGTGCACCTGCTGTTCCAGCAGCTGTCCGGGCTGGCGTCGAAGATGAAGCTCAAGCGCCTGCTGCAGTCGCCCTTCACCCTGCACACCGGCATCCTCGGCCGCATCGAGCGCGAGACGCGCATCGCCGCCGCCGGCCGCCCGGCGCGGATCATCGCCAAGATGAACGCACTGAACGAACCGCAGGTGGTGCGCGCGCTGTACGCCGCGTCGCAGGCCGGCGTGCAGATCGACCTGATCATCCGCGGCGCCTGCACGCTGCGACCGGGCGTACCGGGCATCTCGGACAACATCCGCGTGCGCTCGATCGTCGGCCGCTTCCTGGAGCACAGCCGCGTCTACTGGTTCGGCAACGACGGCGCACCGGAAATGTACTGCGCCAGCGCCGACTGGCTGGAACGCAACCTGCTGCGCCGGGTCGAGACCTGCTTCCCGATCCTCGATCCGGAACTGGCCAAGCGGGTCTACCGCGAAGTCCTGCAGAACTACCTTGACGACAACCTCAACGCCTGGGAACTGGACGCGCACGGCATCTACCACAAGCGTGCCCCAGCCCACGACGAAGCCCCGCATTCGGCGCAGATGGCGTTGATGCAGGGGCTCTGACCCTGCCCCGGTAGATCCCGACCGCTGGTCGGGATTCGATCGCCACGGGGTCAGATCCCTTTCCTGCGGGAAAGGGATCTGACCCCTTGCAGTCCTGCGGCACGCCCTCTTCCAAAATGTGAAGGCCGCGCGGTGACGAGCACACCGCCCCTTCGGCTAACATTCGTCCATGCCGCATACCACCACGACTCCGCCCGCATTGCAGGATGGCGACCTGCTGGCCGCCATCGACCTTGGCTCCAACAGTTTCCACATGGTCATCGCGCGCTATACGCTCGGCCAGCTGCGGGTGATCGACCGCCTGCGCGAGACGGTGCGCATGGCCGATGGCCTGGATGGCAAGGGTGGTCTCTCTTCCGCTGCACGCCAACGTGCACTGGAATGCCTGGCCCGCTTCGGCCAGCGCATCCGCAATGTGCCGCCGCACCGGGTGCGCGCGCTGGCCACCAACACCGTGCGCCAGCTGCGCTCGCCGCAGTCGTTCCTGGTACCGGCCGAGACCGCACTGGGGCATGCCATCGAAGTGGTCAGCGGGCGCGAAGAAGCGCGCCTGATCTACCTGGGCGTGGCCCACGCGCAACCGCCCAAGCCCGGGCAGCGCCGGCTGGTGATCGACATCGGCGGTGGCTCCACCGAGTTCATCATCGGCATGGGCATGCAGACCCTGGAGCGCGAAAGCCTGCAGGCCGGCTGCATCGCCAGCACCCGGCGCTTTTTCCCCGGCGGCAAGCTGAGCAAGAAGCGCTGGAAGGACGCGCTGGCCGAGATTGGCCGCGAGTTCCAGCCTTTCGCCAGCAAGTACCGCGCGCTGGGCTGGCAGGAAGCGTTGGGCTCTTCCGGCACGCACAAGGCGATCAGCGAGATCTGCGCGACGATGAAGCTGAGCAAGGGCGCCATCACCGCCGAGGCCCTGCCGCAGCTGCGCGATGAACTGCTGAAGGCCAAGAAGATCGACGACATCCAGCTGCCGGGGCTGTCCAGCGACCGCCGCCCGATCATCGCCGGCGGCATCCTGGTGCTGGAAGCGGCCTTCCAGGCGCTGGGCCTGCAGAAGCTGCTGGTCAGCAAGGCGGCGATGCGCGAAGGCATCCTGTATGACATCGTCGGCCGCGCCGGCGAGAACGACCTGCGTGACGAATCGGTGGCTGCTCTCAGCCAGCGCTACGGTATCGATACCGTCCAGGCCGAGCGCGTGCAGGACACCGCGCTGTCCCTGCTGGAACAGGTGCAGGAGCGCTGGAGGCTCGATGCCGACGATGCGCGCATGCTCGGCTGGGCCGCGCGCCTCCACGAGCTGGGCCTGATGATCGCGCACAGCGGCTACCACGTGCATGGCAGCTATGTGCTGGAACACTCGGATATCGCCGGCTTCTCGCGCCAGGAGCAGCAGATGCTGGCGGCCCTGGTGCGTAGCCACCGCCGCAGCGTGACCAAGACCGCCTTCGACGCCTTGCCCGAGCGACTGCTGCTGACCGCACGCCGGCTGGCGGCCCTGCTGCGGCTGGCGGTGCTGCTCAATCGCGCCCACGAAGACGATCCGCTGCCGGCACTGGAACTGACCGCCGACGACAACCGGCTGTCGCTGATCGTGCCGCAGGCCTTCATCGATGCCCGCCCGCTGCTGCGCGCGGACCTGATCGGCGAGACCGATGGCATCGCCGGGCTGGGCATCCAGTTCCGTCCGTTCGTGGCCTGAATACGCTGTCCGCTGTTGTCCACAGGACAACCGGGGTGACGCATTTCCCACTCCCACTTTGCGCAGTCTGGCGGTTTTTTGTGCTGCTCCGCACCACAACGGCGCGCTGTGGGCAATCGCTGCCATCACGTAAGCGCCTGCTTTTGTTCACGTTTTGTGAAGGCTGGCGCGGCCGCGTGACATAAATGGATACGAACCCTTTACAGAGCATTAACTAACGAGACTACTATCGGGTCACCGGCTCGGTCATCGACCCTGCTGGTTCCTTCGACGCCCCCTTTGGCGTCCTGTGCACGACCTGAGAGAGAGAGCTCGCCATGACTTCACGCACCACCGCACTGGGGCAGGCCATCCGCTACGCCCTGGCTACCACTGCAGCGCTGGCAGCGCTGCCCGCGTTTGCCCAGGAAGGCAGCAACGCCAACCCGACCAACCTCGACCGCATCGAGATCACCGGCTCGCGCATCCGCCAGGTGGACGTGGAGACCGCCCAGCCGGTGTTCGCGATCAGCCGCAACGACATCGAAAAGCAGGGGTTCAGCTCGGTTGCCGACATCCTGCAGAACGTCACCGCGATGGGCAGCCCGACCATCAGCCGCGCCAATGCGCTGACCGCAGGCGAAAACGCGGGCGGCACCTACATCGACATGCGCAACCTGGGCACCCAGCGCACCCTGGTGCTGGTCAACGGCAAGCGCCTGGGCATCAGCACGTCCGGCTACCAGGACATCTCCACGCTGCCGGTGTCCGCCGTGGAACGCATCGAGGTGCTGAAGGACGGCGCCTCTGCGATCTATGGCTCCGACGCCATGGCCGGTGTGGTGAACATCATCACCCGCTCCAATGTCACCGGTGTGACTGCCAACGTCTACCACGGCCAGTACAGCCAGGGCGACGGTGCACGCGACCGCTTCGACGTTGTCGCCGGCTGGAGCAATGAGCGCGTGTCGTTGACCCTCTCGGCCGAGCATGCCGAAGAGAAGGGCGTGTGGGCGCGCGATCGCGGCTTCAGCAAGTACGGCATGACCGATCGCCATCCGTACGACAGCAGCAACTGGACCACCATCAGCCAGTACGGCCAGTTCACGGGTCTGCGCGGCCCGGGCTGTACCGCCACTGCGGGTTGCGGCTATTCCCTCAACCGCGGCGCGGATCCCACCAACCCGGCCAATTACCACCTCACCGATACCACGCCTTTCACCGGTGACGTGAGCAACGCCAACGACCAGATGCATGTGATGTATCCGGTCAAGCGCGACTCGGTCTATTTCGACGGCCGCTTCAAGATCACCGACAACGTCAACTTCCGCACCGAGCTGGGCTACAACAAGCGTGAGTCCACCCGCCAGATCGCGGGCTATCCGCTGCAGTCGAGCACCGCCGGTGTCGGCTCGATGTCGATCAACAGCTACTTCAACCCGTTCGGCCGCCAGCACGGTTACGCCAACCCGACCGCCGTGGCCTGGAACCGCCGTACCTGGGAAGTGCCGCGCGTGACCACCAGCGAGCTGAAGACCTACCGCGCGGTGGCGTCGTTCGACGGTTCGTTCGAGATCGGCAGCCGCTACTTCGACTGGGAAGTGGGCTACCAGTACAACCGCAATGAACTGGAATCGGTGGCCACCGGCAACCTGCACAAGGGTCGCGTCGCCGGCGGCGTCGGCCCGTCGTTCTACAACGCCGCCACTGGCAAGGTGCAGTGCGGTACCGCAGCTGCACCGATCTCCTACGACGTGTGCAAGCCGTGGAACCCGTTGGTTCCGTACGGCACGACGGCTGCCGATGGCCTGTACGGCAACGAAGAACTGCAGGCGTGGCTGTTCCCGGAAGAGATCACCAAGGGCCGCACCACCTCCAAGAACTTCTTTGCCAACATCGCTGGCAGCATCGTCACCCTGCCGGCTGGCGATCTCGGCTTCGCCTTCGGCGTGGAAAGCCGCAAGGAAGAAGGCAAGTACACCCCGGATGCCCTGGCCCAGACCGGCGCTACCACCAACCTGGCCGCAGGCCCGACCGGCGGTGACTACACCGTCAACGAGGCCTACCTGGAAGTGAACGTTCCGGTGCTGGCCGACCTGCCGGGCGCGAAGGAACTGACCTTCAATGGCGCAACCCGCTTCTCGGACTACAACACCTTCGGCAACACGCTCAACAGCAAGTTCGGTTTCAAGTGGAAGCCGATCGACTCGCTGATGGTGCGTGGCACCTGGGCCGAAGGCTTCCGCGCACCGACCATCAGCGACCTGTTCGGTGGTGGTTCGGAGACCTTCGCGCAGTTCAGCGATCCGTGCGACACCCGTTTCGGTTCCTCGGCCTCCAGCGCCGAAGTCCGTGCACGTTGCGCACGCGACATCGCCAATGCGAATACCTTCCGCCAGCTCCGCCAGGGCGGCACCCCGGTGAACACGTCGACGGACGCGACGCCGGTGCCGTTCACCTCCGGGTCCAACCCGCTGCTGACGCCGGAAACCTCGACCAGCAAGACGCTGGGCCTGGTCTGGAGCCCGAGCTTCATCCAGGGCTTCAACGCCTCGCTGGACTGGTGGAAGATCCGCATCGACAACACCATCATCGCCGACACGCCGACCCAGATCCTGCAGGACTGCTATGAGTCGGGCATCGAAGCGCGCTGCTCGCGCTTCCAGCGTGACCCGGTGACCGGCATCGTGACCAACCTGAAGTTCGGCAACCGCAACGCGGGCTTCATGGAAACCGAAGGCTACGACCTGGACGTGAGCTACCGTCTGGACACCCGGTTCGGCAAGTTCAACGTGAACTCGGCCACCACCTACGTGTCCAGTGCGACCTACCGCACCTCCAACGACAACTCGATCGTTCCGATCGTCACCAACGGCATCGGCAGCGCCTTCCGCGTCCGTTCCAACCTGGTGCTGGGCTACGAGCGGGGCAACTTCGGCGCGAGCTGGACCGCGCGTTACTACTCGGGCGTGAAGGAAACCTGCTCGAACATCGCGCTGTACCCGGACGAATGCTCGGATCCGGGTGTGTATGCACCGTGGTACAAGGGCGCCCGCAACTACAACGAGCGTGGTGCGGTCACCTTCCACGACGTGCAGGTGCGTTACTCGCTGCCGTGGGATGCCACCGTGTCGGTCGGTGCCAACAACGTGTTCGAAAAGACCGGCCCGATCATGTACAGCAAGCCGAACTCGGCCTTCTCGTACTACGGTGGCTACGACATCGGCCGCTTCGTCTACATGAAGTACCAGCAGCGCTTCTGATCCATCGCGCTGTGACATGAAGCACCAGGACCACGGCCCTTCGGGGCCGTGGTTTTTTGTTGGCCGCAGCGCCCCTGCGGTGGCCGGCGCCCCCGTCATCTGACGGTCGCAAAGTGGTCATGTCGGCTACATCGCCAGGGCCGAGCATGCCGGAAACCGGGAGGCCCGCCATGCGCTATGCCATCGTCACCGAGACCTATCCGCCGGAAGTCAACGGCGTCGCCCTCACCGTACAGGGCCTGGAGCAGGGTCTGCGTGCAGCCGGACACGAGATCGACCTCGTCCGCCCCCGCCAGTCCACCGAAGCGCTGGATTCGGCACCCGGCACCTTGCTGGTTCCCGGCGCTGCCCTGCCCCGCTACCCCGGCCTGCGCTTCGGCCTGCCAGCCCCGATCCGGCTGGGCCGCCATTGGCAGAATCAGCGTCCGGATGCGGTCTACATCGCCACAGAAGGTCCACTCGGCTGGTCGGCACTGCGTACCGCACGTCGCCTCGGCATTCCGGTCGCCAGCGGCTTCCACACCCGCTTCGACGAGTACCTGCCCGACTATGGCGTGGCATGGCTGCAGGCCGCGGCCATGCGCTGGATGCGCCGCTTCCACAACCAGGCGGACGCTACCCTGGTGCCGACCCGCGAACTACAGCAGTTCCTCGGCGAACAGGGCTTCGAACGCGTGCGCCTGCTGGCCCGTGCGGTGGACAGCCAGCAGTTCGATCCAGGCCGGCGCGACCCTGCACTGCGCGAGGAATGGGGCGTGGATGGCAACGGCCTGGTGGCGATCTATGTCGGCCGCATTGCTGCCGAAAAGAACCTCGGCCTGGCGGTGAAGGCATTCCGCGGCCTGCAGCAGATCCGGCCCAAGGCACGCTTTGTATGGGTGGGTGACGGCCCGGCCCGCGAGAAGCTGGCACATGAAAATCCCGATTTCATCTTCTGTGGCATCCAGCGCGGCGATGCGCTGGCCCGCCACTTCGCCAGCGGCGATCTGTTCCTGTTCCCCAGCCGCAGTGAGACGTTCGGCAACGTGACTCTGGAAAGCATGGCCAGCGGTGTGGCCACCGTGGCCTTCGACTACGGCGCCGCGCGTGAGTACCTGCGCAACGGCGAGAACGGCGCAGCGGTGGACAGCGACGAGCAGTTCATCGAGGCCGCCGTGCAACTGGCCGCCGATGACGCGAAACGCCACGAACTGGGCGGCAATGCCTCACGCGCGATGAAGCGATTGCATCCACAGCAGGTGGTGGCCGAGTTCGATGCGTTGCTGGCCGAGCTTGCGCAGTCGCGGAGGAGCGGCCATGCGCACCACGCCGCTTGAACTGCTGGCAGGGCGCGAGGCGCGCTTGTGCCGGCGGGCGAACCACTACTGCCGGCGCCGCCGCGTGCGCCGCCTGTTCTCGGTCATCAGCCGTCTCGGCGATGGCGTGTTCTGGTATGTGCTGATGGCTGCGCTGGTGGTGCTGGATGGCTTCGATGGCCTGCGCGCCTCGGTGCACATGGCCGCCACCGGCCTGGCCGCATTGCTGCTGTACAAGGGCCTCAAGCGCTGGACGCGGCGTCCGCGGCCTTACGCGGCCGATCTTCGCATCCGCGCCTGGGTGGCACCGTTGGACGAATTCAGCTTCCCCTCCGGACACACCCTGCACGCAGTGTCGTTCACCATCGTCGCACTGGCCTATTACCCCTGGCTGGCACCCTTGCTGGTACCGTTCACCCTCGGTGTCGCGCTGTCGCGGGTGGTGCTGGGCCTGCACTATCCTTCCGACGTGCTCGCTGCCACGGGCATCGCCGTCCTGCTGGCTTCGGCCAGCCTGACCTGGCTGCCGCTGCCGGTGTAGCCCCGGGGTCAGATCCTTTTCCTTCGGAAAAGAGATCTGACCCCCACAATACCGGCGGCGCTACCATCATCATTGATGGCCTAGAATGCAGGCATGACCACGTTGTTCATATCCGACCTGCACCTGGACCCCAGCCGTCCGGAGATCACCGACCTGTTCCTGCGCTTCCTGCGCGAGCAGGCGCCCGGCGCCGATGCGCTGTACATTCTCGGCGACCTGTTCGAGGCCTGGATCGGCGACGACACGCCCTCTCCGGCCGCCGATGCGGTGGCCGATGCGTTGAAGGTGCTGTCCGACAGCGGCGTGCCCGTGTACTTCATCCGCGGCAACCGCGACTTCCTGCTTGGCGAGGACTATGCGCGCCGTGCCGGCCTGCGCATCCTGCCCGACCCGTGCATGATCGAGCTGTACGGCCGCCCGGTGCTGCTGCAGCATGGTGACCTGCTGTGCACCGATGACATCCCCTACCAGCAGTTCCGTGCGCAGACCCGCGACCCGGTGTTCCAGGCGCAGTTCCTGTCGCAGCCGCTGGCCGCACGCATCGCCTTCGCGCAGAAGGCGCGCGAGGCGAGCCAGGCCCGCCAGTCGGAAATGAAGCAGGGCGATCGTGCGCAGTTCGAGACCGTCACCGACGTGGCCCCGTCCGAAGTCGATGCTACCTTCGTCCGCCACGGCGTGGACACCATGATCCACGGTCACACGCACCGTCCGGCCATCCACGCACTGCAGGCCGGTGGACGCGATTGCATCCGTATCGTGCTGGGTGACTGGTACGAACAGGGTTCGGTGCTGCGTGTGGATGCCAACGGCTGGTCGCTGGATACGCTCGCCCGCGATTGATGGATCGCAGGATGCCAACCAGGGTTGGCATCTACCCGAGCCGGTGAACGCGCCCGGGTAGACGCCGCCGCTTGGTCGGCGCTTGGCCTCAGCGGAAGGCCGCGATGGTGGCCTTGGTGTTGACCAGCACGCGCTGGTTGTCAGCGGTACTGGCATTGCCCATCGGGATGCCGTTGTAGCTGATGTTCGGGTTGGACCAGTAGTTCAGGCGCGGGCAGCTGCGGGTGCAGTTATAGGCCATGATCGTGCGCCAGCCGGTGCCGCTGGACGGCTCATAGCGGTAGCCGTGGCCATAGGCGTAGGGTGATGTGCTCGGGTCGGTGGCGATGTCATGCCGCGCGCTCTGCAGGTGGCCGATCTCATGCGCGAATGAGTAGTAGCCGGTCGCGCAATCCCAGTACACCGCCGCAAACGCCGTCGACGCGGTCGAGCCAATCCCCGAGGCCAGGCCGCAGTAGGCACTGTTGTTGATCAGCAGCACGCCGACATCGGCCGCGGTGGTGTTGCGGCTGGTGTGGATGCTGTCCATGTAGCCGTCGCTGGTGCCACGGAAACGCGACAGGTCGGTGGTGAAGTTGCCAGACTCGCTGTAGCTGGTGGTCTCGTAACCGGCCAGTTGCAGCGTCAGGCCGACGTTGCTGTTGCCGTAGCCCTGGTTGGATTCGGCCACCGCCAGCTGCACCAGCGACTGCATGTTGCCGCCATAGGCGGCGACGGCGGCATTGGTCGCCACCACCAGCACACGGATGGTCGCCGGCGTACCGGACGATGCCTGCGCGATGCCGATGCGATCGTTGTTGCCCATCGGGATCTTCGGCAGCTGGTTGTAGTCGGCCGGATGGTCGGCCGGCATCCGCGATTCATCCACTTCCACCAGTACGTGGCGGTTGCCCAAAGGGCGCAGGCGATACAGCTTTCCATCCTTGCGGATCGAGCCGGTGACGGTGTCGCCCGAGCGCACCAGGATCAGCGAATTGCCGGGGTCGTCCTGGCCGTTGGAAGTGGCCGCAGTCAGCTTGTCCGAGGGCGAACGGAACTGGCCGTACCAGATGCTGCCGCCATCGGGCAGTGCTTCGACCTTGCTGCGCAACGCCTGCACCCGCTGGCCGAGCAGTTCGAATTCCAGCTGCGGTTGTGCAGTGGCTGCTGCATCGACACGCACTTCCTGTACCGTCGCCGTGGACGGGGTGGCCAGCAGCTTGCCCAGTGCGGGCTCGCTGTTTGCCGATGCGCGGCTGATGACCGTCACCGGCTCGAACAACGGTGCCGCATGCGCGGCCGCTGCCACCGACAAACCCAACACCAGGCCACCTGCCGCTTTGCCAATCGATCTGGACAACATTGCGTCGCTCCTTGAATGATGTGAACAGCGTTGATGCAGCACGACCCGGTTTGCCGGGTCTGGTCATATGGCCTGCGCGGGTCGTGTGAATTCAATAGGCGAGAGAAGTGAAAATCAGGATTTGTGATCGACCGCATCTGGATTAAGTAAGGTCAAAAGCGTTGCTACACGTCGCGAATACACCGCTTTCGCGCTACCGTGACGCAGCCACGACGGGGAATGCACATGGCACCATCGCAGGACACGGACGAAGATGTCGGCTTGCTGCGGATCGGGCTGTTCTTCGATGGCACCCGCAACAACGCACACAACCTGGCCCGTGGCAGGCCCCAGCTGCCGCAGCCGCGCCCGGCGCAGCTGCGTGCGGATGACGATTCGACCTACCAGAGCCGGTTGACCAGCAGCTACGACAATGGCCTGACCAACATCGCCCGCCTGCAGCAGCTGTACCCGGACAGCCGCAGCGGGACATCGGCGGCCCCCTCGCTGTCGATCTACGTGGAAGGTGTCGGTACCCGCGATGACGCCGACGACGACCTGATCGGACTGGCGTTCGGCATTGGCGCCAGCGGTGTGCGCGCCAAAGTGCAGCGTGCGCTGCAGGTGCTGCTGCCGGCGGCACTGGGTGCACTCGCTGCACGCTGGCAGCGACCACTGCGTGGCGTGCAGCTGGATCTGTTCGGCTTTTCACGGGGTGCGGCCGCCGCGCGCGATGTGGCCAACCAGTTGCAGGCCTGGGATCGCACCCGCTGGCGGCAGCTATTGCAGGCCGCTGGCCTCTCCTGCACAACGGACTTCGCCCCGGCCGCTCCGCCGCTGCGCTTCATCGGCCTGTTCGACACGGTGGTTGCGGTCAGCGGTGGCCGCACCGACGAACAACCTCATCTCGCGCTGCATGCAGGCGTTGCTAGGCAGGTGCTGCAACTGAGCGCGCGTGACGAGCATCGCCAGCACTATCCATTGACCAGCGTGGCGCCAACGTTCACCGAGATCGCCCTGCCCGGCGTACACGCCAACATCGGCGGCGGCTACAACCAGCTCGAAGAAGGGCCCAAGCTGCTCAGTCGCCCGCGCCGGCAGCTGCTGCGCCGCCCGAGCGTGGCCGAGTACCAGACGCCACCGCTGGCGATCCTGCAGGCGACCACGGCCTACGCCGAGGCGCAGGCCGACGCCGAGCGCTGGCGGCAGCAGTTGGGCCTGGACGAAAAGGAAGTCTGGGTGGATGTCTGGCACCAGTGGCAGCAACAGCGTCGCGCCGGCAGCCGCAGCGTAGTGCTGTCACCGGTGCTGTACGTGACGGCGGCCGTGGTGTTGCGCCGGCGCATCGACTGGCGCTACCAGCTGATCGCGCTTCAGGTGATGCAGCAGCATGCCATCGATGCCGGCGTGCGATGGACGGCCAATGCCAACGCAGTCCCCGGCTGGGAGCTGCCGTCCGCCCTGCAACCCATCGCACGACGACTGGTGGCCGGACAGCCACTGACGCAAACCCAGGAGGCGCTGTTGCGGCGGCGTTACCTGATGCAGTCGGCGCACTGGAACTTCGACGCGCTGGGCGACACCGCACTGACCTACGCCGCCGATGCCGGCGTCAGCGAGCTGCCGTACCGGCCGGGCCCCGGCCTGTTCTACATCAACCGGCCAACGGTGGATGGCAAGCGCGTGGTACTGCCGAACGCATGAAAAAGGGGACGGAGGGATCAAGTCGTTTTGGCACAAACGACTTGATCCCTCCGTCCCCTTTTCTTCAACCGGCCTGCTCGACCAGGTTGGCGAGTTCGTCCGCATCGAATCCGGCCAGCAGGCGCGCTTCCATGTTGAACGGCCCGTGCAGGTAGCCGCCGGCGTACTCCACCAGCAGCTCCTTGAAACGCGTGCGCGGCTCGGCACCGGCGCGGTCGCAGTACCAGCGATACCAGCGCGAACCGGCGGCAACATGCGCCACTTCCTCACGCAGGATCACCTCCAGCACATCGGCGGTTTCGCCATCGCCGACATTGCGCAGCTTCTCGATCATGCCCGGGGTGACGTCCAGGCCACGCGCTTCCAGCACGCGCGGCACCAGCGCCATGCGCGCCAGGCCGTCATGCGCGGTCTTTTCGCACATTTCCCACAGACCGTTGTGTGCGGGGAAATCCGCATAGTCGTGGCCATGCACCTGCAGGCGCTCGCGCAGCAGCATGAAATGCCGCGATTCGTCATCGGCACAGCTGACCCAATCAGCATGGAACGCCGACGGCAGGCCCCGGAACCGGTACACCGCGTCCCAGGCCAGGTCGATCGCGTTGAGCTCGATATGGGCAATCGCGTGGATGAAGGCAGCCCGCCCTTCCACGCCACCCAGTCCACGCCGTGGCACCTCGCGCGGATGCACCAGCACCAGTCGTCCCGGACGACCCGGCATGCAGATCGGATCCGGCGGCGGCGCATCCGCGGCCACTTTCAGGCGGCCGGCACGGAACGCGGCCGCATACGCCTGGGTCAATGCGACCTTGCGCAGCGGATCGGCTTCAGCCAGGCACTGCTGCGCAGCGCGCAGCAGGTCGCCACCAACGTCGGGCACATCCACCACGCCTGATCCTTAGGCGCGGCGCTTGTGCTTGGCATCGTCCGAACGCAACTGCTGGATGCGCTCGAAGTAGCCCGGCTCGATACCGGTCGGGTAGTGGCCGTTGAAGCAGGACGAATCGAAGCTGCGCAGCGCCGGGTTGCCTTCGCTCACCGCCGCTTCCATGTCTTCCAGGTCCTGGTAGATCAGCCAGTCGCAGCCCAGGTGGGCCTCGATCTCTTCCACCGTGCGGTTGTGCGCGACCAGCTCTTCGGCCGCCGGCATGTCGATGCCGTAGATATTCGGGTAACGCACCGGCGGCGCGGCGCTGGCCAGGTAGACCTTGCGCGCGCCGGCATCACGGGCCATCTGCACGATCTGCTGGCTGGTGGTGCCACGCACGATCGAATCGTCCACCAGCAGCACCACGCGGTTGCGGAACTCCAGGTGGATCGGGTTGAGCTTGCGGCGCACCGACTTCACGCGTTCACCCTGCCCCGGCATGATGAAGGTGCGGCCGATGTAGCGGTTCTTGATGAAGCCTTCGCGGTACTTCACCCCGAGCACATTGGAGATCTCCAGCGCGGCATCGCGCGAGGTATCCGGGATCGGGATGATGGTGTCGATGTCGTGGTCCGGGCGCAGGCGCAGGATCTTCTCGCCCAGCTTGATGCCCATGCGCATGCGTGCCTTGTGCACCGAGACGTTGTCGATCATCGAATCCGGTCGCGCGAAGTACACGTATTCGAAGATGCACGGGGTGTGCTCGGCCGGCTCGGCGCAGATTTCCGAGAACAGCTCGCCGCGCGCGGTGATCACCAGCGCTTCGCCCGGCTGCACGTCACGCACGCGCTGGAAACCCAGCACGTCCAGCGCGGCCGACTCGGACGCCACGATGTACTCCTCGCCTTCTGCGTGGCTGCGCTTGCCCAGCACCAGCGGGCGGATGCCATGCGGGTCGCGGAAGGCCACCAGGCCCAGGCCCAGCACCACGCTGACCACTGCATAGCCGCCCTTGCAGCGGCGATGCACGCCGGCCACCGCGCGGATCGCGGCTTCCGGGCTGAGCTGGCGCTGCTGCTCCAGTTCGTAGGCAAACACGTTCAACAGCACTTCGCTGTCCGAATCGGTGTTGACGTTGCGCCGGTCCTGTTCGAACACCTGCTGGCGCAGCGCCTCGGTGTTGATCAGGTTGCCGTTGTGGGCCAGCGCGATGCCGTACGGTGAATTCACGTAGAACGGCTGTGCCTCGTCCATGCCTTCCGAACCTGCCGTCGGATAGCGCACGTGCGCGATGCCGACGCTGCCTTCCAGCGTGGACATGGTGCGAGCGTCGAACACATCGCGGACCAGGCCGGTGGCCTTCTGCACCCGCAGGCGGCTGCCATTGGCGGTGGCGATACCTGCCGCGTCCTGGCCGCGGTGCTGGAGAACGGTCAAGCCGTCATACAACTGCCCGGCGACGTTCTGGTTGCCGACGATTCCGACGATGCCACACATGGTGCGAGGTCTCCGCTGGGCTGTGCCCAGTTACAAGGAAGGTGGCCGTACCTGGCCGCGGTGGTCGCCGCGCCTGCGGTCGACATTGGCCGGATCGTCCGGCTCGATACTGTCCGGCAGTGCTGGGGCGTCCGGGCGCACTTCGGCCGGATCGTATGCATCGCCCTGTTCCGCTTTCGCAGGCCGCAGCCATCCGCTGCCTGCCACTACCTGGTTGAGGATGCCATTATCGCCTGCCGCGCCCGGCTTTCCCAACCCGGCGCCTGCGTTCTTCCCCAATTCCATCAATGCAGATGGGGACAGCATGTCGGTCGGCAAGGCCTTGGGCAGCATATCGGCGCCCGGTACCTGCCAGCGCGGCAGCTTCCCGTTCATCCAGGTCACGGCCGGATTCAGCACCGGGCGAACCGCCGAGCGCTTCCAGGAGGGCTCGGCAGCCAGCGGGGTGAAGCCGGCCAGCAGCACCAGGATCGCCGCGATCAGGCCACCACGCACGGCACCCAGTACACCGCCCAGCAACCGGTCCAGGCTGGTCAGCATGCTGCGGTGGATCATCGCCTTGATGACCATGCCGATCACCGCGACCACGATCATCACGCCAATGCCCACGCCCAGGTAGCCGCCGACGAAATGTTCGCCGCCAGGTGCGGCGGGCGCCGCCCACCAGCGCGCGGCATCGCTGCCGAAGGCGAAGGCCGCCCACGCGGCCAGCAGCCACGACAACGTGCCGATGACGATTCCCACGAAGCCACGCAGCATCCCGAGCAGGGTCGAGGCGGCGATCACGATCAGCAGCACCACGTCGATCATGGCGCCCCGCTCCTTCGGCGGCGCTGGCAACGGGCCTGCGCGTCGGTCATGGGTGCGGTCGGACCATGCCGGCGACGCCAACCTTGGCGGCGACCTGCGCCTTCAGCTGTTCGGCGTCAGCCCGGTTGGCCACCGGTCCGACACGGACGCGATGCAGGGTGCCCTTTTCGGTACGCACCTGCTCGACGAAGGCGCTGAAGCCGGCAGCACGGACCTTGTCACGCAGCGCATTGGCATCGCTGGCCTGGCCGAACGCGCCCAGCTGCACGGCGAAGCCGACGCCGCTGGCCGCCGGTGCAGCCGGCGTGGCCGGTGCCGTCGCCGGCTTGCTGGCGGTGGCCTCCGGCTTCGGCTCGGGCTTCGGGGTTTCGGGCTTCGGCGCCGGCTTCGGCGGCTCGGGCTTGGCCGCCGGAGTGGCCGTCGCAGTCGGCGTACTCGGCGGCAGGCTTTCGCTACGCACCGGGTTGCTGCTGGCGGACGGCGAGGTGGCTGCGGACGGGGTACTGGCGCTTGGCGTAGCCGGTGCCGGGGTAGCTGCCACCGGGGCGCTGCTGCCCGTAGCGGCATCCAGAGTGATCACTTCGGCCTTCACATCGGCGCGGATCTTCACCGCCTGCAGCCGGGCCGCCTCGGCCTGTGCACGGTCGGCATACGGCCCCACGCGCACACGCCATGCCTGACGGCCGTTGATGGTAGTCGCTTCTGCGAAGCCCGGCAGCTGCGAGCGCTGCAGGTAGGCGATCACGGCATCGGCGTCGGCCTTGCTGCCGTATGCGCCGAAAGTGACGGCGTAGTTGCCAGCGGCAACCGCCGGGGACGTGTCCACGGTCGGCGGCGTGGCCGGCGTGGCGGCCTCCTGCAGCGGCTTGGCCTGCCCGGTCTGCAGGCCGGTAGCCCCACCGGCCGGGGCCACCAGCGGCAGTTCACGGGTTTCGAACTGGCCATCGGCCGGTGCATCCGGCGCGGCGATCGGCACCGAGGCCACGCCGCTGTCCGGTGCAGGCCCCTTGACCAGCATCGGCAGGAAAATCACGGCCAGTGCAACCAGCACGATGGCACCAATCAGACGCTGTTTCAGAGGCGTATCCACGTGAGGCGGCAACTGTCCGGAGGTTGCGGTCGATTATACGGGTGCCGGACCGGACGGCGTCGGGATTGGCTGAACGTGGCTCAGGCGCTGCCCTGCAACCACTGCAACGCGGCGGCAGCGGTATGGAAGGAGCCAAACACCAGTACGCGGTCACCGCGCTCGGCCCGGGCCAGTACCTGCGCCAGCGCCTGTTCGACCGAAGCGGCCAGCTGCGCGCTGCCAGCAGCGGTCTCGGCCAGGCGCGCCTGCAACTGGGCGGCACTCTGGCCACGCGGGCCGTCCAGGCCGGCAAGGGTCCACTCGCCAACCACGCCCTGCAATGCCTGCACCACACCCGCCGCGTCCTTGTCCTGCAATGCGGCATACACCGCCAAGGTGCGCCCGGCCGACGCCTCGGCCTTCAGCGCGCGCGCCAGCTGGCCCGCCGCCTGCGGGTTATGCCCGACGTCGACGCGGATCTGCACACCGCCACGCTCGAACGCCTGCAGGCGGCCCGGAATGCGCGCCGCCGCGATACCGGCGGCCCACGCCGCGCGCGGCACCGGCTTGTCCAGCGCGCGCAGCGCGGCGATGGCCGCACCGGCATTGGCCAGCTGGATCGGGCCGGCCAGCGCCGGGGTCGGCAGCTCCATGCGCAGGCCGACGTCGCGCCAGCGCCAGCGCTGGGCGTCGATCGGCTCGTAGAAGTAATCGCTGCCGCCGCGGATCGCGTTGGCACCGACCAGGTAGGCACGCGCGAGCACGCTCGAGGGCGGGTCGGTCTCGCCCAGGATCACCGGCTTCCAGCCGCGGATGATGCCGGCCTTCTCGGTGCCGATCGCCTCGCGGTCCTCGCCCAGCCATTCGGCGTGGTCGATGTCCACGGTGGTGATCACCGCCACGTCGGCATCGACGATGTTGACCGCATCCAGGCGGCCGCCCAGGCCCACTTCCAGCACCGCCAGGTCCAGCCCGGCGTCGGCGAACAGCTGCAGCGCAGCCAGCGTGCCGTACTCGAAATAGGTCAGCGTGGTCTCGCCACGCGCGGCCTCGACCGCACTGAACGCAGCGACCAGCGCGGCATCGTCCACGTCCTGGCCGTCGATGCGCACGCGCTCGTTGTAGCGCAGCAGGTGCGGCGAGGTGTACGCGCCGACCTTCCAGCCGGCGGCACGTGCAATGGCTTCGATCAAGGCCACGGTGGAGCCCTTGCCGTTGGTGCCACCGACCACGATGGTGCGCTTGGCCGGCGCCCCCAGGCCCATCGCCGTGGCCACGGCGCGCACGCGCTCCAGGCCCATGTCGATGCTCGCCGGATGCTGGCGTTCAATGTAGTCCAGCCAGTCGGCCAGGGTGGTCGGGGTGTTCGTCACGGCAGCGGTTCCAGCAGAAGCAGTTGGTGCGAGGGGATCGATCAGAGTGCGCGGTGCTTGGCTTCGCCGAAGAACGGCGTGTGGTGGGCGCAGTCGTTCAGGCGCACCACTTCCAGGCTGTCAAGGTCGGCGCCTTCGAGCAGGTTGAGCGTGGTCGGTGCCTGGCGGAAGGTCCACAGGCGGGAGATCGGCAGGCCCAGCACCTTGCACAGGATCACGCGGTTCACCGCGTCATGGGCAACCACCAGCAGGGTGTCGTGCTCGCCGAGGCCGTCGGTGGCGCGGGCCAGGCCGCGCCAGCTGCGCTCCAGCACCAGGCGCAGCGATTCGCCGCCGGGCATCAGCACGGTATCCGGCTCCTCGCGCCAGGCCTGCAGGCGCGACGGATCCTTCTCGTGGATCTCGCTGGCCAGCAGCCCTTCCCATTCGCCGTGGGCGATTTCCTGCAGTTCCGGCTCGGTCAGCAGCATGTCGGCACGGGCGGCGCCAAGCGCCAGCTGCGCGGTGCGCTGCGCGCGCGACAGCGGCGAGGCGACGGCACGGGTGATGTCGACCGAGGCCAGGCGGGCACCCAGTGCCTGGGCCTGGGCTTCGCCGATCGGCGACAGCGGGATGTCGATCTGGCCCTGATAGCGGCCTTCGGCGTTCCACGGCGTTTCACCGTGGCGGGCAAGCAGGATGCGCATGCGTGCAAGGGGTCCTGGGGGGAGGAGGTTCCCGCGTTTCGTTCACATCCTGTGAAGTGCGCGGAACACGGATGATACCTGTTCGGCGCGCCGGGTCGGGGCGGGCATGAAAAAACCCCGCGACGTGGGTCGCGGGGTTTCGGAATTCCCGGCCATCGGGTCGGGTTTGCCGGCCAGCGGCCGGCACTACCGCAACCGGTTTATTTCGCCAGATTCAGTTCCTTCAGCAGCTGCGGCGCCGGCGCCACTTCCTGCATGATCCACTGCATGTAGCGGCTGTCGACGGCGATCATGCGGGTCATCACCGGGTCGAACACCCAGTTGGAGCTGACCGATTCCCAGTTGCCGTCGAATGCCAGGCCGACCAGCCTGCCGTTGGCGTCCAGCACCGGCGAACCCGAGTTGCCGCCGGTGATGTCCAGGTTGGACAGGAAGTTCACCGGCACCGAGCCGATGCGCTTGTCTTCCAGGCCGCCATAACGCTTGGCCTTGACCGCGTCGAGCAGCGCCTTCGGCGAATCGAACGGATCTTCACCGGTTTCCTTCGCCGCCACGCCTTCCAGGGTGGTGAACGGGGTGTACTTCACGCCGTCCTTGCCGTAGCCCATGACGTTGCCGAAGGTGATGCGCAGCGACAGGTTGGCGTCCGGGTAGACGAACTCGCCCTGGCTCTTCTTGTAGTCGGCCACGGCCTGCAGGTACAGCGGACGCGCGGTCAGCGATTCACCTTCGCGGATCTTCTTCTGCTCTTCCTGCTTCAGCACTGCCGGCATGACAGCCACGGCGTACTGGATGGCCGGATCGCTGCTGGCTTCGAATGCGGCACGGTCGGCCTTGAACCATTTCAGGCGTGCGTCCAGGCTGCCGAGCTCGGTGCCCGACAGCTTGCCCACCAGCGCCTTGACTGCGTTGGCATCGCTACCGGCCAGCCACTTGTTCAGCACTTCATTGTCGCGCTGCGCGGCCGGCAGGGCCACGTACTGCTCCAGCCAGTAGGCCTGCAGCTGCTGGTCCATCTTCGCCACATAGCGGCGGTCCATCTGCTTCAGGCCACCTTCAATGGTGGTCAGGTCGCGTTCCTGGTAACCGGCTTCGCGCTCGGCATCCGGTTTGCTGCGCTCGATCGACAGGCGGTACAGGGTGATTGCCGCACCAACGGCCGAGGTGTTGTTGAACTGACCAACGAACAGGTCGCGTTCGCGGGTCGACTTGCTGGTATCCAGATGCTTGACCAGCTGCGCATGTGCGGCCAGCGCCGGCTTGCCGGCAGCGCCCTGCTTCTTCAGCCACGCCAGCACGGCGGCTTCTTCCGCCTGTTTCTGGCCGGCGGCATCGATGCGCTTGAAGCCCTCCAGCTGGCCCAGGTAGTTCTTGGCCACGTTGTTCATGCTGGCGGCGGTGGCGGCGTACTTCACCTTGACGTCGGCGTCGGCCTTGCCGGCGTCGGCGATCATCTTGAGCACGGCGTTGTAGTGCTTGGCGATGGTCGGGTAGGTGAAGCTGGCGGTTTCGTTGAACTCACCGGCCAGCGCATAGCGGTTGGTGCGGCCCGGGTAGCCGGCCACCATCACGAAGTCGTCGGCGCCCAGCGGCTGGTCGGCGAACTTCAGGAAGTGCTTGGGCTGGTACGGCACGTTGTCGGCGGCGAAGGCGGCCGGCTTGCCATCCTTGCCGACGTAGGCGCGGTAGAACGAGAAATCGCCGGTGTGGCGCGGCCACATCCAGTTGTCGACGTCGCCGCCGAACTTGCCGACGCTGCCCGGGGGCGCGTAGACCAGGCGCACGTCCTTGATTTCCATGTTGCGGAACAGGCGATAGGTGTTGCCGCCGGAGAAGCTGTACAGGCGGCAGCGGAAGCCGGCATCGGCTTCACAGGCGGCAACCTGGGCCTTGTCGAAGGCGTCCAGCGCGCGACTGCGGGCCAGCGGGTCGTTGCCTGCGGCGGCGATGGCGGCCTTGGCCTGGGCGGTGACGTCGGTGATCTGGTCGAGCACGAACACGCGGGCGTTCGGGCCGGCGCTCAGTTCATCCTTCAGGGTCGGTGCGTTGAAGCCGTCCTTGATCAGGTTCTTCTGCGCGGTCGAATTGAGCTGGATGGCGCCATACGCGCAGTGGTGGTTGGTGACCACCAGGCCCTGCGGCGAGACGAAGCTGGCGGTGCAGCCCCCCAGCGCAACCACCGCACCCATCGGGTCACCGGTCAGGTTGGCCAGCTGCTCCGGGGACAGCTTCAGGCCGGCCTTCTGCAGCGGCCCGGCGATTTCCGGCAGCTGCTGCGGCACCCACATGCCTTCTGCGGCGTGGGCGACCTGGACCAGCCCAAGGCTGGCGACGATGGAGAATGCAAGCAGGTTCGAGCGCATGGAGCGGCCCCTGGTAGTGGAACCCTCGATTGTAGCCCGCTGCCCTGCCCCGGCCCGAACCCCGGAAGTCATGGGCCTACTTCTTGCTCTGCCATGCGCACGTCGGCCGCGCACATGGAATCGTCCAGAGGGGGCGTGGTCACCCTGGCCGGGACCGTTGGCGCCATGGATGGCGCCATCGAGCAACATGGATGGGCTTTTGCGTGTCCCGGCCAGGGTGACCACGCCCCCTCCCCCGGAATCAAGGAGGCGCTGCTGTTTGCAGCACGTTCGAAACGCCCGTCGGCGCACGCCTTTCGTTCCGCCAAAGCACCCGCAGCGCAACATGGGAAATCCGCGCGGCACCCTATAATCCGCGCTTTCCCCCTGATGAGTTCCACCCCGATGGCGCAGCAAACGATGAAGGCCCTGGTCAAGCGCGAAGCAGCCAAGGGCATCTGGATGGAAGAGGTTCCGGTGCCGACTCCGGGCCCCAACCAGGTGTTGATCAAGCTCGAGAAGACCGCGATCTGCGGTACCGACCTGCACATCTACCTGTGGGACGAGTGGAGCCAGCGCACGATCAAGCCGGGCCTGACCATCGGCCATGAATTTGTCGGCCGCATTGCCGAAATCGGCCCGGGCGTGACCGGCTACGAGATCGGCCAGCGCGTCTCGGCCGAAGGCCACATCGTCTGCGGCCACTGCCGCAACTGCCGCGGCGGCCGCCCGCACCTGTGCCCGAACACCGTCGGCATCGGCGTCAACGTCAATGGTGCCTTTGCCGAATACATGGTGATGCCGGCCAGCAACCTGTGGCCGATCCCGGACCAGATCCCGTCGGAGCTGGCCGCGTTCTTCGACCCGTACGGCAACGCAGCGCACTGCGCACTGGAATTCGACGTGATCGGTGAGGACGTGCTGATCACCGGCGCGGGCCCGATCGGCATCATCGCTGCCGGCATCTGCAAGCACATCGGTGCGCGCAACGTGGTGGTGACCGACGTCAACGACTTCCGCCTGAAGCTGGCCGCCGACATGGGCGCCACCCGGGTGGTCAACGTCGCCAACCAGTCGCTGAAGGACGTGATGAAGGAACTGCACATGGAGGGCTTCGATGTGGGCCTGGAAATGAGCGGCAACCCTCGTGCGTTCAACGACATGCTCGACTGCATGTACCACGGTGGCAAGATCGCCATGCTGGGCATCATGCCCAAGGGTGCCGGCTGCGACTGGGACAAGATCATCTTCAAGGGCCTGACCGTGCAGGGCATCTACGGCCGCAAGATGTACGAGACCTGGTACAAGATGACCCAGCTGGTGCTGTCCGGCTTCCCGCTCGGCAAGGTGATGACCCACCAGCTGCCGATCGACGACTTCCAGAAGGGTTTCGACCTGATGGAAGAAGGCAAGGCCGGCAAGGTCGTGCTCAGCTGGAATTGACCCGAAGGGTCAATTCCCCCGCATGTTTCCTTATCCCCGCGCCTTTGGCGCGCCCCCTTGAACAACAAGGGGGCTCTTCCCCAGATGGGATCAAGAACACTGCGGAATTGAAAAAGGCGCCCGATGGGCGCCTTTTTCGCAATGCGTGCCAGGCAAGCCTGGCACCTACCGAAGCAAGGGTTACTTGCCGACGGCCACGGTCAGCAGCACGCGGCTGTGTGCCAGCTTGCCGGAGTTGTCGCGGCCGTTGCCGTCGGTGCCGTAGTAGCCGAGGCCGACGTTGAACAGGCCGAACTGGCGTTCGACGCCGACGTTCCAGTCGGTGTAGTCCTTGGCGATGCCGTCCTCGAAGGTGCTGCGGCCGACGTTGGCATTCAGGGTGAAGTCCTTCGGCAGGCCCCAGCTGCCGCCCATGCCGAAGTACCAGCCATCGGTGCTGCTGTTCCAGACATCGTTGGTGTAGGCCACCGTCAGCTTGTAGGTCTCATCCAGCGTGGTGGTGGTCACCAGCTCGTTGTAGTTCTGGTTGCTGGCACCGATGTAGGTATAGCGGTTCAGCAGCACATCGAAGTTGACGCGCGGGGTGACGTCCACGCCGTAACCGATCTGGTAGTCGACCTCGGTGTTCGGGTCGCCCGGACCAAAGTCCACGCCCGACCCCCAGACACCGGCATACAGGCCTACCGGCGAGGTGTAGGTGAAACCGGCCTGCAGGGTCGGCTTTTCGTCGGTCTGCGAGACACCACGGAACAGGTAGTCCGACACGGCGGTGACGTTCCAGCTGTACGGCGATTCGTTTTCCTGGGCACTGGCGGCGAACGGGGCAGCCAGGGTCAAGGCAGCGGCAATGGCGAGGCAGGCACGGGCGTGCTTCATGAGCGTCTCCGGTGGGGGCGGTGGCGTGGAAGGCCGAGGGCGGGCGTATCGGCCGGAACGGGACAGCTCCGGTTCACGAATTTTTAACCACTTTGCTATTGCGATGCAACATGTGCCGGCCGTGGCGATGCCCCGCCCGGGCCGGTCGGCAAGCGGCGATGCCCGGTAGAATCAGCGGTTTCCCGTTCAGAGCCGCGCCCACGCCATGACCGACGCCTCCTCCGCCCTGACCCGCCACTACGCCGAGGAACTGGACGCCATCCGCGCCCAGGGCCTGTTCAAGTCCGAGCGGATCATCACCAGCCCGCAGTCTGCCGAGATCACTCTCGACGATGGCCGCAAGGTGCTGAACTTCTGCGCCAACAACTACCTGGGCCTGGCCGATCACCCGGACCTGATCCAGGCCGCCAAGGATGCGCTGGATACCCACGGCTTCGGCATGGCCTCGGTGCGCTTCATCTGCGGCACGCAGGACCTGCACAAGCAGCTGGAAAAGCAGATCGCCGACTTCTTCGGCAAGCAGGACACCATCCTGTACGCGGCCTGCTTCGACGCCAACGGCGGCCTGTTCGAGCCGCTGCTTGGCGAGAACGACGCGATCATTTCCGATGCACTGAACCATGCTTCGATCATCGACGGCGTGCGCCTGTGCAAGGCCAAGCGCTTCCGCTACGCCAACTGTGACATGGCCGATCTGGAAGCCCAGCTGCAGGCCGCCGATGCCGCCGGCTGCAAGACCAAGCTGATCACCACCGACGGCGTTTTCTCGATGGATGGCTTCATCGCGCCGCTGGACGAGATCACCGCGCTGGCAAAGAAGTACAACGCCCTGGTGCACATCGACGAATGCCACGCCACCGGCTTCCTTGGCGCCACCGGCCGCGGCTCGGCCGAAGTGAAGGGGGTGCTGGAGAAGATCGACATCATCACCGGCACTCTGGGCAAGGCCATGGGCGGCGCACTGGGCGGCTTCACCTGCGCCAGCGCCGAGGTGATCGAACTGCTGCGCCAGCGCTCGCGCCCGTACCTGTTCTCCAACTCGCTGCCGCCGCACGTGGTGGCCGCCGGCATCAAGGCGTTCGAAATGCTGGCTGCCGCTGACGACCTGCGCAGCACCCTGGCCGAGAACACCGCCTACTTCCGCGAGAAGATGACCGCCGCCGGTTTCGACGTGAAGCCGGGCGTGCATCCGATCAGCCCGGTGATGCTGTATGACGCACCGTTGGCGCAGAAGTTCGCCGAGCGCCTGCTGGAAGAAGGCATCTACGCGATCGGCTTCTTCTTCCCGGTGGTGCCCAAGGGCCAGGCCCGCATCCGTACCCAGATCAGCGCCGCGCACAGCCGCGAGCACCTGGACCGGGCGATTGATGCGTTCACCCGCATCGGTGTCGAACTGGGCGTGGTCAAGGGCTGATCACGGCCGGGGTCGGATCCCTTTCCGCAGGAAAGGGTTCTGACCCCGCACGGTCAAAGCGTGCCGACCGAGGTCGGCACCCACTGGCGTCACTTCTTTTTCTTCTTGCCCTTCGGCTCTTCCTTGCTGGCCACCACTACCGGCTTGGCGGCAGCGTCCTGGCCATTGCCCTTGGCAATGCGGATGCCGTTGGCCTTCATCCAGGCATCGAACTCATCGGCGGTCATCTTCTTGTCACCGTTGCTCATCAGGAAGCGGTAACTGCCGCGACCATCCAGCTCCGGGGTCTTCACTTCCACCACCGGGGTCTCGGCAGGCGTTTCCGCCTTGGCCACCTTCTTGTGGCCGCCGCAGGCGGCCAGCAGCACCATCGGCAGCAGCAGGCCTGCACAGCGCAGGGTTTGATTGAGGGTCGGGTGGTACATGGCAGGCTCCGTTCGGGAATGTCGACAGCCAGGCGCCCCCTACGCCTGGAACGGCGGCCGGCAACTGCCGGCCACGGGCGATGATCAGCCCGGTGCAGCGGCCCCCAGCCGCTGCTGGTCGCTGACCTGCAGAACCCGCCACTGGCCCTTGCCGAGATCGCCGAGCACCAGCCCACCGATCGCGACCCGGACCAGGCGCAGCACCTGCAGGTCGAAGGCCGCCAACAGGCGGCGGATATGGCGGTTGCGGCCCTCGTCGAGGACCACCTCCAGCCATGCGGTCTTGTCGCCACTGCGCAGTACGCGCACGGCACGGGCGGCGAGGAGCTCGCCCGCGTCTTCGACACCGGCGCGCAGCGCGGCCAGGGTGTCCTCATCGGGCAGACGATCCACCTGCACGTGATAGGTTTTCTGCGGGCCGGTCTCCGGATCGGTCAGGTGCGCCGCCCACTGCGGATCATTGCTGAACAACAGCAAGCCTTCGCTGGCCTTGTCCAGGCGCCCGACCGGCGCGATCCACGGCAGGCCGGCACCATCGAAGCAGCGATACACGGTGTCGCGACCACGCTCGTCCTGCGCCGTGGTGACCACCCCGCGCGGCTTGTTGAGCATCAGGTACAGGCGCTGCGGCGCCCCCATCGGCTGGCCGTCGACCTCGATCGGCGGGGGCGGACTGGCAATCGGGAACTCGGGATCACGAACGATGCGGCCGGACACGCGTACGCGGCCCTCGGCAATCCAGCGCGCGGCCTCGCTGCGCGAGCACACACCCGCCTTGGACAGCACGCGCGCCAGGCCATGGCGCACGCCACTGGAGACATTCGGAGTCGCACGCCCACGCGGTGCGCGGGAGCGGGAGGCGGGGGCGGCAGGTGGGCGGCGCGTGCGCAAGCCTCTGCTCCCCGCGGCGCTTACTTCTTGTCGACCGGCTTGGTCTCAGCCGGTGCTTCGGCCGGGGCCGGAGTGGCGGCCGGAGCCGGACGCGCCTTGACCACGCGAACGCCGCGCGCCTTCATCCAGGCGTCGAACTCTTCGGCGGTCATGCGCTTGCCGTTCTGGCTCATGTCGAAGCGCCAGGGCGTGTTGTCGAATTCGGTCTGCGGCTTGTAGGCCGCCGGATCGTTCGGCTTCACCGCCGGTGCGCTCGGAATGGCCTTGGCGATGTTCTGGCAGCCGTCGATGCGCAGGCGCTGCAGCACCTGGTCCAGCGACTGCGACGGATCGTAGTTGCTGCTCAGCACACCGGCCGGCATGCCCAGCTGGTTGCCACGGATGTACAGCTCGTCGGCCACTGGCGCGATGGTCGTGGCCGGCAACGGCAGCGGCGAGGCGCTGGTGTTAACCGAGCAATCGACCGCAGCGTGGGCGGCGGGAACCAGGGCCAGCGCCAGGACGGCGGCCGATGCAGAGCGCAGCATGAGGGGCATCCACGGAAGGAAGTGACGCGGCGAGTTTAGCAATGCCGCGTCAGCTTTCAAGCACCACTTTCAATGAATACGACAACTTATTGGTTTTACGGACAAAAGACCGACGAACGGTTGCCTTGCCGCGTCACAGGCGAGCGTCCTGCCCGCAGAAACAACAAGACCCGGCCGAAGCCGGGTCCTGCTGTGTCCTACGGGCAGAGCGTCAGAACTTAGTTCTGGACGTTCAGCTCGGTACGACGGTTCTTGGCGCGACCTTCCGGGTTGTCCGAACCATCCGGGTTGGTGTTCGGAGCAATCGGACGGCTCTCGCCGTAGCCGATCGGGCCGACCAGGCGACCGGCGTCAACGCCGTTCTTGGTCAGGTAGTTGTACACGGCGGTAGCACGACGCTCCGACAGCTTCTGGTTGTAAGCGTCGGTACCCTTCGAGTCGGTGTGACCGGCAACTTCAACGCGCAGATCCGGGTAACGCTTCAGGATCTCGGTGGCTTCGCTCAGGATCGCCACGGCGTCCGGACGCAGGTTCGACTTGTCGAAGTCGAAGTTGACGCCCTTCAGGTCGATGGAGACCGGAACCGGGCAACCGTCCGGACCGATGGTCTGACCCGGCTGCGAGTTCGGGCACTTGTCGTCGCAGTTGTTGACGCCGTCACCGTCGTCGTCCAGGTCGGCGCAGCTCGGGGCAACCGGAGCCGGAGCCGGAGCAGCCGCGACCGGAGCCGGGCCCAGCGGGATCACGACGCCGACCGAAGCCAGCACGTCGCCGAACCAGCTTTCGTCACGTGCGGCGATGCTCTGGTCGTCGAAGTCAGCGCGGTAGGCCACTTCGGCGCGGACAGCAACGCGCTTGTCGAAGGTGGTCTGCAGGCCGACGCCCAGCTTGGCAGCAACATTGCCGTCCTTACGCTGGCGCGGGCCGTTGTTGTCGAGCGCAGCGTACTCTTCTTCCGACTTCTGGTAGCCCAGGCCACCGACGATGTACGGGTTCCAGCCGCGGCCTTCCTTGATGAAGTGGCGACGCAGGTCCAGCGAGATGCCGTACTGCGACCAGTTCAGGTCCTGGTTGCTGTCGAAGTTCGGGTTCTGGTAGTTCAGCTCACCGTCCAGCGACCAGTTCGGGCTGATGAACTTACCCAGGCCCAGGGTCACGAACGGAGCGTCATTGGTCAGACGGTCGCTGTCCTGGAAGTTGAAGCCGGCCGAACCGGTCAGGTACCAGCGGTCATCGAACTCCTGCGCAGAAGCTGCCTGGGCGAAAGCCAGGCCGCCCAGCAGCGCGGCAGTAAGGATCTTCTTGTTCATTGAATACAGCTCCTATTTCGGGGGTATGAAACCGGTAGAGGCATGGGCCAGCACTAGTGCGTCGATGTTCGACAGCCGATTCAGCACGCCACCGCCGCGAACATTATGCTCAGGCGGGTGAAGGCCATGTTAACAGTCCCGTAACATGTGAAGTGTTGCGCCCGACCGTCCACCGGTCCGACGTTGAAACCCTATACAGGATGATGAAAATCCGCAAGACCCACACGCTGCAAGGGTTTGACGGGGTTTAGGTGCGAGAAGCGACATATTGCGCAACGTGCTGCATCACACGGTTCAGCGCGTCTGAGGAAACGTGAGGAACCTTATGATGGGATCACGAACCCAGCCGGAGTCGTGATGAAAGCCGTCGCCCTGAGTCGTGAATACGCGCCCGCCCTGCGTGATGTCCTCCTGCCACCGCCGCTGCCTCCTCGCGGCCGCGATCTGCTGGTGCGGATCGAAGCGGTTTCGGTCAACCCCGTCGATGGCAAGCAGCGGGCCGCCACCGATCCAGCCACCCTTGAGGTTCCCCGGGTGCTCGGCTGGGACGCAGCCGGCGTGGTCGAAGCCATCGGTGACGAGGCCAGCCTGTTCGCCTCCGGTGACGAGGTCTACTTCGCCGGTGACGTGACCCGACCGGGCTGCAACGCCCAGTACCAGTGGGTTGATGAGCGCCTGGTCGCCCGCAAGCCGACCACGCTCGATTTCGCTGAAGCGGCCGCGCTGCCGCTGACCACTCTCACAGCCTGGGAACTGCTGTTCCAGCGCATGCCGCTGCAGCTCGATGGCCGCCGTCACGTGGGCCAGCACCTGCTGGTGATCGGCGGCGCCGGCGGCGTCGGCTCGATGGCGATCCAGCTGGCGCGCCATGCCGGTTTCGAGGTGATCGCCACCGCCTCGCGCGAGGCCTCGATCGACTGGTGCCGACAGATGGGGGCCGCGCATGTGATCGACCATCGGCAGCCACTGCAGCCCCAGTTGCAGGCGCTGGGCATCGATGCGGTGCAGGTCGCGCTCAATCTGGCCGACACCGACCACTACTGGGATGAACTAGGCCAGCTGCTGGCACCGCAGGGCCACGTCGGCCTGATCGTCGAGCCGCGGGGTGCACTGCGCATCGGCGATCCCTACAAGGCCAAATGCATCGGCATCCACTGGGAATTCATGTTCGCGCGTTCGCGCTTCGCCACCGCCGACTGCATCGAACAGCACCGCATCCTCAGCCGTGCGGCCAGCATGATCGATGCCGGCCAGCTGCGCGGTACGCTCAATGAGACGCTGGGCACGATCAATGCGGCCAACCTGGACATCGCGCATCAGCGCCTGGCCAGCGGGCGCACGGTGGGCAAGCTGGCGCTGGTCGGCTGGGACGACTGACGCCGCGGTGCGGAGCCGATCAGGGGCTCGGCTCTACACCACAGCCTCTACGCGGGATCGACGCTACCTGTAGCGGCGGATTGGCCGGCATCTGTATCTATGGATGACGCAGAAACGGCGATACGGTGGAAACAGATCCCCGCCCCCCCGGACCGCCATGCCCACCGCCCTGCCCTTGCGCCTGCTGCAATTGATCACCGGCCTGTTCCTGTACGGCTTCGGCGCCTCGCTGATGATCCGCGCCGCCATCGGCGTGGCACCCTGGGATGTTCTGTCGCAGGGCATCGCCGCGCAGACGCCGCTGTCATTCGGCCTGGCAACCAATGCCATCGGTGCATTGGTGCTCCTGCTGTGGTGGCCCCTGCGGCAGAAGCCGGGCCTCGGCACCGTGCTCAACGTGATGCTGATCGGCCCCTCCGCACAGTTCGGGCTGTGGCTGCTGCCGCCGGCCGTCGGCCTTGGCTGGCAGGTGGCGATGTTCTGTGCCGGCATGCTGCTGGTGGCGCTGGCCACCGGCCTGTACATCGGTGCCCGCCTTGGCCCGGGGCCACGCGATGGCCTGATGACCGGTCTGCATGCCCGTACCGGCTGGCCGATCTGGAAGGTGCGCAGCCTGATCGAAGGCAGCGTACTGCTGCTGGGCTGGTGCCTGGGCGGCAATGTCGGCCTCGGCACCCTCGCCTTCGCCCTGCTGATCGGGCCGCTGTGCGGAGTGACGCTGGGCTGGTTCGGGATCGGTCGGCCTGCTCCGGTAGTGCCGGCCGCTGGCCGGCAACCGCAATCGCCCTGAGTTGACCGGAATGCCGGCCAGCGGCCGGCACTACCGCCCCCGGAGTTCGGGGGCAGCGCCGCAGGCGCGGGGGGTTGGAGGCCGGTGAGTGGGGCCCGCGATTCGCGCAGCGAAACGCGGGAGCGACAGCACGCATGTGCCGAGCGCACCCGGCCAGCGGCCGGCACTACCAAACCGTCAGACAGCGGCCAGCCCTCCCAAAGAAGCGGCCCTTGCCCCGGCCGCCGTTTCGCGGCACGCTTCGCGCTTCCGTACGCAAGCGTATCGACCATGTCGCCAGCCAACGAAAGCGCCTATCCCCACCTGTTCGCCCCGCTGGATCTGGGCTTCACCCAGCTGCGCAACCGCGTCCTGATGGGTTCGATGCACACCGGCCTGGAAGATCGCGCCCGCGACTTCCCACGGCTGGCGGCCTACTTCGCCGAGCGCGCCGAGGGCGGCGTCGGCCTGATCGTCACCGGCGGCTTCGCGCCCAATGTGGTCGGTTGGCTGAAGCCATTCGGTGGCAAGCTGTCCTGGCCCTGGGAAGTGCGGCCGCACCGCCAGCTCACCGCCGCCGCGCACCAGCACGGCGCGAAGATCTGCCTGCAGTTGCTGCATGCCGGCCGCTATGCCTACCACCCGTTGTCGGTGGCACCGTCGAAGCTGAAGGCACCGATCAACCCGTTCACCCCGCGCGCATTGTCGGCCAGCGGCGTAGAGCGCCATATCGCCGACTACGCTCGCAGCGCGAAGCTGGCCCGCGAGGCCGGCTACGACGGCGTGGAAGTGATGGGCTCGGAGGGCTACCTCATCAACGAGTTCATCGCCCCGCGCACCAACAAGCGCGCCGATGCCTGGGGCGGCGACGCGCGCCAGCGCATGCGCTTCGCGGTCGAGATCGTGCGCCGCATCCGCGAGGCCTGTGGCCCGGACTTCATCATCATCTACCGCCTGTCACTGGTGGATCTGGTCGACGACGGCAGCGACTGGGACGAGATCGTTCAACAGGCGCAGGCGATCGAGGCGGCTGGCGCAACGATCATCAATTCCGGCATCGGCTGGCACGAAGCGCGCATTCCGACCATCGCCACCTCGGTGCCGCGCGCGGCCTTTGCCGGCGTCACCGCCAAGCTCAAGCCGCATGTGAAGGTACCGCTGGTGGCGACCAACCGCATCAACATGCCCGACGTTGCCGAAAGCATCCTGGCCGGTGGCGGCGCCGACATGGTGTCGCTGGCACGCCCGCTGCTGGCCGACCCGCAGTGGCCGAACAAGGCCCGTGCCGGCCGCGCGGAGGCGATCAACACCTGCATCGCCTGCAACCAGGCCTGCCTGGACCACGTGTTCGAGAACAAGCTGGCCAGCTGCCTGGTCAATCCGCGCGCCGCCCACGAGACCGAGCTGGTCTATCGTCCCACTGCTACGCCGAAGACGGTTGCGGTGGTCGGCGCCGGCCCCGCCGGCCTGGCCTGCGCCACTGTCGCTGCCCAGCGTGGCCACCAGGTCACCCTGTTCGATGCCAATGATGAGATCGGCGGCCAGTTCAACGTGGCCAAGCGCATCCCCGGCAAGGAAGAGTTCCACGAGACCCTGCGCTACTTCCGCCACGCGCTGCAGGAGACCGGCGTACAGCTGCGCCTGGGCACCCGCGTCGACGCTTCCCAACTGGCTGGCTTCGACGAGGTGGTGCTGGCCACCGGCATCACCCCGCGCAAGGTCGATTTCCCCGGTGCCGATCACGCCAAGGTGGTGAGCTACCTGGACGTGCTGCTGGGACGGGTCGAAGTGGGCGCCAATGCGGCGATCATCGGCGCCGGCGGCATCGGCTTCGATGTCGGCGAATTCCTCAGCCACGCCGGTGAATCCCCCTCGCTGGATCCGCAGCGCTGGATGGCCGAATGGGGCGTGGACCCCAGCTTCGAGGCACGCGGCTCGCTGGGTCGGCCCGAGGTCGAGCCGTCACCGCGACGCTTGTGGCTGCTGCAGCGCAGCCCGGGCAAGCCGGGCGCGCGGCTGGGCAAGACCACCGGCTGGATCCATCGCGCCACGCTGAAGGCCAAGGGCGTGCGCATGCTCGGTGGCGTCGAGTACCTAGGGGTGGACGACGAGGGCCTGCGCATCCGCGTGGACGGCAGCGAACAGCTGCTGCCGGTCGACCATGTGGTGATCTGCGCCGGGCAGGAACCGAACCGCACGCTGCAGGCCGAACTGCAGGCGGCCGGCATCAACGCGCAGCTGATCGGCGGTGCCGACGTGGCCGCCGAACTCGATGCGAAACGCGCCATCGACCAGGGCAGCCGGGTCGCCGCCGCGCTCTGATGAGCGCCTGAATGGGGGACGGAATGTGATTTCCGTCACCCCGGTTGAACCTGAATGTCAAGCCGAGCGGTTCACGATGCGTTCGGCTATGCCCCCCTACCTTGCGCCATCTTTCCGCTCACCAGCCAGTTTCCGGTGAGCCGGCGCAGTCCCCACGATCGGTACTGATCGTTTCTTTTGGGGCTGCCCACGGGGCGGCCCCGATGGCCGCCTCCCCATGACGCCAAGTCGTCCCCCACCTCCTGTCGCCCCGCGGCCGGAACCGGAGGGTGCGGCCCATACGGAGCAAGGAGTTATATGAAACTGGCCTGGATTCTCTGGCTGTCGCAGTTGTTGCCTCAGCCGGCCGCTGATTCACTGTGTTTGAGCACCACCGTCTACCTGGAAGCCCGCGACCAGACCCTGCGCGGCCAGCAGGCTGTTGCCGAGGTCGCCCTGCGCCGTCTCGACAGTGGCCTGTGGGGCGACTCGATGTGCCAGGTGGTCACCGCGCGCAAGCAGTTCGCACCGACCATCGTCTCCCCCGGCACCCAGCTGGGCAATGACGCGGCGTGGAGCGAAGCGATGAACGTGGCCTTCGACGCCGAGCGCAACTGGGCGCTGCCGGCCGGCGAACGCCGCGAGATCGTGCCCGGTGCCAGCCACTTCGCCGCGCTGTCCATCGCCAGCCCGAACTGGCGCAACGCCTACCAGGTGGCGACCATCGGCGATCACACCTTCTACAAGGTGCAGAACCTCAAGCCACGGCAATCGTAACGATCCGTGCTGGCGGCAGCGTTGCCGGCCGCCGCCGGGCTCTGGGATAGTGGGCGTTTCCCGCCCTCATCACCTGGAGTTCCCATGAAGCTGTACAGCAAGCCCGGTGCCTGTTCCACCGCCGACCACATCGCCCTGCAGTGGACCGGCCAGCCGTTCGAGGTTGAACTGCTGAACAAGGACACCCTGAAGGGTCCGGAATTCCTGAAGATCAATCCGGCCGGTGCCGTTCCCGCACTGGTCGACGGCGACTTCGTGCTGCTGCAGAACGCCGCGATCATGGGCTACATCGCCGACAGCTTCCCGCAGGCCGGCCTCGCCGGTGATGGCAGCCCGCGCCAGCGCGCCGAAGCCACCCGCTGGCTGGCCTTCGTCAATTCCGACGTGCACCCGGCCTTCTCGCCGCTGTTCGCGCCGGGCAAGTTCATCGCCGACGAGAGCCAGTACGACGCGATCCGCGCCGCCGCGCACAAGCGCCTGCGTGGCCTGTTCGAGACCGCTGACAAGCAGCTGGCCGACAAGCCCTGGCTGGCCGGCTTCCGCAGCTTCGCCGACCCGTACTTCTACATCACCCTGCGCTGGGCCGCCGGTACCAAGGTTGATCTGTCCGGCCTGGACAACCTGGCCGCCTACAAGGCACGCATGGACGCCGATGCCGGCGTGCAGGCCGCGCTGAAGGCCGAAGGCCTGGCCTGACCTTGGTCAGGGGTCAGATCCGTTCGCGTGGCGAACGGATCTGACCCCATCGGCTACCAGGCGGCTCCGCCCCCCTCGATTTCATTGGCGCGATCAGCCGATCTGGCGGATCACTTCCCCCTTGGCATCGCGCAGGTAGGTCGGCACCACCTCGATACGCAACCTTCCTGCCAGCGGGTAGACCCCGCGCTCGGCGTGCACCCCTGCCAGGGCCTGCAGGCCCGCCTCGTCCAGTGACCAGCGCGCGCTGTCGGCGGATACGTCCGCCACTTCACCGCCCCCGTCGGCGATGAACTCCCACTGCCGCTCGCGGCTGACCAGTTCCAGCGATCTGCCGTGGCGCAGGCGCAGCGGCAGCAGTTCGCACACGCTCGCCACCTGGCCGGCGCCAAGCACCAGCGTGATCATGCCCGCCTCCTGGCGCCAGTCCAGTGTCTCGATGAACAACATGCCGGTGCTGGAGCCTTCGCGCTCGCTGCCGGCCCGCACCTCTGCCGCCAGCGCAGGGTCCTCCAGCAGGTTGCCGCGGTGCAGGTCGCTGACCCACAGCGGCATTGCCGGCTGCAGCGCCTGCAGCACGCCGCGCGTAGACCAGCGCTTGACTGCCTCCATTTCCTCATCGGTCAATCCGACCAGCTGCAGGAACTGCAGGTGGCCATTGGCGGTGTCGCGTGCCGGCAACTGCGGGTCGGCAATGAAGGCCAGGTGGCACAACCGCGTGTCGGTCTCCAGTGCGATCGGGCCGTTGGCATTCAGATGGTGGCCATCCTCGAACACGTTGCCGCTGCCGAACACATAGCGCGCCAGGTTCTGCAGCAGGTTCATCGGCCACACCGGCGGCGTGCTGTCGGCGTTCTCAGCGGCTTCGGCAGCGAGACGGAACGTCAGCTCGAAACCATAGCCGCTGGCGGCAGCATCACTGCTCTCCTTGGCATACAGCTCGGAGAAACCGTAGGTGATGTAGTGCCAATGCGGAACCGGCGCATCCGCCCAGTACACGCTGATGCCATCCAGCGGATCCTGGCCGCCGAGCGTGTAGGGAAGCGCGGTGCCGTAGTGTCGCGGCTCCTGCCCGGCATACAGCGGCGAAAGCGCCGCATTGATCGCGTCCCAGCCGGGGGTGTCGGTGTCATCGTGGTCGTCCTGCACGCGGAACTCCTTGTGGGGAAGTGAACCGATCACTTTACGCGGTGGCTCAGGCCTGCACGACCTCTTTGCCAGCGTTTACTACGGCGGACTGGGTTTCCTGCCACCAGCGCTGGGCCAGCGCCGGGCTGCGCGCCTTGCCCACCGCCGCCAGCAGTTCCGGGCAAAGGCGTTCCAACGCCAGCGCATCGGTGCAGCGTTCGATCTTCAACTGCATGAAGTAGCCCTTCAGCCCCAGATGGCGCCGCACCGCCTCGCTCATCGCGTCGTACAACTGCTGGTACAGCGCCGGGTCCTGTTCGCGGCCGGTGCTGATGCCACGCGCCGGAGCGGCCTCTACGCTCCCGCCGATCACCTCGATCAGTCCCTGTGCGGCCAGCTGCTCCAGTGCATCCGGAGGTGCGCGCAGGCCATCGAACAAGCCGCGCAGTTCGGTGTCATCGCGATGGCCATCGACCATCAGCAGGATTGAACGCAGTGCCGCCGGCAGGCGCCGGCCACGGTCTTCGATTTCCTGACGGCCAGCAGCCGTCTTGGCGTGCAGCAATGCCATTGCGTCCCCCTCCCTTGATGCGCCATGCCGGCGCACCCTCACGGGCACGCCCCCCTGTGTGCCACCCCTGGGCGGCGCGCGCATTCCCCGGCGCGCACCGCGTGTTGCAGGTCGATGACAGGGCGAGCTTAGCGCAAGTGCAGCGGGTAGTGCCGTCCGCTGGCCGGCAACCTCGGGATTGATGGGGGGCCGGCCAGCGGCCGGCACCACCGGATCAACGGCCCAGCGCGCGGCGGATCTCCTCCAGCGCGCTGGGGTCGTCCAGCGTCGACAGGTCGCCCGGGTCACGCTGCTCGGCCAACGCCTGCAATGAGCGCCGCAGCAGCTTGCCCGAACGGGTCTTGGGCAGCGCGTTGACCACGTGCACATGCGCCGGGCGCGCGACCGCACCAAGCGAAGTCGTCACCGTCGCCATCATCTCGGCCACCACCGGCGCCGGATCCTCGCCTTCAAGCCCCTGCTTGAGGGTGACGAACACCAGCGGCACCTGCCCCTTCAGCTCGTCCTTGACCCCGATCACGGCAGCCTCGGCCACGCGCGGATGGCTGGAGATGGCCTCCTCGATCTCGCGCGTGCCCAGACGATGCCCGGCCACGTTGATCACATCGTCGGTACGGCCGAGGATGAAGGTATAGCCATCGTCATCGCGGATCGCCCAGTCCAGCGAGCTGTACAGCAGTTCCTTGAAGTGGCTGAAGTAGCTCTGCAGGAAACGGCTGTCGTCGTTCCACACCGTGCTCATGCAACCCGGCGGCAAGGGCGGCGACACCACCAGCACGCCCTTCTGCCCCGGTGCCACTTCCTCGCCGGTGTTCTCGTCGATCACCTTCATCCGGTAGCCGAGATTGGGGAAGCCCGGTGAACCGAAGCGCACCGGCTTCATCTCCAGGCCCGGCAGCAGGGTCAGTGCCGGCCAGCCGGTTTCGGTCTGCCAGTAGTTGTCGATGATCGGCTTGCCCAGCGCTTCGCTGATCCAGTGCGCGGTGGGCTCGTCCAGCGGCTCTCCGGCCAGGAACAGATACTTCAGGGCGCGCAGGTCGTGGCGATGGATGAAGTCCGCGTCATGCTTCTTCAGCACGCGGATGGCGGTGGGTGAGGAGAACATGGTGCGCACGTTGTACTGTTCGCACAGCGCCCACCAGATACCCGGGTCCGGATTCGTCGGCAGCCCCTCGTACAGCAACGAGGTGCAGCCACCGATCAGCGGGCCGTACACGTTGTACGAGTGGCCTACCGCCCAGCCGACGTCGGAAGTGGAGAACATCACCTGGCCCGGCTTGCAGTCGAACACGGTCTCCATCGACTGCGCCATCGCCACCGCGTAACCACCGACATCGCGCTGCACGCCCTTCGGCTTGCCGGTAGTACCGGAGGTGTACAGCAGGTAGCTCGGCTCGCTCGCTTCCAGCCACTGTACCGGCACATCGACCTCACCAACCTGTGCACGCAGCGCGGCGTAGTCCACGTCGCGACCCGGCACGCGGGGTTCGGCGGCATCCAGCCCGCGCGACACGATCAGCACGTGCGGTGGCGGCGACGCCGCTTCGGCGCAGGCCGCGTCGACCATCGGCTTGTACGGAATCAGCTTGCCACCGCGCATGCCGGCGTCCGCTGCGATCAGCAACTTCGGCTTCGCATCGTCGATGCGCAGCGCCAGGTTGTGCGCGGCGAAGCCACCGAACACCACCGAGTGCACCGCACCGATGCGCGCGCAGGCCAGCATCGCGAACACGGCTTCGGCCATGTTCGGCATGTAGATCACCACGCGGTCACCGTGGCCGACGCCGAGATGCTTGAGCACGGCGGCGAAGTCGTTCACTTCGCGATACAGCTGGCGATAGGTGATCTCGCGGGTGCTGTTGGTTTCGGTGGAAATCGCAACCAGCGCGAGCTGGTCGGCGCGCGTTGCCAGGTGGCGGTCGACGGCGTTGTAGCAGAGATTGGTTTCGCCGCCGACGAACCAGCGCCGGAACGGCGGGTTGCTGTAGTCGAGCACCTGCTGCGGCGGTTTGTGCCAATGGATGCGCTTGGCTTCCTCGCCCCAGAAGGCCTCCGGCTCGTCGATCGAGCGACGGTAGGTTTCCTCGTAGTTCATGACGCAGCCCTCCCAGACAAAGTCATGGGTTCGAGGATAGTCCGGCGCTGGCGCGCGGGCCGCCCTACCTTGGTAGGGGGTGGGTTTTTCATGCAGGGCTGCGCCCTGCACCTGCAGAAGCCGAAGCAACAGCAGAAGCTGGCTTACTTGGGGATGGCGGGGTGGGTCCGGTGGCGGGAGACGCCGTAAACCCGTCCATGGGGGCTTGGCCGCGGCATCCATGCCGCGGACACTCCCGCCACCGGACCCACCCCGCCTTCGACAGATTCCGCGATCTGTCGGAACGGCATATTGTTCTGGTAGGTGTCGACCTTGGTCGACACGATAGATCCACGCCATGCGTGAATGATTCATTCGATATCTGACAGAAAAAGCGTGTCGACCAAGGTCGACACCTACCAACAGCTGCGCGGAACAACGGCCACCGTTACCAACAGCCGAGTGAACCTGTCGAAGGTGGGGCGGTGTCGGAGTGCGGGGTGTCAGCCGCATGGATGCGGCTGCCAAGCCTACACGGACGTACTTGCGGCGGCCCCGCACTCCGACACCGTCCCGCCAACCCACGTATAGCCGGCTTTTGACATTGACGTTGATTCTGCGGAGGCAGGGCTGCAAGCCCTGCCGAATCCCTAGAACGGAGTCGCGGACTCGAACGCGAGCGCCTCGCCCGTCAGCGGATGCGTGAACCGCAGGCTGCGTGCATGCAGATGCACGCGGTGCGCCGGTGCCGCGTCATACAGCACGTCGCCAACAATCGGATGGCCAATACTGGCCATGTGCAACCGCAACTGATGGCTGCGGCCGGTGATCGGTTCCAACGCCACGCGCGTGCGCCGCGCTTCAACATCGCGCACCAGCACGCGCCAACGCGTCAGCGCCGGCTTGCCGCGCTCATGGTCGATCATCTGCTTCGGCCGGTTCGGCCAGTCCACGATCAGCGGCAGATCCACGTCGCCGGCATCGCCTTCAAGCAGCCCCTCGACGACCGCTTCATAGCGCTTGCCAACCCGGCGCTGCTCGAACTGCATCGACAACGCCGCCTGCATGTCCTTGCCACGCGCATGCAGCAGCAGCCCGGAAGTCACCTGGTCCAGGCGGTGCACGGTCAACGCATCCGGGTACAGCGCCTGCAGGCGCGCGACGACGCAGTCCTGGTTCTCGGCGCTGCGGCCGGGCACGGACAGCAGGCCGGGGGGCTTTTCAGCCACCAGCAGCGCGTCGTCGATGTAGTGCAGGTGGATCATGCGGTTCCAGGAATTCCAAATGAAAACGGGGAAGCCGAAGCCTCCCCGTTTTCTGCGTACCGACCAGCGGTCGGTACCTGCCTTGATGCAAGACGTACCGACCGGAGCCGGTACCGCCTGCATCAGCCCAGCAGGTGGGCGACGCCGGCGCGCTCTTCTTCCAGCTCGGCCAGGGTCTTGTCGATGTACTTCTGGCTGAAGTCGTCGATCGGCAGATCCTTGACCAGGGTGTACTTGCCGTTCTCGGTGGTCACCGCGAAACCGAAGATCACGCCTTCCGGAATGCCGTAGGAACCGTCGGACGGCACGCCCATCGTGACCCACTTGCCGTTGCTGCCCAGCACCCAGTCACGCACGTGGTCGATGGCGGCATTGGCGGCCGAAGCGGCCGAGGACGAGCCACGGGCTTCGATGATCGCCGCGCCGCGCTTGCCGACGGTCGGGATGAACGTGTTGGCGTTCCACTCCTGGTCGTTGATCGCATCGGCGATCGAGGCGCCGTCGACGGTGGCGAAACGGTAGTCCGGGTACATGGTCGGGCTGTGGTTGCCCCACACGACCAGCTTCTCCATGCCACCGACCGGCTTGCCGAGCTTGGCCGACAGCTGGCTCAGCGCGCGGTTGTGGTCCAGGCGCAGCATGGCGGTGAAGTTTTCCGGCTTCAGGTCCGGGGCCGACTTCATCGCGATGTAGGCGTTGGTGTTGGCCGGGTTGCCGACCACCAGCACCTTCACGTCGCGGCTGGCGACCTTGTTCAGCGCCGCGCCCTGGGCGGTGAAGATCTTGGCGTTTTCCAGCAGCAGGTCCTTGCGCTCCATGCCCGGGCCACGCGGACGTGCGCCGACCAGCAGAGCGATGTCGGCGTCCTTGAACGCGACTTCGGCGTCATCGGTGCCAACCATGCCGGCCAGCAGCGGGAACGCGCAGTCTTCCAGCTCCATCATCACGCCCTTCAGGGCGGCCTGGGCCTTGTCGACCGGCAGTTCCAGCAGCTGCAGGATGACCGGCTGGTCCTTGCCCAGCATTTCGCCGGAGGCGATGCGGAACAGCAGGGCATAACCGATCTGGCCGGCGGCGCCGGTCACGGCAACACGAACGGGTGCTTTCATGGGGGTTTCCTCTTGCTTGCAAGCGTTTGATGGGACGCCGCGGGCATGGCCACGCAGGCCGGGCAGGCGGCGGGGAACAGGGAAACGGCCACCCGTGGGTGGCCGTTTCGAAGGGGGTCAGGCGGCGAGGTGCTTGTTCCACTCCGCGACGCGGTCGGCCTGGGCGGCCAGCACGGCGTCGACGTCGCCTTCAAGGGTGATCGAATGGATCACGTCGCCCTGCTTGACCGAATCGACGATGGCCTGGCCTTCCAGGACCTTGCCGAAGACGGTGTGGCGGCCGTCCAGCCAATCGGTCTTGATGTGGGTGATGAAGAACTGGCTGCCGTTGGTGTTCGGGCCGGCGTTGGCCATCGACAGCGAGCCGACCTCGTGCTTCACGCCATTCTTCTCGTCTTCGAACTTGTAGCCCGGGCCGCCGGTGCCACGACCCTGCGGGCAGCCGCCCTGGATCATGAAGTCGGCGATCACGCGGTGGAAGATCAGGCCGTCATAGAAGCCGTGCTTGACCAGGTTCACGAAGTTGGCCACGGTCAGCGGCGCCTTGTCGGCGAACAGCTCGACCTTGATCGGGCCCTGGGTGGTGTCGAAAGTGGCGATGAGGGACATGAAGATCCTTGGTGCAAAGGGGAATGCGTCTAGCCACCTAGTTTACACCTGCCTCGTGGCGGCGGTGCCTTCGACCATCGGTGGAGCCCCCGCCTTCAGCCAGCGGAAGGTGAGCCGGGGGCCCCGTCCTGGCGACCTCGGCCGAAGCGGCGGACAGCCAGCTGAATGGGCCGCTGGGCCGGCGTGAAATCCACCTTTTCGCGAATCGTCAAGTTCGACGTATAATGTTGGACTTCTTTTTCCAAATCCGGCGCCGACTGGCCCCCTTTCGTATGTCCATCGAAAATCTTCGCAACATCGCCATCGTCGCCCACGTCGACCATGGCAAGACCACCCTGGTCGACCAGCTGCTGAAGCAGTCCGGCACCCTGTCCGAGCGCACCGTCCTCGCCGAGCGCGTGATGGACAGCAACGACCAGGAAAAGGAACGCGGCATCACCATCCTGGCCAAGAACACCGCCATCACCTGGGAAGACAAGAAGACCGGCATCAAGAACCGGATCAACATCGTCGATACCCCCGGCCACGCCGACTTCGGCGGTGAGGTCGAGCGCGTGCTGTCGATGGTCGACACCGTGCTGATCCTGGTTGATGCGATGGACGGCCCGATGCCGCAGACCCGCTTCGTGACCCAGAAGGCCTTCGCGATGGGCTTCAAGCCGATCGTCGTGGTCAACAAGGTCGACCGTCCGGGCGCCCGTCCGGAGTGGGTGATCGACCAGGTCTTCGACCTGTTCGACAAGCTCGGTGCCACCAACGAGCAGCTGGATTTCCCGATCGTCTACGCCTCGGGCCTGAACGGCTACGCGGGCCTGGAAGACACCGTGCGCGACGGCGACATGACCCCGCTGTACGAAGCGATCATGCAGCACGCGCCGAAGCCGGAAGTGGACCCGGAAGGCCCGTTCCAGATGCGCATCAGCCAGCTGGACTACAACAACTTCGTGGGCGTGATCGGCATCGGCCGCATCCAGCGCGGCACCCTGAAGAAGAACATGCAGGTCGCGGTCATTGACCGTGAAGGCAAGAAGCGCAACGGCAAGGTGCTGCAGGTGCTGGGCTTCATGGGCCTGGAGCGCATCGAGCAGGATTCGGCCGAGGCCGGCGACATCGTGGCCATCTCCGGCATCCAGGAGCTGACCATCTCCGACACCATCTGCGCACCGGACTTCCCGGAAGCCCTGCCTGCGCTGACCGTCGACGAGCCGACCATCTCGATGACCTTCCAGGTGAACAATTCGCCGTTCGCCGGCAACAAGGACCTGTCCGGTGGCAAGTTCCTGACCAGCCGCCAGATCAAGGACCGCCTGGACCGTGAAAAGGTCCACAACGTGGCCCTGAAGGTCGAGCAGCTGGAAGACGCCGACAAGTTCCTGGTCTCCGGCCGTGGCGAACTGCACCTGTCGGTGCTGATCGAGAACATGCGCCGCGAAGGCTACGAGCTGGCTGTGTCGCGCCCGGAAGTGATCATCAAGGAAATCGACGGCCAGCTGATGGAGCCGATCGAGCAGCTGGTGGTGGACATCGAAGAAATCCACCAGGGCGGCGTGATGGAAAAGCTGGGCACCCGCAAGGGCCAGTTGAAGAACATGGAATCGGACGGCAAGGGCCGCGTGCGCCTGGAGTACCAGATCCCGGCCCGTGGCCTGATCGGCTTCCAGAACGAGTTCAAGACCCTGACCCAGGGTTCGGGCCTGCTGTTCCACGTGTTCGACCACTACGGCCCGAAGGAACAGGGCGCCATCGCCAAGCGCATCAACGGCGTGATGATCGCCAATGCGCCGGGCGTCACCCCGGCCTACTCGCTGGGTCCGCTGCAGGAACGCGGCAAGCTCTTCGCTGCCGAAGGCGACAACGTGTATGAAGGTCAGCTGGTCGGCATCCACTCCAAGGACAACGACCTGACCGTCAACGCGATCAAGACCAAGCCGCTGACCAACATGCGCGCTTCGGGCAAGGACGATGCGATCCAGCTGACCCCGGCGATCAAGTACTCGCTGGAACAGGCCCTGGACTTCATCGAAGACGATGAGCTGGTCGAGATCACC
Organism: Stenotrophomonas maltophilia group sp. RY12688; assembly: GCF_052149045.1. Lineage (NCBI taxonomy): Bacteria > Pseudomonadati > Pseudomonadota > Gammaproteobacteria > Lysobacterales > Lysobacteraceae > Stenotrophomonas > Stenotrophomonas maltophilia group sp. RY12688. The sequence continues at coordinate 847,272 of NZ_CP197389.1, read as the reverse complement.
CCGAAGGAGATCCGCCTGCGCAAGAAGTTCCTGACCGAAAGCGATCGCAAGAAGGCTTCGCGCGGCGGCTGAGCCTGCACCCCGTGAACCAGAGCGGCTACAACCCGGATCCACACCGGCATCCGGGCCTGCACGTCATCGCCCTGCTCGAAGCGAGCAAGGCGTTACTGGCGCTGTTGGCCGCCACCGGGCTGGAAGTGCTCGGACCGCAGCCGCTTCGGCACGGCATCATGGTCCTGATCCGGCGTTTCAGCCTGGATCCGGACCATGGCACCCTGCCCTCGCTGCTGCATATGATCAGCCCCGACGCGGTCCACCTGGCCGCGGCGGGGATGATCGGCTACGGCCTGCTGCACCTGGTCGAAGCCTGGGGCCTGTGGCGGGCCAAGGCCTGGGCCTCCTGGCTGGGCTGCCTGACTGCCTCGCTGTACCTGCCCTTCGACATCTTTGCGATCATCCGCCACCCCGGCTGGCCGTCGTGGACGATCCTGGCGATCAACCTGATCGTGGTCTACGTCCTCGCCCGCGATCTGCGCAAGCGCCACCGCTGAGCAGCGGCTACACTGGGGATTGGAGCCGACCAAGCCGCCCCATGCGCCCGTCCTTGCCGCCTCTGCTGACCTGCCTGCTTGCCACGCTGCCTGTGCTGCTTTCGGCTGGCTGCAGCCCGGCCACGCCCAGCGCGCATGCGGCCGAACCCGCGAGCCGCAACGTGCCCTTCCCGTACGCCGAAACCGATGTCACCGACCTGCAGGCGCAGATGACCGCCGGCGAGCTGGACAGCGCCACCCTGGTCCAGGCCTACCTGCAGCGGATCGCCGCCCTGGATCGGGCCGGCCCCCGCCTGCGCGCGGTGATCGAGCTCAACCCCGATGCCCTGAAGGAAGCCGCCGAACGTGACCGCGAGCGCCGCGATGGGCACCTGCGCGGACCGCTCCATGGCATCCCGGTACTGCTGAAGGACAACATCAACGCCGCACCGATGGCCACCAGTGCCGGCTCGCTGGCCCTGCAGGGGTTCCGCCCTGACGATGCGTATCTGGTGCGGCGCCTGCGCGAGGCCGGGGCCGTGGTGCTGGGCAAGACCAATCTCAGCGAATGGGCCAATTTCCGCGGCAACGATTCGGTGTCCGGCTGGAGCGCGCGCGGTGGCCAGACCCGCAATCCCTATCGCCTCAGCCACTCGCCTTGCGGCTCCAGCAGCGGCAGCGCGGTAGCGGTGGCCGCCAACCTGGCCAGCGTGGCGATCGGCACCGAAACCGACGGCAGCATCGTCTGCCCTGCGGCGATCAATGGCATCGTCGGCCTCAAGCCGACCGTCGGCCTGGTCAGCCGCGATGGCATCATCCCGATTTCCTTCAGCCAGGACACTGCGGGACCGATGACACGCAGCGTCGCCGACGCTGCGGCCGTACTGACCGCAATTGCCGGCCGCGATGATGCCGACCCGGCCACCGCAACCATGCCCGGCCGTGCGGTGTACGACTACACCGCGCGGCTGGATCCGCAGGGACTGCGTGGCAAGCGCATCGGCCTGCTGCAGACGCCGCTGCTGAAGTACCGCGGCATGCCGCCACTGATCGAACACGCCGCCACCGAGCTGCGTCGGGCCGGTGCCGTCGTGGTGCCGGTGGAGCTGCCCAACCAGGGCGCCTGGGCCGACGCCGAACGCAAGGTACTGTTGTACGAGTTCAAGGCCGGGCTGGAGCGTTACTTCAGCACCCACCGCGCTCCCCTGCACAGCCTGGCCGAATTGATCGCCTTCAACCAGGCGCACAGCAAGCAGGAGCTTGGCCTGTTCGGCCAGGAACTGCTGGTAGAGGCCGACGCCACCGCCGGCCTGGCTGACCCCGCCTACATCCGCGCACGCAGCGATGCGCGCCGGTTGGCGGGCCCGGAAGGCATCGATGCGGCCCTCGCCGCCCACCAGCTCGACGCCCTGGTCGCGCCGACCACCGGCGTTGCGTGGCCGATCCGCAGCGAAGGCGACGACTTCCCCGGCGAGAGCTACAGTGCCGCCGCCGTCGCCGGCTATCCCAGCCTCAGCGTGCCGATGGGCCAGATCGATGGCCTGCCGGTCGGCCTGCTGTTCATGGGCACCGCCTGGAGCGAACCGAAGCTGATCGAAATGGCGTACGCCTACGAACAGCGCACCCGCGCGCGGCGGCCACCGCACTTCGGCACCGACACGCTGATCGACGCCGGCGAGCCTTGATCCGGTAGTGCCGGCCGCTGGCCGGCGCTACCGTTCGGGTTCCGGCTCCATCGGCACGATTGCCGCCTCACCGTCTTCAGCCCCCGGCGAACGCACATCTGCAGTACGTGCGCGTGGACCACGCGGCATGTCCAGCTCGTCAGCATGCTGCAGCCGCGCACGCAGCTGCGGCAGCGAGTGCGGATGCTCACGCGCGAGGAAATCGAGCATGCGCTCGCGTACCAGGCAACGCAGGTCGAACGCGTCGCCGGAGCTGCGCGCACTCACCAGCAGGCGCACCTGGATCGCGCGCTCGCTGGTTTCGGTCACCTGGGTCACGCAGACCCGGCCATCCCACAACGCTTCGCCCCGGCAGATGCGCTCCAGTTCAGCACGGATCGCCGCAATCGGGGCACGATAATCCAGCCACAGGAAGGCTGTGCCGAGCAGGTCAGCGCTACGCCGCGTCCAGTTCTGGAAGGGGTTCTCGATGAACCAGGTCAACGGCACCACCATCCTCCGCTCGTCCCAGATGCGTACCACCACGTAGCTGCTGCCGATCTCCTCGATGCGTCCCCACTCGCCCTCGACGATCACCACATCGTCCAGCCGGATCGGCTGGGTCACTGCAATCTGCAGGCCAGCGATCAGGTTGCCGAACACTGGCTTTGCGGCGATACCGGCCACCAGGCCGATGAGGCCCGCCGAGGCCAGCAGCGCGGTGCCGATCTTCTGCACCATGGGGAAGGTCAGCAGCACCAGCGAAGTGCCCAGCACGATGATGCCGCCCATCAGCACGCGGCTGAGTACCCGCGTCTGGGTCTGGATGCGGCGCGCTTCCAGATTATCGGAGACATCGATGGGATGGCTGCGCAGGATGGCCCGCTCACCCGCTGCCACTGCGCGTACCAGCAACCAGATGAAGCAGGCGGTCAGTGCGATATGCAGCACCCGTTGCAGGCTGCCCAGAAGGGGATCCTGCAGCGGCGTGGCCTGCAACGCAGGAATCAACAGCAGCAGCGGCCATGCGGTGGCCATTGGCAGCCCGAGCACACGCCCGATGCGCGCGCGCCGCCGATCACGCCCTTTCAGCCGATGATAGATCCACAGGATCAGCCACGCGCCGATACCGCCCACCACCACGGCCAATCCCAACGGCCATGCGTAGGCCTGTGCGCTCTGCCAGTGCACCCTTGTCACCTCCAGTCGAACCGCCAAGTGGACAGCCTCGCGCATGGCACATGAGCGTCACGTCAGCCGTTCGTAAGAAGGGTGTTGGTCGGCAGGGCTTGCAGCCTGCACCTGCGGTAGTGCCGGCCGCTGGCCGGCAACCTCAACAGCAACAGCCGAAGCAGAAGCGGGTTTGCTGTGGGATGGCGGGGTGGGTCCGGTTGCGGGGGGCGCTGCAAGTACACCTCCGGGGCCCGGCCCAGCCGCTGGCGGCTGTGCGTTCGGGCGCTTGCGAAGCAGTGCTTCGCAAGCAAAGCGCCCTCACCCATGTAAGCTCGGTCGCCGCATCCATGCGGCTCACGCCCCCGCAACCGGACCCACCCCGCCTACGACAGATCTCCGCGATCTGCAGTAGATCCACGCCATGCGTGGATGAATCTCCATCGGAATCGAATATTTCGAATTGGATTCCAAAAGCATCCACGCATGGCGTGGATCTACCGTGTCGACCAAGGTCGACACCTACCAGCAGCCGAGTGAACCTGTCGAAGGTGGGGCGGTGTCGGGGTGCGGGGTGTCAGCCGCATGGATGCGGCTGCCAAGCCTACAAGGACGTACTTGCGGTGTCCCCGCACTCCGACACCGTCCCGCCAACCCACGGATAGCCCGCTTTTGACGTTGACGTTGACGTTGCTCTGGCTCGTAGCAGGTGCAGGGCTGCAAAGCCCTGCCGAAAAATCCTTACCGCACTTGCTCCTGCTTGCGCACGATCGCCATCGCGATCTCCAGCGACTGCTCGTAGTTCAACCGCGGGTCCACCGTCGAACGATACGCACGCTCCAGGTCGCGCTCGGTCAGTTCGCGCGCGCCGCCGATGCACTCGGTCACGTCCTCGCCGGTCAGTTCCAGGTGCACACCGCCCAGGCGCGTACCGGCGGCCGCATGCAGATCGAACGACATCTCCACCTCGCCACGCACGTTGTCGAAGCGGCGTGTCTTGAAACCGTTGGCGGTGCTTTCGGTATTGCCATGCATCGCATCGCACACCCACAGCACGCGGCGACCATCACGCTTGACCGCGTCCAGCAGCGGCGGCAGTTTCTCGGCGATCTGCGTCGCGCCCATCCGATGGATGAAGCTCAGGCGGCCCGGCTCGTCATGTGGGTTGAGCACATCGATCAGGCGCAGCAGCTGGTCCGGCGTCACCGACGGGCCCACCTTGATCGCAATCGGATTGCGCACGCCACGCAGGTACTCCACGTGCGCGCCATCGAGCGCGGCCGTGCGCATGCCGATCCACGGGTAATGCGTGCTCAGGTTCAACCAGCCCTGCTGGCGCGGCACCTGGCGGGTCAACGCCTGCTCGTAGGGCAGCAGCAGGGCTTCGTGCGAAGTGTAGAAGTCGATGCGGTTGAGGTTGTGCACGCGGGCCCCGGCCAGGGTCTCCATGAAGTGCACCGCATCGCCGATCGAGGCCACCATCTTCTGGTACTCGGCCGCCAGCGGCGAGTGGCTTACCCACTCCAGGTTCCAGTATTCGGGGTGGTGCAGGTCGGCGAAACCGCCGTCGATCAGCGCACGCACGAAGTTCATCGTCATCGCCGAATGCGCGTGGGCCTGCAGCATCCGCTTCGGGTCCGGCAGGCGTGCTGCCTCGGTGAAGGCCGGCGCGTTGATCACATCGCCGCGGTAGCTGGGCAGGGTCACGCCGTCGCGGGTCTCGGTGTCGGCCGAGCGCGGCTTGGCGTACTGGCCGGCGAAGCGGCCCACGCGGATCACCGGCTGGCGCAGGCCGTGCACCAGCACCAGGCTCATCTGCAGCAACACCTTCAATCGGTTGGAAATGGTGCCCGATTCGCAGTCGCTGAAATTCTCGGCACAGTCGCCGCCCTGCAGCAGGAAGCGCTTGCCTTCCTGGGCCTCGGCCAGCTGCTGCTTCAACGCCAGGATCTCCCACGAGGTGACCAGCGGCGGCAGCCGCTTCAGCTCGTGCAGAGCGGCGTCCAACGCCACCGGGTCCGGGTAGGTCGGCATCTGCAGCGCGGTCTTGCCACGCCAGCTCTCCGGCGACCAGGCAGCGCCAGCGGTGGTCGCGTCGGAATCGGAGGCGGGCGGAACGGCGGACAGGCTCATTGCAGACTTCCGGGGTGGGGGGCGGCCATGGTCGCAGAGCCAGCCGCTGACGCAAAGGCCCACCCCCACCGCCCCGGCCACCTGAACGGCAGGGAAAGGCCAACGCCAGCAGCCAGATCCGGCATGGCCAGCCGCACGGGACAGGCGCATGATTTGTTATGGAGTAACACTTGCACGTCATGGACCGGCCCCTTCCACGCCCAGCCGCCCCCTCTCTCACCATGAAGCCCTCGCCCCTCGCTACCGGTATTACCTTCGCCCTGGCCTTGGCCAGCCTGCCCGCCTTCGCCGCAACGACCGACGACACCTCTTCCTCCGTCAAGGATCTGGACGCAGTCACTGTCCACGCCCAGCTCGACCAGGCCCGCAACGCGCTGTCGCCGGACATCGGCAGCAGCCAGTACCAGATCACCGCCGAGGACATCCAGAAGCAGCCGCTGGGTGCCTCCGCGCCGCTCAGCCAGGTACTGCTGCAGGCCCCGGGCGTGGTCCAGGATTCCTATGGCGGCGTGCACGTGCGCGGCGACCACGCCAATCTGCAGTACCGCATCAATGGCGTACTGCTGCCCGAATCGATCTCCGGCTTCGGCCAGACACTGGATGCCCGCACCGTCAAGAGCATCCGCCTGATGGATGGCGCGCTGCCGGCGCAGTTCGGCGAGCGCACCGCTGCAGTGGTCGACATCACCACCCGCAATGGTGCCGAGCTCGGCAATGGCGGCAGCGCCGGTCTGACCGCAGGCTCGTTCGGCAAGATCAATCCGAATGCCTCGTGGTGGGGCAACCAGGGGCGATGGAGCTGGTTCCTTACTGGCAACTACGACCAGAACGAGGTTGGCCTGGAGAACCCGACCCGCTCGCGCAAGCCGCTGCACGACGACACCCACCAAGGCAAAGCGTTCGCTGACCTCACCTACCTGGTCAACGAGAACACGCGCCTGAGCGTGTTCGCCGGCTTCGCCAACAATCGCTTCCAGATCCCGGTCAACCCCGGGCAGACCCCGCAGTTCGGTTACCTGGACACCACCACCTTCGACTCCAGCCAGCTGGATGAAACCCAGCGCGAGACCACCCGCTTCGGCATGCTGGTGCTGCAGGGCGCGCTGGGCAGCACCGCCTACCAGCTGTCAGCCGGGCAGCGCTACAGCGATGTGGCGTTCAACCCGGATGTCATCGGCGACCTGGTATTCAGTGGCGTCGCCTCGCAGGTGCAGCGCAGCAACCGCGCCAACACGCTGCAGGCCGATTTCTCCACCCCGCTGGGCAGCGACCACACGCTGCGCTATGGCCTGTACGGCAATTACGAGAACGCGCGTGCGAACAACAGCAGCTGGGTGTTTCCGGTCGATGACGCCGGCCAGCAATCCAGCACCACGCCGCTGCTGATACCTGACCACAGTGCCTTCCATGCCAGCACGCAGGCGTTGTACGTGCAGGATGAATGGGAGATCGGCGACGACTGGACCGTCAACTACGGCCTGCGCGGCGATCGCTACAAGGCCTTTGGCCACACCGAGGGCCAGCTCAGCCCCCGCGTGGGCGTGGCCTGGAATGCCAGCGACAGCACCACCGTGCATGCCGGCTATTCGCGTTACTTCACGCCACCGGCCAGTGAGCTGATCGCCAGCAGCGACATCGCGCTGTACGACGGCACCACCAACCAGCAACCCAGCGGCGGCAACAACACGCCACTGGCCGAGCGCAGCGACTACTACGACATCGGCGTGTCGCAGCAGGTGGGCGAACACCTGACCCTGGGCCTGGATGCCTATGACCGACGCGTCGCGCGCCTGCAGGACGAAGGCCAGTTCGGTGCCGCCTACATCTACTCGACGTTCAACTACCGCCGCGGCCATATCCATGGCCTGGAGTTCAGTGCCGACTACAGCGACGGTCCGTTCAGCGCCTACGTCAACGCAGCGTACAACAAGGCCATCGGCACCCAGGTCATCACCAGCCAGTACAACCTCGATCCGGACGCGCTGGCCTATGTGGCCAACCATTGGATCCACCTCGACCACGACCAGAAGCTGACCTCATCGGGTGGCTTCAGCTACGCCTTTGCCGGACACAACCGGGTCGGCGCCAACTACGTGTTCGGTAGCGGCCTGCGTTCGGACATCGAGGGCGTGCCCAACGGCGGCGAGCTGCCGTCCTACCTGCAGGTGAACCTCAGCGCCGGGCATGACTTCAATGCCGGCAGCGGCCATCCGCTGCATGTGCAGCTGGCCGTGATCAACGCATTGGATCGCAGCTACCAACTGCGCGATGGCGGTGGCGTCGGCGTGTTCGCCCCGCAGTGGGGACCGCGCCGTGGCGCCTACCTGAGCCTGCAGCAGGATTTCTGAGAACGGACCGTGGTAGTGCCGGCCGCTGGCCGGCATCTACGGGAACGCTGCCATCGTTCATGCGGTTGCCGGCCAGCGGCCGGCACTACCCTGCGTTCAGCGCTTGACCTTGCGCAGCGACACCACCAGCGCCCACAGCGCCAGCAGCACGAACCACACGCCCGACCACATCGGCATTGTCAGGCCCAGGAACGTCCAGTCGATATTGCCGCAGTTGCCGGTACCGGTCAGCACCGTGCGGAATACTTCCAGCGGCCCCATGGTCTCGCGCAGGAAGCTCAGCGGCGGGCCGCAGGTCGCACCCATCTCCGGTGGCAGCATCTGCACGTAGACGTGGCGCGCAGCGATGCCTACGCCGACCGCGGCGGCAATGAAGGCGAGCACGCCGTAGGTTGCCCGGCCAGGACGGTTGGAGGGCCCGTGCAGTGCACCGATCAGGAACAGCAGGCCCAGCGCGGCGAACGCCAGCCGCTGGAAGATGCACAGCGGGCACGGCTCCAGGCCCATCTTCAGCTGCAGGAAGATCGCGTAGCCCAGCAGGCCCGCGCAGATCAGGAAGCCCAGGAAGAACTGGGCGCGGAAGGGCCAGCGCAGTGGATTCATCGTCAACGCTCGAATGGATCAAGGCGCCAAGCGTAACCGAGAGTGCATGCCATTCGAACCGCCACAGGTGACGCCTGTCGGAACGGTGCGGGTCAGATCCCGCAGAAACGCAAAAGCCCGGCAGAGGCCGGGCTTTCGCTGTGTCGCGTTGGAGCGGTCCGATTACTCGGCCACTTCCTCGGCCACGACCGGACGGTCAACCAGCTCGACGTAGGCCATCGGCGCGTTGTCGCCAGCGCGGAAGCCACACTTCAGCAGGCGCAGGTAGCCGCCCGGACGGTTCGCGTAGCGCGGGCCCAGGATGGTGAACAGGTTGCCCACGGCTTCGTTGTCGCGCAGGCGAGCGAAAGCCAGACGGCGGTTGGCGACGGAGTCGACCTTGGCCAGGGTGATCAGCGGCTCGGCAACGCGGCGCAGTTCCTTGGCCTTCGGCAGGGTGGTCTTGATCAGCTCGTGCTTGAACAGCGAGGCGGCCATGTTCTTGAACATCGCTTCGCGGTGGGCGCTGGTGCGGCTGAACTTACGGCCAGACTTCTGGTGACGCATGGTGATATTCCTTGGTTAATGATGAGGCTGTGCGGATCGTTGTCGCCATCATGGCGTTGCTGCGCGGACTGCGGATGGTCCTGGCCGCCCGTCCTGGACGACCTGCCCGCGAACTTGGGGTTCGTCGTGGCATGTTGTGTTGCGTTGAAGGCCCCACCGCGAACGGTGGAGCCTTCAGGCATTGCCGATATCAGCCCAGCATGCCGTGGCTGGCGACGCCGGCCGGCGGCCAGTTCTCCAGCTTCATGCCGAGCGACAGGCCGCGCTGAGCCAGCACTTCCTTGATCTCGGTGAGCGACTTCTTGCCCAGGTTCGGGGTCTTCAGCAGCTCCACTTCGGTCTTCTGGATCAGATCGCCGATGTAGTAGATGCTTTCAGCCTTCAGGCAGTTGGCCGAACGCACGGTCAGCTCCAGATCGTCGATCGGGCGCAGCAGCACCGGATCCACGCCGTTGTTGGCCGGCTTGGCCGCACCGCGGTCGCGGTGGGTGAAGTCACCGAACACCGACAGCTGGTCGCTGAGGATGTCGGCGGCGGTGCGCACGGCTTCCTCGGCATCGATGGTGCCGTTGGTCTCGATATCGATGACCAGCTTGTCCAGGTCGGTGCGCTGTTCGACACGCGCCGCTTCCACGGCATAGGCGACACGGCGGACCGGCGAGAACGAGGCATCCAGGACCAGGCGGCCGATGGCACGGGTTTCTTCGTCCGGACGACGACGCGCGGCAGCCGGCTGGTAGCCGAAACCACGTTCGATCTTCAGACGCATGTTGATTGCCGTGTCCTTGGTCAGGTGGCAGATCACATGGTCGCCGTTCAGGATCTCCACATTGTGGTCGACCTTGATGTCGGCAGCGGTGACAACGCCCGGGCCCTGCTTGGACAGGGACAGGGTGGCGCTGTCGCCGGAGTGCATACGGATGGCCACATCCTTCAGGTTGAGCAGGACTTCGAGCACGTCCTCCTGCAGACCTTCGACCGTGGTGTACTCATGCAACACGCCGTCGATTTCGACTTCCGTGATGGCGAAGCCCGGGATGGACGACAGCAGCACGCGACGCAGGGCGTTGCCCAGCGTATGCCCGTAACCCCGCTCCAAAGGTTCGATAACGACCTTTGCACGGGTGTCGGTAAGGCGTTCGATCTGCGGACCGCGAGGACGCAGAACCTGGTTGGCGGTAACCGTCATGTTGCGGGTTCTCCTAGTGAACCCCCGGCCGTCGCCGGGGGCTCTCCAATGTGAATTACTTCGAATACAGCTCGACGATCAGCGCTTCGTTGATGTCCGCAGGCAGATCCGAACGATCCGGAACAGCCTTGAAGATGCCGGTGAACTTGCCGGAATCCACTTCAACCCACGACGGGCTCAGGTCATGCTGGGCGGCGACGGTCAGGGCTTCCTGGACGCGCAGCTGCTTGGCAGCCTTTTCGGACAGAGCGATGGCGTCGCCAGCCTTGACCTGGTACGAAGCCAGGTTGACCGACTTGCCATTCACGGTGACGCCGCGGTGCGACACCAGCTGACGGGCAGCCGGACGGGTCACGGCGAAGCCCATGCGGTAGACGACGTTGTCCAGGCGGGTTTCCAGCAGCTGCAGCAGGTTCTCGCCGGTGTTGCCCTTCTTGGTCGAGGCCTTCTTGTAGTAGTTGCGGAACTGACGCTCCAGCAGGCCGTAGATACGCTTGACCTTCTGCTTTTCACGCAGCTGGGTGGCGTAGTCGGACAGCTTGCCCTTGCGGGCAGTGGCGCCGTGCTGGCCGGGCTTCTGCTCCAGCTTGCACTTGGAGTCCAGCGCACGCGCCGGGCTCTTCAGGGACAGGTCGGCGCCTTCGCGGCGGGCGAGCTTACAGGTAGGACCGATATAACGAGCCATTTCTTATCGCTCCCTTTAGACGCGACGCTTCTTCGGCGGACGGCACCCGTTGTGCGGGATGGGCGTCACGTCGATGATGTTGGTGATCTTGTAGCCGACGTTGTTCAGCGAACGCACGGCCGACTCACGGCCCGGACCCGGGCCCTTGATGCGGACTTCCAGCGACTTCACGCCGTAGTCCAGCGCAGCACGACCGGCCTTTTCAGCAGCCACCTGGGCAGCGAACGGGGTCGACTTGCGCGAACCGCGGAAGCCAGCGCCACCGGAGGTCGCCCACGACAGAGCGTTGCCCTGGCGGTCGGTGATGGTGACGATGGTGTTGTTGAACGAAGCGTGGACGTGGGCAACGCCGTCGGTGACGACGCGCTTGATCTTCTTCTTGGTCTTAGCAGCGGGCTTAGCCATTTCTCAGTCCCTTACTTCTTGATCGCCTTGCGCGGACCCTTGCGGGTGCGGGCGTTGGTACGGGTGCGCTGGCCACGCAGCGGGAGGCCACGACGGTGACGCAGGCCGCGGTAGCAGCCCAGGTCCATCAGGCGCTTGATCGCGATGCCGATCTCACGGCGCAGATCGCCTTCCACGATGTACTTGCCGACTTCGGCGCGCAGGCGCTCGATTTCCGGCTCCGACAGATCGCGGATCTTGGTGGTCGAAGCAACGCCTGCGACTTCGCAGACCTTCTTCGAACGGGTACGGCCGATGCCGTAAATGCTTTGCAACCCGACCCAGACGTGCTTCTGGGCTGGCAGGTTGACGCCTGCAATACGCGCCATGACGCGGTTCTCCAGCTGAGTGATGGCCGACAGCGCGCCTCGGGCACGCCAATCCGGCAGGATGGATCAAAAAAGTGAACTAGCGATACTAACAAGGTTCCGGTTTACATGGAAGCCCGTGAAACTATTGGTTTCATGAACCCGGCCTGGGGAGTGTGCCCAGGCTCCGGCGCCGGATGGGGTTGGACCTGGGGTTTCCCCCGGGGCCGCCCGCGCTACTCCAGCGCGGGACCACCTCATCACACCCCCACCCGGAACCGCTGCGGGGGCCGCCCTTCGTTTGTGTGGCCGGAGTCCGCGAAGCGGAGGGACCATCACGTCAGGAAGACGAAAGTATAACAGGCCTATCAGCCGCGGGCAAAACCGCCGCGGTTGCCGCCCTTCAGGTTGGCCTTCTTCAGCAGGCTCTCGTACTGGTGGGACATCAGGTGTGCCTGCACCTGGGCGATGAAGTCCATCACCACCACCACCACGATCAGCAGCGACGTGCCACCGAAGTAGAACGAGGCATTCAGCTGCGTGCGCATCAGTTCCGGCAGCAGGCAGACGATCACCAGGTAGGCCGAGCCGGCCGCGGTCAGGCGGGTCAGCACGCCGTCGATGTAGTCGGCGGTGGCCTTGCCCGGACGGATGCCCGGAATCAAAGCGCCCGACTTCTTCAGGTTGTCGGCGGTTTCCTGCGAATTGAACACCAGCGCGGTATAGAAGAACGCGAAACCGGTGATCAGCGCAGCGAACACGATCATGTGCAGCGGCTCGCCCGGGCCCAGGGCATTGGCGACCTTCTGCAGGACCTGGCCGAAGCTGCTCTGGTTGGCAGCCTGGCCGGACCACATGGCCAGGGTGGCCGGGAAGGCCAGCAGGCTCGAGGCGAAGATCGCCGGGATGACGCCGGCCATGTTGAGCTTCAGCGGCAGGAACGAGGTCTGGTTCATGTACGCGTTGCGACCGCCCTGGCGGCGCGCGTAATTGACCGTGATCCGGCGCTGGCCACGCTCCACGAACACCACGAAGAAGGTGAAGGCGAGTACGACGATGGCGATCAGCAGGAGCTGGATGAACTGGATGTTGCCGTCGCGGTAGGCGTCGAAGGTGTGGATGACCGCACCCGGCAGACCGGCGACGATACCGGCGAAGATGATCAGCGACACGCCGTTGCCGATACCGCGTTCGGTGACCTGCTCACCGACCCACATCAGGAACATGGTGCCGGCAGTCAGTGCGACCACCGCGGTGAGCACGAAGCCCATGCCGGGGGCGTACACGACCGGAGCGCCCGACGGCGAAACCTGGCCCTGCAGGGCCAGCGCGATCGAACCGCCCTGCACCACTGCCAGCAGCACGGCGCCGATGCGCGAATACTGGGTGATCTTGCGGCGGCCGGACTCACCTTCCTTCTGCATCGCCTTCAGGGCGGGGAAGATGTGCACGGCCAGCTGCATCACGATCGATGCCGAAATGTACGGCATCACGTTCAGCGCAAAGATGCTGAAACGGTGCAGGGCGCCGCCCGAGAACATGTTGAACATGTCCACGATGCCGCCGCCCTGCTGTTGCATCATGGCAAGCATGGCATCGGGATTGACGCCCGGCACCGGCACGTAGCAGCCGATGCGATAGACGATCAAAGCCCCGACGACGAACAGCAAACGTTGGCGAAGTTCAGTGAACTTGCCCATTCCGCCCGCGAGGTTACCGATGCCAGCTTGCGCCATGATTTTCTTACTCCGTTACGCTGCCGCCGGCAGCTTCGATCGCAGCCTTGGCACCAGCCGTGGCAGCAATACCCTTCAGGGTGAACGCCTTGGTCACTTCGCCCTTGACGACGACCTTGGCCTTCTTGGCAGTGCTCGGGACCAGCTTGGCAGCACGCAGGGCGGCGAAGTCGATCTCACCGGCCGGCAGCTTGTCCAGCGCGTACAGCAGCACTTCAGCGGTGTCCTTGGCGATCGGCGAACGGAAGCCGATCTTCGGCAGACGACGCTGCATGGGGGTCTGGCCGCCTTCGAAGCCAGCCTTGATCTTGCCGCCACCCTTGCGGGCGAACGAACCCTTGTGGCCGCGGCCGGCAGTCTTGCCCAGGCCCGAGCCGATACCGCGGCCGACGCGGGTGCGCTCGGTGCGGGCGCCCGGTGCCGGGCTCAGTTCATTGAGACGCAGAGTCATGGTCGATTACTCCTCAACCTGGACGAGGTACTGAACCTTGTTGATCAGGCCGCGCACCTGCGGGCTGTCCTTCAGTTCACGCACATCGTTGAGCTTGTTCAGGCCCAGGGCACGCACCGACAGGCGGTGACGCGACTGGGTGCCACGCAGGCCACGCACCAGGCGGACCTTCACAGTCTTGTTGGACTCATTAGCCATGGTTGAGTTCCTCCACCTTCTTGCCGCGCTTGGCCGCGATGCGGGCCGGCGACTGCGCAGCAGTCAGGCCCTTCACGGTGGCGCGCACCAGATTGATCGGGTTGCGCGAACCGGTGGCCTTGGCCAGCACGTTCTTCACGCCAACGGCTTCCAGCACGGCGCGCATCGCACCGCCGGCGATGACGCCAGTACCTTCCGAAGCCGGCTGCATGAACACGCGGGCTGCGCCGTGACCATCCTTGATGGTGTGCCACAGGGTGCCGTTGTTCAGGTCAACGCTGACCAGGTTCTTGCGGGCCTGTTCCATCGACTTCTGGATGGCGACCGGCACTTCGCGGGCCTTGCCATAACCGAAACCGACCTTGCCTTCGCCGTCGCCGACCACGGTCAGGGCGGTGAAGGTGAACTGGCGGCCACCCTTGACGGTCTTGCTGACGCGGTTGACCGCGACCAGCTTTTCGATCATGCCGTCGTCGATCTTCTCTTCGCGGTTACGGTCGCGATCGCGACCCCGCTGCTGACGCTCTTCTGCCATGTTGATTCCTTGGTTGTTTGGGTATGTACGGCTCGAGGCCGCTTATGGTTGTGGGGTGACGCGTTGTTCCGGTGGACCGCTGCAGAAGAGCGGCGCCGTCCAGCCTCACTCAGGCTGGCGAGCAGGCAGGCAGGAGGCCATCGGCCCCCTGCCCTTGTCCCTTAGAACTGCAGGCCGGCTTCGCGGGCGGCTTCTGCCAGGGCCTTGATGCGGCCGTGGTAGCGGTAGCCCGAACGATCGAAGGCAACCTTCTCGATGCCGGCGGCCTTGGCGCGCTCGGCAACGATGCGGCCGACCTTGGCAGCGGCATCGGCGTTCTTGCCGTTCTTCAGGCCTTCCTTGACGTCGGTCTGGGTGGTGTTGGCGGCAGCCAGCACCTTCGAACCGTCAGCGGTGAAGACCTGGGCGTACAGGTGCTGGCCGGTGCGCAGCACCGACAGGCGGGCGACGCCGAGCTCACGGATGTGGGCGCGGGTCGACTTGGCGCGACGCAGGCGGGCGATGTTCTTGTTCATGATGTTTTTTCCTTGAAAGCGGAAGCGCCTAATTAGGCCTTCTTGGCTTCCTTACGGATGATGACTTCGTCGGAGTACTTCACGCCCTTGCCCTTGTACGGCTCCGGCTTGCGGAACGCACGGATCTTGGCGGCGACTTCACCGACGACCTGCTTGTCAGCGCCCTGGACCAGGATCTCGGTCTGGGTCGGGGTGGAGATGGTGATGCCTTCCGGCGCCACGAACACGACCGGATGCGAGAAACCGAGCGACAGGCTCAGGTCCTTGCCCTGCATGGCAGCACGGTAACCCACGCCGACCAGCTCCAGCTTGCGCTCGAAGCCTTCGGACACGCCCTTGACCATGTTGGCCAGGATCGCGCGCACGGTACCGGTCAGCGCGACCAGGTCGGCGCTCTCGGTGCTCAGGGTGGCAACGCCGCTGTCGACGTTGATGGCAATACCGGCCGGCTTGACCAGCGACAGGGTGCCCTTCGGGCCCTTGACGGTGACGCTTTCCGACTGGACGTTCAGTTCGACCTTACCCAGGGTGACGGGCTTCTTGGCTACGCGGGACATAGTTCTACTCCTTTCGCCTTAGGCCACGAAGCACAGGACTTCGCCGCCGACGCCCAGCTGGCGCGCCTGCGCATCAGTCATGATGCCCTTGGAGGTGGAAATGATGGAGATGCCCAGGCCATTCATGACCTTCGGCAGCTCGCTCTTGCCGCGGTACTGGCGCAGGCCCGAACGCGAGAAGCGCTTCAGGGTCGCGATGACCGGCTTGCCTTCGAAATACTTCAGCACGATTTCCAGCTCGGCCTTGTTGTTTTCCAGCTGGGTCACGCGCAGGTCGGTGATGTAACCCTCGTCCTTCAGGACCTGGGCGATCGCAACCTTGATCTTGGACGACGGGGCTTTCACCGTCTGCTTGCCAACCGCAGCCGCATTCTTGATGCGGACCAGCAGGTCGGCGATGGGATCAGTCATGCTCATATGAGTACCTTTGAGTGCACCGATATCCGCTTTCGCGAAAATCTGTTGTCTCCTGGAAACGGGCCAGGTCCCTTGATGCAGCGGGCCGGGGCCCACTCCTACAACCCCGTTTGCGCAGGGCAAGACGCGGGAGTATACGCCAAAAGAGCCCGACTTGCGCCGGGCTCTTCGGGTTTTTTCGCAGAAAGGAAGCTGAACGCCTCCCTCCCCGGTTCAGAAGCCCCCGAGGGGGCTCCTGATCGCAGGGCCGGCTGGAATTACCAGCTGGCCTTGCGCAGGCCCGGGACGTCGCCACGCATGGTGGCTTCGCGCAGCTTGTTGCGGCCGAGGCCGAACTTGCTGTACACGCCACGCGGACGACCCGACAGCTCGCAACGGTTGCGCTGGCGGCTCGGCGACGAATCGCGCGGCAGCTTGGCCAGCTTGGTTGCGGCGTCGATCTTCTCTTCGTAGGTCGCGTCCACGGAGGACACGATCTTCTTCAGAGCCGCACGCTTCTCAGCGTACTTCTTGGCCAGCTTTTCCCGCTTGATGTCGCGGTTGACCATGGAGGTCTTTGCCATTTCGGTTTCCTCGACAGATCAGTTACGGAACGGGAACTTGAACGCTGCCAGCAGCGCCTTCGCTTCCGCGTCGGTCTTCGCAGTGGTGGTGATGGCGATATCCATACCGCGGATCGCGTCGACGGCGTCGAAGTCGATTTCCGGGAAGATGATCTGTTCCTTCACACCCATGTTGAAGTTGCCGCGGCCGTCGAAGGAACGACCGGAAACACCACGGAAGTCGCGCACGCGCGGCAGCGAGATGTTGATCAGGCGGTCCAGGAACTCGTACATCTTGTGGCGACGCAGCGTGGTCTTGCAGCCGATCGGCCAACCATCACGGATCTTGAACGACGCAACCGAGATACGCGACTTGGTGACAACCGGCTTCTGGCCGGAAATCTTGGTCATGTCCGCGACGGCGTTTTCCAGGATCTTCTTGTTGGTGGCAGCCTCGCCGACACCCATGTTCAGGGTGACCTTGACGAGCTTCGGTACTTCCATCGGATTGGTGTAGCCGAACTGCTTCATCAGCGCCGGCACCACTTCTTCCTTGTAGATCTTTTCGAGACGGGAAGTCATCTTCACATTCCTCAGGCGTCGAGCGCCTCACCGCTGGAGCGGAACACACGCAGTTTGCGTCCATCCTCCAGCACCTTGAAGCCAACGCGTTCGCCCTTGCCCGAAGCCGGGTTCAGCACGTTCACGTTGGAGATATGGATCGAAGCTTCGCGCTCGACCACGCCGCCGGCAACACCTGCCTGCGGGTTCGGCTTGGTGTGGCGCTTGACGATGTTCACGTTGGCGACGACCACGCGGTCGCCGTCGACGCGGACGACTTCGCCCTGCTTGCCCTTGTCCTTGCCAGCGTTGACGACAACCTGGTCGCCCTTCTTGATACGGTTAGCCATGATTATCTCCTGTCGCTCACAGCACTTCGGGAGCGAGCGAGACGATCTTCATGAACTTCTCCGAACGAAGTTCACGGGTCACCGGCCCGAAGATACGGGTACCGATCGGCTCCTGCTTGTTGTTCAGCAGGACGGCAGCGTTGCCGTCGAAGCGGATCAGCGAACCGTCGGCGCGACGCACACCCTTGCGGGTACGCACCACGACGGCGTCATACACTTCACCCTTCTTGACCTTGCCGCGCGGAATCGCATCCTTCACGGTGACCTTGATGATGTCGCCGATACCGGCGTAACGGCGCTTGGAACCACCCAGCACCTTGAAGCACATCACCTGCTTGGCACCCGAATTGTCCGCGACGTCAAGGTAGCTCTGCATCTGGATCATGATTCAGACTCCTTATTCAGCCGCACGCGTGATGACTTCCACCACGCGCCAGTTCTTGGTCTTGGACATCGGAGCAATCTCGGTCACGCGGACGACGTCGCCTTCCTTGCAGGCGTTGTCGGCATCGTGGGCGTGCAGCTTGGTCGAGCGCTTGATGTACTTGCCGTACAGCGCGTGCTTGACCTGACGCTCAACCAGGACGGTAACCGTCTTGTCCATCTTGTTGCTGACGACACGGCCTTCGACCGTGCGCAGCGTCTTCTTTTCAGTATTGTCGCTCATAGCGGCCATCCTTACTTCGTGCTGCCGAGCAGGGTCTTGACGCGAGCAATCTCGCGACGGACCCGGCGAATGTCGTGGGTCTTCGGCAGCTGGCCGGTGACCTGCTGCATACGGACAGAGAACTGTTCCTTACGCAGGTCGATCAGGTGGGCCTTGAGTTCGTCAGCCGACTTTTCACGGAGAGTTTTGATATCCATCAGCGCACCGTACGGGTCACGAAAGTGGTGGTGACCGAGAGCTTGGCGGCGGCCAGGCGGAACGCCTCGCGAGCCACTTCCTCGGAAACACCCTCGATTTCATAGATCATGCGGCCGGGCTGGATCTGGGCCACCCAGTATTCCACGTTACCCTTACCCGAACCCATTCGGACTTCGATGGGCTTCTTGGTGATGGGCTTGTCGGGGAACACGCGGATCCACATCTTGCCGCCGCGCTTGACGTAGCGGCTGATCGAGCGGCGGGCCGCTTCGATCTGGCGCGCGGTCAGCTGACCGTGTGCGGTTGCCTTCAGGCCGTATTCGCCGAAGCTGACAGCGTTGGCGCTCCAGCTCAGGCCATCGTTACGGCCCTTGTGTACCTTGCGGTACTTGGTTCGCTTGGGTTGCAACATTGTCGTTACCTCGCTTCACGGGCCGGGCGCTGACGGTCACCGCGGTCGCCGCGATCGTGACGATCGTTGCGCGACGGGGTGTCGTCCTGCTTTTCCTGGCCAACCTGGGAGAAATCGAAGACCTCGCCCTTGTAGATCCAGACCTTGATGCCGATGATGCCGTAGGTCGTCTTGGCTTCAGCGAAGCCATAGTCGATGTCGGCACGCAGGGTGTGCAGCGGCACGCGGCCCTCGCGGTACCACTCCGAACGGGCGATTTCTGCACCGTTGAGGCGGCCACCGACGTTGACCTTGATGCCCAGGGCACCCAGGCGCATCGCGTTGCCGACCGAGCGCTTCATTGCACGGCGGAACATGATGCGACGCTCCAGCTGCTGGGCGATCGACTCGGCAACGAGCTGCGCGTCCAGTTCCGGCTTGCGCACTTCGGTGACGTTGATGTGCGCCGGGACGCCCATCATCTCGCTCACTTCCTTGCGCAGCTTCTCGATGTCCTCACCGCGCTTGCCGATCACCACGCCCGGACGGGCGGTGTGGATCGTCACGCGAGCGGTCTTGGCCGGACGCTCGATCAGGATCTTGCTGATGCCGGCCTGAGCCAGCTTCTTGCGCAGCATGTCGCGCACTTTCAGGTCGGCTGCCAGGTAACCGGCGAACTCGGCCTTGTTGGCGTACCACTTGGAGTTCCAGTCCTTGGAAATGCCGAGGCGGATACCAATCGGATGAACTTTATGACCCATGGTCTTTTCCTTATCCGCTTACTTGGCGGCGCCCACAACCACAGTGATGTGGCTGGTGCGCTTGAGGATGCGGGTACCGCGGCCTTTCGCCCGCGCCATGAAACGCTTCAGGGTCGGACCTTCATCAACCATGATGGTCTGAACCTTCAGCTCGTCGACGTCGGCGCCCTGGTTGTTCTCGGCGTTGGCAATTGCCGACTCCACCACCTTCTTGATCAGGTGGGCAGCCTTCTTGTCCGAGAACTTCAGCAGGTTGACCGCACGTTCGGCCGGCAGACCGCGCACCTGGTCAGCGACCAGACGAGCCTTCTGCGGGGAGATGCGCGCAGTGCGCAGGATGGCTTTCGCTTCCATTGTCATCTCTCCTTACTTGCCCGACTTCTTGTCACCACCGTGACCCTTGAAGGTCCGGGTGATGGCAAATTCGCCGAGCTTGTGGCCGACCATGTTCTCGTTGACGAGAACCGGGATGTGGTTCTTGCCGTTATGCACGGCAATGGTGATGCCTACCATGTCAGGCAGGATCATCGAACGGCGCGACCAGGTCTTGATCGGCTTCTTGCTGCCCGCAGCGGCCTCCACCTTCTTGACGAGGTGGTGATCGACGAACGGGCCCTTCTTGAGTGAACGTGCCATGGTCGATTAGCCCCTACGATCGCGGACGATGAACTGCTGAGTGCGCTTGTTATGGCGCGTCTTGTAACCCTTGGTCGGGACACCCCACGGGGTGACCGGATGCGGGTTACCCTGGCCGGCCTTGGCCTCACCACCACCGTGCGGGTGGTCAACCGGGTTCATGGCAGCACCACGAACGGTCGGGCGGACGCCGCGCCAACGCTTGGCACCGGCCTTGCCCAGCTTTTCCAGGCTGTGCTCGTCGTTGCCGACTTCGCCGATGGTGGCGCAGCACTCGACCGGAACCTTGCGCATTTCACCCGAGCGCAGGCGCAGGGTGGCGTAGATGCCCTCACGAGCCACCAGCTGCACGGCCGCACCAGCGGCGCGAGCGATCTGAGCGCCCTTGCCCGGCTTCAGCTCGATGCAGTGGATGGTGGTACCGACCGGGATGTTGCGCAGCGGCAGGGTGTTGCCGGCCTTGATCGGGGCGTCCGAACCAGCGATCACCTGATCACCAGCCTTCAGGCCCTTCGGGGCGATGATGTAGCGACGCTCACCGTCGACGTAGCACAGCAGAGCGATGTGGGCGGTGCGGTTCGGATCGTATTCGATGCGTTCCACGCGCGCCGGGATGCCCAGCTTGTTGCGCTTGAAGTCGATGATGCGGTAGTGCTGCTTGGCACCACCACCGACGTGACGCACGGTGATGCGACCGTGGTGGTTACGACCACCCGAGCGGCTCTGCGACTCGACCAGCGCGGCGTGCGGAGCACCCTTGTGCAGGTCGGGGGTGACCACGCGCACGGCCGAACGGCGGCCGGGGGAGGTGGGCTTGAATTTCATCAATGGCATGGGATGTACCTCAGGCCTTGGCCGTTACATCGATCGACTGGCCGTCGGCCAGGCGAACGTACGCCTTGCGCCAATCGCCGCGGCGGCCAGCACGGTTACGGAAGGACTTGTTCTTGCCCTTGACGTTGACCACGTTGACGGCTTCGACCTTGACGTCGAACAGCTGCTCAACCGCGGCCTTTACATCGGCCTTGGTGGCTTCGTTCGAAACTTCGAAGACATACTGATTGGAGAGTTCCTGCAGGCGCGCGGTCTTTTCCGAGACACGCGGGGCACGCAGCACGCTGAAGATTTTTTCGTTGCTGTTCATGCCAGCCACTCCTCGACCTTCTTGACCGCGTCAGCGGTGATGACGACCGTGTCGGCACCCACCAGCGAGACCGGGTCCAGACCCTGCACATCACGCACCTGCACGTACGGCAGATTGCGGGCGGACAGGTACAGGTGCTCGGACGCTTCCTCGGTGACGATCAGCGGGCGCTTGCCCACTTCCAGGCCGGCCAGCTTGGCGATCAGACCCTTCGTGCTGGTGGCTTCGACGTCGAAGGCCTCCACGATGGTCAGACGGCCCTGACGGTTCAGCTCGGACAGGATCGCGCACATGGCGGCACGGTACTGCTTGCGATTGACCTTCTGCTCGAAGCTGCGCGGCTTGGCCGCGAAGGTGACACCGCCGCCGACGAAGATCGGAGCCGTCAGTGCGCCATGACGCGCGCCGCCGCCCTTCTGCTTCTTCGACTTCTTGGTGGTACCAGCCACTTCGGAGCGAGTCTTCTGTGCCTTGGTGCCGGCGCGACCGGCGTTGCGGTAAGCAACGACGACCTGGTGGACCAGATCTTCGCTGAAATCGCGACCGAACACGGCTTCGGAGACCGAGACCTTGTTGTTGCTACCCGTGATAACGAGTTCCATCGTCATCTCTCCTTATGCCTTGCTCGCCGGACGGACGATCACATCGCCACCCGCCGCGCCCGGAACGGCGCCGCGAACCGCGATCAGACCGCGCTCGACGTCGACCTTGACCACTTCCAGGTTCTGGGTGCTCTGCTGCACCGCGCCCATGTGGCCCGACATCTTCTTGCCCGGGAAAACGCGACCCGGGGTCTGGCGCTGACCCAGCGAACCCGGCGCGCGATGCGACAGCGAGTTACCGTGGGTTGCATCGCCCATACGGAAGTTGTGGCGCTTGATGGTGCCCTGGAAGCCCTTACCCTTGGTGACACCCTGGACGTCGACGATCTGGCCGACTTCGAAGATGTCCGCCTTGACTTCGCCGCCAACGGCGAAATCGCCGAGCTGCGCGTCTTCAACGCGGAATTCCCACAGGCCACGACCCGCTTCCACCTTCGCCTTGGCGAAGTGGCCGGCTTCCGGCTTGTTGACCAGGGCAGCGCGACGCGCGCCGACGGTCACCTGCACGGCGCTGTAGCCGTCGGTTTCGACGGTCTTGATCTGCGCGATGCGGTTCGGGGTTGCTTCGATCAGGGTCACCGGGATGGAGCGGCCATCTTCAGTGAACACGCGGCTCATGCCGGCCTTACGGCCCACGAAGCCCAACGAATACTTCTTCGTCATGGTCGTAGTCCTCAGGTCAGCTTGATCTGAACGTCGACGCCGGCAGCCAGTTCGAGCTTCATCAGCGCGTCCACGGTCTTGTCATTCGGGTCAACGATATCGAGCACGCGCTTGTGCGTGCGGGTCTCGTACTGGTCACGCGCGTCCTTGTCGACGTGCGGGGAAACGAGAACGGTGTAACGCTCGATCTTGGTCGGCAGCGGGATCGGGCCACGCACTTGCGCGCCGGTCCGCTTTGCCGTTTCAACGATCTCGCTGGCCGAACGGTCGATCAGACGATGATCGAACGCTTTCAGCCGGATCCG
Source organism: Stenotrophomonas maltophilia group sp. RY12688 (assembly GCF_052149045.1). NCBI lineage: Bacteria > Pseudomonadati > Pseudomonadota > Gammaproteobacteria > Lysobacterales > Lysobacteraceae > Stenotrophomonas > Stenotrophomonas maltophilia group sp. RY12688. The sequence continues at coordinate 824,423 of NZ_CP197389.1, read as the reverse complement.
GATCTTTTGGTCCGCCATGGCGGTAGGTTCCTTCGTTAAAAGAGCGACAGACAAAGCCTCTGGGTTGCTTTGTCCCATGAAATTCCTGAATACGGACGGCCCGCAGTCCTGCAGGCCGCCAAGGTCAATCCATGGACCTCAAAAACGTAGGCAGACCAGTTACCCGGCCTGCCCAGACGTAGAAGCATAATGGCACGCAAGGCAGCTGTCAACAGTCGCCTGTTGACGCCGCCTGAATGGCATTGACCCTTCCTGGTCCGGGGAACACAAGGCACATCCTGTGCCTGCTTTCCCATTTGATACGCCCCGATGCCCTACCCAGGCAACATCGGGGCGCTGATACTACCAGATTACTCGATGATCTTCGAGACCACGCCGGCGCCGACGGTACGGCCGCCTTCGCGGATGGCGAAGCGCAGACCTTCGTCCATGGCCACCGGGTTGATCAGGGTGACTTCCATCTTGACGTTGTCACCCGGCATCACCATTTCGACGCCTTCCGGCAGCTTGGCGGCGCCGGTGATGTCGGTGGTGCGGAAGTAGAACTGCGGACGGTAGCCGTTGAAGAACGGGGTGTGGCGGCCGCCCTCGTCCTTCGACAGCACGTACACTTCGCCTTCGAACTTGGTGTGCGGCTTGATCGTGCCCGGCTTGGCCAGCACCTGGCCACGCTCGACGTCGTCACGCTTGGTGCCGCGCAGCAGCAGGCCAGCGTTGTCGCCTGCCTGACCCTGGTCCAGCAGCTTGCGGAACATTTCAACGCCGGTCACGGTGGTCTTCTGCACCGGACGGATGCCGACGATTTCGATTTCGTCGCCAACCTTGATCACGCCGCGCTCGATACGACCGGTCACCACGGTGCCGCGGCCCGAGATCGAGAACACGTCTTCCACCGGCATCAGGAACGGCTTGTCGATCGCACGCTCCGGCTCCGGAATCCAGCTGTCCAGCGCGTCGACCAGCTTCAGGATGGCCGGCACGCCGATGTCGCTCTGGTCGCCTTCCAGCGCCAGACGGGCCGAACCGGCGATGATCGGGGTGTCGTCGCCCGGGAACTCGTACTTGCTCAGCAGCTCGCGCACTTCCATCTCGACCAGCTCGAGCAGCTCGGCGTCGTCCACCATGTCGGCCTTGTTCAGGAACACGACGATGTACGGCACGCCGACCTGGCGCGACAGCAGGATGTGCTCACGGGTCTGCGGCATCGGGCCGTCAGCGGCCGAGCACACCAGGATCGCGCCGTCCATCTGGGCGGCACCGGTGATCATGTTCTTGACGTAGTCAGCGTGGCCCGGGCAGTCAACGTGGGCGTAGTGACGGGTCGGGGATTCGTATTCGACGTGCGCGGTCGAGATCGTGATGCCACGCGCCTTTTCTTCCGGCGCGGCGTCGATCGAGGAGTAGTCCTTGAACTCGCCACCGAAGCGCTCGGCACCGATCTTGGTCAGTGCGGCGGTCAGCGTGGTCTTGCCGTGGTCGACGTGACCGATGGTGCCGACGTTGACGTGCGGCTTGGTGCGTTCGAACTTACCCTTTGCCATTGTTCTATACCTTGATTGTTCGTAAGTGGTTTCAAGAGAGGCTGAGCGAGGCTCAGCCCTTCTTCATGACGGCTTCGGCGATGTTGGTCGGAGCCGGCTCGTAGTGATCGAATTCCATGGTGAAGGTGGCGCGGCCCTGGGTCTGCGAACGCAGTGCAGTGGCGTAGCCGAACATTTCACCCAGCGGGATCATCGCGTTGATGATGCTGGCCGAACCGTCACCGGTGGTGTCGGAGCCCTGCAGCACGCCGCGACGACGGCTGACGTCGCCCATCACGTCACCCTGGTAATCCTCCGGGGTCACGATCTCGACCTTCATGATCGGCTCCAGCAGCACCGGCTTGGCCTTGGCGAAGCCCTGCTTGAAGGCCATCGACGAAGCCAGCTTGAACGCCATTTCCGAGGAGTCGACGTCGTGGTACGAACCGAACACCAGCTTCACCTTGACGTCCACGACCGGGAAGCCAGCCAGCGGGCCGCTGGTGATGGTTTCGCGCAGGCCCTTCTCGACCGACGGGATGAATTCCTTCGGGATCACGCCGCCGGTGATGTCGTTGATGAACAGGAAGTCGTCCTTGATCATCGGAGCGATCTTCGGATCGGCACGGTCGGCAGCAGTGATCGGCGACAGTTCGATCACGACGTGACCGTACTGACCCTTACCACCGGACTGCTTGGCGTGCTTGTAGTCCGACTTGACGTCAGCCAGGGTGATGGTTTCGCGGTAGGCCACCTGCGGCGCACCGACGTTGGCTTCAACGTTGAACTCGCGCTTCAGGCGGTCAACGATGATGTCCAGGTGCAGCTCGCCCATGCCCGAGATGATGGTCTGGCCGGATTCTTCGTCGGTCTTGACGCGGAACGACGGATCTTCCTGCGCCAGGCGGCCCAGGGCCAGGCCCATCTTTTCCTGGTCCGACTTGGTCTTCGGCTCGACGGCCATCGAGATCACCGGCTCCGGGAACGTCATGCGCTCCAGGATGATCGGGGCGTCCACGGCGCACAGGGTGTCACCGGTGGTGGTGTCCTTCAGACCCACGGCAGCGGCGATGTCACCAGCCAGAACTTCCTTGATTTCCTCGCGGTTGTTCGAGTGCATCTGCAGGATGCGGCCGATGCGCTCCTTCTTGCCCTTCACCGAGTTCAGCACGGTGTCGCCACCGTTCAGGGTGCCCGAGTAGACACGGAAGAAGGTCAGCGCGCCGACGAACGGGTCGGTGATGATCTTGAAGGCCAGCGACGAGAACGGAGCCTTGTCGTCCGACTTGCGGGTCATTTCGACGGTGTCGTCGTCAACGTCCACGCCCTTCACGTCCGGCACGTCGACCGGCGACGGCAGCAGCTGGATCACGCCGTCCAGCATGGCCTGCACGCCCTTGTTCTTGAAGGCCGAGCCGCAGTACATCGGCACGATCTCGGTGGCCAGGGTGCGGGTACGCAGGGCGTTGATGATTTCAGCCTCGGCCAGCTCTTCGCCGCCCAGGTACTTTTCCATCAGCTCTTCACTGGCTTCGGCAGCGGTCTCGACCATGAACTGGCGAGCCTCTTCAGCCGGGCCCTGCAGTTCGGCCGGGATGTCGCTGTATTCGAACTTCATGCCCTGCGAAGCTTCATCCCAGTGGATGGCCTTCATCTTCAGCAGGTCGACGACGCCCTTGAAGTTGTCTTCAGCGCCGATCGGCAGCTGCATCGGCACGGCAACCGCACCCAGCTTGGCCTTCAGCTGGCCGACGACCTTCTGGAAGTTGGCACCGGTGCGGTCCATCTTGTTGACGAACGCGATGCGCGGCACGTGGTACTTGTTGGCCTGGCGCCACACGGTTTCCGACTGCGGCTGCACGCCACCGACGGCGCACAGGACGAAGACGGCACCGTCGAGCACGCGCAGCGAACGCTCCACTTCGATGGTGAAGTCGACGTGCCCGGGGGTGTCGATGATGTTGAAGCGGTGCTCCGGCAGGGACTTGTCCATGCCCTTCCAGAACGCGGTGGTGGCAGCGGACTGGATCGTGATGCCACGCTCCTGCTCCTGCTCCATCCAGTCCATGGTGGCGGCGCCGTCGTGCACTTCACCGATCTTGTGGCTCTTGCCGGTGTAGAACAGGATGCGCTCGGACGTGGTGGTCTTGCCGGCATCGATGTGAGCCATGATGCCGAAGTTACGGTAACGCTCGATGGGAGTGGAACGGGCCACGGGAGCCTCTCAGATTTCTTGGATTTCGGATGGCCGAACGCCGCCTTTCGGCGGCCTTCGGATTGGCGCAGTCCTTCTGGGACCGCGAGGCAGCACGCACCGAAGTGGTGCTGCCCTGCCTGTTTTACAAGGCCGTCAAACTCACCAGCGGTAGTGGGCGAATGCCTTGTTGGCTTCGGCCATGCGGTGGGTTTCTTCGCGCTTCTTGATGGCGCCGCCGCGGTTTTCCGAGGCGTCGATCAGTTCAGCAGCCAGCTTCTTCGGCATGGTGTTCTCACCACGCTTGCGCGCGGAGTCGATCAACCAGCGCATGGCCAGGGCCATCTTGCGCGACGAACGCACTTCGACCGGCACCTGGTAGGTGGCACCACCGACGCGGCGCGACTTGACTTCGACCGCCGGAGCGACGTTGTCCAGAGCCTTCTGCACCAGTTCAATGGCGTTGGCGCTGCTGTTCTTCTCGGTGATCACGTCCATGGCGCCGTACACGATCTTTTCGGCGACGGACTTCTTGCCGCTCTGCATGACCATGTTGATGAAACGGGCGATGGTTTCGCTTCCGTGCTTCGGATCGGGCAGGACGGAACGCTGCGGAGTATTACCCTTACGCGACATAGTGCTCTCTCCTTATGCCTTCGGACGCTTGGCGCCGTACTTGGAACGGGCCTGGCGACGCTTGGCAACGCCGGCGGCGTCGAGCGAGCCACGAACGGTGTGGTAACGCACACCCGGCAGGTCCTTGACGCGACCGCCGCGGATCAGGACCACGGAGTGCTCCTGCAGGTTGTGGCCTTCACCACCGATGTAGGAAATCACTTCTTCCTGGTTGGTCAGGCGGACCTTGGCAACCTTGCGCAGAGCCGAGTTCGGCTTCTTCGGAGTGGTGGTGTAGACACGGGTGCAGACGCCACGGCGCTGCGGGCACTTGTCGAGCGCCGGCGAGGCACTCTTGTAGGTGGTCGCTTGCCGCGGCTTGCGGACCAGCTGGTTGATCGTCGCCATCAGTAGGTTCTTCTGATTGGTGGCCGGAAAATCCGGCCAGAGATGCGGAAATGTTAAAGCAGGCCGAAATTTTGGCCTGCTGAGACAGACGATTGTAGCAACCTGCAAGGAAAGCAGTCAAACGCCTCCTGTCAAGCCCGTCCCTGATCCCGGGACGTTACTGGGGGGCCTCCATGTACCCCGTTCAGGTTGGCTGGGTCGATCGCGGACGATCTCCCCTGCCCTTTCCCAATCCCATCGATGGACCGACGGGGTGGTCCGGCCTTGCGGCCGGACCGGATACCTCATTCTTCGCCCGAGGCCTGTTCAGCTTCGGCTTCAACCACCGGGGACTCGACCGCAGCCGGGGTGCCGGCCAGGGTCTGCATTTCCGAGTCGGTGAGACCGGAAGCGCCGCGACGGCGGCTGCTGTGGTAGGACAGGCCGGTACCGGCCGGAATCAGGCGGCCGACGATGACGTTTTCCTTCAGGCCACGCAGGTTGTCCTTGGTACCGCGGACGGCAGCCTCGGTCAGCACTCGGGTGGTCTCCTGGAAGGAGGCCGCCGAGATGAACGATTCGGTCGCCAGCGAGGCCTTGGTGATACCCAGCAGGACCGGATCGAAGCGCGCCGGCAGTTCGTTGCGGGTCGACAGGCGCGCATTCTCCTCGATAACGCGCTGGCGCTCCACCTGTTCGCCGTTCAGGAACTTGCTGCTGCCCTGGTCGGTGATCTCGACCTTGCGCAGCATCTGGCGGGTGATCACCTCGATGTGCTTGTCGTTGATCTTCACGCCCTGCAGGCGGTACACGTCCTGGATTTCCTTGACCAGGTAGGCAGCCAGCGGCTCGACACCCAGCAGGCGCAGGATGTCCTGCGGGCTCGGCTCGCCGTCCACGATGGTTTCACCCTTGGTGACATGCTCGCCTTCGAACACGATGACCTGGCGGTACTTCGGGATCAGCTCTTCGTGCTCCGAACCATCGGTGTCCTTGATGATCAGGCGCTGCTTGCCCTTGGTGTCCTTGCCGAAGCTGATGATGCCCGAACGCTCGGCCAGCACCGCCGGATCCTTCGGCTTGCGCGCTTCGAACAGGTCGGCCACGCGCGGCAGACCACCGGTGATGTCGCGGGTCTTCGACGCTTCCTGCGGGATCTTGGCGACAACGTCGCCCACGCCCACCGGGGCGCCGTCCTGCAGGTTGACGATCGAACGCGGCGGCAGCAGGTACTGCGCCGGCAGGTCGGTGCCCGGGATCGACAGGTCGTTGCCCTTGGCGTCGACGATGCGCACGATCGGGCGCAGGTCCTTGGCCTGGGTACCACGACGCTTCGGATCGGTGATTTCGCGCGAGGCCAGGCCGGTCAGCTCGTCGGTCTTCTCGATGACGGTGACGCCGTCGACGAAGTCGATGAAGCGGATGAAGCCGGCCACTTCCGACACGATCGGGTGGTTATGCGGATCCCAGTTGGCCACGGTCTGGCCAGCCTTGATCGCATCACCGTCCTTGGACGTGATGGTTGCACCGTACGGCAGCTTGTAACGCTCACGCTCACGGCCGTGCGCATCGAGCACCGAGATTTCGCCCGAGCGCGACACCGCCACCAGCGAGCCGTTGGCGTGCTCCACGGACTTGAGGTTGCTGAACTTGACCGAGCCGGTGGTCTTGACGGTGATGTTGTCGACCGCAGCAGCTCGCGACGCCGCACCACCGATGTGGAACGTACGCATGGTCAGCTGGGTACCCGGCTCACCGATGGACTGGGCGGCGATGACGCCGACCGCTTCACCGATGTTGACCAGGTGGCCACGCGCCAGGTCGCGGCCGTAGCAGCGCGAGCAGACACCGAAGGCCGATTCACAGGAGATGGTCGAGCGGACCTTGATGGTCTGCACGCCGGCATCTTCCAGCTTGGCAACCCAGGCTTCGTCCAGCAGGGTGTTGCGGGTGACGATCGGATCTTCGTCGTTGCCCGGCAGGAACACGTCCTCGGCAACCACGCGGCCCAGCACGCGATCCTTCAGCGGCTCGACCACGTCGCCGCCTTCCACGATCGGGGTCATGATCAGGCCTTCGGTGGTACCGCAATCCACTTCGGTGATCACCACGTCCTGCGCCACGTCGACCAGGCGACGGGTCAGGTAACCCGAGTTCGCGGTCTTCAGCGCGGTATCGGCCAGACCCTTACGGGCACCGTGGGTGGAGTTGAAGTACTCCTGCACGTTCAGGCCTTCGCGGAAGTTCGCCTTGATGGGCGTCTCGATGATCGAGCCGTCCGGGCGGGCCATCAGGCCACGCATGCCGGCCAGCTGACGGATCTGCGCCTGCGAACCACGCGCACCGGAGTCGGCCATGATGTACAGCGAGTTCATCGACTTCTGGTCGATGGTCTCGCCCTTGGCATTGACGACCTTCTCGGTACCGATGGTGTCCATCATCGCCTTGGCGATGCGCTCGTTGGTGCGCGACCAGATGTCGACCACCTTGTTGTAGCGCTCGCCGGCGGTGACCAGGCCCGACTGGTACTGCTCCTGGATTTCCAGCACTTCGGCTTCGGCCTCGGTGAGGATGCCCTTCTTCTCGTCCGGGATCAGCATGTCGTCGATGCCGATCGAGACGCCGGCGCGGGTCGCATAGGCGAAGCCGGTGTACATCAGCTTGTCGGCGAACACGACCGTGTCCTTCAGGCCGAGCTGGCGGTAGCTGGAGTTGATCAGGCGGCTGATGTTCTTCTTGGTCAGCTCGACATTGGCCAGCGCGAACGGCAGGCCTTCCGGCAGGATTTCAGCCAGCAGGGCGCGACCGATCGTGGTGTCCACGATCGAGGTCTTGTTCTGCTTGTTGCCGTCTTCGTCGGTCACCACCTCGGTGATGCGGACCTTGACCTTGGCGTGCAGTTCCACCACGCGGTTGTCGTAGGCGCGCTTGACTTCGGCGATGTTGGCGAAGGCCATGCCCTCGCCCTTCTTGTTCTCCAGCGAGCGGGTCATGTAGTACAGACCCAGCACGACGTCCTGCGACGGCACGATGATCGGCTCGCCGTTGGCCGGCGACAGGATGTTGTTGGTCGACATCATCAGCGCACGCGCTTCCAGCTGGGCTTCCAGCGAGAGCGGCACGTGGACGGCCATCTGGTCACCGTCGAAGTCGGCGTTGAACGCGGTGCAGACCAGCGGGTGCAGCTGGATGGCCTTGCCCTCGATCAGTACCGGCTCGAACGCCTGGATGCCCAGGCGGTGCAGGGTCGGCGCACGGTTCAGCATCACCGGATGCTCGCGGATGACCTCTTCCAGGATGTCCCAGACTTCGGCTTCTTCGCGCTCGACCAGCTTCTTGGCAGCCTTGATGGTGGTGGCCAGGCCACGACGCTGCAGCTTGGCGAAGACGAACGGCTTGAACAGCTCAAGCGCCATCTTCTTCGGCAGGCCGCACTGGTGCAGGCGCAGGTACGGGCCGACCACGATGACCGAACGGCCAGAGTAGTCGACGCGCTTGCCGAGCAGGTTCTGGCGGAAGCGGCCCTGCTTGCCCTTGATCATGTCGGCCAGCGACTTCAGCGGGCGCTTGTTGGTGCCGGTGATGGCACGACCGCGGCGACCGTTGTCCAGCAGTGCATCGACCGATTCCTGCAGCATGCGCTTTTCATTGCGCACGATGATGTCCGGCGCGCTCAGTTCGAGCAGGCGGCGCAGGCGGTTGTTGCGGTTGATGACGCGGCGGTACAGGTCGTTCAGGTCGGAGGTCGCGAAGCGGCCGCCATCCAGCGGGACCAGCGGACGCAGGTCCGGCGGCAGCACCGGCAGCACGGTCATGACCATCCATTCCGGACGGTTGCCCGATTCCAGGAAGGCTTCGATCAGCTTGATGCGCTTGGTGAGGCGCTTGAGCTTGGTTTCCGAACCGGTAGCGGCGATTTCCTCGCGCAGGCGGGTCATCTCGGACTGCAGGTCGATCGTGCGCAGCAGTTCGTAGACGGCCTCGGCGCCCATGGCGGCGTCGAAGTCGTCACCGTGTTCCTGGCGCGCCTGCAGGTACTGTTCCTCGGTCAGCAGCTGGCGGCGCTCCAGGGCGGTCAGGCCCGGCTCGGTCACCACGTACGCTTCGAAGTACAGCACGCGCTCGATGTCGCGCAGGGTCATGTCCAGCATCAGGCCGATGCGCGACGGCAGCGACTTGAGGAACCAGATGTGCGCGACCGGCGAGGCCAGGTCGATGTGGCCCATGCGCTCGCGGCGCACCTTGGCCAGGGTCACTTCGGTACCGCACTTTTCGCAGACCACGCCGCGGTGCTTCATGCGCTTGTACTTGCCGCACAGGCACTCGTAGTCCTTCACCGGGCCGAAGATGGCGGCGCAGAACAGGCCGTCGCGTTCCGGCTTGAAGGTACGGTAGTTGATGGTTTCCGGCTTCTTCACTTCGCCGAAGGACCACGAACGGATCAGGTCCGGCGAGGCCAGCGCGATCTTGATCGCGTCGAAGTCCAGCGTCTGGCGCTGCTGGTTGAAGAGGTTGAGCAGGTCTTTCATGGTGTTCTCCAGAAGGAGGAATGCTGTGTCGATGGGCTTTCAGTTCACTGCCAGCGGCGCGGCGGCGGACCGCCGCGCCGGCATGGATCAGTTGTCTTCCAGTTCCATGTTGATGGCCAGCGAGCGGATTTCCTTCACGAGCACGTTGAAGGATTCCGGCATGCCCGCGACCATCTCGTGCTCGCCGTCGACGATGTTCTTGTACATCTGGTTGCGGCCCTGCACGTCATCGGACTTCACCGTCAGCATTTCCTGCAGGGTGTAGGCCGCGCCGTAGGCTTCCAGCGCCCAGACTTCCATTTCACCGAAGCGCTGGCCGCCGAACTGCGCCTTGCCGCCCAGCGGCTGCTGGGTGACGAGCGAGTACGGACCGGTCGAACGGGCGTGCATCTTGTCGTCGACCAGGTGGTTCAGCTTCAGGTAGTGCATGTAACCGACGGTGGTATGGCGGTCGAAGGCTTCACCGGTGCGGCCGTCGTACAGCTGGGTCTGGCCACTGCTCGGCAGGTCGGCCAGTTCCAGCATGCGCTTGATTTCCGCTTCGGTGGCGCCGTCGAACACCGGGGTGGCCATCGGCACGCCGTCGGTCAGGTTGCGGGCCAGGCGCAGCAGCTCCTCGTCGCTGAACTGCGACAGGTCGACACGGTTGGCCACGTTGGTGTCGTCGTGGTTGTAGATGTCGTCCAGGAACTTGCGCAGGTCGGCGACCGCCGCCTGGGCTTCCAGCATCGCCTGGATCTTGCGACCCAGACCCTTGGCGGCCCAGCCCAGGTGCACTTCCAGGATCTGGCCGATGTTCATACGCGACGGCACGCCCAGCGGGTTCAGCACGATGTCCACGGTCTCGCCCGAGGCCATGTACGGCATGTCCTCGACCGGCACCACGTTGGACACCACACCCTTGTTGCCGTGGCGGCCTGCCATCTTGTCACCCGGCTGGATGCGGCGCTTCACCGCCAGGAACACCTTGACCATCTTCAGCACGCCCGGGGCGAGGTCGTCGCCCGCGGTGATCTTGCCGCGCTTGTCGGCGAAGCGACGCTCGAATTCCTTCTCGTGCGCCTGGATCTGCTTCTGGGCGCGCTCGATGGCTTCCGAGGCGTCCTCGTCCTTCATGCGCAGGGCGAACCAGTCAGACTTCTTCAGGCCGTCGAGGAAGGCGTCGGTGATCACGTCACCCTTCTTCAGGCCAGCACCACCATTGACCACCTTGCCCACGATCTGCGAACGCAGACGCATGTAGATGGCCGCTTCCAGGATGCGGAACTGGTCATCGAAGTCCTTCTTGACGCGCTTGATTTCGGACTCTTCGATCTGGCGCGCGCGCTTGTCCTTCTCGATGCCGTCGCGGGTGAAGACCTGCACGTCGATGACGGTGCCGTCCATGCCCGGCGGAACGCGCAGCGAGCTGTCCTTAACGTCCGAAGCCTTCTCGCCGAAGATCGCGCGCAGCAGCTTCTCTTCCGGGGTCAGCTGGCTTTCGCCCTTCGGGGTGACCTTGCCGACCAGGATGTCGCCAGCGCGCACTTCTGCACCGATGTACACCACGCCGCTCTCGTCCAGGCGGTTCAGCGCCTGCTCGGAGACGTTCGGGATGTCGGCGGAGATTTCCTCCGGCCCCAGCTTGGTGTCACGCGCGACGCAGGTCAGCTCTTCGATGTGGATCGTGGTGTAGCGATCCTCTTCCACCACGCGCTCGGAGAGCAGGATGGAGTCTTCGAAGTTGTAGCCGTTCCACGGCATGAACGCGATCAGCATGTTCTGGCCCAGGGCCAGCTCGCCGATGTCGGTGGACGGACCGTCGGCCAGCACGTCGCCGCGGGCGATGACGTCACCCACCTGGACCAGCGGACGCTGGTTGATGCAGGTGTTCTGGTTCGACCGGGTGTACTTGACCAGGTTGTAGATGTCCACGCCGGCGTCGGTGGCGCCAACGATCTCTTCCTCGTTGACCTTGACCACGATGCGGGCCGCGTCGATCTGCACGATCTCACCACCACGACGGGCGTTCACGGTCACACCCGAGTCACGCGCCACGGCGCGCTCGATGCCGGTGCCGACCAGCGGCTTCTGCGAACGCAGGGTCGGCACGGCCTGACGCTGCATGTTGGCGCCCATCAGTGCGCGGTTCGCGTCATCGTGCTCCAGGAACGGAACCAGCGCGGCCGCGATAGAGACGGTCTGCATCGGCGAAACGTCCATGAAGTGGACTTCCGCCGGCGGCTTCAGCAGCGATTCGCCCTGGAAGCGGCACGGAACGAACTGCTCGGTCAGGGTGCCCTTGGCGTCGGTCAGCGCGTTGGCCTGCGCAATGACGTACTCGTTCTCTTCAATGGCCGACAGGAACTCGACTTCGTCATAGACCTTGCCGTCCACGACCTTGCGGTACGGGGTCTCGAGGAAACCGTACTTGTTGGTGCGGGCGTACACGGCCAGCGAGTTGATCAGGCCGATGTTCGGGCCTTCCGGGGTTTCGATGGTGCAGACGCGGCCGTAATGGGTCGGGTGCACGTCGCGCACTTCGAAGCCGGCGCGCTCACGGGTCAGGCCGCCCGGGCCCAGGGCCGAGACGCGACGCTTGTGGGTCACTTCCGACAGCGGGTTGTTCTGGTCCATGAACTGCGACAGCTGCGAGGAGCCGAAGAACTCCTTGATGGCAGCGGCGACCGGCTTGGCGTTGATCAGTTCCTGCGGGGTCAGGCCTTCCGACTCGGCCATCGACAGGCGCTCCTTGACCGCACGCTCGACGCGGACCAGGCCGACGCGGAACACGTTCTCGGCCATTTCGCCGACCGAACGCACGCGACGGTTGCCCAGGTGATCGATGTCGTCGACCACGCCGCGACCGTTGCGGATCTCGGTCAGGACCTTGATCACGTCCAGGATGTCGGAGCTTTCGCCGTGGGCAGCGACCAGGCGCTTGGACTCTTCGTCGTTGCGCTCGCCGAAGTACTTGCTGTCGTACAGCACGGCTTCGCCGGTGGTTTCCTTGCGGCCCACGCGACGGTTGAACTTCATGCGGCCGACCGCGGACAGGTCGTAGCGCTCGAAGGTGAAGAACAGGTTGTGGAACAGGTTCTGCGCGGCATCCTTGGTCGGCGGCTCGCCCGGACGCATCATGCGGTAGATCTCGACCAGGGCTTCCAGCTGGGTCTTGGTCGGGTCGATACGCAGGGTGTTGGACAGGTACGGGCCACGATCCAGGTCGTTCACCCACAGGGTGCCCACGGCATCCACACCGGCCTTGCGGAAGGCCTGCAGCTGCTCGTCCGTGATCTCGTCGTTGGCCTGGGCCAGCAGTTCGCCGGTCGAGGCATCGACCACGTCGTGCGACAGGATGCGGCCGACGATGTAGTCGTCCGGCACGGCCAGGGCGGCAATGCCCGAGGCTTCCAGCTGCTTGATGTGACGCGCGGTGATGCGCTTGCCGGCTTCCACGATGACCTTGTCGCCGTCGGCGAGGTCGAAGCCCAGGGTCTCGCCACGCAGGCGCTCCGGCACCAGCTCCAGCTGGACGCCTTCATCCGGGTTGATGTGGAAGGTGTTGATCTCGAAGAACTCGGCCAGCATCTCTTCGTTGCTGTAGCCGAGCGCGCGCAGCAGGATCGACACCGGCAGCTTGCGGCGGCGGTCGATACGGGTGAACAGCGCGTCCTTCGGGTCGAACTCGAAGTCCAGCCAGGAGCCGCGGTAGGGAATGATGCGGGCGCTGTACAGCAGCTTGCCCGAGCTGTGGGTCTTGCCACGGTCGTGGTCGAAGAACACGCCCGGCGAGCGGTGCAGCTGGGAGACGATGACGCGCTCGGTGCCGTTGACGATGAAGGTGCCGTTCTCGGTCATCAGCGGGATTTCGCCCAGATAGACCTCCTGCTCCTTCACGTACTTGATGGCCTTTGTCGACGACTCACGGTCGTAGATCACCAGGCGCACGGTCACGCGCAGCGGGGCGCCGTAGCTCATGCCGCGCTGGCGGCACTCACGCTCGTCGAAGACCGGTTCGCCCAGCTTGTAGCCGACGTATTCCAGGGCAGCGTTGCCGCTGTAGCTGGCGATCGGGAAGACCGACTTCAGCGCAGCGTGCAGGCCGTGGTCCGTGCGCTTGGCCGGATCGACGTTTTCCTGCAGGAATTCACGATAGGAATCCACCTGGATGGCGAGCAGGAACGGCACTTCGAGAATCGAGCGCTGCTTGCCGAAATCCTTGCGGATACGCTTTTTTTCGGTGAACGAATAGGACGTCATGAGGTCTTCCACCTTGTTGTGCGGATCGTGCGCCCACGATCCGAAGGGAACTTGAAATTGTCAGTTGGAAGTCGCTGGTATTGCCGGCACCAGCACGCCTTCTCCCGCTACTTCCAACTGCCAACTCGTCTGCTACCACTCCCCCGCTGCCGCGCTCGGCGCTGGCCTGCCGGGGTTTGACTGCAGCCCGTGTTGGGCTTTTTCCTGCTTTTTTTCACATCCACGCATGGCGCGGATCTACAACACCGCAACAACGACCAAAGGCCGGGGGCTTACGCCCCCAGCCTTGGCTGCATCGCCGCGAATCGGTGACGATGCAAGGTAACTGCTTACTTGACTTCGACAGTCGCGCCAGCAGCTTCCAGGTCCTTCTTCATCTTCTCGGCTTCTTCCTTCGAAGCGTTGTCCTTCAGGACGCCGCCGGCTTCGGCCAGGTCCTTCGCTTCCTTCAGGCCCAGGCCGGTGATGGCGCGGACGGCCTTGATGACTTCGACCTTCTTCTCGCCGGCAGTCTTCAGGGTGACGACGAATTCGGTCTGCTCTTCAACAGCAGCAGCCGGGCCAGCGGCAGCAGCCACGGCAACCGGAGCAGCGGCGGAGACGCCGAACTTCTCTTCGATGGCCTTGACCAGCTCCATCACTTCCATCAGGGACTTCTCGGCGATGGCGTCGACGATCTGTTCGTTGGTAAGGGACATGATTAATACCTTTGGATGATTTTCTGGATTGAGGTTCCGTCAGGAACCACGGTAAGTCGAAACTCAGGCGGTCTCGGCGGCCGGCTCGGCAGCGTCAGCGGCGACATCGCCACCCCCCTGCTTCTCGCCAACGGCCTTGATGGCGCGGGCAAACATCGTGACCGGCTCGGTCAGGACGCGGGCCAGCATGGCCAGGGCCTGGTCGCGGGTCGGCAGCGATGCCAGCACGTCGACGTGGCTCGCCGGGAACACTTCACCACCGATGGCGACGACCTTAGCCTTCAGCTTGTCGTTGCCCTTGGCGGCTTCCTTGATCAGGCGACCGGCAGCGCCGGGCTCCTCGAGCGAGAACGCGTACAGCAGCGGACCAACCATCTGGTCCTGGGCGACTGCGAACTCGGTGCCTTCAACGGCGCGCGAAGCCAGGGTGTTCTTGACAACCTTCAAGAAAACACCGGTTTCACGAGCCTGCTTGCGCATCGCGGTCATCTGGGCGACCGTGGTGCCAGCGTATTCGGCTGCGATCAAGGAGTGGGCCTTGGCGGCGACGTCTGCCAGCTCGGCGACTACTTCTTGCTTCTGGGACAGATTGAGAGCCATTGCACTCCTCCTATTGAACTCCGCTTACGGCTCCTGCCGTGTGCGGTCCTGTGCGGCATCCATCCTGGACGCCGGGAACATCGGGATGATGTTCCGGGGGTGGGCCGTTCTAGACCTGGAGTGGGCCAACCTGGGAAACCCAGACGTGCGTGAACCAGAAAAACTCCAGAAGGGCACCATCTACGCAGGGTGATTCCGGGGAATCGATTAAGCGCTCCTGACTGCTCCGGCGGCGACTCCTTGCCAGATCGAGCTTCCATGCCCGTCGCCGGTATTGCCACGACCGCGCCTGCGGTCTTTGACGGCTACCGCGGGCGATGCACTGCCAGCGATGCCTTCAAATGTCACGGTCACGGCACCCGGGGCACCGTGACCGCTTGAAACAATTACTTCAGGGTCAGCGACGACTGGTCGACGGTGACGCCCGGGCCCATCGTCGAGCTGACCGAAACCTTCTGCAGGTAGGTGCCCTTCGAGGTGGCCGGCTTGGCCTTGATCAGGTCCAGCAGCAGCGCGGTCAGGTTCGACTTCAGCGCGTCTTCGGCGAAGTCGGCCTTGCCGATGGTGCAGTGGATGATGCCGGCCTTGTCGGTGCGGTAACGGACCTGACCCGACTTGGCGTTCTTCACGGCTTCACCCGGGTTCGGGGAAACGGTGCCGACCTTCGGGTTCGGCATCAGGCCGCGCGGGCCCAGCACGGTGCCCAGCTTACCGACGACGCGCATGGCGTCCGGGGTCGCGATGACGACATCGTAGTTCAGATCGCCGGCCTGCATCTTCTCGGCCAGGTCATCCATACCGACGGCGTCGGCGCCAGCAGCCAGGGCTTCGTCAGCCTTGGCACCGGCCGGAGCGAACACGGCGACGCGGACCGACTTGCCGGTACCGGCCGGCAGCACGGTGGAGCCACGGACCTGCTGGTCGGACTTCTTCGCATCGACGCCCAGGCGCACGGCGACGTCGATCGACTCGACGAACTTGGCCTTGGTGGCGGTCTTCAGGATGTTGATCGCGTCCTCGAAGGCGTATGCCTTGCCCGGAACGACGGCGGCCTTGATGGCCTTCTCACGCTTGGTCTGTGCCATCTTATTAACCCTCCACCACGAGGCCCATGGAACGGGCAGAGCCAGCGATGGTACGCACGGCGGCGTCCAGGTCGGCGGCAGTCAGATCCGGTTCCTTCGCCTTGGCGATCTCTTCCAGCTGCTTACGGGTGACCTTGCCGACCTTCTCGGTGTTCGGGCGCTTGGAGCCCGACGAGATGCCAGCGGCCTTCTTCAGCAGGGTGGTAGCCGGGGTGCTCTTGGTGATGAAGGTGAACGTACGGTCCGAGTAGGCCGTGATGATCACCGGAACCGGCAGACCCGGCTCGAGCTTCTGCGTGGCAGCGTTGAACGCCTTGCAGAATTCCATGATGTTCAGGCCACGCTGACCCAGCGCAGGACCGACCGGCGGCGAGGGGTTGGCCTGACCGGCCTTCACCTGCAGCTTGATGTAACCGACAACTTTCTTTGCCATGTGAGTGCTCTCCGGGTGCTAGCGCCTTTCGACAACAGGCTCCCCATCGGACCGGGAATCACGCGTCCCGGCATCGCGTTTTGAAATCATGCTGAAGGCCACCTTGCGGCGGCCTCGTCCTGCTGGCTTTCCCAGCGGGGAGCCGCGCACTATAACAGGTTTTTTTCTTCACATGCCTGAAGCAGCAGGTAAACGAACGGAACCGGGCCAGGCCCGGTTCCCTTTGGAGAGTCGAGCCTTGCCCGACTACCGCACCGTCCATACCCCGGAGCCGAGCATGGCTCGACTCGACAGCACAGGTCAGACGGCCTTTTCGACCTGGCCGAACTCGAGCTCGACCGGAGTGGCACGACCGAAGATCAGCACCGAGACGCGCAGACGGCTCTTCTCGTAGTTGACTTCTTCGACGACGCCATTGAAATCGTTGAACGGACCGTCGGTGACGCGAACCATCTGGCCCGGCTCGAACAGCACCTTCGGACGCGGCTTCTCGACACCCTCCTGAACGCGATTCAGGATGGCCTCGGCCTCGGAATCGGCGATCGGCAGCGGGCGATCAGCGGTGCCGCCGATGAAGCCCATGACCCGCGGGGTTTCCTTGACCAGATGCCAGCTTTCGTTGTCGATGCGCGGAATGCCGGCTTCCTCGTGGGTCTCGATCTGGACCAGCACGTAACCCGGGAAGAACTTGCGCTCGGAACGGCGCTTCTGGCCGGCGCGCATCTCGACCACTTCCTCGGTCGGGACCAGGACGTCGCCGAAGCGCTCTTCCATGCCATCACGGACGATGCGATCGCGCAGAGCCTGCGCCACCGACTTCTCGAAGCCCGAATAGGCGTGAACGACGTACCAACGCTTCATGCAATTCTCCTTAGCGGCTCAGGAACCACTGAGTCAGTTTCTGGATCAGGAAGTCGAAGCCACCCAGCAGCAGGCTGAGGATGAGCACCACGACGATCACGACCCAGGTCATGCGGACGGCTTCCTGGCGCGTCGGCCAGACCACCTTGCGCAGTTCGAAGCGCGACTCGGAGAGGAATTCGCGGGTGTCGCGCCCCTTGCCGGTCAGCATGAACACGCCGATACCGCCAACCAGACCGACCACGACCGCCAATGCACGCAACTGACCCGCCCACGCACCCAGCTGGGCGGCGCGACCGGAGTCCGCGGAGAACCAGAACCAGACGAACAGACCGGCCAGCACCAGCAGCGATGCGGCGACATACTTGACGATATCTCCACCGTTGGCGGAGTTGTCCTTGGAGTGTTCGATCTTGCTATTCATCCGGCTGTGTCTGCTTTAGCGGGCCAGGCCGCTGGATAAGGTGGGCAGATGGCACGCCAGGAGGGACTCGAACCCCCAACCTGCGGTTTTGGAGACCGCTGCTCTGCCAATTGAGCTACTGGCGTACGTTGAAAACTTGCCTTCCCTTAGACGGCGAAGGCGGACCGAGGTTCCCGGCCCGCCATTCGCGTAACCGGCGGCGCTATGCAACCACCGGTACTGCAGGCTTACTCGATGATCTTCGAGACCACGCCGGCGCCGACGGTACGGCCGCCTTCGCGGATGGCGAAGCGCAGACCTTCGTCCATGGCCACCGGGTTGATCAGGGTGACTTCCATCTTGACGTTGTCACCCGGCATCACCATTTCGACGCCTTCCGGCAGCTTGGCGGCGCCGGTGATGTCGGTGGTGCGGAAGTAGAACTGCGGACGGTAGCCGTTGAAGAACGGGGTGTGGCGGCCGCCCTCGTCCTTCGACAGCACGTACACTTCGCCTTCGAACTTGGTGTGCGGCTTGATCGTGCCCGGCTTGGCCAGCACCTGGCCACGCTCGACGTCGTCACGCTTGGTGCCGCGCAGCAGCAGGCCAGCGTTGTCGCCTGCCTGACCCTGGTCCAGCAGCTTGCGGAACATTTCAACGCCGGTCACGGTGGTCTTCTGCACCGGACGGATGCCGACGATTTCGATTTCGTCGCCAACCTTGATCACGCCGCGCTCGATACGACCGGTCACCACGGTGCCGCGGCCCGAGATCGAGAACACGTCTTCCACCGGCATCAGGAACGGCTTGTCGATCGCACGCTCCGGCTCCGGAATCCAGCTGTCCAGCGCGTCGACCAGCTTCAGGATGGCCGGCACGCCGATGTCGCTCTGGTCGCCTTCCAGCGCCAGACGGGCCGAACCGGCGATGATCGGGGTGTCGTCGCCCGGGAACTCGTACTTGCTCAGCAGCTCGCGCACTTCCATCTCGACCAGCTCGAGCAGCTCGGCGTCGTCCACCATGTCGGCCTTGTTCAGGAACACGACGATGTACGGCACGCCGACCTGGCGCGACAGCAGGATGTGCTCACGGGTCTGCGGCATCGGGCCGTCAGCGGCCGAGCACACCAGGATCGCGCCGTCCATCTGGGCGGCACCGGTGATCATGTTCTTGACGTAGTCAGCGTGGCCCGGGCAGTCAACGTGGGCGTAGTGACGGGTCGGGGATTCGTATTCGACGTGCGCGGTCGAGATCGTGATGCCACGCGCCTTTTCTTCCGGCGCGGCGTCGATCGAGGAGTAGTCCTTGAACTCGCCACCGAAGCGCTCGGCACCGATCTTGGTCAGTGCGGCGGTCAGCGTGGTCTTGCCGTGGTCGACGTGACCGATGGTGCCGACGTTGACGTGCGGCTTGGTGCGCTCGAACTTACCCTTGGCCATGGCTGCTTATCTCGAATTCGTCTGAGAGGTGATGCTTAAGATGGTGCTCACGAAAGGAATCGAACCTTCGACCTCTTCCTTACCAAGGAAGTGCTCTACCGACTGAGCTACGTGAGCCGAGTTTTGCATTATGACATGAACTCGATAATATTCAAAGTTCATTCAATGGAGCGGGAGACGGGAATCGAACCCGCACCATCAGCTTGGAAGGCTGAGGTTCTACCATTGAACTACTCCCGCGCCGGGAATGTCACAACGTGAAACTGGTGGAGGGAGGTGGATTCGAACCACCGAAGGCGTAAGCCAGCAGATTTACAGTCTGCCCCCGTTGGCCGCTTGGGTATCCCTCCTTACCACCCCAACCCGTTGCCGCCGAAGCGTTGCGGTGTGTGGTGGTGAGCCGCTTATTCTGCTGATCAGGCGGGGGGCTGTCAACGCTTTTTTCCATCTTTTTCACACGTTGTCGCAAACCCATTGATACGCAAGGTTATTGCCCAGGGACCGACAGGGTCTCGCTGGCGAAAATTGCGACATGGGGGACGCCATCGGCGCCGATCCAGCCCCGATACATGCCCCGGGTGTTGAACGGCATGGCCATTTTTCCGTCTGCGGCAAGCACGATCGCGCCGCCGTCGCCGCCCATCTTCGGAATCATCTCGTTGATCACGCCCCTGCCGGCCTGCTCCGGCGTCTGCCGCTGGTAGCGCATGCGCGCACAGATCTCGTGCGCGGCCGCAGTCCGGATGTAGTACTCGCCCCAGCCGGTGCCCGATACCGCGCAGCCCGCGTCGGCCCAGGTACCGGCGCCGATGATCGGCGAATCACCCACACGGCCATAGCGCTTGTTGGTCATGCCACCGGTGGAGGTGCCGGCGGCAAGCTGCCCCTGCGCATCCAAGGCAACCGCGCCCACCGTGCCGAAGTGCCTTGCGGTCTCCAGGTCGGCGTGCGCCTGGCCACTGGCCTCTTCCTTCAATGCGCGCTGCAGTTGCTGCCAGCGCTTGTCGGTACGGAAGTAGGATGGATCGACAAGGCCGATGCCCTGCTCCACCGCGAATGCCTCGGCACCCTGCCCGACCATCATCACGTGCCTGGACTTCTGCATCACGGCCTGGGCCAGCAGGATCGGGTTGCGCACCCGCTGCACGCCGGCCACCGCACCTGCAGCCAGGGTGGCGCCATCCATCACTGCGGCATCCAGTTCGTTGTGGCCGTCATGGGTGAACACCGCGCCCTTGCCGGCGTTGAAGGTCGGATCGTCCTCCAGCACGGTGATTGCCGCAGTGACGGCTGCAAGCGCCGGGCGACCGGCCGCCAGTTCGGCATGGCCCTTCAGCAGCGCCGCGCGCAACGCGTCGCGCGCAGCCTTCTCTTCAGCCGGCGACAGGTCCTTGCGCTCGACACCGGCGCCGCCGTGGATGACCAGCAACGGCGAGGCGGCCGGGGCGGCCTGGGCAAGCAACGGCAGGGACAGCAGCGCGGACAGCACCAGGCGCAGTTTCATCGGGTAATCTCCAGCAGGTGTAGTGAATGGATTGCACCGGCAGTGCCGGCCGCTGGCCGGCACCGGTCGCATCAGGAAGGTGGGTTGCCGGCCAGCGGCCGGTACTACCGAAGCGTGAACTCAATCTCGCCGTCGCTGACGTCGGCCACGGCCTGGTAATCGGCCTCGGCCTGGAAATCATCCAGCCGCATGCGGCTGCCGCTGGCGACCACCGTCACCGGCACCGCATGGAAGCGCAGCGGCTCGCCCTCCACCAGGCGGTCGGCGTCGCGGCCGGGGCTGACCACCCAGACCTTGCCTTCGCCATCTGCGCTGTAGACCTGGGCCCGGCCATCGGGCTCAACGCACAGGGCGGTGTCCTCATCGACGCCGATGCCGACGATGTCAGGGTCGCCGCTGTCCTGGGCGGCACGTGCCACGAACACGATCAGGCGACCGAGCCGGTCACGCTTGTCGAAATGGGTGTCGGTGACCACGCGCTGCAGGTAGGGCATCTGCAGGAAGCCGCTGTCCAGGGTCACGGCACTGCCCATCGGGTCGGCCAGCGCACCGGCCGAGGTGATGCTGCCGCCATCCATGGCGCCATAGGCATAGCCGCCGAGGATGGCCAGGCCAGCGCTGGTACCGGCAAGCGGCTTGCCGGCGCGCACATGGGCGTTGAGTGCACGGTTGAGTGCGGTGCCCTTCCAGAAGCGGATATAGCGGGACTGGTCGCCGCCGGCAATGAAGATGGCATCGGCCGCCGCGACCACGCGCAGCACCGCCGGATCATCGGCACCGCGGCGGCTGTCGAAGACCAGGGTCTGCACTGCGGTAGTGCCGCCGATCTCGCGGTACAGGCGGTCCTGCAGTTCGTCGCCACCGGAGGCGCGCAGAATCAGCACACGGCCATTGCCGGCCTGCTTCAGCCACCACTGGAAGGCCTCCGGCACCCACTCGCCACCGCCCATCAGCATCATGGCGGGCGCGCGCGGACCGGGACGCGGGGATTCCAGATCGCCGATTTCGTAATAGGCGAAGCCGGGGCCCTGCAGGTCCTGCGCGGGCGTGGCCAATGGCCAGGCCAGCACCAGCAGCGCCAGCCAGGCGAAGGGGCCAGGCAGGATCCGGTCGAGGCGTCGCATCTTGATCTCCCTGAACAAAATCGACTTGCAAGCGTTTTCACTCTTTGCCAGATAGGGGCCCAGTAGTCAAGGACATGAAAAAGGCGTTAAATGCGCGCGCCCATTCCGGAAGTCTGAATGGGGGACAGGGCCCCTCCTCTGCGGGCCGGCTTCATTTCCGAGAATTCCTCATGCGTAGACAGGCGATGGCGTGGTCGATCCAGCTGGCGTTGATGGGCGTGGCTGCTTCCGCGGCGGCCCAGGCACCGGCTTCCTCTTCGGTGCAACAACTGGACGCGGTGCAGGTCACCGGCTCGCGCATTCCGCGCGCCCAGGTGGAAGGCCCCGCTCCGATCACGGTGATCAATGCCGAGCAGATCCGCTCCAGTGGCTTCACCACCGTGCCGGACGTGCTGCGTGCAATGACCCAGAACGGCGGTGAGACGCAGAGCCAGCAGTCTTCCAGTGGCGCCGACTTCTCGCCGGGCGCCCAGCAGGTGGACCTGCGCGGCCTGGGCCCGAACCACACGCTGGTGCTGGTCAATGGTCGGCGTATTGCCGATTTCCCGATGCCGTTCAAGGGCCGCAGCAACTTCACCGATGTCTCCAACATCCCGCTGGGCATGATCGAGCGCATCGAAGTGCTGACCGGCAGCGCCTCGGCCATCTACGGCTCGGACGCGATCGCCGGCGTGGTCAACTTCATCCTGAAGAAGAAGGCCGACGGCACCACCATCGACATGCGCATGGGCACCACCACCGAAGGCGGCGGCGAGTCGTTCGACATGAGCCTGGCCAGCGGTTTCAGCCGTGGCAACTTCAACGCCGTGTACAGCGTCGAGCTGCAGTCGCAGACCCCGCTGTGGGCCTATGACCGTGACATCCAGGACTCGACCCGGGATGGCCCCACCGAGGGTTCGCGCATCGCGCGCCGTGCATATCTGCGCACCGACTACAACGATGACTACCTGGACCCGGGCGCCGCCACCTGCGAAGCGCTGTCCGGCCAGAACCAAGGCAGCACCTATCGTGCCTACCGCCCGAAGTATGGCTACTACTGCGGCAGCGACAGCTCGATCGGCTACGGCACCATCCTCAGCAAGCGCCGCGGTGCCAACGGCTACGCGTCGCTGAGCTACGACTTCGACAATGGCCAGCAGTGGTTCGCCGACGCGCAGCTCGGCTACCACACGATGTCGCTGATGCGCGACGTCACCCAGTGGGGCCGCATGGATGCCAACGGTGATGAGTCGGGCTACTTCAACAACGAAGCCACTGGCGAGATCGAGTTCTGGCAGCGCCAGTTCTCGCCCGAGGAAATGGGTGGCCTGCGCAACGCCATGGTGCGCAGCACGCAGAAGACCTTCAGCGTGACCACCGGCTTCAAGGGCAACCTGATTGGCAACTGGGATTACGAAGCGGCGTTGAGCCATTCGCAGTACCAGTCGCGCATCAGCTGGGCACAGATCATTGCCGCCAAGGCCAACGACCTGTTCCTCGGCCCGCAGCTGGGCGTGGATGACGACGGTTTCCCGGTCTACAACGCCGATCCGTCACGGCTGTACCGTCCACTGACCCGCGCCGAGTACGACTCGATCGCCGCGCGTACCACCTACACTCCGAAGTCGCGCACGGAGACTGCCGCCTTCACCCTGACCAACTCGGCCCTGTTCGCTCTGCCGGGGGGCGACGCCGGGTTTGCCGCGACCGTGGAAGTGGGCCAGCAGGCCTATTCGCTGAACCCCGATCCGCTGGCGACCGGGTACTACTACTACAGCTGGAAGGATTCGGACGGCAAGGGTTCGCGCAACCGCTGGGCGGCGGCTGCGGAGCTGCGCATGCCGCTGCACGACACGGTCAACCTGAGCATGGCGGGCCGCTACGACCAGTACCGCTATTCCGGACACAGCATCGGCAAGGCGACCTGGAGCGGCGGCCTGGAATGGCGCCCGATCGATACCCTGCTGGTGCGCGGCTCCTACGGCACCGCATTCCGTGCACCGGACCTGCACTATGTGTTTGCCGGACCGGGCAACGACGAGACCAGCGCCGAGGATCTGTACACCTGCCGCCTTGAGGAAGCCAGCGACTGTTCCGATTACGAGCGCAACCTGATCCGCAGTCGCACCGGCAACCGCCAGCTCGACCCGGAAACCAGCACCTCGTGGAGCGCCGGCATCGTCTGGTCGCCGGCGATCGGCCTGGACCTGTCGGTGGACTGGTTCGACATCGACATGCGCAACCAGGTGCAGGACATGGACGTGCGCACGCTCCTGGCCAACGAAGCAAACTGCCGCCTGGGCAGCGCCGACATCAATTCGCCGACCTGCGTGGACGCGCTCGCCCGCATCACCCGCAGCAACGACGGACGCCTGTATGGCGTGCACGTGGAGCCGATCAACGTCGCCCGCGAATCCACCTCCGGCATCGACGTCGGCCTGCGCTATCGCCTGCAGACGGGCATCGGCGATTTCATCTTCAACGGCACGCACACCTGGGTGAAGAAGCATGATTTCCAGCGCTACCCCGGCGACCGCACCGAAGACCAGTTCGCGGTCAACAGTGGCTTCGACATTCCGCGCACCAAGACTAGCCTGAGCGTGACCTGGGAGAAGGATGCGTGGTCGGCAACGGTGTACGGCTCGCGCCTGGGCAAGCTGCCGACCTCGGACAGCTACGACCAGGTGTTCGACTGGGATAGCGGCGACAGCCCGTACGTGACGGCGACCTATCGCTACAACGCCTCGCTGCAGTACCGCTTCGACGACCACTCGCGCCTGTCGCTGTCGGTGGTCAATGTGTTCAACAAGATGCCGCCGAAGGACCGTACGTACACCGCTTACCCGTACTACGACGTGTCCTGGTTCGACAGTGTCGGCCGCACGATCAACCTGCAGTACACCCACAAGTTCGGTGGCAGCGCACTGTAAGTGCCTGGCCAGCGCCGATACAGGGGACCCCCGCTTTGGCGGGGGTTCTCTTTTCCGCCGCCTGAACGGTACC
This sequence comes from Stenotrophomonas maltophilia group sp. RY12688, assembly GCF_052149045.1. Classification (NCBI taxonomy): domain Bacteria; kingdom Pseudomonadati; phylum Pseudomonadota; class Gammaproteobacteria; order Lysobacterales; family Lysobacteraceae; genus Stenotrophomonas; species Stenotrophomonas maltophilia group sp. RY12688. The sequence continues at coordinate 799,807 of NZ_CP197389.1, read as the reverse complement.
CACGCGCAGGCTCCGGCCTGACCGGCCAGCGGGGGATTTTAGGAAACAGCTGATTCCGCGCCATCAGCGCCGCTCCCTAGCATCGTTGCATGCTCCGCTTTCCCCGCCCTTCGCTGCAGCAGGCCGTGCCATCAACCACCGCGTCGGTGTTGCTGCGCTGCCTGACCGTCTGCGTCTTCATCTGCCTGGCCGCCGCGGCCGGATTCTACCTGCTCACGGCATTCACCGAAGACATCTCGACCCATCGCCGCGAGATGAATGCAGCGGCCTACAAGGCACAGATCTATTTCGACCAGCGCGAAGCCCTGCTGCGCTACCTGGGTGATTCGGTGCTGGCCGGCAACCCGGATGCACCAGCCGCAGACAGCGAGGGCGTGCGACAGCTGCCGCTGGATGGTCCCGGTGGCCAGCCGGGCCAGCGGCTGCTGCTGTCAGCGCGCGCTGAGCACACGCTGCAGGCACTGCAGACGCACCTGCTGCTGATCGATGCACACGGCGCGCATTGGCTGGCCGGGGGCGAGGTCGACGTCGACCTGGTGCACCTGCCATCGCTGCGTGCGCTGCAGGCACGCAGCGGCAGCCTCGAGGGTGCAGACCCGGTGTACTGGCTGCGGCCGGGTGACAGTGGCGTTGCGCTGGCGCAGCCGGTACAGGCGGGCCCCCAACCGGCGCAGTGGCTGGTGCTGCTGCTCGATGGCGCGGCGGCGGCGAGCATGATCGACGGCCAGGGCATTGGCGGTTATGCGCTGCTCGACCGTGCTGGGCAGCCTGCATTGTCCAGCCAGGCACCGCGGCTGGATGGTGCGGGCTGGAAGACCCTGCGGGAGCGCCAGGACGACAGCTTCGGCACGTTGTGGAGCGGCGGCCTGCCGCGCGGCGTAGCGCTGGTGAAAAGTGTCGGCAATGACGGCTGGCGGTTGGTCTACCACCTGCCGCCACAGCTGCTGCTGGGCGACCTGGCCGTGCCCCTGCTGGCCTGCGTGCTCTTGCTGCTGCTGGCCGGTGTTGCGCTGCGCCTGATACGGCATCGCGTGGAGCTCCAGCTGATCGAGCCGGCCCTGCAGCAGCACCGCCGCCTGCTGGAGAACCTGGACTTCAGTTCGACGGTGATCGACATGGCACCGGTCGGCATCTGCGTCCTGCGCCGCAGCGACCGCGCGTTGCTGCTCTCCAACCAGCTGCTGCGCGACTGGCTCGGCGAAGAAGGCGAACACAGCGACTGGCAGGCACCATGGCGCGGACATGCCGGCGAACGCGGGCGTGGACTTGAATTCACCGCCCGCGATGGGCGCCAGCTGCAGGTGCTGCACGCGGCCTGCCGCTACCAGGGCGATGACGTGCTGCTATGCGTCTTCCATGATATTTCCCGGCACCGCCAGGCACAGGCCGCACTGTCGTCGGCACGCCAGGCCGCCGATGCGGCCAACCAGGCCAAGAGCGCGTTCCTGGCCACCATGAGCCATGAGATCCGCACCCCGCTGTATGGCGTGCTGGGCACGCTGGAGCTGCTGGGGCACACCTCGCTGGACGCCCGGCAGTCGCAGTACCTGCGCACCATCGAGAGTTCCTCGTCGGTCCTGCTGCAGTTGATCAGCGATGTGCTGGATGTTTCCAAGATCGAGTCAGGCCAGCTCAGCCTGGAGCCGACGGCATTCTCGCCGCGCGAGCTGACCGAGAGCGTGCTGCGCAGCTTCGCCGCGTCGGCCACCTGCAAGGGCCTGCAGATCCTGGTCTGTACCGATCCGAGCCTGCCGACACGGGTGCTCGGTGATGCCGACCGCATCCGCCAGGTGCTGGGCAACCTGCTCAGCAATGCAATCAAGTTCACCGAGCATGGCCGGGTGGTATTGCGCGTGCGCCAGGTGCAGCGCGAAGCTGAATCGAGCGTGCTGGCCTGGCAGGTGACCGATACCGGCGTGGGCATCGCTGCGGAGGAACAGGCGCGGTTGTTCGAACCGTTCCGCCAGGTCCGCGGCGCAGCCAGCGCGCAGGGCACCGGCCTGGGCCTGTCCATCAGCGACCACCTGGTACGCCTGATGAGCGGCGAGCTGCAGGTGGTGAGCGAACCCGGGCTGGGCAGCAGCTTCAGCGTCCGCCTGCCGTTGCCGGTGCTGGCCGCTGCCGAGGATGGCCCCACACTACTGCCGGAACCACCGATCCTGGTGCGCGGCCGCGACCGCGAACTGGTCGACAGTGCCTGTGGCTGGCTGTGTCGCTGGGGCGCCAACGCGCAGCCCCTGCTTGGCGACCCGGCGTTGCTGGACCATGACGGTGCGATCCTGATGGATGGCGAAGCCGGGATGCCGCTGGCCTGGTCGGGCCCGCGCGTGGTGGCTTCGATCGAGGGCGGTGACCAGCCGATCACTGCCGGTGATGGCAGCCTGGTGGTGACCCTGCACAGCATGACCGCGATCGGCAAGGCGCTGGCCAGCGTGCAGCACCAGCGTGCAGCGCAGCCGGTGGCCACGCGTACGGCACCACCGATGCCTCTGGGCCTGCGTGTGCTGGCCGTCGAGGACAACCCGATCAACCGGGTGATCCTGGCCGAGCAGCTGCGCACCCTCGGCTGCGACGTGGAGCTGGCACAGGATGGCATGGAAGCGCTGCAGCGGTGCCGCGAGCAGTGCTTCGATCTGGTGGTGACCGACATCAACATGCCGCGCATGGACGGCCACGCGCTGGCCCGCCAGCTGCGCGATGACGGCAACCCGGTACCGGTGATCGGCGCCACCGCCAATGCCACCGCCGAAGAGCGCGAGCGCTGCCTGGCCAGTGGCATGCAGGGCTACCTCAGCAAACCCGTCGACATCGCCCGCCTGCGCAAGGCGCTCACCACCCTGCGCCAAGGAGACCCCGCATGACCCAGCGCGTCCTGATCCTGGAAGACCAGCCCTTCCAGCGTGGTTTCCTGGCCAATCTGTTCGGCAGCCGCGCCGGTGTCCAGGTCGATGCCTGCGAAGACGTGGATGCCGCCATCGCACTGTGTGCCTGCCAGCCCTACGACCTGGTGGTCAGTGACCTGCTGATGCCCGGGCAGGACGGCATCCAGTTCATCCAGGCACTGGCGGCGCAACCACGCCCGCCGCGCCTTGCCGTGGTCAGCGCGGCCCCGCGGCGGATGATGACCTCGGCACGGCTGATGGCCGAATCGCTGGGGCTGGATGTGATCGGCCTGCTGCCCAAGCCGGTGGCGGCCGCCGACGTGGACGCGCTGTTCGAGGCGCTGGCGCAGGCGCGCCCGGCCACCGACAAGGCCCCCTCACTCGCGGCAGCGGCAGTCCCCGAACCGGATGCGTCGCAGCTGCGCCAGGCGATGGCCGATGGCAGCCTGACGGCGTGGTTCCAACCCAAGAAGTCACTGCAGTCCGGACGGGTGGTGGCGGCCGAAGCACTGGTGCGCTGGCGCCACCCGCAGCTGGGCACGCTGGCCGCCGGCAGCTTCCTGCCGGCGATCTGCCGCTACGGGCTGGAGGGCGACCTGCTGCGGATGATGCTCAAGGCCAGCATCAGCGCACAGGCGCGTTGGCGCAAGCAGGGCTTCCGGGTACCGGTGTCGATCAACCTGCCGCCTCATCTGCTGGAGCAGTCGGACCTGCCCGATGAGCTGCTGGCGCTGACCCTGGCCCACGGCGGGACGCCCGGCGAGTTGTGCTTCGAACTGATGGAGAACAGCACCACGCGGCACGTCAGCGACTTCTATGCCGGTGTCTGCCGGCTGCGCATGAAGGGCTTCGGCTTGGCCCAGGATGATTTCGGGCAGGGCCTGAGCTCGGTCCACAACCTGGTCAATACCCCCTTCACCGAGGTCAAGATCGACCGCGCGCTGGTCAGTGGCTGCGCCCGTGACCCGGCCCTGCACCTGACCCTGTCGACGGTGATCGCACTGGCCAACCAGCTGGGCCTGATCATCGTGGCTGAGGGCGTGGAAAGTGATGCCGACCTGGCCGCACTGCGGCAGCTGGGGTGCAGCCAGGTGCAGGGGTTCCTGATCTCGCAGGCGCTGCCGTCGGACGAATTCAACCGTTTGCTGGACGAGGAAGCACCGCAACTGGACGAAAGACCGCGGGCCGCCCTGCGCTGACGCGGATTCCACGACGGCTTCACAAAAACATCAAGCGGCATTGATGATCCTGTCTATGCAGTAGCGGCGGACTTCGCGCCGCCACCGGTGCCGATGTCCGCCCCATGCCCTGAGACCTGCCATGCCGGCCGAGGCCGCTCCTGTACGCCGACTCGCTCGCCGCTCGCTCCGCGTCCATGCCCTGTTGATCGGCGTGGTGGTGCTGGCGACCCTGCAGGCCGGACTGCTGCTGTCGGCCGGCTCGCAACTGTTGAACGAAGAGCGCAGCAAGATCGAGTACCACTTCCGCCGCCTGGACGGCACGTTGCGCGAGCAGGAGCGCTTCCTGCGCCAGTGGCGGCTGCATGATGTCGGCGTACGAGGCCAGCCGGTTGCCGATGCCAGCGTGGAACTGCAACGCGGTCCGTTGTATGCCAACTTCGCGGTGATCGGGAGCGAGGGGGCCGGTCGTTCGCCACCGACCGAGCTGGGCGACCGGTTCCTGCGCTTCTACGGCACGTTCTGGTCCGCTTCGCGCTACCCACCACCGCAATGCCTGCTGGTCGATGGCCAGGGCACACGCGGGCTGCTGGCACCGGTACAGACCGTCGGTACCGATGCAAGCCAGAACAGCCCGCATCACCTGCGACCGGCGATCGCCGACATCCACCGCGCACTGGGTACGCGGCCCACGCTGCAGCGCGGCGGCATCGCCTGGGTAAGCGTGCCGTGGCGCGACCGGCAGACCTGGCTGCTCGCCATCGCCCACGCTCCGCAGGATGCGCGCCTGTGGGGGGAGGACGGCAAGGATTCGCAGGCCGCGCTGGCGTGCCTGCTCGATCCGGCACGCGTCGATGACTACCGGCAGGTGCTGGGTGTTCCGGTGTTCCAACGGCTGTCGCTGTTCGATGCCGATGGCCAGCGCCTGCTGGGCGATGCTGCAGATGCCAGCAACGCTGGCACCTCCTGGCAGGCAGGCCTGGGAGGCCTGCAGTTCCGCATGCGCAGCGAGCGCGGCTGGCTGGCGGTCTACCACGTCAGCTGGCGGCAGGTATTCCAGCACCCGCAGGGGCCGCTGCTCGGTGCGACGGTGGTGGCCCTGCTGCTGGCACTGGGTGGCACGCTGGTGCTGCGCGCGTATCGGCGTTCGGTCATCGAGCCGCTGCGCAGCAACCACGCGCGGCTGCTGGAAAGCGAAGCCTTCAGCCGCACCATCCTGGACAACGCGCCGATCGGGCTGTGCCTGCTGCACCGTACCGATGGCAATGTGCTGCTGGACAACACCCTCGCCCGCCGCTGGCTGGGCGAAGACCACCACAGCGGAGGCTGGCATGGCCCTTGGCGGCGCAGCGTGCTGTCCGCTGGAGGCACCACGCTCGGCGATGGGCTGGCCTACACCACGCCCGAAGGCCGCCACCTGCTGGTGACCGCGACGCCGGCGCGCTATCGCGGCGAGCCGGCGGTGCTGTGTCTGTTCATCGATCTCAGCAGCCAGCACGAAGCCGAGCAGGTGCTGCAGCAGGCGCGCCGTGCCGCCGACCAGGCCAACCGGGCCAAGAGCCAGTTCCTGGCCACCATGAGCCACGAGATCCGCACGCCGCTGTACGGCGTGCTCGGCACCCTCGAACTGCTCGGACTCACGCCACTGGATGCGCGTCAGCGGGACTACCTGGGGACGATCCAGCGTTCGTCCTCGACGCTGATGCAACTGATCAGCGACATCCTCGATGTCAGCAAGGCCGAGGCCGGGCAACTGAGCCTGGAACCCAGCCCGTTCGATCCAGTGCATCTGACCGAGGATGCGCTCGACTCGTATGCTGCCGCGGCCGCCAGCAAAGGGCTGCAGTTCTACGCCTGCATCGATGCCGACGTGCCGTCCGTGGTGTGCGGTGATGCGGCACGGATCCGCCAGATACTCAACAACCTGATCAGCAACGCGCTGAAGTTCACTGACAGCGGACGCGTGGTGGTGCGCGTCTCGGCACGCTGGCAAGAGCAGCGCTGCTGGCTGCAGTGGCAGGTCGCCGATACCGGCATCGGCATTGCCAGCGAGCACCAGGCACACCTGTTCGAGCCGTTCTTCCAGGCCAACCCGGGCACCGATGCGATGCGCGGCACCGGCCTGGGCCTTTCCATCTGCGCGCATCTTGTGGCGTTGATGGAAGGCCAGCTGCGCGTGGTCAGCGAGAGCGGCCTGGGCAGCAGCTTCAGCGTAGAACTGCCGCTGCCCCCGGCGCCGGCCGATCCGCAGCAATCTCCTGCGCCGCAGTTGCCTGCGGGCCTGCAGGTACAGGTGCGGGGTGGTGTGCGCGAGCTGGTCCAATCACTGTGCGACCGCCTGCAGCAGCGCGGTGCACTGGCCAGCGTGTACCGCGATGAAAGCGCGGCGGGCTTGCCGTCGTCCACCGTGCTGCTCGACCTGGTCCTGGGCGACGCGTTGCCCGGGTGGGTGGATGGACCGCGTGCGGTTGCCTGCCGCGACGGCGGCGTGCGGCCACGGCAGATCGATGGCGCCTGGCAGGTTGGCCTGCACCGGTTCGACGCGATCGTGCTCGCGTTGGCTGCCGCCAGTGGCCAGCCGCTGGCGGCCAGCGCCGAAGGGCGCCTGCCGGCGACGCGCCGTTTCGGCCTGCAGGTGCTGGTGGCCGAGGACAACCCGATCAACCAGGCGATCCTGCGCGACCAGCTGGAACAGCTCGGCTGCCGCGCCGTGGTCGCCAGCGACGGCAATGAAGCGTTGGGCTACTGGCAGCAGGACGAGTTCGCGCTGGTGCTGACCGACCTGAACATGCCCGGGCTGGATGGCTATGGCCTGGCGCGCGCCTTGCGGGCGCGCGGTGTCAGCGTGCCGATCCACGGCGCCACCGCCAATGCCGACCCGGCCGAACGCCAGCGCTGCCAGGAATCGGGCATGCAGGGCGTGCTGGTCAAGCCGATCACGCTGGAAGCGCTGCAACGCCTGCTGATCGGGATAACCCGGGGCGACGCAACGGTTCCCGCGCCATCGCAAGCACCGGAATCCACCGATACGGGCGATGATGATCTCACGCTGCAGGTTCCCGCGAGGATGCAGGCGTTGTTCGTGCAGACCATGCAGGCCGACCTGGACAGCCTGCGCCAGTCGATTGCCAGCGCCGATCCCGCGCGCGTGGTGCAGGTACTGCATCGCATCCGTGGCGCACTGGTCATCGTGGGCGCACCCGCCCTGGTGGACAGCGGCCTGCAGATCGAGCACAGCCTTGCGAGCGGCGATGACCTGACCACCCAGGCGGCGTCGCTTGCCCACTTCCAGCGACGCCTCGAACAGCTGTTGCATCCGCTGCTTGATGCGGCCTCCCCTTCCCCACCTGACGACCCGACCCTGCCATGACCACACGGATCCTCATCGCCGACGACCACCCGATCGTGCTTGCCGGCATCCGCGACGTATTGGCCGGGGAACTGGACCTGGACGTGGTGGGTGAGGCGGCCGACCCGGCGACGCTGATCGAACTGATGACCCGCACCCGCCCACAGGTCGTGATCACCGACTACAGCATGCCGGGGGGCGACCGCTTCGGTGACGGCATCAAGCTGATCTCGTTCCTGCGCCGCAGCTTCCCGGAGACGCGCCTGCTGGTGCTGACGATGGTGTCCAATCCGTCGTTGGTTGCAGCGATGTATGCCGCCGGCGCCGGCGGCGTCGTGCTCAAGAGCCATGGATTGGGCAGCCTGGTACAGGCCCTGCGCGTGGTGCTGGCCGACCGCGTCTACCGGCCACCGGGCCTGCTGCCGGTCGCGGCGAGCGAACCAGCCGATGCCGATGCGGTCCGTGCACGCCTGTCGCCGCGCGAACTGGAAGTGATCCGGCTGTTTACCGGCGGCATGAGCGTGGGCGACATCGCACGCCAGCTGCAGCGCAGCGCCAAGACGGTCAGCACGCAGAAGATCAGTGCGATGCGCAAGCTCGGCGTGGACAGTGACCAGGCACTGATCGAGTACTGCCTGCAGGCCTCGTTGTTCGCCTGAGGCCCACTCCAGGCTGAATCCTGCGGGCCCCGTACGAGGGCCTGCGACGGCTTTAGGAAACGCCTGATTCCATAGGACAGTGCCGATTTCTAGGCTGGACGCATCCCGCCATGGTGCGCCTGCCGGCAGCAACCGCGTCGCCGTGGGGGACGGAAGCCCGATGGCGCCTGCAGCTGCTATCGCGTGTGGCTTCCGCAGCGACGCGGCCCTGCCGCGCCAGTCCGCGCAGCCCTGCTGCGCCCTGCCACAGGAAGTCCAACAGCATGTACGCCTCCCCCACTCGGCGCCGCCGAGCGTCCGGGCGCGCGCGCCTCGCGCCTGCTCCCCTCCTTCCCAGCCTGCTGGCAACCGCCCTGTGGGCGGCACTGCCAGTCCACGCCGCCGATCTGACCGGGCCCCTGCAGGTCAGCGACGGCAACAACCTGCAGCTGGGTGCCGATGATGTCCTCACCCATGGCGCGGGCAGCTTCGCACTGACCGTCACCGGCGCTGGCAGCAGCGCACTGATCGATGGCAGCCGCATCAACGTTACCGGTAATGGCAGCGCCGTGTCTGCTGCCAGTGGCGGCCAGGTGCAGCTGCGCGGTGCCACCCTGTCGATCGCACCCGCTACCGGCGTGGGCTTCTACGCACTGTATGCCAATGGTGCCGGCAGCGTGATCGATGCGCGCGATGTCGATATCGATGCCACGCGCAACGGCAGCGGATTCGGCAGCGTGCAGGCCTACAACGGTGGCGTGATCCGTTACACCGGGGGCCGTCTTTCAGTGACAGGTACCGGTGCGGCGCTGGCCGGTGCGTCCGGCAAGGGCAGTGAACTGCACCTGGCCGATCTGCAGATGAGCGCCGACGGTGGTGCCCGCCTGCGCGCCGACAGCGCGGGCCTGCTGACGATCCGCAACAGCCGCATCACCCTCGCTCCCGGTGGCATCCTCGCCGGCGTTGCCGTCGATGGCGCGGGCAGCCGCGCCGAGCTGTATGACACCTACATGGAAGGCGGCTGGTTCGATATCGACAGTGGTGGCAGCGTGCTGCTGGAGAACGTGGAAGCGCACTCGGTGGGTGGCAGCATGCGCCTGCTCGGCAGCCGCATCAGCAAGACCTATTCCAGCGCAGTGATCAACGGCGGCAGCTTCTACACCGTCGGCGGCTATGGCGTGAACATCAACAGCTGGGGGCAGCTGACCGCCCGCGACGCCGCGTTCGATGTGCGTGATGGCTACTCCGGATTCTGGCTGGCCAGCGATGAGTCGCGCCTGCAGCTGACCGACAGCACCATCGACACCTGGACCGACACCTACGGCTACGGTGTCGAGATCGCTGGCGGTGTCGCCACCGTGCAGGGCGGCCGGATCACCACGCACGGCGATGCGACCTATGGCGTACGCGTGACCGGTTCCACCGGCAGCACCGCCAGCCGCATTGAAGCCACCGGAAGCGTGATCGACGTGCGCGGCAACGGGGGTGGCGGCGTGTTCATCGGTGGCTCCACCGCCACCGCGCTGCTCGACACCGTTGCGATCCGCGGCGACGGCGAGAACGTGTTCGGCATCGTGCACATGAACACCGCGCGGCTGACCCAGGCCGATCGCCTGGACATCCGCATGACCGGCAGCAACAGCGGTGGCTACCGCTCCTACCTGACCGCGTTCGGCCCGTACTGGAACCGCGCCACCTTCAATGACAGCCACATCGAGACCGCCAGCGGCGCCGCGTTCTGGCTGCAGGGCAGCAACCATGCGTTGACCGTCAATGGCAGCGATGTGACCGCAGGCGACGGCAGCGGGCGCCTGCTGCGCGTCAGCGACACGGTGTTCACCGATGGCAGCAGCGTGGCGACCAGCCGCATCGACTTCAGCGCCGACGCCAGCACGCTGCGCGGTGACGTGGTGGTCGACAGCGCAACGGCTGACGTACGCATGGTGCTGGGCAACGGCACCACGTTCAGCGGTGCTCTGCGCAACGACTCCGGCTACCAGGTCGCACACCTTGCGCTGGATGGCAGCAGCCAGTGGAACGTGCGTGCCAGTTCCAGCGTCGGCGCGCTCGAACACGCCGGCACCATCGCCTTCGATACCCCGGGGGCAAGCGGCTTCAAGACCGTCACTGTCAGCGGCGACTATGTGGGCAACGGGGGCCAGTGGATCTTCAACCGTGCACTGGGTGACGACACTTCGCTGGGCGACCAGCTGGTCATCAATGGCAACAGCAGCGGCACTGCCAGCGTGAGCGTGCGCAATGCCGGCGGTGCCGGTGCACTGACGCAGGAGGGTATCCGCCTGATCACCGTTGGCGGCCAGTCCGATGCACAGTTCAGCCTGCAGGGACGCGCGGTCGCCGGTGCCTACGACTACTTCCTGTTCAAGGGCGGCGTGTCGACCCCGGATGATGGCAACTGGTACCTGCGTTCGGAATACGTGCCACCCGTCGATCCGCCGGAGCCGCCGGAACCGCCGATTGATCCGCCGCAGCCGCCGGAGCCGCCGGTCGACCCGCCGTCACCGCCGGAACCGCCGGTCGACCCGCCGTTGCCGCCGGAACCGCCGATCGACCCGCCGCGCCCGCAGGTGGAACGCCCGGAACCGGCGGCTTACCTGGCCAACCGCAACGCCGCGCTGGGCATGTTCCGGCACAGCCTGCACGACCGCGCCGGTGATCCCGCCGCCGAGGCCGGCGCCAGCAGCGATGCCGTGGCCTGGATGCACCTTCGCAGCGCGCAGCCCGACAGCCACGACCGCAACCGCCAGGTCCAGGTCGATGGGCAGATCAGCAGCGTGCTGGTCGGCGTCGGCCGTCGCTTCGAGGTGGGCGGCGCGGGCGAACTGCAGGCAGGTGCGATGCTCGGCCACGGCCGCGCGCGCAATGACAGCCGCTCGCAGGTGACCGGCTACACCGCGCGTGGCGTGGTCACCGGCACCAGTGTGGGTGCCTATGCCACCTGGCTGCAGGATGCACGCATGCAAGGCGGCGCCTATGTGGATGGTTGGCTGCAGTACGGCCGCTTCCGCAACAGCGTGCAGGGCGATGGACTGCAGAAGGAACGTTATGACGCCCGCAACTGGAGTGCATCTGCCGAAGCTGGCTATGTGCTGCCCCTGCGGCGCACCGCGCAGCGCGGCATCTACCTGCAACCGCAACTGCAGGTAGTGCACAGCCGCTATGACAGCGACCGCGTGGTCGAGGCCAACGGCACGGTGGTCGAAGACCGCAGTGGTGACGAGACCAGCACCCGCCTCGGCCTGCGCCTGTACAGCCGTGGGTTGAGCGCGGCGCAGGGCCAGGTGCATCCGTACGTGGCAGTGAACTGGTGGTCCGGCGGCAATGGCGCGGGCCTGGCGATGGACGGTGAACGGCTGCAGCGGCAGTTGCCGCGCGACATCTACGAGGCCAAGGCCGGTGTACAGGTGGATCTGTCCGGCGGCTGGCGCGGCTGGGGCGAACTGAGCCGGCAGAGCGGCGGCATGGGCTTCCGCGACGTCGGTGCCCAGCTGGGCGTGTCGTACACCTGGTGATGCGGGAAGTGCCCGGCAAGGGAGTGCCGGGCGCTTTTTCCACATGCCGCGTGGAAAGCGGTGGGAGTTTGGTGTGGACAAGTGGCGGTGAGCTCCACGCACCAAGCGTTTCAGGGTGTGGCGTTTTTTTGTCCACGCCCATGCGCGGTTTTCCACATCCGCCGTGGAGAGTGGTTGGGATTTGGTGTGGACAAGTGGGTGCGAGCATTGCACCGCAGGCGTTTCGAAGCGTGGTGAAAATTTGTCCATATTGCACAGGCAACCTGGCAGAGCCGAGCCCACGCTCTGCTGATACCCCCCTGAGCCGAGCGTAGGCTCGGCTCTACAGGGGAGCTGTGCGGTTTTCCACATGTGGCGTGGAAAGCGATGGGAGTTTGCTGTGGACAAGTGCCGGCGAACGTCACGCCACAAGCGTTTCGCAGTGTGGTGATTTTTTGTCCATCGCCGGAAACGCGAACGCCCCGCACAGGGCGGGGCGTCCGGGGTCGATCCGTTGCCGCCGGATCAGACGTTGAAGCGGAAGTGCAGGATATCGCCTTCCTGCACGCGGTATTCCTTGCCTTCCAGGCGCAGGCGACCTGCTTCCTTGGCGCCGGCTTCGCCCTTGTACTTGATGAAGTCGTCATACGCGATGGTTTCGGCGCGGATGAAGCCCTTCTCGAAGTCGGTGTGGATGACCGCGGCGGCCTGCGGGGCAGTGGCGCCCTTGCGCACGGTCCACGCACGGACTTCCTTCACGCCAGCGGTGAAGTAGGTCTGCAGGCCGAGCAGGCTGTAGGCCGCGTTGATCACGCGGTTCAAGCCCGGCTCGCTCAGGCCCAGGTCGGCCAGGAAGGTATCGCGGTCCTCGTCGTCGAGCTGGGACAGCTCTTCTTCGATCGCGGCCGACACCGGTACCACCTGCGCGCCTTCTGCGGCGGCATGCGCGCGCACGGCTTCCAGGTGCGGGTTGTTCTCGAAACCGTCTTCCAGCACGTTGGCGATGTACATCACCGGCTTCAGGGTCAGCAGGAACAGGTCGCGCACCAGCGCCTTCTCTTCCTCGTCCAGGCCGGCCGAGCGGCCGGCCTTGCCCTCCGACAGCGCCGCCTGCAGCTTGGCCAGTACCGGCTTGCGCGCCGCTGCATCCTTGTCGCCGCCCTTGGCCGCACGCTCGGCACGGTTCAGTGCCTTCTCGACGCTGTCCAGGTCGGCCAGCGCCAGTTCGGTATCGATGGTTTCGATGTCCGAGATCGGATCGACCTTGCCGGCCACGTGCACGATGTCGCCGTGCTCGAAGCAGCGCACCACGTGAGTGATCGCATCGACTTCGCGGATGTGTGCCAGGAACTTGTTGCCCAGGCCTTCACCGCTGGCGGCGCCGGCTACCAGGCCGGCGATGTCGACGAACTCGACTGCGGTCGGGATGACCTTCTGCGGGTTGATGATGCCCGCCAGCTCGTTCAGGCGCGGATCCGGTACCGGCACGATGCCGACGTTCGGCTCGATGGTGCAGAACGGGAAGTTCGCCGCGGCGATACCCGCCTTGGTCAGCGCATTGAACAGGGTCGACTTGCCGACGTTGGGCAGGCCGACGATGCCGCATTTGATACCCATGGGTGACAGCTCTCTGGGGTGAAAGTGATTGGGGAAACAGCGACCTGGGCGCTGCTTTTCCAATCATTCTCCGTACCGACCAACGGTCGGTACCTACCGGATTGGTTGGTTCCGTACCGACCAACGGTCGGTACCTACCGGCTATTTCGGGGTGTGCAGCCGCTTCATCGCTTCGTTGAAATCGCCCTGCACCGCCAGCGGCATCACGTCGATCGCATCATCGATGGCGCGCGCGATCAGCACCTCGTCGTCCTTCGACGGGCGCCCCAGCACCCAACCCACCACGCGGTCCTTGTGGCCGGGATGGCCGATGCCCACGCGCAGGCGATGGAACTTGCCGTGGCCGAGCAGGCGGATGGTGTCGCGCAGGCCGTTCTGGCCGCCGTGGCCACCGTCGAACTTCAGCCGTGCCGCGCCGGGCGGCAGGTCCAGTTCGTCGTGGGCCAGCAGGGTTTCCTCCGGCTCGATCTTCCAGAACCGCTGCGCGGCGGTGACCGACTTGCCGCTGAGGTTCATGAAGGTGGCGGGCTTGAGCAGCCACACCGTCTGCCCGGCGATCTCGACCTTGGCGGTCTCACCGAACAGCTTGCTGTCCACATTCCATCGCGCACCGGCTTTTTCCGCCAGGGCCTCAACGAAATGAAACCCGGCATTGTGCCGGGTCCGGGCGTGTTCCGATCCGGGGTTGCCCAGACCGACGATCAGTCGCAGTCCTGCCATCGTTCCTTCCAGTACGGTGCCTGCCCGGAGGCAGACACCGTAACGGTATTACTCGGCGGCAGCCGCTTCTTCGTCAGCCTCGTCGGCCTTGCCGGCCTTGGCGGTGACGATGGCGTCGTCGTGGTCCTTGCCCAGCGCCAGGGCCGGGATTTCCACGCCCTTCGGCAGCTTGATGTCGGACAGGTACACCACGTCACCGGCCTTCAGCTCGCCCAGGTCGACTTCGATCGACTCCGGCAGGTCCTTCGGCAGGCAGGTGATGGTCACTTCCTTCAGTTCGTGGGTGACCACGACGTCGGCAGCCTTGCCGGCCGGCGAGGTGTCTTCGTTGACGAAGTGCAGCGGGACCGAAGCGGTCAGGGCTTCGTTCTCGTTCACGCGCTGGAAGTCCAGGTGCATGATCAGCTGCTTGTACGGGTGGCGCTGCATGTCACGCAGCAGGACCTTCTGCACCTGGCCATCCAGGTTCAGGTCCAGGATCGAGGCATAGAACCACTCGTTCTGCTGGGCCAGCCAGATTTCGTTGTGGTCCAGGCTGATGGCGACCGGCTCGGCGTTGCCGCCGTACACGATGGCCGGGATCACACCGGCGTGACGCAGGCGGCGGCTCGCACCCTTACGCTGCAGTTCACGCTTGGTGACCTTGATTTCATGGGTCTTGGACATTTTCGACTACTCAGGTTGTTGCCGCGCCCTGCGGCGTGGCGGTTGAAGATGCTTCCGCGACCAGAAGCATCCGGGTATGCCCCCGCCGTTGCCGGCAGGGGCGAAAAACTCAGTCGACGTACAGCGAGCTGACCGACTCGCCGAAGGCGATGCGGCGCATCGTTTCGGCCAGCATTTCCGCCACGCTCAGCTGGCGGATCTTGCTGCACACCCGCGCCGCGTCCTTCAGCGGGATGGTGTCGGTCACCACCAGCTCGTCGAGCTGGGAATTGGTGATGTTGTCCACCGCCGGGCCCGACAGCACCGCGTGGGTGCAGTAGGCGGCGACCTTGAGCGCACCGCGCGCCTTCAGGGCAGCGGCAGCGGCGCACAGGGTGCCGGCGGTATCGACGATGTCATCGACCATCACGCAGGTCTTGCCTTCGACGTCACCAATGATGTTCATCACGGTGGAGACGTTGGCGCGCGGACGGCGCTTGTCGATGATGGCCAGGTCGGCGTCATCCAGGCGCTTGGCCACCGCACGCGCGCGGACCACGCCGCCCACGTCCGGCGAGACGACGATCAGGTTCTCGGTGCCGTAGGCGCGCCAGATGTCGGCCAGCAGCAGCGGGGACGCATACACGTTGTCCACCGGAATATCGAAGAAGCCCTGGATCTGGTCGGCGTGCAGGTCGACGGTCAGCACGCGATCAGCGCCCGCGGTGCTGAACATCTTCGCCGCCAGCTTGGCGGTGATCGGCACGCGCGAGGAGCGCATGCGGCGATCCTGGCGCGAGTAGCCGAAGTACGGCACCACCGCGGTCACGCTGGCCACCGATGCGCGCTTGAGCGCGTCGATCAGCACCAGCAGTTCCATCAGGTTTTCCGCGCTCGGCGCGCAGGTCGGCTGGATCACGAACACGTCCTGCTTGCGGACGTTCTCTTCGATCTCCACCTGCACTTCGCCATCGGAGAAGTGCGAGACCAGCGCCTTGCCCGGGCGAACCCCCAGTTCCTTGCAGATGTTCTGCGCCAGACGTTTGTTGGCGTTGCCGGAAAAGACCAGCAGGTTCGGGGACTCTTGCATCATGATTGTCTCGGGCGGGGACGAGTGACGGGGATCCGGGGGCGGCAAGGACCCGGATGGACCCCTGCTGCTGACAACACCGCGGTTGTTTCCACGTCCCGCGCGGGCGATGCGCTGGAAGGCGCGGACACAGCCGCTATTGGCAGGGGCGGTAGGATTCGAACCTACGAATGCCAGGATCAAAACCTGGTGCCTTGGGCCTCTTGGCGACGCCCCTGCATTGATAAATCAGTGTTGCTCGAGTGCATCCAGCAGTGGCGAACGCGCAACGCCCGCAGCCACCCTTGCCCGCAACTCCTTCGGCAATTTCGACCGTCCCTGCTCTGCAGCAGACTGCGACGCGAATTCGACGAAACAACCACTTCCCGAACCGGTCAGCCGCGCCGTGCCGATGTCGCTCAACGCGGCAAGCGCTGCCTCGACGGCAGGCTCACGGCGGCGCAGCACCGGTTCGAACGCGTTCCCGACCAGGGTCCCGGAAGCGAAGTCCTCTATTTTCGCCACTGGGCTGTCGCGCGTCAAATCCGGGGCTGCAAACAGGGCCGGCGTGGGAACATGAACGCCCGGTTCAACCACCACATACCAGGCTGGCGCCAGCGTGATCGGCTGCAGGCGCTCGCCCACCCCTTCGGCCCAGGCGTTGCGGCCGCGCACGAACACCGGCACGTCGGCGCCCAGGCGCAGGCCCAGCGCGGCCAGCGCCTCTTCGTCCAGCCCGGCACGCCAGAGCCGGTTCAGCACCACCAGTACGGTGGCCGCATCGGACGAGCCGCCACCGAAGCCGCCGCCGGCTGAAACATGCTTTTCAACGATGATGTCCGCACCTTGCGCGACCTTCGCCGCTTCCTGGAGCAGACGCGCGGCGCGCACCGCCAGATCATCGGCCTCGGCCACGCCGGCTAGGCCCTCGCCCTGCCGGCGCACCTGGCCGTCTTCACGCAGGCGCAGGCCGATGCGATCGCCCCAGTCCAGCAGGCGGAACACGGTCTGAAGTTCGTGGTAGCCGTCGGCCCGGCGGCCGGTGATGTGCAGGAACAGGTTCAGCTTGGCCGGGGCCGGCCACCAGGACCAGCCCGCGTCGTCGACTGCCCCACTCATGGCGTGCCCTGCCCCCACTGGTCCACCAGCAGGCGCACCTTGGCGTCACCATTGCTGGCCTCGATCCGGCGCGGCAGCGCCGGTCGTCCGGCGTCGGCCGGGTACCAGTCCAGGTACTGTACCTGCCAGCCCATCTGCTGCATGCGGCGCGGCCGGCCTTCACCGTCGCGTTCGACCGTCTCGGGGCCGGCGGCGTCGCCGGCGACCAGCCCGCGGATCCACTCCGGCAACTGGTTGACCGGAATGTCCCAGCCGGTCGCCTCCAGCAACAGCTGCTGGGCGTCCTCGCCGTCGCGCGGGCCGCCCGTCAGTCCTTCCAGGCGGCCAGCTTCGGAATGGGTATCGCCGGTCAGCTTCCAGCTCTGCCGGGTCACCGGCGCGCTCAACTCCACCACGTAGCGGCGGCCTTCCTGCTTCCAGTCGATGCGACCGCTGCCGCCGTCCTTGCCCTTGCTGACCGCGACCCGGCCCTGGAAGGCCCAGTCCGGCTGTGCATGCAGGGCGGCCACGCGCGCCGCTTCGGTCCGCGCCGCTTCGGCCGAGACCGTCTCGACCACCGCCGGTGGCGGGGTCTTCTGCGTGCCCACGCTGGTACAGGCGGTCACCGCCAGGGTCGCAGCCGCCAACAGCAGCGGCCGGATCAGGGAAACACTCATGGATTGAATTTCTCGCGGGCGCGCAGCAGCGCGCGGTTTTCAGGGTCGAGCTTGGCCGCTTCGTCGAAGAAGTGGCGGGCCTCGTCATGCTTGCCCAGCACCCACAGCACCTCGCCGACATGGGCGGCGATCTCCGGGTCCTTGGCCAGGGTCCAGGCCCGGCGCAGCTGCACCAGCGCTTCTTCCTTGCGGCCCAGGCGATACAGCACCCAGCCATAGCTGTCGACGATGGCGGCGTTGTCCGGCTCGGCGACGCGGGCGCGGTCGATCAGCTCCAGCGCCTCCTGCAGGCGCCCGGTGCGGTCAGCCAGGGTATAGCCCAGCGCGTTCAGCGCCGGCACGTTTTCCGGATCGGTCACCAGGATCTTGCGCAGGTCGGCTTCGGCGCGCGGAATATCGTCCCGACGCTCCCAGGTGAGCGCGCGGGCGTACAGCAGGCCATTGTCATCCGGGTAGGCGGCCAGGCCGCGGGCCAGCGCATCCAGTTCGCCAGCACTGTCATCGCCGCGCTGGCGCAGCTCGGCCTCCAGCAGATACGCGTCACGGCGCACATCATCGTCGACCACCGCGTCGGACTGGATCGCGTGCACTTCATCCAGTGCCTGCGGCAGCCGTCCGGCCAGCGCCTGGGCGTTGGCCGCACGCAGGCGCGCCTCGCTCAGCTCATCACCGCCGGGCACACTGTGGTACCACTGCACCGCCTCGGGATAGCGCTTCAGGTATTCGGCGATCTTGCCCAGCAACAGGCGCTGCGCGGGGTCCGGCTTGGCCGCCTGCCGCGACAGTTCGTTGTAGAGGTTGGACAGCGCCGCCTTGTCGCCCTGCTTGGCCAACAGTGAAGCGCGCATGCCCCAGGTCTGCACATCCTGCGGGCCGAATGCCAGTACGCGCTCGGCCGCAGCCGGTTGCCCCAGGCTGTCGTAGGCGATGGCCACCGCATTGCGCAGCTCGGGGTCCTGCCGGGTCTTCGGCTCGACGTCGTGCAGCAGCGACAAGGCCTTGTCGGTCTCGCCGGCCTGCTGCAGCTGGCTGGCACGCAGCAACGCTACGCGCGGTTCTTCGGGGAAGCGCCTGACCACTTCATCGATCATGCGACGCGCCAGGTCGGGCTTGTCCATGCGCAGGGCGAGGCGGCCGAACTCCTGCCAGGCCTCGATCTTCGGCGGAATCGCATTGGCATCGACCAGCTCGCCGAGCACCTGCGCCGGCACCGCCGGGTCGCGGCCACCGCCGATCAGCGCGGCCAGGGCGAACTTCCAGCCGCGCTCGTCGGGGTCGGCCAGCAGCGCCTGCAATTCAGTGCGGGCGGCCTTCACATCACCCTGGCGCATGGCCAGCGCACCGGCGGCGCTGCGCATGGTCAACGAACGCGGGGCGCGCTGCTGCCACAGGGCCAGGCCCTTGGCGGCGCTGGCGTCATCGTTGGCAAGCATGGAGATACGGGTCGCGCGCTCGGCCAGGCCAGCATCGCCGTCAGTCTGCTGCGCGGCCTGCAGGTACCAGCGCGCGGCCTCGGCCAGCTTGCCGGCCTGCAGGGCGAACTCACCGGCCATCACCGGCTCCAGCGCCAGTTCCCCGGTGGCCGCGGCCCGCACGGGGGCCTTGGGCGGCACCGCCGCCAGGGCCTGCGCGCAGGCCAGGGACAGCAGCAGAACACTGGGGATGCGAATCAATGCGGGCATCGTCGGCATCGGGGCCTTAAAATGTCGTCCAATGGCCAGCAGCTTATCGCAAGCAACTGAACAATGACCCTGTGGGTGCTCGGACTGAATCACCAGACCGCACCGGTGGAGCTGCGCGAGCGCGCGGCCTTCGCCGGTGAGGCGTTGCCGCGTGCGCTGGGCTCGCTGCGCGATACCCCGCAGATCGCCGAGGCGGTCCTGCTGTCCACCTGCAACCGCACCGAGCTGTACGCCGTGGCCGAGTCGGCACAGGCGCTGGACCAGTGGCTGCGCAGCCAGGCCGGTGACCTGCAGGGTTATCTGTACCAGCATGCCGATGCCGAGGCTGTGCGCCACCTGTTCCGGGTCGCCACCGGGCTGGACTCGATGGTGCTGGGCGAACCGCAGATCCTCGGCCAGGTGAAGGACGCCTGGTCGACCGCGCGCGACCATGGCCTGCTCGGCCAGCGCCTGGACCGCCTGTTCCAGCAGACCTTCTCGGTGGCCAAGCGGGCGCGCACCGATACCCAGGTCGGTGCCAACCCGGTATCGGTGGCGTCGGCGGCGGTGCGCCTGGCGCAGAACGCGTTCGCCCGGCTGGACGACTCCACTGTGCTGCTGGTTGGTGCCGGCGAGACCATCGAGCTGGCTGCACGGCACCTGAGCGAAGGCAAGGTGCGGCGGCTGCTGATCGCCAACCGCACCCTGGCCCACGCGCAGGAACTGGCCAGCCGCCATGGCGGCGTGGCCCTGCCGCTGACCGAACTGGACCGTCACCTGGGCGAGGCCGACGTGGTGTTCTCGGCCACCGCCGCGCGCGAGCCGGTGATCCATCGCGAGATGGTGACCAAGGCCCTGCGTGCACGCCGGCACAAGCCGATGCTGCTGTTCGACCTGGCCGTTCCGCGCGACATCGAAGCCGAGGTCGGCACGCTCAACGATGCCTTCCTCTACACCGTCGATGACCTGGAGCGCGCGGTGGAAGACAACCGCCGTGGCCGCCGCGAGGCCGCCGCCGAAGCCGAGGCGATCATCGACCTGCAGGTATCGCGTTACGTCGAGACCCAGCAGGCCAGTGCCCATCAGGCGCCTTTGCGGCAGCTGCGTGCGTTCGGCGAGGCCACCCGCGCCGAGTTGCTGGAGCGCGCACGCCAGCAGCTGGCCAACGGCAAGCCCGCCGACGAAGTGCTGGAACTGCTGGCCCACGGCCTGACCAACCGCCTGCTGCATCCGCCGACCGCCGCACTGCGCGCCGCCGCGCTGAGTGGCGATGCCGACCTGACCCGCGCCGCCGAGCGCCTGTTCCCGGCCACGCCGGGCTACCACCACCCACCCGTGAGACCCGATGACGCCGACCCTGCGCCGTAAGCTGGAAGCGCTGGCCGAGCGCCGCGAAGAACTGGAACGCCTGCTCGCCGAACCCGACGTGGTCGCCGACAACACCCGTTTCCGCGACCTTTCGCGCGAATTCGCCCAACTTGAACCGGTCGCCACTGCACTGGCCGATGAAGCCCGTGCCAAGGCCGACCTGGCCGCCGCCGAAGGCATGCGCGCCGACCCCGACCTGCGCGAGCTGGCCGACGAGGAAATCGCCGCCGCGCAGGCGCGCCTGCAGGAACTGGAGCAGGAGCTTGCGCTGCTGCTGGTGCCGCGTGACCCGCGCGACGAAGGCAACCTGTTCCTGGAAGTGCGCGCCGGCACCGGCGGCGACGAAGCCGCGATCTTCGCCGGCGACCTGTTCCGCATGTACGCCCGCTATGCCGAGCGCCAGGGCTGGAAGGTCGAGATCGAATCGGACAACCCCGGCGAGCATGGCGGCTACAAGGAAGTGGTGGCGCGTGTGGTCGGCCGTGGTGCGTTCTCGCGCCTGAAGTTCGAATCGGGCACGCATCGCGTGCAGCGCGTGCCGGCCACCGAATCGCAGGGCCGTATCCATACCTCGGCCGCGACCGTGGCGATCATTCCCGAGGCCGACGAAGTCGATGACATCGTCATCAACCCGGCCGACCTGAAGGTGGATACGTTCCGCTCGTCCGGTGCCGGTGGCCAGCACGTCAACAAGACCGAGTCCGCGATCCGCATCACCCACGTGCCGACCGGCGTGGTGGTGGAGTGCCAGACCGAGCGCAGCCAGCACGCCAACCGCGACAAGGCGATGAAGCGCCTGAAGGCGCAGCTGCTCGATGCCGAGCGCCAGCGCCAGGACGCGGCACAGGCCGAGTCGCGGCGCCTGCAGGTCGGTAGCGGCGATCGCAGCCAGCGCATCCGCACCTACAACTTCCCGCAGGGCCGGATCACCGACCACCGCGTGGAAGGCCTGACGTTGTACGACCTGCCCAACATCCTGGCCGGTGACCTCGACCCGCTGCTGCAGCGGCTCAGCCACGAACACCAGGTCGACGCCCTGGCCCAGCTGTCGGCGGGCTGAGCACGATGACGGCCTGGCAGCAGCGGCAGCACCTGCAGCAGGCGATCGCACGCCAGCCCGGCGACTTCGTCGCCTGGGTGATGCTGGCCGACCTGGAACTGGAAGCCGGCGACATCGCTGCCGGCGAGCAGGCCGCACGACGCGCCCTGCAGCTGCGCCCCAACCACCCCGAAGCGCTGGCGCGGCTGGGGCGCGTGGCGTGGATGGCCGGCGCGCACGCCGACGCGGCGAAGCTGCTCGGCCAGGCCTCGGCATTGGCCCCGCAGCACCCGGGCATCGCGTTGTGGCTGGGCCACGCGCTGGAAGATGCCGATGATGCCGAAGGGGCGGCGACGGCCTATCGCCGCGCGCATGCGCTGATGCCGGGCGAACCCTATATCGCCGCCCAGCGCCTGGCCTGGCAGCGCCGCCTGTGCGACTGGCAGGACGTGGACACGCTGGCTGCGCAGGTGCGCAACGCGCTCGCCGCGGGTCAGGGTGCGGTGGAACCCTTCGCCTTCCTCAACGAAGACGCCAGCGCTGCGGAGCAGCTGGCCTGTGCGCGCGCACGCGCCGCGGTCGTTGCGTCGGCGGTGCGCCCCCTTCCTGCAGTGAAGGTTCGCGAGCACGGCGCGTTGCGCGTCGGCTTCCTCTCCAATGGCTTCGGCGCCCATCCCACCGGGCTGCTGACCGTGGCCCTGCTCGAACACCTGCGCCATGACCCGGCGCTGCAGCTGCACCTGTTCGCGCTGAACCGCGCCGATGGCAGCCGCATCCGCGAACGCCTGCAGGCTGCGGCCCGCCTGCATGACGTGGCCGCACTGCGGCATGCCGACATCGCGGCCCGCATCCGTGCACAGGGCATCGACCTGCTGTTCGACCTGCGCGGCTGGGGGGGCGGCGGCACGCCCGAAGTGCTGGCCATGCGCCCGGCCCCGTTGCAGCTGAACTGGCTGGCCTACCCCGGCACATCAGGTGCGCGCTGGCTGGATGCCGTGGTCGCCGACGAATTCGTGCTGCCGGCATCGCTGGAACCTCACTTCAGCGAACGCGTCCTGCGCCTGCCACGTGCCTTCCAGCCCTCGGACAACACCCGCGTACTGGAACCGGCACCGTCCCGCGCCGAGTGCGGGCTGCCCGAACACGGCGTGGTGTTCTGCTGCTTCAACAACAGCTACAAGCTCAACCCGCGCAGCATGGGCCGCGCCTTCGCGGTGCTGCAGGCCGTGCCCGGCAGCGTGCTGTGGCTGCTGTCCGGGCCCGGCAAGGCCGACGCCCGCCTGCGTGCGGCCGCGCAGGCCGCAGCCCTGGACCCGGCGCGCCTGGTGTTCATGGCCAAGCTGCCGCATCCGCAGTACCTGGCCCGCTATCAGCTGGCCGACCTGTTCCTCGACACGCATCCGTACAACGCGCACACCACCGCCTCCGATGCGCTATGGGCCGGCTGCCCGGTGCTGACCTGCCCGGGTGATACCTTCGCCGCGCGCGTGGCCGGCAGCCTCAACCATCATCTGGGTCTTTCGCGGATGAACGTTGCCGACGATGCGGCGTTCATCGCCACTGCCAGCGCGCTGGGCAACAAGCCGGCGGCGCTGGCAGCGTTGCGTGCCGAACTGGCGCAGGCACGCGAAGACAGTGGTATATTCGACATGGCAGGTTTTGCCCAGGACCTTTCCGCCCTGCTGAAGACGCTGGCGGGCGAGCAGGGCTGGCGCGGCGTCGACACCCCCTGAGCAACCGCTGCGTTACGCTCCGGCTTCCTCCCCGCGTGGCGTGACGATGGCCAAGCTCAAGCGCAAGGACTACGACGAACTGCTGCTGCCGCTGCAGCTGGAACTGACTGCAATGGCGCGCTGGGTTCAGTACAGCGGGCAACGCCTGCTGGTGCTGTTCGAAGGCCGCGATACAGCCGGCAAGGGCGGTGCGATCCAGGCCATCAGCCAGCATCTCAACCCGCGCCAATGCCGGGTGGTGGCGCTGCCCAAGCCCACCGACCGTGAAGCCACGCAGTGGTACTTCCAGCGTTACGCCGCGCATCTTCCCGCCGCCGGCGAGATCGTGCTGATGGACCGCAGCTGGTACAACCGTGCCGGTGTTGAACGGGTGATGGGTTATTGCAGCGAAACCGAGTACCAGCAGTTCCTGCGCCAGGCGCCGGTGTTCGAACAGCTGCTGGTGGACGACGGCATCCTGCTGTTCAAGTACTGGTTGTGCGTGGACCAGGAGCAACAGGAAAAGCGCTTCGCCGAACGCCATCTCGATCCGTTGAAGGGCTGGAAGCTCTCACCGGTCGACCTGAAATCGCGCAGCAAGTACAGCGCGTACACCGAGGCCCGCGAGGCGATGCTGCGCGCGACGCATCGCGAGGCGGCGCCGTGGACGCTGGTGGACTTCAACGACCAGCGGCTAGGCCGGCTGATCCTGGTGCGAAACCTGCTGGACCGGTTGCCGGACACGCGGGTGGACGCACCGTTGCCGGAGCTGCCGAAGCTGAAGGGCAAGCTGCATCGCGAGCACTTCGATGTGCTGAAGCCGATCGAGGATTTCCCGGTGGAGGATTAGGGTGGGTCGGCAGGGCCTGCGGCCCTGCACCTGCGTTAGTGCCGGCCGCTGGCCGGCAACAGCAACAGCAACACCCCGCACTCCGGCATCGCCCCACCTCTGACAGATTCCGGCGATCTGGTAGATCCACGCCATGCGTGGATGAATCTCCATTGAAATCGAACATTTCGACAATGGAACGAAGAGCATCCACGCATGGCGTGGATCTACGTGTCGACCAAGGTCGACACCCACCAAGAGCAGGCCATCCCATTCCGACAGATCGCGGAGAACTGTCAAAGGCGGGGTGGGTCCGGTTGCGGGGGCGTGAGCCGCATGGATGCGGCGACCGAGCCTACAGGGACGTATTTACGGCGTCCCCCGCAACCGGACCCACCCCGCCTCCCCACAGGAAACCCTCTTGGGCTGTCGCTGTTGCTGTTGCTGTTGCTTTTGCTGGGGTTGCCGGCCAGCGGCCGGCACTACCGCAGGTGCAGGGCTGCAGGCCCTGCCGACAACCCCACTACTTTGCAGCAGCGATCTGCTTTTCGATGTCGGCGGCGGTTACCGGGCCAAGGAACGTGTGCGCCAGCTTGCCCTGCGGGTCCAGCAGATGCGTCAGCGGCAGGCCACGTGGCGTGGCGAAGTCGGCCGGCGGATCGAACGGGTCCACGATCACGATCGGATAGGTCACCGGATGCTTGGCCAGGAACGACTGCATCTCCGGCACTTCGATGTCCTCGTAGGCCAAGCCGACCACTTCGATGTTGCTACGCATCGCATGCAGGGCCGACAGCTCGGGCATTTCCTTGCGGCACGGCGCGCACCAGGTAGCCCAGAAGTTCACCACCACCCACTTGCCGCGATGCGCGGCCAGGTCGTAGTCGCTGCCATCCACCGCCTTCATCTTCAGCGTCGGGAACTCGGCGGTGGTGCGCTCGGCCGGGGTTTCCTCGACCGGTGCCGGCGTGCTCGGCGTCGGTGCCTGCGCCGGTGGCTGGCTGCTGGCCGGTGCCGGCTCCTGGGCCGGTTTGCAGGCCGCCAGGGCCAGCAGCAGGGTCAACGGGAGCAGCAGCGGCAACGACGTCTTGCGGGTCATGGGGTGTCTCCAGAGTCGGTATAGATATCACTGACCTTGCGCTTCAGGCGTTCGCGCAGGGGCAGTCGCAGGTCATCCAGCGCCGCCAAGGCGGCACGGCCCAGGCTGTCGTCGCGATACGGCAGGTGCTGCTCGGCTACCGGGATGCGCAGCTGGGTGCATTCGTACAGATCGGCCAGGCTGACCTGGTCCAGGTCGCGCGACAGCAGCCACTCGCCGCGCTCATCGCGGCGCAGCAGGTCGATCTCCTGAAGGTTGCAGATCAGGTCCTGCAGCAGTGAATCGGTCAGCATCGGCTCCAGCCGCAGGATCTCGTCATCGGCCAGGCCTTTGCCCTTGGCCCGCGCATGCTGGAAGCGGCCAAGCAGGCGCAGCAGCCCATAGAACTCGTACCCCTGCGGCAGGCGCAGCTCGACCGGCTGGTAGCGGAAGGCGGCCATCGAGGAGGCCAGCGACGCACCCAGCAGCACCGCCACCCAGCACAGGTAGATCCACAGCAGCAGGATCGGCACGAAGGCGACCGTGCCATACAGCTTCTGGTAGGACTGGAAGCTGCCCAGATACGCGCCGATGCCCCACTTCACCAGCTCCAGGATCACCGCCGCCAGGATCGCGCCGGGCACGGCATGCCGCCATTTCACCGTGTGGTGCGGTACCACGCGGAACATCAGCGTGATGCAGACGAACTCGATCAGGATCGGTGCCAGCCGCAGCGCCAGTTCGGCCAGCCAACGGCCTTCCTGGGTACCGAACAACGGCATCGCGAACACCCTCGCCGATACTGCCAGCGACGCGGCGGCAAGCATCGCGCCCAGGGTCAGCACGGTCCAGTAGACCAGGAAGCGGGTCAGCTTGGGTCGGCTCGAGCCGACCCGCCAGATCTGGTTGAAGGTCTCTTCCACGCTGTTGAGCGTGATCAGCAGTGAAGCGACCAGTGCGATGAAGCCGGCGGCCGTCAGCTGGCCGGCACTGGCCGAAAACTGCCGCAGGTAACCCTCGGCCGCGCGCGCAGCGGAGGGCACGAAGTTGGAGAAGACGTAGTCGCTGAGCTGGTCGCTCCAGCGGTCGAAAACGGGGAAGGCCGAGAGCACGCCGAACACCACGATGGCCAGCGGCACCAGCGCGAACACCGTGGTGTACGCCAGCGCCGCCGCTGCCTGGAACAGGCGGTCGTCGAGGAAGCGATGCCACAGGAAGCGGCCGAAACTGATGGCCCGTGCGCGATCCCGCGCGCGCTCCATCCACAGGTTGAGCGTATCCAAAGGTTCCATCGGTGGAAGGGTACCCGATGCGGAATGCTCGCAGGATAGCCATACTGGTGGCCACACGACGAGGAGAAGCGGGCACGATGGGCGAGATTCTGGTGCTGTATTACAGCCGGGGCGGTTCGGTGGCACGGCTGGCGCGCCAGATCGCGCGGGGCATCGGCGAAGTGCCGGGCATGACCGCGCGCCTGCGCACGGTGCCGCCGGTGGCCGCAGTGACCCAGACCGCGCAGCCGCCGGTACCCGACGATGGCGCCCCCTATGTAAGCGTGCAGGACCTGGTCGAATGCCAGGGCCTGCTGCTCGGCAGCCCGACCCGCTTCGGCAACATGGCCGCGCCGGTGAAGCATTTCCTGGATGGGCTGGGCGCCGAATGGGTCAATGGCACCCTCTCCGGCAAGCCGGCCGGCGTGTTCACGTCCACCGCATCCATGCATGGCGGGCAGGAATCGACCCTGCTGTCGATGCAGGTGCCGCTGCTGCACCATGGCTGCGTGATCGTCGGCATTCCGTTCACCGAACCGGCGCTGAGCCACACCACCAGCGGTGGCACGCCCTACGGCGCCAGCCACGTCGCCGGTGCCGCCGACGACCCGCAGCCGACCGACGACGAAGCCGTGCTGGCGCGCGCGCTGGGGCGCCGGGTGGCCGGCATCGCGCAGCGGTTGGCCCGATGAGCGCCACGCCGCGCACGGTCCTGCTGCTGGCCCTGATGGGGCTGGCCGCGCTGTTCGCCGGCTGGTTCATCAATGACAAGCACTGGCTGGCGACCCAGCTGGTGTTCACCGCGCCGCCGCTGGCGCTGGCCATCGCCGTGCGCCTGGGCTGGCGCAAGGCCGGATTCTTGGCCTCGGTCCTGGCGCTGGGCTGGTTCAGCCACGGCGTGATGAGCGCCTGGAGCCATCCGGAAACGCGCTGGCTGGCGCTGATCGAGATCGCGCTGGCCCTGCTGGTGATCTTCAGCGCCAGCCTGCCCGGCCTGCGCGCCCGCTTCGGCAAGCAACGCTGACGCTGCGCCCGCTGGGCCGTATCATCTGCATTCCTGGCCCCGCGCCGCAGTACCTGTCCTGGTTTCGCGCATGCACATGATGGAAGAGCTCCTGGTCGTCACCACTGGTGGCACGATCGACAAGATCTACTTCGACGACAAGTCGGACTACCAGATCGGCGATCCGCAGATCGGCATGATCCTGCGCGAGCTGGGCGTGACGTTCCGCTTCAACGTGATTCCGATCCTGCGCAAGGATTCGCTGCACATCAACGATGAGGACCGCGAGCTGATCCGCGCCACCATCGTCGCGCAACCGACCCGGCACGTCCTGGTGACCCACGGCACCGACTCGATGGTGCACACCGGCAAGGTGCTGGCGACGATCCCCGACAAGACCATCGTGATGACCGGCGCACTGAGCCCGGCACGCTTCCGCGGCTCGGATGCCGAGTTCAACATCGGCTGCGCGATCGGTGCGGTGCAGTCGCTGCCGAGCGGCGTGTACATCGCGATGAACGGGCGGATCTTCGACCCGCAGCACGTGCGCAAGAACGTGGCTGCGAACCGCTTCGAGTCGGTCTGAGGAACCACGTGCCGACCAAGGTCGGCACCTGCCAGAGCACTGTCCTTGTAGTGCCGGGCCATGCTCGGCAACCGCGTGCCAGCGTGGCACAACGGTCGGCAGCCGGAGCAGCCGAGCATGGACTCGGCTCTGCAGAAGCGAAAACGCCCCGGCCGAAGCCAGGGCGTGCCCTTGGAGAGGGACTTGGGCTCAGTACTGGGCGTTGAGGGTCACGCCCGAGAAGGTGCTGTAGGCCTTCACCCGCACATACCATGTGCCGGCGGCAGGGCTGTTGATGGTGCAGGTCTCGCTGTTGCCACTCAGGTACGGACGGCAGGTGTAGCTGGTATCGGTCGGGGCACTGCCCTGGCGCACGTACAGGTCGGCATCGCCGCTGCCGCCACTGATCGTCACGCGCAGCTGGCTGCTACCGGCCGGAACGGCGACGGTGTAGTTCAGCTCGGCACCGGTTGCGGCGCCCAGGCCGGTCACCGGCACGTTGTTCTGCAGCACGTTGCCACCCGGGTTCGGGTTGCCACCGCCGTTGATCGCCGCAGCCACGGCCGCGTTGGCGTCGACGATGCCGGCGCCGCAGCCACCCGAGCAGGCGCCCGGCAGCGGGCGTGCAGTGCTCTTGATGATGCTTTCGACCTGCGCCGGGCTCAGCGGGCTTGGCGCGACCGACTGCATCAGCGCAACCACGCCGGCCACGTGCGGCGCCGCCATCGAGGTGCCGTTGTACGACGCGTAGCTGGCGCTGCCAGGCGTGGTGGTGCCGGTGTTGAGGGTGGACAGGATGCTCTGGCCCGGTGCTGAGATGTCGATGCCGGTGCCGTAGTTGGAGAAGCTGGCACGCGCACCGGCCGAGGTTGTGGCCGCCACGGCAATCACGTTCGGGCAGTTGGCCGGCACCGACGAGGACACGTTGGTGTTGCTGTTGCCGGCGGCGACCACCACGGTGGTGCCACGGCTGACCGCGCCGTTGATGGCGTTCTGGTAGGTGGTGGAGCAGCTGCCGCCACCACCCAGCGACATGTTGATGACTTCGGCCGGATTGGCGTTGGCCGGCACGCCACTGACGGTGCCGCCAGAGGCCCACACGATCGCGTCGGCGATGTCGGAGGTGTAACCGCCGCACTTGCCCAGCACGCGCACCGGGACGACCTTGGCATTGAACGCAGTACCGGCCACGCCGGTGCTGTTGTTGGTCACCGCCGCCACAGTGCCGGCGACATGGGTACCGTGCCAGCTGGAGTTGGAGGCCGGGATGCCCGAGCCGCACTCGTTGGCGCCGTACCAGTCGCCCTCGTCATTCGGGTTGTTGTCGCGGCCACCGCCATCGCGCGCCATCGCGGCATCGCTGATGAAGTCATAGCCAGGCAGGATGTTGGCGTTGAGATCGGGATGGTTGGTGATGCCGGTATCGATCACGGCCACCACCACGCCGGTGCCGGTAGCCTTGTCCCAGGCCGGCTGCACGTTGATCGACGCGTTGGAGGTACCGAAGCCCCACTGCTCGCTGAAGCGGGTGTCATTCGGGGTCAGCGTCGCACGCATGATCTGGTCGACTTCGACGTATTCCACGTTCGGGTCGGCGGCGAGCTTGCGCATCAGCAGCTCGGATTCGGCCTGGTCAAGCGGCCGATCGGTCCTGACCAGGGTCGGGCCAACGGCCAGCTTGCGGACCTCCTGCAGGCCCAGCGCGCGGCCCTGGCTGCTGGCCAGGCCGGCGGCGGCAGTCTTCAGAGAAGAGGCCAGTGCCGTGGTGTTGGCCACCGGCGCACTGCCGTCGCGGTACTTCACGATGAAGCGCTGGTGCGTCGGCGCGGACTGCAGGCCGCTGAGCTGGACGTCACCGGCCAGCGCAGGCGTGGCCAGCAGCAGCGATGACAGAACGGACGCACCAAGGACCACCCACACTCGACGCACACGCGGTTGCGTTACCTGGGACATCGTATTTCCCTTTCTTGTGGTGTGAATGCCGGAATCGGCAGAAGCACCGGCCCGAACCCTGGGCTGGCTTGCGTTGGCGAGGTTCGAAGTCCGATGAGTCAGCGGATCCCCCTAACGATCCGCCGTACATATGACGCTAATGGCCGAAACCGGACACCACAAGATTTTCAGCGTCTTTTCAGCAAGATGAAATGTTCGTTCTGAGACTTTTCGGGTCGAGGGTTTGTGAAGGTGAAGGAACTTTCTCGTGTCCTGCACAGACCTGACTGGGTCGTCACGTGTCCTGGAATGACTTTGCCGACATCGGCGTCCACCGATCCGGGGCAGATCCCTTTCTCACGCGGAAAGGGATCTGACCCCTTGGCTCGAAACGCAGAAAGCCCGTCGCGGGGACGGGCTTTCCAGAAGCGCAGCCGGGCGCGGGCCCGGCTCTACGATTCGATGTGGGCGATCAGCCCAGCTTGACCAGCCAGTTGTGGCGGTCCGGCAGGCGGCCGTACTGGATATCGGTCAGTTCCTTGCGCAGCGACATGGTCACTTCGCCGGCCGGCGCGTTGATGTCGCCCACCGAGAAGCCCTCGCCCTTCAGCTGGCCGATCGGAGTGACCACCGCGGCGGTGCCACAGGCAAACACTTCGCTGATCGCACCGGAGGCGACGCCGTCCTTCCACTCGTCGATGCTGACCTTGCGCTCTTCGACCTTCATGCCACGGTCGCGGGCCAACTGCAGGATGCTCTCGCGGGTGATGCCCTCGAGGATGCTGCCCGACAGTTCCGGGGTGACCAGCGTGCCGTCCTTGTAGACCAGGAACACGTTCATGCCGCCCAGTTCTTCCAGGTACTTGCCTTCGACCGGGTCGAGGAACAGCACCTGCGAGCAGCCCTGTGCCTGCGCCTTCTGCTGCGGGAGCAGCGAGGCGGCGTAGTTGCCACCGCACTTGGCAGCACCGGTGCCGCCCTTGGCCGCACGCGCGTACTCGGTGGACAGCCAGATCGACACCGGGGCAACGCCCTTGGCGAAGTACGGGCCGGCCGGGCTGGCGATGACGTAGTAGCCGGCCTTGTGCGCGCCGCGCACGCCGAGGAAGGCCTCGTCGCCGATCATGAACGGACGGAAATACAGGCTCGACTCATCGGCCGAAGGCACCCAGTCACTGTCGACGGCGATCAGCTGCTTCAGCGATTCGACGAAGATCTCCACCGGCAGTTCCGGCAACGCCAGGCGCTGCGCCGAACGCTGCAGGCGACGGCCGTTGGCATCCGGGCGGAAGGTCCAGATCGAACCGTCGGCGTGGCGGTAGGCCTTGATGCCTTCGAAGATTTCCTGGCCGTAATGCAGCACTGCGGCGGCCGGGTCCAGCTGCAGCGGGCCGTAGGCGCGCACATTGGCATTGTGCCAGCCGGCATCCTTGTCCCAGCGCACTTCCACCATGTGATCGGTGAAGTGCAGGCCGAAGCCCGGCTTCTCCAGGATCTTGGCGCGCTCTTCAGCGCTGCGCGGGTGGTCCGAACGGGTGACGGCGAAGCTGGGGATGGACTGGGACACCGGAGGATTCCTGTTCTGGTTGCGGGTAGTGCCGGGCCCGCGTCACTGCGGGCCCTGGGTCAAAGCATGCCGGTCTCTAGCCGGGCCGCCTCGGACATCATGTGCTGGTTCCACGGCGGGTCGAACACCAGGTCGACGTCGGCCTCGGCCACCGTCGGGATCATTTCAAGCTTGCTGCGCACGTCGTCGACCAGGATCTCGCCCATGCCGCAGCCCGGGGCGGTCAGGGTCATCTTCACGTCGATCTCGCGCTTGCCCTCATCCAGGTGCTTGATCTCGACTTCATAGACCAGGCCCAGTTCCACGATGTTGACCGGAATTTCCGGATCGAAGCAGGTGCGCAGCTGCTGCCACACCAGCTGCTCCACCTGTTCATCGGTGGCGTCGGCCGGCAGCTCGAGCGGCGCCGGTGCCTCCTTGCCGATGGCATCGCCGTCCTTGCCGGCGATGCGGAACAGGTTGCCCTCGACGAACACCGAATAACTGCCGCCCAGCGCCTGGGTGATGTACCCATAGCTGCCGGCAGGCAGGGTCACGGTATCGCCCTGCGGGACCATCACGGCCTCGCAATCGCGTTCGAAGTGGACAGGTTCGCTGCTACGGGAATACATGGGGACCGATATGGGGCCGTGGCTGAGGCCACGCAAGACGGCATTCTAGCCCAGCCGCCCCCGCACCGCCGGTGCACTGCGGCAAACCACAGTATCCTGTGGGTGATCTTCTGGGAGCTTCGATGTCCTCCAATGCCGCGCGTGCCAGGACCGTGACCTGGCTCTGGCCCCTCATGCTGCTGCTGGGCCTGTTTGTCGCTCCCCTCGCCTGGATGGTCCTGGCGCTGATGACCGGCCGGCAGGTCGGCTGGATGGCGGTGCTGGCCGCCCTGGAACTGGTGTTCATGCTGCGCCTGGGCACGCTGGGCCCAGGCCGGCTGCGCGTCGCCCTGGTCGTGCTCGGCACCCTGCTGGTGGCCGCCGTGGCCAACTGGGCCATCGCCAGCGCCTGGATGGGCGGCTCGATCGGCCTGGACCTGTGGGATGCCACCACGCGGATGGGCCCGCACCTGGCCTGGACCCTGATCAGCCTGGCCAATGGCGCGGTGGAATGGCTGTGGCTGGCCGTGGCCGTGGCCGTAGGTGCCTGGCTGGCGCGCTGAGCGCGTAGAGATCCGTGGATTCGGTAGTGCCGGCCGCTGGCCGGCAAAGGGGTCAGAGCCCTTTCCTGCGGAAAGGGATCCGACCCCCGTCCTCAATGCCCGCCGTCGAGCGCCTTCAGTTCGCTCACCAGCGAGGCCGCCGCTTCGGCGCCGTCGCCATAGAGCATGCGGGTGTTGTCGGCGTAGAACAGCGCATTCTCGATGCCGGCAAAACCGGTGCCCTTGCCACGCTTGATCACCACCACGTTGCGCGCGTTGACCACGTCCAGCACCGGCATGCCGTAGAT
Source organism: Stenotrophomonas maltophilia group sp. RY12688 (assembly GCF_052149045.1). Taxonomy (NCBI): domain Bacteria; kingdom Pseudomonadati; phylum Pseudomonadota; class Gammaproteobacteria; order Lysobacterales; family Lysobacteraceae; genus Stenotrophomonas; species Stenotrophomonas maltophilia group sp. RY12688. The sequence goes on along the minus strand of NZ_CP197389.1, from coordinate 766,957 downwards.
CGGGCTGGCCGGGTCGGTCCGCGCCACCGGATTGACCACGTCGTTGGCACCGATCACCAGCACCACATCGGTATTGGCGAATTCGGGGTTGATCTCGTCCATGTCGGCGATCAGGTCGTAGGGCACGCCGGCCTCGGCCAGCAGCACGTTCATGTGCCCGGGCATGCGCCCGGCCACCGGGTGGATCGCGAACTTCACTTTCACGCCGCGCTGGCCCAGCCGCTGCGCCAGTTCCCAGATCTTGTGCTGGGCCTGTGCCACCGCCATGCCGTAGCCGGGCACGATCACCACGCGCTCGGCAAAGGCCATCATCGCCGCGACGTCCGACGCTTCGATGGGCTTCTGCGCGCCGGTGATCGCCTGTGCCTCGCCTCCGGCACCGCCGCCGAAGTTGGAGAACAGCACGTTACGGATCGGCCGGTTCATCGCCTTGGCCATCAACCGGGTCAGCAGGATGCCGGCCGCGCCGACCATCATGCCGGCGATGATCAGCGCCTCATTGCCCAGCACATAACCTTCGAAGGACACCGCCAGGCCGGTGAATGCGTTGTACAGCGAGATCACCACCGGCATGTCGGCGCCACCGATCGGCAACGTCATCAGCACGCCCAGTGCCAGCGCCAGCACGAAGAAGGCGACGATTGCCGAGGTGCTGAGCGTGCTGGCCGCGATGATCGCCAGCACCGCCACTGCCAGTGCCACCATCAGGTTCATCACCTGCTGGCCGGGCCAGGTCACCCGCTTGTCCAGTCGTCCGTCCAGTTTGGCCCAGGCGATCACCGAACCGGAAAGCGAGACCGCACCGATCGCCGCGCCGACCACCGCCAGCAGCAGCACCATGCCCGACGGCTGGCGCGCGGCCAGGTCGGCCAGCGCCTGCTCGCTCCAATGGCGGGTATCGCGGTTGGCAAGGAAGGCATAGCGCAGCAGCTCCACCGCACCGATCGCCGCGGCCGAACCACCGCCCATGCCGTTGTACAACGCCACCATCTGCGGCATGTCGGTGATGGCCACCTTGCCGGCCGACCACCAGGCCAGGCCCGCGCCCAGCAGCAGTGCGACCAGGATCAGCGGCACGTTGTGCAGTTCAGGCAGGAAGAAGGTCGCCACCGTGGCCAGCAGCATGCCCAGCCCGGCCCAGCGGATGCCGCTGCGCGCGGTCAGCGGCGAAGCCATGCGCTGCAGACCCAGCAGGAACAGCGTGGCGGCGACGAGGTAGCTGGCCTTGACCAGCAAGTCGAGCAGTTCGACGGTGCTGATGTTCAAGCCTGTGGCTCCTTCGGTTCGTCCCTGCCGCCCTTGGGCGCGCTCGGCTTGAACATCTCCAGCATGCGCGCGGTGACCACGTAGCCACCGGCGGCATTGCCGGCACCGAGCACCACGGCAAGGAAGCCCAGCGCCTTTTCCAGCGGCGTCTGCGCGTGCCCCAGCACCACCATCGCGCCGATCAGCACGATGCCGTGGATGAAGTTGGAACCCGACATCAGCGGGGTATGCAGGATCACCGGCACCCGCGAAATGATCACGTGGCCGGCGATGGCCGCCAGCATGAAGATGTACAGCGCTACGAACCCGTCACTCACTGGCAACGCTCCCGCTCTGTCTTCGTCGGCCCATCATAACCACGGGCTGAACCCGGCGCGCACCCGGCGTCAACCGCGGTGACGCTCACGCGTTGTCGATGGTGACCCCGAGCGAGGAACCGTACCCTGTGCTGGTGAGCAGCCCCGTCCCCCCGAGCGCCGACACCGATGCCCTGCCAGCATCGCTGGAGGCGTTCCTGGCCAGCGTCGGCCCGCGCGCGTTCCGTTTCGCCGAGGCCGGCCTGCGCCAGCGCGAAGACGCCATGGACGCGGTTCAGGACGCGCTGATGCGCATGCTGGACTACGCCGACAAGCCGGCGGCCGAATGGGCGCCCCTGTTCTGGAGCATCCTGCGCCGCCGCGTGATCGACCTGCAGCGCCGGCGCCGTTTCCGCCTGCCGTTCTGGCGCGACAACCAGGACGCCGACGGAGGCGGGATCGACTGGGCCGACCCCGGCCCGGACCCGGCGCAGGCGCACGAACAGCGCCAGCAGTACCAGCAACTGGTGCAGGCCCTGCGTACCCTGCCCGCGCGCCAGCGCGAGGCCTTCACCCTGCGGGTGCTGCAGGACCTGGACGGAGCCACCACTGCCCGCGCCATGGGCTGCAGCGAAGGCGCGGTAAAAACCCATCTGGCACGCGCCCGCCAGGCGCTGCAGGACTACCTGGAGACCCACCCGTGAACCGCTCCCTGCCCTCCGATGACATGCTGCGCAACCTGCACGCGCAGTCGCTGCAGGCGCTGTCGCCGGCCACGCTGGCACAGTTGCGCCAGGCCCGCCACGGCGCCAGCGCGGCTCGTCACGGGCGCTGGCGCTGGTGGCTGGCCAGCGCCTGTTCTCTGGTGGTGGCGCTGGGGATCGGCCTGCAGTTCAGCGGCCACAGCCCCCTGTCGCCCGCCGTGCCGGCACCGGTGCTGGCCTCGATGGAAGACAACAGCGTGCTGTACGACGAAAATCCCGATCTGTACCTGTGGCTGGGCGATACCGACCTGGCGATGGAGTGAACCATGTCCCGACTGCATACCCTGCCGCTGCTGTTGACCCTGTTGCTGCTGCCGGCCTTCCCGGTATTGGCGCAGAACGCCGCGCCCGCCCCTGCCGCACGCCCCGCGCCAGCCCCACCGCTGCCGGCCTGGGAACAGTTGAGTGAAGCGCAGCGGGAATCCTTGCTGGCGCCGCTGCGCGACCGCTGGAACAGCGCCGATGCCGGCCAGCGCCAGCGGATGCTCTCGCATGGCCAGCGCTGGCAATCGATGAGCCCGGAGGAACGCGACAAGGCCCGCCGCGGCCTGCGCCGCTTCGAGCACATGAGCCCGGAACAGCGTGAGCAGGCCCGGGCCCTGTTCGGTCAGATGCGGGATCTGCCGCCCGCGCAGCGCGACGCACTGCGCGAGCGCTGGTCGCAGATGACGCCGGAGCAACGCAAGGACTGGGTGCGGGAGAACCCGCCGCCGGCGAAGCCACGGTAAGCCTTCGGGATACCAGGGTCAGATCCCTTTGCCAGAGGCAAAGGGATCTGACCCCGTATCACTCACGCCTGCCAGCGCGTCTTCGCCAGCAGTTCGTCGTCCCAATCGAAACCGAGCTGCCCGTCGCGCACGAACAGCGCAACGAAGTTGAGCAGGTTCCGTGCATACATCTCGCTGGCCTGGGTCGCGCCGCGGCTGGCCAGGCCCAGCGGACCGTCGATGGTCACGCCCTGGTGTTCGATGCACTGCCCCGGCAGGGTCAGTGCGCAGTTGCCGCCACTTTCCGCCGCCAGATCAACAATGACGCTGCCGGTGGCCATGCCTTCCACCATCGCGGCGGTCACGATGGTCGGTGCCGGGCGGCCCGGTACCGCAGCCGTGCAGATCACCACGTCCACACTGCGCAGGTGGTCGGCCAGCCGACGCTGCTGCTCGGCGCGCTCGTCATCGGTCAGCGCCCGCGCATAGCCTCCCTCGCCCGCCGCGCTGACCCCGAGGTCGAGGAAGCGTGCGCCCAGTGACTGGATCTGCTCGCGGGTTTCCGGGCGCACGTCGAAGCCTTCCACCTGTGCACCGAGGCGGCGCGCGGTGGCGATGGCCTGCAGGCCCGCCACGCCGGCACCGATCACCAGCACCTTGGCCGGCCGCACGGTGCCGGCCGCAGTGGTCAGCATCGGGAAGAAGCGCGGCGCGCGTTCGGCGGCGATCAGCGCCGCCTTGTAGCCGGCCATGCCGGCCTGCGAACTGAGTACATCCATCGCCTGCGCACGGGTGGTGCGCGGCAGCTGCTGCAGCGGGAACAGCTGCAGGCGACCATCGGCCGCCAGCGCGGCCAGCGCCGGATCGCTGGCCGGGGCCAGCAGGCCGACCACGCTGGCGCCGGGCTTGAGCTGTTCCAGCACCGCCGCAGGGGGGGCCTGCACGCACAGCAGGATATCGATCTCGGCCCAGCGGCCCGCGTCGAAGACGCGTGCACCGGCATCGTCATAGGCGGCGTCGGTGAAACCAGCCGCCAAACCCGCGCCCGCCTCATACCAGACGGCAATGCCCAAGGCCCCGAGCCTGCGCGCGGTCTCCGGCGTCAGTGCCACGCGCCGTTCGCCCGGCGCGGTCTCCTTGATCCCCAGCAACGCCACGGCCATGCAGGTCCCCGCTGATCGGTGAGTTTCCCGATCCTAGCAGGCAGCACCCGCTCAGTGCAGCGTGGCGCTGCCCGGGTCGAGGCGATCGATCACGCCCTGCATGGCGCTGTCGAAGGCGCCATCATCAACGTGGGCACGCAGGCGGCCCAGCCGCATCATCACCGCCAGTTCTTCCGGCGAGGCCACGCAGAAGCGCACGCCGCGACGGTTGACGAACAGCAGGCGCGAGGAAATCGGGCTGACCCAGGACAGCTTGCCCGCCTGCACCTTGCCATCCTTGTCGACGAAGTCCAGCCAGTTGCCGATTTCCATGCGGCGGAAGCGGTCGGCATCGGCGTTGTCGAAATCGTCGGCGTCGATCTGCCCGCCAAGCTCAACCGCCGGCGATTCAGCCACTGGCGGGGCCGGCAAGGCAACCTGCGGCAGCTCCGGCAGCGCACGCTGCAGTTCCGGCCGCGACTCGGCGATGCCCTGCAGGGTGTCATGCAGGGCATCGATGGCGGCGGTTGCCGCATCGCCGTGCACGCCGACGCTGGCAAACACCTTGGCCAGCACCGGCTGCCAGGCCTGCAGCCACGGCTTGCCGACGATCTGGCGGCGGGCCTCGGCCACTTCCTCCAGCAGGCCGTCGCCCAGGCTCAATGCCTCGGCCACCGAGGCGCCTTCTTCGCCCTCGCGCAGCAGCGCCAAGGTGAGATGATGCTGCCACGGCTGGCGCAGGAATTCGGCAATGGCCGGCGGCAGCGTGGCGTCACCGATGCGGCGGTCCAGTTCCGCACCGGCCCGGCTGCGGGCCATTTCCAGCTTTTCCTGGCCGCGCTGCGTTTCTGCGGCACGACGCTCGGCGATTTCCACGCGGCGGCGATGCTGCACCAGGAACTCGCGGAATTCCTCTTCCAGGGTCAGGAAGATCGCCAGGTTCTCGTTGAACTCGGCCACCAGGCGCTCGATGATCTCTTCGACCTTGGCCATCAGCATGCGCTCGGCCTGGCTCTCGCCGGTGTTGCCCTCGCAGGCCTCGGCCAGCGAGTTGAGCAGCTTGCGCGCCGGGTGGGTCTTCTGCACGAACATGCGGCGGTCGAGCATGGCGACCTTGACGAAAGGCACCACCAGGCGGCCGATCAGTTCGCGCGAGCGGCCTTCCAGTTCACGCTCGTCCAGCATCACGTCGAACAGCATGCCGACCAGGTCGATGGCATCCTCATCCTGCGGGTCCAGCCGGGTCTGGCCCGGATCGACGCCAAGCTGGGTGGCGCTGGACAGCACTTCGCTCTTCAGGCGCTGCGCCAGCGATTCGCCGTCCTCGCCGATGGCCGCGCGCAGGGTGGCGCTGGGCGTGGCCTGCAGCAGCGACAGCACCGACATCATTTCGCGCTGGCTGAGCGGGCGCTGCTGGCCAACCGCCACCTGTGCCGCAGACGTGGCGTCCTCACGCACATGGCGGGTCTGCTGCAGCAGTTCGTGCAGCGCTTCCAGCAGCATGCCCTGCTGGCCAGCGTAGGCCTCGCCGGTGGCGCCGTCATCGCCGCCCAGGTGCTGCTGCATATGCCCGCGGCGCTCGGACCAGCGGGCAGCAAAGCGCTGCGCCCAGGCCGGTGCGGCCTGCTCGTCATCGCTGAACCCCGGATCGACGCCCGCGCCGTGGCGATGCTCGACCAGGTCATCCAGCATCCCGGCCATGCGCGGATCCGGTGCCGGCGGTTGTGGGCGCTGCGGAGCCCCCATCTGCGACATCACGCCGGCTGCGGCCAGCTGCTCGTCCAGCTTCTCGTAGATGCGACCGACCGGTGCACGCAGGTCGCGCTCGCACAGCTTGATCAGCACCAGATGCACTTCCGGGGCCAGTTCACAGCCGGCAAAGGCTTCGTGGATGGCCACGCCCAGGTGTTCGGGGCTGATCGGATTGTGGTCCGCGTCCAGTTCCGCGCCGCCGATCAACCGGCCCAGGCGGCGATCCAGCCGCGCCAGCACCGGCTTGAAGTCACGCAGCAATACAGTGGCGAAATTGCGCACCGCCAACCGTGATTCCAGCACATGCTCGGCCAGCAGGCTGAGCCCATCCTCGGCCGGCCCGGACAGGGTCGCCTCGGCTGACAGCGGCTCACCAGCCTCCAATGCGGCCCAGGCCTGCTGCAGGTGGCCGGCGAAAGCGGCCGCGATGTCCTCACGGCGCCGGCGCAGTTCGCGCATCGCGTCCAGGAACAGCAACTGCGACGAGCCGGCATTGCCGGCGCGGTCGAACAGGGCATCGTCGAAACGCGCCAGTGCCGCCCCGAAGGCCTGGCACAACGCGGGCAGGACCATGTCCCGGGCACGCTGGAGCTGGGCCGGGTCACGGCCCGGCGATCCCATCGGTGTGGGCACGCTCATCATTCGGGAAGGCTCCCCACCTTCTCTGGTACGACAGACAGCATGGACATCGCGGCTTCCGGCACACCCCATGTACCGGAACGTCGATGGTAGGCCGGCCAGCCCGTCACGGACAGTGAAACAGTCCTCACTTCAAACCTCATGACCGGCGGCCCGGCAAGACAGATATCGTAAGCCGTGCAAGGCCCACGAGGCGAGGGGAAGCGGCTGTCCGTTTCCCGCCAGTGGCATGATGTTCATCACAGTTTGGTATTCAGGGGCCGGACGCGACACAGACGGCGTCATTGACCACCCCGACTATAATCAAACGCCCGTGATGACCGGTTCAGCCTCCATGCCCGATCCTGCCGCCCTGCTCGCCCTGGATGCCCGCCGCTCGGTGCCCTCGCGGCAACTGGGCGAGCCCGGGCCGGACCCGGCCACCCTGCAGCGGATGCTGGCCTCAGCGGTGCGCGTGCCCGACCACGGCAAGCGCGTGCCGTTCCGCTTCCTGAAAATCGCAGGCGATGCACGTCACACTCTGGGCGACTTCCTGGCTGAACGCAGCCGCCAGCGCGACCCACATGCGGGCGAGGCCGTGTTCGAGAAGGACCGCCAGCGTTTCAGCCACGCACCGCTGGTGATCGTGGTGGTGGCCAGCCCGCGGCCGGACCCGAAGGTGCCCGAACAGGAACAGCTGATGACCGCCGGCTGCGTCTGTTTCGCCCTGCTGCAGGCCGCGCAGGCGCTGGGTTTCGGCGCGCAGTGGCTGACCGCCTGGATGGCCTTCGATCCGGCTGTTCAGGCCCACCTGGGCCTGGTCGACGGCGAACGCATCGCCGGCTTCATCCACATCGGTACGCCCAAGGCCGACGTACCCGAGCGCGAGCGCCCCGACCCGGCGGCCCTGCTGCGCGACTGGACGCCCCCGGCATGACCCTGCCGGCTGCCCCGCCGTCGCTGTACCTGGTTGATGCCAGCATCTACGTGTTCCGTGCCTGGCATTCACTGCCAGACCAGTTCCAGGACGCACAGGGCTGGCCCACCAATGCGGTGCACGGCTTCGCCCGCTTCCTGCTGGACCTGCTCGAGCGCGAGCGCCCGCGGCACATCGCCATCGCCTTCGATGAAGCGCTTGACAGTGGTTTCCGCCACCGGCTGTATCCGGCCTACAAGGCCAACCGCGAGCCAGCACCGGAAGCGCTCAAGCGCCAGTTCGTGCACTGCAAGGCGCTATGCGCGGCGCTGGGCCTTGCCGTCCTGGCCCACCACGAATACGAGGCCGACGACCTGATCGGCAGCGCCCTGCACGTACACCGGAGCAGCCATCGCGGGGTGATCATCTCCGCCGACAAGGACCTGTCGCAGCTGCTGATCGACCATGACGAGCAGTGGGACTACGCCCGCAACCAGCGCTGGAACGTGGCCGGGGTGAAGGCGCGGCACGGCGTGCACGCGCACCAGATCGCCGACTACCTGGCGCTGTGTGGCGATGCGGTGGACAACATTCCCGGTGTCAGTGGCGTCGGCAGCAAATCGGCCGCCGTGCTGCTGGCCCATTTCGGCAGCATGGATGCGCTGTTCGAACGACTGGACGAAGTGCCGTTCCTGCGCCTGCGTGGCGCTGCACAGATGGCAGTGCGGCTGCGCGAGCAGCGCGAGCACGCCCAGCTCTGGCGCCAGCTGACCACCATCGCGCTGGATGCGCCGTTGGAGGGCAGCCAGCCCGGACTGCTGCGCCAATCGGCCGATCCAGAGCTGCTCGGTGGCCTGTGCCAGACCCTGCGCTTCGGCCCGATGACCCGCCGCCGGCTGTTCGACGCCGCCGGCGTGGCCGATCCTCTTCCCTCCCACAGCGAGCCCGCATGAGCAAGCGCAATACCGAAGCCCCGCGCGTCGTCTACGAAGGCAAGTACCAGCGCATGCTGGTGCGCGGCACCTGGGAATACAGCGAACGTACCCATGCCGGTGGCCTGGCGGCGATCATCATCGCCGTCACCCCGGAGGACAAGGTGCTGTTCGTCGAGCAGTTCCGCGTGCCGCTGCAGGCACCCACCATCGAGATGCCGGCCGGCCTGGTCGGCGACATCCACGCCGGCGAATCGATCGAAGTCTCGGCCATGCGCGAACTGGAAGAAGAAACAGGTTGGACCGCCGATCACGCCGAAGTGCTGATGATCGGCCCGACGTCTTCCGGCGCCAGCAGCGAGAAGATCGCCTTCGTGCGCGCCACCGGCCTGCGCCGCATCGGCGAAGGGGGCGGTGATGACAGCGAGGACATCACCGTGCACGAGATTCCACGCAGCGAGGCTGCGGCCTGGCTGGTGCAGAAGATGGGCGAAGGCTACGAGCTGGACGCCAAGCTCTGGGCCGGGCTGTGGATGATCGAGCACCACCTGGACGGACGCCCACGTGGCTGACGCGGACCTGCACAGGCTGCCTGCGTTGCTCGGCGCCGACGACCCGGCGATCTACACGATCCACCGGGCGCAGGGCGTCTCGCCCTACCTCCTGCTGGCCGACCACGCCGGCCAGCAGGTGCCGCGTGCGTTGACCGGGCTCGGCCTGCCCCAGGCCGAGCTGGACCGCCACATCGGCTGGGACATCGGCATCGCCGGCACCACCCGTGCACTGGCCGAACGGCTCGATGCCTGGGCGATCGAACAGACGTACTCGCGGCTGCTGATCGACTGCAACCGCCCACTGGCCTCACCGACGCTGATTCCGGAGGTGAGCGACCACACCGTGGTGCCGGGCAATGCCGGGCTGTCGGCGGCGCAGCGACAGCAGCGCATCGATGCGATCCACGCGCCGTACCATACACGCATCGAGACCGAGCTTGATGCGCGCCGTGATGCCGGCCAGCCCACCCTGCTGGTGATGATGCACAGCTTCACCCCCGTGATGAACGGCACGCAGCGGCCCTGGCACGCCGGCGTGCTGTACCACCAGGACATGCGTTTTGCCCATGCCCTGCTGCAGGCATTGCGCGACGAAGGCGACCTGGTGGTGGGGGACAACGAACCGTATTCGGTCAGCAGCACCAGCGACTACGCGGTGCCGGTGCATGGCGAAGGCCGTGGGCTGGTGCACGTGGAACTGGAGATCCGCCAGGACCTCATTGCCGATATGGCAGGGAAGCAGGCGTGGGCCGAGCGGTTGGCGCGGATCTTCAGCGCGCTGCAACCGGAGTTGCTGGCGCTGGGTTGAACGCGCGTGCATCCATGCCGAACCGGTAGTGCCGGCCGCTGGCCGGCACATCCACCCACGGCAGCGCCTTCAATCATGCCTCGTTGGCCGGGCAGACGGTGGCGGCCGATTCGGCCGGCGCCGGGCGCAGGCCCAGCGCGATCACCACGCCGAACAGTGAAAACAAGGCGGCACCGTATTCGGCGCGCACCAGCCCGGCCAGTGCACTCGGCGAACCGGCTGTACCGGCATCGGCATTGGCCACCATCACCAGCACGGCCAGGCCCAGCGCACCACCGATCTGCTGCGCGGTCGCCGCCATGCCAGATGCAACACCCTGCTGTGCGGACGGCACGCCCTGCCCGGCCACGATCCACATCGAGGTCCAGGTCATGCCCTGGCCGATGCTCAGCACTACCACGCCCGGCAGCAGCGGCCAGAAGTTCGCGCCGTGCGGCAGCGTCGCGGCCACCCAGGCGATACCGATGGCGCCGGCCAGCTGCCCAATCACCAGCACCTTGCGCGCGCTCCAGCGCTGCAGCGTCCACTCGGCCAGCTGGATGCCGACCGTGCACACCGCAGTGGCGGGCAGGAACGCCAGGCCGGCCTGCAGCGGGCTCCAGCCGTAGCCGTCCTGGAAGTACAGCGCCATGAAGTAGTACTGCACCCCATAGCTGCTCATGAAGGCGAAGGTCAGGCCCAGTGCCGCGCGCAGTCCGGGCAGCCGCAGCAACGCGAACTGCATCAGCGGATCGCGGCTGCGCTGTTCGATCTGCACGAACGCCACCAGCAGCAGCACCGACAGCAGCAGGCAGCCCAGCGTGGCCGGCGCAGTCCAGCCCCACTCCGGCCCTTGCACGAGGGTAGTGACCAGCAGGCTGCCGCCGGCAGTGACGGTGATGCAGCCGGCCAGATCGAACGAGCGGCCCCGCGCACGCGGGCCATCGGCCGGCAACCACGCACCCGCAGCCACCGCGCAGGTGGTGGCCAGTGGCACGATCACCGCCAGCACCGCCGGCCAGCCGAACGCCTGGGTCAGCACGCCGCCGAGCAGCGTGCCCAGCGCCAGGCCCACCGCGCTGGCCATGCTCCAGATCGCAAGTGCACGGTTGCGCACCGGACCTTCCGCATACAACGTGTTGATCAGCGCCAGCGTGGCCGGGAACAGCAATGCCGCGCCGATGCCCTGCGCCGCACGCGCGATGATCAGCAGGGTGGCGTTCGGCGCCAGCGCGCCGAGCAGCGACGCCAGTGCGAACAGCAGCATGCCCAGCCGGTAGAAGCGGCGACGGCCGATCAGGTCGGCGGCACGGCCCCCCAGCAGCAGGCTGCCGCCAAAGGCCACGGTGTAGGCACTGACCACCCATTGCAGCTGCTGTGCGTTGATCTCCAGCGCGCGCCCCATGTCATGCAGGGCGACGAAGATGATGGTGGCGTCCAGGGCGATGATCAGCTGGGCGGTGGCCAGCAGGGCCAGCGCCCAGCGCGGGTACTTGAGGGGAGGCATCGACGCTCCGGTGCTGTGGGGGAGCGCAGTCTCATTGATGCAGCGCTCTCAATAAACCCCTTTCCGTCCATATCTGTCATGATTTTCAGCATGAATGGAACCTCGATGGACCTCAATGCCGTGCGCATGCTGGTGCAGGTGGCCGAAGCACGCAGTTTCACCGCCGCCGCCGGGCAACTGGGCCTGAGCCAGTCAGGCCTGTCGCGCGCGATCAGTCGGCTGGAGGCCACGCTGGGGGTGAAGCTGCTGCAGCGAAACACCCGCAACGTGGCACTGACCCCGGATGGTCGCCAGTTCGTCGATCAGGTCGCGCCCCTGCTGTGCGGCCTCGAGGATGCCGAACGCCAGTTGGCCGACCGTCCGTGCACGCCCTCGGGCACCCTGAAGATCAGTGCGCCCTCGATGTTCGGGCGCAAGGTGCTGGTACCGCTGCTGGGGCCGATGCTGCAGCAGCACCCGCAACTGCAGGTGGAAGCCGTGCTCAACGACCGCCTGGTCGATCTGGTCGAGGAAGGTTTCGATGCCGCGCTGCGCACCGGCGTCATCGCCGACCAGCGCATCGTCGCGCGGCCACTGCGGCCGCTGCGCTGGGTGACGGTGGCCAGCCCGGACTACCTCGACCGCTGTGGCGCGCCCGACGATGTGGCCGCCTTGCGGGATCATGCCTGCCTGGCGGTGCGCAACCTGCGCAGTGGCCGGCTGGTGGACTGGCAGTTCCTGCAGGACGGCCAGCTTCATGATTTCACGCCACCGGCGCGGATGGTGTTCGACAGCGGCGATCCGCTGGTGGAAGCGGCGATCGCCGGCATCGGCATCGTGCAGGTGATGGATTTCGCGGTGGCCGACGCCTTGGCCGATGGCCGCCTGCAGCGCGTGCTGCAGCCGTTTGAGGGCCGCAGCCGCGCGCTGTCACTGATCTACCCGCCGTCGCGCCAGCATTCGCCGAAACTGCAGGTACTGGCCGACGCGTTGCTGGCTGGGGACTGGTAGATCCACGCCGTGCGTGGATGAGGCCGGTAGCGCCGGGCGATGCCCGGCGCGAATGGTGAAGCGTTGCCGGCCAGCGACCGGCACTACCGATCAGGCGAAGCTATCGGTGGCGCGCACCAGCGCGTCCACGTTCTCGGCCTCGAACGCCGAATGGCCCGAAGCCGGGGTGATTTCCAGCTTCGCCTTCGGCCACACCTTGGTCAGGTCCCAGGCGTTGGCCAGCGGGCAGACCACGTCGTAGCGGCCGTGCACGATCACGCCCGGAATGTCGGCGATGCGGTGTGCGTCGCGCAGCAGCTGGTCTTCCACCTCGAAGAAGCCGCCGTTGACGAAGTAGTGGTTCTCGATGCGGGCAAACGCCAGCGCGAAATGCGGGTCTTCGTGGCTGTTGATGAAGTCATCATCGACGTGCAGGAAGCTGGTCGCGCCTTCCCACACCGCCCACGCCTTGGCCGCTTCCAGGCGGGTGGTCTCGTCTTCGCTGGTCAGGCGGCGGTGGAAGGCCGAGATAAGGTCATGACGCTCCACCAGCGGAATCGGCTTGAGGTAGTGCTCCCACGCATCCGGGAACAGGCGGTTGGCGCCTTCCTGGTAGAACCATTCCAGCTCCCAGCGACGCAGCATGAAGATGCCGCGCAGGACCAGTTCGGTCACGCGCTGCGGATGGGTCTCGGCATAGGCCAGCGCCAGGGTCGAGCCCCAGCTGCCACCGAACACCTGCCAGCGATCGACCTTCAGGTGCTCGCGCAGCTTCTCGATATCGGCGACGAGGTCCCAGGTGGTGTTGTCCACCAGGTCCGCGTGCGGGGTGGAACGGCCGGCACCGCGCTGATCGAACAGGATGATGCGGTACTTGGACGGATCGTGGAACTGGCGCATCTTGTCGCTGCAGCCGCCACCCGGGCCACCATGCAGCATCACCACCGGCTTGCCTTCCGGGTTGCCGCACTGTTCGAAGTACAGCGTGTGGCGGTCGTCGACCTTCAGGGTGCCGACGTCGTAGGGGGTGATGGCGGGGTACAGCGTACGCATGCTTGCAGCTCCAGGGTGATGCCCTGCCGGGGCAGGAGAACTGCCATTCTAGGCCGGACGCCGGCCCAGGGTGATGCGGTCGCGCTGCTCCAGGTCCTGCACGGTCTGCACCTCGGCAAATCCCGTCGCCTCGAACAGTGCGCGGATCGCCGCGCCCTGGTCCCAACCGTGCTCGATCAGCAACCAACCGCCGGGCCGCAGGTGGGCCTGGCCACCATCGACGATGCGGCGGATGTCATCCAGGCCGTCCATGCCCGAGGCCAGCGCGGTAGACGGTTCGAAGCGCAGGTCGCCCTGTTCCAGGTGCGGGTCGTTGCTGGCGATGTACGGCGGATTGCTGGCGATCAGGTCGAAGCGCACGCCCTGCAGCGGCGCATACCAGTCGTGCCCGCCCTCGGCGAAAAGGACGTTGTCCAGTTCATGGCGGGCCGCATTGCGCGCGGCCACGGCCAGCGCGCCCGGGCTGGCATCGGTGGCCAGCACCTGTGCCCGGGGCCGTTCGCTGGCCAGTGCCAGTGCGATCGCACCGCTGCCGGTACCGAGGTCGGCCAGCTGCAACGCCTGGTCCGGCGGCAGTCGCTCCAGCGCCAACTCGACCAGCAGCTCGGTTTCCGGGCGCGGGATCAGCGTGGCCGGGTCGACCTCCAGGTCCAGCGTCCAGAAACCGCGGCGCCCGGTCAGGTAGGCAACCGGCTCACCGGCCACACGGCGGGCCAGCAAAGCTTCGAAGGCGGCCTGGTCATTGGCGGCCAGCGGATCGGTGGCATGGGCGAATAGCCAGCTGCGCGGGCGCTCCAGTACATGCAGCAGCAGCAGTTCGGCTTCGTGGCGGGCGTCGACACCGCCCAAGCGGGCACTGGCGTCGGCTACGACCTGACGCAGGGTGGGTTCGGGTTGGAAAGACATGCCTCAATTGTAGGGCCGAGCCGATGCTCGGCTGCTGCTGGAACAGCCGAGCGTCGGCTCGGCTCTACAGATCCACCGTCGAGCATGGCTCGACGCTACAAAAAGCTGGAATCCGTTCAGGTTTCGCAAGAGGGTATAAGGAGGGGCTATCAGCCCTCTTCACACGTCCCGGTCGATTTTCCTTGTCACACAAGCAGTTGCAGGATGGGAGCGGCAGGGTTCAGTGCCTGCTCATGGCCATTTGATAGACTCCATCTATCAAATAGATGCAATCAATGGATTGTTCTTATCGCGAGCGAATGGGTAACCTAGCTCCTGTCGATTCACCCACTCCCCTTCACCAAGAGGAAAAATGATGTCCCTCATCAATACCCAGATCCAGCCGTTCGAAGCCAACGCCTACCACAACGGCGAGTTCATCAAGGTTTCCGACGCCAGCCTGAAGGGCCAGTGGTCCGTCCTGATCTTCATGCCGGCCGCCTTCACCTTCAACTGCCCGACCGAGATCGAAGACGCCGCTGACCATTACGCCGAGTTCAAGAAGGCCGGCGCCGAGGTCTACATCGTCACCACCGACACCCACTTCTCGCACAAGGTGTGGCACGAGACCTCGCCGGCCGTCGGCAAGGCCCACTTCCCGCTGGTCGGCGACCCGACCCACCAGCTGACCCGCGCCTTCGGCGTGCACATTGAAGAAGAAGGCCTGGCCCTGCGCGGCACCTTCATCATCAACCCGGAAGGCGTGATCAAGACCCTGGAGATCCACTCCAACGAGATCGCCCGTGACGTGTCCGAGACCCTGCGCAAGCTCAAGGCTGCCCAGTTCACCGCCGCCAACCCGAACCAGGTCTGCCCGGCCAAGTGGAAGGAAGGCGAGAAGACCCTGACCCCGTCGCTGGACCTGGTCGGCAAGATCTAAAGCAGTACCGGCCTGCCGTGGCCCCACGCCACGGCGCGCCCTTCATCCCCGTGCCGGTCCCCCCGCCGGCGTGGGGGTGAACCCAAGACAGCCAACGCTCGCCCGCCTTGGCCAGCCAGCCCCTTCCACGGTCGCTGTCTTGGGTTCACCCCTACCCCCTGCTGGTCCGCTACCTTCTACAGCGGTGCCACGCCCCCTGTTTGCCTGAAGCCAGGAGATGACCCGATGTTGGACGCCAACCTGCAGTCGCAGCTGAAGACCTATCTGGAGCGCGTGACCCGCCCGATCCAGATCACCGCGCACGCCGACGACGGCGCCAAGTCGCAGGAAATGCTGGAACTGCTGCAGACCCTGGAAAACCTGTCGGACAAGATCACGCTGCAGGTCCTGCGCGATGGCCAGGGCCGCGTGCCGTCCTTCGACCTGGGCACGCCGGGCCAGGACATCCACCTGACCTTCGCCGGCCTGCCGATGGGCCACGAGTTCACCTCGCTGGTGCTGGCCCTGCTGCAGGTCGGCGGCCACCCGTCCAAGGCCACCGCCGAGCTGATCGAGCAGGTGCAGAACCTGGAAGGTGAATACAAGTTCGAAACCTACTTCTCGCTGTCCTGCCAGAACTGCCCGGACGTGGTGCAGGCGCTGAACCTGGCCGCGGTACTCAACCCACGCATCCAGCACGTGGCCATCGATGGTGCGCTGTTCCAGGACGAAGTCGAGAAGCGCGAGATCATGTCGGTGCCGACCGTGTACCTCAACGGTGAAGTGTTCGACCAGGGCCGCATGACCCTGGAGCAGATCGTGGCCAAGCTGGACACCAATGCCAGCAAGCGCGATGCCGAGAAGATCGCCGCCAAGGATGCTTTCGACGTACTGGTGGTCGGTGGTGGCCCGGCTGGCGCCGCAGCGGCGATCTATGCCGCGCGCAAGGGCATCCGTACCGGCATCGCTGCCGAGCGCTTCGGTGGCCAGGTGCTGGACACCATGGCGATCGAGAACTTCATCTCGGTGAAGGAAACCGAAGGCCCGAAGCTGGCCACGGCGCTGGAGCAGCATGTGCGCGAGTACGACGTGGACATCATGAACCTGCAGCGCGCCAGTGCGCTGGTGCCGGCCGGCGAAGACGGCCTGGTGCAGGTGCAGCTGGAGAACGGCGCGGTGCTGAAGTCGCGTTCGGTGATCCTGTCCACCGGCGCGCGCTGGCGGCAGATGAACGTGCCGGGCGAGGACCAGTACCGCAACAAGGGCGTGGCCTACTGCCCGCACTGCGATGGTCCGCTGTTCAAGGGCAAGCGCGTGGCGGTGATCGGCGGCGGCAACTCCGGTGTGGAAGCGGCCATCGACCTGGCCGGCATCGTGTCGCATGTAACCCTGCTGGAGTTCGATTCCAGCCTGCGTGCCGACGAAGTGCTGCAGAAGAAGCTGCGCAGCCTGGGCAACGTCACCGTGCTGACCAGCGCACAGACCACCGAAGTGCTCGGCGACGGCAGCAAGGTCACCGGCCTGGTCTACAAGGACCGCATCGGCGGCGATGCCCACCGCGTCGAGCTGGAAGGCATCTTCGTGCAGATCGGCCTGCTGCCCAACACCGAGTGGCTGAAGGATGTGGTGGCGCTGTCGCCGCGTGGCGAGATCGTCATCGACGATCGCGGCCAGACCAACCTGCCGGGTGTGTTTGCTGCTGGCGATTGCACGACGGTGCCCTACAAGCAGATCATCATCGCCATGGGCGCCGGTTCCACCGCCGCACTGAGCGCGTTCGACCACCTGATCCGCTCGTCGGTGAGCAACAGCAGCGGTGCCGTTGCTGAAGCGGCCTGATCCACCGTTCCCAGATCACCGGGAACATTGTCTGCCTGTCGGGTAACCACGCCGTCAGCCGGTCCGTTACCCCTGGGGTGTAAGGATGAACCTACGTGATCTGAAGTACCTGGTAGCCCTGGCCGACCACAAGCATTTCGGCCGGGCGGCCGCGTCCTGCTTTGTCAGCCAGCCGACGTTGTCCACGCAGATCCGCAAGCTGGAGGAAGAGCTCGGCCTGCCGCTGGTGGAACGCGCACCGCGCAAGGTGATGCTGACCCCGGCCGGCCAGGAAGCGGCCGCACGGGCGCGGGTGATCGTGTCCGAAGTGGAACAGCTGAAGGAAGCGGCGCGACGCAGCCGCGATCCGGAAGCCGGTACGGTGCGCCTGGGGATCTTCCCGACCCTCGGCCCGTACCTGCTGCCGCATGTGATCCCGCGCATCCGCGAGCGCTTCCCGGAGCTGGAACTGCTGCTGGTCGAGGAAAAGAGCGATGTGCTGCTGGACCGCCTGCGCGAAGGCAAGCTCGACGCTGCATTGCTGGCGCTGCCGGTGATCGACGACCAGCTGCATGCCGAGTTCCTGTTCGAGGAACCGTTCCTGCTGGCCGTCTCCGGTCGCCACCCGCTGGCACGTCGCGAGCACCTGGACGTGCAGGAACTGGCCACGCAGAAGCTGCTGCTGCTGGAGGACGGCCATTGCCTGCGCGACCAGGCGCTGGAAGTCTGCCGCCTGTTCGGCGCCAACGAGAAGTCCGAGTTCCGCGCCACCAGCCTGGAAACGCTGCGGCAGATGGTCGCCGCCGACGTCGGCATCACCCTGCTGCCGAGCCTGTCGGTGCAGCCGCCAGTGCCGCGCTCGAACAACATCCGCCTGCTCGACTTCACCGGCGAAGGCCGTCCCAGCCGCCGCATCGCCATGATCTGGCGCCGCAGCTCGGCCATGAACGACTTCCTGATGGACCTGGCCGACCAGTTCAAGCGTCTGCCGCAGGCGCTGTTCACGCTGGAGGCGCTCGATGCCGGCAGCGATGCACCGGCCCTGCCCGGCCCCGCGCTGAACGGCTGAGCCCCCCGCAGTACCGGCCTGGAATCGGCAGGAGTCGATTCCGGCCGCATTTGTCCCCACAATACAGACAGGCGGCGCCAGCAGGTGCCGCCTTTTGCATGGCTTTCAACCAAGGAGCTTCACCATGAGTACCGCCAGCGGCCTGCCGCCGTCGATCACCGTTTCCACCTTCGACATGGACCGCCTGGACGCCATGCTCGAATCTCCCGCGCTGAGCCAGACGCCTGCCGCGCTCGCGCTTGCTGAAGAACTCAACCGGGCCACCGTGCTGGCACCGGACCAGATTCCCGAAGGCATCGTCATGATGCATTCGCGCGTGGAGTGCGAAGATGAAGTGTCGGGCGAGAAGCACGTCCTGACCCTGGTCTTCCCCCGCGAAGCCAACGTCGATGAAGGCAAGGTTTCCGTGCTGGCCCCGGTCGGCAGTGCCCTGCTCGGCCTTTCGATCGGCCAGAGCATCGACTGGAACGCGCCCGGTGGCCGCAAGCTGCGCCTGCGCGTGACCGCGGTCCACAACGACCGCCCCTGATTACCGCTGCGCACCGCGCGCGATTCGATCCCCCTGCCCCAGGAGCCGTAATGAGTACCCCGTCCAAACTGTCCCAGCTGCGCGAACTGTCCGTGGTCGTTGCCGATACCGGTGACTACGAGGCGATCAAGCGCCTGCAGCCGGTGGACTGCACCACCAATCCGACCCTGGTGAAGAAGGCGCTGGACCTGCCGGTCTACGCCGAGCTGATCGAACGCGAACTGGCCTGGGGCCGCCAGCAGAGTGGCGACCGCGAAGCCGTGGTGCACGCCGTGGCCGACCGCCTGACCATCGGCGTCGGCGCGCTGCTGAGCACGCTGGTGCCGGGCCGGGTGTCCACCGAGGTGGATGCCGACCTGGCTCACGACACCGCTGCCACCGTGGCCAAGGCCCGCCAGTTCATCCAGATGTACGCCGATGCCGGCGTGCCGCGCGAGAAGATCCTGATCAAGATCGCCGCGACCTGGGAAGGCGTGGAAGCCGCACGCATCCTGCAGGCCGAGGGCATCGACTGCAACCTGACCCTGATCTTCAACCCGACCCAGGCGCTGGCCTGCAGCGAAGCCGGGGCGTTCCTGATCTCGCCGTTCGTCGGCCGCATCCTGGACTGGTACGTGGCCAACGGCCAGGCCCCGGCCACCATCGATGAAGACCCGGGCGTGAAGTTCGTGCGCGGTGTGTATGCCGAATTCAAGCGTCGCGGTTCGCCGACGGTGGTGATGGGTGCCTCGTTCCGTTCGACCGCGCAGATCGAAGCGCTGGCCGGCTGCGACCGCCTGACGATTTCGCCGGACCTGCTGGAGAAGCTGGACGCCGACCACGGCGAGCTGCCGCGCAAGCTGGTGGCCGGTGCCGCCGATGGCGTGGCGGTGACCCCGATCGATGCGGCGAAGTTCGCATCGGATCTGGCGGCCGATCCGATGGCGACCGAGAAGCTGGCGACCGGCATCGATGCGTTTGCCAAGGATCTGGAAGCGCTGCGCGAGCGGATCCGCGCGGCACTGTGAGGATTCCGGCCAACGGCTGAGCCCCTCGTGGCAGGTCGGTTGGCCGCAAAGAGCAAAAAGCCGCGCTGGGTCGGGCGGGTTGGGTTCGCGGGAGACGCCGTGAATCCATCCCTGGAGGCTTGGCCGCCGCTTGCTCGTGTGCGCTGTCCTGCGCACACGGCAAGACCGGGGTTGGGCGTCCTGCCCAACCCGCCCGAGGCATGCCTCGGGCCCATGCGGCGGACACTCCCGCGAACCCAACCCGCCCGCCCTCTGACAGTTTCCGGTGGCCACCCGCCACGGAAGAAAGAAAGAAGAGCAACAGCGGGTCGCGCGCTTCGCTTGCTTGGAGCGGAGCATGGCTCCGCTCTACAGAAAGCACTGCAGGATCAAACAAGAAGGACGCGGCGAACGCCGCGTCCTTTTTGTTTTCCTTCAGTTCGTCAGTAATCCACTGCTCCTGCCCACCGTCACCGGGAAATGATCGGAGGCGGGACGGGTACAGATGGCGGGACCGTCCACGGCATGGATGCCGTGGCCGAGCCCCCAGGGACGGGTTTACGGCGTGTCCCGCCATCTGTACCCGTCCCGCCAAACCATCAGCAACCCAGAGCCGCTTTGGCTTTGGCTTTGGCAGTTGCTTTCAGCTTCAGCCCGCCGCAGGCGGACCACCGCGCGTCAGCGCGGCGCCTCCACATCCAACCCGATCGGGCAGCTCACGCCGGTGCCGCCGATGCCGCAGTAGCCGTTCGGATTCTTCGCCAGGTACTGCTGGTGGTAGTCCTCGGCGTAGTAGTACGCCGGTGCCGGGTACACGATCTCGGTGGTGATCGGGCCGTAGCCGGCCGCAGCCAGCTGCGCCTGGTAGGCCTCGCGGCTGGCCAGCGCGGCCCTGTACTGGGCCTCGTCGGTGGCATGGATCGCCGAGCGGTACTGGGTGCCGGTGTCGTTGCCCTGACGCATGCCCTGGGTTGGATCGTGGCTTTCCCAGAACAGCTGCAGCAGCCGCTCCAGGCTCACCACCGCCGGGTCGAACACCACCTGCACCACTTCGGTGTGGCCGGTCAGGCCCGAGCAGACCTCTTCATAGGTCGGGTTCGGCGTGATGCCGCCTGCATAGCCGACCGACGTGCTGTACACGCCCGGCTCGGTCCAGAACTTGCGCTCGGCGCCCCAGAAACAGCCCAGCGCAAAGCGGATCTGCTGCAGGCCGGCGAAACGGTCCTTCAGCGGATGGCTGTTCACGAAGTGCTGGTTGCTGTGCAGCGGCAGCGGTTGGTCACGCCCCGGTAGCGCCTCTTCCGGGCGCGGCAGGCGCTGCTTGAAGGCGCCGATGCCGAGGATGCCCTGGCCAATTCCCAACATGATGCGCTCCTACGCCGGAAGGCCGGCAATGTCGTCTGCATCGGAAATGGGGTCGGACGGCGCCTGGCCCAAGTCCAGCGCCGCTACGATGTCCTCGGCCTGCGGCCGCGCCGCATCGGGGATGCCGACCCGCAACACGCCAAACAGCGGCAGCTCGCCCATCCCGCCCAGCAGCTGCTCTCCGAACACGAACGCGGGGATACCGGCGTCTTCCAAGGCGTGCTTGACCAGATGGGCGTCGAACAGGTTGTCGGCCTTGTACMCGATGTGCATGCGGCGGCTCCTCGGGACAMGGGTCCAGCATACGCCKGGGGGCTGAATGGTGGAGMGGGCGGGATCCGAGAGTTGCCGGCCAGCGGCCGGCACTACCGGAAGACGCCTGGTAGTGCCGGCCGCTGGCCGGCAACCCCGGCAGTTCTGCCCGGTACGCGCTAGACTGTTGGTCTTTCTGCCTTTCTTTTCGCCGACTCATGTCCGAGCACACCCCCGCCAGCCCCGAGACCCCCGCCGACAGCCACGAGAAGCGCGATTTCATCCGCCAGATCGTGCGCGAGGACCTGGCCAGCGGAAAGCACCAGGCGATCAAGACCCGCTTCCCGCCGGAGCCGAACGGCTACCTGCACATCGGTCACGCCAAGTCGATCTGCCTGAACTTCGGCATCGCCGGTGAATTCAGCGGCGTCTGCAACCTGCGCTTCGATGACACCAACCCGGCCAAGGAAGATCCGGAATACGTGGCCGCGATCCAGGACGACGTGCGCTGGCTGGGCTTCAGCTGGAACGAGCTGCGCCACGCCTCGGACTACTTCCAGGCCTATTACCTGGCCGCCGAGAAGCTGATCGAACAGGGCAAGGCCTATGTCTGCGACCTGTCGGCCGAGGAAGTGCGCGCCTACCGCGGCACCCTGACCGAGCCGGGCCGTCCGTCGCCATGGCGCGACCGCAGCGTCGAGGAAAACCTCGACCTGTTCCGCCGCATGCGCGCCGGTGAGTTCCCGGATGGCGCGCGCACCCTGCGCGCGAAGATCGACATGGCCAGCGGCAACATCAACCTGCGCGATCCGGCGCTGTACCGCATCAAGCACGTCGAGCACCAGAACACCGGCAACGCGTGGCCGATCTACCCGATGTACGACTTCGCCCATGCGCTGGGTGATTCGATCGAGGGCATCACCCACTCGCTGTGCACGCTGGAATTCGAAGACCACCGCCCGCTGTACGACTGGTGCGTGGACAACGTCGATTTCGCCCATGACGACGCGCTGACCCAGCCGCTGGTCGATGCCGGGCTGCCACGCGAAGCGGCCAAGCCGCGCCAGATCGAGTTCTCGCGCCTGAACATCAACTACACGGTGATGAGCAAGCGCAAGCTGATGGCGCTGGTCACCGAACAGCTGGTGGACGGTTGGGAAGACCCGCGCATGCCCACCCTGCAGGGCCTGCGCCGCCGTGGCTACACCCCGGCCGCGATGCGCCTGTTCGCCGAGCGCGTGGGCATCAGCAAGCAGAATTCGCTGATCGACTTCAGCGTGCTCGAAGGCGCACTGCGCGAGGACCTCGACAGCGCCGCGCCACGCCGCATGGCCGTGGTCGACCCGGTCAAGCTGGTGCTGACCAACCTTCCGGAAGGCCACGAAGAACTGCTGACCTTCAGCAACCACCCGAAGGACGAGAGCTTCGGCAGCCGCGAAGTTCCGTTCGCCCGCGAAGTGTGGATCGATCGCGAGGACTTCGCCGAAGTGCCGCCGAAGGGCTGGAAGCGCCTGGTGCCGGGCGGCGAAGTGCGCCTGCGTGGCGCCGGCATCATCCGCTGCGACGAAGTGATCAAGGATGCCGACGGCACCATCATCGAACTGCGCGGCTGGCTCGATCCGGAATCGCGTCCGGGCATGGAAGGCGCCAACCGCAAGGTCAAGGGCACCATCCACTGGGTGAGCGCCGTGCACGGCGTGCCGGCCGAGATCCGCCTGTACGACCGCCTGTTCTCGGTGCCGAACCCTGACGACGAATCGGAAGGCAAGACCTACCGCGACTACCTGAACCCGGAATCGCGCCGTACCGTCACCGGCTATGTCGAGCCGGCCGCAGCCAGCGCCGCACCGGAGCAGTCGTTCCAGTTCGAGCGCACCGGCTATTTCGTCGCCGACCGCCGCGATCACACCGAAGCCAAGCCGGTGTTCAACCGCAGCGTGACCCTGCGCGACACCTGGTCGGCCTGAGGACCTGCGCGGGCGCCCACACGGCGCCCGCACGCCCCCGACGATGATCACCGCCCTGTCCGTCCTGCTCTGGTTCATCTCGCAGCATCCGCTGCTGACGTTCTTTGCAGCGATGGTGCTGGCCGGGCTGGTCTCGTGGTGGCGACGCTTTCCAGGCTACGCCATCGTGGTGTTCCCGCTGGCGATGCTCAACATGTTCTTCGGCCACTTCCTCAACGCCACCTTCCTCAACCTGGTGGGCGAGCGCGGCGAAGCGGTGATCGTCAAGGCAGAGCGAACCAGCTCGACGCTCAACGAACAGTACATCTGGCGCTACGAAGGGGTGCTGCGTACCGCCGAGGGCCGCGACGTGGACGTGGTGTTCCACACCAACACCGCTTCGCTGTGGCCGCTGGAAAACGCCATCCGCATCCCGGCGCGCGACCAGCCGTTCGTGGTCAAGTACACGCCGGGTTTCCCGCGCAACTTCGTCATCCTCACCAACGAATCACCCCACGGCATCGCCCAGGCCCGGTCCAGCGCGCGCGAGCGCGTGGAGGTGGCAGCACGCAAGCTGCATTTCAGCCCGGGCAATGCCGATTTCCGCGCGGAGTATCGCCGCGAACTGGAAAGCTGGCTGCGCGACCACGGCAACGACCCGCAGCAGCAGTCCGACGCGCAGCGCTATCGCGCCGAACTTGACGCGCTCGACCGCTAGCACCAGGCCCGGCCTGGATGCTCCACCCGATCCATCCACAGGCCTGACATGACCACGACGTCCACCGCCCTCCTCCCACTGCTGCAGCAGGCCCTGCAGGACGCCAGCGTCGCCAGCCGCATCGACGGCAACGCGCTGCTGCTGGACAGCGGACTGCGCCTGACCCCGCATGCGATGGCCGCGCACGCGCGCGACAACGGGGGCTGGCAGACCTCCACCGTCATCGAAAGCCAGCATCCGCTGCTGTTCGCTGACGGCCTGTTCGAGTACCAGCACGCCAACGGTACCGATGAACAGACATCGCTGCTGGCCGGCTTCCAGGCCTGGGCACGGGTGGACCTGGTGACCCTGCAGACCGCGATCGGCGCCGAAGACGCACAGGCCCTGCCAATGATGGGCCTGACCTATCCGGCCGGCGATGAGGGCCGGGAACACGAACGCACCGTGGTGCTGGGTCCGCTGGCGCATTACCGCGAGCACGAGGTGGACGCCAGCACCTGCAGCGAGGACGACCATGGGTCCTGTCCGTGCTGCCTGTTCACCAGGAGCATGGACGCCTTCGACGAGCTGCTGAAGGCGCGCCCGTTCCTGGCCATCCGCCTGTTCGCCTCGCGCGATGCCGATGGCCTGTGCGAGGCCGATTGCCGGGTCAACGGCCACGATTTCGCCGCCGCCCTGCCCCTGCTGCGTGCCTATGCAGCCAGCTGGCCGCAGGCCGGGCTGGAGTTCCGCAAGCAGTACGTGGTGATCCGCACCGGCTCGCCCGGCTGACCCACCGCCACACCCGATACAGGCCGGTGCGGCTACACTGCGCGCCGGTTTCCCAAGCAACCGCACTTTCTTCCATCCCTACGAGGCACCCCCGCGATGCTGTACGCGCAAGTCCACCTGACCCTTCCCGCCTGGATCCACGACCAGATCGACCTGGATCGTCGATATCCGGGCGATGAGGCCAAGGTCGCGCTGGCGATCGAGCTGTCGCGGCTGAACGTCGAGCACGCCAGTGGCGGCCCGTTCGGCGCCGTGGTGTTCGGCCCGGACGACAAGGTGATCGCTGCCGGCGTGAACCGGGTGATGCCACACGCGACCTCGCTGGCGCACGCCGAGAACATGGCCTACATGCTGGCCCAGCAACGCCTGCAGACCCCGCGCCTGAACGCGGTGCTGTCGCCGGTCACCCTGGCCACCAGCTCGCAGCCGTGCTGCCAGTGCTACGGCGCCACCGTGTGGGCCGGCATCGACCGCCTGCTGATCGGTGCCAGTGCAGCCGACGTCGAAGAACTGACTCCGTTTGACGAAGGCCCGCTGCCGGCCGACTGGGTCGGCGAGCTCAACAAGCGTGGCATCAAAGTGGTGCAGGGCCTGAACCGCGACGCCGCGCGCAGCGTGCTGCGTGCCTATGGGGAAAGCGATGGCGCCCGTTACTGAAACCGGCATCGGCCTGCTGTGCCTGTGCCGGCAGGGTTTCGAGCCCGAGCTGGCCGGCGAACTGCAGTTCCGTGCCGGCGAAGCCGGTTTCGCCGGTTATGCGCGTACCCAGCGCAATGACGGCTACGTGCTGTTCATGTGCGACGAGGCCGCGGCGCTGGCACCGCGCCTGCGCTGGCGCGAACTGATCTTCGCGCGGCAGAAGCTGGTGGTGCTGGCCGAGCTGCCGCAGCTGGATCCGGCCGACCGCATCACGCCGATGCTGGAGGTGCTGGCCGATGCGCCGCGCTTCGGCGACCTGTGGGTGGAGCATCCCGATTCCGACGCTGGCAAGCCGTTGTCCGGCCTGGCGCGTTCCTTTGGCAATGCACTGCGCCCGGCGCTGCGCAAGGCCGGCAAGCTCAGCGACAAGCCGAACACCCGCCTGCCGCGCCTGCATGTGGTGTTCGTCGACGGTACCCATGCCTTCGTCTGCGTGGCCGACCCGGGCGACAGCGCGCCGTGGGCATTGGGCATTCCGCGCCTGAAGCTGCTGCCCGAAGCGCCTTCGCGTTCGGCGCTGAAGCTGGACGAGGCGCTGTTGACCCTACTGACGCCTGAAGAACGCGAGGCGCTGGCCAAGCCCGGCATGCGCGCGGCCGACCTTGGCGCCGCCCCCGGTGGCTGGACCTGGGTGCTCACCCGGCAGCACATGCACGTGCTGAGCATCGACAATGGCCCGCTGCGCCAGCACGTGCTGGACACCGGCCTGGTCGAGCACCTGCGCGCCGATGGCTTCCACTGGCACCCGGAACAACCGCTGGACTGGATGGTCTGCGACATGGTCGAGCAGCCGCGCCGCGTCGCCGAACGCATGGCCACCTGGTTCCGCGAAGGCTGGTGCAGGCATGCGATCTTCAATCTGAAGCTGCCGATGAAGAAGCGCTGGGACGAGACCCGGCTGTGCCTGGACCTGTTCCAGGACCAGGCCGGGAAGCCGCTGGTGGTGCGCGCCAAGCAGCTCTATCACGATCGTGAAGAGATCACCGTGCTGGCCTCGCCGCTGCGCTGATCCCATTGCATCCGCCGGGCATGGCCCGGCGCTACCGGGGAACGGAACCATGCGCTACCACTCGCTCACCCTGCTGATCACTTTGCTGTCAGTCGCACCGGCCATGGCCCAGCAACTGCCGCACACCCCTGCGCAGAGCCAGCCGCTGGGCCCCACCGGCGGCGCGATCCGCCAGCAGCCACTGGATGCCGGTCGGGTCAGCGGCAGCGTCGAGATTGCACAGCCGGCCGGCGAGGCACAGGTGACGGTGCGTTCGCTGGAGCCCAGCAGCGTGGTTGGCCAGTACCGCATCCACTTCGCCGCGCTGGATGTGAACGGCGATGGTTTCATCAGCCGCGAGGAAGCGCAGGCCAACCCGGCGCTGGCCGACGAATTCAATTCGCTGGACCGCAGGCATCGCGGCAAGCTGGACCGCACCGACCTGGCCGGCTGGCTGGTGGATTGAAAAAGGGGACGGAGGGGATTAAGTCGTATGTGCACATACGACTTAATCCCCTCCGTCCCCTTTTTGCTTCAGACGCCGGCGGCGCGCTTCCAGAACGCCTGCACCAGCGGCGGCCATCGGCCGACGCAGCCCAACGCACGGCCCCGGGCCAGGGTCAGGTGCATTTCGTCGTTGGAGAACAGGCGGTTGATCGCATCGAAGCTGTAGGCGGCGATGTGGTTGTCGCTCCGCCGTTCGCGTGCCCAGCGCTGCAGGCGCTGCGGCGACAGCCGCGGTTGGCCGCGGCGCTCTGCCGAGGGTGCCAGCCACTGCTGCAGGGCGGCGACATCACGCAGCCCCAGGTTCACGCCCTGCCCGGCCAGCGGATGCACCACATGCGCCGCGTCACCCAACGCCAGTACACGACCGGCCACGTAGTGACGGGCCAGCTGGCGGCGCAGCGGGAATGCCGCTCGCGGGGAGGCCAACCGCAGCTCACCCAGGCGTGCCGCGAAGGCGCGGGTCAGTTCGCGGTTGAAGCTGTCCTCGTCCAGTGCCAGAACACGCGCCGCCTCGTCCTCGGGCAGGGTCCAGACGATCGAGCTGCGGCGCTCGGCCACCGGCAGCAACGCCAGCGGCCCGCTTGGCAGGAAGCGCTGCCAGGCCGTGGCCTGGTTGGGAAGATCGCTGTCCACGTAGGCCACCACGCCACGCTGGTGGTAGTCATGGCGCTCCACCTCTATCCCGGCCAGCTGGCGGAGGGTCGATTCGGCGCCGTCGGCGGCCACCGCCAACGCCGCTTCCAGGCGACGCCCGTCATCCAGGCGCAGGCGCACGCCGTCCTCGTCCTGCTCCAGCGCGTCCACCCGTGCCGGGCAGTGCAGCTGCACACCCGCCGCCGGCAGCGCCGACCACAGGCGGTCCTGCAGCAGCCCGTTCTCGACGATGTAGCCCAGTTCGCGACGGCCGAAGCGATCGGCGTCGAACAGCAGATCCTCGCCACCGGCAGCGTCCCACACCTGCATGCGCCGGTAGGGCCATGCACGGGCCTGCGCGATCGCCGGCCACACACCAAGACGATTCAGCAGCTGTACGTTGTCGGCAGCGAAGGCGAACACGCGCAGGTCCGGCTGTGCGGCCTGCCACGGCGCCGGTTCGCGACCTTCCACCAGCGCCACCGACAGGCCAGCATCAGCCAGCGCCAGCGCACACGCGGCACCGACCACGCCACCGCCGATGATGGCCACATCAAGACGCGCGCGCCGGCTCATGCCGCTTCTCCACGGCACAGCCGCGGCACCTCGCCGCGGAAGCCCATCGCACCACCGACCAGCATCGATTGCACCGAGGCGCGCTGCGCGGCCACCAGGCCGAGGCTGCGCAGCGGCCGCATCAACGGCGCCGGATTGCTGGTCAGGCGCGCCAGCCCACCGGAGAACGCCACCGTCTGCCGGCGGTCCTCTTCGCGGCGCGCGACATAGGCCTGCAGCAGTGCATCGCTGCCGGCATCCTCATGCGCATCCTCCAGCAGTTCAGCCAGGGTCAGCGCATCGCGCAGGCCCAGGTTGAAGCCCTGCGCCCCCAGCGGATGGACGGTCTGCGCGGCATTGCCGAGCAGCACCGCGCGCTCTCCGGCCAACGCGCGCGCCAGCACCTGGATGAGCGGATAAGCACTGCGCGGGCCGGATTCGAGCAGCCGGCCCGCGCGCCAGCCGATCGCGTTCTGCAGGCGTTGCAGCCAAGCCGCATTGTCCAGCGCCATCACCGCATCGGCCTGGTCGCGCGCAACACCGTGCACGGTGCCGAAGTGGCGATCACCACGCGGCAGCAGGGCGGTCGGGCCGGTATCGGTGAAGCGCTCCCAGGCGGTGCCGTCCGGCGCACGCTGGCTGCGCACGCGGGCCACGAACAGGGTCTGCTGGAAATCATGGCGGTCGACCTCGATGCCGAGCGCGCCGCGCACGCCACTGGTCGTGCCATCGGCCCCCACCACCAGCCGGGCCTGCAGCACGCGTTCGCCGGTCTCGTCGGCCACCCGCACCTGGCGGTAGCCATCGACCACCTCGCCCAGGCCCAGGAAGCGCATGGGCCGGTAGCGCCGCAGCCGCGGCAGCTCCTGCAGGCGCGCTTCCAGCGCCTGGCCGAAGTCCCGCGCCACCACCACCTGGCCGAACCACGGCCGGTCGTAGTCGGAAGCCTCCAGCTGCACGCGGCCGAAATCGCCGGCGCGGCTGACGTGGATGCGGCGGATCGGGCCCGGCGCCATCGCCAGCTTCTGCATGACCCCCAGCGCGGTCAGCGCATTGACCGTGGCAGCGGCAAAACTGAGGTTGCGCTGGTCGAACACCGCCGGCAGCTCGCCGGCCGGGCTGGCCTCGAGCAGGCCCACATCGCGGCCCAGGCGGTCCAGGGCGATGGCCAGGCTGGCACCGACCAGGCCACCACCGACGATCAGCACGTCATGTCGTTCACTCATGATGTTCATGATACGCGCTCGCCCTGCCCGAACGCCCAACACCACCCGACCTGCGCCAACCGGCGCGGCGGGCTAGAATGAAACCTGAATCCGCTCCGGGCCCGCTGCCATGTCCGCCACCGCCAACCGCGCCTTCGTCCTGTCCGTCCTCGTGCTGTTGCTGGCGGCGACCCGGGTCAACCACTTCGCGGCGATCCCCGATGCCTCCTGGGCGGTGTTCTTCATCGGTGGCTTCTACCTGGCCACGTGGACACGCTGGGCGTTTCCGCTGCTGATGGTGTTCGCCGTGCTGGTGGACTGGATCGTGATCCGCAGCAGCGGCCTGGATTTCTGGCAGCACTACTGCGTGTCGCCGGGTTACTGGCTGCTGCTGCCGGCGTATTTCTCGCTGTGGGCCGGCGGCATGCTGCTGGGCCGCAACTACCAGGGCGCACGCTGGCCGGTGCTGGCCAAGGGTGCACTGCTGCTGGTGGCCTCGGTGGCGGTCTGCCACCTGCTGGCGCAGGGCGGTTTCTACTGGACCACCCGCAACGTGGCCGAGCCGACGCTGGCCGGTTGGGCGCAGAACTACGCACAATGGTTCGGCCCCTACCTGCGCACCACCGCGATCTACGTGGCGCTGGCGGCGGCATTGCAGCTGGCGGTGGAGCAGGTACTGAAGCTTCAGCAGGCCCGCCGCGACATCCGGCACTGAGCCGCGCCATGGGTCATCGCCTCTCGCGCATCTATACCCGCACCGGCGACGACGGCAGTACCGGCCTCGGCGACGGCCAGCGCGTGGCCAAGGACGATGCCCGGGTGGCGTCCTACGGCACCGTCGATGAAGCCAACGCTGCGCTCGGCCTGCTGCTTGCCACCGCGCTGCCCGAGGATGTCCGCGCGCTGGTGGTGCATCTGCAGCACCAGCTGTTCGACCTGGGTGCCGAGCTGTGCATCCCGGGCCACGTCGCCATCCACGCCGCCGATGTCTCGGCACTGGAACAGCAGCTGGACCACTACAACGCCAACCTGCCGATGTTGAAGGAGTTCATCCTGCCGGCTGGTGGCGAGGCCGCCGCACGCTGTCACCTGGCCCGCACCATCGTCCGCCGCGCCGAGCGCGAGACCGTCACCCTGGCCCGCCTTGAGCCCGTGCGCAGCGAGGCGCTGCAGTACCTCAACCGGCTGTCGGACCTGCTGTTCGTGCTGGCGCGCGTACTGGCCCGCGCCGACGGCCATGGCGAAGCGCTGTGGCAGCCACAGCAGCGCCAGCGCTGAGTCGGCACGATGCTGGTCTTCACCCATCCGTCCTGCCTGCTGCATGACCCCGGCCCCGGCCATCCGGAGTGCCCGCAACGCCTGCAGCAAGTACTCGATGCCCTGCACGCCGCGTTCCCCGGCCAGCTCGACTGGCGCGAGGCGCCGCCGGCCAAGTTCGGCGAACTGACCCGGGTCCACGACAGTGCCCTGCTCGACTTCGTGCTGCAGCCGCAGACCGCGCCGCTGCGCCAGCTGGACATGGACACCTGGACCTCGCCGGGCTCGGCCAGTGCCGCCGTGCACGCCGCCGGCGCCGGGGTGGCCGCGGTCGATGCAGTGATGCTGGGCGAGGATCCGCTGGCGTTCTGCGCGGTGCGGCCCCCGGGCCACCACGCCACCAGCAGCACCGCGATGGGCTTCTGCCTGCTCAACAACATTGCCATTGCCGCGGCCCATGCCCGCGACCGCCATGGGCTGGAGCGGATCGCGGTGGTCGATTTCGATGTCCACCATGGCAACGGCACCCAGGACATCTTCCAGCACGACGCCCGGGTCTCCTACTACAGCACCCACCAGGCCGGCCTGTTCCCCAATTCCGGCCTGCGCCGCGACCGCGGTGCCGGCAACCTGATGAACATCCTGCTGCCCCCGGGCAGTGGCGGTTTCCGCTTCCGCAACGTGTGGGCCGACGAAATGCTGCCGGCCATCGACGACTTCCGTCCGCAGCTGCTGCTGATCTCGGCCGGCTTCGACGCCCACCTGCGTGACCCGCAGGCCGACCTGATGCTGGAAACCGACGATTTCGCCTGGATCACCCGGGAGCTTCATGCGCTGGCGCGCCGTCATGCGGCCGGCCGGGTTGTCTCGATGCTGGAAGGCGGCTATGACCTGCAGGCCCTTGCCGAGTGCAGCGTGGCCCATGTCCGGGCCCTGCTGCTGCCCCCTCCCGGCAGCGTCTCCGGATGAACCCGAACCGGCAGGCTGCGGCGTCCTTCATTGCCCCTATGCAAGGGATGGGGCAAGCTACCGTCCGTTTTCGCCCGAATCCGAACCGCGTGCGCCGAGCCCTCCGCCTGCTTCCCCTGCCTCTGAGCATCGCCATCTGCCTGCCGGCAATGGCCGATGAAAAGCCGCTCAACTGGGGCCTGTGCCCGGCTACCGACGTGATTCCCGCGTTCACCGATGCGCCCACCCCGGTCCCGGGGCAGGACAAGGCCGCCGCCAGCGCTGCGCGCGAGCAGCAGCCGACCGACATCGAGGGTGACCAGCTGCTGGGCACGACCACCGTGCCGCAGTACGAAGGCAACGTGGCCCTGCGCCGCGGCGACCAGTTCGTCGGCACCGACAAGCTCAGCTTCGATACCGAGAGCGGCAACTACATCGCCGACGGCAATGTCCGCTACCAGGACTCCTCGATCCGCATGGTCGCCAAGCGCGCCGAGGGCAACCAGGAAAGCGACACCCACAAGATCACCGACATCAAGTACCAGCTGGTGTCGCGCCGCGGCAACGGCGATGCCGAGTCGGTCGACCTGCAGGGCGCGGTCGGCCAGATGCACCGCTCCACCTACACCACCTGCGACCCGTCGCAGCCGGTGTGGAAACTGTCGGCGCCGCAGATCGAAGTGGACAACGACGAGGGCTTCGGCACCGCCCGCAACGCCGTGCTGCGGATCGGCAAGGTGCCGGTGCTGTGGGCGCCGTACTTCAAGTTCCCGATCGATGACCGCCGCAAGACCGGCCTGCTGTTCCCGCAGCTGGGCATGTCCGGGCGCAACGGATTCGACTACGCACAGCCGATCTACTTCAACCTGGCGCCGAACTACGACGACACGTTGACCCCGCGCTACATGAGCCGGCGCGGCCTGATGCTCGACAACGAGTTCCGCTATCTCTACAACGGCGGCCGCGGCGAACTGCTGACCGCGTTCATGCCCAACGACAAGCTGCGCGACCGCGACCGCGGCCGGGTGATGTTCAGCGGTTACCACAACGTGGACAGCCACTGGCAGGCCCGTGCGAACCTGGCCTGGGTCAGCGACGAGCGCTATGTCGAGGACTTCGCCAACCGCCTGGTCGGGGTGACTGCCTCGAACCTGCAGAGCACCGTGGGCCTGTACGGCACCGGCAGGAACTGGACGGCCGGCATCATGGCCGACCGCTGGCAGCTGACCGACTACACGCTCAATGAAAGCGCGCTGCCGTACAACCGCCAGCCGCGCCTGTACTTCAACTGGGACAAGCCGGTCCTGCCGTGGCTGGAAACCGGCATCTATGCCGAAGCCGTGCGCTTCACCCACGACGACATCAACTTCAAGTACGGCGCCGATGCGGGACCCGACCTGCAGTACACGCGCAACGGCCAGACCCAACGCATGTACGGCGGCTCGCGACTGGACGTGAAGCCGTACGTGTCGTTCCCGATCAGTGGCGCGGCGTGGTACGTCACCCCGACCCTGGCCTACCGCTACACCGGCTACGACCTGGATCAGGGCCTGGCTGACAGCGTCCGCCGCAACGTGCTGGCCTCGCAGGGCGTCGACCCGAACACCGCCACGCCGGAGCAGCTGCGCGGCAACAAATCGCCCAGCCGCAGCCTGCCGATCGGCAGCATCGACGCCGGCCTGTTCTTCGATCGCGAGACCACGATCGGCGGCAAGTCATTCCTGCACACGCTGGAACCGCGCCTGTTCTACCTGCGCACGCCGTACCGCAACCAGGACGACCTTCCGATCTTCGACACCCGTGACTTCACGTTCAGCTGGGGCCAGCTGTTCCGCGACTCGCGCTACACCGGCGCCGACCGCCAGAACGATGCCAACCAGCTGACCCTGGCATTGGGCACCCGCTTCATCGACCAGACCACCGGCAAGGAACGCTTCTCGGCGGCCATCGGCCAGATCCAGTATTTCGACGAGTCGCGGGTGACCGTCACCCCGGGCGGCGCGCCGGTGGAAAAGGGCAAGTCGGCGTGGATCGCCGACGGCAACTACATGATCAACGACCGCTGGACCCTGGGTGCCACCTACCAGTGGGACCCGAAGTACAAGCGTGAGGATCTGGCCAGCGTCCGTGCCCGCTATCTGATGCCCAACGATGGCGTGATCAACCTCAGCTACCGCTACCGCATCAACTCGGGCGCCCCGGCCAACGCCAACAAGCACGACCGTACCCTGCTGGAACAGGCCGACCTGTCGTTCCTGTACCCGCTGAATGCGCGCTGGAGCCTGGTCGGTCGCTACTACTACTCGCTGCAGGACAAGGAGCCGCTGGAAATCATCGGCGGTGTCCAGTGGGACAGCTGCTGCCTGGCCGTGCGTGTGGTCGGCCGCCGCTATGTCCGCAACCGCGAAGGCGAGATGAACAACTCCATCCAGGTGGAGTTCGTGCTCAAGGGCCTGAGCTCCCTGGGGCAGGACACGGACCGTACCCTGCGCCGTGCTATCCTCGGCTACAACCGCGACGACCTCTATCTCGTGCCGCCGAGCAACACCGGGGCGACCCGGGATGACTACGATCCGAACCTGATCCCATGACCAAGCGCTTCCCCGTTCTTCTCGCCTCGCTGCTGGCGGTGTCCAGCGTGTCCGCCCCCCTGCAGGTGCTTGCCCAGGAGGCGCAGCCGCTTGACCGCATCGCTGCCGTCGTCGATGAGGACGTGATCCTGCAGAGCGAGCTCCAGCGTGCGATCGCCAACATCAAGGCGCAGTATGCCGGCCGCGAAAACCAGCTGCCGCCGGAAGACGTGCTCAGCCGCCAGGTGCTCGAACGCCTGGTGCTGGTCAAGCTGCAGGTGGCCCGCGCCCAGGGCAGCGGCATCCGTGTCAGCGACCAGGAGCTGAACCAGGCGATGAACGCCATCGCCCAGCAGAACGGTTCGAACCTGGATGCCCTTCGCCAGCGCCTGGCCCATGACGGTATCGATTTCAACGATTTCCGCGCGTCGGTGCGTGACGAGATCACCGTGCAGCGCCTGCGCCAGAGCTTCGCGCAGAGCCGCATCAGCGTCAGCGAGGGTGAAGTCGACGCCGCGCTGAAGCAGCAGGCCACGGTAGGCAACCAGTATCACCTGGCGCACATCCTGATCGCCCTGCCCGACGGTGCCAACGCCGACCAGATCGCCACCGGCCAGAAGAAGGCCGATGGCGTGAAGGCCCTGCTGGACAAGGGCGAGCTGGACTTCAACGCGGCGGCCGTGCGCTATTCGGACAGCCCGAACGCGCTGGAAGGCGGCGATCTGGGCTGGCGCAGCCTGGATGAAATCCCGCAGGCCTTTGCCCAGTTGATGGAAAAGATGAAGCCGGGCGAGGTGGTCGGCCCGATCCGCGGCCCGAGCGGCTTCCAGCTGCTGAAGCTGGTGGAAGTGCGTGACAGCAGTTCCGCCGCCGGTGAGCAGACGGTCACCGAGTTCCACGGCCGCCACATCCTGGTCCGCGTGGACGACCACCAGACCGATGCCGCTGCCAAGGCCAAGATCGATACCCTGCGCGCCCGCATTGCCGGCGGCGCCGACTTCCAGACCGTTGCCAGGGAGTCCTCCGAGGACAACAACAGCAAGGGCCAGGGCGGTGATCTCGGCTGGTTCCCGGCTGACGCGTTCGGTCCGGCCTTCGGCCAGCAGGTGAGTGGCCTGCAGGATGGTGGCGTCAGCCAGCCGTTCCGCACCGACGCCGGTTGGCACATCGTGCAGCGCGTGGCGACCCGCCAGACCGACGTGACCACCGACAACCAGCGCGCCCAGGTCCGCGAGACCATCGGCCGCCGCAAGCTGGAAGACGAGTACAACCGCTTCCTGCAGGAACTGCGTGGCGAAGCCTACGTCAGCTTCCGCAGCGGCGACCGCGCGGAAAACACCGCCACGCCGCCGCAGTCCTGACCGATGCGCCCCGAGCTCGCTCTGGTACCGGGCGAGCCCGCCGGGATCGGCCCGGAGCTGTGTGTCCGCCTCGTTCAGCAGCCGCGTGAAGATTGCCGGCTGCTGGCCTTCGCCGACCCGGACACCCTGCGCGCGGCTGCGGCCGCCCTGAACCTGCCCCTGCAACTGCTGCCCGAGCACGCCGAAGCACGCGTCCCCGGCGATCTGCGCCTGCGCGCCGTCCGCAACGCGGCGCCCAGCCACTTCGGCCAGGCCGATCCGGCCAATGCGAGCGCGGTCATCGGCGCCCTGCTCGGCGCCGGCCAGGCCTGCCTGTCCGGTGAGCTGCACGGTGTGGTGACCGGCCCGGTGCACAAGGCGGTCATCAACGAGGGCGGCATCGCCTACAGCGGCACCACTGAACTGCTGGCCGACCAGGCCGGAGTGAAGGTGGTGATGATGCTGGCCAATCACATTGTCCGCGTGGCCCTGGCCACCACCCACCTGCCGCTGCGCGAGGTGGCCGATGCGATCACCGCGCCCAGCCTGGAACACACCCTGCGCACGGTGCATGCCGCGCTGCGCCGCGAGTTCGGCCTGCCTGCGCCGCGCATCGCGGTGCTCGGGCTGAACCCGCATGCCGGCGAAGACGGTCATCTGGGACGCGAGGAACTGGACCTGGTCATCCCCCTGCTGCAGCGCCTGCGCGCGGAGGGCATGGACCTGGTCGGGCCGCTGCCGGCCGACACCGCCTTCCTGCCGGCCAAGCTGGCCGGTTTCGACACCGTGCTGGCGATGTACCACGACCAGGGCCTGCCGGTCCTGAAGTATTCCGGCTTCGAACAGGCGGTGAACCTGACCCTCGGCCTGCCCTACCCGCGCGTGGCGGTCGACCATGGCACCGCGCTGGACCTGGCCGGCCGCGGCATCGCCGATCCTTCCAGCCTGCAGGCGGCAACGACGCTGTGTGCGCAGCTGGCGCGGCAACGTACACTGAGCGCATGAATTCCCCGCATTCCCCCTCCGGCCCGGTGTTCACCGCACCGGCCAAGAAGCAGCTTGGCCAGCATTTCCTGGCCGATCGCCACTACATCGACAAGATCGTGATGGCGGTCAATCCGAAAGATGGTGACCGCCTGGTTGAAATTGGTCCAGGCCAGGGCGCCATCACCCTGCCGCTGCTGCGCGTGCACCCGAAGCTGACGGTGATCGAGTTCGACCGCGACCTGATCGCGCCGCTGACCGCCGCCGCCGAGCCGCTGGGCGAGCTGACCATCGTCCATCGCGACGTGCTGCGCGTGGACTTCACCGAACTGGCCAATGGCCAGCCGATCCGCCTGGTCGGCAACCTGCCCTACAACATCTCCTCGCCGATCCTGTTCCATGCGCTGGAGCATGCCGCAGTGATCCGCGACATGCACTTCATGCTGCAGAAGGAGGTGGTCGACCGCATGGCCGCCGGCCCCGGCAGCAAGGTGTATGGCCGCCTCAGCGTGATGCTGCAGGCCTACTGCCAGGTGACCTCGCTGTTCGTGGTTCCGCCGGGCGCGTTCCGGCCGCCGCCGAAGGTCGATTCCGCCGTGGTGCGGCTGGTGCCGCGTGACCCGGCCTCGATCAGCATCAACGACCACACGCGCTTCGCCGAGGTGGTCAAGGCCGCCTTCGGGCAGCGCCGCAAGACCCTGCGCAATGCTCTGAACAACGTGGTGTCCGCCGAGCAGTTCATCGCTGCCGGCGTGCGTCCCGATGCCCGCGCCGAACAGCTGGACGTGGCCGAATTCATCGCTTTGGCCAATGCCTCCTGATTACACTGCCGGTATGGAAGACGCTGACGTATATGCCATCTCCGTCGAAGTCGCGCCGCGCTTCCTCGACGATCAATCCGCGCCGGAAGACGGTCGCTTTGCGTTCGCCTACACGATCCGCATCCACAACCAGGGGCGGGTCGCCGCACGCCTGGTCGCACGCCACTGGCGCATCACCGATGCCAATGGCCGTGTCGAGCATGTCGATGGCGACGGGGTGATCGGCGAGCAGCCGCGGCTGCGCCCCGGTGAAGACTTCCGTTACACGTCCGGTGTCATGCTGGGGACCGATCACGGGACCATGCAGGGGCACTACGACATGGTCGCCGACGATGGCACCGAATTTGCCGCGCCGGTCGCACCGTTCGTGCTGGCCGTCCCGCGTACCCTGCACTGACACGGAGGCCGAACGATGAGTGTGTGGGCGATCGGCGACCTGCAGGGCTGCTACGACGTGACCCAGCGGTTGCTGGAGAAGATCCGCTTCGACCCGGCCCAGGACACCCTGTGGTTCTGCGGCGACCTGGTCAACCGTGGCGGCCAGTCGCTGGAAACGCTGCGGCTGGTGCATTCGCTGCGCGAGCACAGCGTGGTGGTGCTGGGCAACCATGATCTTTCGCTGCTGGCCGTCGGTGCACGCACCGAAGAGGAGCAGCGAAAGGTCAACCCGGACCTGCTGCGCATCGTGCAGGCCGAGGACCGCGACGAACTGCTGGACTGGCTGCGCCTGCAGAAGCTGGTGCATGTGGATCGCGAGCTGGGCTGGATGATGGTGCACGCCGGCCTGGCGCCGAAGTGGACCACGCAGATGGCAGAGAAGCACGCCGCCGAAGTCGAGGTGCAGCTGCACGGCGCCGGCTACCGCAAGCTGTTCCGCAACATGTACGGCGACAAGCCAAGCTGGGCGCCGAACCTGTCCGGCTACGACCGTTCGCGTGCGATCATCAACGTGCTCACCCGCATGCGCTACTGCACCCCGCGCGGGCGCATCGGCATCGAGGACAAGGGCACCCCTGGCACGCAGGAACAGGGACTCTACCCCTGGTTCGAAGTACCTGGACGGGTCGAGCGCGACCTCAAGATCGTCTGCGGCCACTGGTCGGCGCTGGGCCTGACCATCACCCAGGGCGTGCACGCCATCGACACCGGCGCAGTCTGGGGCGGCAAGCTGACCGCGATCCAGCTCGATACCGACGAGCTGCGCGTGGTGCAGGTACCGGGCCGTGATGTACCGGCACCCGTACCCCACGCCCGCCCGCCGGCGCGACCGGCGCACGAGCGCTCCGCCGCTGCGGTGCAGGGCAAGGAACAGGGCGGCGGCAACGCCGCTGCTGCCAACCCGGGCAACCGTGGTCCGCGCCGTCGTCGCCGTCGAGGTGGTGGCGGTGGAGGCTCCGGTGGACCCCACAACAACGGCGCCGCGCCGCAGGCATGACGCGACGCGGCTGGGCACCATGGAGGGTGCTGCTGCTGACGCTGGCCCTGGCCAGCGGCTGCCAGCCTGCTTCGCCCCCGGCTCCCACCGGCGGCGGAAATGCCGCCCCCACGCCATCGCAGCCGCAGGCCCCTTCACCGCCACTGGTGGCCGCAGCGCGCGCACAGATCGGCGTCACCACCCGTTACGATCCCGCCTACCAGGTCCTGTCCTATCCCGGCGGCGACGTCCCGCTTGATCGCGGCGTGTGCACCGACGTGGTGGTGCGCGCCCTGCGCAGCCAGGGCCTGGACCTGCAGGCGCGCGTGCATGAAGACATGCGCGGCAACTTCAGCGCGTATCCCGCGATCTGGGGCCTGTCACGGCCGGACCGCAACATTGATCATCGACGTGTGCCGAACCTGATGCGCTGGTTCGAACGGCAGGGCTGGCAGCAACCGATCACCGCCCTCGCCACCGACTATGCGGCCGGTGACATCGTGGCCTGGAAGCTCAACGGCAACGGTCTGCTGCATGTCGGCATCGTCTCCGACCGGAGGCTGGCCAATGGCACACCGCTGGTGCTGCACAACATCGCGCGCGGCACGCGTGAAGAGAACCTGCTGTTCCAGCACGCGATCATCGGGCATTACCGGATGCCGTAGGCACCTGCAGAGCCGGGCCATGCTCAGCTACGGGAGGTATCAGGCAACAGCAGCCGAGCATGGCTCGGCTCTACAGAAAACCATCCTCAGCGGCGCACGTAATGCACGAAGCGGAACGCATAGGCGTGGCGGTCATCGGCCGGATGCGGCTCGCTGCTCACTTCCCGCCAGTCCTGCACGGCCACCTCGGGGAAATGGGTGTCGGCGGGGACTTCGGCATCGACCCAGGTCAGGTACAGGTCGCTGGCCTGGTCCAGCAGCTGGTGGAAGATCTCGCCGCCGCCGATGATGCACAGCTCGCTGGCGCCCTCGCCTTCGGCAATCGCCTTCGCCTCGTCCAGCGACGCCACCGCGCGCATGCCCGCGAACGGCACCTGGCCGCTGCGGGTCAGCACCAGGTTGGTGCGCCCCGGCAGTACGCGGCCGATCGACTCGGCCGTCTTGCGCCCCATCAGGATCGGCTTGCCCAGGGTGAGCGCCTTGAAGTGCTTGAAATCATCCGGCAGGTGCCAGGGCATGGCATTGCCCTGGCCGATGCCACGGTTGCGGTCCAGCGCCACGATCATCGAGAGCTTCATTTGTCCGGATACAACTCGTTGAAGATTTTCATCGCCGCGCTACGTCCACCGAGTACTGTCGCAACCGCTGAGCAATAGAGCAGGAACAGTATTGCCGCAGTAGTCGGTTTGAGGTCAGTAATCATGGCCCAAAGGTCCACATCCTTTCCCGCGACCGCCGCATTGGCGACTGCCAGGAGAGGAGTAATTAACACACCAACAGTCAATGCAACGGCCAGGGAGCCGGACATCGACATCAAGCCTTCCGCCAGCTTTTCCCGTGCCTTTCGTGAATGTTTGCTCATTGCTTCTCCACTTGGTGAATCCGAGAAACAATCTGCATCAGTCAGGTCTCACCAGCTGATACGCAGCATGCCAAACATCACTCACACCGCCACCGGCGCCTTGATCGCCGGGTGCGGGTCATAGCCGTCGATGCGGATGTCGTCGAACCGGAAGCCGAACAGGTCGCTCACCTCCGGGTTCAACCACAGCTTCGGCAGCGCGCGCGGTTCACGCGAAAGCTGCTCGCGCGCCTGCTCGAAGTGGTTCGAATACAGGTGCGCGTCGCCCAGCGTATGCACGAAGTCGCCCACGCCCAGGCCCGTGGCCTGCGCCACCATGTGGGTCAGCAGCGCATAGCTGGCGATGTTGAACGGCACGCCGAGGAAGATGTCGCCACTGCGCTGGTACAGCTGGCAGCTGAGCTTGCCGTCCACCACGTAGAACTGGAACAGGTTGTGGCACGGCATCAGCGCCATCTGCGAAAGCTCGCCCACGTTCCAGGCGCTGACCACCAGCCGGCGCGAATCGGGGTTGCGCTTGATCTCGTCCACCAGCCACTGCATCTGGTCGATCTCGCGGCCATCGGCGGTGGCCCAGCTGCGCCACTGCTTGCCGTAGACCGGGCCGAGATCGCCGTTCTCGTCGGCCCACTCGTCCCAGATGCGTACCTGGTTGTCCTTCAGGTAGCCGATGTTGGTATCGCCCTTCAGGAACCACAGCAGCTCGTGGATGATCGAGCGCAGGTGCAGCTTCTTGGTGGTGACCAGCGGGAAACCTTCATTGAGGTCGAAGCGCATCTGCCAGCCGAACACGCTGCGGGTGCCGGTGCCGGTGCGGTCGCTCTTCTCCGCGCCATGTTCCAGCACATGCGCGAGCAGATCCAGGTAGGCCTTCATG
Organism: Stenotrophomonas maltophilia group sp. RY12688; assembly: GCF_052149045.1. Lineage (NCBI taxonomy): Bacteria > Pseudomonadati > Pseudomonadota > Gammaproteobacteria > Lysobacterales > Lysobacteraceae > Stenotrophomonas > Stenotrophomonas maltophilia group sp. RY12688. The sequence goes on along the minus strand of NZ_CP197389.1, from coordinate 726,111 downwards.
CCTTGCCCTCCGCAGCCATCACCGGTTGCGGCTGCAGCACCGGCGCGCGGCGCGACATCACCAGCAGCACCAGGCCGAAGGCGATGAGCGGCAGGCTGAGGATCTGGCCACGGGTCAGCCAGTCGAAGGCCACATAGACGCCGTTGTCGGGCATGCGTACGAATTCGACGGCGAAGCGGAACAGGCCGTACATCAGCGCGAAAAGGCCGCCGACCAGGTAACGGTGGCGCGGCTTGGCCGACACCGTCCACAGCACCACGAACATCACCAGGCCTTCCAGGAACGCTTCATACAGCTGCGAGGGATGGCGGGCGAACTGGTTCAGCGCGCCGGTGGCGAACTGCGCCTGCAGGGTCGCATGGTCCAACTGGTTCAGCGGCGCCGGCAGGCCCGACGGGAACACCACGCCCCACGTGCCGTCGGTGTACTTGCCCCACAGCTCGGCGCCGATGAAGTTGCCGATGCGACCAAAACCCAGGCCCAGCGGTACCAGCGGCGCCATGAAATCCATGGTGTCGAAGAAGTGCAGCGCGTGCTTGCGCGACCACCACCAGCAGGCACCCAGCACGCCCAGCAGGCCGCCATGGAAACTCATGCCGCCGTCCCACACCTTGAACAGCAGCAGCGGGTTGTGCAGGAAATCGCCCAGCGCGTAGAACAGCATGTAGCCGATGCGGCCGCCCAGCACCACGCCGAGCATGGCGTAGAACAACAGGTCGGAGAAGCCGTTGGCATCGACGCCCGGCAGGCGCCCGGCGGCGATGCGCGTGCGGCCCAGCAGCCAGGCCGCAGTGAAGCCGAGCAGGTACATGATGCCGTACCAGTGCACCTTGATCGGCCCCAGCGAGAGGGCGATGGGGTCGATGTCGTGGAAATAGATCATGGAAGGTGCCTTGCGGTTGAACGCCTATTCTCGGGCCAGTGCCGCCCCGGCTCAACCAAGGATCTGCGGCGAGTTCGGCAACGCGTCATCGTTCGACCGGGTCGAGGCCGGAAAGTGCCCTTCGATCAGGCTGGAGACCTCGTCGATGGCATCCTGCAGCGCTTCCACCGGATTGGAACCACGCAGGCCCTCGCGCAGATGGGTGCAGACCCGCTGCCACTGCGCCGGACTGACCCGGCCATGCAGGCCGCGGTCGGCGACGATCTCGATGGCATGGTCGGCCAGCAGCAGGTAGATCAGCACGCCGTTGTTGTGGGCGGTGTCCCAGGTGCGCAGGCGTGCGAAGGCATGCTCGGCGGCCTGCCTCGGGGTGACCTTGTGCCACAACGCGGCCAGCGGCAGATCGGCCTCCACCGCGAACATCACCTGACCGCCGTGGCGCTGCTCACCGGCCGCGATGGCCTCGGTGATCGCCTGCAGCGTGGCTGGCGGGAACGCGCGACGTACCGACGGCGAACATACATGGCGGAACAGACGTTGGATCATCACCAGCCTCCCGAAGCGCCACCGCCACCGGAACGGCCACCGCCGCCGCCCCAGCCGCCTCCGCCGCCGAATCCACCACCACCGCCGAAGCCGCCTCCCCCGCCCCAGCTGCCACCGCCCCAGCCACCACCGCCGGCAAAGCGCCCCGGATGGCCGGACAGCATCGCCACGATCAGGCCAACCACGCCGGCCAGGCCACTGGCCAGCAGGGTGGAGGTGAACAGGAACGCCGCCACGGCTGCGCCAGCGCCGCCGAGCAGGCCACGCAGCGGGCGCGGCACGCGCGCGAACACGCCGCGCAGGATGCTGCCGGCGAACACGCCGATGAACAGCGCCAGGAACCAGGTGTCGCCGCCACCGCCGGGCTCGCGCCCGCGATGACCGCTGACCGGTGCCGGCAGCGTTTCGCCATCGATCAGCTTGACCAGCACGGCGGTGGCATCGGTGATGCCCCCGGCGTAGTCGCCGGCGCGGAAACGCGGCACCAGGTATTCCTGGATGACCCGGTTGGCGATGGCATCGGGAATCGCGCCTTCCAGGCCGTAACCCGGCTCGATCCGCACGCGCCGGTCGTCCTTGGCCACCACCAGCAGCACGCCGTCATCGACGCCCTTGCGGCCGATCTGCCACTGGTCGAAGACCCGCGTGGTGTACTGCGCGATGTCCTCCGGCTGGGTGGTGGGTACCACCAGCACCTGCAGCTGGCTGCCCTTGCGCTGCTGCAGGTCCAGCGCCTGCTGCACCAGCGCCTGCTTCTGCGCGGCATCCAGCGTGCCGGTGGTGTCGACCACCGGCGAATCCAGCGCCGGAATCGGCGCCAGCTGCTGGGCCTGCGCCGCCAGCGGCAGCCACAGCAGCAGGGCCAGCAGCGCAGTGGCCAGGCGCACCGGTCAGTGGCCCGGCTGCGGTGCCGGCTGCTGCTGCGGCGCGTTGCCGAAATCGACCGCCGGCGCGTTGGAAATCTGCGCTTCGTTGTCCACGGTGAAGTTCGGCTTGGTCTTGTAGCCGAAGAGCTTGGCGGTGATCACCTGCGGGAACGAGCGGATGTAGGTGTTGTAGTCCTGCACCTGCTGGATGTAACGGCCACGCGCGACGGTGACCCGGTTCTCGGTGCCTTCCAGCTGGGCCTGCAGGTCGCGGAAGTTCTGGTCGGACTTCAGCTGCGGATAGTTCTCGGTGACCACCAGCAGCCGCGACAGCGCGCTGCCCAGTTCGCCCTGGGCCTGCTGGAACTGCTTGAGCGAGGCTTCGTCGTCGGCGTTGACGTTGATCTGGCCGACACGCGAACGGGCGTTGGTCACTTCGGTCAGCACGCGCTCTTCCTGGCTGGCGAAGCCCTTCACGGTCTGCACCAGGTTGGGCACCAGGTCGGCGCGGCGCTTGTACTGGTTGATGACCTCCGACCAGCTGGCCTTGACCGCTTCATCCTTCTGCTGGATGGCGTTGTAGCCGCAGCCGGACAGCAGGGAGGCCAGCAGCATCAGGGGCAGGACACGGGTGAACAGGCGCATGGCGGAGGTTCCGGGTGGACTGGGCACCGAGCATGCCATGGTTCGGGTGAAAGACCGGCCATCGGGCGCTGCCCCCTCCGCGGTGTGGTCCAGCCAGCTCGGGGTGGGCCGGGAGGGTGGGTCGGCTGGGGGCCGCTGCAAGTACGTCCATGTAAGCTCGGTCGCCGCATCCATGCGGCTCACGCCCCCAGCCGACCCACCCTCCCGGCCACGGACAATTTCCTGCGCACCGCGGGAAGATCAAAAGAAAAATCAAAAGCAAAAGCCGGTTCTTCAGGCATTCGTGTCGACCAAGGTCGACACCTACCAAAGCAGAACGCCGTTCCGACCGATCGCGGCAATCTGTCGGAGGCGGGGCGGTGTGGGTTGGCAGGACCGTTGGCGCCATGGATGGCGCCATCGAGCCCCCATGGATGGGTTCACGGCGTGTCCTGCCAACCCACACCGCCCCGCCCAACCCTCAGAAAACCAGCGCCGGCTGTTGCGGTTGCTGTTGCTTCGGCGGTTGCCTTCGCCTTTAGCGGGTGCAGGGCTGCAAGCCCTGCCGGAATCCAACACCCCTCAGCAGGCCTCGACCACCGCAGTGCGGGGACGCCCAAGCCATGCCAGCAGCAGGCCCGACGCGGCCAGCAGGCCACCGGCCACCGGAATCGCGGCGTAGCCCAGTCCCGAGCTGATCACCGCACCACCCAGCGCAGCACCTACCGCATTGCCCAGGTTGAATGCACCCACGTTGATCGACGACGCCAGGCCCGGCGCCTCGCTGGCCACCTGCATCACCCGGATCTGCAGCGGCGGCACGAGGGCGAAGGTCGCCGCACCGAACAGCAGTACACCCAGCGCCGCGGTGGCGTGGCTCATGAAGGCCAGCGGCAGCACGAACATCAGCACCGCCAGGACGGCCAGCAGGATCCGTGTGGCGCCATCGAGCGACCAGTCAGCCATGCGTCCACCGATGCCGTTGCCGAAGGTGAAGCCGATGCCGATCAGGGCCAGCGACATTGCGATGAAGGCATTGGAGGCGCCGGTCAATTCGGTCAGCACCGGTGCGACGTAGGTATAGAGGGTGAACATCGCACCCGCACCAAGCACGGTGGTGGCCATCGCCAGCAGCACCTGCGGCTGCAGGATCGCCTTCAGTTCGCGGCGCACGTCCGGGCGCGGCCCCGGTGCAGATGCCGGCAGCGCGAAACCCAGCGCAGTGATCGCAACCAGGCCCAGCACTGCGGTACCGGCGAAGGACAGGCGCCAGCCCAGCTGCTGCCCCACCCAGGTCGCCAGCGGCACGCCGCCGATGTTGGCGATGGTCAGGCCCATGAACATGGTGGCCACGGCAGCGGCCTGCTTTTCCTTCGGCACCAGGCTCGCAGCGACCACCGCACCGATGCCGAAGAAGGCACCGTGGTTGAGGCTGGTGACCAGGCGCGACAGCAGCAGCATCCCGTAGTTCGGCGCCAGCGCAGACAACAGATTGCCGGCGACGAAGATCGACATCAGCAGCATCAGCGCGGTGCGCTTGCCGAAACGCCCCATCAGCAGGGTCATCACCGGCGCGCCCAGCATCACGCCCACGGCATAGGCGGTGATCAGCATGCCCGCAGTGGGGATGCCAACGCCGACGCCGTCGGCGATGACCGGCAACAGGCCCATCGGGGCAAACTCGGTGGTTCCGATGGCGAAGGCGCCAACGGCAAGCGCCAGCAAGGCGGCTCTGGAATTCATGGGGGGGTCCTGGGGGCGGGAATCGGGAGTGCGTAGCCTGCGCGCTTTGCTGCGCCGGATTAAGCCTCGCCCCGGGAAAACACTGTTGATCCTGGTTCACAAGTGGAAGCCGGAACGCAGCCACAAGTGCAAAAACCACAATGCCGTTGCAGAACCGACCTCGCCCCCACAACGCAGAACCCCCGGAATGCCGGGGGTTCTGAGGGACTCACACGCCAGTGGCGCGCTTACCAGTTGCCGGCGCCCGGCACGTTGTGCTCGCGGGCGCGGCGGCGCATCAGCAGGTTCAGCCACTCCACCAGCACCGAGAAGCCCATCGCGGCGTAGATGTAGGGCTTGGGCACGTGCACGTCCAGGCCGTCCAGGATCAGCACCGCGCCGATCATCAGGATGAAGGCGAGCGCCAGCATCTTCACGGTCGGGTTGGCATCGATGAAGCGGCCCAGCGGGTTGGCGGCCAGCAGCATCACCATCACCGACAGCAGGATCGCGGCGACCATCACCGGAATGTGGTCGGCGATGCCGACGGCGGTGATCACCGAGTCCAGCGAGAACACGATGTCGATCACCGCAATCTGCGCGATCACGTAGCCGAACACGGCCGAGGCCTTGGTGGTGCTGGGATCTTCATCCTCGCCACCGCTGATCAGTTCCTTGATCTCCATGCAGCCCTTGATGATCAGGAACAGGCCGCCAACGATCAGCACCAGGTCGCGGATGGAGATGCCCATGCCGGCCACGGTGAACAGGTTTGCCGCCATGTGCGCCAGGTAGGCCAGCGATACCAGCAGGCCGATGCGGGTAATGCAGGCCACCGCGATGCCGAGCTTGCGGGCGAACGGGCGGCGCTCTTCCGGCAGCTTGCTGACAGCAATGGAAATGAACACCAGGTTGTCGATGCCGAGCACGATTTCCAGCGCGCTGAGCGTGAACAGGGTCACCCAGGCATTGGGGTCGGCGAGGAACTCAAAGGACATGGAAACTCTTCAAGGCAGTGGGGGAATGGGGTTTCAGCCGTAGTTGCCGGCCAGCGCGTGCGGAACCACGACCAGCGCCCAGCACAGCAACACGTTCATCATCAGCACGAACACCGCCGCCGAGCCCATGTCCTTGGCGCGGCCGGCCAGCTCGTGAATCTCACTGCCGTAGCGTTCGATCACCGCTTCGATGGCCGAGTTGGCCAGCTCCATCGCCAGCACCAGCAGCATCGAGCCGATCAGCAGCGCGCGTTCGACCGGCGTCTGGCCCAGCCAGATCGCAATCGGCGTCAGCAGGATCAGCAGGTAGACCTCAAGCCGGAACGAGGACTCGTGCAGCCAGGCAGCGCGCAGGCCCTGCCAGGACCAGCGGGCGGCCTGGAAGATGCGGCGCGGGCCGCGCGGCAGGTGGCCGAACTGATCAGCCACGGGTGGAACATCCAGCAACGGGGGCGCGGCGCAGCGACCGCTCAGACGCACGGCAGGGAATCATGGGTGCACAGGAATAGGCAGATGGCGGCCATTTTGCCACAAGGCCGCCAACCGCAGCCCGCGCCGGCCCGCTGAACGGCCTGCCAGGGGCAAGCAACGGCCCGGGCATGCTCCTATGATGGATGCCCCTTGCCTGCTGGAGCGCCTGATGTCCCGTCGCCGTACCTGCCTGTTGATGCTGGGCCTGCTGACTGCCGCACCGCTGGCCCAGGCGCTGAGCCCGGCCGAGTCGCCCCGGGTGCCAGAACAGGTCTCCAACGCGGCCTGGGCCGGCGACATGGCCCGCTTCGCCAGCGCCGACCAGTCCACCCCGCCGCCGCGCGGTGGCATCGAGTTCATTGGCAGCTCCTCGATCCGCTTCTGGGAGAGCCTGGCCACCGACTTCCCTGGCCAGCCAGTGTTCAACCGCGGCTTCGGCGGCTCGGAAGTGCGCGACAGCACCTGGTACGCCGACCGCATCGTGGTGCCGTATGCGCCATGCAAAGTGTTCTTCTACGCGGGCGACAACGACCTCAACAGTGGCCGCAGCGCCGTGCAGGTGCGCGACGACGTGGTTGCCTTCGTGCAGCGCGTGCACCGCGACCTGCCGAAGACCAAGGTGGAGTACCTGTCGATCAAGCCGAGCCCGTCGCGCGCGCACCTGCTGCCGGCGATCAACGAGGCCAACACGCTGATCAAGGCCGCGCTGGCCAAGCTGCCCAACACCGGTTTCACCGACATCTACACGCCGATGCTCGGCGCCGACGGCCAGCCGGATGCGACGCTGTTCCGCGAGGACATGCTGCACATGACCCCGGCCGGCTATGCGATCTGGACCAGGGCGCTGGCGCCGAAGGTCAACTGCAACTGAGCAACCCCATCCACGCATGGCGTGGATCTACTGCGGATCGCGGGAAACTGTCGAAGGCGGGGCGGTGTGGGTTTGCAGGACCGTTGGCGCCATGGATGGCGCCATCGAGCCCCCATGGACGGGTTTACGGCGTGTCCTGCAAACCCACACCGCCCCGCCATTCCACGGAATGCCCGCTTCTGATGTTGATGTTGCCTCGGCGGGTGCCGGGCGCAGCCCGGCAAAATCCCTCTACCGGAAGATCACCGTAGCCTCGGTGCCCTTGCCCGGCTCGCTGGCCAGGCTGACCTTCCAGCCGAAGCGGTCGCACAGCCGGCGCACGATCGACAGGCCCAGGCCGGTGCCCTGCGGACGGCTCGGCTCGGCGCGGTAGAACGGTTCAAACGCGCGCGACAGCGCCTCGGCGGACATGCCGATGCCGGTATCGCGCACCACCACCCGGTCATTGAGCACGTGCACGTCGATACGCCCTTCGTCGGTGTAGCTGCAGGCATTGCGCACCAGGTTGCTGACCACCACCTGCAGCACCCGCGGCGGTGCGTGCAGCTGTACCGGGCCGTCGCCGTGCAGGTGCACCGATACGGGCCGGTTGCCCAGCAGCTCGTTGGCGTTGTCCACCTCGTAGCGGACGATGTCGTTGACGTCGAACAGCTCGATCTGCGGTTCGACATCGGCCTCGCGGGCCAGGATCAGGAACGCATCGATCACCGCCTCCATGTCACGGCCTGCACGCTGGATGCGCTGCAGGCTGCGGCGCAGGCGCGGCTGCAGGGTTTCATCGCCAAGGGCCATGTCGCTGGCCACGCGGATGACGGTCAACGGCGTGCGCAGCTCATGGCTGGCATCACGGGTGAAGTTGCGCTCGCGCGCCACGTGCGCGCTGACCCGGTTGGCCAGCGAATGCAGTGCGGCCGCCAGCTGGCGGGTCTCGCCCTGCATGTCCGCCGGCAGCTTGTTCGGCTCCAGATCGGCCGCTTCGGGGTGGCCCGGGTCCCAGCGCGAGACGCGCCGCGCCAGCCAGTTCACCGGCGACACCAGTCGCTTGGAGGCACGGTAGGTGACCCAGCTGGCGCCATACACCGCCAACAGGGTCAGCAGCACCGGCACGATGCCGAACCAGAACGCCAGCATCTCCGCGCGCGAGCGCAGGAACACCAGGTACAGGCGACCGGCAGGGCGCACGTCGACCAGCACCAGCTGGTCGTCCTGGGGCAGCTCGTGGAAGCCAGGCTCCAGGGTGCGCAGGTTGGCCGGCAATGACAGTGCCGACTGCCCGCTTTCCAGCAGGTAGCCGCGGATGTTGTGGGTGTTGGGCGGCGGCTGCACCGGCGACGCCTCGTGCAGCGTCCAGTAATAGGCCGCTTCCTCGCGCAGGGCGGCGCCGACCAGGCTGTGCTTGATCACCAGCGAGACCAGCCAGGCACCGAGCAGGATGCCCAGGCTGGCCAGGACTGCCTGCAGGATGAAGGCGATACGGATCTTGCGCGGCAGGCCGTGCGGCATTGCGGGGTCCCGGTCAGAGCGCTGCGATTATAGGCAGCGCGCTGCGCCGTAGTCGTGCACGGACGCTGACCGGCGGCAGCGCCGGCCGGTCATCCGTGCCCGGTGCGGGGTCGTTGCCCGGCCGGGCCTGATGCTGCACAGGCCGGGCCCCGATCAGGCCATCGGCTGGGCAATATCGGCAATGCGATAGCCGGCGCTCTGCACAGTGTGCAGCAGCGGACGGTCGAACGGCTTGTCGATGATCTTGCGCAGGTTGTACAGATGGCTGCGCAGGGTGTCCGAATCCGGCAGGCCATTGCCCCAGATCTCGCGTTCGATCTCCTGGCGGGTGACCACGCGCGGCGATTCGCGCATCAGGATGGTCAGCAGGCGCAGGCCGATCGGCGACAGCTGCAGCTCGGTACCGGCACGGGTAGCCCGCATGCTGACCGGATCGAGCACCAGGTCGGCGACCTTCAGCACCTCCGAACCGACCTGGCGGCGTTCGCGACGGATCAGCGCGCGCAGGCGGGCTTCCAGCTCCTGGATCGCGAACGGCTTGGTCAGGTAGTCATCGGCACCGAACCCGAGGCCGGTGAGCTTGTCGTCCAGCGTGTCGCGTGCCGTGAGCATCAGCACCGGCGTGGACTTGCGCGCATCGTTGCGCAGGCGACGGCACACTTCGATGCCATCCAGGCGCGGCAACATGAGATCGAGCACCACGACGTCATAGCTGTTCTCCGCCGCGAGGCGGTAGCCATCCAGGCCGTCCTGTGCATAGTCGACTTCGAAGCCGCGACCTTCCAGGTATTCCCCGATCATCTCGGAGATGTTGCGGTTGTCTTCGACCACCAGCACCAAGCCGGAGGTCTCCTTCGTCTGACGCATGTGATTCCCTCTAACTTCAGCTTTGTGAAACATGCCGGATCGACGGTGGACGCGATGTGAAGTTCCGTCAAGAGGTACACAAACGGTTCAGAGCAGCGGCCTGAGCAGCGGCCAGACGTTGTCCAGCACCTTCGGCTGCGCCTGCGCCGTGGGGTGCAGGCCGTCGCCCTGCATCATGCCCGGCTGCAGGGCCACGCCCTCCAGCAGGAACGGCAGCAGCGGCACCTTGTACTGCGTGGCCAGCGCCTTGTAGGCCGCGGCCAGGCGCTGGCGGTAGGCCGGTCCGTAGTTGGGCGGCACGTCGATGCCCAGCAGCAGCACCTTGGCACCGGCCTTCTGGCTGGCCTGCACCATTTTTTCCAGGTTGCCCTGCACCTGCGCCGGGGTCAGCCCGCGCAGCGCGTCATTGCCGCCCAGCGCGATCACCACCACGGTCGGCTTCTCCCTGGCCAGCAGGCCCGGCAGGCGGGTCAGCGCGCCGGCGGTGGTTTCCCCGCTCATGCTGGCGTTGACGATGCGCGCCGGGGTTTTCGACTGCTGCCTGACCCGCTGTTGCAGCAAGCTGACCCAGCCGGCGTCGGCAGGGATATTGTGGGCGGCACTGAGGCTGTCGCCGAGCACCAGCACGGTGCCAGCCGGACCTTTGGCACAGGCCAGCCCCGGCAACAGCAGGAACCCTAGCAGCAGCACCATCATCGCGCCGGCTCGCCGGCTCCATCCCGTCTTGCGCATTGGAGTCTCCTCATCGACAGCCTGTCCCCCCGCAGCGCGCCCGTCGCCATCGCCGTCGACCAGGTCGGCAAATCCGTGCAGGGCCCGGAGGGTGAAGTCCACATACTGGACAACATCACCCTGACCGTCCATGAAGGCACCAGCGCGGCCATCGTCGGCGCCTCCGGTTCGGGCAAGACCACCCTGCTCGGCCTGCTGGCCGGGCTGGACCTGCCCAGTCGGGGCCGCATTGCGCTGTCGGGCCAGGACCTGGGCGACCTCGATGAAGAAGCGCGGGCCCAGCTGCGCGCGCGCGAGGTTGGCTTCGTGTTCCAGAGCTTCCACCTGCTGCCGGCGCTGACCGCCGCCGAGAACGTCGCGTTGCCACTGGAACTCGCCGGGCGCGAGGATCGCACGCGGGTCGATGAAGTGCTGGCGCAGGTCGGCCTCTCCCATCGCGCCCGCCACTACCCGCGCCAGCTGTCCGGTGGCGAGCAGCAGCGCGTGGCACTGGCGCGTGCCTTCGTCACCCGGCCGCGCATCCTGTTCGCCGACGAACCGACGGGATCGCTGGACCATGCCACCGGCCAGCACGTCAGCGACCTGCTGTTCGAACTCAACGCCGGCAGCGGCACTACCCTGGTACTGGTCACCCACGACATGCGCCTGGCGCAGCGTTGCCAGTACATCCATCGTATCGACGACGGCCGCCTGCTGCCGGTCGAGCGTGGGGTACAGGCATGAACCTGCTGCGCCACGCGTGGCGCGCACTGCGCCGCGAGGCGCTGGCCGGCGACCTGCTCACCGTCTTCGCCGCACTGGTGCTGGGCGTGGCGGTGATGACTGCGGTGGGCACGCTGGTGAACCGGGTCAACCTGGCGCTGACCGGCAGCGCGGCGGAAATGCTCGGTGGCGATCTCGGCATCGCCGGGCGTGATGACCCGCCGCAGGCATTCGCCGACGAGGCACAACGGCGTGGACTGGCCTACACCCGCATCGCCAGCTTCGGCAGCGTGCTGTTCAACGGCGACGCCAGCCAGATGGCCAGCATCAAGGCGGTGCAGGCGGGCTATCCACTGCGCGGCACGCTGCGGGTACGGGCCACGCCCGGCGGTACGTTGATCACCGATGCCGGCATGCCACCCAAGGGCCAGGCCTATGCCGACCCACGCCTGCTGCAGGGGCTCGGGCTGAAGGCCGGCGATGATCTCGAGTTCGGCGCCGGCACGCTGCGCATCGCCGGCATCATCGAGGCCGAACCGGATACCGGCGGCGACCTGCTGACGCTGTCCCCCACCCTGCTGGTCAACCGCGCCGATGTGGAAGGCACGGGACTGCTTGGCCCCGGCAGCCGCATCAACTACCGGCTGATGTTTGCAGGACCACCCGGGCAGGTCGCGTCCCTGCGTGAGTGGCTGCTGCCACAGGTGAAGGGCCTGCGCCTGCTGAGCGTGGATGACACCCAGCGCGGCGTGCGCCAGGCCTTCGATCTGGCCGGGCGCTTCCTCGGCCTGAGCGCGCTGCTGGCGGTGCTGCTGGCGGGCGTGGCCACCGCATTGGCGGCCAACCGCTTCGCGCTGCGCCGCATCGACCAGGTGGCGATCCTGCGCTGCCTGGGTGCGCGCCAGCGCGACATCCTGCTTGGCCTGGCACTGCAGCTGCTGATGCTGGCGGTGCCGGCCTGTGCGCTCGGCATCGGCCTGGGCATGGCCGCGCAGGAAGGCCTGGTGCAGGTACTGGGCAGCCTGGTGCCGCAGCGCCTGCCGTTGCCCGAGGCGATGCCTGCGCTGACCGGCGCCGGCATCGGCCTGTTGCTGCTGTTCGGCTTCGGCCTGCCACCGCTGCTGCGCCTGCGCGGGGTGCCGCCGATGCGGGTGCTCAACCGTTCCTTCGCTGCCCTGCCGCCGGCGTCACTGCTGGCCTATGTGGCAGCGCTGGCGGCCAGCCTGCTGCTGGCGGTACAAGTCACCGGCGACCTGAAGCTGGCGTTGTGGGTGCTGGGCGGCCTGGCCACGCTGGCACTGGCCGCCGGGGTGGTCGGCTTCGTGCTGCTGCAACTGCTGCGCGGCCTGCAGCACCGCCTGCACGGCCACTGGCGGCTGGGCCTGGCCGCGCTGACCCGGCGCCGGATACTGGCGGTAATGCAGCTGGTCGGGCTGTCGCTGTCGCTGTGCGCGCTGCTGTTGCTGGCCGTGACCGGCCCCGGCCTGCTGCAGCAATGGCGCGAGCGCCTGCCGGCGGACACGCCCAACTACTTCCTGATCAACATCCAGCCCGAACAGCGCGACAGCGTGCTGGCCACGCTGCGTGGACTGGGCGCCGGTGACGCCAGCATCGAACCGATGGCCACCGGCCGCCTGATCGCGATCAATGGCAAGCCACCGCTGCGCGTGGACCGCGAGCCCGGTCAGGACGGACAAGCGGCACAAGGCGAAGGTCAGCGCGATGACGATGACGAGAACCGGCCACTGAATTTCAGCTGGCGCAGCACGTTCCCGCCGGCCAATACGCTGGTCAATGGCACGTTCTGGAAAACCGACAGCACCGCACCGGAAGCCTCGGTGGAAATCGGCTGGGCCAAACGCTACGGCCTGTACCCCGGCGACCGCATCACCATTGCGGTGGGCGAGCAGGAGCGCGAGTTCACCGTCACCAGCGTGCGCAAGGCGGACTGGAACACCTTCCGGCCGAACTTCTTCGTGTTGCTGAACCCGAATGCGGTGGGCGAAACCCCGCACAACCTGCTGTCGGCCTTCCATCTGCCGGCCGGCAAGGCGGCGGGCCTGGGCGAACTGGTGCGCGCGCAGCCGAACCTGTCGCTGCTGGACGTGGATGCGGTGATTTCGCAGGTGCGCGATGTGATGGAGCGCGTGGCGCAGGCGGTGCAGCTGGTGATGGTGTTCAGCCTGCTGGCCGGCGTGCTGGTGCTGCTGGCCGCGCTGCAGGCCACCGCCGGCGAGCGCCGCTACGACAGCGCGGTACTACGCACCCTGGGTGCGACCCGGCGCCAGCTGCGCGGTGCGGTGCTGGTGGAGTTCGGCGCGCTGGGTACGCTGGCGGCGATGCTGGCGGTGGGCGCAGCGGCTGCCATCGGCGTGGCGGTCTCGCAGAAGGTGTTCGAGCTGCCGTTGCTGCCGCCGTGGCCAGGGCTGCTGATCGGCGGCGTAGTCGGCATCGGTTTGAGCCTGTTGGCGGGTTGGTGGGGTACGCGGGCGATCCTGCATACGCCGCCGGCATTGGCGTTGCGCGAGGCCTGAATCGGTTGCGCCTCCGGACGGCGTGCCGAGCAGGCTCGGCACTTGCCGGTAGATCCACGCCATGCGTGGATGCGGGAAAGCGTGTGCCGAGCAAGCTCGGCACCTGCCAAAAGCACATGACGGCGTTGCCAGTGTTCAAGGAACAAGCACATCCACGCATGGCGTGGATCTACTGCGCCTTTTCCACGTACTTGGCGAAGACCTCGTCGATCTGCGCGTCCTTCACCTGTTTGCCGGACTGGATCTCTTCGGCCTGGGTGAACAGCGGGATGATCATCGCCATGCCATCGAGCTTGGTCTTCAGGTGCACGCCCGGGGCCTGGCCGAGGAAGCCGTCCCAGCGCTGGCGCACTTTGGCCCAGTAGCCGGCGGTGGCCTTCCAGTAGGCGCGGGCCGGGGTGAAGTCGACCTCGGTTGTCTTGACGTAGTCGTTGAAGCCGAACTCGCGGGCGATCTCCACCTGGCTGCCGTCGGCGTTGCGCTGCACCTTGGTATTGAACTGCTCGTGGGTCCAGCCATTGGGCGTGAGCGTGTGGCGGTTGACCACGGCCAGCGCGTTGTAGTCGCTGCGCTTTGTGTATTCACGACGCGGCAGCGGGCGCCAGCTCAGGTCGCTGGTCCAGCTCGGCACGTTGTTGGTGTACGTCCATTTGCCGGTGCCACAGTAGCGCGGTGCATCGCTCACTTCATACACGCACTGGGTCCAGGCGCCCTGGTTCACCGCTGCGGGAATGCGGCGTACCTGCCAGGTCTGGTCGGCGCTGAACTCGAAACGGCTGGGCGCTTCGTAGACCCAGTCCTGGCGCCAGTGCTTGGTGATGTGGCCGCTCTTCTCATCGAGCAACAGGTGCTGCAGCACGATGCGCTGCGGGGTGTCCTCGACCACGATGACCACTTCGCTGCCGCCGCTGCGCATCGCCGGCGCACGCTCGTAGCCGGGCTTGAGCAGCACGGTCTCGTCGAACGCGAAGTCGACGGTGTACTCGCCCTGCATGGCGAGGATGCTGTCGTGGTCGCGGGCGATGTCGGAGGGCTGCGCGCTGGCCACGCCGCTGGCAGCGAGCAACAGCATGACGCTGGCTGTCTGGAACTTCATCGGGTCTTCCTTCGGGGTTGCAGGTTCGTTGAGAGGCCTTCCAGGGCCGGCGGGCGTTCCATCAGGAAAGGATCACAGGCGGATCAGCGGCAGGTCGCCGGGAATACGGGGTGTCGGCCGGCGCGCGGCGTCGGCGCAGCAGCAATCGTCGATCGCCAGCTCGCCTTCGGCACCTTCCAACCGAGCGATGCGACGCGCGGTGGCCGCGCCCAGCGAGGACAGGGTCGACAGGCTGGCTGCCAGCGTGCGGCCCTCGTCCGCGGCATGCAGGCGCAGCGTGCACAGGCGCCAGCGCTGGCCACCAAGATGGCCGGCCAGGCGCCGCCACAGGCGTTCGCCGACACTGCCCTCGCTGTCATGCTCCGGGCCCGGCGGCAGCGCCGCGACCAGCCGGTCCCAGGCCAGGAAATCGCTGTCGGGCAACAGGTACAGCCGCCACACGCAGCGGCCGCGGGCATCGAGGAAACACAGGCTTTCGCGTATGCCCTCGCTGTCCACGCCCTGGCAGGCGTGCACGCGCACCGCCTGGCGCCAGCCACCCAGCTCGTTGCCGTCGGCGTGGTACAGGCACAACAAGGTGCCGAGCGTGGCCAGCTGTGCCGGGGTCGGCCAGGCCGCGCTGCCCTGCACGGCGATGGCGTCATTCCTGCGTGCGGACAAGGCGCGGCTCATGAGGTCACCAGGAAACGGCAAGGCTGGCGGAAAGGGTGCGGCCCGGGCTGGTGTAGCGATCCAGCACGCGGCTGGTCGCAGACAGCGTCGAACCCACGTTGGACCAATCGATGTAGCGCTTGTCGCCCAGGTTGAACACGCCGACGTTGAAGGTCGCGCCCGGGGCGAAGTTCCAGTGCGCCATCAGGTCGGCCACGCCGTAGCCGGCCGGGCGGTACACCGTCGCTGCAGTGACGCGGTCCTTGCGCTTGACGAAGGTACCGGCCAGTTCGACGCCCCAGGCGTCGGTGTCGTACATCAGGCCGACGGTGCCGCGCAGCGGGTCGACCGAATCCAGCGGAGTGTCCTCGGTCTTGTTGTCGCCGCGCGACCAGGCCACCGAGCTGCGCAGCGCCCAGCCCTGCAGCGCCGGGTTGATCTGGCCGAAGTCAACGCCAGCCTTCAGTTCGGCACCGTAGATGCGCGCATAGGCGATGTTGCGCGACTGGAACACCATCAGGCCCTGGGCGTTGGTGCCGACCAGCGACTGCGACTCGATGAAATCCTTGTACTCGTTGTAGTAGCCGCTGACGCTGACGTAGGCGGCCGGTGACAGGAAGCGCAGGCCCAGCTCCATGCCATCACTGGTTTCCGGCTTCAGGTCCGGATTGGGGATGGCGGTGTAACCGAAGGCGAAGTTGGTGAAGCCCAGGTTGACGTCGTTGTACGGCGGCGAGCGGAAACCATGCGAGTAGCCGGCGAACAGCGACCATTCGTCGGTGAAGCGATAGACCACGCCCAGCTTCGGCGAGACGCTGGTCTTGGTCAGCCTGGCCACCGCAACGCCGGGATTGTCGTCGGCGAAGATGCTGTCCACTTCCGGCTTCAGCTCGTAGCGATCCACGCGCACGCCCGGCACCAGCGACAGCTTGCCGCCGGCCATGCGCATTTCATCCTGCGCGTACAGGCCCAGCTCGGTGGTCTTGCTGATCGGGAAATCGCGTACCGGGAAGGCGTCGGGCAGGATGGTGGTGCTGGTCTGGCCATTGGCCAGAACCTGATAGCCGTCGCGCTTCTGGCGGATCTCGGTACGCGCACCTTCGAAGCCGTAGGTCAGCGCGTGTTCGACACTGCCGGTGCTGAACGCCTTGTTGAATTGTGCCTGCAGGCCGTACACGCGCTGGTCGAAGTTGAACTCGCGGTGGCGGCGGCTGCGGTTGGCGCGGTCTTCGTCGGTGATCTGGTTGGTCTCGCTGTGCTGGGTATACAGCTGCCAATGCAGGTTGTCGGCGAAGCCCTTGTCCAGCGCATCCATTTCATGGGCGAACGACACGCGGGTGCGGTTCTGCGTGTCGCGCGCCTTCATGCCGGTGGTGGTGGTGCGGTCGATCGAGGACAGCACGCTGGTATCGGTGTTGTCTTCGTTGCCTTCCACGGTCAGGCGGAAGCGCTGGTCCTCGCTCGGTGCATAGACCAGCTTGGCCAGGCCACTGCGACCGTCGCGGTCCTGCGGGTTGGGCGCGGTACGAGTGTTGTCGAGGCTGCGAACATCGCCCTTGTTACCGGTTTCCTGGCCCTGGCGATGGTTGATGTTGACCATGCCGCTCCAGTGTTCGCCGCCGAACGCGCTGGTCACGCCGCCGAGCAGGCCCTTCCACTCACCGTCGTAGCCGAACTTCAGGCCGACGTAGCTGTCCTTGCCATCCTTCAGGTAATCGGCCGGATCCTTGGTGACGAAGGCCACCACGCCCCCGAGCGCGTCGGAACCGTACAGCGAGCTGGCCGGGCCGCGCACGATCTCCACGCGCTTGAGCGTGTCCAGATCGGTGAAGTTGCGGTTGGCGTTGGAGAACGAGCCGATGTTGAAGCTGGTGGGCATGGCGATGCCATCGGTCTGCACGCGCACGCGGTTGCCGTCCAGGCCACGGATGCGGATGCTGCCAAGGCCGAAGCGCGCGGCGCTGCGGCTGACCGACAGGCCCGGCTCGTAGCGCAGCAGATCCTTGATGTCCTGCACCAGGTGCCGGTCCATCTGCTCGCGGTCGATGACATCCACGGTGGCCGCCACGTCACTCACTGCCCGCTCGGTGCGGGTGGCGGTGACCTGCACGCGGTCGAAGTCGCGCGCATCAGGCGCGGCGG
Source organism: Stenotrophomonas maltophilia group sp. RY12688 (assembly GCF_052149045.1). Taxonomy (NCBI): domain Bacteria; kingdom Pseudomonadati; phylum Pseudomonadota; class Gammaproteobacteria; order Lysobacterales; family Lysobacteraceae; genus Stenotrophomonas; species Stenotrophomonas maltophilia group sp. RY12688. The sequence goes on along the minus strand of NZ_CP197389.1, from coordinate 708,903 downwards.
TGGCCGCGGCAGCAGCATGGGCGGACAGCGGCAGGGCCATCCAGACGGCGAGGCAAAGGGCGGTAGGGCGGGTCATCGGGTTCGTTCGGTCAGGCAGGGGAACCCCCGGTTACCGGCACACCCGGGAGGTGCACGCGGTAGACCAAGGGGGAGAGAGCGGGCGCGGACGGGTCGCCCACCCTGCCGGCGCTGCCGGCAGGAGGGAGGGAGGCGGGCGACCAGGCCGCGATTACTTGGTCAGGATCAGCTTGTCGTTGCTGGTGTGCCGCAGGCGGTAGAAGCGGTCGCCGTGCTGGATCAGGATTTCACGACGGGCCTTGAGCAGGGCTTCGCTGTCGATGACCTCTTCCGGCGGAACGACACGGACCGGACGATCGCGGAGGGTCAGCGTTTCGGGGCGCAGCAGTACAGGTTGAGCATTCATGAGCATCTGGACTCGTGCGAGGGACGAGTCAAATGATAATGATTCTCAGTTGACAATCAACAACCATTCTCAATTTGATTGATGGGATTAATGATCGAATTCGAAAATTCAATAGGTGTCATCAATCAAAAGATGGCGCGGCGCTTTTGTAGAGTCGAGCCATGCTCGACTGCTCCTGGCACCGTCGCCTGGAAACGCACGCGCTACGCGCGGAGTCGAGCATGGCTCGACTCTACAAAGGGCTGTCAGCCGAAGGCGGCTTCGATCTCGGCCCAGCCGGCCGCATCCACCTGCTCCAGCACGTCCAGTGCCTGCAGGTTCTGCAGCAGCTGCTCCACCCGGCTGGCGCCGAGAATCACGCTGGAGACGTTCGGGTTGCGCAGGCACCAGGCAATCGCCAGCGCGGCCGGGGCGTGGCCCAGCTCACGCGCTGCTTCGCTGAAGCGGCGCACCTGGGCCAGGCGGGCCTCGGCGTCGTCACCCAGCACCAGCGCCTGCAGCCATTCCATGCCCTCGCGGCCCAGCCGCGCATCGGCCGGAATGCCCTGGTCGTACTTGCCGGTCAGCAGGCCCGAGGCCAGCGGCGAGAAGATGGTGGTGCCCAGGCCGGCACCGGCATACAGCGGCGCATACTCGACCTCGACGCGTTCGCGGTGCAGCAGGTTGTACTGCGGCTGCTCCATCGACGGGCCCTGCAGGTTGCGTGCTTCGGCGATGTCCAGCGCCTGCTGGATCTGCACCGCCGACCACTCCGAGGTCCCCCAGTAGAGGATCTTGCCCTGCCGCACCAGGGTATCCATGGCATGCACGGTCTCGGCGATCGGCGCGTCCGGATCCGGGCGATGGCAGTAATAAAGGTCCAGGTAGTCCACCCGCAGGCGCTTGAGCGCGGCATGGCAGGCGTCGGTCACATGCTTGCGCGACAGGCCGCGCTGGGTCGGCCGTGGGTCCTTGGCGCTGCCGAAGAACACCTTGCTGGAGACGCAGATGCCATCGCGCGGCAGGCGCAGGTCGGCGATCACATCGCCCATCACCTGTTCGGCGCGGCCGTTGGCATAGCCCTCGGCGTTGTCGAAGAAGTTGACGCCGTGGTCCCAGGCGGCAGCCACCAGGTTGCGGGCCTCGTCGCGCGGGATCTGGTCACCGAAGGTCACCCAGGCGCCGAAGGACAGGGCGGAAATCGGCAGGCCGGTGGAGCCCAGGCGACGGTATTGCATGCGAATCTCCTGCTGCGGGCCCGCATCCGGGCCGGGATCGAGCCCCATTCTACCTGCCGCCGCCGGCCGCAAGCCCTTGCCGTTGCTGGCCTGATCGGTACCGATGGGCGCGCGCACGCTGCTTTTTCTTGCCCCGGCCCCTGCCCTGCACTAGGCTTCCCGTTTTTCGCGACGCCCCAGGGGAGTCACTCACATGGTCGAAGGTTTGGGCAGGATCGGCTTCGGCCTGTTCGGGTTGGCGGTGCTGATCGGCATCACCTGGCTGTTTTCCAACAACAAGCGTGCGGTTGACTGGAAGCTGGTTGCCACCGGTATCACCCTGCAGATCGCCTTCGCGGCGCTGGTGATCCTGGTGCCGGGCGGGCGCGACGTGTTCGATGCGCTGGGCAAGGGCTTCGTCAAGGTCCTGAGCTTCGTCAACGAGGGCTCGGGCTTCATCTTCGGCTCGTTGATGGACACCAAGAACTACGGCTTCATCTTCGCCTTCCAGGTGCTGCCGACCATCATCTTCTTCTCGGCGCTGATGGGGGTCATGTACCACCTCAACGTCATGCAGGCGATCGTGCGCGTGATGGCCTGGTCGATCACCAAGGTGATGCGCGTGTCCGGCGCGGAAACCACCAGCGTCTGCGCCAGCGTCTTCATCGGCCAGACCGAGGCGCCGCTGACCGTGCGCCCGTACATCGCCAGGATGACCCAGTCCGAGCTGCTGACCATGATGATCGGCGGCATGGCGCACATCGCCGGCGGCGTGCTGGCGGCCTACGTGGGCATGCTCGGCGGTGGCGACCCGGCGCAGCAGGCCTTCTACGCCAAGCACCTGCTGGCGGCGAGCATCATGGCCGCACCGGCCACCCTGGTCGTGGCCAAGCTGCTGATTCCGGAAACCGGCACCCCGCTGACCCGCGGCACGGTGAAGATGGAAGTGGAGAAGACCTCCAGCAACATCATCGACGCGGCCGCTGCCGGTGCCGGTGACGGCCTGAAGCTGGCGCTGAACATCGGCGCGATGCTGCTGGCCTTCATCGCCCTGATCGCGCTGCTGAATGCACCGCTCACCTGGTTCGGCGAAGTGACCGGCCTGGCCGCTGCCATCGGCAAGCCGACCAACCTGTCGACCATCTTCGGTTACGTGCTGGCCCCGATCGCCTGGGTGATCGGTACCCCGTGGGCTGATGCCACCACCGTCGGTTCGCTGATCGGCCAGAAGGTCGTGATCAACGAGTTCGTGGCCTACACCGAGCTGTCGCAGATCGTGAACGGCCAGGTGGCGGGCGTGAGCCTGTCCGACGAAGGCCGCCTGATCGCCACCTACGCGCTGTGCGGCTTTGCCAACTTCAGCTCGATCGCGATCCAGATCGGCGGCATCGGCGGCCTGGCGCCGGAACGTCGCCACGATCTGGCCAAGTTCGGCCTGCGCGCGGTGTTGGGCGGTACCATTGCCACCTTCATGACGGCGACCATCGCCGGCGTGCTGACGCACTTCAGTTGAACCCCTGGTTGAGAAAAGATTTCCTATGAGCAGCAGTGTCGTTGTCGTCGGTTCCTTCAATGTCGATCACGTGTGGCGGTGCGAGTCGCTGCCGGCACCGGGTGCGACCATTGCCGGCCGCTACAGCACCGGCCCGGGAGGCAAGGGCTTCAACCAGGCCGTGGCCGCCTGCCGCGCCGGCGCCGAGACGCACTTCGTGTGCGCGCTGGGCGATGACGCCGGCGGCGCCACCGCACGTGAACTGGCCGCGCAGGATGGCTTCGGCCTGATTGCCGAAGCCAGCAGCGAGCCGACCGGCACTGCGGGCATCTACGTGGACGCGCGTGGCCGCAACACCATCGTGATCGGCCCGGGCGCCAACGCCGCGCTCAGCACCGACTTCCTGCAACAGCAGCAGGCATTGCTCACCAGCGCCAAGGTGGTGCTGGTGCAGCTGGAATCGCCGGTGCAGACCATCGAAGCGGCGCTGGCCACGGCCCGCGAGGCCGGTGTCACCACCGTGCTCAACACCGCACCGGCCGACGCGCCCTCGACCATCGGCCTGCTCAAGCTGGCCGATGTGATCACCCCGAACGAGACCGAGTTCGCCGCGCTGCTCGGTCGCCATGTCGGTGAGCGCGTGGATGCCAACGATGTCGCCGCGCTGGATGGCGTCAGCCTGCATGCGCTCTGCCGCAAGCTGGTCGGCAACGGTACCGTGGTGGTGACCCTGGGTTCGGTGGGCGTGTTCGTCTCGCATGCCGACGAGAACCTGCGCGGCGATACCCAGCCGTACTACCGCGTCGGCGCCGAGCAGGTGCAGGCCATCGACACCACCGGTGCCGGTGATGCCTTCAACGGTGCGCTGGCCGCGTCGCTGGCGCAGGTGGCCGACGCCCCGTTCGCCCGCCACGTGCGCTTTGCCAACCAGTTCGCCGGTCGCTCGACCGAGAAGGAAGGCGCTGCAGCGGCGATGCCGCGCTTCACCCCGGCCGACGCCGAAGCCAAGTAATTCCACGCCACGCGTGGATGACAAGGCCCGGGTGCACAGGCACCTGGGCCCTTCTTTTGCCCACTGCCCAGCCCCTGCGACCGCCTGTCGCATTGCCCACATCCTGCCCCTCGCTCACGATCCGCGCAGCTTCCTTGCACGGGCAGGACATGGACGGATTCCCCTGGTTGCTGGTCGCGGCCGCAGGCAGTGCCGCTGCGGCGCTGCTGCATATCGGCTGCATCGCCTTCGGCGCCGCGTGGTACAGATACTTCGGTGCCGGCCAGCGCGTAGTCCGGCTCGCGCATGCGGGGCACTGGTGGCCACCGTTGATGACCGCCGGCATCACGGCCGTGCTGGTGGCCTGGACCCTGTACGCACTGGCCGCCGCGGGCTGGCATTCGCCGCTGCCGGCCAGCCGCCTGGTCCTGCCCGCCATCGCTGCCTTGCTGCTGCTGCGCGCCGCGACGGGCTTCGGCCTGGCACTGTTCCGGCCGGGGTACAACGGCCGGCGCTTCTGGGTGGTCAGTTCGCTGGCCTGCCTGGGCCTGGGGCTGGCCTTCGCCCTGGGTACCCGCCAGGCCTGGCAGAGCCTGGGTTAGCCGGCCACCATCGCCCGCCCTTGGGGGCGACGGAAGCAACCGTCAAGCATCTGCTGATGCCGGTACGGCATGAGGTCGGTGCCGATCGGCCTGAACCGGACCGTACCCGACACGGCCGTACCGCCGCCCGCGCCCTACAATGGGCGCATGCAGATCGGCCCGTACACCATCGCCCCCAACGTCGTGCTGGCGCCCATGGCCGGCGTCACCGACAAGCCCTTCCGCCTGCTGTGCAAACGGCTGGGCGCGGGCCTGGCCGCCTCGGAAATGACCATCAGCGACCCGCGCTTCTGGAACACGCGCAAGTCGATCCACCGCATGGACCATGAGGGCGAGCCGGCGCCGATCAGCGTGCAGATCGCCGGTACCGAGCCGCAGCAGTTGGCCGAGGCGGCGCGCCACAACGTCGACCACGGCGCGCAGATCATCGACATCAACATGGGCTGCCCGGCCAAGAAGGTGTGCAACGCCTGGGCCGGCTCGGCGCTGATGCGCGACGAGCAGTTGGTGGCGCGCATCCTCGAAGCCGTGGTCAACGCGGTGGACGTGCCGGTCACGCTGAAGATCCGCACCGGTTGGGACTGTGACCACCGCAATGGCCCGCTGATCGCGCGCATCGCCGAGGACAGCGGTATCGCTGCACTGGCCGTGCACGGCCGCACCCGCGACCAGCATTACACCGGCCAGGCCGAGTACGCCACCATCGGTGAGATCAAGGCCGCCCTGCGCATTCCGGTGATCGCCAACGGCGATATCGATTCGCCGCAGAAGGCTGCCCACGTTTTGAAGGAAACTGGCGTGGACGCGGTGATGATCGGCCGTTCCGCACAGGGCCGGCCGTGGATCTTCCGCGAAGTGGCGCATTACCTGGCCACCGGGCAGGAACTGCCGCCACCGTCGCTGGCCGAAGTGCGCGACATCCTGCTTGGCCACCTGCACGCACTGCATGCCTTCTATGGCGAACCGCAGGGCGTGCGCATCGCGCGCAAGCACCTGGGCTGGTATGCCAAGGACCGGCCGGAGAACGCCGCCTTCCGTGCGGTGGTCAACCGTGCCGAAGACCCGCAGAGCCAGATCGCGCTGACCACCGAGTACTTCGACCGCTTGATTGACGGGGAACCGGCGCTGTCTTCGGCAGCCTGAGCGCCCTGCCGCGTCGCAACGTCGAGCCTGCTCGACCGAATTGAACTCCGAGAGCCCGCCCCATGACCCCGCCGATCTCCTCTCCGACCTACCTGCACGGGTTTTCCGGCACCGAACAGCAGCGCCTGATGACCCAGGCGCGCCTGCTGGAATCGAGCATCTTCGGCCAGATCGACTACAGCGGTGCACGGCGCCTGCTGGAAGTCGGCAGCGGCGTGGGTGCGCAGACCGAGATCCTGCTGCGCCGCTTCCCCGAGCTGCACGTGACCGGCGTGGACCTGAGCGAGACCCAGCTGGCCACCGCGCGCGAGAACCTGGCGCGCACCCCGTGGTGCAGCGACCGTTACACCCTGCAGCAGGCCGATGCCGGCGAACTGCCGTTCGAGGCGCGCAGCTTCGATTCGGCCTTCCTGTGCTGGGTGCTGGAACACGTTCCGTCACCGGCACGCGTGTTGAGTGAAGTGCGCCGCGTGCTGGCGCCGGGTTCACCGGTCTACATCACCGAGGTGATGAATGCCTCGTTCCTGCTTGACCCGTACTCGCCGCACATCTGGCGCTACTGGATGGCCTTCAACGACTTCCAGTACGACCACGGTGGCGACCCCTTCGTCGGCGCCAAGCTGGGCAACCTGCTGCTGGCCGGCGGCTTCCGCGACGTGCATACCGAGATCAAGACCATCCACCTGGACAACCGCGAGCCTGCCCGTCGCAAGACCATGATCGCGTTCTGGGAGCAGCTGCTGCTGTCGGCGGCCGACCAGCTGCTGCAGGCCGGCTCGGTGGACGAGGAAACCGTGGAAGGCATGCGCCGCGAGTTCCGCCTGGTGCAGAACGACCCGAATGCAGTGTTCTTCTATTCGTTCGTGCAGGGCCGCGCGACGGTGTATTGAGCCGACGCGGCACCAATGCTCCCGTATCCACGCATGGCGTGGATCTACTCAACGGCACCGGCTGCGGGCGCTGATCGACGCAGTAGAGCCACGCCATGCGTGGCTGCCACCGCCGATGTCCCTTCATCCACGCATGGCGTGGATCTACTCAACGGCACCGGCTGCGGGYGCTGATCGACGCAGTAGAGCCACGCCATGCGTGGCTGCCACCGCCGATGTCCCTTCATCCACGCATGGCGTGGATCTACTCAACGGCACCGGCTGCGGGCGCTGATCGACGCAGTGGAGCCACGCCATGCGTGGCTGCCACCGCCGATGTCCCTTCATCCACGCATGGCGTGGATCTACTCAACGGCACCGGCTGCGGGCGCTGATCGACGCAGTAGAGCCACGCCATGCGTGGCTGCCACCGCCGATGTCCCTTCATCCACGCATGACGTGGATCTACTCAACGGCACCGGCTGCGGGCGCTGATCGACGCAGTTGAGCCACGCCACGCGTGGCTGCCACCGCCGATGTCCCTTCATCCACGCAGGGCGTGGATCTACTCGGGCGCATGCCAGATCCGCTGCCACATCGCCGCCAGCCGGCGCCCGGCATCAGCGCGCGCGGCCGGGCTTCTGTAGTCCGCCCGCACCTGCTCGGGCACGATCGCCCGCCATTGCCCGTCCGCCTGCTCGGCGACGACGAAGTTGAAGGTGTAGTCCGGTTCCAGCCCCATGCGCAGATCGCTCAGCACAAGCCTTCCGTCCACGACCTGCGCACGCATGAAGCCACGGTTGAACCATTGCAGCTGCTGCACCGCCGGGATGGCCCGCGCTTCGCGCAAGGCCTGCACGTTGGACGCATGGCCTTCGAACCGCATCGGCCCATGGTCGGCCACCAGTGAGCGATCACCCACCACGTAGCCATTGGGCGTCATCGCTACCACCCGCCACAGCAGCGTATTGAACGGCATCGGCACCGAGAAGCGCGGCGCGTCACCCAGGCCCATCGCCGCCAGGCTCTGCTGGGCGGCCCGATCGACCTGCGCCTTGGCGATCAGCCCCCAGCCCAGGTAGCCACTGCTGAACAGCAACGCCGCGCCCAGCACCTTGCCCGCCCAGGGCCGCGCACGACCAAACCAGGCCAGCACGCAGCCCAGCAGCAGCCACACCGTGTAGCCAGGGTCGATGATGAAGACGCTGGAGCCCATGGTTGGGTGTGGCCGCAGCGGCCACCACAACTGGGTACCGTAGACGGTGAACGCATCCAGCACGGGATGGGTAACCAGCGCCAGCTGGATCGCCCAGAACCAGCGCAGCGGTGACTGCGCGACGCGACCATTGCCGAAGCGCTTGAACAACCACCAGATCAGTGCGGCCACCCAGGGCAGCACCAGCAGCGAATGGCTGAAGCTGCGGTGTTCGGTCATGTTCGCCACCGGGTCGGCCGCAGTGAAGCCAAGCCACAGGGCGTCGAGGTCCGGCAGGGTGCCGAGCGCGGCACCGGCCAGCAGGGCCGCGCGGCGATGGCCGGGCGGAGCGATGGCAGCAGCGACGGCGCCACCGAGCACGATCTGGGTCAATGAATCCATGGGCCGATGCTAGCGGCTTGCGCGCGGTGTATGTAGAGCCGAGCCCATGCTCTGCTGCTCTTCGTTGCGCGCAACGACAGCCGAGCATGGACTCGGCTCTACAGCGGGACACACGCGGGCTATGCCGCCTGCGACAACCGCGCGCCCGGCAGCTCCACCAGCGTCTGGCCGTTGTGGTCCAGCAGGCGCAGCGCGCCGTCGTGGTCTTCGACCAGCGCGGTCAGGCTTTCCACCCAATCCCCATCGTTGGCATAGACCAGGCCATCGCGTTCGACCAGCGCGGCGCGGTGGATATGCCCGCAGACGATGCCGTCCAGGCCGCGCCGGCGCACGTCGTCCAGGCCGGCCTGCACGAAGCGCTCGATGTAGCGTTCAGCCGCACCACTGCGCTTCTTCAGGAACTCCGATAGCGACCAGTAGCGCATGCCAAGCTGGCGGCGCACCGCGTTCAATGCCTGGTTGCCGGTGAGGATGCGGTAATACAGCCAGTCACCGAACTTTTCCTGCAGGCCGCCGAAGTGGGTCACGCCGTCGTAGTCGTCGCCGTGCGCGACCAGCAGCCGGCGGCCATCGGCGGTCACGTGGATGGCGCGGCGGCGCACCTGCATCGCCGGCAGCATCAGCCCGCACACCTGGCGCAGCGATGCATCGTGGTTGCCGGGGATGTAGATGATCTCGGTGCCAGCGCGACGCAATGCGTGCAGCGCCTGGATGACCTCGCTGTGCGACTGCCGCCAGTTGGCACGGCGGTGCGCCATCCACCACAGGTCGATGATGTCGCCGACCAGGTACAGCCGTTCACAGCGCAGCTGCGAGAGAAAGCGCGCCAGCTCGGTGGCATGGCAGTGACGTGATCCCAGGTGCACGTCGGAGACGAACACTGCGCGCCGGTGCGGCGACAGGTTCGCCAGCGTGCTCATGCCGGCGTCCCCGCGTCGCGCAGGTAACGTTTGCGCTTGTTCGGCCGGATCGCACACAGATCCACCTCGATCAGGCCGTCGATCGAATCGCTGAAGTCCGGATCCACCCCGAAGGCGAGGAAGCGCGCGCCGCCCGGTTCGCACAGATCGGTGTACTGGCGATACAGCGTGGGTACGCCGGTACCGAGTGCAGCCAGGTTGGCCTTGAGCACGTCGAACGCGGCGCCTGCATCCAGCTCACCGAAACTGGGCGGTGCGGCGAAGTACTGGAACGGCCGGTTCGATTCGGCCATGCCGGCGGTGCCGCTGTAATAGCGCTGGTAGTACGCCACCAGCTGCTCGCGCGCATCGCGCGGCAGCGCCGCACTGATCGACACCGCGCCGAACAGGTAGCGGATCCCCGGCCGGCACTGCAGGTAGGCACCGATGCCCTGCCACAGGTAATCCAGGCTGCGGCTGCCCCAGTAGTCGGGCACCACGAAGCTGCGGCCCAGTTCCAGGCCTTCGGCGATGTGGCTGATGGCGTCGTCGGAATAGCGGAACAACGACGCACTGTAGAGGCCGGACAGGCCGTGCCGGGCCAACGCGTGGGCACCACGCATGATCCGGTACGCGCCAGCGATGCGCTGCGCGGCGGCGTCCCAGATCACGATGTGCTCGTACTGCGGGTCGTAGTTGTCGAGGTCACGGCTGCGGCCGGTGCCCTCACCCACCTGGCGGAAGGTCAGTTCGCGCAGGCGGCCCAGTTCCAGCAGCAGTGGCGAATCGGCAGTGCAGGTGGCCAGCAGGATCTGCTTGCCGTCGGCGGTCTGGCCCAGCTGGGTGGCGGCTGCGATGCCAGCGGCGACCTGCGAAGGTGGCACCGGAGCGGCCAGCGGCTCAGGGCCTGCGCAGGCAGCGGCATTGCCGGCCGCGCCATTGCGGCCCAGCGCATAGAGTGCGCGGCGTACCGCCAGCAGTTGGGCACCCGGATCGCCGCCGTCGCCCAGCCGCATCGGCTCGCCGATGCTCAGCCGCAGTGGGCGGCCACGACGAGTGAACATCTCGCGCGCCAGCAGCGCGGTACCGGCCGGCTTGAACAGGGTCGAGGCGCCATAGAACAGTGCCGAGTTGCGCGCTTCCACCCGCACCGGCAGCACCGGCGCGCCGGCCGCGCGGGCAAAGCGGACAAATCCCCGCTGCCAGCGGCCATCGCGGATGCCGCGCAGCGACAGACGCGAGACCTCGCCAGCCGGGAACACGATCACGCACTGCTCGGCGGCCAACGCCTGCTCCACCGCATGCAGGCTGCCGCGCTGCGCCTTGCCGCCCAGGATGCGCACCGGCAACAGCAGATCCTGCAGCGGCGCGATCGCCCCCAGAAGGTCGTTGGCCACGATCCGCACATCGCGGCGGATACGGCCGACCGCGTCCAGCAAGGCCAATGCGTCCAGAGCCCCGGAAGGGTGGTTGGCGACGATCAGCAGGCGGCCGGTGGCCGGAATCTTCGCCAGCGCGGCCGGATCCACCTGGTACTGGCCGCCGATGAACTCCAGGCCGGCGGCGACGAAACCGAAGCCGCGCAGGCCTGAGCTGCGCTGCAGGAAGGCTTCGATCTGGTCCAGGCGCGACCAGCGGCCGACGCTGCGCAGCAACGGCCGCGCCAATTGGCCGCGACGGCCATGGAACCAATCGGGGAAACGTTGCTGGAGACGCTGTTCGAGTTCCTGCATGGCGGATCCACTGATGCCCGGCGGCCGGATTGGCCGACAGCCTGCACCCGGCAGGCGGCAGCCAGATGGCGGTTTCGGGGCAGAACGATGACGGCCGGCCCCCTTGACGGCCGGGTCGCGGCCTGCGCGGTCGGGGGTTGGGCAGCCCCGTCTGTTGTTGTCACGCTGGTGGAACACTGGGCCTCGAGGCTGGCCCCCAATCCCGTCGTGACGGCCCCTGCCGGGCCTACGCGGGCTTAACCACCGGCAACCGGTACCGGTTCACAATGCACAGGCGGCGCACCCCGTGTATCATGCGCGCCCATCTTTCCATCCGAATCAAGGGATATTACGCCTGATGTCCAGCTATCTCTTCACCTCCGAGTCGGTCTCCGAAGGCCATCCGGACAAGGTTGCCGACCAGATCTCCGATGCGGTGCTGGACGCGATCCTGACCCAGGACCAGCGCGCCCGCGTGGCCTGCGAGACCATGGTCAAGACCGGCGTTGCCATCGTGGCCGGTGAAATCACCACCAGCGCCTGGATCGACCTGGAAGCGCTGACCCGCAAGGTCATCACGGACATCGGCTACGACAGCTCCGACGTCGGCTTCGACGGCGCCACCTGCGGCGTGCTGAACCTGATCGGCAAGCAGTCGCCGCACATCGCCCAGGGCGTGGACCGCAAGAAGCCGGAAGAAATGGGCGCTGGCGACCAGGGCCTGATGTTCGGCTATGCCACCAACGAGACCGACAGCTACATGCCGGCCGCGATCCACCTGTCGCACCGCCTGGTCGAGCAGCAGGCCAAGATCCGCAAGAAGAAGAACTCGCCGCTGTCGTGGCTGCGCCCGGACGCCAAGAGCCAGGTCACCCTGCGCTATGAAAACGGCGTGGTCTCGGCCATCGACGCCGTGGTCCTGTCGACCCAGCACGCCCCGGGCATCAAGCAGAAGGACCTCATCGAGGCCGTCCGCGAAGAGATCATCAAGCCGGTGCTGCCGGCCAAGTGGCTGCACAAGGGCACCAAGTTCCACATCAACCCGACCGGCAAGTTCGAGATCGGCGGCCCGGTGGGCGACTGCGGCCTGACCGGCCGCAAGATCATCGTCGACACCTACGGCGGCTGGGCCCGTCACGGCGGTGGCGCGTTCTCCGGCAAGGACCCGTCCAAGGTCGACCGTTCGGCCGCCTACGCGGCCCGCTACGTCGCCAAGAACGTGGTTGCCGCCGGCCTGGCCGACCGTTGCGAAGTGCAGGTCTCCTACGCCATCGGCGTGGCTGAGCCGACCTCGATCTCGGTCACCACCTTCGGCACCGGCAAGATCAGCGACGACAAGATCGAGAAGCTGATCCGCAAGCACTTCGACCTGCGCCCGTACGGCATCATCAAGATGCTGGACCTGATCCACCCGATGTACCAGCAGACCGCGGCCTATGGCCACTTCGGCCGCAAGCCGAAGGAGTTCAGCTACCTCAACGGCGAAGGCGAGACCGTCAACGCCACGGCCTTCTCCTGGGAGAAGACCGACCGCGCCGCCGCCCTGCGCGCCGATGCGAAGCTGAAGTAAGCAACACGAAGGGCCGCGCAAGCGGCCCTTCTGCTTCTGGTAGAGCCGGCCGCTGGCCGGCTTTTTCATGGCCTCCGGAAACAACCGCGTGGTTGCCGGCCAGCGTCCGGCACGACCGGTTGCCGATACAATCGCCGCATGTCGACCGAACTGAAAACCCACCAGCTGTCCATGACCGTGCTGATGTCACCGGAAATGGCCAATTTCTCCGGCAAGGTCCATGGTGGCGCCATCCTGCGCCTGCTTGACCAGGTGGCCTACGCCTGCGCCAGCCGCTATGCCGGCAGCTACGTGGTCACCCTGTCGGTGGACCAGGTGATGTTCCGCCAGCCCATCGCGGTGGGCGAGCTGGTCACCTTCCTGGCCTCGGTGAACTACACCGGCACCTCATCGATGGAGATCGGCATCAAGGTGGTGGCTGAGGACATCCTCAAGCGCAGCGTGCGCCACGCCAACAGCTGCTTCTTCACGATGGTCGCAGTGGATGAAGAAGGCCGGCCGACGCCTGTCCCGCCCTTGCAGCCGGCAACGTCCGACGAAAAGCGCCGCCAGGCCGCAGCACAGATCCGCCGCCAGCTGCGCCAGGAAATGGAACAGCGCCACCTGGAACTGCTGGCGTCGAACCCGCCGTCGCCGGAAGAATGAGGTAGTGCCGGCCGCTGGCCGGCAACCTCGCGCGTGCTGCCAAACATCATGAGGTTGCCGGCCAGCGGCCGGCACTACCAACGCCAGGTCACCCTGTGTTCTGCACGCCCTGCGAAACGCCGTTCACGCACGCCACCAGCGCGCGCAGCAGATCGTCATCCTCGCGCCCGCTGGCCCGCCAGCGCTGCAGCAGTTCCACCTGCAGCACGCTGATCGGATCGACGTAGGGATTGCGCAGGCGGATCGACAGCGCCAGCCGCGCGTCGTGGTCCAGCAGCGTCTTCTGGTCCATCAACGCCAGCAGCCAGCGCCGGGTGAGCTCCAGTTCGCGCTGCACCTGCGGGAAGAAGCGCCCATGCAGTTCACCCGACAACAGCGAGAACTGCTCGGCGATGGTGATATCGCCCTTGGACAGCACCATCGCGATGTCATCCAGGAAGGTACGGAAGAACGGCCAGTCCCGCGCCATATCGCGCAGGGTCTGTTCGTGGCCGGCATCGACCGCGGCCTGCAGGCCACTGCCCACGCCGTACCAGCCGGGAATCACCGCACGCGCCTGGCTCCAGGCGAACACCCAGGGAATCGCACGCAGGTTGCCCAGCGCTGCGTCCTGGCCGAGCCGGCGCGACGGCCGCGAGCCCAGCGTCATCCGCTCGATCACGTCGATCGGCGTGGCGGTACGGAAATAATCCATGAAACCGGCCTGGCCAACGAACCCGCGATACACCTCGCTGCTGGCCGCAGCCACCGCATCCATCACCGGCCGCCACGCATCCTCGCGCGGTTCGGCGGCACGCGGGCGCAGGCTGGCGCGCAGCACTGCACCGGTAGCCTGCTCCAGCGAGCGCAGGGCCAGCGCGCGGATGCCGTACTTGCGATGGATCACCTCGCCCTGCTCGGTCACCCGCAGGCGGCCATCGATGCTGCCGCGTGGCGACGCATCCACGGCGTGGGTGGTCTTGCCACCACCACGGCTGATCGAGCCGCCCCGGCCATGGAAGAAGGTCAGGCGGATGCCGGCCTCGGCCGCCACCTCCAGCAGTTCCACCTGCGCGCGCTGAAGGCCCCAACGCGAAGCAGCAATGCCACCATCCTTGCTGCTGTCCGAATAGCCCAGCATCACCATCTGAACATCATCGCGTGCACGCAGGTGCGCGCGGTACACCGGATCCTCCAGCAGGTCGCGCAGCGTGGCGGTGCCGCGCTTGAGGTCGTCCACAGTTTCAAACAGCGGCGCGATATCGAGCGGCACGCCGCCATCGGCATCGACCAGGCCACCACGCCGCGCCAGCGCCAGCACCGCCAGCACGTCGCTGCGGTCGTGCGCCATCGAAATGATGTAACTGCCCAGTGCATCGCCGCCATGCCGCGCACGGGCATCGGCCAATGCAGCGAACACGGCGTCCAGCCGCCGGTTGCCTTCGTCGTCGCCTTTCGGCAACGGCACCTCGCCACTGGCATGCGGTGCCAGCAGGCGCGCGCGGCCCAAGGCATCCAGGCCCTCCCACGCCGGGTCGCCGCCCAGCACCGCCGCCAGCGCGCGCGCATGCACGCTCGATTCCTGACGCACGTCCAACCGCGCCAGATGGAAGCCGAACGTCTTCACCCGCCACAACAGCCGCTGCACGGCGAAGCCGCCAGCGTGCTCGCCGCGATTGGCGCGCAAACTGTCGAGGATCAGCTGCAGGTCGTCGATCAGTTCATCCGGGCCGGCGTAAGCGCCCTCGCCGTCTTCCAGCGTGGCCTGCAGGCGCGCGCGCATGCGATCGTTGAGCAGGCGGTAGGGCATGTCGGCATGGCGCGGGCGCGACTGTACCTGCGGCAGCAGCTGCTGGTAGTGCGCCACGCGCGCCTGCAGCGCATCGCTCACGCCCACCCGCTCGGTGGACTGGCTGAGCAGGCTGGCCAGCTGCAGCAGTTCCTTCTGATAGCGCGCCAGTACCGCCTGCCGCTGCGCATCCAGCGTAGTGCGGATGGTGTGGGCATCCACGTTCGGATTGCCGTCCATGTCCCCGCCCACCCACGTACCGAAGCGCAGCAGGCGCGGCAGTGGCAGCTCTTCCCCATAGGTATCGCGCAGCGCCTGCTGCAGCGATTCGTACAGCACCGGAATCACGCGGTACAGCACCTGCACCAGATAGAAGCCGACGTGCTCGCGCTCGTCATCGACGGTGGGCCGCACCGGCGAGGAATCAGTGGTCTGCCACGACGCGGTCAGCGCCATGCGGAAGCGCGCAGCATCGGCGGCCGCTTCCCCCGGCGTGCGCTGGCCGTCGAGGTTGTCGACCAGGCTGGCCACCATCAGCTGCTCTTTCTCCAGCAGCGCACGGCGCACCGCTTCGGTCGGGTGCGCGGTAAACACCGGTTCGATGTCGATGCGCGGCAGCCACTGCGCCAGCTCGTCCAGGCCCACGCCCTGCGCCTTCAGGTGCTGCAGCGCATCCTGCAGGCCGTCGGGCTGCGCCCCTGCGGTACCGGCACGCTGGTAGTCACGGCGGCGGCGGATGCGATGCACGCGCTCGGCAATGTTGACCACCTGGAAGTAGGTGCTGAAGGCCCGCACCATGGTCTCGGCCTGCTGCGGCGTGCGCCCGGCCAGCCCTTCGGCCAGCTCCGACAGCGGCGCCTGGTTCTCGCGACGGGCGATGGCGCGGGTGCGCACGTCCTCGACCTCGTCGAGGAAGGCCGCCGATACCTGCTCGACCAGCAGGTCACCGACCAGTGCGCCGAGCCGGCGCACGTCATCGCGAAGCGGAAGATCGGGGGAAGCAAACTCGATGCTGCTGCGGTACTCGTTCATCGGCGACGCACAGGCCTCGGTCAACGGATCCAGACCCCAAGCCTAAACCAGAACGGGCAGCGTGCTGCGATGCAAAAATGGTTTCATCTGCACGCATCCCTGGCGGACGCAGCCGAGCATGGGCTCGGCTCTACAAGCGTCGTGGCGCGCGACACCGTGTAGCGCCCGAGCCCACGCTCGGGCGGCGGCGCAGCCGCACAGGCGGCCCCTGTTACAGGGGCCGCCCTCATGCAGGTATCAGCGCTTCTTCTTCGCCTTGCCCTGCTCGGCCGGGCCGATGGTCTGCTCCAGCCAGCGCTCGCTTTCGGCCAGCATGGTCATGATCGATTCGCGTGCCCGGTAAGCATGCGATTCGTTGGGCAGCATCACCAGCCGCGCGGTGCCACCCAGGCCCTTCACCGCGGCGAACATGCGCTCGCTCTGGATCGGGAACGTGCCGGAGTTGTTGTCGTCCACGCCGTGGATGAACAGGATCGGATCCTTGATCCTGTCGGCGTAATTGAACGGCGCCATCTTCTGGTAGACGTCCTGCGCCTGCCAGTAGTTGCGCTCCTCGGCCTGGAAACCGAACGGAGTAAGCGTGCGGTTGTATGCACCGCTGCGCGCGATGCCGGCCTTGAACAGGCGGGTGTGTGCCAGCAGGTTGGCCGTCATGAACGCACCATAGGAGTGGCCACCGATGGCGATGTGATCGCGATCGGTCACGCCTCGGCGCACCACTTCATCCACCGCCGCCTGCGCATTGGCCACCAGCTGTTCGATGTAGGTGTCGTTCGGCTCCTTGTCACCCTCGCCGATGATCGGCATCGACGGGCTGGCCAGCACCACATAGCCCTTGGCCAGGAACGCCTGCGGGCCCCAGTAGCTGACCGCGTTGAAGCGGTACGGCGAATCGGTCACCTGGCTGGCCGCGGCCGCGCTCTTGAACTCGCCCGGGTAGGCCCACATCAGCAGCGGGCGCGGGCCGTCGCGCTTGGGATCGTAGCCCGGCGGCAGCAGCAGTGTCGCGGTCAGGTCGACGCCATCCTTGCGCTGGTAACGGATCTGCTCCTTCTGCACGCCCTTCAGCTGCGGCAGCGGATGGGCGAAACGGGTCAGCGCGCGCGGTGCGGCACCGGCATCGGCCAGCGACTGCACGTAGAAGTTGGCCGGTTCGTCCGGGCTCTCGCGGCTCAGCAGCAGCGAATTGCCCTGGTTGTCCAGCAATGCCACCGGCAGCGAATAGCTCGGCGCCTGCGAATGGAACAGGCGCGTCGCCTTGCCCGTGGCGATGTCGAAGCGGTCCACGAACGGGCGGTCGCCTTCCGGCGAAGCGCCGGCACCGGCCAGGTACAGGCTGCTGCCTTCCGGGCTGGTCTGCAGCAGCGAGCGACCACGTTCATCGCTGGCCAGCAGCGGCCGCCCCGGATCGGCATAACGGTCCTGCGCGTCACGATCCCACAGCAGGCGCGGCTCGGCACCGGCGTTGTCCGGGGCGATCAGCCAGGTCCTGGTCCTGCGGGTCTTCCACCACGACTCGGTCAGCAGGGCCAGGTCGCCACGGCCCCAGTTGATGCCGCTCAGGCGGCTGCCAAGCTGGGCCAGGGTCACCGGCGGCTTGTCGAACGGCGCAGCCTGCATCAGCACCGCATCGCGCACCTTGGCTTCCCGGTTCGGATCACCACCGTCCTGCGCTTCGGCCCAGACCAGGGTGGCATCGGCATCACCGCGCCAGCTGATGTCGCGCACGCCGGTCACTTCGGCATCGTTGCCGGTCGGCAGGCCTTCCACCAGCGGGCGCACCGCCACGGTATGCACCAGCTTGCCGGTGGCACGCTCGATCACTTCAATGCGGCGCGGAAAACTGCTTACCGGCACCACGTAGGAGTACGGACGCTGCACCGGCTGGCGCAGCACGAAGCGGCCGTCAGGCGACACCGAGAAGCCCATGAAGATGCCGGCCGCACCGATCGCGCGGGTACTGCCATCCAGGCCGACTTCCATCGGCTGGGTAGTCGCGTAGTAATCGAACTGGCGAGCGTCGGCTTCGTTCTTCAGCAGGTCCTGATAGGTACGGATCGACACTACGCCGCCGCCCTGGCTGGTCTGCTGCACGGCAGGGCCGGTCGGGACGCCGTCGGCGGCCGGGGCCGGCCCCAGGTTGGCCGGGCGGGTGAACACCACCAGCCCGCGGCTGTCCGGCAGCCACTGGTAGCCGCTGCCGATCACCGTGTTCAAGCCGGCAACCAGGCGGCGGGCGCTGCCACCGGCCACATCCACCAGCCACAGTTCATTGGCGCCGCTGGCGGCGTCGACCTGGTTGAAGGCCAGCCACTTCTGGTCCGGCGACCACATCACACTGGCGATCGACAGCGTGGCCGGCAGGCCACTGATCTGCCGCTCCTTGCCATCGGCCACGTTCATCAGCCACAGCTTCTCACCGAAGCTGAAGCGGCTGTCGGAGAACGTGCGCGGGTTGATGCGCAGGCCGGCCAGCTTCAGTTCCGGCTGCGCCACCACCTGGATCGACGGCAGCGACGGCATCTGCATCATCGCGGCCACGTCGCGGCGCGGCGACAGGAACAGCGACGGCGCGCGCGGGGCGTCGACCACTGCCTGCAGTGCGGCCGATGGCAGTTCGTAGCCATTGACGCCCTGCGCCTGCGCCGGAGCTGGCTGCGAGGCGGCCGCCCAGGCCAGCGGGGCCACCGCCAGCAGCCCCATCGACAGGACCAGGCCGGTCCAGCGCCGTGTGCGGCGCGCGTGCATGCTCATCGTTCCACCTGTGTGATGCGTGAAAACTCCGACCTTAACAGGCCGT
The DNA here is from genome assembly GCF_052149045.1 of Stenotrophomonas maltophilia group sp. RY12688. Lineage (NCBI taxonomy): Bacteria > Pseudomonadati > Pseudomonadota > Gammaproteobacteria > Lysobacterales > Lysobacteraceae > Stenotrophomonas > Stenotrophomonas maltophilia group sp. RY12688. The sequence continues at coordinate 690,163 of NZ_CP197389.1, read as the reverse complement.
GCACGTGGCCCCATCTGCCGATGGTTGGGTCATGCCGATGTCACGCTGGGGCCGCGATATAATGGGGGTTCTCCCCTGCCGAGGGGCGCTGCGACCGGATCCCACGAGGCCCGGCCAGGCTCGGTAAGGTGGCTTTGTAACAACGGCGCCCGGCTAGATGCGAGCATCCGCTCGCCCACAACCGGAGCACACGAATGAACGCTGTTGCCAAGACCTTCTCCACCGAAGGTGATTACAAGATCCGCGATATCACGCTGGCCGACTGGGGCCGCAAGGAACTGGACATCGCCGAGCACGAAATGCCGGGCCTGATGTCGATCCGCCGCAAGTACCAGGCCGAGCTGCCGCTGAAGGGCGTGCGCGTGACCGGCTCGCTGCACATGACCATCCAGACCGCAGTGCTGATCGAGACCCTGAAGGACATCGGCGCCGATGTGCGCTGGGCCTCGTGCAACATCTTCTCGACCCAGGACCACGCGGCTGCCGCCATCGCCGCCACCGGCACCCCGGTGTTCGCCTGGAAGGGCGAGACCCTGGAAGAGTACTGGGACTGCACCCTGGACGCGCTGACCTTCACCCTGGCCGACGGCACCCTGACCGGCCCGGAACTGGTGGTCGACGACGGCGGTGACGTGACCCTCCTGATCCACAAGGGCTACGAGCTGGAAAACGGCAGCGACTGGGTCAACACCGCGTCCGCCTCGCACGAAGAACAGGTCATCAAGAACCTGCTCAAGCGCGTGGCCAAGGAGCGCCCGGGTTACTGGGGCCGCGTGGTCAAGGACTGGAAGGGCGTTTCCGAAGAGACCACCACCGGCGTGCACCGCCTGTACCAGCTGGCCCAGGCCGGCACCCTGCTGATCCCAGCGATCAACGTCAACGACTCGGTCACCAAGAGCAAGTTCGACAACCTGTACGGCTGCCGCGAGTCGCTGGCCGACGGCCTGAAGCGCGCGATGGACGTGATGCTGGCCGGCAAGGTGGCCGTGGTCTGCGGCTACGGCGACGTCGGCAAGGGCTGCGCGGCCTCGCTGCGTGCCTACGGCGCGCGCGTGATCGTCACCGAGATCGACCCGATCTGCGCCCTGCAGGCGGCGATGGAAGGCTATGAAGTCAACACCATCGAATCGACCCTGGGCCGTGCCGACCTGTACGTCACCACCACCGGCAACCGCGACATCATCCGCATCGAGCACCTGAGCGCGATGAAGGACCAGGCCATCGTCTGCAACATCGGCCACTTCGACAACGAGATCCAGGTCGACGCACTGGTGTCCTACCCGGGCATCAAGCACGTCAACATCAAGCCGCAGGTGGACAAGTACATCTTCCCGAACGGCAACGCGATCTTCCTGCTGGCCGAAGGCCGCCTGGTGAACCTGGGCTGCGCCACCGGCCACCCGAGCTTCGTGATGTCCAACAGCTTCGCCAACCAGACCCTGGCACAGATCGACCTGTGGGCGAACAAGGACAGCTACGAGAAGAAGGTCTACCTGCTGCCGAAGAAGCTGGACGAAGAAGTGGCCCGCCTGCATCTGGAGAAGATCGGCGTGAAGCTGACCACCCTGACCCAGGACCAGGCCGACTACATCGGCGTGCCGGTGGAAGGCCCGTTCAAGCCGGACCACTACCGCTACTGATGCCTATGGGGTGCCGGCCAGCGGCCGGCACTACCGGCGTACGCGGGGTCGGATCCCTTTCCGCATGAAAGGGCTCTGACCCCGGCAACGGATGCAGACAGGACGGGCGCCTTCGGGCGCCCGTTCTGCGTTGCGGCACCCGGCAACTGATCCGCGCACCCTGTCACGGAGCACTAAGAAGCTGCTTGCTAGGCTTTACGCCCGCGTGGGCTGCCAACGGCAGGCCATGCGCCGGGACGCAGAAACCAAAGGACAGGACATGCCGCGCAACCGTGAACGACTGAACCGGGCCATGAAGCCCCTGATGACCCTGTGCTGGGTGGCCCTGCTGGCCGCCTGCACCCCACCTGCCGGCGACGCCGGCGCTACGGCTCCGGCTGCGGCCAGCGGACAGGCCAGCCCCGCAGGCAAGGCCGCCGACGCGCCCGCCACGGTTGCCGACACAAGCGCTGGTTGCGCCGATGCAGCGTCGCCGGCACAGACCCTGGTCTGCAAGGACCCGACCCTGACCGGCCTGGATGCGGACATGGGCAAGGCGGTCACTGCCGCACAGGCCACGCTCGATGCAGCAGGGCAGAGCAAGCTGCACGCCGAACAGCAGCGCTGGCAGGAGCACACCCGCGACCTGTGCACCGATGCACAGTGCCTGCGGCAGGTGTACGCCGATCGCCTCAACGTGCTGTCCGCTACGCGTGACGGCCTGGTCGATCAGGATGCATGCGAAGCCCCTGACGGCCAGCAGCAGTGCGTGGACCTGCTGGTGTTGCGCGATCCCAACAGCCAGCTGGCTAACTTCAACGCGCTGCTGGGTGAGAACGGCCAGGAAGGCCGCCTGCTGGGCTGCACGGCCGCCACGAACATGGGCGGCGGCGCCAACGCCCTGCTCGCAGCCAACTGCACCCAGGAAACCTCCGCCGGCAGGCGCACCGTACAGCTGTGCAGCAACCAGATGGTTGGCCAGTTCGCCCTCGAACCGGCGCCGGCTGCTTACGGCACCCAGGCTATCCGCCAGCTGCTCGGCTTCACCCAGCAGCACTGCGCCGGCTGACAATCGCCGGGCACGCCCGGCGCTTTTCTCTCATTGAAGGACGATGACCATGGCAACGGATTCCACCCTTACGCGCGAACAGCTGTCCACGCTGTTCCTCAACACCGAGCTGGGCGGCGACACCCGCCACCTGGACCACTTCTCATACGCACAGAAGGGCGCAAGCACCTATTCGTTCGGGCTGGTGCAGTTCGATGTCGGCGGCAATCCGCAGGCCAGGCGCTTCCTGCGCGACAACGGCTTCACCGATGGTGACATCGCACTGTTGTCCCAGCAGGGCGGATTGAGCACCCAGCAGCTGGCGGCGCTCGACGCCAAGTTGCAGGCCATTCCGCAGGCCAGGATGGACGAGCTCACCAACGCCAAGCTGGACAGCGCCATCGAGCGTGTCGATCAGGCCATCGCCAAGGTGCGTGCAACCAATCCGGCCGCGGCCGATGCCATCGCCGCCAACCCGGAGTTGCAGTTGGCCATGGCGGACTATGACAACCAGTTCGGCAGCATGGGCCCGCAGTTCATCAGCTATCTGGCCGGCAATGCGGAAAAGCTGCAGGGCGGCACGGTCCAGGCCGGCAATCCGCCGACGCGCGGCGACGTGCAGAACTTCGTCGATGCCACCAAATACGGCATCCAGTCGCAGGCCGCCGTAGCCAGCCGCGATGAGCGCTTCGACCGGGCCATGGTCCAGATCGGCATCACCCCCACCCATGCTCCCTCGCACGGGTCACCGGGCACGCCTGCGGGCAACGGCGTGCTGGTCAACGGCAGCAAGGGAGATGAGGTGCAGGCCATGCAGCAGAAGCTGTCCGACCTGGGCTATCTGGGCAAGGACGGCAAGCCGCTGGTGGCCGATGGCGATTTCGGCCCCGGCACCCTGGAAGCGGTCAAGCAGTTCCAGCGGGATCACCACCTCACCGTAGACGGCAAGGCTGGCGGCACTACCCTGGCCGCACTGGATGCGGCTACGCAGCAGCGCGCACCGGCTGCCGAACCGACCATGGCCTCCCCGGGCCACGCCGACAACCCGCGTTACCAGCAGGTCGTGGAAAAGCTGGAAGCACTGGAAGAACAGCGGCGCCAGGGCGGCCTGTCGCCGCTGTTCAATGACCGCAGCCAGCTCGAGAACGCCGCAGGCCAGGTGGCTTACGAGGCAAAGTTGGCCGGCATGAGCCAGGTCGATACTGTGCTGGCGCGGCCGGACAACCAGGGCGTGTTCGCGGTGCAGGGCCAGCTCGGCGATCCCGCCATGCATCGCACCTACGTGGACCTGTCGCAGGCGGTGAACCACAATCTGCAGGACAGCACGCGGCAGAGCCAGGCCCTGGACAACGAACTGTCGCAGCGACAGACCCAGGAACAGATGCAGACGCAGCAGTCGATGTCGCGCTGATGCTGGATGCAGCCGATCGCAGCCGGGACGGGCGCCTTCGGGCGCCCGTTCTGCGTTGACGCGCGAGTCTCGGTCAAGGCAACGCCCCTGCCCCGCGCTAGGATGCGTCCATGACCCCGGCCATCAACCTGCTCAAGCGCGAGAAGATCGCCCACACCGTGCGCAGCTATGTGCACGACGCCCACGCCGAATCGTATGGCGGCGAAGCCGTCGACAAGCTCGGCCTCGACCCGGCCCAGGTCTTCAAGACCCTGCTGGCCAGCACTGAAGCACATGAACTGCTGGTGGCGATCGTGCCGGTGGCCGGCCACCTGGACCTGAAGGCGCTGGCCGAAGCGGCCGGCTGCAAGAAGTGCGAGATGGCCGCCGCCGACGCCGCGCAGCGTGCGACCGGTTACCTGGTCGGCGGCATCAGCCCGCTGGGGCAGAAGAAGCGCCTGCGCACGTTCCTGGATGCCAGCGCGCAGGTGTTGCCCACGCTGCACGTCAGCGCCGGCCGCCGTGGCCTGGAAGTGGAACTGGCGCCGGCCGACCTGCTGCGCCTGACCGCCGGCCACTACGCTGCCATCGGCAAGGCACGCTGATGCGCTGGCCGTGGTCTGCGGCGCCGCCGCCCAGGCTGGAAGACGCGCAGGCCGATGTGCTGCTGCAGGACCTGCTGTCGCGCGACGCGACGCGCATCACCGACGCCGCCCGCATCGTCGCACGACTGTTCAGTGCACCGTCGCTGGACGCATTGGCCGCGCATGTGGACCTGATTGAACGCAGCTGCCACGGCATCACCCTCGGCGGCATGCTGATCAGCAACCAGGCGCATCTGGAGGCGGCCCTGAAACGGCTGCGTCACTGGCAGGCGCACGCAGGCTGCCTGTGCGCGCTCAATCCCGGCTACCCGTTCTTCGATCCGCGCCGCCTGATTGAACAAGGGCAGATGCAGCTGCTCGCGTTGCAGGAGGCCGAGGATGGTTGGGGCGATTGCCACAACGTTGCCTGCATGCACTGCGGCCAGCATTGGCAGGCCATCGACCGCGAGTACCACTACCCGTGGTGGGAATGGAAAGCTGCCTGAAGGCCAGGCAGCCAAGCATGGCGTGGCTCTACTGCGGTCCGTACACTCACGCGATGCGTGGATGACCAATATCGCTCACGGCCGCCAGTTCGCGTTGCTCTCCCAGAACTCGACAGAACGCCGGTAGGCCTCGCGGTCCAACGGCACGCCGGAACCGCCCTCTTCCACGCCCAGCGCATTGCGCATCATCGTGATCGGCGCCATCGGCACCTCTTCCGGCTCGGCGGTATAGATACAGCCGACGATGCCCCAGTCGGCCTCGATCGGCGAGCCTTCCTTCGCCAGCTGCTCGGCGCTGTACAGGATCACCACCAGATAGTTCGCACGCGGCGACTCCACGCCCTCGAACCAGCGCACCAGCACCGGCAGTTCGTCGCGATTGCGTGCCTCGTAACCACTGCGCAGCAGATGGCGGTTGGCCTCGGTGATCGGCACGGTCAGGCAGCGCGTGCTGGTCCAGTTCTCGTAGACGAACAGTTTGCAGAACGGCGCATAGCCGTCCAGTACCTTCATCGGCGCGTGCGCGTTGAGGTGCGCTTCGAACTGTTCGGCAGTGCAGTCCTGGATCGTGTTGCCACGCGGTACGCGCGGGAACAGGCGGGGACGGGCGAAATCGGTGAGAACGATGGACATGGCGCGGCGTGATCAGGGAATCTGCTGCACAGAGTACCTGCCCACGCGGCATGGAGGGCGGGATGCCGATGGTCACTGGCATCGGCACCCGTGTTGGCGCACCCTGCAGGCGACCCCATGCAAGGATTGCCGGTTCATGGATGCACTACCCCGCTCCGCCCGTCGTCGCCGCTGGCCGCGCGTGCTGGCCGTGCTCCTGCTGGCCCCCCCCCTGTTGTTCACCGCCGCCCTGCTCTGGCCGCTGTCTGCACCACCGCTGCCCCACCCCGGCAACAGTCACGTGATCGTCAACGCACGCGTGGTGGACATCGCCCGCGGCCAGGCCAGCGAACCCACCACGGTGACCGTGCGCAACGGCACCATAACCGCCATCGGTGAAGACCCGCCGGAGACCACGTTGCCGGTTCTCGATGCGGGCGGACGCTGGCTGCTGCCCGGTTTCTGGGACATGCACACCCATGCACTGCAGCTGTCACCGCAACTGCAGTTCCCGTTGATGCTGGCCAACGGCATCACCGGTACCCGCGACATGATGGACTGCCCACAGGCCACCGATCCGCTGATCGCCTGCGTGGCCGACAAGCGCCGCTGGACCGCACAGGCCATTGCCGGGCAGCAGGTTGCACCGCGCTTCGTACAGATCGCCAGCTTCTATTTTGAAGACCCGGCGCTGACGCCGGATGCAGCGGGCGAACGTGCACACGCGTACCGCGCACGCGGCGTCGATGCGTTCAAGGTCTACAACCGCCTTCGCGCCGAGACCTACCAGCGGCTGGCCAGCGAAGCGCGGCAGCTGCATCTGCCCCTGGTCGGACACCTGCCCAGGGCGGTCCCGCTGGAAGCCGCATTGCACGCGGGCCAGCGCAGCTTCGAGCACGGCCATCTGTTCGTGCGCCATTGCGTGGACAGTGCCGCCGCCTGGCGCGAAGGCTCGCTCGATGACGGGAACCCGACCGCGCTCGCCGAAGCCATGGTGGGTGACTACCAGCCCGCCCTCTGCGCCCAGGCGTTCGACCTGATGCAGGCCAGCGGTGCGGCGTTCGTACCGACCCATGTCACCCGCGAAGAGGATGCACGCGCGCGCGATCCGGCGTTCGTCGACGACCCGCGCCTGGCCTACCTGGATCCGCTCTCGCGCTGGGCATGGCGCGACGATCTGAAGGCCACCGTGGCGCGCTATCCCGGCGCGCGCGGCGAACAGGCGCTGAAGGCCTACTTCACCCATGGCCTGGCGCTCACCGGCGCCGCCCATCGGGCTGGCGTGACCGTACTGGTCGGCACCGATACCGGACTGGGTGGACTGCGTTACCACGACGAACTGCAGTGGCTGCGGCAGGCGGGGCTGAGCCAGGCCGACGTGCTGCGTGCGGCCACGCTGCAGGCCGCGCGTCATCTGCAGCTGCAGGCATCGCATGGCAGCGTCGAGGTCGGCCGGGCCGCCGACCTGGTGTTGCTCGATGGCGATCCGCTGCTGGACACCGGCAACACGCGCCGCATCCACGCCGTGCTGCTGGCCGGGCACTTGTACGACCGCCCGCGCCTGGACGCACTGTGGGCGTACGCCCGTGCACAGGCACGCTCGCCGGCGGTGATGGCGCGCCTGCTGTGGGGCTTCATCACCAGCCCGGTCAGCGCTGAGCTGTAGCAGCCTGTCCCGCGCGAGCGCCCGGCAGCGGCCACGCTTCCACATATTCGCGCACATCCATCTTGATGAAGCGATATACTGATCCGCACCCGCCGCCGCCGCCCGTGCCATGACTGCCATCAGCTTCGAGTTCTATCCGCCCAAGACCGACGAACAGCGCAGCCAGCTGGATCGCGCCGCAGCCAAGCTGAAGGACTACGGCCCCGAGTACGTGTCCTGTACCTTCGGCGCTGGTGGCTCGACGCTGAGCTATACCTCCGAGACCGTGCGCCATCTCAACCAGCACCATGGCTTCGAGGCCGCACCGCATCTGTCGTGTGTCGGCGGCACCCGCCAGGAAATCCGCGAACTGCTCAAGCTGTACCGCGCCATCGGCTGCCATCGCCTGGTCGCGCTGCGCGGCGACCTGCCCTCCGGCATGGGCTTCCCCGGCGACATGCGCTATGCCGCCGAGCTGATCGAGTTCATCCGCGCCGAACACGGCGATGCGTTCCGCATCGAGGTAGGTGCCTACCCGGAGACCCACCCACAGGCCTCCGATGCATTGGCCGACCTGAAGCACTTCAAGGCCAAGATCGATGCCGGCGCCGACGCGGCGATCACCCAGTATTTCTACAACCCGGATGCGTACTTCCACTTCGTCGATGCCGTGCGCCGGCTCGGCGTACAGGTACCGATCACGCCCGGCATCATGCCGATCGCCAACTTCAGCCAGCTGCGCCGTTTCTCCGAGCAGTGCGGTGCGGAGATCCCGCGCTGGATCAGCCGCAAGATGCAGGCCTATGGCGATGACGCCGAATCGGTGCGGGCGTTCGGTACCGAAGTGGTCGCCAGGCTGTGCCAGCGCCTGGTCGAGGGCGGCGCGCCGGGCCTGCACTTCTACACCCTGAACCTGGCCAAGCCGACCACGTCGGTGCTGAAGCTGCTGCACGGCTGAAAGCACGCCATGCCACCGCGATCGGCGCTACCCTGCGTCGATGAACCGGCTTTCCTTCCTGCTGTTGCTGCTGTCATTGTGCTCGGCATCGAGCGTTGTCCATGCGCAGTCCACGCGCTTGAACCGCTGCACCGATGCGCAGGGCCAGAGCGTGTATACCGACCGGCCCTGCGACAGCGTCGGCGCCCGATCACGATTGCCACCGCCCGCGCCCACCGGCAGCACCCTGCGGCGAGACACCCTGGGGGCGCGCTGCCCACGGCGCCTTAGCGAGCTGGTGGACGCGCTGCGCATCGGCATCCTCAGCAACGATGTGAACCGGTTGTCGTCGCTGTACCTGTGGGGCGCGGTCTCCGATGCCGGTGCGCAGCGCATCCTCGGTCAACTGGAATCGCTGGCGCGGCGGCCGCTGGTAGACGTGGTACCGGTGTATCCCTCGCAGGCGCTGCCGCAATCGCAGGATGAGGATCAGAGCCCTGCGGCGCAGGTATCCGACCCGGAGCCGTCGGCCGTGCGGCATCCGGTCGGCCTGCGCCTGGAACAGACCCTGCCCGGCAGCGTGTCGCGCGCTTCGACGGTGCTGGGGTTGCGGCGTCAATACGGGTGTTTCTGGATCACGTTGTGACCGGACGGGTCGGATCCCTTTCCAGCGGAAAGGGCTCCGACCCCGGATTGCCGCGATGAGGTCAGAGCCCCGCTGCGCAGGGATCGGGCCCCGCATGCCGGCTCACGCCGGCCACAACCCGCCAATCGCAGCGATACCCTGCCCACCGTGGCGACGGGCTTCGGCGATATGGCCGGCGACCATCCCACCCAACGCGTAGATCGGCAGCGACACCTGCGCGCGCAGCGCGGCGAAGGCCTCCCAGCCCAGCGGCACTGCCCCGGGGTGGCTGGCCGTGGCCTGCACCGGGCCGAGCACCACGAAGTCGCAGCCCAGCCGCTGCGCCGCCTGCAGCTGCTCCAGGTCGTGGCAGGACGCGGCGACAAGCTGCCCTTCCGGCAAGGGCCGTTCCTGCAGGTCCTGCAGCTGCTCGCTGCCCAGGTGCACACCCACGCCCAGTGCGCGTGCCAGCGCGACATCGCGGTTGACCAGCCATTGCACGCCGCGACGATGCGCGCGCACGGCCTGTTCGATCATTGCCTGCCGTTGCGGGTGTTCCGGTGGCAGGCGCAGCTGGATGCGCTGCTGGCCCGCCGCGACCGCGCGCTGCAGGCAGTCATGCCAGTGCTGCACGCCGCTGGCATCGTCAGCCGGCGCCGGCGTGATCAGGTAGCGGTCCGGTTGGCGCAGTGCGGCCACCACCGGCAGGTCGGCCGGCGGCATCGAATAGCGGCCCAGCTTGTCCTGCGCCACCCAGGTGATCGCCTGGCCTTCGCGGCCGCGCGGGGTGCCCTTCCAGCTGCGCACATGGCGCACTTCCAGGGTCAGGTGCTTGTCCGGATAGCGCTGCGGCACGTCCATCAGCCAGGGCCCGACATCGGCCTCGATGCCCAGCTCTTCGCGCAGTTCACGCGCCAGCGCCTGTTCGGAGGTCTCGCCGGATTCGCGCTTGCCGCCGGGGAACTCCCACAGGCCGGCCATGTCGCGGTTCTCGGTACGGCGGTTGAGCAGCACGCGGCCACGGGCGTCGGTGATGACGGCGGCCACGACGTGGATCGATCGGGAGGGGGAAGGCATGGGGGAAGCATGCCCAGAACAGTGCGGCCGGCGCAATCACGGATCCGGTGCAACTCCCCCGCAACAAACGAAAAGCCCCGCTTTCGCGGGGCTCTTCGGGATCAGCTCAGCTGGCCGTGGCAGTGCTTGTACTTCTTGCCACTGCCGCACGGGCACGGATCGTTGCGGCCGATCTTCGGCTCGTCGCGCTGCATCTGCGCGACGCCCTGCTGCGCAGCCTGCACCTGCGCGGCTTCCTCGTCGGCACTGTAGCCGCCCGCATCCTGGTGCTGGAACTGCGACTGGCTCAGGCGAGCCTGCGCCTGCTGCCGCTCGGCGGCCTCCAGGGCCTGCACTTCCTCGTCGCTGCGGATACGCACGCGAGCCAGCAGGGTCACCACTTCGCGCTTGACGTTCTCCAGCATGTCCGAGAACAGCTCGAAGGCTTCCTTCTTGTATTCCTGCTTGGGCTGTTTCTGCGCGTAACCACGCAGGTAGATGCCCTGGCGCAGGTAATCCATGCGCGCCAGGTGCTCCTTCCAGCTCTGGTCCAGCACGGTCAGCATCACGTGCTTCTCCAGCGCGCGCATGGTCTCTTCGCCCAGGCTGGCTTCCTTCTCGGCGAAGTGCTGGTTGACGCGCTCCTGGACCTTGCTGGCGATGGCCTCGGCGTCCAGTTCCTCATGCTGCTTGACCAGGTCGGTCAGCGACATCTGCAGGCCGAAGTCCGACTCCAGGGTCGCTTCCAGGCCACGCAGGTCCCACTGCTCGTCGATCGAGTTCGGCGGCACGAAGCGCGCAACGATGTCGAAGATCACGTCGTCACGGATGCCGTCGACGTTGTCCTTCACCGATTCGGCGTCCAGCAGCTCGTCGCGCTGGGCGTAGATCACCTTGCGCTGATCGTTGTTGACGTCGTCGAAGTCCAGCAGGTTCTTGCGGATGTCGAAGTTGTGGGCCTCGACCTTGCGCTGCGCCTTTTCGATCTGGCGGCTGACCAGGCGGTCCTCGATGACGTCGTCTTCCTTCATGCCCATCATGCGCATGGCCTTCTGCACCCAGTCGGAGGCGAAGATGCGCATCAGGTTGTCTTCCAGCGACAGGTAGAAACGGGACGAACCCGGGTCACCCTGGCGGCCCGAACGGCCGCGCAGCTGGTTGTCGATACGACGCGACTCGTGGCGCTCGGTGCCGACGATATGCAGGCCGCCAGCGGCCTTCACTGCGTCGTGGCGCTTCTGCCATTCGGCCTTGACCGCCGCCTTCTGCTCGTCGGTTGCGTCCTCGCCCAGAGCGTGGATCTCGGCTTCCAGCGAGCCGCCCAGCACGATGTCGGTACCACGACCGGCCATGTTGGTGGCGATGGTCACCGCCGCCGGGCGGCCCGCGTTGGCGACGATGGTCGCTTCGCGGTCATGCTGCTTGGCGTTGAGCACTTCGTGCTTCACGCCGGCCTTGCTCAGGTGCTCGGACAGCATTTCCGAGGTTTCGATCGAGGTGGTACCCACCAGCACCGGCTGGCCGCGCTTGGCGCACTCTTCGATGTCGGCCAGCACCGCATTGAACTTGCCCTTGCGGTTGAGGAACACCTGGTCCGGGCTGTCCTTGCGGATGGTCGGGCGGTTGGTCGGGATCACCACCACTTCCAGGCCATAGATGCTCTGGAACTCGAACGCTTCGGTATCGGCCGTACCGGTCATGCCGGACAGCTTCTTGTACATGCGGAACAGGTTCTGGAAGGTGATGCTCGCCAGCGTCTGGTTCTCGCGCTGCACCGGCACGCCTTCCTTCGCTTCCACCGCCTGGTGCAGGCCATCGGACCAGCGGCGGCCGGCCAGGGTACGGCCGGTGAATTCGTCGACGATGACCACTTCGCCATCGCGCACGATGTAGTCCACGTCACGCTGGTAGATCGCGTGCGCGCGCAGGGCGGCGTTGAGGTGGTGCACCACGGTCAGGTTCTGCGCCGCGTACAGGCCTTCGGTCTCGCCATCGAGGATGCCGGCCTCGACCAGCAGCTGCTCGGCGTGCTCCATGCCCGCTTCGGACAGGTGCACCTGCTTGCCCTTCTCGTCGACCCAGAAATCGCCTTCGCCGTCTTCCGCTTCCTGCTTGACCAGGTGCGGCACGACACGGTTGACGCGGATGTACAGCTCCGGGGAATCATCGGCCGGACCGGAGATGATCAGCGGGGTGCGCGCTTCGTCGATCAGGATGGAGTCGACTTCGTCGACGATGGCGTAGTGCAGGCCGCGCTGGTAGCGGTCGGCCTTGGACAGCGCCATGTTGTCGCGCAGGTAGTCGAAACCGAATTCGTTGTTGGTGCCGTAGGTGATGTCCGCAGCGTAGGCTTCGCGCTTGTCGCTGTGCGGCATGCCCGGGTACACCACGCCCACGCTCAGGCCCAGCCAGTTGTACAGCTTGCCCATCTGCGCGGCGTCGCGGCGGGCCAGGTAGTCGTTCACGGTGACCACGTGCACGCCCTTGCCTTCCAGCGCGTTGAGGTACACCGGCAGGGTCGCCACCAGGGTCTTGCCTTCACCGGTGCGCATTTCTGCGATCTTGCCCAGGTGAAGCACCATGCCGCCGATCAGCTGCACGTCGTAGTGGCGCATGCCCAGCACGCGGCGACCGGCTTCGCGGCAGACCGCGAACGCTTCCGGCAGCACCTTGTCCAGGGCTTCACCGCCAGCAATGCGCTGCTTGAACTCCGGCGTCTTGGCCTGAAGCTGCTCGTCGGACAGCTTCTCGATCTCCGGCTCCAGCGCATTGATCTTGGCGACGATGCGGTTGAGCTGGCGCAGCTGTCGTTCGTTACGACTGCCAAATACGCGGGTAAGCAGGCTGTTGATCATTGAAGGAACCGGGTTGGATGGACACGACGCCCGGCCTCCCCCTGGGGATCCGTCCGCCGCAAACGAAACAGGGCGCCTGGCGCCCTGTCGATGGCAACACCCATTGTAGCTTGGGACGGCCGCAAGGGGTTTCAACCCTTTGGCGGCAATGGCATCCGAACATTCCCGGTAGTGCCGGCCGCTGGCCGGCAATCCGCGATGCTGCCGAAATCCATGAGGTTGCCGGCCAGCGGCCGGCACTACCAGATCAACCGAGTCGGGTCAGAGCCCTTGCGCGGCGCGGAAGGGATCCGACCCGGGGATCAACCGCGGCTGACCCGCCCGACCGGCGTGTTGCCGCCGTCGCCGAGGAACTTGCGCGGGTTGACCACGTTGCCGTTCTCCCACACCTCGAAGTGCACGTGGGCACCGGTCGAACGGCCGGTGGAACCGGCCTTGGCCACTTCCTGGCCGGCACGGACCAGGTCGCCGGCCTTCACCACCAGGCGCGAATTGTGCGCGTAGCGGGTGACATAGCCATTGCCATGGTCGACATCGACGACATTGCCGTAGCCGCCCTTCACGCCGGCGAAGCTGACCACGCCCTCGGCCACGGCCATCACCGGGTCACCGACCTTTGCGTGGAAGTCCATGCCCTTGTGGGTGGCGGCGCCGCGGCCGAACGGGTCGGCACGGGTGCCGAAGCCGGACGTCACATAGCTGTTGCGGATCGGCATGCGCGACGGCACGGCGTTCTGCTGCAGCTGGTGGTCGAACATCAGCGATTCCATCACCGACAGCTGGCGGCCTGAAGCAGCGAAGCGCTGCTCCAGCACCTGTAAGTCGGCGTTGACGTCCTTGACCGGGATGTCGCTGGTCGGGCCGCCTGCGTCACCGTCACCGAGGCCGGGGGTCTCGTTGAAGTCGAACTCGCCGTCCTCCAGCTTGCCCATCTGGGTCAGCCGTTCGCCGAGGGCGTTGAGGCGGGTCGCCTGGGCCTGCAGCTCGCCGAGGCGGGCCGCCAGCGCATTGACCTGGGTCTGCGCATCGCGCTTGACCTTGGCCAGCTCCGCATCCTGGCGCTCGACCTTGGCCTGCAGCCGGGAATCATTCAGCGCGCTGGCGCCAATGCCGCCAGCAAGGCCGATAATGCAGCCTACCCCGAGCACGCTGCCCAGCAGGGCGCGGGGGCGGTCCTCGAAATAGAACCGCAAACGCGTGATCGGCGACGATTTGGCCTGTCCTTCACGCGTTTTGATTACGATCTTTTTGAATGCCATCAGTGAGTTTTCATGTCTGAGCCGAAATCCAGCGTTCGCCCCGCGTCGGCACCGAAACCGGCGCTGGATGCGGTAATGGCGGACAAAAGCGGGAACCCGCTGCGGCGTGCCCTGTGGCTCGACGCGCTGGACCGTCAGTTGCGCCCCCAGTTGCCGCCACCTCTGCGCAGCCGTTGCCGGCTGGCCAATGTGGACGGGGAACACCTCGTTTTTCTCGTCGAGTCCCCGGTCTGGCATGCCAAGTTGCGGCTTGCCGAAGCCCAGCTGCTCGACGCGGCCCGTTCCATCGGGCTGAAGGCCACCAGGGTGACCATCAAGACTGCGTCTCCCACTCCCACGCGCTCCCCAGCGCTCGACAACCGGAATGGACCCCACGCAGTTTCAGCCGCCACGCACAAAGGGCTACGCGACGCCTTGGCTTGCCTGCAGGACGTTCCCTCGAAGCCGAAGAAACGGTCCTGATGGCAACGGAGCATCCGGCTCCGCTCCCCGTCGCGCGTGTCACCACGGCGTGAAACATTTCGGGGGCCGGGTCGCATCCTAGCGGCCATCCGGGGGCCTGTCGTTAGATTGTTGTTAAAACTGCGTTAAATTCAGGCTTCTGATCCAACAGGTTCACAAAACCGTGACCTTGAACCAGCCTTGACGTCTTTCAAGCACGCTGAATGCGTCGCCAACGCCGGAAACAAGAACGCCGCCCAGGAAGGCGGCGTTTTTATCTTTAAATTCAACAACCTATGGAATCATGCGTACGCCGGGGTGGCGTATTCCACCGGATCCGGGGTGGCCGGCGAGTCGAAGCTGACCCATTCCCAGGCACTGGCATCGGCCATCAGGGCCCGCACCAGCTTGTTGTTGAGCGCGTGGCCGGACTTGAAGCCTTCGTAGGCACCCAACACCTGGCCACCGGCCAGATAGAGGTCGCCGATGGCGTCAAGGATCTTGTGGCGCACGAATTCGTCGGCGTAGCGCAAGCCGTCTTCGTTGAGCACGCGGAACTCGTCCAGCACGATGGCGTTGTCCATCGAACCGCCCAGGCCCAGGTTGCGCTCGCGCATGTACTCCAGGTCGCGCATGAAACCAAAGGTGCGCGCGCGGGAGATTTCCTTGGTGTAGGCCAGCGTCGAGAACTCGATTTCCTGGCGCGACTGCTTGGCCGGAATCATCGGGTGGTTGAACTGGATGGTGAAACCCAGCTTGTAACCCTCGTACGGGGTGAAGCGGGCCACCTTGTCGCCCTCGGTCACTTCCACGGTCTTCAGCACGCGGATGAAGCGCTTGGGCGCATCCTGTTCCACGATGCCTGCCGACTGCAGCAGGAACACGAACGGGCCGGCCGAACCGTCCATGATCGGCAGCTCGGCCGAGGACAGCTCGACGATGATGTTGTCCACACCCAGGCCGGCCAGCGCCGACATCAGGTGTTCGACGGTCTGGATCTTGGCGTCGTTGCAGGTCAGGCCGGTGCACAGGGTCACTTCGGTGACCAGTTCGGCCTTGGCCGGCACTTCCACCACCGGGTCCAGGTCCACGCGGCGGAACACGATGCCATGGTTGACCGGTGCCGGGCGCAGGGTCATGTAGACCTTGTCACCACTATGCAGGCCAACGCCGGTGGCGCGGATCGTGTTCTTGAGGGTGCGTTGCTGGATCATGGGGATGGACCGGAAGTGACACATTAGATTAACACGCGCACTCCCCTACCCTGGCTGAAACGCCAGTGACAGCCACCGGCAGGACACACCGGCACGCCGCTGGGAAAGCGCGTGAAGCAGGGCGGCCGGGCCCATCCTGGCCCGGCGCCCGCATTTTCAGGACATGGTGGCGCAACCCGGGGAGGACAACCCCGGGCCGCCCCGCTTAGTCCGCCTGGCGGCGCAGGAAGGCCGGGATGTCCAGGTAGTCGTTCGGCAGTTCCGCCGCTGCCGGGGCCGAAGCCGCCGGGGCCGACGGGGCCGACGCCGCCGCGGTATCGCTGCTGGCGCGACGCAGGCCCAGGCCCATGCCGCCCACGGCCTTGGACACGGCATCGCCGCCGTTGTCGAACTCGCCGAACTCCGGCTGGCCAGTGGTGGCGTTACGGACCAGCTTGATCGGTGCACGCTCGCCCGGACGCTGGGTCTTGCTGGCCGAGACGCGGTTCAGGCCAGTGGCCACCACGGTCACGCGCACTTCGTCCTGCATGTCCGGGTCCAGCACGGTGCCGACCACGACGGTGGCGTCTTCCGAAGCGAAACCGTCGATGGTGCGGCCGATCTCGTCGAACTCGGCCATGGTGAAGTCGGCGCCGGCGGTGATGTTGACCAGGATGCCGTTGGCACCGGCCAGGTTCACATCGTCCAGCAGCGGGTTCTGGATCGCCGATTCGGCAGCGGCCTGGGCGCGGTCATCGCCCCGTGCGGTGCCGGTACCCATCATCGCCAGGCCCATTTCGGACATGACGGTGCGCACGTCGGCGAAGTCGACGTTGATCAGGCCCGGACGCACGATCAGGTCGGCGATGCCCTGCACGGCGCCCTGCAGCACGTCGTTGGCGGCGCGGAAGGCCTGGATCATGGTCGCGTTGCGACCCAGCACGGTGATCAGCTTCTCGTTCGGGATCGTGATCAGCGAGTCGCAGTGCTGGCTCAGTTCCTCGATGCCCTTCAGCGCCACCTGCATGCGGCGACGGCCTTCGAACGGGAACGGCTTGGTGACCACGGCCACGGTCAGGATGCCCATTTCCTTGGCCAGCTGCGCCACCACCGGCGCAGCGCCGGTGCCGGTGCCGCCGCCCATGCCGGCGGTGATGAACACCATGTCCGCGCCCTGCAGCGCGTCCATGATGCGCTCACGGTCTTCCAGCGCGGCCTGGCGGCCGACTTCCGGGTTCGCGCCTGCGCCCAGGCCCTTGGTCACGTTGGTACCCAGCTGCAGCTGCAGCTTGGCACCACAATTCTTGATGGCCTGCGAGTCGGTGTTGGCGGTGATGAACTCCACGCCGTCCACCGCCGAGTTGACCATGTGCGCCACGGCATTGCCGCCGCCGCCGCCCACGCCAACCACCTTGATCACCGCATTGGGTGCCATCTTTTCGATCAGTTCAAAATGCGCCATGTCCGTGTCCTCGTTGTATCCGCTTGTCGGTGGCATGGACGGTCGGGCCTCCTGCCTTCGCGTGTCATGTTGCCGTTGCGGCTGTGTGGGTTGTGTAGTGCGTTGTTGCGTTGTGATGCGGGTACTGCGGGTGTTGCGCCGGGCCGGGCCCGGAGTTACGGGTTCCGCGTCAGAACTCGCCGCGGAACCAGGTCTTGAGTTTCTTGAACATGCTTCCAGCGCGCCCGGTCGGCAGCGACGGCCGCCGCGGGTGCTCGATCTGGCTGCCCATCAGCAGCAGGCCCACGCCGGTGGCGTGCACCGGGTTGCCGACCACTTCGCCCAGGCCGGTGACGTGCTGCGGGATGCCCACGCGCACCGGCATCTGCAGCATTTCCTCGGCCAGTTCGACCACGCCTTCCATCTTCGATGCGCCCCCGGTCAGCACCATGCCGGCGCGCACCAGTTCCTCGAAGCCGGAGCGGCGCAGTTCGGCCTGCACCATCTCGAAGATCTCCTCGTAACGGCCCTGCACGGCCTGCGCCAGCGAATGGCGCGGCATGCGGCGCGGCGGGCGGTCGCCGACCGACGGCACCTGGATGCTCTCCTCGGCCGTGGCCAGCTGGGCCAGAGCGCAGGCATAGCGCACCTTGATCTGCTCGGCTTCCGGGGTCGGCGTGCGCAGCATGTGCGCGATGTCGTTGGTCACGTGGTCGCCGGCGATCGGCAGCGAGGCGGTGTGGCAGATCGCGCCCTGCACGAACACCGCGATGTCGGTGGTACCGGCGCCCATGTCGACCAGCACCACGCCCAGCTCGCGCTCGTCGGCGGTCAGCACCGCCACGCTGGAGGCCAGCGAGGACAGCACCAGGTCGTCCACCTGCAGGCCGCAGCGCTGCACGCACTTGCTGATGTTGGCCGCCGCCGACTGCGCGCACACCACCAGGTGCGCATGTACCTCCAGGCGCACGCCGGTCATGCCGACCGGGTTGCGGATGCCCTCCTGCGAATCGTCCAGCACGTACTCGCGCGGAATCGCGTGCAGGATCTTCTGGTCGGCCGGGATCGCCACCGCCTTGGCTGCGTCGAGCACGCGATCCAGGTCGCCCCAGGTCACTTCACCGTCGCGGATCGGCACGATGCCCGGCGAGTTCTTGCACTGCACGTGGTTGCCGGAGATCGAGGCGTACACCGAACGGATCTCGCAGCCGGCCATCAGCTCGGCTTCTTCCACCGCACGCTGGATCGACTGCACGGTCGATTCGATGTCCACCACCACGCCACGCTTCAGCCCGCGCGATTCGTGCGAGCCGATGCCGATCACTTCGATCGGGTTGCCCGGCGAATACTCGCCCACCAGCGCCACCACCTTGGAGGTGCCAATGTCCAGGCCAACGATCAGCGATTTGTCACCCTTGCGATTCATGTCCTTTCCTGCGTGCTTCTGGCCGGGGTCGCCGGCGTTTTCGCCGGCGTGGCCGGGGTACCCCAGCTCAGCGTGAAACCATTGGTGTAACGGAGGTCGGCGCGCTCGATCGGCGCGTCCTGGCGGTTGAGCTGCGGCAGCACCTTGACGAAGCGCTGCATGCGCGAGCGCGCGTCGTCACGGCCGACCACCACTTCGGTGCCGTTGCTCAGCACCAGCGACCAGCTGCCGCGAGCATCCATCGTCACCCGGCGCACGTCGACGCCGGCCGGTGCGAACAAGGCACGCGAGTCGCTGTACAGCTTCATCACTTCCTGGGTCTGGCTGTCCGGGCCATCCAGCTCCGGCAGTTCCAGGCCGGACAGTTTCTTCGGCGTGGGGAACAGCTTGCCCTGCTCGGAGACCAGGCGGTCGTTGCCCCAGCGTGCGAACGGCTTGTGCTCGACCAGGGTCACTTCCAGCACATCCGGCCACTGCTTGCGTACCTGCGCGCTTTCCACCCACGGCAGCTTTTCCAGCGCGTCCTGCGCATCCTGCAGCTTGACCGCGAAGAACCCGGCGCGCGCGTACGGCAGCAGCACCTGCTGCAGCTGCTCGGCCGGTACCCGCTTGAACTCGCCATGCACGCGCAGCTTCGCCAGCGGCCAGCGCTCGGCGCCGACCCAGCCATTGACCACGGCCACCACCGGCAGTGCAACCACCGACAGTGCCAACAGCCAGACGAAGATGCGCAGCAGCGCGTTCATGCGTGCGTGGCCTCCAGGGTCTGTTCCAGCACGCGCCACACCAGTTCCTCGAAACCGATGCCGGCCTGGCGGGCCGCCTTGGGTACCAGCGAATGGCTGGTCATACCCGGCGCGGTGTTCACTTCCAGCAGGAAGAAACGGCCGCTGGCGCGGTCACGCATCACGTCCACGCGGCCCCAGCCACGGCAGCCGGCGGCGCGGAATGCGGCCAGCGCGATGCGGCGGATCTCGTCTTCGTCGCTACCGTCCAGGCCCGGGCACAGGTACTGGGTGTCCTCGGCGATGTACTTGGCGTTGTAGTCGTACCACTGGCCCTTGGGCACGATGCGGATCGACGGCAGGGCAACGTCGCCAAGGATGGCCACGGTCAGCTCATCGCCCACCACCATCTGCTCCATCAGCAACTGGCCGTCGTAGCGCGCGGCCAGGGCCACGGCCTCGTCCAGGCCGGCCTCGTCGGTGACCCGGCTGATGCCCACGCTGGAGCCTTCGTTGGCCGGCTTCACCACCACCGGCAGGCCCAGCTCTGCCGCCAGTGCATGCACGTTCGACGCGTCGACCTTGCGGTACTGCGGCGTTGGCAGGCCCAGCGACAGCCACACCTGCTTGGTGCGGATCTTGTCCATGCTCAGCGCCGAACCCAGCACGTCCGAGCCGGTGTACGGCACGCCGAAGGCGTCCATCAGGCCCTGCACGATGCCGTCCTCACCGCCACCGTTGTGGCCATGCAGGATGTTGAACACGCGGTCGATGCCACCGGCGGCGAGCGCGCTGGCCAGCGCCGGAATGCCATCGACGGCGAACGCATCGACGCCGCGCGACTGCAGGGCTTCGAGCACGTTGCGGCCCGAATCCAGCGACACCTCGCGTTCGCTGGAACTGCCGCCGAGCAGCACGGCGACGCGGCCGAACACGGCCGGGTCGGTCACGCGCAGCGGCGGGAAAGTCAGCGCGCTCACACCTGGCCCTCCCCATGGAAGCCTTCCACCGCGATATGGGCGGCCACGGCACCGATATCGCCGGCCCCCATCATCAGCAGCAAGTCACCGTCCTGCAGCACGTCCGGCAGCACGCTGGCCAGCTCGGCGGCCTTGCCCACCACCACCGGCTCGCTGCGGCCACGCGCGCGGATGGCGCGGGCCAGCGCATGCGAGTCGGCACCGGCAATGGGTTCCTCACCGGCCGGATAGACCTCGCTCAGCACCAGCGCGTCGACGCTGGACAGCACCGCGGCAAACTTGTCGAACTGGTCACGGGTGCGGCTGTAGCGGTGCGGCTGGAAGGCCACCACCAGGCGCTTGTCAGCCCAGCCGCCGCGAGCGGCGGCGAACACCGCCTCCAGCTCGCTCGGGTGATGGCCGTAGTCGTCGATGATGCGCACCTTGGCACCGCTGGCGGTGGTCACTTCGCCCAGGTCATTGAAGCGGCGGCCGACACCGGCGAAGCCTTCCAGCGCGCGCGCGATGGCGTCCGGTGCCACGCCCAGCTGCCAGCCCACCGCGGCGGCGGCCAGCGCGTTGAGTACGTTGTGCCTGCCCGGCAGCGCCAGCACCACTTCCTGGCTGGTGCCCTGCGGCAGGCGCAGCGTGAAGCGCATGCGCGATCCTTCCTGCACCACGTTCTCGGCGCGCACGTCGGCCTGCGGGCTCATGCCGTAGCTCATCACGTGGCGCGGGGTCCTGGCAGCCAGCGCGGCCACTTCCGGATCGTCGATGCACAGCACCGCCAGGCCGTAGAACGGCAGGCGCTGCAGGAATTCGGCGAACGCCGCCTGCACGCGGGCAAAGTCGTTGCCGTAGTTCTCCAGGTGGTCCGCATCGATGTTGGTGATGATCGACATCAGCGGGTTCAGGCGCAGGAAGCTGCCATCGCTTTCGTCGGCCTCGGCCACCAGCCACTGCCCACCGCCCAGCTTGGCGTTGGCACCGGCAGCCAGCAGCTGGCCACCGATCACGAACGTCGGGTCCAGGCCACCTTCGCTCAGCACCGCTGCGGTCAGGCTGGTGGTGGTGGTCTTGCCATGGGTACCGGCCACGGCGATGCCGCGGCGGAAGCGCATCAGCTCGGCCAGCATCGCCGCGCGCGGCATGATCGGAATGCGCTGGCTGCGCGCTTCCATCAGCTCCGGGTTGTCCTCGCGGATGGCGCTGGAGACCACCACGCAGTCGGTGCCCAGCACATTGGCTGCCGAGTGGCCGCGCATGATGCGCGCACCCAGGCTGGCCAGGCGGCGGGTCGCTACGTTGTCGGCGTTGTCCGAGCCGGACACTTCGTAGCCCAGCGTCAGCATCACTTCGGCGATGCCACTCATGCCGGTGCCACCGATGCCGACGAAATGCACGCGCGGGAACGCGCGCACCAGGTCGTTGGTGTCGTGCAGGCGACGGATCATGCGCGGCCTCGCGCAGGGCAGGCGCGGTGGCATGCCTTCTTCATACAGCTTCCTCGAGAATGATATCGGCGATGCGCTCGGCGGCATCGACCTTGGCCAGGGCACGCGCGGCTTGCGCCATCTGCATGCGGCGGGCGGGATTTTCGGACAGATCGCGCAGCAGTGCGGCAATGCCGTCGGCCAGCGTTCCGTCCTGCTTCAGCAACACCGCCGCGCCGCGCTCGACCAGGTACTCCGCATTGCGGGTCTGGTGATCGTCGACGGCAGCAGGGAATGGCACCAGCACGCTGCCGACGCCGGCCGCGCACAGCTCGGCCAGGGTCGACGCACCGGAGCGGCACACGACCAGATCGGCCCAGGCGAAGGCCTCGGCCATGTCCGCGATGAACGGGGTGATTTCAGCCTGCACGCCGGCCTTGGCATACGCCTCGACCGCCTCGGCATGCATTTTCTCGCCGCTCTGGTGGCGCACCTGGACCGGCACGCCGGCACCCAGCGCGGCAATCGCCTGCGGCACGCCGGCATTGAGTGCGCGCGCACCCTGGCTGCCGCCCACCACCAGCACGCGCAGCGGGCCGTTGCGGTCGGCGAAGCGCTGTTCCGGCGGAGCGATGGCGGCGATCTCCGCACGCACCGGGTTGCCGACGAACTCCTCGCGCTGGGCGAAGGTGCCCGGGAAGCCGGTCAGCAGCCGGCGCGCATAGCGCGACAGGATGCGGTTGGTCAGGCCCGGTGCACGGTTCTGCTCATGCACGATCAGCGGCAGGCCATGCAGGCGCGTGGCCATGCCACCCGGGCCGGAGGCGAAGCCACCGAAGGCCACCACCGCACGCGGCTGGCGCTTGCGGATGATCATGCCGGCCGCGCGCAGCGCGCGCATCAGCCGCCATGGCGCCGCCAGCAGCGCCAGCTTGCCCTTGCCGCGCAGGCCGGTGATCGCCAGCGTGTCGATGGCGATGTCGTGCTGCGGCACCAGGCGGGTTTCCATCGCGCCTTCGGCGCCCATCCAGGTGACCGGCACGCCACGCTCGCGCAGCACGCGGGCCACGGCCAGGCCGGGGAAGATGTGACCGCCGGTACCACCGGCCAGGATCATCACCGGGCGCACCTTCTCGTTGGCTGCACTCATGACAGCCTCCCGAAGGTCGGTTCGATGCGCGACTGCAGGCGGCTGGTGCCGCGCGCTGCGTTCGCCGCAGCGGCAGCCGTCGGCTCGGCGCTCGCCGGCACGCTGGCGGCCACCGGCGTGGCGGCGGCGTCCATCGGCTCGGCAGCCGTTTCTTCGGCGCCACCGATGCGCACGGCCTGGCGACGCTCGGCGCGCTTGAGCTCATAGGACACGCGCAGCAGCAGGCCCATCGCCACGCAGGTCATCAGCACCGACGAGCCGCCGGAGGAGATCAGCGGCAGAGTCAGGCCCTTGGTCGGCAGGATACCCAGGTTCACGCCGATCGAAACGAAGGTCTGCATGCTGATCCACAGGCCGATGCCGAAGGCGATGTAGCCGGAGAAGTGGCGCTTCATTTCCACGCAGCGCATGCCCAGCCAGAAGGTACGGCCGACCAGCAGCGCGTACAGCGCCACGATCACGCAGGTACCCAGGAAACCGAATTCCTCAGCGGTGACCGAGAAGATGAAGTCGGTATGCGCTTCCGGCAGGTAGTAGAGCTTCTGCACCGAATTGCCCAGGCCGACGCCGGTCCACTCGCCACGGCCCACCGCCATCAGCGCGTTGGACAGCTGGTAGCCGTCGCCCTGCTGGTCGGCCCACGGGTCCAGGAACGAGGTGATGCGGCGCATGCGGTACGGCTCGATGATCGCCAGCGCGCTCATGCCGACCAGGCCGATGACCACCGGCATCGACATGCGCGGCATGTTCACCCCGCCCAGCACCAGCATGCCGGCGGTGATCGCCAGCAGCAGGGTCGAAGAACCAAAGTCCGGCTGCAGCAGCAGCAGCACCACCAGCGCACCGGCCACGCCCAGCGGCTTGAGCATCGCCGGCCAGGTCGCATTGACCTCGTCGCGGAAGCGCACCAGGTAGCTGGACAGCCAGACGATGTACAGCACCTTCACCGCCTCGACCGTCTGGAACTTGGAGATGCCCAGGTTGATCCAGCGGCGTGCGCCGTTGACCGTGCTGCCCAGGCCCGGCGCGAACACCGCCAGCAGCAGCACGAAGCAGCCCAGCAGCAGCATCTGGTTGTACTGCTCGATGGACTTCAGCTCGGTGCGGGCGGCGATGACCGCCAGCACGATACCCACCGCCAGGAAGATCAGGTGGCGGTTGAGGTAGTAGAACGGGCTGCTCATCAAGGCGATCGAGCTGGACGCCACCATCACCACGCCCACGCCGGTGAGCGCGATGATCGCGCCCAGCAGCCACTTGTCGTAGCTGCCTTCGATGGCTTCAAGGCGTGTTGCCTGGCGGGACAGGTCGTTCATCTCAGCGCACCTTCAACGTGGCCAGGCCGATCAGCACGAGCACGACGGAGATGATCCAGAAGCGCACGATCACGCGCGGCTCCGGCCAGCCCTTCAGTTCGAAATGGTGGTGGATCGGCGCCATGCGGAACACGCGCTTGCCGGTCAGCTTGAACGAGGCGACCTGGATCATCACCGACAGGGTTTCGATGACGAACACGCCGCCCATGATCACCAGCACCAGTTCCTGGCGGGTGATCACCGCGATGGTGCCCAGCACCGCACCCAGCGCCAGCGCGCCGATGTCGCCCATGAAGACCATGGCCGGATAGGTGTTGAACCACAGGAAGCCCAGGCCCGCTCCGGCGATGGCCGCGCAGATGATCACCAGCTCGCCGGCGCCCGGGATCTGCGGGATCTGCAGGTAGTTGGCGAACACCACGTTGCCCGAGGCATAGGCGAACACGCCCAGCGCGCAGGCCACCAGCACGGTCGGCATGATTGCCAGGCCGTCCAGGCCGTCGGTCAGGTTCACCGCGTTGGAGAAGCCGACGATCCAGAAGTAGGCGATGGCCACGAAGCCGATGCCGGCCAGCGGCAGCGCGACCGACTTGAACATCGGGATGTAGAAGGTCAGCGCTGCCGGCACGTCGGCCGTGTAGAACAGGAACAGGCCCGCGGCCAGGCCGAAGATCGACTGCAGCAGGTACTTCCAGCGCGACTTCAGGCCGTTCGGGTCACGGCGGACGATCTTGATCCAGTCGTCATACCAGCCGATGGCGCCGAAGCACAGCATCACCGCCAGCACCAGCCACACGTAGCGGTTGCGCAGGTCGGCCCACATCAGCACCGACAGGGTGATGGTGAGCAGGATCAGCGAACCGCCCATGGTCGGCGTGCCGGCCTTGGAGAAATGGGTCTGCGGGCCGTCCTGGCGGATCGGCTGGCCGCCCTTGAACTGGGCGAGCTTGCGGATCATCGCCGGGCCAAGCCACAGCGACAGGAACAGGGCCGTCAGCGCGGCAAGGATGGCGCGGAACGTCTGGTAGTTGAACAGCCCGAACAGGCTCTCCAACTGCTGCAACCATCGAGCCAGTTCATACAACATGCGGGGATTCCTCTCCTTGCGCCAGCAGCGCTTTGACAATCGTGTCCATGGCGCTGCCACGGGAACCCTTGACCAGGCAGCGCACGCCGGCGTGCAGCTCGTCCTTCAGCGCCTGCGACAGCGCGTCGTGGGTGGCGAAATGACGGCCGCCGTCGCCGAAGGCGGTGGCGGCGGCGGCACTGAGCGGGCCCAGCGCGTACAGGCGCTTCAGGCCGGCGGCGCGTGCGCGGATGCCGGCCTGCGCATGCAGCGCCTCGGCGTCCGGGCCCAGCTCGCGCATGTCACCCAGCACCAGCCAGCCCTCTTCCGGGGCAGCGGCCAGGGCATCGATGGCCGCAGCCAGCGAGCCGGGATTGGCGTTGTAGCTGTCGTCCACCAGCACCGCGCCGTTGCGCAGCTGATGGGCAATCTGGCGGCCCGGTACCGGCTGCGCCTCGGCCAGACCGGCCGCAATCAGCGCCAGATCGACACCGGCCGCCAGCGCCAGGCTGGCGGCGGCCAGCGCATTGCTGACGTTGTGGCGACCCGGCAGGCCCAGCACCACGCGGGCTTCGCCGGTCGGGGCGACCAGGGTGAACTGGCTGCCCTGTGCACCGGCGCGGATGTCGCGCGCGGTCACGTCCGCCGAGTGTTCCAGCCCATAGCGCAGCACGCGGCAACGCTGCGGGCGACCGACGAAGTGCTGCTCGAACCAGCGGCCGTAGGCATCGTCGGCGTTGATCACCGCCACGCCATCGGCCGGCAGCGCGGCATAGATCGCGCCCTTGGTCACCGCCACCCCGAGCAGGCTGCCCATCCGCTCCAGGTGGGCGGGGGCGATGTTGTTGACCAGCGCATAGCGCGGGCGGGCGATGTCGGTCAGGTAGGCGATATCGCCAGGCTTGCCAGCGCCCATCTCGTAGACGGCGTAGTCGGCATCTTCCGGCGCGTCGATCACCGCCAGCGGCAGGCCGATCTCGTTGTTGCGGTTACCCGGGTTGGCGTAGACCACCTTGTGCGCGTGCTGGGCCACCTGCTGCAGGATCGACAGCAGCAGGCTCTTCACGCTGGTCTTGCCATTGCTGCCGGTGATCGCGAACACCTCGGTGCCACGGTCACGCTGCATGCCGGTGGCGATCTTCGCCAGTGCCAGCTCGCTGTCGGCCACCAGTACCTGCGGCAGCTCGATCGGCAGCAGCCGCTCGACCAGCAGCGCACTGGCACCGCGCGCCTGCGCGTCGGCAGCGAAGTCATGGCCGTCGAAACGCTCGCCGCGCAGCGCCACATACAGGCTGCCCGGGCCCAGGCTACGGGTGTCATTGCTGACTGCATCGATGGCCACGTCGTCGCCATGGATATCGCCGCCGGCCCAGTGTGCGATCAGCGAAAGCAGAGTGCGCTTCATGCGGCGCCCTCCCCGGCCTTTGCCTGCAGAACACCGGCCTTGGCCGCCAGTGCAGCCGCAGCCACTTCGGTGTCGTCGAAGTCATGGCGCACGCCATTCACTTCCTGGTACGGCTCATGGCCCTTGCCGGCAATCAGGATGATGTCGCCGGCACCGGCACGCTTCACCGCCAGGCCGATCGCACGCGCGCGGTTGCGCTGCACGGTCACGGCATCGGCGTGCTGGAAGCCGGCCAGAATGTCGGCCACGATCACGTCGCCATCCTCGCCGCGCGGGTTGTCGTCGGTGACGATGACCTGGTTGGCCAGGCGCTCGGCAATCGCCGCCATCTGCGGACGCTTGCCGGTATCGCGCTCGCCACCGCAACCGAACACGCAGAACAGCGTGCCCTGCAGATGGCCGTGCAGGCTGTCCAGCGCCTGCTCCAGCGCGTCCGGGGTATGGGCGTAATCGACCACCACTGTCGGCAGACCGTCTTCACCACCCAGGCGGTTCATGCGGCCACGGATCGGCTGCAGCGCCGACAGCACTTCGGCGATGCGCGGCAGCGGCTGGCCCTGCGCATGCAGAGTACCGGCCACGGCCAGCAGGTTGTCCACGTTGAAGCGGCCCAGCAGCGGCGACTGCACCGCAGCACGCTGGCCGTCGATGACCAGCTCGAAGGCAATGCCGCGTCCATCCAGTTGCAGCGCCTCGGCGCGCACGCTGGCGTCAGCGGCAGCGCGCGAGCTCAGGCCGATCGGTTGCACGCCAGCAGGCAGGCCAGCGAACAGCTGGCGACCGAAGGCGTCGTCCAGGTTGACCACCGCCGCCTTCAGGCCCGGGCGATGGAACAGCCGCGCCTTGGCCGCGCCGTAGCTGGCCATGTCACCGTGGTAGTCCAGATGATCGCGGGTGAGGTTGGTGAACACCGCCACGTCGTAGTGCACGGCATCCACGCGGCCCTGGTCCAGCGCGTGCGAGCTGACTTCCATCGCCACCGCGCGCGCACCGGCGTCGCGCAGCTGTGCCAGCAGCGCATGCATCTGCAGCACCAGCGGCGTGGTGAAACCAGTCGGCTCGACCGCACCATAAAGTCCGGCGCCCAACGTGCCGATACTGCCACTGGGCGTTCCGAGCAGGTGCCAGGCCTGGGCCAGCAGCTGCACGGTGGAGGTCTTGCCGTTGGTACCGGTCACGCCAACCATCGCCATCGCCCGCGACGGCGCGCCATGGAACTGGTCGGCCATCGCCCCCATGCGCGCCCGCAGGCCCGGCACGGCGATCGCATCGGCCGGCGCCGGCAGCTCGGCCGGTGCCGGTGGCTCGAACAGGATGACGCTGGCACCGGCCGCACGGGCCTGCTCGACAAAGCCCAGGCCATGCGCGCCGAAGCCGGCGATCGCGACGAAGGCATTGCCGGGGCGCACGGCGCGGCTGTCCAGCACCAGGCCGGTCAGAACGGGATCATGGCCCGCCAGGGCCACGTCCGGAAGCAACTGCGAAAGCAACATCGAAGGACTCATTGCGTGCCTCCCGTAACGGGCGGCGTCTGGGCTTGCGCGCTCGGCAGCGCAGCATCGAATTCAGCGGCGGCATCGACCGGCAGCGCGGTCTCGGCCGGCGGTGCGGGCAGGATCGAGGCCGAATGGCCGACCTTGCCCGACTGCTGTGCGGCCAGCCACGACTGCAGGTCATCCAGCGGCACGTCCATCAGGCGCAGGGTGCCTTCCATCACGTTGTGATAGACCGGCGCCGACACCAGGCCGCCGTAGAACTTGCCGGCCTGCGGATCGTTGATGACGATGACGGTGGCGAAGCGCGGGTTGGTGGCCGGCACCACGCCGGCGAACAGCGCGTTGTAATGCCCGCGCTCGTAACCGCCCGGGCCAGCCTTGCGTGCAGTGCCGGTCTTGCCGGCCACGCGGTAGCCCAGCACCGCCGCCTGCTTGGCGCCGCCCTGGGTGACCACCGTTTCCATCATCGCCACCACCTGCCTGGCGACGTTCTCGTCGATGATCTGCTGGCCTTCGTTGCGCTGGCCCTTGACGAAGGTCGGCGCGATCAGGCGCCCGCCGTTGGCCAGCGCCGAGTAGGCGGTGGCAATCTGCAGTGGCGTGACCGACAGGCCGTAGCCGTAGGACATGGTGGTCTTGGTGGTCCCCGACCAGCGCGCCGGACGCATCACCACACCAGCCGATTCACCGGGGAAACCGCTGTGCGGCGCCGAGCCATAGCCGAAGCGGCGCACGCCGTCATAGAAGGTCTGGTCCGGCATCTTCGCCGCAACCTTGGCTGCACCCACGTTCGAACTGCGGGTGATCACGCCGGTCACGTTCAGCACGCCGTTGTTGCGTGGCACGTCGCGGATGGTGAAGCGACCCAGCGTCATGTAGCCCGGGTTGGTGTCGATGATGGTGTCCTTGGTCACCGCACCGGCCTGCAGCGCGGTGGCGATGGTCAGCGGCTTCATCGTCGAACCCGGCTCGACCAGGTCGGTCACCGCACGGTTGCGGCGCGTATCAGGGATCGCGCCGGTCAACGAATTCGGGTTGTAGGTCGGCAGGTTGACCATGGCCAGGATCTCGCCGGTGGTCACGTCCATGATCACCATCGAGCCGCCGGCCGCCTTGTTGGCCACCAGCGCGTTGCGCAGTTCCTTGAACGCCAGGTACTGGATGCGGCGGTCGATGCTGAGGGTCAGGTCCTTGCCCGGCTCAGCGGCACGCAGCAGATCGCTTTCGACGGTTTCCCCCTTGCGGTTGCGGATCACCCGCTTCGCACCGGGCTTGCCGCGCAGCCATTCGTCGAAGGCCAGTTCCAGGCCTTCCTGGCCGCGATCATCGATGTTGGTGAAGCCCAGCACGTGCGCCATCGCCTCACCCTGCGGGTAGAAGCGGCGGAACTCGCGCTGAGCCGCCACGCCCGGAATCTTCAGCGCGACCACCTTCTCTGCCTCGTCCGGATTGATCCGGCGACGCAGATACATGAATTCCTTGTCCGACTTCTGCGACAGGCGGCTGCTCAGCTCATCCACCGACATGCCGACCGCCTGGGCCAGCTCGGGGATGCGTTCGGGCGAACGCAGCAGGTCCTGCGGGTTGACCCAGATCGAGGCAACCGGCGTGGACACCGCCAGCGGCTCGCCGTTGCGGTCGGTGATCATGCCGCGCGAGGTCTTGATCGGCAGCTCGCGCAGGTAGCGGGCCTCACCCTGGCGCTGGTAGAAGTCGCTGTTGATGATCTGCACGTAGGCCGCGCGACCGACCAGCGACACCGAGCACAGGCCAAGCGCCAACGCCACCCAGCGCAGGCGCTGGCGCAGGTTGAAGGCATTGCGTGGACGGTTGCGACCGGCCTTGCTCATGGGCGCACCACCACGATGTCGGCGGCCTCGGGGAACTTCATGCCGAGCTTTTCGCGGGCGATGCGATCGACACGGTTGGCTTCGGCCAGCGTGGCCTGCTCCAGCTGCAGACGGCCGAATTCCAGGTTGATGTCATCGCGCTTGCGCTCGGCGCGCGACAGCTCGATGAACGTCTGCCGATGACGGTGACGCACGAACACGACGCCGATCGCCGAGGCCACGGTGCAGGCCAACAGGATGATCAGCAGCAGCCGGCTCATGCGTCAGCCTCCCGCTTCTGGGCCACGCGCAGCACGGCGCTGCGGGCGCGCGGGTTGGCGGCCAGCTCTTCGTCGGTGGCCTTGATGGCCCCACCGATCAGGTCCAGCGTCGGCACGAACGCAACGGCCTCGGGCAGGCGGCGGTTGGCCGGCGGCGCCTTGGCCAGGCGGTTCATGTACTGCTTGACGATGCGGTCTTCCAGCGAGTGGAAGCTGATCACCGTCAGACGGCCACCGGGCTTGAGCCGTTCTACCGCCGCATCGAGCCCCGCTTCCAGGTCTGCCAGCTCGCGGTTGATGTGGATGCGGATGGCCTGGAAGCTGCGCGTGGCGGGATGGATCTTGTCCTTTCCACGCGGCATCACCGAGGCGATCAGCTCGGCCAGTTCGGCGGTGCGGGAGAACGGCTGCTTCTCGCGGCGGGCCACGATGGCGCGGGCGATGCGCCGGCTCTGGCGCTCTTCGCCGTAGGTCCACAGCACATCGGCGATCTCGCGCTCTTCCACGCGGTTGATCCACTGCGCGGCGCTTTCACCGCTGTCCGGGTCCATGCGCATGTCCAGCGGGCCGTCCTTGCCGAAGCTGAAGCCACGTTCGGCCACATCCAGCTGCGGCGACGACACGCCCAGGTCGAACAGCACGCCGTCCAGGCCTTCGGCCGTGGCATCCCACTGCAGCAGCTGGGCGAAGCTGCCACGGAAGATGGACACGCGCGGATCCGGCGCGAAATCGCGCTCGGCAACGGCGATGGCTTCCGGATCCTTGTCCATGACCAGCAGGCGCCCCTCGGGACCGAGCTGGGTAAGCACGCCACGTGCATGACCGCCACGACCGAACGTGCCATCCAGATAACGTCCGTTTTCGATCACCCTCAGGCCTTCAAGGACCTGGGTGTACAGGACCGGCAGGTGCACCGCCGGCGACTGCGACACCGGAAGGTGACCGGTCTGCGCTTCTGGGCGCATCCGGGCACCCCGGCTCACAACTTCAGGTCGAGCAACCCATCACCCAGATCCTCGTCAGACAACGTCTGCTGGATCAGGGCCCGATGCGCCTGCTCGCTCCACAATTCGAACTTGTCGCCCATGCCGAGCAATACCGCCTTCTTCTCAATGCCCACCGCACCGCGGTGGCTGGCGGGGATGCTGATGCGACCGTTGCCGTCCAGTTCCAGATGGGCGGCCGAGCCGACCAGCTTCTGCTGCAACAGGCGCACGACGCGCTGGGTGTTGGGCTTGGACATCACATCGTCGCGGACCCGTTCCCATTCCGACTCTGCGTACAGCCACAGGCAGCCGGCTTCGAACGGGTTGTAGGTCAGCACGAGACGGTTGTTACTGGCGCGCGCGACGAGGTCGCGGTAAGCGGTGGGAACCGCCATGCGCCCCTTGTCGTCAACTGTGATGGCCGTCTCGCCCTGGAACACGACGCCTGCACCTTGTCCTTCGCCCGGTGAAACATTGAACCACGAAAACCCACAAAACACCCGGATTTCCCTCTGATGCCCACCTTAGCAGCGGGCCGAGGGTTGTCAACAACTTTTCAGCAGGGAAATCGCCAGCCGCATCAATGGCTTGCAACAACCTTTAGAGAATTGTTCAAGGCTTATCCACAAGTTGCTGATCCGTCTCAATTTTTGAGATTGAACGGAAGTTCAGGGGCGTGGACGGGGCGTGAAACATCGGCCGCGCATTCATCCGAGCCGGGCCGGAAACGGCGCCGGACTGCGCAAACGGTGCACAATGAGGCCATGTGCCTGCTCGCTCTTGGCTGGATGCACCACCCGCGCTGGCGGCTGGTGATGACCGGCAACCGTGATGAGTTCCACGCCCGCCCCACCGCGGCGCTGGCCCCCTGGCAGGATGAGACCTCCGTCATCGGGGGACGCGACCTGCGCTCCGGCGGTGGCTGGGCCGGGGTCGGCGCCTCGGGCCGGATGGCGGTGGTCACCAACGTCCGCGACCCGCTGGCGGCCCAGACCGGACCGTCGCGGGGCGCGCTGGTGGCCGACTTCCTGCGCGGCCGCGACCCGGCCGCCGTGCATATCGAGCGGTTGGCAACCGTGGCGGGTGCCTACGCCCCATTCAATCTGTTGCTGGCCGATGGCGACAGCCTGGAGTACCTGGGCAACCATCCCGCCGAACGGCAGACGCTTGGCCCGGGCGTCCACGGCATGTCCAACGGCGCGCTGGACGCGCCCTGGCCGAAGACCCGACGGCTGATGGCCGCGCTGTCGGCATGGCTGGAAGCAGACGGGGTCAGATCCCTTTCGCAACGCGAAAGGGATCTGACCCCGGACCTGACCCCGCTCTGGAATGCCTTGGCCGATGAACACCGCCCCGCCGACAGCGACCTGCCCGACACCGGCATCGGCCTGGAACGCGAGCGCTGGTTGAGCCCGGCCTTCATCCGCGGCGACGACTACGGCACCCGCGCCAGCACCGTACTGCTGATCGACGCCGACGGCCACGGCGAGATCCACGAACGCCGCTTCGGCCCGCAGGGTGCACCGAGCGGACAAAGCCACGTCATTTTCTGACCCGATCAAGACGGCCCTTGGCCGGATGCTCTTGGCGTGGGTAGTGCCGGCCGCTGGCCGGCAGCCTTTGGATGCTCGGATTCGCCATGAAGCAGCCGGCCAGCGGCCGGCACTACCCGCAGCTTGCTGTCGCGATCCACGTGGCGGCCGTCGCCATCGCAGCGGGCCTGAAACGTCATTCAGCTTCCAGCCGCGACCACGATCCGCCCGCACCCCAGGGGTTTCAGCATCGCCGCCACCCGACTGTGCCCTTTTCGCAATCGGCACTGTGTCTATAAATGTCGCCCCTGACCTCCCAGGGTGGTCGCGCCCGGCATCACGCCGCGCGATCGACCGCAACCACAAGGAGGCCCCATGCGCCGCATCCTCATCCTGCTCGCCACCCACCTGCTCACCCTCGGCCTGGGCTTCGGCCTGGGCGTCTATCTGCTGCCGATCCTGATCGCCCCCGATGACCCGCCGGCCGCCCAGGTACAGGCCGCGATGAAAGACGCCACCTACCGCACCACCTTCCGCCGCGACCTCAAAGGCAGCGATGCGGTGCACTGGGCCGAAGGCAAGGTCAGCGTCAGTGCCACCCAGGTCGCCTTCGACGGGAAGATGGGACCGGGCCCGGATTACAAGGTCTATCTGGTCCGTGAT
Source organism: Stenotrophomonas maltophilia group sp. RY12688 (assembly GCF_052149045.1). Taxonomy (NCBI): domain Bacteria; kingdom Pseudomonadati; phylum Pseudomonadota; class Gammaproteobacteria; order Lysobacterales; family Lysobacteraceae; genus Stenotrophomonas; species Stenotrophomonas maltophilia group sp. RY12688. Next base: position 656,685 of record NZ_CP197389.1, on the reverse strand, counting down.
TTCGTCGACAACAAGGCCGACTTCCTGAAGATCAAGGCGCAGGCCCAGCGCATCGGTGAGGTGAAGACCTTCAACCGCTTCCTGGTGGACGTCCCCGCGAACGTGGACGTGGACGACTACACCACCGTGGTGGTGTGGTGCGAGCGCTTCTCGCAGTTCATCTCCGCCGGGCAGTACCGTACGCCGGGCTGATCAGGGCATGGGGTCGGATCCCTTTCCTCTGGAAAGGGATCCGACCCCGGAATCACGGTAGATCCACGCCATGCGTGGAAGAAGAAAGAGGCGGAGCCGGCCGATAAGCCGGGTTCTGTCGTGGACAGTCATTCCTCTAGGCGTTACGTCACCGCAACGCTCAAGCAACCTACCCGGATCCAACGCGGGCCGCGCCAAAGGATCCCTATTTGGTCTTGCTCCAGGTGGGGTTTGCCGTGCCGGTCTGTTGCCAGACTCGCGGTGCGCTCTTACCGCACCATTTCACCCTTACCGGCCTTCCGAAGAAGACGTAGGCGGTATCTTTCTGTTGCACTTTCCGTCGGCTTGCGCCGCCCAGGCGTTACCTGGCACCTTGCCCTGTGGAGCCCGGACTTTCCTCGGCACCCCCGAAGGGATGACGCGACTGTCTGGCCGACTCCGCCAGCGCGCATTCTAGCGTACGCACGCCTTTCCTGCCGTGCCGATCGCGGCGTCCGGTTCATCCACGCGTGGCGTGGCTCTAGCGGCCCTTCGCCTTCGCCCTCGCCATCACCGCCGCCCGCGACTCCAGCACCACCCCGACGATCAATTCCCGCACCTGCGGTTGCGAACCGTCCCATTCAATGCGGCGGACGCGCACGTCCACGCGATCGCCCGGCGCGTGGGCTTTCAACGCTTGGCCGATACCGAAGACGGTCTTCACTCGGGTACCTGCCACGGCCAGCACCTCATCCCCCTTGCGCAGGCCGGCGCGATGGGCCGGACCTTCGTCAGGCTCGGATTCGATCACGGTCGCGCCCCCCATTTGAACGCCGAGGACCGGGCGCAGCGCATCGCTACGCGAATCCCCTTCCCCAGCCTGTTCGCGCGCCAATTCGGTGGCGCCCAGCAGTGCATCGTCCAACCCCGCATCGAAATACGGCGCGTTGTCCACGAATGCGGCGCATTGCCACGACGCGCGCTCGGGTACCGGCTCGCGCCCCGCACGCAGGGCCTGCCGCAGGTCGCGCCATTGCGCCGCGCTGACGTACCGCTGCTGGCTGTTCACCAATTGCTGGTAGGCCGCCTCGATCTGTGCGTGGTTGCCGGCCCCCACCTGCAGACATCCCTCGTAGTTCTCCAACGCGTCACGTGCCGCGCGATAGGTCAGGTAATTGCTGTAATCGCGGACCGACTGCAGCCGATTGAATTCGACCAACCCCGGATCGAACAGCAGGTAGCCAACATAGTCCGGGCCCAGATCGGCTTCGGTAATGGCCGCAGGTGGCGGCCCTTCAGCTGCAGGAGCTGGCACGTCGGCCAGAGCGAACAGCAGGAACAGTCCCTTTTCCAGCATCTGTCTTCCCTCCCTCAAGTAAATTTGAGAGCTTCATTCCTTCACCCCCAGAATTCCGCCGCTCATTCGCATTCCAGCGTCCCAGGCTGTGAATGACCCATGCAGCCTGCACGCTTTTCAGGACTTTTCGTCCAGCTCCCGGCGAAGATCGTCGACCCATCGCTTTCTGCTGCTACGGTCATACTCGGCCGGCGAGAACGGCATCGACGCACGCGCATAATCGTCGATCAGTGCCAGCAGCGCCTGCCTGTCGACACGCGCGTCGAGAGGAGTGTGGGTGTCACTGGCGAGTGCGACCAGTTGTTCCTGGAGCAGCTCCTTTCTTGCGATGCCGGCGCCGGTGGACGGATCTGCGATACACAGACCGAAGGTCCCGTTGAAGAAGTGCGGGAGCAGCAGTTGCGCCTTGTCGTGCGCAGCGTTGGCATCCCCAAGCACGGCTGACATGTAGCCCTCGAGCTCCTGCAGCAGAACGTCGACCACAGCCGCCCGCTCACTGCCCGGTGGTGCATGATCGGCAATGCGTATCCAGCGTGCGCAATCGGTACGGAAGTACTCCCCCACAAGGTCTTCGCTGATGGGAATGGAGCCGAACACTGCAGATCGGATGGCGCCACCCTCGCAGGTGTAGGTGGGCTGCGGCACCGCGCCCACTGCAATCAGGCGACTGAGTCTTTCTTCTGACACATTGCAGAATGCGGCGAACGCATCCTTTGGCAGGAAATGAGCTTGAAGGTAGGCTGTCAATGCCATCTCGAACAATTACTCCCAAGTGGGGGATGAAGAGGCGTGTGCAGGGGCGTCTTCGTCCAGGACAGACATCCCGAGCACCGGTCCTCACGCCTCAGAGGCCTCGGAAATGGAGTCACACTACGGACACGCTTCCGTATCGGGAGTATCCGCACGGGCTCGACTGATCTCAATGTCGCTCTGCAGGACGTCCCGCAATACCCAAGGCTGCTGGCTTCGTACGATCATCAGTGGGTCGGTCATTGCTGCTCATCACGACATCGCCTGTCCCCGGATTCGTCCCTCAGCCGCGCACGTGAGCACGTTCACGCGGCAGAGGTTGGCGTCCCTCCGGCGGTTCCGAACCGTTTCGCATTTCGCGCCGCGCGCTGCCCCGACATGGCCCGGAGCGAGCGATCAACTGCCGTACAGCGCCTTGCGCGGCGCACCGGTCAGTTCCGCGGCCAGCTTGGCGGCGGTCGACGGCGGCAGGTGCTCGCTCAGCTTCGCGTAGACGCGGCGACCATGCGCCAGCTGCGCTTCCTCGTCGTCACCGGCACCCTGCACCATCACCACGAACTCGCCCTTGCGCTGGTTGTCGTCGGCCTCGACTTGGGCCAGCAGCCCCGCCAGGTCGCCATCAAGCACGGTCTCGAACAGCTTGGTCAGCTCGCGGGCCAGCACCGCCGGGCGCTCGCCGCCGAAGATCGCCGCCATGTCGGCCAGCGACTCGGCGATACGGTGCGAGGATTCGTAGAACACCATCGTGCGCACTTCGCCGGCCAGCGCCTGCAGGCGGTCGCGGCGGCCGCTGGCCTTGGCCGGCAGGAAACCCTCGAAGCTGAAACGGTCGCTGGGCAGGCCGGCCACGCTCAGCGCGGCGATGGCGGCGCAGGCACCGGGCACCGGGCTGACCTTGATACCCGCCGCGCGCGCGGCACGCACCAGGCGGAAACCGGGGTCACTGACCAGCGGGGTACCGGCATCGCTGACCAGCGCCAGCGACTCGCCGGCCTGCAATCGCGAAACCAGGCGCTGCGCCAGGGCCTCTTCATTGTGTTCGTGCAGGGCCACCAGCGGTTGCTGGATGCCGAAATGGGACAGCAGCTGGCCGCTGCGGCGGGTGTCCTCGGCACAGATGGCCGCCACCGAACGCAGCACCTCCTGCGCGCGCGGGCTCAGATCGGCCAGGTTGCCGATCGGGGTGGCGACGACGTACAGGGTTGGCACACTCATTTCAGCGGTACTCACGGGGCAAGGGTAGAATCGTAGCGTGTACCCGGCCAAGGCCGCTGCCCCCATCGCATGGACCCGATCATGAACAAGCCCGCCGCACGGATCTCCGCCCTGTCGTTGTCGCTGATGCTGCTGGCCGGTTGTGCCACCACCAGCCTGACCAGCACGCCCGATTCGCCGGCCCAGAGCCAGGCGCTGGCGCTGATCGAACAGGGCAAGCCGCGCGATGCCGCGCTGCAGCTGGAAGGCCTGGCCTCCACCCTGCGCGGCGGCGCCCGCAGCAACGCCCTGGCCGATGCGGCTTGGGCCTGGCACCTGGCCGGCGACAGTGCCCGCGCGCGCAGCCTGCTCGGCCAGCTCACCGCACGCCAGCTGTCCGGCGCCAGCCTGCAGCGCTACCAGCTGACCGGTGCCGAGCTCGCCTTGGCCGACAAGCAGCCGGCGCAGGCACTGGCCCTGCTGAAGGACCACGGCGATAACGTGCTGCCGGCGCTGCGTACGCGCTGGTACCTCGCCCGCGCCAGTGCCCTGCAGGGCACCGGCGATGCCTTCGGCGCCGCCACCGAGCGCGCCCGCGCCCATTCCAGCCTGACCGGCAGCGCGCGCAGCGAGAACCAGGCCGCCATTGCCGGCCTGCTCGGCACCCTCGACGACGCCACCCTGCGCAGCCGTGCCGCCGCCCTGCCGGCCAACGACCCGCTCTACAACTTCGCCGGCCGTGCACTGATCGCGCGCGGCCTGCCGCTGCCGCGCCCGTTCGACCGCGATGGCGCGGCCCAGTTCGACACCAGCAAGCGCCCGCCGGCGATGAGCGACGGTTACCGCCCGCCGGCCAAGCTGGCCGTGCTGCTGCCGCTCAGCGGCCGCCTGGCCACCGCCGCACAGCCGGTGCGCGATGGCCTGTTGAGCGCTTATTACGGTGAAAGCCGCCGCCGCCCGGACATCAACTTCTTCGACACCGCCGGCACCCCGGCCGGTGCCCTGGCCGCCTATGACAAGGCCGTCGCCTCCGGTGCCGACTTCGTGGTCGGTCCGCTGGGCCGCGACGAAGTGGACGCCGTGTACGGCCGGCAGCAGCTGCAGGTGCCGGTGCTGGCCCTGAACCGCGGCAAGGACGCACCGCCGGCCGGCAGTGCCGGCTTCTCGCTGGCACCGGAAGACGACGGCATCGTCGCCGCCGAGTACCTGCGTGGCCGCGAGCGCGGCAAGGCGCTGGTGATCAACAGCGCCGATGACACCGGCCGCCGTGCCGCCGCCGCCTTCGCCCAGCGCTTTGCGCAGCGCGGTGGCCAGGTGGTGGCCACGATCGGCGTCACCGATGCCGTCGGCGATGTCGGCGCGCAGGTGCGCAACGCCGGCCAGGTCGATGCCGTATTCCTCGCCGTGCGTGCGCCGCAGGCGCGCCTGCTGGCGCCGCAGCTGGCGCTGGCCGGTGCAGGCGGCGCGACCCGCGTTGGCACCTCGCAGCTGACCGTTGGCAGCGGCAAGGTGGAAGAAGACGTGGCGCTGGACGGCATCGTCTATCCGAACGAAGCCTGGAACGTGCGCAGTGTGTCCGGCCTGCCGTCGGCCAGCCAGGTGGCCAGCACCCTGCCGAGCGCACGCGGTGCGGCCGGCCGCCTGTTCGCCTTCGGTGCCGACGCCTGGAAGATCACCGCCTACCTGGACAAGCTGTCCAACGAAGGCGGCCTGGACGGTGCCACCGGCACCCTGTTCCTGGACAGCAACGGCAACATCCTGCGCCAGCCGGCCTGGTCGACCTTCAATGGCGGCCGGCCGATGCCGATCGTCGGTGGTCGCTGAGCGCAGCCAACGTGGCTCGGCGGTGGAAGCCGCCGCCGAGCAGCATCTGCAACAGGCGGGACTGCAGCCGCGTGCGCGCAACGTGCGCTATCGCGGCGGTGAACTGGACCTGGTGATGGACGATGCCGGCACCGTGGTGTTCGTGGAAGTGCGCTACCGCGCGCGATCGGATTTCGGCGGTGGCGCCGCTTCGGTCGATGCGCGCAAATGCCGGCGCCTGGCCCACGCCGCGCAGCTGTACCTGCAGGACCACCCGGCGCTGGCCAATGCGCCCTGCCGTTTCGATGTGGTCGAAGCCACCGGCGAACCGCCGCAGCTGCATTGGCTGCGGGATGCGTTCCGATTGGATGACTGCTGATGGCTACTCTTTGCCGGCCAGCGGCCGGCACTACCCGTCGGACCTGCAGCCGGCCCGCGGCCGGTACGACCATGGTGCGTGACTGATGCCGTCGATCATCACCCATGCCGCTGTGCCGCTGGCGCTGTGGTGCGCCGCTGATCGTGGCCGCATCCCGCCGCGCCTGCTGGCCGCCGGCGTGATCGCCGCCATGCTGCCCGATGCCGATGTACTGGCCTTCGCCCTGCACATTCCCTATGCCGATGCCTTCGGCCATCGCGGCGCCAGCCACTCACTGCTGTTTGCCGGCGTGCTGGCAGCATTGGCCGCGGCGTTGGCGTTCTTGGGTAGTCGCCGACCTTGGTCGGCGGATGTGTGCCAACCAAGGTTGGCATCTACCGTACAAGCCGCTGTATTCGTCTTCGCCTGCGCCGCCAGCCATCCGCTGCTCGATGCGATGACCTCCGGTGGTCTGGGCGTCGCGCTGGCCTGGCCGTGGAGCGAACAGCGCTTCTTCGCGCCGTGGCGCCCCATCCGCGTGTCACCGTTCGCGCCACAGTTCTTCAGCGCACGCGGCGTGGCTACCCTGCTCTCCGAACTGCGCTGGGTGTGGCTGCCACTGGCCGGCGCCGTTGTCGCCTGGAAACTGATCCAACCCGCTCCTGCTGCCTCACGAGATCCGTCATGAGTCCTGCCCTGCCTGCTGCCCTGGTTGCCGAACTGTCCACCCTGCTGGGCACGGAGGGCTGGCGCATGGATGACGGCGCGCTGGAGGCGAATGCGCAGGACAACTCATGGCGCCATCAGCGGCCGGCCGCAGTGGCGTTTCCGGCGGACATCGAGCAGGTGCAGGCGCTGGTGCGTGCATGCCGCGCGCATGGCGTGGCGCTGGTCGCGCGCGGTGCCGGCACCGGTACCACCGGTGCCGCGGTCCCGCAGCCGGGCAGCATCGTACTCTCGTTCACCCGCATGGACCGCATCGTCGAGATCCGCGCCGGTGATCGCTGCGCGGTCGTGCAGCCGGGCGTGTTGAACGGCACGCTGCAGCAGGCGCTGGCGTCGCACGGCCTGTTCTGGGCGCCGGACCCGTCCAGCGCCGAGATCTGCAGCATCGGCGGCAACCTGGCCTGCAATGCGGGCGGCCCGCGCGCGGTAAAGTACGGCACCAGCCGCGACAACGTACTGGGCCTGGTGGCGGTGACCGGCACCGGTGAGGTGATCCGCTGCGGTGGTGCCTACACCAAGGACGCCACCGGCTACGACCTCACCCATCTGCTGGTGGGCAGCGAAGGCACGCTGGCACTGATCGTGGAAGCCACGCTGAAACTGACCCCGCTGCCGGTCAGCCAGGCCGGCCTGCGCGTGCTGTACCGCGATGCCGATGCTGCTGCGGCCGGCGTGTCACGGTTGATGTCGCAGCCGGTGGTACCCACCCGCCTGGAATTCATGGACGCGCGCAGCCTGGAGCTGCTGCGGCTGAATGGTGCCGATGTGCCGGAGGCAGGCGCGATGCTGCTGGTCGAGGCCGATGGTGACCACGACACCCTGCCTTATCTGCTGCAGGCACTGGCCAGTGCCGCCGAAGGCGACGGCATGATCGAGCTGGACGTGGCGATGGAGGGCCGCGCGCGCGACCAGCTGTGGGCCGCACGCAAGGCGCTGTCGCCCGCGCTGCGCAGCGTTGCGCCGGGCAAGATCAATGAAGACGTTGTGGTCCCGGTGTCGCGCATTCCGGAGCTGGTAGCCGGCGTGCAGGCACTGGCGCGTGACTACAGACTCACCATCGTCACCTTCGGCCATGCCGGCAACGGCAACCTGCACGTCAACATTCTTTACCACCCGGACGACGCCGACGAAAACGCACGCGCGCATGCCGCACTGCCGAAGATCTTCGAACTGACGCTGTCACTGGGCGGCACGCTGTCCGGCGAGCATGGCATTGGGTTGGCCAAGCGCGATTTCATGGCGCAGGCGTTCAGCCCGGAAACGCTGACGGCGATGCGCGCGATCAAGGCCGCACTGGACCCGGACGGCATCCTCAACCCGGGCAAGGTGCTGCCGCCGGCATAGACCGCGCACATTCCTTCGCACTCCTGTAGAGCCGAGCCCATGCTCGGCTGCTCTTCGACCAGATCGCGATGAAGCCCGCGCTGCGCGCGCAAGCCGAGCGTGGGCTCGGCTCTACAACCACGTGTCGTTCACCCTCACACTCCTGTGGAGCCGAGCCATGCTCGGCCCCTCTTCGGCCACATCGCGATGAAGCCGGCACCGCGTGGCAAGCCGAGCGTGGGCTCGGTTCTACACCGGCGTGTCGCCTGCAATATCGATCAGGGTCTGCCGGAAGCTGGGCAGCAGCACGCGGTTGCCATGCCCGCTCAGGTGATCGTTGTCGAAGAACAGCGGCTCCCCGTCTTTCACCGCCGAACAGGTCGTTGGCCCGCACAGCAGCTGCAGCGGATCCCATACCGTCAATGATGGATAGCGCACCGCCAGTTCGGACAGCAACGCCATCTGCGGCGCGCGCAGCCTTTCCAGGTCGGCGCGCGGCATGCTCAGGCCCCCGGCACAGGCCGGGTTGCGGCGGTTGAACCAGTCCGAACAGCGGTACGCACCGGCCTTGAACAACGGCAGCGGCGCATCCACAACCACGTGCACACCCAGCTTCTGCAAACGCCCCAGCACTCGATCGGCTTCATCGCGTGCAGCTTGTGCATGCGCGGGCGTGCGCTCGGCCAGCAGTTGCCCATAGATTTCCTGTGCATCCTGCCGCTGCCAGTCGAATCCACGCAGCTCCGGCATGCGCAAGGCCGCCAGCAGCACGATGTCACCCGGGCGCGCCTCGCGTTCGATGGTCGACAGCGTGTGCTCAATGAAGTCCTGGCAGTCGGCCGGGCTGGCCCGCAGCAGGTTGACGAAGCTGCAGCCGCCGCGATCCTGCTGGCGCACCTCCATGCCGGTCTGCCGCGCGACCATGCTGGTCATGGTGCGATACGCCGCTGCATGCGAGTCGCCGGCCACGAACAGGCGCCGTCCTTCAAGCGCCGGCGCACTCACCGGCTCCAATGGGCGCCACGCGGGGTAGCGACGCGCCTGCCATGCATAGCCGTCACGGGTAACGCTCAGCGAGACCTGCTCGTGGTACTCCACGGTGGCCCAGGCACCCGCACCACACAGCGCCACCACCGGCAACGCCATCGCCAGCACCTTGGCCGGTGCCAGGCGCAGCAGCGGCGCCGCACTGCGCAGCGGACGCTCGATGAAGTGATACGACGCAGCCGATACCGCCAGCAGCAGCACCGGGTACAGCCACAGCGCGGCACCGTGCAGGCCGTAGGTCCAGCGCAGCAGCACCAGCAGCGGCCAATGCCACAGGTACAGCGAATAGGACAGCCGACCCAGGTAGGCCAGTGGTGAGCAGCCCAGCGCACGGGCGATGCGCGATCTACCCGCTATCGACACGCCCGCCAACAGCAGCAGGGTACCGGCCACGGTCGCCAGCACGCCCGGCACCGGCATCGCCAACTGCGGGGCGATCAGCACACCCGCGGCCAGCAGCGCCAGGCCCGCCACGGCAGCCGCGTCGCTGCCCTGGCGTGGCGTACGTTTATGCATCCACTGGTACAGCAGCGCACCCGCGGCCAGCTCCCAGAACCGCGCCGGCAGCAGATAGAACGCTGCCGCTGGTGCCGTCTGCGCCTGCCAGCCCGCCCACGCCAGCGACAGCACGGTGAGCCCCGGCAACAGCCAACGCGACCACGGCCAGCGCTCACGCCCGCGCAGCCAGACGAAGAACAACAGCGGGAAGACCAGGTAGAACTGCTCTTCCACACCCAGCGTCCAGGTATGCAGGAACGGATTGAGTTCAGCGCCGGGTGAGAAGTAATCGTCCTGCTGGCCGGCCAGCACGATGTTGCTGAAGCCGACCAGCGCGGCCCAGCCGGTCTGGTCGAACTGCTCATTGCGCCACGCGCGGGGAATGAACAGTGCCGACAGTACGAAGGTGACCATCAGCATCACCAGCAGCGCCGGCAACAGGCGCAGCACGCGACGCCGGTAGAAATCGAGTAACAGCGCGCCCAGCGACGCATGGGTGCGCGAGGCCAACGACTGGCTGATCACGAAGCCGGACACCACGAAGAACAGGTCCACGCCGGTGAAGCCACCGGGCAACCATGCCGCATTGGTGTGGAACAGGATGACGGCCAGCACCGCCAATGCGCGCAGGCCGTCAATGGCCGCATTGTGGGAACGTTCGGGAGGGGACATGCGGGTGACCGGCAGCGAGCGATCCGGCAGCATCGCCACCGTCTGCGCAGTCATTCAATGGACGATCGCGACAGGGCGGGACATGGTTCAGCTCCGGTCCCAGTTCGCCCCTGCGGGAATGTCGTAATCACCACACTGACGGCGCGCCGCACGTCTGCAACGTTTTCGAATTTTCAAATCTTTCTCATTGGCATACGTGGCACTGCATGCAAATCATCTAGCGCCACCGACAACGGGTGGCACGGGCTTGCAATCCCGTTTGGTTAATGTCGTTTACGCTTGCCTGCCGGCGTCGCCCTTTCCTTGTTGGGTGGCGTCGGCAGGCATTCTGTCCGCGCTTACATGGCGGGCGGTGCGTGGGGGCCTCGCGCCCGCCGGCGTTTGACGACGTTAGCCACCGGTATTGCAACCACGCACCGTCCGCCACCCTCGCTGTTAAGCAGGGTGGCCCCTTGCCGCTTGCACAAGGACGCCGCCATGACCGCTTCCACCTACCCGCACCTGTCCGCCACCCTGGGCGAGGCCGCCACGCGCCTGCCTGATGACCTGGCACGCACGCTGGAAGACACCTTCGTCGCGCTGCAGAGCGGCAACAGTGCCGGGGCCATTACCCTGCAGGCCTGCCTGCAGCACATCCGCCAGGGCGATGCCGCCGATGGCCAACCATGGCCCGGCAACAACCGCACGCCCGGGCAACGTCTGGCCCTGGCGCGCATCGACCGCGCCAACGCGGGGCTGAGTTTCCTGCTGGAACTGCTGCACGCCACCGAACGCGTACGCGTGGACGGTGATATCGATCAGCAGATGGGTGATGGCGCGCGCGAGGGCCTGCTGCTGGCGTGTCGTGGGCTGGCCGAGTATGTGGATGTGCAGTTGCGGGCAGCGTAAGCAGCGCGCGTCCTGAACTGCGGAGGAGCGCTCAGTTCAATTGCACGCTGCGCGCAATTGCAACGATTCCGATGGCTCATCATTACAGGAGCACCAATAGTGCGCACTTCTTTTCAGGGAGTGTTTCGATGCACAAGATGATGGTTCCGCTCACCCGCTATGCGCAGTTCACTGGCCGCGCAAGCCGCAGCGAATTCTGGTGGTTCCAGTTGTTCATCATGATCGTTTCGCTCCCGCTGTATCTGCTGAGCTTCTATGCCGGCTACAGCGGTTCGCAGGGCCTGGCGCTGGTCGTCACCGGCCTGGGCGTAGTGATGTGTCTGGCATTCGTGTTGCCGTCCATCGCGGCCACCATCCGCCGCCTGCACGATACCGATCGTTCGGGCTGGTGGTTGTTGCTGGGGTTCGTGCCGTTCGTCAGCCTGGTGCTGCTGGTGTTCCTGCTGCTGCCCGGCACGCCGGGTGGCAACCGCTTCGGTGCGCCGGTACCGCACGTGTAACCAGCCCGCGCTGGTAGGTGTCGACCTTTGTCGGCACGGTATTCCCACGAGCGACTGACACATTCGTGCCAACCAAGGTTGGCACCTACCACAGCAACATCGATGTGCCTCCGCCACCATGCGGGCGCGGGCCCCTGACACAGCCGTGCCAACCAAGGTTGGCACCCAGCAGGGCAGTGCCGCTGCGGCTACGCGAAGTGCTGGTAGCCGCCGTCGGCGGCTTCGCCGTCCACGTGTACGCCCTGCCCTTCGGCAATACGGCCGATGCGGGTGAGCGGCACGTCCAGCGATTCGGCCAGGTAGTGCAGCGCGTCGCGCTGGTCGGCGGCGGCGGTGAAGCACAGCTCGTAGTCGTCACCCCCGCGCAGTGCGCAGTCGCGTGCGGCCTCACGACCGAGCAGTTCACGCAGTGCGTGCGAGATCGACAGCGAATCGGCATCGACATGTGCGGCCACGTTGCTGCGCGTGGCGATATGACCGAGGTCGGCCAGCAGGCCGTCGGACACATCCACCGCCGCGTGCGCGAAGGCACGCAGGCGCAAGCCGAGGGTCACGCGCGGCGTCGGCCGCAGCAGGCGCAGGCGCAGGCTTTCGTAGTCGGCCAGCAGCGTGGCGGTGGCGATGCTCAACGCACCCTGTTGCCACAGGCGCAGCGCACCGGCGGCATCGCCGAGCGTGCCACTGACCCAAATGTCATCGCCTGCCTGTGCGCGGTCGCGCCGCAGGGCCTGGCCGCGCCCGACCTGGCCCATCGCGGTCACCGACAGCGACAGCGGACCGCGCGTGGTGTCGCCACCGATCAGCGCGATGTCGTGCTGGTCGGCCAGGGCGAAAAAGCCATCGGCAAAGGCCTCGATCCAATCTTCAGATGCTTCCGGCAGCGACAGTGCCAGCGTGCACCACGCCGGGCGCGCGCCCATCGCGGCCAGGTCCGACAGATTGACCGCCAGGGTCTTCCAGCCGATGTCGAAGGCCGGGGTTTCCACCGGGAAGTGCACGCCGCTGTTGAGCGTATCAGCGGTGACCACCAGCTGTTCGTTGGCGCGCGGCTGCAACAGCGCGGCGTCGTCACCGATGCCGAGCAGGATGTCGTCGCGCTCGAGGGTGCGGGCGCGGATGCGGTCGATGAGGGCGAATTCGGCCAGGGACATGGGGCGTTCCCGCTGTTGTACGTGCCGCGCAAGGCGCGGTGGGCGGTAGTGCCGGCCGCTGGCCGGCAACCTCAGGATCCCTGCAGCTGCCGGCCAGCGGCCGGCACTACCACAGGCGGGTCAGTGACCCGATTCGACCTTGCGCCATTCCACGGCGGCACGATCCAGCACGCCGTTGACGTAGGTATGGCCATGTTCGGAACCGAAGCGCTTGGCCGATTCGATGGCCTCGTTGATCACCACGCGGTACGGCACGTCCAGGCGGTAGCGAAGCTCGTAGGCGGCCAGGCGCAGCACCGCGCGTTCGATCGCATCCACTTCCTCGATGCCACGGTCCAGGTACGGGCCGAGCGCTTCGTCGATGTCGCGACGGTTGTCGAGCACGCCGTGCACCAGCGCCTCGAAGTACGCCAGGTCGGCGATTTCGCGGGCCTGCTCGTGGGCGAACTGGGCGATCAGCGACTGCGCGTTGCCGCCGGAGATCTGCCAGGCGTAGATGGCCTGCACGGCACGACGACGGGCGCGCGAGCGCAGCACCGGATCGACGCCATCGCGGCGGACGGGTTTACCGGAGGGCTTGCCCTGGGTGTTCTTGTTCATGGCAGTTGCTCCAGCAGATTGACCATTTCCAGTGCGGCGAGTGCGACTTCCTCGCCCTTGTTGCCGTGGCTGCCGCCTGCGCGGGCCTCGGCGTCTTCAACGCGTTCCACCGCCAGCACGCCGTTCAGCACCGGCACGCCGAAATCCAGCTGCACGCGCATCAGGCCTTCGGCGCAGCGGTCGGCCACGTGTTCGTAGTGGCGGGTGTCGCCACGGATCACGCAGCCCAGGGTGAGGATGGCGGCGTGTTCATGCGCGGCGGCCAGGCGTGCAGCCACCAGCGGCAGTTCCCAGGCACCCGGCACGCGGATCACGTCGATGTTGGCTTCGGTGATGCCGTTGCCGGCCAGGCTCAGGCGGGCGCCTGCGACCAGCGCGTCGGTGATGCGGGCGTTCCAGCGGCTGGCCAGGATGGCGAAGCGCGCCGACTCGGGAGTGCGAAGATCGCCTTCGTAGTGGCTCATATGCGGCTTGGGGGACTCGATAAGGGGGTAATTCTAGCGTGGATGGGCCCCGGCCGTGGCTGGCGGGGGCCTTCAGGGTGTGCCGACCAACGGTCGGCACCCACCGGTAGTGCCGGCCGCTGGCCGGCTCTACCCATTACAGGGTCACCGTCTCCACCACTTCCAGGCCGTACCCGGCCAGGCCGATCTGGCGGCGCGGGGTGCCCAGCACGCGCAGCTTGCCCAGGCCCAGGTCGGACAGGATCTGTGCGCCGGCACCGTTGCGGCGCCACTGGCCCACGTCCTTGTCCTTGCCCGGCACCACCGGCGCCGGCTGCTGGCGCAGGCGGGCCAGCAGGGCTTCGCCATCGCGCGGGGCCGACAGCACCACCATCACGCCTGCGCCCTCGGCATCGATTGCACGCAGGGCGTCGGTGGCCGCCACGCCGAAGTCGTCACGGCGCCAGTGCAGCAGGTCGGCCAGCGGGTTTTCCACCTGCACGCGCACCAGGGTCGGTGTTTCCGCATCCGGCGTGCCGCGCACCAGGGCGAAATGCAGGTCGTGGGCGATGCGGTCGCGGTAGGTCACCAGCTTGAACGGGCCGAATTCGGTGTCGATGTCGCGCTCGTCCACACGTTCAACAGTCTTTTCGGTGGCCAGGCGGTAGGCGATCAGGTCGGCGATGGAGCCCATCTTCAGGCCGTGCTCGCGGGCGAACACTTCCAGCTCCGGGCGGCGCGCCATGCTGCCATCCGGGTTCAGGATCTCCACCAGCACGCCGGCCGGTTCCAGCCCGGCCAGCATGGCCAGGTCGACGCCGGCTTCGGTATGGCCGGCGCGGGTCAGCACGCCGCCCGGCTGGGCGATCAGCGGGAAGATGTGGCCCGGCTGATGCAGGTCCGACGGCTTGGCGTTGGGCTTGACCGCGGTGCGGATGGTGTGGGCGCGGTCGTGGGCCGAGATGCCGGTGGTAACACCCTCGGCGGCCTCGATGCTGACCGTGAAGTTGGTCTGGAACTGCGCGGTATTGGCCTGCACCATTGGCGCCAGGCCGAGGTCGGCGGCGCGGGTGCGGGTCAGTGGCAGGCACACCAGGCCACGGCCATGGGTGACCATGAAATTGATGTCCGACGGCTTGACCAGTTCGGCGGCCATGATCAGGTCGCCTTCGTTCTCGCGGTCTTCGTCATCGACGATGACCACCATGCGGCCCAGGCGGATGTCTTCCAGGATTTCCGGAATCGGGGCGAAATTCATGCGGCATCTCCGTGTGGGTGCTGACCGTTGGTCGGCACACTGATCAACCGCTCCACATAACGGGCGACCAGATCGATTTCCAGATTGACCGCACTGCCCACGCCGGTGGCAGAGAAGGCGGTGTTGGCCACGGTGTGCGGAATGAGGGCGACTTCAAAGCCTTCATCGTCCACTTCGTTGACGGTGAGGCTGACGCCGTCCACGCAGATCGAACCCTTCTTGGCGATGTAGCGGCGCAGCGAGGCCGGCGCGGCGAAGCGCCAGCGCTGGGCACGTGCATCTTCATGGATGGACAGCACCTGGCCGAGGCCGTCGACGTGGCCGCTGACCAGATGGCCGCCGAGGCGGTCGGTCGGGCGCATGGCCCGTTCCAGGTTGATGACCGCACCCTCGCCCAGCTGGCCCAGCGTGGTCAGGCCCAGAGTCTCGGTGGAGGCGTCGGCCTGGAAGCTGCGGGCATCGAACGCGATGACGGTGAGGCAGACGCCGTTGATGGCAATGCTCTCGCCCATCTGCACGTTGTCGAACGGCAGATTCCCGACATTGAAGGTGAAGCGGACATCGCCGCCGATGGATTCGCGTGCGGCCAGACGGCCGACGCCTTCGATGATTCCAGTAAACAAGTAACGTTCTCCGCGAAAAGTGAGCGAAAAACGCCGCAAGGCAAACAGGTGCACGCAGGGCAAGAGCCCTGTGGCACCGTCTTCTTTCATCCGGACTATGACCGTCGGCTCCGGCATTGGACCGGATCTGCTGACCCCCGGCCGTGGGCCGGGGCGCTCGCGGGCTCGTGCTTGCGCACCTACCGCCGGTGGGGAATTGCACCCCGCCCTGAAGACGTTTGTGTACCGGCGAACCGGCCCGCGCAGTGTACCAGCCCGGCCTGAACGGGGTGGGATGCCCGGGGTCGGATCCCTTTCCGCAGGAAAGGGCTCTGACCCCGACCACGTCTGGCCAGCCTGTGACGGCCGTCTCTCGCATTTTGTAAAACTTTCATTAAAATCCGCAGCGGACGACATGAGGTCGCCACGGGCAGCCGCGAGGGCAGGCCCGCCAATGGAATGAAACTCACAGGAATTTCCATGCGCAAGATCCTGATCGTGGCCGCCCTGCTGGCCGCCGCCCCGTTCTCGGCTTCGGCCGAGGCCCTGAGCTACACCTACGTTGAAGGCGGCTGGACCCAGGTCCAGGTTGACGACAACCTGCTGGACGACCCGAAGGTCGACGGTGGCTACCTGCGCGGTTCGGTCGCGCTGGCCGAGCAGGTCTACGTGTTCGGTGGCTGGTCGCGCACCAGCAAGACCCGCCACTACGGCGAAGACTCGCTGAAGCTGGAACTGAACCAGCCGGAGCTGGGTATCGGCTACCACATGCCGTGGACCGACCGCCTGGACTTCACCGCCGATGCCGCCTGGGTGCGCCAGAACGCCGAATCGACCCTGCGTTATGACGGTGTGCGTTACCACGGCAAGGACCACACCAATCTGGGCCGCGTCACCATGGGCATCCGCGGCAAGCCGTCGCGCATGACCGAAGCCTGGGTCAAGGCCGGCTACATGGATGGCGGCAACAACTACAAGGGCACCTGGGTCGGCACTGTTGGCGGCCAGATCAACTTCACCAAGACCTGGGGTCTGGTGGGCGAGATCTCCGGCTACCGCGACGTCACCCAGTACTCGGCCGGCGTCCGCGCCAGCTTCTGATCCAACGGTCGCTCCTCGTCGTGCGATCGAACGGGCCCCGCAAGGGGCCCGTTTTTTTTGCCCCGCGCGCCGGCACGTGATCACAGGGCGCCGTCGGGCCTGCGCAAAGATGCGCTAGGCTTGCGCGCCTCTGGAACAGGAAACACCGTCATGAAGACCCCCTTGCGTACCCTGCTGGCCAGCGCCCTGCTGGCTGCCCCGCTGCTGGCCAGCGCCGCCCCGGCCACACTGACGCCCGAACAGGCCTTCGATCTGTATGCCCGCGTCCTGCTGGAAGACGACGCCGCCGCGACCCGCACCCTCAACGATGCGCTGAAGCCCGCCTTCGACGGCCAGGACGCGGTAACCCCGAACCCGGGCGCATTGGCCAAGGCGCTGGCCGAACCGTGGCAGGTCGTGCTTGCCAGCACCGGCGCCAAGGCCGACGCGGCCACCAGCGAAGCGCTGTATGCCAAGGCCCTGCGTGATTCGAAGTGCCGCGCCAGCACGAGCGTGATTGAAGACAACGAATACGTGGACGACCAGAAGCTGGCGCGCATCACCTTCAGCTGCCAGGTGCCCGACCTGGGCAAGGTACGTCCGCTGTTCGCCGCCAGCCTTGCCGCCGACGCCAGCCCGGCCTCGCGCAAGCAGTTCACCGACGCCTACACCCAGGCGCTGCAGAGCGGCGCGCGCGTGCCGGTCAGCGGCACCTTCACCCTGTACCCGGCCAAGGACAACGGCTACTGGTACAGCGGCAACTTCGATGATCTGGTGGGCACCGTGACCGGGGCGCTGGCACCGTTCGAGGAATGGATGCAGGACGTGCAGGCGGCCAGCGCACCGAAGGTGACCGGCGTACCCGGCTGCGACCTGCTGCTGCAGCAGCACCGCAGCTGCGTGGCGAAGATCGCACCCGACCAGATCAGCGGCGTGGATGCGATGGCCGAGGAACTGAAGGCCAAGGCACAGGTGAAGTCGGCCGATGAGATGACGCAGGAGTGCAAGGCACTGCGCCCGATCGCCGAGATGATGTGGACCGACGAGTGCACATAAGCACGATGTAGCGCCGTTGCCTGCAGCAGGATCAATGGCACTTTCAGAACCGTTGCATGGTCTTGCGCACACTGCGTGATCAATGCTGTTGCCCTCTTCCACGAGGGCAACAGCATGAAGCACCGCATAACCTCGACCACGGTCCTGCTTGTCGCGCTGATGGCGTGCTGGCAGGCCGAAGCGTCCAGACCCAGGACCTTCTACGTGCAACCTTCGGTTGCCTTCGAGTCGACCCAGCTGCGCGACCGCGACATCGACGCGCAACTGAGCGAGAACGACGATTGCCGCGCGTTCCTGCAGTACCACGATCAGTGCGCACCGTCGGTATTGCCGGACGAGTACGACCAGGGCATCAGCCGGCGCAGGCTGCGGTGGAAGTCAACGCAACTGACGGGAGAAGCACTCGGTGCCTACTGCCGTGACCTGCATGTGCTGTGGAAGCAGCAATGGAAAGAGCAGTGCCCCGCCCACGAGGACGAGGGCACCTGACAGCGCCGGAGCGGGGCCAGTGCCCCGCCATTGCCTCACGGGCGCAACAGCAGCCGGATGTCCTCGCCGACCCGGCGCTGGTCAACCACGTGCAGGCGGCGCTGCTGGTCCATGGCATCGATGCCGAGGCCGGCCAGCAGCGGGCGTCCGTTGTCGCCCAGCAACGTGGGGGCCTGGTAGAGCAGCAGTTCGTCCACCCAGCCACCGCGCAGCAGCGCACCGGCCAGCGTCGCGCCGGCTTCGGTATGCACTTCGTTGATGCCGCGCTCGGCCAGCAGCGCCAGCACCGCGCCCAGGTCCAGCCGCCCTTCAACGCAGGGCACGCTGGCAAATTCGGCGTCGGCCGCATCCGGTGCGCTCACCGCCGCATCGTGCAGGTACAGCGTCGGCGCACCGCCCTCGCGCACACGGCTGCATTCGAGCGAGCGCAGGCGCGAATCGAGCACCACGCGCAGTGGTAGCATCACTTCGGTACCGGCCAGGCGCACGGTCAACATCGGGTCGTCGGCCAGCACCGTGTCGGCGCCAGTCAGGATCGCACCGGCGCGAGCGCGCCAGTGCTGCACGTCCTCGCGCGCGGCCGGCCCGGTGATCCACTTGGAGCTGCCGTCGGCCATCGCGGTGCGGCCATCGAGGCTGGCGGCCAGCTTCACCCGCAGCCACGGGCGGTTGCGCTCCACGCGTGACAGGAAGCCCTTGTTGAGCTCGCGCGCCGGCGCCGCCATCAGTCCTTCGGCAACCTCGATACCCGCATTGCGCAGCAGATCGAAGCCACCGCCATCAACCTTCGGGAACGGATCGCGCATCGCCGCCACCACGCGCGTCACACCCGCTTCGATCAGCGCCAGTGCGCACGGCGGCGTGCGCCCGTAGTGGGCGCAGGGCTCCAGGGTGACGTAAGCGGTCGCACCGCGGGCCTCGCTGCCGGCTTCGCGCAGCGCGAACACCTCGGCATGCGGGCCGCCTGCGCGCTGGTGCCAGCCCTGCCCTACTACGCGTTCGCCGTGGGCGATCACGCAGCCGACCATCGGGTTGGGCCGGGTGGTATAGGCAGCGCGCTCGGCCAGGCGCAGCGCGTTGGCCATGTGCAGGTGGTCGAGGACGGAGAACGATGGTGTCATGCGACCATGGTAACGCCGCCGGTGTGGATGCACGCGATCGGTAGATCCACGCCATGCGTGGATGGATACCTCCGTGCCAACCAAGGTTGGCACCCACCAGATCATGGGCGCCTCCGTGCCACCACAGCGGTGTCGGTCAGCCCTTCTTCTTCTTGGTCAGGGCGATCACATCGCCCAGCAGCTGCAGCTGTTCGGTGCTGGACGGCAGGTCGCGCTCGAGCTTCTCGATCTCCTCGCGGAAATCGGCCACGTCCTCGAAGCTGCGGTACACCGAAGCGAAGCGCACGTAGCCCACGTGGTCGAGCTTGCGCAGTTCGTTCATGACGAACTCGCCAACCTTGATCGAGGGCACTTCGCGCTCGCCGCTGATGCGCAGCTGGTGCACCACCGCACGTACCGCCGCTTCGATCTTGTCTTCGGGCACCGCGCGCTTCTGCAGCGCGCGGTCGAACCCCGCGCGGACCTTGCGCTGGTCGAACGCTTCGCGGGTGCCATCGCTCTTGACGATGGCCGGCAGCTTCAGCTCGACCGTTTCCAGAGTGCTGAAGCGCTCGCCGCAGGCTTCGCATTCCCGCCGACGGCGAATCGTCGCGCCGTCTTCAGAGACGCGCGAGTCGATGACCCGGGTATCGGCATGTTGGCAGAAGGGGCAATGCATGGAACGCCTGGCTCAGGGAGCAATTGCCACGATCATGGCAGCGTCGCAAAGGTACCTGAGAAAGGGCGCCGCAGCAAATGCTGCCTGCGCGGAAGCGCCTGCATTCTGGCCACCCGAGGTGTGCGGCGAGTTCGTGATGTCCGGCTCAACCCGGTGCGGGCGGCGGCGATGCCACGCGTGACCAGCGCAGCCACGCCAGGTGCCCGGCCATCACCAACAGCGGTGGGCCAAAGCCGAGGAAGGCCAATGTCGAGATCTCCCCGTGCTTGAAGGTGAAGTACAACGCGGCGGCGATCACGCCCAACGCAGCCAGCACGCCCAGCGCCAGGCCGGCCCAGGCGGCAACCGGTGATTGGCGCAGGCCGGCAACACCGCGCCACAGGAACAGCCCGCTCAGCCACAACCACGACAGCAGGCCGATGATTCCCGCCGACGACCACAGCAGCAACAGCGTGTGCTCGTCGCCCGTCAGGTACTTGCCGTCCCATACGACCATCAGCCCCAGCACGGCACCCGTACCGCCTGCTGCCACTGTGGGCAGGCCCACCAGCAGGCCGGCAATGGCCATCCCGCGCTTGTGCAGGCGCTCATCCATGCGTTCGATGTCCTTCCATGGGCCACGTCATGCGCGGCGCTTGATCCACACCAGCACCGCCGCCGGCACCAGCATCGATGGGCCCAACAGCAACAGGGCGATGCCTTCGGCGTGGACCGTGATGCTCCACCACAGCGCCAGCCCCAGCGGGGGCACAGCGGCAAGACCGCCGGCCAGCAGCATCCACCACCAGAGGCGATGCACCTGCAGCCCGGCACGCCCCTGCAGCAGATACCCGGCGCTGAGCCACAACCAGGCCAGGCAGCCGGCAATGCCGGCCAGGCCCCACAGCGGCATCACCGTCACCGCGGCCAGCGTGCCATGGCCGAACTGGCCCAGCCCCGTCAGCAGCAGCATCGTCGCCGCGACACCGCCCACTGCCAGGCTGGGCAGGCCAAATGCCACCGCCAGGACGGCATACAGGTACTTGAGGCGGCGCTCATCCATGCGCGGGATTCCTGGTGACGGGGTCAGAGCCCTTCCCTGCGGGAAGGGATCCGACCCCGGCGGCGATCAGCCGTAGACCGGGTACTTGCGGCACTGCGCGCTGACGGCATCACGCACGCGGGCGATGACGGCATCATCGTTCGGCGCGTCCAGCACGTCGGCGATCCAGTTGGCCAGGTCCACGCAGTCCTGCTCGACGTAGCCACGGGTGGTCACGGCCGGGGTGCCCAGGCGCAGGCCCGAGGTCACGAACGGAGAACGCGGATCGTTCGGCACCGAGTTCTTGTTGACGGTGATGTGAGCCTTGCCCAGCGCAGCTTCCGCATCCTTGCCGGACACGTCCTTGCCGATCATGTCGACCAGCATCAGGTGGTTCTGGGTGCCACCGGAAACGATCTTGTAGCCGCGCGAGATCAGCGTGTTGGCCATCGCCTGGGCGTTCTTCACCACCTGCTGCTGGTAGGCCTTGAAGCCCGGTTCCAGCGCTTCCTTGAAGGCCACGGCCTTGCCGGCGATGACGTGCATCAGCGGACCGCCCTGGATGCCCGGGAACACGATCGACTGCAGCTTCTTGACCAGGTCTTCGTCGGCGCCCTTGGCGATGATGATGCCGCCACGCGGGCCGCGCAGGGTCTTGTGGGTGGTGGAGGTAACGACGTGGGCATGCTCCAGCGGGCTCGGGTAGACGCCAGCGGCGACCAGGCCGGCCACGTGGGCCATGTCCACGAACAGGTAGGCACCGACCTTGTCGGCGATGGCGCGGAAGCGCGCCCAGTCGATCACCTGCGAGTACGCCGAGAAGCCGGCGACGACCATCTTCGGCTTGTGCTCCAGGGCCAGGCGCTCGACTTCGTCGTAATCGATCAGGCCCTGGTCGTTGACGCCGTACTGCACGGCGTTGAACAGCTTGCCCGAGGCATTGACCTTGGCACCGTGGGTGAGGTGGCCGCCGTGGGCCAGGCTCATGCCGAGGATGGTGTCACCCGGCTGCAGCAGGGCGAAGTACACGGCCTGGTTGGCCTGCGAGCCGCTGTGCGGCTGCACGTTGGCGTAGTCCGCGCCGAACAGCTGCTTGAGGCGGTCGATCGCCAGCTGCTCGGCGATGTCCACGTATTCGCAGCCACCGTAGTAGCGCTTGCCCGGGTAGCCTTCGGCGTACTTGTTGGTCAGCTGGCTGCCCTGGGCTTCCATCACCGCCGGGCTGGTGTAGTTCTCGCTGGCGATCAGCTCGACGTGGTCTTCCTGGCGCTGGGTCTCAGCGGCAATGGCCTTGGCCAGTTCGGGATCGTAGGTTTCGATGCGGACGTCACGCGGGAACATCGGGTACTCCAGCAGGCAGGGAAAGGGGTACGGCTCAGCCCCTGATTGTAGCCCCGCACCGGCCTGCCGGGGCCGAAAAGGCCGGGGCCGGCACTCCCGAAGGAATCCGGCCCCGTATGGTTTCCAGGGATGTTGTGGGATCAGGGCCCTTTCCGTTGGAAAGGGATCCGACCCCGGCCGCGATCCTCAGCGACTGTTGATGATGTAGTCGGCGATGATGCCGGTCGCCACCGCCACCAGCAGCATGTTGCCGCGGTCGTCGCGGATCCAGTGGTGCCCATACGGCGGGCGGCGCAGGTGGTAGCGCGGGTAGTCGTTCACCACATAGATCGGGCCGCGGTAGTAATCGCGGTAGCGGTGGCCGACCTTCCAGCCGTAGCCCGGGCCGTAGACCACGCGCGGCGGCGGCGGGGCCGGGCGGTAGTAGCGGTCGTGATCGCGGTGCCAGTCGCGGCGGTCGCGCTCCCAGTCGCGGCGTGCCTCGCGGCGGTCGCGTTCCCAGTCACGGCGGTCCTGTCGCCATTCGCGGCGGTCCTCGCGCCACTCGCGGCGGTCATGGCCGCGACGGTGGTCGTTGTCGGCAAAGGCCGGGGCCACCGCGCCGAACGCCAGCACAGAGGCCACGGCGCCGGCCATTACTCGATTGATGCGCATGTCAGACCTCTGCTTGGGTGGTGGTGAGCCCATATTGCGCAACCGATCTGAACCGTTTCCGGCTGGAAACGCTTCCCGCTGCAGGACTGTGACGCAGTATTCAGCCCACGGCCAGCCCGACGGCGCCTGCCCGGCGCGGCCCGGAACCGGTTCCGGCTATAATTGGCGGTATTCCTTTCCAGTCTGTGCCCGCTGCCACAACGGGATGTTCCCGTGATGGGCCGGGCGCAGGGCCGCGCCTACGGAGACCTCATGTCCTCGCAATACATCTACACCATGAACCGCGTGTCCAAGGTGGTCCCGCCCAAGCGGCAGATCATCAAGGACATCTCGCTGTCCTTCTTCCCGGGTGCCAAGATCGGCCTGCTGGGCCTGAACGGCGCCGGCAAGTCCACCGTGCTGAAGATCATGGCCGGCGTGGACACCGATTTCGAGGGCGAGGCCCGCCCGCAGCCGGGCATCAAGGTAGGCTACCTGGCCCAGGAACCGGAACTGGACCCGAACAAGACCGTGCGCGAGTCGGTCGAGGAAGGCGTGGGCGAAGTGCTGCAGGCGCAGGCTGCGCTGGAAGCGGTGTATGCCGCCTACGCCGAGGAAGGTGCCGACTTCGACGCGCTGGCCAAGGAGCAGGAGCGCCTGGAGGCGATCCTGGCCGCCGGTGATGCGCACACCCTGGAAAACCAGCTGGACGTGGCTGCCGATGCGCTGCGCCTGCCGCCGTGGGATGCCAAGATCGCCAACCTGTCCGGCGGTGAAAAGCGCCGCGTGGCACTGTGCCGCCTGCTGCTGCAGAAGCCGGACATGCTGCTGCTGGACGAACCGACCAACCACCTCGACGCCGAGTCGGTGGAATGGCTGGAACAGTTCCTGGCGCGCTACACCGGCACCGTGGTGGCGGTCACCCATGATCGCTACTTCCTGGACAACGCCGCCGAGTGGATCCTGGAACTGGACCGCGGCCGCGGCATTCCGTGGAAGGGCAACTACACTGAATGGCTGGTGCAGAAGGATGAGCGCCTGAAGCAGGAAGAGAACCAGGAAAAGGCCCGCCAGAAGGCGATCCAGAAGGAACTGGAGTGGTCGCGCCAGAACGCCAAGGGCGGCCGTTCCAAGGGCAAGGCCCGTCTGGCCCGCCTGGAAGAGCTGCAGTCGCAGGATTACCAGAAGCGCAACGAGACCAACGAAATCTTCATCCCGCCGGGCGAGCGCCTGGGCAACATGGTGATGGAGTTCAAGAACGTCTCCAAGAAGTTCGGCGACCGCCTGCTGATCGACAACCTGTCGATGCTGATTCCGCCGGGCGCGATCGTCGGCATCATCGGCCCGAACGGCGCCGGCAAGTCGACCCTGTTCAAGATGATCACCGGCCAGGAAAAGCCGGATTCGGGCGAGATCGTGATCGGCCCGACCGTGCAGCTGTCCTACGTGGACCAGAGCCGCGACAAGCTGGAAGGCAACCACAACGTCTTCCAGGAAATCGCCGGCGGCCTGGACATCCTCAACATCAACGGCATCGAGATCCAGTCGCGCGCCTACATCGGCCGCTTCAACTTCAAGGGCCAGGACCAGCAGAAGATGGTCGGTTCGCTGTCCGGTGGTGAGCGTGGCCGCCTGCACATGGCCAAGACCCTGCTGCAGGGCGGCAACGTGCTGCTGCTCGACGAACCGTCCAACGACCTGGACATCGAAACCCTGCGTGCACTGGAAGACGCGCTGCTGGAGTTCCCGGGCAACACCTTCGTGATCTCGCACGACCGCTGGTTCCTGGACCGCATCGCCACGCACATCATCGCTTTCGAAGGCGACTCGCACGTGGAGTTCTTCCAGGGCAACTACCGCGAGTACGAGGAAGACAAGAAGCGTCGGATGGGCGATGACGCTGCGCCGAAGCGCCTGCGCTTCAAGGCGCTGAAGTAAGGCAACCGGAAAGGCCGCGCTCGCGCGGCCTTTCTCCTTTCGGTAGGTCACCACCGTTGGTGGTGACGCTTTGAAGCGTACCGACCAACGGTCGGTACCCACGTTCTGCATTCGGATAGGTCACGACCGTTGGTCGTGACACCTTAGTCGCGAGAATCTCCATGTCCCTGTTCGAGCGCATGTTCCAGCTGCAGCAGCACGGCACCACCGTGCGTACCGAGCTGCTGGCCGGCATCACCACCTTCCTGACGATGTCCTACATCGTCTTCGTCAACCCGGAGATCCTCGGCACCACCGGCATGGATGCGGGTGCGGTGTTCGTGGCCACCTGCCTGGCCGCCGCGCTGGGTTCGGCGGTAATGGCGCTGGCGGCCAACTTCCCGGTCGGCATGGCACCGGGGATGGGCCTGAACGCGTTCTTCGCGTTCACCGTGGTCGGCGCTGCCGGCCTGCCGTGGCAGCAGGCGCTGGGGGCGGTGTTCATCTCCGGCCTGGTGTTCCTGGTGCTGTCGCTGACCGGTGTGCGGGCATGGCTGGTGTCGGGCATTCCTTCGTCGCTGCGCTCGGCGATCGTGGCCGGCATCGGCCTGTTCCTGGCGATCATCGCACTGCAGAAATCCGGCGTGATCGTCGGCAACGAAGACACGCTGGTGGCGCTGGGCCCGTTGAACACGGCGCCGCCACTGCTGGCGCTGGCCGGTTTCCTGTTGATCGCAGTGCTGGAAGCACGCCGGATCCGCGGCGCGATCCTGATCGGCATCCTGGCGGTGACCGGTGCGGGCTGGGCATTGGGCGACGTGCAGTACCAGGGCCTGGTTTCGCTGCCGCCGAGCCTGGCCCCCACCTTCCTGCAGCTGGACCTGCCGGGCCTGCTGCACCATGACGGCGGTGCGCCGATCGCGGTGTTGCTGCAGGTAGTGCTGGTGTTCGTGCTGGTGGAAGTGTTCGATGCCACCGGCACCCTGTATGGCGTGGTCGGTCGCGCCGGACTGCTGAAGCTGCCGGGCGCGCAGAAGCGCTTCGGCCGCGCGTTGCTGGCCGACAGCACCGCCATCGTGGCCGGTTCGGTGCTCGGCACCAGCAGCACCACCGCTTTCGCTGAAAGCGCCTCGGGCGTGCAGGTGGGTGGCCGTACCGGCCTGACTGCGCTGGTCGTATCGGCGCTGTTCGTGGCCGCGCTGCTGTTCTCGCCGCTGGCGGCGATGGTGCCCAGCTATGCCACCGCACCGGCGCTGCTGTTCGTTGCCGGCCTGATGCTGCGCGAACTGGTGGAAGTGGACTGGAGCGACCTGACCGAATCGGTGCCGGCCGCACTGTGCGCGCTGGCGATGCCGTTCACCTACTCCATCGCGAATGGCCTGGCGTTTGGCTTCATCGCGTATGCGGCACTGAAGGCCGGCACCGGCCGCTGGCGCGAAGTGCATCCGGCGGTATGGCTGGTGGCGGTGCTGTTCACCCTGCGCTACGCGTTGGAGTAAGCACACGGTGGTGCCGGCCAGCGGCCAGCACCACCGGTCGCTGGGTTCACCTGCTGCGCACGGTGCTCTGGGATGATGCGGGCATGGTTGCGCCCGTCCTTCCCGCAGATCCGTCTTCGCCGTTGCGCCGCCGCCTGCTGCGCGCGGCCGTGCTGGCGCCGTTGGCCGGTACGCTCGCCACCCTGCCCGGCTGCTCGCTGCCGGTGCAGGTCGACGGCACCTTCCTGCAGCCCTGGCGCAGCCACCTGCAGTGGGGACTGGCCGACTGGCAGCGCTCGTTGAAGCTTGCACATACGCTGGGCTGCCGTCAGCTGGTGCTGCAATGGACCGGCATCGTCGGCGGCAGTGACGGCGACTGGTCACTGCCCGACGGCAGCCTGCAGCAGCTGTTCAGCGCCGCCAGCGAGAACGACATCCGCATCCGCGTCGGACTGCCCTTCCAGCGACGCTGGTGGCAGGCGATCGGGGCCGACGATGCCACGCTGCAGGCGTTCCTTGCCGACAGCCTGGAGCATGCACGCCGCTGGTTGGCACAGGCGCCCTGGGCGCAGGTACCCGCCTTCGAGGGCTGGTACCTGCCCTACGAGCTGGAGCAGTACCACTGGGCCGATCCGGCACGCCAGCAGTGGCTGGCGCAATGGCTGCACGGGCTGGCAGACGCCGCCCGCGCGCGCGGCGGTGACTGCGCGATCTCCTGCTACTTCAGCCGCCTGCAGACCGACGGCAACCTGGTCACGCTGTGGCAGGCAGTGCTGGCACAGGCCACGCTGCGGCCGATGGTGCAGGACGGCGTGGGCGTTGCCGGCGCCGGCAACGTGCAGCAGCTTCAGCCGTTGCTCGATCACTTCCACGCGCACGACATCGGCTTCGATGCGATCGTCGAGCTGTTCCGCGAACTGCCCGGCAGCGCCGCTGATGGCAGCGGGTTCAAGGGCGAGACTGCCGATGCCGCGCGGATCCAACGGCAGCTGGCGTGGGCACGCGACAGCGGCGCACAGCACGTGCTGGTCTATGCGCTGGAGCCGTGGCTGACCCAGGACACGCCGCAGGCGGCGGCGCTGCGGCGGCGGTGGGGGTTGCCTCAGTAATATAGGATGGCGGTGGCGAACAGGCCCTTGGCGCGCTGCGTATCACCGCCACCGATCGCAAAGCGGTACTGCACGGTCAGGTCGAGGTAGGAACGCGGCGTGTTGTAGCGGTCCTCGCGGAACCAGTAGCGCACGCCCAGGCCCGGCCCCGCGCCAAGTGACCAGCTGCGCTGCGTATCGTTGAGCGCGAACGACTGCGACGGGAACAGCGGGTAACGGATGTCGCGCACGCGCGAGCGCTGGTCCAGCCAGTCCGCCCCCACCACCAGATACGGCGTGACCACCCAGTGGGTCTGCCCGGCGCCAAAGCGGAAGCTGCGTCCGGCGCGCAGTTCACCGGCCGCGAACCACTGTTCGCGATGCAGGCGCCCGCTGGCATCGCCGATCCGCCGCACTGGCATGCCGTTGGCATCGAGTGCATCGAGCGTGAAATGCGCGCTGTTGTCATCCCACGTGTAACCGCCCTGCGCGTAGCCGCTGACCATCCACCACTGGTTCACGTCGGTGCGCAGGTCGGTACCGTGGTAATAGCCGTAGGTCAGGTAGGACATCCAGCCACCGGAACCGCTGGCCAGGCGGTAGCGGGCCAGCGTGCTGGCTTCCAGTGGCGGGTTCAGGGCCAGCTGCAGGCTGCACTGCACGGCCGCGGACGCGGACGCGGGATAGACATCGCCCGTGCGGGTGGCGCTACCGAGAAACTGGCGGCGCTCGATGCCGGCGCTCAGGCCGGTCTGGCCGAAGGCGTAGCGCATGCCGAACGAGGCGATGGTGGACGGCCAGCCGGTGGTGGAACGCGAGCGGCTGAGACGGTCGGCGCGAGCACGTGCGTCGGGTGTCGATTCGCCGGTGCACGGGTCCACTGCGCGGATCGATTCGTAGGTGCCGCCCTCGTCGTACAGCGTGTTGAGCAGCCGGGTGTACAGCTCCAGCGTGCCATGCTGGTCATTGAACGCCGGGGGCCGCCAGAACGCTTCCAGCGTGCTGAACACCGAATCGCCCGACGTACTGATCGCCGCGCCGCCGACATTGGTCGCGGCCTGGCGCGCGCCGCGGAAACCGGCCGAGGCGATCACGCCCCACTCGCGCGAATAGTTGGCGATGGCATTGCGCACGTTGTAGCGCTGATGCGCATCCAGAGGCAGCTCACCGGCGTCGGCGCGATCAATGGCGCTGCGCAGCAGCGACACCGCCTGCGGATGATCTCCGTTGGCCGCACTCGCGTACGCCTGGTCGATCACCACGCTCTTGGGTGCCTTGCCGGTGGCCTCGGCGGCACGGAAGTCGGCCAGTGCGCGCGCCGGTTCACGGGCCTTCTGGTTGAGGTAGCCGCGTTGCATCAGCGCCACCGCGTCATCAGGGTGTTGTGCCAGCGTCGCATCCAGGCGCAGCCGCGCTTCGTCCTGCTGGCTGCGGTTGCCTGCCGCCAGCGTGGTGGTCAGCAGGCCTTGCAGGTCTGCATCGTCCGGTGCGAGTTGCACGGCCTGCCTTGCCTCACCGATGGCCTCGGCAAAGTCCTGCCGCGCGTAGGCTGCATATGCGCGCTGTGCGGCACCACCGTCGCCCTGCAGGTCAGCCGGCATCAGCTCGCAGACATTGCCGGTGCCATCCGACTGGCAATGCTGGAACGGCGCCGGATAGGCCTGCGCACTCATGCGCGGACGCTCGCGACTGGATCCGGTCGCCCTGGCGCGCTGCTCGATGCCCTGCTGCAGCAACTGCTGCGCGCGAGCATCGCCCACATCCGTGGGCAACGCCGCCTGCAGCGGCGCCAGCAGTGCAGCCGCACGTATGCGGTCCCCAGCGGCCAATGCCGCATCCACGGCCAGCAGGCGCACGTTGCGCTGTTGCGTTGTGGACCCCGGCAGGGCAAGCGCGGTGTCGAAGTCCTCATTGGCAAGCACGGTCTTGCCCTGGCGCTGGCGCAGATAACCGCGCATCACCCGGGCATTGAGATCGCCGCCGTCGGCCTGCAGTGCCTGGTCGGCGCTGCGCTCGGCGTCGGCCAGCTGCCCCTGCTGCAGCTGCGCGGTGATCAACAGCAACCGGTACGAAGCAACATCCGGCGCAAGCTCGACGGCGGCCCGCGCCTGCGCGACGGCCGCCGCATCGTTCTGCGTGGACAGCGACTGGTAGGCCTGCTGGGCCTGCAGCAGCGCGCGCTGGCGGGCCAGCGCCACGCGCCGCGCGTGCAGTTCCTCGACGTTCGGTGCGCCCAGCTGCAGCGCCGTGCCGATGGCCGCGTCGGCCAGTTCGGCCTGTTGCTGTGCTTCCAGCGCCGCCACCCACAGCATCGCCCAGGCGCCCTGCTTCGGCTGCTGGCGGAAGGCCTGCTCGGCCTTGCTGGCTGCTTCCCGCATGCGCCCGGCGTCATAGGCAGCATAGGCCTCGGTGGCCAGCGTGTAGGCCTGCTGCCTGGCGCGGTCTGCGCCGCTGCCGGCCGCGCGCGGTGGGGAGGGGGCGCGCCCGCCCCTGGCATCCGGGGGCGTGCTGCGCGCAGCGGTGGCAGCGGCCAGTGCCGGCAAGGCCGGATCCTTCAACCCGGCATCCAGTGCACGGCGCGCCTGCTGCTGCGCCTCCGCCGACCGGCCCAGTTTCTGCAACGCATAGATCTGCAGCAGGCGCAGCCGCACCACGTCCGGGCGCAACCGGACAGCTTCGCTGGACTGCTGGTAAGCCGCTTGATAGTCGCCGCGCTCGTAAGCGGCGAAGGCCTGCTCGGCGATGCGGTATGCAGCGCCGGACAACGGCAGCGGCGCATCGGCCTGCGCCAGCACCGGCGCGGCGGCCGTGGCCAGTGCCACGGCAATGACGGTGGACAGCAGCGTGGTCTTCATGCGGGCAAGGCTCCGGGAGGCGGCGACTGCAGCGCGGCCGCACGCCGGCGCTGCTCCTGCATGGCCTGGGCCACGGCCTCTTCGGTAGTGATGCCCTGCTTGACCAGGTAATCGCCAATGCGGCCATCGCGCTGCGGCTTGTACGCATCCAGTGCGATCTCGAAGCGCGCGTGGTCGATCAGGCGCATCTCCACCAGCAGGTCGCCCAGCAAGGGCACGTTGTCCAGCTGCCAGTGCTGGTCGCCGCCGATCAGGCGCAGGCCAGCGTTGATTTCGCTTTCGCGGGCGATGCTCTGTTCGATGTGTGCGCTGCGGGTTTCCTGCTTCAGCAATGCCAGCGCGTCTTCGGGCAATGGGCTGGCCACGGCCAGCCGCAGTGTCTGCTGCTGCCGCGGCGGTAGCGGCAGCATGCGCCACTGCACGCAGGCATCGGCGCTGACCGGGAATGAGCCCGCGCGCAGGTAGTCGACGTCGATGACCGCACGCGGCAGGTCGCCCTGGAAGGCGATGGCTTCGGCCAGGGTTTCATCATCCAGCCAGCCCTGGGTTAGCAGGATGCGGCCCAGCGGCTGCCGCCGGCCGGCATGCTGCTGCGCCAGCGCCTGCTGCAGCCGCTCCGGTTCCACCGCCTGCCAGGTGGTCAACAGCTCACCGAGCTGCTTGCGGGTCTGCACCAGCTGTGCCGCATCGGGGAAGTCGTGCATGGTCTTGTCCCAGACCATGCGCTTGCCGAACAGCAGGTAGGCCAGGAACACCTTCCATGCGCGGGCGGTGGCCATGAAGTTGATCATGTTGCCGACCACCATGCGCGGGATCGACATCAGCGCATGCTCCCAGCCGTACAAGCGGTTGACGAAGTAGAAGCGCTGCACGACGCGGGTCGCCAGCGCCGCCGTGGTCAGCAGCGCGACATTCATCTGCCAGGTACCGGCCTGGAACACGCTGGGGAACTGCATCGTCCACACCCCGGTCGCCTTCAACAGCCAGAACAGCAGCAACTGCAGGAAGATGAGGTAGGCGATGATGCTGACGAACGAGGTGATGATGCCCTTGCGATCGCGCGCCAACAGGTACTTGGTAGCCAGCGAACCGCGCCAGCCCAGCGACTCCCAGCTCTGCAGGCCGATGCCCAGCACCCAGCGCGCCTTCTGCCGGTACGAGGCGCGGAAGTTGTCGGGGAAGTACTCACGCACGCACAGTGCCATCTGCTGGGTGCGCTCGCGCACCGGCCCCCAGCCGAACCAAGACGGCCGGCGCACGCGGAACTGCACCGGGAAGCGGGCGAAGATCGACTGCATGCCCATGGCTGCCAGCCGCGCACCGACGTCGTAATCTTCGGTGAGGCTGTCGGTGTTGAAAGGCTGGTTGTCGGTCTGCGCGCTCAACGCCAGCAGCGCACGCCGCGAAAAGCAGGTGCCGACGCCGGCCGACGGCACCATGCCGGACACGCTCTCGCGCACCACCAGGTCCTTGGCGTGCCATTCGGCGAACTCGTCCATGTAGACACCGGCCACCAGTTCGTACCATTCGCGGTCCAGCGAGGTGACCGGCAGCTGGATCATGTCCTTGCGCGGCAGCAGGTAGTTGTAGAAGCGCAGTTCCATCGGGTGCAGCACGTCTTCGCTGTCGTGCAGGATCACCCCGGCGAACTTGATGTCGTGGCGCTTCTCGTAGTCGAAGATCGCCAGGATCAGCCAGTTCAGGCAGTCGGCCTTGCTGGTCGGTCCGTCATGCGGCACCTCCACGCGACGCAGGCGCTTGTAGCGACGGCGCATGCGCTCGACTTCGTCGATGGTCTGCTGGTCGTTGGGATAGGTGCCGACGAACACGACGTACTCGCGGTAGTCGAGCACGTTGATCATGTTCTCGACCATCTGCGCGATGACGTCGTACTCCATCCACGCCGGCACCATGATCGCCAGCGGCTGTTCCGGCCGCTGCAGCAGGTCTTCCTGGGTCAGCGGCCGGTACGCGTCGCGGCGCTTGACGGTCAGCGCGCGCCAGCTCTCGCGCACCCAGTACCAGACATCGATGAACAGATCATCGAGGCTGGAGATCAGGATCAGCACGGCCACCGCCGCCGCCGTGGTTTCGAGGGCGGCGTAGTAGTTGGCCAGCTGGATGTTCCAGAACAGACCGTCCACGGTGGATCAATGTCCTGCGTTGGCGGACTTGCGGCGGCGCACCTGGGTGACGCGGGCGGCCAGCAGCGCGAATACGATCACGCCGACCAGCAGCAGCAACCAGACCATGTGCCGTTCCCACTTCGATTGCGGATTGCCATCGTGCGCGAGGCGCGTGCCATAGGGATCCTTGCGGTCGAATTCGCGCACGACATCAGTGCCGTCAAGCACGGCAAGATCGCCGCGCAGCAACCGGAACGGTGCGCTGAACGACGGTGCCTGTGCACCGAGGTCGCTGTAGAGAACGCCCAACTGGCCGCCGGACGATCCCACCTGCACCACTGCGGCGTGATCCAGGCCGCTGACATCCAGCAGCGGTTGCGACGTGCCACCGACCCGCAGGTGGCCGTCCTTCTGGCCGGCCACATCGACACCGGCCGGTGCAACGCCGAAGGCCAGCCATGGCGCGCCCGGGCTGACCGCGGCACCGGCATCGACCACCTTCAGTTCCGACGCCTCCGGCGAGGCGCCCACTGCACTGGCCACCGCGATGACCTTGCCCAGCGAGGCCGGTGCATCCTGCAGCCAGGCGCCGGGCACGAACACCTGGTTGCCGCGTGACAGCTGGCTGCTGGCACCGACGAAATCACTGCCCAGCGAGCGCCTGGCCAGGGTCAGGTGGCTGCTGGGCAGGATCGAGACTGGATAGCCGGTCGCCGGATCGTGGCAGTAGGGGCGTGCCGGTTGGCGCAGGAAGCTGACACGGATCTCGTTGCGCGCCGACAGCGCGTAGGCCGGTACCTTGGCCACCAGCCGTTGCGGTTGGCCGTTGGCCGACAGCACCTTGCCGCCCAGCAGGTAGTCGTTGAGGTAGATCGTGGCCACCGCGCCCTGACCCGCCGCATTGGGGGCCGCCGAGACATCGATCACCACTTGCTCGGGCAGGCGGCCATCGGCCGACAGCGTGCCCAGATCGAAGCTGGCGCTGCGGTCGGCGCGGGTCACCACATCCATGGTTCCGGCGATGTTTCCGAGCCGGCTCAGCAGTACCTGGTCACCGTCCAGTTTGGGCGTTCCTGCTGCGCTGACCTGCAGGCTGCGGCCCAGCGCATAGCTGCGCCACTGTTCGGCGAACAGTCCGGCCACCTTGCCCGCTGCCGCCGGGTCGACCACCAGCGTCGGACGGCCCGCAACGGCCACCACGCTGACCGAAGCGTTGGCGGCGGGCTTCTCCAGGCCGCTCATGTCAGTACCGCGCCACGCAGCAAACGCTGCGCCCGCATCGGTGCCCGCCGCGCCGACCTGTGCGGCCAGCGCATCCAGCGCCGCGCGTACGCCGGCGCGCAATGCCTCGCTGCCGATCATCACATCGGCGGCAAGCGGCCCGCTGTCACGCAACGACAGCAGCGCCCCCACTTCGGCCAGATCCTTGATCGCGTGCACGCGTTCGCCCGTAGCCAGCGCTGCATAGGCCGGCACGCCCTGCAGGCTGGCCGGGACGCTGATGCCGGCCAGGTCGACGCTGTCGCCGACCTTGGGCAGCGCCACCACCTGCACCTGCTTGCCGCCGGCCTGCAACGCGGTACCAATGCGCCAGGCGGCATCATAGGTTGGCGCCTGCAGCGCCTTGCCCTCCACCAGCAGGCGCACCCGCGGTGGCAGCGCGCCCCAGGCCTTGGCGACGGTATCCACGGCACGCCCATCGAAGCGGTAGCTGAAGCGCGAATCCGGCGACAACCGCAGCACATTGGCCGGCGCGCTCTGGTCGGCACATTGATAGTCGGACACGATCGACCACCAGCCGACACCGACCCGCACGAAGCCGTTCTGGCGGGGTTCGCCATCGATGGCCAGCAGCTGGCTGGCATCGCCCTGGGCATCGGTGATCGAACGCGCGGCGACCGGATCGCCATCCACCGACCACAGGCCTGAAGTGCGCCCGGCGTGGCCACGCACATAGCGCCCATCGAGCTGCAGCTGCGCATCGCGGGTGGCAACGCCGGCCGGCACCGGCAGGTAGACCTCGCGCTGGCTCTCCTGCCCACTGAGTACCAGCGGTTGGCGGAAGCCGAGTTCGCGCAGGGTCATCTGCCGGCTCACCGTGCTGTCGCCGCTCCATTCTGCGAACTGGCCGGCGACGCTGTCGGCGGCGTGGGCACTGCCAACCGCGCACGACAGGACGAACGCGGCGGCGGAAACAAACAGGGGACAGCGGCCGGTGTGGCTCATGGCGTCACTTCATGGAGAGGGTGGTAGGCGGCACCGCCGCTGCGGAGACCGGGCGAGAATTCGGGAAGCGGGGCGCCACGCAAGGCGGCGACGATGCGGGCGCTGGCGCGGCCGTCGCCATAGGGACTGCCATCGGGGTCGAAACGGGTCGGCTGCGGTGGCTGTGCCAGGGCCGCATTGACCCCCTCGACGATGCGCGGGGGCGTGGTCCCGACCAGCGTCACCACACCGGCCTCGACCGCCTCCGGGCGCTCGGTGACGTCGCGCATCACCAGCACCGGCTTGGCCAATGCCGGCGCTTCTTCCTGCACGCCACCGGAGTCGGTGAGGATGACGTCGGCGCGCTGCATCAGGCGCACGAAGCGCAGGTAGTCCTGCGGCGGCACCAGGTGCACGTTGTCGAGGTTGCCCAGGTGTGCGTTGACCGGTGCCTGCACGTTCGGATTGAGGTGCACCGGGTACAGCACCTGCAGATCCGGCCGCTGGGCCAGTTCGGCCAGCGCACGGCAGATGTCCTCGAAGCCCTGGCCGAAGCTCTCGCGGCGATGGCCGGTGACCAGCAGCAGGCGGCGCCCGGGGGCGAGCATGTGGAAGGGTTCGTCAGCCTGGGCACGCAGTGCCGGATCGACATCCAGGCGCTGCACGGTCTGCTGCAGGGCATCGATGACGGTGTTGCCGGTGACCAGGATCTGACCGCCCAGATGCTCACGAGCCAGGTTGGCGCGCGAGCCGGGAGTGGGTGCATACAGCTGATGACCGACCACGTCGATCACCCGCCGGTTCATCTCCTCCGGCCATGGCCGGTTGATGTCGCCGGTGCGCAGGCCGGCCTCGACATGGCCGATCGGAATGCGGTGGTGGAACGCGGCCAGGGCGGCGGTCATCGCCGTGGTGGTATCGCCGTGCACCAGCACGCGATCCGGGCGGACCTGCGTGTAGAGCACGTCAAGCCGCTCGAACAGCCTGGAGCACAGGCCATTGAGGGTCTGGTTGGGCACCATGACATCCAGGTCATGGTCGGCGGTGATCTCGAACAGCGACATCACCTGGTCGAGCATCGCCCGGTGCTGGCCGGTGATGCAGACCACCGATTCGATGTCCGCAGCCTCGGCCAGGGCGCGCACCAGCGGCCCCATCTTGATCGCTTCCGGTCGGGTGCCGAACACCGACAGGACCTTCACCGGGGTGCTCCGGAAGGACCGTACTGGAGAATGCCAGTAGCTGTAGCCACGTCTGGATCCTTTCGGCGTTCCCGCCCAATGCCCGCAGGCAGGAGACGGTCACCTCATGAGGAAACTCCAAATTCGCGACGTCCATCACATTAGATTGATGGTACGTGCGTCGTGGCACTGATCTTCATCGTTGGAAGATCAACACGCAGTCAACGCCGCCCGTGGGACGGGCGACGTTGCGGCGGAACGCAGCAGGGACAGCCGCCCGGGCGGCCTTACTCGTACTGGATGGTGAAGGTGGCCTGGCCGTTCGCGACACCCGCACCCACCGTACCGGCCTGGGTCTGCACATAGCGCGCGCGCAGCGGCAGCGCCATGACGCTGGTCCCCGGCGCGGTGGTGCCGACGTTGATGGTCTGGCCGAAGCGCACTTCGCGCTCGGTGGTGCCAACGCGCTGGACCATCTGGATGCCGATGCGGGTGGCGCTGTTGCTGGCTGCGCTGAGCTTCAGCACACCCGGCATGTTCGAGCTGTCCTGGTCGGCATCGAGGCGGATGCCGATCTTGCTCTGGTAGGCGGCAACATTGCTGCCCTGGCAGTTCAGGCGGATCTCGAAATCACGATCGACCGCGCGCGAACCGACACCGGTGAAGGTGGTGTTGGGCACGCTGCCGAAGTCGACGGCGATGTTGCGGCTGCCGGCCTGCACTTCGCAGGTCGGGCTGACCACGGTGGTGCCCGAGCCCTTGAAGGTGGAGGTCAACACCGGGCGACCGGGGCCATCACCGTCGAAGTAGTACGTGGTGAAGCGGCCGTTCGGCGCGATCACGCCCGAGCCTGTCTGTGCCGCAGTCTTGATCAGCTGGATGCGGAACGTGCCTCCGACCAGCGAGATGGTGCTGTTGCTGGCGAAGTTGATGGTGTGCGGATAGTAGGTCTGGATCGCGCCGGAGTCGCGGTACAGGCGGATGCCCACGCCCGCCACATCGGTTTCATAGACGTTCGAGAAGCCGGCCACCGGACGCTTCTGCGCGGCGTTGACGTACTCGCCGATGGAACGGCCACCGGACCAGTCGCAGCGTGCCACGCTGTTCTGCTGGTTGATCGGTTCGCTGATCTCCTTGATCACGCCACCGACCGGCGTGCTGGGCAGGATCACGATCTGGCCCATGTCCATGGTCACGTCCTGCGCGGTGAACCAGCTGGACTGGATGCGGCACGACGCGCTGGCCTGCTGTGCCAGCAGTGCGCCACCCAGCAGTACAAGGGCCGTCAGCGCCTTGCGGCCACGGGAAGAAATCATCGGCATGCTGCCTCCAGCGGAATGAAGCCGGTCTTGGACGCATCGGCGCCCGCCGGAACCTGGTAATCGATGGTGCAGCGCTGGTCGGCACCGGCGCCCCACTCCACCAGCAGGCGGCCCTGGTTGTTTTCACTGCGCACGTACAGGCGGCCGCCCTGGCTGACCATGCCGACCGGCTGGCCCTGCTCATCCTTGACCTGTGCACCGAACGGCATGCTGCGGCCATCCGGGTTGCGTACCTGGATCAGCAACGCGTTGCCCTTGCGGGTATCGAAGCGCAGGTAGCTGATGGCACCGGCGAACGGTGCGATCGACTGGCTGGTGCTTTCCAGCTCGACGTCGTGGGCCATGCCCTGCGGATCGAGGGTGACGGTGTTGAGGCGGTACGGCGACACGTACGGCACCACGGCGTAGCCGCGGCCATCGACGCGCAGGCCCGGGGCGTTGCTGACGATCGCATCGCGCGCGCCCGGTGCCTCGACCAGCACCATGGTGTCGCCACGCTGCGGGGTGAAAGTGAAGCCGCCCGGATGCACCACCACGCTGCCGTTGGCACCGACGGAGGCCTGACGGAAATCACGCGAGTGGCTGTAGGTGGCATTCAACGCGGAGTAGCGGCTGCGGTATTCGGCATTGCCGACCGCCGTGGTGCCACCCTCGCGGGAATCGGACAGGGCCACGCCGTAGCTGAAGTTGTTGTCGACGCCGGCCGAACCGGTGATGCCGACGCGGCTGTTGTCGTAGCCACCGCGGTCGCGCACGCCCAGATCGGCACTGAACGACACCGGGTGGGTACCACGGCCCAGCGGCACGCTCATCGACAGCAGGTACTGGGTGTCGGAACGGCCGAGCACGCCTTCTTCGGTGCGCAGCGCCGAGAAGCCGTAGTTCACCGAACGCCAGGCGTTGTTGTAGCCCACCTGGTACTGCTTGGAGGTGCCGGAGCGGTCATAGAAGTCACGCACCGAACCGGTCACGTACAGCGCACCGCCACGACGGCCCAGCGGCTGGTTCAAGGTCACCTGGAACTGGCTGCGCTGGCGACCACGGGTGGTCGGATCGATGCCGCGCTTGTCCGAGTCACGGCCATACAGCGCGTCCTGCAGGCTGTAGAAACCTTCGGTCGAGTAACGGTAGGCGGCCAGGGTCAGGTTGGTGCCGGTCTCACCGA
This sequence comes from Stenotrophomonas maltophilia group sp. RY12688, assembly GCF_052149045.1. NCBI lineage: Bacteria > Pseudomonadati > Pseudomonadota > Gammaproteobacteria > Lysobacterales > Lysobacteraceae > Stenotrophomonas > Stenotrophomonas maltophilia group sp. RY12688. The sequence continues at coordinate 618,608 of NZ_CP197389.1, read as the reverse complement.
TCATGTTGCTGTAGCTCAAGCGCACGCTGGCGCCGGTGTGGCTGCCGTAGTGGTCGAACGAGGTGCGTGCATGGGTGACGTCTGCCGCGAAGGCACCGACCCGCGTGGACAGGCCGACACCGTACAGCAGCGACAGGTAGCCATCGCTCAGCGCGCTGCCGCCGTACAGGGTCAGCTGGTTGCCGATGCCGCGCTGGTAGGTGCCCTGCACCAGCCAGGGTTCGTCGGCCAGCAGCTTGTTGCGCACTTGGCCGGCGGTCAGCGAGTAACGCGACACGCCTTCGCGCAGCATCTGCGGCACCGAGCCGAACGGCACCTTGAATTCGCGGCGGCGGCCATCGGCCTCGATCACGCTCACTTCCAGGTCTCCGCCGTAGCCGGTCGGGTACAGGTCATCGATGACGAAGTTGCCCGGCGAAACGGTGGAGGAGTAGATCAGCTGCTGGTTCTGGCGCACTTCGATGCGTGCGTTGGTCTCGGCGATGCCGCGCACCACCGGCGCGTAACCGCGCAGCGAATCGGGCAGCATGCGATCGTCGCTGGCCAGGCTGGCACCGCGGTAGCCGATCGAGTCGAACAGCTCGCCGGTGGTGTAGGCCTCACCGATGGTGAGCATGCCGCGCACCTGCGGGATGCCGCGCTGTGCGTAGGTGGCGATGCTCTGCCAATGGCGGCCGTCACCCTCGGACCAGGTCAGGTTGGAGTCGTGGCGGAACTGCCAGCCACCCAGGTTCAGGCCGGCATTGAGGCCGAGATAGGCACTGCGGTTGCGCTGGCCACCTTCGACACGGCTGTTGCTGTCGATGGCATTGAAGCTGTAGCCGACGAAACCGGCATTGATGCCGCGGTCCCACAGCGCCGGGTTGACGTAGCCGCGTGCCTCACGGCGCAGGAACACCTGCGGGATGCTGAGGTCGTAGCGCAGGTTGCCGCTGTCGTAGACACCATAGGCGTTGGCCATGCGCTGCTGCACCGGCACGCAGCTGGTCGTGTCGGTCGGCAGCGTCGGGTCCTGCTGCAGCAGCACGGCCTCGCTGTCCACGCCCATTTCTTCCAGCATCGGCAGCGGCAGGCAGGCGTCGACACGGCCCTGTGCATCGGCCTTGAACTGCAGGTCACGACGGCCCTGCCAGGCACCGTTGACGTAGACATCGACACGGTAACTGCCGGCCACCATCGGGTTGCCGTTGCTGAAGGCAGCCAGGTCGACCTGCTTGGCCTGGCCGGACAGGAAGCTCGAATTGAACTGGGCCGATTCCGGTGCACGCGCGTTGGCCGCACCACTCTGCGCCATCAGCGCCTGTTCGCCGAGATTGGCCGGTGCAGCCAGCGCCCATCCTGGGCAGGCCGCGCCAACAACCAGCAGGCAAAGCGCCTGATGGATCGACAATGTCAATCTGTTTCCGATCACACTGACATTCCTTCAATTCGCCGCACGGCGGCGGTGGCGGGATGCGCAGGCCCTTGGCCGGCGCGGCGCGTTCAGCTCCCGGTGCTGTCGAGGCGGACGGTGTGCTCGACCCGGCCGCCGTAATCGTTGATGGTGATGAAGCGCACCTGGTTGGTGCCCGCCGGCGCGGCGAACTCCAGGCTCTGCTTCGGCGCGACCATCGCGCCCTTGTCCTCGACGGCCTTTTCGCCGCTGCCGGTCACGGCATGCACTTCGGCCAGAGTGACGTGGAAGGGGCTCGGGTTTTCCACCCGCAGGCGGTCGCCATTGCGGGTCCAGCGCAGCGCTGCCGGTGCGTCGTTGGCGACGCCCTTCAGGCCCTGCGGCCGGTAGAAAAGCTTCAGGCGCGAACGGAACGCAACCTGCAGGTAATTCTGGTCACCACTGTCGGCGTTGTCCGGCGACGGCGGTACGTCCAGCACATTGAGCCAGAACACCGTCTCGTGATCGGTCGGCAGCTGCGCGCCGGAGAAGATCAGGCGCAGCGCCTGGCTGCGGCCCGGCTCGACGCGCGCGATCGGCGGCGTCAGCACGAACGGAGCATCGCTGGTATCGGCGGTCTGGTTGGCGTCGCCACTGTCGATCCAGGCCTGGACCAGTGCGGGCGAGTCGCCCACGTTGTCGACCTGCACGGTGACTTCGCGTGCCTGTGCCGGGTAGATCACCCGCGTGCCATTGACCACCACGCCGGCCAGTGCGTTCTGGCAGAGGGGCAGCGTGAACGCTGCCAGCAGCAGCGCCCGGGGAAAGAGTGCTTTCATCGGAAGTACTACGCTCGAGGGGTGTGGCCAAGGGCCGCGGAGCACTGGCCGGCGCGTACGCCGGCCAATGCGGGTACGGCTACGATCAGTTGTAGATGATCGTGTACTTGACGCTGCTGGTGACGTCGCCCGGGGTGGCGGCGGCAGTGGCGTAGTACTCAGCGTAGTAGTTCAGGTCGGCCGAGCCGTCGGTGCCGACGGTGACCCACTGCGAGTTGGTCTGGGCCAGGCCAGCGCCAGCCGCCTTGATCGGGAGGAACTGGTTGTTCGAGCCCAGCAGCTGCAGCTGCACGTTGGTGGCAGCGTTGGCCGAGGCCTGGTTGACCAGGCGGCCGCTGTTGAAGTCGACGGTCGAACCCGGCTCGAAGTAGGTGGCGACGTTGCCGGCGCTGCACTTGGTCAGGTTGATGGCGAACGGGGTACGGCCCGCAACGGCACCGGCGGTAGCCAGGGTGTTCTTCGACACGGTCGGCAGGGTCACGGCGAAGTCCTTGCCGCCCGGGGTCGAGATGGTGCAGGTCTTGTCGGTCACCTTGCCATTGAAGGTGATGGTGCCGTCGGCGGCGTTGGCGGCCAGCGGAGCGGCGGCCAGCATCAGAGCGGCAATGAGGTTGATCTTGTGCATTCGCTTTTACCTAACCCTACTGAAGAGATGAGAAGTAGAGGAGGAAGCAAGGAGCACTGCCGGGCTAACAAGACCCATCCTTGCGTCTCACCTGTGGCCGGACTCGGACATACCTTCCCCTGAATCCGTGACGCACGTATATGCACAAATGTGATGAAAGTCTCATTATTTTTCTGAACGCCAATTCATTGACGCTCTAAATGTGACGTGATAGGCGGAATCTGCGCCTGGGAGGCGTGAAAGATTTGACGACGGGGCCGCCAGGTCGCGGCCGACCGTGGATGACGCGTTGAGAGGCGCGTTCGGCAGGCGCGGAAACAGGCCTTTTTCAGCCGGAAATCGCCTTATTTGATGCGCATCACTCTTTCTTGGTGATGGCCCTAGCAGATTCGGATTTGTCCTATTAAAGGCGGATCGAACCTGTCGCTAACTAGGACACACCGAACCAGAGAACGTGTCATGAGGAATTCCATTCTGCTGTGTGTGGCCCTGATGTCCGTCAGTGCGCTGGCCCAGGCCAGCAGCGGCAGCATCCGTTTCAGCGGCCGCATCGCCGAGCCGGGCTGCACGACGAACCTGTCCCAGGGTGAGCTGAGCCTGGCGGCCTGCCCTCCGTCGGCCAAGGGCTCGACGGTGGAAGTGACGGCACTGGCCGATGGCCAGGCCGCGACGCTGCGCGATGGCAAGCGCCAGGGCCAGAAGCTGTCGGTGTCGGCCAGCGCGATGCGCGCCGGCGATATCGCCTTCTCCGAGCGTTACAGCGTGCAGGCTTCGAAGCAGCAGCCGCTGCAGGGCGCCTACCTGGTGGTGGTCGACTACCTGTAAGCCGACGTATTTACGCCGGCGGCAGCTCGAAGACCTGGCGCAGGTAGGCCAGGTAGCCCGGGTCGTCGCACATGCTCTTGCCCGGCGAATCGCTGAGCTTGGCCACCGGCTGGCCGTTGCAGCGGACCATCTTGATGACGATGTTGAGCGGTGTCGGGCCCAGGTCATTGGTCAGGTGGGTGCCGACACCGAACGCGACCTGGCAGCGACCGCGGAAGTAGTCGTACAGGCGCATGACCTTGGCGATGTCGAGCCCATCGCTGAACACCAGCACCTTGCTGCGCGGATCGACCCGGCGCTGCTGGAAGTGCGCCAGCATGCGGTCACCCCAGTCGAACGGATCGCCTGAGTCATGGCGCACACCGTCGAACAGCTTGCAGAAATACATGTCGAAGTCGCGCAGGAACGCGTCCAGGCCGACCACATCGGACAACGCGATGCCGAGGTCGCCGCGGTACTCGCGCGCCCAGGATTCCAGTGCCGCCACCTGCGAATCACGCAGGCGCGGGCCGAGCGCCTGGAACGCCTGCAGGTACTCGTGGGCCATGGTGCCGTGCGGGGTCATGCCGTACAGGCGCGCGAAATGGACGTTGCTGGTGCCGACCAGCTGCGGGCCGAGCGCGTCGCGCAGCAGCGGCAGCAGCCGGGCATGCCAGTCACGCGAGTAGCGGCGACGGCTGCCATAGTCGGCGATGCGGCATTGTTCGAAGCCGGGGGTATCGCGCAGCAGCGCGGCCTTGGCCTGCAGGCGGCGCTCGCCTTCGGCGAAGTCGGCCGTGGTGGTGTTGCGGAACCAGACTTCGTTGATGATCGCCAGCAGCGGCACTTCAAACAGGATGGTGTGCAGCCACGGGCCGGTGATGTCCAGTTCGATCTCGCCGGGCACGGCCGTCGACGCACGCAGTTGGATGTACTTGCGGTCGAGGTGGAACAGGCCGAGGAAATCGGCGAAATCCGGCTTCACGAAGCGCAGGCCACGCATGTAGTCCAGCTCCGCGTCACTGAAGCGCAGGCTGCACAGGTGGTCGATTTCTTCGTCGATCTGGTCGATGTAGCGGGCCAGGTCGATGCCGGGCGTACGGCACTTGAACCGGTACTGCACCTGGGCGCCGGGGTGCTGGTGCAGCACCGCCTGCATCATGGTGAACTTGTACAGGTCGGTGTCGAGCAGGGACTGGATGATAGGCATAGGGCGGATTATGCGCCCGGCAGGGTGAACCGGGGTGCCTCCGGCCACGCTCGGCTCACGGGGAACAGCATTGGTAGATCCACGCCATGCGTGGATGCTCCTGCGGCGCTACAACGACCTGCGCAGCAGGCGCGGCACCAGCATCGCCGCATGCGCCCAGATCGCGGCCCACACCGCAACGCGTACCGGCAGCGAGCGCTGCCTGGCCTCGAACTTCTGGAAGTAACGCCACAGCCCCCTGTGCTTGTGCCATTCCACGAAGAATGGCCGCGAACGGCTGGAGACGCCGCGCACATGGGTAACCTGCAGGTCGTTGGCGATCGCCACCACCGCGCCGGCCTCGCGTGCGCGGCGGCACAGATCCAGGTCCTCGGCATGCAGGCGGTAACCCGCATCCCAGCCACCGATGCGCTCGAACAGGGTACGCGGCATCATCAGCAGCGCACCGGACAACGCCGGCACCGGCTGCACGGCCTGGTGCGGATCGCGCGGAACCGCCAGCTTCGAACCCTTGCCCGGCGAGCGCAGCATCAGCAGGAAATCCGGATCGCGACGGCGCACCGCTTCATCGGCGTGGCCGTGCTCGTCCACCTGCTCCACGCCCAGCAGGCAATCGCCCAGCACCTCACCACGGCTGCGCAGTTCGGTCAGGGTGTCCGGCTCAATCATCAGGTCCGGGTTGATGAAGGCCAGCCATGGGCTGTGCGAGTCGGCCACGCCCTGGTTGTTGGCGGCGGCAAAGCCGGGATTGTCCGGATTGCCGACGAAGCGCACGCGCGGGTCATGGCTGGCGTGCCGCTGCACGATGTCCAGCGTGCCATCCAGCGAACCATTGTCGATCACCCGGATCTCGGCGATGTCCTGCGCCTGGCGCAGGCGCGACAGGCAGGCATCGATGGTGCTGCCACTCTGGTAGGTGACGACGATGGCGGCAATGGCTGCATTCAAACGGGAGGCTCCGGCGCGGGCGGGACGAACAGGTCGCCCTGTTCCTTCGGCATTATCGCCTGCCGCATGCGCTGCTGCAGGTCGGCACGCAGACCGTGCAGTGGATCGTGCATCAGGAAATCGGCCAGCCGCGGCACCCAGGCCGGCCAGCGCGCGGCCAGGGCCTCCAGATCGCCATCGCGGCTGACCGCCTCTCCTGCCCGGCCGACGAACGCGGTCTCGCACAACACGTTGCGCCACCCCAGGCCCGCCATGCGCAGGCTCAGGTCGACCAGCGCGGCATTCCAGCCGGCATAGCTGTCCACGTCCAGGCCACCGGCACGGCGGCGAGCGTTGCCACGTACCAGCACCGCGTGGGTGACCGCCGATGGCAGCTCCGGGTGAAGCGTCGGCAACGTGGCGCAGGTATGCGCCAGCAAGGCCGGGTCATGGGGTTCGGGATTGATCTCGCCCAGCCGTGGCCACGCCGCGGTCTCGCCGGCATTGCACCAGGGGGTCGCGGTGGCAATGGCGGCATCGCGGGCGAAGGCATCCTGCAACTGCTGCAACCAACCGGGCGACGGCACGCTGTCCGGCGCCAGCACGGCCACGTCCAGGCCATCGCAGGCGCGCAGCATCTCGTCCAGATGGGCAACCTCGCCCAGTGGGCGCGCGCGCCGGGTGTACTCGGCCTGCAGCGGCGTATGCGCCAACCAGTGCTCGACCACGGCCTGCGCACGCGGCCCTGCCTGCGCGTCATCGGCCAGCCAGACCGCGGTGCCCGGCGCGGTGCCGGCATCCAGTGCGGCCAGGCAGCGGTCGAGCGCGGCATCGTCCACGCACAGCGGCAACAACACGATCGCCCCCATCCCGCCTCCGTGGTTGTCGGTGGCCACAGCGTAGCACCGGGAGGGTATCGGCCGGGTTGCACCCGGCACCCGCAGAGGCCAGAGCCAGAGCCAGAGCCGAAGCAACAGCCGGAGCAAAAGCTGGGTTCCTGGGGGGATGGCGGGGTGGGTCCGGTTGCGGGGGACGCCGTAAATACGTCCCTGTAGGCTCGGTCGCCGCATCCATGCGGCTCACGCCCCCACAACCGGACCCACCCCGCCTTCGACAGTTTTCCGCGATCTGTCGGCCCTACCTTCTGTAGAGCCGAGCCATGCTCGGCTCAGATGTTTCGGATCTCGAAATATTCGATTTCGATGGAGAGTCATCCACGCATGGCGTGGATCGTGTCGACCAAGGTCGACACCTACCAACAGCAGCAGGAAACTGTCGAAGGCGGGGCACTGTAGGTTTGCGGGGTGTGAGCCGCATGGATGCGGCGACCAAGCCTACATGGACGTATTCACGGCGTCCCCGCAAACCCACAGTGCCCCGCCATCCCTCAGTAAACCCGCTGTTGCTGTTGCTGTTGCTGTTGCCGTTGCTCCAGCTTCAGCCTCTGCGGGTGCCGGGCGCCGCCCGGCCGTAAACCCCTTACTTCTTCGCGCGCGGCTGGTTCAGCGGCTCCATCGCGCGGAAGCGCTTGCTGTACTCATCGGTCAGGTTGCGCGATTCCTGGCTGTTGCGGACGATGGTCGGGGTCAGCAGCACGATCACTTCCGAACGACGGCTGGTGCGGGTCTTCTGCCCGAACAACGCACCGACCACCGGAATCCTGCTCAGGCCCGGAATGCCGCTGCTGCCATCGGTGGCCGAGTCGGTGATCAGGCCCGCCAGCATGATGGTGTCGCCGCTCTGTACCGCCGCTTCGGTGGACAGCTTCTTGGTCGAGATGCGCGGGTTGCAGTTGCGCTCGTTCGGGTTGCAGGCGTCCGGCACGTCGGAGGCGCTGCTGACCTCCTGCACGATATCCAGGAACACAGTGCCATCGCGGGTCACGCGCGGGCGTACCTTGAGGATCACGCCCGTGTCGATGTACTGCACCGAGCTGTAGGTGCTGGTGCCCACGCCGGTGTTCACCGTGGTGGTGTTGATCGGCACCTTGTCGCCAACGTTGAGCGTGGCCTCGGCGTTGTTGCGCACGAACACCGACGGTGTCTGCAGCAGGCGCAGGTCGGTGACCTTGTCCAGCGCGCTGACCACGGCGGCCGCGTTGTGGCCGGTGAACGCCCAACCCACGCCGTCGTTGCCGGTGACACCGCCGGCGAAGGTATTCCACGAACCGCCCGCTGCCGGCGGCAGGGTCAGGCCTGCCAGTGCGCCGGTCAGCGCGCGACCAGCCACGGCGTTGTCGAAGAACCAGTTCACGCCATACTTCAGGTCACCGGTCAGCGCGACTTCGGCCACCTGTGCCTCGATGTGCACCTGCAGCGGCATCACGTCCAGCTTCTCGATCACCTCGCGGATCGAGCGCCAGGCCTGCGGCGTCGAGCGAACCAGCAGGGTGTTGGTCTCCTCCACCGCCGACACGCCGACGCGGTCGCCCTCCACTTCCAGGCTGACACTGACGTTGCCGGGCTGGCGCTGCGGCAGGTTCAGGCTGCCGTTGCTGCTGCTACTGCCACTGCTCCCGCCCAGCGTCGAGCCGAGGGTGCTGCTGTTGTTGTCCATGCCACGATCGCCGTCACCGCCCAGCTGCGACGGGATGGCGCCCGGTGCCAGCGAGGCCGGGCCGGAGCCGCCGCGGTTGCCACTGCTGGCGAAGGCCTCGCTGAGGCGCTCGGCCAGGTCGCGTGCCTTGATGTAGCGCAGCTCGTAGGAGAACAGGCGGGCGCTGCCACCTGCGGTGTCGATGCGATCCAGCCACTGCTGGATCTGGTCCAGGTAGCGTACCTGCGGCGTGATCACCAGCACGGCGTTGGCGTTCTCCAGCGGCAGGAAACGGAACATGCCAGCACTGGGCGTCTTGCTCTCTTCGCCGAACACCTTTTCCAGGTCGGCCGCGACCTGCTCAGCCTTGCCCGACTGGATCGGGAACACGCCCACCGACATCCCCGACAACCAGTCGACGTCGAAGATCTCGACGGTGCGCAGGTAGTTTTCCAGTTCTGCGCGCGTACCACCGAGGGTGATCACGTTGCGGCCGCTGTCCACGTTGACGATGGCGTTGGGGCGCGCATACGGCTCCAGCACCTTCTTCATCTCGGTGGCCGAGATGAACTGCAGGGGGACCACGCGGACCTCGAAGCCGCGTGCGCTGGCCGCCGGCGCGGTGCTCGGCGCGACCGTGCCGGCCAGCGCCTGGTCGGCGGCGACGATGTTGTAGCGCCCACCGCTGTAGACCATGCGTGCGTTGTTCCAGCCCAGCACCATCTCCAGCAGGTTCAGCGCCTGCGCCGGCGAGACCGGCTTGGGCGTGGCCAGGGTGACCGTGCCCTGCACGCCCGGTGCGATCACGTAGTTCTGGCCAAGCATGTCACCAAGGATGGCCTTGACCACCGCATGCAGCGATTCGCCTTCGAAGTTGAAGGTGGCCTCGCCGGTGCTGGCGCCATGCAGCGCCGGTGCCGGTGCGCGCGCGGCCTCACGGTTGATCATGGTGCCGGTGCCGCGGCGGATCACCGCCTGCGGTGCGCCCTGGCTCTCGCGGGCGGCATCGGCGGCGACGTCGGCTGCCTGGCCGGCATCGGCACTGGGCGACAGGTTGCCGTTGCGCTGCACGTGCGGCGCGGACACCGTACTGCAGCCGACCAGCAGCGCGAGGGCAAAGGACCAGGGAAGAAAACGCAGGTTCATGCATTCACTCTATCGGTTGGTGCCATCGCCCGGGGGCGGCGACGGTTGTTGCTGCTGTTGTTGCAGCTGGCGGCGGCGGGCCTGGATGCGTTCGCGGATGGCCTGCATCTGCGCTTCGCTGGGACCGTTGTTGTTGGCCGGTGGTGTTTTTGCAGCTGACGCCGCAGGCGTGGGGGCATTGCCGGCGGGCGGCGTCGATGGGGTTGCCGCGACCGGTGGCGGCGCCGGCGGAGCACCCGCCGAAGGCGGCACGACGATCGCGCCTGCAGGCGGTACACCGTTGGCACCGCGCAGCACCGTCGGCGGCTCACCGCCCTGGCCGTTGAACACCGCCAGTTCCAGGACCTGGTTGCCACCGGGGCCGATCACCGTGGCCTGGCGCGGCTGCAGCGCCACCAGCTGCCAGCCATCCACGGCTTCGCCGTTCAGGCGCAGGCGCAGCGAGCGGTTCTGTTCGGTGGTGAACGTAGCCATGCCGAAATTGCCGGTCAGCAGCACGCCGGTCAGGCGCAACGCGGCACTGGCCGCCGGTTCGCTGCCCCCCAGCAGATAGGGCCGCGGTCTGCGGTCTTCGGCGAATAGCGGGCGCTCACCGATCGCGCTGTAGCTGTCGGCGCTGGCCATGCGCTCGGCCGCCAGCGGCGGCAGCGATGGCAGCGATGGCGCGGCGTCGGCATCACCGTCGGCGCCCGGCAGCTGGCTGCCCAGCCCGAACACGGTTGACAGCCAGACCGCCGCCGCCCAGCCGGCCAGTGCCAGCAGGAAGCCGGTACGCAGGCTGATCTGCTCAAGCTTCATCGGCCACCTCCGGCCCTTCGGACGGGGGCGCCGGCTGGGGCGCAGGCGTGGCCTCGGCCGGCGACGTGGACGGTGCCGCAGCGGGTGCCGGTACCGTGCCGTCGGCGGCGGCGCCTGGCAGCAGATAGCCGGCCAGCTCGAAGGACACATCCAGGCCCAGCCCCGATTCGTTCGGCGATTGCTGGAAGCGCTGCGCGATCAGGTTGAGGTTGTCGACGAACAGGCGGGGGCTGCCGGTTTCGAGGCTGTGCAGCACGGTGGCCAGTTCGGCCACGCCGCAGCGCAGGCGCACCTGCATGGCGACGCGCACGAACTCGGCATCGCGCCGGTTGTCGGTCAGCGGCGTGCGGTTGCTGATGGTGCAGCTGCGGTTGCCCGGGCTGGCCATCGCCACCGCATCCTGCAGCCGGGCGCCCAATGCAGCGGCGGCAGCTTCGGCAGTGGCTTCGCGCAGGAAGCCTGGCCGCTGCTGCAGTGCCTCGCGGGTAGCGCGAAGGCGCTGTTCGATCTGCGGCTGCTGCTGCAGCTGCGCCTGCACGCGCGACTCGCGTTCGCGCAGGGCGGCGACATCGGCATCGATCGCACGCAGCGGCTGGGTGAACCAGGGGTGCACCAGCAGCAGATAAGCCAGGCCCAGCACTGCCAGCAGCAGTGCCAGCGCCAACCAGCGATCACGGCGTGCGCTTGGCATCGGCATCGGCCGCCTCCGGGGTCGGTGCTGCGGCCGGCAACGGCTGCAGTTCGGCGGTCATGGTGAAGCGGTCGCGGCCACTGGCCGCGCCATCGGCCTGCAGCACCCCGGTCAGGTTGACCTTGCGCCACTGCGGTGCATCCTGCAGCAGCTGCACCAGCTGCGATGCTTCGCGGCTCAGGCCGATCAGCTGCAGGTTGTTGTTCTCGATCGCCAGCTTTTCCAGGTAGGTGCCTTCCGGCAGGCGCCGGGTCAGTTCGTTCCAGATCTCCACCGTACCGGCGCGCTGGTTGCGCTGCTTCTCAAGGAACGCAGCACCATCGATCAGCGCCTGCAGCTGCGCGCGTTCGCTGGCCACGCCACGCGCGCTGCGCGCGCTGCGCTCGACCTGCGCACGCAGTTCGTCGGCGGCGGCCTGGCGGTTGTCCAGCAACTGCACCGCGGCCAGTACCAGCATCACGACGGATGCCGCTGCCAGCAGCAGGTTCCAGCGCCGCATCGGGTCTGGCCGCAATTGGCGCTGCGCGGGCGGCAGCAGGTTCACCTGCAACACGTTGCCCTGCGCATCGATGGCATCGACGCCGGCCAGCGCATCGGCCCATTGGCCCACCCGCGTGCGCCATGCTTCCAGCTGCCGCAGTGGCCACGCCACCAGTTCGACCTGCAACTGCCCTTCGCCGCCCGCGCCGAGTTCACGCACGTCATAGCTGACCTGGGACGCTTCGAACGGGGTCTGCCGGTCGATTTCGAAACCGACCACGGCACGCAGGCGGTCAGCCGCCGCGGCGGGCAGGCGCAGCGTGCGCCGCAGCACATCCGCCGCGGGCAGCAGCCACACCCGGGGCAGGCTGCGCAGGCGCGGCTCGAGTACCCGGTCCAGTTCCACCGGCGACAGCGGCCACGGCAGGCGCGCCACCACTTCGCGGCGTTCACCGGCCTCACGCCAGACCTGCAGCTGGTCGCTCTCAGGCTGCAGCAACAGGCGGGCCTGGCCCCAGCCCAACGCCCATTGCCAGCGCACCGGTACCCAGGCCAGCAGCGACTGCCGCCACCAGCGCAGGAAGCGGCCAGCACCCGGGCCGATCCGGCCCTGCACTTGCCGCAGACTGTCCTGCCACGCCGTCATCTTGCTGTCATTCCCTGCTCCCAGCGAAGCACTGTGTAGGTCCGCCCGGGAACCCCGCCCGAGCCACTGCGTACCACTGCCTGCAACACCGACCTGCGTCCACTGCTGTCGATGGCAGCGGACTCGATACTATAGGTGCCGCTGCTGCTGGCAAGCGTTGTCGTACCACCAGCGGAATCTGCATCACGCTCCTGCTGTGCGCGCTGCGCCATCACCCTGTCCGCATCCAGCCCCAGCGCGGTCAGCACCGGCGCACTGGCGAACTGCGGATCCGGCCGGGCCTGGCGGCTGTACAGGGTCAGGTGCGGCAACATCGCCCGGTACAGCGTGCCGCGCATGCCCAGCACGCGCTGCAGCTCGCCCAGGGTCTCGAAGCGCTTGTTGCGTGGGCCATAGGGCAACCCGGCTGCGGCGTAGTCCTGCGCTTCAGCACCACCGCCCGGCTGCAGCAGGCTGTCCTCGTCACGCCAGTCGATGATGGCCGCCGCCAGCTGCCGGGCCTGGGCATCGTCTTCACCCAGCGCCTTGAGGAAGGCGGCCAGCAGCGCGGCGTCGGCCAGGTTCAGGTTGATCTTGCCGTTCTCGTCCAGCACCTTGATCTCGATGCTGGCGTCGTCGAACTGCCAGCGATAGGTCCGGCCATCGGCACGCCAGGGCGCGCGCTGCGGATCGGCCGACAGGCGCAGCAGGGCATATTCGAGGCCGGCACGCGCACGTTCCTGCCCGCGTGCATCGTCATCCAGCACGCGCTGCTGCAGGTGTTCGACCCGTGCGCTCAGCGCGAATGCGCCGACCAGCGCGGTCATCAACGCGATCAGCCACAGCACCAGCACCAATGCCGCCCCAGCCTGACGCCTCATCGCGCGCCTCCGCTGCCACCGGCGCGCAGCGCCACCACCAGCGGTGGCCACGGCGCTCCACGGGCCGGCACGATCTGGATCTCCACCAGCATCGGCAGGCGGCGGGTGTCGTCCCAGCGCGGCATCCAGTCGGTCACCTGCCCAGTGCTGGCATCGATACCCCGATAGCGCAGCTGCACCGACTTCAGGTTCTCCACCAGCACCTCGGGCGGGCGCGGTGGATTCTCGGCGATGCGCTCGCCTTCCTGCAGCAGCACCAGGTCCAGCAGCAGGCGCTGTTGGCCATCGCGTCCGTCGACCTGCAGCGCGTGCAGGTAGGGGCCGCCACGGCCGAGGTAGCCGGGCAGGTCGGCGGCGAACAACATGCGTTGCTCCTCCCCCTGGAAGAAGATCGGTTCGCGGGTGGGGTCCGGAACCTCAAGCGGGGTGCGCAACGCGCCCGCCAGCTGCCTGCGAAGCAAGGACTCGACCGCGCGCATGCGTTCGCTCTCGGCGGCGATCTGCTCGCCACGCTGGCTGACCGCCATCGCCGAGCGCACGCTGGCAAAGGCCAACGCCAGGCCGCCGGCCAGCAGCACGGTGGCCAGCATCACTTCGACCAGGGTGAAACCTGCGGCGCGGCGCCTCACCGTGCATTCTCCAGGTCGGGCGGCAACAGGCGCAGGCTGCGCCAGCGCAGCTGCTCGCGCTCGCTGTCACCCCAACGCACCTGCAATTGCAGCTCTGCCAGCCATGGGGTCCCCGGTGACGAGGCCTGCACGACATTGCCAGCGCGTGGTTCCACCCACGGCTGAACCTGCAGTTCCCAGTGATAGCGCCCCTGTTCCCAGTCACCCTGCTGGCTGCCCACCTGCAGCGGTGCGTCAACGCCGGCCTCGGCCAGCAACGACTGTGCATGCAGCACCGCGCGCGTGCGCAGCTCGGCATCGCGCACCTGTTTTGCGCCGCCGGACAGGCTGCCCAGCAGCAGGGTCAACGCCAGGCCCAGCAGGGCGAAGGCGATGATCACTTCCAGCAGGGTGAAGCCACGCGCGCGCCGCTTCATTGCGCCCGCCAGGGGCCGGAGCGGACCTCACCGGTGAGCCAGCCGACGTCGACGCGCCATTCGGCGCCGTCGCGCTGCAACCGGATGCGGCCGCCGCTGGAGCCACCATCGGGATGGAATTCGATCACGCCCTGCCCCGGCGCGGTGGCCAGCTGCGCGGCGCCTTCGAACTGCACCTGCAGCTGTGCGGGCACCTCACCGTGGCGCTGGTTGGCGCCCTCCCAGCGCCGCCGCGCCGGCTCGATGACGAAGCGCTGCGGTTCGCCGCGGGCGATTGCCTGCGCGCGCACCATGCGCAGCTGGCTGGCGATGTCCTTGCCGGCGCTGCGCAGCTGCATGCCGGCGAAACCGCGCGACAGGCCAGCGGCGGTGATCAGGCCGATCGCCGCGATCAGTGCGATCACCAGCAGCATTTCCAGCAGCGACAGTCCCGCCGCGCGCCTGCCGTGCAGGCGCGGGTGGGGCAACCGGCGCGGCAGGAAATACGTCATGCGCGGTTACGGCTGGTAGCGGATGTCAGCGTCGACGCTGCTACCGCCGGCCTTGCCATCCTTGCCCAGGCTGACCAGCTCATACGGCTGGCCTTCGCCCGGTGCGCGGTATTCCAGGGCGTGGCCCCACGGGTCGTTCAGGTCGGCCGGCTTGGCGTACGGGCCGAGCCAGCCGCCAACACCGGCCGGTGCGGTCACCAGGTCATTGAGCGAGCCGGGCAGCTTGCCGGTGTCGATCTGGTAGTTGTCGATCTTGGACGCCACGGTCTGCACCTGCGCCTTGGCGATGTTGGCCTTGCCACGGTCGGCACCGCCCAGCACGCGGCTGGCGACCAGGGTCAGCACCGCGCCGATCAGCACGATGACGATGATGATTTCCAGCAGGCTCATGCCCGACTGGTTGCGCGCGGCAGTGAAGGAAAGGCGGATCGGTCGGCGACGGGCAATCATGGACGGTCCTTTCAGTTACGGAGTGTCGGGGTTGCAGGGAGTGCCATCGTCAACCGATGGCATTGGTCAGGTCGTACAGCGGCACCAGCACGGCCACGATCACCGCGCCCACCACCGAGGCCAGCACCAGGGTGATCGCCGGCACCATCGCCGCCAGCAGGCGGTCGATGCGCCGGGCACTATCCTGTTCGAAGGTGTCGGCGGCCTTCAGCAGCATGGTATCGAGGGCGCCGGATTCCTCGCCGACCTGGATCATCTGCAGGGCCAGGCGCGGGAAGCGCTTGCCGCGCGACAGTGCCAGCGAGAGGCCGGCACCATTTTTCACTTCATCGGCGGCCGCTTCCACATCGGCGGCCAGCGCGCGGTTGCCCAGTACGTTGCGCGCGATGCCCAGTGCGCCCAGCAGGGGCACGCCGTTGCGCAGCAGGGTGCCCAGCGTGCGCGCCAGGCGCGCGGTCTCCAGTTCACCGACGAGACGGCCGATGCCACGGCGCTGCAGCAGCCAGCCATCCAGCGCCAGCCGGAACGCCGGTTGCCGCGCCTTGCGCTCGAAGAACAGCGCCAGCAGCGCCGGCACCACCAGCAGCAGCACCCACCAGTCGCGCACGAACAGGCCCAGCTGCAGCACCGCATTGGTGAACCACGGCAGCGCCACGTCCAGGCTCTCGTACATCTGCGCGAACTGCGGCACCACGTAGCCAAGCAGGAACAGCAGCGCACCGCCCACCACCACCAGCAGGATCGCCGGGTAGACCAGCGCGTTGATGACCTTGCCCTGCAGCGCGCGGCTGCGCTCCAGGTAGTCGGCCAGGCGTTGCAGGGTTTCATGCAGGCTGCCGCCGGCTTCGCCGGCGCGCACCATGTTCACGTAAAGGCGCGAGAACAGCCCATGCTGGCGTTCCAGCGCGGTGGACAGCGGTGCACCGCCGCGCACCACGTCGCGGATGTCGGTGATCGCGCGGCGCGATCGTTCGTCCTCGGGCAACCCCAGCAGGATCGACAGCGCGCGGTCCAGCGGCTGGCCGGCACCGAGCAGGGTCGCCAGCTGCTGGGTGAACTGCAGCAGGGCGGCGCCCTGCAGGGGGCGCTGCTGCAGCAGGTTGCGCCAGCTGCGGCCGCCGATCGCGCCGGCGTCGGCCAGCTGCGTCTCCATCGGCAGGTGGCCCTGGTCCTGCAGGCGCGCGATCAGCTCGGCCTCGCTGGCCGCTTCCATCTGCCCGTCGAAGACCTCACCGTGCGGATTGAGCGCCTTGTAGCGGTAGTTCGGCATGTCAGCCCCGGCGTCCTGCGCGCATCAGCTTTCCTCGGTCACGCGCAGCACTTCCTCG
The DNA here is from genome assembly GCF_052149045.1 of Stenotrophomonas maltophilia group sp. RY12688. NCBI lineage: Bacteria > Pseudomonadati > Pseudomonadota > Gammaproteobacteria > Lysobacterales > Lysobacteraceae > Stenotrophomonas > Stenotrophomonas maltophilia group sp. RY12688. Next base: position 602,361 of record NZ_CP197389.1, on the reverse strand, counting down.
ATGGTGGTCTGTCCGCTCAGCGCCTTGGACAGGCCATCCTCGTACATGGTGCGCATGCCGGCTTCGCGGGCGATGCGCTCGATCTCGCCCATGCCATCGCGACGCATCACCGCACGCCGCAGCGCATCGTTCATCACCAGGAATTCCATGATGGTGGTACGCCCCAGGTAGCCGGTCGGCGCCAGCGCCGAGGGCTTCGGGCGGTAAAGGTGGATCGGTCCCTCCGGCTGCAGGCGGCGCAGCTCGAAGCGTTCGATCTCCTCTGGCGAGGCTGCGTAGCGTTCGGCATGGGTCGGCTCCAGCCGGCGCACCAGGCGCTGGGCGAGGATGCCGTTGATGGTCGAGGTGAGCAGGTAATCCTCCACGCCCATGTCGAGCAGGCGGGTGATGCCACCGGCCGCATTGTTGGTGTGCAGGGTGGACAGTACCAGGTGGCCGGTCAATGCCGACTGGATGGCGATGCGCGCGGTTTCCAGGTCGCGCATTTCACCGATCATGATGATGTCCGGATCCTGGCGGACGATGCTGCGCAGCGCGTTGGCGAAATCCAGGCCGATCTGCGGCTTGGCCTGGATCTGGTTGATGCCCTCGATCTGGTATTCGACCGGATCTTCCACCGTGATGATCTTGACGTCGGCGGTGTTGAGCTGGCTCAGCGCGGTGTACAGCGTGGTGGTCTTGCCCGAGCCGGTCGGGCCGGTCACCAGCAGGATGCCGTGCGGCTGTTCCAGTACCTTGCGGAACTGCGGCAGGAAGGCGTCGGTGAAGCCGAGCCGGTGGAAATCGAAGACCACCGTTTCGCGGTCCAGCAGGCGCATCACCACGCTTTCGCCATGCGCGGTGGGCACGGTACTCACGCGAAGGTCCAGCTCCTTGCCCTGCACGCGCAGCATGATGCGGCCGTCCTGCGGCAGGCGGCGCTCGGCGATGTTGAGCCGGGCCATGATCTTGATGCGGCTGATCACCGCGGCGGTGAGGTTGGCCGGCGGGCTTTCGCCCTCCACCAGCACGCCATCGACCCGGTAGCGGACCTTCAACCGGCTCTCGAACGGTTCGACATGGATATCCGAAGCGCGCAGTTCCACCGCACGCTGGATCACCAGGTTGACCAGACGGATCACCGGCGCTTCCGAAGCGAGGTCGCGCAGGTGCTCGATATCGTCGACCGCGCCGCCTTCGCCATCGGCGGTTTCCACGATCGCGCCCATCGCGCTGCGGCCCTGGCCGAACCAGCGCTCGACCAGGTCATCGATCTCCGCGCGCATGCCCAGCACCGGTGTCACCGGAACCCCCAGCGCCAACTGCACGGCCTGCTGCGGATAGGCATCGTGGGCATCGGCCAGCCACAGACGCACCCCGTGTTCATTCAGCTCCAGCGGGCACACATGGAACTGCTTCAGGAAACGCAGCGACAGCGGCAGTCCCTCGGCCAGCGCCTGCGGCGGGGCCTCCGGCACCTGTTTGCCCTCCAGCAGCGGCAGGCCCAGCACCTCGGCGCTGGCCTGTGCCTGGTCGCGTTCAGACACCAGGCCCAGGCGCACCAGCAGGCCCAGCAGGCTGCCGCCGGCCTCGGCGTGCAGCGGCCGCGCGCGCGCCAGGTCTCCTTCCTTGAGCCGGCCGCGTGCCAGCAGCGCATCCAGGATGCGGCCTTCGGCATCGTCGGTAACGGTTGCAGCGAGCGCGTTCACGTGACTCTCCTGTCAATCGGACCGACTTTAGCAGTTAAGCCATGATTTCCGCCGCCCTGCGGCCAGCTTTCGTAAAAAGACGAAGCCCGTCACACAGGATGACGGGCCTCGGCCGTTCAACTACGACACGTCAGGCTTACTGCGTGGCGAGGATGCTCACGCCGTTGTAGGCCGCTTCGCCCACCACCTTGATGTAGTAGGTGCCTGCCACCGGCTTGTTCACCCGTACCGTTTCGGACGTGCCGGGACGGGTCGACTTGCCATCGTTGTCGCTGGCGCTCGGCTCGCGTCCCTGGGCGATGTAGACCGACACGTTGCCGGTGCCACCGTAGGTGATCACGCTGAGCTGCTTTCCGGCGGCTGCCTCGAAGCTGTACAGGCGGCTGCTGCCGGCCGTACCGTTCAGGCCCCCCACGGCGGCCTTGTTGGTCAGCGGCGTCGCCACCGGCCCGCAGTTCTCGGTGCACGGCTCTTCCAGTGCCTTGGCCAGCGCCGCCTTGGCATCGACGATGCCGGTGCCGATCGGAGTGGCGGCCGGGATACTGACCGGGAACGGGCGCGCGGTTTCCTTCAGCAGCGCGCGCATCGCGGCGGGGGCCAGCGGATCCTTGCCCTTGGCGATCAGCGCGCTCTGCACCAGTGCAGCGACGGCAGCCACGTGCGGCGAGGCCATCGACGTGCCACCCATGCCCATGTAGCTGTAGCTGCCTGACTCCGGCGTGGTGGCCGCATCGGAACCGGACTGCCAGACGTAGCCGCCCGGATTGCCATCGACGCTGCCGCCACCACCCGGACCGGACAGGTCCACGCGGGTGCCGTAGTTGGAGTAGTAGGTGATGCCGCCGGTGATGCGGGTGGCGCCGACGGTCACTACGCCGTCGCAACTGGCCGGACGGTACTTGGATGCGTTGTCGGTCTCGTTGCCGGCCGCCACGACCACGGTGGTGCCACGCGAGATCGCGCCATTGATCGCATCCTGGTAGGTTCCGTCACAGCTGCCACTTCCACCCAGGCTCATGTTGATGATCTCGGCCGGGTTGGCATTGGCGGGCACGCCCGCCACGGTGCCGCCGGAGGCCCAGGTGATGGCGTCGGCGATATCGGAAAGGTAGCCACCGCACTTGCCGAGCACGCGGACCGGCAGCACCTTGGCCTTGTGCGCGACACCGGCCATGCCGACGCCGTTGTTGGTCTGCTCGGCCACGGTGCCGGCCACATGGGTACCGTGCCAGGAGCTGTCCTCCGCGACGGAGCCGGTGTAGCACTCATTGTCGTTCTCGACCCAGTCGCCATAGTCCTGCGCGCCCGGCACGCGATCGTTGGTGGCACGGCGCGACGTCTCGGCATCGCTGATGAAGTCGTAGCCTTCCAGCAGGTTGCCGACCAGGTCCGGGTGCTGTGGCAGGATGCCGGTGTCGAGCACCGCCACCACCACGCCCTCGCCCTGCGATACATCCCACGCAGACGGTGCGTTGATGCCACCGGTGGCGTTGTGCAGGTGCCACTGGTACTGCTGGTAGTACGGGTCATTCGGCGCCAGCGCCGGCTGCACGTCACCGGCGCGCAGTTCGCTGCGGCGCAGCTTCACGTCGGCCTCGGCGTACTGCACGGCCGGATCGGCCTTCAGCTCCTTCAGCACGCGCTGCAGTTCCGCAGGCGCCAGGCGGCCCTGCAGGCGGATCAGGTCGGCACCGACGCCGAGCTTGCGCACGACCTGCGGGCCAAGCGTGCTGGCGCGGGCGGTGCCACCGGACAGGCTGGCGCGGGTCAGCGCGGACTGCACGGCGGACAGCTTGGCCGAACGGTCGCCCGCCGCAGCGGTGCCAGCACGATACTTGACGATGATGCGCTCGGCGCCCGGCTCGGCGGTGCTGGCCTGGCGCACCGGTTCACGGGTCGGCAACCCGGCGGCGTGGACGGCACCCACCGCGGTCATCGACAGCACGGCGGCGGCAAGCACATTGATGCGAAGGTTCTGCTTCTTGATCACGTCGAAATTCCTCTTCTGGGTCATGGATCGAACCAACACTGCGGCCATCATTCCTTGACGACTCCCGGCCGGCCCAGCCGGGATTGCCGTGACCTCCCCCCAGGCCCTGATTGCAGGTTTGGCGCCGGCGTGGGTGGCCGCCGGCGCAGTGGTTTGGCTTACCAGCCGAAGCCGGCACCAACGCCGACCGAGCTGTCGTCACTGCTGAAGGCACCGCCGAAGGTGACCGTGGCGCGATCGCTGATCGCACGCTGGTAGCCCAGCGACAACGCCGACTCGCCGCCCTGGAAACCGATGCCGACGCCGACCCGGTTCTGGGTGCGGATACCGGCGGCACTGGTGGCCATGTTGAGCATCGCCGCGCTCATGGCGCCCTGGCGGTCGATGCGGCGATCCATGTGGCGCAGGCGCCCGTCGATCTCGCCCTTGAACACATCGAAGCTGTCGGCGACGGCCTGCACGCGGCTGTCGGTGTAGCTGTTGGCAGTGGCCATGCCACGGTCCAGCTGGCCCTTGTTGACGGCGTCGGTGGCAGTGGTGCCGGCGGCGACGTTGGTGACCTGGCGTTCGTTGCCTTCGCTACCGACCGACACGGTGTTGGCACGATCGGCAACCGAGCCCTGGCCCAAAGCCACCGCGTTGGCAGCCGTGGCACTGGCACCCTGGCCGATGGCGGTGGACGAGGCGCCACTGGCCACTGCGCCCTCCCCCATGGCGACGGCATTGAAGCCCGTGGCCGGGGTGCCAACCGGAATCCCGGCACCGGCGGCGGCGGCCGTCGGCGTGCCCTGCACGCGTGCGGTGCTGGCCGGTGCCGCGTCGGCGGTGGCCGGTGCGTCGGCGACGCTGGCCAGTGCGCTTTCATCCAGCGAGGCACTCATCGAACGCAGGCTTGCCGTTCCCGAACGCGTGCCTCCGGCGGTGCGGCGATCGATCTCGCTGACCTTGCGGTCCAGCGCACCGAGCGCATCGCCGACGTTGCTGTAGGTGGCGCCCTGGATCACGTAGTTCGGCGCCACGAACACGCCCTGCATGCCGACGCTAGCGCCACCGCCGAGGAAGCTGGCGGCATCACTGAGCGACTGGAACAACTGCCCGCCATTGATCGCCTGGCGGCTGCCGGCGGCGATGCTGCCGGCACCGACGTTGTCGATGGTGGTGCCCTGGAAGCCGGAGAGGGTCAGGCGATCACGGCTGGCGTCGTCATAGCCGACTGCACTGGCCGCCGTGGTCTCGACCGTCGCGATGCGCGAATCGAAATCACCGACGCGGGTTTCCACTGCGCCCACGCGCTGGTTGGTGACGTTGAGCTGCGAACCGGTGACCGCATCGGTGCTGCCGGCAGCGATGCGGCCGTCGGCCACATTGACGATGCGCCGCGTGGCCGGGCCATCGGTGCCATTGCCGCCGCCGACCGAGACCACGTTGGCATCGAGCGCACGCGAACCCGCCCCCAGAGCCACCGAGTTCGCACCGGACGCGCCGGCGCTGTTGCCCAGTGCAAGCGCACCATTGCCAATGGCCATCGCGTTGGCACCCAGCGCATTGCTGCGTGCACCACTGGCAGTGGCGGCCGAACCGACCGCAGCGGCATCGCTGCCGCTGGCACTGGCGGTACCCGCACCAGTGGCCTTGACGTAGCGTGCGGTGCCATCGGCGGTCGCCGCGACCGCATCGAGCTGGCCACGATTGACTGCATCGGTGCGCTCGGTACCGGCGGCGACACGGGTGATCTGACGATCACTGGTGCTGCTGCCCACTGACACGGTGTTGGCACGATCAGCCACCGAGCCGGCACCCAGTGCGATGCTGCCGGCTGCCGACGCATTGGCGCTGACACCCACTGCGGTGGCATTCGCGCCGGTGGCCTTGCTGCCGTAGCCGACCGCCGTACCAAGCCGGCCACTGGCTTCGGCATAGCTGCCCAGCGCGGAGGCACCGTCAGCCGAGGCGTTGGCGCGGAAGCCGCTGGCCTGCGACTGCGTGCCGCTGGCCGTGGCCTGCGCACCACTGGCGGTGCTGTAGGCACCCTTGGCCTGGGCACCGGTGCCGCTGGCGCTGGCACCGAGTTCGCTGGCGCTGGCGCCGCTGCCCACCGCCACGCTGTCGACACCACTGGCCTGTGCGTTGTTGCCCAGAGCCGCGGCGTTGTTGCCGGTGGCCAGGGCATCGACGCCGACGGCGGTGGCGTTGACGGCCATGGCATTGGCTCCGCTGCCCAGCGCGGTGGCGCCGTTGCCGACGGCGTTGGCCGCGTTACCGGCGGCCAGTGCGTTGTCGCCGTCGACCAGGGCACCGGCTTCGCCGTCGGCGTTGCCGCTGGCCTGGAACTGCCGGGCAGTCCTGTCGGCAACGCTGGCAACCGCGTCCAGCTGGCCCTTGTTCACCGCGTCGGTGGCCTCGGTGCCGGCTGCCACATGCGTCACCTGGCGCTCACCGCCCGCGGTGCCCACGGCCACGGTATTGTCGCGCTCGGCCTTGGAGCCGGCGCCCAGCGCCACGCTGTTCAACCCACTGGCGGTGGCACTGGCGCCCAGTGCCGTGCCATCTGCGGCATCCGCCCACGAATTCCAGCCGATCGCGGTGGCGTAATCTTCGGTCGCCCAGGCGCCGGCACCGAAGGCCGCCGCGCCGGTGCCGCTGGCACGCGACGGGATCAAGCCGAAGAAGGTGCTGCCACCAATGGCCACGCTCTCCTCGCCACTGGCCTCGCTGGACTGGCCCACGGCCACGGCACCGGTACCGGCTGCGGCGGCACCGAAGCCGACCGCGGTGGTGTTGGCCCCGCTGGCGGCCGAGCCGTAGCCCAACGCGGTGCCGAGGCGTCCGCTCGCTTCGGCATAGCCACCGACGGCGGTGGTGCCATCGGCAGAGGCGGCACTGCGGAAGCCACTGGCCAGTGCCTGCGTGCCACTGGCGTTGGATTCGGTGCCGGTCGCGGTGCTGTACGCACCACTGGCCTGCGCACGCGCCCCTACCGCGCTGGCGCCGAGCTCGCTGGCGCTGGCGCCGGTACCGAGCGCAAGGCTGTCTTCGCCGGTGGCCTGTGCGGTACTGCCCAGTGCTGCGGCGTTGTTGCCGGTGGCCAGCGCATCGATGCCGACCGCCGTGGCGTTGGCGGCCAGTGCATTGGCGCCGCTGCCGAGTGCGGTGGCACCGTTGCCGATGGCGTTGGCCGCATCACCGGCCGCCAGCGCGTTGTCACCCTCGACCAGGGCGCCGGTTTCACCCTCGGCGTTGCCACTGGCCTGGAACTGCCTGCTGGTCTTCTCCGCTGCTGCGGCTACGGCGTCAAGCTGGTTCTTGTTGACCGCATCATTGCCCTGCGTGCCATCGGCCACGTTGGTGATCTGGCGGGTGTTGCCAGCACCGCCTACCGACACGGTGTTGTCACGGTCCGCGATCGAATCGGCACCCAGCGCCACGCTGTTGGCAGCGCGCGATTCGGCGGCGTTGCCCAGTGCGGTGCTGTTGATGCCGCCGGACCAGGCGCCGCCACCGACGGCGGTGGAGTAATTGCCCGATGCTTCGGTGGCCAGCACGCCAAACAGCGAACCACCGACGGCGACGCTGTTGGTGCCGGTGGCCAGGCTACCCTGGCCGGTGGCGGTGCTGTAGGCACCCGACGCCTCGGAGTCGCCGCCCAGCGCCACGCTGTTGGAACCGGTGGCACTGGCGAAGTTGCCGAAAGCGGTGGCGTTGAACGCCGATGCCTGGGAATAGCCACCGATGGCGGTGCTGTAGCCACCGGTCGCTTCGGCGCCGATGCCGAACGCTGCCGACGCCGTGCCGCTGGCGACGCTTTCGCTGCCGACCGCGGTGGCGCCGCTGCCGCTGGCATTGCTGAAGTAGCCCACCGCCACGGCTTCCTCGCCGGAGGCTTCGGACAACACACCGTTGGCGGTACTGCCGGCACCACTGGCGATGCTGGCGGCACCGAACGCCGCGCTCTGCTCGCCGCTGGCTTCGCTTTCCGCACCCTGCGCGGTGGCGTACTCACCGGTCGCCTGTGCGTTGGCACCGACGGCGCTGGCGTTGGCGGCGCTGGCCAGCGCGTTGAAACCGATCGCCTGCGCGTTGTTGGCCAGCGCATTGGCACCACTGCCGAGTGCGGTGGCACCGTTGCCGATGGCGTTGGCCGCATCACCGGCGGCCAGCGCGTTGTCACCGTCCACCAGCGCACCGGCCACGTCACCGCCGCTGCCACTGGCCTGGAAGAAGCGGCTGGTGGTGGTGGCGGTACTCGCCACCGCATCCAGCTGCGCCTTGTTCACCGCATCGGTGGCCTGGGTGCCAGCGGCGACGTTGGTGATCTGCCGCTCGTTGCCGGTGCTGCCGACCGACACGCTGCGGGCGCGGTTGGCAACCGAGCCGGCGCCGAGCGCGACAGCGTTGCTGGCGCTGGCGTTGCTGCCGGCCCCGAGCGCGATCGCGCTTTCACCACCGGCCACCGTGTTGGTGCCGATGGCAATGCTGTTGAGGCTGTTACCCAGCGCCTGGAAGCCCAGCGCCACGCTGTTGTCGCCATAGCCGAAGGCACCACGGCCGACTGCGGTTGAGCTGGCACCATTGGCCCAGCTGTTGTAGCCGATGGAGGTTGCGCCACTGCCGCTGGCCCATGCCGCGTTGCCGAACGCCGAGGCGTTGGTGGCGGTGGCCCATGCACCGGAACCGAAGGCGCTCGCACCACTGGCCGTGGCCCAGCTGTAGCCACCGACAGCGGTGCTGTCATCGCTGCTGGCGAAGGCGCTGTCACCGACCGCAACGGCATAGCTGCCGGTCGCACGCGACTTGCCGCCGGCCGCGAAGCTGTTGTCGCCGCTGGCCTTGGCGGCATTGCCGAACGCGCTGCTCACGGCACCGGTGGCCTGCGCACCGCTGCCGACCGCCGTGGCATCGGCAACCGCCGTGGTGCCCACCTGCTGCGCCTTTCCGTCGGCGCCGATGATCGGCTGGTTGTACTCGTCGTAGGCCTGTCCGAGGCCACCGATGGCAACACCGCCGTTGCCGGTGGCGCTGCTGTTGCGACCCACCGCCACGCTGTCATCACCCATCGCTGACGCGGCAGCGCCATGTGCAACTGCACCAGCACCGATCGCGTTGCTCGAGGAGCCGGCCGCGACCGCACCTTCGCCCTCGGCGAACGCACCGGCATCACTGCCCGCTTCGGGCTGTGCCTGGAAGAAGCGCGCGGTGCCGTCGGCGGTGCTGGCCACAGCGTCCAGCTGCGCCTTGTTCACTGCATCCGTCGCCTGCGTACCCGCGGCCACGCTGACGATCTGGCGTTCATTGCCATTGGTGCCCACGGCCACCGTATTGGCCCGATTGGAGCCCGAATAGGCGCCCAGCGCGACACTGTTTTCGGCGCCAGCGGTGGCGTAGTAGCCGATGGCCGTGCTGTCCTTGCCGATGGCCCAGGTCTGCGCGCCCAGTGCACTGGCGTTGTCGCCTGCGGCATAAGCGAAGTAACCCAGCGCGGTGGATTCCGCGCCCACTGCTTCGGTGAAGCTGCCGTTGGCCAACGAACGGTCACCACTGGCGACCGCACCGCCGCCTACCGCGGTGGAGGACACACCGCTGGCCCGCGTCTGCACATACAGGCCCATGCCCGGCACGATGTCGGCCGGGCCACCGATGGCGACGCTGCCGGCGCCGGTGGCGCTGCTCTGCGTTCCCAGGGCGGTGGCGTTGCTGCCACTGGCGGTGGCCGCCGCGCCGAAGGCCGCGCTGCCCTGCCCCGAAGCCAGCGCATTGCTGCCGACGGCAGTGGCGCTCTGCGCGATGGCGACGGCGCCCGCACCCAGTGCACTGGTGCCATTGCCGATCGCGTTGGCCGCCTCGCCGGCGGCCAGCGCATCTTCGCCTTCGGCCAGCGCACCGGCATCGCTGTTGCTGCTGCCGGTGGCCTGGAAGTGCTTGGCGGTGGCATCAGCCACGGCAGCGACGCCCTTCAACTGGGCCAGATTGACCGCATCGGTGGCTTCACTGCCCTCGGCAACGCTGGTGATCTGCCGCTCGTTGCCTGCGCTGCCGACCGCCACACTGTTGGCGCGCACCGCTTCGGAGTTCGCGCCCAGTGCAACGCTGTTGGCACCGCGAGCGGTGGCGTAATAACCGACGGCGGTACTCTGCGCGCCGCTGGCCCAGGTCTGCGCACCGAGCGCGCTGGCATTCTCACCCGGGGCGTAAGCGAAGTAGCCGACGGCGGTGGATTCCGCACCGGACGCTTCGGTCAGGCTGCCGTTGGCCACCGCACGATCACCGCTGGCGATGGCACCGGCGCCGACGGCCGTCGCCGCTTCGCCGCTGGCCTGGGTCTGCACGAAGAAGCCCAGGCCCGGAATCAGGTCGGCCGGGCCACCGATGGCGACGCTGCTGGTACCGGTGGCGGTGCTCTGCGTACCCAGTGCGGTGGAGTAGTCACCGATGGCATTGGCGACCGCACCGAATGCGGACGACTGCGCACCGGCGGCATACGCGCCAACGCCGTAGGACGACGCCGCAAATCCACTGGCTTCGGCACTGGCACCGACTGCAGTGCCACCGACGCCTGCGCTGGTGGCGCCGGTTTCCACCGGCACGCCGCCACTGGTGATCAGCGGATTGCCATCGGCATCCACTGCAGCACCACCGACGGCGACGCTGCCCGGGCCGTTCGCCTGTGCGTTGTTGCCGAACGCGGCGCTGTTCTGGCCTGACGCCAGCGCGTTGTTGCCGATGGCGGTGGCGTTCTGCGCAACGGCCGTGGCACCGGCACCCACGGCGGTGGTGCCATTGCCGATGGCGTTGGCCGCCTCGCCGGCCGCCAGTGCCTCGTCACCTTCGGCCAGCGCGCCCGCATCGCTGTTGCGGCTGCCCGTGGCCTGGAAGTGCTTGGCGGTGGCATCGGCCACGGCGGCCACGTCCTTCAACTGGCCGACATTGACCGCGTCGGTATCTTCAGTGCCCGCAGCGACGCTGGTGATCTGCCTGGTCAGGCCATATCCGGCGGCGCCGACAGAGACAGTATCGACGCGGTCGGCCAGCGAGCCGGCGCCGAGCGCCACGCTGCCGGTGGCAACCGCCGCCGAGTTTGACCCCAGCGCGGCGCTGTACTCACCCACGGCGGTGCTGAACGCACCCACCGCGATCGATGCTTCGTTGGCGGCGGTGGCGCCTCGGCCCAGTGCGGTACTGCCCGGGCCCATCGCCACGGCACCGCCACCCACGGCAGTGGCGCCATCGGCAGTGGCTTCGGACAACGCGCCCAGGGCGGTGGCCGCGCCATTCTCGCTTGCGGCATAGGCACTGGCGCCGACGGCGGTGTCACCAAGACCGAACGCGGCAGCACTCTGCCCGACCACCACGCTGGCGTCACCGATTGCCAATGCGCCCTGGCCGAACGCGCTGGCGCCCAGGCCGGCGGCAATCGCCTGGGTACCGATGGCGGTGGTGGCATTGGCCAACGACTGCGCACCGGCGCCCGCTGCAACCGCGCCCTGCCCGTCGATCTTCGCCGCGTCGCTGTCATCACCTGCGCCATCGGCCTTGAAATAGCGGTTTCCATCTGCGGCGACGTCCGCCAGCGCGGCCTGCGTGGCGCGCGCCTGCGCATCCAGCTGTGACTTGTTCACCGCATCGGTGGCCTGGGTGCCTGCAGCCACGTTGGTGATCTGCCGTTCCTTGCCGGCATCGCCAACGGACACCGTGTTGGCGCGGGTGGCCCTGGAACCTGCGCCCAGCGCCACGCTGTTGGCGGCAGTGGCGCTGCTGTTGCTGCCGATCGCCACCGCGTTGCTGCCCTTGGCACTGGCGGAGCCTTCCACCAGGCATTTTTCCAGCAGCTTGCCGCTGAATGCCACGCAGGTGGCGCTGCCGCCGATCTGCACCGACTGTGCAATGGCGGAACCGCTCAGGCCCAATCCCAGTACCAAGCCCAGTGCCACCGCCAACAGCGCGGGCGTGGCCGGTGTCGTATCGCGGCGCTGGTCGACAACACCACCGCTGCTGTCGGAGGAGGCCAGTTCCGAGGCCACCACCAACTGACCCAATGCTTTGTTCCAGACCTTGCGATAAATCCGATTCATCGGTACGGCTCCTGATTGGACTGGTTTTGGGCAAAGCAACGCCACCGCCGGGCCTTCTGGCCCAACGTCCCCTGGGGGCGTTTTTTCGCGTGATTTACTGCGGGGTATTGCCGAACGGCGCGCAGCGACAGAAAACCGAGCGCGTACGCCGAGCGGTTACTGCGGAATGAATGGTTCTGAAACGGGGTTCAAGTGTTAACGGCAACTTTGCAGATCGTCAAGACTTTGACACGACAAATGCTATTGCCGTGAAGCAGTTCACCATTTCGCGTGTTTATAAAAGTATTTTGTTAGGAACACGTGACGGACCGCTGGCGCATGAAAACCGATGTAACTAGCGGGCGCGACAAGGGTTTCACGCGTGCAAAGAAAAACCCGCCGACGAAGCGGCGGGTTTTTCCATACGCGGTGGCATTGCGGCCTGCGCGGAACGATGCGATCAGCCGCACCACACCCGCGCGTTGCGGAACATGCGCATCCACGGCGAATCACCCTGCCATTCCGCCGGTGCCCAGCTCAGGTTGAGCGCGCGCGGGGTACGTTCCGGGTGCGGCATCATGATGGTGACGCGGCCGTCGCTGCTGGTCAGGCCGGTGATGCCGTCCGGCGAACCGTTCGGGTTCAGCGGGTACTGGCTGGCCACCTTGCCATTGCCATCGATGTAGCGCAGCGAGACACGTGCAGCAGCCTGGTCGACGGCATTGTCGAACACGGCCTGGCCCTCACCATGCGCCACCGCCACCGGCAGGCGCGAGCCGGCCATGCCACGCAGCAGGATCGACGGCGATTCCACCACTTCCAGCAGCGCGGTACGGGCTTCGAACTGCTCGCTGGCATTGCGGCGGAACTGCGGCCAGTGCTCGGCACCCGGAATGATGTTCTTCAGCTGGCTCATCATCTGGCAGCCGTTGCATACGCCCAGCGCGAAGCTGTCTTCGCGCGCGAAGAACGCGGCGAAGGCATCACGCAGTGCGCTGCGCTCCAGGATCGAGGTGGCCCAGCCACGGCCGGCACCGAGCACGTCGCCATAGCTGAAGCCACCACAGGCCACCAGGCCGGTGAAATCCTGCAGGGCCACGCGGCCTTCAATCAGGTCGCTCATGTGCACGTCGAAGGCGCGGAAGCCGGCGCGTTCGAAGGCGTTGGCCATTTCGATCTGGCCGTTGACGCCCTGCTCGCGCAGCACCGCCACGCGCGGACGCGCTCCGGTGCTGATGAACGGTGCGGCCACGTCTTCGTTGAGGTCGAAGCTGAGCTTCGGCTTCAGGCCCGGTGCGTTGAAGGCACGCGCGACCTCGCGCTCGGCATCGGCGTTGGCCGGGTTGTCGCGGCGCTTCTGCATCGCGTGGGTGACCGACCACCAGGCGTCGAACAAGGCCTCCCAGCGCCACTCGGCCAGGTTCTCGCCGCCCAGCGACACGCGCACCACCGGTGCCGTGGTCGGCTTGGCGATGCGCTGCGCGCATTCGGTCAATGCATGGCGTTCGACCAGGTCGGCAAACGCGGCGCGGTCTTCGCGTGCGATCTGAACCACCGCACCCAGTTCTTCGTTGAACAGGCTGCGGAACGGATCATCGCCCCAGGCATCGAGGGTGATGTCCAGGCCCAGGCGCGAGGTAAACGCCATTTCGCACAGCGCGGCGAAGGCACCACCGTCGCTGCGGTCGTGGTAGGCCAGCAGCAGGCCGGACTGGCGTGCATCGCGGATCAGTTCGAAGAAACCCCGCAGGCGCTGCGGATCGTCCAGGTCCGGGGCGGCACCGGCGAAGGCCGGCAGGTCGCCGTGGTCGGCATGCACCTGGGCCAGGATCGACCCCCCCAGGCGCTGCTTGCCGGCACCGAGGCCGATCAGCCACAGCTCGCTGTCCACCTCCCGGTCGAGCAGCGGGGTCAACTGCTGGCGCACGTCGGCGACCGGCGCGAACGCCGAGATCACCAGCGACACCGGCGACACGCTCTTGTGCGCTTCGCCCTGGTCGTGCCACTGCGCCTGCATCGACAGCGAGTCCTTGCCCACCGGGATGCTGATGTCCAGCTGCGGGCAGAGTTCCATGCCCACCGCCTTCACCGCGTCGTACAGCAGCGCGTCTTCGCCGGGGTGACCGGCTGCAGCCATCCAGTTCGCCGACAGTTTGATCTCATCCAGCGCATCGACCGGGGCCGCGCACAGGTTGGTCAGCGCTTCGCCCACCGCCATGCGTGCCGAAGCAGCGGCATCGAGCAGGGCCAGCGGGGTGCGCTCGCCGATCGACATCGCTTCGCCAGCCACGCCATCGAAGTCGGCCAGGGTGATCGCCACGTCGGCCACCGGCAGCTGCCACGGGCCGACCATCTGTTCGCGCGCGGTCAGGCCGCCGACGCTGCGGTCACCAATGGTGACCAGGAAGTTCTTCGAAGCGACCGTCGGGTGCGCGAGCACGCGCAGGCCGGCTTCCTGCAGGTCCAGGCCACCGGTCTTCAGCGCCGGCCAGCGCGGTGCCGGCGGGTGCGCGGTGTCGCGATGCATCTTCGGCGGCTTGCCGAACAGCACGTCCATCGGCAGGTCGATCGGTGCATCGGCCGGGGTGTGGCCCGGCACGGCGCCGTAAGCCACCACCAGATGCTCTTCATCGGTGGCCACGCCGACGGCCGCGAAGGGGCAGCGTTCGCGGGCGCACAGCGCGGCGAACTCGGCCAGGCGCTCCTGGGCCACCCCCAGCACGTAGCGTTCCTGCGACTCGTTGCACCACAGCTGCATCGGTGACAGCGACGGATCATCGGTGGGCACCTTGCCCAGGTCGATGACACCACCGACGTTCGAGTCGTGCAGCAGTTCGGGGATGGCGTTGGACAGGCCACCGGCGCCGACGTCGTGGAAGAACTTGATCGGGTTGTTGGCGCCCATCGCCACGCAGCGGTCGATGACCTCCTGGCAGCGGCGCTCCATTTCCGGGTTGTCGCGCTGCACGCTGGCGAAGTCCAGGTCCTCGGCGCTTTCACCGGAGGCCACCGAACTGGCCGCACCGCCGCCCAGGCCGATCAGCATCGCCGGGCCACCCAGCACGATCACCGCATCACCGGCCTGCAGCGGGATCTTGTCGACCTGCACGCGATCGATCGCACCGAGGCCACCGGCCAGCATGATCGGCTTGTCGTAGGCGCGCACCAGGTCGGCGCCTTCCGGCAGCTCGAAGCTGCGGAAGTAGCCGAGCAGGTTCGGGCGGCCGAACTCGTTGTTGAACGCGGCGCCGCCGAGCGGGCCGTCGGTCATGATTTCCAGCGCCGGTGCCATGCGCGGGTTCAGCGCGCGCGGCGCCTCCCACGGCTGCGGCAATTCCGGAATGCGCAGGTGCGAGACCGAGAAGCCGGTCAGGCCTGCCTTGGGCTTGCCGCCACGGCCGGTCGCGCCTTCGTCGCGGATCTCGCCACCCGCGCCGGTCGAAGCGCCCGGGAACGGTGCGATCGCGGTCGGGTGGTTGTGGGTTTCCACCTTGATCTGGAAGGCACTGGGCACCTGCGCTTCGCGGCGGTATTCGCCACTGGCCGGATCGGGACGGTAGCGCGACGCCGGATGGCCTTCGATCACCGCGGCGTTGTCGCTGTACGCGCTGAGCGTGTGCTGCGGGGTCTGCTGGTGGGTGTTCTTGATCATCCGGAACAGCGAGCGGTCCTGTTCCTGGCCATCGATGGTCCAGCTGGCGTTGAAGATCTTGTGGCGGCAGTGCTCGGAATTGGCCTGCGCGAACATCATCAGTTCCACGTCCGACGGCGAGCGGCCCAGCGCGGTGAAGCGTTCACGCAGGTAGTCGATCTCGTCCTGGGCCATGGCCAGGCCGAGGCGCTGGTTGGCGGCCTCCAGCTGGTCCACCGGCACGCGTTCCAGCTCGCCACGGGCCGGCGCCGAGAACAGCGCCTGGCCCTGCTCCACGGTCTCCAGCACCGACTGCGTCATCGGGTCGTGCAGCGCCTTGACCAGCGCCTGCTGCACGGCGGCATCAGCCGGCCAGCCCTGCACGTCGATACGCAGGCCACGCTCGACCCGGCTGACCGGCTGGCCGGCACCGCGGACCAGTTCGGTGGCCTTGCTCGACCAGGGCGACAGCGTGCCCAGGCGCGGCACCACGATGCGGCTGACCGCGCCGTCGGCCACGGCCTCGGCCTGCGGCGCCGCTTCGAGGATGCGGCACAGCGTGGTCAGGTCGGGAGCGGCGCTGCCTTCGGGCTGCACGAAGTAGACGTGCCAGGCACCGCTGATGCGCAGGGAGGGAGCGATGGACTGCAGGCGGGATTCAAGACGTTCGCGGCGGAACGGCGACAGGGCGGGCGCGCCCTCGAGGACCATCATGTCCGGGGAACCGTAGTTGGGAAACGGGCCCGACATTGTACCGGAAGCGGGGGGTGGGCTTTGGCCGGGCGGCGCCCGGCACCCGCCGAGGCCACGGCCGAAGCAACGGCAACGGCCAAAGCAACAGCAAGAGCTGGCTTCTGTGAGCTTGCGGGGCGGTGGGAGCCAGCAGGACACGCCGTAAACCCATCCATGGGGGCTCGATGGCGCCATCCATGGCGCCAACGGTCCTGCTGGCTCCCACCACCCCGCCCCGACAGTTTCCCGCGATCTGCGGCCATGCGTGGACGCTTCCCGGTAGTGCCGGCCGCTGGCCGGCAACCAGGAAATGTCAGAAATCAGGCATTGAAGAGCGCAGCGACCGGCTTTTGCCTTTGTTTTTTTCTTCTGTCTTTCGTGGCTGGCCGCGCAGGAACCTGTCCGTGGCCGGGCGGGTGGGCTGCGCAGGGGCGTGAGCCGCATGGATGCGGCGACCGAGCTTACATGGACGTACTTGCAGCGCCCCCTGCGCAGCCCAGCCGCCCGGCCAACCCCCAGAAATCCGCTGTTCGCGGCAAGCCCCAGCCACGAGGGGGCTCCGCCGATGGCCGCCGACTGCGCGCCAGCGCCGCTTTCCGCCCAAATCGCCGAACCATGCGCTTGCTCACGGATTGACCACGCGATTGATGACAACGTTGTCCCCACCTGGTGCCGGACTCTCTCCCCGGCCTCCCAGGTGCCTCCGTCCGGCCCCTCCGTCGCCTTCCCGGGCGATGCCCGGACCTGCGTCACGCGCGGCGCCATCGGGGCCCGCGCGCCCTTTGATCGGAGACTCACCCATGTACGACCCGATTGTGCGCAGTGCCGAACGTTCGACCCGAAGCTGTCGTCCCCGCCATCTGGCCTGGCTGCTTGCCCTGGCCGCCGGCAGCGCCGCCCTGCCCGGCCTGGCGCAGGCTGCCAGCTGTGCCGGCGTGGCCCAGTGGGACCAGGCCAAGATCTACCGGGCCGGCGATACCCTGCAGAAAGGAGGCGTCCTCTATCGGGCGAACCAGGACATCTGGAACGCGCCACCGGACCATCCGGCCGGTGCGCCCTACTACACCAACCTCGGTGCCTGCGATGGCAGCGGCACCAACCAGCCGCCGGTGGTCAGCCTGACCTCGCCGGCCAACGGCGCCACCTTCAGCGCCGGCAGCACGGTCAACGTGACCGCCACCGCCAGCGATCCGGACGGCAGCGTCGCCAAGGTCGAATTCTTCCGCGACGGCAGCACGCTCGGCGTGGCCACCAGTGCGCCGTATGCAGCCAGCTGGACCAATGCCAGCGCCGGCAGCCATACCCTGCGCGCGGTGGCCACTGACAACAACAATGCCACCGCCAGCACGGCGACGGTCACCATCACCGTCAACGCCGCCAGCGGCGACACCACCGCGCCGAGCGTGCCCGGCGGGCTGGCGGCCGGAACGCGCACTGCCAACAGCATCGCGCTCAGCTGGAGCCCATCCACCGACAACACCGGTGGCAGTGGCCTGGCCGGCTATGACGTGTACCGTAACGGAAGCCTGGTCGGTTCGCCGTCCAGTGCCAGCTATGTGGATGGGGGGCTGACCGCATCGACCACCTACCGTTACCGCGTGCGGGCGCGCGACAACGCCGGCAACGCGTCGGCGCAGGGCACCGAGATCAGCGCCACCACGCTGGCCGGTGACGGTGGCACCACCGGCAAGCGGGTCATCGGTTACTTCACGCAGTGGGGCATCTACGGCCGCAACTACCGGGTCAAGAACATCGACAGCAGCGGTTCGGCGGCGCGCCTGACCCACATCAACTACGCGTTCGGCAACGTGCGCAACAACCGCTGCGAAGTCGGCATCACCCAGCCGTCGGATCCGAACAGCGGTGCCGGTGGCGATGCCTTCGCCGACTACACCAAGGCCTTCAGTGCCGCCGAGAGTGTCAGCGGCAGCGCCGATACCTGGGACCAGCCGCTGCGCGGCAACTGGAACCAGCTCAAGCAGCTCAAGGCCAAGTACCCGAACCTGAAGGTACTGATCTCGCTGGGTGGCTGGACCTGGTCGCGCGGCTTCTCCAGCGCGGCGCGCCCGGAAAACCGCCAGGCCTTCGTTGCCTCGTGCATCGACGCCTACATCAAGGGCAACCTGCCGGTGACCGACGGTGCCGGCGGCGCCGGTGCGGCGCTGGGCGTGTTCGACGGCATCGACATCGACTGGGAATACCCGGTGGCCTGCGGCATCGAATGCGGCAAGCCGGAAGACAACGCCAACTTCACCGCGCTGATGGCCGAGTTCCGCCGCCAGCTCGATGCGGTGCGTCCGGGCCTGTTGCTGACGGTGGCGGTGGGTGCCGGCATCGACAAGATCCGCGTCACAGATCCGGCGGCGTACCACCCGTACCTGGACTACATCAACGTGATGACCTACGACTTCCACGGCGCGTGGGATGCGAAGACCAATCACCAGTCGGCGCTGTTCGATTCGCCGAATGATCCGTCCACCGGCGACCAGAAGCTGTACAACAGCAACGACGCCATCGAGGCCTTCATCAGCCGTGGCGTGCCCGCCGCCAAGCTCAACCTGGGCATCGGCTACTACGGGCGTGGCTGGACCGGCGTGGCCAATGCCAACAACGGCCTGTACCAGACCGCCAGCGGTGCCGCCCCGGGCACGTATGAAGCCGGCATCGAGGACTGGAAGGTGCTGAAGAACCTGGCGTGGCCGGGCTACACCGACAACACCGCCGGTGCCACCTGGATCTACAACGGCAGCACGCTGTGGAGCTTCGACACCCCGGCCAACATCACCCGCAAGATGGGTTACGTGAAGACCCAGGGCCTGGGCGGCGCGTTCGTCTGGGAGTTCAGCGGTGACGATGCGCAGGGCACGCTGACCAAGGCAGTCAGTGATGGCCTGAAATAAGGGAAAAGCCGGGGGCGCATTTTGCGCCCCCGGCCTCTGATCTGTGGAGCCGAGCCCATGCTCGGCTGATGTTTCCGCAGTCGAGCATGGCTCGACTCCACAATTCTGCGTCAGCGCTTGGCCGACAGCTTCTCCAACGCCGCACGCAGCTGTGCCGGCGGCAGGTAGCCCCCCAGCTGGGTGCCGTCCGGCGCGAAGATCGCCGGCGTACCATTCACGCCCAGCTGCTGGCCCAGCGCGTACTGCATCGCCACCGGATTGGTGCAGTTCCTGGCGGGAACGTTGCCGCCGCGCTTGGCGTTGGTCAGCGCCTGGCGACGATCCGCTGCACACCAGACCGAAATCATGTCGGTGTAGTCCTTGCTGCCCAGGCCCATGCGCGGGAACGCCAGGTACTCGACGGTGATGCCGTTGCGGTTGAGCTCGGCGATGTCCTGGTGCAGCTTGCGGCAGTAACCACACTCGATGTCGGTGAACACGCTGATGGTGTACTTGGCGTTCGGCGCGGCGAACACGATGCGATCGCCGTGATTGGCCTTGGCCAGCAGGCCGCGGCGATAGCCGAGCAGGCCTTCGCTGTTGGCCGGGCCCTTGGCGCGGGTGTCGTAGGGCTGAGACTGGAACAGGTAGCGGCCGTCATCGGACACATACAGAAGCTGGCCTGAAACGACGACCTCGCGGAAGCCGGGGAACGGCGCGGCGCCAATGTAGTCCACCTGGAAACCGGGGTTCAACGCGGTCAATGCGGCGCGTACCGCCTGGTCGGCCGGCGCATTCGCGGCCGGATTGGCCTTGGCCGCAGCGGCGGCGGGTGCCTTGGCGGCCGGCGGAGCCGGCTGGGCGCAGGCGGTCAGGCTGAGCGCACCGAACACGGCGGCGATGGCAAATCGGAGCATGGAGCGGTCCGCGACAGAAGAAGACCCCGGATTCTGACACAGCCGCCGGTACCGGGCAGCGACGCCCGGCAGCGCCCCGGGCAGCGATTCAGCCCGGCACTCAGCCACGCGGATGGTGGCGGGCGTGCAGCTTCTGCAGGTGCTCGCGCGCTACCAGGGTGTAGATCTGGGTGGTCGACAATGAACTGTGGCCGAGCAGCATCTGCAGCGCGCGCAGGTCGGCACCGCGGTTGAGCAGATGGGTGGCGAAGCTGTGCCGCAGCCCATGCGGGCTGATCCGCGCCGGGTCGATGCCGGCCACCTGTGCGTGGCGCTTGACCAGATGCCAGAACGCCTGCCGGGTCAGCGCATGCAGCGTCGGTTCAATGAACAACGGGGCCTGCCCATCCGCCAGGGCATGCACCTTGCCCTTGCCGACCAGCTGCGGGCGCGACTGCTGCAGGTAGCGCTCCAGCCAGTGCTGGGATTCCTCTCCCAGCGGCACCAGCCGTTCCTTGCTGCCCTTGCCGGTGACCCGCAGCACGCCCTGGCGCAGGTTGACCGCCGTCGCGGGCAGCAGCACCAGTTCACTCACGCGCAGGCCCGCGGCATACATCAGTTCCAGCATGGCGCGATCGCGCAGGCCCAATGGGCTGTCGACGTCCGGGGCCGCCAGCAGCGCATCGATCTGGCTCTCGGCCAGCGCCTTGGGCAGCAGCCGTGGCAACTTCGGCGGGTCCAGCAGCGCGCTGGGATCCTCGCTGCGTTCGCCGCGGCGCACGCCATCGGCGAAGAACGCCCGCAACGCCGACAGCAGGCGCGCGTTGCTGCGCGGTGACCAGCCATGCCGGGTGCGCCAGGCCAGATAATCGAACAGCCCAGGACGCTCGATGCCGGCCAGGCCACCGTCGCGCCCATCCATCCAGCGCGCCAGCCCTTCCAGGTCACGCCGGTAACTGTCGAGGGTGGCACGGGCCAGGCCGTTCTCGGCCCAGATCGCATCGAGGAAGCGCTGGATGCGCACGCCGTCGTCGGCGCGAAGCTCGGGCAGTTGCTGGACCAGCTGGCGGCGTTCTGCGGGGGTGGAGACAAGGGCCATGCGTGCAGGATACGAGGGCCACTGCGGGCACGGCCAGCTTTGCGTATGCTCGGCGCATGTCCCGCCCTGCCACCGACACGGCCCCTGCGGCCGCTACCGAAATGCCCCGCCCACGTGCCTTGTTGGCCTGGCGCGTGCTGGCGATGGTCTACGACGCACTGCCGGTGCTGGCGCTGTGGATGCTGGCCGGCACGCTGTTCACCCTCGCCTACACCTTCAGCGGCCACGCGCAACGCGAGAACATCGCGCCGTTCAGTGCCTGGCAGTGGCTGCTTTGGGCGGTGTGCTGGGCGATCACGGGCTGGTACGCGACGGCCAGCTGGCGCCGCGGTGGACAGACCCTGGGCATGCGCCCGTGGCGGCTGACAGTGCGATCAATCGATGGCACGCCGTTGCGGCGCGGCCAGTTGTGGCTGCGCTTTGCGGTGGGCACGCTGTCCCTGCTGCTGGGCGGACTGGGATTCTGGTGGGCGTGGGTCGACCGCCAACGCCTGACCTGGCACGACCGCGCCAGCGGTACCCGCCTGGTGCGGATGCCGAAACGGTAAGGCGCTGTCTGTAGCGCCGAGCCCGTGCTCGGCTGCTTTCCGCACTGTACGTGACAGCCGAGCACAGGCTCGGCTCTACAACAATCAGAATCAGCCCGACTTGCGCCGGAACAGAAGTCCGGATACCGCCAGCATCACGATCGGCGGCAACGCGTAGGCAATGCGGTAATCGAACTTCAGCGCGCCGGCCATGCGGCCGAAGAACAGCTGCAGCAGCCAGAAGCCCAATGCGAACAGGATGCCCAGGAACAAGCGCTTGCCCATGCCGCCGCTGCGCAGCGATCCGAACGCGAACGGCACCGCCGCCAGGCACAGGGCCAGCACGTTCACCGGATAGAACCAGCGGCTCCAGTACACATCCTCGAAATCGCGCGCGTCCAGCCCGTTGCGTTCGCGGTAGGCAATGCTGGTGCTCAGCTCGGACACGCTGAGGTTGCGCGGCTTGGCGATACCGGTCGCCAGCGCGGCCGGGTCCAACTTCGAGTTCCAGGGCTCACGTGCCACTTCCTGACGGGTTGCCGAGCGCTCGCCAAAGGTGTCGCGGCGCACGCCGGTCAACACCCAGCCGTCCTTGTCGTGCTCGGCGGTGGCGGCATGGGTCAACGAGGCGATCTTGCCGTCTTCGGCGACCCGGTACAGGCGCACATCACGCAGGATCAGCCGCGTGCCCTTGTCGCCCACCAGCTGCTCCTCGCCGCTCTGCGCATTGAGGAAGGTGTCGCCTTCGCGTGCCCACAGCCCCGAGTAACGGGTAGTGGCAATATCCCGCCCCCATTTGGCGCTGGATTTCAGCGCATCGGCACGGTCCTGGCCCCAGGGGCCCAGCGTCTCGGCGCTGAGCACCATCACCGCGGTCAGCAGCGACAGCGCAATCGCCACCGACACGCTCAGGCGCTTACGCGACAGGCCCAGTGCACGCAGTGCGGTCAGCTCCGAGGTCGCGGCCAGCTGGCCCAGGCCCATCAGTGCGCCGATCACCGCGGCCGTCGGGAACATCGTGTAGGCGCGGCGCGGCACGGTGTACAGCACCCACGCGGCGGCATGGCCCAGGGTGTAGCCGTTCTTGCCGATGTCCTTGAACTCGCCGGAGAAGGCCATCACCACGTCCAGGCCCACCAGCACCGCCCAGGTCAGCAGCACGGTGGTGAACACCGACCGGCCCAGGTACAGGTCGAAACGCATCGGGCGCAGCCTCATGCGCGGGCTCCCTTCGGGCGGGCCAGGCGGCCATCACGTACATACATCCAGATCGCCAGCGCCAGCAGCGGCAGGGTCAACCACCACAGGCCGAGCGCGGGCGGAATCTTGCCGTTGGCAATCCAGCCGCTGCCGATGAACATCAGGTTGGTGCCCACCATGTAGGCCAGCAGGGCCAGCATCATGCGTCCATAGCGCTGCTGGCGCGGCGAGCTGCGGCCCAGCGGCACGGTCAGCAGGGCGAACGCCAGCGCGATCAGCGGCGGTGCCAGCCGGCGATGCAGCTGCGCCTGCGCCTGCGGCCGTGCATCACCGACCAACTGCAGGGTCGGCATCAGTTCCGGGTCGTCCTCGGTGCGGGTCTGTGCGCCATCGGGCAGGGCCACGTCGTTGCGGGCGAAGGTCGCCAGCCGGTAATCCAGCCCAGCGGCCACCGGGCCTTCCACCTGGTGGCCATCATCCAGCTCCAGGAAACGCTGGCGGGTGCCCTCGAAGTACATGCGGCCACTGTTGGCCGACACCACTTCCAGGCGATCGTCCTTCTGCCGCTGCAGGAACACCTTGCCCAGCTCGGTGCCGTCAGGCGAGATCGAGGACAGGTAGACCACGCCGCCATTGGGCAGCGGCGTGAACCGGCCCGGCTCCAGGCCGGCCATCAGCACGCTGCGGTTGGCCTCGATGATCATCTGCTCGGCCACCCGGCCTGCCCACGGGCCCAGCCACAGCGAGCAGGCGCCGACCAGCAGCACCACCGGCACCACCAGCATCAGCAGCGGTCGCAGCAGTCGCTTGGGGCCAACACCAATGGCGGTGATGACCGCCATTTCCGAGTCGCGGTACAGCCGCGCCACGGCCAGCAGCAGGCCCAGCATCAATGCCAGCGGCAGGATCAGCGGCAGGTAGGCGATGAACTGCAGGCCCAGCTGGGAGAACAGCAGCTTGGCCGGCAGGCGTCCGTCGGCGATGTTGCCGAGGATGTCCACCAGCACGCCGCCCACGCTGACCACCAGCAGGACGATCAGGGTAGCCAGGAAACTCTGGACGAAATCGCCCAGCAGGTATCGGTCGAGCTTCAGCATGGGGCGGTGGTTTAAACTCTGGGGTTCGTTCGCGGTGCCGCCCAGTCTACTGTCTGGGCGTAAACGGCCTGCGATTGTACGGACTCGCCAATGGAATCTGCTCAATGGCCCTCGAATTCACCCTGAACCACGTTGCTCCGGCCGCTGCCACCGTTGATTGCCTGGTGGTCGGCGCGTATGCCGACCATACCCTGACCCCGGCCGCGCAGGCCCTGGATGCCGCCAGCGGTGGCCGCCTGGCGGCGCTGGCCGAGCGTGGCGACCTGTCCGGCAAGACCGGCGCAACCACCCTGCTGCACGACCTGCCGGGCGTGACCGCCCCGCGCGTGCTGGTGGTCGGCCTCGGTGAAGCCGCCCGTTTCGGCGTGCCGCAGTACCTGAAGGCCATGGGCGACGCCGTGCGCGCGCTGAAGGCCGGTGCTGCCCGCAGCGCACTGTTCACCCTGTCCGAAGTGGCGGTGAAGGACCGCGACGCGGCCTGGGCGATCCGTCAGGCGGTGATCGCCGCCGATCACGCCGCCTACCGCTATACCGCCACCCTGGGCAAGAAGAAGGCCGACGACGCCGGTCTGACCCAGCTGGCCATCGCCGGTGACGACGCGCAGGCGCTGGCTCAGGGCCAGGCCATTGCCGCCGGCGTCGAGTTCGCCCGTGAGCTGGGCAACCTGCCGCCGAACTACTGCACCCCGGCCTATCTGGCCGACGTGGGCGTGAAGTTCGCCGGCGAGCACGAGGGTGCCGAAGCCGAGATCCTCGACGAGCACCAGATGGAAGCGCTGGGCATGGGCTCACTGCTGGCCGTGGCCCGTGGCTCGGCCAACCGCCCGCGCCTGGTCGTGCTGAAGTGGACCGGTGCAGGCGACGCCAAGCCCTATGTGCTGGTCGGCAAGGGCATCACCTTCGATACCGGTGGCGTCAACCTGAAGACCCAGGGCGGCATCGAGGAAATGAAGTACGACATGTGCGGTGGCGCCAACGTCATCGGCACCTTCGTCGCTGCGGTCAAGGCCAAGCTGCCGCTGAACCTCGTCGTGGTGGTCCCGGCGGTGGAGAACGCCATCGATGGCAATGCCTACCGTCCGTCCGACGTGATCACCTCGATGTCGGGCAAGACCATCGAAGTCGGCAACACCGACGCCGAAGGCCGCCTGATCCTGTGCGACGCGCTGACCTACGCACAGCGCTTCGAGCCGGCCGCGCTGGTCGACGTCGCCACCCTGACCGGTGCCTGCATGGTCGCCCTCGGCCACCAGACCGCCGGCCTGATGAGCAAGCACGACGACCTGGCCAATGAACTGCTGGCCGCCGGCGAGCATGTGTTCGACCGCGCCTGGCGCCTGCCGCTGTGGGACGAGTACCAGCCGATGCTGGATTCGACCTTCGCCGACGTCTACAACATCGGCGGCCGCTGGGCCGGCGCGATCACCGCGGGCTGCTTCCTGTCGCGCTTCACCGAAGGCCAGCGCTGGGCCCATCTGGACATCGCCGGCGTGGCCAGCGATGAAGGCAAGCGTGGCATGGCCACCGGCCGCCCGGTCGGCCTGCTGAGCCAGTGGCTGCTGGACCAGGCCGCCCGCGCCTGATGCCGTACCCGCCCCTGGCCGGCAGACGCCGGCCGGGGCCTCGCCCGGCACTGCCGGGCCCCTGCCTGACCCGGACCCTGCCATGCCCCGCGCCGACTTCTACCTGATCGCCAAGCCCCGCTTCCTGACCGAGCCGCTGCGCCTGGTCTGTGAGCTGGCGCGCAAGGCCAACGACGCCGGGTTGTTCACCCTGGTGCTGGCCCGTGACCAGGCCCAGGCCGAGGAGCTGGACGAGCTGCTGTGGGCCTTCGACAACGACGCCTACATCCCGCACCAGATCGCCGGCGAAGACATGGACGAGGAAGAGGCCCTGGTACTGATCGCGGTACCCGGCACCGAGGCACCGGCGCGTCCGCTGGTGATCAACCTGCGCGACGAGCCCTGGCTGGGCCAGTGCGAGCGCGTGCTGGAAGTGGTGCCGGCCGATCCGGAAGCGCGCGAACCGCTGCGCGAGCGCTGGCGCCAGTACAAGGCCGCCGGTTACGACCTGAACAAGCATGACATGTGAGCGCGCCCCGGCCCCCTTGATGGGCCGCCGCCGCGCCCTGATCCTTCAACGATTACCTCCTGGTTCCCCCGCATGACCCAACTCGCCTCCAGCTACGACCCGAAGTCCTTCGAGACCGACCTCTACGAGGCCTGGGAGAAGGCCGGCCACTTCAAGCCGTCCGGCACGGGCGAGCCGTATACCATCCTGCTGCCGCCGCCGAACGTGACCGGCACCCTGCACATGGGCCACGCCTTCCAGCAGACCCTGATGGACGCGCTGGTGCGCTACCACCGCATGCGCGGCTACGACACGCTGTGGCAGGTCGGTACCGACCACGCCGGCATCGCCACCGAAATGGTGGTCAGCCGCAACCTGGCGCTGGAAGGCAAGGGCGAGACCCGCGATTCGCTGGGCCGCGAGGGCTTCATCGGCAAGGTCTGGGAGTGGAAGCAGCAGTCCGGCGACACCATCGAACGCCAGATGCGTCGCCTTGGCACCTCCGCCGACTGGTCGCGCAGCACCTTCACCATGGACCCGCAGCCGTCGGCGGCAGTCAATGAAGCCTTCGTGCGCTGGTACGAGCAGGGCCTGATCTACCGCGGCCAGCGCCTGGTGAACTGGGACCCGGTGCTGAAGACCGCCATTTCCGACTTGGAAGTGGAGAGCGCCGAGGAAGACGGCTTCCTGTGGTCGATCGCCTACACGCTGGACGAAGGCCTGAGCTACGAGCACGTCGAGCGCGATGCCGACGGCGTGGAAACGCTGCGCGAAACCCGCGACTACCTGGTCGTCGCCACCACCCGCCCCGAAACGCTGCTGGGCGATACCGCGGTGATGGTGCATCCGGAGGACGAGCGCTATGCGCACCTGATCGGCAAGAGCGTGGTGCTGCCGCTGACTGGCCGCCGCGTGCCGGTGATCGCCGACGACTACGTGGACCGCGCGTTCGGCACCGGCGTGGTCAAGGTCACCCCGGCGCATGATTTCAACGACTACGAAGTGGGCGTGCGCCACAGCCTGCCGATGATCAACCTGTTCACCCCGGTGGCGGCGCTGAACGAAAACGCGCCGGAACGCTTCCAGGGCCTGGACCGCTATGAAGCGCGCAAGGCCGTGCTGGCCGAACTGGAAGACCTGGGCATCCTGGTCGAGACCAAGGCGCACAAGCTGCAGGTGCCGCGCGGCGACCGTACCGGCCAGGTGATCGAGCCGTACCTGACCGACCAGTGGTTCGTGAAGATGGACGACCTGGCCAAGCGTGGCCTGGAACTGGTCGAGGACGGAAGCATTTCCTTCGTGCCGCCGAACTGGATCAACACCTACCGCCACTGGATGAACAACATCCAGGACTGGTGCATCAGCCGCCAGCTGTGGTGGGGCCACCGTATCCCGGCGTGGTTCGATGCCGCCACCGGCAACTGCTACGTCGGTCGCAGCGAAGAGGACGTGCGCGCGAAGCACAACCTGGGCAGCGACGTGGTGCTGAACCAGGAAAGCGACGTGCTGGAGACCTGGTTCTCCTCGCAGCTGTGGCCGTTCTCCACCCTGGGCTGGCCGAATGAGCAGGCCATGGCCGAGCGCGGCTTCGACCGCTACCTGCCATCGTCGGTGCTGATCACCGGCTTCGACATCATCTTCTTCTGGGTGGCGCGCATGATCATGGCCACCGACAACCTGGTCGGGAAGATCCCGTTCAAGGACGTCTACTTCACCGGCCTGATCCGCGACGGCCAGGGCCAGAAGATGTCCAAGAGCAAGGGCAACGTGCTCGACCCGCTGGACATCATTGACGGCATCACCATCGACGACCTGGTCGCCAAGCGCACCGGCGGCCTGATGCAGCCGAAGATGGTCGAGAAGATCGAGAAGGCCACCCGCAAGGAATTCCCGGACGGCATCGCCGCCCACGGTGCCGATGCGTTGCGCTTCACCATCGCCGCGCTGGCCACCCATGGCCGCGACATCAAGTTCGACATGAACCGCGCCGAGGGCTACAAGAACTTCTGCAACAAGCTGTGGAACGCCAGCCGCTTCGCCCTGATGAACACCGAAGGCGCTGCGTTCACCGGCGTGCCCAAGCCGCGCACCGATGCCGAGCGCTGGATCCTCGCGCGCCTGGCCGCCACCACCGCCGAAGCTCAGGGCCATTTCGCCGCGTATCGCTTCGACCTGCTGGCGCAGTGCCTGTACGAGTTCGCCTGGAACGCGTTCTGCGACTGGTTCCTGGAGCTGAGCAAGCCGGCCTTGAACGGTGCCGACGCGGCTGATGCCGAAAGCACCCGCCACACCCTGCTGTACGTGCTGGAAGCGCTGCTGCGCCTGCTGCACCCGCTCACGCCGTTCATCACCGAACAGCTGTGGCAGCAGCTGGCCCCGCGCCTGGGCCTGGCCGAAACCACGCTGTCGCTGCGCCCGTACCCGACCGCCGCCGAATTCGCCGGTGATTTCGCCCAGGCCGAGGCCGACGTGGAATGGCTGAAGGCGGTGATCAGCGCGGTGCGTCGCGTGCGCAGCGAACTGAACGTCGCACCGTCCAAGCAGGTGCCGCTGCGCCTGCAGGCCGGCCTGGCGCAGGACCGCGTGCGCATCGAACGCTTCAGCACCTCGCTGTCGTTCCTGCTGAAGCTGGACAGCATCCAGTGGCTGGCCGAAGGCGAAAGCGCACCGCCGGCGGCCGCCGCGATCGTGGGCGAGCTGAAGCTGCTGGTGCCGCTGGAAGGCCTGGTCGATCTCGATGCCGAGCGCGTGCGCCTGGACAAGGAAATCGCTCGCGTCGAAGCCGAAAAGGAGAAGAGCGAGACCAAGCTGGCCAAGTTCACCGACAAGGTGCCGCCGGCCGTGGTCGAGCAGGAACGCGTGCGCCTGGCCGACTGGAACACCCAGCTGGCCGGCCTGCGCGAACAGCGCGCGAAGCTGTAACGCCGCGCTCTGGTGCGTGCCAACCAAGGTTGGCGCCTACCACGCCGGGAGAGGTTGGCACCCACCCAAGCGGAATCGGAAACGCCGGGCGATGCCCGGCGTTTCCATTTCCGCCGCATGGCATCATCGCCGGATGCCTCTTTCGATCTTCCTGCTGGTTCTCGCCGCTGCGGCACTGCATGCCAGCTGGAATGCGATCGTCAAGCGCGGGCCGGACAAGTTCCTCGGCACCGTGCTGGTCACCGGCAGCGCCGCGCTGCTGTCGGCCGCCGCCCTGCCCTTCCTGCCTTTTCCCGCCGCGCACAGCTGGCCCTGGCTGGGCGCATCGGTGCTGTTGCAGGTGACCTATTACGGGCTGGTCGCACGCTGTTACCAGCAGGTCGACATGAGCCTGGCCTACCCGCTGATGCGTGGCAGCGCGCCGATCCTGGTCGCACTGGCGGGCACCCTGCTCGGTGAACCATTGCCCGCTGCAGCGTGGCTGGGTGTGGTGCTGGTGAGCACCGGCATCCTGTGCATGGCAGTGGGTGCGCGTGGCGGCCAACTGCGCCTGCCGCTGCTGACCGCAGCGATGATCGCCACCTACACGCTGGTCGATGCGCAGGGTGCACGGCAGTCCGGCAGCGCGCTCAGCTACACGCTGTGGTTGTTCCTGCTGTCGGGCATTCCGCTGCCGCTGTGGGCGTTGTACACGCGCGGCGGCGCGGTACTGGACTATGCGCGGCAGCATTGGCCGCTGGGACTGGCCGGTGGCGTCGGCACCACCGCCTCCTATGCGATGGCGTTGTGGGCCATGACCCAGGCGCCGGTGGCGATGATCTCGGCGCTGCGCGAATCCTCGATCCTGTTCGCGCTGCTGATCTCGGTGTTCCTGCTGCGCGAACGGATACCACGCGCGCGCTGGCTGGCAGCGTCGCTCATCGTCGGTGGCGTGCTGGCGTTGCGCCTGGCGTGAGCAGAGCGTGCCAACCAAGGTTGGCACCTACCGGATATGCCATTGCACGCCTTGGTAGTAGCCGACCTTGGTCGGCGCATTGCTGCCAACCAAGGTTGGCGGCAACCGGTAGTGCCGGCCGCTGGCCGGCAACCCGTCTGCGTTAAAGCGGCGGCATCACCTGCAGGTCGCCGTCGACCAGCTCGATCGCCATCACCACCGCGTCCTCGCGGCCCTGTGCGGCCGGATAGTAACGCGGGCGGCGACCGATCTCGTTGAAGCCTTCGCTGTGGTACAGCGCCAGCGCCGGCGTGTTGGACGGACGCACCTCCAGGAAGACGCGCTGGGCACCACGGTCGGCGGCCAGTTGCACCATCGCGCGCAGCAGCTGGCGGCCCAGCCCGCGCGACTGTGCCAGCGGGTCGATGCAGATGTTGAGCACGTGCGCTTCATCCGCGGCGATGCTGAGCACGCCATAGCCGACCAGCAGGCCATCGCGCTCCATCGCCAGGCCGGGATAGCCGGCGCGCAGGCAGTCGATGAAAATGCCGCGGGTCCAGGGAAAAGGATAGCCCCGCAGCTCGATCGCCATCACGGCATTGAGGTCGCTCTCGCGCAGCGCACGCAGGCTGACCGGGCCGGGCCGGGTCACCGCGCTCACCGCGCACCCCGCTTGCGCAGGGCACGCAGCTGCGGCCACAGCGCACGCTTGGCGGCCGGGTCACGGCGCAGCTGGTCCAGCGGCCAGCTGTCCATCAGCACCTGCGTCGCCGGGTCGTTCGGGTTGCAGCCGGACGCGCGCAGCAGCGCGATCTGCAGGCGATCGGGCAGGCGTACCACCGGCTGTCGTGCGTTGCCGCTGGGCAGCGGGCGCTCAGCCGCCGGCACGGTATCCGGGGC
Source organism: Stenotrophomonas maltophilia group sp. RY12688 (assembly GCF_052149045.1). Classification (NCBI taxonomy): domain Bacteria; kingdom Pseudomonadati; phylum Pseudomonadota; class Gammaproteobacteria; order Lysobacterales; family Lysobacteraceae; genus Stenotrophomonas; species Stenotrophomonas maltophilia group sp. RY12688. The sequence continues at coordinate 571,751 of NZ_CP197389.1, read as the reverse complement.
ACTGACCGGCGTTTCGCGGCGCGGCGGAGCCGGGCGTTCCGCGCGTACTGCGGTCGCCGTCGCGGCGCGGGCGTCGCGCGGCGGCACAGCGGCCCGCACCGGCTCCGGTTCCGGCGGGGCAACACTGGCCTCGGCTTCGGCCACGCTCAACTGCAATGCGGCATCCAGCTCGGCGGCCAGCTGGCCGTCGTGATAGACGGTATAGCCCATGGCCTGCAGCCAGGCCTGCTGGGCCGGCGACCACAGCACGGGCAGGTCCTGGCTCACGCGGCCTCGGGCTTCTTGCGCAGGCGCTGCACGGCCCACATCACCGGGCCGGACAGGGCGTACAGGATCCCGACCGCGAACAGCACGCGCGGCAGGTCGATCACCGCGATGGCAATGGCGACCGGCACCAGCGCCAGCACCAGGAACGGCACGCGATCCGAACGGGTGCCCTTGGCCGCGCCGCCCTTGAAGCTCCAGAAACGGATACGGCTGACCATCAGCAGCGCAGCGATGATCGTCACTGCCAGCGCCACGTAGCGCAGCTGGTTGCCATCCCAGCCCAGGTTGCCGTCGGCGAACGCCCAGACGAAGGACATCATCAGGCCCGCTGCGGCCGGGCTGGCCAGGCCAACGAACCAGCGCTTGTCGACCACCGCCACCTGCGTGTTGAAGCGGGCCAGGCGCAGTGCCGCGCAGGCCGCATACAGGAAGGCCACGGCCCAGCCGACGCGGCCGAGCAGCGGATCATCGAACTTCAGCCACGACAGCGACCAGTGGTACATCACCAGCGCCGGGGCCATGCCGAAGCTGACCAGGTCGGCCAGCGAGTCGTACTGCACGCCGAATTCGCTGCTGGTACCGGTCAGGCGCGCCACGCGCCCGTCCAGGCCATCCATCACCGCCGCCACGAACACGGCGATGCTGGCATTGACGAAATCCCCGTTGGCCGCGGCGATGATCGCGTAGAAACCGGCGAACAGGCCGGCGGTGGTGAACAGGTTGGGCAGCAGGTAAATCGTGCGCGAGCGCGGCGGCGGTGTGATCGGGTCCATGGAATCCAGTTTAATCGACTTGCCAGTGCTCGGCGCCAATGCTGCAATCGGCGTTCTACGCCCATTCCGTGGAGTTTGCCATGCGTGCCCTGTCCTGCCTTGGATGCCTGCTGCTGTTGGCCAGTGCCAACGCCGTGGCCGGTCCCGTCTACAAATGGAAGGACGCCCATGGCGTGACCCAGTACTCGGAGACCCCACCGGCGGGCAAGAAGTACGAGACCCGCGAGCAGGCCCGCACCCCGCAGGCCGCGGCCAGCACCGAGACCCCGGCCGCGCCGGTTCCCGAGCAGTGCAGCACGGCCCGGGCCAACCTGGCCCTGCTGGACGGCGGTGGCCAGGTGATGCAGGACACCGATGGTGATGGCAAGGCCGATACCCCGTTGACCCCGGAGCAGCACACCGCGCAGAAGGGGCTGGCGCAGGCCGCCATCAAGGCGTACTGCCCACCGGCCGGTTAAGGGTATCGGCAGGGCTGCGCCCTGCACCTGCCGAGGCTGCAAGCAACGGCAACGTCAAAAGCGGGCATTCCGTGGAATGCCGGGGCGGTGTCGGATTGCGGGGACGCCGCAATCCGACACCGCCCACCCCCGACAGATTTCCGGTGGCCAGTAGATCCACGCCATGCGTGGATAAAATCTGTCGGATCTCGAATTGAATCCGGGGTCAGATCCGTTTTCCTGCGGAAAACGGATCTGACCCCGGGAGCCATTCCGACAGCTCGCAGGAAACTGTCGAAGGCGGGGTGGGTCCGCTTGCGGGAGTGTCCGCGGCATGGATGCCGCGGCCAAGCCCCCATGGATGGGTTTACGGCGTCTCCCGCAACCGGACCCACCCCGCCATCCCACGGGAAACCCGCTGTTGCTTCGGCTGTTGCTTCTGAGGTTGCCGGCCAGCGGCCGGCACTACGGCGGGTGCAGGGCGCAGCCCTGCCGATACCCCTCCCCCCGGCCGGGCTGGCAGAATAGACGTCTCTGCCGTTATCCGAAGCCGACGATGCGCCTCTCCCAGTTCCACCTGCACACCACCAAGGAAACCCCCAGCGACGCCGAGCTGACCAGCCACCGGCTGATGCTGCGCGCGGGCATGATCCGCAAGCTGGCATCGGGCCTGTACACCTGGTCGCCGCTGGGCCTGCGCGTGCTGCGCAAGGTCGAGCGCATTGTTCGCGAGGAAATGGACCGGGCCGGCGCGGTGGAATTCCAGATCCCGACCATCCAGCCGAAGGAACTGTGGGAGCAGACCGGCCGCTGGCAGAAGTTCGGCCCGCAGCTGCTGAAGATCAAGGACCGCAAGGACCAGGTGTTCTGCTACAGCCCGACCGCCGAAGAAGCCGCCTGCGACTTCGCGCGCAGCGAGCTGTCCAGCTACAAGCAGCTGCCGGTGAACTTCTACCAGATTCAGACCAAGTTCCGCGACGAGATCCGCCCGCGCTTCGGCGTGATGCGCGCGCGCGAATTCCTGATGAAGGACGCCTATTCGTTCCACCTGCACGATGAGTGCCTGGTGCGCGAGTACGAGAACATGAAGTCGGCCTACAGCCGCATCTTCACCCGCCTCGGCCTGGATTTCCGCATGGTGCAGGCAGACTCCGGCGCGATCGGCGGCGATGCCTCGCAGGAATTCCACGTGATCGCCGATTCCGGCGAAGACGCGCTGGTGTTCTCCACCGGTTCGGACTACGCGGCGAACATGGAGGCGGCGATCGCCGCCGATCCGGCACCGCGTGCGGCCGCCACCGAAACAATGCGCAAGGTGGATACCCCCACCCAGAAGACCTGCGAGGACGTCGCGGCCCTGCTCGGCATCGACCTGCAGCGCACGGTGAAGTCGGTGGCACTGATCGCCGGCGAAGGCGAGGCACAGCAGTTCGTGCTGGTGCTGGTGCGTGGCGACCATGAGGTCAATGAAATCAAGCTGGCCAAGGTGGCCGGGCTGGACGAGCAACGCTTCGCCAGCGAGGCGGAAATCGCCGAGCACCTGGGCAGCGTGCCAGGCTTCCTCGGCCCGGTCGCGCCGGCCAAGGCCATCCGCGTGGTCGCCGATCGCGAAGTGGCGGCAATGGCCGACTTCGTCGTCGGCGCCAACGAGGCCGGTTTCCACCTGGCCGGCGTCAACTGGGGCCGCGACCTGCCGGAACCGGAAGTGGCCGACATCCGCAACGTGCGTGCCGGCGATCGTGCCGTGGACGGCGGTGAACTGAAGATCGCCCGTGGCATCGAAGTCGGCCACGTGTTCCAGCTCGGCCGCAAGTACGCCGAAGCGCTGGATGCCACCGTGCTGGATGAAAACGGCAAGGCGGCGGTGATGGCGATGGGCTGCTACGGTATCGGTATCTCGCGCGTGGTGGCTGCCGCGATCGAACAGAACCATGACGATGCCGGCATCATCTGGCCGGACGCGATGGCGCCGTGGCAGGTCGTGGTGTGCGTGATCAACCCGAAGGGCGATGCCGTTGTGGCCGACGCTGCAGCCAATCTGCTGCAGGAGCTGCGCGACGCCGGCCTGGACGCCGCGCTCGACGATCGCGGCCTGCGCCCGGGCGCGATGTTCGCCGACATGGAACTGATCGGCATCCCGCACCGCGTGGTGGTCAGCGAACGTGGCCTGGCCGCCGGCACCTACGAGTACCGCGCGCGCCGCGCCAGCGAGGCGGAGAGCCTGGACAAGGCCACCCTGCTGCAGCGACTGCAGGGCTGACGTGGAAAGACCGGGGCCTGCCCCGGTCTTTTTTTTGGGGGGCGCGCGGCCTTTCCCTATATTGCAGCGGACATAATCCGGTCAAAATCACCGCGATAGCGTCTGCATGCCGCCACGCCATGACCCGCCTGCATTTGTGCTGTGATTAATTCATCTCTATTCTGTCCGCCGACGCCATGGACTGGCTTGTCCCGTCCACACATTAGTTTCCGGAGTAACCGTAAATGAGCATTGACCTGACCGGCCTGTCAGCACGCGAGCTGGGCGCCCTGATCCGTACCGCCAAGAAGCAGCAGACCATCGTCGCCAAGCGCCGGCCGATCACCAAGGTGCGCGCCCAGCTGACCAAGCTGGCCAAGACCGAGGGCTACACCATCGAGGAACTGTTCGGCGACGCCCCGGCACCGCGCGCGCGCAAGGTGGCCAAGGTCGCCAAGGCACCGTCGAAGACCGCCGGCCGCAAGCTGGGCAAGGTTGCCCCGAAGTACCGCAACCCGGCCAACCCCAAGGAAACCTGGACCGGCCGTGGCAAGCAGCCGCGCTGGATGGCTGAACTGACCGCCAAGGGCAACAAGAAGCCGGAAGATTTCCTGATCAAGAAGGCCTGAGGCCGGATCGGGGAGCAATAAAAAACGCCGGCGAAAGCCGGCGTTTCCTGTTTGTAGAGCCGCGCCCACGCTCGGCTATCCATATGCAAAGCCGAGCGTGGGCTCGGCTCTACAGGGTCTTGCGCGCCGGCATCAGCAGGTTGCCGAACAGCAGGCCCGCCACCAGCGCCATCACCACGTTCAGAACGGTGAGGAACACGCTCTGGCCGGCGCCCACGTCCTGCTGCTGGACCAGGGTCAGCACGCCACGCAGGCTGGTGCTGCCGGGCACCATCATGATGATGCCCGGCAGGCGGATGATCGCGCCCGGACGCCCGACCAGGCGACCGAACAGGTTGCCACCGGCGGTCAGCAGCATTGCCGACAGGAAGATGCCGGCCGGCGCGCCCCAGGCGTGGCCGCCGAACTTGGAGATCGCGTAACCGGCCACCGAGGCGGCGATCACCCACGGATAATCGCGGCGATTGGCCTTGAACAGCATCGCGAAGGCAAATGCGGCGGTCAGCAGCGAGCCCCACTCCACCCACGGCCCCTGCGGACGCGCGGCCCGGATCACCGGATCCAGGCCGAGCACATCGGCCAGGGTCACCGCGATCATCGCGCCGACGCTGAGCTTCATGATGGTGGTCAGCGCGCCGGCAAAGCGCGCGGTACCCGATACCCAGTGCTGGCTGGCCAGCTCATTGACCGCATTGGTCAGCGACATGCCGGGCAGCAGCACCACCAGCGAGGCGATGATCACCGTATTGAGGTTGAGCGCACCAATGAACGACGCGACCAGGGTGGCGACCATGCCGGCCAGCAGCGCGGCCAGTGCCTCGGCGGCTTCGCGGGTGGCCGGGCGGCGATCGGTGACCATGCCGAGCAGGCCGATCATCAGGCCGATGACACCGGCGGTGGCGATGTCCAGCCACGGCAGCTTCCACATGCCCGCCACGCCCGCCGCGCCGAGGGTGAACGACAGGATGGTGCGCAGCTTGCCGCGCCGGCCCGGATCCTTGTCCAGCTGGCGCAGCGCAGTGTGGCCCTGGGCGATGCTCATCCGCCCGTTGGACACTTCTTCGGCGATGTGGTCGGCAACGCTGAGCTTGTGCAGGTCGTTCTCACCCGGTGCCAGGCGGATCACGCGGGTGATGTCGCTGGAGCCGATCGCCTGGGCCGGATCGCTGAAGCTGAGGATGATACCGGTGGGATTCGACCACGGTTCACAATCCAGATCGAGCTGGCGGGCCAGTGCAACCACCGCCGTTTCCAGGCGCTGGGCCGTGGTGCCATAGCTGTGCAGGCGTCCGGCGATCTCGGAAACAAAGGCCACGCGCTGTGCGTAGGTGGCCTGGGGTGTGGGGATCGTGTGAGCATCTGCGGACATGCGCCGTAGTATTACCTACGCTGGGGCCCGCCGGAGAAATTCATCCAAGTTCGACGCGAAGCCCGATACAGAACGGTTATGCTGCGACCCGAATGGCCCACGTCACCCCGAACCTCGCTCCCCAGCTCGAACAGGATGCCCACGACCCGGGCCTGATCCGCCTGTCCGGCACCTGGACCTTGAAGACCGCGCTGGCCGCGGCCGAAGTCCTGCGCGGCGTTCCCGACGCGCTGACCGGCATCGATGCCACCGGCATCGAGCAGCTCGATTCGGCCGGCGTGCTGCAGGTGCTGCGCGTGGCCCATCGCGCCGATCTCCACGAAGACGCGCTGCAGTTCCGCCCGGACCACCAGGCGCTGGTGTGCACCATCGAGGAAGTGGCCGATGACCGGCCCAAGGCCAAGCGCGATTTCGGCGTGCTGGCCGCGCTGGAGCGGCTGGGCGTCAGCGTCCACGCCACCGGCCACAACATCAAGGCCCTGTGCAGTTTCCTCGGCGAGAACCTGGTCAAGGCGGCGCGGCTGGTCAAGGAACCCCGCCGCTTCCGGCTGACCGCCACCGTGCATCAGATGGAGCAGGTCGGGCTGGATGCGGTGCCGCTGGTGGCGCTGTTGTCCTACCTGGTGGGTGCGGTGATCGCCTTCCTCGGCTCGACCATCCTGCGCGACTTCGGCGCCGAGATCTACGTGGTCGAGCTGGTCAACATCGCCTTCCTGCGCGAGTTCGCCGTGCTGCTGACCGCGATCGTGCTGGCCGGCCGTACCGCCAGCGCGTTCACCGCGCAGATCGGTGCGATGAAGGCACGCGAGGAGATCGATGCGATGCGTACGCTGGGCCTGGACCCGGTCGACCTGCTGGTGCTGCCACGCTTGCTCGCCCTGCTGGTCACCCTGCCCTTGCTGACCTTCATCGCGATGATCGCCGGCCTGGCCGGCGGCATCACCGTCGGTGCGTTCGACCTCGACATCCCGCCGCAGATGTACATCGCGCGCATGCACGAGACGATGGAAGTGCGGCACCTGCTGGTGGGCCTGTCGAAGGCGCCGGTATTCGCCCTGGTGATCGGCCTGATCGGCTGCCTGGAGGGCCTGAAGGTCGAGGGCACCGCGCAGTCGGTCGGCGAGCGCACCACTTCCAGCGTGGTGCAGACGATCTCGCTGGTGATCATCATCGACGCCTTCGCAGCGTTGTGGTTCATGCACATGGACTGGTGACATGAGCACATCCGCCCTCCCCGAATCCATCGACATGCGCGACGACCAGGGCCACGAACTCGCCATCCGCGTGCGTGGTCTGGTCAACCGGTTCGGCAGCCAGACCGTGCACGAAGACCTGGATCTGGACGTACGCCGCGGCGAGATCCTGGGCGTGGTCGGCGGCTCCGGCACCGGCAAGTCGGTGCTGATGCGCTCGATCCTCGGCCTGCGTGTGCCGGATGCTGGGCAGATCGAAGTCCTCGGCCGCGATGCGCGTGCCGACGACGCCGAGAGCCGCCTGCACATCGAACGCAATACCGGTGTGCTGTTCCAGGACGGTGCCCTGTTCTCGTCGCTGACCGTGGGTGAGAACGTCCAGGTTCCATTGAAGGAACACCACCGCGAACTGCCCGAGCGCTGGCACTACGAACTGGCGCTGCTGAAAGTGAAACTGGCCGGCCTGCCCGCCGACGCGATCAACAAGCTGCCTTCGCAGCTGTCCGGCGGCATGCGCAAGCGCGCCGGCCTGGCCCGGGCGCTGGCGCTGGATCCGCCGTTGCTGTTCCTGGACGAACCCACCGCCGGCCTCGACCCGATCGGCGCGGCCGCGTTCGACCGCCTGATCAAGACGCTGCAGGAAGCGCTGGGGCTGACCGTGTTCCTGATCACCCACGACCTGGACACGCTGTACGCCATCTGCGACCGCGTCGCCGTGCTGGCCGACCGCAGGGTGGTGGCCAATGCGCCGCTGCCGGACATCGAGAAACTGGATCATCCGTGGATCCAGGAATACTTCCACGGACCCCGCGCGCGCGCCGCGCGTGGCGAACAGATCGAGAGTGCCTGAGCCATGGAAACCAAAGCCAACTACGTGCTGATCGGCGCGTTCACCCTGATCACCGGCCTGGCCCTGCTGGCCTTCGGCCTGTGGGCGGCCAAGTACTCCTCCGACCGCACCTGGCAGGAGTACCGCGTGGTGTTCCGCGAAGCGGTGACCGGCCTGTCGGTGGGCAGCCCGGTGCAGTACAACGGCATCGCGGTGGGCTCGATCACCGAACTGAACCTGGTGCCGGACGACCCGCGCCAGGTGGTCGCGCGCATCCGCCTGAACTCCAACACGCCGGTCAAGACCGATACCCGCGCCAAGCTGGCGATCACCAGCCTGACCGGCCCGTCGATCATCCAGCTCAGCGGCGGCACGCCGCAGTCGCCGGCACTGACCACGGTCAACAAGGATCCGGCACCGATCATCCCGACCACGCCCTCGGCGCTGCAGAACATCACCGACGTGGCCAACCGCATCGTCGAGCGCATGGACCAGATCCTCAGCGACCGCAACGTGGCCTCGATCAACGCGACGCTGGCCAACCTGGAGACGATCAGTGGTGGCCTGGCCGACCGTGACCAGGGTACGCAGGCGCTGCTGCTCAGCGCGCGCGATGCCGCCCGCAGCCTGGACACCACGCTGAAGACCACCAACGGCACCATCGAGCGCCTGGACAGGAACCTGGTGCAGCAGCTGCCCGGCATCATCGACAAGCTCGACACGACCCTGGCCAAGCTCGATTCGGCCGCCGGCAACGCCGATTCGATCCTTGGCGAGAACCGAGCCGCGATCAACAGCTTTGCCAACGATGGCCTTGGCCAGCTGGGCCCGACGCTGACCGAACTGCGCGGCCTGATCCGCGACCTGCGCCGGGTCAGCGACCGCCTCGAGAACAACCCCGCGCGCTACCTGCTGGGCCGCGACGCACCGAAGGAGTTCGAACCCAAATGAGCCCGACCACCCTTCCGCGCCTGCTGCTGGCCGCTTCGATGGTCACCCTGCTGGGCGGCTGCTCCATCCTCGGCAGCAGCGAGAAAACCGCGGTGACGCTGTACTCGCCGTCCGTGCAGGTCAAGGCGGACCCGGCATGGCCGCAGGCCAGCTGGCAGCTGGTGCTGGCCAAGCCCAGCGCCGCGCGCATGGTCGACAGCCCGCGCATCAATGTGCGGCCGACACCCTCCCAGCTTGAGATCTACAAAGGGGCCAGCTGGGCGCAGCCGGCCACCGACATGATCGAGGACACCCTGCTGCGTGGCTTCGAGGATTCCGGCCGCATCCGCGGCGTGGCCCGCAGCACTGCCGGCATCCGCGCCGACTACAAGCTGTCCACCGACGTGCGCCGCTTCGAATCGGATTACCAGGGCCAGGCCACGCCGACCGTGGTGATCGAGGTCAACGCCAAGCTGATCCATGTCGCCGACCAGCGCGTGGTGGCTGACCGCACCTTCCGCCAGGCGCAGCCGGTCGGCAGCACAGACATACCAGCGGTGACCGCAGCCTTCGAGCGCGGCCTGCAGCAGCTGGCGCAGGACATGGTGGGCTGGACGTTGACCAGCGGCCAGGCCGACCAGCCGAACGTTGCGCGCTGATCTCCGCATTCGCCGGGCACGTGGTTGCGGGGTCAGATCCCTTTCCTGCCGGAAAGGGATCTGACCCCTTCTTCGTCAACGCGGCGCAATCCAGCGGAACGTCAGGTTGATGCGCTCGCCCTGCACCCGCGTCATCTTCGGCAACGCGTGCTGGTAGAAGCGCTGGGTATGCCCGGCCATCAGCAGCAGGTCACCATGGCCAAGCACGAATTCAGCCTTGCGCGCCGGATCGTCGCGTCGGCGCAGCAGGAAACGGCGCGCCGCACCCAGGCTCAGCGACGCGATCACCGGGGCCGGCCCCAGCTCCGGCTCGTCATCGCTGTGCCAGCCCATGTAGTCGCCGCCACCGCGATAGCGGTTCAGCAGCACGCTGTTGAAGCGGCCGTAGCCTTCAGCCCGCAGGCGCTCGCGCACGGCCTGCAACACAGGCGGCCACGGATGCGGCACGAACTCGGCACCGGAGTAGCGGTAGCGCGCCTGCGGGTCGCCGATCCAGCAGCTCAGCCGCGGCGAATCCACCCAGTTGCCGAACATGCGGATGCGGTGGACGTCCCACCGCACGTCGGCCTGCAGCGCCCCCATGAGCCGGTCGGCGTCGGCAGCAGCCAGCCAGCCCGGCAGGTGCTGGACGTCGGCGTCGGGCAGGTCATGGGGGAACAGCATGGCGGCACCTCAAAAAACAGGGCGGCACGCTTGGCCGCCCTTGCAGCCTCAGCCGCGCTGGAACGCGACGCCGGTCTTTTCCTCCAGTTCTTGATCGCTGACACCCGGCGCGGCCTCCACCAGCAGCAGGCCCTTGTCAGTCACGTCGAACACGGCCAGATCGGTGATGATGCGGTCGACCACGCCCACGCCGGTCAACGGCAACGTGCATTCGGCCAGGATCTTGTGCTCGCCGTTCTTGGCGGTGTGCTCCATCAGCACCACCACGCGCTGCACGCCGGCCACCAGATCCATCGCGCCGCCCATGCCCTTGACCATCTTGCCGGGCACCATCCAGTTGGCCAGGTCGCCCTTGTCGGTCACCTGCATGGCACCGAGGATGGCCAGATTGACGTGTCCACCACGGATCATCGCGAAGCTGTCGTGGCTGCCAAAGTAGCTGGCGCCCGCACGTGCGGTGACGGTCTGCTTGCCGGCATTGATCAGGTCGGCGTCGACTTCAGCGTCGGTCGGGAACGGGCCGATGCCGAGCAGGCCGTTCTCCGACTGCAGCCACACGTCCACGCCTTCGGGAATGTGGTTGGCGACCAGGGTCGGCAGGCCGATGCCCAGGTTCACGTAGGCACCATCGGTCAGTTCCTGGGCGGCACGGGCCGCCATTTCATCGCGGGTCCACGCCATGTCAGTTGCCCTCCGCGCGGATGGTGCGCTGTTCGATTCGCTTCTCGGGATGCGGGTTGTGCACGATGCGGTGCACGTAGATGCCCGGCAGGTGCACCTGGTCCGGGTCGATGGCGCCGACCGGCACTACCTCTTCAACCTCCACGATGCAGACCTTGCCGGCCATCGCGCAGGCAGGGTTGAAGTTGCGCGCGGTCTTGCGGAACACCAGGTTGCCAGCCTCGTCGGCCTTCCAGGCCTTGACCAGTGCCACGTCGGCGCGCAACGCGGTCTCCATCACGTAGTGCTTGCCATCGAACGCGCGGGTTTCCTTGCCCTCGGCCACCACCGTGCCATAGCCGGTGGCAGTGAAGAACGCAGGGATGCCCGCGCCGCCGGCACGCAGGCGCTCGGCCAGGGTGCCCTGCGGGTTGAATTCCAGCTCCAGCTCGCCGGCCAGGAACTGCCGCTCGAATTCCTTGTTCTCGCCCACGTAGGACGAAATCATCTTCTTGATCTGCCGCGTTTCCAGCAGCTGGCCGAGGCCGAAGCCATCGACGCCGGCATTGTTGGAGATCACGGTCAGGCCCTTGACGCCGCTGTCGCGCAGCGCAGCGATCAGCGCCTCGGGAATGCCACACAGGCCAAAGCCGCCCACGGCCAGGGTCTGCCCATCGGCGACCACCCCCTGCAGGGCCTCCGCCGCACTGGCGAAGCGCTTGCCGCGCTTTCCGCCGGAAGTCGATTGCTGCATTGCTGTAGTACCTGCGAATGGATAAGCGCATTCTAGCCGCAGGCCTGCACCCGACGGGTTTGCGGCGCAGCAAACCGCGCGGATGCAGCGGCCCGGGGCCGGGATGCCGCTTTCTGGCCCATGCCCCAACGCGGATACAATGGACGATCCCGCCGCGTCAGCCCGCGAACGATGCCCCCAGCGCCTCCTGCCCCCTCTCCTGCAGCCCACGACCGCGCCCTGTGCGTGGACCTGGATGGCACGCTGCTGGACACGGACCTCCTGTATGAATCGCTGCTGGTGCTGTTGGCGCGCAATCCGCTGTACCTGTTCCTGCTGCCGTTCTGGCTGCTGCAGGGCAAGGCCGCACTGAAGCGGCAGATCGCTGCACGCGTCACCATCGATCCACGCCGCCTGCCTTACAACCCGAAAGTTCTGGAACTGCTGCGCGACACGGCGCAGCGCCCGCGGGTGCTGTGTACCGCCTCGGACCAGCTGCTGGTCGCGCCGATCGCCGCACACCTGGGCCTGTTCGAGCAGGTGATCGCCAGCGATGGCCAGCGCAACCTGTCCGGCACGCACAAGGCACAGGCCCTGGTGGATGCCTTCGGCGAGCGTGGTTTCGACTACGCCGGCAATGGCACGGTCGATCTGGTGGTCTGGGCCCGCGCTGCAGGTGCCTGGGTGGTCAACAACGGCAGCGCACTGGCGGGCGCCGCAGCGCAACGCACGCAGGTACTGGGGCACTGGCCTGCACCGTCCAGGCCGCAGGCGTGGTTGAAGGCACTGCGTCCGCACCAGTGGCTGAAGAACCTGCTGGTGTTCGTTCCGCTGTTGACCGCCCACCGCTTCCTGGAAGCACCGGCAGTGGCCGATGCGCTGCTGGCCTTTGCGGCCTTCAGCCTGTGCGCCTCCGGCGTCTATGTACTCAACGACCTGCTCGACCTTGATGCAGATCGCCGCCATCCGCGCAAGCGCCATCGCCCTTTTGCTGCCGGCCGCTTGCCGCTGCTGCACGGCCTGATTGCGGGCCCGCTGCTGACGCTGTGCGGGCTGGCCGTTGCACTGGCCTGCGGCCCGGCATTCGCCGCAGTGCTGGCGGGCTACTACGTGCTGACCGTCGCCTATTCGTTGCGGCTGAAGCGCATCGTCATGCTCGACGTGGTGCTGCTGGCCAGCCTCTACACCCTGCGCATCATCGGCGGAACCGTGGCCATCGGTGCGGAACTGTCGTTCTGGCTGCTGGCCTTCAGCATGTTCATTTTCCTCTCGCTGGCTCTGCTCAAGCGCTATACCGAACTGCACGCGGTGCTGGCACGTGGCAAGACCCGCGCCAACGGCCGTGGCTACGGCGTGGAAGACCTGCCGCTGCTGCAGTCGCTGGGCGCTGCCGCCGGCTATTGCGCCGTGCTGGTGATGGCGCTGTACATCAACAGCCCCGATAGCGTGGAGCTGTACCGCAACCCGAAGCTGCTGTGGTTCATCTGCCCGGTCCTGCTGTACTGGGTCAGCCGCGCCTGGGTGATCGCCCATCGCGGCAACATGCACGATGACCCGATCGTGTTTGCCGCCACGGATCGGCCCAGCCAGGTGGTGGCCGTGCTGTGCGCCGGGTTTGCCCTGGTGGCGATCTGATGCGGGCCGACGCGCATTCCTGGGGGCGGTATCCGCGCGCGCCACAGTCGCTGATCAGGGTGCACGATCGGCTCGCCACGCTGCCAACCTTCGAGGGCACTGCGTTGCCGCATGGTAACGGACGCAGCTATGGCGACAGCTGCCAGAATCCGGGGGCCACCCTGCTCGACTGTCGCGGTCTGGACCGCTTCATCGCCTTTGACCCGGCCAGCGGACGGCTGCAGTGCGAAGCTGGCGTCACCTTGGGTGAGATCATCGCGCTCGTTCTGCCGCAAGGCTGGTTCCTTCCGGTTACCCCAGGCACGCGTCACGTCACCGTGGGCGGTGCGATCGGCAATGATGTGCATGGCAAGAATCATCATCTGGCCGGCAGCTTCGGTCACCACGTGCTGTCCTTCGAGCTGCTGCGCAGCGACGGCGAACGCCACGTGTGCCGTCCTGGCAATGGCGACGGCTGGTTCGAAGCCACCCTCGGTGGGCTTGGCCTGACCGGAGTGATCACCCACGCCGAGCTGCTGCTGCGCCGCGTGCCGGGCAGCTGTCTGGAGGTGGAGACCATCCGTTTCTCCAGCCTGGCAGATTTTTTTGCGCTGTCACAGGACAGCAGCGAAAGCCACGAGTACAGCGTGGCCTGGATCGACTGCCTGGCACGTGGCCACGCCCTCGGCCGCGGGCATTTCACCCGTGCCAACCATGCCGCGCAGCCGGCCGACGAACGTCCAGCCACGCCCCGGCGGCAGTGGTCGATGCCGCTGATACCACCGATATCACTGGTCAACCGGCTCACTCTGCGCCCGTTCAATACGCTCTATTACTGGCGCCAGCCGGCGCAACGCCGGCGCCACGTCTCACACCTGTTGCCCTTTTTCTATCCGCTTGATGGCATCAGCCAGTGGAACCGGATGTATGGTCCGGCTGGCTTCGTGCAGTACCAGTGCGTGCTGCCACCGCACGCGGCCGCGGATGGAGTTCCCGCCCTGCTGCAGGAAATCGCCCGCAGTGGCCAGGGGTCGTTCCTGGCGGTGCTCAAGCAGTTCGGTACGCGGCCGTCCCTTGGCATGTTGTCCTTTCCGCGCCCGGGTACCACCCTGGCCCTGGACTTCCCCAATACCGGCGAGGCACTGTGGGCCCTGCTGCGGCGCCTGGACCAGATCGTCGATGCCGCCGACGGTGCCCAGTACCCGGCCAAGGATGCGCGGATGACCGCCGCCTCATTCCAGCAGGCGTACCCGCGCTGGCAGGACTTCAGCCGATTCATCGATCCACGTTTCTCGTCCGGCTTCTGGCGCCGGGTGACGGAGTAAGCATGCAGAACGTCCTCATCATCGGCGCCACGTCCGCGATCGCCGAAGCCGTCGGACGGCGCTATGCCGCACGCGGCGCGGCGCTGTTCCTGGTTGCTCGCCGTTCCGAACGGCTCGCCGCCATCGCCGACGACCTGCGCGTGCGCGGTGCACGCGCCACGCACACTTCTTCGATGGACATCAACGATCTGGCCGCCCACGCCGAGCTGCTGGCGCAGGCCTGGCAGGCGCTGGGGCGGGTGGACGTGGTGCTGGTTGCACATGGCACGCTGCCCGATCAGGCAGCGTGTGAGGCCTCGGTGGAAACCTGCATGGCCGAGTTCGCCACCAACGGCAGCTCGACGCTGGCCTTGCTGGGGCCTGTGGCCAATCGGCTGGCCGACGCCGGCAGCGGCACGCTGGCGGTGATCACTTCGGTGGCCGGCGACCGCGGCCGCCAGAGCAACTACGTCTACGGCGCCGCCAAGGCTGCGGTCAGTACCTACCTGAGTGGCCTGCGCCAACGCCTGGCCAAGCAGGGCGTGGCGGTGGTCGACATTCGTCCGGGCTTCGTCGACACGCCGATGACGGCCCACCTGCGCAAGGGCCCATTGTGGGCAACGCCGGACCAGGTCGCGCGCCGCATCGTCGCCGGCATCGGGCGCGGCACCCCGGTGCTGTATGCCCCGGGCTTCTGGCGGTTGATCATGACGGTGATCCGCCTGCTGCCGCAGGCCCTGTTCAACAGGATCTCGCTGTGAGCACTGCAACGGACTCCGAGCTGGAGCAGAAGATCATCATTCCCGGTGGTGCCGGCCTGGTCGGCCAGAACCTGGTCGCCATCCTCAAGCGCCAGGGCTACCGCCGACTGGTGGTGATCGACAAGCACGCTGCCAATCTCGAGGTACTCGCGCGTCTGCATCCGGATGTGGTGACCGAACACGCCGACCTGGCAGAGCCGGGCACCTGGGAGCGCCATTTCGCTGGTGCCGACGCCGTGGTGATGCTGCAGGCGCAGATCGGCGGCACCGATCCTCTGCCATTCGTGCGCAACAACATCACTGCCACCGACCTCATCCTCGATGCCATCGAGCGTCACGCCGTGCCCTACACGGTGCACGTCAGCTCCTCGGTGGTCTGTTCGGTGGCCGATGACGACTACACCCGCACCAAGCGTGAGCAGGAGCAACGGGTCGCCGCGCGCGGCATCCCTGCGGTCATCCTGCGCCCGACCCTGATGTTCGGCTGGTTCGACCGCAAGCACTTGGGATGGCTGTCGCGCTTCATGCGCAGGGTTCCGGTATTTCCGATTCCTGGCGATGGACGCTACATGCGCCAGCCACTGTATGCCGGCGATTTCGCCACCATCATCGCCAGCTGCCTGCGCTCGCGCATTGCTGGCCAGCGCTACAACATCACCGGCCTGGAGAAGGTCGATTACATCGACATCATCCGCCAGATCAAGCGCAGCACGCGTGCCCGCACCCTGCTGCTGCACATCCCCTACCGCCTGTTCCACCTGCTGCTGAGGACCTGGGCGCTGTTCGACCGCGACCCACCGTTCACCGCGGCGCAGCTGCAGGCACTGGTGGCCCATGATGAGTTCGAAGTCATCGACTGGCCTTCGATCTTCAACGTACGGCCGACGCCCTTCGCGCAGGCCATCGACGCCACCTTCAACGACCCCGAGTACGGCGACATCGCCCTGGAGTTCTGATCATGAGCGAGCGCATCGCCGTTCTCGGCGCCGGCCCGATGGGCCTTGCCGTGGCCTACCAGCTGGCCCGCGACGGCCATCAGCCCGTGGTATTCGAAGCCGATGACCGGGTTGGCGGAATGACCGCGAGCTTCGACTTCGGCGGCATGCCGATCGAACGCTACTACCATTTCCATTGCACCTCCGATCACGATTTCCTGACCGTGCTCGACGAGCTGGGGCTGGGCGAACGCATGCGCTGGACCGAGACCCGCATGGGCTACTGGTTCGGCAAGCGCCTGCAGCCATGGGGCAATCCGATCGCCCTGCTGCGCTTCAGGGGCCTGGGGATGATGGCGAAGATCCGTTACGGCCTGCATGCTTTCCTGTGCACGCGTCGCAACAACTGGCGCCCGCTGGACCACGTTGAAGCCTCCTCCTGGATCCGCCGCTGGGTTGGCGCCGAAGCCTACGAAACGCTGTGGCGCCGGTTGTTCGACTACAAGTTCTACGACTATGCCGGCAACCTGTCCGCGGCCTGGATCTGGAGCCGGATCCGGCGCATCGGGCGCTCCCGTTACAGCCTGATGCGCGAAAAGCTCGGGTATCTGGAAGGCGGTTCATCCACCCTGCTCGATGCCCTGCATGCGGACATCCTGCGCCATGGTGGCGAGGTGCGGCTGTCCAGCCCGGTGCAACGCATCGTGATCGAGGACGGCCGCGTACGCGGTGTCCAGGTCGGCGGCGAGCACCTGGCCTTCGACAAGGTCATTTCCACGGTGCCGCTGCCGTTCGTGCCACGCCTGGCACCGGACCTGCCCGAAGCCATCCTGGCGAAGTTCCGCGCACTGAACAACATCGCCGTGGTCTGCGTGATCGCCAAGCTGCGCAGGCCGGTTTCGGCCAATTTCTGGGTCAACACCAACGACCCGGACATGGACATCCCCGGCATCGTCGAATACACCAACCTGCGCCCAATGGATGCGCATATCGTCTACGTGCCGTTCTACATGCCCGGCGAGCACGAGCGCTATGGCGACAGCGACGAGGTGTTCGCCGACAAGGTGCGCCGCTACCTGTGCATGATCAATCCGCAGCTGGGCTCAGATGACTTCATCGACGTGCGGGTCAGCCGCTACCGCCACGCGCAGCCAATCTGCGAACCGGGCTTCCTCGACCGGCTGCCGCCGCGCCGGCTGCCGGTGGAAGGACTGTGGGTGGCCGATACCTCGCACTACTACCCCGAAGACCGCGGCATCTCCGAGAGCATCGGCTTCGGACGCGCCATGGCCCGCGAGGCGGTGGCGTGACCCTGTCCCGCCCGTTCCTGCTGTTCCTGCTGGCCGGCGGCATCGCTGCGCTGGCCAACATCCTGTCGCGCATGCTGTACAGCCACTGGATGCCGTTCACCCCGGCGATCATCGCCGCCTACCTCACCGGCATGGTTACCGCCTTCGTGCTGACCCGCTGGTTGGTGTTTTCCGGCAGCACACGCCCCCTGCACCACTCGGCGTTCTACTTCGTGCTGGTCAACCTGTTCGCGGTGGCCCAGACCTGGCTGGTTTCCACCGTCCTGGCCTACCACCTGCTGCCATGGCTGGGCGTGGACCTGCTGCGCCTGGAAATCGCCCACGTGGTAGGTGTGGCGGTGCCGGTGGTGTCCAGCTACTTCGGCCACAAGTACCTGTCGTTCCGATGACTGCCCGGGAACGCTGTTTCCAGAAAACGGTTCCCACACATCCGTGGCCGTAAACTACGGCGCTGACCTCATCCAGGATCCGATCAATGCCCCTGCCCGCCTTCAAGGCCTATGACATCCGCGGCCGCGTGCCGGAAGAACTGAACGAAGATCTGGCCCGCCGCATCGGCGTGGCGCTGGCGGCGCAGCTTGCGCCGGGCCCGGTGGTACTGGGCCATGATGTGCGCCTGACCAGCCCCGCGCTGCAGGATGCATTGGCCGCAGGCCTGCGCGGTACCGGGCGCGAGGTGATCGACATCGGACTGTGCGGCACGGAAGAAGTCTATTTCCAGACCGACCATCTGGGCGCCGCCGGCGGCGTGATGGTCACCGCCAGCCACAACCCGATGGACTACAACGGCATGAAGCTGGTCAAGGAGAACGCGCGGCCGATCAGCTCCGATACCGGCCTGTTCGCGATTTCCGATGCGGTCGCCGCCGACACGTCCGAGGCGCAACCGCAGCGTGCCGCGCAGAGCGCCCGGCACGACAAGAGCGCGTATATCCAGCATCTGCTGAGCTATGTCGATGCTGGCAAGCTGCGCCCACTGAAGCTGGTGGTCAACGCCGGCAACGGCGGCGCCGGTGCCATCGTCGACCTGCTGGCACCGCACCTGCCGTTCGAATTCATCCGCATCTGCCACGAACCGGACGGCAGCTTCCCCAACGGCATTCCCAACCCGCTGCTGCCGGAGAACCGCGCCGCCACTGCCGACGCGGTGCGCGAACACGGCGCCGATTTCGGCATTGCCTGGGATGGTGACTTCGACCGTTGCTTCTTCTTCGACCACACCGGCCGCTTCATCGAGGGCTACTACCTGGTCGGCCTGCTGGCCAAGGCAATCCTGGCGCGCAACCCCGGCGGCAAGGTCGTGCACGACCCGCGCCTGGTCTGGAACACCGTGGACATGGTCGAACAGGCCGGCGGCGTACCGGTGCAGTGCAAGAGCGGCCACGCCTTCATCAAGGAAAAGATGCGCGCCGAAGATGCGGTGTACGGCGGCGAGATGAGCGCCCACCACTATTTCCGCGAGTTCGCCTATGCCGACTCGGGCATGATCCCGTGGCTGCTGATCGCCCAGCTGGTCTCTGAAAGCGGGCGCTCGCTGGCCGACTGGGTGGAAGACCGCATGGCGGCCTACCCGTGCAGCGGCGAAATCAATTTCAAGGTCAGCGATGCCAAGGCGGCCGTCGCACGCGTGATGGAGCACTTCGCGGCGCAGTCGCCCACGCTGGACCACACCGACGGCATCAGTGCCGACTTCGGCGACTGGCGCTTCAACCTGCGCAGCTCCAACACCGAGCCACTGCTGCGCCTGAATGTTGAAGCCCGTGGTGATGCCGCGCTGATGCAGGCGCGCACCGACGACATCTCCCGCCTCATCCAGCAGTAACCGAGGAACGCATGAGCAGCATCCAGCCCGTCATCCTGTCCGGTGGATCCGGTACCCGCCTGTGGCCGCTGTCGCGCGAGGCGTACCCGAAGCAGTTCCTGCCGCTGGCGGGTGAACTGACGATGCTGCAGGCCACCTGGAAGCGCGTGGCGCCGATCGCCGCGCGCGGACCGCTGGTGATCGCCAACGAAGAGCATCGCTTCGTCGCCGCCGAGCAGCTGCAGCAGGTTGGCGCCGAGCCGGCCGCGATCATCCTCGAGCCGGTCGGCCGCAACACGGCCCCGGCGATCGCGGTGGCCGCGCTGGAGGCCACCCGCGACGGTGCCGACGCCCTGCTGCTGGTGTTGCCGTCCGATCACGTGATCACCAACGAGACTGCGTTCCGCAGCGCCGTGCAGGCGGCGGCCGGCGCTGCCGAGGCCGGCAAGCTGGTGACCTTCGGCATCGTGCCGACCGGGCCGGAAACCGGCTACGGCTACATCAAGGCCGCCGATGGCCAGGGCCTGCGTGCGGTCGAGCGCTTCGTCGAGAAGCCGGACCTGGATACCGCGACCGGCTACGTCAGCAGCGGCCAGTACTACTGGAACAGTGGCATGTTCCTGTTCAAGGCCTCGCGCTACCTGCAGGAACTGGAACGCTTCCAGCCCGCGATGCTGGCTGGCAGCCGCCAGGCCTGGCAGCAGGCGCGCCGAGATGCCGACTTCACCCGCCTGGACAAGGACGCCTTCACTGCCGTTCCGTCCGATTCGATCGACTACGCGGTGATGGAGAAGACCGCCGATGCGGTGGTGATTCCATTGGATGCGGGCTGGAACGATGTCGGTTCGTGGACTGCCCTGCGCGACGTCTCGCAGCAGGACGGCGATGGCAACGCGCACCAGGGCGACGTGATCGCCATCGACTGCCGCAATACCTATGCCTACGGCCAGCGCCTGGTGGCCATGGTCGGCCTCGATGACGTGATCGTGGTCGAGACCGACGATGCGGTGCTGGTGGGCAAGGCCGACCGCATGCAGGAGGTCAAGACCGTGGTGGCACAGCTCAAGGCCGAAGGCCGCAGCGAGGCCACCTGGCACCGCAAGGTCTATCGCCCGTGGGGCGCCTACGATTCGATCGACAACGGCGAGCGCTTCCAGGTCAAGCGCATCACGGTCAAGCCCGGCGGCACGCTGAGCCTGCAGATGCACCACCATCGCGCCGAGCACTGGATCGTGGTCAGCGGCACCGCCGAGGTGACCCGTGGCGATGAAGTGATCCTGCTCAGCGAGAACCAGAGCACCTACATTCCGCTGGGCGTAACCCACCGCCTGCGCAACCCGGGCAAGCTGCCGCTGGAACTGATCGAAGTGCAGTCCGGCAGCTACCTCGGCGAGGATGACATCGTGCGCTTCGAGGATACCTACGGGCGCAGCTGAGGTTTGCCCGGGGTCGGAACCCGTTGCTGCGCAGCGGGCTCTGACCCGTTCCTGATCGGCCCGGCCGCGCTGCATCGCCGGGCATGGCCCGGCGCTACGGCCATCAGGCAATCTCCGCCATCACCCGCTTCAGGCCATCCTGCCAGGTCGGCAGCACGATGCCGAAATCCTGCTGCAGCTTGCGGTTGTCCAGCACCGACCAGGCCGGGCGCTTGGCCGGGGTCGGATACTCGGAACTGGGAATCGCCTCGACCGTCGGCACCTTGGCCAACACGCCGCTGGCCAATGCCTCGGCGAAGATCGCTTCGGCGAACCCATGCCAGCTGGTCTGGCCGCTGGCGGTCAGGTGCCAGGTCCCGGACAGCTGCTCCGGATGCTGCAGCGCCTGCAAGGTGACATCAGCGATCAGCGCGGCCGGCGTTGGCGTGCCGATCTGGTCGGCCACCACCCGCAACGCATCGCGTTCGGCCCCGACGCGCAGCATGGTGCGCAGGAAGTTCGCGCCGTGCGAGGCATACACCCACGCCGTGCGGAAAATCAGATGGCGGCCACCGGCCGCACGCACCGCGTCCTCGCCATCGCGCTTGCTGGTGCCATACACGCCCAGTGGCGCGGTCGGCTCGTCCTCGCGGTAGGGGGCGCTGCCCTGGCCATCGAACACGTAGTCGGTGGAGTAATGCACGAACGGCACGCCGTGCGCCGCACACCAGCGCGCGATCACGCCCGGTGCCTGCGCGTTGGCAGCGAACGCAGCGTCCGCATCCTGTTCGGCACGATCCACCGCCGTGTAGGCCGCGGCATTGACCACCAGCGACGGCTGCACGCGATCCAGCAGTGCCGGCAGGCTGTCGGGCTGGCCGAAGTCGGCCGTTTCGCACGCACTGCCGTCCGGCAGCTGGCCGCTGCGGGTAGTCGCGACCACCTTGCCCAGCGGCACCAGCGCGCGCAGCAGCTCCTGGCCGACCTGGCCATTGCCACCGAACACCAGCACGGTCATGGCACGTAGACCGGCAGGCGGTCTTCAGCAATGTCCTTCAGGAATGGCGCGTTCTCGTCCTTGGCCGACAAGGTCGGGGCACTGACCGGCCAGTCCACGGCGATGTCAGCGTCGTTCCAGCGGATACCCGCATCGGCTTCCTTGACGTAGACATCCGTGCACAGATAGCTGAACAGAGCGCGCTCGGACAGCACGGCGAATCCGTGGGCGAAGCCTTCCGGAATCCAGAACTGCCGCCTGTTTTCTGCGCTCAGTACCACCGCTTCCCAACGCCCGAAGGTCGGCGAGCCGCGGCGGATATCCACGGCGACGTCGTAGACCTCGCCCTCCAGCACGGTCACCAGCTTGCCCTGCGGGCGCGGCCACTGGTAATGCAGGCCACGCAGCACGCCCTTGGCAGAGGTGGAGACATTGCTCTGCACGAAGCGCTCCGGCAGGCCCAATGCAGCGAAGCGCTCAGCGTTCCAGGTTTCGTAGAAGAAGCCACGTTCGTCGCCGAACACCGCCGGCTCGATGACCCGGCACCCCGGCAGTGACGTCTCGATCACTTTCACGGAACCACTCCGCGCTGGGCCAGCGTGTGCAGGTACTGGCCGTAGCCATTCTTGATCAGCGGCGCAGCCAGTGCTTCCAGCTGCTCGGCACTGATCCAGCCCTTGCCGAACGCGATTTCTTCCGGGCAGCAGACCTGCAGGCCCTGGCGAGTCTGGATGGTCTCGATGAAGTTGGACGCCTCCAGCAGCGACTGATGAGTACCGGTGTCCAGCCAGGCGTAGCCACGGCCCAGCGCTTCCAGATGCAGGTTGCCTTCGGCCAGGTAGCGCTTGTTGAGATCGGTGATTTCCAGCTCACCACGCGGCGACGGCTTGAGTTCGGCCGCATGCGCGCTGGCATTGCCGTCGTAGAAGTACAGGCCGGTCACTGCGTAGTTCGAGCGCGGTTTCTCCGGCTTCTCGACCAGGTCGATGACCTTGCCACTCTTGTCGAACTCGGCCACGCCATAGCGCTCCGGGTCATTGACCCAGTAACCGAACACCGTGGAGCCTTCCACGCGCTCATCGGCGCGCTTGAGTACGTCGCGCAGGCCATGGCCGTGGAAGATGTTGTCGCCCAGCACCAGGCAGCTCGGCTTGCCGGCGACGAAATCACGGCCGATCAGGTAGGCCTGCGCCAGGCCGTCCGGACTCGGCTGCACCGCGTACTGGATGTCCATGCCCCACTGCGAGCCGTCGCCCAGCAACTGCTGGAACAGCGCCTGCTCGTGCGGGGTGTTGATGATCAGCACTTCGCGGATGCCCGCCAGCATCAGCACGCTGAGCGGGTAGTAGATCATCGGCTTGTCGTACACCGGCAGCAGCTGCTTGCTGACGCCCTTGGTGATCGGATACAGCCGGGTGCCGGAGCCACCAGCCAGAATGATGCCTTTACGCTGCGTCATGTCGTCTCCAGGATTCAGGCCGCAGTGCCGATGCGCTGCAGACGGTAGCTGCCGTCCAGCACGCCGTTGACCCAGTCCTGGTTGTCCAGGTACCAGTCGACGGTGAAGGCGATGCCCTGCTCGAAGGTGTAGGCCGGTTCCCAGCCCAGATCGTTCTTCAGCTTGGACGCATCGATCGCATAGCGGCGGTCATGGCCGGGGCGGTCAGTGACATAGGTGATCTGGCTGCTGCGCGGCTGGCCGTCTTCGCGCGGACGGCGCTGGTCCAGCAACGCGCAGATGGCCTGCACTACTTCGATGTTCTGCTTTTCCGAATTGCCGCCGACGTTGTAAGTCTCGCCGACCTGGCCCTTGGCCAGCACGGTGCGGATCGCTTCGCAGTGATCGGACACGAACAGCCAGTCACGCACCTGCTTGCCATCGCCGTACACCGGCA
Organism: Stenotrophomonas maltophilia group sp. RY12688; assembly: GCF_052149045.1. NCBI lineage: Bacteria > Pseudomonadati > Pseudomonadota > Gammaproteobacteria > Lysobacterales > Lysobacteraceae > Stenotrophomonas > Stenotrophomonas maltophilia group sp. RY12688. The sequence continues at coordinate 548,338 of NZ_CP197389.1, read as the reverse complement.
GCGGCTCGCCGGCCAGCGCCTTGGCGATCACCAGCGGGATCAGCTTCTCGGGGAAGTGGTACGGGCCGTAGTTGTTGGAGCAATTGGTCGTCAGTACCGGCAACCCGTAGGTGTGGTGGAAGGCACGCACCAGGTGGTCCGAAGCGGCCTTCGACGCCGAGTACGGCGAATTCGGGGCATACGGGGTGGTTTCGCTGAACTTGCCGGTCTCGCCCAGGGTGCCGTACACCTCGTCGGTGGACACGTGCAGGAAGCGGAAGGCCGCGCCCTGTTCGGCCGGCAGCGCCTTCCAGTAGTCACGGACCGCTTCCAGCAGGCCCAGGGTGCCCACCACGTTGGTCTGGATGAACGCACCCGGGCCGTCGATGGAACGGTCCACGTGGCTCTCAGCGGCGAAATTCATTACGGCGTCGGGCTGGTGTTCGGCCAGCAGGCGGGTGACCAGGGCGCTGTCGCCGATGTCACCCTGCACGAACACGTGGTTCGGGTTGCCGTCCAGGCTGGACAGGGTCTTCAGATTGCCGGCATAGGTCAGGGCGTCGAGATTGACGACCTTGATGCCACGGGCGACCGCTTCGAGAACAAAGTTACCGCCAATGAATCCGGCACCGCCGGTGACAAGCCATGTGGGCACTACTTGTTCTCCTGATCGAAATTCATCCAAGGGGTGCCATGAAGCACCCCAGCACAGCAGCACAGGATACATGTGGTTCGTCTTCACGACTGCCTGCGTGACGTGAACGACGCACTGGATTCACGCGAGCCATGCCGCAGCGCAGCATAACCATACGCATTCGCATGGTCGCCCCAAGCCAGCTAGAATCGGGATCCCACCCCCGAACCGGTTGCTTTACGAGGACCGGACGTTCTCCCCGTTATTGAAGGACCCCGTACCAGATGAAAATCCTCGTCGCGTACAAGCGCGTGGTGGACTACAACGTCCGCATTCAGGTCAAGCCGGACGGTTCCGGCGTGGTCACCGACGGCGTCAAGCTGTCCCCCAATCCCTTCGATGAAATCGCCCTGGAAGAAGCCCTGCGCCTGCGCGACAAGGGCATCGCCAGCGAGGTCGTGGTCGCCACCATCGCCCCGGCCGACGCCCAGGCGCACCTGCGCAATGGCCTGGCCATGGGCGCCAACCGTGCGGTCCATGTGGTCACCGACCAGGCCATCCAGCCGCTGACCGCCGCCCGCACCCTGCTCAAGCTGATCGAGAAGGAACAGCCGGACCTGGTGATCCTCGGCAAGCAGGCCATCGACGACGACGCCAACCAGACCGGCCAGATGCTGGCCACGCTGTGGGGCCGTCCGCAGGCGACCTTCGCCAGCAAGCTCGAGATCGCAGACGGCAAGGCCACGGTGACCCGCGAAGTCGACGCCGGCCTGGAAACGCTGGAAGTCGATCTGCCGGCGGTGGTCACCACCGACCTGCGCCTGAACGAGCCGCGCTTCATCAAGCTGCCGGACATCATGAAGGCCAAGGCCAAGCCGCTGGAAACCCTGCAGCTGGCCGACCTCGGCGTTGAAGCCGCCGACACCTTCAAGACCACCCAGTACGCCGCACCGTCCAAGCGCAGCAAGGGTGTGATGGTCAAGGACGCGGCCGAACTGGTGGCCGCACTCAAGCAGAAGGGGCTGCTGTAATGAGCAAGATTCTCGTCATCGCCGAGCACCACGACGGCAAGCTCAACGCCGCCACCGCCAAGACCGTCAGCGCTGCCGCCGCCATCGGCGGTGCCAGCATCGATGTCGTGGTGCTGGCCGCCGATCCGGCCGCCGTCGCCGCCGAGGCCGCGAAGATCAGTGGCGTCGCCAAGGTCCTGACCGTGGCCAACGCCGCCAACGCGCAGGCCATCGCCCAGGTGCTGGCGCCGCAGATCGCGCAGCTGGCCAAGGGCTACACCCACGTGTTCGGCCCATCGACCACTTTCGGCAAGGACCTGATGCCGTGCGTGGCCGCGCTGCTGGGCGTCAACCAGGTCTCCGACCTGATGACCGTTGAAGGCAGCCATACCTTCAAGCGCCCGATCTACGCCGGCAACGCGATCATCACCGTTGAAGTCCCGGCCGACCAGATCGTGGTCGCCACCGTGCGTGCCGCCTCGTGGCCGGAAGCCGCCCAGGGCGGCAGCGCCGCCATCGAAGCGGCCAGCGTCGATGCTGCCCTGCCGACCCACACCCGCTTCGTCGGCCTCGCCGCGGGTGCCAGCGACCGCCCGGACCTGCAGAGCGCCAAGCGCGTGGTCTCCGGTGGCCGTGGCGTCGGTTCGGAAGAGAACTTCAAGGTGATCTTCCAGCTGGCCGACAAGCTCGGTGCCGCCGTGGGTGCCTCGCGTGCCGCGGTCGATGCCGGCTACGTGCCCAGCGACCTGCAGGTCGGCCAGACCGGCAAGATCATCGCCCCGGAGCTGTATGTGGCGGTGGGCATCAGCGGTGCGATCCAGCATCTGACCGGCATCAAGGACGCCGGTACGATCGTGGCAATCAACAAGGATCCGGATTCGCCGATCTTTGAAATTGCCGATATTGGGTTGGTGGGGGATCTGTTTGCGATCCTGCCGGAGCTGGAAGCGGCGCTGGCTTGATCCGCTCCGATCGTGCTCCGGATCGTTAGGTCCGGAGCGCGATCACCTGATAGGTTCCGCGCGCGGAGACCATCTGGCGATCACCTGCACTTGCGCGCACACCGGTATGGCTGTCGACAATGCACCCGGCTCCCAAACGGGTCCTGGGATAGATCGTCGCGCGGGTACCCAGGAAGCAATCGTCGCCGATCGACGCATCGCCATTGAGCGCAGCGTAGGGAGAAAGGATGCTGAACTCCCCGACATGGGCACCGTGGCCCACACTGCAATGCACGTTCACCGCCGCTCCCCGGCCCAGCGTCGCATTGCGGTTGATCACGCTGAAGGGACACACCAGTACACCATCCCCGAACTGCGCATTCGGAGAGATCACCGTGTTGGCCGACACGAACGGGGGAGCGTACACCCCCATCTCCCAGAGACGTGACAGGATGAGTCGACGTCCCTTCACCGAGCCAACCGCAACGACCACAGCTTCGCGTTCTACGGGCCGATAGTCGCCGATTGCCCCAAGGTGGGTCGAACCAAGCTGGGCAGGAATCGGATTATCTGCACCGTCATCAATGAATCCGGAGATCATCGGCCCGCCACCGCGGGCGTCTGCACTGAGGTAATCGAAGACTTCCATGCCGAAGCCACCGGCCCCGGCAATCACCACCGAATCGATGGCACGATCATTAAGCAATGGCATCCGTCTTCTCCGTTCTGAACGTAACTTCGATCAGGCGACCGTGATTTCGCGCGTGAACACGGTCATCAGATCAAAACCATCCCAGACACTGCTGAAATCAAGCGCACTTCCCACCGGTACGAAGCGGTCAACACCGGCCAACGGCGCCTGCTGCACGAAGGACCGCAGCTGATCCGATGGCATACCGAGGTAGGAAACCGTTTGAACCTTGCGGGAAAGCAGTGGGCGAAGCGCATCCAGATGCGCAATACGAGACTCGAAGAAGAGTCCCGCACCGCAATGTGCATCGGCATGCAATGCCGGAACCTCAAGCCAGAGGCGCGCAACATTGTTGCCGCTCGCCGCCGGAATGCTGACATCGGCCTCGATGGAAAGCACATCCTGCGCGATTCGCTTGTTCACATAGTCGACGTCGCCGAAGGAAACACCCTTTTCCCGTACCTTCTGTTCCAATGCGGGCCAGAAGCCGTCCCGTGCCTGATCCACCTGCGCCGGGCTTCCGATCCAGAGAATCAGCCGCGGCGACGAACAGGCCATCTGATCGAACCAATAGGCATCGTTGAAGAACCCATCGATCCAGCGCGCCTTCTGCTCGGGCGAAGCGAATATCCAGCCGGCCGCATCGAAGAGACCGAGCGAGAACTTGTTTGCAAATGCAATCTCGGTCGCAGTCGGTGGCAAGGGCACCTGACGGATGGCTGCAACTGTCGCATCGCCGCCCCAGATAACACGCGTATCGCAGTGAGCGGACAACAATGCAGTGGTGCGAGCATCAGCCGCATAGCGCACCACCAGGCTGCGCCTGGCAATCTCGGCATGCTCAGGACGCGTGCTTACCCGGCCGATGGCAGCAACCAACAGGTCGGTCTGCACCGATGCCTTCGTCGACAACCTGACGATGTTGCGGTTACCACACAGGAGCGAAATGAACCAGGAGTAGACAAAGATCGTGTCCACGTTGGAAGGCGCGAAATGCAGAACCGTTCCGCGTGCCACTGACAGATGACCGTCGTGACGGCGACCATGGGCTTCCTTCAGCCGCACGATGTTCGAGCGCCGCATCCAGAATGCCAGCGCGCTCAGCTCGGGATAACTCCGTGCCTCCGGCATGCGGAACAGCTCTGCAGACAGAGCATCGACGAATGCCACCGAGGGCTCGGCGAACGCGGGAAGCGGAGGGGCCTCGGCCAAGACCTCCAGGTCAGGGGCCGTCGCGATAAGGGACTCGTAATTACTCATGGGCGTGCATCAAAGGGGGCGGTTGCCGCATCGGCAGCATGGGTATCGCTGCAACCACGCAGTTCTGCGCGCGCCACCCGGCCATGCACGCGGAACGTGCGGCCCAGGCGGCCACACGGACAATCGTCCACGCCGGTCCACTCGCCGATGTCCTCGGTCAGCAGGCTATGGCCCGGGTAACTCGTAGGCAACACCGACAGCACCTGGATAAGGCCTGGCACGTTTGCCGGCAGAGGCTCCCACGTGCTCGGCGCACGGATCTTCACATCAGCAAAGGCAGGACAGTGCAGGCGACCGTGCTCGCACTCGACGAAGATCGAACCAACCTGTTCGACCATACCGTAGAAATTGTGCACAGCGCCGATACTGAAACTCTCGGCCAGCGACCGCTTGAACTCTTCATTGCTTACCGCCTCATCCTGCAGCTTCTTCCAGCCACCACTGTGGATGAGTACGGCATCACTGAACCGCGGCACATCACTGCGCCCCTTCAACGCCTGGACAAAGTACTTCCAGACCATGAAGGTGAAGCCGAACAGGAACACGCGCTGGCCGGCATGCCGCTCCAGGAACGCATTCACTGCGTCGAGATTGATCGACATATCGTCGTTCAATGCGTAGGTATGGTCACGCCCAAAATTGGACAGGCCAAGAATGCCAGCGCCACGCGCGGAAAAATTGGCGCGATCCTTCACCACACCGGGATGATCGATGATGAGCATCGGCAGGCGCGCCTTGCCGAGGAACTGCTGCATGATCAGCACCAGCGCGCGCGTTTGCGCAGCCGCCGTATCGCGATCAAGGATGATCCTGGAGACCGTCTGCGACGTCGTGCCCGACGAGGTGAGGACCTTGAAGCGCTGATCGGCCGGGGTCGAGCTGAGCTCGAACTCCTTGAACAGGCGTACGGGCAGGAAAGGAATCTGGTCGACGCTTTGTTCCGAGCCGGGCGTATGCCCGTGGGCCTGCAGCACGCGCGCATAGGGCGTGCAGTGCTCGGCATGATGCACGGTCAAGCTGCTCAGCAGCTGCTTGAGCAGGACTTCCTTCTCGGCAGCCCCGACGCCATAGACAGGCAGGTCAAAGTAATCACGTTGCACGGGCCGCCCCTTGGCCTGCCTCAGCCTGTTGAAGGAGATCTGCATACAGAATCTTGCCCGACGAGGACAGCGGAATGGCGTCGACCGGCAGCACCCTCACCGCGATTGGATTCAGCTTGTAGCGCGCCGCGATATCCCGCCTCAGACGCTCGCAGGCATCATCCTCAGGCCGGACAAGGATCGCGACAACAAGGTCGTCGCGTCCGGTCATGACCACATCCCAGCCATCGGCTCGCAGCTTGGACTCCATCTCGTCCAGGCCGAAGCGGTTGCCGAATACCTTGATCATCCGCTTCAAGCGGCCAACCACGTAGTAGTACCCGTCGTCGTCAAAACGCGCCAGGTCACCCGTACTGAGCACACCCTGCTGGATGTCGCCCAACGCCAGATCGCCAGGACCCTCGGCGTACCCCAGCATCACATTCGCGCCGCGATAGCGCAGCTCACCCACCTCACCGGCCCGCTCGATGGCCCGCCCCTGCTCGTCCACCAACGATAGCATTCCGCCTGGAATGGCAACACCAACCGACCCGATCTTGCTGGCCAACACGTCATGGGGGACATAGGCAATCCGGGCTGTGGCCTCGGTCTGGCCGTACATCACGAAGAAGCGCTGGCCGCGCTGCTCGGCCAAGTTGTGGAACCACTCGATGGTCGACTCGGCCAAGCGGCCTCCCGCCTGCGTCAGGGTCTGCAGTGAAGGCAGCGACATGCGCTCGAAGCGGAACTGCTTCAGCATCTCGTAGTGGGTCGGAACACCGGAGAGACTCGTCGCTTCGTGCTGCCGGAAAAAGTCCCAGAATGACCTGGAAACCACGGACTCGGCAGTCAGCAGCAACGTCGCACCGGCCAGCAGGTGACTGTTGATCACCGACAGACCGTAGGAGTAATGCATGGGCAACGAGGTGATTGCCCGCTGCGCGCTGTCGATCCCCAGGTAATCCTGGATCGACTGGGCGTTGGCCTGCAGGTTTCCTGCAGAAAGACGCACCAGCTTTGACGATCCCGTGCTACCCGATGTCGGCAGCAGGACTGCCAGTTCAGCAGAAACGGCGGCCGCGCGCCTGCCAGTTGCATGCCACTGGCCATCAGGACGGCGCACGTGGCTGATGCTGTAATGATCAATGACCTGCTCGCGCAGTGTGTCGTTCAACGAGGCATCCAGCAGCAGTACGGGCTGCCCTGCACGCAGCGCGCCCAGATAGGCCAGCAGGTTGTCCAGCGTATTGGCGCATTCGAGGGCGATGACGCCCCAGGCCGGATCGACAGCAGCCCACGCAGCGTCCGCGCGCGCGGCCAGTTCGCGGTATGCCAGTGACTCTCCGCCGGGAAGGATCACGGCAATCTGGTCGCCGTGCTGTTCCAGTACGCGGGCGAACATCAGATCAGCATCCCGCCGTCGACCCCGATCACCTGACCGGTCACATAGGACGCCAGATCCGATCCGAGGAAGACTGCCACGTTGGCCACCTCTGCCGGCGCACCCACCCGGTCCATGGCGATGGACGCAACGCGTTCGGCATATTTCTCCGAACCAATGGAGCGCGCCATGTCCGTGTCGATGAATCCTGGCGCGATCGCATTGACGCGGATGTTGTTCGGCGCGAGCTCCTTGGAGAGCGAGAGGGTGATGCCGACCACGGCCGCTTTGCTGCCACCGTAGACCGCCTGGCCAACGTTGCCGGTCACGCCGATGATGGATGCAAGATTGATGATCGAGCCACCACCGTTGCGTGCCATCAGTCGGCTCGCATACTGGGCACAATACAGGACGCCATAGGTGTTGACCGAGAATACCGCCTGGATCTGCTCGGGCGTGACCATGCCGATAAGGGCATCCTGCAGGACGCCCGCGTTCGAAACGAGCACGTCCAGCCGGCGGTGCTGCTTGAACACGGACTGGAAAGCATCACGCACGGAAACCGGATCGGTCACGTCAAGCGGAACCGCCTCCAGCCGTGCCTCAGGCATGCTCGTGCGCACGCTGTCGAGCAGCGGCTGCAGAGCGGCGGTGTCCCTGGCAGTCGCCACAACGTGTGCGCCCTGCTGCAGGTAGGCACGAACCGTTGCCTCTCCGATGCCGCGGGACGCCCCCGTGATAAGGGCAACCTTTCCTTCCAGCAAACCGGCCATATCAGAACTCGACGCCGTGCTTCGCCAGGATTTCCTTGGCCTTGGCGACCGAGCTCATATCGATGATGTCATCAGTGTCGAACATGACATCGAACTCATTCTCAAGCTGCGAAACCAGCAGCATGTGGGCAATCGAATCCCATTCCGGAATGCTGTTGTAAAGCAGGCCATCGACCACGCGGGAAGCGTCGATGTTCAGGGCAGCCGAATAGACCGATACCAGTCGCTCGTCGTTGTTACTCATCAGTGTTACTCCAGCTCATTCTTGGAAATGGCAGCCTTTTCAGCTGTATCTTCTCGGACGATGTACATCGGCTTGGCACGGATCTCGTCGAGAATCCGCCACAGGTATTCGCCGATGACACCCAGCATCAACATGATCATGCCGCCCACCACCAGGATCGCCACCATGATCGGCGCCCAGCCCGAGAACGGCGTCAGGTCGAACAGGCGCGAGACCGCGATCACGACGGCATAGCAAAGCCCCAGCATGGCCAGCACGGTGCCGGACAAGGACATGAGACGGATCGGAAGATAGGAACCGTCGATGATGAAATCGAAGGCCAGTTTCAGCTTCTTGCTGAAGTTGTACTGCGACTTGCCGATCTCGCGCTTGCGCCGCACGTACGGAATGTAGGCGGTCGGGAAGCCGGCCCAGAGCACGTCACCCTGGAAGAAACGATGGCGCCCCTTCATGCTCATGAAGAGCGTCAGCGCACGGCGGCTCATCAGGGTGAAATCGAACCCGCCCGCCGGCATGTTCGGGTTGGACATGCGCAGGATGCCGTAGACAATGCGGGAAAACATCGAGGAAGTGAAGTTGTCCTCACGGTCCGCACGATGCGCGATGACCACTTCATTGCCCTGTTCCCACTTGCGGATCATCTCGGCGGTCAACTCGATCGGATCCTGCATGTCTGCGGACATGTTGATGACCGCGTCGCCGCTGGCGGCGTCGAAGCCGGCCAACGTAGCCGACAGCTGGCCGAAGTTGCGGGTGAAGGAGATCGATCGCACGCGCGGATCCTGCGCACTGACACGCAGCATCTCTGCATGGGAGCCATCCTTGGAGCCATCATTCACGAACACGATCTCGTAGTCGTGTTCGGGCAGGCTGGTGGCGAACAGGTCGCGGATCCCAGCCCAGGTCAGCTCGATTGAACCTTCATTGTGATAGACCGGAATGACGTAGCTGATCGTGCTCACTGGACGACTCCGGCGGTCTCGGTGGAAATCGCCCGTGCGAGCGAATCGACCACGGTACCGATCTCCTCGTCAGTGATACCGGCGAAGAACGGCAGACCGAGGATGCGGTCGCCGATGGCAGCGGTAACACCCAGCGAGTCCGAGCGGTCGAAATGGGCCAGCACGCCATGCGCGTGCAACGGCGGGCAGTACCACCGCCGGGTATCGATACCCTGCTCGCGCAATGCGTCACCGATGGCCAGCGCGTCGACACCGTCAGGCAGGAGCACCGGAAGCAGCGGATAGATACCATCGGGATCCTTTTCTTGCAGCCCCACGCTCGGGCAGGCCTGCTGCAGCTTACGCAGGTAGCGGGCATGCAGCTCGCGCCGCTGCTCGACAATGTCGGGCCACTCGTCCAGTGCCGCCAACCCGACTGCAGCGTGATACTCACTGAGCTTGCCGTTGGTCCCCAGTCCGATCAGCTCGCCACGGGCGGCGTCGATGCCGAAGTTGGCCAACTGACGGATGCGCCGGATGCGCTCGGCATTGAACGACACGATCAATCCGCCCTCACCGCTGCCGATGGATTTCGTCGCGTGGAAGCTGAACACAACGTCCGTCGTGCGGCCGATCGGCTGGTTCCCGAAGGCACCTGCCGCGTCGATCAGCACCGGGATACCGGTCTTTGCGCTGAAGTCATCCCAGGCGGTGACATCGTGCTGCTTGCCGAATGTACTGACCGGCATCACCAGGTCAAAGATCTCACCCCGCGCCAGCGCCTCCTCGGCAATGGCCGGAGTCAGGCACCAGCCGGAAGGGTCGATGTCGCTGAACAGCGGGGTCGCCCCCACCCTGACAATCGCCGTGGCCGTGGCGACGAAGGTGAGCGAGGGCAACAGGACCCGCGCGCCTGCACGCAAGGCAAGCGCCTGGATAGCCAGCTCGAGACCGACGGTGCAGTTGGAGACAGTCGTCAGATGGGCCGGCTCAAGCCCCTGGCCGAGTTCGGTCGCTAGGCGCTGCTCGAACTCGGCGTTCAAAGGGCCGTAATTGGTGTAAATCCGATTCTGGTCAATCTTTCGGAGATACGGATACACCTTGTCCGCAGACGGCATCCTCGGAATCAACAACGGAATACGACGCATCGGGTCACCGGGAAAAAGAGAAATACTTGTGAGCAAAATAGCTCGCGACAGTCGAAACCATCACGAACACTCCCTGGACGACGCGCGGGTCACCTTCAGAGAGCCTTATGCAGATCGGCAGTGCTACCACATTGATTGCGAATATCGTGGAGTTGGCCAGCAGGAACCGGCCGAACTCGCGTACCCAGGGCGCCCGTGAACGGAACACGAACACCCGCTGATTGACGAAGGCTATGGGAAGTGCGACCAGATAGGCGGCGACAAGAATGGCGACCGGGCCTGCCCAGGGATCCATGAGTGCGAACGTCAGCAGGAAGCAGGCATAGCCGATCACGGTATTGCCCGCGCCCACAATCAGGAATCGCAACTTCTCGGATTTGAGGAGGCGAACAATCTTCTCCTGCTCCACTTTCCACACCACCTATGCTCCCAAGCCTCGGATCGGTTGTCGCGCCCCCAAGGCGCAGGGCATTGGCTTTGTAATCTTAACATAGCCCCCTTCGGGAGCCGATCAAGGATTGGCCACTCCGATGTTGCGCAGCAGCACCCTACCCGAGTGGTCGTCAGGCAGCGTCGCATAGACATAGGCATGGGTCGCGCCGCTGGGGGCAACTGCCAGCAGGGGATAGGAACGGGGCACGAGCCCCACATCCACCACTTCGATCTGAGTCGAAATGAACCCGCCGTCCGCGCCATGCCAATTGATCTGCAGGCGCATCCTGCCGGGCTGCCCATTGGCAGACTGGGCGGTGTACAGGACAATGTGGCGATCAAGTTCCTCAGCAGCCTGCCGACGGGTCACTTCCGACAGTCCGCGGAGCTCCAATCCCTCGCTGCTTACCCGTTCATCCGGAATACCCATCCATTCCGGCCACTCCTTGCCCCCACCCAGCTGATGGGTAGGAGCTGGTAACGCCGCAGGATCCATCAGACGCTTGGCCTGTTCAGCGGATATCACGCTGAATCCCGGACGGCCGCGCAGATTGGGCTCACCCACCACAAGGCCATAGCTGAATTCCTTGACATTACCCTTGCTGAATTCGGCACGCGGATAGAGGCAATGCCCCTTCGGCAGGTTAAGGCGGCAATAGACCTTGCCATCTTCACCGAGCACCCAGCTGATGTCCGGCTCGGGCCCAGCTACGACCACACCGTCTCCAGCCTGGCGCAGGGTACTCAGCGAATCGCTGATGGATACGGCCAGACGCGCGCCGGTGATGCTGGCAATCGACCACATACTGCCGAAGAACAGGTAGAACAACTGGGTGACGGCCAGTACCGACAGGATGATGATCTGCGCCCGGTGCCGATAGCCGGCAAAGACAAACAGCAGCAGGAACGCCATGGCCGGGTACATCCAGCGGGCCTCCTGCCGCGCTGAACCGGGCAGGCTCGCAATCGCAACCAGGCCGACAATCGCGGCCAGGAAGGCCAGCATCGGCATGAAGTAGGTCGTCGAACGCCACTGCGGGCGCAGCCACGGCAGGCACCAGGCCAACAGGGAGACTGCGGCCAGCGGCACAAAGAGATACATGTAGCGGGGCGCCGCATGGTTGAACATGCCAACGAAGTACTGTGGGCCGTGATTACCACCCAGGAAAAGGTTGACCAAGTAGGTGGCCGACACTTTCATTGTGTCCAGCGATACGCTGACAGTCTGTCCGGAGGTACCCATCGCCACCGGCTGGTTGGACAGCACTTTCACGGCAACGATGTACAGGCCGAGCGGAACAACAGCAGTGACCAGGGCGAATACCAGGGGCCGGGCGCCGACTGACCTGCGCATAGGCCACCAGCGCAGCATCGCCACGCCGGACAGGCCCAGCAGCGCCAATGCGTAGCGCTCATGAGTGAACACCGCCAGGATGAAGAGCAGCAGCGCCAATCCCAGGCAGGAAGCGCGCTGGTGCTGCAGGAACACCAGACCGGGCATGGACACGGCAACACCGGCCAGGAGGAACAGGAGACTGAGCGCCTCGACCGTTCCCGAAACGTAGTCGAAGTACAGCATGATGTTGAAACGACACGCCACCATCATCGCCGCAGCCAACAGGGCAGCGCTTCGGCGAGCATTGAAATGCACCCGCGCGATCCCGTAGACCAGCGCGGCACATCCTGCCAACGCCGCACAATTGACCAGCATGGTCATCCAGCGCGGAAGATCCTGGGAGACGATGACCGCCCAGATGAAGTTCATGACGATGCGTGGCTTGTAGCTGTTCAGCCCGGTGAAAACCCCCATCAGGGTGTTGCCGCTGTGCTCTCCGAAGTTGAAGGAGAACATCTCGTCGCCGAAGTAATAGGGATGATAGAAGTAGATGGACAGCGCGAACGTCATCGCTGCGATGGCCGCCAGGTCCACCAGGCGCACCACCGTCTTTACAGCCAGGATCTTGTTAAACATCGACACACTGCTCCATTGATTCAAACCGCCGCAAGGCCTCGCTTCCTGTACGCCGCGACCACGCGGCCCACGATCCGGCAGGATCCGTGGGTAACAGCAGGCACGTACATGGCCATTCCGCCGCGATGCCATCAGCAGCCGGACCGAGATAGTAACAGTGCGACACACTGTGGGTCGCGCGCTCCGGGGCTGACCTCGAGGTAGCGCCGCAGAAGGGGCCGGACGGACTAGATGTAAGCCCGAGCGCTCTCCCGGGCCAGGATGTGCATGACCGTCCCCATGTCCTCATCAGTCAAAAGATCGACGTTGGCCTGCGGCGCCGACCAGATGCGATCAGCCAGCGGAACCTGCTGGCGTGGGTCGCCGGAAAGGACTTCGACCACGAAAGCCCAGCTCTTGCCCTGCAGCGGGAGCACGCGGAAGCCCAGAGGCTCGAACAGCCGGCGCGCAGCGCTTTCCGACCAGCAGGTGATATGCCCCCGGTGGAACGGATCAAGGTAGCCTGGATCCTCGGTCCGTACATACTCAGTCAGTCCGGTATTGAACAGAAACAGCCCCCCCGGAGCCGCGACCTTGCGTAGGGAGCTCGCCAACGACCTCGCCATCGACGGGGTCAGATGTTCAACTACTTCCACGCAGATACCACATTCGAACGTCATCCCAATGTCGGCCAGATCGCCGCACCTGTAATTCGCGTGGCTGGAGCGGTACGCCGGCTCGGGTGGAAACTTCTCTACGCCGTAGAAGCAATGCGAACTCTTCGGCAGGTAGCGCTGCACCGCATCGAGCAGAAAACCCGGTCCCGTGCCGATATCGATGAAGCGCTGGACGGGAATGGAGCAGTAGAGCAACGCCTCCCCCAACCTTGCCAACGACGACCCGAAAGACCGGTCACGTGCCGACTGCAATTCGGAGCGCCAGTAGTCCTCGTCGTATTCCCGGGGAGATTGGCCAGCATCGATCGATGCTATCAGCGCCGGGTCGGCGAATATGAAATCGCAGATGCCACATTCAAGATACTGCACGCCATCAACCACCCTGAAGGCAGTGGCCGGCTCATTGCACAGCAGACAGTTACCCGTCGACGACACAGATCTGAAGCGCGCCACAGCCCTCTCCCGGAAGGATGGAGAAGGCATCCTAGCAGCACAGGATTGCTACGGCATCCAGCGGACTTTGTGGATAACCGGCTACAGCTGACGCTGCACCGCAGCGAGGTCAGGCACCATGATGGCCTGCTGCGGCGCAGCACCCTTGCCGATGTCGCCTGCGATCAGGAGCAGCTTCCCTATGCCTGCAGCCGCCCCCGCCTGCATATCCGAGATCTTGTCGCCAACGAATACCGCCTGCGCCGGGTCAATCGAAAACTCCTCGATCGCCTTCAGCAACATGCCCGGTTCGGGCTTTCGGCACAGGCATTCAATCTTGAATTCACCCTGGCCGGCCTGGGGATGATGCGGGCAGAACCACGTGCCCAGCAGCGGCGCGCCGGCCTGCAGCAACTGCTCGTGCTGCCAGTGCGTGTAGTCGGTGAAGTCATTGACGCTGTAGAAGCCACGTGCGATGCCGGCCTGGTTGGTCACCACCACAACCTGGTAGCCCAAACGCGCAGCATCGGCCAGCAGCGGCAGGATACCGGGAACCCACTCAGTCCGATCCGGTGTATGCACGTAGCCGTGATTGACGTTGATCACTCCGTCCCGATCAAGGAAAAGTACTGGCGCACCGGGCCGCCTTGTGACCGGCCCGGCGACGAAGCCCGGCACGTTTGGCAGCACTGTCATCAGGCTGCTCCAAGCAACGTCTGCGCGCGATAGAAATCCTCCGGCACGCCGATGTCGATGAACGCAGCGGTCTCCACCAGCGCGCCGACCCGCCCAGCGGCTACGGCCGGTTCCAGCACCTGCTTTTCGAACGAGAAGGAGACTTCGTCCGGCAGGCTGGCCAGCGCCTGCGCGCTGAGGAAATAGCTGCCGGCATTGATCAGGCCGGCACCACCCGGGCGCTTCTCATGGAAGCGCAGCACCCTGCCCTGCTCGACATCCACCGTGCCGTAGCGTGAGACATCATCCACACGCGCCAGCGCGATCGACATCGGCAGACCCTTTGCAGCCGCTTCCAGTGCTGCCGGCGAGTACTCGAGGTAGGTGTCGCCATTGCAGACGTGCAGCCCGTCACCCTGCGCCAGCCGTGCCGCGGCAGCGATCGCGCCACCGGTGCCGAGCGGCGTCTCCTCACGCGAGTAGACCACTTCCATGCCCGCCCACTTCCTGCCGATGGTCTGCTCGACAACATCACCGAGGTAACCGGTCGCCAGGATCACACGACGCATGCCGGCGGCCGCATAGCGATTCAACAGATAGGCCAGGAACGGGCGTCCGGCCACCGGGGCCAGGGGCTTGGGCAGGTCGGGCACTTCGCTTCGCAGCCGGGTGCCGAAGCCGCCGGCCAGGATCAGGATCTCGTCGGCAGCCATGTCAGCGCGGGAACATTTCGCTTTCGATCAGCGCACACAGCAGATGACCGATGAACTCATGCCCCTCCTGGATGCGCGGCGTCTCGTTGGAAGGCACGCGGAAACAGATGTCGCAGCGGTCCTTCATGTCGCCGCCGTGTTCGCCAGTGAATCCGATGACGCGTACACCCTTGGCTTCGCAAGCCTCCAGTGCGCGCATGATGTTCTTCGAACGGCCCGAGGTGGAGATTGCCACGAACACATCGCCTTCCTGGCCAAGTGCTTCGATCTGGCGGGCAAAGGTGTAGTCGTAACCGTAGTCGTTGCCGATGGCGGTCAGGATCGAGGTATCGGTGGTCAGCGCGATCGCCGGCAGGCCCGGACGGTCGTAATAGAAGCGGCTCACCAGCTCGCCTGCCCAGTGCTGTGCATCGGCAGCACTGCCGCCGTTGCCGGCAAACAGGATCTTGCGACCGGCCTTCAGCGCGTCCACGCACAGCGCCACTGCCTGCTCGATCTGCGACGCCAACGCGGCATCCGCCGACATGCGCTGGAAGTTCTCGAGAGTCTTGCCGAACTCGGCCTTGATGAATTCGTTCATCCGATTTTCCATGCCGTTGCACCTTGGTGGGTGAAGTGTGTATCAAAAACAGTGCCGCCGGCGCCAGCAAGCGCGCGCACCAGGTCGACCCGGTGTGCCGGGTCGCAGAGGAACATCATGAAACCGCCGCCACCCGCGCCCGATACCTTGGTCGCGCGCGCGCCGTGGCGCATTGCCAACGCTTCGATCTCATCGATCATCGGATTGGAAATACTGCTGGCACTGAGCTTCTTCGCTTCCCAGCCGGACTGCATCACCTGCGCCAGCCGCTCGAAATCACCGCGCAGCAGCGCTTCCTTCATCTGGCTGGCTTCGACCTTCAACCGATGCATAGCATCGAGCGAACTGGCCTTGCCTTCCTTGATGTTGCGGGACTGCTCATCAATGATCTTGGCCGAAGCACGCGACACGCCGGTGAAGTACAACACCAGGCCCGCTTCGAGTTCGGACCAGATCCAGTCCTTGATGCGCAGCGGATTCACGATCACCCGATCGGCGTCGTAGAACTCCATGAAATTGAAACCGCCGAAGGCCGCTGCGTACTGGTCCTGCTTGCCACCGGACAGCTGCAGGTCGACGCGCTCGATGCGGTAGGCCAGCTGCGCAATCTCGTACTCGCCCAGCGGCAACGCGAAGTACTCGGCGAAGGCGGTGACCAGCGCGACGACCATCGTCGAGGACGAGCCCAGGCCCGAGCCCGGCGGCGCATCGGAATGCGCGCGGATGCGGATGGCTGGCCGCTCGCCCTGCAGGTAGTCGTTGCAGACCCTCAGGTAGACACCCTTCATCAACTGCAGTGGGCCGGGGCCGGCCTCCACGGCCTGCGGATCGACGCGCTCGCAGGCGCCCGCATCCTGAGCATGGAATCCGACCAGGCCATCGGGCGAGTCATCGAGGGTCGCATAGGCGAACTTGTCGATGGTCACGTTCATGACGAAGCCACCGAACTGGTCGCAGAACGGCGACACATCCGTGCCACCACCGGCCAGGCCCAGCCGCAGGGGTGCGCGTGAACGAACGATCATGCTTTCTTCTCCAATGCGAATGCCGATTCCAGTGCACGACCCAGTGCATCGCGCGAGAACTGGCTGCGACAGTAGCTCGCCGCTGCACGCGACCGCTGCAGCCACAGCGCATCATCTTCCAGTAACGACAACAGCCCTGCGGCAAGGCCATCGGCCTCGTCTGCCACGGTGACCACCGCCTCCAGACCGACCAGGCCCTGGGCACCAATACCGGTAGTGACCAGCGGCAGACCCTGCTGCATGGCTTCGACAACCTTGCCCTTGACGCCGGCACCAAAGCGCAGCGGCACAATGGCCACGCGCGCGACACCGTAGCGCCGGGCCAGCTCCTCGTCGCTGACGAAACCGGTCACCTCGACATGTTCGCCCGCCAGGGCGCGTACAGCATCGGTCGGGTTGGAGCCAACCAGTGACAGCTTCACGCCGGGGTGCCGCGCCCAGACCTGCGGCATCACCGACTCGACCAGCCATCGCGCGGCATCGACATTGGGGCCGTGGGCGAAGCCAGCGACGAACAGGATGCCGGCACGCTGCGCGGGCACGGCTTCATCGTTGAAGTGGTCGAAAGCGTACGGCAGGATCGCGCGTGCATCGACGTCCGGCTCCAGCGCGCGCACGTCCTGCGCCTCTTCGGCCGACGGGTAGAGGACGCGGTCGACGGCCTTCCAGATGCGCCGCTCCAGCAGTTCCATCGAACGCGCCTCGCCATCGCTGCCGCCATTGCGGGTGGCTTCCATTTCCATGCGACGGAAGTGCAGGTCGTGGCCGTAGTAGACGCTGCGGACACCCGGGTGCTTGCACAGGGCATCGAGGTAATGCTCAGCGATATGAGGCCGCGACAGCATCACCGTGCGCACGTGCGGATTTTCGTCCAGGTAGCGCGCGAAGCCGCCCACCCACTGGCCGCCATACATCACTTCCACACCACGGGCCTGAAGTGGCGGAGTGTAGATCGGATCGAAGTACAGGTTGTCGGCCCAGAACTTGACCACGCAGCCACGTTCCAGCAGCGCGTTGATGAAGGCGATCATGGTCCGCGAACCGGCATCACGGTCGGGCTGCGGTACGTAGTGGTCGACGATCAGGACAGTTTCCTTCTGCCAGGCACGGTCGCGGGCCAGCACCACGTGCTCGCCGTTGGGCTCATGCAGGGCCAGCTCATCCTGCCAACGTTCGCGCAGTTTCTTCTGGTTCGCGACCTGATAGGCCTTGATACCGCTGCCGGTATCGGTGCCGTGGGAGATGCCTTCGTAATGCACGACCTCCGAGGTCGGGCAGTAGTAGAGCTGGTAGCCCGCCTTGCGCACGCGGAACGCCAAGTCCGAATCCTCGCAGTAGGCCGGTACGAACTCGGGATCGAAGCCGCCCAGCTCACGCAGCAGCGCGCTGGGAATGAGCAGGCTCGCGCCGCTGCAGTAGTCCACCGGGCGCAGGTAGTTGTACTGACTGTCGGCCGGGTTATCCAGGCGGCCGTAGTTCCAGGCCGAGCCGTCACGCCAGATGATGCCACCGGCTTCCTGCAGACGGCCATCGGGGTAGACCAACTTGGAACCGACCATGCCGCAATCGGGCATGCGCTGGAAGACGTCCAGCATCTCGTCCATCCAGCCCGGACGTACTTCGGTGTCGTTGTTGAGGAAATAGGTGTAACGGCCACGGGCCAGTTCCAGCGCCTGGTTGCAGGACAGCAGGAAGCCGAGGTTCTGCGGGTTGTGGTGGAAGCGCAGGCCCGGAACCGGGACCAGCTTCTCGATTTCCGCATCGCCGGAGGCATCTTCCAGCACCAGCACCTCATAGCTCACCGCCGGCGGGTGGGCGGCGATCGAGCGCAGGCAGGCCAGGGTGTGCGGCAGGTTGCCGTAGGTGGGAATGACGATGCTGACTTCCGGCGATTCATGCATCGGGAAGGACAGGGTCTTCAGTACTTCGCCTGAATCTTCCACCACCGACAGCAACGCCAGGCCCGAAAGCGGTTCAACACGGGCATTGTCACGGCGCAGGAGCCAGTTACGCACCGGGCGTGCCAGCGGCGCCAGCAATGGATGGCGGGCCAGGCCGCTGGCACGCAGCGACGCAATAATGGCCGGCACATCGCCACGCAGCAGGCGCGAAGCGAAGCGCATCGGGCGCGTGATGCGCCAGGACTTGGAGGCGAGCACCTTCGCGAAGGCATCGTTCAGGCTCTCCAACTGCTCGTCGTATTCGTGGATGACGCGCTTCACTTCCAGCTCGGAGGTGCCTTCCGCACCGGGCCGGAACGCGAGACCAGAGCGCCGCTGCAGTTCGCGGCTGACTTCCGAACGGCTGGCAACGGTTTCGTGGGCCGTCTGCAGCAGTCGGCGCAGCTCGGCCGCTTCGTGCTGCGATGCTGCCTGATGCCGTTGCAGATCAGCTTCGACGTCCGCCTTCTCGCCCCGCACCTGTTCCAGCTGCGCCTGCAGCGCATCATTCCTCGCACGCAGCTCAGCGGCGCCGGCAAGGCCGCCACCGGCCTGGACAACCTGGTCCAGCTCCAGCGCCCAGCGCGTACGATCCTCGAACTCGACTTCCAGGCGGTGGTAATCGGCACGGGATTTCTCAAGCTCCGCTTCCAGCGAACGTGCCCAACGAATAGTGTCTTCCCGTTCGTTGTCCAGTCCCTGGGCCCAGCGTGCGATGTCATGCTGCTGGGCATACAGATCCTCGCTTTCGGCATAGAGCACAGAAGCAGGTGTATCCGGCAACAATGACGCGTCAGCCGCAGCGACGACAACAAAGTAGACCGCATCTGGAACGCTGGCCACGCGGGCTTCGACACCCGAGCCGGTATCGGTCAGCGCCTGGTAGCTGTCCGTGCGTTCCGCCTCTGACATTGGAGTGATAGTCGAGCACACCGCCATGCGGTGCCCACACAGCCGCGAAGCCGGGAAGTAACGCCCGACCAACGCCTGGAACTCTGCCTGGTAGAGCTCCTTTACGTGGAAATCGTTGTGATAGCCGGCCCGATCGGAGTAAACCTCCTTGTTGGGCGAGGACATGACCAGAACACCATCGGGCCGCAGCACACGACGGATCTCGGCCATCATCTCCTCCTGCTCCATCAGGTGCTCGATGGTCTCGAAGGAAACAACCACATCCACACTGTCGTCGGCCAATGGAATGGCAGCAGCGGAGCCCTGCAGGTACTTCAGGTTGGTCTGCGCCGAATAACGCCCGGCAGCGTGATCCACGGCCTCATGCGAGATATCCACGCCACATACCGAGCGCGCCCGGGAGGCCAGCATCGCGCTGCCGTATCCTTCGCCGCTGGCGACATCCAGCACATCCTTGCCTTCCACCAACGGCAGGCACCAGGCATAACGGTGAAGATGTTCCTGCCTGATTACACCCTGTTCGGTCGGCACGAAGCGCTCACCGGTGAACTCGATCATTGAGACTCCTTGGAAACTTCGATGGCCAGCATCGGCAGGCCGACGAGGCCGAAGCGCATCGTTTCGTCCATCGCGCGGAACTCCAGCGCGTCGTGGATCCAGTGCTGCTGCGTATGGTCATGCTGATCACCGGAAGCGACTGCAGCATCAATCATGTAGGAGCCTGATGGCATGATCGGCATGCGGAACACGAAGGTGCCCCGGACGATGCTTCCGGCCTGCCCGGAAACGGGTGTCTCCCGGCAAGCGAAGTAGCTGTTGTCACCGAACAGACGCTGGCCCAGCCGATCCTTCACATAGAACCCGACGATGAGGTTCTCCAGCGGCTGCAGCAACTCCACGCGGATCTCCAGCCTTACCAGTTCACCGCCCTCCAGAACGCCGACCCGCCGCCCCTGCTCGTCGGTCATGCTCACATCGATGATGCGTGCACCACGTGCACCGAACTCCTGGCCCACGTTGTTCGGGTCGAACTCGAAGAGCGCGATCCGATTGACAACACCGGCTTCCAGCAGGGCATCGTGGCGGAAGTCCGGCGCATCGGAAACAAGCTTGCGCTGCTTCTTTTCCACGACGATCTCAGCATCACCCGCCTCACGCCGCCCGACCACATGCTGCTCGGTCATGTACGCCTCGACCACCTCCTGCGAGGTGCCGGACAGGCGCATGCGGCCGTTCTGCAACCACACGGCGTTCTCGCACAGGTTGGTGACGGCGGCCGCATCATGGCTGACGAACAACAGCGTGCCGGTCTTCTGGAATTCCCGCAGGAAGCGCATGCACTTCTGGGAGAAAAAGGCATCACCGACTGCCAGTGCTTCGTCAATGATCAAAATGTCAGCGTCAACATGGGCGATCACCGCAAAGGCCAGACGCACCGACATGCCGCTGGAGTAGCTGCGTACCGGCTGGTCGATGAACTCGCCGATATCGGCGAAGGCCAGGATGCTCTCCAGGCGATGGTCGATCTGCGCACGGGTGAGGCCAAGGATGGTGGCGTTGAGATAGACGTTCTCGCGGCCGGTGAACTCGGGGTTGAAGCCACTGCCCAGTTCGAGCAGCGCGGCCACGCGCCCCTTCACAGTAATGTTGCCCTCGGTGGGATTGAGGGTGCCGGCGATCATCTGCAGCAGAGTCGATTTGCCCGAGCCGTTGCGACCGACAATTCCCACTGTCTGGCCACGGCGGATCGAGAAGCTCACGTCGCGCAGCGCCCAGAAATCCTTGTAGAAGGACTTGCGCTTGCCTGCCAGCGTTTGCCACAAGCGGTGCGAAGGACGTTCGTACATGTGGTACGACTTGCCAACCCCTTTGACCTCGATGACGGTCTCGGCCACGGCGACTTCAGAGGACATCGGCAAACCCCACGCGCAGCTTGTTGAACAGGCGATGGCCAATGACGGCCACCACACAGGCGATGAGGGTGTACAGACCCAGCCCAGCCCAATCTGGCAGGCGGCCCCAGATCACCACTTCGCGCACCTGGTTGATGATGAAGGTCAGCGGATTGAGCTCGAACACGATGCGGTAGCTGGCCGGCACCGACTCAACCGGAATAATCGCCGAGGACAGGAACAGCATGGCAGCTGCGATGACGCCGGCGATCTGCCCGATATCGCGCAGGTACACACCCAGTGCCGAGGTAATCCAACCAATGCCGACCGTCAGGATCACCAGCGGCAACACCACAACCGGCAACAGCACCGCGGTGGGATGGATGCTGCCCTTGACGCACAGGTACAGCAGCAGCAGTACGACCATGTTCATCAGCAGATGGAACAGCGCCGACAGCGTCATGCTCCACACCAGGATATCCAGCGGGAACACCACACGCTTGACGTAGCTGGTGTTGCTGACGATCAACTGCGGCGCACGGGTAAAGCATTCCGCGAAGAAGCCATGCACGGTAAGGCCCGCGAACAGGATCAACGCGAAATCGGTGGTGGACCCGGTCGATCCGGGCCAGCGTCCCTTCATGATGAAACCGAAGGCCATGGTGTAGACCAGCAGCATCAGGAACGGGCTGATCAGCGACCACAGCAGACCGAAGCTGGCACCGCGATAACGCCCGAGGACTTCACGCTGGGTCAGTTCGAAGGTGAGCGAACGATGCTTCCCGAAGACCGAGAGAATGCTCATGCTCAGCGGTTCCCACCCAGCGCATTTTCCAGATCCACCTGCAGATCCCCCAGCTCCTCCACACCCACGCTCAGCCGCACCAGCGCATCGCTGATCCCCAGCTGCTCGCGGCGCGCGACCGGGATCGAGGCATGCGTCATCACCGCCGGGTGGTTGACCAGGCTTTCCACGCCGCCCAGCGACTCGGCCAGGGTGAACAGCTCGGTCTTCTCGCAGAAGCGCTTGGCCGCCTCGAACCCGCCCTTGAGCACGATCGAGACGATGCCGCCGTAGCCGGCCATCTGCTTGCCGGCCAGCTCATGCTGCGGGTGAGACGGCAGGCCCGGGTAGATCACCTTCTCCACCGCCGGGTGCTTTTCCAGCCACTGCGCCAGCGCCAGCGCGTTGGCGCAGTGCGCCTTCATGCGCAGCGGCAGGGTCTTCAGGCCACGCAGGGCCAGGAAGCTGTCGAACGGGCCCTGCACGCCACCCACCGAGTTCTGCAGGAACGCCATCTGTTCGGCCAGTTCGGCGTTGTCACCGACCACGACCATGCCACCGACCATGTCCGAATGGCCGTTGAGGTACTTGGTGGCCGAATGCAGGACCAGGTCCGCGCCCAGTTCCAGCGGGCGCTGCAGCATCGGCGAGGCGAAGGTGTTGTCCACCACCACGATCAGGCCATGGCGCTTGGCGATGGCAGCGACCGCGGCGATGTCCACGATCTTCAGCATCGGGTTGGTCGGGGTTTCAATCCAGACCATCTTCGTCTTCGGCGTGATCGAGGCTTCAAAGGCCGCCAGATCGGTCAGGTCGACGAAGCTGAAGTCCAGCCCGGCGGTACGGCGGCGCACGCGCTCGAACAGGCGGAAGCTGCCGCCGTAGATGTCGTCCATCGCCACCACGTGGCTGCCGGCGTCCAGCAGCTCGATCACCGTCGAGCTGGCCGCCATGCCCGAGGCGAAGGCGAAGCCACGGGTGCCGCCTTCCAGCGAGGCCACGCAGCGCTCATAGGCAAAGCGCGTCGGGTTGTGGGTACGCGAGTACTCAAAGCCCTGATGCTCGCCCGGGCTGGACTGGGCATAGGTCGAGGTGGCGTAGATCGGCGGCATCACCGCGCCGGTGCTGGGATCGGGCGACTGGCCGCCATGGATGGCCAGCGTGGCCAGAGCCAGCGCGCGGTCGGGCGAAGAGGAGTTGGACATGTCGTTTCCTGAATGGCGCCGACGTGCGGCGCCGTCAAAGGATCGGGAGTCTATCAGCGCAGCCTTAACGAGCTTTGACGCGAATAAACCGGAATTCAGCGGTGAACGGCAGCGATCAGCGGCTTACTGCACGCGACGGCGCAGATAGTTCAGCAGGTCGATGCGGGTGATCAGGCCGAGGAAGGCGTCACCGTCCATCACGATCGCCACCTGCCCGCGGTCGAACACCGGCAGCAGGGCCTCGATCGGCGACTTCACGTCCAGCCGGTCCAGCTTGCTGACCATCGCGGTGGCCACGGTGTCGCGGAAGCGCGCTTCGTCACCATAGACATGCAGCAGCACGTCGCTTTCATCGACGATGCCGACCAGCTGCTCACCGTCCATCACCGGCAGCTGCGACACGTCATACAGCTTCATGCGCTGGTAGGCGGTGGTCAACAGGTCGTTCGGGCCGATCACCACCGTGTCGCGCTGGCCGTACGGACGCAGGATCAGGTCGCGCAGGTCACCGTGCTGCGGGCGCTCCAGGAAGCCGTTGTCCAGCATCCAGTAGTCGTTGTACATCTTCGACAGGTACTTGTTGCCGGTATCGCAGACCAGCACCAGCACCTTCTTCGGCGTGGTCTGCTCCTTGCAGTACTTCAGTGCCGCGGCCAGCAGGGTGCCGGTGGACGAACCGCCGAGGATGCCTTCCTTGCCCAGCAGCTCGCGCGCGGTGTGGAAGCTCTCGGCGTCGCTGATGGCATAGGCCTTCTTGACGCGGCTGAAGTCGGAGATCGAGGGCAGGAAGTCCTCGCCGATGCCCTCCACCAGCCAGCTGCCCGACTTGTCGTTGAGCACGCCGTCGTTGATGTACTCGGCCAGGATCGAGCCGACCGGATCGGCCAGCACCAGCTCGGTCTTGGGCGACAGCCTGGCGAACGCACGCGACAGGCCGGTCATGGTGCCGGAGCTGCCGCAGCCGAACACGATGGCGTCGAGGTCACCGCCCATCTGCTCGAGGATCTCCGGGCCGGTGCCGAACTCATGCGCGGCCGGGTTGTCCGGGTTGCCGAACTGGTTGATGAAGTAGGCGCCCGGGGTCTGCTCGGCGATGGTCTTGGCCAGGTCCTGGTAGTACTCCGGGTGGCCCTTGGCGACATCCGAACGGGTCAGGCGCACTTCGGCGCCCATCGCCTTCAGGTTGAAGATCTTTTCGCGGCTCATCTTGTCGGGAACGACCAGGATCAGCTTGTAGCCCTTCTGCTGGGCCACCAGTGCCAGGCCCAGGCCGGTATTGCCAGCGGTACCCTCGACCAGGGTCGCCCCCGGCTTCAGGTCACCCCGCTGCTCCGCTGCCTCGATCATCGACAGGCCGATGCGATCCTTGATCGAACCGCCCGGGTTGGCGCTCTCGAGCTTCAGGTAAAGCTCGCAGACGCCGGTGTCCAGGCGCTGGGCCTTGACGATCGGGGTCTGGCCGATGAGTTCGAGGACGGAAGAATGGATGGGCATTCGGAGGACTTTCGATTCGCGCCACGCAGGGCCGGACCGATGATTATCCGACGGATGGCGCTGAATGTCAGGTCGGCGCGGGCATGCCGCCCGCCGCCCCGTAGAGGGATGCGGACGGCCCCGGGTCGACGAGGAGACCGGTACCGCCCGCATCGGTGAGTTGTGCCTGCAGGCCAAGGCACCACCGCCTGTGGTGCCTTGGCGCGGCCGCCTCATCGGCGGTGCCGCGATGCCGGGGCAGGAGCGCCCGGCCGGGCCATCGATGGCCGGGTCACGCCGTTCCGGGCGTGACGGGGTGCGTCAAAGCGTGGGGGACGTCGTTGGGAGCGGTGTTTCGTACATTCGCAGAAGTCGTTGCTTGGCCAGCAGCTTCTCGCGCTTCATGCGACCCAGGGTGACATCATCGATCGGGAGTACACCCAGCTCCGCGTCCATGCACTTCTTGTTCAACTTGCGGTGCTGGTCATGGAGTGCCCTGAACTCCGGATCACGCGCGCGACGTGCGTCGATCTCGCTCTGGGGCTGATCTTCAAACATGATGGACCTCCTTCGACAGATACACGAACGCCCCGGCCGCAAGGCACGGGGCGTTGTTCATGGAGGAGTGCCGGCCGATGGCCACCTGGACGCCTGCAACGACCTGCGGCACTGGCCTGCGCACGTCGATCTGCTGCGGTTCGCGCCCTGCTTGCATCGGCCCGGCCCTCCCATCGTCCGGTCCGCGGCATTGCGTCCCGGACGATTGACCCTACGCCTGCTCAAGGCGGGGTACAAGACCCCTGCGTCAAAAAGACCGAACCCCGCCGGGGCGGGGTTCAGGCTGAATGCTCATCGCAACGAAAAACAAACAATATCAATGCATTACGGCGCGATGATGACCTCGGCCGAGCGCGCCCGGGTGGACGCAGCCTTCTTGCCGCTGACCTGGATCCGGTTGCTGGCGACACCACCCGCGACCAGGGCGTCGCGCAGCGCTTCGGCACGCTTCTGGCCCACGCCGTTGGCACTGTCGTAGGCCTCGATGCGCAGGCGCCCCTTCTTGCCGATGTTCAGGTACTCGGCCAGGGCCTTGGCCTGGTTGCGGGCGCCCCCCGACAGGCTGGAGGCGCCTGCGGCGAACGCGTCACCACCGAAGGTGAAGACCTCACCGCGAGCGTCGAACTTCGAACCGGGCAGCTTCTGCCCCGACACCAGCTCGGCTTCCTCCCGGGCCAGCCTGGCGGCGTTCTGCTGGGCAGCGCTCAGACGCTGCTGCTGCTTGCCGGCCACGCTGGTCAGTGCATTCTCGGCGTCCTGGCGGGCCAGGGTCTCGGCCTCGGCCGCCTGGCGCAGGCGTTCGGCCTCCTCGGCCTGCATCTGCGCCTGCATGCGCAGCTGCTCGGCTTCCTGGCGGGCACGGGCGGCATCGCGGCGGCTGGCCTCGATCAGCAGGTCGCTGCGGGTACGCTCCAGGCGGTCGACCTCGCGCGCGGCCAGCGCGGTGCGCACGGCGGTCTCGGCAATCTCCACCCGGCGCTCGGCCAGGTACGTGGCCAGCTCCTGGTCGCGGCGCTTGGCCTTGTCCAGGGTGGCGATCGCCTGCTGCGCCTGCATGCGCTCGAAGGCGCCCAGCTCAGCGGTATCGGGGTTGGCCTGGATGGCCATCAGGCGCTGGCTCAGCTGCGCCACCATCGGGTTGTCGGCGGCCGTGGCCAGGGTCGGCAGCGCCAGCAGCGCGGCCAGGGTTGCGGCGGTCATCGGCTTCACCGGCGGTCCTCCCCGGTCGACAGCTGGCGTTGCAGCTGGTTGACCTCGTTGCGGCGCAGCTGCAGCTGCGCGGTGACGGTGGCTTCCTCACTGCGGACGCGGGCCAGGTCGGCATCGGCGGCGGCGCGCAGGGCCATCGCCGGGGCGTTCTTGCGCTCGCGGCGGTCGCCGGCGGCGCGCTGGGCCTGCTCCAGCCCCTGCCGGGCCAGCCCGATCAGGTCCGGGGCGTACTGGTCGGCATCGGCCTGGGTGGCCTTGTCGACCGCCTGCCGGGCCTGCGCCAGTTCCAGGGCAGCGTCCTGCGCCCAGGCGGGGGCAGACAGTGCGAATGCAAACGCCATCACATACAGGCCATGGCGCATTCGTGCGAAGCTAAGTCGTTTCATTGGGGAGGCCGTACCGGTTGTCGGTTCACGGCCATTGTCGTCAAGCCGACACCGTGCTGGCAACGGGCGTCGGCCGTTTCGTTGGGGAAAATTCGCAATGGATATCGGCTACTTCCTGAAGCTGATGACCGAAAAGAACGCTTCGGACATGTTTCTGACCACCGGGGCACCGGTCTACATCAAGATCGAAGGGAAGCTCTATCCGCTGGGCAACACCGGCCTGCCGCCGGGCATGGTCAAGAAGATCGCTTACTCGCTGATGGACGAGGGCCAGGTGCCGCAGTTCGAGCGCGAGCTGGAGCTCAACATGGCCATCGCGCTGCCCGATGCCGGGCGCTTCCGCGTCAACGTGTTCAAGCAGCGGGGCGAGGTCGGCATGGTCATCCGCGCCATCCGCAGCCGGATTCCGAGCATCGAGGAGCTGAACCTGCCGCAGGTGCTGAAGGACGTCATCATGACCCCGCGCGGGCTGGTGCTGGTGGTGGGGTCCACCGGTTCCGGCAAGTCCACCTCGCTGGCGTCGATGATCGACCACCGCAACAGCACCACCACCGGTCACATCCTCACCATCGAGGATCCGATCGAGTACCTGCACAAGCACAAGATGTCGATCGTCAACCAGCGCGAGGTCGGCCTGGACACCCACGCCTTCCACAACGCGCTGAAGAACGCGATGCGTGAAGCGCCGGACGTGATCCTGATCGGCGAGATCCTGGATGCGGAAACGATGGAGGCGGCGATCGCCTTCGCCGAGACCGGCCACCTGTGCCTGGCCACCCTGCACTCCAACAACGCCGACCAGACCATCGAGCGCATCCTCAACTTCTTCCCGGAAAGCGCGCACAAGAACGTGCTGATGAACCTGGCGCTGAACCTGCGTGCGGTGATCAGCCAGCGCCTGGTGAAGAACAAGGAGGGCCGTCGCCTGCCGGCCACCGAGGTACTGATCAACACGCCGATGATCCGCGACCTGCTGCGCCGCGGCCAGGTGCACGAGATCAAGGCGGCGATGGAAGCCTCGCTGGAAGAAGGCATGGAGAGCTTCGACCAGTGCCTGTTCCGGCTGGCCAAGGCCGGCACCATCGAGCAGGAGGAAGCGCTGCGCGCGGCCGACTCGCGCGATGGCCTGGCCCTGAAGTTCCGCCTGTCCGAAGGCAGTAGCGGCGAGCACGACCCGTACGCCGATTTCTCGGCAGGCGCACCCAGCATCACTCACGGCTTCTGATCCCACGAAAAAGGGGACGGAGGGGATTAAGTCGTTTGTGCACTTGCGACTTGATCCCCCGTCCCCTTTTTCTGAAGAATTCAGGGGCGGTCTCATCCAATGAGACCCCTCATCCGTAGGTTTCCTCAATGGAAACCATCCGCAAGCTGGCCATTCTGGCTGATGCCGCCAAGTACGATGCCTCCTGCGCCTCCAGCGGTTCGGGCAAGCGCGATTCGCGCGCCAGTGGCGGTATCGGCAGCACCGAGGGCATGGGCATCTGCCACAGCTACACGCCCGATGGCCGCTGTGTTTCGTTGCTGAAGATCCTGCTGACCAACTTCTGCGTCTACGACTGCGCCTATTGCGTGAACCGGGTTTCCAGCAACGTGCCCCGTGCACGTTTCAGCGTGGATGAGGTGGTCACGCTCACCCTGGACTTCTACAAGCGCAACTACATCGAGGGCCTGTTCCTGTCCAGCGGCATCATCCGCAATGCGGACTACACCATGGAACAGATGGTGGAGGTCGCCCGGCAACTGCGCGAAGAACACCGCTATGCCGGCTACATCCACCTCAAGACCATTCCCGAGGCCTCGCCGGAACTGCTGGCCAGTGCCGGGCGCTATGCCGACCGCCTGTCCATCAACGTGGAACTGCCCACCGAAGCCGGCCTGAGCGCCTTGGCGCCGGAGAAGACGGTTCATTCCATCCGTGGCGCGATGGGGGAACTGCGCTGGCGCATCGAGGAAGCCAAGGAAGCTCGCAAGGCCCCCGCAGCGGTGGCACCGACGGCCAGCCGCAGCACTCCCCCGCGCCCTCCCCGTTTCGCACCGGCCGGGCAGAGCACCCAGATGATCGTCGGCGCGGACGGGGCAAACGACCAGCAGATCCTGGCCAGCGCCGACAGCCTGTACGGCAACTACCGCATGCGCCGGGTCTACTACTCCGCGTTCAGCCCGATTCCGGACGCCAGCCGGCAGCTGCCACTGCAGCCGCCACCGTTGCAGCGCGAACATCGCCTTTACCAGGCTGACTGGCTGCTGCGCTTCTACGGGTACGGCGTGGATGAGATTACCGATACCACCCAGGACGGCATGCTCGACCTGGATATCGACCCGAAGATGGCCTGGGCAATCCGCCATCCCGAGCGCTTTCCGGTCGATCTGAACCGGGCACCGAAGGAGATGCTGCTGCGCGTGCCCGGCCTTGGCGTGCGCAACGTCAAGCGCGTGCTGATGGCGCGCCGTCACGGGCGGCTGCGCGTGGCCGACCTCGCACGCCTGAAGGCACCGATGAGCAAGCTGCTGCCGTTCGTGCTGCTGGCCGACCATCACCCGCGCAAAGCACTGGACGACCCGGCGGCGCTGCGCGCGCAGCTGGCCCCGCCGCCGCGACAGGGTTCGCTGTTCGATGCCCCGTCCGCGGCCTGACGCGCAGCGCTGGTCGCTGCGGGTGGATCCGCCATGGTCGCTGGAGGCCTGGCGCAGCGGTGCGCGCGAAGCCCTGCTGCGCGGCGTCGCGCCGGAGCAGCTGGACTGGCTCGAGGGCAGCGACGCATCGCTGCTGGACGCGCCAGCGGTCACCTCGGCGCCCGCACAGGCCGATGCTGGCGCACTGACGGTACCGCGCGACTTCCTGGAACTGGCGGCCACCTGCCTGTGCCATCGCGACGGACAACGCATGGCCCTCCTGTACCGGTTGCTGTGGCGCATCGCCCATGGCGAACGCTCGGTGCTGTCAAACCCTGCCGATGCCGACGTACTGCGGGCGATGACCATGGCACAGGCGGTCCGCCGCGACACGCACAAGATGAAGGCGTTCGTGCGCTTCCGCGAAGTGCCTGGCCAGCCTGATGCGTTCATCGCCTGGTTCGAGCCACAGCACCACATCGTCGACCGGGTCGCGCCGTTCTTCGCGCGCCGCTTCACCGGCATGCGCTGGGCCATCCTCACGCCTTCGCGCAGCGTCGCCTGGGATGGGCAGGCGCTTGCCTTCGGCCCCGGTGCACGACGCGAGGATGCCCCGGCCGAGGATGCACGCGAGTCGCTGTGGCAGACCTATTACGCCAGCATTTTCAATCCGGCCCGGCTCAACACGCGGATGATGATGCAGGAGATGCCGGCCAAGTACTGGCGCCACCTGCCTGAAGCCCGATTGCTGCCTCGCCTGGTACGCGACGCCGCCGACCGCGTGCAGGAAATGCATGACCGTCCCGCGCAGGCACCGCAACGCAGGATTCCGCTGCGAGCGAACCCTCCGGCATCGGCAGCCGAAGCCAGCAGCCTGGACAATCTGCGCGGGCAGGCCAGCGCCTGCCGCCAGTGCCCGTTGTGGGAGCAGGCCACGCAGACCGTATTCGGACAGGGGCCGGCAGGGGCCGGGGTGATGCTGGTCGGAGAGCAACCCGGTGACACCGAAGATCTGCGTGGGCAGCCATTTGCAGGACCTGCCGGCCAGGTGCTGGACCGCGCATTGGCGGAACTGGGGATCGATCGCGCCACGCTGTACCTCACCAACGCGGTGAAGCACTTCCACCATGAACGGCGCGGCAAGGTGCGGCTGCACAAGCGGCCGGAGAGCCGTCACATCCAGGCCTGCCGGCCCTGGCTGATGGGTGAGATCGCGCGCGTGCGGCCCCAGGTGATCGTGTGCCTGGGCGCGACTGCGGCAGCCTCGGTATTCGGTCGAGATTTCGACCTCTCACGCGACCGCGGGCGCTGGCACACCCTCGAAGACGGCACCCGCGGCTACGCCACGGTGCACCCGGCATGGGTGCTGCGACAGACCGACGATGCCCGCCGCGAGGAGGCCTACCGGTTGTTCCGCGATGACCTGGCCCGATTGCAACAGAAAAGGGACGGAGGGGATTAAGTCGTAAGTGCATATACGACTTAATCCCCTCCGTCCCCTTTTTTCAGGCGGCGTCGAGCTGGTGTTCCGGGCGGGCGCGGTCGAAGGCATCCAGTGCCTGGCAGGCCGCTTCGATGCGGCGCAGGGTCGGGTACGGTGCCAGGTCCAGGCCGAAGCGGTGGGCGTTGTACAGCTGCGGCAACAGGCAGATGTCGGCCAGGCCAGGGCGGTCGCCGTGGCAGAAGGTGCCGGTGTCGCGGCTGTTGGCCAGCATCGCTTCCATCGCGTCAAAGCCTTCGGCGATCCAGTGCAGGGTCCACTGCGTGCGGGCGTCGGCAGGCAGCTGCAGGTCGCGTTCCAGGTACTGCATCACCCGCAGGTTGTTGATCGGATGGATATCGCAGGCCACAAGCTGCGCCAGCGCCCGCACCCGTGCGCGGCCCGCAGCATCGGCCGGCAGCAGCGGCACCTGTGGGAAGCGCTCTTCCAGGTACTCGATGATCGCCAGTGACTGGGTCAGCGTGTGCCCATCATGCAGCAGGGTCGGCACCAGCTGCTGCGGATTGAGCGCGCGATAAGCCTCATGGTGCTGCTCGCCACCGTCACGCACCAGATGCACCGGCCGCGCCTCCCAGGCCAGGCCCTTCAGCTCCAGGCCGATGCGCACGCGGTAGGCGGCGCTGGATCGCCAGTAGGTGTACAGCACGATGCTGTCGTCGACCGGGATCTCCATCGCCGCCTCCATGCTCAGGGCTTGGCCGCCTGTTCGATGCGCTGCTCGATCGCACCGA
Organism: Stenotrophomonas maltophilia group sp. RY12688; assembly: GCF_052149045.1. Classification (NCBI taxonomy): domain Bacteria; kingdom Pseudomonadati; phylum Pseudomonadota; class Gammaproteobacteria; order Lysobacterales; family Lysobacteraceae; genus Stenotrophomonas; species Stenotrophomonas maltophilia group sp. RY12688. The sequence continues at coordinate 516,565 of NZ_CP197389.1, read as the reverse complement.
AGATGCTGTTGCCGGCAGCATCGAGCATCTCGATGCGGACCACGTCGCCGAAGGACATGAACGGCGTGCTCGGCTTGCCGTCACGCAGGGTCTCGACCACGCGCTGCTCGGCGAAGCACGAGGCACCCTTGCTGGTGTCTTCGTTGGCGATGGTGCCCGAGCCGACAATGGTGCCGGCACCCAGCGGGCGGGTCTTGGCCGCATGCGCGACCAGCTGGGCGAAGTTGAACTGCATGTCCACGCCCGCCTCCGGCGCACCGAACCACCGGCCGTTGATGTGGGTCAGCAACGGCAAGTGCACCTTGCTGTCCTGCCACGCAGCGCCCAGCTCATCGGGGGTGACGAACACCGGCGACAGCGCCGAACGCGGCTTGGACTGCAGGAAGCCGAAGCCCTTGGCCAGCTCGCCCGGGATCAGGTTGCGCAGCGAGACATCGTTGACCAGGCCGACCAGCTGGATGTGGCTGGCGGCCTGTTCCGGGGTGGCCGCCATCGGCACGTCGTCGGTGATCACCACGATCTCCGCTTCCAGGTCGATGCCGTAGTCCTCGCTGACCACCTTGACCGCATCGCGCGGGCCGTAGAAGCCTGCGCTGGTGGCCTGGTACATCAGCGGGTCGGTATAGAAGCTCTCCGGCACCTCGGCACCGCGGGCGCGGCGCACGCGCTCGACGTGCGGCAGGTAGGCGCTGCCATCGACGAACTCATAGGCACGCGGCATCGGTGCGGCCAGCGCCTGCGGATCGAGGTCGAACACGCCATCGGCGTCGCCAGCGTTGAGCGATTCGTACAGGGCGTTCAGGCGCGGTGCGATGTGGCTCCAGTCCTCCAGGGCCTGCTGCAGGGTGGCGGCGATACCGGTGGCGCGCACGCCGTGGCGCAGGTCACGCGAAACGACGATCAGGGTGCCGTCGCGGCCGCCTTCCTTCAAAGAACCAAGCTTCATGGGTGGGTGTCCGGAGTCGTGGGCAAACAAGTTTCAAGTGTAATCAAATCTGCGGCGGCGCCAAGCTGCAGCGCGGCATCGGCCCACCCTACCGCAGTGAGGGTTCGGCAGGGTTGCACCCTGCACCCGCTTCAAGCCAAGGCAACAGCCGATGCAACAGCAACAGCGGACATTCCGTGGGATGGCGAGGCACTGTGGGTTTGCGGGGACGCGGTAAACCCATCCATGGGGGCTTGGTCGCGGCATCCATGCCGCTCACACCCCGCAAACCCACAGTACCCCGCCTTCGACAGTAGACCGGTGGCCAATAGATCCACGCTATGCGTGGATGAAATCTGTCAGATTTCGAATGAAATTCCGGGGTCAGATCCGTTTTCCTGCGGAAAACGGATCTGACCCCATGCCATTCCGACAGATCGCGGGAAACTGTCGAAGGCGGGGTGGGTCCGGTGGCGGGAGTGTCCGCGGCATGGATGCCGCGGCCAAGCCCCCATGGACGGGTTTACGGCGTCTCCCGCCACCGGACCCACCCCGCCATCCCTCAGGAAACCCGCTTTTGACGTTGACGTCGCTTTGGCCTCTGCGGGTGCAGGGCGCAGCCCTGCAGAGAGCCCCCCTTACCTGAACGGGGCTTTTTGCGCGAGGTCTCAGCCATCGGTTAGACTAGGCAGGTCTGCAGCGGCCGTCCGTTTCCCTCCGGGATCGCCGGCGACCAGGGTCCGCCCTCTTCGCCCGCCCCCACTCCGACGCCGTTCGTCACGCATTCCAGCCTGCGCTTCGTGCCGGCTGCACCCAACTTCTCGCAGCGCGGTTCACGGGAACGCTCCGAGTCAGCCGATCACTTTGATCTGCCCCCGTCTGTCCGCTCGGACAGGCGTTTCTTGTACCTGGAGCAATCTCAATGTCTTTTGAATCGCTGGGCCTGGCGCCCTTCCTGCTGCGTGCGCTTGCCGAGCAGGGCTACGAAACCCCGACCCCGATCCAGCAGCAGGCGATCCCGCTGGCGCTGGCCGGTCGCGACCTGCTGGCCGGCGCACAGACCGGTACCGGCAAGACTGCTGCGTTCGGCCTGCCGTTGCTGCAGCACCTGGGCACCGCCTCGCAGGAGGTGCGTGCCGGCCCGCGCAAGCCGCGTGCGCTGATCCTGGCCCCGACCCGCGAACTGGCCACCCAGGTGCATGACAGCCTGCGCGGCTACAGCAAGTACCTGCGCATTCCCAGCGCCTGCATCTACGGCGGTGTCGGCATGGGCAACCAGCTGGACATCCTGCGCCGTGGCGTGGACCTGCTGGTGGCCTGCCCGGGCCGCCTGATCGACCATCTGGAACGTCGCAGTGTCGACCTGTCCGGCATTGAGCTGCTGGTGCTGGACGAAGCCGACCGCATGCTCGACATGGGCTTCCTGCCGTCGATCAAGCGCATCCTGGCCAAGCTGCCGAAGCAGAACCGCCAGACCCTGCTGTTCTCGGCCACCTTCGAGGACAACATCCGCCAGCTGGCGCTGGAGTTCATGCGCAACCCGGAACAGATCCAGGTGACGCCGAAGAACACCGTGGCCGAAACCATCACCCATCGCGTGCATCCGGTCGATGCCGGCCGCAAGCGCGACCTGCTGCTGCACCTGCTGGCGCAGGACAGCCGCGAGCAGACCCTGGTGTTCGCACGCACCAAGCACGGCAGCGACAAGCTGGCCACGTTCCTGGAAAAGTCAGGCATCAAGACCGCGGCGATCCATGGCAACAAGAGCCAGGGCCAGCGCCTGCGTGCGCTGGGCGACTTCAAGGCCGGCCGCGTGACCGTGCTGGTGGCCACCGACATCGCTGCGCGCGGCATCGACATCAACGAGCTGCCGAAGGTGATCAACTTCGACCTGCCGATGGTGGCCGAGGACTACGTGCACCGCATCGGTCGTACCGGCCGCAACGGCGCGACCGGCCAGGCGATTTCGCTGGTGGCGCAGGATGAAGTGAAGCTGCTGCGCGCGATCGTGCGCCTGCTGGGCCGCGACATGGACATCCGCGATGTGCCGGGCTTCGAACTGCAGGTTCCGATCCGCTGGGGCAACAGTGCGCCGGGCAAGGCCGAGCACGATACCGGCGAGCGCGCACCGCGCAAGAGCCACGCACGCCGTCCGCACGGTGATGCACCGCGCCATGCGCATGCCGGCCCGAAGAAGGCCGGCGGTGGCCGTCGCGAGGGCGGTGGCAACGGCCAGCAGCGTGCGGGTGCAGGCGCCGGTCAGGGCCAGCGTCGTGGCGGTGGCGGTAATGGTGGCGGCCGTGGCCGCGGCCAGGGCGGCGGCGGCGGTCGCGCCGGCTGATCCCAGCTGCCAGGGAGGGTGCTTCCCGCTGCGCGGGGGGCTATCGAGGGACGGCGCTGACGCGCCGTCCTTTTTTTTGCTGGCTACCGTGGCTGAAAGCACGCGGATGGTTTGGCTTGGGGCGGCGCAGGGCGCAGTGGGTGCAAAACACGCCGTAAACCCATCCATGGGGGCTCGATCGCGCCATCCATGGCGCTCACGGTTTTGCACCCACTGCGCCCTGCGCCGCTTCAGAGATCGCCAGCGCCTACTTGCCCCACCGGGTAGCCGGGAGAAGAAAGATTAAATTCAAATTCAAGTTCAAAGGCAAAAGCCGAAGTCGCAATTCCTGGCTGTGCTTGTGCTTGTGCTTGTGCTTGTGCTTGTGCTTTTGCTTGTGCTTTTGCCCTTGCTCCCGCCTTGGGGTCTGATGCGTCCGCGCCCGCAGGAAACTGTCATGGGAGGCAGGGGGCCTCAGCCAGGACCGTTGGCGCCAAGGATGGCGCCATCGAGCCCCCATGGATGGGTTCACGGCGTGTCCTGGCTGAGGCCCCCTGCCTCCCAAGCACAACAACGACTCGGCGCCAAACGCCTCAACCCCGCGCCTTACTCGGATTCACCAGATTCCCGAAGAAGATCGCGTTGATCAGCAGCCGATCCGTCCCGTGCCAGTACTTGCGGTGCGCCGGGTCATCGGCAAACAGCACCACGTTGCCCTGCCCCTGCGCCGACACCAGCAGCCACGCGCTGCCCGCCACCCGCGCACGGTTGCGCTCGGAAAGATAGCCATTCACCCGCGGCGGCGTGTCGATGCGTACCACCGTCGAGAATGGGTTCGCACTCGGCTGCAGCGTCACCGTGTTCTCCTTGTTGATCGCCAGTTGCCGGCGCGGCACACCGAACGCCAGCGGATGACTGGTGTCCACATCGGCGCTGAGGATGTTGCCGCTGACCCGCTCGATCGCGGCGATGTCGCGCTGGTCGCCGAATGCACGGCGGCTCTCGTCGGCAGTCTCTTCGTCCTTGCCGAGCTTCTCGCCGTCGGCGAGCTTCTGTTCGATCGCCCACTTCGAGGCACTGCCATAGGTCACCAATGAACCACCGGCCTGCACCCAGCGCTTCAGTGCAGCCACCGCCGCGGCATCGACGCCGGTATAGGTGCCACCGGACAGCACGATCGTGGTGTAGCGGTCCAGCGGCACCTTGGCCAGCTGCTGTAGGTCCAGCTTGCTGGCCGGAAGGTGCAGTTGCTGGTCGAGCAGGAACCAGGCCGAGCCGATCTCGGTGGCGGCCGCGCCATCACCCATCACCAGCGCAACCGCGGGTTTGCGCAGCGCCTTGACGCCGTCACTGCCCAGATCGATGCCTTCGCGGCTGCGGCCACTGGACAGCGCGTGCACCTGCACACCTGCCTCGCGCGCGGCTGATGTCACTGTCTCAAGCAGCGCCGCGCCCTGCAGCGTTTGCCCGGCAACCGGAATCACCAGGCTGCCGGCGGCGAAGCTGACGTCGCCCTGCGCGGTCGCCGTGGTGAACGGCTGGAATGCCGCACGTGCGCTCACGCCCTTGCCCTGCAGCGCGGCCAGCGCGCGCCCGGCGTTGTAGTCGCGCCAGTCGATCGCGTACGCGAATCCGGCCTGGCCACCCAGCACCGTGCCCTGCTCAGCCGGCAGCGCAGTCACGCGTGCGCCACCCTCGATACGGCTACGGCTGCCGGCGAAAGCCACGCCGTAGGCCGGTGCGATCGCATAGCTGGTGCTGCCGTAAAACACATCCCCCTTGATCGGCGGTGTCTCGGCAAAGATCGAATGCACCAGGCGGAACTGCGCCTGCTGCACCGGCACCACGTAGGCGCTGCCGGCATCGAAGCGCTGCCCATCGACGGTGATTGCACGCTCCAGCGCGCGTACCTCGATGCGATGCAGTAGCAACAGTTCCAGCAGGCGGCGGGTCAGTGCCGGATCATGCACATCACCGAACACGAAGCTCTTCACCGGCTGCTGTGCGGCCTGCTTCAGCGCGCTCTGGAAGAACTGCTTCTGCAGGTCAAACAGGCCGCTGCGCTCAGTTACCGCGCCACGCACCGTGCCCAGCCCGGTGGCGACCTGGTTGCGGATGGTGAACGGGAAGGTCAGCAGGCCGTTCACCGATTCCTGCACGCGGCCACGCGAACTGGCCTGCTCGACGGTAACGCCGACGGCACCATGGAAGTCCGGGTAGGTGGAACCGTACACCGGCGAGAAGTTGTCGAAGTTCTCGCCGGTGTAGTACAGCGAACCCAAGGCATCCAGCGCCTGCGCGTGGTACTTGGCCAGGGTCTTGTTGAATTCATACGACGCCGCCGGAATCAGCGGGCTGTGCATGCTCTTCGGCGAGGGCTCGAAGTAGTAGGTGCTGTCCTTGCCCATTTCGTGGAAGTCGATCTGCACGTTCGGGTACCACTGGTGGAACACCTCCACCTTCGGCCGCGAGTCCTGCTGTGTGAGGGCAAGCCAGTCGCGGTTGAGATCGGTGAAGTAGTGGTTGGTGCGGCCCTGCGGGAACGGTTCGACGTGTTCCTTGTCGGCCGGGTCGGCCGAGGCCGGATCGGAGGCCCAGGCGTTGTGCCAGTTGGCCGCACGATCGCGGCCATCCGGGTTCTGTGCCGGATCGAACAGCACCACCGCGTGCTGCAGCCACTGCTGGGTTTCGGCACTGCGGTTGGCCACCAGGTAGTAAGCAGTCAGCATCGCCGCCTCGGCACTGGACGTCTCGTTGCCATGCACGCTGTAACCCAGCCACACCACCACCGGGCTGTCACCGGCCGCGCTGCGCGGTTGCGCCGGATCGGCCAGGGTCGCGTGCTGTTGGCGCAGCTGTTCCAGCCGCGCGTGATTGCCGGCGGCGGTGACGGTGGCGATCAGCAGCGGGCGGCCCTCGTAGCTTCGTCCGATCTCGCGCACGCTGATCTTGTCCGAGCGTCTGGCCAGCTCCTGGAAGTACGCCACCAGTTGGTCGTGCCGGGTGTAGCGGCTACCGATCGGGTAGCCGAGGAACTGCTCTGGCGTCGGCACCGCTGCATCGAAGGCTGCCGCATCCGTGACCTGCGGGAAGAAATAGGCACTCTGTGCCTGCGCCGGCTGCGGGCAGGACAGTACGGTGGCGGCGGCAAGCAGCAACGGAAGAACGGCACGGCGATGCAAGGACACGGTGACTCCCCTGGAACACAACGGCAGACGGTCGCGCGGCCGGTCCCTTCAGGTGGCCGGCCGCGGCGGATGGATCAGAAGCGGTAATCGAAGCCCAGCGTGAAGTAGCGGCCGCGCAGGTCGTACTGGCTGAAGTCGTATGGCGCGCGGATGCCCGGGAACGAGGCGTCGTACGGCGGCGTCTTGTCGGCCAGGTTCTGCACCTTGGCATACAGCGTCAGCTTGTCGATGCCGGTGTAGGCCAGGTACAGGTCGTACTGGCTGTAGCTGCCGACGCGCTGCTGCACGGCCTTGGCTGCGGTGCTGGCTTCCTGGCGGTAGCTGCTGGTGTAGTACCAGGTCACGGCTGCGTTGAAATCACCGTACTTCCAGTCCAGCGTGGTGGTGGCCTTGTCCTTGGGCAGGGTCGCGCCCAGGTTGCTGCCGGCGTAGTCGACCAGCGGGCCACCGACCACGGTCGGGCGACGGTAGTCGCGCACGTGGGTGTAAGCCGAGGACACGGTGAAGTCACCCAGCACCGCGGTCGGGATGCGCTGGCGCAGTTCGACGTCGATGCCCGAGGTCCTCAGCTCGCTCAGGTTCTGGTAGCGGTTGTAGACCGCCTGCAGCTTGCCGCGCTCATCGCGCTGCACCGCGCCAGCCACGTTGTCGTTGACCAGGGTCTGGGTGTTGTTGGTGCCGACCAGGTTGTCCAGCTGGATGCGGTAGTAGTCCACGCTCAGGTTGGTGTTGGCCCACGGCGACAGCACCACACCGAAGTTCACGCTCCTGGTGCGCTCGGGCTTCAGTTCGTTGTTGCCGACGGTGAAGAAGGTCGGGTTCTGCCGCGAACCCGGCACGTCCGGATCACGCGGATCGACCACGCTGCCATAGGCGATGCTGGTGCTGTTGGAGTTTTCCGACAGCGACGGTGCGCGGAAGCCCTTGGAAGCGGACGCACGCACCAGCAGGACATCCAGGGGCTGCCAGCGCAGGCCGATCTTCGGCGAGAACGCATCGCCGAAATCATCGTAGTGATCGGCACGCGCGGCGGCGGACAGCTCCAGCGTCGAGGCCAGCGGCACGTTCACTTCGGCGTAGGCGGCACTGACCTGGCGCTGGCCATGCACTTCGGCAATGGCCGGGCGCACCTGCAGGCCGGCATCGATCTGCCACGGGTTGTTGGAATCGAGCTTTTCGCGGCGCCACTCGGCACCAGCGGCGAAGCCGATCTCGCCGGCCCAGGTGCGGCCCAGGCTGCCGGAAATCTTGGCATCGATGCCCTGCAGCTTGGACTCGGCCGGACGCAGCGTGGCGATGTTGATCGAATCACGCACCGACTGCGGCGTGGCTGCCGGGTCAAGCAGGTTGTAGCTGCCCGTGGACAGTGCGTTGGCCAGCGCCCAGCGGTTGGCGAAGCCGCCGGACACGCTCTCGCGCTCGCTGCTGCGCGCACCGAATGCGGCCACTTCCCAATCCCAGTTGGCGGTGCTGCCACGCAGGCCGAACACGCCGCGATAGGCGGTGGAGCGGTTGGTCTTGATCGTGCCGCCGAGGTCGAAGAAGGTGTACTCGATCGGGATCGCACGCCCGTACGGGTTGTACGGATTGCTGGCCGGCAGCAGCGACGACACCGGCTCGGCCAGGCCGCTGTCCGCGTTCAGTGCGAAGCGGCCGCTCTCCAGGGTGAAGAAGGGGCTGCTGCCAAACCAGGCAGCGCTCTTGATCTGGCTGTACAGCACTTCGCCGAAGGCTTCGACATTGTCGTTCAGGCGGAAGGTGCCGTTGGCATAGGCCTGGTAACGCTTGGTCGAAGGGATCAGCGTGGTGAACGGTGCCTGGTTGAAGCCGCAGGTATCACCGGACAGGCCATCAATCGGCGCGCTGGCAACGCGGGTGGTGCCGGCCGGGCAGTTGCCGTTGGCATCGAGCATCGGCACCGACACGCCGTTGACCAGGTAGCGTGCGCCCTTGGCCGACCAGCCGTTCCAGCGGCCACCGGGCTTGTCGGTGTAGATGCCACTGCGGGTCAGGTTGCGCTCGTCCTGGTCCAGGCGCTCGCGGTTGTAACCCTGCAGGCTGAAGAGGATGTTGTAGCCATCGGTGTCCAGATCACCGAGGCCGCCGACGAACTTCAGGTTCTGCTCGTGCAGGCCGCCCTGGTCGGCACCGCCGAAGCTGCCGCCGATCTCGGCGCCTTCGAAGTTCTGCCGGGTGATGATGTTGACCACGCCGGCCACGGCGTCGGAGCCGTACACCGCCGAGGCGCCGTCCTTGAGCACTTCGATGCGCTCGACTGCGACCAGCGGCAGCGCGTTGAGATCAACGAACGTATCGGACAGGCCGCCGGCCGGGAAGCCGTAGTTGGCCAGACGGCGGCCGTTGAGCAGCACCAGCGTGTTCTTCTGCGACAGGCCGCGCAGGCCGATGCCGGCCGAGCCGGAGGCCCAGCCGTTGTTGGTGGTTTCGTTGGCGGCATTGCCGGTGTTGGCCGAGATCGAACGCAGCACGTCGGCCACGGTGGCCTTGCCGGTCTGTTCCAGCTGCTGGCGACCGATCACCTGCACCGGGTTGGAGGCCTCGGTATCGGTGCGCTTGATGTTGGAACCGGTGACACGCACGGCGGCCAGGGTGCTGGCTTCGCCACTGGCGTCGGCGGAGGTTTCGGCGGCGGCGGACAACGGCGCGGCCAGAGCGACGGCCAGGGCCGCCACGAGCAGGGTGTGCTTGGGCATGACGATGTGGGGGAGGTGGTAAGGACGACGAAGTTCCGCAGTAGTCCATGCCTGGCCGGCGCCCGGCCAATAACATCTCTTCATACGGATATAAGAGAAACTATCATCTCTTCATCCGGATGGAAAGAGTCACTTCACGAAAGCCCGGCGTCCGCTCAGGCTGCCGGGCCGCCTGCGGCGTACAATTGCGCCATGGAAATCTTCAAAGTCTTCATGCTCGAGGCGGCGCACCGCCTTCCCAACGTGCCGCCGGGGCACAAGTGCGCGCGCCTGCACGGCCACTCGTTCCGGGTGGAACTGAAGGTCGAGGGCGAGCCCGGCGCGCAGACTGGCTGGATCATGGACTTCGGCGACGTGAAGGCGGCTTTCCAGCCGATCTATGACCGCCTGGACCATCACTACCTCAACGACATCCCCGGCCTGGAGAACCCGACCAGCGAGAATCTGGCGGTGTGGATCTGGAACGAACTCAAGCCCAGCCTGCCGGCGCTGAGCGAGATCACCGTGCACGAAACCTGCACCTCCGGCTGCCGCTACCGCGGTCCGACGGCTTGATCAACCCATTGATCTGAAAGGTGTTTCAAAGGCGCCCTGGGCGCCTTTGTTATTTTTGTTGCATTGCCGCATCAAGAGCGTATGCTGCACTGCATCAAGCCACTCCCTGATGCCCCATGGCCGCCGCCTTCAGCGATCGCTTCAGTGATGCCACCCGCCAGCTCGCCGCCGCAGCCACGCGTGCGAACCGGCTGGCGTTGGAGAACGCGGAAAGCATGTTCGGCGTGCAGTTGAAGGTGATGGAGCGCAACCTGACCGCGACCGGCGGCTGGCTGGGTGAACTGGCCCGCAGCGACGACACGGCCGGGATGCTCAACAAGGGTGCACAGCTGTGGCAGGACAACCTGCAGCGGCTGGGCCAGGCCCAGCAGGATGTGGTCGGTCTCGGCCTGCAGGCCAGCAAGGCGTGGTCCGAACTGGTGCAGGGCTGCAACGAATCAACGGCGGACGCGAACAACCACTGACGCGACGCAACGCTCATTGCATGGGTCCCTCCCCCCATGCAATCCGGACCCGGCAGATCCCTCCCTCTGCCGGGTCTTTTTTTGCCTGGTGTTCGGATTCCGAAGTGCGTCTTCGTCCGATGTCTTTGCGAGCTGAGGGGCCCCGCCGTGACAGGCAGGGGCCTGGGCAAATGTCCCCCGGCGCCGGCCGTTGGCCGTCACCTCCTCCTTTACTTTGCCCAGACCCCTGCCCGCCCCGACGAGGCTCGGCGTGCGGTGGGTAGAGCGCAGTGCTCGCGGCAACCTTTCAATGACGCGCCGACGAACTCCGAACGCAGGGCGGAGGCCCTTGCGTACGAAGTAAAGGAGGAGGTGACGGCCAACGGCCGGCGCCGGAGGACATTCGTACGCGAGGGCCTCCGCCCTGCGCCACGCAGAATGAGCCCGCCACAAGCGTGTCTTCGTCTCGATTCCCCGCGAACTGATGGGCCCCGCCGGGGCAGGCAGGGGTCTGGGCAAATGTCCCCCGGCGTCGGCCGTTGGCCGTCACCTCCTCCTTTACTTTGCCCAGACCCCTGCCCGCCCCGACGAGGCTCGGCTTGCGGTGGGTAGAGCGCAGTGCTCGCGGCAACCTTTCAATGACGCGCCGACGAACTCCGAACGCAGGGCGGAGACCCTTGCGTACGAAGTAAAGGGGGAGGTGACGGCCAACGGCCGGCGCCGGAGGACATTCGTACGCAAGGGTCTCCGCCCTGCGCCACGCAGAACGAATCCGCCACACGCCACGCAGAACACACCGCGAAGGAACCTCAGCGCCCGCGACCACCGTGCCAGTGCTGGTGCCACGCCTGGAACATCAACACGTTCCACAGGTGCGTGTGCCACTTGCGCTCGCCGCGCAGGAACGCTTCCCAAATGCCGCGCACGCGTGCCGGATCGAAACAGCCCTGATTGCGAAGCAGCTGCGGGTCCAGCAGCGCCTCCGCCCAATCGCGCAACGGACCAGCCAGCCAGCGCGCCATCGGCGGGCCAAAGCCGCGCTTGGGACGGTACACCAGCGGCTCGGGCAGGTAGCGTGCCAACAGGTGCTTCAGGATCAGTTTGTGTTCGCCGTCGTGGTACTTCAGGTGCTGCGGCAGGCGCCAGGCCAGTCGCACCACCTCCATGTCCAGCAGTGGCGCACGGGTTTCAACGCCCGCCGCCATGCCCGCGCGGTCGACCTTGGCCAGGATGCCCTCGGCCAGATCCATGCGGAAATCCAGCAGCTGGATGCGCGCTTCGGCCGGCAGCGCCGAGTCCTGCTGCTGGAAGATCGTCACCGGTTCACGCGCGCCCAGCACCACCTGCGCCGGCTGCCGCCAGCGGGTCACCCGCTGCAGGTAGTGGCCTTCCACATCGTTGGCAGCAACTTCGGCCACCAAGGCACGCCATCCACCGAGACGACCACGCTCGGCGTTCATGCGGTTGCCGCTGCGCCGCGCCAGGTCGCGTACCCAGTCCGGCAAGCCACCGCACAGGCGCGCATTGCGCAGCGCGCGGCCATAGCTGGGGTGGCCGAAGAACAGTTCATCGCCACCGTCACCGGTCAGCGCCACCGGCTTGCGTGCCCCCAGCAGTTCACTGGCCAGCAGCGTCGGCAGCTGCGAGGCGTCGGCGAACGGTTCGCACCAGACCTGCGGCAGGCGCTGCAGCAGATCCAGGCCCTGGCGCGCGTCCATGCGGTGCAGGTGGTGCTGCACACCCAGATGGCGCGCGACCTGCGACGCCCAGTCGCTCTCGTCATGTCCCGGATCGTCGAAGCCGACCGTCCAGGCTTCGATCGGCAGGGTCGATTGGGCCTGCATCATCGCCGTCACCAGCGATGAGTCGGTGCCGCCGGACAGGAACGCGCCACAGGCCAATGGCGAGTGCATGCGTGAAGCGATGGCCTTCTGCAGTACCGCTTCGAGCTGGTCGGTGGCCTGTTCCAGGCTTGGCGCCGGCTGCAGCGGCTCCTGCAGTGCACGCTGCATCGCGTCGCGTGCGCACCAGTAACGCGCCCCCCCCTGCGCGGCCTGGCTGGAGTAACCGGCGGCGTGGTCGCTGAGATCGATGCGCAGCATCGCGCCCGCCACCAGCTTGTGGATGCCGCGGTAGATGGTGTGCGGCGCCGGCACATAGTCGTGACGCAGCAGAAGGCTCAGCGCATCCTGGTCGATGCTCGGTGCGAACCCGGCGAAGGCCTGCAGCGCCTTCAACTCCGAGGCGAACAGGAACTGGCCCTGGTACCAGCCGTAGTACAGCGGCCTCTCGCCCACCGGATCACGGGCCAGCCACAGCACGCGCGACTCGCGGTCCCAGACGCTGAAACCGAAGGCGCCCTCGATACGCGACAGCGCCCGCTGCACGCCCCATTCGACGATCGCCTGCAGCAGCAGCCGTGCATCGCTGCAGCTGCGTGGCAGATCGCGCAACTGCGCCTGCAGGTCAGCGCGGTTGTACAGGCGGCCGTCCAGGCACAGCACGTAGCGACCGCAGTCCGAGCTCAGCGGCTGCAACGGCGTATCGGTCGGCGCCCGGCAGTGGCCCAGCGCGAGGCCGGCCTCGGCGTCGGTCCAGTAGCCGATGCGGCCACGCCCACGCTGCTGCAGCGCCCGCAGCATCGGCGCCAGCTGCTGCAGCAACTGCTCGTCCTCGGCGGGCGGCAACCAGGCCCCGACCACGCCGCTCATCGGGAGCCTCCGCACTGGCGGCGGCGGGACGGGTTCAGCAGGCAGAGGGCGGCGGGCGACATGGGGGACGGCACGCGGAGCGGAGGAGACTCCATGCTCGGCGCCGGACCGCGCGGCGTCAGTCGCTTTGCTGTCAGCGATCGTCACCCGTCGTATCACGAAGGTAACGTTTTGTAACAGCATCAGGCTATGCTGAACGCCAAGTTGTTGCCGGGACTGAGACCCGGCCCCTGCGCCAGCAACCCCGGCTGAATGGCGCCCGCCCCCGGGACCCGGGCGGCCCGATGGCTGGGATAGCATCGCCGCGCTCGTGCCGTGGCGGTACGTTTGCGCCTACGGAGGCCTTGGAAATGCTGGATATCGTACTGGTCGAAGACGATGCCCGCCTGGGAACGATGGTCAGCGACTACCTGCAACGGCATGGCTACCAGGTGGCCCACGAGCGCAGCGGCGAGCGCGCAGTGGCCCGCATCCTGGCCGAGAAACCAGCCCTGGTGCTGCTCGATGTCGGCCTGCCCGACCAGGATGGTTTCGAAGTGTGTCGGCAGATCCGGCCCCTCTATGACGGCATCATCTGCGTGCTGACCGCCCGCACCGACAACATCGACCAGGTTCTGGGGCTGGAGCTGGGGGCCGACGACTACATCGGCAAACCGATCGAACCGCGGGTGCTGCTGGCGCGGCTGCGCGCCCACCTGCGCCGCCACCGCCGGGTCGAACCGCGTGACGGCAGCCTGCGCTTCGGCGAGCTGAGCATCGACCCGTCCACCCGCAACGTGCACCTGCAGGGCAGCCTGCTGGAGCTGACCACCGCCGAGTTCGACCTGCTGTTCCTGCTGGCCAGCAATGCCGGCCAGATCCTGGACCGCGACGCGCTGCTGCGCGGCCTGCGTGGCATCGCCTTCGACGGCCTGGACCGTTCGATCGATGCCCGCATCTCGCGCCTGCGCCGCAAGCTGGGCGACAACCCCGAGCAGCCGGAACGGATCAAGACCGTCCGTGGCCGCGGCTACCTGTTCAGCCGCTCGGCATGGGGATGAAGCGCACGCCCTCGGCGATGCGCGGCCACGCCTTCCACTTCCTGCGCTACGGCATCGGCTTCCTGGTTGCCCACCTGTTGCTGATCGTGCTGGGCCTGTGGGCCTGGGATGCCCTGCTGGAGGACCGCACCGAAGCCGGGCTGCAGGCCGAAATGCGTGGCACCCATGCCCTGCTGCAGCACCGCTTCGCCGAAACCCCGCGCGACCAGTGGCCGGTGCTGGCACGCGAACTCGACGCCGATTTCGCCTACGCGCTGCGCATGGTGCCGCTGGCTGAGGCAGTGAAGGCGTTGCCGGCCAGCCAACGTCCGCCGTTCAACAACGGCCGCGTGCAGATCGACCTGGAGCACATGCGCAGCCTGCAGCGCATCGGTGACAGCGACTACGCGGTGATGCTGGGGCCGCTGGATGAAGCGCTGCCGGACGAGGGCTGGCAGGACAGCGAAGTGTCGGGCGTGGCGATCCTGCTGCTGATCCTGATGGTGGCGGTGGCATTGCCGATGTACGTGATGGTCTATCGGTTGTGGCGCGACGTCTCGCAGCTGGCGCAGGCGGCCAGGCAGATGCGCGATGGCCAGTTGGACACGCGTGCGCCGCGTGCGGGCACCGCGCTGGTGCGGCCACTGGCCAATGCCTTCAACCACATGGCCGAGCAGCTGCAGCAGCTGCTGGAAAGCCAGCGTGTGCTGGCGCAGGCGGTGGCGCACGAAGTGCGCACGCCATTGGCGCGGATGCGTTTCGGCCTGGCCGACCTGGAGGACACCGCGCTTGATGATGGGCAGCGCGATGCACTGGGCGGATTGCGCACCGATGTGGATCGGCTGCAGCACCTGACCGATGCAGGCGTCGAGTACGCCGCACTGGGCCGCTGCCATCAGCTGACCCGCCAGCGCCTGCAGCTGGCGGCGCTGGTGCGCGGCGTGGTCGCCCAGTTCGCGCCGCTGCCGATGCCGGTGCAGCAGGCGCTGTCGCCGGTGGGTCTGGTCAACGTCAACCGGCATATGCTGGAGCTGGCACTGCGCAACCTGCTCGGCAATGCACTGCGCTACGCGCGCCGGCAGATCCGTATTGCCAGCAGCGTCAATGACGGCTGGCTATGCCTGCAGGTGGAGGACGACGGCCCCGGCATTGCACCCGAACTGCGCGGCCAGGTACTGCAGCCCTACGTCCGGCTGGACCCGGGCAGTCCCGGCTTCGGCCTCGGCCTGGCACTGGTGCAGGTGGTGGCCGACAAGCATGGCGGCCACGTCGAAGTAACCGATTCGTCGCTGGGCGGTGCCTGCATCCGCCTGCACCTGCCGCTGGAAAACGGCGGCGGCATCGTCGAATGCGAAGCGGCCTGCTAGGCCGCCGGTTCCGCACGCGGCAAGGCAAACACGAACAGCGCGCCACGCTCGCTGTCGCGCAGTTCGATGCGGCGGCCGTGCAGCTGCACGATGCGCTGCACGATCAACAGCCCCAATCCGCCGTTCTCGCCGCGCCGCGCGCCCAGCGCGGCCGGTGCCTGGAACAGCTGGGTGCGCAACGCCGGCGCCACCCCTGGGCCGTCATCAGCCACGCTGACCTCCACGCTGTCGGGAGTCGCGCAAAGGCGCACCTCGATCTGTCCACCGTCGGGTGCATGGCGCAGCGCGTTGTCGAGCAGGTTGGTCAACACCCGTTCGACCAGGCCCAGGTCGGCGCGCACCAGCGGCAGGCCGGGGGGGAACGCTGCGTGCAGCTGCTGGCCGCGCGCCTGTGCCGCCAGTTCGAACTTCTGCAGCACGTCCTGCAGCAGCTCCGGCAGCGCGAACACCTCCCACTCCAACCGCACTTCGCCATGCTCCAGCCGCGCCAGCTCGAACAGCGCGCGCGCCAGCCGGCCGACCTTGGCGCTCTGCGCCAGCGCGATACCGAGATAGCGGCGGCGCTCGTCCGCTGACAGCGTGGCGTCCTTCAATGCCAGCGTTTCCAGGTAGCCATGCAGCGACGACAGCGGCGTGCGCAGGTCGTGCGAGATATTGGCAACCAGTTCGCGGCGCTGCAGGTCCTGATGGCGCAGCTGCTGCCACTGCTCGCCCAGCCGCTGCGCCATCTGCGCGTGCGCGTGTTCGAGGATCACCAGCTCGTCGCGCTCACCGGGGCGCAGCGGCTCCGGCGGTGGCAACGGCGTGGGTGCGTCGATGTCGAAGGCCTGGATGCGTCGGGTCAGCCGCCGCAGCGGACGGGTCACCCAGTAGAACGCCACCAGCCCGGCCAGCAGGCCGAGGCCACCGACCAGCACCACCGACCACAGCGTGGTGTTCCACTGGCTGCCGGCCGCAAGATCGTCGGCCAGCATCTGCCGGTGCTCGCCGACCAGTACCACGTACACGTAGCCCGCCTGGCGACCCTGCACGACCAGCGGGGCGACGCTGAACACCTTGCGGCCATCACGGCTGCGCGGGTCATCGCCGAGGATCGGCAACGGCGCACCGGCCAGCAGGTGGCGCAGCGGCGCCACGTCCACCCGGTTTCGCACCAGGTGCCCACTGGGTGCATCGTGGCCGAGGATGCGGCCCTGGTCATCCAGCAGGTAGACCTCGACGCTGGGATTGACCGCCATCAACTGGCCGAACAGCGCCCGCACCGCCGCATCACGCATGCCGCTGGTATCCATCAGCTCGCTGCGCTGGGCGATGTGCTCGGCCAGGCCCAGCGACAACCGCTGTACCACCTCCTGCTCGTGGCGGGTATTGGCACGCATCTGCAGTGCAAGCAGCGCCATGCAGCACGTCAGCATCAGCGCAGCGGTCACCACTGCCAGCTTCTGCCACAGGTTCGGCTTGATCATGCCGCTGCTCCGGCCGGGTCGACCAGCTTGTAGCCACGGCCCCACACCGTCAGCAGCCGCCGCGGATTGGCCGGATCGGGCTCGATCTTGCTGCGCAGGCGGTTGATATGGGTGTTGACCGTATGCTCGTAGCCATCGTGCTGGTAGCCCCAGACCTGGTTGAGCAGTTCCATGCGCGCGAACACCTGGTCCGGGTGACGGGCGAAGAACAACAGCAGGTCGAACTCGCGCGGGGTCAGCTCCAATGGATTGCCATCCACCGAGGCGGTACGCGCGACCGGGTCCAACTGCAGTCCCCCCAGCTCGATCGCGCCGGCATCGATGCGTGCGCTCTGCGCCATCGCCTCGGCGCGGCGCAGCAGCGCGCGCACGCGTGCCACCAGTTCCGGCATCGAGAAGGGTTTTGCCAGGTAATCGTCCGCGCCCAGTTCCAGGCCGACGATGCGCTGGGTTTCGCTGCCGCGCGCACTGATGATGATGATCGGCACATACCGCGCCATCGCGCGTGCGCGCTGGCACACCTGCAGGCCGTCCACGCCGGGCAGCATCACGTCCAGCACCAGCGCATCCCACGGGCCGTCCTGCTCGAGCAGGCGCAGGCCGGCATCGCCGCTGGCAGCATGGGCGACGTCGTAGCCCTCATCGCCCAGGTGCATGCGCAGCAGGTCGGCGATGTGGGCATCGTCTTCAACGATCAGCACGCGTTTGGTCGACATCGTCAGCTCAAGGCCAGTGGGGAGGCGGGTTGCATTGTGGCGCGGGACGGCCGCCGATACCTCACGAAAAATTGAATCCTGCGTGAGGATTCGTTGACCCGGGCGGGCGCAGCATGGCCCCGTCATCCCCTTCCCGGAGTCCGCCATGTCCTTGTCCCGCCGCCATCTGCTGGGCCTGGGAGGTGTTGCCACCGCCGCCGGCCTGCTCGGCCTGGGGGCCTGCAGCCGCGCCGCCCCGGCCGCCGCTGAAGCGCGTCCGTCGCGACAGTTCGAGGTCATGCACAGTGATGCCGAGTGGCGCCAGCGCCTGACCCCGGCGCAGTACGCGGTGCTGCGCCAGCAGGCCACCGAACGGCCGTGGAGCAGCCCGCTCAACAAGGAACACCGGCAGGGCACCTTCGCGTGTGCCGGCTGTGCGCTGCCGCTGTTTTCCTCGTCCACCAAGTTCGAGAGCGGCACCGGCTGGCCCAGCTTCTGGGCGCCGCTGCACAACGCCATCGGCGAAGACCGCGACGTTACCTTCGGGATGCTGCGGGTGGAGGTGCACTGCCGTCGCTGTGGCGGCCACCTCGGCCATGTGTTCAACGATGGCCCACGCCCGACCGGGCTGCGCTACTGCATGAACGGTGCAGCGATGGTGTTCGTTCCCGGCGCCACGGATGGCACTGCCGACGGCTGGCGGGTGCCGGTCGGTTCTTCCCCTGTTTCCGGAGCCTGACGATGCTGCTGTTGCTGCTTGCCTACCTGGGGGGCGCACTGACCCTGCTCAGCCCCTGCATCCTGCCGGTGCTGCCGTTCGTGTTCGCGCGTGCCGACCGTCCGTTCCTGCGCAGCACGCTGCCATTGCTGCTGGGCATGGCGCTCACCTTCACCGTGGTTGCCAGCCTGGCCGCGGTGGGCAGCCAATGGGTGGCACAGGCCAACCAGGTCGGGCGCTGGATCGCCCTGCTGCTGATGGCGCTGTTCGCGGTCGCCCTGCTGTGGCCACGAGTGGCCGACCATCTGCTGGCGCCGTTCCAGCGCGTGGGTGCCCGTCTGAGCGCGCGCGCCGATGCCGCGGATGCCGCTGGGCGCGGCGGCGCGTGGACCTCGCTGCTGATCGGCATCGCCACCGGCCTGCTGTGGGCACCGTGTGCAGGTCCGATCCTCGGCCTGGTGCTGACCGGTGCCGCCCTGCATGGTGCCAGCGTGGGTACCAGCGCCCTGCTGCTGGCGTATGCGCTGGGCGCGATCACCGCGCTGGCACTGGCGGTGTGGGTGGGCGGCCGGGTGTTCCGTGCGCTGCAGGCGCGGCTTGGACTCGGCAATGCACTGCGCAAGGTGCTGGGCGTGGCCGCCCTGCTGGCGGTGGTGGCAATCGGCTTGGGCTGGGATACCGGCCTGCTGACCCGTCTTTCCACGCTCAGCACCGCGCGTATCGAGCAGGGCCTGCTGGACGCGGTACCCGGCGCGCAGCCGGCGGTACCACCGATGATGATGATGGCCGGTGCCGACGCCGCTGGCGATGCACCGCTGCCGGTCGAAGGCACCCTGCCCGCGCTGGACGGGGCCACCGGCTGGCTCAACAGCCCACCGCTGACGGCCCAGCAGCTGCGCGGCAAGGTCGTGCTGGTCGATTTCTGGACCTACTCCTGCATCAACTGCCTGCGTGCGATGCCGTTCGTTCACGAATGGGAGCGCCGCTACCGCGACCACGGCCTGGTGGTGATCGGCGTGCACACGCCGGAGTTCGCCTTCGAGCGTGACCCGCGCAACGTGATGAAGGCGGTGCAGCAGCTGAAGGTCGAGTACCCGGTGGCGCTCGACAACCA
The DNA here is from genome assembly GCF_052149045.1 of Stenotrophomonas maltophilia group sp. RY12688. Taxonomy (NCBI): domain Bacteria; kingdom Pseudomonadati; phylum Pseudomonadota; class Gammaproteobacteria; order Lysobacterales; family Lysobacteraceae; genus Stenotrophomonas; species Stenotrophomonas maltophilia group sp. RY12688. Next base: position 497,330 of record NZ_CP197389.1, on the reverse strand, counting down.
GTACACGATCTGGCGCGCGTTCAACAACCGCTACTGGCCAGCGCAGTACTTCGTTGATGCGCAGGGCAACATCCGCGGCCACCAGTTCGGCGAAGGCAACTATGCGCGTTCGGAACAGATGATCCGTCGCCTGCTGACCGAAGCCGGGCAGGCCAACCTGCCGCCGCCTGCCGATCCTGCTGCCGCCGACCTGAAAGGCGTGGCCGTGCAGGCCGACATGGGCAACCTGCGCTCGCCGGAAACGTATCTGGGCCACGCCCGCGCCGAACAGTTCGCCTCGCCCGGCGGGCAGCGCAGTGATGCCGCGTTCGACTACTCCTTGCCGACGACCCTGGCGCTGAACCAGTGGGGACTGTCGGGGCGCTGGACCGTCACCGATGAAGCCGCACAGCTGCAGCAGGCCGGTGGCCGCATTGCCTTCCAGTTCCATGCGCGCGACCTGCACCTGGTGCTGGCGCCCAGCCGCGACGGCAGGCCGGTGCGCTTCCGCGTCTGGCTGGATGGCAAGGCGCTGCCCGCCGCCGATGCCGGTAGTGATGTCGGCGCCGATGGCAGTGGCGTGGTCGACGAGCATCGCCTGTACCAGCTGGTACGCCAGCGCGGCACGGTCGGTCCGCATCGCTTCGAGATCGAATTCCTCGATGCGGGCGTGCAGGCCTATGCCTTCACCTTCGGTTGAACCGGGAGCACATGATGAAACTCTCCTTTGAACAGGGCATCGCCGCCGGTGTGGCCGGCCTGGTGGCCATGGCATTGATTGCCGGGGTGCTGCTGGTCGATCACGGTGCGGCTGCGGCGCCGGTCGAAGCCAGCGCGCAGATCCAGGCACTGCCGGCCCCCACCGGCGATGCGGCGTTCCGCGATGACGCCACCCACGCCAGCGTGGTGTTTGCCGGCGGTTGCTTCTGGGGCGTGCAGGGCGTGTTCCAGCACGTCAAGGGCGTGAGCAATGCGGTGTCCGGCTATATCGGTGGCAGTGCAGCCAATGCGCGCTATGAGCGCGTCAGCGGTGGACAGAGCGGTCATGCCGAAGCTGTAAAGATTGACTACGACCCGCGCCAGGTCAGCTATGGACAGCTGATGCAGGTGTTCTTCTCGGTCGCGCACGACCCGACCCAGCTCAACCGCCAGGGTCCGGACCACGGCAGCCAGTATCGCTCGGCGATCTTCAGTGATGACGCCCGCCAGCAGGCGGCCAGCCGTGCCTACATCGCCCAGCTCAGCCAGGCCGGCAGCTACCGCGCACCGATCGTCACCCAGCTGGTCAGCGGCCAGCGCTTCTACCCGGCCGAGAGCTACCACCAGAACTACATGACCAACTACCCGCAGGCCGCCTACATCCGCTACTACGACGCACCGAAGCTGGCGGCCCTGGCCAGGCAGTTCCCGGCGCTGTACCGGCGCGAGGCGGTGCTGGTGCCGATGCGCTGACGGCATTTGCCCTGGGGCTGATCGGTGCTCGGCTCTACACACAAAAAAAGACGCACGGCGGTCCCGCCGTGCGCTTGGAATGCGCCAGCCACGCCCCGATCAGGCCCGGCCGACGACGACATGCTAGGCTCGCCATCATCATGGGTACAGCACCAGATGGCGGGATGTTCGATGGATACAGATGACCAGGCCACGATGATCCCTCCACGCTACCAGCGGCTCTCCGACGAACTGGCTGAGGCCATCCACGGCGGTCGCCTTCCGGTCGGCAGCCGCCTGCCTTCGCTGCGGCAGATGGCGTCACAGCGCAGGCTCAGCCTCAACACGGTGATCGCCGCCTATCGCCAGCTGGAAGATGCGGGCCTGGTCATTCCGCGGCCCAAGGCCGGCTTCGAGGTGGCGCCGCGGCTGTCGGTGCCGGAACGATCATTGCGCGATGCGCCCTCGGCACCCACCGCACCGCTGCAGCAGGTGCTGATGGCGCGCGTGCTGGAAGCGCAGCGCCGCCCGGGTGTGGTCGACCTGGCCTTCGCCGGCCCGCGTGGTCGCCAGTTCTATCCCGGCGCGCAGTTGGCCAAGCACACCGCGCAGGTACTGCGCCATGGCCAACAGACGGTGGAGACCTACGCGCGCCCGAATGGTTCACCGCGGCTGCTGGCGCAGATCGTGCGCCGCAGTCCGCGCATGGGCCTGCACACCCACGCCGAGCGACTCCTGCTGACCCATGGTGCGATGGAAGCCCTGCAGCTGGCGTTGCGCGCGGTCACCCAGCCCGGTGATGCGGTGGGCATCGAGGCGCCGTCCTACTTCAACCTGTATCCGTTGCTGGCCAACCTCGGCCTGCAGGCCATCGAGTTACCCACCCACCCGCAGCACGGACTGGATGTAGGTGCACTGGATGCGCTGCTGGAGCACACGCCGCTGGCCGCACTGGTGGTGATGCCGACCGTGCACAACCCGCTCGGCTGCACCATGCCGACCGCCGCCAAGCAACGCTTGGCCGAGCTGGTCAACGCACGGCAGCTGCCCCTGATCGAGGATGCGGTGTACGCCGAGCTGCAGTTCTGCGAGCCACCGGCCCCGTTGCTGAAAGCCTTTGATCGCGATGGCTGGGTGATGGTGGTCGGTGGCTTCTCAAAGACACTGGCGCCGGATTACCGCATCGGCTGGCTGGATGGCGGTCGCTTCGCAGAGCGCATCGCGCTGCTGAAGTTCCAGTCCACCGGCGGTGAGCCGCAGCTGCTCGGCGATGCGGTGGCCGCGTATCTGGAAGCAGGCAGCTACGAGCACCATCTGCATCGCATGCGCCGCCTGTACCGCGAACAGGTGGGACGGCTGCGCCAGCTGGTAGCCGAGCATTTCCCGGCAGGCACCCGCGCCACCGAACCACAGGGCGGATTCCTGCTGTGGCTGGAACTGCCGGGCGTTGACACGCGCGAGCTGTTCGAGCGAGCGCTGCAGGAGGACATCGTGTTCATGCCCGGCCAGGTCTATTCGCGTGGTGCGCGCTATCGCCACTGCCTGCGGCTGTCGTGCTGCCAGAGCCTGGATGCGCGCTTCATCGGTGCGGTGGAACGGCTGGGTGCGATCGCGCGGGAGCTGGCGGCTGCAGCACGGTAGTGCCGGCCGCTGGCCGGCAACTGCACGGACGTGATTCATCGAGGTTGCCGGCCAGCGGCCGGCACTACCCCAGGTCGTCGAGCAGGTGCGCCGCCAGCGCTTCACCACTGGCATCCGGCAGATGCGGCAGCCGTCCCCAGCACGGCATCGGCAGGCGCTGCTGCAGCGTGGCGATGTTCTCGTCCTGGCGCTGCATTGCCGGGTCGATGTGGTTGCCGATCCAGCCCAGGCAGTCCACGCCGCTGGCCTGCAGCGATTGCGCGGTCAACCGCGCGTGGTTGACGCAGCCCAGCCGCATGCCCACCACCAGCAGCACCGGCAGCTGCAGCGCACGCACCAGGTCGAGCTGGTCCAGCGTGGCCGAGACCGGCGCCAGCCAACCGCCCACGCCCTCCACCACGACGATATCGGCCTTCGCGCGCAGGCGTTCGAACGCGGCCACGATCGGCGCCAGCGCCACCTGCACGCCGTCCTCGGCAGCAGCCAGCTCCGGTGCCAGTGGCTGCCGCAGCGCATAGGGATTCAGATCGGCATAGTCCGGCACCGGCCAGCTGGCCGCCTGCAGCGCCAGCGCGTCCTCGTTGCGCAGGCCCTGCCCCAGATCCTCGCTGCCGCTGGCCACCGGCTTCATGCCCACCGCGCGCAGGCCACGCTGGCGCAGTGCATGCAGCAGCGCGGTGCTGGCCGCGGTCTTGCCGATTTCGGTATCGGTGCCGGTAACGAACAGGGCGGGCGGCAGCGTAGCGGGCAACGGCATCGATCGGCTCCAACAGGGCAACAGTGCGTGCATTATCGCCGGCCCGGTGCACTTGCTAGACTGCGGGCATGTTCGCCAATGCCTCGCTCACCGGCAGCAAGCCGGAACAATACGCCCAGCTGCTGGAACAGGCCCGTGGCCTGGTCTACGCCGAGTCCGACCGCATCGCCAACGCGGCCAACCTCTCCGCACTGGTCTATCACGCCCTGCCCGACCTGAACTGGGTGGGCTTCTACCTGTATGACGGCAAGGAACTGGTGGTCGGCCCGTTCCAGGGCCTGCCGGCCTGCGTGCGCATCCCGCTGGACAAGGGTGTGTGCGGTGCCGCCGCCAGCCAGCGCGTAACCCAGCGCGTGGACGACGTCGATGCCTTCCCCGGCCACATCGCCTGCGACTCGGCCTCGCGTTCGGAGCTGGTGGTGCCGCTGCTGCGCGGCGATGAACTGATCGGCGTGTTCGATATCGACAGCCCGAAGGTCGGCCGCTTCGACGCCGACGATCAGGCCGGCCTGGAAGCCATCGCCCGCGTGTTCGTCGAGGCACTGGGATGAGCGCACCGAAGCTGCGCAACATCGGCCCGAAGAGTGCAGCGTGGCTGCGCCAGGTCGGGCTGCGCAGCCGCGAGGACCTGGTTGCGATCGGCGCAGTTGGCGCCTTCGTCAAGGTCAAGCGGGCCGGCTTCAAGCCCAGCCTGAACCTGCTGTACTCGCTGGAAGGCGCATTGCTGGACTGCCACTGGCAGGAGCTGAGCGAGCCGCAGCGTGAAGCGCTGGTGCAGGACTACGAAGCGCGCATCGCCGCGCATCCGCTGAAGTCGGCCGGCCCGGCGTCGGGCCCGGTGCATGAGCAGCGCTTCGATGCCGACGATGACGCTGAAGACAGCGTTGCCGAGGGCGCGGACGAGGATTGACTGCACCGGTAGTGCCGGCCGCTGGCCGGCAACTGCGTGATCCTTGCAACGTTCCTGAGGCTGCCGGCCAGCGGCCGGCACTACCGATGGACTACGGCTGCTGCAGTTCCAGCAGCTCGCCCACCAGCCCGACCTCGCCCCGCTCCAGCCACACCCGCAGGCGCGTGCCGTGGTCGATGCGCAGGGCCCAGCACAGCGACATCGGCAGGCCGCAAACCTGCGACAACACCATGCGCAGCGGGCCACCATGGCTGACCACCAGCGTCGGCACCGGATCATCATCATCGAGCAGGCGATCCAGCGCGCGCGCGATACGCCGCTCGAAATGACCCCAGCTCTCGCCGTTCGGCGGCGGGAACGCATGCGGATCGGCATGGAAGGCGGCCAGCGCATCTTCCGGCAGGTCGAACAGCGACTGCCCGTCCCAATCGCCGAAATCCAGTTCTTCCCATTCCTCGTCCGCTTCGACGTCCAGCCCGCGTGGGGTGGCCAGCGCCATCGCCGTGTGCAGGGCGCGCAACCGCGGTGAACTGATCACCCGCTCCCAGCGTTGCCCGGCATAGGCCTCGACCAGCTCCTGCGGCAGGCCGGCCAGCTGCGGTGGATCGCTGCGGCCATCAAGGAACTCATCGCGACCGTTGCCGGCATGGCGGACCAGGTCGAGGATCATGCGTGCGTCCCGGACGGGCGACGCAGGTACAACGGAGAACGGGCAGACATCGGTAACGGCACCACGGGATCGAGCAACCATTCTAAAGGCACAGCAGAGGCAGCCGCGCAGGCGCGACGCAACGGGACGGCCTGCGATGCCGTAGACTGCGCGCACTTCCAGGTGACCTGCGGCCGTGGCCGGCAGGTTGAAACGGGAAGCCGGTGACGCGTGATTCCATGCCAGGCCGGCGCTGCCCCCGCAACGGTAAGCACGTCAGTTCCAGGCAACACCGCCACTGTGCCGCAGGCATGGGAAGGCGCCTGGACGGTGGCCTCGCGCCACCCGGCGGCAAGCCCGGAGACCGGCCCGGAAGCCTCAGGTCGCGATGCGGTGGGCATGGCGCTGGATGACCGTGGCGTGCGCTGCGGCATCGGCGCGTGCCTGCCTTCGCGGCTCCTCCCCTTCGCCACGCGGGCGTGCGTGGCACCTGGAGTCCCCCCATGAAGCTGCAGTCCCGAATGCTGTCCCTGGCCGTACTGGCCGCCCTGCCCGCGCTGGCACAGGCCGCCGATGACACCACCGCGCTCGACCAGATCCTGGTCACCGCCACGCGCACCCCGATCGCCCTGCAGGACAGCATCGCGCCGGCCCAGGTGATCGACCGCGCGCAGATCGAATCCAGCCAGGCCACCTCGCTGCAGGAACTGCTGCGCGGCCGCGCCGGCATCAACCTGACCAATGCCGGCGGGCTCGGCAAGCAGAGCTCGCTGTTCCTGCGCGGCACCAACTCGGGCCACACCGTGGTGCTGGTCGACGGCGTGCGCATCAACAGTGCCGACCTCGGCCTGGCGATGTACCAAGACCTGCCGCTGGCGCAGATCGAGCGCGTGGAAATCGTGCGTGGCCCGCAGTCGAGCCTGTACGGCGCCGATGCCATTGGCGGCGTGATCCAGATCTTCACCCGCCGCAACCAGGGTGATTTCGCCCCGCACTTCCAGCTCGGTGGCGGCAGCAACGGCCTGCGCGAAGCCAGCGGCGGGATCGGCGGCGGGACCGAACGCGGCTGGTTCGGCGCCGACATCGCCTACCAGCATTCCGATGGCATCGATGCCTGCCGCGGCTCGGCAACGCTGTTCACCGGCTGCTTTGCCGACGAACATGACCGCGATGGCTACCGCAACCTGTCCAAGAGCCTGCGCGGTGGCTACACCTTCAACGACCAATGGAACGTGGAAGGCAGTGCATTGCGTGCCGACGGAAAGAACCATTACGACGGCTACTACAACTATTCGGAAACCCGCCAGCAGGTGCTGGCCGGCAAGGTGCGCTACACCCCGTCCGAACGCCTGGCGTTCACCGCCAATGTCGGGCGCAGTGACAACGAGTCGGACAACTTTGGTGACTTCGGTGCCCGTGGCAGCGCTCAGACCCACCGCGACAGTGCCTCGCTGCAGGGTGACTTCGCCTTGGCCGAAGGCCAGCTGCTGAGCACCGGCGTGGACTGGAGCGAAGACAACCTGGATGGCAGCAGTGCCGGATATCGGGTCGACAGCCGCCGCAACACCGGCGTGTTCGTGCAGTACCAGGGACGCTTCGGTCGCCACCAGCTGCAGGCCAGCGCGCGCAACGACGACAACCAGCAGTTCGGCAACCACGCCACCGGCAGCCTCGGCTGGGCGATGGAGCTCGGCCACGGCCTGCGTGTCAATGCCAGTTACGGCACTGCGTTCAAGGCGCCGACCTTCAGCGACCTGTACGACCCGTGGAGCGGTGTGCCGACGTTGAACCCGGAGAAGTCCAAGAGCACCAACCTGGGCGTTTCGCAGCAGGGACAGGGCTGGCACTGGGGCCTGGACGTCTATGAAACCCGCATCGATGATCTGATCACCTACGATGCGGCGACCTTCAGGATGCAGCAGGTGGAGAAGGCGCGCATCCGCGGTGCCGAACTGACCGGTGGCGTGCTGCTGGCCGGCTTCGACATCAACGCCCAGCTGAGCTACACCGACCCACGCAACCGCACCGGCGGCAGCACCCAGTTCGACAACTGGCTGCCGCGTCGTGCACAGCAGACCGCGCGCCTGGACCTCGATCGACGTTTCGGGGCCTTCCGCGCAGGCCTGACGGTTCAGGGAGCGGGCAAGCGCTATGACGATGCCGCCAACGCGGTGAAGGTGGCGGGTTACGGCACGCTGGATCTGCGCGCCGAGTACGCGCTGACGCCGTCGTGGTCGCTGCTGGCGCGTGCCGCCAACGTGTTCGACCGCAGGTATGAGACGGTGGCGTGGTTCAACCAGCCGGGCCGTGAGTACCAGGTGAGTGTGCGTTACCAGCCGAAATGATCGCGACGGTCATGGTAGTGCCGGCCGCTGGCCGGCAACATCATGACCTTCGGCAACGCATTCCGGGTTGCCGGCCGGCGGCCGGCACTACCCCTGCGTCAGCCCTGCAACCCCGGCAGTTCACGCAGGTCATCGATCACCGCCACCGCATGCGCGGTGGCCAGGTCCAAGCCGCGCGGGTAGCCGTAGCGGACCAGCGCGATCGGCATGCCCGCATCTTCGGCGGCGCGGTAGTCGGTCAGCGAATCACCCACCATCAGGCAGGCATCGACCGGCAGCCCGAAGTGCGCAGCGATATGCCGCAGCGGCTCACCGCTGGGCTTGCGCTGCGGCAGTGAATCGCCGCCCAGTACCAGCGCGAACGCATCACCGATGCCCAGGTGCTGCAGCAGCGGCGGCACCAGTGCTTCGGGCTTGTTGGTGCAGATCGCCAGTGGCACGGCGCGCGCGCGCAGCTGCGCCAGTGCGTCGGCCACGCCATCGAACAGGCGCGGGCTGCGCAGCAGGCATTCACGGTAGTGCACCATGAACACCGGCATGACCTCGGCCAGGTCGACCTCACGACCGGCGGCGTGCACGGCCTGTTCGACCAGGCGGCGCACACCGTCGCCGATCCAGCCGAGCACGGTGGCTTCCGGCACCCGTGCCATGCCGATGGCTTCCAGCGTGCGGTTCAGCGCTTCGGCGATGTCAGCTGCGCTGTCGACCAGCGTGCCATCGAGATCGAATACGACCAGCGGATAGGGATACGACAAGGGACGACGCCTGTACAACGTGGGGCCGTCCATTGTACGCCGCGCTTTTTCCCCGGGATCGGCCTCAGCCGATCCTGCGTGCGCGGGTGGCCAGAAAGGTGGGCAGGTAACGGTCGATCAGGAAGCGCGGCTTCGGCTGCCAGTCTTCCATGAACCGATCAATCACGAAGCCTGCATCCAGCTGACCGCCGATCAGTTCGGTCAGGCTGTGGCCAAAGGTCAGCGCATCGCCGCGGGCGAGTTTCGCCTCACGCTCTGCGGCGGGCAGGTCTTCCAGGTCCGAATAGGGAATGGCGTACTGCGGCCGGATCAAACCCTGTGCATCCAGCTGCGGATCACGTGCACCGACGAACAGCACGGGGTTGTAGAAGCTGGCCATCAACATGCCATCGCGCGCCAGCACGCGGCGGCATTCGGTCCACACCGGGCGCACGTCGGGTACGTACAGGTTGGAGATCGGATGGAACACCACGTCGAAGCTGTCATTGGCGAATACGTGCAGGTCGCGCATGTCGCCCTGCACCGTGCGCAGCTGCAGGCCGTCGCGCGCAGCGACCCTGCGGTCCTGTTCCAGCTGCCCGTCGGACAGGTCGAACACGGTGACGTCGGCGCCCGCAGCGGCCAGCACGGGTGCCTGCTGGCCGCCGCCCGAAGCCAGGCACAGGATGCGACGGCCGCGCACGTCGCCCAGCCAGTCCAGTGGCAGCGCGCGTGGGGTCAGGTGCACCTGCCAGCGGCCTTCGCGCGCGGCGGCAATGGTTGAACTCTCCACCGGGCGCGACCATTCGCGCACTTCGCTGGCCTGGCGGTCCCAGGCAGCACGGTTGTGGTCGATCAAGGCCTGTCCATGGTTCATGTGTTCTCCTTGCCCGGTGGGCGCCAATCCAGATCCTGGAAGGCCGGGCTGGCGAAACACTCGGCCAGGTAATCCAGGAATCGCCGCATGATAGCGGGCTGCTGGCGCCGTGACGCGTACACGGCATGAATGCCGAGCTCGTCCAGACTGAATCCGGGCAGCAGTTCGATCAGCTCGCCGCTGCGCAGCAGTGGCGCCACCTGGTAGGTCGGCAGCATGGCGATCCCGGCACCGGCGCGTACCGCCTCCAGCAGCAGCGAGGCCTCGTTGGCGCTGATGTTGCCGCCCACCGCCACCGACAGCGAACGGCCATCGCGGTGCAGCTGCCACAGGCTCTTGCCGACGTAGTGGTGGGTCAGGCAGTTGTGCGCGGCCAGGTGCTCCGGCGCGGTCGGCGTGCCACGCGCCTGCAGGTACGACGGCGTCGCGCACAGTACCGAGCGGCAGGTGGCCAGCCGCCGCGCGATCAGGCTGGGGTCGATCTGGCGCGCGATGCGCACGGCCAGGTCCACGCGCTCCTCGACCAGGTTCACCGTACGGTCGACCAGCAGCAGCTCGATGCGCGCCGCTGGATGGCGCGCGACGAAACCGGCCACCGCCCGTGCCAGGTGGCTCTGCCCGAACGACACGCTGGCGGTCACCCGCAGCGTGCCGTGCGGCTCGGGATCATCACTGGCCAGCTCGCCCTGCAGTTCTTCGCCGATCGCCAGCATCTGCCGGAAGCGCGCCAGCGCCGCCCCGCCCGGGCCGGTCAGGCTGACCCGGCGCGTGGTCCGGTGCAGCAGGCGTGCACCCAGCCAGCCCTCGACCTCGGCCAGGTAGCGGCTGACCATCGCCCGCGACATGTCCAGCACTTCCGCGGCGGCGGTGAGGCTGCCGCGCTCGGCCACCTCGACAAACACGGTCATGGCGGTCAATCGGTCCATATGCTCGATCCACGCAACAAACAAGCGCGTTATACGCTGTTTTTCGAGCGACTGCAGCAGCCTAGAGTGGCCCCATTCCCAGCCCACATCGCCCCACGGAGTCCTGCCATGAAGATCGCCCTCGTTGGTTCCACCGGCAACATCGGCCGCCAGATCGCCCGCCACGCGCTGGCCCACGGCCACGAACTCACCGTCATCGTGCGCAGCGCGCAGGACCTCCCGGCCGAACTGGCCGGCGCCCATCCGGTGATCGCCTCGCTGGATGACCAGGACGCGCTGGTCGCCGCCATCGCGGGCCACGACGTACTGGCCAGCGCCTACGGCCCGCGCCCGGGCGACGACATCGGCCGCGTGGGCGAGATCGCCGCGCAGCTGGCGGCCGCCGCGCGCAAAGCCGGCGTACCGCGCCTGGTGGTGGTGGGTGGCGCTGGCAGCCTGGAAGTCGCGCCGGGCGTGCAGCTGGTCGATACCCCCAACTTCCCGGAAACCTACAAGCCGTACGCGCTGGCCCATCGTGAAGCCTTCAATCGCCTGCAGGCAGTGGACGACCTGGACTGGACCTTCTTCTCGCCGGCCGCCGAAATCGGCCCGGGCGATGAGCGTGGCCAGTATCGCGTGCAGCCCAAGGCCTTCCTGGCCGACGCCAGTGGCCACAGCCGCATCAGCTATGCCGACTACGGCGCCGCGTTCGTCGCCGAGCTGGAAGCGCACGCTTACCCGAAGCAGATCATCACCGCCGCGTACTGATCCAGCTACGCCCCTTGTAGAGCCAAGCCCGCGCTCGGCTCTACGCGAACATGCAGCCGGGCATTGGCCAGGCTCTACACAAGGAATTTCCCATGCGTACCGCTGCCCTGCTGCTTCCCCTCGCCCTGGCCGCCACGTTCACCAGTGCGCCGCTGCTGGCCGCACCGGCCACCGCGGCGCCGGCCGCCGCGACGAAATCACAACTGCACCTGCAGACCTTCCATCCCGGCCCGCAGGCGATGTTCTCGGTATCCTCGGTGCTGATCGAAGGCCGGCATGACGCGATCCTGGTCAACGCGCAGTTCGGCGCCAGCGACGCACGCAAGCTGGTCGAACGGATCCGCGCCAGTGGCAAGCAGCTGACCACGATCTACATCAGCCACGGCGATCCGGACTACTACTTCGGCCTGGCCACCCTGCAGGATGCCTTCCCGCAGGCACGCATCGTCGCCACTGCGCAGACCGTCGCCCACATCCAGCAGACCCGGGCCGGCAAGCTGGCCTACTGGGGACCGAAGATGGGTGCCGACGTGCCGGCGCGCATCGTGGTGCCGCAGGTGCTGGACGGTGATGCCCTGCAGCTGGAAGGCCAGCGCCTGCCGTTGATCGGCCTGGATGGCCCGACCCCGGACCGCACGGTGCTGTGGGTGCCGTCGCTGCGCGCGATCGTCGGCGGCATTCCGGTGGTGGCCGGCGAGCACGTGTGGATGGCCGACACGCAGACGCCGAAGTCGCACACTGACTGGCTGCAGACCCTGCAGCGATTGCAGGCACTGAAGCCGAAGGTGGTGGTGCCGGGGCATTACGCGCCGGGTGCGGCGCTGGATGCCAGTGCGTTGCGCTTCACCGCGGACTACATCCGCGCGTTCGACGCCGAGGCGGCAAAGGCGAAGGACAGTGCGGCGCTGGTGCAGGCGATGCAGGCGCGCTATCCGAAGCTGGACGGCGTGGCGTCGCTGGAGCTGAGTGCGAAGGTGGCCAAGGGCGAGATGCCGTGGCCATGAGATAACGGGGTTCTTCTGCAGGGCTGCGCCCTGCACCTGCAGAGGCAACAGCAACAGCCGAAGCAACAGCCGAAGCTGGTTTCCTGAGGGTGGGCGGGGTGGGTGCGGTTGCGGGGGACGCCGTCAATCCGTCCATGGAGGCTCGGTCGCGCCATCCATGGCGCTCACGCCCCCGCAACCGGACCCACCCCGCCTTCGACAGTTTCCCGCTATCTGTCGGAACCTGCTGCTGATGGTGGGTGCCGACCGTTGGTCGGCACGGGGTCGGATCCCGTTGCTGCGCAACGGGCTCTGACCCCGCTGTTTGATGATTAGGTATCTGTGGGATTGATCATGTCGTGCTCGAACAATTCCCCCTGCACCACCGCCTCCTTCTCGCGGAAGCCGCCCAGCCCGACGCCAACCAGGCGGTAACGCGTCTCCGCCGGCAGGTCGACGCGGGCGCGCAGGGCCAGCGCGATGTCGCGCAGTTCTTCCATCGATTCCGGCGGGCGCTCCGGGGTGAAGCTGCGGGTGAGGATGCGGAACTGCGCGGTCTTCAGCTTCAGCACCACGGTATGGCCGACACGCTCGGTCTTGCGGGTCGCCTTCCAGGTCTTCTCTGCCAGCTGCACGATGGCCTCGGTCAGGTCTTCCAGCAGCAGGTCTTCGGCGAACGTGTCCTCCGAGGAAATCGACTGCACCTGCTGGTCCGGCTCCACCGGCCGCTCGTCGATGCCGCGTGCGCGGTTGTACAGGCTGCGGCCGAAACTGCCGAACGCTTCTTCCAGATCGATCAGTGCCCACTGCCGCAGGTCGCCGCAGGTGGCGATGCCGCGCGCGGCCAGCTTGCCTTCCATCACCTTGCCGACGCCAGGCACCCGGCTCACCGGTAACGGCAGCAGGAAGGCGTCCACCCGCTGCGGCGGAATCACGAACTGGCCATCGGGCTTGCGCCAGTCCGAGGCGATCTTGGCCAGGAACTTGTTCGGCGCGATCCCGGCTGAAGCAGTCAGGTTCGTCTCCTCACGGATCTGCATGCGGATGGTACGGGCGATATCGGTCGCCAGTTCGATGCCGCTCTTCGGCTCGGTCACGTCCAGGTAGGCTTCGTCCAGCGACAACGGCTCAACCAGGTCGGTGTGGCGCAGGAAGATCTCGCGCACCTGGCGTGACACCGCCTTGTAACGTGCGAAGTCGGGCGGCACGAAGATCGCATCCGGGCACAGGCGTTCGGCCCGCACTGCCGGCATGGCCGAACGCACGCCGAACACGCGTGCTTCGTACGATGCCGCGCACACCACCGAGCGTGCGCCGCGCCATGCCACAACCACCGGCTTGCCGCGCAGTGACGGATCGTCGCGCTGCTCCACCGACGCGTAGAACGCGTCCATGTCAACGTGGATGATCTTGCGCAGTCGGGTCATGTCAGGTGGAAAAGGCGGGGCCGGGCCGGGTGGGCCACACGCCGAAGTATGGTCGTTGCACATCAACAGGATGCGCGTATTCCCTTGAAAACACTACGGTTGCGTACGGTTGAAATGTTTGATCGGGACAGTTTCCACGGGCATTCTCGGGCGCTTGTTTCCCTGTTCTCCGCTTCCAGGATTGTGCTTCATGACCCGTCTCCACGCGTTCAACCGCGAACAGCTGCTGGCCAGCGCACGCGGTGAACTGTTCGGCACCGCCGCCGGCCGTTTGCCCAACGACCCGATGCTGATGTTCGACCGCATCACCGACATCCGCGAGGACGGCGGACCGCATGGCAAGGGCATGGTACGCGCCGAACTGGATATCCGCCCGGACCTGTGGTTCTTCGGCTGCCACTTCATCGGCGACCCGGTGATGCCAGGCTGCCTGGGCCTGGATGCCATGTGGCAGCTGACCGGCTTCTTCCTGACCTGGCTGGGTGCACCCGGCAAGGGCCGCGCGCTGGGCTGTGGCGAGGTGAAGTTCACCGGCCAGGTATTGCCGGACGCCAAGCTCGTACGCTACGAGATCGACATCAGCCGGGTCATCAACCGCAAGCTGGTGATGGCCCAGTCGGACGCCCGCATGTACGTGGACGACCGCGAAATCTACAGCGCGCGCGACCTGCGCGTCGGCCTGTTCACCGAAACCGGGAGCTTCTGATGCGTCGCGTCGTCATCACCGGCATGGGCATCACGTCCTGCCTCGGCAATGATCTGGATACCGTTTCGGCCGCGCTGCGTGAAGGACGCTCGGGCATCACCGCCCTGGCCGACCACGCCGAAGCAGGCCTGCGCAGCCAGGTCGGTGGCCGCGTCGACCTCGACCTGGACGCCTTGATCGACCGCAAGCAGAAGCGCTTCATGAGCGACGCGGCGGCCTTCGCCTACCTGGCCATGCGCGATGCCATCGCCGATGCCGGGCTCAGCCCCGAGCAGGTCAGCAGCCTGCGCACCGGCCTGATCGCCGGTTCCGGTGGCGGCTCCAGCGAATGGCAGATCGGTGCCGTCGACCTGCTGCGCGAACGTGGCGTGCGCAAGGTCGGCCCGTACATGGTGCCGCGCACGATGTGTTCGACGGTCTCGGCCTGCCTGGCCACGGCCTACCAGATCAAGGGCGTCAGCTACTCGCTGTCGGCTGCCTGCGCGACCTCGGCGCATTGCATCGGCGCCGCTGCGGACATGATCCGGCACGGTGCGCAGGACATCATGTTCGCCGGCGGTGGCGAAGACCTGCACTGGTCGATGAGCGTGATGTTCGACGCGATGGGTGCCCTGTCGACCAGCTTCAACGAAACCCCGGCCAGTGCCTCGCGCCCTTACGACAAGGACCGCGACGGCTTCGTCATCGCCGGTGGTGGCGGCATGCTGGTGCTGGAGGATTACGACCACGCCGTCGCACGCGGTGCGCACATCCATGCCGAGCTGATCGGCTATGGCGTCACCTCCGACGGTGCCGACATGGTCGCGCCCTCCGGTGAAGGTGCGGTGCGCTGCATGAAGATGGCGCTGCAGGGTGTCGATCGCCCGCTGGACTACCTGAACACCCACGGCACCTCGACCCCGCTGGGCGATGTCACCGAGCTCAACGCGATCCGCGAAGTGTTCGGCGATGCGGTGCCGCCGCTGTCTTCGACCAAGGCGTTGTCCGGGCACTCGCTCGGTGCAGCCAGCGTGCACGAGGCAATCTACTGCCTGCTGATGATGCGCGATGGCTTCGTTGCCGGTTCGGCCAACATCGGCGAGCTGGACCCGAAGGTGGAGAGCTTCCCGATCCTGCGCGAGAGCCGCGAGGAGAAACTGGATACGGTGATGTCCAACAGCTTCGGCTTCGGTGGCACCAACGCTGCGCTGGTGTTCGGGCGGGTGTGATTGAAAAGGTGTGCCGACCAACGGTCGGCACCCACCAGAAGATGTAGAGCCGAGCCCATGCTCGGCTCAGTGCCGACAAACGGTCGGCACCAATAGATGTAGAGCCGAGCCATGCTCGGCTCAGTGCCAACCAAGGTCGGCACCCACCGCTACTTCGGCAGCAACGGCAGCAGCAGCGCGTGCGCGTCCACCAGGGATCCAACGATCCGGTGTCCCAGGGCACGCAGCTCTTCATCAGGATGCACCAGGTCCGGCACCTGGATCACGGTCATGCCGGCCGCCAATGCTGCGCGCGTACCGGCCGGTGAGTCTTCCAGCGCCAGGCAGCGTTCCGGGGCCTGGCCCAGCCGCTGCGCGGCCAGCAGGTAGATATCCGGCGCCGGTTTCGGCCGCGCCACGTCGCCACTGGTGATCACCGCATCGAAGTACGGCAGCAGGCCAGCGGCCGTCAGCTTGCGGTTGGCCCGCGGCTGCCGCGTGGTGGTGGCCACCGCCCGCGGTACCGCGTGCACTTTCAGCAGCTCCAGCAGTTCCAGGATGCCCGGACGCAACGGCAACCCGGTCTGTGTGCGTGCCTCATACAGGTCGTGGCAACGTGCGGCCACCGCATCGATCACGCTGTCCTCGATGCCCTGCGCGCGCAGCAGCGCGTGCGAATCGCGGTCGCCGAGGCCGACCATGCGCAGGAACACCGTTTCATCCAGGCCCAGTCCGAACTCGTCGGCGGCCTGGCTCCAGCAGGCCAGCGAAACGCGCTCGCTGTCGATCATCAGGCCGTCCATGTCGAAGATGACGGCGTCGGGGAGGAACGGCAGCGCAGCAATGTTGGTCATGAAGCGAACAGCGTATCCAGGTCGGTGGAAGTGAGCTGCCGCCATTGCCCCTCGTCCAGCCCCTGCAGGTCCAGCCCGCCGACGCGGCTGCGATGCAGGGCCTGCACGTGGTTGCCGGTGGCGGCGAACATGCGGCGTACCTGATGGTAGCGGCCTTCGTGCAGCACCAGCCGCGCACGGCGCGCATCCAGCACCTCCAGTTCAGCCGGCAGCAGGGGCGTCTTCTCCGATTCCAGCATCAGCGTGCCGCTGGCGAACAGCGCCACCTCGTCGCCGCGCAGGTCCTCGCTCAACTCGACCTCATAGACTTTCGGCAGCTTCGACTTCGGCGAAATGATCCGGTGCAGCAGGCCACCATCGTCGGTCAGCAACAGCAGGCCACTGGTCTCGCGGTCGAGGCGGCCGACCGTGGACAGCACCGGATCGCGGTCGCGGAAGCGCGGCGGCAGCAGGTCGTAGATCAGGCGCCCGGTGTCCTTGGTCGAACAGGTGTAGCCGGCCGGCTTGTGCAGCGCGATCGACAGCCCCGGCGGTGGGTCCAGCGGCTCGCCATCGACCCGGATGGCGTCATGCGGCACTTGGTCGTCGGCATACAGCACCTCGCCATCGGCGTCGGTGACGCGGCCTTCGCGGAACATCCATTGCACCTGCTTGCGGCTGCCATAGCCCAGGTTGGCGATGTGCTTGACCAGCTTCACTTGCCCTTCCCCTTCACTGCTTCCACCAGCTTGAAACCGTCGCGTTCGGCGACCACGCGCACCGCGCCGAAGCTGTCGTTGAGGGTGTGCTCGTAAGGCAGGTGGCGGTTGGCCACCACGTACAGGCGCCCGCCCGGGCGCAATGCCTGCGCAGCCACGGCGATGAAGCGCTGGCCGATGTCCGGGCGGTCAGCGCGCGACGGCGTGTGGAACGGCGGGTTGCTGATGATGACGTCGTAGCCCGGCTCGATGCCGGCGGTGACGTCCTGCCACAGGAAGCGCAGCGGCAGCGGGCGCGGTGGCGGCGCCAGATTGAGCTCGGCCAGCGCCAGTGCGCGCTGCTCGGCCTCGTACAGGTCCAGCGCGGTGATCTTCGGGCAGCGTTCCAGGAGTTCGCGCGACAGGTAGCCGTAGCCGGCGCCGAGGTCGGCGGCGCGTCCGGCCAGGTCGGCCGGCAGGTGCTCGGCCAGCAGCGCCGACGCCGGATCGATGCGATCCCAGGCGAACACGCCCGGGCGGCTGAGGAAGCGACCGCCCACGATCGGGCGCACCGCATCCAGCGCCGACCAGCGCCTGGCCAGGTCAACGTCGTGCTGGCGCTGCAGCGGGGCGGTCCAGTACACGCGGCAGTGGTTCTTGGTCAGGCAGCCACCGAGGCCGGCCAACTGCTTGAGGTCGCCCTCGCCCGAACGCGCACCTTCGTTGTTGGACTGGCAGGCAACGATGCGGCCGCCGTCGGCGACCAGCGCCAGCGCACGGGCGAACAGCGCACGGGCTTCTTCGCGCTGGCGCGGCGGCAGCACCAGCACCAACGGGTAGCGGCCCTTGCCGGCCGCGTCATCCAGCTGCCCGCTGACGGTCCAACCGGCAGCCTGCTGCAGCGGTTGCGCGAACGGGGCGAAGCTCTGTTCGCAATGCACCTCGCGGTTGCCGGCCACTTCGCGCAATGGCCAGCCATCGCGGGCACGCAGGAAGGCCACCGGGCCCTCCGGCCAGCGCAGGGCGCCTTGGGAGAACGGCAGGAGCAGGGTCTGCAGGGGGGCGTCGTCGCTGGAGGCCATCGGCGCGGGTACTTCAAGCGTGAGGGCCGTCCATTGTACCGGCTTGGCCGGGCCGGCCCCGGCGGCCCGCTTTGCGAAACCCGAACGGGGCCTTGATCCGCCAGAAACATTGAAACGTTCAGGGTAGAGGCTCCCCCCGGAAACCCAGGAGAACCTGCATGCGAGCCTTGTTCGTCGGTGGCGTGGTCGACAACAGTGAAATGGACCTGGAAGGCAGCCATCCGCCCGTGCACTACCCCGAGGACACCGGCGGCGGCCACTCGCGCTACCGGCTGCATCAGATCGGTCATGGTGCCGACGGCAGCGTTGCCTACGCCGTCTATGGGGCACCGGACCTGGCCGATGACGAGGTGGCGAGGGTTGCAGAGGAGCGGGCGTACGCACGCCGATTCGAGGCGACGCCGACGTTGTTCGAGCATTGACACATCCGTAGCGCCCTGGCCCACGCTCGGACGGCGGCAGAGCCGAGCGTGGGCTCGGCTCTACCTCGGATCAAGGCGCCTTGGGTGGCAGGCGGTTGATACTGGCGATTTCATCCAGCCACACATGGTGCTGCTGCACCGGCGTGTCGTAGTCATCCAGGCGCAACTGGCCGTTGCTGCCTTCATCACCAGCGGCGTTGCGGTATTGCTGCACAGTTGGCCTCACCGCCACCGTGCCGAGCAGGCGGCGGCCATCGTGCAGAATCAGTTCCACCTGCGTTTCGCCATCCAGCTGCGGCAGCAGGGCTTCCAGGCGCGCGATCTGCGCCGGATCGGTGTGGATACGTGGAGCTATACGGGACATCGGCGACCTCCTGACTGCAGGGTCGCCTATCGGCCGTGAATGTTCAGTGCAGCGCGCTGTCCGCGCGCGGCACCTGCACCTTGCGCACGGCAGCCACCAGCTGCGCTACCGAGTACGGCTTGGCCACATGCTCCTGGAAGCCCGAGGCCAGCGCGCGGCGACGGTCGTCGGCACGCGCCAGTGCAGTCACCGCCACCGCAGGCAAGGCCGCCGCGTCCACGCCCATGTCCTCGCGCAAGGTGCGCACCAGCCCATAGCCATCCATGCCCGGCATGCCGATGTCGGTCAGCAGCACGTGGTATTGCAGGTGGCCGGTGTCGGCCAGCAGTGCCAGCGCTTCGCCGGCCGAACTGGCCGCAGACACGCTGGCGCCCTGCTCTTCCAGCATGCGCCGCAAGTACTCCAGCACTTCCGGCTGGTCTTCCACCGCCAGCACATGCATGCCGCGCAGCGGATACGGCTCGACGATCACCGGCTCCAGGATCGGCCCGCTGATCACTTCGCGCAGCGGCCGCCGTTCGGCATCGGGAACATGCTGGGGCAGGCGCACGGTGAAGGTCGCGCCGTGGCCGTGGCCCTCGCTGGCCGCAGTGACCGTGCCACCATGCAGTTCCACCAGCTGCTGCACGATCGCAAGGCCCAGGCCCAGGCCGCCATGGCGGCGGGTGGTGGTGCCGTCGGCCTGGCGGAAGCGGCTGAACAGATGATTGAGGAATTCGGGTGCGATGCCATCACCGCTGTCACGCACGGTGATCTCCCAGTAGTTGCCGTCAGCCCGCAGCTGCAGGTCGATGCGGCCTTCAGCCGGGGTGAACTTGATCGCGTTCGAGAGCAGGTTCCAGAACACCTGCTGCAGGCGCGTGGCGTCGCCCAGCACCAGGCTGGGTTGCGTGGGCAGCTGCAGGTGCACGTCCAGCGCCTTGCCTTCGGCCACCAGTTCCTGCGCGCCGATCGCCTCACCCAGCACCGCGCACAGGTCCAGCACTTCCACCTCCAGCTGCACCTTGCCCAGCAGCATGCTGCTGAGGTCGAGCATGTCCGAGATCAGCCGCTTCTGCGCACCGGCGCTGTTGGCGATCACGTTCAGGCCCTTGTACAGCGGACTGGTGTTGTCCACTCGCTGCAGAAGCAATTCGCTCCAGCCGAGGATGGTAGTCAACGGCGTACGCAGCTCATGCGACAGCGTGGCCAGGAATTCATCCTTCAGCCGCGCCATGTTTTCCGCAGCACTGCGCGCGGCACGCTCGGACTGCAGCAGTTCCTCGCGGGCCAGCTCGATCTCGCGGCGTTCGGTCACGTCCGGGCTGCTGCCGGCCAGGCCGATGAAGCGGCCCATGCGCGAGAAGCGCGGGCGGGCGTTCATCTCCAGCCAGCGCCACTGGCCATCGGCACGGCGTGCGCGCACCAGCGCATGCATGGAGCGCTGCGCCTTCAATGCTTCCTGCAGTTCGTACTCGAAGACCGATGCGTCGTCCGGATGCACCAGGCCGCGCCAGACGTCCTCCGGCACGCGCGTCTCGTCACCGCCGAAGAACTCGCTGAAGGCACTGTTGACGAAACGGGCATGGCCGCGCTCGTCCAAGACCCACACCGGCATCGGCAGGCCGTCGGCCAGCGCACTGAAGCGGGCTTCGCTTTCGCCCAGCTCCACTTCCATCTGCTTGCGTGCGGTGATGTCGAAGAACAGGATGCCGACCTTGTCCTCGCCCGGCCGGCCCACGCGCACCGCATCCACCGCGAACGAGCGGCCCAGCGCACGCGCCTCCATCTCGAACTGGGCCGGGCGGCCGCTGCGTGCGACCTCGCCATAGATGCGGAACCAGTCCTGCTCATGGCCGGGCTCCAGCGCCGTCATGCGCTTTCCACGCGCATCCTTCAGCCCTGTGTGGCGCTCGAAGGCATCGTTGACCTCGATGAAGCGGTAGTCGACCGCACGATCACCCTCGAACAGCACCTGGATCACGCAGAAACCGGCGTTGATGCGCTCAAGCACGCCATGATGCAGGTCGGGTTCGGGCGCCGGCACCGTCATCGGTGGGCGCTCCACAAGGGGCGGCAGTGTGGACAAGGGTGTCTGTGCAGGCCAGGTTGGAGGCACAGCATCTTCCAAAGGGCGTATTCACAGCGTCAAGCGCCGTCAGTCATGGTTGACGTCGATGAATTGGCGGCAACCGCTCTTGCAGACGACGCATGCGGCCATTGCCGATACCGGGAAGCAGGATCACACTCGATCTGTGATCAACATCGCCCCCATCGAGGGGACGCAGGAGACCGTGATGAAACGCTCACTCGCGATTGCCCTGTTGGCAGGCGCCCTGGCGGCGGGCGGCGCCAGTGCGGCACCGCGCACCGTGACCGACCCGGAAGCTCCCCGCGCATTGCAGGCCGATGGCCCGGTCAGCGTGAAGTGGGACGATCCGGCCAAATTCACCGAGATCCGCCAGAGTACCAACCGCTTCGAGGCCGAGCGTGGCGACTGGGTGCAGCAGCTGGCACGCTACCTGCAGACCGCTGCCGCCAAACCGCTGCAACCGGGACAGACGCTTGATGTGACCCTGGTCGACATCAAGCGCGCCGGTGACTACGAGCCGTGGCACGGCCCGCGCGGCCGCGACATCCGGATCATGCGCGACATCTACCCACCGCGGATCAGCCTGCAGTACACGCTGAAGGACGCCAGCGGCCGCATCGTCAGCGAGGGCGACGCGCGCCTGAGCGATACCGGCTACCTGCACAACATCGGCCTGAAGAGCGACAGCGATCCACTGCGCTACGAGAAGCGCCTGATCGACGACTGGGTGAAGCGGCAGCTGACAGCGCAGGCCACCGCAGCACGGTAGGCCGTAGGCCCATCGGCAGGTGTCGACCTTGATCGACACGCATTACAGGGCGCCGACCAAGGTCGGCCGCTACCAGAGTCGCGCCCGGCGCCCCGTACCGGGCGACCGCTACGCGTAAAGCCCATCGGTAGGTGTCGACCTTGGTCGACACGCATTCAAGGCGCCGAGCGTGGGCTCGGCTCTACACGTACACCTTCGCCACACGCTTGACCGCGCACGGCAGCTGGTAGGCACTCACGCCACAGCGCGGCGCAAGCTCCGACAGCGTCGGCGCGCAACCCCACAGCTCCACCACGCTGCCGATGCCGGCCTGCGGATGCGCGGTCAGGTCCACCGTCAACATGTCCATCGACACGCGCCCGATCAGGCCGCCGGGCTGCCCGTCGATCAGCACCGGGGTGCCGTTCGGGGCGAACTGCGGGTAACCGTCGGCATAGCCAAGCGCGACCACGCCTACGCGGGTGCGTGCCTTGGCCACGAAGCGTGCGCCATATCCCACCGGTTCACCGGCTTCGATCCAGCGCTCGGCGATCACCTTGGACTGCATCGTCATCACCGGGCGCAGGCGCGCGGTCAGCGCGGTGCTGTCCGGCAGCGGGTTGGCGCCGTACAGCATCAGGCCGGGCCGCACCCAATCGCTGCGCACCTCCGGCCAGCCCAGCAGCGCCGGCGAATTGCACACGCTGGTCTCGCCGTGCAGGCCGTCGATGGCGCGCGCGAAGGTGGCGGCCTGCTCGCGGGTGCGCTCGCTGTCCAGTTCGTCGGCACGTGCCAGGTGGGTCATCAGCACGATGCGCTCGACCTGCGGCAGCGCCGACAGGCGTGCATGCGCCGCGCGGAAGCTGTCCACGTCCAGGCCGAGGCGGTGCATGCCGCTGTCCAGCTTCAGCCACACCGTCAACGGGCGCGGGCTGTCGAACGCCGCCAGTGCCTCCACTTGCCACGGCGAACCGACGGCGAACCAGAAGTCATGCTCGGCCACCAGCGCCATGTCGCTGGGCTCGAAGATGCCTTCCAGCAGCAGGATCGGCGCACGGATGCCGGCCTGGCGCAGCTCCAGTGCCTCTTCGATGGTGGCCACGCCGAAACCATCGGCCTCGCCTTCCAGCGCCTGCGCACAGCGCACCGCGCCATGCCCATAGGCATCGGCCTTGATGATCGCCAGCGCCTTGCCCCCGCCCAGTTCACGGGCGAGGCGGTAGTTGCTGCGCAGGGCGCCCAGATCGATCAGCGCGCGGGCAGGACGCATGTGCGGTTCTCGTGTTGCGGCGCGTGACCGTACTGGCCGTAGCGGAAAATATCCAGGCCTTCGGTGCTGATCTGCGGCTGTCGCGCGCTCATCAGGTCGGCCAGGTAGCGGCCCGAGCCGCAGGCCATGGTCCAGCCCAGCGTGCCGTGGCCGGTGTTGAGGTACAGGTTGCGGAACGGCGTGGCGCCGATCACCGGCGTACCGTCCGGCGTAGCCGGGCGCAGGCCGGTCCAGAACTGCGCGCGCGACAGGTCACCGCCCTTCGGGTAGAGGTCACGGACCACCAGTTCCAGGGTCTCGCGTCGGCGCTGCGACAGCGACAGGTCGAAGCCGGCCACCTCGGCCATGCCGCCGACACGGATGCGGTCGTCGAAGCGGGTCACCGCCACCTTGTAGCTCTCATCGAGGATGGTCGAGGTCGGCGCCATCGCCGGGTCGGTGATCGGCAGGGTCAGCGAGTAACCCTTCAGCGGGTACACCGGCAGGCGCATGCCCAGCGGTGCGACCAGCGCCGGTGAGTAGCTGCCGAGCGCAACCACGAAGCGGTCGGCGGTTTCCAGCTTGCCGTCGATGCGCACGCCGGTGATGCGGTCGCCATCGAACTCCAGGCCGGTGATGTCCTGGTCGAAGCGGAATTCAACGCCGGCATCCACGCACATCTGCGCCAGGCGGCGGGTGAACAGTTGGCAGTCGCCGGTCTGGTCACGCGGCAGGCGCAGCGCGCCGACCAGGCCATCGACGTGGGCCAGGGCCGGTTCGGCCTGGATGATGCCGGCCCGGTCCAGCACCTCGTACGGCACGCCGTACTGGGCCAGGATCTCGATGTCCTGCGCCGAGGCATCCAGCTGCTGCTGGGTGCGGAACAACTGGGTGGTGCCCAGGTCGCGGCCTTCGAATTCGATGCCGATCTGCGCGCGCAGCTCGTTCAGGCAGTCGCGGCTGTACTCGGACATGCGCACCATGCGCGCCTTGTTGATCGCATAACGCTCGTGGGTACAGTTGCGCAGCATCTGCCACAGCCAGCGGTACTGGGCCAGGTCCATGCCCGGCTTGATCGCCAGCGGCGCGTGTTTCTCGAACAGCCAGCCGATCGCCTTCTTCGGCACGCCCGGCGCCGCCCACGGCGAGGTGTAGCCGAACGACAGCTGGCCGGCATTGGCGAAGCTGGTCTCCAGCGCTGGGCCGGGCTGGCGGTCGATGACCGTGACTTCAAACCCGGCCTGTCGCAGGTACCAGGCACTGGTAGTGCCGATCACGCCGCTGCCGAGAACTAGGACTCGCATGGGACTTCTCCAACCCGATCATTCCCTGCACTGGAGCGTGCCGGGGCCATAATTGGGGAAGTATAGACAGCCAATACCAGTTGATTTGCCTGAATTGAAATCAACCGGCAGGATGTTCTCCTGCAATTCATTCCCCAAGGTTGACGGCCATGGCCACCCGTACCCGCGAACTGGACAAGATCGACCGCAAGATCCTGCGCATCCTGCAGGCCGAAGGCCGCATCTCCTTCACCGAGCTGGGCGAGCGGGTCGGCCTGTCGACCACCCCGTGCACCGAGCGGGTACGCCGCCTGGAACGCGAAGGGGTAATCACTGGCTATCACGCCCACCTCGACCCGGCCGCGGTGAAGGCCAGCCTGCTGGTGTTCGTGGAGATAAGCCTGGCCTACAAGTCCGGCGACATCTTCGAGGAGTTCCGGCGCGCCGCGCTGAAGCTGCCCAACGTGCTGGAGTGCCACCTGGTGTCGGGCGACTTCGATTACCTGCTGAAAGCACGGATCAGTGAAATGGCTTCCTACCGCAAGCTGCTCGGCAGCACGTTGCTGACACTGCCGCATGTACGTGAGTCGAAGAGCTACATCGTGATGGAAGAGGTGAAGGAGACGCTGAGCCTGCCGATTCCGGATTGAAGCTGGGAACCGGTTGGGGTCAGAGCCCGCTGCGCGGGATCCGACCCCGGTCGGCATCTGGCAAGGGGTCGGATCCCGCGCAGCGGGCTCTGACCCCGGTCATGGCGACAGTCAGCGCTGCTGCGGATGCTTCTGCGTGCGCTGTTCCTGCTGCTTGCCGCCCTTGTGCGGCGGCTGCGGCTCCATCTGTTGCTGTTGCTGTTGCTGCTGCGGGTTGCGGCCCTGCGGTTCCTTGCCGGGATGACGGTTCTGCTGGTTTTTCATGGTCGCGATCCAGTGGACGAAGGACATGCGGCGGCGGAATGCCGGCGCAGGGCCACGGTGGTCCCGCAACGGTTAATCGCAGGCGAAAAAGCAGTGATCGGCTGGATGCTGTTTTCGTGCGTTCAGCCCGCTCAGCGTCAGCCAGCAGCCAACCTTGGTGGCACCAGGACTCAGCGCTTGATCTGCTGCCCATCGCCGGCCGGCACGCTGTCGTAATAGCGGCCGGTGCGCGAATCGAACACGCGGTTCGGGCCGGCCGGGCGCACGCCCGGAACGATGCGGCCATTGCGGTCATAGACCTTGTCGGCCGGCTTCGGCACCGGCGTCGGCGCGACCCGGGCCGGACCGGTGGATCTGATCGGCTGCGCCGGCTGCGGCGACGGCAGCACCTGCGGTTGCGGGCGAGCGGCCTGTGGCGGTGGTGCCACGGGCTGCGGCGTCACGGTGGTCGCGCTGCGGGTCGCAGTCGGGTCGGCGGTCGGCACCTGCGCCAGCGCGACGATGGGCAACAGGGCCAGCAGCAGGGGAAGGATTGGTTTCATGGCACGCTCCGGCGTGGATCGCGTTCACCTTGCGCCCGCCCCTGTGTGCCGCCCATGAACGGCCATCACACTTGCAAGGTCGCGTCTTCACCCCCACGTTTTCCGCCATCCCCAGGCCATCGACCCCACGGAGCGCCGCCATGACCGCCTTCGACCTGACGCCCCCCACTGCCACCCAGACCGAGGCGCTGATCGCTGGCCTCAGCAGCGAGGAGCGCCGCGTGCTGCTGCAGCACGGCACCGAGGCGCCGTTCTGCGGCGTGTTCCTCGACAACAAGCGCGAGGGCGTCTACTGCTGCAGGCTGTGCGCGCTGCCACTGTTCCGCTCCAGCACCAAGTTCGATTCCGGCACCGGCTGGCCCAGCTTCTTTGCCCCGTTCGACCCGGCGCACGTGCGCGAGATCCGTGATACCAGCCACGGCATGGTGCGCACCGAGATCACCTGCGCGCGCTGCGGCAGCCACTTGGGCCACGTGTTCCCGGATGGTCCGCCGCCCACCTACGAGCGCCACTGCCTGAACTCCGTCTCACTTTCGTTCACCGGCAATGGCGAGCCCTGGCCCGATCCGTTGCAGCGTGGCGGCGCAGAAAGCGGCGTGGCGGGCTGAAACACCCCGCTGACCGATTTCACAGAATTCCCTCTTCAGAAAACCGGGCGACGGGCCGACAAGGAGATATCCCCTCTCCTTGCGTCGCCCCATGCTCATCATCGTTGGATTCCTGGTCGTCATCATCAGCGTGATCGGGGGCTACCTCGGTGCCCACGGCCGCCTGGGTGCCCTCTGGCAGCCCTATGAGCTGGTCATCATCGGCGGCGCCGCGCTCGGCGCCTTCCTGGTCGGTACCCCGGCCAAGACGGTCAAGCAGACCCTGCAGGCCATGGTGGGTGTGTTCAAGGGCCCGCGCTACAAGCAGCAGGACTACATCGATGTGCTCAGCCTGCTCTATGAACTGCTCAACAAGGCCCGCCGCGAAGGCTTCATGGCGTTGGAAGACCATGTCGAGCGCCCGGCCGAAAGCGCGCTGTTCGGCAACTACCCCAAGGTGCAGGCCGACCACCACCTGATCGATTTCATCACCGACTGCCTGCGCCTGATGATCGGCAGCAACATCGAGCCGCATGAGCTGGAACCGCTGCTGGAACTGGAGCTGGAAAAGCACCACGCCGAGGCCATGGCACCCTCACAGGTGCTGACCAAGGTCGCCGACGGGCTGCCCGGTTTCGGCATCGTCGCCGCGGTGCTGGGCATCGTCATCACCATGGGTTCGATCGGTGGCGACATCGTCGAGGTCGGTGGCCACGTGGCCGGCGCGCTGGTCGGTACGTTCCTGGGCATCCTGCTGGGCTACGGCTTCGTCGGCCCGATGGCCGCCGCGATGGAGGCCCGCGCCGAGCAGGACAGCCGCATCTACGAATCGGTCAAGACCGCCCTGCTGGCCTGCCTGCGCGGTTACAACCCGAAGATCGCGCTGGAGTTCGCCCGCAAGACGCTGCCGTCGAACGTGCGCCCGGCCTTCTCCGATTTCGAGCAGCACCTGAAGACGGTCAAGTAAGCCATGGCCGAGACCAAGCCCACCGTCATCGTCCGCCGGGTCAAGAAGGCCGGCCACGCCGCCCATCATGGTGGTTCGTGGAAGGTGGCCTATGCCGACTTCGTGACCGCGATGATGGCGTTCTTCCTGGTGCTGTGGCTGATGGCCACCACCAACAAGAACGACCGTGCGGCCATTTCCGAGTACTTCCGCAACCCCAGCCCGTTGAGCGGTCAGAGCGCCACGCCGGCGCCCGGCATGGCCGGCCCGGGCGGCGCCAGCACCTCGATGATCAAGCTGGGCGGTGCCACCGACATTTCGCGTGGCAACAGCAACGACCCCTTCCAGAACCAGAAGGAAGCGGTACCGCAGCCGGTGGACCAGCAGCAGCGCGACAAGCAGCAGCTGGAAGCACTGATGAAGGAGCTGCAGGAAGCGATCAGCAGGAGCCAGGCCCTGGAGCCGTTCAAGGACCAGCTGCTGCTGGACCTGACCCCGGAGGGCCTGCGCATCCAGATCGTGGACAAGCAGAACCGGCCGATGTTCGACCTCGGCAGCGCCACGCTGAAACCGTACACGCAGCAGATCCTGCACGAGCTGGCCAACTACCTGAACCACGTGCCGAACCGGATCAGCCTGACCGGCCACACCGACATCACCGCCTATTCGGCTGCACGTGGCTACGGCAACTGGGAACTGAGCGCCGATCGTGCCAATGCCGCCCGCCGCGCGCTGGTGGACGGCGGCCTGGAGGACAACAAGATCACCCGCGTGGTCGGTCTGTCTTCATCGGTGCTGTTCGACAAGGCCGACCCGCAGAACCCGATCAACCGCCGCATCAGCATCGTGGTGATGACCCAGGCCGCCGAAGCTGCCGCCTTGGCCGGTGCCGGCCCGCAGGTGGGGCTGTCGGCGCCGACCGCCGACCCTGACGTGCAGGCCGCGCAGGGTGAGGCGCACTGAACCGGGGTCAGATCCCTTTCCCCTGGAAAGGGATCTGACCCCACCTGCGTGCGGCCGCTACAATGGCGGTCTTTCCGTTTCCAGGTGACCCCACCCCATGTCCCAGAACTCCAAGGCCAAGCGCGACAAGCGCAAGAAGCAGCAGGCCAAGCGCCCGTTCCTGCGCCTGAATGCCCAGCAGCAGGTGCAGAACCATGCCGTGCTGACCAACGAAGACGGCCAGGTGGTCGCCGCCATCGGCCTGCAGGGCCGCGAATGGCTGCTGGCCATCGGTGGTCAGACCATGGGCAACGCCGAGAACCCGGTGCCGATGCTGGCCATGCTCAAGCACCTGTCCAACGTGCAGGAAAAGGAAGGCCGCAAGGTCAACCTGGAGTATTCCGAGCTGCTGCAGAAGCTGCTGGACACCCTGGCCGCCGAATCCGGCCAGACCGCTGACGAGTACCTGGACAAGCTGGTGTCCGAGTTCGAGACCGTGGAAGCCGAAGAAGGCGAAGAAGCCACTGAGGCCGCCGAAGGCGATGTGGTTGAAGCTGCTGCCGACGCCGAGGCCAGCCCGGCCGCTGACAGCGACAGCAAGCCGCAGGCCTGAACCGGCCGCGGCGGTGACGGTCTACGTCGATGACGCGGTGCATCCCTGGCGCGGACAGCGCTGGGCGCACCTGATGGCCGACACCCTGGCCGAGCTGCACGCGATGGCGGCGCAGCTCGGCATCCCACCGCGGGCCTTCCAGAACAAGGCCAGCGGTGCCCACTACGATGTCACGGCCGAGCTGCGTACGCAGGCGATCGCGCTTGGCGCGCGGGCGATTTCCCGGCACACCGATCGTGACCTGGTCAAAGCGGTGATTGCCAACGCCAGGGCGCAGTACCGGCCGTAGGCGCGCTGCCGTTTGCCTCCTGTAGAGCCGAGCCCATGCTCGGCTGCTCTACGCGGACTGCAGCCGAGCGCGGGCTCGGCTCTACATGCGCAGCGCTGCCGGCCCGTTCAGAACGGGTCGCTGCCCAGTCGGATCTCCACGTTCAGCAGCGAGCACAGCGCCAGCATCGCGTCGTCGTCACGGGTCAGCGCCATCACGCCGGTGAAGCCGTCGCTGCCGGTATCCACGCTCCACAGCGTGTAGTTGTGCTCGCGCAGGCGGTCGAAGGCGGTGGACATCAGCTGCACACCGTCCAGGTCCTCGGCGAAGTCCTCGTCATCCAGGTCGCCGCCCCAGTCCAGCTGCAGGTTGAAGCGCGCCGACAGCTCGTTGACCGCCGACTGCAGCGATTCCAGGTCGTCGCGCTCCACCTCGAAACCGGACTGCCAGGCGATGGCGGTGAACAGCGCCGGCAACCAGTCGCTGTCCGCTTCCAGCGGCTGCCCGTCCTCGGACAGGTGCTCGCGCCAGCGGTTGAACTGCTGCAGGGCCAACTCTTCGTCGCCCGGGTTGATCAGCACCAGCAGGTTCCAGACCCGCGCCTCGAATCCATCCTCGTCGAAGTCGTGGATGTCTTCCTCGAAGTCGAAATAGTCGCTGTTGTCGGGCATGGCGGAACGTCCTCTGGGGCAGGCCGGCATTCTACGGTTTATCCTGTGCCGCTGAAGCCGGCCTTGGTGGCCGTCACTGTGAATGAAGCGATGAGCGATACCCCTCCCGACCACCTGGCGATCAATCCGGCCAGCCCCTTCCATGATGCACAGGCGCTGGAGCGCGGCGTCGGCGTGCGTTTCAACGACGTCGAGCGCGACAACGTCGAGGAATACTCGGTCAGCGAAGGCTGGATCCGCGTGCAGGCCGGCAAGGCCCGCGACCGCCGCGGCAACCCGATGACGATCAAGGTCAAGGGCAAGGTCGAGGTGTATTTCCTGGACCAGAAGCCGGAATAACCGGCTGTTCCGACCCGGGGTCAGATCCCTTTCCTGCGGAAAGGGATCTGACCCCGCTCGACGGCGCATGGCCGCCGAGTCACTCGCGCTTGCGCGATTCCAGCAGGTCCAGGTTGCGGATCAGGCGCCGCGAGATCTCATCGGAGATCACCCCGCGCCGGGTCAACCGGAACAGCTCCTCGCGCTCGGCATTGAGGCCGGCGCTGCGCAGCTGGCGGTAACCCAGCTCCATGCGCCGCACTTTCTCCGGGTCCACGTCGGGCCCGTCGTTGTCCTTCTCCAGGTGCCGCTGGTACAGCAGGCTCACCCGCGAGGCAGCGTCGTTGTACAGCTGCACGTTCTCGGTGTTCTGGTTCATCACCAGCTGCTGGCGCATGCGCTCGACCCCGGCCAGCGCAGCCTTGGACGACAGCCGGCGTGCCAGGTCCTCTTCCTTGCGCTCGCCCGAATCGGCCGGCAGCTGCAGGCCCTTCAGCAGCTGCGGCAGCGCCACGCTGGCGCCGACCAGCGAGAACAGGATCACCGCCGCGGCCAGGAAGATCACCAGGTCGCGCGCCGGGAACGCGCTGCCATCAGGCAGGAACAACGGCAGGGTCAGCACGCCGGCCAGGGTGATCGCGCCGCGGACGCCGGCCACCGAGGTCGCCACCACGATGCGCCAGTTCGGTGCCTCGCCGCGTTCCAGGCCTCGGCGGCGTGCACGCAGCAGGTTCCAGCGCAGCGACAACCATACCCACAGCAGGCGCAACAGGATCAGCGCCAGGTTGATCACCACCACGTACACCAGCAGCCACCATGCACTCTGGTGGCCGGACTCGTTCATGGTGGTGGTGGCGCGTTCGACGATGCCCGGCAGCTGCTCGCCCAGCAGCACGAACATGATGCCGTTGAAGCTGAACTGCAGCATGTTCCAGACCCCCGCACGCTGCACGCGCATGCTGCCGGAGACACGGCCGGTCAGCTCCACGTAGCTCATCGC
Source organism: Stenotrophomonas maltophilia group sp. RY12688 (assembly GCF_052149045.1). NCBI lineage: Bacteria > Pseudomonadati > Pseudomonadota > Gammaproteobacteria > Lysobacterales > Lysobacteraceae > Stenotrophomonas > Stenotrophomonas maltophilia group sp. RY12688. The sequence continues at coordinate 466,480 of NZ_CP197389.1, read as the reverse complement.
GATACCGGCCGCCACGGCGGCGAGGATGCCCGAGGCATGGATTTCTTCGGCCAGCAGATAGGCCGCGAACGGGATCAGCAGGTTGACCAGCATCGCCGCACCCGGTTCCTCGCCGAAGCGGCGCCACAACCAGCGCTGGAACGTGGATACGCCCAGGGTGACCGCCACGCCCACGGCAAGGCCGGCCACCGCCACCCACAGGAAGGTCAGCGAGGCCGTGGCCAGCGAGAAGGAGCCGGTCATCACCGCCGCCACCGCGAAACGGAAGCAGACCAGGCCGGACGCATCGTTGAGCAGCGACTCGCCTTCCAGGATGTGCATCAGTCGCTTGGGAATCGGTGCCTTGGAGGCGATCGCTCCGACCGCCACCGGGTCGGTCGGCGAGACGATGGCCGCCAGCGCGAAGCACACCGCCAATGGCATCACTGGAATCATCCAGTGGATCAGCAGGCCGGCACCGATCACGGTGAACACCACCAGGCCAAACGCCAGTTCGAGGATCGCGCCCTTGTCGCGGAACAGGCCCTGCTTGGGGATGCGCCAGCCATCAAGGAACAGCAGCGGCGGCAGGAACAGCAGGAAGAACACTTCCGGCTCCAGCGCGTGGCCGCGGTTGAACACCCCGGCGATGACCGCGCCCAGGCCGATCTGCACCAGCGGCAGCGGCAACGAGAACGGGAGGACGCGAACCAGGTAGCCGCTGGCGACAACGGCCACCAGCATCGCCAGGACGACTTCAATGGTATGCATGCTTCTTCCAGGAAGCGGCGCGCGGGGAGGCTCGAAGGCCAGCGCCGGAAACCCGGAAAAAACTACCACATGCGGCCATGAGCGCGACGGCCGGGGCGGTCGCGCGTCAGCCCCGGCTCATGCCCCGTCGAAGCGGTACAGGTCCATGGCGAGGAAGCCGGCATCGATGCCGGCATCGATGCGGCGTGCACCGAAGCCGTCCTCGCCGGCTGCGCCCATCGCGAAGAACAGCGGCAGCAGGTGCTCGTCGGTCGGGTGCGCGCGTTCGGCGAACGGTGCCTGCAGGCGGTAGTCGAACAGGGCCTGGCGATCATCGGCGGCCAGGCGCTGCTCGACCCACTCGATGAAGGGCCGCACGTACGGCGCTTCCTTGCCGTCCTGGTAGTCGCCCCAGTCGTGCAGGTTGTGGGTGATGCTGCCCGAGCCGACCAGCAGCACGCCCTGCTCACGCAGTGGCGCCAGCGCGCGGCCCAGCGCGAACTGGTGCCCGGGGCCGAGCAGCGGCTGGATCGACAGCGGCACCACGGGGATGTCGGCTTGCGGGCGCAGCAGCCGCAGCGGCACCCACGCGCCATGGTCGAGGCCACGCTGAGGGTCGAGCGCCACCGGCAGGCCGGCAGCGGCGATGCGGCGGGCCACTTCTTCGGCCAGCGCCGGATCGCCGGGCGCCGGGTACTGCAGTTCGAACAGCGCGCGCGGGAAGCCGCCGAAGTCATGGATCGTCGGCGGCTGCGGATGCGCGCCGACCAGCGGCTGCCGACCCAGCCAGTGCGCCGAGGCCATCACGATGGCGCCCGGCGTCGGCAGGTCGCGCGCCAGCTCGGCCAGGCGCACGCCGACCTGGCCCGGATGCAGGGCGGTCATCGGCGAGCCGTGGGAGATGTACAACGAAGGCAGGCGGGACATGGAATGCTCCAGTTGCAGGATCAGGCGGCGATCAGCGCGAACGCAGGGTCCACTTGCCGTCGCCGACCAGGAACAGCACCACCAGCGCCAGTGCCCAGAACGCCGGGTATTCCCAGCCGCCGCCGGCATTGGCGAAACCGAAGCCGTTGGCGCCGTGCACGGTGACGATGGTGCCCAGCAGCAGCGGCACGCCGGCCAGGCCGACCCAGCGCGCGTAGATGCCCAGCAGCAGCGCAGTGGTGATCACCAGCTCGGCGCCGATGGTGAGGTAACCCAGCACGCCGGGCAGGCCCAACGATTCGAAGAATGCCGCCGTGCCCGCCGGGGTGAACACCAGCAGCTTGATCAGCGCATGGACCAGGAACAGCACGCCCAGGGCCAGGCGCAGCAGGGTGGCGCCGTAAGGGGCCAGCGGCGAAACGGGAGGGGGGGCGGTGTGCATGGGAAGCACCTTGAAGGGAGTGGATACAGGTTATTGCTACTTCACGAGCCGATAAATACGATCGTCTGACGGTATTTATTTCATAAGGCGCAACAATGGACACCCTCGAGGCGATGCGCGTGTTCGTAGCGGTGGTCGAGCGCAACGGCTTCAGTGCCGCGGCACAGGCCCTGGGCATGTCGACCGCCGGCGTCACCCGCCAGGTCGCGGCACTGGAAAAGCGCCTGTCCACCCGCCTGCTCCACCGCACCACGCGGCGGGTCAGCCCCACCAGCACCGGCGCCGCCTATTACGCCCAGTGCGTGCGCCTGCTGGCCGAGTTCGACGCGCTGGAGGCCAGCATCGGCGCGCAGGCGCTGGAACCCTCGGGCACGCTGCGCATCAACGCACCGGTCAGCTGGGGCATCGCCCGCCTTGGCCCGTTGCTGGCCAGCTACCGCGAGCGCTTCCCGCAGGTGGAACTGGACCTGGCCCTGTCCGACCGCCTGGTGGACATGGTCGAGGAAGGCTACGACGTGGCCATCCGCATCACCCGCGAGCCGAGCCCGGCGCTGATCGCGCGCCAGCTGGGCGAATCGCGGGTGAGCCTGTGCGCGGCGCCGGCCTACCTGGCTGCACGCGGTACCCCACAGACGCCGCAGGACCTGCAGGATCACGCATGCCTGAGCTACAGCTACTGGGCCGCTGGCGACCACTGGCCGCTGCAGGGACCCGGCGGTGAAGTGAAGGTGGCGGTGAACAGCCTGCTGCACGCCAACAACGGCGACGTGCTGCGCGAAGCGGCGATCGCCGGCATGGGTGTGATCCTGCAACCCGACTTCCTGCTGGAACACGCGCTGGCCGATGGCCGCCTGGTACGCGTGCTACCGGAATGGGAGGCCTCGCCGATCGGCATCTTCGTGGTGTATGCCAGCCGCAGCCACCTGGCGCCGAAGGTGCGCAGTTTCATCGACCACCTGGTGGAGGCCGGGGTGTAGCCGAGTCGGGTGCCTGCCGGCCAGCGGCCGGCACTACCGTCATGCTTCAGTCGGGTAGTGCCGGCCGCTGGCCGGCAAGTACGAAGCCCCGATCAGGCAGGGACTTCATCCAGCGCGTCGATGATCCGCTCCAGCGGCGCCGGCCGCCCCAGCAGGTAGCCCTGCACCTGGTCGCAGCCATGCGCAGCCAACCAGTCCAGCTGCCCCGGCGTTTCAACGCCCTCGGCGATGATGGTCAGGCCCATGCTGTGGCCGAGCGACAGCAATGCGCGGCAGATCGAAGCGTTGCGCGGATTGGTTTCCACGTCCGCCACGAAACTGCGATCGATTTTCAGGATGTCCAGCGGCAGGTGCTGCAGGTAGGACATGCTGGAATAGCCGGTGCCGAAATCGTCCAGCGACACGCTGATGCCCTGCTCGTGCAGGCGCTGCATGGTCTGCATCGCCTGCGCCGGCTTGCGCATCAGGCTGCTCTCGGTCAGCTCCACGTGCAGTGCGCCGCGGGCCAGTCCGAACTCCTGCTGGACGCGGGTGAATTCGGCCACCAGGTCGCTGTTGAAGAACTGCACTGCCGACACGTTGACTGCAATCGGCAGCTCGCCCCAACCGGCCTCGACCAACCGCCGCTGTGCCTTCGCCGCGGCGCGGATCACCCAGCGGCCCAGTGCCAGGATCAACCCGGTGTCCTCGCACAGCTGGATGAACTCGTTGGGCGGGATGAAGCTGCCATCGGCCTGCGGCCAGCGCAGCAGGGCCTCCAGCGCGGCCGGGCTGCCATCGCTGGCGTGCCGGATCGGCTGGAAGTACAGCTGGAACTCGTTGTCGATGGCGGCATGGATGCGCCCGGCCAGGCGCAGGCGGTCGGCCAGCCGCGTGGTCACTGCCGCATCGAACCAGACCACCACGTTGCCCTCGGCACGCGCCGCGTGCGCGGCCTGCGCGGCCATGCCGATCACCTGCTCGGCGCTGTGGCCGTCACCGGCAGTGTGCACGGCCACACCGATGCGCGGTTCGAACTGGTGCAGTGAATCCTTGCCACGCATCGGCGCTGACACGATCTGCAGCAGGTCATCCAGCACGCGCTGGGTATCGTGCTCGGCCCCGATCGCGAACACGAAGTCTTCCGCCGGCTGGAATGCCAGCGTGCCGCAACGCGCCCCCAGTCCACCGAGCCGGGTCGCCATCGACTGCAGCACCGCATCGCCGATCTCACGGCCCAGCGTATCGGCCACAAGCTGCAGGCCACGCAACTGCACGAAGGCGATGGTGTAGCCCTGCTGCTGCTCGTCCAGCTGTTCGGTCAGGGCGCGCACGTTGAGCAGGCCAGTGGCCGGGTTGTGCCGTGCCCGATAGGCCAGGTCACGCTCGTAGGCCAGCCGTTCGCTGACATCCTCGGCCAGCACGAGGCACGCGGGTTGTCCGTCGAAATCGAGCCTGGACAGGTGTGCGCGCACCTCGAACACACTACCGTCCTTGCGCCGGTGCAGGCGGACGGTCGCGTCCGGAGGATCGCCCACCTGTGCGCGCTGGATGGCACCACGCACTTCGTCCCAGCCTTCGCGCGGGCGGATGTCGAGGATGCTCATCGACAGAAACTCGTCGCGGCTGTAGCCGTACTGGCGCACCGCAGCGTCGTTGACCTCGATGAAGCGCAGCGTATCCGGGTCGAATACCCAGAACGGTGCAGGATTGCGGTCGAACAGCAGCCGGAAGCGGCGCTCGACCTCGCTCACCTGCTCGCGCGCCTGGTAACGCTCACTCAGGTCGGTCAGCGCGCCGATCATGCGCCGCTCGCTGTCGGCCACTTCCACCCGCTGCCCACGTGCGCCCACCCAGCGCACCTCGCCCCCGGGCAATACCAGGCGGAACACCTGGTCGAGCACGGCGCTGCCGGCGAATGCCTGGTCAAAGGCATGCTGCAGGCGCGCGGCATCGTCGCGGTGCACGCGTGCGAAGAAATCGGCCACCGGCAGCGCATCGGTCTGCACGCCAAAGATCTCGCGCGCCAGCGGCGACCAGCGCAGCAGTGCGGCGTCCTCATCCACGTACCAGGTACAGACACGACCAACCTGGTGCGCAAGACGCAGCTCGGCGTGGCCTGTTTTCAGCTCCTCGGCCATGGCCTGCTGGCTGCGGGTGCTGCGCCGCACGGCGTACAGCAGCACCAGCAACACCGCGATGTAAGCCAGTACGATCGCCACCGACGCCTGCAGGTACGGCCACCACGGCGCCAGTACGTCTTCGTCGGCCAGGCCGACCTGCACCGCCAGCGGGCTGTGTTCCAGCGTGCTGATGGTGATGATGCGCGGTACGCCGTCGACCACGCCCGGCACGCTTCCCAGCTCGACCACCGCCTGCGTGCCGAGCAGGTCACGGCGCGGCAGGTCGTAGCGGCGGCCCACCGTGCCGTGCGGATCAGGCACGCGGGCCAGCATGTAACCCTCGGCATCGCTGATCGAGACCAGTCCCTTGGGGCCGACATCGAGGCCGCCGACGATGCGTTGCAGTTCGCCACAGCGCAGCCGCGCCAGCAGCCAGCGCCCGTCGGCCATCGCCAGCGCCAGCGGCACCACCCAGCCGCCATCGCTGGCCCGCTGCGGCGGGCCGATGTACAGCGCGCTGCCCAGGCCACGGCGCTGCGGATCGGTCCACAGCGGCAGCTGCAGGTCGCCCGTGCCGGCCGTCAGCGGTCGGCCATGGCTGTCGAGCACGACGATGCTGTGCAGCTCGGCATGCCGGCGCAGCACGCCGCCGATGGAGGCATCCATCAAGGCCGGCGCCTGTACCGGCACACTGCGGAACACCTCGGCGGCGTCGGCGGCGATGCCGGACAGGGCGCGTTCCAGGTTGCGCAGCTCCAGCGCCAGCAGGCGCTCGCTGCCCACCGCCAGCGCGCGGCTCTGCCGCTGCGCCGCTTCCAGGCGGCGGTGGTAGTCATTGACCAGCATGAGGGTCAGGCCGGTCACCAGCAGAACGCCCAGCAGCACACCGCCCCAGGTGATGGCGCGCAGCGGCCGTGCCAACGCCCGTTTCAGCGCGGGCATCGGTTGATCTTCCTTGTGCAGTCGGCTGGCTTCATGCGCGAACGAATCCTCCACGTCCCCGACCTCAACGGCCGGCGGACGCCATTCTTGACGCCTGACCCCACCCTGCATGGCCACCTCCCCCGTGTCCACGCAGGGCTCCAGGGTCCAGCATGCACCACCCCGGTGACGGCGTGAAGATCGCGTCTGCGCGTTCAGCCAGATCCTGCACAGGACGGGCGGCGCAAGGACGCGGCCAGTGGCGCCGGAGCGGATTAGACTTGGGGTTTTCCGCTGCAAGAGAAGTCCATGTCCAAGCTGCGCCGTCCCACCCTGGCGCTGGCCATCGTTGCCAGCCTGTCCCTGGCCGCCTGTGACCGCCCGGCCGAACCGGCCGCCGGTGCCACCGCGCCGGCCGATGCCGCCCCCGCTGCGGCCAAGCCGATGCTGGGCAGTTTCGGCTTCGATGCCAGCGGCATGGACCGCAGCATCGCCGCCGGCGACGACTTCTTCGGCTTCGCCAATGGCACCTGGGTGAAGAACACCGAGATTCCGGCCGACCGCTCGCGCTTCGGCAGCTTCAACGTCATTGCCGAGAAGACCCTGGCCGACACCCGCGCCATTCTCGAAGGTGCCGCCGGCAACACCAAGGCCAGCGGTGACGACAAGCTGATCGGCGATTACTACGCCGCCTACATGGACGAGGCTGGCATCGAGCAGCGTGGTCTGGCGCCGGTGCAGCCGCAGCTGAAGGCCATCGATGCGATCGCCGACAAGGCCGGGCTGGCCCGCGCCCTCGGCGGCGACCTGCGCGCCGACGTCGACCTGCTCAACGCCACCAACTTCTACACCGACCGCCTGTTCGGCCTGTGGGTCTCGGTGGACATGCTGCAACCGGACCGCACCGCGCCGTACCTGGTGCAGGGCGGGCTGGGCATGCCCGACCGTGACTTCTACCTGGGCGATGGCCGCATGGCCGAGCTGCGCAAGCAGTACCAGGCCTACATCGCGCAGATGCTGCAGCTGGCCGGTGTGGCCGACCCGGCTGGCAAGGCGCAGCGCATCCTGGCGCTGGAAACGAAGATCGCGCAGGCGCATGCCACCCAGGAAGAAACCAATGATGTGACCAAGGGCGCCAACCCCTGGACCCAGGCCGACTTCAATGCCAAGGCGCCGGGCATGGACTGGAGCGCGTTCCTCGATGCGGCCGCGCTGGGCAACCAGCAGGACTTCATCGTCTGGCAGCCCAAGGCCGTGGCCGGCCTGTCCAGGCTGGTCGCCACCGAGCCACTGGAGGTGTGGAAGGACTACCTGGCCTTCCACGCGCTGGACCGTGCCGCCGCCTACCTGCCGAAGAAATTCGCCGATGCCCGCTTCGCCTTCCACGGCACCGCGCTGAGCGGCACGCCGCAGCAGAGCGACCGCTGGAAGCGCGCCGTGGATGATGCCAACCATGCCGTCGGCGAAGCCATCGGCAAGCGCTATGTCGAGAAGCACTTCGACGCCAAGACCAAGGAGCGCGCGGACGAGATGGCGAAGAACATCATCGCCGCGTTCGCCAAGCGCATCGACGCGCTGTCGTGGATGTCGCCGCAGACCAAGGCACATGCCAAGGCCAAGGTTACCGGCCTGACCGTGGGCATGGGGTATCCGGAGAAGTGGCGCGACTACACTGGCCTTGAGATCCGCCGTGATGACCCGCTGGGCAACGCGCAGCGCGCCGAGCTGTTCGAGTACCAGCGCAACATCGCCAAGCTGGGCAAGCCGGTCGACCACAGCGAGTGGGCGATGCTGCCGCAGACCATCAATGCGATGAACGTACCGCTGGAAAACCGCCTGGTGTTCCCGGCGGCGATCCTGCAGCCGCCGTTCTTCGACGGCGCCGCCGACGACGCGGTGAACTACGGTGCGATTGGCGCGGTGATCGGCCACGAGATCAGCCATGGCTTCGACAACGCCGGTGCGCTGTTCGATGAAACCGGCAAGCTGCACAACTGGTGGACCGCCGAGGACCTGAAGCAGTTCAACGCCGCCGGTGATGCGCTGGCCGCGCAGTTCAGCAGCTACGAGCCGTTCCCGGGCGTGCATGTGAACGGCAAGCTGACCCTGGGCGAGAACATCGCCGACGTGGCCGGCCTGGGCACCGCCTACGACGCCTACCAGCTGTCGCTGCAGGGCAAGCCGGGCCAGACCCTGGAAGGCTTCACCCCGGACCAGCGCTTCTTCCTCGGCTTCGCCCAGGCCTGGCGCAGCAAGAGCCGCGAGCAGGCGCTGCGCAACTCGCTGCTGACCGATGTGCATGCACCGGGCCAGTTCCGCGCACTGACCGTGCGCAACATCGACGCCTGGTACCCGGCGTTCGAGGTGAAGGAAGGCCAGAAGCTGTACCTGGCCCCGGACAAGCGGGTCAAGGTGTGGTGATGTAACCGGAACGGGCGCCGCAAGGCGCCCGTTTCACTTGCGGGTAGCTGCCAACCTTGGTTGGCGCTTCCGCGGCACCGCGTGAAAGGCGTGCCAACCAAGTTTGGCACCTACCAGGCAACCGCGGGCCACTCGCGCAGGATCTCCACCGGAGCGCCCATGCGTGCACAGGCGCGACTGGCCAGGCCATCGGGCAGTGCGCGGCGGAACAGCGGCGCCATGCCCTGCATCAGCTTCGCAGACGCCGCCGCCTGCGCGCGCTGGCGGCCACTGCGTTCAAGCATGCCTTCGGCCCAGTCCGGCAGCAGCGCCGCGCCCGCACCGAGGAACACCTCGCGCGACAGCCCCGGCACCGGTACCGGCAGGCGCACGCCGGACAGCACCTCCAGCACCTCGCGCGAGCGCTCATCCACACGCAGCTCCGGCTGACGTGCACAGAAGTACGCCGCCACTTCCGCTTCGCTGCGCGGCACATCCACCGCGCCCAGTGCCTCGGCCACGCAACGGTACTCGTCGTAATAGCGATCGGCGATGTGCGCCGGCACCTCGCGCCCGTAGCGTCGGAAACCCTGCAGGAAACCGAAGGCTTCGGTCACGTGCACCCAGGTCAGCAGTTGCGGATCGTCGGCGGCGTAGGGCTCGCCCTGCGCGGTCTGCCCGCGGATCTGCGCATGGATGCGGCGCACCTTGGCCACCAGCGCCTCCACCTCGCCGCTGGGCGCATAGCTGGTGCCGGCAACGAAGGCCGTGGTGCGGCGCAGCCGACCCACCAGGTCCTGGCGGAAATTGGAGTGGTCATAGACCCCGGCCAGCGCGCGTGGGTGCAGTGTCTGCAGCATCAGCGCGCACAGGCCACCGGCGAGCATCGAGGGGAATTCGGCGTGCAGCCGCCAGGTGACGCTGTCCGGGCCGAACCAGCCCGGGTCGCCCTGCGGATGGTCGTAATCGATGCCGCTCTGGCCGCGCGGGAAGGCGTCCAGTACCCAGCGTCGGATCGGCGCGGTGACGGGGCGGGAGAGTCGCTGCAGCAGAGCCGGCATCACAGGTCCAGGAAAGGCGGAAGAACAGTCGCGTCTTGCGCGGTTGGCTCCGATTCTCGGCGATCACGCCTCCGGCGGCGAGCCTCCCCGCTCAGCGACGGTTTCATGTGCGGCCGCAGCACGTTTCACCCTGCGACATCCTGTCGCAGGCTGCGACTGCGATGATGCAATGCATCAATTTTCACCCCCGCCGGGCAAACCCTTGCGCCGCTTGGCATTGCCCCCGTTGCACGGCCCGCTGGAAGTGCTAGAACTGGACCTGCCACACCGTCCAATGCTGATCGACGCACGTTCCACAAGGAGCCAGCCATGATTGCCTTGTTCAAGGGTTTGGGAATTCTGCTTCGCGACAACGAGCTCTACAGCAGCCCGTTCGACAAACAGGTGGCGCACTGGCGCAGCCTGAGCGAGCAGCAGATCCGCGATGAAGTGGCGGTGCTGGCCCAGGCCAAGTGCCAGTGGCTGATCGCCTCGATCGTCGGCTGGCAGGCGGCCTCGCTGCTGATCCTGGGCCTGATCGCCAACTACCTGTGGCGCGATGACTTCCATATCACCTTCACCCGCGTGGTGATCGTGTTCGGCTCGTGGGTCTCGATCCTGTTCGTGATCTGGTTCATGGCCAACATGTTCGATCAGCAGGCCGGCTTCGAGCGCTGGATGAAGGCGTTCAACAGTCGCGCCCGCATCAGTTCCAAGGCCGACAGCGTCGAACACGTGGCCGAGGCGCTGGACCTGGCCGAGCACTACCCGGAAGTGCTGGACTACAAGCAGGCGGTCACCGCCAGGCGCGAACTGCGCCACGAGGACATCCGCATCATGACCGAGATCGGCCGGATGAAGCAGCACTCCGAACTGGTCGGCCGCCTCAACCATGTGGGCGAGACCGAGCACCATCACGACCTGACACTGCAACCTGCCTACTGAGCCTTCAGGGAAGCGGGGGGACCCACACTGCCACCGTGATCACTCACGGTGGCAGTGTTCTATCGGGTCCTGGCTGACGCACTGGCGGAAGCCGTCGGGCAGGCCACGCATGGCCTCGGTCTTGCCTGCTGCAACTGCGAACCGGCGCAGCGGCGGTGCGGTACACGCCGCATCGGGGCTGCAGCCCGGATCGAGCACCAGGTAGTGGCAGGCACCACTGCTGCTGGCAATGCACTGGAAACGAGCCTCGCCATCGACGACGGTAGCCTTGCTGTACAGCGTGTCCACGCCGTTGGCGTGGGTGCGCGTGATCGAGGTGTTGCGGGACCTTTCGCAGCCGGCCAACGCCAGCACGACAATGCACGCAATCAACAGTCGGGGCATGTTCGTTCCTCGGTGAAGGGGATGCTGCTGCGGCTACATGCCGCGGAACAGGCTCATGAACGGCTGGCTGACCACCAGCGTCTCCGTGCGCCCGCGCAGGCGCAGCACGCCGCGCCCGGTATCGTCGCGGCTGACCGCCGCCACCGCCTTCATGTTGACGATGGTCGAACGATGGATCTGGCGGAAGTGCTGCGCATCGAGCACTTCCAGCAGCTCGCGCAATGGTGTGCGCAGCAGGCTTTCGCCGGTGGCGGTGACCACGGTGGTGTACTTGTTGTCCGCGCGGAAGTAGGCCACGTCTTCCAGCATGATCAGCTGCGTCTCGCGCCCGTTGCTGGCGGTGATCCAGGCCAGTGGCGGGCGCTCGGCTGCGCCCTGCGATGGGCCCAACCGCTGCAGCAGGCGCTCCAGCACGGCATCGTCCTGGCGCGTCGATGGCAGCCGCGACAGGATGCGCTCGCGGGTGGCCAGCAGGCGCTCGTCGCTGACCGGCTTCAACAGGTAATCCATCGCGCCCTGCTCGAACGCATCGATGGCGTACTGGTCGTAGGCGGTGACGAACACTACCTGGGTGCGCGGGCTCAGCTCGGACAGCGAGCGTGCCACCTCGATGCCGCTGATGCCAGGCATGCGGATATCGAGAAAGGCGATGTCCGGCTGCTTCTCGGCCAGCTGCTCCAGTGCGCTGGCACCATCCTCGCACTCGGCCACTAGCGCGAGGTCCGGCCACAGCCGGCCCAGCTGCTCCACCAGTGACTGCCGCAGCAGGTCCTCGTCTTCGGCGATCAGGGCTTCAAGCGGCATGGCTGCGCTCCTTGTGCGACTGCGGCAGGGTCATGGTCGCTGCCACGCCGCTGGGGAAGTTGGCGACGATCGCCACGCCGGCCTGCTCACCGCAGGTCAGGCGCAGGCGCTCGCGCAGGTTCTTCAGGCCGATGCCGGTACCACTGGTGCCCTGGCCGAAGCCGAGCCCATCGTCGGCCACGGTCACCGTCACGTGGTCATCGAAGCCGCGCGCCAGGATCCAGATCGTGCCTCCGCCGGGCTTGGGTTCAAGGCCATGCTTGATCGCGTTTTCCACCAGCGTCTGCAGCGCCATCGCCGGCAGGTGCACGCCATGCAGTTCGTTGGGCACCTGCACTTCCACCGCCAGCCGTGCACCCATGCGGATGCGCAGGATCTCCAGGTAGGCGCGGGTGCGTTCCAGCTCCACGCCCAGCGTGGACACCGATTCGTCCACCTGTGGCAACGAGCTGCGCAGGTACTGGATCAGGTGGCCGAGCATCTGTTCGGCCCGTGCCGGGTCGGTGCGGGTCAGCACCTGCGCATTGGCCAGCGTGTTGTAGAGGAAGTGCGGTTCCACCTGCGCATGCAACAGGTTCAAGCGCGCCACCGACAGTTCCTTTTCCACCTGGGTCTGTTCGGCCGCAGCCTGTTCGTCGCGGCGCTGGTCGGCGACGCGGCGACTGATCGCGCGGGTGACTGCTTCGGCGTTCTCGAAGTTGCTGCCCTCGTCCAGCGCCAGCAGGTCGGCCCACCAGCCGGCATCGGGTTCGAACAGCAGGGTAACAGTGCTGGTGCCCTGCCCCGGCGTGACCGTTGCCAGCACGCTGTTGCGCTTGATCGCCAGCCGCGCAGGCAGATTCCAGCGCGATGGCTGGCGGCCATTCCAGAGATCGACCCGGCGCACATAGGCGCGCACCTGCAGGCTGCCGGCCGAGCTTTCCACATCTTCCACGCGGGGTAGTTCGGAGATTGCCGCCTCCACCACCGAAAAGGCGTGGCCGGCGTCCATCGGCAGTTCGATCTGGCGGCGCTGGCGACCGGACAGGGTGGTGGCATCCAGGCGACCGGCCACCAGCCAGACCCGGCGGATGTGGGTGATGGCACTGCCCAGCGCGGAAATGATCAGGAACATCGCCAGCAGGCCGAAAATCCAGCCCGGGCCATCGTTCATGCCACTGAAGATGCCGCTCCAGACCATGCCAGCGACGAACAGCGCCGCAGCCCAGGCCAGCAGGTGACGGAACAGGAGTGAAAGGCTGGCGAACACGGCGGCGCCTTGGAGGAAGGGGGTGAGCCGAGCATAGGGCGGCCGGCCGGGCAAGCAAGCGCCCTGCGACGAAGGGCCGGAAAGTGCGGATGGAAGCCGCTATGGAAATGCCGGGAACGCGCCTGCGCATTCGCGCTGGCGCTCCCACGGCTCGCCTGCGCAAGCCGTGGGCCCCATCTCACCAGCACCCACACCCCCGCGCCTATGGCGCCGCCCCCTGACTCAGGGGACGGTTGCCCGGACCGAGTGCGGTTGCCGGCCAGCGGCCGGCACTACCGAACGCCCTTACTTGCGCTGGTCGGCGCTGGCGTCACGCACGGCGCGGAACGACTCGTCCTTGCTCCAGTTCGGCCAGCTGCGCGCGTTGGCCAGCTGGTTGCCCAGCGTGTACAGCACTTCCAGGTCGCGGGCGGCACCGGCGAACACCCAGTCCGGCTGCCATTCGTCGCCCTGCTGGTGGTAGCGCTTGGCGGTGTAGTCCTCGGAGGCCTTCTTGCCTGCGGCGACGCCACCGTCCACCCAGTCCTGGCCGGCCGACCAGGACAGTGCCGGCACGCCACGCTTGGCGAACGGGAAGTGATCGGAGCGGAAGAACAGGCCCGCTTCCGGCTTCGGGTCCGGCGTGTAGCGGATGTCCCAGCCCTTGGCCACGTCCTTCAGCTGGTCCAGCAGCTCGAAACGCGCGGCACCGTAGATGCCGAAGTCACGCGACGGGCCGAACGGCGCCATGCCGTCCATGTTGATCACCGCCACGGTCTTTTCCAGCGGGTACAGCGGATGGGTGGCGTAGTACTCCGAACCCAGCAGGCCCTTCTCCTCGGCGGTGACCGCCAGGAACAGCAGCGAGCGCTGCGGGCGCGTTTCCTTGGCGAAGCCACGGGCAAGCTCGAGCAGCGAGGCGGTACCGCTGGCGTTGTCCAGTGCGCCGTTGAAGATGCGGTCACCGCGCGCGTCCGGCTCGCCCACGCCAATGTGGTCCCAGTGCGCGCTGTAGATGATCGTCTCATCCGGATGGCGGCTGCCTTCCAGGCGTGCGGCCACGTTGTGCGAGGTGATCACTTCGGTCTTCACCGCGTACTTCGCGTCCAGGCTGGCGCCGGTCAGCGGCACCGGGGTGAAGTCGCGCTGCTGCGCCTTCTTCTTCAGCGCCTCGAAGTCCTGCCCGGCGGAGCGGAACAGCTCCACGGCCAGGTCGCGCTGGATCCAGCCTTCCAGCAGCGGGTGGCTTTCGGCCGGGTTGTCGCGCACCACGTCGAACATGGTGTTGGTGTTGGAACCGGCCACGGTGGCCCAGCCATAGGAGGCCGGTGCGGTCTCGTGCACGATCAGCACGCCCAGTGCACCCTGGCGCGCGCCTTCCTCGTACTTGTAGGTCCAACGGCCGTAATAGGTCATGCCCTTGCCGTCGAAATCACCTTGGCCGGTTTCGAAGTCCGGATCGTTGATCAGTACGACGGCAATCTTGCCCTTCAGGTCCACGCCCTTGAAGTCGTCCCAGTTGCGCTCCGGCGCTTTCACGCCATAGCCGAGGAACACCAGCGGGGCCTTGCTGATGTCGACGTTGCTGGCGCCGTTCATGGCGGCGCGCACGGCAATCTGCTTGCCCTGCTCCAGCGCAACGGTCTTGCCGCCCTGGTGCAGCGCCAGCTGCGGTGTGCCGACGATGTCGCCCTTGCGCAGCGGCACGGCTTGGGTCCACAGGCGCTTGCCGTCCTTGAGGTCACCGCCCGGCTGCAGGCCGGCATCGGCGAACTGCTTGCTGAGGAAGGCGATGGTCTTCTCTTCGCCGGCGGTGGCCGGCGAGCGGCCTTCGTAGGCGTCGGAGGCCAGTTCCTTGACGTCGGCGGAGATCCGCGCGCCATCGAATTTCGGGGTGGCCGCCATCAGTGCGCTCGACACCGACAGGGCCAGCACGCCCAGTACCACTCGTTTCATTGCTCTCTCCAGCAGGGAAATCTCTCTGGAGTGTAATGGGATTCGGCAGGGCTGCGCCCTGCACCCGCCGAAGCCAGGGCAGCAGCAACAGCTGGAGCAACAGCAACAGCAGAAGCAGGCATTCGGTGGGATGGCGGGGTGGGTCCGGTTGCGGGGGACGCCGTAAACCCCGCTCCGCGGTCCGGCCCAGCCGCTGGCGGCTGTGCGTTCGGGCGCTTGCGAAGCAATGCTTCGCAAGCAAAGCGCCCTCACCCTTGGGGGCTTGGCCGCGGCATTCATGCCGCGGACACCCCCGCAACCGGACCCACCCCGCCTTCGACAGATCTCTGCTGCTGTTGGTGGGTGTCGACCTTGGTCAACACGGACGGAAACACGAAGGGGTCAGATCCCTTTCCCGGCAGGAAAGGGCTCTGACCCCATCTGTGTGTTGCTTGGGCGTGTTACCAGTTCGGGTCTTCGGCCGGGGCGGCAGCAGGCTTGGGCTTCGGCTTGGCCACCGGGCGCGCGGCGGTAGCCGGTGCTGCCGAGGCCGTTGCGCCAGCAGCAGCGGCAGCCGGCTTGCTGCCCAGCTTCTGGCGCAGTTCGATCTGGCCCGGACGGAAGCCGCCGCGCATCGCGTCGACGCCATCTTCGATGGTGCCGTACGAGGTCTGCGCAGCCACGCGGTCGATGCGGATGGTGCAGCACGGGTGTTCGCTGCGGCCCAGCGAACGGCCGGTCTGCGGGTCCTTCAGTTCCTCGCCCAGGCGCACGGCCTGCCAGCGCTGGCCGGCCTGCACGGTGTCACCGCCTTGGCTCAGCACCACCTGGTCACCGTCCACCGACACCACCGATACCGGGAACAGCGTGGTGACGATGCTGGTGCCGATCTGGCCGGACAGCGATTCCATCATCGCCGCAGCCATGTTGCGGCCGTTGACCACACGCGGCAGGGTGCTCGGGCCGGTCGAGGCCAACTGGTGATCGAAGCTGTCGGACATCACCACCTGGCCAGTGGTGGCGTTGACCAGGCGCAGGGTGATGCGGCCGCCACCGGAGTATGAGGTCACCTGACGGTCGGACATGCGCAGGTTGCGCACGCTGCGCGGGTACTCGAAGCGTTCGATGGTCGGGATCAGGATCAGGTCGGTCGCCAGCTGCTGGCCGACGCGGGCAGTGTCCTGCAAACGCACGTTGCCGCTGTTGATGTGGTCGATCTCGGCCTGCAGTTCGTCGCCGAACTCGCGATCCAGCACGATGAAGCGCTGGGTCTGGGTCAGCGTGTCGGACAGGCGTGCGCGGATCGCGTCGGCCACTTCATCGGCGCTCACGCGGCCATCGCCCACGGCATAGCTGCCGGCCTTCGTACGCGGCAGCGCGACCACGATCTTCGGCTTGCCCTGCTCGTCCGGTGCGCGGTACTGGGCGATCTGGGCACGCACGCGTACCTTCCAGTAGCTGCGCATGCTGCGGTGGGTCACGTCGGAATCGAACGAGCTTGCGCCACGCTTGGCATCGACGCTGACCTTCTCGTCGTAGCGCTCCTTGACACTGGCCGAGGCACCGCCGCCCTTGGCCGTGGCTTCGCCAGAGGCGCTGGCAGAGGCCGAACCCTTGAAGCTCCAGCCTTCATCGCTGGCGCGCACGCGCGCGATGGTTTCCTCGTCCAGCTGCCGCACTTCGTCCTGCGACAGGATTTCATAGCCCAGCACCGCGCCCTGCGAGCCGGCGATCATCTGCTGGGTGAACGCGTCGGCGCGGATATCGCCGACGTGTTCGTCATCCACATCCACATGCAGGCCTGCACGCAGGCCCTGCATCTGGCTGGCCACGCGTACACCGTTGACCTGCGCCACCGCCGACTGCAGCGCCGCCAGCACCGCCAGTTCCGGGGTGCTGCCGATGCCGTCGGCCTCGCGCGCGACCTGGGTGGTGCCGCCGAAATCCGGCGTGCCACGCAGGGGCGCTGCTTCCACTGGCGCATTGCTGGCCAGTGCACTGGTTGCCTTGTCCTTGGCGGGTGTGGGCGCATCGGCGGCCGGGGTGTCCTGCTTGCCGCAGGCTGCAAGCAGCACGGCGGCCAGGCCCAGGCCGATCAAACGGGAGGTCGTACGCATGGGGTTGATCCTCGGATCAGATCGAGTCGAGCATCGAATCGGCGTTCGACGGCACCTTCACCTTGCTCTTCTTGGCGAAGGTCACGGCCGACTTGGTCGAGCCGTACAGGCCCTGGATGAAGCCCGGCGATTCCTTGGCCACCCATGCACCGGCAGCCAGTTTGCGGCCGACGGTGGCCATCTGGGTGGCGCCCAGGTTCTTCATGCCGGCGGTGAAGTTGCTGGCTTCGCCGCCCAGCTTCTGCGCTTCGGCAGCCGACGCCAGCAGCGAGACCAGGCCTTCGGCATAGTGCTGCTTGGATTCAGCGTTCAGCTCCGGCTGCGCGGCCTGGCGCTCGTCGATCGCGGCCTGGGCGGCTTCGCTGACCGACACCGACTTCTTCATCGCATCGACGCTGACCGAACCCGACGACAGCGCCTGGCGCTCGGCTTCCAGCAGCTGCACCTGCTCGGCCAGGCCGAAGGCACGGGCGAACGAGGTCTGGGCCTGCAGCGAGTGCGACTGCGAGCTGACGAAACGACGCACCAGTGCTTCCTGCGCGGCTTCATCCGGTGCGGCGGCGCTGGAGGCGCTGCTGCTGGAGGTACCGGTGGCGGCGCCGGCCAGGTCCTTCAGCTTGCCCAGGCCAGCGTGCGCCGGCATCGACAGGGTGGCGGCCGCGATGGCCAGGACAAGAGCGGTATTGCGGATCATGTGAGAGTCCTTTGGGAGAGACGGCCGCGGTGCGGCACGTGGGGAATCGGTAAGCCCCGGTGGATGCCGAGCGCGCTCGGCACCCACGGGGCGGCGGATCAGCGGACCGCCTTGACGTTCAGTTCGTTGATCATCTGCTGGGCGGCCTTTTCGGCAGCCAGCTGCAGTGCGTTGGTACGGGCCACGGTTTCATTCGGGCCGGTACCGGAGAACTGCACCGGGCCGACCGACGACACGGTGCGCGGGAAACGACCGGTCACATCCAGCACCTTGCCGGTGACGGTGACGAACACGCGGGTGTTGCCACTGGCCGGATCACGGTCGCGCATGCCGATGTCGAGGGTGCCGACGGCGATGTACGGAATGTTGGCCGCACGGATGCCGTTGGCGGTGTCACGCAGGGTGGCCGGGGCCAGGTCGTTGCCGGTGCTGAAGTCCTTGCGGATGCGCTCGATGCTGAGTAGGCCACGCGATTCGCCTTCCACGTATTCGGCTTCAACCACTTCGTAGCCCGCGGCGCTGAAGGCCCCGGTCATCGCGGTGTTGACCTCGGCGGCGTTGGCCACCTTCCAGGTGATGTTGTCGGCGCGCGCGGTGGTGCTGCCGCCGCTGGTGACCGACACCGAACCATTCTGGTTGATGCTGCCGTTGGTGCTGACCGAGTTGCCGCGGAAGCTGTCGCCCTCACGGGTGTTCTCGCTGTAGCTGCTGCTGGCGTCGACGCGGCGGTATTCCTTGTCCTGGAACGACTGCACGGTGTCCTGCGAGCGCGCCATGAACAGGAAGGTCAGCAGCGAGCGCTGCGCGGCGGTGGCACCGGCCACGGCCGAACCCGCATCCAGCTTGGTCTGCAGCAGGGTGGTGTTGATCTCGGCACGGACGGTGACGGTGTAGGTCTTGGCCTTCTTGTCTTCGGTGTCCGACAGCTGCACCGCGCTGAGCACGTAGCGGTCGATCTCGCCGATGAACTCGGCGCGGCGCGCTTCGAACAGGCGCAGCTTGGCCGCACCGGTTTCGGCGATGTACGCCTCCAGGGCATTGACCTTGGCCTTGTTCAGGGCCTGGGCACGGGTATCGGCACTCAGGCGCAGGCCGTAGCTGGCCGAGCCGGTGCCGCGCGAACTCGCGGTCTGCGCAGCGACCGGCGAGGCCACCACCAGCGCGATGAGGATGAGCAGGATGGTACGCATCAACGACATGACTTGATCAACTCCTGGAGGGCTTGGGTCTGCTGCTGCAACGGGCGGCCGCCCGGCTTCTGTTCGTCCAGCCAGGCGCGCGAATCGGCACGCTTGGCGGCGGCGCCGGCGAAGGCATCGAGCCCGGCCAGCAGGGTTTCGTAGCTGGCCGACCACTGGTCGACCTGCCACTGCGTGGCCGGAACCACCTTGGTGGCCCCCTTGCGCAGCGGCTGTTCGAAATAGACCTTCCCCGAGAACGGCTCGGTCACCTTGGCGGTGAAGAAGGCGCCGAACAGCATCGTCTTCATCGCCGGGGTTTCCTCGATCACGCCGTTCTTCAATGCATCGACCTGCAGGTTGATGACGTAGTCGGGTTCGGGAATCTTCAGCTGGTAGACCTTGCCGTCGGCAAAGCGGGCAGCCATCGCGCCACCGATCGCCTGGCCCGAGGCCGGCGGCAGCAGCCCGACGCCGGTGTTGGACGACAGCGTCTTGGACAGTTCATGGGCCAGCGTGGCGCGCAGCGGCGCTTCCCACTTCGGGTCGGGCAGCTTGGCGCGGACCGCGTCGGACAGGGTTACTCCACCGACCTGCAGACGGCGCACCGCCGCGTCGGGCAACCTGGCCTGGGCAAGGCTGGCCGCCAGCACCTGCGACAGGCTGGTATCGGCGCCGCCATACAGCAGATCGGCGACGATCGCGTCGATATCGTCGTTGTCCGGTCGGTAATCCTGCACGTCGATGCGCTGCAGCGTGAGCGGATAGGACGCGATCACCTGGCGCTCGCGGAAGTCGAAGAACAACGCCTGCAGCGCCACTTCCACCAGCACCTTGTACTGGTCACCGATCGGCTCGACCGAGACCAGTTCGCGGTCCAGCGCGGCGGCCAGCACGGTGGCGCTGGTGGTGCCGTCGAGCATCGCCACCGGCTGGTCGATCAGCTCCAGGTGGGCCGGTGCGCGGCGCTTGAGCGACTGCGCCAGCGTCTGGTTCAGCGGGATCAGGCCACGCCGTTCCAGCACCGCATGCGCATGTGGGGTGGTCGCCTGCACGGCGGCGGCGTCAGCGGTATAGGCAAAACCGGCCCAATAGGCCTGCTGCGATTTGTCCGCGGCCTGCACGGCCGTCGGCCATACGGCCAGGCACAGGGCACAGGCAAGCAGGCGCGCAAAAGCGCGCGATGCGCTCTTCGTCCTTGAATACATCCAACCGCTCCTCGGTCAATACGCACGGAATGCGGGCGCTGATGCGTCCGCTGGGCGCGAAACATAGCCGCTCAGGCGCGCGGCGACAAGTGCTGTCCTTGTCGGCTCAGTCCGTGGGGGGCAGGCCGGCCCGTTGCCGCAGCAGTCCGCGCTCGGCCTGGTTGTGGCTGAGCCGAGCCGCCTCGCCAAAAGCGTCACGCGCATCCTGCTCGCGCCCCAGTGCCTGCAACAGCTCGCCACGCACCACCTGCAGTGGCGCGTAGTCACGCAGGCGCGCGTCGACCAGCAAGGGCTGCAGTTGCGCCCACGCGGCGAAGGGACCGTCGCTGCGCAGGATCGCCACCACCCGGTTCAATGCCACCACTGGCGAAGGCTGCACCTGCAGAAGCTGTGTATAAAGCGCAGCAATGCGCGGCCAATCGGTATCCTCGGGGCGGCGCGCCGCTGCATGGCAGGCCGCAATGCGCGCCTGCAGCACGTAGGGATCGTCGCCACCACCCGCGGCCAGCGCACGCGCCAGCACCTGCTGCCCACGTTCGATCTGCAGCCAATCCCAGCGTGCGCGGTTCTGCTGGTCCAGCAGCACCGGCACGCCCTGCGCGTCCACCCGCGCCGCTGCGCGCGAGGCCTGCAGCTCCATCAGCGCCAGCAGGCCCAGTACCGGCGGCACCGGCAACCGATGGGCCAGGACGCGGGCCAGCCGCAGCGCTTCCTCGCACAGCGCCGGGCGCATCCAGTCGTCGCCGGCGCTGGCCGCATAGCCTTCGTTGAACACCAGGTAGATCGCCTCCAGCACCGAGGCCAGGCGCTCCGGCATCGCCTCCGCGCGCGGCACTTCATAGGGCACCTGCTTCTGCGTCAGGGTGCGCTTGGCGCGCACGATGCGCTGGGCGATGGTCGGTTCCGGCTGCAGGAACGCGCGCGCGATCTCCACGGTGGTCAGGCCACCGAGCAGGCGCAGGGTGAGCGCCACGCGCGCATCGGCCGGCAGCACGGGATGGCAGGCCACGAACATCAGCCGCAGCAGGTCATCGCCCAGGTCGTCCTCCAGCGCCTGGCTGTCATCGGGTGCCGGCAGCGCCGCCGGATGCAGTTCCTCGCCCCATTGCGCGTGCTGCTGAGCCACGCGTTGGTGCTGGCGCAGCACATCGATGGCACGGTTGCGCGCGGTGGTCATCAGCCAGGCTCCGGGGTTGTCCGGGATGCCCTGCTCCGGCCAACGCTCCAGCGCGGCCAGCCAGGTGTCCTGGGCCAGTTCCTCGGCACGGCCGACATCGCCACCGAACAGCCGCGCCAGGCGCGCGATCAGCACTGGCGACTCCATCCGCCAGAGGGTTTCCAGACGCTGCGTCAGTGCGGGCTCGAGCATGCGCCGATCACAGCACGCACGCCCGGCCCGCACAAGCGCCGCAGCTCACGCTTCAACAATCGGCTTGAAGCCGCCCCAGAACATGCGCTTCGTATCGAACGGCATGTCCTTCGGGCCCAGCGACGCCAGTCGCGGGTCGGCCATCACCTTTGCGTTGATGCGGTCGCGTGCCGCGCGCGAGCGGAACACCACGAAGGCGACGATCACCGTCTCGCCCGGTTTCGCCTTGACCGCGCGCGGGAACGAGGTGCTCTTGCCCGGCTCCACATCGTCGGCCACGCATTCCATGTACTGCAGCGCGCCATGGTCCTTCCACACCGCGCCGGCCTTGCGGGCAAGGCGGCGGTAGGCCGCCACCTTGTCCTGCGGGCACGGCAGCACGTAAGCGTCCACGTAAGCCATGCGGGTTCTCCTGCGGCGGCCGTCAGCCCGGCTCGCCGTCCATGTGTGCGATCTCCCAGAGATGGCCGTCCAGGTCCTGGAAGCCACGCTGGTACATGAAGCCGTAGTCGCGCGCCGGCTGCGGTTCGCTGGCGCCGGCGGCCAGGGCCTTGTCCACCAACTCGTCAACGGCCTTGCGACTGGGTGCCGAGAGTGCGTTGATCACTTCGGTGTGGGTGTGCGCGTCGGCAATCGGCTTGTTGGTGAACTGCTGGAAAAAGGGCTGGGTCAGCAGCATCACGTAGATGCTTTCGCTGATGACCATGCCGGCCGCGTCGTCGTTGGTGTAGGTCGGATTGAAGCTGTAGCCCAGCGCGGTGAAGAACGCCTTGGACTTCTCCAGGTCCTGCACGGGCAGGTTGACGAAGATCATCTGCGGTTGTGGTGCACTCATCGTTGAAGCTCCTTGTGGATGACAGAGGCGGGATCAGGACTGCTTCATGCAGTTGACCATCCACGGCTTGCCGTAACGGTCGATCAGCATGCCCCAGCGATGTGCCCAGAACGTTTCGCCGATCGGCATCTGCACCTGGCCACCTTCGGCCAGCGCGGCGAACACGCGTTCGGCTTCTTCGATGCTGTCGACATCGACATTGATGGTGGTCGAGCCGCCCTCGCCACCGCCGGGACCGTCGGCCGCCATCACGATGGCGCTGCCGATCTCCAGCTGGCTGTGCGCGACGTGGTCGAGGGTTTCCGGCGGCATTTCGTTGCAGCCCGGCGAGCCATCGGAGGGCGGCATGTCGCGGTACTTCATTTCCGAGGTGACCTGGCCACCGAGTGCCTTGGCATAGAACGCCATTGCCTCGTGGGCCTGGCCGCTGAAGCCGAGGAAGGGAATCAGTCTCATGGCAATACTCCGTTGTGCGGTTCAGGGTGGTAGTGCCGGGGCGTGCCCGGTTGGGAGAGGAATCGGGTCAGCCTTCCAGCTGTGCACGCAGACGCTGTTCCTGCTGCTGTAATTCGGGGGTGAAGGCTTCACCAAAGTCTTCTGCGGAAATCAGGGGACGCAGTTCCAGCGTGCCGCCCTCGCCGAACGGCGCACGGCTGGCCCATTCAACGGCCTCGTCCAGCGACCGCACCTCCCACAGCCAGAAGCCGGCGATCTGTTCGCTGGCAGGACCGAACGGACCGGCCTCGACCTTGGGTGCCCCGGCGCCGAAATGAATGCGACGGCCGCGCTGGGTGGCGTGCAGGCCTTCACCGGCCAGCATGATGCCGGCGGCCACCAGTTGTTCGTTGAAGGCGCCCATTTCGGACAGTTCCTGTTCGCTGGGCATGCGGCCGGCTTCGGAGTCGGCGTTGGCCTTCACGATCACCATCACTTTCATTTTGGTCTCCCGTGGGACGCGTGGTGCGTGCCCTTCACTGGGTACAACGAACCAGGGGGCTGGGAATCGACACGTCTGTTGGAAATTTTTTTCTTGCGAGGAAAGCGCGCCTTCGGCGAGGGTCGGCGAACGGCGGAGCCCCTCCGTGGTGGGGTGGGTTGGTCGCTGAAAGCTCGGTTCATGGGTTTGGCCGGGTGGGTAGGCGGGTCGGGGGACGCCGTAAACCCATCCATGGGGGCTTGGCCGCGGCATCCATGCCGCGGACACCCCCGCCCCGCCTACCCACCCGGCCCTGGACAGTTTCCTGCCTCCGGTACCCACCACGGGAAGATCAAGAGAAAAGGCAACAGCAACAGCAAAAGCAAAGGCGGTTGGCTGGCGGGCTCGGCTTTGCGAGCGAAGCGACCCGCTTTTGCTCTTGTTGTTGATTTCCCGTGGTGGATCGGCCGCCGGAATCTGTCTGGGGCCGGGCGGGTGGGGTTGGCGGGGTATCCGCGCCATGGATGGCGCGGCTAAGCCTCCAGGGACGGATTCACGGCGTCCCCGCCAATCCCACCCGCACGGCCCACCCTCAGGAAACCCGCTTTCAGCGACCAACCCCACCCCACCACGGAGGGGCTCCGCCGTTCGCCGATCCCCGCCGAAGGCGCGCTTCTGCGCTGCAACATGCCCGTGCGCAATCCTGCGCGATCATGGACCCCCGCCCCCGCCAGGACCATGCCATGCAGCAGTACCTGCTTCTGATCTACATCGAGCCTGCCCTGCTGCAGGCCCTGCCCACCGAAGAATTCAACGCGCTGATGCGCGACTGCCTGGCCCATGCCGACAAACTGCAGGCCGAAGGCACGCTGCTGGCCGCACAGAAGCTGCAGCCGGTCGATACCGCACAGACCCTGCGCGTGCGCGATGGACACAGCCGCGTGCTCGATGGCCCGTTTGCCGAAACCCGCGAGCTGCTGGCCGGCTTCAACCTGATCGTGGCGCGCGACCGCGACGACGCCATGCGCATCGCCCGCGACTTCCCGTGGGCACGCTTCGGCAGCATCGAAGTGCGGCCGCTGGAAGACATGGACGCCGAGCGCGAACGCTGCGGCGCCCCGGCTGCGGCTATGGCAGCAGCCGTACTCTGATCTCGCGCGGGCCGACGCCTTCGTTGCCGCTGTAGTCGCGCACGCTGGCACGCACGATGTACTCGCCCGGCGGCAACGCCGCCGGCTGCCAGCGTCCGGTTTCCATCAGGCCATCACGCACGGTGTTGGTGGCCAGGTAGCGGAACCGGGTCACCGCGCTGCCATGCACGGTGATGCCGCTGTCCGGTGCGTAGGCCACGCGCACCGCTTCCCGCTGCGGCGGCATGCGGTTGAACACGATGTTCCAGCGCGGCTGCTCGTAGCCCTGCAGCGGATGTCCCGTAGCATCGAGAATCTGGTAACCCACCTGGTACATGCCCAGCCGGCGTCGTGGCAGATTGTTGTCGACCTGGTCCCAGGCCTCCACCACGATCTGCACGCCACGCCCCCGCCGCGCAACCATCACCACGCCGTCGCTGCCGGCGGCCATCGGCTGGTCGTTGTCGTCCAGCAGGGCCACATCGGTGATGCGCGGTGCGAAGTGGTCGGCGTAGCCCTGGAAGCCCAGCGCTACCGCGTTGGTCTCGAAGCCACCGGTACCCACCGCCAGGTGCACGTGCGCCTGGTTGTTGATGCTGCCCAGGCGGTCTCCCACGTGGATGCGCATGCCACGGCGCACGCGCATCCGCTGCAGCTTGCCCTGCTCGTCATACAGCGCCTGCCAGCGCGCGTCGAACGGCACATCGCGCGGGGTGCGGCCGACACGCATGTGGATGTACTTGAGGCGGTCCACCGCCAGGCCCTCGGCCTGCTCGCCCAGGTTCCAGGCCGCCACCGGGCTGCTGATCTTGCCATCGGCAATCGCCAGCACGGTCTGGCCCACATCACCGCGCACGTCGAAGCCGCCATGCAGGTGGTGGCGGCTCTCACCGCTGAAGTTGCCGCGCACTTCACCCAGGGTGCCGACCACTTCGTGCCAGCCGTCCTGCGGTGCGAGCGGCCAACGGCCGCCCGTCTTCGGCAGCGCGGCATCGGCGGCCGGGCCGACCCGTGCCGGCGCCGGCAGTTCGCCCACCGACAGCGGACGCAGGCGATGCAGGCGGTAGCCTGCGGCGTCGGCCACCAGCACGCTGCCATCGGCCTCCATCGCCAATCCGCTGGGGCGGGCCAGGCGCGGCAGGCGACCGTTGCCGACCAGTGCGATCTGATGGCCCTGCGGCGTCACCTGCACGATGCGGCCATCCATATCCCCCACGTACAGCACGCCATCGTGGGTGGTGGTCAGCGACAGTGGCCCATTGATCACGCCACCGCCGGCAACCACGGTGCTGACCGTGCCATCGGTCCCCACCCGGCGCACGGCGTTGTTGAACAGATCGGCCACCAGCAATGCACCCTGCGCGTCGAAGGCCAGCGCCACCGGCGTATCGAAACGCGCAGCAGCGCCCGCGCCATCGGCAAAGCCCGGCCGATCACCACCGGCCAGGGTGCGCACACTGCCATCGGTACCGATCACCCGGATGCGGTCATTGAACGTGTCCGCCACGTAGACCTGGCCCTGCGCGTCCACCGCAACGCCCATCGGTGCATCGAAGCGGGCCTGCATGGCAGGGCCATCGGCGAAGCCCTGTTCACCACCGGCCAGCGTGGTCACCTGGCCATCGGTGCCGATGCGGCGGATCGCATGGTTGCCCGTGTCGGCCACGTACAGGTTGCCCTGCGCATCGCCGGCAATGCCCGAAGGCGTATTGAAGCTGGCCTGCAGCGCAGGGCCATCGACACGGCCCTCGCCCTGCCCGGCCACGGTTTCAACGCGGCCATCGGGCAGGCGGCGGCGGATCCGGTTGTTGTCACCGGCATCGGTGAAATAGACACTGCCATCGGTGCCGCGCAGCAGTGCATACGGGTCGGCGAAGCGCGCCTGCGCGGACGCACCGTCGCGGTCGCCGGGGTGACCATCGCCGGCCAGCGGCTCGATCTGCGCAGTCCAGGCCAGCGGCGTGGGCACCGGGCCGGCAGGGCCGGCCAGCGTTTTCAGCGGGGTATCCCACCAGGTTGCAGCCAAGCCCACCGCCGTTGCCAACGCCAGCCCTGCCGCCATCCATTGCCACCGTGCCATCGTGTTGCGCTGCCTCTGCCTGCTGCTTGAAGAGGCACCGACAATAGACGCTGCGCGTGCGATCCGCCACGGCCGATCATGCGGCTGAACGCCAGGATTCGCTTCGTCGTGCTTGTCCTCGCTGGCCGTAGCAGGTTCAATGCGGTTCCCACGGATGGAGATTCTCCATGCCCCGCGTTCTCCCCCTCACCGCCCTGCTGCTGGCCGCATTGGCCAGCGCGCCCGCCTTCGCTTCGATCACGGTGGCCCCGCAGAAGCCTTCGGCCACCGCCGATGCAGTACACGCGGCGTACGCCACGCGTTGGGATGAGGCCATCCAGCAGGCACGCGACGGCAACACGCTGGGTGCGCTGATCAGCATGGAGCGGCTGATGGAAGATCCGTTGCTGGACGACTTCGATGCCGAGCATCGCGGCCGCGCCTCGCAGGTCGCCGGCTGGACCGCGCTGATGCAGAAGAAGCCGGACCAGGCCCGCCGCTACCTGCAGCGGGCGCAGGAGGCCCTGCCGGAGGATGCACAGATCCTGCTCACCCAGGTGTCGGTGGAACTGTCGGACAACCAGCCGGCCGCAGCCACCACTTTCCTGGTGAAGGCACTGCAGCACGCCGACGCACCGCTGTCGATCGATCACCACGCCATCAACTACCTGCAGTACCGCCTGCGTGAGCAGCCGCAGAAGCGCATGGACCTGCTGCAGGCGCTGTTTGACAACGGCTGGAAGAGTGGCGGCCTGGAACCCACCGGGCTGTGGCTGGCGCTGGCCACGCTGCAGGCCGACAACGGCCGTGGCGACAGCATTCCGGCCACGCTGGCGCGGATCGACAGCCCGGCCGAGATCATCCGCCTGCGCAGCGACAAGCGCTTTGATCGCTATGTCGATCGCGGTGACGCGCGTTTCGATCCGGTGCAGGCGGCACAGCGCCACCTCGATGAACTGCGTGTTTCCGGCCTGCTCGACCGCGCACTGGACGCGCGCATGGCCGAGTTCAGCACCACCTTGCTGATGCTGGACCGCAACGAGGAAGTGCTGTCGTTGACCGAGGGCATGGCCGGTGCCGCCAGCAACGGCGAATCGCCTGCCGCTGCGGAGGCGGAATGGGTGGCCTGGCTGCTCAACAGCCGGCTCACCGCACTGCGCCGGCTGGGCCGCACCGATGAGGCACTGGCCACGGCGAAACAGGCCGCCCGCATCGGCGCGCTCGGCCCGGATGGTGTCGAGCACCAGATGAATGTCGGCTTCGTGTTCAGTTCGCTGGGGCGCATGCAGGACGCTGCGCAGGCAGTGAATGACATGCCGGGCCTCGCCGGTTACGGCAAGGCCGCACAGGCGCTGCTGCAGTTCGCCGCCGCCCGCGAGCGCGGCGATGCCAAGGCGCGCGATGCAGCACGCGCGGTGATCCTGGCCCAGCGCGACGATGCCCGCCTGTTCCATCGCGAAATGCTGCTGGAGGAAGGCGACCTGGACGGTGCCGCCGCCGTGCTGATCGAACAGCTGCGCTCGCCGGTTGAACGCGGTGAAACCCTGGCCAGCCTGCAGGACATGCGCACCTATCCGTCATTGCCGGGCGATGTGCGCATCGATGCCGCGTGGCGTGCACTCAAGCAGCGTGCCGACGTGCAGGCGGAGGTGGCACGCGTCGGCCGCATCGAGCGCTACGACTTGGTCAGCACTTCCACCTCGCGCTGAGTCCCTGCTAGCGGGCTGGTACTTCGGTGCGGATGCCCATCGCTTCGCGGTAGCGCGCGTACAGCGCCATCACCTTGTCCACATAGGCCAGGGTTTCGGCGTAGGGCGGCACGCCCTTGTAGCGGGTGACCGCACCGATGCCCGCGTTGTAGGCAGCCGCCGCCAACGGGCGATCGCCGTTGTAACGGCGCAGCAGCGCGCGCATGTAGCGTGCGCCGCCCTCGATCGACTGCTGTGGCGAGAACGGATCGCGCACGCCATATTCCTGTGCGGTCTCCGGCATCAACTGCATCACGCCCTGTGCGCCCTTGGTCGAGACCGCCAGCGGATCGAAATTGCTTTCGGCATGGGCGATCGCGCGCAGCCAGGCATCATCGACGCCGGTGGCTTTGGCCGCGGCCTTGAACTGCCTGGCGTGCTGCGCGAGCTGCGGCTTGCCGACCTTGCCCAGGCCCTCGTGCGCCGGCTCGCCCGGCGGCGTGGCCACGGTGAACTTCAGGAATACCCGCGAGCCGGGCAGGTTGCGGGTGGAATAGACCAGCACGCCGTCCTGCTCGCGCTCGTACAGCACACCACTGAACACGCCCATGTTGCCCCACAGGTTCGGGGCCTGGATGGCGTTGTCGTCGATCTCCTTCGGCGTGCACCGCGATCCCGGCTCCGGTGCGGTAGCCAGGCTGACGGTGTTGCCCTGCACGCAGCGATAGACCGTGCGCGCGGCAGCCATCCCGGGCCACAGGATGGGCAGCAGCACCAGTGCAAGCAGGAGAGGTCGATGGGACATGGCGGCCGGATGATCCGGCGGCGCCCGCGAATGTTGGGTGAATGGGGGCCGGCAGGGCTACGCCCTGCACCCGCGGTAGTGCCGGCCGCTGGCCGGCAACCTCAACGGCAACGGCAGCGGCCGATTTCCTGCGGCTGACAGTAGATCCACGCCATGCGTGGATGAAACTCTCTGGAGACGATGGATCAATCGATGGAACGGAGACGTTGGATCACTTCGCGGCCCTCCGGCGCACCCAATACCCCGCGCCCAGCAGCACGAACCACACCGGGCTGGCGATCAGCGCCTGGCGGGTGTCGCCCTGCAGGCTCAGCAGCAGCAGCACGGCGGCGAAGAACACCAGGCAGGCCCAGCACATGGCAACGCCGCCGGGCATCTTGAAGATCGAGGCAGCGTGGCGCTCCGGGTAGCGGCGGCGATAGGCCATGTAGGCCACCAGGATCAGCGACCAGACGAAGATGAACAGCACCGTGGCCAGCGTCGTCACCAGGGTGAAGGCGGTCACCAGGTTCGGAATCAGGTAGATCAGCAGCGTGCCGCCCAGCAGGCACAGGCACGAGAACAGCAGGCCTCGGGCGGGCACGGCAGCGCGTGACAACTTCGACAGCCCGCGCGGGGCGTGCCCCTCTTCGGCCAGGCCGTACAGCATGCGGCTGGTGGAGAAGATGCCACTGTTGGCCGAGGACGTGGCCGAGGTCAGCACCACGAAATTGATCAGGCTGGCGGCGGCGGGAATGCCGGCCAGCACGAACAGCTGCACGAACGGGCTCTTGTCCGGCACCACCTGGCGCCACGGGGTGACCGCCATGATCGCGATCAGCGCCAGCACATAGAAGATGATGATGCGCACCGGGATCGAGTTGATTGCCTTGGGCAGGTTGCGCTCGGGATCGGCGGTTTCGGCGGCGGTGGTGCCGACCAGCTCGATGCCGACGAAGGCGAACACCGCAATCTGGAACCCGGCGAAGAAGCCGACCAGGCCCATCGGGAACATGCCGCCGTCATTCCACAGGTTCGACAGCGACGCGGTGTGGCCGCTGGGTGAAGTGAAACCCCACGCCACCAGCCCGGCGCCGGTGATGATCAGCGCACAGATCGCCACGATCTTGATCAGCGCGAACCAGAATTCCATTTCACCGAACAGCTTCACCGTCACCAGGTTCAACGCCAGCAGCAGCATCACGCAGGCCAGCGCCGGTTTCCAGGCCTCAAGCCCGGGGAACCAGAACTGTGCGTAGGCGGCAATCGCGATCACGTCGGCAATCGCGGTGACGATCCAGCAGAACCAGTAGGTCCATCCACAGAAGAACCCGGCCCACGGGCCGAGCAGGTCGGTGGAGAAGTCGATGAAGGATTTGTACTGAAGGTTGGACAGCAGCAGCTCGCCCATCGCACGCATCACGAAGAACAGCATCGCGCCGATGATCAGGTAGACGAAGACGATGGACGGGCCGGCCAGGCTGATGGTCTTGCCCGAGCCCATGAACAGGCCGGTGCCGATGGCACCGCCGATGGCGATCAGTTGCAGGTGGCGGTTGGACAGGCTGCGGCGCAGGTGCTCGGGGGGCGTGGCGGGCTCGGTCATGGGCGCGGGAAGGGGCGGGCGAAGCGTTCGACGGTAGTCCTCCGCGGCGCCGAGCGCCAGCGCCAGACGGCCCCATTGCGTCAAAGCAGGCCGCTTTCACCACAATGTGACCGAATACCGTATTGATCCCATTCCGCCCGGCCCGGTGCCATGCTCAGATAGCCGCACCTGCCCAAGGACCGGCCCGACCATGCGCCCTGCCCCGCCCGCCCTGCTGGAGCCCCGGCCATGAGCCGCCTGCGCGTCATCATCGGCGGTACCGCACTGGCCCTGCTGGCCGCTGCGGTGCCGATCGCGGTCATGGCCTACGCCACCTGGGACCGCGCGGTCAGCGTCGAACAGCAGCGCCTGCGCGACATCGCCGATCGCACCCTGCGCCGCTCCGACCTGTCCTACCAGGAGGCGCTGGCGGCGCTGAAATCCGCCGAAGCCGGTGCCTACGTGTCCTGCAGCCCCGAGCACATCCGGCGCATGCAGACCCTGGTAATGACCACCCCATCGATTGACCAGATGGGCTACTTCGAAGGAGGCAAGCTGCGCTGCACCTCCTGGGGGCCGTTCCTGTCGGATGTGGATCAGCCCACGCCGGACCACGTCACCAGCGACGGCGCCGGCATTGCGGTGGATGTGCGCCCGGAAATCAGCGGGCGCCGCCAGGTGCTGGCGATCCTGTATGGGTCCTACGACGCTCTGGTGGACCCACGCCGCTTCGTCGATGTCATCGCCGACCCGAATGTGCGGCTGGCACTGGCCAGCCCCGATGGCCGCCTGCTGGCCAAACAACCCGGCCTGGATCCGGACCTGCTGCAGGCACTGCTGCGCGACCCGGGCGAAGGCCTGGACCACACCACGCTGTTCGCTACCGCGCGCAACGAGGAATGGCTGGCCGTCGCCACTACACCGCGCACCGCGCTTGCCGCCGCCTTCCGCCAACAGGCCTGGCTGTACGTGCCGGCGGGCCTGCTGCTGGCCGCCGCCGGGGCCGGCCTGGTGATCTGGCTGTCGCGGCGCCGCCTTTCCCTGCGCGGCGAACTGGCCACCGCCATCCGTCGCCGCGAGCTGTACCTGCATTACCAGCCGATCATCGAACTGGACACCGGCATCTGCGTCGGCGCCGAGGCGCTGGTGCGCTGGCAACGCCCGGATGGCACCCAGGTGCGCCCTGACCTGTTCATTCCACTGGCCGAAGAGGCCGGCATGATCGCCGACGTCACCGACCTGGTGATCGAGAACGTGGTGCGCGACATGCGCGAGCTGCTGGTCGCCGACCGCAGCGCGCACATCGCGATCAACCTCGCCGCCGAAGACATCAGCAGCGGTCGCGCCCTGAAGATGATCTCCCGGCACATGGCCGGCAGCGGCATCCTGCCGCAGCAGATCTGGATGGAGGCCACCGAACGTGGCTTCCTCGATCTGGACCGCGCGCGCACCATGCTCGCCGCCGCCCGCCGCGCCGGCCACAGCGTGGCCATCGATGATTTCGGGGTTGGCTTCTCCAGCCTGCAATACCTGCAGCAGCTGCCACTGGATGCGCTGAAGATCGACAAATCATTCATCGATGCGATCGGTACCGAAAGCGCCACCAGCCCGGTCACGCCGCACATCATCGACATGGCCAAGGAGCTGGGCCTGTGGGTGGTGGCCGAGGGCGTGGAAACCGAAGCGCAGCTGGCCTACCTGCACAGCCGGCATGTGGAATTCGGACAGGGCTGGCTGTTCTCGCGGCCGTTGCCGCGCGATGAGTTCGTCGCCTTCCATCAGAAGCGGCAACAGCAGTACGGCGCTGCACGCGAACACATGCAGAACCCGCGCAGCGTGCCGATCGAGCAGGTGCCGCTGGATTAGCAAGGCAAAAGCAAGGCCCACGGTAGTGCCGGCCGCTCGCCGGCACCGCGTCATCACTGATCAACAGCTACGCCCACGCCTTCGGCCGTGCCAGCAACCACGTGGCGGTCACCGCCAGCAACAGCAACGGCAGCCATCCCAGCTGGCGTGGGCCGCTGGCCTGCAGCAGCACCCCGCCTGCCACGCCGCCGGCCGCAATGGCCAGGTTCCAGCCGGTCACCAGCATCGATTGCGCCAGGTCCGCAGCGGCCCCGGCGCGCCGTGCCAAGGCGGTCTGGAACAGGGTCGGCACGGCGCCGAACGCCACGCCCCACAGGATCGTCGCCAGCAGCAGCGCGCTCGCCACGCCTGGCCACACCAGCAAGGCCAGCACCGGAACGATGAAACCGATCACCGCCGCCCACACCAGCGCATGCAGGTAGCGATCCACGCCCCAGCCGGCCATCGCGATGCCAGCAATCGCCGCCATGCCGAAAGCAAGCAGCAGCCGGTCCAGCCACGCACCGGCACCCGCGTCGACGGCCAGCGGCTCGATGTAGGTGTACAGCACGTTGTGCGCCAGCACGTACAGCGCCATCACCAGCAGCGCACTGCGTACACCGGGCAGGCGCCACACGGTCGCCAGCGAAGTGCGTTGCCCGGCCCCAGCGGCCGGCAACGCAGGCAACGCCCAGCGCGCGTAGGCCAGCAGCAGCAGACCCAGCACGCTCATCAACGCGAACGCCCAGCGCCAGCCGATCTGCTGGCCAAGCAGCGTTCCGGCCGGCACCCCCAGCGACAGCGCCAGCGGCGAACCGACCATCGCTACTGCGATGGCCCGTCCCTGCAGCGACAGCACCACCATGCGTGCGGCGTAGCCAGCCACCAGCGACCACAGCAATCCACCGCTCACACCGGCCAGGAAGCGCGCAGCCAGGATCAGCGCGTAACTGCTGCTCAGCGCGGTCAGCGTATTGACCACCACGAAGCCGGCGATGGCCACCAGCAGCAGCGGACGCCGTGGCAGGCCCTGGGTCAGCGCGGTCATCGGCAGTGCTGCCATCACCGAACCCAGCGCATACACGCTCACCAGCTGGCCGACCGCCGCATCACTCACGCCCAGGCTTTCGCCCATCGGCCGCAGCACACCCGCCGGCAGGGTCTCGGTCAACAGGGTGATGAAGCCACCACCGGCCAAGGCAAGCAGGCCCGCCCACGGCAGGCGCGTGGCCTCGCCGGCCGGACTGGCGGCATCGATGGCATGGCCGCTCATCGCGTTGCCCCCAGGTCGGCATAAACCGCATCGCGCAGGTCATCGACGAAAACGCCATCCATCCCTTCGTACAGGGTGTTGGTCAGCGCCACCACGCTCAGCCCACGCGACGGGTCGACGAACCAGCTGTGCCCGTAGGCACCGCCCCAGCGCCAGCTGCCTTCGCGCTGTGGTGTGCCGCTGGCGGCGGCATCGCGCAGTACCGCAAAGCCCAGCCCGAAGCCCCAGCCGGCCGGTTCCGGCGGCCCCTGCTCGCCCACCTGCGGGCTGGCCATCTGCGCCGCCAGCGCGGGCGGCAACAGGCCAGAGCGTTGCACGTCGCGCAAAGCCTCCAGCACCGCCATCACCTCATCGGCGGTACCGACCAGGCCGGCGCCGGCCGAAGCGAACCGACTGGCGTCGGTGGCACGCGCGGGACTGAACTCGATGCCCAGCGTTCCCTCGAAAGGTGCGACCACCTCGCCTTCCTGCAGGCGATGCGGTTGCGGCGTGTCGCTCACATACGGCGTGGCCAGCCGCTCTGCATCGCGCGTAACGAACGCGGTGTCGCGCAGGCGCAACGGGGCAGCCAGCAGACGCTGGAACAGCGCCTGCAGCGTTTCACCGGTCGCGGCTTCGGCCACCGCACCGGCCACGTCCACGCCCAACGAGTAAAACCACTGGCTGCCCGGTGCGAACAGCAGTGGCACCTGCGCGATGCGGCGCACGTTCTCGGCCAGGGTCAACGGGTTGGCGTCCATGCCATCGCTGACGCCAGCGCGCGCGTAAGGTCCCTCCGCATCCGCCTCCAGGAAGCGATAGCCCAGTCCGCTGCTGTGGCTGAGCAGCTGGCGCAGGCTGATCGGCGGCGTGCTGCCATCGGCCAGCGCCGGGCGGAAGTCCGGCAGCCAGCGCTGCACCGGCGCGTCGAGGTCGAGCACGCCTTCAGCCACCAGGCGCAGGATCACCGTGGCCAGCAACGGCTTGCTGACCGATGCCAGCCGGAACAGCTGATCGCGCTGCATCGGCCTGGCCGACTCGCGGTCGGCCAGCCCGCTCGCGCTGGCATGGCGCAGCACGCCGTGCTCGCGCACCAGCACCACCGCACCAACCAGGCGCAACGGATGGACCTGCTGCAGCAGCCGCTGCACCGAAGGCAGCGTCGGTGCAGGTTCAAGGGAAAGAGCGGCATTCATCGCGGTGATCCGTGGGGAGAGGCCCGCCACGTTAGGCAGCGCGCGGCGCTGCAAAAAGCCGGTTGCCGCTCCGGGCATCATGGACCGTGCAGTCCGCAATCGGCATCATGCCCGGAACTGCAACGCCGCAAGGGCTGCCCGAGGCCCCGCACCACAGTGTTGCGATGGCCGCGCCGCGTGCCGCGATCACCTGCCCCTACCCTGCCGTTTTCATTGCTGCTACGCCCATGTCAGTCCTGGACAACCTCGCCAATCTGCAGACCTTCGTCCACGCCGCCGACACCCGCAGCTTCGTCGAGACCGGGCGCCTGCAGGGCATCTCCGCATCGGCCGCCGGCAAGTGCGTTGCGCGGCTGGAGCACGCACTGGGCGTGCGCCTGTTCCACCGCAGCACGCGCAGCATCACCCTCACCGCCGAGGGCCAGCTGTTCCTGGCGCGCTGCCGGCGCATCCTCGACGAACGCGATGCCGCGCGCACCGAACTGGCGCAACCGCACGCTGCACCGAGCGGCACGCTGCGGATCAGCCTGCCACTGGTAGGCGACCTCACCCTGCCGTTGATGGCCGAATTCATGGCCGCGTATCCGGACATCCGCCTCGACCTGGATTTCAGCGACCGGCTGGTCGATGTCATCGAGGAAGGTTTCGATGCGGTGCTGCGCGTTGGCGAACCCAGCGACTCGCGGATGAACGCACGCCGGCTGGGGGTATTCCCGCGGCGTGTCGTCGCCTCGTCGGGCTACCTGCAGCGTCGCGGCGTTCCACGCACGCCGGCCGACCTGCTGCAGCACACGTTGCTGCACTACCGCTTCCCCAGCACCGGCAAGCTGGAGCCGTGGCCGATCCACTGGCCCGACCACGAAACACCGCAGGAGCTGCCGGTGCACATGGTGGCCAACACCATCGAGGCGCGGGTGGCGCTGGCGCTGCGCGATACCGGCCTGGCCTTCGTGCCGGTGCACTCGGTACGCGATGCGCTGGCCGACGGCCGCCTGGTCACCGTGCTGGAGGATCATGTGCACTCCTGCGGCACCTTCCACCTGCTGTGGCCGTCGGGCCGACACGTACTGCCGAAGCTGCGGGTGTTCATCGACTTCGTCGGCGCCCGCCTGGACACCGTGCCGTAGCCGCGAGAAATCCACCCATGCCCGGCCCACAGTAGATCCACGCCATGCGTGGATGCTCTTGTAGTGCAGAGCCATCAAACCATTCAGCCAACCCCGCTATACTGGCCGCTCATTCCTCCCAGAGGCTCGCGACCAATGCGCCATTGATGCCGCCGTTTTCCCAACAGACGGCCTGACTCTTCCCGCCCCTGCGCGCAGGGGAGAACCGGCATCCATGGAGGTCGCATGACCACACATTCCCTCACGCTCGATCGCGTGTCGTATCGGCTGGCCGACGGCCGCCCGCTGTTTTCCGATCTGTCGTTTTCCTTCGATCCGGTCGCCACCGGTCTGGTCGGTGCCAATGGCACCGGCAAGAGCGTGCTCGCACGCCTGCTGGCCGGTCGGGTGCGGCCAGAGAACGGGCAGGTGCGCAGCAGCAGCCGCGTGTTCCTGTTGCCGACGCCCGGCTATCCCCCCGCCGGCACGGTCGGTGAACTGGCCGGCGTCGGCGCGGAACTGGCCGCGCTGCAACGCATCGAAGCCGGCAGCGTGGATGAGGCCGACTTCGCCTGCGTCGGCGACCATTGGGATCTGCGCGAGCGCCTGCAGCAGCAATGGCAGGCGCTCCGCCTGCCCGACGATCTCGATCCCGCCCAACCCGCCGCGCGTCTCAGTGGCGGCCAGGCCATGCAGGTGGCGCTGTCCGGCGCCTGGGCCAGCGGCGCCGATTGGCTGATCCTGGACGAACCCAGCAACCACCTCGATGGCCGCCATCGCCAACAGTTGTACGAACGGTTGCAGCAGTGGCGCGGCGGCCTGCTGGTGATCAGCCATGATCGCGAGCTGCTGGCGCAGATGCAGCAGATCGTCGAGCTCGACGCGCGCGGGCTGCATCGCTATGGCGGGCCGTGGCAGCACTACGCCGACGCGCGGGCCGCCGAACGCGAAGCGGCCGCCGCACAGCTCGACCACGCCCGCGCCCAGCACCGGCAGCAACAGCGCAGCGCGCGCGAGCAGCACGAACGCCAGCAGCAGCGCCAGGCACGTGGCAATCGCGATGCGAAGCAGGCCAACCAGGCACCGATCCTGCTTGGCCGGCAGAAACAGCGTGCAGAGGCCAGCCACGGGCGCGCGCAACAGGTACAGGCCGATCGTCTTCAGGCCAGCGCCGACCAGCTGCGCGCAGCGGCTTCGGCAGTTCACGCCGCGCCGGAGCTGGCGCTGTTCGCCGGTGACGGTGAACGCGGCAACGCACGTCTGCTGCAGGCGGAGTCGCTGGTGCTGCCGCAGGGTTGCAGTGCACCGTTGCAATTGGAGATCCGCCGCGGCCAGCGCATCGCCGTGGTCGGTGACAATGGCAGTGGCAAGTCCACGCTCCTGCGCGTGCTGGCCGGCCAGCTGCCTGCACGCAGCGGCATCGTGCAGCGCCATGCACCACTGGCGCTGCTCGACCAGCAGCTGCTGGGACTGTCCGGCGAACGCAGCATTCTCGACACCGTGCAGGCCGCCAACCCGGTGGCGGATGCGGGTGAGCTGCGCACACGGCTGGCCCTGCTCGGGCTGGACGCACAGCGCATCCAGCGTGCAGCCCACAGCCTCAGTGATGGTGAACGGGTGAAAGGCGCGCTGGCCAGCGTGCTGTATGCAGATCCCGCACCGCAGCTGTTGCTGCTGGACGAGCCGGGCAACGCGCTGGATCTGAGCGCGTTGCAGGCACTGGAAGAACTGCTGGCGGCGTGGCCGGGCGCGCTGCTGATGGTCAGCCACGACCGGCACCTGCTGCAGGCGTTGCGGCCGACCCACGTGCTGCAGGTGGGCACCGGGGGGTGGCAGTGGCGTGACGGCTTGTAGATCCACGCCATGCGTGGACCTGCTGCAGCAGCCGAGCGTCGGCTCGGCTCTACAGGATAGGCCATGCGTGGATGCATGCATGGCCTATCGACCAGGGGTAGTGCCGGCCGCTGGCCGGCAACCCATGGATCCTCAGTGCACCGTCACCGCTTCCACACCGGGAATGCCTGCGGCAACTGTTGCCACAGCAGCGGCCCCGCACGCAGTTCCTGGTCGTTGAGCAGGCACGCGTCCAGCTCCGCACGCACCGCGCGCTCATCCATGTGCACGCCAATCACCACCAGCTCCTGGCGGCGGTCGCCCCACAGCGGGTGCCACAGCCGCTGCATCGCCGAATGCGCGGCCGCATCCGGGAAGTCTTCCAGACCCGGCAACGGTGCGCTCCAGCAGTCGGCCTGCTGCCGCGCCCAGCCCAGGTCGCTGTACGGCAGCGGCGTGGGCGGCAGCAATGGCGCGGTGTCCTCCAGCCCAGCCCGCACACGATCACGCGCGGCGTACCAGAACCCCGCCGCCTGCGTCCGCGTCGCGGCGCCCACGGTGTTCAGCTCACCCACCCAGTCCATGCGATTGGCCAGCCAGAACCAGCCCTTGCTGCGGATCACGCCGGGCATGCCCGACTGCAGCGCGCGGGCGAAGCGCGCGGGATGGAACGGTCGCCGCGAGCGGTAAACGAAACTGGCGATGCCGTACTCTTCGGTCTCCGGCGTATGCTCGCCACGCAGTTCCTTCACCCAGCCCGGCGCACGTTGCGCACGCTCGTAGTCGAAGCGGCCGGTGTCCAGCAGCTCGGCCAGTGGCACGTCACCGAAGCGGGACAGCAGCAGCTTCGCGTCGCGGTTCAGGCCGCGCAGCACGGCCAGCGTGTCCTGCAGCACCTCGTCATCCACCTGGTCGACCTTGCTGACCACGATCACGTCGGCGAACTCGACCTGCTCGCACAGCAGGTCGACCAACCCCCGGTCGTCATCCGGCCCGGCCTGCTGGCCGCGCTCGGCCAGGCGCAACGTCGAGCCGAAGTCGGCAAGGAATGCGCCGCCATCCACCACCGTCACCATCGTGTCCAGGCGCGCGATGTCACTCAGGCTGAAGCCCTGCTCGTCGCGCACCGCGAACGTGGCCGCCACCGGCATCGGCTCGCCGATGCCGGTCGACTCGATCAGCAGGTAGT
Organism: Stenotrophomonas maltophilia group sp. RY12688; assembly: GCF_052149045.1. Classification (NCBI taxonomy): domain Bacteria; kingdom Pseudomonadati; phylum Pseudomonadota; class Gammaproteobacteria; order Lysobacterales; family Lysobacteraceae; genus Stenotrophomonas; species Stenotrophomonas maltophilia group sp. RY12688. Next base: position 427,662 of record NZ_CP197389.1, on the reverse strand, counting down.
CATAGCAACCGGCGTCGGCCAGGCGCCGCACTTCCTGCAGCAGGTCATCGCGCAGGGTGCAGCAGATGCAGCCATTGCTGAATTCCACCAGCGTCTCTTCGGTGCGGCGCAGCTCGGCGCCGCCGTCGCGCACCAGTTGCGCGTCGATGTTGACCTCACTCATGTCGTTGACGATGACCGCCACACGCAGGCCGGCGCGGTTGCGCAGGATCTGGTTGAGCAGGGTGGTCTTGCCGGCCCCGAGGAAGCCGGACAGCACGGTGACCGGAAGGCGACGGTCGGCGCGGGAAACAGTGTTCATGTCGGAGCGGGTTGGCTGCGGAGTGTAAATGTTACTGTATAACAATATCTGCGCAAGGAACGTCCCCCGATGAAGTCGCCGTCTGCCGCCCTGCTCGATGCCGGCGCGGTCGCCCTGTCCAGCCTGTGCCTGCTGCACTGCCTGGCGCTGCCCCTGCTTGCAGCCGCGCTGCCGCTGTTCGGCAGCTGGGCCGAAGCCGAATGGGTCCACCTGCTGTTCGTGGCCATCGCCTTGCCGCTGACCGGGTATGCACTATGGCGGGCGGAGCGCCGCCATCCGTTGCCGGTGCTGGCCTGGGCCACCGCCGGCGCCGGGCTCGGCCTGCTGCTGGCCGGTGCGCTGGCGCTGCCCTCGCACGACTGGGAAACACCGATGACCGTCACCGGCAGCCTGCTGCTGGCCGCCACGCATATCTGGAACGCGCGGCACCGGCACGGGTAGTGCCGGCCGCTGGCCGGCAACCCCATGAACGCCGCACGCAACCTGCAGGTGCCGGCCAGCGGCCGGCACTACCCTTGCTATTTGCCGTAGCGGCGCAGCAGTTCGACCAGCACCTCGGCCTCGGCCGCCCGCTGCTGCGGGTCTTCGGCGCCGACCACATGTTCCTGCAGATGCTCGTGCAGCAGCTCCATCAGCAGGCTGTGGGCGGCACCGCGCACGGCGGCAACCTGCACCAGCACGTCCGCACAGTCGCCGGCCTCACCCTCCGGCCTGTCCAGCGCCTGCTCCAACGCCGCCACCTGGCCGCCGATGCGGCGTACCCGGGTCAGCAGCTGCTTTCGATTCCTGTGTACATGGGCCATGGGCGCATCGTATACCCTATGGGGGTATCCTTCCACCCTCTGGTCTTTCCATGCACCTGGATGCCCTCGCCGCCGCCCGTCGCCACGAACACCGCTTCGACGACGGCAACCCGCTGGCCGAACGCAATACCCGCCGCGCTCTGTGGCTCACCGTCAGCATGATGCTGGTGGAAATTGTCGGCGGCTGGTGGTTCAACTCCATGGCCGTGCTCGCCGACGGCTGGCACATGAGTTCGCACGCACTCGCGCTGGGCCTGGCAGTGTTCGCCTACCGCTGCGCGCGCCGCTACGCGCACGACCCGCGCTTCGCCTTCGGTACCTGGAAGATAGAGATCCTGGCCGGCTATACCAGCGCCATCGCCCTGCTTGGCGTCGCCGCGCTGATGGCGGTGCAATCGCTGGAGCGGCTGTGGGTACCGGCAACGATCCACTACAACGAAGCCATCGCCATTGCTGCGGTCGGGCTGGGCGTCAACCTGCTGTGCGCCTGGTGGCTGCACGACAGCCCGGGCCACGTGCATCACCACCACGGGCATGACCATGGCCATCACCACGGCCACAACCACGATCACACCCATGCGCACGGTCACGACCTCAACCTGCGCTCGGCCTATGTGCACGTGCTGGCCGACGCCGCCACCTCGGTGCTGGCCATCATCGCCCTGCTCGGCGGCAAGCTGCTGGGCCTGACCTGGCTGGACCCGGTGATGGGCCTGGTCGGCGCCGTGCTGGTCACGGTGTGGGCGATCGGCCTGCTGCGCGACAGCGGCCGCATCCTGCTCGACGCGCAGATGGACGCGCCGGTGGTGGCCGAAGTGCGCGAGGTGATCGAACAAGGCCCGTGGCCGGCGCGCCTGGCCGACCTGCACGTCTGGCAGGTCGGCCGCGGCAAGTACGCGGTCAGTGCCAGCGTGGTCACCAGCGACGCAGGTCTGGATGCCGATACCGTGCGCAATGCACTGGCGATCCATGAGGAGCTGGTGCATGTCACCGTGGAGATCCACCGCAGCACCTGACCTGCATCCGGTAGTGCCGGCCGCTGGCCGGCACCCCATGAGCGCCGCACGCAACCTGCAGGTGCCGGCCAGCGGCCGGCACTACCGCTACAGCTTCAGCATCATCCGCAGCAGGTACATCAGCAGCGGCAGCGCACTCAGCACTGCACCGCCGATGCCGATCCACGGCCAGCGCTCACCGCGCACGCGCGATGCTACGGCCAGGCCGCCGCCCACCAGCGCCGCACCCAGCACGCCCACGCCCAGCCCTGCGGCCATGCCATTGCCACCCGCAGCGACCGCCGCCTGTGCCGCCACGGTGCCTGCCCCCCACCCCACTGCAATACCCAGCCAACTGGCCACGCCGCACCACGGTGCCTTGCCCTGCGCCATCCGAAAACCCCTGTGTCCTTGCCGAATTTCCGTACGGGCCACGCCCGCGTGCTGCCTACACTAGCCGCACCTGCCCTGTAGGGACATCCCATGCGCACGCTCCGCCTGCTGCTGCCCGGTGCCCTCCTGCTGCTGACCGCCGCCTGCAGCGGTGACGCCGGGCTTCCGTTTTCCACCGACCCGCTGCAGGGCTGCTTCGCCACCAGCGCGCGCAAACCCGCCGACTTCCGCATCGACAAGGAAGGTGGCCAGTACTTCGTTTCCTTCAGCCGTGGCGAGCAGTGGCAGCGCGAACCCAATGCCCTGCACAAGGCCACGTCCAGCGAGATCAGCCGCTACTTCCGCGACGACGCCGAGCAGATCGACAGTGCGTTGATCCGCATGGCCGGCGGTTTCGGCATCTTCCACTTCAACAAGGGCGCGACGCTGAAGGGCAAGGCCAGCGACAGCGACTACATGGCGTTGATGCTGATCGGGGCCGGGCCGGTGTATGCGGTGAAGTGCGATTAGCGACACAGACTTTTGAGAAATGTTTGAAATCCAAAGAACTGCGTAATGCAACCAAAAGCACCATTGGGCAAGTAGCGAAGATGAAGCCTCACCCAGATTTTGAGAGGCCCAAGTGAAATTGCAGCTAGCCATCATCATGTTCATCGCCTCTGTATCCGTGCAGGCAGGAGACGGGAATCCAGCTGTCGGACAAACCGCAGACGAAGCAAAGATCCCGGAAAAAATCGTTCGCAGCGCAGAATGGCCCGACTTCATTGGGGGGACGATCAGTGTGGAGCAGTCCCTCACCCGCAACTCGAAGGGACAATATGTATATCGCTACGACGATCAAACGGAAGCGACGAAGCAGTATCACGAGGCTTCCTGCGCAGATCTTGGAATGAACCCTGCCAAGGGCGAGTCCATCACAGTGGGGCCAGGAAGCGCTGCATGGCATTGCTCAAGCATCGATTCGAACAGTGCTAGCGACGCAAAGAGTACTGACTATGTAATCGCCTATGCACCAAATGGACAGGTATCAGCTGGCCAGAACTTCGTTTCCTACGGAACCGTAAGATTCAACAGCTCAGTCAGTGGGAACATCCAGGGTAGCGCGCAAATAGACAACGGAAGGTGCCGGACCTTCTATAGCGAGTATTACCCGCCAAACACGGTGGGAAATCACACTGCACGAGTCCTCTGCTTTGCTCATTCCCCGCAGACGATGAATACGCTGATGGAAGGTTGTGTACCGCGCGCCTGCGCCAGTGATCGTGGTTCCATCAGAGCCAACTGATACCAAAACCTTTTGACCTAGCAGTGAGGGTGACCAAGCCACCCTCACTGCTTAGGTACATGACCCGATTCCCAATGATCGCTACCATCGCTCAATCCCTGATTTTCGTATCAGGCTCGTGCATCCCAGGCCAACTGAGCGCGGACTACAGCCTCCAAGGGACACCAGTGGTCATCCGCAGCACATTGGCCCCTGACAGTTCTGGGAACATGATATGCATCCAGCAACTTTTGATCAGAAATGAAGAGGGAGTACTGACCTATCATTACGATCTTCAACCGTCAGCGTCACGCGACTTCCACAGAGAATTCTGTGCCGCTATGGGCATGACGCCCTCAGTGGGAACTGCATCTCTACCAACGCCCTCCACCGGTTGGGTCTGCACTACGGAATCTCAGTATCCTGGCAAAGGTCCTGCGGTACCATGCCCTCCCCCGAACCGCCCCGGTACCCGCCGTGCCCCATTACACCGGCCCCCTGCTGACCCGCGACAGCGCCGATACCCTGCGCCGTGCCCGTGACAAGGGCGCCGCCGACTGGCAGGGATCGCTTGACCTCGGCCGCAGCCAGGACAGCGTGGCGCTGGATACGGACGGCTTCCACTTCCGGGGCCAGCCCTACCCTTGGCCGGGCAAGCTGAAGGACCGCACGCTGTACTACTGGGATGGCGAGGAATTCGCGCCGATCTCGCGCTACAGCGGCTCGCTGATCAAGCTGGTGCCCACCGAATGGGGCGCACCGACCTTCGAGATCGACGGCATCAAGATGCTGCCGACCTCCAAGCTGTCGCCGTTCGAGGATGCACGCCGCAAGGTGGAGCTGGTCGCCCCGGCCGGCAAGGTCATCCTCGATACCTGCGGTGGCCTGGGCTACTTCGCCGCCTGCGCGCTGGAGGCCGGTGTCGGCCAGATCCGTTCATTCGAGAAGAACGCCGATGTGATGTGGCTGCGCACGCTCAACCCGTGGTCGCCGGATCCAGACTCGGCTGCCGCCGGTGGTCGCCTGCAGTTCAGCCACGGTGACGTTTCGCAGCAGATCGAACGGGTGGCCAGCAACAGTGTCGACGCAATCCTGCACGACCCACCGCGCTTCGGCATCGCCGGCGAGCTGTACTCGCAGGTGTTCTACGACCACCTCGCCCGCGTCATCCGCAAGGGCGGTCGCCTGTTCCATTACACCGGCGCGCCGAACAAGCTGACCAGCGGCCGCGACGTGCCGCGTGAAGTGGCCAAACGTCTGGAAAAGGCTGGTTTCAAGGCGGAACTGGCGCTCGACGGCGTGCTGGCCGTCAAGCGCTGAGCCTCACTCCGAATCAACCTTGGCCAGCTTCATCACCCACGCCGGCACCCCCGGTTCGCCGGCGTAGAAGTCCTTCGGCTTGTTCTCCGCCATCGCCCAGCGATGCAGCCAGCTCGGGCCATAGCGGCCGTTGTAGCCTTCCGCACCCCGCGCATACGCCGGGTCACGCATCGCTTCGTCCAGTGAAATGAAGCGATAGCCGCGGCGCTTCGTGGCCGCCACCAGTTCGGCAAAGGTGGCCGCATTGAGCTCGTTGGCGTGCATCAGCCACACCTGCGGCAGCGCGTACCCCAGCAGCAACTGCGACTGCTTCTCGTAGTAATCCAGCTTGTTCAGCATGTACGGCACGTAGCCCTTGCGCAGCTGCGCCAGCGTCGCGTCACGCGCCGGCGAATCCGCCTGCTCGTTCATCACGTTGGCATAGGCGAACGCCCACACCCATTCCCCGTTGTCCACCGTCACCGGTGCCACGCGATAGCCATGCTGCTTGAAGAACGCCTCCATCTGCACGCGCTCATCTGCGGTGCGCCCGGCGCGCAGGTAGGGGTGGCGCATCCACTGTGGCGCCTGCCCCTTCTCGGCCAGCAGCGGCCGCAGCACCGTTTCGCCGCGCAGGAAATCCTGCTGGAACGCCGCCACGCCCTTCGCATTCAAATCCATGTGCGAGTACGTGTGGTTGCCCAGCACATAACCCGCATCGCGCCAGTCGCGCAGCATCTGCACCTGCGCCGGCTGCACCTGTCCATTCACCTCAAGCTTGTTCTCATTGACGAAGCCCACCACCGGCACGCCGGCCTCGCGCAGCTGGGCCATCAACGCTTCGTGCCGCGCCTGCAGATCCGGCGGCACGATCTGGTCCAGCCGTGCCCATGGCAGATCATCGATGGTCACCGCGATACGACGGTCCACCTCGGCGGCGTGTACGGCCAGCGAACACAGCAACAACGGCAACGCACGCAGCAACAAGCGCATCGGGTCTTCCCTGGAGTGGCGAGGCGTCGACTGTAGCGCGATTGCCGCGCGCCGCCGAGCGTGCGCCCTGCATGTCTCGGATCCGGTCAGCCGCGGAGGCCCGTCAGGCCACTGCCGATCGTGCCACCCGGGCCCGCACGATCGCCCGCCACAGGGAGATGCCGCCCACCATCGTCGCCATCAGCAACGCCACCAGCACCAGCGCCAGGTCGTCCGGATTGCGCATCAGCGTTGCGTTCTCGCGCGCCAGGATGTGGAACACCACGGACTGCGCCTGCACCAGCGGGGTATCGCCCTCCGCCACCAGGTCCATCAGGCATGCCGTGGGTGACAAGCGCGCCACGCTGTTCCATGCGTTCTCGTACAGGTGCAGCGTCCACCCGGCCAAGCACAGTGCCCCGCCATGCAGCAGCAGCAGCGCCACGTTCGCCGTGCGCAGCCCATCGCGCAGCCACAGCGCGCGGCTCGCGCACACCGCCATCGCACCCAGCAGCGCCAGCACGATGCCCGCCAATGGAATCCAGCTCAATGGCTGCCAGTCGTCCAATGCACCGGCGCGCGCCATCACCTGTTCGGCCATCTGCAACCGCGCCTGCTCATCCGGGCCACCGCACGCCGCGGTGATCGGCTCCAGCAGCAGGTCGACGCGGCAATGGAAGAACCCGGAAGCCAGTGCAACGGACAGCAACGCGACCAGCTGCAGCATCAGCAGGATCGGCCCCTGCCCACAGATGCGGCGGATTCGGGAGGTGGCAGCGCTCATCGGTTCATCCATGACAGCAAAGAGCCATCCTAACCAAGCAGTTCGCACGTGTCGGCTGGCGGATGCGACACACACCACGCAGCGCCGTTACGATGGCACGGTTGTTTGAATGCGAATTTTCCTTGGTATTCCCGATGGTGATGCTGTACCTGATCGTACGAACGCTGCTGCCCCTGCTGGCATTCGTGCTCGCGTGGTGGCTGCTCGCGCGCCTGATCGACGCGCGCGCCGCCCGGCTGCCACGCGTCCCGTTGAACCTGCCGGCGCACAGCAGCAGCCCGCGCAGGAAGGATCGGCGCATCTACGCGCGCAAGCTGCGGCGCAAGCCGGGGCTGCGCACGGCGACCCGCGCCGCCGCCGCGCCGCGCAGATGGCGCCCCGCCGCAGCTGTCCTGTCGATAGGCGTGCTGGCCGCCACTGTGGTCGCCATCCCCGATGGTGCGCGCTTCCAGGTGATGGTGGGCAATGTCATTGGCTACCCGGGAACCATCATCGAGGTGCGGGTTCCCGCAGCAGCACAGCCTGTCGTGCTGCAGGCATGGCGCCCCGTACTGGCACACCTGGGAAGGCCCGTGGCGATGCGCTATCCGATTGCTCGCACCGGCGGCGAGCATGAAGCCCATGCGGTGGTGCCCACGCAGGTCCGTCAGCAGGGCGACCAGCTGCAGGTGGCCATCGCACTGCCGGTGGACAGCGAAGTACTGCGTGCCGAACTGGCGCGACAGGCAGGGTTGCCGGTCGAGGCGATCAACGTGCAGAGGCGCGACGTAGCGCCATGGCGGGAGTCGGGCTGGCGGCCACTGCCCGGCCCCTAGCGCCGAGACCATGCTCGGCTGCCCTTTGCCCCTTCCCCGAACGGCACGCGCTGTGCGCGCCAGCCGAGCATCGGCTCTGTGCTACGCCACGTCCCCACCCGGCCTGTGAATCACGACCCACGCGGCAGCTTCGCCGCCCACATGTTGTCCACCAGGTTCGGATACCGCCGCCCGTTCTCCTCGGCACGTTGCCGTGCCGCCGCCTTCTGCGCATCCGACAGCGGTTGCGACGTCTGGCCCTTGGGGTTGGGCTTCTTCCACGGGGGTGTCTTTGGCTCGCGCATCGCCGTAGCTTACCGCTTCAGGAAGTTCAGCAGCGCCAGATTGAAGCGGTCGGCGTGGCTGGTGTTGCAGCCATGCGGTGCACCTTCCAGGATCACCACTTCGCTGCCCTTGATGGCCTTGTGCGTACGCTGGCCGGAGCCCTCGAACGGCACGATGGCGTCACTGTCGCCGTGCAGGATCAAGGTCGGCACCGTGATCTTCTTCAGGTCATCCCGGAAATCGGTCGTAGCGAACGCCTTCATGCAGCCCAGCGCCGCCGCCTGGTCGGATTGATGGCACAGCGCGATCGCCGCCTGGCGCGTCTCCTCGGTGACCATCAACTGGCCGTTGGCGCTGAAGAAGTCGCGGGTGAAGCCATCGAAGAACGCTTCGCGGTCCTTCTCCAATCCGCTGCGCATTTCATCGGCCTTGGCCTGGGTCAGTGGCCCCTGCGGATTGTCGTCGCTGCGCAGCAGGAACGGCGGCACAGCGGCCGCGAACACCACACTGTGCAGGCGATCCTGGCCATGGTTGGCCACGTAGCGCGCCACCTCGCCGCCACCCATCGAGAAACCGACCAGGGTGGCGTCGCGCAGGTCACGTTCCTCGATCAACCCCGCCAGGTCCGCCGCCAGCGTGTCGTAGTCATAACCTTCGGCCGGCTTGTCAGAGCGGCCAAAGCCACGCCGGTCGTAGCTGATCACCCGATACTGGGCGTCGCGCAGGATCGCCACCTGCGTCTTCCAGGCATCGGCGGACAGCGGCCAGCCGTGGATCAGGATGACCGGGCGGCCATCGCCACCCGTGTCTTCAACGTGCAGGCGGATGCGGGAAGCAGGCATGGGCGCTCCTGTGGAAGGGAAGGAGTGCAGGCTAGTGGCCGTCACCTGTGGCGGCTGTGAGGGAATCCCGGTCGCTCATGACATCCCCTGCACAGGCAACGGCCTCAAGGCTGGAACCGGGCCGCCAATATGGGCATTCATTCCGTGGCAGGGCCGTTTCGTCGGAAGCCGGCTGCAGTGGCCCAAACGCCATGCGAGCCTGCGTGAACCCTCCCTGGAGCCTCACCATGCTGCTGCTCACCCTGCCCTTGCTGGCCGCCGGCCTCGTTGCCACGCCAGCGCCCGCCGACACCCTGCGCGTGCAGATCCGCCACGCCGATATCCAGCTCTTCGCTGCGGCCTTCGAGGCCTGCGATGCCGACAAGGCCGCCGCGATGACGACCGACGACATGGAGTTCTTCCATGACAAGGATGGCAAGTCGGCCAGCAGCCGCGAGGACTTCCGCCACAGCGTGGCCAACCTGTGCAGCAGCGCGCGCGAGGGTGGCTGGCAGCTGCGCCGCGAGCTCGTGGAATCTTCGCTGCAGGTGTTTCCGCTGCACGATGAGCGGGCGCTCGAAATCGGCGACCACCGCTTTTACGAGCGCGGCAAGGACGGGGTGGAACGCTGGACCGGCCAGGCCCGCTTCATCCAGGTCTGGCGCCGCGTGGACGGGCACTGGCTGGCCGAACGGGTGATCAGCTATGACCATCGGCCGGCGGACTGACCTTTCCGGCGCCCTTCACCGGCCGGATCTATACTGGCGGGGTTCACCCCGACCCACCGCTACCGTTCGATCGCCATGGCAGAGATCACCCCCAACCACCCCGACTACGGCCTCAACCAGCAGATCCGTCAGGGCGTGGCCGCACTGGACGCCCAGCATGGCCGTGCGTTCGACCAGACCAGCGAACGCCTGACCGCCAGCCTGACCGTGCTCGCCCGCGAACAGGGCCTGCAGCAGGTCGACCACGTGCTGGTCAGCAACGCCACGGCCCAGCACCCGGCCGGGCACAACATCTTCGTGGTGCAGGGCGACCCGGCCAATCCGGCGCACCTGCGCGCGATGATGCCGACGGCTCTGGCAGCGCAGACGCCGGTGGAGCAGTCGATGCAGAAGTTGGGGGTGGGTGCGCAGCCGCAGGTCGATGTGCAGGCGCACGAAATGCAGAATCCTGCGCCTCGGATGGGGTAAGCAGGCGCGGAAGCGGTTTCTCTCCCGCTATTTGAACTCTGAAACGAACAGGCCTTCCCGCTTCAGAACGTCTCTGGCCTGGGTGACATAGCTGCTCACCGTAAGTCGATCCAATGGAAGCATCTCGCCCTGCTTCTTCGCCGGCAGCAACCTTCCCGCCTGCTGAAGACGGAATGCCTCGTGGTCCTTCTGGATGTTGATGGATGACACCTTTCCATGGACCTTCAGCAGCTCCAGCACGCACACATGGAAGACCTGTGGCCTGCATTGCGAGATGAACTTCTCAATGGACATCTTCGGGTCGACGAAGTACGGCTTGAACCGTTTGAAGAGTCCCTTCCTTGCACCGTCCTCCAGGTTCTTGATGTAGGCATCCAGCGGAACGTCGATGTTCGAGAGATCATGGATGTACTGGTTTCTGATCTCTGCAACGGCCTTGAACATCGATTTCTGTTCACTGTCGATGATGTTCATCTTGCGCAGAAAATTGATCCTCACTTCCTGCGGAAGATTGCTGATCACATCGAATATCAGCGGCTCGCGCAGGGCATCGACGACGGCCCGCGTGAAAACGGCCTCGACGAGCTGCGCCAGCTTCGAGATGAAGCTCCACGAGTCTTCCTCTTTGTAGAGTGCTACGGCGAATCCCTTCGGTATCGCCAGCTCTTTGTTCAACCTTTCAAATGCGAGCTCGACGAACGCGGTATACGTACTCATTGGATAGCCTCCCCTGGAAGGCTGATGACGCTACATGTACCGCCCCACTGCAACAAGCGCTGCCCCTGCTTTTGCAACACTTCCTAGTCCAGCGTCATGCGAGCCGCATAAACGGATGAGGCCCGCTCCACGGCCGACGGCCGAGGACACGGCCCTCGTCAATCCAGCGCGAATGCTTACAGCTGGATGCGCGCCACGCTCTCGTCAGCGCCCTTGTCATCCTTCTCGCCGTTCTTGATGCTCACGAACAGCACGTTGTTCTTCGCATCCAGCGCCAAGCTGTTCGGGTGGGTCGGCACCGTGTAGGTGGCCACCTTCTGGTAGCTGTCACTGTTGTACGCCGTCACCGTGCCCGCTTCGCGGTTGGTCACGTACAGGCGCTTGCGCGGTGCATCCAGCAGGATGCCCAGCGGGCCGGCATCGGTCGGGATGCTGGCCAGTTCCTTGCCGGTACTGCGGTCAAGCACCAGCACGCGCTGGCCCGGATGCTTGCTGACCAGGCCACTGCTCTTGGCCTGGTAGCCACGCAGGAATTCCGAGCCCTGGTCGGTCACGAACAGCCGCTTGCCGTCCGGATCCAGCGCGATGTTCATCGGCTGCTCGGCGGCGATCCTGTGCTGCGCCACCACCTTGTTCGAATCGGTGCCCACCACCACCAGGTCGGCCAGCAGGTTGCTGGTGTAGACGCGCTTGTTGGCCGCATCCAGCGCCAGGCCCGGCGCCTTGGCATTGCCCAGGCCGTCGATGGTGTTGATCACCTTCAGCGTGTTCGTATCGATCACGAACAGCACGCTGCTCACGTCCGGCTGGCTGCTGTGGCCAGTCACGTACAGGCGGTTGGCCGCGCTGTCGACCACCAGCTCGCGCAGGTCGTGGGTGTAGGCGGCCTTGCCGTCCTTGCCGGTCTTCTTCTCCATCAGCTGGAGGGTGCCGACGGCCTTGTTCTGCGCGGTGTCGACCACGGTCACCGACAGGTCCACGGTGTTGCCCACGTACAGGCGGTCGTGGGCGTCATCCAGCACCACGCCGAACGCCTTGCGCTCCAGCGGGATGCGGGTTTCCACGGCCAGCGTGGCCGGGTTCAGGCGCAGCACCTGGGCCGGGCCGGCGTCATCGCCGAAACCGCCGGACGAGGCCACGAACACGGCGTTCTGCTTCGGGCTGTAGGCCAGCTCGTACAGGCCCTTGGCCACGGCCTGGCGCTGCACGGCGGTGGTGGCACTGGCGGCGGGTGCGTTGTCGGCGAACGCCGAGGGCGCGCCGAGGCTGAGCGAAACGGCAACGGCCAGGGCGGCCGAGCGGAAGAGAGGAGTACTGAACATGCGAGCGTCCTTGAATGGGCACGGGAAGGTGTCCTGGCTCGCTGGGCCGTACTGCGACGGCCCGCCCCACATCTGTCTGCGCGGGGTGGGCTGGCTGGGGATGCGGGGGAATGGTAGCAGGTGGGGGGCGTGGCGTGCGCCGGCGCGGGCATGGCCGACGCTCGACCTCGATGCTGCGCCCGCCGCTATGCCATCCGTGGGCCGTGGCTCTGCTGAAGCTGCTGCTCCTCCTGCAGGCGCTGCGCGTCTCCCTGCCGCTGATTCTGCTGCAACTGCGCGACCCGATCGAACGAGGCCTCCACCGGTGCCTGCGCAGCCACCTCCGCCGGCATGCTGGCGCGCTGGTGTGCCGGGTCACTGCGGTCCCTCTGCACGATGAACAGCTTCGGTGCGGTATCACCGCGCTGCTCGCCCAGCACCACCTCGTCCACGCGCGAGAACTGCTGCTCCTTCGACAGCGCGAGCAGGCTGGCGCTGACATTGCCGTTGCGCGCCCCGAAAGCGCCGAGGTCGGCCACCTGCTGGTGGATCTGGTTGAGGCGGGCATGATCGTCGTGCGCCGGGTCTGCGGGCGTGCCGCTTGCCGCGAGCGTACTGTTGCCGCGCCACTGCTCGCCGTTCTCGGTGAACATCCACTCGCGGAAGGTCTGCTTCGGCATCGGGTTCCACTGCACCTTGTCCAGCTCGCTGCCCTTCACCTGCTGCGGAATGGCGTTGACCGCGCGGATGTTGTCCAGGACCCTGGTAGCGCCCTCGTAGTTGGTGATCTCCCCGGCCAGCCCGACCGGGCGCAGCCCAGCGTGGTTCAGGGCACCCCATGCGAAATCGGTGCAGGCGTTGGAGAAGAAGTCGTAATCCATGTCGAAGCCGTGCTTCTTCGGATCAGCCGAGAACTCGAGGATGCGGTCGTACTGCTCCTTGCTGATCTCGATCGTGCGCTCGAAGCGGGGCTTGTCGTAGACCGACACATCCATGTCATCGACCCTGCCCCTGTTCGGATTGTCCTTGGTGCCCGCGTGGGTGAAACCAATACTCTCCGGCAACGGTTCACCCGAACGGCGCAGAGACAGGAACATGTGACCCGCGAACGAGGGCTCCAGCAGAAACCTGTTTCCCTCAGCATCACGGCCGTAGCGCGGCGTGCCGGGGGCCGCCAGATGAATGGTTACGCTGTAGCGTTCGGCATCGTCCTTGTGCATGTCTACTTTCCTAGTGATTGGTAGCCAACGATCAGTTCTGCTTTCAGGCCTTCCAGCCGGGGCCGATCCTCCACAAGGTCCACCCGCAGAAGGTAGCGCCCGGGTGCAATGCCTCCGACCTGCGCCAACTGCAACGTGCGATAGAGCACCTCTTCAGAGTACAACCCGGCCTCGGCCAAGCTGTTGATGTCCACGCTCCCCGTCGTCAGGTCTGTTACCACGCCATCCTCCCCGATTTTCTGAGAATCGCGTCCATCGCGAGTACGCTGCCAGAGCTGCACAGGACCAGGTGCACCGCCATCAATACGCTCCAGGCGCAGCCGCGTTGGCAGCCGTCCCAGCGTGATCTTCTCCGAAGCATCCAGCAGCCGTCGCCCATCGGTATCCTGCAGCCGCAACCCGATGTTCAGGATCGGAATGGCCGGCTTCTGGGGCGCCGGCAAATCAAACGTGACCTCGGCAATCCGACCGGCCTTCTGCAACTGCACGGCCCGCGTGAGCGGCACAACCGTGCGGGCCTCGGCCTGTGCGCGCGTCAGCAGGGACGGCGCAACCTCAGGCGCTGGTGACGCACGGCATGCCGCCAGCGCGCCCAGCACCGCCAGTACCACCAGCCCCCGCCGCAGTGACCGCGTCATTGCTCCTTCAACCGCAGCGAATCGGCCACATCGGTCTTGGCCGCCACCTCGGTGGCGATGCTGGCGCGGCGGTGCCCCGGGTCGTTGCGGTCGCCCTGCACGATGAAGATGCTCTCCGCCGCATGGCTGCTCTTCGTCGGCCGGCTGAGCAGCACGTGGTCCACGCGCGAGAGGTTGTTCTGCTTGGCCAGCACCAGCAGGCTGGCGCTGATGCGCTGGCTGGCCGCATCGAACGGGCGGCCGTGCGCGGCATCCAGCTCCGCCACCTTCTGGATCAGCTGCGAGAACAGGCGGTGGTCGGGATGCGAAGGGTCCAGCAGCGTGCCGGCCACTTCAATCGGCGTCGGCGGCGGTTCATCGCTGGCACGGTCGCCCTGGCGATGATGCTCGGCCTCGCGCTCGGGCATCGCGTGGTGGGTTTCGGCATTCAGGTCGCTGCCCGGGAACGGCGCGGCGATACACTGGATCTCCGGCAGGTTGAACAGCACCGCGAACTCGCCCAGGTTGCTGCTGCCATCCAGCGGCGCCGGCAGCGGATGCAGGCCGGCGTAGTGCAGCGCCGCCCAGACGAAATCGCTGCAGCGATTGATGGTGGCCGGGCGATCCACATCGAATTCGAACTCGGCCGGTTCCTCGGCGAAATCACGCAGGCAGCCGTAGTGCTCCTCGGTGATTTCCAGGGTGCGGCTGTAGTACGGGTCCAGATGCTGGTCGGCATCGTCGTGGCGAACCTGCGCGTACTGCACGCCGGTGCGGGTTTCGCCCGGCGCCTGGCGCGGCGGCGCGAAACCGTAGCTGTGAGCCTCGTCGCCCGCAGCGACCTGCAGGTACATGTGGCCGCGCGGCGAGATGCCCCCACTTTTCAGCGGGGTGCCGGGCGCGGCCAGATAAAGGGTTACGGTGTAGCGTGTTGCCTGCTCCATGCCTGTTCAGCCTTGATGGGTGCTGCGGTCCTGGGCGGATGATGGCATAGGTGGGATGGGGGGCAGGTGGAGGTGAAAGCAGTTTCGAGGCCGAGGCGCTCGAAACTGTGATCTGCCGTGCAGTCGCTGGAAGTCAGCCCATCTGCAGCGGCGCCCGGGTTTGTTCCATGGCCAGCTCCTGCGGCGCCAACGAGGCGCGCTCCTGCTGGGCTTTCGAAATCTGCTCGACCTTCGCAAAGGACTGCTCCACTGGCGTTCGCGCGGCCTCCTCCGCCGCCATCGACGCCCGCACGTGGGCCGGATCGTTGAGCTCCCCCTGCACAACGAACAGTCGCTGCGCCGAACCATCGCTTGGCGCATTGCCCAATACCACATGATCAACGCGCTCCAGCCCGCTCTCCTTGGCCGTGGCCAACAACCCCACTGAAATCCTCTCGCTGGTCGCATCGTAGGAACGGCCATGCCGCTCATCGATACCCGCCACTCCCTTGCGGATGGAGTCGAGCATATCCCTGTCCCCCCGCGGCAGTTGCTCATCGCTGATGATTCGCTGGAACAGCGTTCTCTCCGGCATTTTGTTGTAGTGCTCGGTATTCAACGCGCTGTCCGGAAAAGGCGCGCGGATACTACGGATGTACTCGATGTTGGTGAGAGGCTTGAGGCCGCCTTGGAAATCCTTGTCCTGCATGAAAAGCGCATTGGTGCGATGAAGTCCCGCGTGGTTCAACGCACCCCAAGTGAAATCAATACAACTATTGTTGAGCCCGTGATACTCCGTATTGAACCCGTGCTTGTCCGGCGCATCACCAAATTCTTTGAGCTTTTCGTACTGATCTTTCGAGATTTCGAGCGTTCGCTGGTAAAAGGGATTCTGGTAATCACCCGCGTCGGAGTCATAAACCTTGCCGGGACCGGTCGTTGCCCCGTGCTCCTTCGGCGCAAAGCCATAGCTGATGCTCTCACGGCCATCGCCCACCGTGTAGTAGACGTGACCCGCGGCAGACGTTCCGCCCCCCAACAGCGGGGTTCCTGGCGCCGCAACGTAGATTGTCACGCGATATCGTTCGTCCATGAAGCGCTCCTATTTTGACTTGTGCTTGTAGGCGACCAGCAATTCTGCCGGGATTGGCGCGAGGCGCGTTGAGGGGTCAAGTAACTCCACACTCAGGCGATACCGGCCTGGAGAGAGATTCTGGCCCCAAGCCATCGCCAACTGCTTGTAGTGCCCTTGCGGACTGGACAGCCCCGCCGCCTCAAGTGAAGTGTCGTCCACGTCATCGAGCCACACCGTTGAAACTTGCCCATCAGCGTTGATCGGCACAAGAGTGGCGGCCGTTCCTGGCTGCTGCTCAACACGCACGAGTGGAGCATTTGCCTCACCCATTTCCCCGAGCCGAGTGAGGTGCACGCGTGCAGGCAGACCAGCGCGTCGAATCATCAAGGCCCGCTCGAGCGCTGCTGCGCCATCCTCCCCACTTACGCGGACGGCAACCAGGAGTGTTGGCGCGGCGTTTCTACCGGGCGGCTCAAGATTGAACTCTACAACCATGGGCTCGGCCATTGACGTCAACGTAAGCGGCCTGACAACCGGCACAATGTTCTGCGCAGCACCGGAAGAAGGCTCAGATCGCGGCGGAGCTGTCTGAGCCTGGCAAGCGCTTAGCAGTAGTAAGGCCAAGCATGCGCCTGCCCCCAGCATCCGTCGTCCCAGTCGCAGCATCGTCCGCCCTCGCTTCATCTTTGATTGATAGGTGTTTTCTCACCAGACCTTCTTATACACGCAGGCCTGGAAGCAATCTATGACGACTGCCACCACAGAACGGGAGAGCTGCAAATGGGACAGCGGCTGATTAGTCGCCGTGGGCTGCAGAGCACGAGGCATTGACGATCCAATGCGGGCGTGTCCCAGCGCAGCCTATGAAACACCCAATCGTTGAGGCTGTTGACTGTACATAGCCCTATTTCACGTTGTAGTTGGCGACGAGAAGCTCGAAGTTGAGATGCGCAACGTCTGGGTTGCCCTGAAGGTTGGTCACCTTCAGCCGGTACTTCCCGGCCGTCAGATCCCCGGAATCAGCACGGGCCACCTCGTACTCCCTGTAGGCCAGGGACATGTCGTACTTTCCTGCATTGACCAGACTGTTCGAATCCGCGCCGACGGCGCTCCTGTACTCGTACACGTCGCCCTTGGCCGGTTGATATCGGCTGCCCTGCCAGACAGAAGGCAGATCGCGATTCAATACCTGTAGTGCTATGGGCGTTTCGGTGTCCCCATCCAACTTCCACAGCTGCACCTTCAGGGGAATCCGGGCGCCTTCAAGGAAGTCGACGTCTCCCGGTTTCATGTCCGGGCGCTTGGCAGGCCCACCGGTACGGAACCCGATCAGGAACGTGCGAGGCTCGAGATCCTTCTCCCAAGGCGGCGGCAGTTCAAAACGCGCCTCTACCGTCGCACCTGCGTGGACCAGGTCCATCGGCTTGGCAACGGGGAAACCATCGCCATACACCCGGGGTGCCTGCGTGCTACAGCCGTCCATAAGCACGGGCAGCAGTACCATCCATGGCCTCAGTAGCTGTCGCATCCGTTCCTCACATTCGGGCACACACGTGTCGGCAGTTTATACACCGCGCCGGCCGGCAGGATCTGAACTGGCTTCACATAGCCGGAGGCGGGATGGGGAATCCTGCCGATGAACATTGCATGGGCCAGTTCTTGTGTTAGCAGGCACGCGATGATGCAGGCACTACTCCTGCACTCTGGAGGATGACCATGACCAGGATCGACACCGCATGGCTGGAAGCGTTCGACAAGGAGCTTCTCCACCTGTTCGCCATCGACCATAGTGATGCCGGCATGGATGAGTACCTGCTGGGCTGCTACGCAGACCTTCCGCCTCGCGAAGCAGCACTGGCGTTCGGAAGCGACTACGACCTGGAGCGCGACGATGCGCTGTGGCCATGGCCGGGTATGGCGCTGCAAAGTTAAGTTGTGTCGCAATCGGCACGCTGCGCGAATGGGCGCTGTGGGCTACGTGTCGTTTTTGGGATCTCGAACAGCTGCAAACCGTGCTTTTCAATGCGCATTCGGGCGGTAACTTAACACCGGCCGAAACCACTGCACCGCAAGGGTTCTGCCACGCGTGCGCCATGCAACAATGCCGTAAGCGTCAGCATTTGCGGCCTCTGCGGCCTACGGTTTCTTGGCATCTCGCAACCATGCGAGTACACCTTGGCATGCCACCTCACACAGGGTGGCACGGGCGTCGAAAACCCGGTCAACAACCATGTGTTTGCGCTTGTCAGCCGGCGTCACGTTCGTGTGACGCCGGCTGGCAATCCGTTCGCGGTCCATGGCGGGCGGTGCGTGGGGGTCTTCGGGCCCGCCGGATTGGTTGTTGACCGGTTTTCGAGCCTCGCATCGTCCGCCACTTCTATCGGTGGCGCTGCTGTCTGTCCTGTACGGAGCATTGCCATGAACACATCGGACTTCCGTTCCCTGCACGCGCAGTACGATCCGGACAACGCCGAACCCGAGCGCGAACCATCCGTCGATCCCAACGCCTTCGTCGCCACGCTGCGCCGCATCGGATCTGGTGCGGCTGCGGATGGCCAGCCTTGGCGGGAACGGCATCAACTGCCTGGGAGGTGCCTTCAGTTGGCGGACGCGGATTGCGCGCTGGCGGGCCTGCGTGTGGTGGCGGAGCTGATGCTGGCCGCAGAGCGGACCCGGCAGAACGGTGCGCCCGAGGAGTACCTGGGGGATCGGGTAATGGAGGGGTTGAAGTTGGCGTGTGTGGCGTTGACTGCGCAGGTGACTGAGCGGTTGCACGTGCCGGAGTAGAGCCGGAGGATCTGAGTTTCAGACAATAGGCAGCGCGCCGCTAATGAGCTATCGGAAGGCGAACGGCCTTTCCTGCTCGCCGAACTGCGAACTTTTGATAGTGCTTTACGGCCTCCAACTGTCTTGCGGCGAGGAGGGTAGGCGGAGCTCTCATCATCCCTAGTCAAAAGGAAGGGTTAGGAAAGAGCAACTACTCAGCTGCCTCCGACAATATACTTGCCCGTCATAAAATCGCTCTGCGCCAGATGACCGCCGATACAGCATCAGGCATTCTGGAACTTAGGTCCGATGGCTTTCGCTGCGGCCTGCCGCGGGGAATCCAACGTACAATCGCATGACTCGTCGCCGCGATTGCTGATGGCGAACTATGCAAGTTAAATTGAATTCGCTTCGCTGCACAATTTCCCATTGAACAGTAGTAGCTGCGCAATCTCTCAATAGCGCATTGATAGCAAAGGCGCACTGCATTCACGCACCGTGAGCTTGGAGCAGTTCACCCCACATACTTCACTCAGAAATTGCACCAGCCGTCTCGACTCAACGCTGGCCAATGCCCTCATCCGCAGAGGCAGTAAGCTCGGAATCATTTTCGAGTCCTCGCAATTGCCAGACATGCGATGGCCAGCAAATCGCAAAATTCATTATCAGAAAGCGCATAGCCAACGACTGCAGTTGGCAACCAAGATCTCCAAGATTTAAGCGTACGCGCGAGCCTTAGGGGCATCGTATTGCGGGCTCGTTTCCGTGCGATGGCGCTGCCAGCTTGGCACTAGGGCCTGACTCAGCGGTATTTCTCGAGGAGCCCTCCTCCCCTCCCGCAGATCCACTGGTGTCGGGACTCGTCGACCCAAGCGTTTTGACCTAAAGATGTGGAGACGCAATATCAATCCTTCGCGCACACGACTTTGGTCTCCGCTTATGAGACTCCCTAGGCGGAGAATTGTCTCCTCCAATCAACATCGAGCACTTGACACTGCCCCCAGCCGTATTGGAATGCGGGGCGGTGTAGTGATAAGATGGATACACAATGTGTATCCATTTGGAACACCCAATGAAAGATGTAGGGATGCGAATCAGATTGGAACCCGAGCTTCGGAAGGCATTTGTGCATAAGTGCAGGCTTCATAACACTTGCGCCGCTCAGGTCCTAAGAGAATTCATGAGATCTTACGTTCATGACGTCAACTTGACTGAAGATGGCTATCAGCCGGCACCCACTGCTACAGATAAAAAACTATAATGGATATTTTGATATATGAAATCCGTAGTTAACACTGCCCGCTCCAAGTCAAAGCCAAAAGTTCGAGTAGCTGCCTTCTTCGCTGGCGCAGGCGGCCTCGATTTGGGATTCGACCAAGCAGGATTTGACGTCGTATATGCTACAGACTTCATACCCCAGTGTACTGAGACCATCAGAGCCAATTCATCAAAATCAATCCAATCGGCACCAGAAGTCGTTTGTGCAGATATTCGCACATTGAAGCAGAGCGACCTACCTTCGGATATTGATTTTGTTATTGGCGGCCCTCCCTGCCAGTCATTTTCAGCGTCTGGACGTAGAGCTGGAGGCGCGGCCGGAACACTGGACTCCAGAGGGACCCTGTTCGAGGCCTATTGTCGTGTCTTATCCTGGCTAAAACCCAAGGGATTCCTTTTCGAAAACGTTCGCGGCATCCTAGCAACGAATGGGGGAAAAGATTGGGCGCGAATTCAGCAGGCTTTCAAAGAGCTCGGCTATACAATTAGCTTCAGGGTTCTAGACGCACTTGATTACGGCGCTCCTCAGCAGAGAGAGAGACTATTTCTGGTCGGTCATCGAGCCGATCGCTCTTTCCTTTTCCCTGCCCCCCTATTTGGACCAGACTCCCAAAGCGGGCAGCCCCATGTCACCGCCGGCAGAGCTCTTGAGGGAGTAGTTCAAACTGAGGATGTTGCCGCACTGTGCCTCAAAGATGGCAAGTACGCCCATCTGCTTCCGCTCGTCCCCCCGGGTAGCAACTATCTTCACTTCACGTCGAAGCGAGGCTATCCGAATCCGGTCTTCGCTTATAGGTCACGATTCTCCGACTTTCTCTACAAAGCCGACCCCAATCTCCCAATTAAGACACTAATCGCAAGCCCCGGAAAGTACACCGGACCGTTTCACTGGGATAGCAGATACTTTTCTGTGGCCGAGTACAAGCGCCTTCAAGGCTTCCCCGATGACTATATCGTGACGGGATCCAGGTCCGATGCGATCAAGCAAATCGGAAACTCTGTAAGCCCAAAGATTGCATTCGCCCTTGCACAATCTATTGCCACCCAGATTTTTGACATAGACACCGGCATTGAGCTCCTGCCTGCAGATGCGCCGCTCAGCTTCGATAAGAGAAAAAGTGCCAAGGCGAGGAATACGAGAAGGCTGCACGCAATCGTAGACGAATCTAAGGGGGCCATGGCAAGTTCATTTTCTATATTCGACTACGAGACCAGAATTGAACCAACACTCGCTCCTGCCGGAAAGAAGAACACCAAAGTCACAAGAGTAAAGGATGGCGTAAAGATATCTGTTCGATCGGATGGCTCAAAGAAGCTATTCGCGAAAATGACGATGCGCTTACCCGGAATTATGCCGACATCTGAAGGTGACCCCACAGATGGATACGTTCGCATCGAAGTTTTCGGCGAGTCGCCTCACTCAATCCAAACAATGTGGAACGCGATCGACGACTGGGTCATCAGATCCAGTAATTTCCATTCGCTTTTCGAGCTCTACGGCCACTTCACTGAACCGCACCCGATTTTCGAAATTGATAATTTTGTTACCCACTCGACTCATCCTATCGCGACATTTGCCAAGCACTGCTCAAAGTTTGAGAATTGTTCGACCCACTTGAAAAGATCTCACTTGACGGATCTTTTCGGATCATCCCTTGGCACGAATAATTTTCTTGATATAGTAGAGATTCTGAGAGGGTATCGATTCGACATCCGCTGCTTTGAAACTAACATTGCGATGCCTAAAGATAAGTACATGGTGGCATACCCCTTCACTCTCCCTCATAGAAAGCAGATGAACTTCTCAGTAAAGAGGCGGCAGACGGTTCTTCAGAACGTGTTGAGCCCTCGCAATGACGAGATGTATTGATAGGGATATGAAATGAATCGACCACCAGAATCTGAGTGTAAGGATCTAGCTTCCGTTTACGGAACGGAAGCGGAAGGACGAATCGGGGAGCAGGTTCTGAACTGCTTACAGCTGGCGCTTTCATATGCGGAAGATGATTACGCAAAGGGCGAGGAAGTAAATTTCAAACTCAGCCCACGGCTCAAGTCTGCGATAGAGAACCTCTCCGCAAAATCCGAGACTTCCACCACCGCTTTCACCAACATCGTGACGGCCATTAGCATAAAGACAGCGCGCCCGGAAATTGATGTCCGCTACCATCAAGTTCAGATTCAGAATCAGACCAATCGACCAGCGGGATTCAATTTTCGGGGCGTATCCGAGAAGAACATTTACCCATGGCTATCCAAGAATGAGTTTAATGGCGCCAAGTCGGGATGGCAGACGCGCACATTCGAGCGCCCAAAGCCATATTTTCTTTCGTATGACGAAAACATTGGAACCATCAAGACTAGCTTTCTTGAAATATACGACGAGCTAGAATCCGGAGATTGCGATCCATTTGAAGCGCTACGATTTCTGATTTACAAGCAAATTCAAATACGCGCCAAAAAAGGAATAATAATCGCCGAACCAAAGACGCGAGATATAGCCACTATTGTGCGCATGCTAACGGAGCACTTTTCTCAAACATACAAGAACAAAGGCGCATCAAGACTGCCAGTCCTAGCCTTCCACGCGATTTACACGGTTCTGGTGCGCGAGATGCAACGCTTTCATGGCATGTCCATCAGACCTCTTGAATCACATTCAGCGGCAGACGCTCAAACCGGCGCAATTGGGGATATTGAGATAGCAAGAAGCGATGGATCTATTTTTGAAGCCCTTGAGATTAAACACAACATCCCTATTGACTCCACCATTATTGAGCATGTAAAGCGCAAGGTGATGGATAAATCCGTCGATCGCTACTATGTTCTTACCACCCATATCAGCAGCGATAAGCCCGGACTGGAGGAAGAGTTAACCTCAATCCAGGCACGCTTCGGATGCCAGGTAATAGTTAATGGAGTGTACCGATCCCTTTATTATTACCTTCGCCTATTGTCGGATCCTTCGAGCTTCGCTCCAGAGTATGCCGCACTATTGAAGACCGAGAGAGCCATCAGCTTCGAACACCGTGAAGCTTGGAATAGAATCGCTATGGGCTAGCGGGTACAAAGGCCTTCTAGACTATATTCTACCCCCCGGAGCCCAAGACATCCTCACAACAGTTGAACTTCTTCGGGAGACCTTAAAAAGGCGGCCAATGTGGCCGCCTTCTTTTTGTCCAATTAATTCATCAGTCAAACCCCAACAGGATTAGCCTTCTCCGGATCAATCTTGTACTGCTTGATCGCCCGGGCCACATCCTTCGCGGTCATCTTCCCTTCCTTCGCCAGCGCCGCAATCGCGGCATGCGCGATGTAGTAGCGATCCACCTCAAAGAACCGGCGCAGGTTCGCACGCGTATCCGAGCGGCCGAAACCATCGGTACCCAACACCGTGTACGACATCGGCACGAACGCGCGGATCTGGTCCGCATACGCACGCACGTAGTCGGTGGCGGCAATCGCCGGGCCCTGGCGGCCTTCCAGCAGCTCGGTCACGTAGGCCTTGCGCTGCTCACCTTCCGGATGCAGGCGGTTGGCACGTTCCACGTCGAAACCATCGCGACGCAGTTCGTTGAAGCTCGGGCAGCTCCAGATATCGGCGGTCACGCCGAAGTCCTTGTCCAGCAGCTCGGCGGCAGCAATGGCTTCGCGCAGGATGGTGCCGGAACCCAGAAGCTGCACGCGCAGCTCGCCCTTCTTCGGCTTGCCGGCGTCGGTCAGCAGGTACATGCCCTTGACGATGCCTTCGGCCGCGCCTTCCGGCATTTCCGGGTGGGTGTAGTTCTCGTTCATCAGGGTGACGTAGTAGTACTCGTCCACCTGGTCTTCCATCATGCGCTTGGTGCCGTGCTGCAGGATCACCGTCACTTCGAAGCCGAAGGTCGGATCGTAGCTGCGCACGTTCGGGATGCCACCGGCCACCAGATGGCTGAAGCCATCTTCGTGCTGCAGGCCTTCACCGTTCAGCGTGGTGCGGCCGGCGGTGCCACCCAGCAGGAAGCCGCGGGTACGCA
Organism: Stenotrophomonas maltophilia group sp. RY12688; assembly: GCF_052149045.1. Classification (NCBI taxonomy): domain Bacteria; kingdom Pseudomonadati; phylum Pseudomonadota; class Gammaproteobacteria; order Lysobacterales; family Lysobacteraceae; genus Stenotrophomonas; species Stenotrophomonas maltophilia group sp. RY12688. Next base: position 403,842 of record NZ_CP197389.1, on the reverse strand, counting down.
TATCCGCCGCCTGCCAGGCGATGTCGCCCACGCGCTGGAAGCCGAACATCGAGTAGTAGATGTAGAACGGCAGCATCGGCACGTTGCTGACCGAGTAGCTGGTACCGGCGGCCATCCACGAGCTGATCGCACCCGGCTCGCTGATGCCCTGCTGCAGCACCTGGCCGCTCTGGTCTTCGCGGTAGAACATCAGCTGGTCCGCGTCGACCGGCTTGTACTTCTGGCCGAACGGCGCGTAGATGCCGATCTGGCGGAACAGGCCTTCCATGCCGAAGGTACGGGCTTCGTCGGCCACGATCGGCACGATGTGCGGGCCCAGTTCCTTGTCACGCAGGGTGATGTTCAGGCTCTGCACGAAGGCCATGGTGGTGGAGTAGCTGCGCTCGCCGCTGCTCTTCAGTAGGCGCTCGTAGGCTTCCAGCTTCGGCGCCACGAAGGTCTTGTCGGCCTTGCGGCGGCGCTGCGGCAGGTAACCGCCCAGCGCGGCACGGCGTTCCTGCAGGTACTGCACTTCCGGCGAATCCGGGCCCGGGTGGTAGAACGGCACCTGGCCGTCGGCCAGCTGCGCGTCGGTTACCGGAATGTTGAAGCGGTCGCGGAAGTGGCGCACCGCTTCGTCGTCCAGCTTCTTGGTCTGGTGGGTCGGGTTCAGTGCCTCACCGGCGCTGCCCATGCCGTAACCCTTCACGGTCTTGGCCAGGATGACGGTCGGCATGCCCTTGGTGTTCACGGCCTGGTGGTAGGCGGCGTACACCTTGTGCGGGTCGTGGCCACCACGGTTCAGGCGCCAGATGTCGTCGTCGGAAAGACCGGCGACCATCGCGGCGGTTTCCGGGTACTTGCCGAAGAAATGCTCGCGGGTATACGCGCCGCCGAAGGCCTTGCAGTTCTGGTATTCGTCGTCGACGGTTTCCATCATCAGCTTCTTCAGGACGCCGTTGGTGTCCTTGGCCAGCAGGGCATCCCAGTAACCGCCCCACAGCAGCTTGATCACGTTCCAGCCGCCGCCACGGAACACGCCCTCCAGTTCCTGGATGATCTTGCCGTTGCCGCGCACCGGGCCGTCCAGGCGCTGCAGGTTGCAGTTCACCACGAAGATCAGGTTGTCCAGGCCTTCACGGCCGGCCAGGGCGATGGCACCCAGGGTTTCCGGCTCGTCGCTCTCGCCGTCGCCGATGAAGCACCACACCTTGCGGTCGGACTTCTCGATCAGGCCACGGTTTTCCAGGTAGCGCATGAACTGCGCCTGGTAGATGGCGGCCAGCGGGCCCAGGCCCATCGACACGGTCGGGGTCTGCCAGTAGTCCGGCATCAGCCACGGGTGCGGGTACGAGGACAGGCCACCGCCGTCCACTTCCATGCGGAACTTGTCCAGCTGCTCTTCGCTGATGCGGCCTTCCAGGAAGGAACGCGCGTAGATGCCCGGGGCGCTGTGGCCCTGGATGAACAGCAGGTCGCCCGGGTGGTTTTCGCTCGGGGCGCGCCAGAAGTGGTTGAAGCCCACGTCGTACAGGGTGGCGCCGGAGGCGAACGAGGCGATGTGGCCGCCCAGGTCACCTGGCTTGCGGTTGGCGCGCACCACGGTGGCCATCGCGTTCCAGCGGATGATGGAACGGATGCGCCATTCCAGCTCGGCGTTGCCCGGGCTCTTGGCCTCGAACTGCGGTTCGATGGTATTGACGTATTCGGTGGTGGGAGAGAACGGCAGGTAGGCGCCCGAACGACGGGTCAGTTCCACCATGCCTTCCAGCAGCTGATGCGCGCGCTCGGAGCCCTCGACATCAATAACGGCCTTCAACGACTCGATCCACTCCTGGGTTTCCACAGGATTCGGGTCGTTGTTCAGCACCTCGTTCAACCAGTTCATTAGCGCTCCCATAACCGCACGCACGCGCGCGACTGTTGTATAGATTTCTAGACCGCAAAGTGTAGCGCACCAAGGGCTTTCGTCACTTGGCTACGCTGGCGTATGGATGCAACCGGCCAGTGTCCGCAAGGGGCTTGCCGGACCCGCTGATGGCCCTGCGGCGGGCCTTGGCGGCGGCGCGGGCTGTCGCTTGCGGGCCGCTGCGCCCATGCGCAGGACGCAGTGTTACTGCTGCCGATGACGGTTGTAGGGCAACTCCGGCACCGCCGTAGGTGGGCGCGGGGCAGCGGTTCTGAACCGGCGACAACATGTCGCACCTGCCTCTGGATCGCTGCCAGCCACGGGCCCAGGGTGAGGCGCGAGTGATGGGCCCGATGGCCCTGCTCCCTTCCACAGCATCGCCGGGGCGCCTCGCAGGGGGCGCCCCTTTTGCTGTGCGCACGAGGGTCCTTGGCCCAAATTGCACCTGCTTGTGGCCGGATCGGATGTTGTCGCTTTCGACATATCGATATATCGTTTGCACACTCGTTTACCGATATATCGAAATGAGCCGAAGCCCCTCTCCCAGAGCCCGTTCCACCGATTCAGCTGTGCCACGTCGCAATGGCCAGCCGCGGGTGCTGAGCCGCGGCGACCTGCGCCTGCTGGTGCTGGCCCTGATCGGCGAGCAGCCGCGCCATGGTTACGAGCTGATGCAGCTGATCAGCAACCAGTTCATGCAGGCCTATACGCCCAGCGCCGGCACCATGTACCCGCTGCTGGCCAGCTTCGAGCAGGCCGGCTGGATCGAGGCCGAGGAAGTGGACGGCAAGCGGATCTTCCGCATCACCGCTGCTGGCGAGTTCGAGCTGAAGGTGCAGCGCACCCAGGTACGCCTGGCGCAGCGGCGTGCCTTCGACCGTGCCCGCGAGATCACCAAGGCTTCGCTTCCGCCGCCGCTGGCCACTGCCCTGCGCGAGTTCAAGCGGGCGCTGGTGCACCACCACGGCCGCTGGGCCGAGGGTGAGGCGGACGAAGTGGCGGCGCTGCTGACGCGGGCCTCGGCCCTGCTCAACGGTACCGCCGGCAGCGAGAGCCCACCGTTTTCAACGACCCAGCCAGACTGACTCCAGCCAGGTCTCCCCCATGCCGCGCGCCCCCGCGCGACGCCCTTACAGGTAACCCCCATGACCGAACACAACAACACGCGCCTGCGCCTGGATGTGCGCTTCCGTGAACTGACCGTGCTGCGCACTGAAGAGGTCACCCCGCACATGCGCCGCATCGTGCTGGGTGGCGCAGAGCTGGCCGGTTTCGATTCGCCCGGCGCCGACGACCACATCAAGCTGTTCTTCCCCAACGCTGCGGGCGAGATGGTGCTGCCGGTGCTGACCGCCGAAGGCCGCAGCTACCCGGACGGCAAGGAGCCTTCGCCGTCGCGTGACTACACCCCGCGCTGGTGGGATCACGAGACCGGCGAGCTGGCCATCGACTTCGTGCTGCACGACCAGGGCATTGCCGGGCCGTGGGCCGAACGCGCGCAGCCGGGCGACACGCTGGTGATCGGCGGCCCGCGCGGTTCGTTCGTGGTGGCCGACACCTACGACGCCTATGTGCTGATCGGCGATGAGACTGCGTTGCCAGCCATCGCTCGCTGGCTGGACGTGCTGCCGGAGGATGCCGAGGTGCAGGCCTTCATCGAAGTGAGCGATGAAGCCGAGCGCCAGGACCTGCCGCAGTACGAGAATGTGCGCATCCACTGGCTGGAGCGCAACGGCTTCCCGGCGGCCAGCAGCACCCTGCTGGAAGACATGCTGACCGACTTCGAAGCACCGGACGGCGATGTCTTCTACTGGATCGCCACCGAATCGCGCCGCGCACGGATGATGCGCAAGTTCATCGAAGGCCACCTGGGCGTGCCGCGCGACTGGATTCGTTCGACCGGCTACTGGAAGGCCCACCCGGACGAAACCGACGGCGATTGACCGGCTCGGGGTCAGATCCCTTTTCCTGTGGAAAAGGGATCTGACCCCATGCACCGGCAACCTCATGAACCTTCGGCAGGAACCTGCAATTGCCGGCCAACGGCCGGCACTACCCTCTGCCGCGTCCACCCGAACCGCTGCGCAGCCCAGATCTCCAGCGCCACCAGCAGCGCGATGATCAACAACGGCAACAGCAGCCCGAAGTACACGCCCGGCATCATGCCGTTGATCTGCGCCTTCACCAGCCGCAGCACGCCACGGGTGTGCAGCAGCTCATCGACGTGCATGGTCAGCGCCTCGCGCACCACCTTGGGTTCCAGGCCGAGGGTACCGGCCCTGTCCACCAGCGTGTCTTCCACCATGCTGCGCAACAGGCCCTCGCGCACCTTGCTGATCACCCAGCCGGTACCACGTGCCAACGGGCCGTTGCCAAGACGGTCCAGGCCAGGCAGCGGATGCTCGCTGAGGTAGGCCGAGGCGATGGTGTCGGCGACGTCGCCCACCGTGCCCTGGCTGCGCAGCGCCTCGCGCATGCGCGGGTCGTCCAGCGAATCGGTAAAGCCTTCGCTCCAGCCTTCCACCAGGGTCTGCAGGTGCGGCTGGAAATGATCGAGCTGCTTGAACAGCGCGCGGTGCGCACCGGCAGTGAAACCCAGCTGCAGGCCGAAGAAGGCAGTGGCCAGCGGCAGCAGCAGCATGTAGCTGGCCAGCAGCCAGTGATGCCAGCGCTTGCGTCGCTGCAACCAACCACGGCGATGCAGCCAGCGCCAGCCGGCGATGCCCAGCACCAGGCCGAGCAGCGTGCCGAGCACGCTGCCGCCCACCAGATCGAGCACGCTCAGGCCCGACCAGAATTCGTTCAACCAGTACTGCGCGTCCTGCATGGGTCTTCCTTCCGTGGGTGATACCGCAGCCATTGTAGAACCGAGCCCACGCTCGGCTGCGCCGCCGTCGGTGGGTGCGGACCGCCATCGACTGGTGGGTGCGGACCGTTGGTCCGCACACTCCCATGCAATTGCCGGCCAGCGGCCGGCACTACCGAGCTGGCAATGCGACAATCGCGCTCCTTTCCTGCAGCAACGAGGCCCACATGGCCAAACTGACCCTGGCCAGCGTGGACGCGCTGCGTACCCGCTTCGCTGATGACGCTGCCTGCGACGCGGCCCTGGCCGCCTTCGCCGATACCGCTGCACTGCGCGCGCCGCTGCGCGAGCTGGTGGAAGCACAGCACCGCTACCTGCAGGCCGAATTCGAAGTGGCGCAGGTGGCCGACGTGCTGCGCCGCGACCAGAAGTACGCGCCGGTGGGTCGGCCTTCGATCAACATCGTGCAGCTGCGCAAGCAGCAGGCCGCGACCAAGCAGGCGGCGCTGATCGCACGCCAGGTGGTGGCGCAGGCGGCGCAGACATTCGTGCGGGTGAGCGGGATGACGGTGAAGGCCAAGCAGAGCCCGAGCGAAGCATGTGGGGCGTGGCTGGGCGCGTTGCGCTGAGGGATCGTGCGGACCAACGGTCCGCACCCACCAAATGCAGGTTGACACCCACCAGATGCAGATCCGCACCCACCAGATGCAGGTTGGCACCTGCCGGGTAGTGCCGGCCGCTGGCCGGCAACCCCATCGGCATCGGGCACCGCGCATGCAGAACCCAAAAAGAAGGCCCGCTTTTCAGCGGGCCTTCTGCCTTCTCACGACGAGTGAGCTGGGTGCATCAAGCGGCCGGCTTTTCGCCGGTGGCTTCGGTGGTGATGCGGATCTTCACTTCATCGCTGACGTTCGGGGCGTAGGCGCCGACGCCGAAATCGCTGCGCTTCAGGGTGGTGGTGGCATCGAAGCCGGCAGCCGGAACCTTGGCCATCGGGTGCTCGCCGCCGCCGTTGACGGTGACGTCCAGGGTGACCGGCTTGGTGATGCCCTTGATGGTCAGGTCGCCGGTGACGGTCAGCTTGTTGGTGCCGGCCGCTTCCACCTTGGTGCTCTTGAAGGTGGCATCGGCGAACTTGGCGGCGTCGAAGAAGTCGGCGCTCTTCAGGTGCTCGTCGAACTTGGCGGTGAAGCTGTTCAGGCCGCTCAGCGGCAGCTTCACTTCCACGGTGGACTTGGTCACGTCTTCGGCGTTGTACACCAGGGTGCCTTCGACGTTGCCGAAGTGCGCGCTGGGGTTGGAGAAGCCGAAGTGGCTCCACTGCGCCAGCACGTCGGTGTGGCTCGGGTCCAGCTTGTAGGTGCCCGAGGCGATCTTGATCGCTTCAGCAGCTGGCGCGGCAGCAGCGGCATCAGCCGCCGGGGTGGCTGCCTGCTCGGTGGTGGCCGGGGCGGCGGCATCGGCGGCCGGGGCAGCGGTGTCGGCCGGCTTGGAGCAGGCGGCGATGGCCAGGGTCAGGGCCAGCGGCAGCAGCAGTTTACGGGTGGCGCTCATCTGAGGAACTCTCCGGATCGTAGGGTGGGTACACGGTGCAGCAAGAGCCCGCCGCGGAACAGCGGGCCCGAAACCGATACAGCGACTTACGCGATGCGCGCCGCTTCGTCGAACGACAGGCGCGGCAGGCGCGGGAACAGGCCCGCCGGATCACCGTAACCCAGGTTGACCAGGAAATTCGACTTGATGGAGGTGCCGGCGAAGAAGGCTTCGTCGACCTTGGCCGGGTCGAAGCCGGACATCGGGCCGGCATCCAGGCCCAGCGCGCGCGCAGCCAGGATCAGGTAGGCACCCTGCAGGCTGCCGTTGCGGATGGCGGCTTCGTGGCGGCCTTCCTGCGGGCCATCGAACCAGGCCTTGGCATCGGTGTGCGGGAACAGGTACGGCAGCTTCTCGTGGAAGTCCAGGTCGAAACCGATGATGACGGTGACCGGCGCAGCCATGGTCTTGGCCAGGTTGCCTTCGGACAGCGCCGGGGCCAGCTTGTCCTTGGCCTCCTTCGAGGTGACGAAGACGAAGCGCGCCGGCGTGGTGTTGGCCGCGGTGGGGCCCCACTTCACCAGGTCGTACAGTTCCTTCAGCAGGCTCTCGGGGACCGGCTTGTCGAGGAAGGCGTTCTGGGTGCGGGCCGTACGGAACAGCTGATCAAGGGCGGCGGCGTCGAGCGCGTGGGACATCGGTGGATCTCCAGGGCGGCGAAAGGAAGTCAGTGCCCGCGGGCGGCGCGGGGCGAAACGACGAGCCGCAGTGTAGAGTGTCGCGACTGTTGCAACACCCAGCAGGGCTGAAACGAATTAATGCCAATGGTGAAACGATCGAGCGCGCCATGGACGGTCACTGACGGCCGTGCGGGCAATGTCCGCCAGGCGGTCGCGCTGGCCTCGGCACTGCGCCAGGGCACCCACCGACCGCTGCTCCTGCAACCGCGCGCACCCTGGCGCTGGCTGTCGCCGCGGCGCCTGCCCGGCGATGTGAATGGCTACGGCGAGGCCTTGGCGACGCTGGCGGCCGAGGCGCCGGCACTGGCGATCGGCTGTGGTCGCCAGGCGGCCGGTGCCCTGCGCGTGCTGCGTGCACGCGGCAGCCAGGTGGTGCAGATCCTCGACCCGCGCATCGGCGCCCGCCATTGGGACGTGGTGGTGGTGCCGGAACACGACGCCCTGCGCGGCAGCAATGTGCTGACCCTGCTCGGCAGCCTCAACCCGGTGGACGACGACTGGCTGGCCTGGGGTCGCGCCGCGTTCGCCGGCTTCAGCACCCTGCCCGGTCCGCGCACCGCACTGCTGGTGGGCGGGCCGACGCCGCTGGCGCCGTGGGACGAGACGGCGATGGTCGGTGTGTTCCAGGCGCTGGCCGAGCAGATCCGCAGCGAAGGCGGCAGCCTGCTGGCCACCACCTCGCGACGCACGCCGCCAGCCCTGGCCGAGATCCTGCGCGCGAAGTTCGCCGACCTGCCGCACGTGATCTGGGGCGATGGTGGCGACGGTACCAATCCCTATGGCGGCCTGCTCGGCTGGGCCAACCGCGTGGTGGTCTCGCCCGATTCGGTGAACCTGCTCTCTGAGGCCTGCGCCACGCGCATGCCGGTGATGGTGGCGCTGGCCGATACCGCGCAGGGCCGGCTGGCGCGCTTCCAGCAGCAGCTGCGCGAGCGCGGGCGCTTGCAGCCGCACTGGCTGGACTGGCAGTACGACCGCATCGAGCCATTGCGCGAAACCGCGCGCGTGGCGGCGGAAGTGAAGCAGCGCCTGGCCTTGGGGTAGTGCCGATCGCTGGCCGGCAACGCTGCACGCATTACCGGACACCCTGCCGATGCCGGCCAGCGGCCGGCACTACCGGGATGCGCAGCGATTTCTGAACATTTCAATCCGCCCATATCGTTAGAGTCCGGTGTCCCCCATCGGACCGAATGCCTTCATGCGTACCCTGCTCCTGCTGCCCCTGGCCCTGCTCGCCGCGTGTTCGACCGCGCCCACCGAGCTGGACCCGATCTCCTATCAATGCCAGCAGCAGCTGGATGCGTACCGCGAACAGCCGGCGCTGCGCGATCCGAAGACGGGCGAGCGCCCGCCGCTGCCGATCGCCCCGATCAGCGATGCCTGCGACAGGGAACTCCAGCGCAAGGGCGTGGATCGCCCGCTGCGCTGAGCAGCGTATGATCGGCGCGCGGGCCTGCCCGCCGTTGAAGGTACCGACATGGATCGTTTTTCCCGCCTGCGCCGCGCCGCGCTGCTGATCGCCAGCCTGCTGGCGACCGCACCGGCCTGGGCCGACAGCACCGCCTGCCGCGAGCGCTACCCGAGCGTGGCGTCGCAGGCGGCGATGCTGGACGTGGCCTGGACCACCGCCGAACGCCTGGACGCGCTGCCCGATGTGGACGTGGTGGTGGCCGCGCGCGGTGGCCAGGACCTGAGCCGCTACGGCCTGCGCCACAGCCACCTGGCCTTCCTGCTGCGCGAGGACGACGGCCGCTGGCGCGCGATGCACCTGCTCAACCGCTGCAAGACCGGCAGCTCGCAGCTGTACCACGAGGGCCTCGGCAACTTCGTCGGCGAGAGCGGCGGCCATACCGACCTGCGCATCGGCGTGCCGTCGGCCCCCTTGCGTGCAGCGCTGCGCGCGATGCTGGTGCCGCCCTCGATCCAGCCCAAGGCGCTGCACGAAACAAGGTACAACGTGGTCGCCTACCCGTTCGCCACCGACTACCAGAACTCCAACCAGTGGGTGCTGGAAGTGCTGGCGGCGGCGATGGCGCAGGCCGAAGGCGCGCCGGCCATCGTCAAGCGCGAACAGGCACAGCAGTGGCTGCGCCAGCAGAAGTACCAGCCCAGCGTGCTGCATATCGGCCTCGGCAAGCGCGTGGGTGCGCGCCTGTTCGTAGCCAACGCCACCACCACCGACCATCCAGCCGGCGAACGCATCTCCGGCAACTATTCGGTGGTGACGGTGGAATCGGTGTTCGACTTCCTGCACCAGCGCAGCCAGCTGCAGCAGGAACTGGTGATCCCCCATGTGCCGGTGGCCGGTGCCACCGCCGCCACGCCCTGAATCCCGCAAGGAGAACGACATGCGTCCGCTGCTTACCTCTGTGTTGTCGATGGTGATCGTCACCGGCCTGGCGTGGTCGACGGCCGCCCACGCCGAACGCCGCATCGTGATCATCCATGACCCGGGCCCGCAGGGACCGAGCCTGGAAATGTCCACGCAGATGGTGGCCTCGGCCCGCGCCGCAGCAGCGAAGGAAGCCCAGGATGCGGCCGATGCCGGCCAGCCGCTGGCCCGCCCGCAGCAGATCAAGCTGCCGCAGATGGAGGTGAGCGCAATCGCCACCACCGTCGATGGCCGCCGCGAAGTGCTGCTGCGTGATGCCAACGATCCGCAGAACACCGCATCGATGCAGTATCCGCGCGGCGTCGGCGACCCGGCCGTGCAGTTCACCGTGGGCCAGACCGTGAACTTCGAGCCAACCGGCGCCGACCAGGGCTGGCAGCTGAAGGACAACCAGGGCCGCCCGCTGGAATACCTGCCCGAGGCCACCGGCCCGCGCGATATCTTCGATACCCGGCGCTGAGCCGCCGTCCCCACGCTGACCAGGAGGTCTCCATGTTCCGCTGCCTGCGCGTTCCCGCTTCCGCCCTGCTGCTCTCCGCGCTGCTGGTGCCCACCGTCCATGCCGGCGCCGCGCCGCAGTTGAACAGCAGCGAGGCCAGCGTGCTGATCACCTCGCTGATCGTGGTCTCGGTGCCGCTCGCTGCGGCGGCGGGCCTGTCCGAACTGTCCAAGGCGCCGTTCAAGGCCAGCGAACGCAATGGCAGGGTTGCCCGCACCAAGGCGGTGCCACTGCCGCCGATGGAAGTGAAGAAGGTGGAGACCACGGCGGCCGGCGAGCGCCAGGTGCAGCTGCAGGTGCCCGACAAGGCCGATCAGACCGCCACCCTGCGCTGGCCGGCGCGCGTGCATGAAGACCAGACGGCGGCCTTCGTGGTCGGCCAGCAGGTACATTTCGACCCCACCGAGGCCGGTGCCGGCTGGACCGTGAAGAGCGCACAGGGCCAAGCGCTGGCTTACGTCCCCACCGCCTACGCCGCGGGCGATGTGATGAGCGAAGCGTTGTAAAGCTGAACAAGCGGTTTTGGCTTTGCCGCGGGCCGGGCGGATAATGGGCGATCCCCTTTGTCCCCCTGGCTCGCCATGTCCGTGCGTCCTGCCCCTATGTTTGCCCCGCTGACCGCCCGCGCCCTGGTGCTGGCGGTATTGGCGATGGGCGCGGTGGTGCTGCTGTCCAACGTGCTGGTGCAGTACCCGATCAACGACTGGCTGACCTGGGGCGCCTTCAGCTATCCGGTCGCGTTCCTGGTCAGCAACCTGATCAACCGCCGCTTCGGCCCGGGCCCGGCGCGCCGCGTGGCGTGGATCGGCTTCGCGGTGGCGGTGCTGTTGTCGATCTGGGTGGCCACGCCGCGCATCGCCGTTGCCTCGTGCTCAGCCTTCATCGTGGCGCAGTTGCTGGACATCACCGTGTTCGACCGCCTGCGCCGCGGCAGCTGGTGGCGCGCACCGATGGTGGCCACGACCTGCAGCGCGACGGTGGATACCACCATTTTCTGGTCGATCGCATTTGCCGGTTCCACCCTGCCGTGGGTGAGCTGGGCCGCCGGCGACCTGGTAGTGAAGCTGGCGATCGGCGTCTGCCTGCTGGCCCCGTTCCGCGCACTGCTGTGGAAGATGGCGCCGCTGCGCGCGACCAGCTGACCGCACGTGCTCTGGCAGGTGCCGACCTTGGATGGCACATGAGCACGGTAGGTGCCGACCGTTGGTCGGCACGCTCCATCAGAGTTCATCACCGCTGACAGATTGTGCCGACCAACGGTCGGCACCTACCAACAGCGGATCATCCCCGGGCAATTGCTCTAATGGGTGCACCCACTCACCCGAACGGCAGCTCCGCCGCTCTGCACGCCGCCGTAATCGCCGCACACGCGTCTTCAATCGCTGGCGTGGTCGGTGCCAGTCGCGGGCGACGGTCCAGCGTGCAGGCCAGGCCCACGTCGAGCAGCGTGGCATGCGCGCCATGCAGTGCTTGCGCAGTGTCTTCCGGCAGGAAACCGGCAACCGCCAGCGCATCGATCAGCGACGGCGTGTCGCGTGGCTGCAGCAACGCCGCATGCTGCGCACTACGCGCCAGCACGCCGGTCTGCAGCAGGAACTCCAGGTCCACCACGCCACCGGCACCCTGTTTCAGGTCCAGCCGCGCGGCATCGCTGCGGTCCAGTTCAGTGCGCATGCGGCCGCGCATCTTCAGCACATCGGCATACAGCGTGGCCGGATCGCGCTCACGACCCAGTGTCTGTGCACGCACCTGTTCGAAATCGGCCAGCAGGCTGGCATCACCGGCCACACCGCGTGCGCGCACCAGGGCCTGGTGTTCCCAGGTCCACGCGCGTTCGCGCTGGTATTCGGTGTAGCTGGCCAACGAAGACACCAGTGAACCCTTGCCACCGTCCGGGCGCAGGCGCACGTCGATGTCGTACAGGCGCCCGGCGGCGGTGACCGCACCAAGCAGCGCCATCACCTTCTGTGCCAGCCGTGCATACCAGCGCCCCGGTTCCAGCGGACGTGCGCCATCGCTGGCCTCCACGCCAGCCGGGTTGTCGTGCAGGAACACCAGGTCCAGGTCGGAACCGAAGCCCAGCTCAAGCCCGCCGAGGCTGCCGTAGCCGATGATCGCGAAACGTCCACCGGGAATCCCGCCGTGCGCGGCGCGCATGTCCGCCTCGGCCATCGCCAGCACGGTGGTGACCACCGCCTGCGCCAGCTCGGCCAGTTGCCGCGTGCTGTCCACCGCACCCTGGCGGCCATCCAGCGTGGCCATCGCCATGCGGAAGCTGAGCGCCAGCCGCGTCTCGTTGAGCCAGCGCAGTGCGGATTCGGGATCTTCCACCGCCAGCACCTGCTGGCACTCGGCCAGCATGCCGGCCGCATCGGGCATCGGCCCGGACACGCGCACGTCCAGCAGTTCGTCCAGCAGCAGCGGGTACGCGGCCAGCCGCTCGGCCAGCAGCGCGCTGCGCGCCAGCACATCGACCAGACGCGCCAACGCGCTCGGTTGTTCGTCCAGCAGCGCGAGATAGCTGGTCCGGCGCAGCACGGCCTGCAACAGGCCGAGCACACGCTTGAGCGCAGCGTCGGGTTGCGGCGAACGCGTGGCCGCATGCAGCAACGCGGGCAGTACGCGATCCAGCCGCGCACGCGCCGCATCGGATAATGACTTCACGCCGGTGCCCTGCGCGAAGTCACGCAATGACTGGTCGGCGCCATTGGCATCGAGGAAACCGGCTTCTGCCAGCAACGGCGCGTTGCTGCCCTCGGGCAGGCTACGCCAGTAATTGGCCAGCGCGTCGGGCGCGGCTTGACCCTTGCGCGGTGCCAGCAGCGCGGCGAATTCGGTACTGACCCGCTGCTGCTGTTCGGCCAGCGCCGCGCGCAGCACGTCCCAGTCCGGGTAGCCGAGGCCGACGGCGATGCGCTCGCGGTCCAGTGCATCGCTGGGCAGCACGTGGGTCTGCGCATCGCGCAGCATCTGCAGGCGGTTCTCCAGGCGGCGCAGGAACAGGTAGGCCTCGCGCAGCGCACTGCCGTCCTCGGGCGCGATCTGCCCCGCAGCCACCAGCGCGTCCAGCGCCACCAGCAGGCGGCGCTCGCGCAGCGCAGGTTCGCGGCCACCGCGGATCAGCTGCAGCGCCTGGCACAGGAACTCGATCTCGCGGATGCCACCGGCGCCGCGCTTGATGTCTTCGTGCAGCTCGCGGCGCGCGACTTCGGCGGTGATCGCTGCCTTCATCTCGCGCAGGCCATCGAGCGCAGTGAAATCCAGGTAGCGGCGGTACACGAACGGGCGCAGGGTCTGCAGCCACGCTTCACCGGCCTCGATATCACCGGCGACCGCGCGCGCCTTCAGCCACGCATAGCGCTCCCAGTCGCGGCCTTCGCGCTGGAAGTACTGGTCCATCGCCGCGAACGACAGCGCGACGCGGCCGGCGCTGCCGAACGGGCGCAGGCGCAGGTCGACGCGGTGGCTGAAGCCATCGACGGTGGTTTCGTCCAGCAGCTTGGCCAGGCGCTGGCCAAGGCGGGCGAAATACTCTTCGGCGGCCAGCGCGCGCGGGCCGTCGGATTCGCCGCCGTGCGGATAGGCGTAGACCAGGTCGATATCGGAACTGAAGTTGAGCTCGCCGCCGCCAAGCTTGCCGAGGCCGAACACCACCAGCTGCTGCGCGGCGCCTTCGCCATCGCGGACCACACCGTGGCGCTGGGCGAATTCCTGCTGCAGCGCGTCCAGCGCCAGCCGCAGGCAGTCCTCGGCCAGGGTGGTGGCGCCGGCCAGGGTCTGTGCCACGTCGTCCAGGCCGGTCAGGTCGCGCCAGATCAGCCGCGTCGACATGGCAGTACGCCAGCGCCGGATCTGCGCCGGCCAGTCGCTGGGCTGCAGCGGATCGAGCACCGGTGGCGGGATCGGCGGGCAGCCGGGGGTAGCCAGCTGCGCCAGCAGCGCCGGTTGCCGCACCAGGGTGTCCAGCGCGAAGTCGCTGGCCACCGCCAGTCGGGTCAGCAGCGGCAGCAGTTCGGCAGGAACGGGCTCGGGCAGGACCTGGGCCAGGCGCGCCAGGGCGCGGTCGACAAGGGGCTGCAGCGGGGCGGGCAGGTCAGCGGGGGCGAGGGTCATGGGTCTGATTGTATCGACCCGGCTGGGACGCAACGGACCCGGTAGTGCCGGCCGCTGGCCGGCAGATCCCATGATTCTGCCGAAGGTTGCTGCAGTTGCCGGCCAGCGGCCGGCACTACCGATAATGCAGGCCGCGTATTCACACTGGGCGACAGGCAATAAAAAAGCCCGCTTGCAGCGAACTGCCAGCGGGCTCTGCTCCCTCCCCCACGTCGGGATGCAGGGCCATCGTGCGGGCTGCGAAAGCACTTTGCACGCTGCACTGCAAAACAGAACCGGTGGGTATGGGTGAGCCCCTGGGGGAAAAGCCATTCCACGAAGGTAGGCCCCCCGTACGGATGAGGATGGCCGATAATCGGGATTCCCCCCAGAAACACTGTCGTCATGTCTGTTGATCGCATCGCCAACGCGCGTCTCCGTGACCGCGTGGTCTCCGCCGAGGCCGCAGCCGCGCTGATCCAGCCCGGTGAAACCGTGGCCATGAGCGGCTTTACCGGCTCCGGGTATCCCAAGGCCGTTCCCGTCGAACTGGCCCGCCGCATCGAAGCGGTGCATGCCCAGGGCAATCCCTTCCAGATCAAGCTGATGACCGGCGCCTCGACCGCGCCGGAACTCGATGGCGCGCTGGCCAAGGCCGATGGCATCGCCATGCGCATGCCGTTCCAGAGCGACCCGGACGCGCGCAACCGCATCAACGAGGGCAAGCTGGATTACATCGACATCCACCTCAGCCACGTTGCCCAGCACGTGTGGTTCGGCTTCTATGGCGAGATCGATACCGCCGTCATCGAAGTCTCGGCCATCCGCGAAGATGGTTCGCTGGTGCCCTCCACCTCGGTCGGCAACAACAAGACCTGGCTGGACCTGGCCAGGAAGGTGATCGTCGAGGTCAACGAATGGCAGCCGGCCGGTGTCGACGGCATGCATGACATCTACTACGGCACCGCGCTGCCGCCGCACCGCAAGCCGATTCCGCTGGTGAACGCCAACGACCGCATCGGCGATACCGCGCTGCGCTGCGACCCGGACAAGATCGTGGCCGTGGTGCGTACCAACGGCCCGGACCGCAACAGCCCGTTCAGCCCGATCGATGCAGCCAGCGAGCAGATCGCTTCGCACCTGATCGAGTTCCTCAAGCACGAGGTGAAGAAGGGCCGCCTGCCGCCGAACCTGCTGCCGCTGCAGTCGGGCGTGGGCAACATCCCCAACGCCGTGCTGGCCGGCCTGGCCAAGAGTGGTTTCCGCGACCTGGCCGCGTTCACCGAAGTGATCCAGGACGGCATGCTCGACCTGCTGCGCGACGGCGTGCTGAGCTACGCCTCCTGCACCGGCTTCGCGCTGAGCCCGCAGGCGAATGAGACGTTCAAGGAGAACATCGATTTCTACCGCGAGCGCATCATCATGCGCACGCAGGAAATCTCCAACCACCCGGAACTGGTGCGCCGCCTGGGCTGCATCGGCATGAACGGCATGATCGAGGTGGACATCTACGGCAACGTCAATTCGACGCACGTGATGGGCACGAGGATCATGAACGGCATCGGCGGTTCCGGTGACTTTGCCCGCAACGGTTTCCTGTCGGCGTTCCTGAGCCCGTCCACCGCCAAGAACGGCACCATCTCGGCGATCGTGCCGATGGCCAGCCATGTCGACCACACCGAGCACGATGTGTCGGTGATCGTCACCGAACAGGGCCTGGCCGATCTGCGCGGCCTGACCCCGCGCAAGCGCGCGCAGGTGCTGATCGACAACTGCGCCCACCCGGACTTCCGCCCGCAGCTGCAGGATTACTTCGACCGTGCCAGCCGCGAGAGCTACGGCAAGCACACCCCGCACCTGCTGCCGGAAGCGTTGTCGTGGCACCAGCGCTGGCTGGATACCGGCACGATGAAGGGCTGAGGCCCGCTACGGACGTCGGGTAGAGCCGGCCGCTGGCCGGCTTCCCCAACAGCCGGCCAGCGGCCGGCTCTACCTCACGCGGTGCGCCCGGCCAGCGGCCGGCTCCACCTTCACGCGGTGCCCGGCCAGCGGCCGGCTCTGCCTTTACGCGGTGCGCAACGCCGCCAGCGATTCGGCCTGCAGCCGCTCGTAGATCTCGAACTCGTTGTTCACCGCCACGCCCAAGGCCTGCTCGAAGGCTTCGCGGTTGGCATGCGCGGCATAGGCGCGCTGTTCTTCGCCGCCCAGGTTCGACTGGAAGATGCCCGCGGCACTGACCGGCAGGAAATCCTCGTAGACGATCGGGTCAGCCGTGGCCAGGCCGGCGGCCACCATCACTTCAGCGGGCAGATCGGCCACGCGCTCCGGCGCGGCGCGGCCAGCGTCGGTCAGCTGGTAGCGGTAATACCCCAGGCCTTCCTGGCGCAGGGTGTCATGGTCATCCGGGAAGCTGGCGAACACCGCCTGCAGGCGCTGGCCGTAGTCGCCGCCGGTGCTGCCTTCACCACCGGCGTCGCGGGCCTGCGACAACAGCTGGTCGTACAGCGCGCGGCCCTTCGGGGTCAGCGCCAGGCCGCGTTGTTCGATCTCGCCGAAGCGCGCGGTATGGGTGCCGGCATTACCACCTTCGGCATCCGGGAAATGCACGGCCTCTTCCAGCGCCTTGAAGCTGGTCTGGCGCAGCAGGATCGGGCAGGCGCGGCGCGGCGGGCCTTCGATCACCGCCTTGGCCGCCATGCCGTGCTCGATCATTGCCGCCTGTGCAGCGTCGATGTCCAGCGTGCGCGGGGTCAGGTGGTTGATGTGCGGGCCGCGGAAACTGACCACGTCGGCCACCAGCCGGTGCGCGTTGTGCAGCGCGCGGTAGGTCGGCAGGTCGACCGTGGCGTCACCATGCCAGCGGAAGGTTTCCAGTGCTTCATCGACGAAGCGCTCGGCATCGGCCTGCGACAGGCCACCGTCGCGCTCGGCCTGGTCGATCAGCGCCAGCGCGCCGTCGGTGAAGATGCGACGGCGCGCCAGGATCTTCGCCGACTCTGCACGCAGGGCTTCGTCTTCGATCAGCTCCAGGCGCAGCAGCGAGGTGAACACGCGGAACGGATTCTGCGCCAGCGCCGCGCCGGTCAGCGGGCGGAACGCGGTGGAGTGCACCGGCACGCCGGCCACCGACAGGTCGTAGTAGCCGACCGGGTACATGCCCATCACCGCGAACAGGCGGCGCAGCGTCGCCAGTTCCTGCACGGTACCGACGCGGATCGCGCCATGACGCTCTTCATCCAGCCGCGCACGCTCGTCGTTGCGCTGCAGCTGCGCGGCCAGCGCCGGGTCCTGGGCAAGCACCTGCGCGTTGATCCGCTCCACCAGTTCCACCAGCGTGCCGTACAGCGGCACTTCGGTGCGGTACATGCGGGACATGGCCTGCGCGAACAGGCGGCGGATCACATCAGGCGAAACGAAAGAGGCGCTCATCAGTCACTCGATTACGGGAACGGGGAACAGCTCGGACCCGTATTGTCGCCGGAGCGCCCGGCGGCGGCGATACGCAGAGCAACATGACCGGGTAGTGCCGGCCGCTGGCCGGCAACCCCGGATGCCTGGAAAGGCTGCAATTGCCGGCCAGCGGCCGACCCTACCGCTTCAACTGGCGCTTCAGCGCGGCATCCAGGGTGATCGGCCGGTCCCAGTGCTGGTAGCTGGCCACGATGGCATGGCGCACAGCCCGGTAGTGCAGATTGTCCGGCTTGGTGGGCATGCGCTTGACCACCGCCTCCCAGCCGCCCTCCGGGTCCTGGCTGAAGGCACGCACGCTGTCGCGGCAGGTCTGGCCACTGGCCTTGGCCCAGAAGCAGGCGAAATAGATGTCTCCGGCCTGCCAGCCGTGGGTGGTGAACAGCGCGCTGATGTAGCCGCGCGGCACGTCGGCATAGCGCGACACTTCGTCGAGGAAGGCATCGGGGTAGCGTTCGGCGTAATGGTTGATGTCCTGCAGCTGGGCATCGACCCAGCTGTCGCCGGTGTCCACGTCGTAGGCGCTTGAGCGCTCGGCGGTCTGCTGGGCCAGCACGGTGGCCGGCGCCAGCAACAGGAACAACATCAGCGCGCGCAGTCGGTGGTTCATGCCCCGATTCTGCCGCAGCCGACGGGCCCTGTCAGGCCGCAGCGGCCTTGGCCTCGATCGCCGCCAGTGCGGCCGGCCAGTCGTGGGCGGTATCGGCAGTGACCATGCGCGGTTCGTCGTCGGCCACGCCATGCTGGGTCTCGTGGGCCCAGGTCACTGCGTACGGGGTATGCACGCCCCAGCCACCCAGGGTCACCACCGGCTCGATGTCCGAGCGCAGCGAGTTGCCGACCATCACGAAGCCCTGCATCGGCAGGTCGAATTCGGCCAGCACGCGGGCGTAGGTCTCCGGGTCCTTCTCGGAAACGATCTCGATGCGCGGGAACAGCTCGCCCAGGTTGGCGACCTTGATCTTCGCTTCCTGGTGGAACAGGTCGCCCTTGGTGATCAGCACCACCGGGTAGTGCTCGGCGATGGCCACCACCGCTTCGCGTACACCATCGATCAGCTCGACCGGGTGGCGCAGGGTGTCGTGGCCGATCTCCAGGATGCGCTGGATGTCCTTGGCCTCGATGCGCTGGCCGGTGATGTCGATGGCCGCTTCGATCATCGACAGGGTCATGCTCTTGACGCCGTAGCCGAAGGTGCCCAGGTGGCGCTGCTGCACTTCCAGCAGGTGGCGGGCGGTCTGGGTGTCATGCACGTCGACATAGCGCGACAGCAGGTCAAGGTAATCCTGCTCGGCCTTGCGGTAGTAGTCCTCGCTCTTCCACAGCGTATCGTCACCGTCAAAACCGACCAGGCCGATGGCGCGCGACGGCGCAGGCGTGGGTGTATTCATCGCGCAAGGATACAGGGGCCATGGTGACGAAAAAAACCCGGGCGGCCGAAACCGCCCGGGTTCCCATACGCCCCGACGCAGGACTTACCTGCCCTGTGCACCCTGCGCTGCGCCACCGGCGCCGGCCTGCTGGGCGGCCACGTAGGCCTTGTACTCATCGGCGCTCAGCTCGCCGTCCTTGTTGGTATCGGCCTGGTCGAACACCTGGGCCAGGCCGGCGTTCACCTGCGCCTCGGTCTTGCTGATGGTGCCGTTGCCATCGGTATCGATGCTGGCCCAGGTCTGGCCACCGCCATTGGCCTGTGCCGATGCCGCTGCGGCCGCATTGGTCGCCTGGTCGGCGGCCTGGCCGGCCTGTGCAGCCGCCTGCTGGGCCTGAGCGGCCTCGTTCTGTGCATGCGCGGCCTGCTGCTTGGCCGACTGGGCCATCGCCGGGATGGCCAGCACGCTGCCAGCGGCGACGATCAGGGCGATCAGGGGCTTGCGGTTGCGAATAGTCATCAGGGGTGTCTCCTGCCAATTGGGTGGTGTTGCGCGGCGTGTTGATTCCGCACGGCACCTACCCTGCCACCGCGTTTCTGAATCGATTTTGCGCCGCGACCGGCCCGCACACATGCGATTAACCACTCGCCTCCACGCATGCTTTAGCGCGGTGGTTAGGGTGAAGTGAGTGGCTCATAAGATGCGCATTCAGCGCCTCTGCATTTAACCGGCAGGCAACGAAAAACCTGCGTCAGTCGACGGTTTTTTCCGATGACCGCGAACTGAACAACACCCATGCAAGAGCAACACCGGCGAGCGCACCGGCGATTTCCAGCACCACACGGCTGCCAAGTTCGTTCGGATCGTGGATGGTGGCCAGGAAGATGCGCGCGTACAGCGGCGATTCCAGCCGCACGATGCCCATGTAGAACAGCTTCCACGCATCGATGCCGGCGGCGATGATCACGGCGATGACGCAGGACCAGCCGATCGCGTGCCCCATCGACCACCGCAGCAGGCGGCACAGCTGCGACCACAGGAAGTACACCAGCAGCCCAACCAGCATGGCGATGGCGCCGGCTTCCAGGGTACCGAGCAGGCCGAAGTGCAGGGGAAGGTTCATCGGATGGGCAACGGTGGGATAGCGGCCAGTGTAAGGGATCTGCTTCGGACCCAATCCGGCAGCCACGGTAGATCCACGCCGTGCGTGGATGAGTCTCCATCGAGATCGAATAATTCGACGATTGAACAAAGAGCAGCCGAGCATGAGCTCGGCCCTACAACGGACCGCGCGGGAAACTGTCAGAGGCTGGGCGGTGCCGGAGTGCGGGGTGTCAGCCGCATGGATGCGGCTGCCAAGCCTCCATGGACGGATTTACGGCGTCCCCGCACTCCGGCACCGCCCAGCCAACCCACGGAACGCACGCTGTTGCTGTTGCGTCTGATGTTGCCGGCCAGCGGCCGGCACTACCGCAGGTACAGGGCGCAGCCCTGCCGATACCCCTACCGTACCGGGACGTCGTACGCGGAGCCGGGATCCGGTTCCGGCTGGAACGTGTAGTGCCACCACTCCTGCGGATAGTTCACGAAGCCACGCCGTGCCATTGCCTGCACCAGTTGCCGCCGGTTTGCCTGCTGCGTCTCACTCAGCCCGCTCGTCTGCGTATGCGCACGTGGCCCGAAGAAGTCGAAGTCAGTGCCCATGTCCAACGGCGCACATGCACCGCTTCGGCAATCCAGCAGGCCCAGATCCACCGTGGCACCGCGGCTGTGGCCGGAGCGTTCGGCGATGTAGCCATCGGCCAGCAGGCGCGGCTTGTCCAGGTCCGGATACTGCTGTGCCTTGCGCGAGAGCTCGCGCGGATCGTTCACCCAGGCCATGAAGGCCTGCACCGAACGCACCGGCCGGTAGCAGTCGTAGAGGCGCAGGCCGAAGCCATCGGCGCGCAGGTCCTGTTCCACCTCGGCCAGCGCCTTCGCCACCGGCGCCAGCAGGTAGCACGAAGGCGCCTCGTAGCCGGGCACGCGCGCGCCGGTGAAGTTGTTGGCGCCCGCATAGCGGATGTCCAGGTCGATGCGCGGCGACAACGTACGGATCTCCACCAGCCCGGCGCTGGCCGCGTCGGTGGCCGGTGAAACGCGCGGTGGCTCAGCGGCGCTGGTGGTCGCTGCCAGGGCAATCGCCAGTACGAGTGAAATGCAGGTCCTGGAAGTCATAGCTGAAGTCGATGTCCGGATCGATGGCGCGCAGGTCCAGTGTCGGTGCCAGGCCTTCACCCGGCTGCAGCCACGCCTGCGCGTCTTCGCCCAGCGTATCCCAGCGCAGCAGCCAGCGCCCCTGCAGCTGCAGCACAGCCGCTTCCAGCCGGGGCGACTTGTCCACGCTGAAGCGCAGGCCGTCCTTGCCCGGGCACAGCGAGGCCGGCCCCAGCCACGGATCGGTGTAGCGGCCCTGCCAACGCGGCAGATCGGCGTCCGATGTCGGCCGTGCCTGCGACGTCGCCGGCCGCTGATGGCCGCCTGCCGCTCGCATGGCCTGGTCAGCCTTCAGTTCGGCCAGGTACGCCAGCGCCGGACGCGCCTCATCGGGGGCGGTGAAGCGCTTCAGTGCGGTCTGCATCAATGCGATGCGCGCATCCTCGCCTTCACCGTTGATCAGCATTACCACACCCACCTTGCGCTCAGGCAGCAGCGCCAGCGACGAGTACATGCCCGACAATGTGCCGGTGTGCGCCACCTTCCACTGCCCATCCATGTCCGACACGCGCCAGCCATAGCCGTAGCCGTAGAAATGCGCGTTGTCCCAACGCCGCTGGTGTTCACCCAGCGGCATCGGCATGTGCAGGGTCCACAGCGTACGGCGCTGCTCAGCATCCAACCAGCCAGGTGCCAGGCCGGGATCGAGCAGCACCTGCATCCAGCGCGTCATGTCCCGCAGCGAACAACGGATGCCGCCGGCGGCCATCGACGGCAGGTCCGGGCTGATCGCACCATCGGCGTTCACCACCGTATTGTGGTCGCCACGCCAGGCATGTGGCTGCGCCACGTTGCCGACCCGCTTCACCGACCACGTCCCCACTTGGCAGCGGGTCATGCCCAGCGGCTCGAACACCTGCTCGCGCATCAACTGGTCATACGGTTTGCCACCCGTCGCAGCGGCCAGTTCGCCGGCCACCACGTACATCAGGTTGTCGTAGGCGTAGCGGCTGCGGAAACTGCTGACCGGCTTCAGGTGCGCCAGCCCCGCGATGATGTCGGCACGGGTGAACGCGTTCGGCTCCGGCCACAGCATCAGGTCACCGGCGCCCAGGCCGAGACCGCTGTTGTGGATCAGCAGGTCGCGCACCTGCATCTGCTCGCCCACCCACGCATCGTGCATGCGGAAGCCCGGTAGATGCCGCCGCACCGGATCCTCCCAGCGCAGCTTGCCCTGCTGCACCAGCCGCGCCAGCAGCGCGGCGGTCATCGCCTTGCTGTTGGAGGCGATCTTGAACAGCGTGTCCTGGTCGATGCGGCCGCCGTCGCCGCGCGCGCCCTCGGCATGCTGGTACACCACACGCCCCTGCTCGACCACCGCCATGGCCAGCCCGGGCAGGTGCTCGTGCTGGACCACGGCGGCGACGTCGGCATCGATCGAGGCGGTCGCGCTGGTCTGCGCCGCCGCAACCGGAAACACCGCCAACACGGCCACGCAGATGCAGCGTCGAGCGTGCTGGGCGGGTCTCAGTAGGCCCATGTGACGGTCAGCTGCGCATAACGCGGCGACTGGAACCCGGTACCGTAGCGGTACAGCGGATTCGGCGTACCGATGCTGTCCTGCGGTTCGTAGTCCTGATCCACGGTCACCACGCGCTGCTGGTTGAGCACGTTGTACACCGCCAGCTTGAGACGCAGGTCGGTGGGGATCGGCACCTTGTACGACACGCTCACGTCCAGGTCGTAGGTCCACGGCGTGCGGCCATCGCCACCGCGCGGGGAATGCACGAACACGCGTTCGGAGGGCACCGTGGCCTGGCAGTTGGACACGCACACGTAGTAGCTGTGGAAATCGGTGGCGTCGAATGGATTACCGGCGCCGAAGCGCGTGATCGGGCTGCCCGACTGCACGCCCAGCGTAGCGGCTACGCTCAGGTTCTCGGTCAATGCATAGCTGCCACGGAACTTGAACTGGTGTCGGCGGTCGTTGGCCAGATAGCCGTAGCCGCGGTAGTTCACCCACGGATTGTCGAAGTTCTCGGTACGCCCGGCATCGGCGAAGTCGGTATCGGAGTTGACCGGGCCTTCTGCATTGCCGCGGCCGTATGCGAGGGTGTAGGACGCGTTGAAGCCCCACTTGCCGTCCCAGGCCCGGTCGACTTGCAGCTCCAGTGCCTTGTAGTCACGCTTGGGCTTCACCCAGCCGCGCTGGCCGACGTAGTTGCCGTTGTCGTCGTAGAGCGCCCAGCCTTCCTTCGACGTATCGATGCTGATCCAGCCATCGTTGCTGCCGTCACAGTTGGTGTCTCCCCACACGGTGTTGGTGCGGCCCGGATTGCCCATGATCCACACCCCGTCGATGGCACCACATTGCCCGGTCGCGGTGATGTTCATGTCATCGATGGCGTTGTGCAGCCGGCGATAGGTCACGCTGGCACCGACCGACCAGGCTTCGTTGATCATCTGCTGGAAGCCGAGGATCGCCTCGTCCTGGTACACCGGGTCCATGTCCCGGTTCACTTCTGCACGCAGGTCCGGCACGCTGCCGTCGCCCTGCGAGTTGTCCACCGGGCCGATCTGCACGCCCAGGTTCGGGATGTTGTTGGCTGCGCCGCTGTAGCCGAGGAACTCATACCAGGTCCGCTCGTCGAGGAAGCCACCGGCCTGCTTGATGTTGATGACGTTGGCCACCGGCAGGAAGTAGCGGCCCAGGTTGCCGAAGACCTTGGTCGTGCCATCGCCGCGCACGTCCCAGGAGAAGCCCAGGCGCGGGGCCAGCATGTCGTCGATCTTGATGTAGCTGCTGCCATCGCCACCCTTGTTGTCAAAGGCTTCCAGGCGCAGACCCATGTTCAGCAGGAGGTTCGGCGTCACTTGCCAGTTGTCTTCCAGGTAGTAGGCCGAGTTGATCGTCTCGAATGCACCCTCCACTTCATAGCGACGGGTGCGCGCCACCAGGCCGCTGGCCGGCACGACACCGCCGTTGAGCGAGCTGCCGGGCGTGCGGGCGTAGACGTCGTAGCGTAGGCCGCCCGGCCCGGGATAGGCGCGACTGTAGTCGGACGTGTTCTCCTCCCGATCCAGGCCGAAGCGAAGCAGGTGGTTGCCCAGCGTCCATTCGAAATCGGCGCGCGCGGCCTTGCGGGTGTCCAATGCGGATTCGAGCTGCGAACTGCTGGTGCAGCTGCGGTCACCCTGCAGCGAGGGCGGCACGCCCTGGCTGGCGGTTCGGTTGTCGAACACGCGGTTGCAGTTCTGGTCCATCAACGAGCTCTGCACACGGTTGCGCTTGTTCTCGCCATACATCAGTTTCATGGTCAGGTCGTTGTTCACCTGCCAGCTGTAGGTGCCGGACCAGTTCTTGCCGCCCACCGTGTTGTAGATCTGGTTGCTGCGCTCGCCCACGGTCTGCCCAGTGGCGTAGTCGTAGGCGTAGACATCGGTGAGCGTCTTGCTCTTGTCCGAGAAACCGAACAGCGACAGCATCTGGTTGTCGGTGATCTGCCAGTCGATCTTGCCGCCCCAGAACGGATCATCAGCCTTGCCCTGGCTCAGGCGCGTACCGGCGTCGTTGGTCGAGGTCGGGCGGTAGTCGCGCGCCTCGTACATTCCGAAGAAGAACAGTCGATCCTGCACCAGCGCACCGGAAGCGAACACATTCAGCGCGCTGCGGCTGTAGTCGTCGCGGCTGGCGGTGATGTAGCGGCTGCCGTTGCCGTCGTAGCGGTCGCGGGCCTGCGACTGCCACGCGCGCGGCTCAAACACCAGCTCGGCACCGGCCTTGAAATCATTGCTGCCCGAGCGGGTCACCGCGTTGATGACACCGCCGGTGCTGCGCCCGAACTCCACCGAGTAGCCGCCGGTCTTGACCTGGAATTCCTGATAGAACGAGAACGGTACCGACGAGAAGCCGACCCGATTGTAGAAGTCGGTGACGTTCAGGCCATTGATGTAGACGGTGTTCTCAGCCACCGACGAACCCCCGAAGGAAATGCCCTGGCCACCCAGCGAGCCCTTGCCCTTCACCGCACCCGGCGCCAGCAGCGCCACCGCGGTGATGTCACGGTCCACCGGCAGCCGCGAGAGTTCCTCGCGGGTGATGTTGGTGGCCGACTCGGTGGACTTCACATCCACCATCGACACTACCTGCGGTGCCCGTACTTCAACCGTGCCCAGCGTGCTGACCGCGCCGAGCGGCACGTTCACCGTAGTTGCGCTGCCGAGACTGACCGTTACCTGGCCGACACGGCTGGCGCCACCACCCGGCAAGCCGACCTCCATCTCATAGGTGCCCACCGGCAGCAACGGAATGCGGTAGCTGCCGTTGGCTTCGGCCTGCACGGAGCGCACGAAGCCCGTTGCCGGATTGCGTACGGTCACCGTGGCACCGGCCGGTACCTGGCCGGCATCGCTGACCAGCCGGCCAACCACTGAACCATCCTGTGCGAATGCGCTGGGCGCGATCATGCCCAGACACGCCCCAAGGGCGACGCACAATGCCGCCCGCTTGATGCTGTAAGCCTTCATCCCCTGCTCTCTCCTGCAAGAATTGAATGGTGTGGAATGCGATGTGTCGCGCTAGCGTTGCCTGGCTGGCAGTACCCGCCACTGGAAGTCGTAGCTCCATTGGTCGAAGTACAGGTTGCCGCCTGCCCACTCGGCCTCGCCGCGCTGCGAGTCGACCGTTTCCGAGCGGAAGTGCTGCTTGGCCGGCACGAAGGGCTGGCCGAAATCGTCGTTGAAGGCGATGCGGTAGCCGTCGAGGCCACCCAGGTAGAAGTCACGGAGGGCCGGCACATCACTGGCCAGTGCGCCGGTGGTCACGTCCATCGGCAACCAGCCATACGGCGCCAGGTAGACCTGCCCCCAGTCATGCAGGTTGTTGTAGCCGCTGCCGTCGCCGGAGAACACCATGCCCGACTGCCAGCGTGCAGGAATACCGTTCATGCGCAGCAGCGCGATCAGCAGCAGGGTCTGCTGCCCGCAGTCGGCATGGCCGGCCCGCAGCGCGTAATCGCTGATGTTGCTGAGCGTGGAATATTCGCGCGCACCGGCCCAGGGAATGCGATCGACCGCAGCAAACAGCCTGCGCACCACTTCATACGGGCGCGTTTCACCCTGCAGCACCTGGTCGGAGAACAGCTTCAGCGCAGGGGTGAAGCGCACATGCGGCAGCTGCTCGGCCAGGTAGGGCTTCAACGAGGAATCTTCCGGTGTGGCTTGCACCCTGGCCGGATCGATCGCGGTATGCCGGGCGAAGATCGTGACCGCGTAGCGGATCTCGAAGCGGGTCGGCTGCCCGGCAACCACTTTGGCTTCGAGGTAGGCGGTGCGTTGCTGGGTATGGGCCGGAGCCACGCGCGCCTTGCCGGGGGTGCTGCCCAGCCATTGCACCTGCTCCTGCTGGCCGGGGATCTCGCGCGGGTACGGAATCCACGCGCGGATCGTTTCACCGGCGGGCACCACATCGGCTTTCACCGTGAGCGACTGGGTGAATTCATAGCGCTGCGGCAGAACCGACGCCTGGCCACTCTGTTCGGCCGCAGCAACCACGCCTGCGTGGTGGGCATTGAGCACTTCGTTGGGGCCCGGAGGCGGCATCGGTGCATCCGCGCGGCGACGCGCGCGTGCTTCGTCGCTGAGCAGGAACAGGTTCGAGGGTGCGCGCTTGAAGTACCAACGCTCGCCATCGATATCGAGATGCTCGATCAGGCCGAGTTGGTCCCAGCGCGCAAATTCCTCGTCGGTCAGATCGGGAATGCCGCGCCGTACGGCGTCCTTGGCGGCGTTTTCGTCGAGGGCGAAATCCAGGCGGATGCGGCGCATGCGCTCGCGCTGGAACGCTTCGTCAGTGGCGGCGGGTGTAGTGGCCAGCAGCGCGTCGGCGTCGCGGAAACGGCCGCTGTCGATCAGGTCGATCACCTGCGCCTGACGCGCCTGCTGCTGGCTGCTGCGCTCGCCTGCTGCGTGCGTGGCCGACACCCACAGCAGCAACACGGCACCCAGGCCGGCGGCGGCAGTCAGACGCGGTTTGCGAACGGCAGGATCCACAGCGACACTTCCCCAGCGCGGGTGGTAACGGCTGTGTAACACGGGCCGGGATGTTGGTCAATAATTTATTCTTGCTTTCGGGGCCAAAAGGAATAAATATTCCAACAGGCATTCGAGGAGGGTGTGCACCGCATGAGCCTGGCTTTCCGCGAACGGCACCGGCATTGGCCGCGCCGCTTGGCCCTGGCCCTGTGCCTGCTGGCCGCCCCGGCCTTTGCACAGGCGGCCCCACCGCCCGACCCGGGTGCGCCGCTGCCCTATGTGATCGGCCTGCACGAGGCCTATCTGACCCCGCAGTACTGGGCCGCGCGCTTGGACAACGCCGACGCGCCGATTCTGGATCGCGCGCAGATCGAAGCACAGAACGCGCGGATGCGGGCGCAGGACAGCCACATCCAGGACATCGCCACACTGCCCGCCCAGCTTGATGCGGCGACGGTTCGCGCCAGCATCACCGCGCTGTCGAGCTGGCCCACCCGCGCCCTCTACAACGACAAGGGCCAGGCGATCGCACCCGCGCTGCGCAGCACTATCGAAGCCAACCTCGGCCTCGATGCGATTCCCACACAGGTGGCACCGCAGTATGGGCTGGTGGTGAAGCGTGCCGCGCTGCGCACCTTCCCCACCCGCGAGCGCGTCTTCAGCACCGTCGGTGACACCGACATCGACCGCTTCCAGGAATCGGCACTGTTCCCCGGCGACAAGGTGGCCGTGGTCCATCGCAGTACCGATGGCCGTTGGCTGTTCGTGCACAGCGAGCGCTACAGCGCGTGGATCGAAGCCGACGCCATCGCCAGCGGCGACAAGGCCACGGTGCTCGGCTACGGCGCGAAGGGACCGTACCGGATCGTCACCGGCGCCACCGCGCAGACCGCCCATACCCCGGAGGAGCCGCGCGTCTCGCGCCTGCAGCTGGACATGGGCGTGCGCCTGCCGGTGCTGGCCGACTGGCCCGCGTCAGAGCCGGTGAACGGCCAGCAGGCCCACGCCTCGTGGGTGGTGCAGTTGCCGGTACGCGAGGCCGATGGCCGATTGAAGCTGGTGCCGGCGCTGCTGCCGCGCTCGCAGGACACCGCCGCCGATTACCTGCCGCTGACCCCGCGCCTGTTGCTGCAGCAGGGCTTCAAGTTCCTCGGCGAACGCTACGGCTGGGGCCACGACTACGACACCCGCGACTGCAGCGGTTTCGTCTCCGAGATCTACCGCAGCTTCGGCGTGCTGCTGCCGCGCAATACCAGCGCGCAGGCGGTCAGTCCGGCGCTGGACCGCCTGCCGTTCACCGGCAAGGACGGCAAGGCGGTGCGCGACCGTGCCGTCGCCAGCCTGCAGGTGGGCGACCTGGTCTACATTCCCGGTCATGTGATGATGGCCATCGGCCACGTCGACGGCCGCACCTGGGTCATCCACGATACGGCGGGCGGCAGCTGGTTCGGTACCGACGGCAAACGCGTGCAGGCCCATCTCAATGGTGTTTCGGTCACGCCGCTGGAGCCGATGATGGCCAGCGACACCGTCCGCTACATCGACCGCATCACCAACATCCAGCGCCTGCGGGCCAAGACTCCTGAATGAAGATCACCGCCATCGAACTGGGCATGCTGCGCGTGCCGTTGAAGACACCGTTCAAGACCGCGCTGCGCACGGTGGAGACCGTGGAAGACGTGGTGGTGCTGATCCGCACCGACACCGGTCACACCGGTTACGGCGAGGCACCGGCTACAGCGGTGATCACCGGTGATACCCACGGCTCGATCATCGAAGCGATCCGCCACTTCATCGCCCCGCGCCTAATCGGCCAGGACGTGGTCAACCTCAACCACCTGTGCACGCTGGTGCAGACCGCGATGGAGCGCAACACCAGCGCCAAGGCCGCGGTGGAGATCGCGCTGTACGACCTGTGGGCGCAGCTGCACGGTGCCCCGCTGTACCAGATGCTCGGTGGCGGCGACCCGGTGATCACCACTGACATCACCATCAGCGTGGACTACATCGACAAGATGGTGGCCGATTCGTTGTCGGCGATCGAACGCGGCTTCGAGTCGTTGAAGATCAAGGTCGGCAAGGACATCGGACTGGACATCGAACGGGTCAAGGCGATCCACGCCGCCGTGGAGGGCCGCGCCCTGCTGCGCCTGGACGCCAACCAGGGCTGGACCGCCAAGCAGGCGGTGCATGCGATGCGCACGCTGGAGGAAGCCGGCGTGGTACTGGAGCTGCTGGAGCAGCCGGTGAAGGCCGCCGACATCAGCGGCCTGAAGTACGTCACCGACCGCGTCAACACGCCGGTCATGGCCGACGAGAGCGTGTTCAGCCCGAGCCAGGTGATGGACCTGATCCAGCAGCGCGCGGCCGACATCATCAACATCAAGCTGATGAAGACCGGCGGCCTTTCCAACGCGATCCGCATCGCCGACATCGCCGGCATCTACGGCGTGCCGTGCATGATCGGCTGCATGATCGAATCGAGCATCAGCGTGGCCGCGGCCGTGCACCTGGCCGTGGCCAAGAGCGATGTGATCACCAAGGTCGACCTCGACGGTCCCTCGCTGGGCCAGTTCGATCCGGTCAGCGGCGGCGTGCATTTCAACGAATCGGAGATCAGCATCAGCGACGTGCCGGGGCTGGGTATCACCGAAGTGCGTGGACTGGAGATGCTGGGGTGATTTCTGCCTTGCGGTTGGCCTGGCGTGCCACTGACGTTGGGTCGGGCGTTACTTTTCTTTTCGCGAAAAGAAAAGTAACCAAAAGAAACGCTCCGCCGACCGCGAGCCGGTGCTACGCACCGGTTCCCTGCGCTCCTCGGCCCGTCGAGGGACGGCGCGGGAACTCGCTGCGCTCGGACACCCGCGCCTCTTCGCCCTCGCCGGACCTGCGGTGCTCGGCTCGCTTGAAGGCGGACTCAACGTCAAAGGCAACAACTGCATCCCGTGGATCCACGCCATGCGTGGATGCTTTTGCTCTTGCTTTTGCTCTACCCCGTATCCCCCTCGCGGCTGGCACGCGCGCGATCTGTCCGGGGTCGGGCGGGTGGGGCTTGCGGGGGTGTCCGCGCCATGGGCCCGAGGCATGCCTCGGGCGGGTTGGGCAGGACGCCCAACCCCGGTCTTGCCGTTTGCGCAGGACAGCGCAAACGAGCAAGCGCGGCCAGGCCCCCATGGACGAATTCACGGCGTCCCCCGCGAACCCCACCCACCCGACCCACCACATAATCTGCTCTACGCTGCCAACCGCAACGCGCCTACACATGCCCGGACGCCCCGCATGCCGCCCCTGCTGAAGATCCGCACCGAGCGCGGGCAGATGTCTGCCATCGAGCGCCGCATCGCCGACTTCATCCTCGACAACGCCCACCTGCTGCGCGACTACTCATCGCAGCAGCTGGCCAGTGCGCTGGGCATCAGCCAGTCCAGCGTGGTGAAGTTCAGCCAGAAGCTCGGCTTCAAGGGCTACCCGGACCTGAAGTACTCGATCGGCCAGGACGTGGCCCGCGCCGGTGCCGATCCACAACAGGTGCCCAGCGAACCCGACAGCGGCGATGACTACCTGCGCCTGGGCGAGGCCCTGCGCCGCAGCAAGGCGCAGGCCGAGGAGGAAACACGCCAGGCCAATCCACGCGAGGAGATCGAGCGCATCGTGCAGCTGCTCGACGGCGCACCCAAGCTGTTCGTCCATGGCCTGGGTGACGACGGCCTGTTCGCCCGCGAGTTCGCCATGCGGCTGTCGCTGCTCGGCCTGCTGGTCGTGCCGCACACCGACCCGATCCTGATGCTGGCCAACCTGTCGGCCGCACGCCCCGGCGATGTGCTGCTGGTGTTCTCCGAATTCGGCAACCTGCCGCAGCTTTCGCAGCTGTCGCGGCAGTTCCAGGACATGGGTGGCAAGGTGATTTCCATTACCCGCCACACTGCCAACCCGCTGCGCGCGCACGCTGATGCGGCACTGGCGGTCTGCGCGCACGACCGCACGCCGCAGGTCGCGCAGCTGCTGTACCGTAGCGCCATGCACGCCCTGCTCGATTTCCTGTTCGTGCTGCTCTGCCACACCAATCCGGACCGCCAGCAGCAGCTGGCGGTGAACCTGGAGCGGATCGACCACCTGCTGGATTCCTGACCGGAGCACCTGTTGATGAAATCGCTGGTTCGCCTCGCTACCGCTGCGCTGCTGCTTGCTGCGACGGTGTCCGTTCACGCGGCGCCGCTGGATGGCGCGCGCCAGCTGATCGTGGTCACCAGCGATGGCTGGGACAGTACCCAAGGGCAGCTGCAGGCCTATGTGCGCGATGGCAAGGGCTGGCACACGCACGGACAGGCGTTCCCGGTGGCGCTCGGCCGTACCGGCAGCGCCTGGGGCCTGGGCCTGCATCCGGCACAGGCCGATGGCCCGCAGAAGCAGGAAGGAGACGGTCGCAGCCCGGCCGGCATATTCGCGCTCGGCAGTGCGTTCGGCTATGCCGTCACACGCCCCGGCACCGCAATGCCTTACCAGCCGATGCTGGACAGCAGCTACTGCATGGACGTGCCCGGTTCGCCGTTCTACAACCGCATCGTCGATGAGAAGAAAGTCGGCAGTGCAGCGATCAAGGGCTCCACCGAGCCGATGCGGCTGGATCTGCACAACAAGGGCGACGTGCGCTACCGGGAGGGCTTCGTCATCGCCCACAACCCGGACAACCAGCCCGGCAAGGGCAGCTGCATCTTCGCCCATCTGTGGCGCACGCCCGGGGAGGCCACCGCCGGCTGTACCGCCATGCCACAAGCGCGCATGCAGGCGCTGCTGGACTGGCTGCGGCCGCAGGATACGCCGCGCTTCGTGCTGCTGCCGCGCACCGAGTACCAGCGACTGCAGGTGCAGTGGCAGCTGCCCGCGCTGAGCGGAGACGCCCGTTGAGCGCGCAGGACGAACCACAGCTGCAGCGCGCGGTCAGCCGCTGGCAGATCGTCGGCCTGTCGATCAACGATGTGATCGGTAGCGGTATCTACCTGCTGCCGGCCGCCACCGTCGCCCTGCTCGGCCCCTTCAGCCTGTGGGGCGTGGTCGCCGCTGGCATCGTCGTCGCGCTGCTGGTGCTGTGCTACGCGCAGGCCGCCAGCTACTTCGATGAACCCGGTGGCAGCTACCTCTACGCACGCGAGGCCTTCGGCCGCTTCGCAGGGTTCGAGATCGGCTGGATGATCTGGCTGACCCGCATCAGCTCGGCGGCCGCATTGAGCAACGCGCTGGCCGATGCGGTCGCGCGCTTCTGGCCGTGGGCCGGCGCCGGCATGGGTCGCATCGCGGTGATCGTGGTGTCGCTGGGCTTCCTGACCGGCGTCAACATCATCGGCGTGCGCTCGGCCGCGCGCACCGGCGTGGTGCTGGTGATCGGCAAGATGCTGCCGCTGCTGCTGTTCGTGGCCATCGGCGCGTTCTATATCGATCCACAGCTGGCCTTCTCCGGCCAGCGCCCGGACCCGCATGACCTGCAACGGATGGGCGAGGCCGCCCTGCTGCTGCTGTACGCCTACGCCGGCTTCGAGAACATCCCGGCCGCGGCCGGCGAGTACCGCAATCCACGCCGCGATATTCCGTTCGCGCTGATCACCATGATCATCACTGTCACCGTCATCTATGGCGCGGTGCAGGTGGTGGCGCAGGGTACGCTGGCCGGCCTGGCCAGCTCGGCCACGCCGCTGGCCGACGCCGCAGCCGGTTTCGGCGGCGAGGCCCTGGCACTGATCCTCACCATCGGCGCGACCATCTCCATCCTGGGTACCAACAGCAACACGATGATGATGGGCCCGCGATTCCTGTTCGCACTGGCCCGCGATGGCTACGGGCCGAAGATCCTGGCGCAGGTGCATCCGCGCTTTCATACGCCGGCCGCATCGATCCTGTGCCAGGGCCTGATCGCGCTCGGACTGGCGCTGTCCGGTTCGTTCGTGCAGCTCGCCCTGCTGTCGATGACCACGCGCCTGTTCGCCTACATCGGCACCGCTGCCGCCGTCCTGGTGCTGGCCAAGCGCTACGCGGATCGCCCGGGCGCGTTGAAGCTGCCCGGTGGCCCGCTGATTCCGGTGCTGGCGCTGCTGCTGTGCCTGGCCCTGTTCGCCAGTGCCAGCTGGCAGAACATCGCCGCTGCACTGGTCGCGTTCGTCATTGGCGCGGTGATCTACACGCTGCCGCGCAAGGATGCGGACGCCGGGTGAACGGAGCGCCGGGCCATGCCTGGCGGATTGATCTGGCGATCACGCTGTCGGACCGGACCGTTAACCGCCACGCAGGCACGATCAGGCTTCGTCCACAACGGAGCCTTTTCATGACCGAGTACCAGATTCCCGGCCGCGTACCGGACGACAGCACGCCGCGCGACGCGGTCAGCGACTATTGGCGCGAGCGCTACACCGCCGAGCCGTACTACGACGACCAACTGTTCTTCGAGGACTACGAGCCGGCCTACCGGATCGGCCATGCCGCGCGCGCGCAGGACATGATCCGCGCCTACGAGGAAGTGGAGCGCGAACTGGAATCGCGCTGGGCCAGCGAACGTGGCCGCAGTCGCCTGGACTGGGCGCAGGCACGCAACGCCGTGCGCCGTGGCTGGGACGAAGCGCAGCTGGCGGATCCGCGCTTGAAGCGATAGCGCCAGGCTGCTGTAGAGCCGAGCCTACGCTCGGCTCTCGCCCCACGTTTAGGGTCGAGCCATGCTCGGCTGAGCCGAGCATGGGTTCGGCGCTACCGAATCATTCCTGTTCCGGCAGCGGCGGCACGATCGCGCTGCGCTTGCTCTCGCCACCACCGGCGGCGATCAGGTCGCGGGTGTTCTTCTGCACAGCCACCGCACCGAACAACGACAAGGCATACGCCATGCCGTAGAAGCCCTTCTCGCTGGGTGCCAGCGTGGCGTTCCACAGGCCGACCAGCAGCAGCATCAGCGCCGACAACAACGCGAACCAGCACAGCGCGTAATACAGGCCGCTGACCGGAATGCCTTCGACGCGGTCGCGCACGCTCTTCTGCAGCGACACCGCCGCGAACAGGCCGAACAGCAGCAGGGTCAGGTAGTAGCCCTTCTCGTTGAGCGCCATCGTGGCATTGAACAGGCCGATCAGGTACGCCGCCGCACCCAGCAGCAGGGCCACCCACGAGGCGGCGATGAAGGCGGTGGAGGGCTTGTGAGGCATGGCAGTATTCATTGCAGGTCCTTGGCAGGCAGACGGGCATGCTTTGCCCGGGCGTGCCCACCCTAGACGATCCCGCCGCTGCCGCACAGGGGGGCGCAGGACCTTCGGGCCACGACGGTAACGGCTGCGGTGGTATACAAGGGGCAGCCCGGCCATCCGCATCCCCGCCCTGGAGATACCCATGACCCGTACGCCCCTGCTGCTCGCCCTCGGCCTCGTGCCGATCCTCGCCACCTCCGCCTGCAACGCCGCCGATCCGGCTTCGGGTACCGCCCAGGCCACAGCGCCTGCAGCCACCGCCACCGACCAGCGCCCGTTCACCGCCACCGAAGTCAGCCGCTTCGACCAGCCCTGGGCGATGACCTTCCTGCCCGACGGCAGCCTGCTGGT
Source organism: Stenotrophomonas maltophilia group sp. RY12688 (assembly GCF_052149045.1). Lineage (NCBI taxonomy): Bacteria > Pseudomonadati > Pseudomonadota > Gammaproteobacteria > Lysobacterales > Lysobacteraceae > Stenotrophomonas > Stenotrophomonas maltophilia group sp. RY12688. The sequence continues at coordinate 369,254 of NZ_CP197389.1, read as the reverse complement.
CACCGAAAAGCGCGGCACGCTGCAGCACCTGGACCCGGCCAACGGGCAGAAGCACGAAATCACCGGCGTTCCCAAGGTCGCCTATGGTGGCCAGGGTGGCTTCGGCGACATCATCCTGCACCCGGACTTCGCCCGGAATCATGTTGTTTACGTCAGCTACGCCGAGGAAGGCACGCTCGACACCCGCGGTGCCGCGGTGGCCCGGGCCACGCTGGCACTGGATGCCGACGGGGGTGGCCAGCTGAAGGACCTGAAAGTGATCTGGCGGCAGAGCCCCAAGGTCAGCGGCGAGGGCCACTACGGGCATCGTCTCGCGTTCGGCCCGGACGGCAAGCTGTGGATCAGTTCCAGCGAGCGCCAGAAGTTCGATCCGGCCCAGGACATGGGCGGCAACCTCGGCAAGATCATCCGCCTCAACGACGATGGCAGCCTGCCCGCCGACAACCCGTTCGCCTCACAGGGCGGGGTTGCCGCACAGGTGTGGTCGCTGGGCCATCGCAACATCCTGGGCATGGCCTTCGACGCCAACGGCAAGCTGTGGGCGCATGAGATGGGACCCGCCGGTGGCGACGAGTTGAACCTGATCGTGCGTGGCGCCAACTACGGCTACCCGATCGTTTCCAACGGTAACCACTACGACGGCCGTCCGATTCCCGACCACGACACCCGCCCGGAATTCGCCGCCCCGAAGGTGACCTGGACGCCGGTGATCTCGCCGGCCGGCTTCGTGATCTACAGCGGCAGCCTGTTCCCGCAGTGGAAGGGCAGCGGCTTCATCGGCGGCCTGTCGTCCACCTCGCTGGTGCGCGTGGCCTTTGATGGCGACAGCGCGCGCGAAGCCGAACGCTTCAACATGGGCGAGCGCATCCGCGAAGTGGAACAGGGCCCGGATGGCGCCCTGTGGCTGCTGGAAGACGGCAGCAAGGCGCGCCTGCTGAAGCTCACCCCGAAGACCTGATGCCCCGGTAGTGCCGGCCGCTGGCCGGCACCTGGATCCTTCCGGCATCCGGCGGTTGCCGGCCAGCGGCCGGCACTACCCTGCCAAACGGCCCCGCGTGCGGGGCCGTCTGCGTTCACTGGATGGTGATGACCTTCACCTCGGTCTGCGTGCAGGCCTTGTCCAGGCACGTTCCGTTCAACCACACCTGTCCATCGCCAATCATCACGCCCTGCTGGTTGACGAAGACCTTGCCGAAGTCCTGCCCGGACACTGCCTTGACCACCGCCGGGGTGATGATCTTCTCGTAGTTCCGTTGGAACTCACCGGGGCCAGTGATCTTCTTTCCGTCGCTGATGTTCAACGGGAAGCGCACTTGCTCGACCACCGCAGCACGATCACCGCCGACCACGGCGGTCTTGAACGCGTTGAAGACCTTCTCGAACTGCGCGGCATCGCCGAGCAGCGATTCGATGCGCGCACGCGCGTCCTCGGCGGGCGCCTCCGCGGCCGGTGCGGCCGGTGCGGCGGCGGCAGGTTCGGCAGCCGGCGCCGCCGGTTCAGCGGCAGGCGTCGCTGCCGCGTTCGCTTCCATCGGCGGCGGCGCATCCGCCGCAGGCTGCGCCGGCGGCTCAGGCTGCGAACAGGCCGCCAGCAGCAGAGCGGGAATCAGGTAGGCCATCCGGCGCATACGCGCACTCCATCGAAACAGGAAGCCCGATGGTAGCGCCGCCACAGTGACGGCAACAAAAAGGGGACGGAGGGTATTAAGTCGTTAGTGGCACAAACGACTTAATCCCCTCCGTCCCCTTTTTCTGATCAGGCCTTCAGCAGTTCGAACTGCACGGCTTCGCCGGCGGCCGACGAGGCGCAGACCCACAGGTCGAACTGGCCCGGCTCGGCACGCAGCACGCCATCGCGGCCGGTGAACGCCAACTGCTCGCGGGTCAGGGTGAACACCACGTCGGCGGACTCCCCCGGCTGCAGCGCCACCTTGCGGAAGTCCTTCAGCTCACGCACCGGACGTACGCGGCTGGCCACGCGGTCGTGGATGTACAACTGCACCACTTCCTCCCCGGCCACATCACCGCTGTTGGTCAGCGTGGTGGTGATGGTCAGGGTGTCGTCCCAGCCAAGCTGCACAGCACTCAGCTGCGGCACGCCGTAGGCGAAGGTGGTGTAGCCGATGCCGTGGCCGAACGGGTACAGCGGCTCGTTCGGAATCTCGCGCCAGCGGGCCTTGAACTCCGACATGGTCGGCAGCTCCGGACGGCCGGTGCGCGGGTGGTTGTAGAAGTACGGCTGCTGGCCGGACACCTGCGGGAAGCTGACCGGCAGGCGGCCGGACGGGCTGTAGTCACCGAACAGCACATCAGCTACGGCATGGCCGGTCTGCGTACCCAGGTACCAGGTCACCGCCACGGCCTGCGCATTGCGCACCGCGCCCTGCAGCGCCAGCGCGCGGCCATTGCGCAGCAGCACCACCAGCGGCTTGCCGGTCATCGCCACGGCCTCGGCCAGTGCCTGCTGTGCCGGCGGCAGGGTGATCTCCACGCGCGATTGCGCTTCACCGCTGTAACGCTGCGGTTCGCCCAGCGCCAGCACCACCACATCGGCGCGCAGCGCGGCAGCCACCGCCGCTTCGGTACCGCCCGGAATGGCCGCTTCCAGTTCGCAGCCCGGCACGATTTCCAGCAGCGCTTCGTCGCCGATGGCGGCACGCACGCCGGTTTCCAGGTCGACGTAACGCTGCTTGTCGCCGAACAGCGTCCAGCAGCCTTCGATGTTCTCGCGGTCCTGCACGAACGGGCCGATCAGCGCGATCTTCTGCCCGGTCTTCTGCAGCGGCAGCACGTTGTCGCGGTTGTTCAGCAGCACGATCGAACGGCGCGCGGCATCGCGCGACAGTTCATCATGCGCAGCGATATGCGAGGTATCCGCTTCGCGCGCCGGGTCCAGCGAACGGTACGGGTCGTCGAACAGGCCGATGGTTTCCTTCAGCCACAGGATGCGGCGCACGCCTTCATCCAGCACCGCCATCGGCACTTCGCCGCTCTCGACCAGGCCCGGCAGGTGCTCGGCGTAGAAGCCGCTCTGCATGCTCAGGTCCAGGCCGGCGGTGAACGCCTTGGCGGTGGCATCGCGGTCGTCGGCGGCATAGCCGTGGGCGACCAGCTCCATGTCGGCGGTGTAGTCGGAGATCACCACGCCCGGGAACTTCCATTCGCCGCGCAGGATGTCGGTCAGCAGTTCAGCGTTGGCACTGGCCGGCACGCCGTTGATGTCATTGAACGAGGACATCACGGTGATCGCGCCGGCCTCGAAGGCGGCCTTGAACGGCGGCAGATGCACATCGCGCAGGGTCTGCGGCGAGATGTCCACCATGTTGTATTCCATGCCGGCCATCACCGCGCCGTAGGCGGCGAAGTGCTTCGGCGTGGCCAGCAGCGAATCGGCGGCGCGCAGGTCGCTGCCCTGGAAGCCACGCACGCGGGCGGCGGCGAACGCACAACCCAGCACCACGTCCTCACCGGCACCTTCGGCACCCCGGCCCCAGCGCTGGTCGCGGGCGATGTCCACGGCCGGGGCATAGGTCCAGTGCAGGCCGGCAGCGGTGGCTTCGATGGCGGTGGCGCGCGCGGTGCGCTCGGCCAGGTCCGGCTCGAAGCTGGCGGCCTCGCCCAACGGAATCGGGAACACGGTGCGCATGCCGTGGATGACGTCGGCGGCCAGGATCACCGGGATGCCCAGGCGGCTCTCCTCGGTGGCGACCTGCTGGATGCGGCGGCCCAGCTCGGCGCCCACGCCATTGAACAGCGAGCCGACCTTGCCCTCGCGCACCTGCTGCAGCACCTGGTCGGCATTGCGCACGTTGGCTTCCGGGTTCACGTCCGGGGCGAACGGGCGGACCATGTCCGCGAAGACACCCAGCTGGCCGACCTTTTCCTCGACGGTCATCTGGGCAATGAGGGATTCGATGCGATCGGAGGCCACCGGCAGTCCTTGATGAAAACGTTTACAAGCCCGGCATTCTAGCGATCCCGAGCCATTTGGCGAGAGGTTTCTTCGTTCAGTTTCAGCCAACAGCGGGGCCCGTATGGTCCCACCGGGAGCACCGCAGCTTACTCCGAGCCGGCCATCTGGCGCTGCCCGGCCATCAACATGGCATCGCTGGAGGCCTGGAACACCCGCAAGCCGAACGCCGGCAGAATCGCCAGCAGGTGGTCGAAGATGTCCGACTGCACGGCCTCGTACTCGCTCCAGGCGGTGCTGCGGGTGAAGCAGTACAGCTCCAGCGGCAGGCCTTCGGTGGTGGGCTGCAGCTGCCGCACCAGCAGGGTCATGTCGGTATGGATGCCCGGGTGGCTGCGCAGGTAGCGCTCCACGTAGGCGCGGAAGGTGCCCAGGTTGGTCACGCGGCGGCTGTTGACCTCAGCCACGCCCTGCTCGCGCAGGCGCCCGTTCCACTGCCCCAGCTCCTGTTCCTTCTCACGCAGGTAGTCGCGCAGCAGCGCGAATTCGCCGAGGAAGGCCAGGTCGCCGTCGTCGAGGAAGCCGACGCTGTGCTGGTCCAGGTACAGCGCGCGCTTGATCCGGCGGCCACCGGCCTCCTGCATGCCGCGCCAGTTCTTGAACGACTCGGTCACCAGCTTCTTGGTCGGGATGGTGGTGATGGTCTTGTCGAAGTTCTGCACGGTGATGGTGTGCAGGGCGATGTCGATGACGTCACCGTCGGCGTTCTGGCTGGGCATCTCGATCCAGTCGCCGATGCGCACGCGGCCATCGCCACTGATCTGCACGCTGGCCACCAGCGACAGGATGGTGTCCTGGAAGATCAGCATCAGCACCGCGGTGGCGGCGCCAAGGCCGGTCACCAGCGGGCCCAGCTTCACCCCAAGCAGGGTGGCGACGATGGAAAGGCCGGCGGCCACGAACACCACGATCTTGACCACCTGCAGGTAGCCCTTGATCGGCTTGTTGCGCGCATCGGGCTTGCGCTCGTACAGGCTGTTGGCCGCGTCCAGCGCATGCGAGAACGCCATCGACACCGTCAGTACGGCCCACACGATGCACAGCTTGATGATGACGTTGACCAGGCTGGGCGGCAGGTCGGGGATGAGGGTGATGCCCGAAGCGATCACCTGGCTGGGCACCACGTTGGACAGGCGCGAAATCACCCGCATCAAGTGGCTGCCGCGGCCGGACTCGGCACCTGGCAGGCGCTGCAACAGGCGCCGCAGGCCACGCAGCAGGATGCGCTTGGTCACCCAATTGGCCAGGCCGGCGGCGATCAGCAGCGCCGAGATCATCAACGCCAGGTAGGCGCCGGGATAGGGTTCCAGTGTGTTCTGCAGCCGTTCCAGCCACTGTACCGCCACCACCGCATCCACCATCCGTTGTCTCCTTGCTTTGTCGTTGTTGTTGGGGTTGCCGGCCGGCGGCCGGATTTACCGGATCAGTCCCGCGAGCGTTCGATGATCACGCCCACCGCGCGAGCGCCGCGCACCGCGCCCGGCTTGCTCAGCTTCAGGCGCAGCCACTTCACGTCGAATTCGTCCAGCACGATCTGCGCGCAGCGCTCGGCCAGCGTCTCGACCAGGCCGAACTCCGACTCGCGCACGAACTGCTCCAGGCGCTTGCTCACCGCCTTGTAGTTCAGGGTGTGGGCGATGTCGTCGGTGGCCGCAGGGCGACGGTTGTCGAAGCCCATTTCCAGGTCGAACACCAGGTCCTGGCGGATCCGTCGCTCCCAATCGTAGATACCGATCAGGGCGTCGATCGTCAGCCCCTCGATGAAAACCTTGTCCATTGCGGTTACCAGCGCCAATACAGGCGGCCATGGTAACGGCACGGCGGTGACCCTGCCCGGAACGGGCGGTGAGCGGCCGACAGGGAGACGGCGCCGGAAAAAACAAAGGGCCCCACTAGCAGGGCCCTTTGGTACTACCGTTTGTCCCCGGGGGGAGCTGGAATCCAGCCGCGAGTCCCGGTGGCGCAGGCACGCAGATTAGGCAAGGACCAGATCGCCGGTCAAGGCCAATTCCGACAGGGCAGGTCAGGTATTCGTCCGAGGCAAAACGCAGAAAATCAGCCGCGCGGACAACGACGTTCCCTGATGGTCGCCGCCGCCCACTCTCGCGAACATCGATCCCTCCTTCACCACCGCACATGACGATGGCTCCATACGATGTACTGCGGCGCGCGTTGTCAGCGGAGCGTCTGTCTACTTACGAGAGAATCGCATCGACCTGCAGCCCCGACGTCACAGCCGAATCCCTGTACCTGTGGAACATGCGGATGTGCAGTGCACTGATGATGCCGGTCCATCTGTGCGAAGTGGTCACCCGTAACGCCGCTGCAGCTGTGCTCGCCAGGCAGCATGGCCCGCGTTGGCCCTGGAATGGTGCCTTCCGACGGAGGCTGCCAACCTCATCCAGTACTTCTCCGCGCACGGTACTGGAACACCTTGCCAGCCGCGTAACCGATACACCTGGGATCGTCGCCAACCTGCCGATGGTGTTCTGGCAGCAGCTCTTCACCTGTCGCTTCGACTCCACGCTTTGGATACCCGCACTCAGCAGGGTTCTGCAGCATGCTCCCTCTGCTCATCCCAGTGCCGTCAGGAAAGCCATCCATGCGGATATCGGACGCATCCGCCACCTGCGCAACCGCATCGCCCATCACGAGCCCATCCTCGAGCGCGACATCGGCGCCGATCTGGCCGCGATCGGGCGGCTGATCCATGCGCGCTGCCCGCACACCCTGGGGTGGCTGCAGCGCCATGAGCGGGCGACGACGGTATGGGCGGCGTCGCCGTTGGTAGTGCATCGGTAATGCGTCCGCCGGCCGTGGCCCGACGCTACCGGTTCACACCGCCGGCAGGGTCGCCATGTCCCAGCGCGGGGTCACATCCACCTTCGGCGGGCTGTGCTGGCCAGCCTGCAGCCGCAGCGCGCCAGCGAAGGCGATCATCGCGCCGTTGTCGGTGCACAGTGCAGGCCGCGGGAAGCAGGCGCGGCCGCCGAGGCGCTCGGCCATCTGCTGCAGGCGGGCGCGCAGGCGCTTGTTGGCACCTACACCGCCGGCCACCACGATCACATTGGTCCCGGCCGCTTCCAGCGCGCGCTCGCACTTGATCGACAGGGTCTCGACCACCGCGTCCTCAAAGCCCCGGGCAATGTCGGCGCGGGTCTGCTCGCTCTGGTCGCTGTCGCGCCAGGCCATCAGGACCTGGGTCTTCAGGCCGGAGAAGCTGAAATCCAGCCCCGGGCGGTCGGTCATCGGCCGCGCGAAGCGGTACGCGCCCGGCGTGCCCTGCTCGGCCAGCCTGGCCAGCTGCGGGCCGCCCGGATACGGCAGGCCCATCAGCTTGGCGGTCTTGTCGAAGGCCTCGCCAGCCGCATCGTCCAGGGTTTCGCCCAGCAGGCGGTACTGGCCGATCGCGTCCACCGCCACCAGCTGGGTATGGCCACCGGACACCAGCAGCGCCACGAACGGCGCTTCCGGCGGGTCGTCTTCCATCAGCGGAGCCAGCAGGTGGCCTTCCATATGGTGTACGCCGACGGCCGGAACCTCCAGCGCCCAGGCCAGCGATCGGGCCACGCCGGCGCCGACCAGCAGCGCGCCGACCAGGCCGGGACCGGCCGTATAGGCGACGCCATCGATATCGCCCACGCCCAGGCCGGCGTCGGCCAGGGTCTGGCGTACCAGTGGCAGCAGCTTGCGGACGTGGTCGCGGCTGGCCAGCTCGGGCACCACGCCACCGTATTCGGCGTGCAGGGCGATCTGGCTGTAGACCGCATGGGCGCGCAGGGCCGCGCTGCCGGCCAGGTCGGTGTCATACACCGCCACGCCGGTCTCATCACAGGAAGATTCGATGCCAAGGACTCGCATGCCTGCTATTATGACGCCCCTGCCGCCCCCTCGGGGGACGTGCAGATCTCACTGCTTTCGAACCGCCGGCCCGTATTCAGGGTTGGCCGCTTGCAGTTTGTCGATTCGCCGCTATAATGTGCGGCTCGCCGGGCGTGACCCGGTTCTACTGTGTCCCGGAGATTCCATGCCCAGCGTCAAAGTCCGCGAGAACGAGCCCTTCGAGTTTGCTCTTCGCCGCTTCAAGCGCACTTGCGAAAAGGCCGGTGTGCTGGCCGAAACCCGCAAGCGCGAGTTCTACGAAAAGCCGACCCAGGAGCGCAAGCGCAAGGCCGCCGCTGCTGTGAAGCGTCAGCTGCGCCGCTCGTCGCGCGACGTCACCAAGCGTCAGCGCCTGTACTGATCGGACGCATTTTCATTGCGGCGGGCCTGCCCGTCGCGATGGAGCCGAAGCCGGCACGCGCGAGCGTCGCCGGCTTTTTGCGTTTCCGGGTTCGGGCATCCGCCCCGCCCCACCTACCACCACGAGGTTCCTCATGAGCATGAAGCAGCAGCTCACCGAAGACATGAAGGCCGCCATGAAGGCGGGCGAGAAGCACAAGCTGGGCGTGATCCGCCTGATCAATGCCGCCATCAAGCAGCGCGAAGTGGACGAGCGCATCGAACTGGACGACACCGCCGTGATCGCCGTGCTCGACAAGATGGTCAAGCAGCGCAAGGACTCGGTCAGCCAGTACGAAGCGGCCAACCGCGAAGACCTGGCCGAGATCGAGCGCGCCGAGATCGTGGTCATCGAAGCCTACCTGCCGGCCAAGATGGGCGAAGACGAGATCGTGGCCGCCATCCAGGCCGCCATCGCCGAGACCGGCGCCTCCGGCCCGGCCGACATGGGCAAGCTGATGGGCGCACTGAAGCCCAAGCTCGCTGGCCAGGCCGACATGGGCCTGGTGTCCAAGCTGGTCAAGCAGCAGCTGGCGTAATCCGGTACACGGAGTCGGATCCCTTTCGCAACGCGAAAGGGCTCTGACCCCATTGATGCACCCGCTTCACCGCACCTTCGTCGGTCGCCTGCTACAACCACACCCATGGTTGAACCCGAGCCCAACGTTCCCGTGTCCCTGCACAAGTACCTCAAGCGCCTGCAGGACAGCTTTCCGATGGCGGTGGCCAAGCGCTTCATCGACGTCGACGTGCTGACCCAGGCCGCCTCCGTTTCCTTCTACGCCCTGCTGTCGATGGCCCCGCTGCTGGTGCTGCTGCTGTGGTTGACCGCTTCGCTGTACCCGCCGGCACAGCAGGCGCTGATCGACCAGATCAGCTCGGTGGCTGGCAGCAGCGCGGCTACGGTGGCCGAAACCGTCCTGAAGAACGCCGACAACCAGCCCGACGTCGGCTCGTTGGCGGGGCTGTGGAGCACGCTGCTGCTGTTCGTCGGCGCCACCGCCGTGTTCGCGCAGCTGCAGAACGCGCTCAACCTGATCTTCCGCACCAGTGGCGAGCGCCTGGAGGGCATCAAGGCCTGGCTGCGCAAGCGTGTGTTCTCGTTCGGCGTGGTGCTGGCCCTGGGCTTCCTGCTGATCCTGTCGATGACTGCCACCACGGTACTGCAGGTGGCCTTCGCGCAACTGCCCTCGATCCTCCCCGCGCTGGGGTACGTCACCAGCCTGCTGCTGTACGCGGTGGGGTTCGCCTTCATGTACCACTACCTGCCCGACCGCCGCGTGGCATGGCGCCAGGCCTTCATCGGCGGTGCCATCACCTCGGCACTGTTCGCACTGGGCCGCTACGGCATCGGCGTCTACATCGCCACCGTGGCCCCCGGCAGTGCCTACGGCTCGATGGGCGCGCTGGTGATCTCACTGGTCTGGATCTATTACGCGACCGTGGTCTTCTTCGTTGGCGCGCTGATGACCGCGGTGATCGATGAGCGCCTGCGCGCGCGCCATCACCTGGCCGCCGCCGGCATCGATCCGGCCACCGCCAGCCAGGTGCCCGACAGGGGGTAAACTAGGGCAACCGCCCCCGGTTCCGTCGCGTGGTCCTGTACCGCGCCCTGCCCTGTTGCCCATGGCCCGTATTCCCGACGCTTTCATCGACGACCTGCTGGCCCGCACCGACATCGTCGAGGTGGTGGGCAGCCGCGTGCCGTTGAAGCGCCAGGGCAAGGAATACGCCGCACGCTGCCCGTTCCATGACGAGCGCTCGGCCTCGTTCACGGTCTCGCCGACCAAGCAGTTCTATCACTGCTTCGGCTGCGGCGCGCACGGCACCGCGATCAGCTTCCTGATGAACTACGACCGCCTCGAGTTCCTCGACGCGGTGGATGAACTGGCCAAGCGCGCCGGCATGGAAGTGCCGCGCAACGAGAATCCGCGCAGCCCGCAGCAGCAGGACGACAGCCGCGAGCTGTATTCGGCGCTGGACGCCGCCACCAGGTTCTTCCAGAAGAACCTCGAAGGCAGCGAGAAGGCACGCGCGTATCTGGAAAGCCGTGGCGTGGACGAAGCGAACCGCGCGCGCTTCCAGATCGGCTACGCGCCGGACGGCTACAGCGGCCTGCGCGACGCGCTCGGCAAGGACGAGCGGCGCATGAAGCTGCTCGACCGCGCCGGCCTGTTTTCCAAGAACGATCGCGGCCACGTCTACGACAAGTTCCGTGACCGGGTCATGTTCCCGATCTTCGACCGCCGTGGCCGGGTGATCGCCTTCGGCGGGCGCGTGTTCGAGAAGGACGACGGCCCCAAGTACCTCAACTCGCCCGAAACCGCGCTGTTCCACAAGGGCCGCGAACTGTACGGCCTGTGGCAGGTGCGCCAGGCCAACCAGAAGATCGAGCGGTTGATCGTGGTCGAGGGCTACATGGACGTGGTTTCGCTGTTCCAGTTCGGCGTCACCCAGGCGGTGGCCACGCTGGGTACGGCGACCACGCCGGACCACGCCGAGCTGTTGTTCCGCAACGCACCGGACGTGTTCTTCTGCTTCGACGGCGACGCCGCAGGCCGCCGCGCCGGCTGGAAGGCGCTGGAGTCGGTGCTGCCGCGCATGAAGGATGGCCGCCAGGCCTTCTTCCTGTTCCTGCCCGATGGCGAGGACCCGGACAGCATCGTGCGCAAGGAAGGCGCCGAGGCCTTCAACGAGCGCCTGAAGCAGGCCACGCCGCTGTCGCAGTTTTTCTTCGATGAACTGACCCGCGAGATCAACCTGGGCACGCTGGACGGCAAGGCGCGCCTGGCCGAACGCGCAAAGCCGATGCTGGCGCAGATTCCCGACGGTGCCTTCGGCGACCTGATGAAGCAGCAGCTGGCGCAGCTGACCGGCCTCGGTGGCACAGCCCAGGCCACGCGCGCGCCGGTGCCGCAACGCCAGCCACATCGGACGATCCAGCCGGTGGCCAAGCGCAGCCTGGTGCGCGGCGCGATCGCCGTGCTGCTGCAGCAGCCGTCGCTGGCGCTGACCCTGGGCGGAAAGCATCACTTCCAGGGCCTGCGACTGCCGGGCGTGGAGCTGCTGCTGGAACTGCTGGGGCTGGTCGAACAACGCCCGGACATCAGCACCGGCGCCCTGCTGGAACACTTCGACGGCCGCGAGGAACAGGCGTCGCTGCATACGCTGGCCGCTCAGACGCTGCCCGGCACCGAGGCCAGCTGGACCCAGGAACTGCACGATGCCGTGGCCCAGTTGGAGAAACAGCTGCTGGTGCAACGTCTGGAGGAGTTGTTGGCAAAGCAGCGCCAGCAGGGCCTGGATGATACTGACAAATACGAACTGCGCGAGCTGCTGAAGGCCCGCGCCGGGCTGCGCCTGTAGCGGCAGAACGTTTTCACGGAGAGGACCATGCTGCTGCGCCTGCCCTGCCTGCTGTTGTTGTCGCTCTGCCTGCCACTGGCGGCCCTGGCCGCAGATGGCCCGCTCAATGAAGTCCGCCCGGGCCTGTATGCCGGCGGCCAGCCCTCCGCCGCACAACTGGGCGAACTTGCCGCGCAGGGCGTGCGCACCGTGATCGACCTGCGCCAGCCCGGCGAGGACCGGGGGTTCGACGAAACGCGCGTTGCCGAATCATTGGGCCTGCGCTACGTGCACATTCCGGTGGCCGGTGCCGAGGGGCTCGATGCCGCCAACGTGCGCGCCGTGCACCAGGCCCTGCGGCAGAGCCAGGGGCCTGTGCTGCTGCACTGTGCGTCCGGCAACCGCGCCGGCGCCGTGCTCGGCCTGGTCAACGCACGCTACGAACATGCCAGCCCCGAACAGGCCCTTCAGCTGGGCCAGCGTGCTGGCCTGACCTCGCTGGAAGCCGCCACCCGCCAACGCCTGGCCACGCCGATCACCTCACCCTGAACCCTCCGCACCAAGGACTCTGCCCACCATGACCCGCTGGTGGTCGCGCCTGCGACCGGACAACTTCACCCTCGCCCTGCTGTGCACCGTCGGCCTGGCCTCCCTGCTGCCGATGAGGGGCGCCGCCGCCATCGTCCTGGACGATGTCACCACCGTCGCCATCGCTGCACTGTTCTTCCTGCATGGCGCGCGCCTGCCACGTGAGTCGATCATTGGCGGCATGCTGCACTGGCGGCTGCACCTGACCATCCTCGCCTGCACCTTCCTCCTGTTCCCGCTGCTCGGGCTGATGTTCAAGCCGCTATCGGGCTGGCTGCTGACCCCGGAGCTGTACCTGGGCGTGCTGTTCCTGTGCACCCTGCCCTCCACCGTGCAGTCGTCCATCGCGTTCACCTCGATGGCGCATGGCAACGTGCCCGCAGCGGTGTGCAGTGCCTCGTTGTCGAGCATTCTCGGCGTATTCCTGACCCCGCTGCTGCTGACCGCGCTGGCGGGCACCTCCGGCGGCGTGCACGACCCGCTGCATGCGATCGGCGGCATCATGCTGCAGCTGCTGGTGCCGTTCGTGGCCGGCCACCTGCTGCGGCCGTGGATTGCCGGCTGGGTGGAAAAGCAGCGCGCGCTGCTGCGTTACACCGACCAGGGCACGATCCTGCTGGTGGTGTATTCGGCGTTCGGCGAGGCGGTGACCGAAGGACTGTGGAGCAAGACGCCGCTGCTCTCGTTGCTGGCCGTGGCGGTCGTGGCCGCCGTGCTGCTCGGCATCGCCATGCCGCTGATCACCTTCATCGCCCGCCGCCTGCGTTTCAACCGCGAGGACGAGATCGCCATCGTGTTCTGCGGCTCGAAGAAGAGCCTGGCCACCGGCGTGCCGATTGCCAAGGTGCTGTTCGCCGGCGGCAGCCTCGGCGCCATCGTGCTGCCGGTGATGATCTACCACCAGATCCAGCTCATCGTCTGCGGCGTGATCGCGCAGCGGTACGCGAAGCGCGCGCCCTGACCCGACGGGAGGACATCCACGCATGGCGTGGATCTGTTGTAGAGCCGAGCCCGCGCTCGGCTGACACCTGTGATCCGGAGTAGATCCACGCCATGCGTGGATGGTTTGCCTGACGCTACGGATCCACCAGCGTCCCGACGCTCAGTTCCGGCATCCATACCCATAGGTCGTACGGCCGTTCCGCACCGGCAGCGACCCGCGGCCCCGTGGCAACCTGCTCTCGAAGTGGCCGCGCCATGCAACCGCCCGCGCATCCCCACGTCTGACCACGTTGCGCGCCCAACCGTACGCTGTAGATATCCAGGTCCCGCAGCTGCGACGCCATCGGATGCATCTGCATTTCTGGCGGCATACCTTGCGGCCTTTGCAGCATCGCGTGCACGTTACCAGTCAGCACCAGCATGCGCGCATTGGCCGGTAGGCCTCGATAGAGCCGCCGCAACTCGGCTGCCATGAGGTCATCGCGTACCTGGTTGCCGCCTTTGCTGGCGTTGACGTCATAGTCAACGACGTCGATAACACGTCCCTGCGACTTCAGCACGCGTAGGCTTTCGATCATTGCCAGCATGTCGCGGCTGCGACGGCCATCATGCTGGTCATCGCGCACGGTCCAGAACGCACGCCCGCGCAGATGCTGGCGTGCCTTCTCCCCGCCATCGGAAGTCAGGTAATCGCGCAGCGTGGAGGTTTCCCCGCGTGGCAGTTCCAGCGCCAGCAGGACCGGCCTGGTGCGGCTGTAGTCATCCACCAGCTGCCGCACCAGCAGCGGCGTCTCGCGGGTTCCATGGAATTCGCCCAGCACCAGCAGGCGGTGATCACCGGCGTGCTGGTGGATCTGCGCGGCGGTGTCGTCGGCATGCGCGGTCACGGCCATGCCCAGCGCCAGAATCAGCGCGGTGGTCCAACGGAAGATCGTATGCATCCCTGCTCGCTCCTTTCCTTGGGGTCAGGAACAGCAATGGCGACGCCGCTGGAAGAGATCAAGTGCAGAGCCGAGCCCACGCTCGGCTGCTCTTCCAATCCCCCCTCAGCCGAGCATGGGCTCGGCTCTACAGGTGGTGCTTCACAACCAGGGCAGGATCCAGTGGTCGACCAGCAGGAAGGCGAACAGCGCCATCAGGTACACGATGGAGTAATAGAACATCTTCATCGAGAACAGCTCATCCGGTGGGTCGAGCATGCGCCAGGCGTACCAGAGGAACACGGCATTGAGCACGATCGCGCCGCCCAGGTAGAACGCACCGCTCATGCCCACCAGGTAGGGCAACAGGCAGACCAGCGCCAGCACCACCGAATACACCATGATCTGCTTGCGGGTGTGCGCCACGCCGTGGGTCACCGGCAGCATCGGGATCTCCGCCTTGGCATAGTCTTCGCGGCGGAAGATCGCCAGCGCCCAGAAGTGCGGCGGCGTCCAGATGAAGATGATCAGCACCAGCAGCGACGAGTACGCCCAGTCCGACGAGCCCTGCATGCCGGTCACCGCAGCCCAGCCCAGCATCGGCGGCATCGCGCCGGCCAGGCCACCGATGACGATGTTCTGCGAGGTCGCACGCTTCAGGTACACGGTGTAGATCACCGCGTAGCCGATCAGCGAGGCGAAGGTCAGCACCGCAGTGATCAGGTTCACCCACAGCACCAGGATGGTCATCGACAGCACGATCAGCACGCCGGCGAACACCAGCACCTGCCATGGCTTGACCTTGCCGACCACCAGCGGGCGCCACGACGTGCGTGCCATCTGCGCATCGATGTGCGCATCCAGCAACTGGTTGATCGCGGCGGCCGCCGAAGCGGCCAGCCAGATGCCGAGGAAGCCGAGCAGGCCGGCGCGCACCTGCTCCCAGCTGGGCACGCCCGGAATAGCCAGGACCATGCCGACCAGGGCAGTGAAGACAATGAGGGCGACGACCTTGGGCTTGGTCAGGTCCCAGTACTGGCGGTAGTTGGAAAACATGGAATCAGTCCGGGGCGCGCAGGCGGGCCAGCAGGCTGACCAGCACGAACAACAGGGCAACGGCCACGCCATTGTGGGCCACGGCCACTTCCAGTGGCAGCGCCAGCTTCACATTGAGGATGCCGAGGGTGACCTGCAGCACCAGCAGCGCGATCAGCGCGCTGGCCCAGCCGCGCATGCTCGGCAACCGGAACAGGCGCACGCCCAGCCACAGCAGGTAGATGGCCACCACCACCGCGAACAGGCGGTGCGCCATCTGGATGGCGATACGCGAGGCACCATCCAGCACGCCGCCTTCGTAGTCCACGCCGATGCCACGCCACAGGGTGAAGCCTTCGACGAAGTTGTGCTGCGGCCACCACTGGTTGGCACAGCGCGGGAAGTTGTCCAGCGATGCACTGCCGCCGCCGCAGGCCAGCGCCGCGTAGTTGGCACTGACCCAGCCGCCGAGTGCGATCTGGGTGACCAGCACCGCCAGGCCGATGCGCAGCAGCCACTTCAGCTTCGGTGCCTCGGCCAGAGTGATCGGCATGTGCGTCGCACGCCAGGCCATCCAGGCCAGCAGCGCGAACATCAGCATGCCGCCCAGCAGATGGCCCATCACCACGATGGGCTTGAGCAGCAGGGTCACCGTCCACATGCCCAGCAGGGCCTGGAAGATCACCACCGCCAGGGTCAGCAGTGCAGCGCGTGCCAGGTCGATGTTGCTCCAGCGCAGCGCGGCGATCAGCAGGATCGCCTCGCCGACCAGAGCCAATGCGCTGGCGGTGCCATGCCAGCCCATCATGTACAGCGGTATGCCAGCGGCCACCAGTACGCAGGCGGTCACCACTGCCGTGGTCCCAAAGCGGCGCTTGCGCGTGGCCAGCAGGGCCAGGGTCAGGATCTCGATGCCCAGCGCGCCGGCCAGGAAGCGGTGCACCTGCTCACGCCAGGCCTTGTGGGTCTCCAGCGGGCGGATATCCGCCGCCGGGTGGCCGATGGTCTCTTCCACGTGCTGCGGCCAGGTGGCCTGGCCATAGCAGGTCGGCCAGTCCGGGCAGCTCAGGCCGGCATCGGACAGGCGTACGAACGCACCGAACATGATCGTGCTCGCGGTCATGATCATGGCGAACCACGCCAGGCGGTGGAAATTGCGGTGCAGCGCCGGACGCGCGGAAAGGCTCATCAAACGGGACTCACTTCAGTTTCAGCAACGTGGCCATGTCCTTGCGCAGGCCACCCAGGTCGGAACCCGGGGCATGGCGCATGATCACGAAGCCGTTCGGATCGATCACGTAGACCGGCAGTCCCGCCGGATCATCGACGCCCGGCAACGCCGCGCGCAGGGCTGGCGACGGAGCCAGCGGCCGCAGCGCGGGCAGCGAGGCGATCGACGCCGGTGGCGTACCCAGCCACAGGATCTCGACATTATCGGCGTTATGGCCGAACAGCTGCCACACCTTGCCCAGTCCCTGCGACAAAGTGACGCACTGCGCGTCGCAGGCACCGGCCGGTGCCACCAGCAGGCGCCAGGTGCGGGCCTCGGGGTTCCAAGGATAGGGCTGGCCGCTGGCCAGGGTCGGCGTCTGCTGGCGCAGATCGACCGGCGGCTTCAGCAGCTGTCCCGCATTGCGGTGGCCGGTGGGCTGCCAGCCGGAGAAGCGCAATACCGCGGCCAGCGCCATCGCCCCGAAGAACACGGCAAACAGCAGCACCAGGGTCCGGCGGCCGGAGCCGCGCGCCTGCGGGGACGTAGCAGTGTTCATGTGGGGCATTTTCTCATGGTTGGGTAAACGATGCCGGTAGTGCCGGCCGCTGGCCGGCATCCAGGAATCCGAGTGCGTGCCGGCCAGCGGCCGACACTACCCGGCGATGGGCCGTCTCCTGCGCCGCTCCAGCACCAGCGCCACCACCAGCACGGTCAGGGCCAGGCCGAACCACTGCACGGCGTAGCCCAGGTGTCGCTGCGGTGGCAGCGTATTTGGCAGCAGGTCCATGTCACGCTCGTCGCCGAAGGGCAGCGCCGGGTCCAGTCGCAGGACCCGCTCGGGCAGTGTTGGCAGGCCCAGCGCTGCGGCGAGGCCCTCGGCCGGCAAGCGGCTGGCCAGCCAGCGCCCCGCCTCACCGGTGGCGGAGAACGGCGGACCCAGTACCAGCCCCGCCGAAGGCGGTGGCGCCAGCAACCCGCGCACCACCACCGGCGAAGGCGGCGCCGGTATGTCCGGCAGCGTGCGATCCGGCGGCAGCGCGCGCCAGCCAAGATCGACCAGCAGCACGCTGCCTTCGTCACTGCGGAACGGGCGATAGATCTTTACGCCGGCACGGCCATGCCGGGTCTGGTTGTCCAGCAGCACCACGCCAGGCAGGAAGCGACCGTGATCGGCCACACCGTGCAACGCACCGGGGGCTGCCAGCGCCTGGGCCAGCGGCAGCGCCTGTGCCACCGCTGGCCCCTGCGCATCCAACATTGACTGTTTGGCATGCATGCGCTGCAGCTGCCACAGCCCCAATGCAGTGAAACCGGCCATCGCCAGCACGGCCAGCAACCATCCGATCACGCGTGTGTGCTGGCGCATCATGACAAGTCCGCACAAACGCGGTCAGATAGGCGCACCCACCCTTCCCTCGAGCCGCGCATGAGTGATTCGCTGAAGACCCTGCTGGTAATCGCGTTTCTGATCGTCATCGTCTGGAACCTGGGCGCCGGCCTGTATTACCTGCTGGTCGACCGCGGCCAGACCAAGCGCACGGTCAACGCACTGACACGTCGCATCGCGGTGTCGGTGGCGTTGATCGTACTGGTGATCGTGAGCATCTACATGGGCTGGATCAAGCCGCACGGCGTCGGCGGCTGAGGCCACCGATGCGTGCGTGGTCAAAGCACGTAGACGAACAGGAACAGCATCAGCCACACCACGTCGACGAAGTGCCAGTACCACGCGGCCGCTTCAAAACCGAAATGGTTGTCGCGGGTGAAGTGTCCCTTGGCCGAACGCAGCCACATCACGATCAACATGATCGTGCCCAGCAGCACGTGCGCACCGTGGAAGCCGGTCAGCATGAAGAACGTCGAACCGTAGATGCCCGAGCCCAGCGTCAGGTTCAGCTCCTTGTAGGCGTGGATGTACTCTTCCGCCTGCAGGGTCAGGAAACCGAGGCCGAGCACCACGGTCAGGCCCAGCCAGATCAGCAGCTGGCGGCGGTTGCCGGCCTTCAACGCGTGATGGGCGATGGTCAGGGTCACGCCTGAGGTGAGCAGGATCAGCGTATTGATCAGCGGCAGGCCCCACGCCGGGATGGTCTGGAAGGCACCACCGATCGCCGCCGGGCCATTGGTCGGCCATCCGGCGGAGTAGCCCTGCCAGAGCAGCTCGTTGGTCATCACCCCGCGGCCTTCGCCACTGAGCCACGACAGGCCCAGGTTGCGGGTGTAGAACAGCGCGCCGAAGAAGGCGCCGAAGAACATCACCTCGGAGAAGATGAACCAGATCATCCCCATCCGGAACGAGCCATCGACCTGGTGGTTGTAGTTGCCGGCCTGCGATTCGCGCACCACGTCGCTGAACCACCAGAACAGGGTCAACACCAGCATCGCGATGCCGATGTAGAACGTCCAGCGCCCCCAGCTGGCATCGTTGAGCCAGCTGGCCACGCCCACCATGGTCACCATCATCGCGATGGACCCCACGAAGGGCCATTTGCTCTGGGCCGGGACGAAGTACACGTTGGCGTCGGTTGGTGTCTGGGCCATGTCGGTATCCGGGTCAGGGTGCGGCGTGCGCGCCGTCCGAGGTGGCGGCCGGGGCCAGCCGATCGGACAACGCGTCGTTGCGGTAGAAGGTGTAGGACAAGGTGATCGTCTTGATTTCCGGCGGCAGGTCCGGATCGACGATGAAGCGCACCGGCATGTCGCGCTTCTCGCCGGCCTGCAGCGTCTGCGCGGTGAAACAGAAGCACTCGGTCTTGCTGAAGAAGCCCGACGCGCGTGCCGGTGCCACCGAAGGCACCGCGCTGCCAACGACTGCCTGCTGGCTGTCGTTGCGGGCGAAGTACAGCGCCTCGTTGAGTTCGCCGGGCACCACATCCATGGTCAGCTGCTCGGGATGGAACGACCACGGCAGGCGCGAATTGACGCCGCCATCGAACTCCACCCGCACGGTGCGCTTGCCAGCTGCGGCACCCGTACTGGCTTCACCACCCGGGCCGCGTTCCAGGCGCACGCCGAATACCTTCTCGCAGGCAATGCGGTACAGCGGCACCAGCGAGAAGGTCAGCAGGAACACCGCCACTGCCACGCCGATCAGGCGCGGCAGCCCGGCACTGGGTGACCGCGTGCTGGCCGGTGCCTCGCTCATCGGCCGATCACCCCGCTGAGGATGAAGCCGACGTAGACCAGCACCGCGATGGCGCCGACCCACATCGCCGTGCGCCGGGCACGCTGGCGTTGCTGTTCGATGCCGTGGTGTTGGGCTTCGCTCTGGCTTTGGTTCTGGTAGAGCCGACTGCTAGTCGGCTGCACTTCGCGAGTCGACTGACAGTCGACTCTACCGTTGGTCAGCACGCCGTCAGCCGAGCATGGCTCGGCTCTACAGGTCTGCAGTGGGCTCTCGTTATGCATGCCCCACCTCAATGCGTGATGTCGTCATGCGCCAGATCGCCCGGGCGGATGGTCGGCGGCGTGGTGAAGGTATGCGCCGGTGCCGGCGACGGCAGCGTCCACTCCAGCCCGCGCGCGCCTTCCCAGCTACGGGCCTCGGCCTTCTCGCCATTGCGCAGCGAGGACAGCAGGATCGCGGCCATCATGAACGGCGTGACGAACATGCCGAACGCACCGATCGAGCTGATCAGGTTCCAGTCGGCAAACGCTACGCTGTAGTCCGGAATGCGGCGCGGCATGCCGGCCAGGCCGAGGAAGTGCTGCGGGAAGAACAGCAGGTTGACGAACACGATCGACCACCAGAAGTGCACCTTGGCCCACTTCTCGCTGTACATCCGCCCCGTCCACTTCGGCCACCAGTAATACACAGCCGCGATCAGCGCGAACACCGCGCCGGTCACCAGCACGTAGTGGAAATGCGCAACCACGAAGTAGGTGTCGTGGTACTGGAAGTCGGCCGCCACGATGGCCAGCATCAGGCCGGAGAAGCCACCGATGGTGAACAGGATGACGAAGGCCACCGACCACAGCATCGGCGCCTCGAACGTCAGCGACCCCCGCCACATGGTGCTGACCCAGTTGAACACCTTCACCCCGGTCGGGATCGAGATCAGCATGGTGGCGAACATGAAGTAGATCTCGCCGCCCAGCGGCATGCCCACGGTGAACATGTGGTGGGCCCAGACGATGAACGACAGGAACGCGATCGCGGCGGTGGCGTACACCATCGCCTGGTAGCCGAACAGCGGCTTGCGGCTGAAGGTCGGGATGATCTCGCTGACCACGCCGAAGGCGGGCAGGATCATGATGTAGACCTCGGGATGGCCGAAGAACCAGAAGATGTGCTGGTACATCACCGGGTCACCGCCACCGGCGGCATTGAAGAAGCTGGTGCCGAAGAACTTGTCGGTCAGCAGCATGGTCACCGCACCGGCCAGCACCGGCATCACCGCGATCAGCAGGAAGGCGGTGATCAGCCACGCCCAGCAGAAGATCGGCATCTTCAGCAGGTCGATGCCCGGCGCGCGCATGTTGAGCACGGTGGCGATGATGTTGATCGCACCCATGATCGAACTGATGCCGGCCACGTGGATGGCGAACACGCTGAAGGCCACGTTGTAGCCGCCCTGCAGCGACAGCGGCGGATACAGCGTCCAGCCACCGGCCGGTGCACCACCGGGCAGGAACAGCGTCAGCAGCAGCAGGCTGAAGGCCACCGGCAGCAGCCAGAACGACCAGTTGTTCATGCGCGGCAGCGCCATGTCCGGCGCACCGATCTGCAGCGGGATCATCCAGTTGGCAAGGCCGACAAACGCCGGCATCACGCCGCCGAAGATCATCACCAGCGCATGCACGGTCGTCATCTGGTTGAAGAACTCGGGCTTGACGAACTGCAGGCCCGGCTGCGCCAGCTCGGCGCGGATCACCACGCTCATCGCCGCGCCGATGATGAACATGATGAAGCTGAAACCCAGGTACAGCGTGCCGATGTCCTTGTGGTTGGTCGAGAAGAACCAACGCTCGAAGAAACTCTGGTGGTGATGGTGATCGTCGTGCCCAACTGCCGAGTGCGCCATTGCAAAACACCTCTCAGAATCGGTTGTCACCACGGCCGCGAGCGGCCGCGGGCTTTACATCACGCGCCGCTGGCCGCAACCGCAGGTGCATTGCCGGCTTCGGCAGCAGCAGGTGCCGCCGGTGCTTCGCCCGCAGGGGCAGCCGGTTCTGCAGGTGCCGCAGGGGGGGCGGGCTCGGCCGGCGGTGCAGGCTTGCGCTGCGCCAGCCACTGCTTGAAGTCCTCCTTGGACACCGCCTCGACCACGATCGGCATGAAGCCGTGGTCCTTGCCGCACAGCTCGGCGCACTGGCCGCGATACACCCCGGGCTGCTCGATGCTGGTCCAGGCTTCATTGATGAAACCGGGGATCGCGTCCTGCTTCCAGCCCAGCGCCGGCACCCACCAGGCGTGGATCACATCATCGGAAGTGATGACGAAGCGGACCTTGGTATCGACCGGCAACACCAGCCGGTTGTCGACGTCCAGCAGGTAGTGCGGATGACTTTCGCGGGTCGGCACGATGCCACTTTGCCGCACGCGGTCGGATTCCCGGTCCAGGCGACTGGTGAAGGTGACGTTCTCCCCGAGGTATTCGTACTTCCACATCCACTGGTAGCCGGTGACCTTGACCGTCATCTCGGCATCGCGGGTGTCGTACATCTTGATCAGGTTGGCCGTGGCCGGCCACGCCATCACGATCAGGATGATCACCGGGATCACCGTCCAGATGATCTCGGCCTTGGTGTTATGGCTGAAGGTGGCGGCGACCGCGCCCTTGGATTTGCGGAACTTGAAGATGGCGTAGGCCATCGCGCCGAACACGATGACGCCGATCACCGTGCAGATGATCAACGAAAGGTTGTTCGATTCCCAGGCCAGGCGCGAGGTCTGGGTCACCCCCTTGCCCATGTTCAGCTGCCACGGCTTGGGATCGGCCGCCTGGGCCCAGGCCAACGCCGGCATCAGTCCCCCGGTCGCCAGCACTGCGGCAACCGCGTTCACGCACTTCGTGCCCCACCTGCTGCTTTGCTTCATTGCCTAGACCCTTAGCGTCGTCGGTTGCCGCCATCGCTGGCGGCGAGCAAGCTTTCAAGTGTCTCTGCGAGCGTCTGACGTTCGGCCGGCGCGAGGAAACTCCCCACCTCCACCTGCCGGCCGCTGGATGCCAGCCGGACCCTCTCATCGTCGGTGAGCAGGCGCACCCAATGCGGGTGGGCCCGGAACACCGGCGATCCACCGGGTACGGGAATGACCTCCACGTACGCCGGCACTACCCGGATCTCCTCCTGCCGTTCACCGCTGCGCCACAAGGCACGCAGCGCCGCCGCCAGCACCAGGCTGTACAGCAGCGCGAACAGGGGGGCGAATGCATTGCCGGCCCACCACCCGAGGGCGGACACCAGCCACATCGCACCCGACAACACGGTGAACAACAGGACGAACTGCCGGGCATCGAGCGCCCGTGGGGGACGCAGCCGCAGCTGCGTACCTGACCCATCCGGAGCTGGAAGCACCTCGATCATGTCGCAACCGCGTTCCTGCCGCGGGAAACGTCTCGATGGTAGCCCCGCCCTCTCGCCGGTAGCAAGGGTGCATTCACACTTTTTCCGATGCTGCAACACAGCATGCGGTCGGCGGCACGGATGACGAATTCAGCACAAATCTCGCCGGGTTTGCTGAACACGCCGAATCCACCACCGTTAGTGGCTATCAGCCCTTCATGAAGGTGTCTGCGTGGCACTTCCGAAGGCCGCAAAAATGATTAAAATCGCCAAGTTTTCCACTGGCCGGACCGGCATGAACGCACCTTCCTCCTCCCCTGCCGCCCACGACGCCCCGCGTCCGGGCGCGCTGCTGTCGCCGGAACTGCCGGCGCCCCCCAACCCGTTCCGCCAGGCCATCACCGATGCCTGGTTGAAGGACGAGGCCAGCCACGTCCGCGAGCTGCTGGCGCAGGCGCGCCTGCCCGCCGAGGAACAGGCCCGGGTGCAGGCGCTGGCCGCCGACCTGGTCGGCCGCGTGCGCGTGCGTGCCAAGGACCAGGGCGCGATCGAAGCCTTCATGCGCCAGTACGACCTGGGCAGCGAGGAAGGCGTGCTGCTGATGTGCGTGGCCGAAGCGCTGCTGCGTATTCCGGACCAGGACACCGCCGACAAGCTGATCCGCGACAAGCTGGCCGATGCCGACTGGGAAAAGCACCTGGGCGGCAGCGACTCGGTGTTGGTCAATGCCTCCACCTGGGGCCTGATGCTGACCGGCAAGCTGGTGCAGATGAACGACGCCACGCGCGCCGATGCGCCCAGCGCATTCAAGCGCCTGGTCGGCCGCGTCGGTGAGCCGGTGGTGCGCCTGGCCGTGCGCCAGGCGATGAAGATCATGGGCCACCAGTTCGTCATGGGCCGCACCATCAGCGAAGCGCTGGCGCGCTCGCACAAGGGCGACAACGCCAGCTACCGCTACTCGTTCGACATGCTCGGCGAAGGCGCGCTGACCATGAAGGACGCGCTGCGCTACCTGGAAGACTACCGTCGTGCGATCCACGCCATCGGCGGCGATCACAAGGCCCGCGGTGGCCGTCCGGACGGCGACGTCAACAACGCGCCGGGCATCTCGATCAAGTTGTCGGCGCTGTACCCGCGCTACGAGCACGCCAAGCGCGAGCGCGTGCTGAAGGACCTGGTGCCGGGCGTGCTGGAACTGGCACAGCTGGCCAAGAGCTACGGCATCGGCTGCACCGTCGACGCCGAAGAGTCCGACCGCCTGGAACTGTCGCTGGACATCATCGAGCAGGTGTTCTCCGACGCCTCGCTGGCTGGCTGGGATGGCTTCGGTGTGGTCGTGCAGGCCTACCAGAAGCGCACGCCGTACACGATCGACCACCTGGCCGACATGGCACGCCGTGCCGGTCGCCGCCTGCAGGTGCGCCTGGTCAAGGGCGCCTACTGGGATGCCGAGATCAAGCGCGCGCAGATCGAAGGCTACCCGGGCTACCCGGTGTTCACCCGCAAGCAGAACACCGACGTGTCCTACCTGGCCTGCGCCAAGCGGCTGTTCACCCATGCGGACGCGATCTACCCGATGTTCGCCACGCACAACGCGCACACCATCGCGGCCGTGCGCAGCATCGCCAACGGCGGCGTGTACGAGCACCAGAAGCTGCACGGCATGGGCGACGACCTGTACGCCGAAGTGGTGCCGGCCGATCGCTTGAACCTGCCCTGCCGCGTGTACGCCCCGGTCGGTTCGCACGAAGACCTGCTGCCGTACCTGGTGCGCCGCCTGCTGGAAAACGGTGCCAACTCCAGCTTCGTCAACCGCATCACCGACGAGCGCGTGCCGATCGCCGACCTGATCCGCGATCCGGTCGAGATGGTCGCCTCGTTCGAATCGATTCCGCATCCCAAGATCCCGCTGCCGGTTGACCTGCTGCGCAGCCAGAACCACGACAGGAAGAACTCCATGGGCGCCAACCTCGCCAACGACAACGAACTGCGCGCCCTGGCCGAGCAGCTCAACGCCGCCGTGAAGCCGTGGCAGGCCTCGCCGCTGGTACCGGGTGCCAACCCGGCCGGCGCCGCGCTGCCGGTGACCAACCCGGCCGACACCCGCGAAGTGGTCGGCCAGTGGCTGGCCGCCGATGCCGCCACCGTGCAGAAGGCCCTGGCCAACGCCGTGGCCGCGCAACCGGCCTGGAACCGCACCCCGGCCGCCAGCCGCGCCGCCATCCTCGAACACGCCGCTGACCAGCTGGAAGCGCGCATGCCGGAGTTCATGGCGCTGTGCGTGAAGGAAGCCGGCAAGAGCCTGCCCGACAGCATCGCCGAAGTGCGCGAAGCCGTGGATTTCCTGCGCTACTACGCCAAGCAGGCGCGCGAGCAGTTCAGCCACGCCGAGAAGCTGCCCAGCCCGACCGGTGAATCCAACGAGCTGCAGCTGCACGGCCGCGGCGTGTTCGTCTGCATCAGCCCGTGGAACTTCCCGCTGGCGATCTTCCTGGGCCAGGTCGCCGCCGCACTGGCCGCCGGCAACAGCGTCATCGCCAAGCCGGCCGAGCAGACCAACCTGATCGGCTACTACGCGGTGAAGCTGCTGCACGATGCCGGCGTGCCGGCCGAGGTGGTGCAGTTCCTGCCGGGCGACGGCGCCACCGTGGGTGCAGCGCTGACCGCCGACCCGCGCGTGGCCGGCGTGGCCTTCACCGGCTCCACCGAGACCGCCCGTGCGATCAACCGTGCGATGGCCGCGCGTGACGCCGCCATCGGCGTGCTGATCGCCGAGACCGGTGGCCAGAACGCCTTCATCGCCGACTCCTCGGCACTGCCGGAACAGCTGGTCAAGGACGCGATCGGTTCGGCCTTCACCTCCGCCGGCCAGCGTTGCTCGGCCGCGCGCGTGCTGTTCGTGCAGGACGACATCGCCGACAAGGTGATGACCATGCTGGCCGGTGCGATGAAGGAACTGAAGGTCGGCAACCCGGGCCTGCTGTCTACCGACGTCGGCCCGGTGATCGACGCCGACGCGCTGAAGATCCTGCAGGAACACGCCGAACGCATGGACCGCGAAGCGCGCCTGATCGCCGCCGCCGAGCTGTCCGCTGAAACCGCCAACGGCACCTTCTTCGCACCGCGCGCGTATGAACTGAAGGACCTGGGGCAGCTGCACAAGGAAGTCTTCGGTCCGGTCCTGCACGTGATCCGCTGGAAGGGCGACCAGCTCGACGCGGTGATCGACCAGATCAACGCCACTGGCTACGGCCTGACCCTGGGCGTGCATTCGCGCATCGACGAAACCGTTGACCG
The DNA here is from genome assembly GCF_052149045.1 of Stenotrophomonas maltophilia group sp. RY12688. Taxonomy (NCBI): domain Bacteria; kingdom Pseudomonadati; phylum Pseudomonadota; class Gammaproteobacteria; order Lysobacterales; family Lysobacteraceae; genus Stenotrophomonas; species Stenotrophomonas maltophilia group sp. RY12688. Next base: position 343,156 of record NZ_CP197389.1, on the reverse strand, counting down.
CATCAGCAACGGCGTCCACGTCGGCAATGTGTACGTCAACCGCAACCAGATCGGTGCAGTGGTCGGCGTGCAGCCGTTCGGTGGCCAGGGCCTGTCCGGCACCGGCCCTAAGGCCGGCGGCCCGCACTACCTGCTGCGCTTTGCGACCGAAAAGACGGTGACGGTGAACACCACCGCCGCCGGCGGCAACGCCTCGCTGCTGACCCTGGGCGACTGATCGTCAGCCTCATGCAGTGAACGAAAAACCCCGCGAAAGCGGGGTTTCTTGTGCTTTGCTTCCTGTAGAGCCGAGCCCACGCTCGGCTTTCCTGGCGCAGCCGAGCATGGGCTCGGCGCTACAGAGGCAGGGCGACACTGAACCGGTTGTCCGCACGCTTAGCCAGCTCGCGCTGTATGCGCGCGATGCGCGTCTCCAGATCGCCTTCCAGCAGCACATGGTCGACGCCCCGCGCCTGCAGCTCGCGCACGTACCACGCATGCTGCTGCGCACGGAATGCTTCCCCCACCCGTGTGCCGTCCTGGTCGAACGGAATATCCGGCGCGCACAGGAACAGCAGGTCATATGGCCGCAATGCAGCCTGCCGCAGTGCCTCCGGCGCCGTACCAGACATCCAGCCGCTGTAGCCCAGCGTCACCAGCGGCGTGGTATCGCAGAACAGCCAGCGATGTGACCGCCGCGCAGCCTCTTCTTCATGCTGCGGCTGGGTCATCGCGATACGAAGCAGATCGTCCGGCATCAGGTCGCCGCCCTGCTGCTCCCAGAGCGTGCGGCCATACTCCGGCACCCAGGCGGTCTGCAGGCGCTCGGCCATCACCCGCGCCAGCGTGGTCTTGCCACTGGACTCGCCACCAATGAAGGCCACGCGCTGCACGTATCCGGCGTACACCTCCGGTGCGAGACCATGGCGGTGCGCGTGCGGATCGGCGCGCAGCTGGGTGCCGCACGCCTGCCCGGCGTCCAATGCGCGTTCGAGCCGCTCATGGCGTACCGGCGCACCGAAGTGCGTGGCCAGCGCCTGCGCGAAGCCGTCGCCGTAGTCCTCACCGGTGTACACCGCCTGCACCGGCCCGCCGAACAGGCTCAGGCACAGCCAGGCGGTAAACTCGCGCTGCACGTGCTCGTTGTCGCTGTCGTGCGGCAGCGTGCGCACGGGCAAACCGTGCTGCGTGCACAATGCCGCCAGCCGCGCATCATCGAGCACCGCCACCGTCGCCTGCGGGAAGCGCGCTCGCAGCCAGCGCTCGCGACGCTCGGCGCTGTAGCCTGGGAAACCCGGCTGCGACCAGCCGATCACCAGCAGCTGCTGGCAGCGCGTGGCGGCGAAGTCGATCAGGCGTTCGTGACCGAGATGCAGCGGGCAGAACTTGCCCACCACCAGGCCGCGCTCGACACGCTCAGGCAGCGGCATCGGCCGCCCTGGCCTCGTCCCGCATCAGGTGCCGCCAATGGCGCAGGGCGACCAGCGCGTTTATCCAGAAACCGATGTAGAGGATCGAGGTCAGATGCAGGCCACGGCTGTAGTACAGCGGCACTGCCACGGTGTTCACCAGCAGCCACACCCACCACGATTCCAGCTTGCGCCGCATCATCAGGATCTGCGCGATCACGCTCAGCACCAGCACCGCCGAATCGATGTAAGGCGCATAGGCGTTGGTCAGTCGGGTCAGCATCCAGCCGTAGCCGAACGTGGCCACCACCGCCAGCGGCGCCAGCCAGGCCCATGCCCGCGGCCGCAGCGCAGTGATCGGCAGCGGCGCGCCATGGTCGCCGCGCAGCCACTGCCACCAGCCCAGCACGCTGATGGCGATGAAGAAGAACTGCAGCACCATGTCTGCATACAAGTGCGAGCGCTCGAACACCGCAGCAAACAATGCGCAGCCGACGATGCCCAGCCACCAGGTGTGCACGTTGTTGCGGCCGGCCAGCAGGATCGAGCCGGCGACGGCGATGTTGGCGGCCAGCTCCAGCTGGAAGCTCGGGTCGGACAGGTTCATCGCACCATTGTCGCGTAGATCCACGCCCTGCGTCGTCGGACCAGCAGAACCATGCCATGCGTGGATACCCTCCGCAAAAAGAAAGCCCCGCTTGCGCGGGGCTCTCCTCGTACTGCTTCAGGCAATCGCCCGAATCAGAACTTGTACTGCATCGACGCCGCCAGCACGTCGCCGCTCACCTTGTACTTGCCGGTCACGGTGTTGGCAGTGGCCGAGGTCGAGGTGATGTTCGGATCCTTGGTGAACAGGTGGGTGTAACCCACGCTGTATTCCATCTTGTCCGAAGCGGCGTAGGTCAGGCCCAGCGACAGCCACTTGCGGGTGGTGTCCGGCACGCGCACGTCGCGGTGGGCGTCGGTGGTCGGGGTCTGGTCGTAGGCCAGGCCGCCACGCAGGGTCAGCTTGTCGTTCACGCGGAAATCAGTACCGATCGACGCGAAGGTGGTGTCGCGGTAGTGGAACGGCAGCACGCTGTCCGGCTGGTTGGAGTCATAGTCGACCGTGACCTGGTCGAACTTGCTCCACGCCGTGCGCGTGACCTCGGCCATGATCTGCCACTGGTCGTTCACGCGGTGGGTGAAGCCCACGGTGGCGCTGGCCGGCAGGGTGATGGTGGCGCGGCCGTTGCTGTCGATGAAGGTACCCGGGGCAGCAGTGGCCAGGAAGGCGGCAGCGTTCTGCGGGATGGTGAAGTCGGCCTTGCCATCGGTGATCTTGTGCTCGACCTTCGAGCGGTAGCTGAAGGCGATGTTGGTGCCTTCCACCGGGGTGACCGTCATGCCCAGGGTGTAGCCGACCGACACTTCGTCGCCCTTGATGCGCAGGTAGCCATCGGCGGTGCCCGGCGAGAAGCCGAGCTGGGCGGCCTGGCGTGCAGCGGCCTGCGAGGCCGCCGCAGCCTGGGCCGCAGTGCCGCCGGCAGCCAGCACACGCGCCGCAGCGGTGCGCTGGGCCGTGGCGTTGATCGCAGTGCCGGTATCGACAGCGCTGGTCAGGTCGACGTTCAGGCGCTCGGCGAACACCGAAGCACCGAAAGACAGGTACGGGTTGACGTCATAGGAGAACGCCACGCCCAGGTCGATGGCCTGCAGCTCGGTCTTGACGCCGTTGTAGCGGCCGACCCAGTCGCGGTCGTATTCGGTCTTGAAGCCGAACGGCACGGTCAGCGAAGCACCGAAGTGCTTGTTGTCGTTCTCGCCGAACGGCACGTGGAAGTACGCGGCCGGAACCGGGGCGATCATGCCGGCGTCGCCGCCGTTGCCACCGGAAATCGGCGCGCCGTTGCCGTACTTGCCCTGGCCGCGGAACTTGGCGCCGAAGCTGATGGCACTGACGTCGCCCTGGACCAGGGTGCCGTCGAGCAGGCGCATGGAGGCCGGGTTGGTGGCGATGACCGAGGCGTCACCTTCGGTCGAGGTGGAGCCGGCGAACGCGCGGCCCAGGCCCTTGGCGCTGTTTTCCTTCAGCTGGAAGGCGGCAGCATTGGCATCGGCGGCGGCCAGCGCACCGGCAACGCCGACGGCCAGCAGGGTCAGTCGGGCAATGGTGGAAGCGGTTTGCATCGTAGTTCTCTCTCCGGTAAGCGGTGATGGTGCTCTGAGTGCGCCTGCGCCCGCCGGGTCCTGGGACCCATCGGAGCGCGCCGGATTCCCCTCCCGACATACGACGCCGTATGCGAGTATTACCCAGAGCTGTTAATGAAACAATAACAGCGCAGGCGGTTTTTTCGTCTCAAAAGCTGAACAGGACCGTCCCCACCGAAAGTGGCCGCACGCTAGGCTATTGGCATGTTCGTCTCGCTCCCGTCCCGCAAGAAGGCGGCCCTGCGCTGGGCCACGCCCGTGCTGTTCGCGTCATTGTGGCTGGCGTTCCTGTGGTCGATCTCGCGTCCGGACGATGCCCGCGGCAGCCTCTGGCTGGACTGGGGCGCGCTGTCCACCGGTCTGACCCACCCGCTGGACTGGTGGGCGACGCTGCAGGACGGCAGCGTGCTGCGCCTGTTCACCGCCCTGTTCCTGCACGCGGACTGGTCGCACCTGCTGGGCAACCTGGTGTTCCTGTTGATCTTCGGCCTGCCCGCCGAGCGGGTGCTGGGGCCGTGGCGGCTGCTGCTGCTGTTCCTGGTCGGCGGCGCAGTGTCGAACCTGGTCGCGATCTACACCATGGGCAGCCCGGACCAGATCATCATCGGCGCCAGCGGCGCGGTGTCGGCCCTGATCGGCGCCTATCTGGCCCTGTTCCCGGGCGCGCGGCTGGGCGTGGTGATCCCGCTCGGCCTGTTCCTGGAGTTCGTGCGCGCCCCGGCGTACCTGCTGATCGGCGTCTGGGCGGCGCTGCAAGTGGTGTTCGCCCACATCGGCCCGAGCTTCGGCATGGTGGCCTGGTGGGCGCACATCGGCGGCTTCGTGTTCGGCGTCGTGTACGGGGTCTATGTACGCGCCGCGATCGCGCGCCGCCTGCGCAAGCGGCACGGCTTCTGATCCAGGTAGAGCCGGCCGCTGGCCGGCTCCACGCTCACCCGCTCGTTCGTAGACCACGAATCAAGGCTTGGCCGGCACAGGAGCGGGCTTGGCTTCCGGCGTGCTGTCTGCCTTCGGTTCGACCTTCGCCTCCGGCTTGGCTTCGGGCTTCACCGCAGCCGCCTTCGCGGCCTCGGCCTTCAACCGTGCGGCCACCGAACCGGGGTTCTTCAGCTCGGCCAGCGCGTCGTTGATCGGGCCGTCGCCCGGCAGCACCGCACCGGCGTGGTAGCCCTCGGTGCTTTCGTCGTCGCCGCGCAGATGGCCTGGCAGGGTGGCTTCGCTGTAATCGCTCAGGCTGGCCGGCAGGGCATCCTCCGCCGGGGTGGCGGCGGGCTTCAACTCCACATCCGGCACGATGCCGGTGGCCTGGATCGACTTGCCGCTGGGCGTGTAGTAGCGCGCGGTGGTCAGCTTCACCGAATCGCCGTTGTCCAGCGGCAGCACGGTCTGCACCGAGCCCTTGCCGAAGGTGCGGCTGCCCACTACGCGGGCGCGCTTGTTGTCGCGCAGCGCGCCGGCCAGCACTTCCGAGGCGCTGGCCGAACCGGCATCGGCCAGCACCACCACCGGTGCGCCCTTCAGCAGGTCGCCCGGGGTCGCGTCGAATCGGGCGTCGCTGATGCTGATGCGGCCACGGGTGCTGACGATGTTGCCCTTGTCGAGCAGATCGTCGGCGACCTGCACGGCGGCCGTCAGCAGGCCACCCGGGTTGCTGCGCAGATCCAGCACCAGGCCCTTGAGCTGGCCACCGGACTGCTTCTGCAGCTGCTGCACATGCTTCTGGAAATCCGAGCCGGTATCGGCCTGGAAGGTGCTCAGGCGGATATAGCCATAGCCCGGCTCGAGCAGGCGGCTGCGCACGCTGGTCACGCGGATGGTCTGGCGGGTCAGGCTGACATCGAACGGCTTCGGCTTGCCGTCACGCACGATGGTCAGCACCACCTTGCTGCCGGCCGGGCCGCGCAGCGGTTCACTCGCATCGATCGCGCTGATCGGCTTGCCGTCGATGGCGATGATCAAATCGCCGGCAAGGATGCCGGCCTTGGCTGCCGGCGTGTCGTCGATCGGCGCGATCACCTTCATGCTGGCGTTGTCCGGCTGCTGCTGCAGCTCCACGCCGATGCCCTCGTAGGCACCGTTGGCCTGCTCGTCGAAGGCCTGCGCGTCTTCCTTGTTGAAGTAGGTGCTGTGCGGATCAAGGTCGAGCAGCAGGCCACGCACGGCTGACTGCATCAGCTTCTTGTCATCGACCGGGTCGACATAGGCGGCGCGCACCGCGTTGTAGACGGCCACGAAACGGCGGATTTCCTCCAGCGGCACCTTCGAGGTCACCGCCTCCTCGCTGTTCGCTGCCTGCCCGCTGGTTTCCGGGCTGGGGGCGGGCGCGGTCTGCTGCGCCCAGGACAGCGCTGGCAACAGGGCCAGCAAGAGGGTGGCGGTACGGGCTGCGCGCATGGATCACTCCTGTCGACGGTGGCATGGTGCCCAAGGCACATGCACCGATTATGCGCGAAGCACAGCTAAATTCCCGTTGAATCCGGCCCGCATCCGGCGGGCCAGGATTCAGCGCCGCTGCAGCCAGCTGTCCGGGTTGACCGGTTGCCCGCCACGGCGCAGCTCGAAGTACAGCGCGGTGACGCCTTGGCCGCCGGAATTGCCGACCTTGGCCACCGCATCGCCGCGGCTGACCCGCGCGCCAGCATCCTTCAGCAGGGTGTCGTTATGCGCGTAAAGGCTCATGTAGCCGTTGCCGTGGTCGACGATCAGGATCATGCCGTAGCCGGTCATCCAGTCGGAGAACACCACGGTGCCATCGGCCACGGCCGTGACCGTGCTGCCGGCTGGCGCGCCGATCAGCACACCGCTGCTGGTGCGCCCATCGGGCAGCTTGCCGCCATAGCGGGCCAGCAGGTTGCCGGACAACGGCCACCCCAGGCCGCCGACCTTCGGCGCCGGTGCCGACGCCACCGCAGGTGGAACCTTGGTGGGCGGCGGTGGACGGCCCTGCGCGGCGGCCTGGCGTGCGGCGCGCTCGGCAGCGGCTTTCTCGGCGGCGGCCCGGCGTGCAGCGGCGCGCCGCTCGGCTTCGGCCCGCGCGGCAGCGGCACGCAGGTTGGCCAGCAGCGTTTCCAGTGCCTTGGCGTCCTGGCCCAGTGCCTGTTCCTTCTCACGCTGGTCCTTGAAGCGCTCTTCCAGCGAGGCAACGGTCTTTGCGCGATCGCGGCGGTCCGCTTCCAGGGCGGCTGCCTGCTGTTTCTGGTCCTGCTGCGTCCCCTGCAGCTTCTGCTTGCGCTCGGCGATCTGCGCCTGAAGCGCTTCCAGCTCCTTCAGGTCGGCGGTCAGCGTGGTGATCCGCTGCGCACGCTCGCGCTGCAGGTAGCGATGGTAGGCCAAGGCGCGGTTGGCATCGGCCACCGTGTCCTGCGACAGCAGCAGCTTCAGCGGTGCGTGGTTGCCCAGCTGATATGCCGCGCGCAACAGCCCGGCCAGTTCGCGGTGCTGCTGGGCCAGGTTGCCCTGCAGCGTGCTGCGGCGCTGCTCGGCTTCGGCAAGGGCGCGGCCCTGCTCGCGCAGCGCGGCTTCCGTCTGCGCAAGGGCACGGCCGGTGCGGGCTACCTTCTCGTCGGCCTCGCGCAGTTGTTGCGATGCCTGCCCGCGCTGGCCCTCGATCTGCCGTCGCTCCTGCGCCACGCCCTTCAATTCGGTTCGCAGTTTCTGCAGCTTGCGCTCGGTCTCGCGGGTGGTCTGCGCACCGCTGGGCAGCGGCAGGGCCAGCGCCAACGCCAGCCCCAGCAGCAGGCAGCGACCGCCGCGGGCAGCGGCGATGTGATGTCGGCGTGATGGGAAGGCGTTGTCGCGCAAGGGCTTTCCAGTGACTTCAGGCAGTTGCGGGGGCTACCGGGGAATGGTGACATCTCCGCACGCGGCCTGCCAGCCGCACATCCATCGAGGTCGCCATGAAAACTCTTTCCATTCCGCTGCTGTTGGGCGTACTGCTGGCCACCGGGCCGGTCTGTGCGCAGGAGAACATCAGCAAGGTCAACGGCAGCATCAGCGCCGAACCCGGTCAACGCTACGGCAAGCTCGACACCGTCAACGGCGGCATCCGCGTCGGCGAAGGCGTCGAGACCGGCAGCATCGACACCGTCAACGGCGGGGTGAAGGTCGCCGACCGCGCGCGCACCGGCAAGATCGAAACGGTCAACGGCGGTGTGCGCCTGGGTCGTGAAGTGATCGCCAGTGGCGGCGTCAGCACCGTCAACGGCAGCATCTTCACTGATCGCGGCAGCCAGATCGAAGGCGGCGTCGAGACCGTGAACGGCGGCATCGGCCTGGTCGAGAGCCGCGTCGGCAAGGACGTGGAGACCGTCAATGGTGACATCACCGTCGGTATCGGTTCGCAGGTCAACGGCGGTGTGCATGTGCGCAAGCCGAACTTCAGTGTCTCGCTGACCGCCAGCCGCAAGCCGCGCGTGATCATCGGCCCGAATGCGGTGGTCAACGGCCCCCTGCAGTTCGAGCGCGAAGTGGTGCTGTACGTGCATCGCTCCGCTCGCATCGGCCCGGTGACCGGCGCCGAGCCAATTCCGTTCGACACCGAAACCGCCCCGGCGGACTGAACCCGCCGGACCTGCCGGTTCGGTGATACTCACTGTTACCGGTCGCGCATCAGGTGCGGCCGCCCTTTGTTCTCCAGGAATCGACGATGCCCCGCAAACTCCTCCTGTGCCTGGCCGCCGCGGCCGCGCTCAGTGCCTGCAAAGGCGAAAACACGCCCGCCGCCGCGCCGGCCACCGACACCGCTGCGGCGAAGCCGGCCGCCCATTCGTTCTCCCCGGAGATCAATGCCGGCGACTTCGCCGAGATGGTCAAGACGCTGGCCTCGGATGAGTTCGAAGGCCGCGCCCCGGGCAGCAAGGGTGAAGAGCTGACGGTCAACTACATCCGCGACCAGATGCAGCGCATCGGCCTGCAGCCCGGCAACGGCGACAGCTGGTTCCAGGATGTGCCGATGACCGAGACCACGGCCGACGAATCGACCGTGCTGAAGATCACCCAGGGCGGCAAGACCACCGAGCTGAAGTTCGGCACCGACATGGTGGTGGGTACCCGCACCGGCCAGGCCGAGGTGAAGGTCGATGCCAGCGACCTGGTGTTCGTCGGCTACGGCGTCGATGCACCGGAGCAGAAGTGGAACGATTACGCCGGGCAGGACTGGAAGGGCAAGACGGTCGTCATGTTCGTCAACGACCCGGGCTTCCATGTCGACGACGAGAAGCTGTTCGACGGCAAGCGCATGACCTACTACGGGCGCTGGACCTACAAGTTCGAGGAGGCCGCGCGCAAGGGCGCCGCTGCTGCACTGATCGTGCACGACAACGCCGGCGCCTCCTACGGCTGGGACGTGGTGAAGAATTCCTGGGCTGGCCCGCAGTACGACCTGCCGGCCAAGGATGATCCGGAAGCGCGTATCCCGGTGCAGGGCTGGCTGAGCGCCGACGCGGCCAAGGCCCTGTTTGCCGGTGCCGGCCTGGACCTGGCGCAGGCCTACAAGGACGCCAGCAAGCGCGGCTTCAAGCCGGTGCCGCTGAAGGCCACCGCTGCGGTCGACCTGAAGAGCCAGATCGCACAGAAGCAGTCGCGCAACGTGGTGGGTGTGCTGCCGGGTAGCAAGCGCGCTGACGAGGCGGTGCTGTACATGGCGCACTGGGATCACCTGGGCAAGCATGAGGGCGAGACCGGCGACAACATCTACAACGGCGCCGTCGATAATGCGACCGGCGTCGCCGGCATTCTCGAAGTGGCCGAAGCCATGGCCCACCAGGACCCGAAGCCGGAGCGTTCGGTGGTGTTCCTGGCCGTGACCCTGGAAGAATCCGGCCTGCTGGGTTCGAAGTACTACGTCGCCCATCCGACCTTCCCGCTGGACAAGATCGCCGGCGTGATCAACATCGATGCGATGTCGGTGGCCGGCCGTGCCAAGGACGTGACCGTCACCGGCTTCGGCAGCTCGGAGCTGGAGGACATCCTCAAGCCGTTGGCCGCCGCCCAGGACCGTACGCTGCACGGTGAGACCTCGGTGCAAAGCGGCTTCTACTTCCGCTCGGATCACTTCAACTTCGCCAAGGCCGGTGTGCCGGCCCTGTACGCCGATGGCGGCGAGGACCTGCGCGAGGGTGGCGTGGAAGCGGGCCGCAAGGCCGCGGCGGACTACGGCGCCAACCGCTACCATGGCCCGAAGGACGAGTTCGACGCGGCCACCTGGAAACTGGACGGCACCGTTGAAGACCTGCAGCTGATGTACGGCGTGGGCAAGGAACTGGCCGGTGGTGATCGTTGGCCGAACTGGTATGCAGGCAACCCGTTCAAGGCGGCCCGCGACGCGATGATGAAGGACAAGGCTTCGGCCAAATAAAGTCGGGCCATGCTCGACTGAGCATTGTTGAGAGCAGAGCGGCGCCCCACTGGGGCGCCGCTTTTCTTTTGCATACCGTCGGCGGCAGATCCACGACTGGTGTGGATCTGCCGGTAGTGCCGGCCGCTGGCCGGCAATCGATTGGTAGCGGCCGACCTTGGTTGGCGCCATGCTTCCTCGCAGAGGGCATCCAGGCAGGGCGTGGATCTAGCGGGCGATGTAACGCCATCGGGTTGCCGGCCAGCGGCTGGTACTACCTGTATTACTGCGCGCAAAGAAAAACCCCGCTGCGCGAGCAGCGGGGTTTTGGGTGTAAACCCTGGCGATGACCTACTCTCGCATGGCTTGAGCCACACTACCATCGGCGCAGCTGCGTTTCACTTCCGAGTTCGGGATGGGATCGGGTGGTTCCACAGCGCTAATTTCACCAGGGAGACGGTTGCAGCAGCGCTTGCAGCGCCAGCTTCGCGATCTTGCCCWTGGGCGGAAGGTATCCAGAAARGCAATGCCTTCACTTAATAAGRAAAACCCCGCTGCGTCAGCAGCGGGGTTTTGGGTRTAAACCCTGGCGATGACCTACTCTCGCATGGCTTGAGCCACACTACCATCGGCGCAGCTGCGTTTCACTTCCGAGTTCGGGATGGGATCGGGTGGTTCCACAGCGCTAATTTCACCAGGGAGGCTTTTGGAGMGTCGCACTCGTCCCTGKGGGACAAGGCGCCAGCCTCGCATAGTTCTTGTGACGTAGCGTGCACTTGGATGCTCTTACGACGCTGTCGTAAAGCCAAGGCAACTTGAGGTTATATGGTCAAGCCGCACGGATCATTAGTATCAGTTAGCTCAATACATTGCTGTACTTACACACCTGACCTATCAACCACGTAGTCTACATGGTTCCTTCAGGGGGCTTGTGCCCCGGGAGATCTCATCTTGAGGCGCGCTTCCCGCTTAGATGCTTTCAGCGGTTATCGCTTCCGAACATAGCTACCCGGCAATGCCACTGGCGTGACAACCGGAACACCAGAGGTTCGTCCACTCCGGTCCTCTCGTACTAGGAGCAGCCCCTCTCAAATCTCCAACGCCCATGGCAGATAGGGACCGAACTGTCTCACGACGTTCTGAACCCAGCTCGCGTACCACTTTAAATGGCGAACAGCCATACCCTTGGGACCGACTACAGCCCCAGGATGTGATGAGCCGACATCGAGGTGCCAAACACCGCCGTCGATATGAACTCTTGGGCGGTATCAGCCTGTTATCCCCGGAGTACCTTTTATCCGTTGAGCGATGGCCCTTCCATACAGAACCACCGGATCACTAAGTCCTAGTTTCCTACCTGCTTGATCCGTCGATCTTGCAGTCAAGCACGCTTATGCCTTTGCACACAGTGCGCGATGTCCGACCGCGCTGAGCGTACCTTCGAGCTCCTCCGTTACTCTTTAGGAGGAGACCGCCCCAGTCAAACTACCCACCATACACGGTCCCCGACCCAGATAATGGGCCCAGGTTAGAACGTCAAGCACGACAGGGTGGTATTTCAAGGATGGCTCCRCCACAGCTAGCGCCATGGTTTCATAGCCTCCCACCTATCCTACACAGACGAACTCAACGTTCAGTGTAAAGCTATAGTAAAGGTTCACGGGGTCTTTCCGTCTTGCCACGGGAACGCTGCATCTTCACAGCGATTTCAATTTCACTGAGTCTCGGGTGGAGACAGCGCCGCTGTCGTTACGCCATTCGTGCAGGTCGGAACTTACCCGACAAGGAATTTCGCTACCTTAGGACCGTTATAGTTACGGCCGCCGTTTACTGGGGCTTCGATCAAGAGCTTCGCCTTGCGGCTGACCCCATCAATTAACCTTCCAGCACCGGGCAGGCGTCACACCCTATACGTCCACTTTCGTGTTTGCAGAGTGCTGTGTTTTTGATAAACAGTCGCAGCGGCCTGGTTACTGCGACCCTCTTCAGCTATAGCTCGCACGAGCCACCAAAAAGGGTGCACCTTCTCCCGAAGTTACGGTGCCATGTTGCCTAGTTCCTTCACCCGAGTTCTCTCAAGCGCCTGAGAATTCTCATCCTACCCACCTGTGTCGGTTTACGGTACGGTCTGCGTAAGCTGAAGCTTAGGAGCTTTTCCTGGAAGCGTGGTATCAGTGACTTTGCCATAAAGGCTCGTCTCGGTGCTCGGTCTTAGAGGATCCCGGATTTGCCAAAGATCCAAACCTACCGCCTTTCCCCAGGACAACCAACGCCTGGTACACCTAACCTTCTCCGTCCCTCCATCGCACTTACGCGAGGTGCAGGAATATTAACCTGCTTCCCATCGACTACGACTTTCGTCCTCGCCTTAGGGGCCGACTCACCCTGCGCCGATTAACGTTGCGCAAGGAAACCTTGGGCTTTCGGCGTGCGGGTTTTTCACCCGCATTATCGTTACTCATGTCAGCATTCGCACTTCCGATACCTCCAGCAGACTTCTCAATCCACCTTCAACGGCTTACGGAACGCTCCTCTACCGCGCATAACAAAGTTATGCACCCCAAGCTTCGGTTCTGTGCTTAGCCCCGTTAAATCTTCCCCGCAGACCGACTCGACCAGTGAGCTATTACGCTTTCTTTAAAGGGTGGCTGCTTCTAAGCCAACCTCCTGGCTGTCTGTGCCTTTCCACATGGTTTTCCACTTAGCACAAAATTTGGGACCTTAGCTGTGGGTCTGGGTTGTTTCCCTTTTCACGACGGACGTTAGCACCCGCCGTGTGTCTCCCATACAGTCCGTCTCGGTATTCGGAGTTTGCAATGGTTTGGTAAGTCGCGATGACCCCCTAGCCATAACAGTGCTCTACCCCCGAGAGGATACATATGAGGCGCTACCTAAATAGCTTTCGAGGAGAACCAGCTATCTCCGGGTTCGATTAGCTTTTCACTCCTAATCACACCTCATCCCCTACCTTTGCAACGGGAGTGGGTTCGGGCCTCCAGTGCGTGTTACCGCACCTTCACCCTGGGCATGACTAGATCACCCGGTTTCGGGTCTACTGCCCGCGACTATGCGCCCTTATCAGACTCGGTTTCCCTTCGCCTCCCCTATACGGTTAAGCTTGCCACGAACAGTAAGTCGCTGACCCATTATACAAAAGGTACGCAGTCACTCCTTGCGGAGCTCCTACTGCTTGTACGCACACGGTTTCAGGTTCTATTTCACTCCCCTCTCCGGGGTTCTTTTC